>NZ_SETE01000001.1 GCF_004152935.1 Brumimicrobium glaciale
TGGAATGTTGGAACTTCATTTGTCGTTTAATCCACCAAGATACGAACCGCCGTATACGAGACCCGTACGTACGGTGGTGTGAGAGGCGCACTCCGTCAGTTTATCTGGCGGAGCCGTCTACTCGATTGTAAAACGTTTTTTTAATTCCATTCTATTTTCAGCTTCTCCAATTCCGCATTTAATTCAGCGAGTGAATTCGGTTCAATTATTTGCGTATTTATTGTCAGTTCCTCTTTGTCCGTTTTTAAGATATAATCTCCCGCAAATTTTTTAATCCGCTTTATTTCAGTGAGATTTAGTTTTTTTCCGAATGGTCCATTCACGGTTAAAATTCCGTTTTCAATAGTAACATATTTATATTTTTTCTGATAGAAGTAGGTTAATAAATACGCCAATGAAATTAAAATCCAACCATAATCAATCCAATCAAGTTTATCGTCAAAAAATAGTTTGACAAAGAAATATGAGAGCCAAATTATTCCGAAAATCAGATTAAAGTTTAGTTGTCGTTTTTTATATTGGATTCTCATTTTTCAAATGTTTTACAACGTTTAGTATAAGAAACGTAGGGCAGATGATAAGCACTACCGTTTCGGTTTATTACTTAGCTAAATATAAATATTTTGCTTTTATCTTTTCTTCTATAAACGCTAAATTTTATATTTGGCGGACTTTGTAAATAAACACAAGACTTCGGAGTTAACACAAATGCCCTATGTTTTTTATACAGTGTTATCTACTTTTTTATTCCCTTTTCAAGTATAAGTATTCAGAAGTTTTGAAAGTTATATAATAAATTCCTAGCAATAATTTCCATCCAGATAAATTAGACCCTAATTCTAGTTTTATAGTTCCATTTTCTTCGCTTTCGATTTTAAGAGGCTTAGTTTTACACCAATCTATTTTGGTAGATATGTCATTTTCCCCAGCATCAAGTTCAAAGGATTTAGTTTCTCCATCTTTAATAGTATCCACTTTTTCGTTATTAATGTAAATTCCAATTGCTCTTGCTTTATTAGCGTATTGTTTTACTCGTTTAATTTCAACTATTCTTTTTGTCATTTTATTCGTTCGTTTTTTATTGTAGATAACGTTAATGATAAAATGAGCCTAAGCGTAGGTTTTGTTAGATAGCCTCACTTTACCTTAACTCAAAGTGATGATAAATATACTAAAATTCATTTTATCATATGTTATGTGTTGTTTGCTTTCATCATCCTACTTTAAATCCTGATCGTCTGCTCTAAGAAAGCAAGTAAATCTTTTTAATTTTTCTATTAAAGATTTAAAACAACTTGTCGTTAGTGGTATTTACCACTCATCCATTTTTCAAACAGAACTTTATGGCATTTATGCTCCGGATAGATGCGCTTTAGCCTTGCGTTAAGTTGCTTTGATATGATTGCAATAGACTGGTTTTCTATCCTTTAAATCAAATTAAAATACAAAACTTATTGCTTAAACCTTGACTTTGTCATTTTTAACCTCTAATTTTATCAAGTCTTATTTGACGATTCTACTCGTCCTAAAGTAAACTTTAACGGTATCACCGCATAAGACTTAACCAATTTGATCCATTGGTTTGCATTTTAATTATCTTACTCAGAAAACCATCCGATTTATAAAAACAATCATTGAAAAATGGGTGAGTGATAAAGTCAAATACTACTGAATGACATATAACTTATTATATATTCAATTAATCCGTACAATACCCTCTAAATCTAGAGATATTGTACAGTTTTACTGAATAATATATTGTAAAGCTAATGAAATATTTCTATTTTACAAATCGTCAAATGGGCTTTTGATTCGTTGTATATCCCTGTTGCTGACATGTGTATAAATCTCTGTTGTTTTTGAACTGCTGTGTCCCAATAATTCTTGAATATAGCGCAAATCCGTTCCACTTTCCAATAAATGGGTAGCATAGCTATGTCGCAACCAATGCAATGTAACTGGTTTCTTTATTCCCGCCTTTTTTACAGCTTTTTTTAATACTTCTTGAATGCTGGTTGGACTATATTGTTTTCCCGCTTTTTGCCCTTCAAACAGCCATGTCTTTGGTTTGTAAGCTTTATAGTAGGTGCGTAAAATTTCAATTATACCATCACTAATAGAAACAACTCTGTCTTTTTTTCCTTTAGATTGATTTATACGAAGTAAATATCGGTCAGAATGTATATCGGTGGGCTTTAAATTTAAAACTTCACTTCTTCTCAACCCACATGCATAAGTCAAGCTTAACATGGTTCGATGTTTTAAATTAAGGGGTGCTTCAAGTATTGCTTTCACTTCCTGTTTGCTCAAAACATTAGGGAGTAAACTTTCTTTTCTTGGCCGTTGTACCAAATCTATATCTATTTCTCTTTTCTCTATTGTTTTAAAAAATTTCTTTAAAGCATTAATGAATTGATTTTGATATGAATTAGATAATTTTTTCTGAACTATATACTCAATGTTAAAACGTATGATGTCTTCGTTATTAATTTCATTAATGGATTTTTCATTATAGAATATAAAGAAAACTCGCATTGTATTTCCATAGGTGTTTATAGTACTTTCTGCATATTCATGCGCTGTGAGCCAATCCTTAAATTTTTCAAGTTGCATAACTTTTTCCTCCGAAAGAAAGTCTTGATCATAAATTGGAATACCAAATTGTTTTCGATAGACTTTGTTATCAGGCAAATGCCAAACTTTAAGGGAAGGACTCCATTTTGCTCCGCGAAGTTTCTTAAAACGTTGACGTAACTCTAGTTTGTTTTCAAATTCAACAGCAATTCTACGCTGGTCTTTATGGTTGATTAACCATGCTTTAAAATTTTTCATAAATGATGATTTAGGTGTTTTGTATTTTACAATCTTAAATTAAGATAGTGAAATATAGTCAATCAACAACTTTCGTTAAGGTCTAATCTTCGCATTAGGTATTACTTGGGCCTTTCAATAAATGGAACTCGTGGATCTTTTGCATTAGGGGTAGCAGCGGCATCCTCTGACGTTTTGGTCAGAGATACAGCGGAAAACCCGACCCAGACATTTTTAAAAGCGAAGCGGAGAAAAATCGTCTGGGGAATGCCCAAAAACTCATCATTAAAAATGAAAGGAAAATTAGTTTCAGTTTACGGCCTTTAATATTTAGTGTCTGGTCGGAAACACAACAAAATTAATCCCGAAAGCTTTCGGGATAATTCTTCTGAGTTTATTTCACTTTTCTTCTTGTCGGCTGATGCTGAGGTATCTCCTAAAGAAAGAAAAGGAAAATAATTCTCAAAATTTATATAATTTATAAAAATCGTCTGTTTCCGACCAGCCACTATTTATCGTTCACTCACTTTATTCCACCCCAAATTTTATTTATCAAGAACTATAACATAAATTTCTTTTATCTTCGTTCTCTATTTCTAAAGCAAGTCAAGTAGTTTCACGTTATGATAAAATATTTTCTTCTCATTATTCTTTTGTTTTATTCGCTATTCACTATAGCCCAAGAGGAATATAATAATTGTGCTGATGCTTTCGAGTTGTGTCCTAATACTACTTTTTCATTAAATAATATTGGTGCAAATGCAACAGTATGTGCTAATTGTGAAGACGATTTCAACTTTTGTTTTAGTGGACAAAACACCATTTGGATGTCTTTTACTACCAATGATTTAGGAGGAGATGTGAGTGTGAATCTCAATAATATAGTTTTTGAAACGAATCCAGGACAAGGAAATGGATTGCAAGCGGCTATTATTGAAGCAACATTACCTTGTATTTCTTCTTCTTATTCTTTGATTTCAAACTGTGAAGCAAATGCAACAACTGCATTTGCATTGAATGCTATTGCTTTGCCACCAAACACAACTTATTATGTGATTGTAAATGGAACAATGGGAACTTCTCTTCGCGCTGAAGCAACTTTTAATGTGATTTTAACAGGAGCAGGAATTGCAAGAAATCCTCAACTTTCCTTATCTACAAATAAAACAACGGTCTGTAAAGATGAAAATGTGGTTTTTCAAGCCACTGCAATTGATTGTGATGATCAACTACAATTTAACTGGTATGCCAATGGAGTTTTAATTGGTGTAACAATAGATTCAACTTTCGAATACAAAGCTTTGAACGACAATGATGTGATTACTGCTGAAATGGTTTGCTTTACACAGTGTAAAGATTCGATAGTTAGTAATTCCATTACATTTACGGTGCTTGACTTTTTTGTTGATGCTGGTCCTGATATTTATATTCTACAAGGAGAAAACATTAAACTTCAAGGGCAAACCAGTGGGTCGAATATAACATGGAGTCCTCCTTATAATATTAATAGCACATCATTAATTGAACCAATTGTCTATCCAAATGAAACTACTACCTACTATTTATCTGTTAGTAATGGAATTTGTTCAATTGTTGATGAGGTAACCGTATTTGTAGAAAATCTATTGAAAGTTCCCAACACTTTTTCGCCAAACGGAGATGGAATAAATGATGAATGGGAGATTTTAGGAATTGATAATTTTCCAGATTGTGGAATTCAAGTTTACAATAGGTGGGGACAATTGGTTTTTCAAACGACAGGTTATCCTTCTGATAAAAGATGGAATGGAACTGCGGAAGGAGGAAAGAAATTGGCGCCTGGAAGCTATTATTATGTTATTAATTTGCGCGATGCTCAATTTGAAGAGCCGTTAAAAGGAACAGTTACAATTATTGAATGAGAAAAATTATCACATTTCTAATTTTATCAATCTCCTTTTCTTCTTGGAGTCAACAAATTGCGCAATATTCACAGTGGTCATTCAACCAATTTGCGATAAATCCTGCATTGGCTGGCGTAAAACGTTGTTTGGATGTGAGAACTGCGGTGCGTTTGCAGTGGGCAGGCTTTGAAGGTGCTCCAGAAAGTGGATTGTTTACGATTAACGCTCCATTAAAAAAGCTCAAGAAACGACACAATGCTTCTTTTCATGGATTGGGTGGGAAAATTGAACGTGATGTTTACGGACCTTTCAATAATATTGCAATAACGATGGCTTATGCAATGCATTTTCCATTTGAGAAAGGCAGGCGATTGAGTTTTGGAGTTGCAGCTGGAGTTCAACAATTTTCGTTTGATCATACCCAAGCAATTACTATTGATCCAGATCCAGCAGTGGCACAATCCGTAAATCAAATGCTTTATCCATTACTCGGACTTGGCGTTTGGTACAATTCTGATAAATTTTATGTAGGTGCAGCAATTGATCAAATTGGAAAAAATAAATGGGAAGATGTTGGTTTTTCTTCCCGATTTAGATTGCACACAAAAGTACAAATGGGAACAAAGTTTTCTTTGGATAATGACAATTCACTTCTACCAGGAATTTTATTTCGAATTCCGCCAGCTGGTCCAATGAGTTTTGATATTAATCTGATGATAGATTTCAAAAATAGAATGATGCTTGGCGTCGGATATCGAAACACAGATGCATTTATCGCTTTCTTAAAAGTGAACATTAAAAAGTTTACCATCGGCTATAGTTTCGATTATATCACCTCTGCCATTCGCGGTGGAAATTTCCATACACATGAATTATCACTTCAGTTTAGTGGATGTAGAAAGGGGCCTCGGTCAATGAATGCTTGTCCTTTGTTTGAATAGCTATTTTAATGTTTAATTATTAAGGATTAATGTTTAACGGATTTGCGCTGGGCGTCGATTTCAATGGAGTTGAAATTCAATGCTGTACGCGTTAACCATTAATAATTTACCATTAAACATTAAGAAAACCTTATCTAAATCAATTCTAAATAACTAAAAAATGAGCTAGAAGTCAAACTAACCTTTATTTTTGCTTGTTACATTAGAAATATATAAATAATTATGAGCAAATCGGGTTTATTTAAATCATCAATAGGAAGGAAATTAGCAATGGCTTTATCGGCTTTGTTCCTTATGATTTTCCTTTTACAACACCTTGTCATTAACATAACGGCAATAATTAGTCCTGACACTTTTAATGAGTTGTCGCACTTTATGGGAACTAATCCTCTGGTGCAATTTGTTGCGCAGCCTATCCTTATTTTTGCAGTGGTTTTCCACTTCATTATGGGATTTGTTCTTGAAATTAAAAACAGAGCTGCAAGACCAATTTCTTACAACAAGTTTAATGGTGCTGCCAACTCAACTTGGATGTCAAGAAACATGATCATTTCAGGATTAGTGATTTTAGCGTTTTTAGCACTTCACTTTGTTGATTTTTGGTTTCCAGAGATCAATACGAAATACATTGTTGGTGATATGTCAGGAATGCACGATGGTGGATTCAGATATTACGAAGAGTTATTGCACAAATTTGCTAATCCAGTAAGAGTAGGCGTATATGTACTTGCTTTCATTCTTTTGGCTTTGCACTTAATGCATGGTTTTGGTTCTGCATTCCAATCAATGGGTCAGAACAACAAGTACATCGATGGATTAAAAAAATTCGGAGTTATTTATTCAGTGGCAGTTCCTTTAGGATTTATTCTAATTGCAATTTCACTTTATGTAACGACATTAAACTAGTAGGTTATGACAAGTATAGATGCGAAAATACCAAGTGGAGCGTTAAAAGATAAATGGACTAGCCACAAGAACAATATTAATTTAGTTAATCCAGCAAACAAGCGTTTAATAGACGTGATTGTTGTAGGAACTGGACTCGCAGGAGGATCAGCAGCTGCAACTTTGGCTGAGTTAGGATATAACGTTAAAGCATTTGCTTTTCAAGATTCGCCAAGACGTGCGCACTCGATTGCGGCACAAGGAGGAATTAACGCAGCAAAAAATTATCAAGGAGATGGAGATTCAATCTATCGCTTGTTTTATGATACAGTAAAAGGTGGTGATTACCGTTCAAGAGAAGCAAACGTTTATCGTTTGGCTGAAGTTTCGGCAAACATCATTGACCAATGTGTGGCGCAAGGAGTTCCTTTTGCACGTGACTATGGTGGGTTGTTAGATAACCGTTCTTTTGGAGGGGTTTTGGTTTCACGTACTTTTTATGCGAAAGGCCAAACAGGACAACAATTATTGTTAGGAGCTTATTCTGCAATGAATCGTCAGATTGGTCGTGGTAAGATTAAAATGTACAACCGCCACGAAATGTTGGATGTTGTCGTTATTGATGGAAAAGCGAGAGGAATTATTGCCCGCGATTTAGTTACTGGAAAAGTTGAACGTCACAGCGCTCATGCTGTAGTTGTTGGTTCTGGAGGATACGGAAACGTTTTCTTCTTGTCAACAAACGCAATGGGAAGTAACGTTTCTGCAGCTTGGAAAGTACACAAGAAAGGAGCTTATTTTGCTAACCCATGTTTCACTCAAATTCACCCAACATGTATTCCTGTTGCTGGAGAATTGCAAGCGAAATTAACGTTGATGTCGGAATCTTTAAGAAACGACGGTCGTATTTGGGTGCCTAAAAACATGGAAGATGTTAAGGCAATCAGAGCGGGTCAATTAAAACCAACTCAACTTACAGAAGACAAAAGAGATTATTATTTAGAGCGTCGTTACCCTGCATTTGGTAACTTAGTTCCTCGTGACGTTGCGTCTCGTGCAGCTAAGGAACGTTGTGATGCTGGTTATGGTGTAAATCAAACTGGACAAGCTGTATATTTAGATTTCGCATCTGCAATTGCACGTTACGGAAAAGAAACAGCACACGTTCAAGGATTAGACGAAAACGACCAAGCACTTGTTACAAAATTAGGGAAAGCAGTTATTGCCAATAAATACGGTAACCTTTTCCAAATGTATGAGAAAATCGTTGATGAGAATCCTTATGAATCTCCAATGATGATTTTCCCAGCTGTTCACTATACAATGGGTGGAATTTGGGTAGATTATAACTTAATGACAACAATTCCTGGATTATATGCGATTGGAGAAGCTAACTTCTCAGATCACGGAGCTAACCGTTTAGGAGCTTCAGCATTGATGCAAGGATTAGCAGATGGATATTTCGTATTGCCATACACAATTGGTGATTATTTATCTCATGACATTCGTACAGGACCAATTCCAACAGATCATCAAGCATTTGCAGACGCAGAGAAAGATGTTGTGGAACGTTTAGACCATTTAATCAATAATAAAGGAACTAAATCAGTGGATAATTTCCACAGAAGATTAGGTCACATTATGTGGGAGAAATGTGGAATGGCACGTAATAGAGAAGGTTTAGTTTCAGCAATTTCTGAAATTCAAGCTTTGCGTGATGAATTCTGGAAAGATGTAAAAGTTCCTGGTGGAAGAAATGAATTCAACGAGGAATTAGCGAAAGCTGGACGTGTAGCAGATTACTTAGAATTAGGTGAATTGTTCGCTAAAGATGCTTTGTTAAGAGAAGAGTCTTGTGGAGGTCACTTCCGTGAAGAATCTCAATCTGATGATGGAGAAGCAAAACGTGATGATGAAAACTTCAAATACGTTGCTATGTGGGAATACACTGGAAATCCTGCAGATGCTATCCTTCACAAAGAAGATTTAGTTTATGAGAACATCGAACTTAAAACGAGAAGCTACAAATAAATGTAAATTGAAAGTGTGTGATGAACGCCTTTCAAAATCATAAAAAATTAGAGATATGAATTTGACATTAAAAATATGGAGACAGCAAAACTCCAACGATAAGGGGAAAATGGTTGATTACCAAATCAGCGATGTCTCTGGTGATATGTCTTTCCTTGAAATGCTTGACGTTTTAAATGAAGACTTAATCACGAAAGATGACACACCTGTATCTTTTGATCATGATTGTCGTGAAGGTATTTGTGGAATGTGTTCCTTGCAGATCAATGGAGAACCACACGGGCCAGATAAAGGAGTAACAACTTGTCAATTGCACATGCGTAGCTTCAAGGATGGTGACACAATTTATATTGAGCCATTTAGAGCAAAAGCATTTCCAATCATTAAAGATTTAGTTGTTGATAGAAGTGCATTTGACCGTATTCAGCAGTCAGGTGCGTATGTTTCTGTGAACACTTCAGGAAACACGCAAGATGCAAACAATATTCCTGTTCCTAAAGAAGATGCTGATATGGCATTTGACGCAGCAACATGTATTGGTTGTGGAGCATGTGTAGCAGCGTGTAAAAACAGTTCAGCTATGTTATTCGTTTCAGCTAAAGTTTCACAATTTGCTTTGTTACCACAAGGTAAAGTGGAAGGAAAGAAACGTGTTCAAGATATGGTTGCACAAATGGATGCTGAAGGATTCGGAAACTGTTCAAACACCGGAGCGTGTGAAGCAGAATGTCCAAAAGGAATTTCTTTAGAAAACATCGCAAGAATGAACCGTGAGTTGATTTCAGCTAAATTAGCTGTGAAACATTAAGGGTTTTTGTTGCAGTAGGGGCGATTTGCAGTAAGGGCGATTTGCAAATCGCCCCTACTGCAATACACGATATAATTATATTTGAAAAGTGGAAGTCGTGAGGCTTCCACTTTTTTTTGACTTTTAACTCTTTTTCTCAACTGTTACCGCGAGATTTTATCTGGTGGTAACAGTTGTATTTTTTGATTTGATTTCAATCTTTATTTTAAGTTCAATCAATGATTTGAATATATGGTCTAGTATAATTTATTATTTCAAAAAAAACGTATACCTTAGTAGAAGCTATAACATAGAAATTACTTAAAATATTATCATGGCACAATTCCTTTTAAATATATCTGACAAAAGTAAAGCGGAAAAGCTTTTTGAATTTTTAAGTACGCTTAATTATTTAAGTATTGAAGCACTTTCAGAGGAAGAGATTAATATTTCTGAAGATGAGAAAGGACTTATGATTAGTCGTTTTGATAATGCAAAGGAGAAAGATTTTACTGATTTGGATGACATTATGAAGAAATATAATATTAAATAATGAAAGTGTTTAATGTTAAAGTTTTAGATGAGGCAAGTATTGATCTTGATGAAGGCTTTGAATATTATTCAGATATAAATCCTGAACTGGGAGAGCGGTTTATCAACCTAGTATATTCAGCCCTTAAAGACCTTGAAAAAAATCCTTTCTATCAAATTCGTTATCATAATTTTAGAATGAAGGTCGTTAGGAAATTTCCGTATGTCATTCATTATATACTTGACGAAAAAAGACAAATAGTTTTCGTTTATGGTATACGTAATTCTTTTCAAGATCCTGATAAATATCCGAAAGAATAGTTTTATATATTGAAGAGCGGAGGTCGTGAGGCTTCCACTTTTTTTTGCAGGTTTGTGGCGTTATGTAATTGTATAACACCACAAACCTTAATCATTAACCTTCGGCAACCGTATATAAAAAGTCGTCCCACTTCCTTTTTCCGATTCAAACCAAATTTCACCATTGTGGTTATTAATAATTTGTTTTACCATGGCCAGGCCTAATCCTGATCCAGTTGTTTTGGTTGTGAAATTCGGAGAGAACATCTTCTTTTGAATATCTTCTGGAATTCCAAGGCCTTCATCATGCACTGAGATAAGGAAATGTTCTTCCTCAGCAACACATGAAATGGTGATGTTGGTGAGACTTTTTTCAGGCGTGGCTTGAATGGCATTTTTCACCAGATTATTGAACACACGAATGATGAGGTTTTTATCTGCGAAAATTGTCCAGTCTTTATCTTTGTCAACTACTAAATCAATCAAAACTTTATTCGAAGAATACAAATCTACAATGTTATAAAGTATAGGGATTAAGTTCAAACTTTCTTCATTGGCTTTTGGCATTTTAGCGAAGTTTGAGAATTCGTTTGCAATCTTCGTTAATGCGTCAATCTGCTCAATAAGTGAATTAGCTATACGCTGCATCTTTTCTTTCGCATTCGGGTCGTTAACGTCAAAGGAGCGCTGGAAATGCTGAACACTTAGCTTCATTGGTGTCAAAGGATTCTTTATTTCATGTGCCACTTGTTTGGCCATTTCTCTCCATGCAGTTTCTCTCTCACTTTTGGCGAGTTGCATGGCTTTTAATTCCAACTCAATCAACTTGTTGTTGTAGTCTTTTACCAATGCTCCAATTTCATCATCTCCTTTATAGTCAATAGGCTTGTTTTCTTTTCCAAGCTCCATTTTTCTAAAACTTTGTTGGATCAATCTTAGAGGAGCAGTTATCCATCCTGAAACAAAAATGGCTACAACAACAGTAATTACGAGCAACAAAACAGCAATGTTAATCACCGCAACAATGAAATCATTCATTTGATTCTCAAAAGCGTTTTGCTTCGAGAAGTGTTGTAAATTGATATAGCCCAAGAGCTTTCCTTCGTGATTTGTGTAAGGCAAATATGCAGATAGGAATGAAAGTTCACCAATTTCTTCAAGGTGAATAAACTCACTTCTTTGATTGAAATTCATCGCATAAAAAGCACGGTTATTCATCTGCATTGTACTCACACCTTTGTCATAAAGCTTAGGTTGTGAAGTAGCGAATAATTCTCCGTCCAATGCATAAAAATTGATATCTGTAACAAATACATTGGCAAATTTCTTTAAAATATAATTGAGATAATCGCCATGAATTGAAGGAACAAGTTTTTCTTTATCTCCAATTTTCTGATCAATTTCAATCTCCACAGAATATATTTTCTCCTTTAAATTATCATTGGTGTACACACCATATTGACGTGTCACATTTTGGATTGCAACATAAGCAAAGATGATGAACGAACCGACGACCATTCCTATTAAAACAACTTGTACTTTGAGAGAAAGTTGCAATGTTTTTAGAGGAAATATTGTTTTCCAATTGAAAATAAGCAGGGTGATCAAAGCAAAAATTCCAAAGAAAAGCACCAAGTAAGAGAAAGTACTTAATTGTTCAATAAAGCGTTTTTCAGGCTTTGAAATTACGACCGCTTGTCCGTCATCTTGCTGGTAAATCAAGTGACTCATTCCTTCGATTGTAATAAAACCTGCTTTTTTACTGAATTGCTTTTGGAAATAGGTCATGCTGGTAGGGAAATTATAGCTTCCAAAACGCATCACTAATTTATCATTGGAATAGCGTGCAATAGAATAGTCCTCTAAGTCTTGTAAAGCATAAGATTTTTCATTCATTAATAAACGCGGAAAACCGATTTGCTCTGGAATTTTCTTTGATTTAAATAAGATATAGAAATCGAGTTTAGAAGAATCTGAACGGATAATTTCTCGTCTACCGATGTAGCTCAACTGATCATAATAATCTTTCACAAAGTAGAGTTCTTCTGCAATGGAAGAAGCAGCGGAATGAATGTCAATCAAATGATCAATCTCCTCTTTCGTTTTCGATTGATTTGAAATATAATCCATCAAGGGAGTTCCATCTTGCTGAAAGAAGAAAAAACTTAGTTCATACCTTTCCCAAAACTCACCAAAGCAACAATTTTCAATTTGATTAGAAAGATTTGGGGCAGTAAATAAGTCCTTTTCATCCACTAAATGGTAGAAATTAGGATCTTGAATCAATTTATCAACAGTAGTGGCATATTCAAGTTCCATGTTCGGATCTTGATCAGTAATTAGCTGATTGGCAAATAATTCTCGTTTTTGATGTTCATTCGATTCATTATTCTCAAAAAGAATAACAGCACCATAAAAACCAATCACGATAACTATAGCTATATGGTATTTTAGCGCATTTATTCGGGTGTTTTTTGTAGCCAAATAGAAGAACAAAGCATTCAATAAAACAGGCCACAAAGCATTGAAAATATTCTTTTGAATATAAATAATTTCAATAAAAACGAAAACTACACCACTAATAAACCAAAGTATGGCTAGCCTATTTAAGGGAATACTTGAGCGAACCAATTTTATACTAATTTGACGAACCAATAAATAATAGGCTAAGAATAAAGCAGAAATAACAATTAGAGCAATCACAGAATATAGGTTCAACGAGAACACCTCATCGATTTTCATAGAGATAGAACTGTTGATAATCAGCGATTCGAAAATATAGCTGATAAAAGCTGAAAAGACGAGTAAGGAGAGATAAGAAAAAGCCAAAACGAAAGCTCCTTTTCTAGTGTTTTCTCTAAGCACATGAAGGAAATATAAAACCCACCAAACTAAAATTGAGATAATGATTAAAGTTAAAACAAGACTACCTAAGTTGGGGATTAAACTGTTGTTTGCATAAAGAATGGGATCGTAAAGTTCAAACTCACTAAACAATTTTATCCATCCAAAATGAATAGACAAATAGCGCAGAAAAATTAAAAATACTGGATAAGCTAAGATTAGCCATTTGTGGCGATGCGCATAACCAATAATGATTTTGGTGAGTGCAATGAATAAACTTAAGAATCCGAAAGCGTACAAACAAAAAATCAGCAATTGTTTAGTGGTTCCAATAGATTTTTCTTGATGCACTGTGAAATAGAACAAGGTCTTTCCATTGTCAGATATAACCGGATTATTGTTGCCATTTTTCTCCCATTGAATACTGACTTCATTTGTTGTACTAAATGCTGAGGATAAATTATTCTTTAAGGCATTATTTTCATAGAAGAATTCATTTTTGATTTTACTAGTAATGAAAACTTGAAGATCATGAACTTGAAATTGATCCACTAAATAATATCCATTTGAGAATTTTCCTACAAAGTGATTACTGACTTTAGAAAAATCGCTGTCAATATTAATTTCGTTTGAATTCCAATAAACTAAAGAGTCATTGCGTAAAATATGAATCGAAAAATCACTTTTTTGAAGGTCTTGAAGAGTCCATAAATGAGCTATGGTATTGCTTTTTACAACTTTTCGAATTGATTTTTTGAATTGGTTTTGACGTTTCTCAAGCTGCGAAAAATCATTTTGAAAACGTTCTTGCTCACTTTCAATATCCGTATTGTAAAATATGGAATAAGCAGCCCACGATAAGAGGATACTTATGAGTGCCAGTACTAGCCATTTAGTTTTGTTTGAAATAGATATCATTACAAACAAATCTAACTATTTTCAAGGAATATAGATTGTTGGTCGATGAAATAGTGAAAACTATGCTCCTATAAACCATCCGTCTTAGTAAATCTTTATATCAAATTGTAGATACTAGACAGAAGACACTATACAGAAGATACTAGATGTTAGATAAAAAGACAGAATGCACTAGATGTTAGGCAAATAGACAAAGGGCATAAAAGTCTAACGTCTAAAGTCTTCCGGTCTAAAATCTAAATAAATCACTTGTCTTTTGGAAGAATACTTTCTAAAACACCAGTTAAGCGAGAAAAGTCAGTTTCCGAACGGCTATCATTGTGATAAATAAAGTCTGCTTTGGTTTCGTGTGGAGCTAAAAACGAATCATAACATGGCGTTACGTGGTTTTCCCATTGATATAAAATCTCAGCACGTGTATAACCTCTTGATTCTTGATCACGGTAAATTCTTCTGTCCAACTGGATAGCTGGGTCAACATCTACAAAAATACTGAAATCTAAAAGTTTGTGCACTTCTTCATATTCGAAAACAAAAAGTCCTTCTACAATCAATAACGGAGAAGGTTCCAATGTAATTAATACATTTCTGTTGCTACCGGCATTAAACTGATACTCGAAAACCTCTATGCTTTTTCCTCCTACTAATCTTGTAAGATCTTTAACCAATCGATCCTGATCCAAAGCAGTTGGTAAATCGAAATTTACTTTTCCGTTAACATCTAAAGATTGTTCTTCAATAGGTTTGTAGTAGTTGTCCATAGAAAAAACAGAAGGACTGTATTCACTATAAGTTTCTGCCAAACGATTCAACAAAGTTGTTTTTCCTGAACCACTTCCTCCACATATTCCTATAACCTTCATTCCTTATTTCTTAAATGTGATTTTTTCTAGTTTCTCTAATTCTTTTGTATCTGTAGAATATGGAATACCATTAATTACGTGCACAAAATTAGTAGTTTTATCTTTTGTTTTGAAAGAACTCGAATTTAATTGAACATTTTCTATGTCTTTTTTATTTATAGCTAATGTTTCAATTCCATTTTTATCAATCTTATACGATGTAAAAACATCACCCATTTCACTCGTTACTATTAAATCACCATCTAATTCGAAATAAGAAATTGATGATTTAGGGTTGCGTGAGTTCGCTTGGTTTTTATTGCATTTATTAAGTTGCTCAACTTTTCTATCCTCGTTTAAACCATAAATAATTAAGCAATTTGTTGAAATATCATTCGTTAGGAAATAATAATTGTTATTCAAATAAACTCCTTTTCCCCTGGATTGAAATAAGGATTTGTCATCGATATATTCACTACCATCTAAATTTAAAGATCGGATATTAGAAACAATCGGATTCAATGAAGGGATTTTCAAATACTGATCTACCACTGGTTCACCTTTTGGACTAAAACCAATAAAATTGACATTATTTTTATCATTTTCTGTTGAAAAATAAGAGAAATTGATTGTTGATTCATCTGCACCAGCAAAAAGTATTGGATCTATTGTTCCTTTTTTCTGAAGTTTCATGTCCGTTGCTGGCCCTTTATAATGATAAAGTCTATTGTTATGGTGCGTAATAGAAATAAAGATATTTTCTATAATTCCTTCACTTTTAACAGGAAGTTGGAAATAGAACACCAAAGATTTTGGAGTATTGATAATTTCCATTAATTCTAAATCATTCGGTGTGGTGTACCCGTAGCTTCTGATGACTTGCAAGACATCAAATTTTGTTGAAACAACTCCACCACTTTGATTCAATTGATTGTACTCAATGAAGTTTTTCACAGGCTTATAATTGTCTACGAAATAGATATAATTGGAGTTGTTAGAAATAATCAACTTTGGATCTTCCACTTTTGGATAAATGGTTTTTCCCCAAGGAACCTCGCCTTCAGTATCGAGTAAGTTGATATAAATATCATTTGTTGATCCAGATGGGTCTTTCGCCAGTAAAATACTTCCTTGATTTGGCCATTCTACAATTTTATAAAATGGATACTTTCCTTTTGGAACTTCTACCTGAGAAAACAAGGATGTTGTTGAAATAAGAATTATCAATAAAAGAAATGAAATGTTTTTCATGAGGAAAAGGATTTTATATTGACTCCTAAAAGTACTGAAATAATAGTATTCATTTAAACCTTTTGATTGCAAATGAAAATATACTCATTATTTAAAGTGATGCTTTAAGCTATTCAAAAAACTTATTTTCCGTAGATTTGTTGTTAAATTGGCAACAATAATTATTAATTATAAGTTTAAATTCAAATAATGAAAAATATTTTACTTTCCGCAATTATGCTTTTTGCATTTATTTCACTTGGTCAACAAGGAGATGGAGGAGAGCCAAATGGCTACAATTACTTTTTAAAGACAGGCGAAAACATTCCTACTTATAGTTTTGATCAACCAAATATTTCCGCTTTAAGAGCAGAAGACAGGTTGAATGATTCTTTAAAAACTGGACCATGGAGATTTGGATATAATTATTCAGCTTCCATCAATTTTGAAAACTCTGCAGTTTGGTATACAAAAGCGAATGGAGATAAGGTTGGAATTTTGAAAATCACTTCTGACCAAGCAAAAACCATCAATCTTACATTTGCAAATACAAAGATTCCAGAAGGAAATGAGTTGTTTATATATAATGAAGATAAGTCTTTTGTTTTAGGAAAATTTACTCAAAACCACATTTCCGAAGGAGCTTTAGGAGCAGAATTGATTCCTGGTAATACAGCAATTGTTGAATATTTCGTGCCAGCGGAAAATAGTGGAATATATGGAAATGTTGAAATCTCTACGATTACACATGGTTACAGAACAGCAAATGAATACCAAACTAAAATTTTAGGTTCATCTGGAGATTGTAACATGAACGTAAATTGTCCTGATGGCGCACCTTATGTAAGTATAAGAAATAGTGCGGTTATGTTAGTTGTTGGAAGTAATGGAATGTGTTCAGGCGCATTAATCAATAACACTCAGTTTGATGGAACTCCTTATGTACTTACAGCAAATCACTGTAATTCAGCGAGTCCATCAGGGAGTTGGATTTTCCGTTTCAATTGGCAAGCCACAGATTGCAATAATCCTACATCGTCTCCTTCTTTTGAATCATTATCGGGTTCAACAAAACGTGCTAACAGATTTAACTCAGATTTTATGCTACTTGAAATAACTGGAGGGCTTATAAATGGAACTGTTCCACAAACACATTCACCTTATTTTGCTGGATGGAATAATGGGAATGCTGCACCACAATCGACAATTAGTATTCATCATCCAAGTGGAGATATTAAGAAAATATCTTTTGATGATCAGCCTGCTGTTGCCACTCAAGCCATGAATTCACCAGAAGCAAATAGCTCTTGGAGAGTAGAATGGGACAGAAATACAACAACTGAAGGAGGTTCTTCAGGTTCTCCTTTGTTTAATCAAGAGGGTAAAATTATTGGTCAATTGTGGGGAGGAAACGCAGGTTGTAACGGAACTTCTTCATCTGGTCAGGATTTTTATGGGAGATTATTTAACTCTTGGAATCCTACAGGAAGTTCAAATGATGAACAATTGAAACATTGGCTAGATCCTACAAATGCGGGTACAGTCTCTATTTTAGGATATGACCCATATAATGCACCATTGGACTACAATGTAGCTGTAACAGATATTATCGGAAATGAAGGCAGTTCATGTGTATCTTCATTTAATCCGAAAGTTGAAATCTTAAACTTAGGAATGTTGCCATTGACTTCTCTGACTATCCAATATTCATATAATAATGGAGCAACACAAAGTGTTAACTGGACAGGGAATTTATCGCTTTATGCTTCTGCGTTAGTTCAATTGCCTGCGTTAACTCAGGTGACTGGAATGAATACGATTGATGTTACGGCAATCAATCCTAATGGAAATACTGATCAAGATATGACAGACAATCAATTTGATATTGATTTTAACGCGGCACCGAATGGTGTTCCTTTAGACTTTGAATTTTATTTAGGTTGTTATGCTGAGGAGGTTTCATGGGAGTTAAACTCTGCTTCTGGAACTACTTTTTACTCCGGTTCTGGCTATACCAATGGAAATACTGATAATCTTGTAGATGAAGAATTTTGTCTAATGGAAGGTTGTTATCAATTAATTCTTAGGGATTCTTATGGTGATGGAGTTGAAGGAGCTGCTTATAATCAATGTAATTATTCAGGAAGAATGACACTTACTAATCGCAATAGTAATGTTGTTTTAGCTCGACTTTTAGAGGCAGATGCTGATTTCGGTTTTCAGAAATCTTATGGGTTCTGTACAGATGATGTTTCTTTAAATAAAGAAGAATTAGACAATAAAATCTCAATTTATCCAAATCCATCAAATGGGGCTTTTAAAATAATCATGGATTTTGAAGGAGAAAAGAATGTTGTACTAAGAAATGTAACTGGTCAAACAATCGCTTCTTATCAGTTGAATGAAAATGAATTGAATATCTCCGAAAATAAACTCTCACCAGGAATGTACATTGTTACTATTACAAATAATGAGAGAAATGTAACGAGGAAAATTATTGTTGAGTAGTAGAAATAATTACGAATTTTAATAGTATGATTTTTCTATCTCTCAATATACTATAAACTTAGAATAAAAATTGAAAAGAGAATTCTTGAATCTTTGAATTCTCTTTTCAATACCTTAACTGTCATTTAATGCTCAAAGATTCCGTTAGGTGTTTTTGATCTAATTACTTTTAAATAATTGTAACTTTGAAAAATGGCAGGTATCTACATTCATATTCCTTTTTGTAAGCAAAAATGCACGTACTGTGATTTTCATTTCAGTACAACATTCACTGCGTATAGAGAAAAGATGATTGAAGCCATAGTTGAAGAGCTTAAAACCCGTGTCAATTACTTAGGTAAACAAACTATTTCAACGCTTTATTTTGGTGGTGGAACGCCTTCTTTGCTAACTCAAGAAGAATTAAAACTGATTGTTGAAACTGTTCATCAAAACTATCGTGTTGAGCCAGAAATTGAGTTTACGCTAGAAGCAAATCCTGATGACATTACAATTGAACAGCTTTTGATGTGGAAAGCTGAAGGAGTAAATCGATTGAGTATAGGATTGCAATCATTTTTACAAGAAGACTTGGATTGGATGAATCGAGCACATTCAGCAGAGGAGTCTGTGAGCGCTGTGAAATTAGCAAAAGAACATGGTTTTTCACTGACTGTTGATTTGATTTACGGTTTACCGAATAGAACAAATTTTGATTGGGAATACAATATTGAAAAGTTGGTTGCGCTTTCTCCGGATCATATTTCTGCTTATTGCTTAACCGTTGAAAAACGAACTGCACTCTATAAGTTAATTGAAAAAGGTGATTTGCCTGAAGTAGGAGAAGATGATCAATCGGAACAATTTGAAATTTTGGTGCGTAAAATGAAGGAATCAGGTTATCAACAATACGAGATTTCTAATTTCGCAAAAGAAGAAGCCTATTCTCAGCACAATTCTAATTATTGGAGAGGAGTAAACTATTTAGGAATTGGTCCTTCTGCTCATTCATTTGATGGAGAAAGTAGAAGATGGAATGTTTCAAATAATCCACAGTATATAAAAGGTGTGGAGGAGAAGACCAATTATTTCGAAGAAGAAATCCTAACTCCAAAAGACATGTTTAATGAGTTACTTTTAACTGGATTAAGAACCAAATGGGGAGTTAATCTTGAATTGCTTTCCTTTAAACATTGTCCATCAAAACAATTCTATAAGCAACTGGATTCATTCAAAGAATTTGAGTTGGTTAATGAAGAAGAAGGAGTTTTGTATTTAACCGAAAAAGGAAAACTCCAAGCAGATCATATTGCAGCGATGTTGTTTTTGGAGTAGGGAACGGATAATATTTATCTCTTATCGAGTTCTATTTTAAATTCAATCTACCTTTTTTCACCCCTTACCCATTCAGAACTGTCATCCTTTGATCAATAAAATCATAGATTTTTTGATTGAAGGATCCTTCAGTTGACGGAGAGCTCTTGTTAGAGAGCGAAGCCTAAATGCTTTTTGGAAATGGTCAAATTAATTCTATCAACTCAGTTCTACTCGCTATCATATTTTGCATTGAAGATGCTTAAAATTAAAACACTTTGAATTGCATAAACTAATTGGAATAATTTCAACGAATTAAACTAAAATGTCCTTGCTGTTCGTGATTTACGCTTCTGTGATTTTCGAAAGTTATCCTCCACACATAAACTCCATCTGGAGCGACTTTTCCATTTATTCTGCCATTCCACCCTTCTTTTGTGTTATCGGTTTCGAATATTTTATTCCCATAACGGTTATATATTTCAAACTTATAATTTGTGACATCATAGATTATGGGTAAAAAAACTTCATTGTAATCATCATTGTCTGGGGTAAATGCCGTTGGAATATAGATTGTAGTTTGTGGCTCAACAAAAACGGTTCTTATGGCTGTGTCCTTACATCCAAATTCGTTGGTTACCACTTGGTAAGGGTAATGATATCCACTTTCGATAAAGTTAAAACTTAGATTTCTTTCAAATGTATAATCCTTTGAAGTGAGCTGATAGAAGTGTTCCTTACTATCGATACTTAGGTCTGAGAGAAAAATCTCAGTTTCAAAAACATTCGTGAATTCTGGAGATACGGAAAAGTCAGCTATAGGAGACGGGAACACTTGAATAAGCTGTAGTTTCGAAAGATTTAGTGTATCCACACAACCTTCATCTGTGCTAATTTCTAATGAAACGTCATAAATTCCAGGCTCCGAATAATTATGTATTGGATTTGCGTCATTTGAAGTTCCTCCATCTCCAAAATCCCATAAATAAACTAAATCTGACGAAGCAAGAGAACTGTCTAAAAACTGAACTATATCTGGAGCACAAAATAAACTAGAATCAAAATAGAAGTCAATTACAGGTTGCATGTGAACCTCCAATGTATCTAAATGTGATTCTTGGCAATTATTAAAGTTTACGGTAAGCGAAATAGGATATGTTCCGGGACTATCATAGGTTATACCGCTAATAGACTCGGTTGTGGCTTGTGCTGGAACCGCATTATTTCCAAAATCCCATAAAAAAGTTGCTCCTGCCTCATAATCTCCTTCCCCTACAAAATCAAAGGAATTTCCGACAATACATTGTGGTTCAGAAGGGTCAAATTTTACATTAATACCTTCATAAACAACAAAAGTTTGAGTAGATGAATCAGAACATGGCCAGCCGGGATTTAGATATAAAGTGACTACGAAAGTTCCTTCAGAAGGAAAAGTATATGTTGGTTCAAATTGTGTACTGCTGGCATTTGGATCACTCGGAACGCCAAAGTCCCAAAGGTAATTTGTTCCACCGAAACTATTGTTTTCAAATTGGATTGTAATTCCATCACACAGACTATTGAATGTAGACATTTCATCTTGTGCAACAATCTCTGCCGCAGCTGATATATCACAATTAAAAACAGTGAAAAGAAAGTCTCTTGTGGTGGTGTTAATTAATACTCCATTTCTATATTCAGATACACAAACGCCAACCACAAATTTTCCGATGAGGTCTGGCGCTGCAATTAATTCTCCAGTATTTGGGTTGATACTAATTGGTCCATTCGCTCCAAATGGCATTGTTTCATTAAAACCATTCTCCCAACCTATTAAATTGTATGGAGGGAAATTAGGTGGATTTGGCGCTGGATCTCCACTTGATCCTCCATGAAAAGGAGTACACAATTCATAAACTAACTGATCACCATCAGGGTCGGTTGCTGAATGGTCAAAAATTAATTCATCATTGTTACACAATAAAAGTGAAGGATAATTGGTGAAACGTGGACTGCTATTGCAAGTAATTCCATTTGCATTTCCAGGAATTTCAGCAGTCATAGTTAAACCTTCATCCGACGGATTCATAAGATTAATGATGCCAGAACCTCGACAACACCTTTCATAAACCAAAATATAGCCATTGGTACTTGAGGGAAGCGTAATTACTTTTGTGTAAATCGCTTCTTGCACACAAATATTGTTTGGAGGTGTTACACATGGATTACTAAAAGTTACTGGTAAAATTTGACTTCCTGGGAAATTTACAGCTGTTGTTTGAATTCTGGAATTCGTTACTTTATCAAAAACACCAATATTTAATGGGGTGTCAAAATCTGCACCATTACTATTACAATCTCTATAAACTTTAATTGTTACTCTATATTGATTGTTGCCTAGGCAGTCATAATACATTTCTCCTCCAACAATATGCGATGCAAAAAGTTGGAAACTAAAAAGTAAAGATACAACTACAATCATGTGTTTCATTGCTACTAAATTACATAAAATGTTATAATTCACCTACTTTCATTTTGTGAATAAGTATATGGGTCTAAAAATCTGAGAACTTTGTATGGACTTAAGATTATGGTGAAACAATTAAAAGTAGTCAAATGGTCAGTAGAATACTTTTCAAAATCATAAAGCATAATTTGTATTCAAAAAATGAGCAGCACTTTCAGTGCGTTAAAATATACTCAATTCAGCAGGACGCATTGCATCCTGCTTAGTTAAACTAGACTTTCAGCCCAAATGAATTATCGAGAAACCCTTGGTCTAAATTCCTTTCAGTATTATGATTTCATCTGAAGATTTTTTTTATTTGTTTATACATTTAATCACTAGCCAAGCATTGTGGAATTTAACATGACTTCGGCTTGAAGGACCAGGTTATTTCAATCCAAGGTATCGCCTTGGGTTGAAATAATAACAAATAAATCAGCGCTTTGAAAAGGCAACTCAACATTTTTAAGCCTTTAACGATTCTTGCGAAAACTGTTTAACCTTTTTAAACGTCCTCACACACTTTCCTGTTGAAAATTATTTTAGGACATAGTTTATGCAACAACTTCTTGCATAACTTTGTAAGCTATGCAGAAAGAGTATAAACCTTTTCAAATTGTCTTGTTCATTTTGGCATGCCTAATTGTTTTGGGGTTAATAACCTATGCAGTTCCCGCAGGCAGGAAAGATATATTCGGTTATGAATTTCGTTTTTTATCGCAAAACAAGCTCCTGAAAAATGAAAAGAGACATGAAGTTAATTTAGACTCACTTTTTGTAGATGTCGATACTTCTATGGTGGATGAGGTTGAAAATCCGCATGGAAAAGTAAAGAATTTTAAAATTAGCGACGGTGATTTATTGTCTTATTCAAAAAATGGAAAAGAGAGATTCGCAGCTTTTTTTAATAGGCTGAGAGCAGGTGGTTCAGACAAAATTCGTATTCTGCACTATGGAGATTCACAAATAGAAGGGGATAGAGTTACTGCATTTTTGAGACAACGTTTGCAAACTCAATTTGGAGGATCTGGCCCTGGATTTATTCCTGCGGTTAATGTTTACGAGACCATTACTTTTACACAAACCGTTTCAGAAAACTTTCAACGTTATACCAATTTTGGAGGACAACAATTGTCTAATAAAAGATATGGAATTATGAATTCTGTTGGGCGTTTTACTCCAGAATTTAGTGATTCTGTAAATCTTGACAGTTTGAAAATTATAACTGCTTGGATGGAAGTTGAGCCTGGATTCCGTGCATACAGCACCGCGAAAGGCTATAAAAGTATTACTTTACATTATTCAGATGCTTTTGCAGGATGTGAATTAAAGATTTACAATAATGAGGAATTAGTGAAGACTGATTCTTTAATTTCCGATGGAAAATACCATAAATATAAATTCACTTTGCCTGGAGCAGCTGGTAAAGTAAAATTTGAATACTCGGCTAAAATGAGTCCTAATATTTTAGGGTATTCTTTGGATGGAGATGGTGGTGTACAAGTGGACAACATAGCAATGAGAGGTTCTAGCGGTACTTTCTTTGGTAAAATTGACAATAGTTTAGCCAAGCAAATTTATGATGATCAAAATGTAGAATTATTCATCATGCAATTTGGTGGAAATTCAGTTCCTTACATCAAGGATACAGTAGATGTTGAACAGTCTGTAAGTTATTTTAAAGGACAATTGAATACGATCAAACGCTTGCGACCGAATGCGATGATCATCGTAATTGGGCCTAGCGATATGTCAACACTCATCGAAGCAGAATACCGAACCTATCCATTGTTGCCTTTATATGTGGATAAATTGCGAAAAATGACCAAAGAAATTGGCGGTGCATATTTCGATATGTATGCCGCTATGGGAGGCGAAGATGCAATGGTCGCATGGGTTGAAAAAGGTTTGGCTGGACAAGATTATGTGCATTTCACATTAAAAGGAGCAAGTATAGCAACGCAGAAGTTTTACGATGCTTTCATGACATCTTACAATAAATTAAAAACAAAGAATGATTCAAAAGAAAACTAAAGTATCAGTTACATTTTTCATATTTATGATGACGTTCAATTTGTATGGACAAGAAACAGCGTTGATCAAAAATGATACGCTGACAATGGATCAAAAATTAGATTCTATTGCTAAATCTTTGCTGAGTAGAGACAGTGATTCTTTAAATGGTTATCTCAATGAAGATTTGTTTGGAATTATTGATACTTCTGTCCAAAGTCAATATCCTTTTATTGGATTCGATCAAAATCATTATCAGTTTTATACCAAAGAAAGTCCGGCTTTTGAAAAGTTGTTTTTTGAAATTCAACAGATGGTGAAAACAAAAAATGGGAAACTGAATTTCTATCATATTGGAGGGTCGCATATTCAAGCTGATATTTACACCAATGATATGCGTCAATATTTGGCTAAATATTGGGAAGATTTACCCGGAGAAAGAGGTTGGGTTTTTCCTTTTAAAATGGCGAGAACCAATAATCCGTGGAATTACGGTTTTACTTCAAAAAATGAATGGACTGGACATCGTTCTGTAATTCATCGTTCTGATTCTGTTCATTACGGATTGTTGGGAGCGGCAATTTCATCCACAGACCGCAAGTTAAATTTATCATTTGATTATAAAGGGGATAATGAAAAGCTGCCCATCGATCACATTCGAGTTTATCATAACAAGGGTGAGTTGGCTTACAACATAAAATATGATCCAATAAAAAATCCTATCGTTCATCAATTTACCAATGAACAATTTGGATTCACTGATACTTATTTTAAGAAAGAATTCACCTCTTTTGATGTTGAATTTATCAAGAAGAACGACAGCTTAATCTCCGATTCTATTCGAAATAAATCGCTTTTTATTTATGGATTTCAATTGATGAATAATCAGCCAGGAATTGCCTATACAGCGATTGGAATTAACGGAGCTGGATTATATACTTACCGAGACAATGAGAATTTCACGGAGCAATTATCACAAGCGCCACCGCATTTTTTCGCTTTTTCTGTTGGAACAAATGATGCGAATGTTCCTTATGATCAATTTGATCCACAAGAATATAAAAGGAATTTAGAAGGATTAATGAAGAAAGTATTATTGGCGAATCCTGATTGCGCAATTCTACTTACTGTCCCAAATGATTCTTACTACAAGAGGAAATATTTGAATAAAAATATTGATAGAGAAAGAACTGTAATTATCGAATTGGCGAAAAAATATGAGATTCCTGTTTGGGATTTATATGGATTAATGGGAGAATTAGGTTCGTCAAAAACTTGGTCAACCAACAAATTAATGAAAAGTGATTTGGTGCATTTTTCTGTTGATGGATATCATTTAAAAGGAGATTTATTCTTTGAAGCTTTCTTAAAGTGGATTGAACAAATGGAGAATAAACCACCGATAACAATATTAAATAAAGAATAGATGGAACGCTTGCTCGACGTTTTTTCTTTGAATCCAATTGATTTAACCTTCTCAAGGTTGGACTTTTGGTTGTTCTTTTTGGTGGTGATGATTTTCTTTTCATTCCTGCACAAGAACAAATTGGTTCGAAGTATTTACCTCACAGCAATCAGTTTATTTTTCTACTACAAAACCTCAGGATTATCTGTTTTCATTCTTGTTTTTGCTCTCGGTTCTAATTACAGTATTGGTCATTTAATAGCGGCTCAAACTAAGCAAAGATCGAGAAAAGTCATTTTAGCCATTGGAGTAATTCTAAATATTTTTGTTCTGGCTTATTTCAAATACGCTTATTTCTTCACAACTTCATTCAACGAGTTTTTCCATACCAATTACGAAGTCTTCAACATGATTTCCTATTTCAAGAATGGATTCAGTTCGTATGGGTCACATGACATTTTTGATCGTTTATTGCTTCCCGCAGGAGTTTCATTTTTCACTTTTAGTTCCATTGGTTATATCGTTGATGTTTACCGAAAAGAAGTTCCACCAATCAAAAACATATTCCATTATTCATTCTTTATTTCCTTTTTTCCGCATTTAATTTTAGGGCCAATTGTAAGGGCGAAAGAGTTTGTTCCTCAAATCAGTAAACCTTATTCACTAACAAAACCCGAGTTTGGTTGGGCTATCTTTCAAATCCTCAAAGGAATCTTCAAGAAGTTAGTGTTAGCTGATTATATAGCGGTTCACTTTATAGATAAAATTGTCGATTCACCAGAATCTTATCCTGGCTTTGTGAGTCTAGTGGCAATTTTCGCCTATTCCTTACAGATTTATGGAGATTTCTCGGGTTATACCGACATGGCAACTGGTGTTGCGAGATTAATGGGCTTCAAATTAATGAAGAACTTTAATTCACCTTACAAATCATTAAACACAGCTGAATTTTGGCGAAGATGGCATATTTCATTGGGTAAATGGTGGAAAAGCTATTTGTACATTCCATTAGGAGGAAATAGAACGGGAGGATTCGCTTCAATAACTACAATTTCTATCATCTTTCTGTTCTTGTTTTTCTTCACGAAATGGTTTTGGTTATTGTATGTATTACTGGCTTTTATAGCCATTTACTTTACAATTTTGTGGTTGTTTCCAAAAGCCAAAACAATCATTTATCGGGATATGAACCTTATGATCACCATGGTCGTAGGTGGACTTTGGCACAATCCAAATCAAAACTATTTAATTTGGGGAGCGCTCAATGGTTTGGGATTGATTTTCTACAACCACTGGAAGAAAATTTCTCCATACGAAAACTCTAATCATTGGCTGGTTCGCGTTTGGAAAATCTTCTCCACGTTTACGTTTATGACCATTGCCAGAATTTGGTTTAGGGTAGAAGGTAAGTCAGAACCCTTCGATTATTTCAATCACATGGTTTGGAAATTCCAATTTAATATGGATGCGTTCATCTTAATGTGTACTACTTTTTCAATTCCGTTAATCATTTTGGTGTTAGGATTGATTTTGCATTGGTTGCCAGAAAGAAATGAAACGTGGTTAGAAAATAGATTTTCCAAAACTCCTTTTGCAATACAGATTGTAGCGAGTTGTGTTTTTGTGATTGGGATTTATCAGTTGGTGGCGGATACTTCCAAGCATTTTGTTTATTTCTATTTTTAATACTAGTGCTCAGGTTGGTGCTCAATGTTGCGCTGTAATGGAACGCGGATGACGCGGATGCAAGCAGCGCGGATTTACGCGGATTTTTTTTCTCTTTCGGAGGATGACATTGCATGATTATCCCACTTTTTTCACTCCAAACAACAGTCCCGATGTCATCCTTTAATCAATAAAAATCTTTGATTTTTGATGATTAGAGGATCTTGTTGGAGAACGAAGTCTAATGAATACATCTTGACAATTTCATCTATTCTACAATCGCAAAAATTTCCGAACGAATAAAACTACCCAACCTTTGCTTAAATCTCAATGTTAACAATGAAATAGTATCAAGAGTTCTGAAGGAACGAAACGAGTTAACCTAGGACGTTAGTCCTAGGATTAACGATGATTTATTTTTACAAGTTCTGAAGGAACGACACACAAACCCTTTCGGCCTAACCAGGAAAATCAAAAGGATCCTTATACTTAAACTCATACCCGAATTTCTCAGTTATCTTACTGGCATCAATAATCTTATAATCCTTATTTTTATCATCAAAAGCAGGTGGTTCAATATTCAATTTCTTCGCTGCGAAAGTATAATATTCTTTTTTCGTTGGATGAACAGCTGCAGATCCATTAAAAATTTCTCCCCAAATTGAATTGTCAATAATACAATCAATTATTCCCATGCAATCCTCTTGGTGAATTATATTTACAGGTTCATTTCCACCACTAATTGTTCTTCCCTGCATGTATTTAGCTGGATTTCTATCTCCACCCACCAATCCTGCAAAGCGAATAATGGTTAACCTATCTTTCGCAAAATCTTGTAACATTTGTTCTGCTTTAATGAGATAAGCAGAGTTTCTTCGTGTTCCTTCCAATTCTGATTCTTCTGTTACTTCTTCATTGTTATTCGCATAAACAGAAGTAGAACTAATGAAAATAATTTTCGCTGTTGGTTTCAATTGCTTTACAATTTTCATCATAAAGTTTCCGTATTCTTCCTTCAAACTTGATGGAGGAATATTTAATAGAATATAGTCTAGCTCAGAAAGCCATTTAGCTGGTTTATTGGTTTTTTCGCTGTCCAATACATGAGCAATGATTCCTGCTGTTTCTAAATTTTTAATTTTATCCATTGAAGTAGTTGTTCCATGAACAGTTTTTTGTTCTTGAATCCATTTTTTTGCCATTGGTAGACCTAACCAACCACAACCTACTACTCCGTATATTTTGTTTTGCATATTTTTTTAATTACACTCTGATTTTTAATACTGCTAACTTAGAAATAATCGAATTGATTTCATATCGAATTTACAAACTATAACAAAACAAAAAAGGTGTGGATTTCTCCACACCTCTCACATAAACGATATGCAATTACGCTTGCTCCTTTGAGGAAGCAAGAGCTTCTTTAATTTTCGCTTCTAATTCAATCATCATTTCATCGTTATCTGCAATGATTTGTTTTACTGCATCACGTCCTTGACCTAATCTAGTTTCTCCGTAAGAGAACCAAGATCCGCTTTTCTTGATTATATCAAGATCAACTCCAAGGTCCAAGATTTCTCCAACTTTAGAAATTCCTAGTCCATACATAATGTCGAACTCTGCTCTTCTAAATGGTGGAGCTACTTTATTCTTAACAATTTTCACTTTCGTACGGTTACCAATTACTTCGTCACCATCTTTAATTTGGCTTGAACGACGTATATCAACACGTACAGAAGAGTAAAACTTCAATGCATTTCCACCTGTTGTGGTTTCCGGACTTCCGAACATTACACCAATCTTGTCTCTCAATTGGTTAATGAAAATACAACATGTTCCCGTTTTGTGAATAGATCCAGTCAGTTTACGCAATGCTTTAGACATTAAACGCGCTTGTAACCCCATTTGACTATCACCCATTTCTCCTTCAATCTCTGCTTTTGGTGTAAGTGCAGCTACTGAGTCAATAACTAATATATCAATTGCACCTGAACGGATAAGGTTATCTGCAATCTCTAATGCTTGCTCACCATTGTCTGGCTGAGAAATAATTAGATTGTCTGTATCAACTCCTAATTTTTTTGCGTAGAATTGATCAAAAGCGTGCTCTGCATCAATAAATGCTGCAATACCACCTGCTTTTTGAGCTTCTGCAATGGCGTGAATAGCCAATGTTGTTTTACCTGATGACTCAGGTCCATATATTTCTATAACTCTACCTTTTGGGAATCCACCAACGCCAAGCGCGATGTCTAATGTTACAGATCCTGAAGAAATAACATCTATATCTTCAACTGCTCCATCTCCTAGTTTCATTACTGAACCTTTCCCGTAGGTTTTGTCCATTTTGTCCATCGTAAGTTGAAGCGCTTTTAGCTTATCTTCATTTACTTTTGCTTTCTCTTTTACTTTCTTAACTTCTGCCATATCGTTTATTTTTAGCAAATTTAGGTGTGCAGATCGTAATCTTTTTACGTTCTGATAAAATTATTGTGATTTGGTTGATTTATTGTATTCTTTTTATTTAAAACTTTCTAGTATTTCCTCTGCATGTGCCTTTGTTTTAGGCTTTTTAATTACATCATGAATTTTTCCATCTTCATTAATTAAAAATGTCGTTCTGTGCAATCCATCATACTCTTTTCCCATGAATTTCTTAGGTCCCCAAATACCATAAGCGTTAATTACTTCATGATCTGTATCTGCAATTAATGGAAAAGGCAAATCATATTTCTCAATAAACTTTTGGTGACGTGCTTCAGCATCTGGACTAACTCCTAAAACAACAACGCCTTCTTTTTCTAATCCAGCAAAATTATCACGTAAGTTACAAGCTTGGTTTGTACAACCCGGTGTCATATCTTTTGGATAAAAATATAACGCCACTTTCTTCCCACTATAATCAGATAGAGAAATTTCTTTCCCATTTTGATCTTTAGCTTTAAATGTTGGAGCAACATCTCCTTTTTGTAAATTCGTCATTTTGATATCTTTTTAAACATTTTATTGACAATATTATAATCAAATGTAATAACATTATTTTGATTAACGTCAATTTTCTAAATTATTTTCTAATTAAAAACACAGCAGTTGATGATATGTTTATAATTAAGATAGTGAAATAGTTGAGATGGTGGAGGAATGGTTGGATTTATTTTTTCAGGTTGCGCTGTATTGGAACGCGGATGACGCATATGCAAGCAACGCGGATAATCACGGATTTTAATTTATCTTGTTGAGTCCTCTCCCTCAGTCCCTCTCCAAAGAGGGATGTAGAAAAGTGCTTCCTTTTTCAGAAGAACTTCAATAATAAAACAAAGTAGCATTTCATAAATTAAAAACCAGAATTCGAAGCGTTTCCCTCTTTGGAGAGGGATTAAGGGAGAGGATTTTATATCGTGACAAATAGAACCTAGCACTTATTGTTTATTGCTTTATCTAAAATCAAAAGAATTACTACTTTTTCCCGCGAATGGCAATTAGAAAAAGGAAATTGGGATTATTGATTGTGAGAAAGATTAAGTTACTCGCCTCCTAATGGTAAAATCGCGTTTAAAAATTCGAAATACTATTCATCATTCCCATTAAACCATTCTAAAACATCATCAAATACTTCATCCCAATAATCTATTTCATAATTGATTTCCCCAGTAGATTCAACCTTAAAAAAACTATGTTCTGCATTTTTATAAAGTTTTGCTTGAATATTGTTTTTTCCATATAAAATTGCATCAATTACAACTTGATCAGCATACAATCCCGCAATATCTTTAGTCCCTGAAACATAAAGAATATTTGCCTTTGTTGACAACATATCTTTAAAGCTGTGTTCTTCAAAACTTAATATGTTCTCTTTCAAGATATCACCTGATTTCATATTCTCTTTTCGGGTTTTTTCTTCACGTATATATTTATGCATTTCACTTTGATACTTCTGGTAAGTTTCAAAATCAATTTCACCTTGTAGATATTTTAAATAGAAATCATTAGCAACATGTTGAGTTCTTCCATAAGGTGCAGATGCCAACATTACGACATCGGTCACGTATTTGTTCAAACTCGCTACTCTAGCCGCCTCCAATCCGCCTTGCGAATGACCGATGGTTAAAATACGTTCTGAATTAATCACTTTATTTTTCACCAACCAATTAACAAGATAATCTCCTCTTTTTCCAAGATAATGCAAGTTATTAGATTTCATAAAATTTGAATCCATCAATTCTGGTTGAGTTATATCAGGAACGTATTCTGAATTGACTAAATTTGATTCTTTAGCATAAACAGGGATAATAGGTTTTGAAACTAAAATCAAGTTGAAACGATCAAGGAATTTACTGAAATCGAAATAAGAAAATGGAATCATCATTAAACCGCCGTTATTCAACTCAATAATCAGTGGGACAGGTAAAGAGCCATTAAAATAGATAGCTGTTGGTTTATTTTTATCAAATTTTGAGGAGTTGATTAAATACGAAATGTTATTCTCATCACTGAAAGGAATTGTTTGTTCTGTGAATATTTCATCATTTATGGAATAACTTTTTTGTGCATGAATATTAGAATTCAAAATCAGAATCAATAATACAAGATAAATCTGATAGGTGCCTATGGAAAACTGTTTCATAAGGTTTTGTTTTATTTCGTTTTGAATTGGAAATTAAAATATATCACAAGACATGCGCAAAACAAATATATACTTTTTAAACTTTAAGGAGTTGATACAATTGAATCTTGATTATTAAAAATCAAATCTCCAACCAGTGGTTGGAGAAATGAGTTCAATACCAAATGGAGTAGAATTTCCATGTTGAGTTTGTAAAAAGCTTTTTCCTCAAGGATAGCCTCCAACCTATGGATTATAGGGTATTTGTAATTCTGCCACCATTAGTGGCAGAATTGTAAAAGCGCATATTTTTGTTCATTTTCAAAACTCGCACCATTGGTGCGAGAATTAAGCTTTGCCAAAAAAATCTGCGTTAAATCCGTGCTCGCAGATCCGCGTCATCCGCGTTCCAATACACCATGTTTCTAAAAATAAAATCCACCATCATCAGCCCACAACAAAATAAATTCTAATTTTAACCGAAATAAATAAAATTGCTTTTTTACTCGTTTAAAATCAAGCAATAGACAGCTATACTATGACATTAACAGCATTAGATTACGGAATAATTATTTTCATTTTTGTTGCAGTAATTGCCATTGGATTTATTGTTTCGAAAAAATCGGGTAAAAACAGTACTGAATTCTTCTTATCGGGAAGAAATATGCCTTGGTGGTTATTGGGTTTTTCTATGGTAGCTACAACGTTTTCAACCGATACTCCCAATCTTGTCACAGATATTGTGCGTAACGATGGCGTTTCTGGAAACTGGGTTTGGTGGGCATTTTTAATCACAGGACTGCTTACGGTATTTGTCTATGCAAAATTATGGAGAAGATCTAATGTTGAAACCGATATGGAGTTTTACGAATTGCGATACGGCGGTGCTCCAGCAAAGTTTTTACGTGGATTTAGATCAATTTATTTAGGATTAGCTTTCAACGTTTTGGCAATGGCTGCCGTTACACTTGCTGCAATAAAGATTGGACAAGTGATGCTCGGACTTTCTTCTTTGGAAGTAATTGGAATCGCTGGAACAATCACTGTTTTATTCAGTGCTATTGGAGGATTTCGAGGTGTAATTTATTCAGATTTCCTCTTGTTTTTTGTTGCAATGGCGGGTTCAGTTGGAGCAGCTTATTATTTAGTGAATTTACCAGAAGTTGGTGGTTTAGCAGAGTTAATTACCCACGAAAATGTAAGAGATAAAATCGATTTAGTTCCAAGATGGAGCGATAAAGAAAAGTTTATCAGTCTGCTGGTTATTCCACTCGCGGTGCAATGGTGGAGTTCTTGGTTTCCTGGCGCTGAACCAGGTGGAGGTGGATATATCGCACAAAGAATGTTGGCTGCTAAAAGTGAAAATCACGCCGTTGGAGCAACTTTCTTTTTTAACGTAATGCATTATGCTTTGCGTCCTTGGCCATGGATTATAGTTGCTTTGGCTTCACTTGTGATTTTCCCAGATATTGCGAGTATTCAAGCCGCATTTCCAAATGTTGAAGAAAGTAAATTAGGGCATGATTTAGCTTATTCTGCAATGTTGACAATGTTGCCAGCTGGTTTGTTGGGATTGGTTTTGGCTTCTTTAGGAGCGGCATATATGTCGACTGTTTCCACACATTTAAACTGGGGTTCTTCATATATCGTAAATGACTTTTATAAACAACACATCAACAAGAATGCATCTGAAAAAGAGCTGGTTAGAGTTGGTCGTGGTTCTACTGTTTTGTTGATGATTATTAGTGCGATTATCGCATTATTGTTGAATAATGCAATGCAACTTTTCGATATCATTATCATGTTTGGAGCAGGAACAGGATTGGTATTTATCTTGCGTTGGTTTTGGTCAAGAATAAACGCTTGGAGCGAAATCACAGCGATGTTTGTTTCTGGGGTCATTTCAATTCTACTCAACTTTACTTCTTTAGGAGTGTATTTATTTGGTGGGAACTTACTTGACGGAACTTTCCAAGAGGGAGTTTTTGAAGGATGGCTTCAATATCCATTTGTTGTTCTTGTAACAACAATTTGTTGGTTAATCGCCACTTTTATAACACCGAAAGAAGACAAGAAAGTGTTGTATAATTTCTATCAGAAAATTCAACCTGGAGGACCAGGCTGGAAAAATGTAGTTGATCAAGCGAAAAGCGAAAACATTGACATCATCACGACAAAAGAAAAATGGTCAGTTCCAACGGGTATTCTAGCGGTTATAGCAGGTACAATTATGGTTTATGGATGTCTATTTACAACCGGTAAAATTATTTACGGAGAATATGGATATGCTGCAATATTCTTTGCAATTACCTTAGTTTCAGGATTTGTGTTGCTTTATTTATGGCGAAAAATGCGCGGTAAAGCGTTTTAGTAATGATTAATTAATGTTTAACGTGCCAGGGTTTTATAATTGTTGATTAAAAATGATAAAACCCTTCAATTAAACTTGGAGTTCAATAACACTTTTCGTCTCTTCAATTATCAATTATCAATTATCAATTATCAATTATCAATTATCAATTATCAATTATCAATTATCAATTATCAATTATCAATTATCAATTATCAATTATCAATTAATCCTCTTCATCTTTATCGTAAATATAAGTCAACGCCTCTTCTATTGTTTTGTGTTTGAATTCGAATCCTGTCTGAGTAATTTTGCTGTTGTCAACTCTAACTCCTTCCAAAACGACAGATGCCATTTCACCTAGCGCTAAGTTTAATGCAAAACTCGGTATTTTTGGTAACCAAAGTGTTTTGTTTAATTTCTTAGCAATAGCTTTCGTCAATTTTGCGTTGGTAATATTTGCGCTGCACGCATTATACGCTCCATCCAGTTGCTCGTTTACAGCATGTGCATAAATTCTCGCAATGTCTTTTAACGTCAACCATGGCATAACTTGTTCTCCAGTTCCTATTGGTGCACCAACACTTTTTTTAATTGTGATAGAAATTTTCGGAAGAGCTCCACCTTTTTCAGTCAAAACAACACCGGTTCTTATTTTAACAACCTTCTGTTGAGGAGAAAATAAATCTGCTACTTCTTCCCATCTTTTTACAACTGTAGAAAGAAAATCTGTTCCAAATTCGTCACTTTCTTTATGCAATCTAATTTCGTCTTCATATCCATAGCAAGTAATTCCTGATGCTGAAATATATTGCATTAATGATGGAATGTTTTGACTTATTTCATGAAGAAATTGAGTTGGTTTGATACGAGAATTAAAGATGACTTCTTTTCTTTTATCGGTCCATTTTTTGTCAGCGATTCCTGCTCCTGCAAGATTAATGATTACATGAACTCCTTTTATAGCTTCACGATCAATTTCTTTCTTTTTTGGATCCCAATGAAAATAAGGTGCTTTTGGTTCTTCATCACGCGTAAGAACACGCACTTCATGACCACACTTATTGAGTTCTTTTTGTACTTCTAGACCAATTAGCCCTGAACCACCAGCTATCAACACAATACGCTTTACAACTTTTTTTTCCATTTTGAATTTGACCCAATATTATTAAAAACACTCATTCTTGGGACAAAATTACAATTACTATTTCGTTTCTTCTTAAAAATTGTCAAATGAATAGGTTCTATGAAAGAACTTATCTATTTTTGAATGAACTAAAATTTTATTTATGAAAACAACATTGACAATATTAATCGCTTTACTTTTTGCATCTACACAAGTTTTATTCGCGCAAAACACTCCAGAAGAAAGATTCGAAAGTGTTGGTAACGCTGAATTTAAAAAAGCTTTAGAGACAGGTGAATACATTCTTTTAGACACACGAACGGTTGAAGAATATGATGTAGAACACATCGAAGGTTCAAAATTAGTTGAGTATAATGGAGGCGATATGGATGATGTGTTAACGCTCATGCCTAGAGATCAAAAATACCTAGTTTATTGCGCTATCGGCGTAAGAAGTAAAGTCGCTATGGAAAGAATGAAAGAATTAGGATTTCACTATGTTTTAGAACTTGACAAAGGGATTAAAGAATGGAAATAAACTTTTTCGTCCATCAATTGTTTTATATTTTTAGCAAAAGATGAAACAAAACGTATTATTTCAAAGATTATTGAAAATGAAATCATTAGTACTTATTTTAGTGCTGGTGATTTTTTATTTGGTTGGAATTGTAGGACTAACTTCTTCTTGGAGAGAAGATTTTCTTCCACTTTCCTTCATGAATTTGATGATTTCTTTTGTTGTTTTATTAATTGCATTAAAAAATCATAGTCTTCGTTTTTACTCTTTTGTTTTTGCAGGATTCTCAATTGGAATGATTGCCGAATGGCTCGGTGTTCATACAGGTTTATTGTTTGGGAATTATGTTTACGGAAATAATCTAGGTCCATTGTGGTATGGCGTTCCTTTAATCATCGGAATTAATTGGGTAATGTTGACGATAATTTCTGGTTCTATTGCTGAAAGATTAAAAATTCATTGGTTTTTTAAAGCAGTTATCGGAACATTCTTAATGCTTCTCCTGGATTTGCTAATTGAACCAATCGCTATTCAAAGTGATTATTGGACATGGAGTGGAGATATTCCTTTTTCTAATTTTGTGGGTTGGTTTTTAATTGCATTTGTGATTCAATTGGTTTATTTTTCCATGAAATTAGCAGAACAAAATAAAGTGGCAACTGTTTTATATTTTTTACAGATTGTCTTTTTTCTCATTTTAAATATCGTTTTATAATGTATTGGTGGGGTCCATTAGTATTAATTCTAACATTTGTTTTAACCGAGTTCAGTGCTTGGTTCAATCATAAATATATTATGCATGGTTTTTTATGGAAATTTCATAAAGATCATCATCAACCAGAACCAGGTCCATTTGAAAAGAATGACATTTTCTTTTTAATTTATGCAATTCCATCTTGGTTGTTAATCATGTTGGGGATAATGTATCAAGGATACTTTTTTGTTTGGGTTGGTTTTGGAATAGCAGCTTATGGATTAGCTTACTTCCTTTTTCATGATGTTTTTATTCACAGAAGATTTAAATTCATGGATAAATTAGATGGACCTTATTTAATGGCCATCAGAAAAGCCCACAAAGTTCATCATAAAGAACGTGGTAAAGAAGACGGTGCTTGTTTCGGAATGTTAATTGTTCCAATGAAATATTACAATGAATCACGCAAAGCTTATCATCTAAAAACGAAGAGAAAATGAGTTTATATTTATGGATTAACGTCTTGAGTATCGCAGGACCATTGTTTCTTTCTTTCGATAAAAAAGTTCACTTTTATACGCATTGGAAAACCTTGATTCCAGCAATTCTAATCATAGGAAGTGTCTTTGTTGCTTGGGATATTTACTTTACAGATATTGGGGTGTGGGGTTTTAATCCAGAATATTTAAGTGGAATTTCATTTTTTAATTTGCCAATAGAAGAAGTCATGTTCTTCTTCACAATTCCTTATGCTTGTGTATTTATTTACGAAGTAGTGCGAGCATATTTCCCGAAATTCCGTCCTGTCAAATTCTCTTATTATTTTTCTCTACTCTTCACAATTGTATGTTTTGTTTTGGCTACCATTTATCATGACAATTGGTATACTGCAGTAGCTTTATTTGGCGCTGGAATAGTGAACTGGATTGTCTATTTTGGATTCACTCCGAAATGGTATCCTTATTTTATTGTTGCTTTTATGATTACGCAAATTCCATTTTTAATTGTGAATGGTGTGTTAACTGGTGTAGCGACAGATGATCCTGTGGTTTGGTATAATCCAGAAGAAATTATGGGGTTCCGTATTCTTTCAATTCCAATTGAAGATGTTTTCTACAATTTCTTAATGCTTTTTTCGGTCGTTATAGTTCATGAATATTTGAAAAACTTGTGGGATCAAAAAATAAAAAGTACGTAGCACAATGCCACGTACCTTATTATTAAACCTAACCAAACCTATTTTGGGTTGCATACCGTTTTTGATTTAGGGGGTAAGCTACTGGTTAAATAGCAAGAGGTATTTTTTCGTTTATGATTTCATTTTTCTACCGTCTTTTCAATTCGAATAATCTGTGGCTTAATCTTGTTTAGTATTTTCTAATTGACTTTCCGACAATCTGAAATGTTATTATTTCTAGCTTAAAGCCACTGCATTTTTCACTTCAATCGAAGTAAATGATTTCGACTCTCCAGTTTTAGACAAGTACTTTCTTGTAACTAGTTTTCCTGTTATGGCAATCTGAGTTCCTTTCTTTCCTGACTTAGCAATATAATTTGCCGTTGGTCCCCAAGCATGGATGTTGTGCCAAAATGTTTTGTCTTTTCTATCACCGTTTTTGTCCACATATCTTTCATTCGTAGCCAATGTAAAACGCACTTTCTTTGCGCCACTTTCAAAATTTGTGATCTCTGGATCGATTCCTATATTTCCGATTAACTGAACTTGATTTCTCATGATTTCTTGTTTTTAATCCGATATCCACCGGATGATTAATACTCATTAACATGCTTTTATCACTATCAAACCTTTACAAAATGACTAAATCGTTGATCTCAATTTCAGTATACGATTGACGTTTTCCATTTGAATTATAGAAGCGTGATCTCAATCTTCCTTCGATTGCCAAAGATTGCCCTTTTGATCCAAGTTGTTCTAAAATTGGTACCCACTTTCCCCAAGCTGTAACTTTATGCCAATTCTTAGTGTCTTTTGTATTTCCTTCATCATCCAAGTAAGTCTCCTTTGTGGATAAAGAGAAGCGAGCGATTTTTTTACCTCCTTCCATTTCTACAAATTTTGGATCTGATGACATTTGACCTATTAAATTTACGTGATTCATTTGTTGTACTCTCATGATATTATGTGTTTAGGATTAATACTTGTTTTAAACATTTTGTTTTAAAAGAGTGCCCAACCATTACTTTGGACACTCCTAACCAACCAAACTTTTTATTTTTTACTTGTTTTCGCTTCGTCTTTATCACGGTTCAACACCATGAATTCACGCATCGAAATTTCTGTTTTGTAGCGTTTTTCGCCTTCTTTAGTTTCATAAGAATCGTTCACTAACTTTCCTTCCAAAACGACTTCAGATCCTTTCTTTAATAGTTTCTCGCAAAGCTCAGCTGCTTTTCCCCAGGCAACTACATTGTGCCATGTCGTGTTGTCTACCCATTCACCTTTTTTATCTTTATAAGATTCGTGTGTTGCTAAACTAAAACGTGCTACTGAATTTTTGTCTCCGAATTGTGTGATCGCTGGATCTGCACCTAAATTCCCGATTAAACTAACTGTGTTTCTTAATGTGTTCATGTCTGTAAATTTTAATTAATAATTGTTTGAACTTGTATATCGAACTGTCTCTCAGTCATCGACACTGCAAAGGTGGGGAGAGGTGCAAACTTTATACGGGTATTTACCACTTGTTGTCGAATGTCTTTCGTTTGTAAGTGGTAAAATTCGGATAGATGTTTGTTTTTGTTAGGAAGTTGGTGTGAAATAAAAAATGAAGTTTTTTTGAGATTTATTTGGAAAAAGGTAAATAATGATGATTTATGAGTTATGAATGATGAATTTTTGGATCTTTGGGAAGGATTCTAATTGTTAAATATCAATTGTGAATTGTTAATGAATGTGTCCAGGTAGTTCTTTCCATTTTCTCTTTTAGAATGTTAAGCTAAGTCGAGCTTCTTCTTTCTTTTTGCAATGTTTCAAATTCAACCAAAAATTGATTGATACGGTTTGAAGTTGTGATGAGTAAATCTATTCTGTTTTATCTCAGTTCTCCAAAGTTGAATAAGCTTTGTGAAAACCTTCGTGATGCTCAGTATTAGGAATAATCACCGCAGTTGAATATAAATCATGAATATTTGTAGCTGTTTTTGACCTGATTTCTATTAATTAATCCTGCTATTTTTGCAGTTAATAACTTCGTGACTAAATGTTTATAACTTATTTTCAATATGAAGATTTCCTGAAGGCTCTTAAAACAAAGGAACCTTTACTCTAAAACTGACTTTCGTCATTGTTTTTACAATTTATTTTAGGGTTGTGTAACAAATGTTATGCATGCATACTTAAAAAGAGTGTATATTTGCACAGAATATAATTATGCACGCACAATGAAATATTTATTTATAACTTTCTTTTTGATTTTTGCAGTTGGTTTTGGGGCTAATGCACAATATCACTTTAGTACTTCTGTAACAACAAATAATGGAATTACAATGGTTATTGAATTATCAACTACAGGGATTGAGACCTCTACTCCTTCAGGTCATTGTCCAAATGGCTACAATTTCAACGTTTTGTTTGATTACTCAGTTAACTTTTATAAAAACGGAAAAGAAAGAAAATTTAAGGATTCAGATATTTATACATTGCAAGGAAATTTTAAATGTAATGATCAATCAAGTTTCTTTGATATTCCAAATACTACAGGAAAAGGATCAGGCAAAACAAATGGAAATATTTGGGTTGGTGAATCGACTTGCGCTACTGCAACGGTTGAAAGTTTAATATGCAATAACGTAGAATTTGTAATTCAATTAAAAGGTTACGATTATAATTCAATTTCTGCGCAGGGAACCTCAACCCTTCCAATAGAACTCATCACTTTCGATGCAGTAAAACAAGATCGTCAAGTAGAATTGTTGTGGAAAACCGCAAGTGAATTAAATAACGATTATTTTACAATTGAACGTTCTGCTGATGGAATGTCTTGGGAAAATGTTCAAATTATCTTAGGTGCTGGAAATAGCACAAGAGTTTTGGATTACTCATGGATTGATAATTCTCCTTATGCTGGGATTTCTTATTACAGATTAACGCAAACAGATTACGATGGTAAATCTGAAACATTCAATATCGTTTCTGTAGAGCAAAATGATGTTGAGGAATTACAAGCTTATCCAAATCCAGTTTCGCATACTTCTTATTTAATAGGAGTAGATTCAAATAAACCAGTACGTATTTTCAATACAGTTGGAGTTGAGGTAACAGGAAACATAAATATTTCAATTGCTCCATCAAAGAAAACTTTGTTAGACATGAGTAATTTGCCAAAAGGAATGTATTACGTTGTGAATGGCGATGAAAGTATTCGGTTGTTAAAGCAGTGAGATTTATTTAGGTAGTTTACAATTATTTTTCAAATATATTTAAAGCTTCGTCCATTATTCTTGTAATTGAGAAAATGAGACGAAGCTTTTTGAATTTATAGACAGTTTTTTTTTAATAAAATATTCATTAAAGAGCCTTTTCTTATCTTAATTACGTAATTCGTCTATAGTAAAAAGGTTTTTGTGGTTAATTATCAGTGGTTAGTCGCTGTAGGTTAAAAAGCTAATGATACTTTTGAATCGAAATTGAAAACACTTTTTCATGAGGCAATTGATTATTACTTTCTATTTGATTTTTATTGTTGGTTTTGGCGCGGTTGGGCAATATGATTTTACTGCAATTGCCGAACGATCTGACGGTGTAACTTTAATTGTCAAAATTAAAGTTACAGGAGTTTACTTTAAGAGCTTAAGCTGGGGATGCGAATACGCTGTTGAATTTAATACATCATCAGCTTTTTATGAAAACGATGTGGAAATGGTTAATAACGTTCCACAAATAAATGACTTAAATATTATTTTCGAATGTAATCCGAGTTTGTTTGGGAATACTATTGAAACAAATATACCACGTACTTTAGGTGATAATATTGGTCAGAGGACAACTTTACAAAATACAAACATATCAGAAAATTGCGATAATATTTCTTTAGAAAACTTGATGAGTACTAGAGCTATTTTATTAATGGGTTTTTTTAATGGAGCTATCGAATTTTCAGAAACTATAACAACTGATGTAATTTCAACTCTCCCAGTAGAACTCATAACATTCGATGCAGTAAAGCAAAACCGTGATGTAAAACTTTCATGGAAAACAGCAAGCGAACTAAACAACGATTACTTTACGGTCGATCGTTCTGCAGATGGAATTTCATGGGAAACTATTCAAACATTATCAGGAGCTGGAAATAGTTCACATGTATCAGATTACTCTTGGTTAGACGTTTCTCCTTATAGTGGTATTTCTTATTATAGATTAAAGCAAACAGATTATGACGGAAAATCTGAAACATTCAACATTGTTTCTGTAGTGCAAAATGAAGTCGAAGAATTACAAGCTTATCCAAATCCTGTTTCGCATTCTTCGACTCTGTTAGGAGTAGATTCAGACAAACCAAATCGTATTTTTAATACTGTAGGTGTTGAGGTAACAGGAAATGTAAATATTTCACATTCTCCATATCAGAAAACAGTATTAGATATGAGTAATTTGCCAACAGGATTGTATTATGTTACTAATGGTGAAAAAAGTATTCAGTTGTCGAAAGAATAAAGAGTGCTAGCATATCATTTATATTACAATCAAACCACCAACAAAACTCCGTCTTGTTCTCTACATATTGAGAAATTTAGACGGAGTTTTTATGTTTAAGCTTGGATAACTATTCAGATCTTAAGGGAGTTGGAAATAGCGCTAGAGTTTCAAATTACTCTTGGATTTAAAATTCTTCTTATGCTGAGATCTCATACTACAGATTAAAACAAACAGATTAAGATGGAAAAACTGAAACATTCAACATCGTTTTTTTAGAGCAGAGTGACTTTAAAGAATTTCTAACCTATTCAAATTCTATTGCTCATACTTCAACTTTATTAGGAGTTAAAATAACAGGAATCGTAAATATTTCAATTGCTCTACCTAAGTAAACATTGTTTGAAACGAGTCAACTGACTAAAGCAATGTATTGCATGGTAAATGGAATAAAAGTATAAGGTGGTTAAAACAATAAATTTCTGATATTATATTAAATCCAAACATAGAAAATAATCTAGTTCTTAAAATATTTAGAAAATTAGAGGGCACTTTTCTGTTTCGAAATAAATCCAAGCTATTAAAGACCTTTTAAAGAGGGAAAACTTTTACTAATTACGTAATTCAGCTATGATAAATTGATGTTTGTCGATAAAAAACGTCATTTAATCGTTGTTCGGCAAAGCATTGACTACTTTTGACAAGAATTAAAATATACAGCACATAATGCAGCAATTAGTTACAAATTTATTATTCGGTTTTATGGTTGTGCTAGGGTTAAAAGCACAGACCTTACAATCTCTCGGTTACAGTTTCTGGAACTTGAAGTACTGATTTAATCGTTATGAATCTCTAATTATTTTTATATGATAAGAAAATCAAAAAATATAATACTAGCTATCGCACTATTGTTAACTCCAGCAATTATGTTTGGACAAACACCTATTCCATTAGGAGTGCTTTCTTCTTTTGAAGCTTACGCTGGTATTGGAGCAGTTACAAATTCAGGAACGCTTAAAGGCGATGTTGGCTCACATACTGGTGCAATTACTGGATGTGATGGACCTCCATCTTTTGTTGGGACTGTTTATCATAATGATTCTACAACACTACAAGCTAGAGAAGATATGCTTTGGATGTATATTAACCTTAACAATCTTCCTGTTACAAACTTTTCTCATCCTGCTGCTTTTGGAAGCGGTGAAACTCTTAATCCTGGAGTATATTCCATACCTTCAGCAGGAAGCTTAGCAGGAACTATAACGCTTAAAGGAGGAGCTAATGATTTTTATGTTTTCAAATTTGAAGGTGCGTTTACAATAGGAATAGGCTCAACTGTTATTTTAGCTGGTGGATTAAGACCTGCTAATGTTTTTTGGATTGCTAACGGAGCTATTTCAGCAACACCAACTTTAGCTAGTAATCGAACTAGTATAAAAGGAACTTTATTTTCATATCCTGGAGCTATTACTTTAGGTGGGAATTGTGACTTAGAAGGAAGAATGCTTAGCACAAACGGAGCAATTTCTACTGGAGTTAATAGTGTTGCATTGAGACCTCTTGGTGTTTGTACTATTCCAATACCTTGTCTAGACCCTAAAAAACCAGTTCACGATGTTTTAGGAACAATTGATGATTTTATCTTTTTCACGAATAATGGTGCTGTAACAAATGTTTCTACATCTGGAATTGTTGGCAGTATTGGTGCAGATAATGGTTCTTTAAGCGGTTTTGAGAGTTCAACTCATATCAGATCTTTTGAACTCGGACCTATAAATACTGTTACAAATCAAGCAGCGCTAGATTTAAACAGCGCTTATACTCAGTTAATGGCTATACCAGCTACTGTGCCCAGTGGAACAATTCCAGCACATAGTCCAACTTTTGGACTTTCAGCACAACCTGGAGAAATTCTTATACCTGGAGTCTATGATGTAGCCACAGCTGCAAGTCTAACAGGATATCTCACCTTAGACGGAGGAGGTGATCCTAACGCAGTGTTTATTATTAGGATTAATGGAGCATTCACAGTGACGTCAAGAGCAAAAGTGATTTTAAAGAATGGAACGCGTGCTTCTAATGTTTTTTGGATAACCACAAATGCACATGCAATTGCTATGGGGACTTGGTCTTCTATGAGAGGGACAATTATTGCTGGAGGAGCATGTACTATGGGAGCAAGTGGTAATTTAGAAGGAAGAATGCTTTCTAGAAATGGCGCAGTTGCATTTAGTACAGGTACGGCTTACAATGAAGCACTTTGTAATATATCTTCGAATTGGACCTTACCTATTGAGTTGTTAAGTTTTACTGCCGTTTCAAAAAATGCGCATTTGCAGCTTAATTGGGCTACTGCTAGCGAAGTAAACAATGATTACTTTACATTAGAACGTTCACCAAATGGTGTGTGGTGGGAAACTGTAAAGAAAGTTGATGGTTCTGGAAACAGTAAGCATATTTTAGATTACTCATGGAATGATAACTCTCCTTATACTGGGATTTCATACTACAGATTAAAACAAACAGATTTCGATGGTAAAACGGAAACATTTAATATCGTATCGGTAGAACAAAGTGAAGCTGAGGAATTACAAGCTTATCCGAATCCAGTAGTGCACACCGTTACTTTGTTGGGTGTAAATCAAGATCAGCAGTTACGTATTTTTAATACGGCTGGAATTGATGTGACGAATAGCACAAATATTTCATTATCTCCATCAAAGAAAACGTTATTAGACATGAGTCATTTGTCAAAAGGAATGTATTATGTTGATAATGGAGAAAAGCCAGTTCAGGTAATCAAGCTTTAAGCTTTTAAGCAGCTTAAAAGAATCCAAAAATTATGAGTAAGTAACTACTCAAGGTATTTGGTTCGAATTTTAATGATGAATTTTTGGACTATTGCTTCAGGGATTTATGGTTTTTAATAATACCACTTAGTTGCAATTGCTTTTGAATTAGCCAACGTTACATGGGTTACACATATCCTTTAGTTAAATCCCGATATTTGCATAAAAGAAAAAGATTATGGCAACGATAAATTTAACAGCAGAGCAATTCAAATCAGATGTATTCGATTATACAACATCGAAAGAATGGAAATATAAAGATGAGGTTCCAGCAATTATTGACTTTTATGCAGACTGGTGTGGACCATGTAAAATGGTAGCACCAATTTTAGAAGAACTTTCTAAAGAATACGAAGGAAAAGTGAAAATTTATAAAGTAGATACTGAAGTAGAACAAGAATTATCATCAGTTTTTGGAATCAGAAGTATTCCAAGTATGCTTTTCATTCCTGTAGGAGCTGCACAACCAATGATGCAAGCGGGTGCTCTGTCAAAAACAGCATTGAAAGATATTATTGAGAAAGAGTTAGTTTAATTATGAATTATGAATGATGACTGTCTTTACTATGATTTAGTTTGATTTTCTTGATTGGCTATGATTTTAAATAGTCCCTTTTAATTATTTTCATCTACTTAATTATGATGAGATTGAATAATTACATCCTAGAAAAAGAAGTTTATTTCAATTATTTGCCTAACTTATATTGGTATGATAAAACAACAATATAAATTTAGCGACCGAACATCAAGAATAATTGGCTGTGCAATGAAGGTTCACAGTGCTTTAGGAAATGGTTTTCAAGAAGTAATTTATCAGCGGGCATTGCAAATTGAGTTAGCTGATGAGAATATAGAATTCCTTCGAGAATTTGAAATGCCCATTTATTATAAAAATCATCATATTGGGACACGAAGAGTTGATTTCCTAGTTGGAGAAGACATTTCAGTTGAGATAAAAGCGGTGATTCAGTTAGAAGATGTTCATTTAGCTCAAGCTATTAATTATTTAGAAGCCTACGATATTGAAGTTGGTTTGCTAATCAATTTTGGTTCAAAAAGTTTAGACTTTAAAAGGTTGTCAAATAAAAAGTTTAATCAGAAGAAAAATGGTAACCCAGGAATCAAGTAATACAAAAAACGTTTTAACTATGATTAAGAGTGATTTTTTTGATGAGCTATGATTAAAAAAAAAACAGAATCAAGGTGAAATGTCTTTACTATTATTAAGAGTGATTCTTTTGATTAGCTATGATTAGAAAAAAAAATCTAATCCAATTTCAAGTCAAACCTTCAAATCAAACAATCATGGTAATCAAATTAATCATTTAAAATCATAGTAAAGATATTTTACTCTAAGGCATGATCGCTGAAACCCTCGCCAAAGCTTCATCAATATCCTTCACATCACTAAAAACCAACCTCAATTTCTCATTCTTCTGATTCATCTTAACCCCCTTAGGATTCGTTTGAATGTAATTTAATACTTGCGTAAATATCGGGCTTTGATAATATATATGTTCTGGACTTTCAGTGAAATATCCAATCATCTTTTCAGATTTTATGATTAATCTCGTGAAGCCAATCTCTTGTGCTTTTCTTCTTAATCTTATTGATTGTAATAAATCTTCTACTAAAGCTGGAATTGGTCCGAAACGGTCAGACAATTGATCTTCGAATAATTTTAATTCTTCTTCTGTTTTAAGGTTGTCTAATTCTTGATACAATGAAAGTCTTTCAGAAACATTATTCACATAATCATCTGGAATTCTGATTTCCATGTCTGTTTCTAGAACACATTCTTGCGTAAATGTTTGATAACTGTCGCTGTTTCTGTTTTCGAATAAATCTTTGAATTCAGATTGACGCAATTCATCGATGGCTTCGTTGAGGATTTTCTGATACATGTCGAATCCGATATCTGCAATGAATCCTGATTGTTCTCCTCCGAGCAGGTTTCCAGCTCCTCGAATGTCCAAATCTTTCATGGCGATGCTAAATCCAGCTCCTAAATCTGAGAATTGAACCAAGGCATTTAAGCGTTTTTGTGCTTCTGATGTCAACATGTTGTAACGTGGTGCAATCAAATAACAGAATCCTTTTTTTGTAGATCTTCCAACTCTTCCACGCAATTGGTGCAAATCACTTAATCCGAAATTATTGGCCATGTTGATGATGATCGTATTCGCATTCGAAATGTCAATTCCTGATTCAATAATTGTAGTCGCCAACAAAACATCGTATTCATGCTCGATGAAATCCATCATAACTTTCTCCAACTTCTTCCCATCCATTTGACCGTGGCCAATTGCCACACGAACGCCCGGGCAAAGTCGTTGAATCATTCCAGACACTTCTTGAATATTCTCTAATCTGTTGTGAACGAAGTAAACTTGTCCACCTCTGCTGACTTCATAAGAAATTGCATCTCGAATGATTTCTTCGTCAAATTCCACAATTTCTGTAAGAACAGGCTGACGATTGGGTGGTGGTGTATTAATAATACTTAAATCCCGCGCTCCCATCAATGAAAACTGTAATGTCCTCGGAATAGGAGTCGCTGTTAATGTCAAAGTATCAACAGTTGCTTTTAAAGTTTTTAATTTATCCTTTACCGAAACGCCAAACTTTTGTTCTTCGTCAATAATGATTAATCCAAGGTCTTTAAACTTGACATTATTACTGGCTATTTTATGTGTTCCAATTAGAATATCAATTTTCCCATCTGCTAAATTTTTCAGAGTTTCATTGGTTTGCTTTGTCGATTTGAATCGATTTACATAATCAACGGTTACTGGGAAATCTTTCAATCTTTCTTTGAAACTTCTGTAATGTTGAAGTGAAAGAATTGTCGTGGGAACTAAAATTGCGACTTGTTTTCCGTCTGTAGCTGCTTTAAATGCTGCACGAACTGCAATTTCTGTTTTCCCGAAACCAACATCACCACAAATCAAGCGGTCCATTGGCGTATCTTTTTCCATGTCTTGTTTCACCGCTTCAGTCGCTTTTAACTGATCTGGCGTGTCTTCATAGATAAAAGAAGCTTCAAGTTCATTTTGCAAATAAGTGTCAGGAGTAAATGCATATCCAGGCTGACTCTTTCTTTTGGCGTACAGTTGAATTAAATCGAAAGCAATTTCTTTGATTTTCTTCTTGGTCTTGTTTTTCAACTTCGCCCAAGTTTGTGTACCCAACTTATTCATTGAAGGCGCCGTACCATCTTTCCCTGTGAATTTTGAAATACGGTGCAGAGAGTGAATTGAAACATATAAAACGTCATTGTCTTTATATACCAATCGAATTGTTTCTTGCTGTTTTCCGTTGACATCAATGGTTTCTAATCCACTGAAACGCCCAACTCCATGATCAATATGAGTTACATAATCTCCTTTTTGTAAATTATGTAATTCTTTTAAAGTCAGTGCTTGTTTGGCTTGTCTGAATCCTTCTTTTAATCTAAATCTGTTGTATCGTTCGAAAATTTGATGATCTGTATAGCAAACCAATTTCAATTCTTCATTGATAAATCCTTCGTTTATTCCTGTATTTATTGGCGTAAATTCAACTTCAGCTTGGATATCTCTAAAAATATCCAGTAATCTTTCGATTTGTTTGGGCTGATTCGAAAAGATGAGGTTTTTAAATCCTAACTTTTTACGTTGTCTTAAATCTTCCGTCAATAAATCAAAATTCTTATTGAAAGCAGGTTGCGCTTTGTCATTAAACTGAATTAATGTGGCTTCTTTATTTGTGTAATCTGGTCCCCATTCAATTTTCGAAAACAACTGAATTTCTTTTTCTAAATCGGTAGGGTGATAATACAATTCTGAAGGCTGACTGCGCGTCCCTCCAGTATCTGGTAATTCATTGTAAATATTCGCAGCCTTTTTATATTCAGCTTCCAGTTGACCTTTGATTTCTTTATAAGAACTCAACCAAATTGTTGTTTCATTTCCAACGAAAGAAAGAAAACTTCCATTTTCTGTATGGTCAAGCGATAATTGAATATTAGGAACGATATGAAAAAACGCATGTTCCTTAATTGAAAGTTGCGTAACAGGATCAAAAGTTCGAATGGTTTCCAATTCATCTCCGAAAAATTCCAATCTAAAAGGTTGATCATTTGAATAAGAGAATATATCTACAATTCCTCCACGTATAGAAAACTGACCCGGTTCATAAACGAAATCAACAATATTGAATTCATGTTCCATCAGAAACTCTGTCAAGAATTCGATATCATAATCTTTTCCTTTTTCAACCTTAAATGAGTTCGTAGAAAGTTTTTGTTTTGTAGGAACTCTTTCAAAAAGCGCTTTGGGATAAGTAACAATCCATGAATTTGGAGATTTCGTTACTTTATCTAAAGCTTCAGCTCTTCCAACGACATTTGCATTATCGGTTTCTTCCAATTTATAAGGAACCTTGTAAGAAGCTGGATAAAAAACCACGCGGTCATCATCCGGATAAAGACCTTGTAAGTCGTTAAGAAAATAAGCAGCTTCCTCTTTATCTTGAAGAATAAAAAGATGATGTCCCGGAACTTGTTCAGCAACGGTACTTGCATTAAAAGCTTTGCTGGCACCAACAACTCCTTTCCATTGAATATTCGTAGGACGTTTTTGTAATTTATCAATTGTAGATATAACTCCACTGGATTTTTTAAATTCTGCTTTTATCGTCTTTATTGTCATATTCATTTATTGGAGGTGCAAAGTTAAACTATCTGTTGCTTTATTCCCAACGTTGGAGATTTGTAAAATAATTAAGGATTGCACTATTGTAATTTAGAAACAATGGATTTGTTTTTTGGTTCGTTATGAAGGTGGAAGGATTGCCAAAAAACAAGATTTCAAAATTGTTCTACCAAAACCCAACAAATTTACCACTCAACAAACGAATTAAATCGATTTGTCTTTTGTTTTACATGCGACATAATATATCAAATTTTCCAATGTGTTTGAGATTTAGTTTTTCGATTTATTAACAAGAGATGTTAATATTAAATTTAGACGTCTTATTAACAATAATTTCACATCAAAAACAGTGTTGATTTTCCGCAACTTCCTTTGCAGATGTGACGTTACAAAATGACTAATTTTTTTTATCATTTGATCACTCTTAAAAAATGTGAATAACTATAAACTGATATAATTCCTTTCGGTCAGAATTGTCAATTAAAGTTTCTAATTTTATACCAGATTTGAAATCCAAGTGTATTTTTCGAATACAATTGAATCATTTTTAACCACAACACTTAAATCAATTAAAAAAAATGATAACTAAAAAAGACATAGTGATATGAGCGAAGGATTGGCACTTAAAACTCAGAAAAAGAGCGATTTAAAAAGCTACTCTCAGGAGGAGGTTTTGAAATCTGCAATTGATTATTTTAAAGGGGACACACTAGCTGGTGAGGTTTGGATGAAGAAATATGCATTGAAAGATGCGATGGGAAATCTATATGAAAAGACCCCAGATGAAATGCACAAACGTATCTCTAGTGAGTTTGCCAGAATTGAAGCAAAATATCCAAATCCGATAAGTGAGCAAGAGATTTATGATGTAATTAAAGACTTTAAATACATCATTCCTCAAGGAAGTCCAATGGCAGGAATTGGAAACAACTTTCAATATGTTTCAATTTCAAATTGCTTTGTAATTGGAAATGAAAAAGACGAAGATTCTTACGGTGGAATTTTAAAATTAGACCAAGAATTGGTTCAATTAATGAAAAGAAGAGCTGGAGTTGGTGTTGATTTATCATTTGTTCGCCCAAGTGGTTCGCCAGTTCAGAATTCTGCATTAACTGCTACAGGAGTTGTTCCATTTATGGAGCGTTTCTCAAATTCAACTAGAGAAGTTGCTCAAGGTGGAAGAAGAGGTGCTTTGATGGAGTCAATTGCAATTGATCATCCAGATTCAGAAGCATTTATCGATGCAAAAACTACAGCAGGAAAAGTTACGGGTGCCAATGTTTCTGTTAAGATTTCTGATGATTTCATGAAAACTGCTTTAACAGGTGGAGATTACACATTGACTTATCCAGTTAAATCTAAAAATCCTTCATTCACTAAAACAGTTGATGCAAAGAGACTTTGGGACAAAATTGTTCACAATGCATGGACTTCTGCTGAACCAGGAATTTTGTTTTGGGATACTTTAATTAGTGAATCTATTCCAGATTGTTATGCTGATTTAGGTTTCGAAACTGTTTCTACAAATCCATGTGGTGAGATTCCATTGTGTCCAAATGACTCATGTCGTTTATTGGCAATCAACTTATATTCTTACGTAAATAATCCATTTACTGACGAAGCTGAATTTGATTACGAATTGTTTGACAAGCACGTTATTTTAGCACAGCGTTTAATGGATGATTTGATTGATTTAGAACTTGAAAAAGTGGACAAAATCATCAATAAAATTAAAAATGATCCAGAGTCTGAATCAGTGAAAACTACTGAATTGAACTTATGGACACGTATTCGTGAGAAATGTGAGCAAGGGCGTAGAACAGGTTTAGGAATTACTGCTGAAGGAGATATGTTAGCAGCACTTAATATCTGCTACGGTACAGATGAATCAAATGATTTCTCTGAAGCTTTACACATGAGATTAAAGCACGGTGCTTTCTTATCTTCAAGCATTATGGCTGAAGAAAGAGGTGCTTTCCCAATTTGGGATGCAAAACGTGAGGAGGAAAATCCTTTCATGTTACGTATTAAAGAAGAAAACCCTGCACTTTACGAACGTTTAGTTCAGCACGGAAGAAGAAATATAGCGTTATTGACAATTGCACCAACAGGTTCAGTTTCAATTTTAACGCAAACAACTTCAGGTATTGAGCCAGCATTTATGGTTTCTTACATGAGAAGAAGAAAAATCAATCCAGATGATGTTGGAGCAACTGTAGATTTCGTTGATGAGGTTGGAGATTCATGGCAAGAATACCCTGTATTCCACCATAAATTCGAAACGTACTTAATTGCGAAAGGATACAATATGGAGGATGTTCGTAAAATGGATCAAGACCAAATTGCTTCTATTATTGCAAAATCGCCATACCATTTAGCTACATCAAATGATGTAAACTGGGTAAAGAAAGTGGAAATGCAAGGACGTGTTCAAAAACACATTGACCACTCAATTTCAGTAACTGTAAATCTTCCAAACGATGTTACGGAAGAAATGGTAGGAAAAGTTTACCAAACAGCTTGGGAGTCTGGTTGTAAGGGGGTAACTGTTTACCGTGATGGTTCAAGATCAGGAGTTCTTATTGCAACAAGCGAAAAAGAAGAAGTAAAAACAACAAGTTTTGATGATCACCATGCGCCAGAGCGTCCAGAGCGTTTGGAAGCAGATGTTGTTCGTTTCCAAAACAACTTGGAAGAGTGGATTGCATTCGTTGGAATGATAGACGGTCGTCCTTATGAAATCTTTACAGGTCGTAGAGATGGATTCAACGGAATTCCAAACGATGTGAAGAAAGGATTTATCAAGAAAGTGAAAAGCGATGACAGTAGTCGTTACGATTTCCAATATGAAGATAGAGGAGGTTACAACGTAACTGTTGAAGGTTTGTCAAGATCTTTTGATAAAGAATACTGGAACTATGCAAAAATGATTTCAGGAGTTTTACGTCACGGAATGCCATTATTACACGTTGTAGATTTAGTGGGTTCTTTGAACTTAAGTGATGACACATTGAATACATGGAAAAACGGTATTTCACGTGTTGTAAAGAAATACGTACCAGATGGAACGGAAAGTAAAAATGAATGTCCTGAATGTCACCAAAAAAGTGTACAATTTCAAGAAGGATGTTTGACTTGTACTAACTGTGGACACAGCGCTTGCGGCTAATGTCCGTTTATAAAGTCCGTTAGCGGCGTTGCAATTGTTTTTAAAACAGACCCTTCGACTTAGCTCAGTGCACCGCATTGACAAAAGTCAACTTACTGTTTTTAAAAACTTCATGCGCCTTGCTAACGAAATTTATAAATCAGACACTAGAGATTAATTTCAATCGAAAAGTTAGAATTAATATATTAAAAACGCGAACTCTTAATAGAGTTCGCGTTTTTGTTTCTTGTATTTTTTAGATTACGTTTTTAAATCCCGCTACCGCGAGTTTTTAACTCGTGGTAGACGGGTTTATAAAACTTAACTCTACTTCAAAATCAACTTATTCTGAACCACTTTCTCTCCATTTACAACTTTCAAGATGTAAACACCTTGTGTTGCATTAGCAGCTGGTTTGATGTTGTATTCTGATTGATTTGTTGGTAATTCACTTGATGAAATTACTCTACCAGACATGTCCGTTAATTGAAGTTTTGCTCCTCCCCATTGTGATGGATCATATTTGATATCCCAACCATCCGCTTGATTTGTTGGGTTTGGATAGATACTCAGGTTGTCCTCTTTTTGGAATCCTTCAGTACTCAATGTTCCACTGATATTGATGTTGTCAATTGCAATGTTGTTTGAGTTGTCTGATCCAGTATATTCAAATTTAAATTGAACATGGTTTCCAATCGAAGGCAGTGTAAAAGATTCATTATCCCAAAGCGTAGTTCCTTGATTTGGTCGAAATGAAGCCCATCCTGAACCATTATTTACAAGGTCTGTCCCAGAAATAACTTTACGCTGCTGCCACGTTTTACCACAATCTTTAGAGGAGTAAATAACTAGTTTTTCTGTAATCTGACTCAGCTCAGACGCGTCTGTAGCACAAGCCCAATCAAAAGAAACACCAATGTTGGTCATGTAAGAAAAATCCATTGAAGGTGTAACAAATGAATGTTTCGAACCTCCTCTTCTCATGTTGAAAAAATACGCTGGTGAGAAAATAATAGGATCTTGATAAGGTGTAGTCATATTCAAAAATATTCCACCTCCACCGTTTTTGCCTACATCATTTTTAACAGCCCATTCTTGTTCCAAACCTTGTGGATTTTGAATTATCCAATAATCAGGATTGTTTTCAAAATCGAATTGATGAACTCCACCAAATAAAGGCCAATCTGTCGTGATGCGAATAAAATCTTCTTTGACAATCGTATTGGTGACTCCATTGTCCACTACTGTTAAGGTCACATCTTTCCATCCCGGAGATGTGAAAGTTACCGTTGGATTTTCTGCATTCAAATCAGAAGCATTTCCATCTTGAAAACTCCATGTATAACTTGGATTGTTTCCAGACAGCCTCCAACTGAAGTTTTTAAATTGAACTTGATCTCCTTGACAAACCAATAATCTGTTGGCATGGAAATCAGCTATTGGGTCACAAATAGCACCACTTGGAATAGAGATATCTAAATTTTCTTGTGTCCAAAGGTTCGAACGTTGACTCACTTCCTGTTCCAAAATATTACGGATGAAAGAAACTTGATCTGCGGTGTACATGTTAGAACAATAGGAATATTCCATAAAGTTCTGAACATTATCTAACTCATTATTACAAGTCGTTCCAGCCAGATTACATGCTGTCCAACCAATAGTATTTGGAGTGTCTGCAATACCATCATCAACCGCGCAATTCCCTGCTAATCCAGGTTCATTTGTTGGTCCCCATAAGTGAGCTAAACCTAAATAATGTCCAATCTCATGTGTTAAAGCTCTTGCATTGGTTGCATTTGAAGTTCCTATATCGCCGATATAATTGTGGCGAATTATAATTCCATCACGAAAGCGATTATTTCCTTCAACCGAACTTGGGTAAAACGCATATCCTGCTGTTCCGCCTTCCATTGATTTAACTGTCCAAACATTTAAGTAACGACTTCTTGGCCATTGATTAATCTTAGAATAATCATCACCAATCGTTGTCTCACTGCTGAAGTGACGTGTGATTCCATTTGTACAGTTTCCGTAATTGTCTACTGTTGCCAAAACAAATTCTATTTTAGCATCAGTTGCTTTTCCTTTAAATTCAGGAACGATATCTACTGTGTCACTGTTTAACTTCCTGAAATCTTCGTTTAAAATTTCCAGTTGTCTGTAAATCTGTTCATCAGATATATTTTCGTCACCATATTCATGTACTACGTGAAAGACAATTGGAATAGAATAAACTTGATTCCCTTTTGTTACATTTTGCGTTGCCGCTATATTGCGCATTTCCATATAAGCTGCTTCAAGTTCTGGGTTTTCTGCCCAAAGCTTTGCTTCTTCTATATGGGTTCCGCATTTTTCTACTTGTTCTTGAGATCGCGCTATGAAAGCCACCAAGACAAGAAATAATAATAAATATTTCATATAATAATTTTAATTTTTATGTGTATTTACCAATTGACACTTAAATAAGTGAATCGATTTGACTAAAAATGGTCTTTGCAAGAAAACTTCACATCTTCAAGTATTAGACATTTTCTTATGAAAAAATAGATGTGATCACCCCTCTGGCGGAGGAGGCGTAGGACTTTTCATGAAGGTATGAAAAAATGATTTTTGAAATAATGGTTTTTCTGTTTTAGCGGAATAATCATAAAGGTTTTCTGGTTTTGGAATTCCATTCTTTGCAGAATAAACTTGCTTTGACCAAAATAGGACGACCGATTTGTCTTTATCTGATCTGTTTTCAGTCATTAAATCAAGCTGCTGAAAAAGTCCACTTTCTTTAACGTCATGAATGCATTTAAAGTAGATTGTGTCATTGCTTTTTCGGGTTTCAATAATATCATACATCTGATTATTAAATCGAAACTCCTTTTCAGGTTTTGTCCATTCTAGATTAATCCAGCTTTCTTCTTTGTTATGAAAAACGAAATCAACCAATTGGTTTTTAGGGACTCCTTCTTTTATAGCTCGTTTTATATCTTTCCGAATATTGGCTTGTCTGTATCTGAAAACACCGAATTGAATCCCTGTAAGCGTCGCAACTTGTGCGCTTAAAAAGAGTATTATCCAGAAATGTTTCATTCGTACCAAAGCAATAGTCTACTAAAGTGAAATACTAAATTAAATGTAAAATTATAAAATATTGTAATTTAAAGATTGAAAATACTCTGATGTATGTTTTAGAAATTGAATGGTAGGTAGAATTAAAAATGAAAAACTAAAAATGAAAAATTGAGTCACAGGATATTTTTTATTTCAAAATGTCAGCTCAACGAAACTGTCAATCTTAACATTAATCTGCGTTGAAAGTTACACAATTCGTAATTCGTAATTCCTCCATTCGTAATTGTCCTATCTCTTTCGATTAAAATGATTAAATTTGCACCCTGCAAAATAAAGGCAAATTATGAGCGCAAGATATCCAGAATATAAAGGGTTGAACTTACCCGAATCAGCAAAGAAAATCGCTGAAAAGTGGAAACAAGAAAATGTTTTCCAAGCTTCCATTGACTCGAAAGACGATGATAAAACATTCGTATTTTTTGAAGGTCCACCTTCTGCCAATGGATTACCGGGGATTCACCACGTAATGGCACGTTCCATTAAAGATATATTCTGTCGCTATAAAACGCTAAAAGGTTACAAAGTTAACCGTAAAGCAGGTTGGGATACTCACGGTTTACCAGTTGAGCTGAGTGTTGAAAAAGAACTCGGAATTACCAAAGAAGATATTGGAGACAAAATTTCTGTTGAAGATTACAACGCAGCGTGTAAGAAAACAGTAATGCGTTATACCGATGTTTGGAATGACCTGACTGAAAAGATGGGATATTGGGTAGACATGGAAAATCCATACATTACTTATGAATCAAAATACATGGAAAGTGTATGGTGGTTGTTAGGTGAATTGTATAAGAAAAACATGATTTACAAAGGATATACAATTCAACCGTATTCTCCAAAAGCAGGAACTGGATTGTCTTCTCATGAGATTAATCAACCTGGATGTTACCAAGATGTAAAAGACACTTCTTGTGTGGCTCAATTCAAAGTTGAAAAAGCAAGTCAATCGGTTTTTGGTGACGCATACAAAAATGAAGATGTGCATTTAATTGCATGGACGACAACTCCTTGGACTTTACCTTCAAATACTGCTTTAACAGTAGGAAAGAACATCGAATATGTAATCGTAAAATCATTCAATCAATATACTTTTGAACCGATTAACGTTGTTTTGGCTTCTGCATTATTAGGAAAGCAATTCAATAAATTGTTCTTTAAAGTGGACACAGTTGAAGACTTAAAAGAATACAAAGCAGGAGATAAAAAAATTCCATATTTCGTTGGAGAAACGTACAAAGGAGCTGAATTAAATGGAATCCGTTATGAGCAATTATTGCCTTATGCTCTACCAATGGAGAATCCAGAAAATGCTTTTCAAGTAATTTTAGGAGATTTCGTAACTACTGAAGACGGTACTGGAATCGTTCATACTGCACCAACTTTTGGAGCGGATGATGCCATGGTTGCAAAACAAGCTAACGTTCCTGGAATGTTGGTGCCTGATGCAAATGGAAATCCTGTTCCTTTGGTTGACTTACAAGGTAAATTTCGTCCAGAAATGGGTGAATTTGCTGGAATGTATGTGAAAAACGAATATTATGATGATGGAAAAGCACCAGAGAAATCTGCTGATGTTTTGATTTCCATTAAATTAAAAGAAGAAAATAAAGCTTTCCGTGTTGAGAAATACGAACACAGTTACCCACACTGTTGGAGAACGGATAAGCCAATTTTATATTATCCATTGGATTCTTGGTTCGTTAAAGTGACGGACAAAAAGGACCGAATGATCGAATTGAACAAAACCATTAACTGGCAACCAGAATCTACTGGAACTGGTCGTTTCGGGAAATGGTTGGAGAATTTGAACGACTGGAATTTATCGCGTTCACGTTATTGGGGTATTCCAATTCCAATTTGGAGAACAGATGAAGGTGAAGAATCAATTTGTATTTCTTCAATCGCACAATTGAAAAGCGAATGTGAGAAAGCAGTAGCTGCTGGAATTATGGAAAGTAATCCACTCGCTGACTTCGATCCGACAGATATGTCGAAAGAAAACTACGATAAAGTAGATTTACATAAGAATTACGTAGACGAAATTACGTTGGTTTCTGATTCAGGAAAACCAATGAAAAGAGAGTCAGACCTGATTGATGTTTGGTTTGATTCTGGCTCTATGCCTTATGCACAATGGCATTATCCTTTTGAAAATAAAGAATTGATAGACGAAGGGAAAGCTTTCCCTGGAGACTTTATCGCAGAAGGAGTAGACCAAACAAGAGGTTGGTTCTATACATTGCATGCAATTGCAACAAGTGTATTTGATTCTGTAGCTTACAAAAACGTTATTTCAAACGGTCTTGTTTTAGATAAAAACGGACAGAAAATGTCAAAACGTTTAGGAAACAGTGTTGATCCATTTGAGACTTTAGAAAAGTATGGTCCAGATGCAACACGTTGGTACATGGTTACAAATGCGTCTCCATGGGATAACTTGAAATTCGATACAGCTGGAATTAAAGAAACGCAACGTAAATTCTTCGGTACACTTTACAACACGTATTCATTCTTTACTTTGTATGCAAACATTGATGGTTTCTCTTATGCTGAAGACAGAATTGCAACCAAGGAAAGACCAGAAATTGACCGTTGGATTATTTCAAAATTGAATTCATTAATTGAAGATGTAGATACTGCATTCGAAACTTATGAACCAACAAAAGCTGGACGATTAATTCAGTCATTTGTAAACGATCAATTATCGAACTGGTATGTACGTTTGTGTAGAAGACGTTTCTGGAAAGGTGATTATTCAACTGATAAAATTTCAGCTTACCAAACTTTATATGAATGTTTGGAAGCAGTAGCAATATTAAGTGCTCCGATTGCTCCGTTCTATTCAGACGAATTGTTCTGTGATTTGAATGGTATTTCAGGAAGACATACTGCAACTTCAGTTCACTTGGCAGATTTCCCAACGGTAGACGCTGGAGATATAGACAAAGAATTGGAAGCACAAATGGAAATCGCACAACAGGTTTCTTCTATGGCATTGAGTTTACGTAAAAAGGAGAAAATCCGTGTACGTCAGCCGTTACAGAAAATAATGGTTCCTATTTTAGATCCAAGTTTTAAATCACGCATCGAGCATGTGAAAGATTTAATTCTTTCTGAAATCAACGTGAAGGAATTGGTCTTGTTAGAAGATACAACAGGCGTTTTAACGAAGAAAATCAAGCCGAACTTTAAAACAATTGGACCGAAATACGGTAAACAAATGAAAGCAATCGCCGGAATGGTCAATGCTTGGGGTGCTTCAGATATTGCTTCAGTAGAATCGAATAATGGTTGGTCAGGTGATTTAAACGGCGAGACAATTGAATTAGATAGCAACGATTTCGAAATTGTAACAGATGATATTCCAGGTTGGTTAGTGACTTCGGAAGGAGGAATTACTGTAGCAATGGACATCACAATTAGTCCGGAGTTGAAACAAGAAGGAATCGCAAGAGAATTGGTGAACCGTATTCAGAATTTCAGAAAAGAAGCTGGATTTGAAGTGACGGATAAGATTATAGTAACGATTGAAACTACTGAGAAAATCAGTGCTGCAATTGAAGAAAATAAAACATATATCGCTGATGAAGTATTGGCTAAGGACATCATAATTGGAGACCCAAAAGGAAATGTCTACCCTGCCGATATTGAAGAGGAAGGCGATGCAAAAATTGGTTTAGAAAAGGTAGGATAATTTATAAAGCTCTCGGAGAGGGATTCAGCCTCACCGAGAGTTATTTAATTGATTTATGACTGGAATTATTTTGGCTTTTGTTTTTCTTATTTGCTGGCTTATCGGAATGGTAACTATGTTGAGAATAGCACTTATTAAGAAAAAAATAAATTCTGAATTAGTATCAATTCCTCCTCGATACACATATACACCGAACACGAATCCTTTGGCTCAGTCTTCCGACAAAGTTGGAAGCAGCGCTACTCATTTTTTGAGGATGATCATTAACTTTGGTTCAATTAAATTCACCCGTTACTATGTCAATAGCTTAATAAATCTTTCAGAAATTGAGCGCTTAAACCATCAAGGTATCTCAATAAAAACAGAAAAGCTTATAAAATTATTTTCACTTTTTTCAAGAGTTTGGGTCATTGGAATAGTAGCTGTTTTTCTTGCATTTATTTTATCGTAACACTTTTTTTAGGCCTTGGCTAGCCGATTATAAAGGTTAGGTAAGCGTGATATCATGTCCTTCCGTCAAAATTTAATTAAGGATTAATCTCTCATCAATGGCGCTAATCATCGAAAAGCCACCAATCAATCATCAATAAGCCGCAAATGTATTTTTTTCGCAAGTAATGTTTACTTTTGTATAGATGAGAAACCGAATTCCAATATTATTTATTCTGGCACTTATACTGCCATTTATTGGAATATATGGTTGGTTGAAGTTTGAGAAAGCTGCGGTTCGTAGAACTGTAAAGCATAAGTTGATGGAAGGAATTCCAAAAGATGAATTGGTGCAATTTACTTTTGCTCATGAAGATACTTTAATCGTATTGGACTGGAAACACAGTATGGAGTTCGAGTTTCAAGACGAAATGTATGACATTGTTACCCGTTATTATACTGCCGATTCTGTGAAGTATGACTTATGGTGGGACCATGAAGAAACCGCTTTAAATCGGAAACTCGCTTCATTAACAAATGCCTTAATAAACCAAAATCCAAACGAACAATCCAGATCAGGATATGTGAATTTTGTTATTCGTTCCATGTATTGTTTTGATGGACAAATCGTATTAGAAATTCCTTTTCAACAAGAAAAATATTCCTCTCCTTATGTTAATGATAAATCTACTTTATTAGATAGAGGAACTCAACCGTTGTCACCACCACCCCGGTTTATCGTTTAAAATAATTCAATTTTAAGTAGTCTTTGCAAGAAAATTCCAAATACTGCGTTATGCTTGTTTTAAATTGCAGTCATTTATAAAAATAAACTCCTGACAATTAAAATTCCGATAGCTATCGGAATCACAAGCCTTGTCTTTGAAATTTTCTTATCAAAGACTTGATAATATCTAGTTTTCTTGCGGAGACTGTGTACAAAATTTCTACATTTTATATGGAGAGAAATAGCTGTGCAATGGAATCATATTTTTTAAATTAAACCAAAATAAATGAGATTTAAAATACTCATGGGAATGCTATTTAGTGTTTCCATATCGATGGCCCAACAGATTACCGTCATTGATAAAACATCAAAAGAACCAATAGAATTTGCTCAAGTAGGAAGCAAAGGTTCTACAACATTGTTAATCACCAATTCACAAGGTCAAGTTGATATAACTCCTTTTATAGGATTAAATGATATCATTTTCAGGCTTTATGGATATGAACCAAGAGAGTTTGATTACACTGAAATTGAAAACAATAATTTCAAAATTGAATTGGCTTCTAGCGTTTTCATGATGAATGAAGTTGTGATATCAGCGAATAAATGGAGTCAAATTTCTTCTGACGTTCCATATAAAGTGAGTCGATTAACAGCGAAAGATATTGCGCTTCAAAATCCACAGACTGCTGCAGATTTATTGAGCGTTTCTGGAGATGTCTTTGTTCAAAAGAGTCAACAAGGCGGCGGAAGTCCAATGATTCGTGGGTTTTCGACTAATCGATTATTGTACACAATTGACGGAGTTAGAATGAACACAGCAATTTTTAGAGGAGGAAATCTTCAAAACGTAATTTCTTTGGATCCATTAGCAATGGAAAGCGCTGAGGTTTTGTTTGGATCGAGTTCTACAATCTACGGAAGTGATGCGATTGGAGGAGTAATGAGTTTTCAAACTTTGAAACCAACTTTTTCATTAAACGATAAACCTTATGTGAAAGGAAAAGCGTTGATGCGTTATTCTTCTGCAAACAATGAAAATACAGGTCACTTTGATATCAACGTAGGTTGGAAAAAATGGGCAATTGTAACGAGTGTTTCGGCTAACAAATTTGACCATTTGCGTCAAGGAAGTAATGGTCCAGACGATTATTTGAAGCCTTTTCATGTTCAGCGAATTGACAGTGTAGATGTTGTCATTGCGCAGGAAGACGAATTGTTGCAAGTGCCAAGTGCATACAGTCAAATGAATTTGATGCAAAAAGTGCGTTATGCTCCAAATGAAAAATGGGATATCGAATATGCTTTTCATTATTCAGAAACAAGTTCTTATGGACGTTATGATAGACATCATGAGATGAAAGGCATTGCTCCAAAATATGCAGAGTGGGGATACGGTCCACAAAAATGGATGATGAATCAACTGTCTATCAATAACTATTCTAAGAATGTGATGTATGACCAAATGAGTATAAAAATTGCTCATCAAAATTTCGTTGAAAGTAGAATTGACAGAAAATTCAACAATAACAACCGCAGAACCAGAGAAGAAAATGTAACTGCGTACTCTGCAAACGTTGATTTCTCAAAGCGGTTCAGTGCTAAGAACAATTTGTTCTATGGAGTTGAGTATGTAATTAATGATGTTACATCAACTGGAATTGTTGAAAATATCAATACAGGTATTTCAGCACCAGCTGCGGCTCGTTATCCTCAGTCTCAATGGCAATCGCTGGGCGTTTATTTGAATGATGAACACAAAATCACAGATAAGCTAACTGTTCAAGCAGGTTTGCGCTACACACATTATTTGTTAGATGCTAAATTCGACAGTACTTTCTATTCTTTCCCATTTCAAGAAGCAAATCTTAACAATGGTGCATTGACGGGAGGACTTGGAGCAGTTTACAGCTTTGATGCGAAAACAGTTTTGAGATTCAATGCTTCAACAGCTTTCCGTTCACCAAACGTGGATGACATCGGAAAAGTTTTTGATTCAGAGCCAGGAGCAGTTGTAATTCCAAATCCAGAGTTAAGTGCAGAATATGCATATAACGTAGATTTGGGAGTGACAAGAGTTTTTGGAAACGTGTTGAAATTAGATTTAACAGGTTACTATACTTTACTTGAAAATGCTTTAGTGCGCCGTGATTTCCAATTAAATGGAATGGACAGTATCATGTATGATGGCTCATTGAGTAAAGTTGAAGCACTTCAAAATGCGGCAAAAGCCAACGTTTATGGAGTCCAAGCGGGTGTTGACATCAACTTAACGAATGGATTTATCTTGAGTTCAAAATTCAACTACCAAATGGGAGAAGAAGAAATGGATGATGGTTCATTAAGTGCGTCTCGTCATGCTGCGCCATGGTTTGGTGTAACGCGTTTGAGCTATACTTACCGTAAATTGCGTTTAGAAGTTAATGCGCAATATCAAGGTGAAAGAGTTCATGAAGACTTAGCAGTGACTGAGCAAGGTAAAAGTGATATTTATGCACTTGATGAAAATGGAAATACATATTCACCAAGTTGGTACACTGTTAATTTAAAAGCAATGTATCAATTCCACGATAATTTTACAATGAGTGGAGGATTAGAAAACATCACAGACCAAAGATATCGTACATACAGTTCTGGACTTTCCGGAGCAGGAAGAAACTTTGTTTTGTCGTTGATTGCTAATTTTTAAAGGGGAAGAAAGGTTTATTTTAGAAGAGGACTGTCGATTGGCAGTCCTTTTTTTTGGTTAAGGATGGAGAGCTCTGGCGTTGTAATGGAACGCGGATGACACGGATCTCCGATCGTGGATTTTCACGGACTTTGTTTGTAGAGATTTTGTTCACCTGTGGTGAGTTTTTTTACGCAGAGCTGCACAGAGGGTTTTCACAGAGTTTCACAGAGAAAATTTACCACAGCAGAATTGAACCTCTGCGTTCTTTGCGCTAAACCTCTTTGTCCTTTGCGGTTAACCCCTCAATCCTCCACAATTCGTAATTCTCCCATTCGTAATTCGTAATTGTTTCCCAATTGTTTCCTATTTTTACATTTAAAATACAACATCGTGGATACAGGAGTTCAAGAAGAAGAAAAAAAGACGAAAGGAATTGCCATTTTAGGTTGTACCGGATCTATTGGTACACAGGCTTTGGAAGTTATTGAAGCTTATCCTGATTTATTTGATTTGGAAGTGATCACAGCAAATAACAATGCTGATTTATTGATTGAACAAGCAATAAAATTTCAACCCAATACGGTTGTTATTGTCAACACTGATTTGCTTGAGAAAGTAAAAACAGCTCTTGAAGACCACGATATTCACGTTTACGGAGGAAAAGATTCGCTTTGTCAAGTAGTAGAATTTAAGGAAGTTGATATTGTATTGACCGCTTTGGTAGGTTATGCAGGATTAAAACCAACTATGCATGCCATTGAAGCGAAAAAAGCCATTGCTTTAGCGAACAAGGAAACTTTGGTTGTTGCAGGTGAAATGATCACCAAAATGGCCAGAGAAAATGCTGTAAATATTTATCCAGTAGACTCAGAACATTCAGCAATTTTCCAATGTTTAGTTGGTGAATTCCATAATAAAATTGAGAAGATTTATTTGACTGCTTCTGGAGGACCATTTAGAGGTTGGACAACAGAACAATTGAAAGATGTAAAACCAGAACAAGCATTAAAACATCCGAATTGGGAAATGGGTGCAAAAATCACAATTGATTCTGCGACTTTGATGAATAAAGGATTAGAAGTAATTGAAGCGAAATGGCTTTTTGCTTTAAAACCAGATCAAATTGATGTAATTGTTCATCCACAATCGATTGTCCATTCCTTGGTGCAATTTGAAGATGGAAGTATGAAGGCACAAATGGGATTGCCAGATATGAAATTACCAATTCAATATGCTTTGACTTATCCTGAAAGATTGAAAACAGATTATCCAAGATTCAATTTCATGGATTACCCAAATCTAACTTTCGAACAACCGAACAGAGAAGTTTTTAGAAATCTAGATCTTGCTTATTTAGCAATGGATATGGAAGGAACAGCGGCTTGTGCTTTAAATGCAGCGAATGAAATTACTGTTCAAGCATTTTTAGATAAGAAAATTGGATTCTTAGATATTGCAATCATCAACGAGAAAACAATGTTGGGAGTGGAGCATATTGCTAAACCAAAATATGAAGATTATGTTTCTGTGGATAGTGCAGCAAGAAAATTTGCTGAGCAGTTGATAAAAGGCAATTGATAATTAACAATTGATAATTGAAAAATCGTGATCGTGTAAACTGGATTTGAAAAACATTAGCCAAAAAAAAACGCTATGTTATTCAACACAGCGCCTTTTTGAGTAGTAAGTCAAATGGTTTAGGGTGTGGTGAATAAATGCTTTTAAAGATAATCCTACTATCTTGATAGAGTAAAGTTAAACTCTTTTATTTAATTATTTGAACTTTAGACTTTTTTCTTGTTCTTTTTTGAAAATTTTAGCATCAGCCACGAAAGTTCCAAAGGGAATTAGGGAAGATAAATATGCCCAGACATTTGTCATAAATGACCATTTTTTGTCAAGGTTTACAACAAAAACCATGATACAATAAGCGATAAATAAAAAACCATGTGCCATTCCTACAATTTTATTTGCTGTTGGCATATCTAAGGCATATTTCATATACATCGTTAAACCTAAAGCAAGGTAAGAAATCCCTTCTACCAAAGCCAAAACTCTGAGTATTCCTAAACTAGTTGAAAAATTCATTTTTTTTTGTGCAAAGATAGCAATTATAGAGGGTGATTTGGGTTAGGGAATTGTTAAATGATGAGGTGATGTTTGGAGCTAATTATTTAATACGAAGAAGATTTACTGTTCAACAATAGTTTTTTGTAATTTCTTGAATTAGTAATAAACATTTTTAAACTTAGAAATTATGAAAGAAGTAAAAATGCCAAAAACGATACTTTTAGAGAAAGGAAAAGTTTTTAAAAATCTTAAAATGATTGCAGAAGGTAATTCAATTGGTCCAAAGCATTTGTCTGTAGAAGAGTCCATTTTAACCATGATTAAAGGGAAAGCTATTTTAAAAATGGAAGGTAAAGAGCATCAATTAAACGTTGGTGATGCGATAATAATTCCTGGAGGAATAGAACATTATTTAGAAATTATTGAAGATACCGAAGCAATTCACACAATGTCTGTAGTTAATAAGATAAAGATGTTGAAGGAATAGAAATCATTCTTACTGCGCTACTTTATCGTTACCGCTTTTAATCTTTACTTGCTCAAATGAACTTAAAAAAAATTATCTTTTTCTTTTCACAGACTTAATAACAACAAGCATAGAATATGATTTTAACGCAATCGAAAAAAGTTATAGCGAGAAAACAGAAGTAAAATCGCTTAATAAATTTATCCTCTTATCATACCCACTAAGTTCCATCTACATTTAAAACAATATTAATAAAGCATCGGGTTTTGAAATTCAACAAGGATTAATTATTAAAAACATTGAAATTTTATTAGCAACTCTTGATATTTAGATGAATAGTTACAAGTATTTCATTAAGAGTATATAATTTACTAACTTAGATGACATAATACTACATAAGTTAGCTAAGTTATATCAAAAACGTTGTGAAACTTGACAAAAAAAAGAATATGAAATCAACATTATCAGCATTTTCCTCATTAATCATTATCATAGGATTACTTTTTGGAACAAATTCCATTGCGAATGCACAACAAGGTGACATTATAGTTACTGCATGTGCTACTGCTACTTACACCTTGAGTTCAGGTACATCCATTCATTTTTATGACGATGGCGGGCCGGGAGGAGACTGTGCAAACGGAGGAAGTGTTGCAAATGGTAACTATGCAAACTCTGGCTGTGAAACAATAACAACTATATGTCCTGCTCCTGGTGAAACCTTAAATGTTGATTTTATAGTTCTTTCCATGTTTGCAACACCAAGCGGTTTTGATTGGATGGTTATATACGAAGGTCCAACTACAACTGGTAATATTTTATTTGATAATCGCAGTGGAGGGCCTGACAACCCGAATGCAACAAGTTGTACTTATGATAACAGCGCTCAATTCTGTATTACTGATAACTGCTTCACTTTCCGATTCTATGCTTCCAGTGTAGTTAATAAGGAAGGTTGGGATGCACTGGTCTCTTCTACTCCGACTTTAGGGCCAGGATCAATAGATATTGATGTTACAGATCCTACTTGTACAACTGACGGTTCTGCTGAGCTTTTGAATTATGATAACACTTTAACTTATGTTTTTACACCAGCTGGACCTACGATAGGGCCTTTAGGAGAAATTATAGGGGCTAATTTTGGACAAAACTATTCTATTGAAATACTTAATGGGGCTTGTGGTGTTGAAGCTTCTTTTCAAATTAAAGCGCAATTCATTACCCCAGATGCACCAGATTTTGTTATTACAGCGCCTACTTGTTTAGCTGATGGTTCTGCTGAGATAAATAATTATCTTGTTGGAGCAACTTACACATTTACACCTGCTGGGCCTTCCGTTGGGGGTGCTGGTGTAGTCACTGGGGCAACCTTCGGACAAAATTATTCTGTTGAAGTTGATAATGGCAATTGTACTGCCACAGCTACTTTCCAAGTTGAAGAGCAATTCGATACACCAATACCTGATTTCTTTGGTGATCTACTTGAAGGATGTAGTCCTCATACCGTTACTTTTATTGATACATCCGGATTTGCGAATGCAACTTGTACATGGGATTTTGGTGATGGTAATACTAGTAATTTATGTGACACTGTCTCGCATATCTTTACAGGAGGAGGAATTTATGATGTAACATTAACTATGGAAAGTGAGTTTGGGTGTATTGGAGATACGACCTTAATAAATTATATTGAGGTAGCAGATGATCCAATTGCTGATTTTACAGCAGATCCGATGATGTCCGATTATACTGATACCGAAGTGAATTTCACGAATGAATCTACTAATGCAACAAGTTATATTTGGGATTTTGGTGATTTATCTCCTCAAGTGAATGATGTTGATCCCGTTCATGAATTTCCAAATGGTGTTGCTAATAACTATACTGTAACGCTCTATGCTATGGGTGACTTAGGATGTGTTGATACAGCAACTTTAGTGATAATCATTAAAAATCCAGATCTTGATTTTTCTATTCCAAATGTATTTACACCAAATGGAGACAATGAAAATGACTTCTTTCAAATGGTTAACGTTGAAAATATTCCTGAATTAGAGATTGTTATTTTAAACCGTTGGGGAAATCTTGTCTTTGAAAGTGGAGAAGTAAACTTTAAATGGAACGGATTAATACAAAATAATGGGGCAGAATGTTCTGATGGAACCTACTTCTATAAAGTTATATTAAAAGACCTTAATGGAAAAGAAATTACTGAACATGGTTTTGTTCAATTGTCGAGAGGCAAATAATAGTACCTTCAAGTTTGTTTGTTTTAGCGTTTAAAAGGGTTGAAAAAGTAAGAAAAAACACCTAATTTATTGATGGCCTTCAATAAGAATTAGCTAAACTTCAACCGATGATACCGCTGTTTGAACGTTTAAGTTTATTGTGAATAATAAGTGAACGTCCAGTTAATACAGTAATCTATTAAGCAGGCTTTTTAATAGCAGTCGTTTTTTTATTCTTCGATATTTTGTTCATCTTCTCTTTTAGAGGTGATTTTAAACTCTTTAATTGTGTAGCCAGTAGCTGCTGCAATTTCTTTAAAATTTTCTTCGGTGTAGACGATTTTAGATTCAAAAAAGAATACCCCATCTTCAATGTGTTTATCGTATTCCTCTAAATGTTGAGAAAAATCATCAAAAACTTCTTTAGGTTGCTTGTCGTTTAACGATTCTACCTCGAAAGCATATTTATGCTGTGAAAATGATAAAAATGAGAACCCTATGAAGAAAGATGTTATAACGTAGTTTTTTAAGTACATAATTGAAATAGTTAATGATTGTTCCTACGAATCTAATAAATAATTGGTTAAGTAACACTATTGTCCGATGAGTATATGTCTGTGAGTTTTACTGATGGGGAATTTTATTCCTTTACTTATAAAAATGTTGCTGCTCCTTATAAATAGTATTCAGAAACTTTACTTGCTCAAATGAACCTAAAAAAAATTATCTTTGCCCTTTCAAAAACGAAACAGCAACAAGCATGGAATACGATTTTAACGCGATAGAGAAAAAGTGGAGAAAGTACTGGCGAGAAAACAATACTTACGAAACGAAAATAGATGCTACTAAACCTAAATATTATGGTTTAACGATGTTCCCTTATCCTTCTGGTGCCGGACTTCATGTCGGACATCCGCTGGGTTATATCGCTTCTGATATTTATGCGCGTTACAAAAGATTGAAAGGATTTAATGTATTGCATCCAATGGGATATGATTCATTTGGTTTGCCAGCTGAGCAATATGCTATTCAAACGGGTCAACATCCTGCTGTTACGACTGAAGAAAATTTGAAACGTTACCGTTCACAATTGGATAAAATTGGTTTTTCATTCGATTGGTCAAGAGAAGTAAGAACGTCAGATCCGCAATATTACAAATGGACGCAATGGATTTTTAAACAATTATTTGCTGCTTATTATTGTAAAGATGCCGATAAAGCTATGCCAATTGAAAACCTAATTTCTGTTTTTGAAAAGGAAGGAAATGCAAAGGTAAATGCTGTTACTGCTTGTGAAACTGAATTCTCTGCTGAAGAATGGAATGGTTTCGATACTGAAAAGCAAGCTGCAGTTTTGATGGAATACCGATTAACGTATTTAGCGGATTCATGGGTAAACTGGTGTCCTGCATTGGGAACTGTTTTGGCCAATGATGAAATCGTAAACGGTGTTTCAGAACGTGGTGGACATCCTGTTGAGCAAAAATTAATGCGTCAATGGTCCATGCGAATTACAGCTTATGCCGAACGTTTGTTGAAAGGATTAGACAAATTAGATTGGTCTGATGCCGTAAAGGATATTCAACGCAATTGGATTGGAAAATCTGTTGGTGCATCTGTTAACTTCGATGTTGCAGATCACGATGAAATAATCTCCGTTTTCACAACACGTCCAGATACAATTTACGGAGTTTCATTCATGGTTTTAGCACCAGAACATGAATTGGTTGCTAAAATTACAACAGTAGAATATAAAGAAGATATAAAAAGCTACAAGCAAAAAGCTGGATTGAAATCAGAGCGTGACCGTATGGCGGACACAAAAACGATTTCTGGACAATTCACAGGAGCTTATGCTGTTCACCCTTTAAGTGGAGAAAAAATTCAAATTTGGATTGGAGATTACGTTTTGGCTTCTTACGGAACAGGTGCTGTAATGGCAGTTCCATGTGGAGATCAGCGTGATTGGGATTTCGCAAAACACTTTGATATTCCAATTAAAAATATTTTTGCTGATGTTTCAATTGAGGAAGAAGCGTACACTGAGAAAAAAGGAACAATCGCTAATTCTGAATTCTTAAACGGATTAGAAGTTGGGGAAGCGATTCAAAAAGCAATTGCTGTTTTAGAAGAGAAGAAAATTGGAAAAGCGAAAACGAATTACCGTTTGCGTGATGCTGTTTTCTCTCGTCAGCGATACTGGGGAGAACCATTTCCAGTCTATTATGACAATGGAATTCCAAAGACAATTGAAGACCAATATTTACCAATCGAATTACCAGAAGTAGATAAGTATTTGCCCACTCCAGATGGAAAACCACCATTAGGAAATGCTGATAATTGGTTTTGGGATGCAAAAAACAATGAATTAGTAGGAAAAGATAAAGCAGAAGAAGAGCATGTTCATCCAATGGAATTGAACACAATGCCAGGTTGGGCGGGAAGTTCTTGGTATTTCTTGCGCTACATGGATCCACATAACGATAAAGCATTTGTTGCCAAAGATAAAGTAGATTACTGGAGCAATGTAGATTTATACATCGGAGGAGCAGAGCACGCTACCGGACATTTATTGTACGCTCGTTTTTGGTCAATGTTCTTGCATGATTTAGACTTTATTCCTTTCGAAGAGCCGTTTAAAAAGATGATTAATCAAGGAATGATCTTGGGGAGAAGTAGTTTTGTTTATAGAGTTAATCCTATGTATACTATTTTAGGAGGAAGTATTCCAACAGATGAAGCTAAAAGTATACTGAATGCTAAAAGCATATTTATAAGTTTAGATCAACTAGATACGGTTCGAAAGTCAGAAAGTCCAGAATGGAAATTAAATGAGTTAGTAGGTAATCACTTAAGTGATGCTCATCCTGGGATTTCATTTGATGGGATTTCGTATGATTTGTCAAAAACCACTCAAATTCACGTTGACATCAACATCGTAGACAATGATAAATTAGATGTTGAAGCTTTCAAAGCATCTCGTGAAGAATATGCAAACGCGGAATTTATTTTAGAAGATGATGGAACTTACATCTGTGGAAATGAAGTTGAAAAGATGTCAAAATCTAAATTCAACGTTCAAAATCCAGATGATTTAGTTGAGAAATATGGTGCGGATACTTTAAGAATGTACGAAATGTTCTTGGGTCCAATCGAGCAAGCAAAACCATGGGATATTAAGGGAATCAACGGAGTAAATAACTTCTTGCGAAAATTATGGAGACTTTTCCATGACCAAGAAGGAAATGTTGTTGTTTCTGATGGAAAAGCAGATGCTCAAGCATTGAAAACGATGCACAAAACCATCAAGAAAGCGCAAGACGATATGGACAGATATGTGTTCAATACGACGGTTTCTGCAATGATGATTTGTGTGAACGAATTAACAGAACAAAAATGCCATAATAAAACTGTTTTACAGGATTTAGCTGTGTTGTTAGCACCTTATGCGCCTCATATTGCTGAAGAATTGTGGGTTGTTTTAGGAAATGAAGCAGGAACAATTTCAGATGCTAAATACCCAATTTGCAACGAAGAATACTTGGTTGAAGATGCATTCGAATATCCAGTTAGTTTCAACGGAAAAATGCGTTTCAAAGTTGAATTGCCAAACAATTTATCGAAAGACGAAATAGAAAAGGAGATTCTAGCAATGGAGAAATCACAACATTATTTGGAAGGGAAAGTTCCGAAAAAAGTGATTGTTGTTCCTGGGAGAATTGTGAATATTGTGGTTTAAATAATTACGAATTTCCCACCCGTAGAGGCGCAATGCATTGCGCCTCCACGGGTGGGAAATCCACGGGTGGGAAATCCACGGTTGGGAAATCCACGGGTGAAAAAATGGTATATAAAAAATCCGTGAAAATCCGCGTTCGAAGATCCGCTATATTTGCGGTGACTGCGATGCACTGAGCCTGCCGAATGTGAGCATTGTCGAAGGCCCGCGTTCCATTACAGCGCCTAATCAACCTTTCGAAGTCAACCCTTTTTTAATCAACCAACCCAATAATCCACCAAGTAATATCTTAATCAGTCCACCCAAAACAAAAGGATTAAAACCATAAAGTAGGGCATCCGAGATTCCTAAATTAAAAGCCAATCTGGTTACACCAAATAGTAAAATAACCAGCGTTCCAAATAGAGCAGCCAACAAAGAATTCATAAATGTGTTTTTTAATCTCTCCGAAAGAAACCCACTCAAAATTCCACCAAATAGAAAGCCAATAAGGTATCCACCACTATTTCCTGTAAAAGCAGAAACTCCATTCCCGCCATCGGCAAAAATTGGAACACCCAGTAATCCAATGATGAGGTAAAGCAAAATCGAAATGGTTCCTTCCTTCAAACCTAAAACATAAGCCACCAACAAAACCGCCAAACTTTGTCCAGTGACGGGAATGTTTACCTCCAAAAGATTTAATTCAATTTGAAACTGGGTGAAAAGGATCACTACAAACAATCCTATAAAAATACGTAAGCTCATTGTCATAGTGTAAAATTATAAAATAAACGTTTTAAAATCTGTTTTAACCTCTATTCATCGCAAGTGAAAAAACTTAGCGAATTTAGCGTAAACCTCTGCGACACTTTGCAATTAATTTTTACTAATATTGTACTTTACTCAAAACTGTAACTTGCTTCTCATGAAACAACTTTCAAATCAATGGATTCTGTTCATCATAATAGTGATTTCTGTAATTTTAAGAATATTTAATTTTGCAGAAATTCCATTTGTTCATGACGAATTTAGTGTACTAAGACGATTAGATTATAATAGTTTTTCTGATATAATTACGCACGGAGTAATGGTCGACGGTCATCCCGCTGGAATACAAGTTTTTTTAGTTTATTGGTCTAGGATTTTTGGAGTTTCAGAAGTCGCAATTAAATTTCCATTCATCGTTTTCGGAGTTCTTGCCGTCTATTTTACTTATTTGATAGGAAAAAGTTGGTTCAATGAAACAGTTGGTTTATTGACTGCCGCCCTGGTTTCTAGTTTACAATATACAGTAATGTTTAGTCAGATTGCCCGACCTTACATTAGCGGATTACTCTTTTCATTAATGCTGGTTTATTATCTCTCCAAATTAATTCAAAAGCCTGAGAAAAACTTTTTATTAAATGGAATATTATTTATCATTTCAGCATCATTATGTGCCTATAATCATCATTTTAGTCTGTTATTTGCCGCAATTGTTGGAATAAGTGGTGCTTTCTTCATAAAAAAGCAATTTCTCCTAAAGTATATTTTATTAGGTGTTGGGATTTTTGTTTTATACATTCCTCATTTAGGAATATTCTTTCATCAATTAGGATTGGGTGGAGTAGAACAGTGGTTAGCCAAACCAAAACCAGATTTTATTCTAGATTTTCTCAAATTTGTTTTCAATCATTCATACATCTTAATGCTTGCCGTTTTTGTAATCGCTTTATGGTTTTTAATCGTGAAGAGATCATCCGATGATTTCCGTGCGAAAGTGAACTATAAATACTATATTTTATTTTTCATTTGGTTCTTTCTCCCTTTGGCAATCGGATATTTTTATTCAGTGAAATTTAGTTCTGTTTTACAATTTTCAGTGTTAATTTTTAGTTTCACATTTATTCTGTATTTGTTTTTTGCTCACCTTCCCAATTGCAAACCAAAAACGAATCTAATTCTAGTCATAATTATACTTGGTGCAGGAACTTATTCTTTGGTTTTTGAAAGACAACATTACAAATATTTTTATCAATCCTCCTACATTAAAGTGTTGAGAGATTACGAGGAAATCACAGGGGAAGAAGAAAGTATTTTCGCCATTATTCAATCTGTAAAAACAACGAATGATTACTATACTAAAACGCTCGGAGTTGACACAAATTATAAATGGTTTGATGATTTCGAATCGATGAAGGAGTTTAAGCTATTTATTATAGAAAACGCACCTCAATTTGACAAGCTTTATTTGGGAAGTTTATATGATCTCCATCCTACTGCGATTCCAATAATTCTTGAATTCTATCCTTACATAGAAATAGAAAACAATTACTTTGGAGGAGCAACTTATCTTTTTTCTAAAAAGAAATCTATAGAGAATTCTACAACAAGTTCTCAAAATAATAAGCAAATATCGTTGATTACTGATCTGAATTTTGAAGAGTCGAATCTTTCAAAACAGATGACTTCCGGATGGAATTTTAATCCTGAATCAATAATAGATTCAATTGCTTTTTCAGGAGCAAATTCTTACTTGATGGATAAAAATCAAGAATGGGGACCACTGTTTGAAATGCCATTGGATGAAATAACTAAAAATAAAACAGATTTCATTGATTTTTCAGTTAGGGCAAAACCGATCAACTCTTTCAATGGAGCAACATTGGTTGTTTCTTTGGAAGTGGATGGAGAATCTATTTATTGGATCGGAACAACACTCGAAGAATTAGAAATTTCAGACAGTTTAAATCCTGATTGGAGTAGCTTCTATGCGTCATTAAAATTACCAGATATCTATTTGAACTACAATGATATTCAAGTAAAAACCTTGATTTGGAATAAAGGAAAAAGTGAATTTCTAATTGATGATTTTAAGGTAGAATTGAGAGTAGGGAATGGCGTTGTTTATGGAGTTTATAACGATTTGGTTGATTGAGACAGAGGTTTTTTGATAATGAATTAAAAAATCTTGAAATTGGCAATTTTCGTAAGTTCTCTAACGTGAAATAATACGCCAATTCAGGAAATTACTTTTCTTATGTAAAATGTTTAGCAGAAATCATGATCGCTCCAGAGATTCTAGAGCTGATCAATGAAGATAACGCAAGAAGAGTTTTCAATCCAGTTTTGGAGAAGTATATGGGGAGAGATTGAATAAGCTATAATCATTTATACAAATCCCCATCCTCAAACGAAATCCCCAAACTCGAAGCCTGCCAAAAGCATACAGCCAAAAGCCTACAACCCTAATTACTCAGCCCCAGCCTTTTCTAAAGCTCCTTTAAAAACTTCAACACCTTGTGCTCCAGAAATAGCATATTTCCCATTCAACACAAAAAATGGCACTCCTTGAACTCCAATATCTTTTGCTCTTTGAATATCTGCTTTAATATCCTCAGAAAAAGCGTCACTATTTAAAACCGCGTTACACTTGTCTTTTGAAATTCCAGCCATTTCTGCTAAAGCTTGCAATGTTGGTGAATCGTCAATGTTTTTTCCTTCTTCGAAGTGTGCTTTCAGTAATAACTCTTTTACTTCAGCTTGTTTTCCTTCTTGCTTTGCTAAATGTAAAATTCGGTGAGCATTTATTGAATTCGCAACAATTGATTTGTCAAAATCGAAGTTTAAACCCTCTCCTTTTGCCATGTCTGTAACTTGTTCATACATTTTCTCAACCTCTTCCAAAGACATTCCCTTGGCATTTGCTAAATGTTGTTTTGAACTTATATTCGGATCCGTTTTTAATGACGCATCCAATAAAAAACTTTTGTATTCTATTTCTATATTATCAAGATTCAATGCTTTTACTGCCTTTTCAAATCGGCGTTTTCCGATATAACAAAACGGACACATTACATCACTCCAAATTTCTACTTTCATAACTTTTATCTATCTTTTTATTCTAACAATAATGATATGGGTTTGTTTTTGAATAAGATGTTCATATTAGAAGTTTCCAATAATCTTATCACCTCCTTGCTCCCTACTCAATACTCCCTACTCAAAACAGTAAAACTGCTTCACTCCAAATTTGCTACTTTCATAACTATTGTTTTCCTTACAAATCTAACAATTATGAATTGAATTTGTTTCTAATTTATTGCAGTGGATTACTGTAACTGATAAGCAAGGCGGCTGAGCGGAGCCGAAGCCCAATCGTTAAAGCGAATCCAAAATCTCCAAAAACCTTTCTCTACTCAATCTAGATAAAGGAATTTCTGTTCCATCCTTCATCACAATTGTGCCGCCATCACCGCGATCATAACGTTCCAAATAATTGATATTAATGATGTGTGATCGGTGACAACGAATAAAATCGGGTAAACATAAAGTGTCTTCGTAGTCTTTTAATGTACGCGATGTAAATACTTTTCTGCCATCGTTTAAATAAAAATAGGTGTAATTTCTGTCCGATTGGCAGTGAACAATATCTTTGACATCGAAAACATACATTGAACTCTTGGTTCGAATCACAATGCGCTTATTATTGTTCTTCAAATTAGTAACCAACGTGTCATATCTTATAGATAAATCCGACTTAGTTTGTATGGCGTCAATAGCGTTTTCAAGAGCGCTTTCGAGTTCTTCAATTTCAACTGGTTTTAGGATGTAATCCAGGGCAGAAAACTTAATTGCTCGAATAGCGAATTCTTGGTGCGCAGTAATGAAAATGATCTGGAAACTTTTGTCTTTTATTTGGTCCAAAAGATCGAATCCTGAACCATCGGGCATCTGAATATCCAATAAAATGATATCAGGTTTATGTTTTTGAATTGCAATTAAACCAGACTCAACACCGTCAGCTTCATCAACAACTTCTAGTGGGAAATTTGTCTGAGAGACCATTTTATTTAACATTGAGCGTGTGCGTCTTTCGTCATCTATAATGATTACTTTATATTCCATAAGCGAGTAGTCTTTTAGTTCATTTTAAATGGCGTTGAAATGGTAATGCTTGTTCCCGTTTCATTCTCTTTGTCCAAATCTTCAATTTTCAGAGATCCCTTAATTTTGTATTTCTCATTAAGTAAAGAGATTCTTCCTTTCGTTAATTCGATAGCCATACTGCGGTGATTTTCTGAATCAGCAGATTTCTTCTTTTTAATGGCCGCCTTTCTTCCAACACCATTGTCTTCTATGATAAATATAAATAAATTTCCGACAATTTCACATTTTATTCGGATGAGTCCATTTTCCACATTATCTAAATCTCCATGTTCAATTGCATTTTCAATAAATGGTTGAACCATCATTGGTGGAATAGCAATTCTTGAATGATCTTCATTTATATTGTCTTCAATTATGAATTCAAATCGGTCTTCAAAACGCATCTTTTGAATCACTAAATAACGATTGATGATTTCTAATTCTTTGTCTAAGCTAATGAATTCTTTGGCGTTGTTTTCAAGGATTAATCGCATCAATTTTGAGAAATGGATCAAGAATTTTGAAGAGTTAACAATATCTTCGTCATAGATATAGCTTTGAATTACAGACATTGCGTTGAAGATGAAATGTGGATTCATTTGCGAACGTAAAAGTGTCTGTTGAAGCTCAATTTCCTTTTGTTTTTTCTTAAGTTGTTCTTGTCTATTTCTGTTTCTAATATTGATGTAAATTGCTACGAAAAGACCTAATGAAATCAAAAGTATTATAATTATTAAGCGATTTTGCTGCTTTGAATTCTCCAGTTTATTCTGAACTAACAAGCGCTGAGAAAGCTCTTCTTCAAGGGCTTTTTCTTGTTCTATAATTTTACGTTCCTTTTGTTCAGATTTAAAAAGTTCACTTAATTCAGCAACTTTTTGCGCTGTTTCTTGCTTGTGAATACTATCACTAAAATTAATATACCTTTTGAAATATTCATTCGCTTGGCTATAATTACCTTGTTCAACTTTTATATGAGCAAATTGTAAATATGCTTTGTTCAATGGGATTACATGGTTTTTTGCTTCCCAATAAGCTATGGCTTTCTTTATGTTTACTTCGGCTTGATATAATTCATTTTTCTTGAGAAATAGCTGAGATATTAAATAGAAAAGCTCACCTTTTTCAACTCTGCCATCGTTTTCTTTTGAAAATTCAAGGCTTAATTCATAATTTTTCTCCGCTAATTCTGTATCGCCATTATCAAAATAAGCCTTTCCAATATTTTTGTGGACATTCGCAAGACCTTCGCTGTTGTTGATGTTATAGAACTTAATCAATGATTTTTGGTAATATTGAATACTCTTATTTAATTTGTTTTGTGTATTGTATAGTTCCCCTAAATAATTAAAAAGTTGACCTGAAATAAAATCAATATTTAATCCTGTAGCAAGTTCCTGGGCTTCCAAAAATGATTCTTCTGCTTTTTTGAAGTCACTCAATTTATATTGGATATTCCCAATGTTTATCAAGTGACTAATTATGTTGGCTGTAAGATTGTTTTCCTTGGAAAAAGAAATTCCTTTCTGGTGATTAATAATGGCCTCTTCAAAGTCCTCTTTGTCTAAATGAATTAAAGAATTGATATCGTAAATAAAAGAAGCTACTGTTTTTAGCGGACTTAGTTTGGCATATTTAATTGAAGAATTATAGTATTTTGATTGCGAATTTCTATCTATTCCTTCAACACAAGTTGATATGGCGTAGAATAAACTTTTACGCATTGGATCATCATAATCTTTTAAATTCCTTTTGATTTCTTCGTAATCTTCTTTGGAAATACTTTCTTTTTTTGCGCATTTCAACATCCCTTTTACTAAAAGAAGATCTGCTTTATTTAATTGATATTTAGAAAAATCTGGGGATCTCAATGAACCACTCAATCGGGAATTGTTGAAATAGGTAATTAATAAAGCAATTTTCCCGTTGTCAGACAAACTAGAAATGTATTTGTTCCTCTTATTAATAACCGAATCGCAAGCCAGTGTGTTGATTTGACTTAAATGCCTAACCCATTCTAAATAATGTTTTTCTTTTTCTTCATTCGATGCTGAATTTTCGATTTTTTGGACATAATTAATTTCATTCTCTGAATAAACAGAGAATGATACCAAAACCATGAGAAACGAAAGAATAAGCTTCATAAACTTAGTATATTTCCAATAAAACGAAATTTAGGAAAATATTTTCATACACTTTATCATTTTGGATATTATTTAAGTGCTATATCACACTTCTATTAAATTAGGAGCTTGTTTTTGTAATTCTTTCACATCACCAAATGTAAATTCCAATCTTCCAATTGAAAAATAATTACTTTTGTAAAAACAGAAAATATGAAGCTTGCAATTGTTGGGGTAACAGGAATGGTGGGACAAGAAATGCTAAAAGTATTGGCAGAAATGAGTCTTCCGATTACAGAATTAATTCCAGTAGCATCTAAAAATTCGGCTGGAACGAAAATCCTTTTTGGAGGTCAGGAACATACAGTTGTTGATCTGGAAGAAGCCTTAAACATGAAGCCTGATGTTGCATTATTTTCTGCAGGTGGAGATATTTCCTTAGAATGGGCACCAAAATTTGCAGCAAATGGCTGTCGCGTAATCGATAATTCTTCTGCTTTTAGAATGGATGACGACAAGAAGTTAATTATTCCAGAGATCAATGGAGATGATTTAACGGAAAATGATTTCATTATTGCTAATCCAAACTGTTCAACAGTTCAAATGTTGATTGCCTTAGCGCCATTGCATAAATTATATACCATAAAAAGAGTTGTAGTTTCGACTTATCAATCCATTTCTGGAACGGGTGCGAAAGCCGTTAAACAAATGGAAAATGAGCGCCTAGGAATAAAAGGAGAAATGGTTTATCCTTATGCTATTGATCAAAACGTATTGCCGCATTGCGATGATTTCCTAGAAAATGGTTACACCAAAGAAGAAATGAAATTGGTGAACGAAACCCATAAAATATTAGACCCAAATATTGGCGTTACAGCAACTGCAGTAAGAGTTCCAGTTCAAGGTGGACACTCAGAAGCTATCAACGTGAGTTTCGAAAGAGATTTTGATTTGGCTTTTATTCGTAAAGCTTACCACAATAATCCAGCGATTCATTTACAAGACAATCCGGAAACAAATACATATCCAATGCCTCTTTTTGCAAAAGGTAGAAATGAAGTTTTCATTGGTCGATTACGAAGAGATGAAAGTCAAGAAAATACACTGAACATGTGGGTTGTTGCCGATAATTTGAGAAAAGGAGCAGCTACGAATTCAGTTCAGATTGTACAAAAAATGATTGAGAAGAAGATAATTAAGATTGGGACGTTTTAGTAGGGGCGGTTGTAAGGGCGGTTTGCAACCGCCCCCAACCCGCTCCTACAACCGCCTCTACAAAACATACAACAACACCAAAAAACCATGACATATTTCATCGATCGCATTGCACAATATATTTTCGAAGAACAAATTCCATTAGAACACCTAACAATCGTTCTTCCTTCTCAACGAGCGAAAAAATATTTGCAACGGTCTTTGTTTAAAGCTTATGGAAAGCCGATTTTTTCTCCGAAGATCATTACGATGAACCGATGGGTGCAGGAATTATCACCTTTGCCGATTATTGAACCAACTAGAGCGCTTTTTAAGTTGTATGATGTGCATTTGAAAGTCGATAAAGAAGAACCTCAAACTTTGGATGAGTTTTTTAAATGGGGAAAAACTTTATTGAGCGATTTCGATGAAATGGATCGCTATCTCATCGACAGTAAAGATTTATTTAGGAATTTAGCGGACATAAAAGACATAGAAAACTGGAGTTTTGATAGCGAAGAACAGCTGACAGAAGGTCAATTGCGTTTTATGCGTTTCTGGGATTTATTGGCAGATTATCACAAACATTTCAACGAAAGACTGAAAAAAGATGGCGAGTGCTACATGGGAATGGCGTACAGAAATTTAGCCACAAACATTGACCTAGCTTTTGAAGAAGACAAAGAAACCCGATTCATTTTTGCTGGATTTAATGCGCTTTCTCCTGCTGAGATTTCAATTATGAAACAATTGAAAAACATGGGAAGAGCAGATGTTTTTGTTGATGCAGATGAATATTATCTCAACGATAAAAACCATGAAGCCGGACGATTTATCCGTGATTTATTCAGCGAATTAAAGGTCAAAGAATTGGATTTCGTTGTGGATAAAATTGGAACAGAAAAGAAGGTTTTCAATATTATCAATTGTGCGCAACCGACTGGACAAGCAAAAGTGAGCGCGACGATTTTAAATGATCAAATTCCACACGACGAATTATCGGACACATTACTTTTATTAGCAGATGAAAAGTTAGTTGTTCCAGTAATGAAAAACATTCCAAAAAACGTAGAACAAACCAACATCACTTTAGGATTGCCATTGAAAAACACTGCGATTAAATCTTGGGTGGACATGTTGTTTACTGTTCAGGAACATTTTCAGCAGTTTAATTCAAAACAGATTTACCACAAAGATTTCGTTCGATTTATCAAACATCCATTCATCACAGGATTTTGTAATAAAGCAGAAATGCAAGCCATTACGAAGGTAGAACAAAAGATTTTGAGCAATAACTGGACATTTATTTATCCAAAACAATTAGAATTAGGTGAACGTATTTCCAAATTGATTGCACTGTTTTTCACGCCTTGGAAAAGTTCAGATAAGGAATATTCACTTGAACAAATTAGAACATTAAATCAAACGATATATCAAGGACTCGATAATGACGAAAATGCGATAGAAAGATCAATTTTGTATCATTTTGACCGTTCTTTGGTCAAATTAGAGTCGGTTTTGGCAGAATTTAAGCCAGATTTACGTTTGGGGACTTTCAAATCTTTGTTTAATCAACATTGGATCAATGAAAGCATTGCTTATTACGGAAATCCACTTGATGGACTACAGGTGATGGGGTTGTTGGAAACCCGATTGATTGATTTCAAAAACATGATTGTCGTAGGATTAAATGACGGAAGTATGCCGCCAACGAATCCAGTTCAGACAATTATTCCAATGGATTTAAGGAAATACCACAATTTACCAACGCCTAGGGAGAAACAAGGTCTTTTTGCACATCACTTTTATCGTTTGTTACACCAAGTAGAAAACTGCTGGATTACTTTCTCATCGGCGGATAGAGACATGGGAGGTGTGGATGAACCTTCACGTTACATCATGCAATTGCAGTTAGAACTTTCACGTGTAAATCCGTTGATTGAGTTCAATACTTCTGATTATACAATTTCCAACGAAGAGGAAGAAAGCGAAGGATTAACTGTGCCGAAAACAGATGCTGTTCTCAAGCGTTTAGATGAATATTTCGGTCGACGTACTTCAGCGTCTGCAATGAAAACAGCTTTGAGTTGTCCATTAGATTTCTATTACAAATACCTACTTGGTTTTGGGGAGGAAGATAAAGTTGAAGAAGAGATCGAAGCGAGCACTTTTGGGAATTTCATTCACAATACATTAGAGGCATTGTATGGTGATTTCGCTCAATTGGACAAGGAAGGAAACAAAAGAGAACACCACAAATCATTATCGGTTGTTGATATAGATAACATGATTAAGAAGCAAGGTGCGGTAATGAAACAGCACTTTTATGAGTTTTTTAATCTGGAAGCAGATCAAAACTTAGAAGGAAAGAATTACCTAAGTTTAGAAATTGCCCAACATTTAACGGAACGCTTTTTACAGAAAGAGAAGAAGAGTTTAAAAGACCACAAAGGACATATGTTTATTGTGAGTTTAGAGATGGAATTGACCAAAACTTTAAAACTCAACATTCACGGAAAAGAAAAAGAAGTCAATTTTATCGGATTTATTGATAGGGTCGATGATTTTGAAGGTAAAAAACGAATTATTGATTATAAATCGGGGAAATGTACCGAAAACGATGTGAGATTGACAAAAGCTTCCTCAAAAGCCAAAGCCGAAGAAGATGTCGTATTTGAATTCATCAAAAAACTAAAAAGCAGTAAATATGTTTTCCAAATGTTGGTCTACAATATGTTATTCCATGAGAAATTCGGTGAATATCCAGATAAAGTTGGAATTATCTCCATGGTGAACTTGAATGATGGTCCGTTTTATTTGGATAATCAATTGACTGAAACAACTGAAGAATTGATGGATTTATTCGAGAAGGCGTTGACGCAAATTGTGAGTGATTTGTATGATGGAGCGGTAGATTTTGAGCATGATGTGAAGAGTTTGTATTGTGATTATTGTGAAGGGTAAAAGTTTGGAGGGAGAGATTTCTAGGAAGAGGATTTAAGGAGAGGGAAGGATGAAAGGAGTGAAATGAAATCAAGATTCACTTAAAGTGGAACTATTTGTTTTTGTTGAAGAGGCCCATTCACCTTAACCCCTTCAAATCCCCATACTCCGCATCAAGCTCAATCCCAAATTCTTTCCTAATAACATCCAAACATGAGGAATCATCTTTCAGTGTGATAAGTTCTTCCTTTCCATTAATTACCTTTTTCAACTTGTTGTGATACAAACTAATCATACCATTTTCTATTGGAAGAGCGGCAATTCTTGCATTGGTGAAAAATGAATCTGGATGGGTTGAGGTATAGTGATTACCTAATTTAATGTCGATATCAAAAACAGGGTTTAAGTCAAAACTATATAGGTTTTTCCAGTGTCCATTTGGATTGTTCTGAAGGATGTAAGCAAATACTTCATCTTTTATTAATCTGTAGGTTTGCTTTTGGAATGAAATGGGTTCATTGTATATAAGTGGTATGGGAATAAGTGGCGCTTCAGCTCCGAATCCTAAATCTACTATCCAACTTTTGCCATCAATAGTTACCAAAGTCGTTTGATGTGTTCTACCGGTTACCTCTCTAGAAAGATGGACCCTTCCCAATAGTGGACGCGCATCAAATCCGAACGCTTTGAGTGCCATTAAAAGCAGTCCGTTTAATTCAAAACAATATCCTCCTCGCTTATGCTTGACCAGTTTTTGAAATATCGATTTTGGATCAATACGAATGTTTCTTCCCAAACAAATATCAAAGTTTTCAAAAGGAATTGATAAATGTTGAGCACGGTGAATTGACTTCAAACTTTCGAAGTCGACAGAAACTTCCCCATCGAAATTTATACGCTTTAAATACTCTTCCCTATTAAAAGTAAAATCACTCATTTTAAGCTTTGATTAATTGCAATAACAATTTGATTTACAAAATGATTTATATTCTGCTAAATAGCTATCCAAATATAAGGCTTTCCGCCGAAGAAGAAACTTTTGAAAGTCAGTCTTTGTCGCCAAAAAACACTTCAAACTTTCGAAGTCGACAGAAACTTCCCCATCGAAATTTATACGCTTTAAATACTCTTCCCTATTAAAAGTAAAATCACTCATTTTAAGCATTGATTAATTGCAATAACATTTTGATTTACAAAATGATTTATATTCTGCTAAATAGCTATCCAAATATAAGGCTTTCAGCCGAAGAAGAAACTTTTGAAAGTCAGTCTTTGTCGCCAAAAAACACTTCAAACACCGCTACTATAATAGCATTATTAACAATTTAAAGCCAATATCGCCACCCTGATAGCGATTGATCAATCCAAACTCCTAAATTTTAAGCACCATCCAAACATCACAAGCAAAATGTCCAGAATCTCCCAAGGGTTTTTCTACTCTTTCAAATCCTATTTTTTCGTATAAAACTATCGCTTCTTTTAGACTAGGAAATGACTCAAGATATAAATGTGTATAGCCTTGCTCCTTTGCATAAGCGATACTTTTGTCCATGAGTTGTTTGCCAATCCCTTTTCCACGGTATTCACTTTTGAGATAAATCTTCACTAATTCGGCATAGCCTTCAGGTAGATTCTTAGTTGGATAAATCCCACATCCTCCGATTGATTTCCCTTCTAATTCAGCGATAAAATATCCGCTTTTTGGAGCTCTAGAAAAGGTTTCGTAGAGTTCATCTGTTGTTGGGTCGGTGTAAACTGTTCCTGGTTTTGCTTCGTTGTATTCTTCCAAGGCCGTGCGAATGATTTTCGCGATAAGTGGATTGTCTTGAGGTTGGATTGGACGGATGAGCATGTTGTTTTTCATTATTGGATGTTTGGAGATGTAAAGTTAGTTTAATTGAATGAAGATAGAAAAAGAAAAATGACGCAAAGTTTCGCAGAGGGGCAGAGATTCGCAGAGGTAAGAAGCAAAAAGAGGAAAAGAAGAATTATGTAAAGTTCCGCGTTCCATCATCCCTATCGCGCATCCTATCAATTCGTAATTCGTAATTGATTATTCGTAATTTGATTACGATTTCTTATTTTAGCACAAAACAAAAGAAATGAGTTACGAAAATATAACGACAGAACAAAAAGAGCGTGTTCACTACATTACGGTGAATCGCCCGAAGCAAATGAATGCATTGAACAAAGCCACAATTCAGGAATTGCACGAAGCTTTTAAAGCAGCAAATGAAGATGAAGGAACGCGTGCAATTATCTTGACTGGAAGTGGTGAAAAAGCTTTCGTTGCAGGTGCTGACATTAAAGAATTTGCTGATTTTGGAACTTCTGATGGTAAAGCATTAGCTGCACAAGGTCAAAAGAAATTATTTGATTTTATTGAGAATCTTTCTAAGCCAGTTATTGCAGCTATAAACGGTTTCGCGCTAGGTGGTGGATTAGAATTAGCAATGGCTTCTCATATTCGCATCGCATCTCATAATGCAAAATTAGGCTTGCCAGAAGTTTCTTTGGGTGTAATTCCAGGATATGGTGGAACGCAGCGTTTGTCACAATTGGTTGGTCGTGGAAAAGCAATGGAAATGATTACAACCGCGGGAATGATTTCTGCGGACGATGCATACGAATCTGGATTAGTGAATCATGTTGTAGCGCAAGATGAATTGATGGCTTTGGCCGAGAAAATTGCAAGTAAAATTTGTAACAACTCTGGAAATGCGATTAAATCGGCAATGAAAGCTGTGAATGCAAATTATACAGATGGTGTTGATGGTTTTGCAGTTGAGATTGCAGAATTTGGAAATTGCTTTGGAACGGAAGAGTTTGTTGAAGGAACTACTGCATTTGTTGAAAAGAGAAAACCATCGTTTAAATAGTTTTTGTTTATAAAGCCAATAACGGCGTTACACTTCATTAAAAATAAATCTTCAAAATGCCAGCGTTTTACGTTGGCATTTTTTGTTCTATAATTAAAACTTAAATTTGATTAAAATTAATGCCTTTTCCTTATTGCTCAACCAAAACAGCAATATCTTAACAAAACTGCTTTCTTAATAAAGCAAAAGTCATATTTCATAACTCACAAAAAACACAAATCAACCTCCACATAATCTCATTTTCAAAGAATCCATTTAACTTAGCGCTCTGATTAAGAATAAATGAGCAATCCATTAAAGAAATTAGCAGGACAAACAGCGGTTTACGGCTTATCAAGCATCGTGGGACGTTTGTTGAATTACCTGCTTGTTCCTTTATATGTCAGTGTTTTTATAAAGACTTCAGATTATGGAGTAATTTCTGAACTCTATGCCTGGATTGCTTTTTTGATGGTTTTATTGACTTTTGGAATGGAAACTGCATTTTTTAAGTTTCTATCTGATAATCCAGAGAATAAAGACAAAATCTTCCGGAATTCTATGTTGAGCATTGTTATCATCAATGCAATTTTTCTCTTGCTGATTTTAATTTTTAATGGTGTAATCGCAGACGCATTGCTGTTCCCCGATAATCCCGAATACATAATTTTACTGAGTGTAATTGTAGTGATTGATGCCACTTCAGCGCTTCCTCTCGCTAAATTACGAGCAGAAGACAGAGCTAAAAAATTCGTAGTTGTTCAGCTTACTGGAATCGGTATAAACATTGGATTGAACTTGATTTTGATGTTGTTTGTTTTTCAACCAGAAGCGGAAAATGCAGCTGTTGGAATTCGCTTTATTCTAATTGCCAACTTGATTGCTTCTTTGGTGAAACCAGCTATTCTTTATAAAGATTTTATATCGTTGAAATGGATTTGGGATACACAATTATTGCGTTCTATGTTCAAATATAGCTTTCCCTTGGCTTTGGCAGGATTCGCTTTTATAATCAATGAAACTGTAGACAGAATTTTATTGAAGCACCTTACTTATCAAAATTCAATTGGAGAATTTACAACAGAAGCTGCTTTAACTTTTGCGGAATCTCAGGTAGGAATTTACAGTGCGAGTTATAAATTAGCCATGTTGGTCACGATATTTTTACAAGCTTACCGTTATGCTGCTGAGCCGTTTTTCTTTGCGCAATCTAAAAGTAAAGACAGAAACAAAACCTACGTGAAAGTCATGAATTACTTCGTAGGAGCTGTATTCTTAAGTTTTTTAGGAGTTTCATTGAATCTAGATATTTTCAAATATTTTATTCCAAATCCAGCGTATTGGGAAGGGTTGAGAATTGTTCCTATCCTTTTGTTGGCGAACGTTTTTTCAGGAATTTACATCAATCAAAGTATTTGGTATAAATTGAGTGGTCAAACAAAATTTGGAGCTTATATTGCCATGGGCGGCGCGGCTTTAACATTGACTTTAAACTTTATTTTTATTCCAATTTATGGATACATGGCTTGTGCTTGGGCAACTTTTATAGTTTACGGCGCACAAATGGTCGTTTCCTATTGGCTAGGACAAAAGCATTACCCGATTCCTTACAACTTGAGAAAATTTAGTTTGTACAGTATCGTTGCAATTTCAATCTATTTTATATTCACTTGGATTGATTTAGAAGCTGGTATTTTACAATTCGTAATCCATAATCTTTTCATTCTTTTATATGTAGGACTGGTGTTTTGGATGGAAAAACCGAAAGCAGTTGCAAAATCCAGTTAATTCAGTTTATCTTCGCATTTTATAAAAACAAATACACAAAGAAATTTGCCTTAAATGTTATTAGCAAAGAGCAATCTTACAAATCGGTTAGTATTTATTGATATCGCAAGATCTATTGCCATATTGATGATGCTGGAGGGGCATTTTATTGTGATGGCTTTGACTGAAAACCACCGAGGAAATGACCTATTTCTTTACGATATCTGGCGTTTTACACGTGGACTAACCGCTCCATTATTCTTTACCGTTTCTGGCTTGGTTTTTACCTATCTTTTGGTGCGTAACAAAGAGCCTTTCCTCAAAAATAAACGTGTTAAAAAAGGATTGAGTAGAGGTTTTAGATTAATCCTTTGGGGTTATGCTTTGCAACTCAATCTGTACTTTATTTTTAAAGGTTTAATAGAAAATGGTTCCTATACTTTTAGTGGATATATGTATATTTTCCACGTTTTACAGTGCATCGGAGCGTCATTAATTACGGTTATTTTACTTTACGGATTAAATCGATTAATTAAAGTCGTTCCGTTAACTTGGTGGTTTGGATTTTTTGGAACCCTTGCTTTTATAATGCGTCCCACTATTTATGCCTTAGATTTTTCATCTTTTCATCCGCTCATTGAAAATATCTTTATTACTTCTCCAGGTGACAGTGCATTTAAGTCAATTTTCCCATTATTCCCATGGGTTGGATTTGTGATTTTCGGTGCAATGATTGGCGCTTATGTGAGTAAGAATCCAGCTAAAGTTTACACGAATAAATTTCCATTGATATTATTTATCTCAGGATTAATTCTAAACTTATTTACAGACAATATTCTAAAAATTATTCAACCAGCGTTTCTTAGCATTTCGGGAATAAAACCTTTCTACGGATTAGGGTATTTATTCGCAAGATTTGGACAAGTAATTTGGGTTTTGGCGATCATTATTTTCATTGGAAAACACAAACGTTATCTAAGAGTTGTTTACCGCAGAAAACTGGGCTTTTTAAAAAGTTGGATTATTCCAATAGCTTTTGGTGTTTCAGGTTTAACAATTATCATTTATACTTTACTTTCTGGAAATGAATTCACAATTTTCCCAACATTTTCTTTGTATGCTTTAGGTCATTTATTGTTGTTTATTTCTGTAATAATAATCACTGCCAAACTCATCAATTGGAATTATGAGTTATTCATAAAAATCGGTCAAAACACGCTGTCCATATACATTGTACACGTAATTATTTTGTATAGCGGCTTGTTCGGATTTGGATTAAGTAGTTATTTAGATAAAAATCTTTCACCGTGGTTCGCCATTGTTGGAGCAATAGGATTTATTATGGTTTTCACGTATTTCGTGAAGTATATTGAAGTTTTTCAGAAGTATTATAACAAGTTGTTTTTTTGGAAAAAAGGGAAATAATTGTTAATGGTTAATTTTTAATGGTTAACGCGTGGTTGAATGGATAATTCACGATTGATAATTGATAATTGAAATTTACCTCAAACGCTTTCTATTAAACTTGCTCTCATTCAGTAAACTAATTTTTATATCGGTTTGAATTCATATTTTTTTTAGCGCAAACCACGTTAACAATTAACCATTGATAATTAACCATTAACCCTGTAACCTATTCGAAAATATAACGTTATAAATAAAAAAAAGCCACATCATGAAGACATTAATTTTATTTTCCTCCGTATTATTTCTGTTTTCTTTCAGCAAAAATAGCATGCAAAATGTGAATGTTTTTGATGCTATTAAAAACAATCAAATTCATTTAACAGCCACTTCTAATGGTGCCCATACCGGAAAGTCTATTGTTGTTGAAATTGAGAATATTAAAAACCTAAAAAGCATTCTAATTCCATCTGGTACACGATTTAAGAGTGAATTTGAAGGTGATCAAGATTTAATTACTGTTGATGACGAAATGATTGCATTAAATTCCAGTTCAACTCAACATAAAGTGAATGGTTTTTGTGTTCAACCACACAACAGTTCTCCAACAAATGAAAGTCAATTTACAATTGCTAAGGAGACAAATCAAAACCTTATTAAAATTGCTAAATATTTAGATAATAAAGGATTTAATGATGACCTTAAACAGACCGCCCTTTGGTGTGTTGTTGAAGATGATGATGTTTCAGGCATCTATGAAGATGGAAATAACGAAGTAACGAAATTGAGAGAATTTATTTGTTCGTTGACCGGAAAGGAGAATGTTTGGTACAATTCAGATCCAACATATTCTATTGATGAAAACCGAAATATAATTCAAGAAACAACAAAAGTTGAAGGACTTTTGGCTTATACCGTTACAAAAACTGGGAACATGAGAATGCAAGTTTTAAAAGAAAATGGTGAAGTCATTAGAGATTATGATGGTGAAATGCCAATTTCTCACTTAGGAAATTATAATTTCAATTTCAGTTTGAAAGTTAGCGGCTGGGAAAGCGGAAAATATAGTGTTCAATTGAAAATTGGTAACGATGTAATTCACACGGAAGCATTTGTTATATCGTAATCGATAACGCTTTTACCAAATCAACCCACCGCAAAACACGTTAACATTTAACCAATGATAATTAACATTAAAATAGCTCCTTAAATCAATAAAACAGCGATTTTTAAAGGTATTTCAGGAAAAAAAGTTATTTTTGAACACTGTAAAAAAATGGGTGCAATTTCATTTGATTACAGCAAGTCTTTAAAAAATAACTGAAAAGGGAAAATGAAAGTAAAAATCATTAATCGTTCGAAACACGATTTGCCAAAATATGAAACGAAAGCATCTGCTGGCGTGGATTTACGTGCAAATATAGAGGAGCCTTTTACACTTCAATCTTTGGAGCGTACACTTATAAAAACAGGATTATTTTTAGAAATTCCTGAGAAATATGAGGGACAAGTTCGCCCAAGAAGTGGTTTGGCAATTAAACACGGAATTACTGTGTTGAATAGTCCAGGTACTATCGATGCGGATTACCGTGGAGAAGTGGGTGTTGTTTTGGTAAACCTTTCAAACGAACCTTTTGTTATTGAAGACGGAGACAGAATCGCACAACTTGTGTTCTCGAAAGTGAAACAAGCAGAATGGATAATAACTGAAGAATTAACAGAAACCGACCGCGGCGAAGGCGGATTTGGAAGCACCGGAAAAAACTAAATCATGAAAATAATCGTACCAATGGCGGGAAGAGGTTCTCGCTTAAGACCCCACACATTAACAGTTCCCAAACCACTTGTGCCAGTTGGTGGAAAGCCAATTGTTCACCGACTTGTTGAAGATATCGCAGGTGTTTGTAGTGATCCAATCGAAGAAATCGCGTTTGTAATTGGTGATTTTGGAGCTGAAGCAGAAAAAGAATTAATCGCAGTGGCTGAGAGTCTTGGCGCTAAAGGAAGTATCCATTATCAAACAGAACCCTTAGGAACAGCGCATGCCGTTTTATGTGCTCAAGAATTGTTAGATGGTCCTGTAGTAGTCGCTTTTGCTGACACTTTATTTAAAGCTGACTTTAAAATAGATCCAAAAGACGACGGAATTTTATGGGTGAAGCAAATCGATGACCCAAGTGCTTTTGGAGTAATAAAAATGAATGAAAGAGATGAAATTATTGATTTTGTGGAAAAACCGCAAACTTTCGTTTCAGACCTTGCAATGATTGGAATTTATTATTTCAAAGAAGGTGCCGATTTAAGAAAAGAATTAAATTATTTAATCGATAATGATGTAATCAAAGGTGGTGAATACCAATTGCCAGATGCATTGAGAAGATTAACTGAGAAAGGGAAAATATTTAAGCCTGGAAAAGTTACAGAATGGTTGGATTGCGGAAACAAAATTGTAACTGTAAATGCAAATCAACGTGTATTGGAATTTGACAGAGAAAAACACATTGAGTTGGTTGACGCTTCGGCAAAAATCAATAACAGTGTAGTTATTCCACCTTGTTTTATTGGCAAGGATGTTGTTTTGAATGACAGCGTTGTTGGTCCGCATGTTTCAATTGGAGCAGGTTCGAAAGTGAATGGAAGTGTAATTAAAAACACAATTATTCAAGCGAATACTACCTTAGAAAATGTTACTTTAAAGGATTCAATGATTGGTAATCATGCGAATGTTAGAAAAACTCCTCACAATTTAAGTGTTGGAGATTATACCACGATGGATATTTAATGAGAAAAATAATCTTCATATCATCTTTAATGCTTCTTCCTTTGGCGCCTCTTTTTGGTCAAAAAGGAAAGGAAAAGTCTATGCAGGAACAAGCATTGGATGATGTTGAGGCGCTTTCATCTTTGGACTATCCTTACATGGAACAATTTCACCAGGCTGTTCGTGAGAAAATGTCTGGAAATTATAGCGAAGCCAAAAAACTTTTTCAAGCTTGTTTAGCAATAAAGCAAGATGATGATGCCGTTTATTTTGGTTTAGCTGAAATTGCTAAAGCTGAAAACAATATTTCTGTAGCTTTAGAAAACTTTCAAAAAGCTTACAATATCGACAAAGAAAACAATGCCTATTTACAAGAATTGGCTTACATGCATTTTGAAAGAGCAAATTTCGAACAAGCAGAAATCTTGTTTAAAGAAATGTGTGAACGCGAGCCAAGAAATGTAGATTTCCGTTACGGATACAGCAAAGTTTTGATTTATAATAAGGCTTATCAATTGGCAATTGACGAATTGAATTTCCTTCAAGGTCAAACAGGAGTTGTTCCTGAAATAATGATCATGAAAGCTGATTTATATACTGAATTGAAGAAATTTGATAAAACGGAAGAAACATTATTACTTTTAAAGAATGAATATCCGAATGATAAAGAAGTTCTGGTAAATATCATTGCTTTCTATGAGCAACAAGGAGAAAAAGAAAAGGCAGTAAAATTAATTGAGGAATTAGCGAAAAGTGATCCTGACAATGGAATGGCTCAATTTGTTTTGGCGAACAACTTTCTAGAACAAAAAGAGTTTGATAAATTCATTGAAATTGCTCCTGGAATTTTAAAAAATAGTGAAGTAGCGGTTGAAGATAAATTGTTTATATTTAATAAAATTCAAGAAATAGAAGGAAATAAAGGTCCTTTGGTTTTTGAATCAGCAGAAATTCTTTACAAAGCTTATCCTGAGGATTTACAAATTTCTTCAAAATATGTTAAGGAATTAATGTTTGCTTTTCAAAGTAAAAAGGCCCTTTCCGTAGCTAGAAAATCAACAGTTGATAACCCAAATAATTTTGAAGCTTGGCGATTGGCTTTTGCAGTTGAATCTAATTACATGGATTATTCTGAGCTTTACGCAGATGGAAACAAAGCCTTGGAGCTCTTTCCAACCTTACCCGTTATTTATTTTGCTGCAGCAGAAGGAGCTTTGTACACGAACAAACCAGATGAAGCAATTCAACTTTTGGCAGCTGGAGAAATCTACCTTTTAGACGATAAAAAGAAAGAGTCCTTATTCTCTATGCGAAAAGGTCAAATTTATTTTTACAATAAAGAATACAAGAAAGGAATTGTCGCTTTTGAAAAAGCAATGATTAATAATCCAGACGATCAAAGTATTCAAGTGACTTATGCTTTGGCATTAAGCAAAGCCAATATTGCCACAGATATTGCTCAAGAATTATTAGGTAAAATAACAGAAATCAACTTCAGCCGCGATTACTATTTAGCGAAAGCCAATATTGCTTCGAATGCTAATAACTTCGCAGAAGGAATTAGAATTTTAGAGAATGGAATTGAAAAAGAATTTTACAATGCAGAATTAATGGATTTATTAGGTGATCTTCACTTTAAAAATCAATCTTTAACCAAAGCAAAAGAAGCTTGGCAAAAAGCTTTAGCATCTGAATCACGAAATAAAAATTTGACTAAAAAGATTAACGAAGAAAAATTATATGCTCCAAAATATTACTAAATATATTTTCTCAATTCTACTGTTAACATCACTTGTTGCTTGTGGAAGTAAAAGAAATGCTGATTTGGAAAACGTTGAAAAACTTCCTAGAGTGAAAGATGAAGTACTCATCGATCGTTTGGATAGTCTTTCAAAACAACGTCCAGAACATTTCTATACGAAATTGAGTTCAAAATATACGGACAGTAAAATAAACGTTTCATTTAAAACTTCAATTCGCATGCGTGCCGATAGCGCTTTTCATGCATTGATAACTTTTGCGCGAATTCCAATTTATAATGTAATGGTTACGCCAGATACGTTAACAATGGTTGACAAGCGAAATAACTGTTATATGAAGGAGAATATGAATTACCTTAAAAAAACATTTGGAGTTGATTTTAAGCACAAAAACATTGAAGAATTGATATTAGGAATGCCAATCGCATGGGATAAGAATATTGAATATCAACAAATAAAAGATCCTTATAATTATGTTGTTTCCTCAATTTCAAAACGAAAAATAAGAAGACAAGACAGTGATGATGAAGTGATCATTCGCTATTTCCTGAGTGAAGATACAAGGTCACTTAAAAAGTTGATTATCGACAGTCCAAAAGATTCGACATCCATTACCGTTAATTATTTTGGTAGAGAAATGGTAGAAGGTTATAGTATTCCACTTGAAGGTGATATCACTGTTGAAACGCCAAAAGATAAACTTTACATTAACTTTGAATACAATAAAATAAGTGTGAATGATCCAAGAGTATTATATTTATCAATTCCGAATAAATATGAAAAGTGTGAGTAAGTTCCTTGTATTTACTTTTGTGATATTATTTTCTGCTTCTGCTCCTTTGTGGTCTCAGCCTGGTTCACAACGTTTGAAAAACGAGCAAAAAGCATTGGAGCAACAAATTTCGACTACCAAAACTTTACTCGAAAAATCACAAAAAAACACACGACTTTCCCTTGAGGAAGTTAATCTTATTGAGCGTCAAGTTGAATACCGTGAGAAATTATTACGCAACATTGACAATCAAATTCGTTCATCAGAATTAAAAATAGAACAGAAAGAAGGAAGAATTCAAGAGTTAAATGCTGAAATTGAAAGATTAAAAAAACAATATGCACAGCTTTTACTTTACGCTTATAAGAAGCGAAATAAGTACGGAGATTTAATGTTTATTTTCAGTGCTAACACCGTTGAAGAAGCTTTAAAAAGAAAGTTATATCTTGAAAAATTAGCGGAAATTCAACAAAAACAAATGCGTTTGATTCAACAAAATGCTGTTTTATTGACAGATGAAATTAAAGATCTAGACGACGAGAAAAAGCAACAAGTTGAATTGTCTGGTCAAAAAAGAATCGAACGCGCTGAAATCATTAAAACGAAAAAAGCAAAAGAAGAAATCTACAAACGTTTTAAGGAACAAGAAGACGAATTACTGAAAGAATTAAGGAAACAAGAAGAAGACAAAGAGCGTTTGAAACAAGAGATTGCTGCTGCGATTCAAAAAGAAATTGCGGAAGAGCAAGCAAGAATAGCTAAAGCGAAAAGAAAAGAAGAAGCACGCCGAATAGCAGAAGCAAAACGCAAAGCAGCGGAAGCTCCAAAAGACATAAAAACGCCAACTGTAGAAAAAGAAGTTCCGAAGAAAGTGGAGAGAGAGTTCTCATTAACTGCTGAAAGTGCATTGATTGGAGAGAATTTCGCGTCCAACAAAGGTAAATTACCTTGGCCAGTTGAAAAAGGAACAATCACCCAAAATTACGGTAAGAATAGTCACCCTACATTACCGGGAGTATATACCCAAAATAACGGAGTAGATATAAGTACACCAAGAAATGCAAATGTGCTAGCCGTCTTTAAAGGCGAAGTTACGAGTGTAATCAATATTCCAGGAGCAGGAAAAGTAGTCATCATCAAACACGGTGATTATAGAACTGTTTATTCCAACCTTCAAGATGTTTATGTAACAAAAGGAAGTGTTGTAAATACAAAAACTGCAATTGGATCATTATTGCCAAATTCAGCAGGAGATATTTCAGTGGCCCATTTCGAAGTGCACCACGTAAGCGGAAGTTCAGTGAGCCAGTTGAACCCAAATTTATGGATTGCAAAATGATTTTTCACCGGTAGAGGCGCAATGCATTGCGCCTCCACGATTAAAATACATTGCACATCCACGGTTAAAAAACAAAATCCACGGGTTAAAAAATACATTGCACATCAAAGGATGAAAATCCCAATCCAACCCAAAAAATCTGCGAAATCTGCGAGAGAAAAAATAGAGTGAGAAAGAGAATGAGAGCGGAGAAAAACCATTCCAAAAACCAACACAAACCAACCCAAAAAATCTGCGAAATCTGCGAAAATCTGCGGGAACCCATGCCCAACAACCCAACCACAAACAAAAAAAGGGAACTCTTTCGAATTCCCAATACTATTACATTAAAAAGCAGAAATTAAGCCGCTTCTTCCTCGTCGTCGAAAACTTTCTTTGGACGCATTTGTTCTATTGCACCTAGTGTGATCCAATATGGAACAACGAATGCCATTAAGAATAGTAATAGCCAAAAAGCCATTCCTGCAATTAAAAGAAACATAACAATACCGAAAATACTCATGATATATTATTTTTGTAAACTATTATTGTGATGTAATCACGCGGTAAAAATAAAAAATAATTTAATACAAAACGATATAATATGGAATATAGAGTAGAAAAAGACACAATGGGTGAGGTTAAAGTACCTGCCGACAAGTATTGGGGAGCTCAAACTGAACGTTCTAGAAACAATTTCAAGATCGGTCCATCGGCGTCAATGCCATTAGAAATTATTCATGGTTTTGCTTATTTAAAGAAAGCAGCAGCTTATACCAACTGTGAATTGGGTGTTTTAGAAGAATCAAAGAGAGATTTGATCGCTAAAGTATGTGATGAAATCATCGCTGGTCAACATGATGATCAATTTCCTTTGGTGATTTGGCAAACTGGATCTGGTACGCAATCTAACATGAACACAAACGAAGTGATTGCGAACCGTGCACATGTGATTGCTGGAAAGAAAATGGGAGAAGGAGAAAAAACTTTACAACCGAATGACGATGTAAACAAATCTCAATCTTCAAATGATACTTTCCCAACAGGAATGCACATTGCAATTTACAAGTTAATTGTTGAAACGACAGTTCCTGGAGTAAAACATTTACGTGATATTCTTGACGACAAAGCAAAAGCATTTAAAGACATCGTGAAAATTGGTCGTACGCATTTAATGGACGCAACTCCATTAACATTAGGTCAAGAGTTTTCAGGTTATGTTGCGCAATTAGACCATGGCTTAAAAGCTTTAGACAACACAATGCCACATCTTTCTGAAATCGCTTTAGGAGGAACAGCAGTTGGAACAGGAATCAACACACCAAAAGGATATTCTGAATTGGTAGCGAAGAAAATTTCTGAATTCACTGGATTGCCTTTTATTACAGCGGCAAATAAATTTGAAGCATTAGCAGCGCACGATGCATTGGTGGAAACACACGGAGCATTGAAACAATTGGCTGTTTCTATTAATAAAATAGCAAACGACATTCGCATGATGGCTTCTGGTCCACGTTCAGGAATTGGTGAAATCATCATTCCAGCAAACGAACCAGGATCTTCAATTATGCCCGGAAAAGTAAACCCAACGCAAGCAGAAGCAATCACTATGGTTGCAGCGCAAGTTATGGGGAACGATGTTGCAGTAACAATTGGTGGAATGCAAGGTCATTACGAATTAAACGTTTATAAACCAATGATGGCAGCAAACGTTTTACAATCTGCTCGTTTAATTGGAGAGTCTTGTGTTTCTTTCGCTGACAACTGTGCAGTAGGAATCGAGCCAAACCTTAAACGTATTGATGAATTGGTAAACAATTCTTTGATGTTAGTTACGGCTTTGAATCCAAAAATCGGTTACTATAAAGCAGCTGAGATTGCTGGAAATGCACATGACAAAGGAATAACTTTGAAGGAGTCTGCTTTATCACTCGGACATTTAACGTCTGAGGAGTATGATGAGTGGGTTGACCCAAAGAAAATGACCGGCGAATAGTAATTTTTGTCTATTAATTCCGTTAGCTGCGTTTCACTATTTTTTGAAAATAGTGCGCCTAACTAACAAAATTAGTAGTTCAGAAATTTAAGATGATACATAAAGTAAAGACTGTTACCGCGAGATTTCAACCTCTTGGTAGCAGTCTTTTTTGGTTATAGCGGTATTTATTGGTCTCATAAATAGTTGAAAATATGCTCCCGATAAGCCATCGGGATTAGTGTATCTAGTTTTAGCTTCTAAAAACCTTTATATCAAGCATTAGATCTTAGATCTTAGAAAGCAAAAACTCTAATCTCTAAGATCTAAATATTTTTCTAGCTATAGAATTTTATTCTCAAATGAACCTGTGACACTTTTAGGCCATGGTGGTTCAGTTTTACCTAAACGACGCTACAGCAAGATTTCAATTTCGTGGTTGTAATAATTATTTTAAATTCTTAGGATTCAAACAATAGCCTTGTTTTAGTGTTTAATAGATGTAATCGGTAAGCATAATAATCCATTGAAAAGTATTAATTTTATGGATTACGCATCAAAAAAAGAGGAAGTCACCCATTTAATCAACGATTAAGACCGTTCAAAGAATGTTTTGTGATTCTTCCTCTCAAAGTTGGTATATTACTAACGCTAAAACATATTTAAAAATAATTATGAGAAAAATAATACTGTCTGTTGCCATCGCCTTTGGAGCTTTTACTTCAACTTTTGCGCAAGAAGCGTATCCTTGTCACACAGATGAAAAAACAACTGAATTAATTGAATCTTTAACACCACAACAAAGAATTCAATATGAAAATGACCAACAATCATATGATTCTGAAATCCAGAATTTCATTGCAAATAACCCAGAGTTATTAGTGCAGTCTGATGGTAATCAAAGGGCTATTACTTATACAGTTCCTGTTGTTTTTCATATTATTCATGAAGGTGGATCAGAAAATATTTCTGAGGATCAAATTATGAATGCACTTCAGCATTTAAATGATGATTATCAAAAATCAAATACACAATGGTCTAATGTAAATGCTAATTTTCTTCCTATCGTTGCAGACGTAGAAATCGAATTCAAGTTAGCTAAACTAGATGGCTCTGGAAATTGTACAAATGGAATTACAAGAACTTATTCTAGCGTAACTAATGGTGCTTCTGGTAGTGATCGTATTGCTGTTGTTCAAGCACAACACGGAAACTGGCCTGGAGATAAATACATTAATTTTTATATTGCCAAAGACATAGATGGTGCAGCTGGATATACTTACCGTCCTAATACTTGGATTGGAGCGAGTATGGAAAATGGAATTCATGTATTGCATAACTATGTTGGAAGTATTGGAACTGCTGGTTCTTCAGGAGCACATACTTTATCGCACGAAGTTGGACACTGGTTAGATTTACCACACCTTTGGGGAACAACAAATACTCCTGGATTAGCTTCTAACTGTGGCGATGACGATGGTATTTCTGATACACCAAACACAATTGGTTGGTCTAATTGTAATGTTAATGGTACTTCTTGTGGTTCTTTGGATAACGTAGAAAACTTTATGGAGTACTCTTACTGTTCAAAAATGTTTACAAACGGACAAAAAGTGCGTATGCATGGAGCTTTAAGTAGCAATGTTGGTGGAAGAGATAATATTACTAAAGCAGCTAATTTAGTAGCGACTGGTGTTAATTTACCAGACATAATGTGTGAGGCTTCTTTCAAGGCGGATAAACAAGAGATTTGTCCTGGACAATCTGTTTCATTTGAAGATTTATCTTTCAGCGGACCAACAGGATGGACATGGAATTTCCCTGGTGGAAGTCCTTCTTCTTCAACAAGTCAAAATCCAACAGTAACTTACAATACGCCTGGTACTTATGCCGTTACTTTAACTGCTACAGATGGTTCAACATCGAAATCAGTAACTGAAAATTCTTTCATAAAAGTTTTACCTCTTAATACTTCTCTACCAATTGTTGAGAGCTTTGAAGGTCTTTCTAATTTTAACGGTTCTTTTTGGACAGTAGGAAATCACAACAACAACGCAAAATTTGATATTACGACAACAGCTGCATATACAGGTTCAAAATCAGTAGTACTGAAAAACTTCGGTCAATCTGCGGGGAATATTGATGATATGGCATCAAGCCCCATTGATTTATCTACTGTAACAACAGAAACAACTTTAAGCTTCCGTTACGCTTACAGAAAAAGATCAGCTTCAAATGATGAGTGGTTACGTATATTCATAACTAACAATTGTGGTGAGAACTGGACGCAACGTAAAACAATTAGAGGTAATGCACTAGGATCTATAACATCAGGTAGTAGCTGGAAACCGACTTCTCAGAGTGATTGGACAACTGTTCACATGACAAATATTACAGCATCTTACTGGACGACAGACTTCAGATTCAAATTCGAATTTGAGTCAGATGGAGGGAATAATCTTTATTTAGATGATGTTAATATTTATGAAGGTTCATCTTCCGAAGATCCTTTGAGTGTTAGTAATGAAGATTTAATTAAGTCTTTCAGCGTATATCCAAATCCTGCTGATCACATGGCAAATGTTACTTTCTCTATTGAAAACAACCAAAATGTAAATGTGAGTTTGGTAAACATGATGGGACAAACAATTCAATCAAATACTATCCAAGCACAAACAGGAAGTAACTTGGTTATGTTGGATACTGAAAAAATTCAAGCAGGAATTTATCTTGTGAAAGTGAACATCGGTGGAGCTCAACAAGTGAAAAGATTGATTATAAAATAATCTTTGCACGTAAAAGTCAAAGATTTGAAAATATTTTGCCTGTTATCAATAACTAAATAACAGTATGAAAAGTTAAATTAAAGCGGACAGTTCACTGTCCGCTTTTTTTAGTGTTCAGATTCTTGAACAATTTCCTAACTTCAATAGAGAATAATTGGTATAAAACTTATCTTTGCACATTAATTCCGATTCCGATAATTCAGAATACGGAAGAATTTTAAAACGGTTAAATAAACAGTTATGAGCAATTTAGAATTGTCTGATCAAGAATTACAACGTAGAGAAACGTTGACGAAATTACGCGAACATGGAATAGATCCATATCCTGCAGCATTATTTCCAGTTACGGATAAGGCCAAACAGATTAAGGATAATTTCGAAGAAGATAAGGAAGTTGTTATTGCTGGACGTTTAATGCGCCGTAAAATTCAAGGGAAAGCCTCTTTCGGGGACATTCAAGACGATACCGGAAGAATTCAAGTGTACTTTAACCGCGACGAAATCTGTCAAGGTGAAGATAAAACAATGTACAATGAGGTTTTTAAGAAGTTACTTGATTTAGGTGACTTCATCGGAATTAAAGGAAAACTTTTTAAAACGCAAGTAGGAGAAATCTCTGTAAAGGTTATAGAATTCACAATGCTTTCTAAAGCACTTAGACCATTGCCTTTGCCAAAAACAGATGCAGAAGGAAGGGTGCACGATGCATTTACAGATCCTGAAATGCGTTACCGTCAGCGTTATGTTGATTTGGTAGTGAATCCACAAGTGAAAGAAGTATTCGTTAAGCGCAGTAAATTGTATTCTGCAATGCGAAATTACTTTAACGAAGCTGGATATATGGAAGTTGAAACACCAGTTTTACAACCTATTCCTGGTGGAGCAGCGGCACGTCCTTTCGTAACGCACCACAATGCTTTGGATATTCCTTTATATATGCGAATTGCTAACGAATTGTACCTTAAAAGATTAATCGTTGGTGGATTTGATGGGGTTTATGAATTCTCAAAAAACTTCAGAAATGAAGGAATGGACAGAACGCATAATCCAGAGTTTACAGCAATGGAAATCTATGTTGCCTATAAGGATTACAACTGGATGATGGAATTTACCGAGAACTTATTGGAGCATTGTGCCATGAAAGTAAACGGTTCTACGACATCAACATTCGCTGGGAAAGAAATAAACTTTAAAGCACCCTATAAACGCATTACAATGCGTGATTCAATTATAGAATTCACTGGTTTTGACATCAAAGGAAAATCGGAAGATGAACTAAGAGCGACAGCTAAAGGTTTGGGAATCGAAGTGGATGAAACAATGGGGAAAGGAAAATTGATAGATGAAATCTTTGGTGAAAAATGTGAAGGAAATTACATTCAGCCCACATTTATTATTGACTATCCTAAAGAAATGTCGCCATTGTGTAAATCTCACAGAGATGATCCAGAATTAACAGAGCGTTTTGAATTGATGGTTTGTGGTAAAGAAATTGCCAATGCTTATTCTGAGTTGAATGATCCAATTGACCAAAGAGAACGTTTTGAAGAACAAGTTCGTTTGGCACAAAAAGGAGATGACGAAGCAACAGAAATGATTGACCAAGATTTCTTACGTGCATTAGAATACGGAATGCCACCAACTTCAGGATTAGGAATTGGAATGGACCGTTTGATTATGTATTTAACAGACAACGAAGCAATTCAAGAAGTACTTTTCTTCCCTCAAATGAAACCTGAGAATTTCGGAGCGAAGAAAGGGCCTGAATTAAATGAAAACGAACAAATTATCTTTGACTTATTGGCCAAAGAAAATTCTATGGAATTGAATGCATTGAAAGACAAGACAGGATTGAGCAACAAACAATGGGACAAAGGAGTTAAAGGATTAGCGAAGCACGGAATAACGAAAGTTACGAAAGCAGACGATGTTTTGACGATTGAGTTGGTTGTATAAGCTTACTGCATTTTAAAATAGAATACTAGGAAAGGGCGGGATTCATTTGAAGTTTCGCCCTTTTTAACTCAAAAAAATAAGATTATGAAAAATCTAAAATTGATCTTCACCATCACATTACTGGCAATTTTCACTTTAAGTGGTTGTGCGAATGAGAGTGACCAAGAAAAAGGTAACACGATAGAAAGCAGTTCTGCTGACAACAGTTCTATAAAAAGCGATGCAAAAAGGCTAGTTGATCTGCAATGTCAGGTCATGAAATTAATAGGCGAAGCAAAAAACGGTGATGCAACCGCTTTAATGAAAAGTGAAGAAATCAATAAGCAAGCAGAAAAAGTTTCAAGAGAATTGAAAGAAAAATATCCAACAAAAGAAGATCAAGAAAGATTTGCTGAAGCTTATCAGGAGGCTTTGGGCGAGTGTGAATAAATTAATTACACATACGTTTATATTGACTATACATGATTTGCACACCTTTACTCTGATAATCAAACAAATAAAATAACTCAAGTTTTATCATCTTTTTTATCAATTTTGTCCCAGAATTCGTAATTTCACCTAAATCATCTGATATCTATCGGATTAAAACCATTCTCTAATGAAAATTCTCCTAACAATTTCAATGTTTCTCTTTTCTTATTTAACGTTTAGTCAATCTATTGCTTATAAGCAGATAAACATTATCGAAGTAGATGAAAAAACAGATGAGGTTATTAAGGAATACAACACTGGATATTACATGGAATTTATAGTAGGCGACACTTTAGTAAAATATCAATTGCAAGATCATACTGGAGGAATTATTGAAAAAATCGATTACAAAATCACACAGAAAGAAACAATAGATGAAACTTATGTTATCAGCATGAAGTTCGAGGATGAAATTTATGAATTACTTATCCCGTTTGATAAAAAAGAGAAAATTTCATTGAACTCAAATGGAGTAACTAAAATTATATACGGTAAGTCACAGAAAATCAAAGATTAGGTAACACTTTTGATGCTAGTCAAGTTATAAAATTAATAACTTTATATTTACACTTATGAAAAATATAAATCTTCTTATCACTTTAGTAGCAGTTAGTTATTCTGTTTTTTCACAGCAATTGGTAAGCATTACACCAATGGCTAGTCATTCGTTAGCGAATGTGCAAGCTTACACGAATAGTTGGAATCCGAATGCTTCTGAGCTTAATCCTGTTGAGAGTTATAAGGTGACTTATAATACAACTGATGCGCATGGAAACCCTACGATTGCTTCAGGAGCCGTTTATATTCCAACGCTCACAAACTGTGAATATGTTCCTATTTTAGCTTATAATCATGGAACTGAGTTTCTAAAAACTAACGTGCCTTCTAATAATCAATATAAAGCAAGAGCAATCTATTTTTCTACAACAGGATACATTACAGTTTTACCAGATTATTTAGGATTGGGTGATAATCCTGGGATTCACTTATATCAGCATTCTGAAACTGAAGCCACGGCAACATTAGATTTAGTAAGAGCAGTTAGACAATATTTAGATACCGCTACGAATCAATTGAAAGACAACGGTCAGTTCTTCATTACAGGATATTCTCATGGCGGACACGCTGCTATGGCTACCAATAAATATATTGAAGACAACGCATTATCAAATGAATTTAACGTGGTTGCTTGTGCACCACTTTCAGGAGCATTTGACCAAACAGGAGCACAATTTGATTTAATTTTTGATGGAGACTCTAATTATTATGCTTCACCATTTCTTCCTTATATTCTGGCTTCATATCAAGAAGCTTACGGAAACTTATATCAAAGTTATGATGAAATTTATGATGCTACTCATGCTTCTCAAATTGAAACTTACATAAATGCTGGAACTTATTCTTTTAATCAATGGATTTCTCTTCTTGGAACAAATTACTATGATTTTATGCAGGATTCAGTCCTTCAAAATATAATGACAGATGTGAACCGTAACACTCACCCAATAAATAAAGCATTAAGAGCAAATAACTTGTATGATTGGACACCTCAGAATCCGATTACAATGTTGTATTGTGGAAATGACTCAATGGTTGCTCCAAGTAATTCAACCAATACGTTAGATACAATGTTACTTCTTGGTGCTACTGATATTGAAGCGGTTAATGTTTTCGCTACTGGAGATCATAATTCATGTTTTATTCCTGCAACTAAAGATGCTTTAACATGGTTCAATACTTTGGCTTTAAAATGCACAAATACTAATTCACTAGGTGATGTAGAATTTGATTCCGTTAATTTATTTCCTAATCCAACTTCTAAAAACTTAATGGTTGGAGGAATTGATTTGTCTAATTATAAAATTAAAGTTCACTCATCTATTGGTCAATTATTTGAGGTGAAGCCTGCCATTAATAATCAAATAGATGTGAGTCAGCTTCCAAATGGAATATACTTTATTTCAATAATGAGTAAGGATGAAAGTACTGTAAAGCGTTTTAAATTTGTTAAGGAGTAGAAGGGATTAATGACAAAACTCATCTTTTTAACATGGTTTTATCATTTTCAAATAACTATACACTTCTTACATTTGTGATTCATATTGTAAGAATAGTAAAGAATGAAAAATCAGATATTGTTAATTACCCTTTCACTTTTAGTTTTGTTTGTTTTTTCGAATTGTTCTAACGAAAGTTCAATAAACAGTGAAAAGACTGTTATAAAAAGCTCTATTATCAACATCAATTTAAAAAGCGAAGTTGAAAACCTTGTCGACCTGCATTGTAAGGCAATAAATGTTTTGAGAAAAGTTGATAAAGGCGACAGAACCGCTTTGAGTAGAAGTAATGCTTACAGAAAGGAAGCCGATAAAATAGCACGAGATTTGCAAAATAAATATTCATCACCCGATGAGCAAGAAGAATACACAAAAGCTTACCAGAATGCATTGGTGAATTGCCCTTCTGTTAAATAATCTCTCCCCTCTCCCTCTGACTTCCGCTCTCATTCTCTTTCTCACTCTTTTCTCCTCATTATCCTCCCTCTCCCTGCGGCAACCAAGCGTAGCCGAAGTCCCACTCTCTCAAAACTCCAACCGTTCATAACTTTTTATTTATTCTCCTTTAAAAACTGGCAAACCTTTCTCGACTTAGTATTTTTGTAGAAATCAAAAATAGCGTATGTTTTTAGAGCAATTTCCTGAGGATGGTAAGTTTCACGGCTGGGTAGAAGTGATCTGCGGATCAATGTTTTCCGGTAAAACAGAAGAATTAATTCGTAGGTTGAGACGTATAAATTTCGCAGGACAAGAGTTGCTATTGTTTAAACCGAAAATTGACAAACGCTACAGTGAAGAAAATGTCGTGAGTCATAACGGAGCTAGTTTCCAAGCTATTCAAGTTGAATCTGCAAAGGAAATTCTTGAACATTGGAAAAAGGAACGCATTGTTGCCATTGATGAAGCACAGTTTTTTGATGATGGAATAGTTGAAGTCGTAAATCACTTGGCGGCAAATGGAGTAAGGGTTATTTGTGCCGGATTAGACATGGATTTCCAAGCAAAACCTTTTGGACCCATGCCGTTTTTAATGGCTTCTGCTGAATATGTTACAAAAGTTCATGCAATTTGTATGTCTTGTGGTAACTTAGCACAGTTTTCTCACCGTAAAACACAAGAGAAAGAACAAGTACTCGTTGGCGCAGTTGATGAATATGAACCGCTGTGCAGATCGTGTTATAATAAAATCAAACATTGAATTTAAATCTTACGCATAAAAAGCTAGTCGATATTGTTTCAGGAAATGCCGAAATGCTTCCTGAACAAAAAATTGATATCATATATTACGATTCCCGATTAATCAATACAAGCCGAAATGGTGTGTTTTTCGCTTTAAACGGACGAAGAAACGGACATGATTTCTTACAAAAAGCTTACGACAAAGGAATTCGTAGTTTTGTAGTGAGTCAGCAGGTAGATTTACCAAACGACGCTATAATTATTGCTGTAGACGATACTTTGCGTGCTTTACAGGCAGTTGCAAGGAACCATAGAAATCATTTTTCTTATCCCGTTTTGGCCATTACAGGAAGTTTAGGGAAAACGACAATCAAAGAATGGTTGTACTTTTTGCTGGCAGATGAATTCAATATAATTCGCAGTCCAAAAAGTTTTAATTCTCAAATTGGAGTCGCTATTTCCTTGTTACAAATGACGGATGAACATAATTTCGCTATTATCGAAGCAGATATTTCTCATCCTGATGAAATGGAATTTATCGAAGACATGGTCTCTCCTACTTTAGGAATATACACTGGAGTGGGTCATTTCTATGCTGATAATTTTGAATCTCAAAAAGTGCATGCAGCTGAACATTTAAAATTGTTTAAGCATGCAAATATCACTTTTGCTTTAAGCGAACACAAAAATGAATTGCGTAAGAGTAAAATCAATGCAGACATTGTAGATTTCGATAGCTGGAAAAATGTAGACTTTTCTCAATTGTCCTATTCTAATAATCGTGTCATTGCTTTGCATGTCGCAGAGTTTTTAGGAATAGAAAAAGAAAGCTTAATTAAAAAGGCGTCTCAATTGCCTGTACTTTCTAATAGAATGGAAGTTTTTGAAGGACAAGACGACAACCTTATCATTAATGATTCTTACAACATTGATGTTGATGCATTGGAACAGGCACTTTCATACCAATTTTCTTCTGATGAACGCAAGGATAAAATCGTCGTGCTTGATTTATCTTTTGTTGAAGAAAACAGAAAACAAGTTATTTTGGATGTCGTAAATAGCTACAAGCCTACACAATTATTCATTCTTGAAAACAATAAAGTTCCTCAAGAATTGTTGGATGTAAAAAATTCAAGCATCTTATTTAAAGGGTCTTACCGCTCACGTTTAAAAGAGACTGTTCAGTTATTTAAGAACCGCAAACATGAAACTTGGGTTGAATTTGATTTAAAATCTGTAGAACATAACATTTCAGTATTTCAAAATAAACTGCCTGAAGGAACAAAGACTTTGGTGATGGTGAAAGCTTCTTCCTACGGAACAGGTGATGTCAACATTCCTCACTTTTTACAACAATTGGGAATCGATTATTTGGGTGTTGCCTATACTGATGAAGGAACAACATTGCGTGAAAACGGAATTACTTTACCAATTCTGATCATGAATACGGAGATTAATGCATTTGATGATATTATTCGATTTCGATTAGAACCTTCCATCTTTTCAATTCCACAGTTAGAAGCTTTTTGTAATCGATTGAGACAAGATAATATCACAGATTTTCCAATTCATATAACAGTTGAAACTGGAATGAATCGCTTAGGCTTCTATCCTGAGGATATCACAGAATTGATTGAAAAACTAAATTCACACAACGAAATTAAGGTCAAAACAATCTATTCTCATTTGGCAGATGCTGATAATCCAGATCCTGCTTACAGTTTTCAGCAAATAGAGAAATTCAAGATGATGAAAAGTCAATTTGAAAATGAATTGAATGATTCTTCTGTTTTATTTCATATTTTAAACAGTGAAGGAACCAGTAAATTTGGAAAAATCGCTGCTTTCGATATGGTGAGATTGGGAATTGGTGTTTTTGGATATACTTCAACAGCAGAAGAAGACGAACTCTTGCCTTCAATCAAATGGAAAACGACCATTTCTCAAATCAAAACCATTGAAGCTGGAGAAACGGTTGGTTACAGCAGGACATTTAAAGCGGAGAAGTCAATGCAAATTGCAACACTTCGAATTGGTTATGCCGACGGATTTAGACGTGGTTTAAGTAACGGAGTTGGAGCAGTTTTTATCAATGGAACAAGTTGTCCTGTCGTTGGAAATGTATGTATGGACATGACAATGGTTGATGTCAGCAATGCGAATTGCGAACCAGGTGATGAAGTCGAAATTATAGGTGAAAACATAACGATTAAAACGTTTTCAAATCGATTAAACACGATTCCTTATGAGGTGATGACGAGTATAAACAAAAGAGTATCACGTATATATCTTAAATAATTGATAATTCACAATTGATAATTGATAATTTTGAAAAATCAATCTTAATTATAGCTTTAATATCTTGGTTTAATTGTTTTTTTGATTTGATTTTTGAAGTAATTTTTCTTAATTTGAACATTTATGAAATTATTATTGTATAGTGTTTCTCTATTTTTAAGTGCTATCTTTTTCGCTAATCTCATTTATTTTATTGATTTATCAACAAAAGGAGCGGATGCCGAAACAGCGATAATGAGAAGTGCAGTTGGAATGGTAATTTGCTTACTAATTGTTTTCCTTATGAAGAAAATGAAACTGACTGGGAAATAAGGCATAAATTTCAGCAGGGCATAAATTTATAAGTGAATTGGCTCTTTCACTTTCGATGAGGAGATTTTTACCGCAAAGTTGCTAAAGATTCTCGCTAAGGTCGCTTAGAAGAGTTAAGCCTAGGTGAATGTAGACAACCGAGAAAAATGCAAATATAAAATTCATCATTAAACATTCTTTCGCTCCGAGCGAACATAACTCTATACAAAATTATCAATTGTTAATTATCAATTGTCACCTTTCCCCCCACATATTAAACATAATAATCAACCACAATTGATTGTAGAGAAAAGTCTTTCCTCCTAAGTATTGCTTTTTTAATTCTAGAACTTCATCTACTTTGTAGAAATCGTATTTCTCTAAAACTTCTTGGTTTACATATTTATCTAAAAGTGGTTTTAATTCATTACTCAACCAAAGATTTAGTGGAATTCCGAATCCCCATTTAGGTCTATCAAATAATTCTTTGGGTACATAGTCATAAAGTACTTGCTTCAACAAATATTTACTGTCTCCGTTTTTACGTTTGAGTTTCTCATCCAAATTAAGTGAAAACTCGACTAATCGGTGATCTAACAATGGAACTCTGGCTTCCAGACTATTTTGCATTGTTGCTCTGTCCACTTTTGTGAGTAAATCTCCTGGTAAATAGAACTTCAAATCATGGAAAGATTGACTTTCACTGACCAATAATCTTCTGTTTGTTTTCCCCAGTAATAAAGGGGAATAATCTTCAGTGAAAGTAAAGTGCTTTTTTAAGCTTCTGGCAGAATACATACCTTGATCGACAGAGAAAATATGAGACGGTAAATGTTCATCTTCTTTAAAATCAAAATACTGACTCGCTCTTTGGTTATTTACCTTTGAAGAAAGCGAAAGTCCTGTTTTAAGGAACCAACGTAAAGTTTTCAAAGTCGTCAATCGGTCTGCCCATGTGTACATTCCGTAACCCATAAACTGTTCATCACCTCCATCTCCTGTGAGTACCATTGTGACTTTCTCACTTGCCATTTTAGAAACTAAATAGGTCGGTAATGCTGAAGCATCGGCAAATGGTTCGTCGTACCATTTTGGAATTTCAGGAATTAAATCTTGAATATCTTTGTGAGACAAAACAAACTCGTGGTGTTTAGTTCCTAAATGATCAGCTACTTTTCTAGCATATTCACTTTCATTAAAAGAAGCTTCTTCAAAACCAATAGAAAAAGTAGAAATCGGCTGATCAGAAATGGATTGCGCTACTGCAGCGACAGTGGACGAATCTATTCCTCCACTCAAAAAAACACCGAAAGGAACATCAGATTGTAAACGGTATTCAACACTTGATTTTAATAAATCATGATATTGCGTTTTCGCTTCATTTTCATCAGAAAGCGTTACTTTTTGAACCTTTTCCTCTAATTTCCAATAGTTTTTGATCAAAAAGTCAGATTTATTCAATTGAATATAGGAGCCTTCCTCTAATTTTCTGACAGCTTTATAAATAGAATGTGGAGCAGGAATGTATCCTAATCTAAAATAATGTTGAATTGCGGCTTCGTCCCAATTTTTCTGGTCAATAAACGGAGCAATTGCTTTTAGTTCTGAAGAAAAATAAAGTGTTTCTTCATCCCAAGAATAGTAAAGTGGCTTAATTCCTAATCGATCACGGAATATGAATAATTCTTCCTCTTTTTCATTCCAAACGGCAAAAGCGAACATTCCATTGAAACGGTCAACACATTTTGGTCCCCAAGCAATAAATGATTCTAAAATTACTTCTGTATCGGAGGAAGTAGAAAATTCAACTCCTTCGCTTTTAAGTATTTCTCTAATTTCTTTAAAATTGTAAAGTTCACCATTGTAAACAAGAGAATAATTTCCGCATTTTGAATGCATTGGTTGATTTGCCGCGTCTGATAAATCTAGAATACTTAATCTTCTGTGTCCTAATCCACAAGTCTTGTTTTGATTTACAAAAATCCCTTCTGCATCTGGACCACGATGAGCAATTTTATCCGTCATTTTGGAGAGTTGACTGATCTCAACTTTCGCTCTTCTATTTATTATTCCGGTGATTCCGCACATAAGGGCAGTTTTGAGTATTGATTTTTGAGCACTGGGTACTTAGTACTCTATACTGATTATTATTGTGTTTGACCTGCTTTTATGTTCAATTGAAAAGTTCGGTTAAAAGCATGTTCTAAAATTGCGAACCTAAAAGCTCCTCTGTCGTGATAAACTTTTATCCAACCTACTGTATTGGAAGCGAGTTTAACTCCTAAATATTTATTCCCTGTTTCAAGAATCACATCTTCTGAAATTGATGCGTCATCAAGGAAAATAGTTGCATTAACAGCTATTGAACTAGAGATTTTAATTTCATCATCAACGGCAAAAACTCTCACATTTTCAGCATTATCTTCATCAACAATGACTCTGTTTTCAGAACCAATTGCTTCTACTACAATTTGTGAATTATGATTTTCACAAGAATCTATTGAACTAACGAAATTATAACTTGTAGAATAAGTGAATTTGAAGTCATTGAAACCATCCTTATCTACATCAATGAGAACGGACTGAGTTGAGTCTGTTGGAAAAGGAATAGATTCTGAACAAGTTGGCGAATAAATAGTAGCTACACTATCAGCAGGGCTCAGAACTAAATGTGGAATATATTTACGGGAAGAGATATCATCTTTCAGTTTCTTAACTTTATGACAAGAGAAAGTAATCATACCGATGATGCCAAGAATAAATAAATATCGTTTCATAAAATTGATTTAAAGCATTTAAACGACTAAAGCACATAGTAAAATTCCACATTCAAAGCTTTAGAATAATTTCAAAATTAATCATTTCTAGTTGTTAATTCAAAAAGTATTTTGCTGTTGTTAAACTTAGATGTAATTTTGCAACGCTATGGTAAAAATTCGTGATATAGAATTAGGAGATTTTCCTTTGTTGCTTGCTCCAATGGAAGATGTAAGTGATCCACCTTTTCGTGCATTGTGCAAGGAAAACGGTGCTGATTTAATGTACACAGAATTTATTTCCTCAGAAGGTTTAATTCGCGATGCAGTAAAAAGTGTTGAAAAGCTCGATATTTTCGAATATGAACGTCCCGTTGGAATTCAAATTTTCGGAAATGATATCGAAAGCATGAAATTAGCTACTGAAATTACAGCTAAAACCAATCCTGATATAATAGATATCAACTATGGTTGTCCAGTAAAAAAAGTCGCTTGTAAAGGATCCGGCGCCGGAATTCTTCAGGACATTCCAAAAATGGTTCGCATGACAGCTGAGATAGTGAAAAGTACATCATTACCAGTTACCGTAAAAACCAGACTAGGTTGGGATGAAGACACAAAATACATAGTTGAAGTTGCAGAACGTTTGCAAGATGTCGGAATTGAAGGGATTTCGATTCACGGTAGAACCCGTAAACAGATGTATAAAGGAGAAGCGGATTGGGATTTGATTGCTGCGGTGAAAAACAATCCACGTATGCATATTCCTGTTTTCGGAAATGGAGATATTGATTCTCCTGAGAAAGCAGTTTTATATAAAGAAAAATACGGTGTAGATGGAATCATGATTGGACGTGCTTCAATTGGTTATCCATGGATTTTCAATGAAATAAAGCATTTCAGAAATACGGGTGAACATTTACCTGGACCTACTTTGGAACAACGAGTTGATGTTGCCCGTCGACATTTAGAAATGAGTGTGAAATGGAAGGGCGAAAAACTGGCTATTGTAGAAATGAAACGCCATTATTCAAATTATTTCAGAGGTGTTCCTCACTTTAAAGCTTTCCGAACTAAGTTGGTTACCACTTTCGATTTGAATGAGGTGTATGACACTTTGGATGAAGTAGCTGAGAAGTTTAGAGGAGTTGAGTTGTTGGTTTAAATGGCTTTAGGCTGTATGCTTTAAGCTTTAGGCGGTTGGTTCACGCTGAAGTCGTGGTTTAAATAGCTGTTAGCTTTAGGTCGTTTATTTTCATGTAATTATACTATCATCAATCGAAGCAATATTCTTTGCAAATCGAAAGATAAAAGAGCGGTGCAATATGACATAAGTCATCTTTGGCTGTTAAGATAAGCTAAATTTGAAATCGGACATCTTTAATGGTTATCTTGTTATAAATGAGGTTTTTATTTAGTTTAGACTTTACGCATTGTCTCAATTTTATAAGTTCTCAAATTATTAACAAGTTAAAATATATACCATGAAAAGTAAATTGAATGAGTTGAAGAGTGTTGTAGCTGAAAATTGCATTACTATAATTCTTAACACGCACAGAACTGCGCCGGATAACCAAAAGGATATAATTGTAATTAAAAATTTGATTACAGAAGCTGAAAATCGTTTAATTGAAAGTACGGATAAAAGAGTTGCAGCTAATCTTATTGAGCGCATCAAGGAATTAGCAGATTCAATTGACCATTCGCAAAATTTAGAGAGTTTAATTCTTTTTGTAAATGAAGATATTTCAGAAATTGTGCGTCTACCAATGAAAGTTGAGGACCGTGTAATTATCGGAGATACTTTTGCAACACGTGATTTAATGCGTGCTATGCATACCAATTCACAATACTACGTTTTGGTGTTGAGCCAAGAAAAGGCAAGATTAATTCAAGCTTTTAATGACGAGGTAGTGAAAGAAGTAAAAGGTGAATTTCCTTTCAAAAACAATCAATTTAACACCTCTAATTGGGTTGATAAATCAAATGCCACTAGAAAAGACAACCTTATTGCAGAATATTTCAATCAAGTAGACAAAGCGGTTAACGAGGTAAGAAAGTCAACGGGTTTACCTGTTTTAATCTGTAGTGAAGAGAGTAATTACAATGATTATTTAAAGATTGCAGATGAGAAAAACACAATTTTCCAAACATTCCTTAGCGGAAATCGTTTAGAAAATAAAGACCATGAAATCGTAAAAGAAGCTTGGGCTATCATGAAAGAATATTTAGTCAATAGAAATGATAACCGAATTTCAGAGCTAGACAAGGCTGTTGGAACGGGGAATTATTTAAGTGACTTAAACGAGATTTGGAAAGCCATTAAGAACGGAAAAGTTCAAACAGTATTTGTTGAACAAGGCTTATTTAAACCTGCACTTCTAAAGGATGATGAAATAGAAATAGTTTCAGAAGATAAGAGTGAAGACAGCAATTATATAGATGACATTCTGGATGAATTATTAGAATTGAATATGAGTTTTGGAGGTGAGAATGTTTTCTTACCAAAAGGTAAACTTGAAAAATTCAATGGTTATGGAGCGATAACGCGTTACTAATCTATATTTCGGTATAAATTACTGGAATTTTGAACAATAAAATTGCAGAAATGCAAACAATAAATTAAATTGTGGAGGTTTTGATTGTGTAAGAGCAGTTGATAGCCTCCACAATTTGTTTATATTAACTGTTTAATAAAAGCTCATAATATGTCAGGAAATAATCGCAACAATGTTCATGTAGGTGCAGAAGTTAGAATAGTATTGAAAAAAGACCAAAGAACAGGAACGTTAACCGAAGGTACTGTCGAAAAAATATTGACCAGTTCACCAATTCATCCACATGGAATAAAAGTAAGATTGAGTTCTGGAGAAGTGGGGAGAGTTAAAGAAATATTATAAAAAAATGGAGCTGCGAATAATTCAGCTCCATTTTTTATTTTACCGTTTATTAAAAGACATTATTTTCAATTACTTAAAATTAAAATTCAATCCAATTGTTAGATGTGAATTGTCTTGACGGAAAGAACTTTGAGTTACATTAATACTATAGCCATACTGAACTTGTAATTTAAATCTTTCAAAACCACCTCTGATGGTAAGTGCTGGTTCGATCATAAAGTTAGATGAATTAGCATTTAAATAATCTTCTTGGTCCATATTTTCAAATATCAGATTACCATCTACCTTGTTGTAACTCACATTTACAAATCGAGAGGAAACGGCCGCACTGAAATATTCAGATTTATAACCAAAACTCGGTTGTATACCAAATCGGTATAAATTTGCTGAAATCTTTCCTGTTGTGCCAGGGTTATTTTCCATTGTAGAAGGGAGGTGATTCTCAAGTTTTCCAAATCCAGCTAAAGCATAAGTTTCAAAGATCCAATTTTCCGTAATTGGTCTAAAATATCCCAAACCTATTTCGCCAAATTCTGCTGATCCACCATCACCATTGTCTATATCTGATGGAATAAACAGACCTCCATTGGCCTGAATTGCAAATCCATCAGTAACGGCATAAGCTCCTTGAAATTCTACTTGATTGCCATTTCCTGAAACACTCAAATTAATTTCTCCTTGCTCGGAAAGTAGTGGAATATTCTGCGTGTTGGGTGAATAATATTTTGGACTACAAGATCCCAAAATTAATGCTACTGAAGCAAAAAATAATACATCTTTTTTCATAATTAGTGTTTTAAAATGAATTAATCAGATTTGTAATTTATAAAACTAATCTAAACATTAATTAAAGGAAACTGAAAATTATTTAAGAAATATTATGAATTAAATATCAGACAAGTAAAGGAAACTTATAAGCTGTAATCTAGCTTTCCATTTATGATTTTAGCAGGCTTTGTGTATGGATGTTCAGTACCTTTGTCTATTTCCATAATGTGTAAAACTGTCCATCCATCACATTTTAAATAATCTGATAGGAGTGAACGGTGGCAACTCCACCAAACAGCTTCTGCGCACATTATTGTAACTTTTTTATTTTTTGCTAATGCCTTTAATTTATCGATTACAATTTTGAATTCTTCTGTTTCCAAATAATCTGCATATCCTTGAAAACTTTCAAGTCGCCAGGCAGTATTTTGTGAATCCGGTTGCACTTTTCTTCTACCACCTAAAGATTCTAAATGAAGATATTCAAAACCTTTTTCCTTTAAAGAATTCTCAAATTCATCTTTATTGAAATGTGGATAACGTTTAGAACCCGGGTGTCTGCGTACATCAACGAGTACATCAATATTGAATGATTTTAGCATTGAGAAAAACTTCTCCAAGGAATGAGTGGAGTGTCCGATTGTCCAAATTTCTTGATTCATCATTTTCTTTTTCTTTCAAAATACAGACAAATGGTTAAAAAACGTCTATTTCCGACCAGCCAATACATAGCAAAGCGTTCAATTTTAATTCATTGTAAATAAATAATTCTTTCGATGCAAGCAAATAGGGATCTCAAAAAGCTCACCCTCATCAGTAATGAAATGTTTTTTATAGCCCAAATTATATAAAAATTCATGGACTTTTTCTTGGGCTTCTTCTGTTTCTAAATCATCTAAAATTTCTATTAGGATTTTTGGTTGATGTTTTTTTAAAGTATTCTCTAAGCCTAGAAGTGTAGCATATTCAAAACCTTCAATGTCAATTTTAATAAAGTTAATAGTTTCTTGTGAATGTGTTTCTAAATATCCATCAATGGAAACGATTTCTACTTTTTCAACCACAGCATTTTCAACATAATTTGCGGTAACCATTCCTAAATTATCTTCACTTTCATCAAGATATAAAGTTATCGAACCCGGCTCGCTTCCTACGGCTAGTTTTTCAATTTTTACATTCAGTAGATTGTTGATTCTTATGTGTTCTACTAATGCATTGTGATTTATTGAAAAAGGCTCAAAACTGATCACTTTTCCTGATTTTCCAACAATTTTTGATGCGTGAAGGGTGAAAACACCCAAATTTGCTCCTAAATCGAGAAATACTTCTCCAGGTTTAAGATGATTGGCCAGTACTTTTAATTCCGCTTTTTCATATTCTCCCAAAAAGAAAATGTTTTCTTGAATCCAATCGTCTAACTTCAATTGAAGTTTAAATCCATTGTAATTTACCGAACAAACAACTCCTTTAAATAAATTATAGGGTTTGAAAATACGTTGATGAATTCCATAAAATCTTATTCTAAAGAATTGTAATTTAAAAAGTTGTCTAAATATTTTAGCTAAAAGAATTCTCATTTATTTAGCTGGCAATGTAAATAAAGGAATACTCAATCGCTGAACGATTTGCTTAGAAACGCTTCTTTTGAAAAGTTGAGTGAAGAAATTACGTTTTCTTGGCTGAATTGCCAAAATATCAATGTTTTGTTTCATATATAATTCGCAAATTGCTTCGTCAAAATTGTTTCCAGTCACCACGTAAGATTTCAATTTTTCATAATCAACACCCAACTTCTTTTTCCAGTTTTCCATATTCTCTTTGGAAATATCAGTAACCTCTTTTTGGTAATGGATACTGCATACATCAGCATCAAAGTATTCTGCAAACTTATTGACTGTATTAAAAGAAACAACCTCTTCGTCTTTATAATTGGTGAGGTAAGCAATTTTGTCAATTGAGTTTGTCGGGCTAACTTCTTCTGGAATGCTTAACACATTACACGGGGAGTTGTCGATTACACCTGCAGCAACAGACCCTAGAAAAACCTCCTTCAATCCAGTTGCGCCAGTTGTTCCCATTACAATGTAATTTGCTTCTTCTTTTCTTGCTAAATCAACAATTCTAGAAACAATTTGTCCTTCCGCCATTATGTGCTTAAATTCAATGTCACCATATCCATTATTTTCTGCTTTCCTACGTAATGTTTCAACAGATTTTTTGAAGTTTTCAAGGGTTTCCATTTCCATAATTTCAAATACCTCCTTTGATGTATTGTGCAAGGCTCTACCTAGTTCTGGAAGGTTGTAAACATGTGCTAAAACTAATTCAGCGTTGAGTTTACGTGTTAATTGTAGTGCGTAGAAAAAAGCATTTTCTGCAGCGTTTGAAAAATCGGTAGGAAAAAGTATTTTAATCATCGTAGTTTATTTTACTGTAATTTCTGGACACAATTAATTCACTAAGTTAAGAGCAAAATGTATTTAAAAGCGCATAAAAACCTAAAAACTTATTCAGATATGATTTAAATCTTATTTGCGAGGTGTTTTAATTCTAATTATTCAATATTCACTGAATTTATACCAATTAAAAATAAAAGTTTACTTGGCTATAGAATCGTCGTATGATTAATAAACTTCTTGAATCTCCATTAACTGTAAATTCTAAATAAATTTCAATAGCCTTTTTTAGTCTAAAATTAGATTTATGATCCTTCCAAACACGCCTTTCATCTCATTAATTTCACAAACAATTTCGACAATCATACAATACGTTTATATTTGTAAGACTTTTGTAGTTTATATATTGAATAAGACTTTTTTATGAAACATATATTATTGGTTTTTTGCAGCTTCTTTATTTTTACCTCTTGGAGTCAAATGAATGATTCTTTTGATGACGGAGATTTTACAAATAATCCAACTTGGGTAGGAGATGTCACTGATTTTAAAATTAATTCAAATAACGAATTACAACTCGACGCTACGGGAACGGCTGAGAGTTATTTATCTACTCCGCACAACTTAATGCAACTAGACGATAGAGAATGGCGATTTAAAATAAATTATGGATTTAGCCCTTCAATTAACAACAGAGGAGATACTTATTTAACATCAACTAGTGCCGATTTATCAACTAATCCAGATGGAATTTTAATGCGTATTGGCGAAAATGGTAGTGCTGATCCAATTTATTTGATTGAAAGAAATGGAGGAGTAGAGACAACAATTTTAACGAGTACACCCGCTATTGTTGCAACAAGTTTTGATATTGCGGTTAAAGTTATTTACAATGCGAACGGAGATTGGGAGTTATACACCGATTTAACGGGTGGTGTTGGTTATCAATTAGATGCTTCAGCAAATTATCCTACAACTGTTTTAGGACAGCATTTAGGGGTTTGGTTAAAATATACTTCAAGCAATGCAACAAAATTCCAATATGATAATTTTTATGCTGGACCAATTCAAGTAGATAATATTCCTCCAACTATAACAAGTGTCACCGCAATTTCATCAACGGAATTAGAAGTTATATTTGATGAAGGAATGGATCAAACAACAGGTGAGAATGTTGTGAATTACGCTGTAGATAATGGAGTAGGAAATCCAACTTCAGTTCAACAAGATGCTACTAATTTAGGGTTTTTCACGTTGACATTTACGGTGCCTTTTAATGTTGGAGATCTTTACACTTTAACAGTAAGTAATGCCGAAGATGTTGCAGGAAACGCAATGTCGACACAAAGCGAAACCTTCCAATATGTTATAGCACAAACGCCTGTTTTCGGAGATATTATTATCAATGAATTTCTTCCTGATGAATCTCCAGTGGTTGGATTGCCAGAAGTTGAATTTGTTGAGTTGTATAACCGAAGTAATAAATATTTTAATTTAAATGGTTGGAAATTAAGTGACAATAGCTCTTCAGGAACGATTCAAGATGTTTGGTTATTGCCTGGAGAATATTTAATTTTAGTTACAACAAACGGTTTAGCAGATTATCCTCAAGCAACAACTGTTACAAGTTGGGCTTCACTAAATAATGCTGGAGATGATATTGAATTAAGTACCGACGCAGGAATTGTAGTTGATAAATTGTCTTACACAGATAAATGGTACAAAGACGAAAGTAAGGACGACGGAGGGTGGAGTATAGAGCGAATTAATCCAGATTTAGCTTGTTCATCGGCTGATAATTGGAGAGCAAGTAATGATTCTACAGGCGGAACTCCGGGAATACAAAACAGTGTTTTCAGTAATACGCCAGATACACAAGCACCATCAGTAATTGGTTTCGAAACTGAACTTCCAAACCGTTTAAAACTTAAATTCTCTGAAGGAATGGATTCTTTGAGTTTGGAAAATGCCGGATTCTCCTCAACTCCTACTTTAACAATTTCAGCTCGAATTTTAGAAGGTAAATATCCAACAGAAATTACTTTTGAATTTATTGAATCTTTAATTCCAGGAAAACTTTACGCTTACGAATTGAATAATTTTTCTGATTGTTCAGGAAATTCAAATAACTACAGTGGTTCTTTTGTTCTGCCCCAAACTCCAGAAAAAGGAGATTTAATCATCAATGAAATATTGTTTAATCCATTAACTGGAGGAGCTGACTTTGTTGAGATTTATAACAATTCAGATAAATACATTGATTTAAAAGAATGGGAGCTAGGAAACCATAAAGAAGGTGCGGTTGCTAATTTAAAGGAAGTAACGCAAACTTATGTTTTAAACCCAGATGATTACGTTGTGCTCACTGCCGACAGTAATTTCCAATTGATGAATTACCCTTTTGCAATTCCTGGTAAATTCTTGCAGATGTCAAGTTTACCAAGCTACAATAATGACTCGTCAACTGTTTATTTGGTTTTCAATGACACCGTAATGGATAAAGTTTCCTATTCTGAAGACTGGCATTTTTCTTTGCTTAATGATAAGAAAGGTGTGAGTTTAGAACGTTTTTCAGCGGAACAACCATCAAATACAGCTTCGAATTGGCACAGTGCAAGTGAAACTATTGGGTTTGCAACACCGGGGAAAGTAAATTCTCAAGACATGAAACCAGGTGAAGAAGGAGGAACCTTAACTTTATCTTCTAAATCATTCTCACCAGATGGAGATGGATTCCAAGATGTATTGTTATTAACGTACGAAGTTTCATCTCCAGATTTATTGGGAGATTTGGTTATTTACGACGACAAAGGAAGAATCATTAAAACTTTGTTTAAAAGACATTTGTTAGGTGGAACAGGAATTGTAAAATGGGAGGGAACAAGAGAAGACGGTACAAAAGCCGCGATTGGTCCGTATATTATAATGTTTGATGTGTTTAATCTGGATTCAAGTAAAACGCAAACGGTAAGGAAAGTGGTTACTTTGGCGGGGAGGTTGTAGGGGAGGATTGAGGTTTTTTTTTCCGCAGATCCCGCAGATTTTTTTTGGTTGGGTGATGATTGGTTAGTGGTATGGTTTTTCTCCGCTCTCATTCTCTTTCTCACTCTATTTTTTCTTCCGCAGATTCCGCAGATTTTTTTTGGTTTTGTGATGTTTGGTTTGTAGGATGGTTTTTCTCCACTCTCGCACTCTTTCTCACTCTATTTTTTCTCCCGCAGATTTCGCAGATTTTATTTGGTTGGGTGATGATTAGTTGGTAGAATGGTTTTTCTCCTCTCTCATTCTCTTTCTCATTCTATTTTTCTCCCGCAGATTTCCGCAGATTTTTTTTGGTTGGGTGATGATTGGTTAGTAGGTTGGGTGGTAGGATATTTTGGGGGTAGTTGGTGGAATGGTTTTTCTCCACTCTCGCACTCTTTCTCCTTGATCCGCATCTTTAGCATCGGGAACTCTATTTTTTGTTCCGCAGATTCCGCAGCTATTTTTTTGTTGAGGGTGATTGGTTGGTAGGATGATTTTTCTCTTCTCCCTCTTTCTTCTTTCTCCCTTTTTTTACGTTAACAATTAATCATTTACAATTAACAATTAAAAAAACATTACTCTTTAACCAATCCAATTTCCAGTAAATTCGGCCAATTCTTTCCTGTAACAAACAACTGTCTCGTTGATTTCTTGTATGCAATTCCATTTAAAACCTCACCTGTTTTGCGGTAATCCAATGCCATAATACTTGCGTCAATTCTTCCTGTAACCACACCCGTTTTTGGATCGATGATGACCATTTGATTTCTTGTGTAAACGTTCGCATAAATTTTTCCTTCGATGTATTCCAATTCATTTAATCCCTTTACTGGACCTTCATTGGTATATACTTCGATAGATCTTTTTAATCCAAATGTGTTTGGGTCTCTGAAATATAAACGTTCTGAACCGTCAGACATAATTAATTGTTCACCGTCATTACATAATCCCCAGCCTTCACCAGTGTAAGTGAATTTATTCAATTCCTCAAGCGTGTTTTTATCATAAACGAAACACGTATGTTCTTGCCAAGTTAATTGGTAAAGCTTATCTCCCATAATGGTAATTCCTTCTCCAAAATACTTTTCATCAAGCATTTTTTTCTCTTGGATTCTTCCAGATTTTAAATCAACTTTGGCTACCATACTTTTTCCAGTTGCCCCAGTTCCGCCCGTACCTTCATACAATTGATCTCCGTCAAATTCTAAACCTTGCGTGTAAGATGTAGTGGCATGTGGAAATACTTTTAGCACTTCTGCTGAATATTCTTTCGGAAAAACATCAGGAAGAATCTTTAGAATTCTATTGTCACGACGGGTTTTACCATCGTTCAATGTTGTTTCTAAAGTCAATTGATTTGTTCCATAACTCCAAGAAGAAGTATTGACAGCAAAAGATTTTTTATTCTTCTTTATCGGGCCTTCATAAATTACGCTGTCTTTCGTGAAAACTTTAATTGATTTCACTTCTGAAGGCGTAACAATACTAATATCAACTTGTATCGATTGTCCTTTTTGAACTGTTGTATTATTAAAAGGCAATTCGAATCTAGCAGGAACTAAGCTTCCACTTTTGATTTCATCCTTATCACCATTACAAGACATTAATAATGTAAGCAATAATGATAAAATTGCTAAATAGGAAACTGTTTTATGAACCATTTTAAATCGAATTTTTTATTTCACTTGATGAAATACCATTGTGAGATGCATTGAAAATTTCTCTTCTGTTTTTAACTACAATTACTTGCGGAGACTGATGATCAACATCCGTTAATTCGCTAATTGCATTTGAAACATCACGGTGCGCTATTAAATCGATAAAATACAATTCGCATTTATCGTCTTGTTCCCAACTGGATTCAAAACGGCTCAAGGCCATCGAGGAAATATTGCATCTTGTGGAATGTTTGAAAAATAATCCCGTCACATTATCCGTTTCAGCGATGGCTTGTTTTAACTCTTCAACCGTTGTAATGTGAATCCAATTCAACTTACTCTGTTGTGATTTTTTGCTAAATGAAAAAAGTCCCATAATTAAAATGCTGATTTAAATTGTTTTAAAAAGCGTACATCATTCTCAGAATATAAACGCAAGTCATTCACTCTGTATTTTAGTTGGGCAATTCTTTCGATTCCCATACCAAATGCAAAGCCGCTGTATTCTTTAGGGTCGATATTCGCAGCTTCCAAAACACTTGGGTCTACCATTCCACAACCTAAAATTTCTAACCAGCCAGTATATTTACAAACATTACATCCTTTTCCACTGCAAATTGTGCAGCTCACATCTACTTCAGCACTTGGCTCTGTAAATGGGAAGTAAGAAGGACGTAATCGAATTTGAGTTTTCTTTCCGAACATCTCTTGCGCGAAAAACAAAATTGTTTGTTTCAAGTCTGCGAATGAAACATCTTTATCGATGAATAATCCTTCAACTTGGTGGAAGAAACAGTGCGCACGAGCAGAAATAGATTCATTTCTAAAAACACGTCCTGGAGAAATTGTACGAATTGGAGGCTTACTGTTTTCCATTACACGCACCTGTACAGATGAGGTGTGGGTACGCAATGCCATTTCTTTTCCTTCTGTTTCCACAAAGAAAGTGTCTTGCATATCTCTTGCAGGATGTTCTTCAGGGAAATTTAATGCAGAGAAGTTGTGCCAATCATCTTCTACTTCTGGACCTTCGGAAACACCATAGCCAATGCGTTCAAAAATTGAAATGATTTCTTTTCTCACGACACTAATAGGATGTCTTGCTCCAATGTTATTTGGTTCGCCCGGACGAGAAAAATCTACTTTTTCTTCAGTTCCTGCATTGTTAGAAAGTTGCTCGCTAAATTGGTCAAAAACAGATTGTGCTGCATTTTTCAATTCATTGATTTTTTGTCCCACTAATTTTTTGTCCTCATTTGGAACATTTTTCAATTCCGAGAATAATGGTTTCAAGCAATTTTTAGTCCCTAGAAATCGAATTCTAAATTCTTCCAAATTAGCTGAATCTGTTATTGAAGCAGTGTTTACTTCGTTTAAAAGCTCCTCGAGTTTATGTTGAATATCTGACATCTTAAAATGATCTTTACGCTTTATTTTACTTTACAATCAAAGTTGTATAGTGCAAATTTAGCAGTTATTTTTCATAAATGGCCCTACACGATTAAAAGTTGCCTATAAGTCGTCTTTGCAAGAAAGCTCCAAATACTGCGTTATGCTCACCACGGCAAGCTCTGCGTAGGTATTTTTAATTGCAGTCCCTCCAGCAGGCTAGTTACTGAAGAGTAATCCGTTGGCTTGTCGAAGGCAATTTAGGCAAATGGAAAAACGTTTTGAAAAGAATGAAAATAACATTAAAATAATTAGTGTATCGCTTAGCATCTTCAGGGTACCTCATTTATAGAAATAAACGCTTCACAAACCTTGTCTTTGAAGTTATCTTATCAAAGACATTGAAAACTTTTAGTTTACTTGCGGACGCTATATATAGGTCTTTTAAATATAGCTTCTTTAAAGTTGCTAAAATATAACCAATGCTAGCCTCATAATAAAGCCCAACAACCACATATCGAATAGTGCATTATATCACTATTTTTCACGAAAATTATAATTGTATTAGAGATAATAATAATTATTACATAACTTAGCCACTCTAAAAAACATATTATTATGAAATTCAAATTCACAATTTTCTCCTTAATAGTTGGTATGAGTGTCCTTTTTATGTCAGGATGCGCTGAGAAAGACCCTTCTATATTAAAGATCTTTGTACGTTCAAATGCAAATATCCTTACTCCGGATGCTTATGTTAGAATTGTTGGGGATGTTAATAAAGACACTCCAGAATTTTTAGCCGAAGGAAAGACGAACGAATCTGGTGTTGCTACTTTCAAATTAGATGAACTTTTTGATGAATACGGTAAAAAAGATGATAAAATAGCTTACTTTACAGTATATGCGAAGGACACTGCTGAATTCTACACATTAGGAAGTGCTCGTGCAAAGCAATATTTAACTTCAACAGAAACAATTAATATAGACGAATAGCAACTTTTTTGTAACAGTTCTCGTTAACTACAGAACAACACGTTTACTTAAAATTGAAAATTTATAAAAACATGAAAAATTATATCATTTTTACAAGCATTCTTCTGATGATAGGAGGTATGAGTTTAGGATTGGGGTCTTGTAACAAGAAAGCAGACACAATTGCTAAAGTCAAAGTGAGAGACACATCAAATGCACTTGTTTCTGGTGCTAGGGTTATTCTTTATGGAAAATCAACGTTATCTCCAAAGAAACCTGTTATAAGAAGAGATACTGCTTATACTAATTCATCAGGTGTAGCCGTCTTTAACTATAACGATGTTTACCAAACTGGTCAGGCTGGAGTAGCAGTATTAGATATTTCTGCTAGAAAAGGTGACTTAACAGCAGAAGGAATAATTAAAATTGAAGAAGAACTTGAAAATACGACTACAGTATTTCTTCAGCCATAAGTCAAATTAGACAACATTTTTTAAATGAGAAACCTTAATCTTTATTGATTAAGGTTTTTTATTTTTGTTGTTAATCTACTGAAAAGACAAGGGAAAGTTCGATTTTTTGATAATTATCCAATGAATTGTCAAGAAGAAGCGCTGTTTCCTTTTAGAATAAATAATTTTTTGTACTTTAGCCCGTCGAAAAGGTATAAGTTATATTGGAGAGGTGCAGGAGTGGCTTAACTGGCTCGCCTGGAAAGCGAGTGTTCCTTCACCGGAACCGAGGGTTCGAATCCCTCCTTCTCCGCCAGTTTAACTTGTAAATTTTTGAACAAATTAGGAATATTAATAATTTTACAGAAACGATTAATTTTTAATCTTTGGAACATGAAAAAAATAGTTAGTTCTTTAGCGATCATCGGAATGTTTACTTTCGGTTTTAGCACAGTATCATTTGCAGACCAACAAGATCCTGCAAATCAAAATGGAGTAGAGCTTCAAGATGATTCATCATCTATAGAAGCTATTTCTGCAGAGCCAATGCCCGTTGAGGAAGCGCCTGCTGAAATAGAGGAAGCTGAAGTTGAGAAAGAAGTAGGTTTTACTTCAACTCTTAAAAAGAAGTTTATCGAAGGAGATCCATTCTGGATGGGTATCGTATTGATTGCTTTGATTATCGGTATTGCACTTTGTATTGAGCGTATCGTTTATCTTAACCTTTCTTCTATTAATACTAAGAAATTCTTAGCAGACGTAGAAGCAGCTCTTGCTAAAGGAGACGTTGAAGGAGCTAAAGAAATCTGTCGTAACACAAGAGGGCCAATTGCGTCTATCTTCTATCAGGGTCTTGCCCGAGTTAATGAAGGAGTTGATGCTGTTGAGAAAACAGTTGTAGCTTACGGTGGAGTTCAAATGGGACTTTTAGAAAAAGGTATCTCTTGGATTTCTTTATTTATTGCACTTGCACCAATGCTTGGGTTTATGGGTACGGTAATCGGGATGATTCAAGCCTTTGAGAAAATTGTTGAGGATGGTCAAGTATCTCCAATTACAGTTGCTGGTGGTATTCAAGTAGCACTTTTAACAACGGTATTCGGTTTGATTTCAGCTATTATTCTACAAATCTTTTATAATTACATCGTTGCTAAGGTGGATGGAATTGTTAACGAAATGGAGAACTCATCAATTTCATTGGTGGACATGATGATTAAGTATAAAGTTGGTCAAAACTAATTTTATCATCATCTATTTATTCACTTATAAAAAAACCATATATTATGGATAATGAAAAGAAATTGAACATATTGGGATTGATCATTAAGATTGTGATTGCTGTTCCTGCTTTGATATTCGGTTTTATAGTTATGACTTCAGGAGTAAATGCTGAAAGTGATGAGCTGGTAAAACAATCATTCATGGATAGCTTTGCGTTTAGTGGAGTAGCTAATATTAGCTTTTATGCAATCATTCTTGCAGTGATTCTAGTTCTTGTGTTCTTCGTAGTTTTACTTGTTACACGTCCAGTTCAAGCAATAAAATCCATTCTTGGAATTATTGTAGCAGCTGTTTTGTTCTTCATTCTGTATTCTATTGGAACTACAGACACTGTTGAATCATTAAACGTAACAGGAGATATTACAGCAAGCGCGGCAACATTGGACTTTACCCATGCTGGAATTTATACTGCTATAATTGGTATAGCAGTGTGTTCTGTATTGGCTATGTTCATGGGGCTAATTGTTAAATTAATTAGAAACTAATAGGAATGTCAAAGCGAGAAGTACCGGAAATTAATGCAGGTTCGATGGCGGATATCGCCTTCCTATTGCTTATCTTTTTCCTTGTTACTACAACAATGGACAAAGATACGGCTTACTTGCGCAAAATCCCTAAGAAAATAGAAACTGAGCAACCACAGGTTCCAGTTGAAGAGAAAAATATCTACAAGATTGCTATCAATAGTAAGCAGGTTATCCAAGCGCGAGATTCAATTATCAAGCCTGAAGATATATCAACGTTGAACAGTAGAATCAAGCATTTTTACACTGTGAATAGAGGTAAAAAAGCTGATCGTGCACTGAACTATCCTTATTATGCATATGGTTCTAAAGAATTATATTCTACCAATTTGCAGAATCAACAGAATAGATTAGACGCATTAGAAAATCAAGAGCAAACTGATGAGAACACAGAAAAATTCATCGAGCAGGCGCTGTCAGCTATTGCTAAATGGCAAGAAAAGTTAGACATGATGAATCTTTACACGCAATACAGTGGAAAGAAGGAAATGCCAGAAATTGCTTTCGAGGCACACGTTCGTCTAGAGTCTTTTGTTGATACAGATTATTCGGCTTATGTTGCTGTTCAGTCAGAAGTTCAGCGTGCAGTTACAGAATTACGTGATGAAGAGTCAGAATCTCTTTTTGGAATTACATGGACGGCGATGAACCGTTACATTATTCAAAATGAGCTTGAAGATACTCCTGAGTTACGTCAGTACAAGAAGCACACTGAATTGATAGAAACTTTGTATCCTCTAAGATTAATTGAGGTTAAACCAAAACGTTAATTATGTCAAAATTTAGAAATAATGAAGGGAAGCCAGCTCCGGCGATTAACACGTCTTCTCTTCCCGATATTGTTTTCATGCTTTTGTTCTTCTTCATGGTAGCTACAACTACAAAGGAGATTGATCCATTGGTGAGGGTTATCCCAGCGCAAGGTGTTGGTTTAACTGATTTAACACCATTTAAGCAGCGTTCTACGGTAGACTTCGTTTATCTTGGTGAACCAATGAAAGGTGATGCAGATAAATTCCCGAGTAAAGTAGCTGTTCAATATGATGGTTTACTTCACCCAGATGGAATTAATTACATCGGTAAATGGAAATTGGCGAAGTTTAATGATAAGCCAGCTGAAATGACTGATCCAAAGGAGAACATCATTACTTGTTTCAAAGCAGATGAGAAAGTTCCTATGGGAGTAATCTTTACTGCACGTGAAATTTTAAGAGATTTGGATTTCAATTCAATCGCTTATTCTGCTGCGGAAATGGGGAATAAAAATGATTACAGTATTAGAGAACAGTAAGTAGAACTAACTTTTTTTAAAATATTAATCCCATCAGCAGAAATGTTGGTGGGATTTTTTTTATTTAGGCCTTATGAGTGTTCAATTTTTGTTTTTTGACTTGTATATTTATAAGTGTTGTAGCTGGGATTGTGATTTCTTGAATAGCATTGAACTTATAGGATTTTAAATTTGGAATCTACAGGTTCTTTTTCCAAGGCCATTCAGATTCCCAATTTTCAATTAAAAGTAACATTCTTTTATTCTTAAAAAAAATAGAATTTATTTGCTTTTAACTTAACTTAACTTTATGGAAATTAAACACTTTAATTATGAAAAAACTATTGACTATTCTGGCAATTGCTTCAGTTTCAACTGCGGTGCAAGCACAATTTAACACGCCTTGGACAGAAACCACCAGTAACGCATTACAGAGTGGATACATTGGTATTGGTACAAATCCTTCTTCTAGCACAACTGTGCTGCCCAATTTCAATTTACAAGTACATGGAGTGGCCGATTATTTTACTACAATCACAGGGCAAGGGCCAGGAGGCCCGCCAGCAACCTCAATAAATACGAACAATGGTAATGATAAAGAGCTAGGCAATAATAACGTGCTCAAATCTACTACTAATCATGGTCCTACTTCACGTATAGGGCTAACAAACTCATTCACAGGTTCAGGAGAATTTGACGGAGGAATTATTAGAATGTCAAAGAATGATTTAAGTATAGCCAACTGGGAATCTGGGGATTTGTCTTTTGCTAGTAGCGGTTTGATTATGAGATTCTCAAATGTTTCTAATAGAATTTCAATTAACGGTAACGCCAATAACACTGGTAATAAATTGGGTAAATTCAATATTCAGGCTCATTTGGACAATGGATTAAGTGTCGAATCTATGGGAACTGATAAGTTCGGAATCCGTGTTAAAGTGAAAGATGATAACAGTAATATTTTTGAAGGGTATGGCGGTGATGATAATGAAGCTAACTTTCAAGTTACTGGAGCAGGTGAAGTTTACGCAAGAAAATACATCACAACTCTTAATCCATTTCCCGACTATGTTTTCCAACCTGATTACGAACTAAAAACTTTTTCAGAGCTTAGAGACTTTATAAACACCAACAAACACCTCCCAAATATGCCAACGGCATTAGAGGTAGAGGAAAATGGTGCTGATATTGGAGAAATCAATAGACTTCTGGTTGAAAAGGTAGAGGAGTTGACTCTTTATATCTTAGAACTGGAAGAGCGAGTTGTGGAGGTAGAATCAACAGATGAAGAAGAGCCTGCATTGGAAGAACGCATCACGCGCCTTGAAAAAATGATAAGTAATTTATCAGAAGAACAAAAATAAATGATAAATTGAAACTTACAAACCAATAATGATCGAATTCGTAATTGACAATTCATCATTCGTAATTTATAAATGCTATGAAAACTTTAATAAAATTACTACTGCTCGCTTCTGTGTTTTTACTTGTGATATTTGCTTGTAAAAAAGATCAGTTAGAAATAAAGAAGACGGCGGATCCTTGTGATTGTGCGAGTGAGGTGAGTGCGGATTTTGATATTTTGGAAAGACATTCATTCGCCGGTGGTGGAGGCGCATTAACCACTACCGATAATGTATTATCATGGTCGACCAAAGAGGTTCGATTTCGTGCTAAACAGAATGATGCTGAATATACATGGTATATAGGAGCTGATAAAGAGTATGAACGTGAAGTATTTTCAAATTTTGGAACTGAATGGATCGGCAGCACTATACCTGTAACACTAGTTGTTAAGAAGAAGCCTAACCTCATTTGTTTTCCAAATGATGATGGATATGACTCAATTACGAAAACGTTTAAAATTTATGAGATGTGTCACGAACCCTATCTTTTGGAAGGTACCTTCCGAATGGCAGAGAAGAACAGTTCAGATTCCATTGATATCAAAATTGAATTTAAACAATACGCCCCATGGAATGACTGCTTAACTGCAGATATTACAAATTTTGACGGAGAAGGCTCAACATGTCCAGGGAATTATTTCAGAGGATCAAAAAGTTATAGGTATTTCCAAGTAAGCGGAACTCCTACAGGATCTTGTGAAAGTATTGGAGCTTTTAAGGCTTGGAATCATTTAAGTGGAATTTGTGAAATGAAATATTTCTATAGAATAGATGGAGATCCAAATAAAGAAGTCAATAAACATATTTACGGCCGAAAACTAAACTAGAAATTATGAAAAGAATAGTATTGATTATATTTTGCATTGTAGGTTGTCATTGTTTGAGTCAAAATGCTCCATGCTTGAATAATGTGAGTACAGACCCGAAAGCACCATCGAATACAAACTTGCCAAATGACATTCATCCAGTGGTTTCGTATGATTTGTTGTTTCTGAATAATTTTAATTGGATACCTTTTTCACCAGCTGGAGGTTTGAGTGACCTTCAAACCTCTGATTTGCCAGGATTAGGATCTAGTCAAGTTATGCGTTCTCTATATGACAACGCAACTGGTACGGACCCCTTTTATCAATATATTAATGATGAAGTGATAATGCCTACAAACGGTATAGGTGGTTTTATACCAAATCACCAAAATGGTTGGGAACTATTGGGTGTAAACTTAGGCTTTTTTCCAAACGGGACAAAATTTTTAGATGTGGATGGTGAATCAAATAAATATCCTACCATGCCTTATGTGATTCTTTATCAAAGATATTTGGGTAAAATTCGAGTGTTTGTAAATATTCAAGAAGAGTGGGCGCAACATAATGCGTATGACGCAGCAAGAATTAGATTAACTTTAAATAACAGCGAAGGAATGGAACTCAATGGGTTATTTCGTTTGCAAAACGGAATTGATCAGAGTTTAGATCAATCTACTGTTGTAAGGTCTATAGGTGCATTAGCAGCTTCTCCAAACGACAGTTAACGTTGGATAATTGCAGACTTCACTGTCGCTCATGATCCATGTGTTTGCGTTTATTCATCAGCATTTAATATAGATGTTGAATTAATTGAGAATATTGATTTTAAACTTTATGGGAGAGGTATTGAGACAAGCGAAGAGATTATAGATGCTAATGGCGACTTTATCAACCCTCAACAAGATTATTTAGGTAATTTTTCTGTTGATTATGATAACCCTGAAATAGTAGGTGGTGGTTTTATAATGTACAAAAATATGCAATCTATGTTTGATGATTATATTGATGATATGGAGGTGTATGATAGTACGTTAAACATTAATGGTGTACATAATAAGAAAGTGAAAAAAAATTTAGCTATAGTTAAATGGGTAAAACATGCAGTTAAATTTGGTGTTGCGGTTGCTTCATCAGGAGGCACTACGCTTTCCCAACAATTAATAAGTGGCTTGTTACAATTTGCCCCAGAGATAGGTGGTTCAGATAGCACTAAAATTAAAGATAGATGGGAGAAGATATTTAAAGCGGCAGAAAAAATATTGGGAGAAGAGCTGATGACATATATTAATGATAATTTCAAAGAGAAAGAATCACCTGCCGTTCCTATCAAGCCAATGGCTAATTTTTCAGAAATGAACTTCAAAGGTAGAATGCAAGATATAGATACTAAAAATGGGCCAACGATATATACACCAGGTACTTATGGTAGTTCTATAACAAATGATTTACCAAATCAGCATTTTTATCCAGTTTATAATGATGCATTAGGCGTCTTTGCGTTGCTTAAAAGTCCGAAAATTAATATTTCCAGAACATTCAAAGACTTTTCTTGCGAGGTCTACAAGTCTACCCCTTTTTCTAATTTTGATTATTGGCCAGAGGCTCCCTATGAAGGTAGTGAAACGTATGATTTGAATGAAGCAAATATTGAAGAAGAAATTCAGATAGAACTAGCAGAAGAACTTAAATATACCTTTAATTCTAGTTTAACTATTAAGAATTATACGATAGAAACGAGTTTTATTGTAGAGGGTGGGTTGAAATTATCTACTAATCCTTATTCTAATTCCCTTAGTTACAGTTCAGACGAATCAACCCAAATTATTAGCTTGCCAAATAGAAATATAAATATTGAAAGTTCTAGCTTTAATCCAAAAGAGATAGAAGTGTATAAGGACAATAATATTATTTTTGATGATTTGGATTATCAAACATTACATGTTCCAATTGATGCCCTTAATAGCTCCACATTTAGTTTTGGAATTAATAAAAAATTCACAGAAAAACCTTTGTGGATAACGAGAAAGGATCGAATAAACAGCATTATAAATAGACCTTATTCTTCATGTTCATTTATTAATGATTTACTTACAAAAGATGTCGTTACAAATTATGAAATAGGTGATATTTATCTAAAGCTAATTATAAACGTTACTTTTGAAGGTGAAAAGACGGATGGTTCACCTCATGAATACACTTACGTTTTTACATATAAAATTAATCCAGAAGATATCGACGACAGTTTTACGAACTCTCTTTATCCTAATTTACCTGGATCGGCAGGAGACATCACTCAGTACCCTGAAAACCTCTATTTAAACGAAGTGAATTTTGATGGTTCTCAAATTGAAGGCTGTACCTTAAATGGCACAATATACAATTGCAAAGCTTGGAATGACATTACTTTATCAGGTGATTTTATGGTTGGGAACGGTATTAATGTTCTAATTGAAGCAGGAAACGAAGTTTTAGTGGAACCGGAAACAAATACTCCCCCTGAAATGATTTGGCAAGTTGATCCTGTTTTAGATTTCAGTAATCCAATGCCAGCAGTAATATCTGATACTGTGACTAGCTTCTGTGGAAATATAAAAAGATATCAAGCTAATTCTTCCAATATGCCTATCTTCAACAATGATTCAACAATAGTGTACGAAGAAGACGTTCGAGACATCTTCGACTTCAGCATCTTCCCAAATCCAACAAGTGGGAGTTCTACGGTGAGTATTACTTTAAATGAATCTGCTAAAGGAGATTTGTTTATCACAGACATGAATGGGCGAACTTTAGGAACGGCATTTAAAGGTCAAACATTGCGAGGAGGTCAAACGGAACATCAATTACCAACAGCATCATTAGCGAGTGGTATATATTTGGTACATTTGTTTGTTGATGGAGAACGTCATGTGAAACGATTGGTGAAACAGTAATTTAAAATGAAGAATGAAAAGTGAAAAATTAAAAATGGTGTTGAAATAGTATTTTTAATTTTTCGCTTTTCATCCGATTTCTATCGGATTAAAAATAAACAATATGAAAAAGCTAACAATATTATTACTAGCAACAGCATTTATTTTTGCAGCTTGCGACAAAAACAATCGTGCTTCAAAGAAGCTGATGAAAGCAGGAACATGGGAAGTTGTAGAACTTTCCGTTGATGGTCAAAACATTACTCCTTTACCAACATGGCAAGTAAATGATTGCGACATCTATGAAACATTATGCACTGCAACTTGGACGCTTGAAGGAAAGCAAAGTCAATTCTACTGGCAATTCAACGAAAAAGCGGAACTGTTTACTATTTCTAGAATTGTAGCTCCAGAAGATTGTGAAGATTTCTACACCGAAGAAGTCGAACAACAAACTTTTAAGTTTAGCGGAGATTATGAAGTTGTGGAAAGGAAACGTAAATCCATGACTTTTGAGAGTTCTAAGACTTTGGGGTTTGAAGGGGAGAAAGTGGTGATTAGGGTGGAAAAAAAATAATGAAAAATTAATAATTAAAAATGAAAAATAGGGTTTCAATATATTTTTTCGCATTTCAGAAGAATTGAAGTAGAGGAAAAAAGAATGAAAAACTAAAAATTGGACTTTAATGTTTTTTTTCGTTTTTTAAAGTGTTTCAATGTAGAAATGAAGATTTATTAGTTTAACTAAGACTGAATAATTGGGCTTTAGTTTATTTTTTTGATAGTATTGAAGGTAAATTCTAAAAGTGAGTTCTACGAATTTTTCACTTTTCATTTCTCACTTTTCATTTGATTGTTTTTCGTTTGAAAACGAAAAACAATCAACCCTAAAAGCAAAACCGTAGCCGGAATAGTTGCTACCAAATCCAACTCATTCATCCACGACGGAAAGTTATCGTTGGCTAGCCAATATACATTCAAGATGTTATTTAACGCATGCATGATGATTCCTGGAATAATGCTTCCAGAAACGTAATACATCATTCCTAATACGAGTCCAAAGGAGAACAATGGAAGGATTTGAATGTAATTGAAATGCAGTAAGGCAAAAATGACTGAACTAGAGATTAAACTCAAAGTAAGTTTCTTAGTACTGTTCAACATGTGGTGGAATAAGAATCTTCTGAAGGCAAACTCTTCGGCAATTCCAGTAATCAATCCAATGATTAATAATGCAGCAAAGAAACTCATAGAACCGCTTTTTCCTACTAAGCTTGTTAATTGTTCGTCTGCTATTTCTTTGGCAGCCACAAGTCCTTCATAAACTCCGAGGAACTTTGTGATGTCTAGGTTAATTTCACTTATAAAAGGCAAAAGGAAGAATACTGAAACAAATAATAGAAGTGACCATACTATTGTGGACAGCTTTGGTTTACTGATTATTTTCTCGGCATCTTTAGTTAAATAACTGTATACAATTCCTGGAGTAAGCAAAAATCCCAATTGGAAAGGCATGAAATTGATAAACATATACTGGACAGGAAACGACTTGAGCTGTATAGTTAAGTTGTCAACTGGCATTTCTGGGTAGCTGATTGTCATTACCAAAGTAACGATGATAGAAATCAAGATAAACGAAACGGCGCCTATCGTAAAGAGTAGAACCGCTTGAAGAAAAGGCGTAAATGAATCAAATTTTTCTTTCATTATGCAAGGACATCTTTACGTTGACTATCTAATTTCAATAAAATAAGAATCATAATGAGGAAGGACATCATGGATGAACCACCGTAACTAAAAAAGGGCAATGGAATTCCAATAACTGGAATAATTCCAATGTTCATACCTACATTAATTGCAAAGTGATAGAAAATTATCATGGCGACAGAATTGGCGTACACCCTGGCAAATCGGCTCTTTTGCCGTTCTGCAATGACTATTATTCTGACCAGTAAAACGGTAAAAAGAACCACCAAAGTTGCTGAGCCTACAAAGCCCCATTCTTCGGAATATACAGAGAATATAAAATCTGTTTCACTTTCAGGAACGTGTTTACTTCTTGGACTAGATAAAATTGCCTCATGATATCCAACACCAGAAAAACCACCAGATCCAACGGCAGCCAAAGCTCTGTTTCTGTTGTAATCTTTTCCGTCTTGATCTTGAATTTTACCTAGCCACAAATCAATTCTGTCTTTTTGGTGAACCTGCAAAACATTCAAATAAGTATAAGAGATCAGTCCAACTAGTCCGACAGTTACGATATACACAATAAGAATTGCGGCTCTCATTTTCTTTTTATTTCTCTGCGCTGCAAGTTTCTGATTGATGAAGAAAGAAATAATAAATAGAACTGAGATAATTATCAATAGTAGCATCCAACCGGGTAAATCATAACCAGGCAGAAATGAAAAGGTATGTTTTGACTCAGTAAAATACAAGGTGATTATACTGAGGAAAATGATGATGAATAGAACAGGAATAAAGTGAATTCCAACGAAAGTGTGTTTAAATCTTAATCCCAAAACACGGTTGGAAAAGAATAAGATAATTGGATCAAAAGTTATTCCTTCACGGTACATTACAAAAAAGAATGCTGTAAAAACCAAAAAAGTTCCGGTATCATTTTGAATCAAAACCAATAGCATTGTCCCTATAACAACAGATAACGCTAGAAATAAGGAACGCTTGGAGATCAATTTACCTCTGTTTTCGGAAATGATATACGCTAACATTAACGCGGTAGTTAGTTTAGAGAATTCGGAGGGTTGCACACCAAAAGGACCAACTCCCAACCAAGATCTAGCTCCATTAATGGGTTCAGTAAACAATACAAGAACAAGCAAAATCAAAACAGTTACAAATGCCAATGGAGTAAGTTTCCGGATGAATTCTGCCTCAATAAGCGATATTACAATACCTAGGAAAAGACCGATTCCAATCCACATTATTTGTTTACCATAAAGGGTTTTAATATCAAATAAAAATGGTCTTTCAGGATTGTATGCCGCTGAGTAAATGTTGACAATTCCCATCAATACTAGCGCGGCAACTACCACGATAGTCAACCAATCCCACCCCACTGTTTTTTCTCTAAAACTATTCATTAATATTTGTAAAGCGTTGGTCTAAAATTCTTTTTTCTTTTAACGAGTCAGCTATTGTACCTGTAAGGTATTTCTCCATCATTAAACTTGCAATTGGTGCTGCCCAAGTTCCTCCAAATCCCGCATTTTCAACAAATACTGCAATGGCAATTTTAGGATCATCAAACGGTGCAAATGCCATGAAAACAGAGTGGTCTTCTCCATGTGGATTTTGAGCTGTTCCTGTTTTTCCAGCTACAACTATATCTTTTATTCTTGCTCTTCTTGCTGTTCCATGTGCTTCATTAACAGCACCACGCATTCCTTCTTTTACAGCTCCAAAATGTTTGGATTCCACCATGGTGTATTTTTTAACTTTAAACTTTTCTTGTGGACCCTCATTACCTATACTTTTCACTAAATGCGGTTCATAATAAAATCCTTCATTTGCTACGATAGCAGCTAAGTTGGCCATCTGAAGGGGAGTTAATTTAACTTCTCCTTGACCAATACTATTCGATCGAATAGTAGAAAAAGCCCAACGGTATTCTCCATACCAGTGATTATAAAATTCCACATTTGGAATAACTCCGTTTCTTAAACCAAAAATATCTGTCTCTGGTCTAATTCCAAAACCGAAACTGTGCATATACTTTTCCCAAATAGCGAGGCCTTCTGCTGCATCTTTAAAATTATTGGAATATTTACCTTGTTGAATAATCTTTTTTACTTCGTAATAGAAATAGGGATTACAAGAATATTGAATTGCTTTTGAAACGCTATTTGCTGGCGGATGATTGTGACAACCAACCCAAGATCTTGTACAAGGAAATGATGCATTTTCATCAATAACACCCTCTTGCAATCCAATTAATGCATTCACGACTTTGAAAATTGATCCTGGAGGATATTCTGCTGCAAGTGGTCGAGGATAAAATGGTTTTAATGTATCCTTATATAGTTTTTGATAATTGGTGCGAATATTCCTTGTTCCAACCATTAAATTAGGGTTGTAACTTGGAGCACTCACCATTGCTAAGATTTCACCAGTTGAAGGTTCAATTGCCACAATTGATCCGAGCTTGTTTTTCATGAGCTCCTCGCCATAAGCTTGAAGAATGATATCAATTCCTAAATGGAGTGGAGGGCCTTGTTGCGCATTTGTATCTAATTTTCCACCTGCGAAATTATCAACCAATTTTCCTCTTGAAGAAGTAAGGATAACTTTCGTTCCTTTCTTTCCTCGCAATTCATATTCATAATATTTCTCTAATCCTGATCTTCCAATGAAATCTCCAACTCTATAAAATCTTCTGTCTGCGTTGAGTTCTGGACCACTGATTTCATTCAGATAACCATAAATATTTGCACCATAAGGATAAGGATAATCGCGCATGCTCATTGGTTCTTCATAAAAACCTTTGAACTCTGAAAGATCCATTGCAATTTCGGAAATTTCATCGGCGGATAATTCTTTCAAAAATGCATGAGGTAAATAGCTTCGGTAATCGTTAACAACTGTATCGTTTCCTGTCGTTTTACTGCGTGTTCTTCTATCAAGTTCTTTGCGTATTTCAGCAAATCTTAGGTGAATAGAATCAACAGAATAACCAATAAGTTTTGAGAAAGCGAGTGTATCCAAATGCTCAATATCATCTTCTATAAACATGAGATTATAGTAAGTTTTATTGGCTACTATTTTCTCACCGTTTCGATCATACAAGATTCCTCGTGGAGGTTTAATCGTGATTTTTTTCTTGGCAACTTCTCCAGCACGTTCGATCCATTTGTCATCAACCACTTGCATATAAAAAAGCCTAGCGGTGAATACAATACCAACAAAAACGAAAAGGAGGATAAAAACGAGACGTCTATTTTCTAAATTCATACATTTTTAGACTTTTTAAAGAAAAGTACTTGGATGAGTATAAATATAGTTAAAGTTATAATGGAACTTAAGAATGTGCTGGTAAGAATTTCTTGCCAAGCTGACCATTTGAAATATTCAAGACCGAAAAACCAAAAATGGTGAAGCAAAATTGTAAGTGCTGAAACTTTAATGAACCAAGGATATCCCCAATCTTTAGCAATTGGTTCTTTAAGAATATCATATCCATCTCTTGGAGCAAATTGTCTGAAAATTCCAGGTCTAATGTAAGCTATAAACACTGAAGCGCTGGCATGCAAACCAAAGGTATTCATAAAAAAGTCGACGCCTACTCCTGCAATGAAAGCCAATAACATTAGCACAACAGGTCGGGTGTCGAAAGGAAGCATAAGAATAAACAAAGGATAGATCATCGGATGAATTCCGTATCCAAAAGGCAGTTGTCCAAAAATCAATCCTTGCGCAAGCACAAAAATCAATAAACGAAGTATGTTTTTTACGAGATAATTCATTGTAATTCAGGAATCTTTTTTTCTAATGTTTCAAGTTCCAATTTATGGATGTTTTTGATCACATAAACATACCTCAATTTTCTCATGTCTTGGTTCAGTCTAACGATAATATTCCATCTTGGCTGACCTTCTACAGGCTCAATTTTTTCAACTATACCAATGGGTTCTCCAGGCGGAAAATATCCACCGCTTCCTCGTGCTAAAACTTTTGATCCTATTTCTACTTCAATATCATTAGAAAATCCTGTGAGGTTTACTCTTCTTGGATTTGTTCCTTCATATTTTATCAAACCATGTGCGTTGGACTTGTTTATGAAAGCACTGATATTTATATCTGTAGTTAAAACAGACTTTACAATTGCGAAATTTTCTGAAACATCATAAACAATTCCTACAATTCCATTCGATGAAACAACACCCATTTTTCTTTCAATCCCTTTATCACTTCCCGCATTAATAGTAAAATAATTATTGGCGTGTGTATGGGAGGAGTTAATTACTGTTGCTGGAGTTCTTTCAAAACTTAACCTTCTTAAGGTGTCATTAATTAAGGCAGTATTGGTATCAATAGAAATAAAATTATCAGCAATTCTTTTTTCAAGAAGCACGTTTTCGGCTTGTAATTTTTCGTTGGCTTCGTCGAGATAAAGGTATTTCACAATATCTCTTTCCCACGACAATAAAGTCCCTGTTACTGCTGTAGATGAGTTAAAGAACGCTGTTCTTGGGAAACTCATAACCGTAAAGTATGAACTTAGTGCGGCAATTTGTAAAATCAGAAAGACAAGAAATACCCTGAACCTTCGAAAGAATGCTATAAACTTTAGCATGAAATATTATTGCTTTTAATCTCTTATCAAGAATTGGAAACGGTTTATATTTTTTAAAGCGATACTTGTACCTCTGGCAACTGCTCTTAATGGATCTTCTGCGATGTGAACCGGTAGTTTTGTCTTTAATGACATACGTTTATCTAGTCCACGTAACATTGAACCACCTCCAGCTAAATAGATTCCTGTTTTGTAAATATCTGCAGAAAGTTCTGGCGGTGTCATTTCTAAAGCACTCAAAATTGCTTCTTCGATTTTAGAAATTGATTTATCTAAAGCGTGAGCAATTTCCACGTAGCTTACGATAATTTCTTTTGGAATACCTGTCATTAAATCTCGTCCACGCACAGCAAAATCTTCTGGTGGATTATCTAATTCTGGCAATGCAGATCCTACTTCAATTTTAATTTGTTCTGCGGTACGTTCTCCAACCAAAATGTTGTGTTGACGGCGCATATATTCTTCAATATCTTTTGTGAAGTCATTTCCAGCTACACGAATTGATTTATCACTAACGATACCACCAAGAGCGATTACTGCAATTTCAGAAGTTCCTCCTCCGATATCAATAATCATATTTCCCATGGGTTCTTCAACGTCAATTCCAATCCCTATTGCGGCAGCCATTGGTTCATGAATCAAATACACTTCTTTTGCTCCTGCGTGTTCTGCAGAATCACGAACGGCTCTTTTTTCAACTTCTGTAATTCCAGATGGAATACAAATTACCATTCTTAACGAAGGATTGAATAAACTCTTGCGCTTCTTGATCATTTTGATCATTCCACGAATCATTTGTTCAGCACACTGGAAATCAGCAATTACACCATCTTGAAGCGGGCGAACCGTTTCAATTAGCTTATGGGTTTTACCATGCATTTGCTGGGCTTTTTTACCAATAGCAACAATTTTACCTGTTTGAATATCTCTAGCAACAATTGAAGGTTCATCAACAACCACTTTATCATCCATTATGATGAGTGTGTTTGCTGTCCCTAAATCTATTGCAATATCTTGTGTTAAAAAGCCAAATAATCCCATATCGTTTCTGCCGCGCTAAAATTGTCTATATAGTGTAGTAAATATAATCCCAAATTTAGGGAAATTTACGAACTAATTTTTATTTATTTTATATTAATGTTTAAAGTGACGATTTCCAGTGAAAACCATCGCCATTTGGTGTTCGTCACAATACTTAATTGATAACTCATCTTTAATTGAACCTCCTGGTTGAATCACTGTTTTTATACCTTCATTATCAGCAATTTCTACACAATCTGGGAATGGGAAAAATGCATCAGATGCCATTACCGCTCCGTTTAAATCAAAGTTAAATGATTTTGCTTTGTGAATAGCTTGATTCAATGCATCAACTCTAGATGTTTGACCTGTTCCACTCGCTAATAATTGACCGTCTTTTGCTAAAACGATGGTATTTGATTTTGTGTGTTTCACCAATTTATTGGCAAATGCTAAATCTTTATTTTGTTGGTCTGTTGTTCCAACCTTAGTTACCGTTTCGAAATTTTCAATTTGATCTGTAATTAAATCTCTGTCTTGTTCTAAAACACCATTCAAAATAGTTCTGAATTGTTTCTTAGGAAATTCGAAAGGTTTTTGAACCAGAATCACTCTGTTTTTCTTCGATTTTAAAATCTCAATCGCTTCTTCGTCGTAAGTTGGAGCAATTACCACTTCACAGAATAAATCATTGATTAAAGTCGCAGTTTTGGCGTCAATTTTTGTGTTTGCAATCAATATTCCACCAAAAGCAGAAACAGGATCACCCGCTAAAGCAGCCGCATAAGCTTCTTCAATTGTTGAACGAGTCGCTAAACCACAAGCATTGTTGTGTTTTAAAATAGCAAATGTTGGATTTTCATTTTTGAAATCTTCCATTAGGTTAACTGCTGCATCAACATCTAAAAGGTTGTTGTACGAAAGTTCTTTACCGTGCAATTTGTCAAAAACACTGTCTAATCCTCCGTAGAAAATTCCTTTTTGGTGTGGGTTTTCACCGTATCTTAAAACTTGTGATTCAGTAATACTTTGTTTGAATACTGCTTCGTCGTCTTGATTGAAGTAATTGAAAATATGTGTGTCGTAATGTGAACTTACGTTGAAAGCATCTTTTGCGTAGGCTTTTCTTTGCTCAACTGTAATTTCTCCTTTTTGATCAGTTAAAATTGACAAAAAGTCTGCGTATTGTTTTGTTGTAGAAACCAACATTACGTCTTTGTAATTTTTTGCAGCTGCACGAATTAAAGAAATTCCTCCGATATCAATCTTCTCAATGATTTCTTCGTGTGTTCCTCCAGCGGCAACTGTTTCTTCAAATGGATAAAGGTCTACCATTACCAAATCAAAAGAGGGGATATCAAATTCTTTTAATTGTTCTTGATCTTTAGCGTTGTCTTTTCTGTTCAAGATACCGCCAAAAACTTTAGGGTGAAGTGTTTTTACTCGACCACCTAAAATTGAAGGATAAGAAGTTAAATCTTCTACACGTAGAACTTTTATTCCCAGCTCTTCAATAAATGATTGTGTTCCGCCTGTGCTGTAAATCGTAACGCCTTGATTTGAAAGTTCTTTTACGATTGGTCCAAGTCCGTCTTTATTAAAAACAGAAATGATTGCACTCTTGATTTTTGTATTGCTCATAACCCATTTGATATTAAGCCTACAAAAATAAGTAGTTTAACTGAATAAGGTCACTTTTTACGATCAATTTACATAATGTTTTAGGTTGTCGGTTGTCGGCTTTGAGCATTAGGCTGTATGCTTTAAGCTTTATGCACGTTACAGTATTTAAAAAGTTATTGGACTACCAAGATAGATTGTTAATAACTAGTTTTTATATGGAGTTTAACTTTATAAAAAAGGAAGAAGGGATTCCTCAGTTGCTAAAATATAAGATTTTCCCAATTACGGAATGACAGTTCATAGGGGAGTTTTTGGAGTATAATTTACTCTAACCAACTAAAACCTGTCATTCCGATACATCGGCAAGCTCAGCACAAGTGGAGTGAAACGACAAGGAATCTCTTTTTTAAATAATTACGACTTATCTGGGTAACCCAAAAAAGTTAAATTGATTTTTCAATTGAAATGGTTGGTAATAAGGAAATCAATTCATAATTAAAGGCTAATCAAGCCTAAGGCCTAGAGCTTAAAGCCTACTGCTAAAAGATTAACTATTCACCATGTGTTGCGCTAATTGTGGAAATTTGTTGTATAATTCGTCTGCTATTTCCTCAGAAAGTGCCAAAGTTGAAATTGCTTCTTTCATGCAAGACAGCCAAGCAATCATAGCATTTTGATCGATTCTGTGTGGTAAATGACGCTGACGCATTCTTGGCGGTCCATATTTTTCAATGTAACGTGGAGGACCACCTAAAAATTGAGTTAAAAAACGAAACTGCTTTTCTTTAATTTCATCAATTGAATTGGTATCAAATATTGGTATTAAGACAGGATGTTTGTAAACTCTTTCATAAAAAGCATTCACAAGATCCTTAATTTTATCTTCTCCTAATCGAATATAAAGCGTGTTGTCAAATTCTTGTACCATAATCTCAAATTTAGTTATATTTAAGTATTAAAACAGCTCATTAAATCTGAATATTTGTTTAAATATTGGATTTTGGCTCTATATGAAATACTGTGAGTGATTAATTTTAATCCTTCGAAAAATTAATAGTTCTACTACGAATTTAACGGTAATCTAAACGAATTGTATTTTAAAGTATTGGGATACCAATATAGGTCGTTAATCCCTAATTTTAACGATGTGTTTTTTCAATAATACAGCCGATAATCGCATTAATTAATTTTATCTAAAGTTAAACTTTAGTAAAAAGGAAGAAGGGATTCCTCAGTTGTTAAAATCTAATATTTTTTCAACTATCGGAATGACAGTTCGTAGAGAAGTCTTTGGGGTAAAATTTGCTTAAGCGAAGCTTGAGCAAATTTTACCCCACCCAAGCCAACGAAAACCTGTCATTCCGATGGAGTGAAACGACGAGGAATCTCTTTTTAAATAATTACGACTTAGCTTGGTAACCCAATTAAAGTATTTATCAAGATTATCATTTCATTTTCACAATCAAGTATATTGTGGTTTGTATCGCTAATAGGATAGACTTACTTCCATTCCTATTAACATGCCGTCCCTCTGGGATATAGAATAATAAGTACTTAAACAACACGAGTTTATAAAATTAAGCGAACTATTTTAACAGAAAGTTTCCATTTAAATAAAAGTAGAACCAAATTAACAATCGTTTAGCTTCAATTAAAACCATAGATTTTAAATCTACCCACACAAAATTATATAGAACCTGAATTTTTTAGTTGGTTGAGCATTTTAATATTAATTTTCATCAAATTTTTCTAAACTCAATCTCTAAATTCTGACTGATTGCGTTTAAATTGTTTATTTTTAGATTTCATATAATAGGTTTATTTCAACTACTAAATGATACACAGATTCATAGTTTACATATTTTTATTTCCAGCGCTGCTATTTGGTCAAGAAAAATCCAAATACACTTCTGACCCTGGAGTTGCAAATAATATTGGAGATTGTTTTGGGGCAATAAAAATTGAGCCAAACGTTTCTTCAAATCTTCAATTAACTGGAAATGGAGGTGAGTTTGATGATTTTAATGCTATTCAAAATACTTTTAAAAGTGATGAATTGAATAGTTTGTGGTTTAGTTGTGAAACAAATATGCCCGGTTATTTATCAATTACCCTTGAAAAAGTTGATTTCTTCTTCGATTACGCTGCTTTTTTGCTGGACTATGGAGAAAGTTGCGAATCTATCCATGATGGCTCCATAGCTCCAATTCAAAAAGGGGAAATCAATAGAAAGAATATTTTGACTTTTTTATTGGACTCTATAAAGGTTGAAGCAAACCAGAGCTTAATTATCTGTATTAATTCAAAGTTAGCTACGCAATCAGATTTTGTGTTAATTTCTTCTTTTGGTGATCAAATCACTGCAAAAGATATTGAAGCGATGAAAAAGATTTATGATTTTAGAGACGATATTTTTGATGGAGCATTTGAAATTAAGATTAGAGATGCCAGAACAAATTTACCTGTAGTTGCAAAAGTTATTGTTTCTGGAACGAAAAAGAACAACGCTTTATACATGGTTTCAGATTTTGTTTTTCCTAAAGCGGAACTAATGAAATTTAATTTAAAGATTGATGCATCAGGTTATTTCTTTGAGGATCGTGAAATAAATCTACGTCAAATAGAAGGAACTGAAATAATAATCCCTTTGGAACCAATTCAATTAAATCAATCTATTGAGCTGGAAGGTTTGGAATTTGTTTCACAATCAGATGTTTTGCTTCCTACAGCCTATACTAAATTGAAAAGGTTGAAAGATTTTATGGCCATTAATTCAGAAGTAGAAATTGAAATTCAAGGTCATGTGCACCGTTTAGGTAAAAATACTTGGCGCGCGAAGAGTTTATCTACAAGGAGAGCTAAAAAAGTGAGAGAATACCTTGTAGATACCGGAATTAGAAAATCTCGAATTAAGATTGCTGGCTTGGGAAATACAAAAATGAAATATCCCGAAGCGAAATCGGATTTTGAGATTCAGGCGAATAGGAGAGTGGAGATACGGATTAGGTAATGATGAACGATGAATGTTGAATATTTGTGGTTGAAGGTTGAGTGAGAAAGAGAGTGAGAGCGAAGTGAAAAGAATGAGAGACGGTAAAGTTATCCTATCGATTTTTACTTATATAATCGCTGATCTCATCTGGAAATACTATTTCTAATTTATGCTTTGTTAATTTTGTAATTACAGTACTTATTTTTTCACCATGCGAGATAAAATCCACTGTAGAATTAGTCAATTTCCATTCTCTAAAATTTCATAAGAATTAGATTTACAATAGCATTTTATATAGGCATTTCCTTCTGTCAAATGAGACTTGATATTTTCTGAAATCACAGTGATTTTGACAAGCTTCCAACGATTATAAATATTATCATTAAATCCTGAAATAATAGAACGTTGTGCGAAAGGACTAATCAATATTCCTAAAAACAATAATAGGATTATGCATTTTGTATGAACGTCATACTCTAGATTATTTCACTTTTTGTATGAAGCCAAAAATATATACACATGAAATACTTCTTGGTGAAATGCCAATAGTAAAATTTGAAAACCTGCCCCTAAAAAGTTCTGTGTTCCATTTCATCGATATAATGAATAGCTTTTTCCACCTTTTCAATAACGACTAAATACTTTTTCTTTAGTTGTTCTTCGGTTACCTTTTCTAATTCATTGTTTAAAAGCTCTAAACTACTTTTTAGGGCATCAATCGTTGGATCTAAATTCATGTTTTTGTGTTTTTAAAGTTTGGTAATTTTGAAATAAGTATGGAGGCTAAGGTAAATCAAGCATAAAGCTTACAGCCTATAGCTTTAAGCTTTATTTTTACTTTTCTCTGCTTGTCGTATATTCCACCAACATAATCATAGATTGTTTACTTGGAGAATCTGGAATAGGATCCAGTAATTTCAAGGCTTCATCCTTAATTTTAATCATGTAATCGTAAGCGTAATCAATTCCACCGTTGTTAATCACCAATTCAATGGCACGGCGAACTTTCTTTGGGTTTTCGTTGTGGCGTTTAACGATATTGATCAATTCCTTTTTCGTTTTTCGGTCTACTTTATTTAACGTGTAGATTAAAGGAAGCGTCATTTTTTGTTCACGGATATCGTTTCCTGTTGGTTTACCAATTTTACCTGGTGTTCCGTAATCAAAAATATCATCTTTTATTTGGAAGGCCAAACCAACTTTTTCACCAAAAAGACGCATGCGTTCTGCTTCGTCTTCTCTTTCTACTGAAACGGCTCCTGCTTCACAACAAGTGGCAATTAAGGAAGCTGTTTTTTGTCTAATTACTTCGAAATAAGTTTCTTCATCAATATCTAGTCGACGTGATTTTTCAATTTGAAGTAATTCACCTTCACTCATTTCGCGAACTGTTCTGGCTACGATTTCTAAAGAGCGGTATTTCTTGTGTTCAATACTCATTAAAAGCACTTTAGAAAGTAGAAAGTCACCCACTAAAACAGCGATTTTATTTTTCCATAATGCATTTATTGAGAAGAAACCTCTTCTTTCATTGGCGTCATCAACTACATCATCATGCACTAATGTTGCGGTGTGTAAAAGTTCTATTAATGAAGCTGAGTTGTAAGTGTCTTGGCTGACTTCCCCCAGCATCTTTGCAGAAAGAAACACGAACATTGGTCGCATTTGTTTCCCTTTTCTTTTAATGATATAATGCGTGATTTTATCTAAAAGTGGAACTTTAGAATTCATACTTTCCCTAAAGTGCAGCTCAAACTTCTCTAGTTCTTCCGCAATTGGACTTTTAATATCACTGACTTTTATCATCGGTTACAAATATAAAAAATAAAGCATGATTAAATTGAAAAAGCAATCCTATAAGAAACAATTGAAAGATTGATAAAGTTGTATTATAGGATTAAAAGATTTAAGAATTCAAATATTCAGGGGTTTATGGATAAAAAGATTATTTAAAATTCCATAATCGGAGACACAATGTAGGGAACTTTGAAAACGTCCATTCCATTGTAGATTCAAATTAAGGATTCAAAAATTGAAAGGTTCAATTTGTTATGGACTTCGTTGAGTCAAGGATTGAAATTATTGTTGATTGTTTTTAATCTTCAAATCATTAGATACACGGTTAACCTACTCTATTGATTTCAAAAACTCAACAAGATTAACTTCTTTCTCTAAGCCCAGTTTTTTACGGATACGGTAACGCGACATCCGAATGGCTTTATAGCTCACATTCCGCATTGTTGCAATTTCTTTATTAGACAATCCTAATCGAATCAAACCACAGACATTTTTGTCTAATTCGGTTAATTCGGGATATCTTTTTTGTAATTGATCCAAAAATTTGTAGTTAACTTCTTCAATGTTTTCCTGAAACTCTTTTAATTGTTCATCCACCAACATGTTATTATTGGTGTAATTGATCAATGTCTTAATCTCTTTTTTGGTATCGTCTAAGTCTGATTTGTTGTTTAAAATTTCATTCAGTTTAGATTTTACATCAATCAATACATCTTGTTTACGAGAAATATCAATTGCAAAATCAGTTAAATCTTTGTTCTTGTAGGTCAATTCTAATTTTGTCTTTTCTTTTTCAAGCTTTTCAACTTCAAATTTATTTTCTGCAAGTTCTTTATTTATTCGCATCAACGAAATTCGTTTTCGACTGTAAAGCAGAATCAGAATTGCTAGTGTAATAAAGGATACAATACCAATTATTAAGCGATAGAAAAAGTGGTTGTTCTTCTCTTGGAGTACCTCGTTTTCCTTGTTTTTTAATTGAATCTGTTGATTTTGATAATCTAATTGAACATTAAGAATATTCTCAAGTAAACTTTTCTCTATTATAAATCGACGTTCTTCTCGTGCTTCATCTCTGTTCGTTTTTAAGGAATCATATTCTTTGAAGTAGAACAACGCTTTCTGATTTTCCTGTTGTTCTAAATGCACTTTAAAAAGCCAATAATATACAGGAACTAAATTCCCTGTAAACGTTTTACTCTTCTTAGGTTCTTCTAATCTATCAAGACAGTTTTGAAGTGTTTCCTCAGCTTGCTTGAACTGCTTGTTTTCATAATAATACTTTGTTAATTCTACCGCTGCGTTAATGGCTAAATCGTGCCCGTTATTCTCTAAATTGTAATTTATATCTTCGTTCAGAAAGCGTATTCCCAGTTCTACTTTTTCTTTGTTTTTAATATAATTTCCTCCTAAATTCCCTTTTAAAAGTGCCAATTGGGCTTTGTAATACTGAGAAGGATTTTCTGGACCTTCAATCATTTCAATTCCTTTCAGATAATATTTTTCTGCTTCGGAATAATTTGGGATTTGAGAATAGAAAAAACCGAGATTATTGTAAGACAGCAATGTGTAAAATGTGTTTTCATTCTGTTGTGCAGATGTTAAAGATTTTAGATAATATTTTTCTGAATTTTCTAAGTCACCATTTCTAAAATAATTTGTGGCGATGGTAGAGTATTCCAACGAAACTGCTTCTTGGTTTTTCTCTGTAATTAAAACATCTAAATTCGCTTTATGCAGATTGATCGCTTTTTCATATTGCTCAATAAATGCATAAATATCCGCAAATTCTCGTCGGATATCGAAACATGAAACTCCTTCTTTCTGACATAAAGAATCAAGCGCAAATTGGTACCATTTTATTCGTTCACCATATTCTCCTTGATCTTTATAATAATTTCCAATTTGAATAATAGCTGCTGATAGGATAGTGTCTTGTTTGTTTCTGATTGACAGTTTTGCAAATTCATCAAAAGAGGCTTTTACCTCGTTAAGCTGGTCATTTTCAATATTATTTTTGACTTCAATCCATTTTTGCTCAATAAAATCGTAATTTTCTTGAGCAGTGCTTTCTGATAGGACAAATAAAAAGCCCAACAGAAAAATGATATGTAAAGAGCTTCTCTTCATTTTTCTATTGGGCTAAAATAATGGATTTCTTAATCCATCAACAATTTAATTCTTAATAAACTTCTGTACTGTTGTATTTTCATTCGTATTGAAGTGAATAAAGTACACCGCAGTATCCCAATTTCTAATTGAAATCGTAGGATTATCTCTCAATTCTTTAATCGTTCCGTTTTTCATTGTTTGTCCTTGTGCATTGAAAATTGCATAAGTTCCTTCTTGACTTCCCTTCGTTTCAATGTTAATAACATCGTTTGATGGAATAGGAGAAACAGTGAAAGATGGTGCGTACATTGTTTGATTCGTTACAGAAACTTCTCCTGTTACACTAAACTCATAAATGTAGCTTCCTCCAAAATCACCTTCAAATCTTTTAATTTGAGAACCATCTAATGTTTTGATTTTCATCAATCCTGCTCCTTCATTATTTGCCCAAAAGTCAATACCATTTTCTCCAGAATCTTCAATCACAAAACGGTAACAACCTGGAGTTAAACTTAAAGTATCATTATAAGTTGTGTTATTTGACAAACTCGTTCTTTCCATAATGATGTTTCCAGCAATGTCTTCAATTCTATAGTTGTTTTGAGTTGCTTTCGTATTTGTTTTAATCTCCAAAACAAACTCAGGCACTACAATATCTGTAGAAGTGAATGTGGATTTGTATTTGTTATTCAAAGCATATTCGTCTGCACCTCCATTAACAGAAACTATTTTAGCTTCAAATTTATTGTTGGCACTTTGTGAAAGTGAACTCCAAAGCGCAGTTGTTGAAGGTAGAACGATATCTTCTTCCTCCATAAATGCCAAGGAGCCTGTCCAGTCAAAAGTTTCAGTTGATCCTCCGTTGATAGAATATTCTATGCTTAGAGAAGTAATGTTACCACTTCCAGAATTTTGAACTGTAACCAATGGATCGCTGCACATAGGATTTGTTCTACCAAAAGAAATTTGATCATTTGGCGCTTGAACTGTTACAATTCTTGCGTCTGTAGCAAAATTTGTTGGACCATAAGATATAATTTGATGATTTACAATATATCTGGAGTCTCCCGTAGCAGAGGCAACACCATAATCAACATCAATTTGATTATTGTTGATGTAATTTGTTACATCCCACTCTTCCATTTGTGTTGGCATTCCAGGACACCAACCAGCACGGTCATAAATCCATGTTCCTCCTTGCGGATAAATTGGGTTTTCAGCACATTTCATCCAAACTTGCCATTGGAGATTTTGCTGACCATTGTTAATGTTTAATGAATGTTGACGTGGAGTAAATTCACCTTGCTGACCGTGACCTGTAACTGCTGATCTAATTTTTGCAGTTGTTGTGTTCGGCAATAAATCAACAGTACGTGGTTCATAGTATTTATTCGCATTCAAATCAGAATAGTTTACATGATCAACTCTCCAAATTTGACGCATATCCATAACTTCTCTTGCGGGAGTTCCATGAACAAATAAGAATTGAATATCAATATCTTCTTGCCATTGGCCACCTCTCGTCATTTTTAATCCACGATTTCCTTGAAGAATAGGATAGAAATCTGTTACATCAAAATACCATGCAACACCTTCCATTCCTAAATCAAGATTTACGCCATAAGGAGTTACTAATGATAAAAGCTCTAGAGAACTCGGAGAACGGAAATAATAGTTAACCACTGTATTTGTTAAAAGCATAGCGTTTGAGCTCAAGTTTTCGTTGATGAACAGACCGTTAATGTCATATAAGCTGTGTGATTTTGGATAATAATTCAAATATGTAGTTGTAATATCAGAAGAATAACTTCCGTTTGCAGGGTCTAAAATGTTTTGGGCTACGATGTAGCTTTCTTTCATAATTGAATCATTTTCTTGCGTATTTACTATAGTTAAAGTATAATCCGCTTGGTGAAAAGTAATGTCTGGAATAACTGAACTTTTAGTAAAATCAAAATTATGTTGACTCGTTGAGCGTTTACCGAAAGCTGCTCCTCCAATCATTTCACCATCATTATTGTTTGGCGATAAGTCATCAATTATATTAGTTGCTCCATCAAAAGCATAATTCAATTGTAAATTTGAATAGTTTGGGTGATTGGCATCTATTCTTGAATGCATATAATTTTGAATTGTTGCTGGGGATAAATCAGTGTCCCAAATTCTAATATCATCCATTTCACCAACAAAGTAGTTGTTCCAGTCACCTCTTGAGATTTCAACTTCATTGAATGCACTAGTATTTACAATTATATTATTTAAATCGATTGAGTTTACTAATGCCCCATCAATATAAATTTTTGTTCCTGAAAGACTAATTCCACTCATTGAAACAGCAAAGTGATGCCATTCTCCATCATTCACTACTTGATTTCCGGTAACAGAACCATCGTGAACTTCTAATTTTATTCTTCCATCGTTGTTTACCTTAATAGTAAATCTTTTTCCTGGTAATGATTCACCCCATGAAACAACATCTACTTCCGTACCTTCAGTTTTGATCCAACCTTCAATTGTTCTGTTTGTGGTTCCAGATACTCCTAAATAGCCAGGCGCTAAAATGTAATTTCCTGGGAAAAAACGAGCGTATTGGTTTTCAATATTTGTTAATGATTGCGCTGCTCCAATATCTGTTGCTGATAAAGCAATTGGTGTAGATCCATTATTTGAAGAAGAAACTATTTCAACTAATATATTTCCTCCTGTCCAGTTGAATGGTTGGTAAAATGGAATTTTGTTTTGACCATTAGTAAGTGTTAAATCTCCGTGATAAACTTCGGTTCCATTGATTAAGTCCGAGTATGGAGCATCATCTAAATTGGAAGCAGTAATTTCTTTCATGCGAATTGCCAAATGGTTCAATGTGTTTGTGCTACCATTACTAAAAAGACTCAAAGCATCAATATCACCAATAGTTAATCCTGCAGCGTTTAATTGAGCAGTTGTTAATAGTACAAATGATTTCCCACCTTGTTTAGTATGTGCTAAAGCGGACGATAATTGTGTTCCACCACTAGTTACAGCAGCATTCATCTCGTTTGCTGTAGCTGTAATTTGAAGATCATAATGCTCTGTTGCATAAATGTTATACGTTGGAATTGTGCTGTAGTTATTGTCACTTGAAGCAGATGGATAAACTATGTATTTGTTTATTTCTGCTTTAATAGAATCAAGTCTTGTTGAGTCTGTGATGTAAGTATTACAAGAATAATCCCATTCTCCACAACCTTTATTTGTTTGACCTGAAATTCCCGGAGAAACTAAACCATCTTTACAACGCATTGTGTATTTCATCCAAATACGTTCTACTTCATTTCCATTGAATGTAGGAAACACGATTTGCGTGTCTCTCACCATACTGTTGAAATTAAACCCTTGAACAACTGTAGTATCACCTGGGTTTTGTCCAAAAGAAAATTGGCTTGTTATAAGTAATGCTAAAACTGTAATAAGTTTCAATAATCTATTTTTCATAATGTTCTAATATTTATCGCTAAAATAAGTAGAATATCATAGGCAGCAATTCATTTTAAGTCTACATTAGGACTACAATGCAGTTTTTTTATTTTAAAACACCTGATTTCCAGTCTTGTTTGTAGCTATTCAGTAAAGCGAAAATGAAAAATGTCCTGTAATAGAGACATTGTTTAAGCGTGATGATTTTTAATATAAATCCTTTTTCTGGCTAAAAACAAGGGAATTCGATTTCAATTTTTCTATCATTAAATAGTTTAATTTTAAAATATTTTTAGCGTATTTTCGGCTCATGAAACATCCCATTATTTCCATTTTTGAAGATGCTGCGAATCCAAAAATTGCGAATGAGCAGGGAGCATATATGAAAGAAAGGCATCCGTATTTTGGAATAAAAACTCCTTATCGAAGAGATCTTCAAAAGCCGTTTTTATTGAAAAGTAATCTTCCAGAAAAGTCAGAAGCTTTTGAAATAGTGAAAGATTTATGGAATGAACCGCAAAGAGAACTCCATTATTTTGCACAAGAGTTTTTTGGGAAATACATGAAAACTCTAGAAAAACAAGATCTTGAATTAATAGAATGGATGATTATTCGTAATTCTTGGTGGGATACCATAGATTTTATAGCAACAAAACCATTGGCAGAATACTTTAAGAAATTTCCTGAAGAAAGAAAAAGTACCGTTGATCGTTGGCTAGAAACAGATAATATTTGGTTGAAAAGAAGTGCACTTTTGTTTCAGTTGAAATATAAAAAAGATACAGATTCTGAATTACTCAGTTATATTATCCTAGAATTGGCGGACTCAAAAGGGTTTTTTATCAAAAAAGCAATTGGTTGGATTTTGCGAGAATACGCCAAGACGAATGAAAAATGGGTAATTCGTTTTGTGGCAGAGAATGAATTGCAACCTTTGTCTAAGCGGGAAGCGGTTAGATTAATTATGAATTATGAGTGATGAGTTATGAATGCGTGAGACTTGAAAAATGTGGGTTTTAATGGTTGATTGTAACGTGTGACTTCGTTGCCTTCGACAGGCTATCATTCGCCATAGGCGTCACAGTTAAGGGAAAAGAGTGGCAAGTAAACTTAATATCATTAATATAAAATCCGTGAAAATCCGCGTTGCTTGAAGTTCTGCGGAGCCTGTCGATGCATCTGCGTCATCCCGATTAAAATACGGGACTAAAGTCCGCGTTCCGTCACCCTAAAACAATTATCAATTGTCAATTGTCCATTATCAATTATCAATTGCCATTATTCAAATTCAATAATCAATTCACCTTTTTCAACAACGGTTTCTTTATCTTTAACTATAGCTTTTACCTTTCCTTCTCCTTCGGCTTTGATCACGTTTTCCATTTTCATTGCTTCTAATGTAAGAAGAGGAGTTCCTATTGATACTTCATCTCCCACTTCAACTGAGAATTTTAAAATACGACCTGGCATTGGTGATTTTAATTGGTGAAGCTTTCTTACTTTCTTCTTGTCTAATCCCATTTTGTGAATCAATTCATCAATCGGACGATCTTTTTTGACTTCGAAAGTTCTTTGATTGACTTTAATTGTCATTTTTTGATCTTCAGTTGCGGCTTCAACGATTTCTCCATGAAATTTCTTACCCATGAAATGTATCGTAAAATAAGTATCATCAATCCATTCTACTGAGCTGAATCCTTTTTCACCTTTTACTTCATTTCCGTCAACAATGTATTTCGTTTCTACCATTTTCTGATTTTTAATAGTCAATCTTTACAAATATAATTTTTCTAGTTGAAATCGAAGAGCATAATCTCACCATCTGTGGAATAATTTTCAATCTTTATCTATAAAGAGAGCCATACTTACAAGTTTTAGTCTGCAAATCGATTAAAATTACGATTTTTGCCTTTTCGCTTAATAATTTATACAAAGAATCAATTTTTATGAAAAGAATATTCACAGTTATTGTATCCATAGGGTTAATGTACTCTTGTGGAACGAGTAAAGGGAAATCTTCGGAGGAAATCGTCAAAGAGCAATCTGGAAATGTTTCTGAAAATGATGGAGAAATTATCAAGAACGCTTCTTCTGCTATTTCTACGGAAGAAATTATCGAAAGAGCTCATTATAATCCTTCAGCAACAATTCTAACTGGATTGAAGCACACAAAATTGGAGGTGAATTTTATGTGGGAAAAATCTCAAATGAATGGAATTGCAACATTAACTTGCTCTCCTCATTTTTATTCAACAGATAGTTTGATTCTCGACGCAAAAGCAATGGAAATTCATTCTGTAAAATTGAATGGAAAAGAGTTGAAATATAAATACAATGACGCTAATTTTTTGAGAATAAAACTCGATAAAGAGTATGCTAGAGATGAAGAATATACTGTTGTGATACATTATATCGCTAAACCAGAAGATAAATTAGAAGGCGGTTCTAGTGCAATTAGCAGCGATAAAGGATTGTATTTTATTAATCCAAAAGGAGAAAATAAAGATCAAATGCCACAAATTTGGACACAAGGAGAAACAGAAGCGAGTTCAGTTTGGTTTCCTACAATTGACCGTCCAAATCAGAATACAACACAAGAAATTTACATAACGGTTGAAGACAAATACAAGACTTTATCTAACGGTAAATTTATGTCTGCAACAAAAAATGCTGACGGAACAAGAACAGATTATTGGAAGCAAGATTTGCCGCACGTTCCTTATTTATTCATGATGGCGGTTGGAGAATTTTCTGTTGTTGAAGATGCTTATACAAAACCTGACGGAACAGTAATTCCATTGCATTATTATGTTGAGCCAGAATGGGAAGAACACGCACAAGCAATTTTTGGTGAAACACCTACGATGATTGAATTTTTCTCGGAATTATTGGGTGTAGATTACAAATGGGATAAATACCATCAAGTTGTTGTTAGAGAATATGTTTCTGGAGCGATGGAAAATACCGGTGCTGTAGTTTTTGGTGATTTTGTTTATCAAACGAAAAGAGAATTAATCGACGGAAACAATCACTCAATTATTGCACATGAGTTGTTTCACCACTGGTTTGGAAATTTAGTGACTTGTGAAAGTTGGTCAAATCTTCCGTTAAATGAAGCTTTTGCAAACTATTCTCAATATTTATGGGACGAGGAATTTAGTGGAAGAGATCACGCAGATTATGTTGCAGAAAAAGAAGCCGATGGTTATTTCCAATCTTCAAAACAAATGGGTTATCACGACATGATTTGGTTTGATTATGAAGACAAGGAAGATATGTTTGATGCACATTCTTACAACAAAGGAGGTAGAATCTTGCACATGTTACGCTATTATCTTGGAGACGATGCATTTTTTGCAGGACTAAATAAATACCTTACTGACAATGCTTTTCAACCAGTAGAAATCCATCATTTGCGTTTGGCTTTTGAAGAAGTTGCTGGAGAAGATTTGAATTGGTTTTTTGAACAATGGTTTTTATCCGCTTATCATCCAAAACTAGATATTTCCCAGGATATTTCTGAAGGGAAGGTAACAGTGAATATCAATCAAACACAAGATTTAGAATTAGCGCCCTTATATAAATTACCGATGAAAATTGGTGTTTATGCTAACGGAAAAAAAGAATCTTTTGAAGTAGTTGTAGATAAAAATATCAACTCATTCACTTTTGATTTCGAGGGAGAATTAGAAAACATCATTGTTGACGAAGACAGAACATTGCTGGGCGTTTTTACTCACAAAAAGCCCCGTGAATGGTATGTGCACCAGTATTACAATGCACCACGTTATAAGGACAGAGAAAAAGCAATTACCTATGGAACGCGTTTGCAAGCACCAGAAGGGAAACAATTGATTTTGGATGCCTTGGAAGATGATTTTTGGTATATCCGTCAATTGGCAATTTCAAAATTGGATAAATTAGGAGCAGACAAAAAGCCAGCTGTTTTTGAATACTTGAAAACCATGGCAACATCTGATGAGAATTCGCAAGTTCGATCAGCAGCAATCAATGCTCTATCAAGTGATTTTTTCAAAGCGGAATTTGAAGGAAAAACACGTGTGATTCTAATTGAGACTATTGAAAAAGACAGTTCATATTTAGTTGTTTCAAGTGCTTTGAATGGATTAACCAAAGGAACCAAAAATGATGTTGACAAAGTTTTGAAATTGGCAAAAGACTTAGAGAATGAACGTTCTTCTGCTTTGAAAGGTCAATTAATCGGTATTTATAAGAATTACGGTGATGAAACCAATTTGGAATTTATGTCTCATGCCATAACTAGCGGAGCAGTTACTGGATACGATGCTATTGGAGGTGTTTTAAATTATACCGCTTTCTATAAAGAACAAGATGTAAAAACGAGAATGAAATATTTCTATGTTTTAGAACAACTTTCTGACAATGGAGGAGCTTATGTAAATGCCGTCTTGCCAATGGCGCTAACGAATCTGGTAAGAGGAGAAGATGTAGTAATGAGTAATTTAGAAAAGGAATCAGCAGCGTTAGAAAAAGCAGGTAAAACTGGAGAAGCAACTGTTATTCAAGGAAGGATTGATCAAGAAAAGAAATATATGAAAAAACTTATGGAATTGATTGACCTTTTAGCGGAGTAGCGCATTAATCAAATGAGTTTTTCTTTTTAAAGGAAATAAAAAACCGTCTTGACTTTTAAATCTTGACGGTTTTTTTATGCCATATTATTTTTGAATTTTTCACAGCAATTCTCCGTCTTACTTGCACTTTCATTAAGAATTCTAACCACTCTTTCTTTCAAAAATAACCGTCGTTTTTGATTTCATCAATAAGAAAAAAATGCACTTTAGTGTATCCCGCTTTAGCTTCTAAAGTCCTTTATATTGAACAATAGATTTTAGATGTTAGACACTTTGTCTTTTTTTGTCTAACGTCTAACGTCTAAAATCTAATGTCTAACATCTCATTCCATAGTAATTCAGTTTTATAAACTCAAAATGAAAACAATTAGATTTGAATGTTAGTTATGGTCAGATAAATGACATATCTAATCATATCTTACGTAGATCCTCTATTAGTCGTATATTTATAAAAAACTATAATTATGAAAAGAGTTACAAGAAAAGTACAAACAGTTTTGATGGCAACTTTGTTTTTTGGTTTAACTGCAGGTTTAACTGCTTGTGGAGCAACTACGGATGTTGATACTGAAGAATTGAAAACGGAAACAGAGCATCCAACATCAGAAAGTGAAGAGCATCCAGCGGCGGAGTCTGAAGAACATCCAGCAGCAGAGTCTGAGGAGCATCCAGCAGCGGAAAGCGAAGAGCACCCAGCAGCTACTAAGGAAGAACATCCAGCAGCTAAAAAAGAAGAGCATCCTTCAAAATAAGATTTAAAACTCAAATAAAAAAAACCGTCTCGACTTTTACGTCAAGACGGTTTTTTTATATCATGTAATTTAAAGTCGAATCTAGCTGCGCTGCAGTTGCAATACTGCACAGCGCTTCAATTAAGAATTCTTCTCCTTCTTTCTTTCAAAAGTAAAAGTCGTTTTTGGTCTCACAATAAACTCATCTATTTCCATTACAGGATAAGCCAAAAAGTTTATTTCTCCTGAAGCTGGACCAGGATTAAATTTGATGTCTCTTCCTCTAGAAAGTTCAATTCTATTTGCTCCGTGATGTCCGAAATAATAAGTGGACAATGCAGTATATTTATTTGCTTCACTAATGTCAACTGGCCACCATTTTCCTTCTGCATAAAACTCAGCCCAACAATGATATCCATTAATTCCTCCTTCGTCTCTGTCAGATGGAATAGAAGCTCCAATGGCAAAACGTGCAGGAATATCTACAGATCTTGCCAATGCGATAAAGTAGGAATGGAATTCACTGCAGTTTCCACTTTGTGCGTCACACGCGTAAACTGCATCTCCAGTTCCGTAAGTTCCTTCTTCATTTTTAATGTATTTCATACTGTCGATAACGTAATCATACAAAGCTCTGGCTTTAATTAATGGATCATTCTTTGTCTTATTTCCGATCGCAAATAATGCGATTTCCTTGAATTGATCTCCAACAGGAATCAATGTATTTGCTTTTAAATATTGATTTAAATCTTCTCCTTTTTTGGCTTTATATGGACTTTTTTCTAGTCGTTTAACGCTATATGAAATCGCAATTTCTTTGTGACTGTGGCGCTCATCCAGCTTTAAGTAAAGAACTTTATTTCCAAATTGATCATCTGTTAAGTATTTTTCTTTTGTTGGGATATTTACAGAAAGCATTTTGACATCTTGAAATTGATCTGACTCAGCAATTGGAATCCAAATTTCTCCTTTTCCATCAATTTTCGGTAGCATTACTTTGTAGTAAAATTCAAATTCATCCTCCCCTTCAACAACGCCTAACAAATCTCCTCCAGCATTTTTAATTGGAACAATCGACCATGTTTTGTCATTTTTATCTTGTTTCCATGAATAAAATGGCTTTCCATTTAACTTGTGAATATCTGTTCTCACAACATTCATGTTATCTTCTGTTCCCTCAAGGAAAAAATCAACATCATAAATATCTCCTTTATCGTCTGCTAAATCAACACAAGCAAAATAACTTCCAGGGCCAAGGTGAGATAAGTATTCCGTGTGAACCCTCACCAAACGTAAATCTAAATCAAGTGAATCATTTTTTATATTAAATGTACCTCCAGATTTTTCAGTAGTTTCTAGAATGTACTTTTTAATTCCCTCTTCAATTTTTTCAATCGAAACTTTTTTCTCTACTGGTTTAGATTCTTCTTGAGCAATTGTTTCAGTCTCTTCTTTTGTTTCAGAATTACAACTGAATAAAAGTGAACTTCCAATAAAAAGCGAAATGATAAAAGATTTTATGTTCATATAAGTATTTTTAAGTCAAGTAAAAGTAAAGAAATCTTAGCGCAAGTAGACTATATAGTGTCACTCATTCTTTAAATCAATGTGTTTTGTATTCTATTAACAGATCAAAGTCTATTTTAGTTCGATAATTTGTTCTCAAATTACTTTCATTATTATCCTACCGAATCGACTATTTTCAAAACACTATCCAACATCTTTTTACTACCTTTGCGGCATGATTAATATCGAAAATTTAAGCTTTCACTTACCACAGGGGTATTTATTTAAAGAAGTCAGTTTGCAAATTAACGCTGGCGATAAAATTGGTCTTGTCGGAAAGAACGGTGCTGGGAAGTCTACTTTACTGCGTTTACTTGCGGGAAGAGAACAACCAACAGACGGGAGAATCCACAAAATTAAAGATTCCACCATTGGTTATTTGACTCAGGATATCGTAATTGATACCAATCAAAGTGTGTTTGATTACTTGGATTTTTCGAATGTAGAATTGAATAGAATTCGAACTCAAATTGACGATATTAATCACCAATTAACTACAAGAACAGATTACGAAACTGATTCTTTCCTTCAACTATTAGATGATTTGAATTTTGCCAACGAACAATTTAATTTGTTTGAAGGTTATCAATGGGAAGAAAAAATTAACTCTACGCTCCTAGGTTTAGGATTCCAAGAAAGTGTTTTTACTAAGCCATTGAATCAATTTTCTGGAGGTTGGAAAATGCGTGCTGAATTGGCACGAATTCTAATCAATAATCCTTCGGTTTTATTACTGGATGAGCCAACAAATCACTTGGATATTATTTCAATTGGTTGGTTAGAAACGTATTTAAAACGTTTTGAAGGAGCATTAATCACTATTTCTCACGACCGTTATTTCTTGGATAACGTTACTAAGAAAACATTAGAGATTACAAAAGGTAAAATCTTGAACTTCCCTTATCCTTATTCTATTTATAAAGAAAGAAGAGCGGAGGAAATTGAAGTTTTAATCAACGCACAAAAACAACAAGAAAAAGAAATCAAACGTACTGAAGAGCTTATTGATAAGTTCCGTGCAAAAGCAAGTAAAGCTTCATTCGCTCAGTCATTGATGAAGAAATTAGATAAAACAGAGCTTATTGAAGTAGAAACGGATGAGGTCTCTTCAATGAGAATTAACTTTCCGTTAAGTGTTCAGCCTGGAAAAGCTGTTCTGGATATGGAACACTTGGGGAAATCTTACGGTGATTTAAATCTTTTCAAAGAAATAAACTTATCAGTTGGAAGAGGAGAGAAAATCGCATTACTTGGACCAAACGGTGTGGGTAAATCGACTTTGTTGAAGCGTATAATGAAATCCGAAGATGGAGAAGGAACTGTAACTTACGGACATAATGTTGAGGTAACTTATTTCGCTCAAGATCAAGCGGATAAATTGAATCCAAAATTGACTGTTTACGAAACGGTTGATTTAGTTGCTAAAGGAGAGATCCGTAAACAATTGCGTTCTATTTTAGGAGCGTTTCTGTTCAGTGGAGAAGATGTAGATAAACAAGTTGGAGTATTGTCAGGAGGGGAAAGAACAAGACTGGCATTGTGTCAATTGTTGTTGAGTCCGTCGAATGTATTAATTCTCGATGAGCCAACCAATCACTTGGATATCCAAAGTAAGTCTGTTTTAAAACAAGCTTTGATACAATACGAAGGAACATTTATTATCGTTTCTCACGACCGTGAATTCTTAGAGGGATTAACGAATAGAATTTGGGATATTGAGAACAAAGGTTTGAAAATTCACCATTACACTGTTCAAGAATATTTGTCTAAGAAATCTGAAGCATTCGAACAAGCGCAGCAACTAGGAAAAAGCAATAAAAACAAAGCCAAAGATGCTGCGAAAGAAGCCGCTGCTGAAAAGGAAAGGGTGAAAGAAGCCGCAAAACCAGTACTTTCTTACGAAGAAGAAAAAGAACAAAAGAAAGAAGTTAGCCGTTTGAAAAATGCAGTGCGTAAGGCAGAACAACGCATAGAAAAACTAGAATCCGAAATCAAGCAAATGAACAAAATTGTCGCAGATCTTGATTACTCCGACGAAGAAAAAGCCGCAAAAACATTGAAAGAATATGATGCGTTAAAAACTGAATTGGATGAGGTGATGCAAGCTTGGGAAGCGGATACGGAAGCTTTAGAGATAGCATAACTCAATTACGAATCGTTGAATTACGAATTGGGATTCTAAATTTAATGATTAGGCGTGTTAAAATTTAACCGCAAAGAACACAAAGTAGGCGCAAAGTTCGCTGAGTTTTAAAGAGAAAAACCCAAAATCCTCAATTGATAACTCCTCAAAACTCAATACTCACACTCAATACTGTAAATTCTAAAGTTGACTAAGCGCAGCAAAAGTCAATTTTAGAATTTACATCGTTGTCAATATAGGTTTTTAATTGTCAGGAATCCAGGCTGTAAACGTCGGGTTGACTGTAGTTAAAAACAAGCACAACTCAGTATTTGTAGTTTTCTTGCAAAGACTAATTAAAAGGCAATTAATTACTCAAATTAAGCGCATTGAATTATGTTAAAGTATGACTAAAATTTGGTGGTTTAAAATTCTGCAATTATAATTGTATTGATCTAAAGATTTTGTTAAAGGGTTCTGCAACTTTTTTAAACCAATAATACACTATTAATATATTAGAATCCACTACCAAGAAATGAATTTCGCTCCAAACGGTAATATTACAGATAAAACCGATGCTGGTGACTATGGATATCATCCAACAAAACTAAATGCAGTTACGGACGTAACAAATAACAATCAAAACATCAGTTTACTGACACAAGACATTACATACAATGCCTTTAACAAAGCTGCAAATATAACAGAAGGCGACTACACCCTTCAATTCCAATACGGACACGACAAGCAACGCCGAAAAACAACTTTCTACGACCAAAACAATCTTGCCATGATTAAAATAAATAAATTACACATCAGAATTAAACAAATAACTTTACATTGTTTAATTATCATTTTTGCTAGTGCGTGCAACACAAGTGAAAACCCCAACTGCCCAGGTAAAGGTATGTGGGATGGTAGAAAAATTAGAGTAATCAATAACTCAAATCACGATATTCTTGTATTTTACTCTAGTGGATATCCTGATACTAATTATTTTAATGTTGAAAAACAGTCAAATTATTCCCTTGCTATATCTATAGACTCGCAGGGAGATGGGCGGCTTGGTAGTAGATGTGATTGGGAAAGCTATTTCAATGAAGCAGGTGGTGTTTTTATGTTTTATGTTTTTCTTGACGATCTTGAGGAAGGAATATATACCCCTCGTTTCATGGAACGTGAGGACTTTGAAAACCGGACACTCTTAAAAAGATATGATTTTACTATTGAAGATATCGAGCAAATGGATTGGGAGTTGGTTTATGAATAGAAATATGTAAAATAAAAATTTCATCTTATTAATCGGATGAAATCGAGGTTTATTAAAAAAAAAGTAGATTTGAATTATCTGAATGACAATAATTTTAAAATTATGTATATTTGATAATAGAATCGGTATTAACTTTAAATTTTAGAAAGTGAAACAACTACTCACAATAATTCTTTTGAGTTTTTCTATCATAACTCAAGCCCAACAAATAGACGAAAAGGAATATGAGTTTTACCACAAAAATCCCTCATACATCGGTTTTGGTTTTGGAATGGATTTTGGCGGGATTGGGGGTAAATTAGAATATAATTTTGTGGACTATACAGGAATTTTTCTTGGATTAGGCTATAATTTTAATTGGCTCGGAGTAAATGGAGGAGTATTGATTAAACCTTTACCAAAGAGACAAGTAACACCTTATTTCTTGGGTATGTACGGATATACGGCCACTGTTAAAATAGAAGGCGCAAGTCAATTCAACAGAACAGATTACGGTTTTTCTCTCGGAGCTGGAATAGAAATAAAAACTAAAAATTTAAACGCATGGCAAATTGGAGCTATTCTACCGTTTCGAAGCAAAGGATTTAATGCGTATTATCAAGAATTATTAGATAACCCTTACGTTTCTCTATCCGGTGAATTACCTCCAGTTGGTTTTTCAATTGGTTTTAAAATCTTAATAAAATAAAGCTACAAAAACAAAAATCTTCACATCATTGCTGCTTTTAAGCGGAATTACATTCGCCCAAAACAAAGTGACCTATACCCACGGCTATGCCGGCAACCGTATTAAAAAAGAAAGTACGGGCAGCGCTGAACTCTTGAGAAGAGAATTCGATGGAACTAGATTCAATAGAGTGGGAAAGATTGTGAGAGCCAAGGTTTAACTCGAATTTTTTTTTCTCTATGATTTTAATTGCGAATTGGGATTCTAAATTTAATGATTGGCGGTGTTCAGATTTAACCGCAAAGAACACGAAGGATTACGTAAAGTTCGCGGAGGAGAAGAGTTTTGAACGGTTGTCGGGACGCGGAGAGCGCCTGTGGCACTTAGTTTTCACAGAGAAAAAAGCATTGTACTGCGATGTGCTGAGCTTGCCGATGTAAGCTTGCCGAATGTGAGAGCCAAGGAAGTCTTAAAAACAACCCAAAATACCAATTGATTCCGCCTCAACCTGTGCCGATTTTTATCGGTATACTCAATACTCAAACTCAATACTTTAAATCCTACACCAAGATATTCTGAAGATATTGATTTAGTTTAAATTAATTCAGGAGCTATAAAGCCCATATTGAAAAGAATTAAAGAAGTTGTAACCTTCTTTGAAGAACCTAGATAAACGTAAATATGAGTACACGGAGCAAAAGCGGTGTACCGCTTCAATTCGGAGTATGAAGGAATTAGATTACGGTTAAAATTAGAAATCAATTGTAAAGAACATTTTAATGTTTTGGATTGGGTAGATTTTCCTTTTATCCTACAATTGAGAATAGTGGCATAAAGAATTTAAGGGTAAAGAAAACGATAGGTTATCGAAGTAATGAAAATAAATAGCAACAATTTCAAATTAAATTTCACATTTGCTTAGAATAAATCAGGCTGCAAATAAATAATTGCTAGGAACAGCTTGAATGTCAGAGCAAACACTGGGAGTTTTATAAATCTACTTATTAAAAAATATAAAATAAAATCATCGAATTACATATTAAATTGTTATATTTTGAGGAGGAAAACACGCTTAAACACCCCCAGAAGAAAAGTTGGAGCGAAATTTTATGAAAATTTAACATCATGAAAAATTTAGTTAAAAGTATCGCTGTTTCCTCACTATGGTTGTGTAAAAATAATTTGTACGGTGGTTCTAAAGCTTTTTTTGGTGCATTGGCAAAAACTTATCAAAATATAGCTTTCAATAACGTTGCTTCGTCAATAATCAAACTTTGATTTTTTTTCAGAATAAACACAAACAGAGTATTACTTTGGATGTGATTTTAATATATAAATACCCATGAAAAATATATTCATATTATTGATGGTTCTTAGCTGTATAATTCCATCAATTCTCTCCCAAACAGATAAACCAGATACATTATCTCTATTTGGACTTCACTTAGGAGTTAATTTCGGGTCAGGTCTTGCTGGTGGCACTTATGGCGGAGGAGGCATAATGTTTTCACCACGAGTTGGTGTGCATTATCACAAAAGATTTATTCTTGGTCTTGAATCAAATGTGGACTATCAAATCATATATTTAAAAGACTCGCTTGCAGATCAAAGTATTCTATTGTCGAAATGGATAGGTCCTTTTTTTCGATTCTATGCATTCAAAGACTCGAAAAAATTTAATATTGTAAGCTCCATTAACTATGTATTCGGAAGTATATTTGTTTGGAGTAACGATGTCAAATTTCGCGAAATTTATCACACGGCAATTATTGGATTAGGAGGAACTTATAAAATAAAAAGCGTAAAAATCGAGTTTGGTTTTAGACACACATTTCTTTTGAATAAAACTCCAATACAAGCAAGATGGGCAAACACTATGTTTTTAGGTTTAACGAAAAATTTTTAACAGCGATTTTATTCCATTGTTTTCTTTTTTTTCCTTCACGACATATCAATTGTCAAGTTAGACTTTCTGCTGCCATATCTAGTGGTATTAATCTTAACATTAAAGAAAAACCAATTGAAAGTGAAAATAAATTTTATGTATCAGCAATTATAGGAATTGAATTGGGTTTACTTCTAAGATCAAGAATTGGATTCAGTTTAGGATATTTTCATTCTCAATATAACCATCGCTTCAACTTACCTAATATTGAGAACGACATAAAATTATTATACTCTGTCCGAAACTTTCCTATGGCATTGGAACTGGTTGTTTGGAAATATTCAAAAAATAAATACAATTTAGTGAGGGTTGTACCAGATAAGTATCTTTCCTTAAAAATAGGGTCAATGAATATTCTAAAACAAGTTGCGTTTGGAAAGGACGATTTATTACCGAATAAAAAAGATATTGACGAGTATATAAATTTATTTAATCACCAAAATTTTAATAAGCTCAACATTGAAAAAAATGATTCTGAGAAAAAAATTGAATTTTTCAAATCACCATTTGTAGGAATTAAATTAAAACTAAAAGATAGAAACCTATTTTCAATATCATTCGAAGCATTATATAGTTTTGATTTAGTTCCGTACGATGATGTGACAATACGCTCTATATCGGATAATACTACATTACCAACTAAATTTTCTTCTCATATTTTACAAATTAAGGCGAATATCGCTCTGATATATGATAATTAAAAATAGCTTATAGTTTTGTAGCTCATGATAAGTTTCACGCCCTATACTTGTCACAGAAATATAATTGAACTTGCCCAATATTCTAAAGAAAATTTAAGCCTTGAAGAGTTCTTACAAACTAAAATGTACCCAACTGGTGTGTACTGTTCGATGTATGCTGGTGCTCATGCATGGTCTCAAACAAATGGTTTTTCTCGCATCAACTTGATTTCTATTCGTAAGTTTAAAATTTAACCGCAAAGAACACGAAGTAGGCGCAAAGTTTGCTGAGTTTTAAAGAGAAAAACCCAAAATCCTCAATTGATAACTCCTCAAAACTCAATACTCACACTCAATACTGTAAATTCTAAAATTGACTAAGCGCAGCAAAAGTCAATTTTAGAATTTACATCGTTGTCATTACAGCGCTCTCAAAGTTCATCTTAATCATTCCTTCACCTTTTTGTTTTGAGCCGTCTTTTTTCAGGAAATCACCTTTGATCTTCACCTCCAAAGTTCCTAAACGTGGAGAGAAATGCAATATTTCAGCTTCACCATTTTCTATCGTGTATTCCTTTTGATGGTCTTTTTCACCCGCTAAAATACTCATCGAAAATGAATTGTTTGCTTTTTCAGAAGGATCTGCTTTGTACTTTCCTTTGTGATTAACAACGATATCTTTTTTCTTAAACTTTAGTGTGATATCTTCATCGAAAGCACTTTTTATAAATGCAGTGATACTTCCGTTGGTAAAAACAAGTGCGTTTTTCTTGCGTTCAAAGATTGAAAAATCAACAAGATTTTCTCCGATTTTCATATCTACTCTTCCCATGCTATAAAAATCAGAACCTTGACTTTTACGTGTAACTTTTGGTTCAGTTTCGTCTTTGATTTTCATGTATTCACCATTCCATTCTGCATCAGGTAAACTATCAGATTTAAGATCTTGGACTTCTTCTTTTCCTGTCGTATTCTCTTGACTTTCATCGTTTGAACATGAATACATTAAAAATACACTAACAATTATCAAAGTAACACTTCTCATTTTATTATGCTTTATTCTGTTTGTCTTTATTATGGTTTTCCTTATTTGGGTTTTCCTTATTGTGACTGTCGTTGTTTGACGTATTCGAATGATTAGAACTTGGCTTTTTCTTCGTCCATTTCTTCTTGCCTTTGTTATTACTATTCGGCTTTGATTTCGATTTCTCTTTCCATTCTGGTGCCTCTCCTAATTCTTCAGGAAGTGGTGAAACTGGAATTGTAGACCCAATCAAATTCTGAATTTTAGACAACTTCGGCATGTCCTTCGGGTTAATTAACGAAACCGCTTCTCCTTTAGTATTTGCACGAGCAGTTCTTCCCACACGGTGAACATAATCTTCGGCATCTCTTGGCACATCATAGTTTATCACCATGTTGATTTCCTTGATGTCAATTCCTCTACTCATTACGTCTGTTGCAACCAATAAGGCAATTCTACCAGATTTAAATCCACGTAAAACTTCTTCTCTTTCATTTTGCTCTAAGTTTGAAGAAATTCCGCTGGCTTTTAGGTTATTCTTTTTAAGGTATTTTACAATCGTTCCCACTTTCTCTTTCGTAGAAGAAAAAATGATGATTCTTTTATAGTCTTTTCGTTCCTCTAAAATCGTTTTCAATAATGCATTTTTCTGCTCATCAAAACATAAATAAACAGATTGTTTTACCCCTTCCGCAGGTTTCGACAATGCAAGATTAATTTCGATTGGATCTTTTAAAAGTGTTCTTGCAAATTTTCTAATTTCACTTGCCATTGTTGCACTAAACATCAAGTTTTGGCGTTTTTCTGGCAAACTTTTGAAAATTGTTGATAAATCTTCAATGAATCCCATGTCAAGCATACGGTCAGCTTCATCTAAAATCAAGTGTTTTAGTGATGAAAAATCAGCATATCCCATTTTTAAATGTGACAATAATTTCCCTGGTGTTGCAACAATAATATTTGTTCCAGTCACCAAAGCTTCTTTTTGTTCTATCCAGTCTTTTCCGTCTCCACCTCCGTAAATTGCTTTCGAACTTACAGAAACAAAGTAAGAAAGACCTTGTATTTGTTGTTCAATCTGCACCGCCAATTCGCGTGTAGGAACGATGATTAAAGTATTTATTTTATCAGTAGGGTTTTGTGCTATTTTATGTAGAATAGGCAACACAAAAGCTCCTGTTTTTCCAGTTCCTGTTTGTGCACAACCAATAATGTCGCGCCCCTTTATAATTTCTGGTATGGCTTGTTCTTGAATTGGAGTGGCGTTTTCAAAACCCATGTATCCAATTGCCTCTAATAGTTGTTCGTCTAATCCGAGCTCAGTAAATTTCATGGTCTAAAGTTAGTAAATACAATTAGAATAATTTTCACTTTTGTTTAGGCATTGTGAATAGTTGTACTATTGGTGGTTTAAGAAGAATTCAAGAATTCAAAAAAATCAAAGATTCGTTAATCAATGAATCGGACGATTTGCAAATCGTCCCTACATTGTACCTCCGTTTTACGTTTATCCGTTAACGCGCAAAAACGAATTAACAAACTAACAAAATCTCGAATCTTTCAATTTTTGAATCCAAGAATCAACAAATTCACAAAGTATGAATCCTTACATTTATACTCAAATTTCAAATAAACATTCATTTTTAGCGTTAAATGTTCAGCATGAGAAAAATTGGAACACTATTAATAGCATTGAGCTTTTCATTGGCTGGATTTACCCAAGTTGGAATGGGGCAATGGAGAATGCATATTTCACCTAATTCGGCAATTGATGTAGTCGAAGGAAATGGCGTCGTTTATACCATTATGAACAACGGAATGTTAGAATTCGACCTTAATGAGGGCGAAAAAACGGTTTGGACAGTAGCCAATTATTTGTCTGATGTTTCACCTTCTGCGTTGGCTTATGACAAAGGTTCGGCCAATTTATTAATTGGATACGAAAATGGAAATCTTGATATTATCAATAAAAACACCGTTTATAATTTACCCGCTATTGTTCAATCTTCTGTAAACGGACAAAAGAAAATTAATAGAATTATCGTAAAAGATGGTTTAGCTTATTTAGCAACGGGTGTTGGAATTGTTGTGGTAAATCTAAGTAAAAGAGAAATTCGTGATACTTATAATCCTACAACTTCTGGTGCGAATTTCCTTGATTTAGCTTTCTTTCAAGACAGTATTTATGCGTTAACAGAAGCAGGAGTTTATGTTGGAAATGCGAATAATTCTTTTCTTGCCGATCCTGGACAATGGAAATTGATGCCAAATATTCTAGATTATACCGCTAATGGATCTTACACTCAATTAGAGGCGTTTGAGGATAAATTATTTTTAGCCTACAATCACGAATTTTATAGTGGCGATACCGTGTTTCAAATAGTAAATAGTTCAGCAACAATTTTCCTAGATGAAATAGAAATTTATGGACTCAACGGTTCTAAATCAAATCTTTTGGTTTCTACTTCTGGTTCAGTTTATAATTATGATCAGTCATTAATACAAATAGATAACGTATATCAATATGAAAATGCTGGTTTTCCAGATCCTCAAAATGTATGTATCGTTGGGAGTGACTATTTTATAGCGGATAGTAAATGGGGATTAATAAAAGCTAAAAATGCATTTCAATCAAGTAGTATTAGCTTTGGAGGTCCACGTTATAATTCTGCATACCGAGCGAAATGGATCGATGGAACATTGGCTGTTGCGAATGGAGGTTTAAATGGAACGGCGCCTTTATTTAGTAGAAAAGGCGGTGCAACAATGGTCGACGATGAATGGACTTCAACCGTGATTAATGAGCAGCCAATGTTGCAAGGAACCGACGCTTGGGACTTTATTTCAACAGCTATTAATCCTAAAAACACCAAAGAAGTAGCTTATGGTAGTTATTCTGCAGTTCCTTTAGTAATAGCAAACGAAGGTGTGGTAACAGATACTTTTGTGTTTTCAAATAGTTTAATTGAAGAAACTGGAAATGTGGGTTGGGGTTACATTTCAGATATTGAATATGATTCCAAAGGAAATTTATGGGTAGCTAATGCAAATGCTGTAAAACCATTAAAAGTTAGAACGGAAGATGGGTTATGGTTTGACTTTAATGTTGGAAGTGCTGTAAATAGTAAAATTACTGGACGACTTTTAATCGATAACAACAATACGAAATGGATGTCGGTAATTGGAACAGGTTTATTGGCTTTTAACGAAGGAGACAATATTGATGACGCAAGTGACGATAATTTTCGTTTGTTGACTACAACAACCAATAATGGTGCACTTCCATCGGCATCTGTGGAAGCCATAGCAGAAGATTTTGACGGAAATATTTGGATTGGAACACCTGAAGGAATGCGTGTTTTGTATAATGCTACAAATGTTTTTGACGCTTCTCCTGGTCAGTTTGAATTTCAGAAATTATTGATAGAGTTTGGTGAGAATGTTGAAATTGTTTTGGGAACAACTCATATTACTGCAATAGAAATTGATGGAGCCAATAGAAAATGGATTGGAACAGCAAGCTCTGGTGTATTTTTACTTTCTCCAGATGGTTTAGCAGTAGAACGAAATTTCACTGCTGAAAACAGTTCTTTATTGAGTAATTCAATTCTTGATATTACTATTAATCAAAAGAATGGAGAAGTCTTTTTTATTACTGAAGACGGAATGATTTCCTATAGATCTGATGCTTCACAAGGCGATTCAGAATATGAATCTGTAAATGTATTTCCAAATCCTGTTCATCCAGAATATTCAGGACCAATCACCATTCAGGGAATAGCTTATAATTCTGATGTGAAAATTACCGATGTCTCTGGAAAGCTGATTTATAAAACCATTTCTAATGGTGGAACAGCAACTTGGTCAGGTAAAACTTTAGATGGTAAACGTGCAGCAACGGGTGTTTATTTAATTTGGACAAGCATCGACGATCCTGAATTTAAAGGAAGACAAGTTGGAAAAGTCGTGTTGATCAATTAAGCATCATGAAAGGAGTTCAGCATGGAATTTTATTGAGGAAACTCAATTACAGTGAAACAAGCCTCATTTTAAATTTTTTTACCCTAGAAGACGGTTTTCAAGCCTATATTTTTCAAGGAGGAAAGAAAAAGAAAGGAAATATTCTTCAGGCTTTAAGCTTGATTGAAATAACTGCATACCGCAGAGAAGATAGTGAATTGGGGAAAATTACCGAAATCAATTCCACTTTTATTCCACAAAGTATTCCATATCATCCGTTAAAAAGTGGATTGGCTTTTTTCATAACTGAAGTGTTAGCCCAAGTGTTAAAAAGCAGTGATAAAGATGCCGAAATGTTTGCCTTTTTAGAACACGAAGTAAAATGGATTGACAATTCAGAAGAGTTCACAAATTACCCAATTTGGTTTCTATTGAAATTAGCAGATCAAATAGGAATTGGAATAAATGTGAGCGATCCAAATGGATTAATTTTCGATCTTCAAGATGGAGTTATTGCCAATCAAACCCCGAGCAGCCACCTTTTCGTAAATGATGAGGTAGTTCCAATTCTCATTGAACTCTTAAAAAGTGAAAAGAATGATTTACTGGCAATGCACATTCATAAAACACACAGAAAACAAATCACAGAACATTTGATAAACTATTTCAGGTTGCACATTAATGGTTTTAAAACTCCAAAATCATTGAGCGTGATGCAAACGATTTTTGAATAATTAATTTAATGATGAGTTATGAATGTTGAATGATGAAATTTCGAATTGGTTATCCAATGGAACGGACGGTTTGCAAACCGTCCCTACATTGTATCTTCGAATTGAATTTTTCAATATAAAAGCCCACCCCTCAACGGCACAGCCGTCCCTCAAAAAAACCTCCTTTCCCCTCTGCTTTTCCCCGCGCAACCTCTACGTCACTTTGCGGTAAAACTTTTAAATTTTTGATTAAAACCACACATCCAAACGACGTTAATAATTAAACATTTATAATTAACCATTAAAAAAGAGAGTTTAGTCAGCTTTTCAAAGGAAAACATTCTAACCTTATATGTGTTCAATAAAGAATAGTTAAATTTGTAGGTCAATACGATTTACGATATAGAATAGAAAATATGATTAAAACGGATATAGTTATAATAGGTGCAGGACCAGTAGGTTTATTTACAATTTTTGAAGCTGGTTTATTAAAGTTGAAATGTCATTTAATTGATTCTTTGCCACAGCCAGGTGGACAATGTTCGGAGATTTATCCGAAGAAACCTATTTATGATATTCCAGGATTTCCTTCAATTCTAGCAGGAGATTTAGTAGATAATTTGATGGAACAAGCAGCTCCATTTAAACCAGGATTCACACTAGGAGAAGCAGCAAGCACTATTGAAAAAGTAGCAGATGATAAATTCATCGTTACTACAGATAAAGGAACAAAACATGAAGCGCCAATCGTAATGATCGCTGGAGGTTTGGGTGTTTTTGAACCACGTAAACCACCTGTTGAGAATTTAGAATTGTACGAAGATAAAGGTGTTGAATACATCATTAAAGATCCTGAATTTTACAGAGGAAAAGATTGTGTTATCGCCGGTGGAGGAGATTCTGCTTTGGATTGGGCTATCTTCTTAACTGACAAGAAAATTGCTTCGAAAGTTACTTTGGTACACAGAAGAAGCTCTTTCCGTGGTCATTTAGATTCCGTTCAAAAAGTAATGGACCTTGCTGATGCAGGGAAAATTAACTTGCTAACAGACAGAGAAGTTGTTGCAATTGGAGGTGACGGGAAAGTTGAAAATGTTACCATCGAGCACAAAAAAGAAGGAAAAGAAGTGCTAGCTACAGATCACTTTATTCCTTTGTTCGGATTAAAACCATCACTTGGACCAATCGCTGATTGGGGACTAGAAATCGAGAAGAACGCTATCGTTGTAGATACAGTTGATTATTCAACAAATATCCCTGGTATTTATGCCATTGGTGATGTGAATACGTATACAGGAAAATTGAAATTGATTTTGTGTGGTTTCCATGAAGGAACGATTGCGGTACAGAGTGCTTTTGCGAGGATTCATCCGGATAAGAAGAATATCTTAAAGTATACGACCGTAAACGGAGTCACAGGCTTCTAGTTATTTCTGTTTAGAAAGCTCTTTATCGGCGTTGCACCCATTTTTTAATTCAGTTGTTGACCTATGTCAACGCCTTAGAATTAAAAAATAGGTGCGCCTTGCTAAATAACTTTCTAATTCAGAAATAGCGATTAGGACTATTCGATTTTCTGGTTCAAAATCATGGGGAATAATCTTTCGAATTCAGAGATGTTGATATTCTAAGATAAAAATAGTTCGAAGCCTCTCCCCCTTTGGAGAGCCTGTCCCGAAAAAATCGGGAGGGATAAAGGGGGAGGATATTGGAATGTTAGATTTGAGAAAAATCCTTTCTTTCTCAAAGTAATACTTTCGGATTTTAGCTCTTGCTTTTATCGGAAGTTTTAAGAATCCTGAAGGGATGGAATACATTAACCAAGGATGCAAACACTTGGTTAAATGAAACATAAATCTTACAAACCCTGAAGGGGTGATGTAAAAGAGATAAAAAAATAGAATTATGACAAAACTGATTTCTTTTAATGTGAATGGTATACGTGCAATAATGCAAAAGGATTTTGAGGCGGATATGAGAAATCTGAATCCTGATTTTTTGTGTTTGCAGGAAACCAAAGCGCAAGACGATCAAGTTCAAGAAGCGTTGAAATCATTCGAAGATTACCATATTGTATCTAATTCTGCGGTGAAGAAAGGATATTCAGGAACAGCAATTTTGAGTAAGGAAAAACCTTTGGATGTCATTAACGGCATTGGAGCAGAGGAGCATGACCAAGAAGGACGTGTGATCGCTGCCGAATTCAAAGAATTTTATGTTGTTGTGGTTTATGTTCCGAATTCAAAGAATGACTTATCGCGATTAGATGACCGCACAACTTGGGATCATGAATTCTTAGGTTTTTTAAAGAACTTGGAAAAGAAAAAACCAGTTATCGTTTGTGGAGATTTCAACGTTGCCCACAGAGAAATCGACCTCGCAAGACCAAAAGCGAATTACAATAAAAGCGCTGGATTTACCCAAAAAGAAATCGATGGAATGGATGCTTTTACCAGCAATGGTTTGGTAGATACTTTCCGCCATTTCCACCCAGAAGAAATCAAATATTCATGGTGGAGCTACAGAGGTGGAGCAAGATCAAGAAACGTTGGCTGGAGGATAGATTACTTCCTAGTGAGCGAATCACTAATGAGTAAAGTCAAAAATGCCGATATTTTGAATGATGTGATGGGTTCTGATCATTGTCCTGTTTGGTTGGAATTGGGGTAGGGGGATTGTTTAGGTCTCTAATCCTTGTTGCTGGTTTACTTAATTATCTAAAAAAGAAAGTCACATACATTAAGTTCCGAAATTGTCTTTGGTAATTTATATTGCTGTTTAAAAACATAAACAACTGTTAATGAGCGTTTCCCCCTTTGGAGGGGGCAAGGGGGAGGATTTTGCAGATGCAATTCCTAAGTTTTATCTTCAATCCTAATAAATAGCGTTTGATGGCACAACTTAACACTTATTTATAGGCCACCATTTCCGCCTGCAACCTTAAGTTTATTCCTTCTTTTTGGCATTCAAGCTATTTGTGGGGGCTTCACAAGGTCGCTACACAAATTAGCGTGAACTGCAAAACAAAAACAAGTTCTTAAAGCTACCGGTTTTCGTCAGGGTGGAGATTTGGGCTTCGGAATTGGGGTTTTTAACGGTAGATTTAAATATGTATTATACGGTTAGGAGATTGATCAAATATTTACACTCCTCCTGTAATCAATTGAAAATGCTTATTGTAGTTGGTTTTTGTGTTGAGATTAATTTTATATTTGTTTGAGAGAGATACAGGAGATACATGCGTAATTGCGTGTAGTCCATCGTTGTGTTTTATTCGACCTTTACCCACATTGTGGCATATTACCAACAAAATTCGCAGAAGCTAAAAGTTTTCTGACATACCTTAACTGAGAACAAAGTTGAATAACTACATTTGATGAAGTAAAAAATATTATGCCTGAAAGTCAAAACATAGAATGGAAAGAAAGTTGGCGAGACGATTACCTGAAGTGGATTTGTGGTTTTGCCAATGTAAAAGGTGGTAAAATATATATTGGTAAAGATGATAAAGGCAATGTAGTTGGTGTGAAAAAATTTGAGAAATTAATGGAAGACATTCCTAACAAAATTACCAACCATTTAGGTGTTGTAGCCGATGTTAATTTATTAGAAGATTCAGATAAACATTATATAGAAATTGAGGTTTATCCTTATGATGTTCCTATTTCGTATCATGGAAAATACCATTTTAGAAGCGGAAGCACCAAACAAGAATTAAGCGGTAATGCTTTAAATGAGTTTCTGTTACGCAAAACGGGTAAAACTTGGGATGATGTCATAGAACCCAATGCCACTTTAGCGGATATTGATGAGAAAGCTATTCAAGCATTTAAAAGAGGTGCGGTAAAAAGTAATCGTTTACCACAAGTGGAAGACGAAAATGATATCTTGCAAATTTTTAAGAATTTAAGATTAACAGAAGGCGATAAACTAAAGCGTTCAGCAGTCTTATTATTTGGTAAAGACCCTCGCAATTTTTACATCAATGCTTATGTTAAAATTGGCAAGTTTGGAAAAACAGACGATGAATTATTGTCGCAAGAAGTAATTGAAGGTAATGCATTTGAATTAGCCAATCAAACCCTAGAGATTTTAGACAAAAAGTATTTCACAAAGTCTATTTCTTACAAAGGCTTACAACGAATAGAAACAACCGAATATCCGTATGAAGCTATTCGGGAGGTTTTGCTAAATGCAATAGTTCACCGACAATATTTGGGTGCTCCCATACAAATTAGTATTTATGACGATAAGCTAATGATTTGGAATTATGGAGTTTTACCTGAAGACTTAACTTTAGAAGATTTACAGATCAAACATACCTCCCATCCTCGAAATCCATTTTTAGCAGATGTTTTCTTTAAAGGCGGATTAATTGAATCTTGGGGAAGAGGAACGTTGAAAATTATTTCAGAATGTAAAGCAGCCGGACTTCCTCAGCCCGAAACTAAAGTGATGAGTGGTGGAATAGCTGTTACTATTTTTAAAGACATCTACAGTGAGAAATATTTACAACAATATGACTTAAACGATAGACAGATGAAGGCTTTATTGTTATGGAAAGAAAATGGGGAAATAATAACGAGCCTATATCAAGAAAGGTTTACAATTACAGACCGAACTGCTTTAAGAGATTTAGTTGATTTAGTTGAAAAGAAGTTATTAGTTAAAACAGGAGAGAAAAAATCGTCAAAATACATTTACCACAGAAAGCCTGTCGGTAAAATGTCGGATAAATAGCCAGAATGTCGGATAAATGTCGGATAAAGTATATTCAGAACTTTGTGATGTTTCAAAAGCAACAGCCACAAGGGACTTGACAGAGTTAGTTGATAAAAAGAAATTATTCGAAAAAGTAGGAATCACAGGCGCAGGAACTGTTTATATACTAAAAAAATAATGGGCTCATAATGGGCTCATGGCTCAATCAAAATCTCTAAAAATAAATAACGAAAAACCTAACACAACCTTTGCCGCCAGCCTGTAAAAACCTGCTATTTTTATATTCATTTATTTCTAAAAGTTTGTGTCTTCGATTAAGCATCTAAAAACATTTATAAAGAGGGAGAGCTGAAAAAAGAAGCAACTAGTTCCAAAATGGAACTAGTTCAAAACGAATCTGGAAGAATTGTAAAAAGAACCGTAGACTTTTATAATTTGGATGCTTTTCATTAAATGAATTCATTTAGAATTTTGCTCAGCTATTAATAAATCTGTTATAGAGGCCACCATTTCCGCCTACAACCTCAAGTTTATTCCTTCTTTTTAGCATTCAAGCTATTTGTGGGAGCTTCACAAGGTCGCTACACAAATTAGCGTGAACTGTAAAACAAAAATAAGTTCATAAAGCTACCGGTTTTCGTCGGGGTGGAGATTTTGGGCTTCGGAATTGGGATTTTAGCAGGATATTTAAGCGTATATTATTTGGATGATTATGTGGTTAGGGGATTATTCTAAAATCTGTAATGTTTCTATAATCAATTGAAAATGCTTGTTGTGGATGGCTTTTGTGTTGAGATTAATGTTATATTTGGTGGGAATGATACATGCGAAATGTACGTAAGAGGTATAGTTGATTGTAAGCAAGGCAAAAAGAAATCCGTAATAAAAGAATGGCAGGAGAAAAAATAAAGACAAGTATTCAATGTCAGAATATTGCACCTATTGAGAATTTGACAAGACTAATATCTTCAAACTCTTTAAAAGTAGGTGTCTTTGCAAATAATGGAAGTGGAAAAACTTTCATTAGCCGACTCTTTAGACTTACTGAAAATAGTAAAGAACTACTGATTGAAAATGAAGTTAGCCCAACAGACAAATTAATTACCATTGGCAAATCAAATAGCAGTTTTTCATTCTCAATAGTTGACAAAGACGGAATAACTCAAGAAGACTTCAAAATTCAATTAGAAAAAGGAGTTATTCCAAACATTCCCAACACTAAATACACCTATCATACATTTAACCAAGATTATGTTGAGGAAAATATTAGTGCCTTGAGTTATGAAAAAGATAGTGAAATTGAAGGTTTTATTCTTGGAAAAATAAATATTGACCTAAAAGAAGACGAAGAAAAATTATCTAAAATAGAAAAAGAGGGTTCTGAATTAAACGAACAAATAAAAATTGAGGTTGAAAAATATGTCGCAGAAAACGTTAGTAACATTCAAAATATTAAAAGATTAGGGGATTATAAAATACTCGAATATCAAAATATATTTAGCGGAATACAAAAAGACAAATTCGATAACTCAAAAACCTTTGACGAATTAATTGAAGATTACAATAAAATTAAATCTGTCCCTGAAAATTTAGATGATATCAAGCAAATTGAAGTACTAAGTTTAGATTTAAAATTACTCAAAGAAATAAAAGAAAATTGTTTTAATGAATATAGTTTAAGTGAGTTAGCAAAACAGTTCAAAGATAAAATTAAAAGCAAACAGTTTTTTGTTGAAACAGGTATTGGTTTACTCGATTCTGAAAAAAATAATTGTCCTTTCTGTGAACAAGCCTTAGAAAAAGATGCTCTTGACTTAATAGATAACTACACAAATTACCTTAATGATGTTGAAGCAAATACAATAAAGCTTTTTAAAGAATATGAAAATATTCTTCAAAAATACATTTTAACACTTGAAAATATTGAAATTCAGAATACTAAAAGAATAAATGAATTTAATAAATATAAGACTAAATACATTCCTTCGAGTGAAGAAATAGAATTGAGCAATTTAGATATTCAGACTTTAAAAAAGCAAATTCAAGTTTTTATAGAAAGTGTTCAAGATAAAATTAAAAACATAAATAAATCTATTGATTTATCTGAAGTACAATTACAAGATTTAGAAAAATCTGAAAATTTTTTTAATGGAGTCTTATCTTCAAACAATGAAGAAATTGAAGCAATTAATAAGAAAAAAGATAGAATTGGAGAAGAAAATAAATCCACTAGAAAAGAGATTCTCAAAAGCGCTTATAACAATCTGATTGACGAACACAAGACCAATATTGAAAGTGTAGCGAAATTAAGAGGCCAATGGAAAACGTTAAATGATGACATAAAGAAAAAAAGGGAGCAACAGAAAGTAAGTAAAAAAGAAAAAGTCGCCTCTACTATAAAAACAGTCCTAAACTATTTTTTTGCCGAAAAATATTCCTTAGACGAAGAAAATTTCAGACTAATTTTCGATAAAAACACTCTTGAAAAAGACCAAGCCAAAAATATCCTTAGTGAAGGAGAAAAAAATATTGTGGCATTTGCCTATTTTATTGGAGACACGCATTTAAAAGTTGAAAGTGAAGATGATTATCAGAACCTATTCTTCGTAATTGACGACCCAATTTCGAGTATGGACTTTTCACACGTTTATACTTTGTGCGGAGTAATAAGAGATATAGGAAAAATCATAGACAAGTTAAAACGCGAGAGATTACTTATATTAACACACAATAATGATTTTATGCGTGTATTATCTTCAAACAATATTATTGATAAAAAATTACTTCTGAAAAAAGGACAACTCATAGACTTCAATAATAATTTAACGGTTCCTTACATAAATCATTTAATGGATATTTATGAAATCTGTAGAAGAAATGGAATCCCTACTCATACAACAGCAAACTCTATCAGACATATCATTGAGACATTAACAAAATTTGAAAAAATTGATATTACAAGAGAAAGTATTGCTGAATATATCAAAGAGAATATTCCTGACGACACAAAATCATATACACTAATTAATGACCTATCTCACGGAGGCTGGAGAACTGAACAAGCACCTATAACTGATGAAGATTTTACTGAAATATGTGAAACGATAGTAAAACATATTGAAACTAAATATAACGGACAAGTTGAATACTGTAAGAAAATATGCAAATAAGGGCAGCTTATAACAATGTATGTAGAAATAGGCGGAATACTGCTAAATATAAGGTGTGTAGCTCGTATTAAACTTTGTGCTTAAGCGAAAGTTTGGTGCTTCGAAATCGCCTACTTTTCATATACTAAATGTTGGTAACAAGTTGAAACAAAAACCAAATATGGAAGAATTATTAAGACAAATTGAAGAAAGAAGGACAAGTTTTAAAACTGATAGTTATTCTATGTCCATAGGAGAACTTGTTAACTTATACGAAAATAATGAAATTGTTATTCGACCTGAATATCAAAGATTATTTCGATGGTCACACGGACAAAAGGTAAAACTTATAGAATCTATAATTCTAGGAATTCCAATTCCGTCAATATTCGTTTATCAAGATGATACTGGCATTTGGGAGCTTGTCGATGGACTCCAAAGGGTATCTACAATCCTTCAATTGTTTGGAATATTGAGAGATACAGAACCACTTGTTTTAGAAGGAACGAAACATATTCCAAGTTTGGAAGGTTTTAAGTGGGATAATGATGATAAAGACAAAGAATTGCCACAAGGATTAAAACTTGCAATAAAGAGAGCCAAAATTCATTTAACTATAATTTTAAGTGAATCAGATAAACGCGCAAAATTTGAAGTTTTTCAAAGATTAAATACTGGTGGTTCAAACGCATCTAATCAGGAAGTAAGGAACAATGTGATGCTTATGATAAATCCTGACAGGTACAATTGGTTTAATGGATTAGCATCAAATCCAGATTTTCTTGAAACTCTATCTCTTTCAGATAGACTTTATGAAGAACAATACCATATGGAACTTTTGTTAAGATTTATTGCTCTTGCACATTATAATTACAATCATAAAAAAGATGTAGGCGATTATTTAGACGATATCAACGAAGATATATTAAATAGTGAAGTTTTTGATTTCGTAAAAGTTAAAGAAAATTTCGATTTAACCTTTGCTACATTAAATAGAATTCTTGGAGAAAAATCATTTAAAAAATATAATGGAAATGACTTTAAAGGAAAGTTTTTAGAATCGGCATTTGAAGCAGTTTCTATTGGTCTTTCAGAAAACATCTCAACTTATAATTTACCATTAGAAGACCCGATAATTTTAAATAAAATTCAATTGTTATATAAGGAAGAAACATATAATCAAACTTCTGGCTCTGGTTCAAATGCAAAAAGTAGAATACCTAAATTAGTTCCTTTTGCAAAACAATATTTTGCAAAATAATGGCAAGAAAAACTTACACATATGACCAATTAACTAACCTTATAAGTGAGGATTATGCTTGGAGAAGGAAGGAATTGAAATTAATAAACGACCAAGTTTCAAACAAGCCAAGTCCTAAACAAAGCGCTGCTTTGAGATTTTCTGTTCCAATACTCTATGCTCATTGGGAGGGATTTGTTAAAAAATCAACGGAAATTTATTTAGAATATGTCGCTAAAAAACATTTAAGACACAATGAGTTAAAACCACAATTTATTGCTCTATCCTTGTCCAAAAAGCTTGGTAATTTAGAAATTAAAAACCTTGAAGAAAAAGCCAAAACAGTCGAATTTTTAATTGATGAATTTGATAAGAATTCTAATATTTTGACTACAAACGTTATCCAAACTAAATCAAATTTAAAATATCATATTTTCAAAGAAATTCTTTTCATTATCGGCATTAATGAGTCTAAATTTTCACCATATGAAAGTTTAATAAATGATTTAGTGGATGCCAGAAATAATATAGCACACGGAGATTTTTTAAGAGTAGATTTTAACACTTATCAGATTATGTTCGCAGAAATACAAGAAGTGATGGCTTCATTAAAAACTGAAATTGAAAATTCTGCGTTGTCAGAAGAATATAAACTGAAAAAAGCCAGTGCCTAACAACTAAGAATTCGGCGTGCCGATAGGTCAGAGCTGAATACAATGTTGACGAATCCGGTGTTCCTATATAGGGAAAACGATTTAACACCACGTTTTTGAAAGATTAATCTTGATGGTTTAAGCATTAAAAGTATGCGTGCATTTCACGCTTGCTTTGATTGCCTATCATTCATTCTCACAAAAACCGTATATCTATTGCAACTTGAGCTGATTTACTAATTCTTATTTTTTTGCTAGTTCTTTGGTGGACCTTCACCATCAAAAAGCAAAACCACCCAACTAAAAGCTTACCCTAATATTTCTACTCATTCTACAACCAACTTAAAATGCTAATTATAGTTAGATTTCCTATTAAGATAAATGTTATATTTGATGGAAACACTACAGGAAAAGACATATACCATTCTTGAAAGCTAATCGTTCTGATTAATTTAAAAAGACAAATGAGTGCTGAAACAAACAATACTGATGAAAATAGAACTTTGGTCGTTTTTAAACCTGATCAAGGTGGTAATGAATACCAAGTAATTTTAGACTCAGAAGCTGATACAGTTTGGGCTACGGAACAACAAATTTCAGATGTTTTTGACCGAGATAGAACAGTTATTGGAAGGCATATAAGAAACATCTTTAAAGAAGATGAATTAAATAAAAATTCAGTTAGTGCAAAATTTGCACATACTGCCGAAGATGGAAAAACATATCAGGTAAACCACTACAATCTTGATGTTATAATTTCCGTAGGATACAGAGTCAAATCCAACTTAGCAACAGAGTTTAGAAAGTGGGCAGCCAGTAAGTTAAAGGATTATTTGCTAAAAGGTTACGTCTTAAACAACGAATTACTTCAGTCCAAAACTGAGCAAATTAAATCTCTTGAAGTACAAACTAATTATTAATAATGCTTATCGGATACTTTACTAGTAAATATGGAAATAAATTTCACATCACTTTCAAACCCTTGATTTTTATTAAATTCTTTACAGGAATATATTGAGTGATATTTAATGCAAGAAACCCGCAAAAATCCGTATTCACCTATGGGTGAAAATCCGCGATTATCCGCGTTGCTTGCATCCGTGTCATCCGCGTTCCATTACAGCGTATTACAATTTTGTTGGAATTAGTGCTAAAATATTTCTTTAATGGTAAAGTTCCCGATAGGAATTTTATTAATTTAGTAAAGAACTAACCCCAACAATAAAGAGTATTTTACATTCCCCAAACCCAAAAAACTACAACATGACAAAAAACCACAGAAAAAATTGGGCAGAAAATGTGGAATGGAATCCAGCTCAAATCGCTTATCCGTCCACGGAGGTTGATATTCAAAAATTGGTTTTAAAAGCGGGCAATGAAAGAAATAAGATTAGGGTAATTGGAACCGGACATTCATTTACGGCTTTGTGTAAAACAGACCAAATATTACTAAGCCTGGATGAATATCAAGGATTGGTTAATGTTGATAAGAATAATTGTCAGGTCACGGTGAAAGGGGGGACTAAATTGAAATTTCTGGGCGAACTATTGTGGAAAGAAGGACTTGCGATGGAAAATCTTGGTGATATTGATGCACAGTCTATTGCAGGAACAATTTGCACTGGAACCCATGGAACGGGTACGGCTTTTGGAACAATTAGTACCCAAATAATTGCTTTAAGGTTGATTAACGGAAAAGGAGAAATCAAATCTTGTTCTTCAATAGAAAATCCTGAATTATTTAAAGCAGCGCAAGTTTCTTTGGGTGTTTTGGGAGTGATTACGGAAATCACACTACAATGTATTCCAAGTTACAAACTATTGGTTACGAATAGAAAGGAACAACTTAGCGAAGTAATGTCAAGCATATCGGAACGAAATCGTCAAAATCGAAACTTTGAATATTATTGGTTTCCATATACCAAAACGGTATGGACCAAAACTACGAATATTGCAGAAAGTGGAGAGCCTGATAAGGATAGTTTCTTGAACTATGCATCAGAATTAGTTTTAGAGAATTATACCTTCAAAGCGCTATGTGCATTTGCCAAAATCTTTCCATCTAAAAATAAAATGGTATCTAAAATCGTCGCTCATGCAGTACCGACTATGAAAAAACTAAACCATAGTCACAAAGTATATGCGACTATGAGGTTGGTTAAATTTACAGAAATGGAATATAATGTGCCAGCTGATGCCTATCAAGATGTGATGAATGAAATTGTGCAGTTAGTCAATTCTGAAAAATTCGCTATTCATTTTCCAATAGAGAGTCGGTGGGTAAAAGCAGACGATATTTATATGAGCCCAGCTTATGGTCGCGATTCTGCTTATATTGCTTGTCATGTTTACAATAAAAAAGACAATACCGAATATTTTAAAGCTTTAGAAACAATTTTCAGGGCTTATGGAGGTCGTCCGCATTGGGGGAAATTACATACATTAACGCAGCAAGATGTGATAGACCTTTACCCCAAATATCCTGAATTTAATAAGATCAGAAAAGAGCAAGACCCAGATGAAATTTTCACAAGCCCTTATATAAAGAAATTGATTGGATGATGAAAAAAGAGAGCAATAAGGACTATTTTGAACAGCTTAATTCTACATTAAAAAACCATCACAGAGCTATACCATTTTTGCTGGTTGACCTTGACAGGGTAGATAAAAACATTGAATTATTTAAAACTGACCTAAAATCGGATGCGCACCTTCGCGTGGTGGTCAAATCATTGCCCTCCCCCAACTTATTGAACTATGTGGCAGATAAGATGTCCACGAATCGTTTTATGGTTTTTCATCAACCTTTTTTAAGTCATTTGAGTACAGTTTTAGATCGCAATGCTGACATTCTATTAGGAAAACCAATGCCTATAAAAACGGCAGCATTCTTCTTTAAGAATTTCACAAAAAGTAAAACTGATTTTAATCCATACACTCAAATTCAATGGCTAATTGATACAAAGGAACGCGCTTTAGAATACTTAAAATTGGCAGAAGAATTAAATCAACCGCTCCGACTAAACTTAGAAATTGATGTCGGATTACATCGAGGCGGATTTCAAACACTAAGTGAAGTACGTGATGTTTTAGAACTCATAAAATCCAAAGGAAAAAAAATAGAATTTAGTGGTTTTATGGGCTATGACCCACATGTTGTCAAAGTTCCAAAAATTATTCGTTCTCAAAAGAAATCTTTGAGCGCAAGTAATAATTTTTATAATGATTGCAAAAAGATGGTTCAAGAACAATTTCCTGAACTCTGGAATGATCGTCTGACTTTTAATGGTGCAGGAAGTCCAACTGTTCGCTTGCATAACACCACATTATCCCCGTTAAATGATATTGCATCAGGTTCGTGTTTTGTTAAGCCAACGACCTTTGATGTTCCAACATTAAGTAATTATAGTCCAGCATGTTTTATTGCAACTCCTGTTTTAAAAAAATTGAGAGACACCACAATTCCAGGTTTAGAAAAGTTTAAAACTGTATTGCGTTTCTTGAATAGAAAAAACGCTCAATCCTTTTTTATTTATGGAGGGTTTTGGAAAGCGGATTATGTTTTTCCAGAAGAATTACAGCTGAACACGCTTTTTGGAGCATCCACTAATCAAACAATGGTTAACGCTCCTATGACTACAAATTTTGACGTTGATGATTTTGTTTTTCTGCGTCCTCACCAAAGTGAATTCGTATTCTTGCAATTTGGTAAATTGATGATTATCAGAGGAAATAAAATTATTGATGAGTGGGGTTTGTTGAATAGTGATTGAATTGCTGTTTTTTAAGGAAGGTAGTATCTAGCAAAGCATGAAATGCCAATTAGTGTTATTTGGAAAAATTTAAACAAATAGAAAATGGAAACTTCAAAATTTGAAATAGCGGATTATTTGGATAGCAAAGAGATGATTCCAAAAAAGACACAAGCAAGTTTAAGAAAAGGAAATTGGCTTATTCATAAAGATGGTAAAAATGTTATTCAAATATGGACATCAAATTTAAGCGGTAAAGAAAAAGTATTTGTTAATAATGATTTAGTATCCGAAAAAAGAAACTTAAAAAAAGAAGCTTTTCATGAGTTTAGTGATGAAAAAGGCGTGAAATATAAAGTACTTTTTAAAACAATAAGTATCTCGAAGGGAAGCTCAACCTGTCGAATATTAAGAAATGAAGATACAATAAAGACATTCTCGATAAAATATGTTAGTGGTAAAATGATTAATTTAAACCAGCTTTTAATTTTCATCTTCTCATTTTTGATTTTTATAATTATCAATAGAATATTTGAAATTTCAGCTCTACAGGGAAAGATTTACTTTGCAGTATTAGTCGTTCTAATATTTATTGCTCGTAAACCAGGCAAAATGATGATTGAAGAATGAGAAAGATGTATAACACGACATAGCGCAAACCTTCAATTCCCACATTCATATAAATCTAAAAGTTCGTACCTTCGATAAAACATTCAACAATTAGATTCCACGAAAACATTAAGCAAAAAACAACTAATAAATGAAACCATACCTTCTTTTAATTTTCTTGATTTTGATTGGTAAAACAGTTACAGCTGGTCAATTGGATGGTTTAGCAGGTCTTGATATTGTGGTTCCGGCTGTGCTTGTTAGTGCCTTATGCATTTTGGTCATTTTAGTATCATCGTTATTTAGATTTGTTGGTCAAGGAAATAAAGTAAATATTATCTTAAACATTGCTTGTGTTGTTTTAATTATTAGCTCGTTGATTTCAATCACAACCCTTGGAGGCGGAATTGATCCAGGATTCTTGGCTACTTGCTGGGGTTTGATTTTAATTTCAATTGTTTTAATATTCTTGAATTTTCGCGTTGGTTTGAATCGAAAGAAATAAGTTGACCGATCTGGTCAACTAGGGTTGTCAATTTACAACTTTATTTCTGTGAATTTACGTTGATTAATTCCCCAAATAATTCTAAAACCCCCTATTCGAAGCGAAACAAATTGTAAACATTTTGAGTTTCACGTAAAAAATTATTATATTCGTACGTAAACAAATTGTTATGGACAAAAAACTCACATTAAGTCTGAATAAATCAGTTATTGAAAGTGCGAAGGATTATGCTAAATCGAATGATATTAGTTTGTCTAAACTTATCGAATCTTATTTGGCCGCGCTGGTCAAACATAAAAAAAGTCCGACAGAAATTACTCCTCTTGTAGAAAGTTTAAGTGGAGTAATTTCGCTAGACAAAGATTTTGATGTAAAAGATGCTTATGCAGATTATTTAATAGAGAAATACAAATGAGCAGATTACTTATTGATACCAATATTGTAATAGACCTCCTTTCACGGAGAGAAAAATTCTATGACGAAGCTGCCGATTTATTCTCTCGAGCAGACAAGAAAGAGTTGAAATTAACAACATCAACTTTAACAATTGCGAATACAAATTACATTCTATCTAAATTCAAATCCGCAAAAGAAGCCAGGGAGATTTTAAGAAAATTTAAAGTTCTCGTAGAATTATTGGCGCTAGATGATAAAGTAACTGAATTAGCATTGAGTGATGAGGATTTTCCTGATTTTGAAGATGGTCTACAGTATTATTCTGCAATAGAAAATCAAATTGATGTGATTATTACTCGAAATAAAAAGGATTTCAAAAACTCAAAAATTCCTGTTATGACCGCTAGAGAATTTTTAGCTTTGAAATAATTCAATGGAAATCAATAATATCTATGAAACTTCACTTAACTAAAAGTGAGGAAACAGAGCATTGGTTGAATTTAAAATTACTATTTTGCTTTAAAAAATACTTGATTTTATTAATTCGGGTAAAAAATAAACTTTTAAACACACTCTTATGAAAACATTTTTCACTTTTATTATCGCGTCTTTAATACATTTTTGCTCTTACTCTCAAATCACAGATACTTGTGAATATGTTAGCCAAAATTATTCTCTTGGCGGGTTAGACTGTGCATGGGGCGTTTATCAGGCCGGATTTCCGATTGACTCTTATCAGTGGGTTAATTGTGATAGTATATATGCGCCTTTCATTGATGACACTATGGAGTTTATAATGTCGGATTATGGTGGGAATGTCGCTGTCATAATAGAAGCTTACGGTTGTGTCGATACTAGTTACTGTCATGATATGTGTACTGTGGGAATTAATGAATTCTCTATTGAATCGAAAAAAGAAATCATAAAAATTATCGATTTATCAGGCAGGGAGACAGAAGAAAAATCGGGCGAAATATTAATATATATTTATGCTGATGGGACAAGAGAAAAAGTGATCAAAACTAAATAAATTTAAATTTTTGAGAAAAATCTGTAACTCCTTAAGTTAGGTTACTTTTTAAACTCCGTGTTTATGAAAATAAAATCGTTAATTCCCAGTATTCTAATTTTAGCAATTATGTCTCAATCCAGCTGTTCAACCAATAAATCCCTAACATTCGAAATTCCCAAAAAAGGATTTAAAGTCGTTCAACATATTCCAGTAGATGCGGAGGGAAGAGATAAAAACGCATTGTATTTAACGCCACGGAGAATTACAGCATCAGAATTCAATACGCCTGAACTCAATACTTTTATTGATACAATGAATGCAGTAATGTTGAGAGAAGAAGGAGTTGGAATTGCGGCAAATCAATTAGGAAAAAGATTACAAATTTTCATCATTGAAGCAATGGACGACAACCCACGATATCAAGTCTTGGGAACAGTGAGTAATCAGGTTTTTATTAATCCAATAATCACCAAAGTTTCCGAAGAACGCAAAAACTTTTGGCATGGATGCTTGAGTGCAAATGGAGAAGACAGAGGAAATGTGGCCACTTTTGAATGGATTGAATATGAATGTCAAAATCAAAAAGGAGAAATTCAAAAAGGAAGACTGGAAGGATTTGGTGCGGTGATTTTTCAACATGAATACAGGCATTTAATGAAAGGCACTTATTTAGATCACGCCAAACATTTGCTTCCAAAAGCTGAATTGGATAAAAAACTTAAATCAGGAGAAGTGCCGTTCTTTGAGTTAGCAAACGACACTTTACCATTGTTGATTGAAGGTTATCAATTGGGGAAGAATCTTGAGGATTATTGATTTGGAAAGTTTGGGATTTACAAACCCGATTTAATATTATCCAACACAAGTAAAAAAATCCGTGTTAATCTGTGTTCGAAGATCCGTGTCATCCGCGTTCCATTACAGCGCAAAAAACCACTAAATCTATTTCTCTCACAACTGTGAGAGATTTTGTATTTTTACAAACAAAAAAACCATTGAAATACATATTACTTTTCCTCTTTATCGTTTTAGCTGTTTTTCCTTCAACGTTAAATGCACAAGAAAAAGACACAACCAAATATTCCCCCAAAATAATCGGAATTCCTATCCTTTTTTACGGGCCAGAAACACGTTTAGGATTTGGAGCGGCAGGATTTTTTAGTTTTAAAACGAATCCAAACGATACAATTTTACGCCCTTCGCAAATCAATTTAGGAGCTGCTTATACTTTAGAAAAACAAGTTTTAACCTACGCTTCCTTTGATATTTGGATGCTGCAAAACAAGATAGTTTTTAATGGTGAAATTGGGTATTATCGCTACTTCTATAACTTTTACGGACTAGGAAATTCGCCTAGAGAAGTAGAGCAATATTCTGTTAATTATCCACGTATTCGATTTAAAGGATATTATGAAATCTTACCCGCTTTTTATGCTGGAATCAATTACACTTTTGATCAATTCAGTATTGTGGAAAGAGCGGAAGGAGGAAAATTGATTCAAGATAATATTACAGGAAGTAAAGGTGGAATAATAAGTGGATTAGGAATTGGACTTAAATACGATACACGAAATCAGAATTTTTATCCCACAAAAGGATATTCCATAAAAGCAAGTTTTGAGCGTTTTGGACAATGGGTGGGAAGTGATTTCAGCTACAATCTAACTTCAATTGATGCGATAAGGTATTTTGATTTGAAAAAAGACCGTGTGATTGCTGCTAATATTTACGGAAGATTTATACAAGGCGACGCACCCTTTTTTCACCTATCGGGAATAGGAGGAAACAGCAGAATGCGCGGATATTACGAAGGTTATTGGCTCGCCAAACAAAAATTAGGTTGGCAAGCGGAATACAGAATGCCTTTATTTTGGCGACTCGGAATGGTAGCTTTTGCAGGAAATGCGGTTGTAGCGAATCAAATCGATCAATTTAGTTGGGAAAATATCCGCACAACAGCAGGACTAGGATTACGCTTTAAAATAGACAAAGAAAGAAAAATAAATGCAAGAATAGATTTTGGAATTTCCAGCGATTTAACAACAGGTTTTTACTTTACAATTGGAGAGGCGTTTTAGATTATTGGCTTTAAGCTAAATGCCGTAGGCTAGATTAAGCATTTAATACGATAGTATTTTCGATAAAAAGTGTTGGAAATAAAGAATTTAATTTAAAAACAAAGCATAAACTAGCATAAAGCCTAAAGTCAATAGGTTAAAAATAAGTCACATACCCAAAATGCACTTTCCCATCTTTCAATTCAATCGGATTATTGAATTGTTTTCCGAGTGCATAGGAAATGGAGAAAATTCCCAGATTTGTACCGAAACTAAAACCTAATCCAAATCCAAAAGGATCGTCACTGGCATAATTTATTGAGTTGTTTTCATAAAAAGATTGATCAAAAAATGCAAATGCATGTGAAGTTCTGTCCACTAAAAAGCGATATTCCACAGTGAAAGTTGTGAGTGTTGTGGCAAAAAGTAATTCTTCGTTAAACCCACGTTGAGTTGTCAATCCACCAAATCTAAAAACTTCATTTTGATAGATTTTCGGTGCATAATAACTGCGAGTCGTGTTGGCCAATCTCAGCACATGTCTTCTCGCAAGTGGAAAGAAAGCTTCCATGTTTAAATTCCCTTTAAATGTCGTTGAAATTGTAGTGCTGTCTGCTTGCGTTGGTCGGCTTTTTCTTCTACCTGCAGAAATATCAAACGACAATCGGAATCCTTTACTTGGATTGGGTAAAAAATCAACATTGTTTCGGTAAAGTCCAATTCCATAACTGTTGTTTGACAAAGAAGATAAATTATTGTTTGGAATGGATGAAGCGCCTGAGAGTAAATTAGAGTTGTTGGCTTGATAAAATACTTTTATATAGCTTCCTCCAGTTAAAAAATAACGAATTCCGAGATTCACATTCGTGCTCAAAAATGTACTGTCTTGTTTGTATAAATCGAATTTAGTGTCAATTCCAAAAGGTGTGTTAAATAGAAACGGGAAGCTAAAACTCAAGTCTAATTCTTGTGTTTTGGGTTGTAAACTTTTCCAATTGATGTCTAATTCTTCTCCGCGTTTGAGAATGTTGAGTAATTTCAATCTAACATCGCCTGTGATATTTGTTTTTTCGGTTCCAGGATCGGGTTGTAAACCAACAATTCCATTGATCAAACTTACAGGCACACTTTCTAAATAAAGATATAAATCTGCTCCATCAGGTGTAAATAGAATTTCATGCGGACGAATTTCTTTAATGAATTGAATTTGATCAATCTTGTTTGAAATATTGCGCAAAAGTTCGGCATTGTAATCATCTCCTTCTTTTATTGCAATTGCATTATTGACGAATTTATTTTGGACCTTAGATTCTCCTTTAATCAAAATAGATTTGATTTTTACTGGTGGTCCTTTATCAATATTCAAATGCGCATTTGATATTCCAGGTTCAATAACGTCAACAGTAAGAAATACTTTAGAGAAAGGATATCCATTATCGTTCAAGTAAGTGTTTAGTCCTTTCAAAAGTTGTTCGACCAAATTGGGTTTAAATGGCAATTTGGCAATCATTCGCTCATTGATTCTTGGAACTTTACTAATAATGTATGCATCTTCCTCATCAAAGGAGATATTTAGTTTTTCAAATTGTTCTCCGCGGTAATAATTTACCAATACAATATCATCGATAAACCTTACTGAATCGACAGATGCTAAGACGTATCCTTGTTTGATATGTTTACTTCTTATTTTTTTTAGATATTGAATAACTTCTTCTTTCTCATCCAAAACAATTTCCTTTTTAGGTTTAAAAGGATCCTGCTCTTGTGAAATAAAAGACAAATGATAAGAATTTTGACCCAATAGTGGGAGGGAGAATAAAATTCCAAGAAGCATTAGTATTCTTATCATACAACAAGCATTAACGCAGTTATTAACGTTTTATTCTTTACAAGTTTCAAAAATCAAATTCTAAAAATTCGTTAAGTTACTTGTTATTCTATATATTTACGGACATCAAACAAATTATAAAAAAAATAAAAGCTATGAAAAAAATGATGCCTTTGGCTTTCGTCGGACTACTTTTTGTATCTATCGCTTCATCATGTGGCTCTTCTAAAGCAAAATGTGATGCTTATGGAGATATCGATACGAAAACGGAACAAAATGACTTAGCTCACCAATAACTAGAGCGATTCCTCCGATAGCTATCGGGTTCAAAATATTCAATAGGTATAATTCATTTTATACCTATTTTTCATTTAATAAAAGATCAATATCTTCCATCATTATATCTATTTCTTCAGTGCTTGTTCCATCGTAATATCCACGAATCCTTAACTGTTCATCTACCAATACGAAATTGTTGGTATGAATAAAGTCTGATCCAGCGTCACCTAAATTCATTGCTTCTGCTGGTTTCAATACAAAGAAAGAATTACGTGCTAAACTATATAAGTCAGCTTTCGTTCCGGTTAAAAAATGCCATTGTCCATCGACTGCATTGTGTTTATCAGCGTAAGCTCTCATTACCTTAACATCATCAATCTCCGGATCAACTGTAAAACTCAATATCTTCACATCTTTGTTTCCATTAAATCTTTTTTGAACACGTGTCATCTCTTCAGTCATCACCGGACAAATAGTTAAACATGTTGTAAAGAAATATTCAGCTACAAATATTTTTCCTTTAACATCTTCCAAAGTGATTGTTTCACCATTCTGATTCGTTAAAGCAAACTCTCCAATTCTGTGACCGATTCCCATATTAATTAATTCTGGATTTACCATTTCTGAATTAACATCTCTGGGTTGAATAACAGGAAGCTGTTTTCTGTCTTGTGCGCTTTTATTAATGTAGTATGCCGTGAAAATCCCAATTACCAATATAATAAACGTTAGAAAAACTCTCATGTGACTTGTTTTACTACAAAAATATCGATTTAAACGGTCAGTTATTGAGCATTAACAAATTATTACAATTCAAAGTTCAAAAAATTCAAACCAGAAGATACAATGTAGAGGCGTTTTTAAAACGTCCATTCCATTTTAGATACAATTCATGGATTCAAAAATTCAATTCCCATTCCAAATTCAATACCATTTCCACCAACAAAAAATCCAGATTTGAAATCATCAAATCTGGATTTTATCAAAAAGCATATTAATTTTCTATTTCAAAGTAAAAGTATCTTTTCCTACTAAAGCTCCGTCAGCATAAACTTTTAACACATAATTTCCGCTAGCTATTTCTTTTCCTTCCAAGTTGTAAACGATTGTCATATCAATTAATTGACCTTGATAATTGATTTCACGTTTTCCTGTGTATAGGATTTCACTACCGGCGATTTGTGTTACATCGCTTGGACGTTTGTAAATTACTTGACCATTAGGATCTGTAATCTGCATATAGATTGTTTTATTTCCTGTTCGGGCAATTTTGTTTTCTCCAATTGTGAAAGTACAAGAAAGAACTTCAGCTCTTGCAGCGCGGTTCACACTTTTCGTATCTCCTCCAAATGTTTGGTATCTCAATGCTTCACTCACAAAGTTGAAAGCATTTAGTTTAGCTCCTTTAGTTAATAATTCAGCATTTTGATCATTTTGTTTTCTCAATTCATCACGTTCCGCTTGTGTTAAATTCAATTCAGAACTTGTTTTGTCTAAACGTGAAGTTAAATCGATATTCAAAGTGTTTAAAGAATCAATCGTAATTAAGTAACGATTCATGATTTGACGCAATTGTTCATTACGCTTCTTTAATTTGTTGATTTGATAGTAACTTCTGTTTTTCGTGTCTGATAATTGTGCTAAAAGTACGCTAATACTGTCCTTTTGAGCTTGAAGACTGTCTGATTTAGAAGCATCTTTTTCAATCAATTTATCATAAGTATCCAACATCATTTGGAAATCCTTTTTTAAATCCATTGTGGATCCATCAATGTAACCTGATAAGGCTTCATTCATTGATTGCATTTCTAGTTCAAGCTGAGCGTTTGTTGTTTGACAACTTTTATAAGCTTTTGATTCTTTCGAATACATCCAGCCTAATGCTCCTGCTCCTAATAAAGCAATTATTGTGATCAATATCCATATTCCAGAATTTGATTTTTTTTGCTCGGTATGATTTTTATTTTCTTCAGACATTCTTTTTGATTTATTTAAATAGTGTTACAAAATATAAAATAATAATTTAATTATCAACCATTTATGATTAATTAAGAACCGTACTCCATTAAATACGCTTTCAAAAAGCCATTTAAATCACCGTCCATTACATCGTCAACATTTCCAGTTTCATGTCCTGTTCGTACATCTTTCACCAACTTGTAGGGATGCATTACATAATTTCGAATCTGTGATCCCCATTCTATATTTTTCTTTTCAGATTCTATTTCTGATCTTTTTTCCAATCTTTTTCTTAACTCCAACTCATACAATTGAGATTTTAAAAGTTGCATCGCTTTCTCTTTATTCCCCAATTGTGACCTTCCCTCCGAGTTTTCAATGACTATTCCACTTGGTTTGTGTCTTAATCTTACCGCAGTTTCTACCTTGTTTACGTTCTGACCTCCTGCACCGCCTGATCTAAAAGTTTCAAATGAAATATCAGCTGGATTAATTTCAATTTCAATTGTATCGTCAACCAAAGGGTAAACATAAACAGAAGCAAAGGAAGTATGCCGTTTCGCATTAGAATCGAAAGGAGAAATACGTACCAATCGATGTACCCCATTTTCACCTTTTAAATATCCAAAAGCAAAATCTCCATCAAACTCAATGGTCACTGTTTTTATTCCAGCTACTTCACCTTCTTGATAATTGAGTTCTTTTAGTTTGTATCCATTTTTCTCACCCCACATCAGGTACATGCGCAAAAGCATATTTGCCCAATCGCAACTTTCTGTTCCTCCAGCGCCCGCAGTAATTTGTAAAACAGCGTTTAAGCTATCTTCTTCACCTGAAAGCATGTTTTTCAATTCCAGATTTTCTAAATCCTCAGTTATTTTATTGTAAAGTGCTTCAATTTCTTCAACTGTTCCTGAACCATCATTGTAAAACTCAATCAACACTTCCAAATCCTCTGTTCTTTCTTCGAGGGAAGTTGAAGAATCAACCCAGAACTTAAGCTGACGATTTTTCTTTAAAAGAACTTCTGCTGCTTTAGGGTCATCCCAGAATGTTGGGTCTTGAGCTGCTAGTTCATTTTCATGAATACTTCGTTTTTTCTCGTCGATTGACAAGTAGACGAACAAGTTTTTAATTCGTTCCTTTAGGTTTTTTATTTGGTCGCTATTTACCATGAATGCAAAAGTATGATTTTGCAGCTATTTCAAACCTTTTTTAAGCAATTTTAGCAGATTAAGAAGGAGATAAGGATTAATTAGCAAGCAGGCCTTGTCGACGAATTGAAATTTTCTACCTTTGAATAAAACCATCTTTCACAATGAAAATGGACGGTTTACAAACCGTTCCTATATTGTATCTTCGATTTGAATTTTTCAATCCTTGAATCCTTGAATTTTTTAATCTTTGAATAAAACTATCTTTCACAATGAAAATGGACGGTTTTCAAACCGTTCCTACGTTGTATCTTCGATTTGAATTTTTCAATCCTTGAATCCTTGAATTTTTTAATCTTTGAATAAAACCATCTTTCACAATGAAAATGGACGGTTTTCAAACCGTTCCTACATTGTATCTTCGATTGATGGTTGTCTTTTAATCTTTGAATGCTTTAATCAGGAGTATTAAATTCTAAAACTTGTAAACATCCTAAAGCTTAAAGCATATTGCTTACAGCTAAAAGCCTATTTAAACTGAATATTTTTGACAAAACTCAACTAAGTTCACATAAAAATTTTACTTTTGATTTTCAAAAATAGAAACTATGAACATTCCTGAGAATTTAAAATACACAAAGGACCACGAGTGGTGTCTAGTGGAAGGTGATACAGTTACAATCGGTGTAACTGATTTTGCACAAAGTGAACTTGGCGATATCGTATTCGTTGAAGTAGAAACTGAAGGTGAAGAATTGGACCGTGACGAAGTTTTCGGATCTATCGAAGCAGTGAAAACTGTATCAGATTTGTTTATGCCAGTGGCTGGAGAAATCACTCAATTCAATGAAGAGCTGGAAGCAAATCCAGAACTTGTGAATTCAGATCCTTATGGTGAAGGTTGGATGGTAAAAGTTAAAATGACTGATAAAGCGGGTCTAGAAGATTTGATGACTAGCGAGGAGTACAAAGAAATGATTGGAAAATAAATCGTGCTTCGATTTATACTTCCAAGTTTAGTTTGGACGGCACTTGTAATTATTTTGAGCTTAGTTCCTAGTTCAAATGTAAGTTTAGATAACTTTCAGTTTAAAGGTGTAGATAAGGTAGCACATTTTATAATGTATACTTTGCTCGCTTTATTTTGGGCAATAGGTTTGAAAAGGCAAAATATTTATGTCGGAATACGAAGATATGCACTCCAAATAAGTGCGCTTGGTGGATTTTCGATGAGCGTTATTATTGAGTTTCTACAAGAATATGCGGTGTACACCAGAAGTTTTGAAGTTTTGGACTTGATTGCTAACGGAATTGGTTGTATTTTTGGGATAGTCTTATTTAAAATTATCTATAAAGATTCTTATAAATAATAGTGGTATTATTATTGTAAGGTAAAAGAAAAAATTAAAGTTATGGAAAGTAAAAAGAATCCAGAAGTTGATAACGAACGTTTGAGATTGCCACTTATATTTTTAGGTTTTTTCATTGTTGGAAGTATGGTGACATTGTCATTTTCTTTTAAGCAAGAAGTGGAAATTGTTTCTTCTGAAAATGAAAAACGTGAAAGAACTGAAATTCCAGAAGAATTAGAAGTTATCGAAGAAGAAAAAGAAGACATTGTTGTTCAAGAAATTCAAGAACCAGATGTTACTCCTCCACCTTCTGAAGAAATCGAGGTAAAGAAAAACGTCGATAAGGACGAACCAATTAAGGTAGAAACTCCTCCGATTGATATTAAACCAATTGAAGCTCCGGCACCAGATGCACCAATTGTTGATTATCCAGATCAAGAAGCTGGTTTTCCAGGTGGAGCAGCTGCAATGAAGAAATTTCTTGCAGACAACATCAAATTTCCTGAAATAGCAATGGAAATGGGTGACCAAGGTCGTGTATTTATTGAATTCGTTGTAAATAAAGATGGGTCAATTGAGCAAGTAAAAGTTTTAAGAGGTGTTTCTCGAGAAATTGATACAGAAGCGCGTCGTGTTGTTCGTTCAATGCCTAAATGGCAACCAGCAGAAGCAAATGGTGAAGCTGTACGTGCAAGATGTCGTATTCCAATTAACTTCATTTTACAATAGACTTTAACCCTATAGTTAATGGGTTATAAAAAATTGTAGCGTCGTAGCATTGCTGCGGCGCTATTTTATTTTATAAACTATAATTCGTAACTTGTACCTAAAAATATTTTCAAAATGACATGGACTAAAAAACAGATATGCAGCTTTGTTGATTTGACATCGCTAAATTCTTATGATTCATTAAAAAGTGTAAAAACTTTCCTTGCTGATGCTTTAGACTTTGAAAAGAAAGGCTTTCCTGTTGCCGCAGTTTGTTTATTCCCAAATTTCTCTGCGGTTGCAGTAAACGAATTAAAAAATTCATCAATAAAAACAGCCGTTGTTGCAGGGAACTTTCCAAACGCTCAAGGATTTCTTTCTACGAAATTGAATGAATGTGAATTGGCTTTAGAGGCCGGTGTTGATGAAATTGATATCGTGATTAATTTAGGGGAATTTGATACAGGAGATTACGATCATGTTGTGGATGAAATAAGAGCTTTCAAAGGATTAATGCCTGAGAAGTCGTTAAAAGTAATTCTTGAAACGGGATATTTAAAAACACCTGAAAGAATTCGATTGGCAAGTGAATTAGCAATTAAAGGTGGTGCCGATTTTATAAAAACATCTACAGGAAAAGAATTTCCAGGTGCTACACTTGAAGCTGTTGAAGTCATGGCCGAAGTCATCGCTGAACATAAATCTGAAAGAAAAGTTGGATTAAAAATCAGTGGAGGGGTGAGAACATACGAAGATGCTTTAGCATATTTTGAAATAGTAGAAAAGCATTTAGGAAAAGACTATATGACTCCAGATTATCTGCGTATTGGAGCAAGTTCATTGGTGAGAAATTTAATGAATGACTAAACTCTTTGAGGAATATCAACTAACCATTCGTGCTGCTTTAGATGCTTCTAAAGTTATTATGGAAATTTATGCTGGAGAATTCGAAAGAATTGAAAAAGCTGATGGAAGTCCAGTAACAATTGCCGACTTAAGTTCTTCAAAAATAATAGCCAGTTATTTAAGTCAAACCAATATTCCAATTACAGGAGAAGAAATTGAAAAAGAATCATTTGCTGTTCGTTCAACTTGGAAAAAAGTTTGGTGCGTTGATCCTCTTGATGGAACCAAAGAATTTATTAAAAAGAATGGTGAGTTTGTAATTAATATTGCGCTCATCGAAGACGGAAAACCAGTTTATGGCTTAATTGCTTCACCTGTCAATAAACAGATTATTCTTGGTAATAAAGAATCGGGAGCTTTTCAAACCAGTTACGAGGACGCACTAAATCCTGAAAAATGGAGAAAACTAGATCAACTTCCTGCAGTAAATTCTCCTGTTCATATAATTGCATCAAGAAGTCATTATTCAGGAGATTTACTAAAATTAGCTCAACATATAGAAAAAGAATATGGTGAAATAGAATCTACCGCAATGGGTTCTGCACTAAAATTCTTTGAGTTAGTAAATGGAACCGCTGATGTTTATCCGCGTTTTGCTCCAACAATGGAATGGGATATTGCTGCTGGTCAAGCAATTTATGAGGCTATAGGTGGAGAGGTAATTCAAGTAGAAACAGGAAAACCACTTATTTATAATAAGAAAGATCTGAAGAATCCGTATTTTGTCGCCTCTAAGGCAAGCATGAAGCTATCTATGAATTTTTTTCAATAAAATTAATTTGAAACTAACACAACTAACACTGATTTCCTTCTTGTTTTTGAGCTCATTAGCTTGGACACAAGAAATTCTTATTCCGACTTCTAGCGCAGTTAAAGACAAAGCAATGTTCGCTGACTCTTCAAAGAGAGTTGTTGGAAATGGATTTTTTCCAGTTTCTTATACTGAAGCAAATCTTAAGATTCCTCAAAAAGACACTACTCGAAATTGGGTGATGAGAAAAATATTTTCTGAGCACTTTATTCAAAAATCAGACAAGAACTTTTTCTTAGCAGTGGATCCTCTGGTCAATATGTCTGTAGGAAAAGAACAGCTTCAAGGTGCTCCTGATCTATTATTTCAAAATACACGTGGAGCACAAGCCTTTGGACAGATAAAAGATAAGTTTTCATTTTATACTGCTTTCTATGAGAATCAAGCACGCTTCGTAAAATATCAAAATAATTATTTTGTAGATAGAGGCGAGCTTTATCCAAAAAATCCTAATGGTTATGCTTCTCAAAATGCCGTCATACCGGGTGGAGGAAGAACAAAACCTTTTGACGTTAATGGATTCGATTATGCTTCTTCAGTGAGTTATGTTCGACTTACTCCAAATGATAAATTGGCAATTCAATTCGGAAATGCACCAAGATTCTATGGTTGGGGATACCGTTCTATGTTGCTTTCTGATAACTCGCATAACTACACAAATCTTTCAGTTGATTGGGAAATCATTAAAGGATTGACCTATACTTTTATGAGAGGAAAACAATTAAATCTCATCCGAAAAGTGTATACAAATATGGTGGAAGCACCTTATGAAAGGAAAGGTATTGGTGTACATTATTTAAGTTATAGTCCTGTTCCTTCATTAGTCATTGGACTTTTTGAATCTACGGTTTATTTGCGTGATGAAGCAATAACTAATCAACGTGTTAATCCATATTTTTATCAGCCAATAATAGGTATAAACACCGCTGCCAACGGTATGGAATCTGCAGACATGAAAAATCTTTTTGGTCTGAATTTAGCTTGGAAATTTCATTCGCAACACATGCTTTATGCACAAGGTGTGATGGATGATATAAGCAATAAGGAATATGGATTGCAATTGGGATACAGAACAGGAAATACTTTCAATGTTGAGAATTTGAATTTTCAATTAGAGGCCAATGTTGCAACATCGAATCTATATGCTGCCAATAACCAAAGGATGGCTTACACTCATTTTAATTTGCCTTTAGCACATACTTTAGGAAATGGATTTAAAGAATTTATCATTCGTGTCAATTATCTATTTAAAGGAATTTTCATTGATGGAAAGGTCGTTTACTATGAAGCGAATCAACCAATGAACGATAAAAGCCGTTTGTTTGATTCGAAAAGTTCTATTTCAATACAAAATGATACGAAAGTAGTAAATACCAATATCGAATTGGGTTATGAATTCAATCCAGCAACCCACCTGCGTATGTTTGTAAATCTGAATTACAGAACAAGTGTTTCTTCTCTTGGAGGTGATGTCGATTATGGATCTGTTTCAATAGGAATTCGTTCAGCCTTAAGTAACCAATATTTTGACTTCTAATGAAAAAATTACTCACCATAGCACTGCTTTTTCAATGTTCATTTTTCATTGCGCAGACAGAAATCAATTCAGAGGTTAATTATCTCAATTACGATGCATTTTTTGAATCTAGTTCATTAAGTGTAAATCCAGTTTTGCCTAATTTATCAAAACCTTATCAACCAGGATATCGACTTCCATGGGTTTCTAAAAAGGATAAATACAAAGACAATTATTTACATGTTTTTCCAATTGTAGATGTCTTAGGTTCATATAAGTCAGATGCGAATTCAACCAGTTCATATAATATTGGTGCAGGATTTGGAATCGCAACACAATTGTCTAAAAAGTTTTATGCAAGATTATTACTCACAGGAAATACTTTTGATAGCAACGGCAGTAATTTAGATTATTCCAGTATTTTTAAGAGTGATTTTTTGGAGGGAATTAATGGCACAACGAAATTGTCGCTTCAGCCCAGGTTTAGAATGAGTTATTCACCTTATGATTTTATAAATATTCAAGCTGGAATTGATCAACACTTTATTGGACAAGGAAAACGCTCCATGCTTTTAGGTGATTATGGTGCGCCTTATCCGTTCGCCCAATTGCGAACAAAACTTTGGAAATTAGAAATGGTGAATATCTATCAATTTTTCAAAGAAGATGAATTTCTTCAGAAAACAAGAAAATTTGCTTCAACACATTTCTTTAATTTCAATGCAACAGAACGTTTTCAAATTGGATTTTTTGAATCTGTAGTTTTTGCACCAAAAGACACTTTATTGAACCGTGGTTATGAAGTGGCTTATCTCAATCCATTCTTGTTTTATCGACCTACAGAATATGCTTTAGGTTCTCAAGATAGATTGTTAATCGGGTTAAATACAAGTTACCAATTTGATCGATTCATGGTTTATGGTCAATTGGCTATCGATGATTTTGTGTTGAAAGAAATGGTAAATCGCACGCGTTGGTGGGCAAATAAATACAGTGGTCAATTTGGAGTTAAAGGAAAAGAGAATTTAACTAACGGTCAATTGAGATGGCAAACAGAATTGAACTTTGCTCGTCCATTTACCTATTCTCACATCTCGTCAGCAACCAATTACGGGAATCAAGGCAAACCTTTAGCGCATCCATTAGGATCAAATTTCGTAGAGGTTTATGCAGAATCAAGCATGCATTTCAATTCTAATTTTACATTATCAGCGCGTTTTTTCTTTTCACAACAAGGAGGAGCTGATGGAAGCGATTCTGTATCTTATGGATCAGATGTTTATCAGTCTTATGTTATTCGTCCTATGGAATACGGATATAAAATTGGTGGAAACGGAAAGGTAAACCGTTATAATTTCTCCGTTGAAGGAAGTTATAGAATCTCAGAAAAGTTAATGATCGATGCTTTTATTCGACCAGGAATTGAATTGAATAATATGGCGCAAGCCAGCTACAAAACTCATTTTATGGTATTTTTTGGATTAAGAACAAGTTTATGGAACGAACGCTCTTTTAGTTTTTAGAGTGTTTGTTTGTCGAGTAGTGTGATTATTCCTTTTTCTGAAATCTTAATTAAATAATGAATACTGACTTTTATACTTAATCTGAATGTCAAATTGAAATTTTATCTTAAAATCCATTATTTCCTTTTACTTTTAGAGTAAACTTTATCGATAATGAATGATATTCTAATAACAAAAAGTTTACACAAATCATACAAGAAACTTAATGCTTTAAAAGGGTTAAGTATATCTGTAAAGCAAGGTCAAATTTATGGTTTATTAGGTCCTAATGGGAGTGGGAAAACAACCACGCTTGGAATTCTTTTAGGAGTTATTAAAGCTGATGGCGGTAGTTTTAGTTGGTTCGGAAAAGGTCAACGCGATGAAAACCGCAGTAATATCGGTGCATTATTAGAAACGCCAAATTTCTATCCTTATTTGAATGCTATCGATAATCTTAAAATTGTTGCAGCCATAAAATCACTGGACAATACCAGTCAACGCATTGAAAAAGTACTTAAAAGAGTTGACCTTTGGAAAAGAAAAGACGCAACATTTAAAACGTATTCTTTGGGGATGAAGCAACGTTTGGCAATCGCAAGTGCGATTTTAGCAGATCCAGATGTATTGGTTTTGGATGAACCAACAAATGGTTTAGATCCTCAGGGAATTGCTGAAATTCGTTCGCTTATTTTAGATATCGCCGCAGAAGGAAAAACCATAATCATTGCTTCACATATTCTGGATGAAATAGAAAAAATGTGTACGCATGTGGCTATTTTAAAAGACGGAGAGTTGATTAGAGAAGCTACATTGGATGAAATTATGATTCAAGATAAAGTCTTGTGCATTGGTTCAGATAACATTGAAGAACTCAAGTTAACCATTGAAGAAATTCCAGAATTGAAATTCTTAAAAGACCTCGCTCCAAATATTCTTGTGAGTGTAGATGGAGAAATTTCAAACGCAATGGTCAATAAAATGCTCGCTGAAAAAGGAGTTTATTTGAACACTTTAATGCTTCACAAGAAAAATTTAGAATCTACATTCTTAGAAATCATCAACAAATGAAACAACTACTTACCATAGAATTTATAAAGCTGAGAAAGTTAAAATCATTGCAGATTATCTTTTTGATTTATGCAATAATCTCTCCAATTACAATTTATGCGATTTCGACATTTATCACAAAATTCATGTCGTTTTTCTTACCCAAAGATTGGTCGCCATTGGCATTTCCTGAAATATGGAATGTGGCAACTTATTCCGCGAGTTACTTTAATGTTTTAATGGGAATTCTCGCTGTTATTGTAATCAGCAATGAATACACTTACAAAACGCTAAGACAACATGTGATTGATGGATTGTCAATCAAAAAAGCAATTCTTGGAAAATTTATTGTTCTGCTTTCTTTTTCTATGATTATTACTTTATACACTTTCCTGACTGGATTAATATTTGGATTGGTCAATACAACGACTGATGCAACATTCATGACTGGAATTGACAGTGTAGGATTGTATTTCATTCAAACAATGTGTTATTTCAGTTTTGCTTTCTTTGTAGCGGTAATGCTGAAAAGAACAGCAGTTTCGATTGCCTTATTTATCTTGTCTTTTATCACCGAAACAATAATAGGAATTTCAATTTCATACGGCGGATTCCAAACACTGTATGCTTATATGCCATTGAACGCTTTTTCAAAATTGACACCATTTCCAATTCTTAAAGAAATGATTGCGGCAGGTCAAGAAAGAAGTGGAAATGTTCCTGTAATATTAGACACACCAATTAATATAGCGGTCTGTTTAGTATATATGCTGTTGTTCTTTATGATTGCTTATTTCACATTGAAAAAACGTGATTTGTAGTTCCCCAGCTTATTTGAGTACTAGGTTTTTTTTCACAGAGATTCACGGAGGTTTTCACAGAGATACACGGAGAAATTATAAAAGAAATAAATAGAGTAGAAATTCGTTCACCGCATTTTTATTTGAGACTTGACTAGTTCTTTAGCTTATTTGAGTAGGGTGCCTTGAGTTGAGATGAATTGTTTATTCAGACCGTAGCTAATTATTAAGATAAGGTTTTAAGCCTTTATATCAATTATAGTGTTTTTATAAAACGGAACATCATTTTTGTCTGTTCAAAGGCAATTCATTGATTTGTAAAATTTATTATTCTTTCATGATCCTTCTTCGGACTGAAAGCCCAGCTTAATTTAGCAGGATGCAACACGTCCTGCTAAATCGGATATTGTTTTCACGCGCTGAAGGTACAGCTCAACTTTTTTATGATTGCTTATTTCACATTGAAAAAATGTGATCTGTAGTTCTGAGGTTAATTAAATGACTTAGTTGTTTAAGTCAAAATAAAATGTCAATAATATTACGAATTTTCAAATTAGAAACTACTTCGAGATCAATTCAAATAATGCATCCAATCTCGGCGCAATAATCACCTCAATACGTCTGTTTTTCGACTTGTCATTGACATCTACAGGGTGAAACGCTGAACGTCCAGAAGCTGAAAGAATCTCAGGATTAATAGTAGAGTTTTCAGTCATTATAGATACAACAGATGTTGATCTTAAAACAGAAAGTTCCCAGTTGTTTTTTGGGTGAGTAGCACTAGAAAGTGCATCAGTATCAGTATGTCCTTCAACGATAATTTCTAAATCACTTTCTCCTTCAATAGCTTTTGCCAATTGAATAATCGCTTTTTTTCCTTCTGCTTCAACTTTCGTGCTTCCTGAAGCAAACAATAGTTTTGCTTCTAAACTCACATATATTTTACCATTGCGTTCTTCAACCTTCAATCCTTTATTCTCGAATCCACGAAGGGCTTGTGATATTTTTGTTTCCAGCGCTTTAACCGCAGCTTCTTGGCGAGAAATAATTTCTTCTAATTCAGCAACACGTTGTTCACGTTCTGCCAATAGGATTTGTTTGTTTTTCAATGCTTTTTCAGCGGCCATCAAAGCATCTTCTTTTCGCTGTGTTTCGATGATTTTCGCTTCTAAATCAGCACGCATCCTTGCCAATTGCTTTGCATCGCTGTCTTTGATTTTATCCAGTTGCTCTTCAAATGAAGCGCCCATTGAAATGGCTTGTTGGTATTTCGCCTGTAATGCACGGTAAGAATTGCCCAATGCTGATGTGTCTGCCTTTAATTTAACAACATCTCTTTGCATCAATTCTGCTCTGGCTTGAATCGTTTTTAATTGTGCTTCATAATCTAATGAAGAAGTTTTAAACTTTTTCAATTCATCAGCGCAATTCTGTTCTTTCGCTAGTAAATCATTATATTTTTTAACTGGAATACAAGATCCAAGCGTAATTGTCAAAAGTAAAACACTAAATATTAATCGCATAATTTCTATATTGATTCATTTGATGTAAAGTTCGATAATGTTTGTGTGGTTTTTTTGAGAGGCGTGGATAATTTTTAACAGTTGAATGTTGAAGTCAAATTAACACGGAGATTCGCGGAGTTTTCGCAAAGGTTCGCAAAGAAGCAAAAGGAAAGGAAAGATTTGGTTTGATTTCTTGTTTCTCACTCTTCATTTGCTCTCACTCACTTTCTCACTCTGAATAAGGCAGTGGAACGCAAAGAAGAGAAATGGTCATTTATCATTCAAAATACATCATCACTGTCACCCCACAAAATTCAACATTCAACATTCATCACTCATTATTCATCATTACGGATAAACACCTCTTCCAAAACCTTACTTTCTTCTTCCCAGTTTTCAACAAGTGCTGCTTTTTTGCAATTTTCTTTTAACTCTGCTAAAAGAGTAGGGTTGTTTAATATTGAATTGATTGTTTCTGCCACTCCTTTTGCGCTGTGTTCTGGGATAATTCTTCCCACATTGTGTTTGTGAAGCACACGTTTTAATTCTATTAAATCTGAACTGATCACAGGCGTCGTAGTGTGGATGTAATCGAAAATTTTGTTGGGTAATGAAAATTTGTAATTTGAATTGGTGTCTTTGTCTAAACTCAATCCTAAATCTGCATGGTAAGTGTAATTCATCATCGTGTTATAAGGGACACGACCCACGAAGCGGACTTTTTCTTCGAGTTGATTTTCTATTACCATGATTTTGAGATCTGGAATAACATCACCACTTCCAACAATGACAAATAAAGCTTTTTCAATCTCTTTCATTGCCATAACAGCTTCCTCAGCTCCTCGGTCAACATTAATTCCTGAACCTTGAAGAATAATTATGTGTTTATCTTCTGGGAGTTTTAACTCTGCTTTACTTAAAATCGTTTCAGGTTTCCATAGCTTCGATACATTTCTAACTATTCGAACGTTTTTATGGTATTTCTTAGAATAAATAGAAGCTATTGATTCATTTACGGTGTAGACTGATTCTAATTTTGGAAAAATCCATTCTTCAATTTTCAACCAAACATTTCTAACTTTTGGTCTGGCTGTTAATTCTGGAACTTCTGTAAATAATTCATGTGTGTCATAAACCAATCTTGAGTTGCTTTTTAGTTTATGTGCACAGTAATTGGCCAATAAAGAATCTAAGTCGTTACTCAATAAAACATCAGAAGGATTGAAAAGTAAAAACCAAAAAAGACGTAAATTGTAGTTCGCATAAAACAAAGCGCCCTTGGTGAAAACGAGTTTAAAACGCTTTATACGGTATTTTCGATCAGTAATTTCTTGACTTGTTTTTAGTCTACGTCCTACCAATAGTACATCGTAGTTGTTTTCGTGAAGAAATGAACATACTTTGTGCACACGTTGGTCCGTATACAAGTCATTGGTTACAGAAACAATAATCTTTTTTGTTTTCATTGTTACAAAAGTAGTTATTTCAATAGCATTTTTGATTTTGAACTGCAATTCAATTTCTAGATTTAAAAATTGGATGAGAAAATTTGAGTAATTATCTTGTTAACCCAATAATTATAATCAGTTTCGAATCCTCATTCCTCACAATGGAGTTTCCATGTGAATTATCCACTCATTTAAGCACAAGTTTCACTCAAACGAGTTAGTCTATTAACTCAATAAAGTCGAGATAATTATAAAATGAATTTGTCAGTATTTTAATGATTGTTAAAGGTCTATAATAATGTATGGTATAAATAAAGAGTTTTCTTATTTTTGGGCAATTAAATTTATATTATGAGATTATTATTTACCATTGTTTTCGCTTTATCTTTTACTTTTTTATCTATTGCACAAAGCAAAGAATTGAAACTTGAAAAAGGATTATATGCCAATATATCAACCAATAAAGGTGCTATATTTTTGAAGTTACATCACGAAGAAGCGCCATTGACAGTCGCTAATTTTGTTGGTTTAGCGGAAGGAAAACTTAAGGTTTTTGATTCAATTAAAATTAAAGAACCGTATTACGATGGAGTAGTTTTTCATAGAGTAATCAATAATTTCATGATCCAAGGAGGCGACCCAACCGGAACCGGTAATGGTGGTCCAGGTTATCGTTTTTGGGATGAAGCAGACAATGGAGTTGAGCACATGAAAGGTTCTCTTTCTATGGCCAATGCTGGTCCTAACACAAACGGAAGCCAATTCTTTATAACGCATTTAGCAACACCACATTTGAATGGTAAGCACACTGTTTTTGGTCAGGTTTTGGCAGGACAGGATGTTGTGGACTTAATCGTACAAGGAGACACGATAAAAAGTATCGAAATTGTAAAGAAAGGTTTGAAGTACAAATGGTTTTATAATCCTTCGAAAGTTTTTAAAGCAGAATATGAAGCTAAAGAAGCGATTGTTGAAGTAGAACGTTTGAAAGCTGAGAAGTTAAAAGCTCAAAATAAAGTACGTATGATTGAAGCTAAAGCAAAGTCTGAAGAAGAGTACAAAACTTATTTCTATGATTTAGTCAAAGAAATGGAGCCAAATGCTATTCAAACAGAATCTGGTTTAGTTTACGTTATGCATAAAGAAGGAGAAGGTGAATTGGCTGAAAGAGGAGATGATGTGAGTTTGCATTATTTAGGTGAAGCTGTTTTTGGAGAAAAATTTGATTCATCTTATGACAGAAATGCGCCTTTAGATTTTAAATATCTAGAGATGGGATTAATCCCAGGTTTCAACGAAGGAGTTGGGTTAAGTAAACAAGGAACTAAAATTGATTTATACATTCCTTACTTTTTAGGTTACGGAAAAAATGGACGTCAACCAACAATTCAACCTTATGCAGATTTAATTTTTAGAATTGAAATGTTAAAGCTTAAGAAAAACTAATGGGTAGAGTTCTAATATTCCTGACGTTATTATTTGCGTCAAATCAATTTATTGCTCAGGAAACTAAGATCCAGGTTGTAGATGCTCAGACAAATAACCCTGTCTCTTTTGCTAAAATTTCAGATGGCATAAACAAAGCGGTAATCACAGATATTGATGGAAAAGCATCATTATTAATTATTGAATCGCACTTATATTCATTTCGATTTTTCGATTACAAAGACACCATAATAAAAGGTGCTGCCCTGCTTGAAAATCCTAAGGTTTTTTTATTTCCTGATGCACAAGTTTATGCAGAAGTTGTGATTACACCCGGAGAAAATCCAGCACATCGAATTATTCAAAATGTAATGGACAATAAGAAGGAGAATGATCCATTGAGAAATGATGCATTTACTTATAATTCATATTCAAAATTATATTTTACCGGAGAATTGCAAGAAGGGGTCAATAGAGATACAATCACTGATTCTTCTACGATAAAAACAATGGAGTTCTTTGATAAAAAGTACATCTTTTTGACAGAAACTAAAGCAAACCGTACTTTTTCGCCTCCAAGTTATGACAAAGAAGTTGTTACCGCTTATAACGTTTCAGGAGTTAAAGATCCACTTTTTGCAACATTGGTTAATCAATTCCAGTCATTTTCATTTTATGATAATAATTTTGAATTAAACCAAAAAGCATACATTAATCCGATAGCACCAGGAGGACTGCGCAGGTATTTATTTATTTTGGAAGACACCTTGGTTCATCCTTCAACTCAAGATACGACTTACACAATTAAATATAGACCTCGTAAAGGGAAGATTTTTGATGGATTGTCAGGTTATTTATTTGTAAGAACTAACGGTTGGGCCATTGAGCGCGTAATTGCTTCTCCATATCCAGAAGAAGGAATTATGAATGTAAAAACCATTCAAGAATATACTTTTACTGCGGATAAAAAATGGTTTCCGAGTAAGATCAGCACGGAACTTAATTTCAAAGGTATTCAATTGGGGAAATACACAGAAATGATAGGTAGAAGCTCTGTGTATATCAATGATGTTGCATTCCAAGAGCCTTCCAATAAAAGCTTTAATCCTGTCTCTGTTGAAGTTCAAGAAGGAGCTTTACGAGATTCATTGGCCATTAAAGAATTGCGGGGAAATACTGCTTCTGGTAAGGAGGATGGGACTTACGTGTTCGTTGATAGTATTGCTAAAGATGCCAACTTAGATCGTTTAGTATTTTTGGCTAAAGTGGGTACTTCTGGTAAGATTCCTTTTGGAAAATTCAATGTTCCAGTTTGGCAAGTAGCTTATTTTAATCGCCAGGAAGGACTTCGTTTAGGATTAGGACTTGAAACAAATAGTCGTTTAAGTGAAGTTTTTAGTGCTGCAGGATATGCTGCTTATGGGCTTAAAGATAAAGAATGGAAATGGGGAGGAAATGTGAATTTCACCTTGAATCAAAAACGAAACGTAGATTTAAAATTCATTTATCAAGATGATATTCATGAACGTGGAAATACCAATTATTACGATGATGCTTTCAATTTAACGAATCAAGGAATTTACAGAGATTTCTTTGTGAGTTTAGCGGATAGACAACGTTTCGCAGGTATTAATTTGAGCGGTTTAATTCGTCAAAATCTAAAAGTACAAGTTTTCGCAAATTACAAACGCTTCACTTTTGTTGATGATTATCAATATGCTCCTTTGTTCACTTTAAATGGAACAGCCAATCAATTTGATGTTGCTGAAGCAGGATTTGTTATCAATTGGAATATCCGGGAAAAAATCATGATGCTCGAAAACAGAAGGGTTTCATTGGGTACAAAATGGCCTAAAATTACATTGAAAGCTGTTAAGGGAATAAATGGAATTTTTGAATCTAATTATGATTACTACCGTTTCAATTTGGAGATTCATCAAGATTTTGTAATTCGAGGAGCGGGGAATTTGAATATTGTTCATAAAAGTGGAATGACAATTGGAAATGTTCCGCTTACATTGCAGCAAATTCAAGAGGGTACAGGAATAAGATATACCTTATCTGTTGCTAATACTTTTGAAACGATGGGACCTTCAGAATTTTTCAGTGATAAGTTCTCGTCTTTATTTGTTCGTTTCACCTTCTTACCAATAAAAAATAAATCAGGATGGTCTGAGCCAACATTTGTTATTCACAACGCTGCTGGTGTTGGTGAAATGGCAAATAGGGGAGATCATCAAAATTTCGACTTTAAGACTCCAGAAAAAGGATATTATGAATCAGGTTTAATAGCAGACTATCTTTTGAAAATAGGCCCACTTGGATTTGGAGCGGGTGTTTTCTATCGTTATGGACCGTATCAATTTGCTGAAACAAAAGACAACTTCTTTTATAAGGTGTCTGTACGTTTACAATTTATGTAGAAACGCTGCGCTATTTATAATTGGCTCTATATGAAATACTGTGGGTAATCAATTTTAATCCTTTGAAAAATTAATAGTTCTAGTACGAATTTAACTGTAACCTACACGAGTTGTATTTTAAAGTATTTATCCAAATCATCATTTCATTTTTACTAGCAAGTATATGGTGGTCGGTATTTCAGTTGGTTAGTCCCGTCGGGACGGCATATTAATAGCCAAGGACGTAAGTCCTTGGCTTAAAACAAATAGATATAATACAGAACCCAACAAAATCGACCTAATTGCATGCAATTAGGTCGATTTTGTTGGGTTCTGTTTCGGTTTGTATCGTTTGGCGGATGGACTTACGTCCATCCCTATTAGCATGCCGTCCCTCTGGGACTTCGAACAATAAATACTTAAATAACAGGAGTTTATAAGATTAAGCGAAATGTATTTTAATAGAAAGTCTCCATTTAAATAAAAGTAGAACCGAATTAACAATCGTTTAGCTTCAACTAAAACCATAGATTTTAAATCTACCCACACAAAATCATATAGAACCTTAAAATTACAGGTTGATCAAGTGTGTTTCGCTTATTATAAAGAAAAAGAAAGAACAATTTTTCTCTGTTGATTTGACTTCAATTGAAATCAATTATTTCTGATTAACTTTGTTTAAAATGTGGAGAGATCAGAGAAATATATTAGCTAAGTTTTCAGTTTTTCGAACCTGGAATTTAATACAACTCTATTATTCCTATTTACTTGCAAAATATTTTAAAAGAGTTAAGACCAAAGGCTTACCTTATGCTGCGAGTATAGAACCCACAACTGCTTGTAATTTAGGTTGTCCTGAATGTCCTAGCGGTCTAAAGCAATTTACGCGACCAACAGGAAAACTCGATATGAAAGAACATCTTTCCATGTTGGATCAGTTAGGAAAACAACTTTTTTACATCAACTATTATTTTCAAGGAGAGCCATTTTTACATCCAGGTTTTCTTGAATTGATAAAGGCAGCTCACCAAAGAAAAATCTATACCGCTACTTCAACAAATGCGCACTTTATTACCAAAGAAAAAGCGGCAGATATCGTTGCATCTGGATTAGATCGAATGATTATTTCTATTGATGGTCTTACACAAGAGACCTATGAGCAATATAGAAAGCGTGGTAAGCTTGAAAAGGTGATTGAAGGCACTAAGCACATGATTGAAGCCAAGAAAAATGCCAAGAGCAATACCCCACATTTGATTTTTCAGTTTTTAGTAGTCCGACCAAATGAACATGAAATAGACGATGTTTTTAAATTGGGTAAAAGTTTAGGTGTTGATGAGGTAAGGTTGAAAACAGCACAACTCTATGACTACGAAAATGGAAATCCTTTGATGCCTAAAAATGAAAAGTATTCCCGTTATAAAAGAATGAAAGACGGAACTTATAAAAGCAAGTATACTTTGAGTGACCATTGTTGGAGAATGTGGTCCTCCACCGTTTTGACTTGGGATGGAAAAGTTGTTCCATGTTGTTTTGATAAAGATGCTCAACATGTTTTGGGTGATGCGCTTAAAGCTGATTTTAAACAAATTTGGAATTCCCCACAATATCAGTCTTTTAGAAAGCAAGTCTTTACAGATCGCTCTGTGATTGATATTTGTAAGAATTGTTCTGAGGGAGCAAAAGTCTGGACTTAAATAATTGACGCTCAAGAATTGAATTGTTAAATTTATTCCTAATTTTAACAAAATACTTTTAACCCTACTGAATGCAAAATGTTTATATAAATAAGTCTGAAAGGATTTGTTTTCAGATACGCTACACAAATGCGCAATATCCATGGATGTCTGTTTCAGATTTCTCCCAAAACAAGCTGTTTGGAAAGGCTTCGCTGGTGTTAAAAAAGGTTAAGCATCAGCTGCGAAACAGGTTTACAACTATTTTAGATTCCTGAAGTGAGAAAAATTCAATTAAAACATATCGTTATATTAATTAGTACAGCACTAATTGCACTGGTTATTCTTCAACTATATCAGGCCTTCCAGCTCTATGAGAAAAAGTCTGAAGAATTAAATAACCACATTGAGAACGTAATGTCCAAAGTGGTGATTCGGCATGAGAAAGCTTCAGATCTGGAAAGATATACTTCTTTTTTTGGGAAAGATTTCAGTGGAGAATATAAGCAAGCATTAAAACAAGAATTTCAAAACCTTGTGCCTGTTAGAGAATCTGTTTCTATTAAAGATACATTGATATACGAAAACGGGAGAGATGTAAAATACCTTCAGATTACTGGTGATTCTTACGATTCCTTAACACATGTATCGGCAAAACATAGCGTTTTGGCTAGAGATATTAGTGAACTTTCGTCATTTGTAAAAGAGGAGGCTAAATCAGAAAATTCACAGCAAAGTTCAAACGAATTAGCTTTTCAATTAGATAAGCGCGTTGTCAATAGCTTGTTTAAAAAGTCTAAATACATTAATGAATTAATGATTTCTGCTTTCCGAAACAACAACGAATTTTCGCCTTCTGAACGTGTTAATTTAGCGTTTTTGGATTCTATGATTTCAAAAACTTTTGAGGTCGAAGGATTAGAAACAGTATTTAATTATGCAATAACTGATCAAGAAGATGTGATTGTAGAATTTCCGTCATATACAGATCGTTATAATCTAAATATTGACACCACTAGAAGCAAAGAAGTTCGACTTTTCCCAGGGAATTTATTTGATGAAGATTTAACTCTTCATATTTTATTTCCAGCAACAAACTCAGTCTTATTTCAAGAGATGTGGCTGACATTATTAGTGAGTATTTTATTGGTTTTATTGGTGGTTACTTCCTTTATTGTCATGTTCAAAACGATTGTTAATCAAAAAAGATTAGCAGAAGTGAAAAATGATTTCATTTCAAATATGACGCATGAGTTCAAGACGCCGATTAGTACGATTTCTTTAGCATGTGAAGCATTGTCGGATTCTGATATGACCAAAAATGATTTGAGTAGTGTTACTCCATTCATTAAAATGATTGACGAAGAAAATAAACGTTTAGGAGGTTTGGTAGAACAAATCTTGAAAACAGCGGTTTTAGATCGGGGGGAAATCAAAATGAAACGTGACAATTTAGAATTAAATGAAATTGTTTCTAGGGTTGTTGCAAAGTCAAAAATTAGAATTCCAAAAGGAGGAATTAGATTAGAGCAAGCACCTGGGCTGATGCCGTTTATCGGAGACGAAGTGCATTCCAATAATCTGGTATCCAATTTAATAGATAATGCTATAAAATACAGTAAGCAAGAAGTTGATATATTTGTAAAAACTGAAAAGTTAGCGAATGATCAATACCGTTTGACTGTTCAAGATAGTGGAATAGGAATTAAAGGTGAGCATTTAGATAAGATATTTGACAAACTTTATCGCGTTCCGACTGGAAATGTTCACAATGTAAAAGGATATGGATTGGGACTTAATTATGTTAAAGCCATTGTCGATGTTGAAGGTTGGAAGATCAGTGTGAAAAGTAAATTTGGTGAGGGTTCAACCTTTGTTTTAATAATAAATAAATCAAAAGAAAATGAGTGATAAAGTGAAAATACTATTGGCAGAGGATGACAATAACTTGGGAATGTTATTAGAATCTTACATTAAAGCAAAAGGATATGATGTAGATCTTGCCAGAGATGGAAAGCAAGCACTTGAGAAGTTCAATGAAGGAAACTATCACTTTTGTATCTTGGATGTAATGATGCCAGAAATGGATGGATTTAGCGTTGCCAAAGAAATCAGAACTATTGATAAAAAAATTCCTATTCTATTCTTAACTGCAAAAGCGATGAAAGAGGACAAATTGGAAGCATTTTCAATTGGTGGTGATGATTACATGACCAAACCTTTCAGCATGGAGGAATTGGTTGCGCGTATTGAAGCAATTTTGAAACGCTCAAACGGTGGCGATGAAGTTATGGATGATACTTACACTATTGGTAGATTTACTTTCGATCCAATGAAAAGAATTATCAATATCGACGGCGAAGAACATAAGTTAACGACCAAAGAAAGTCAATTACTTAAATTATTAGCCAAAAACAAAAATCAAGTTCTTGATAGACAAGCTGCATTGCGTGCTATTTGGGGAGATGACAATTACTTCAACGGACGAAGCATGGATGTTTACATCGCTAAATTGCGTAAGATATTGAAGGCTGACGAAAAGATTGAAATCATGAATATTCATGGAAAAGGATTTAAATTGTTGGATCAATAGATTTTAGCTAATTATTAGTTTTTAACGGCTTGATATTTAATGTTTTAAATTCATGATTTATTTATTTTAGAATAAAATGCTTGGCAATATTTATATTGTTACAATGTTTGAGGGCGATTTGTTAATCTCCCCTACATTGTATTTTTGAATAAATTTTAATCCACGATTCTATAAATTCATAATTCACAAATACCAACCCTAAAACCTTAATTATCAATTGATAATTGTCAAAACACACTTATGCAATATACGCTCCATCAGCTGAAAATATTCTTAAAAATTTCGCAGCTAAAAAGTGTTACAAAAGCTTCTGAGGAGTTGTTTTTAACACAACCTGCTGTTTCGATTCAATTGAAGAAATTTCAGGATCAATTTTCTGTTCCATTGACAGAAATAGTCGGGAGAAAACTTTATGTGACTGACTTTGGTGAGGAAATCGCTAAAGCTGCTGAGAAAATTTTGAATGAGGTAGAAGCTATAAATTACAAAACAATGATCTACCAGAATCAATTGGCGGGTCGTCTAAAACTCTCAATTGCCTCAACTGCTAAATATGTGATGCCCTATTTTTTATCGGGATTTATGCGTCAACATAAGGGTGTTGATTTATTGATGGACGTGACCAATAAAGCACAAGTTGTGAATAGTCTTGAGAAAAACGAGGTCGACTTCGCTTTAATGTCTGTTGTTCCCGATCAACTTTCTACACATGGAGTGCAACTTTTACAGAATAAGCTTTATTTGGTGGGAAGCGCCAAAGCTTTAAAAGAAAAATCAGGTGAGCATATATTTGAAGATTCTTCTTTGATTTATCGTGAAGAAGGTTCTGCTACGCGGACTGCTATGGAGGATTTCATAAAAGCTAAAAATTTACCCACACACAAAAAGCTTGAGTTGACATCCAATGAAGCAGTAAAACAAGCTGTTATCGCTGGTTTGGGTTATTCAATTATGCCTTTAATCGGAATCAAGAATGAATTAAAAAATGGCGATTTAGAAATCATTCCTTACGATGGATTACCCATGATTTCTAATTGGAACTTGGTTTGGCTAAAGGCTAAAAAACTCTCTCCTGTTGCAACGGCTTTTTTGAAATACATTGAAGAAGAGAAAGAGAATATTATCAAGGAGAATTTTGATTGATTAAATATGAAAATTCCCATCAAGGATTACAATTATCACAATACATTGGCTCTTCCTTTTCTTTTTTATTGGGAAACATTTCTCTTCTTGTAAATTCACAATTAGCGCAAGTCAATACATGATAAAGTGTAGACTGAGTGGGAAAACCACAAAGACCACATGGCAATCCAGATTTTGTTTCAGTGATGGAGAAGCCTGGAGAAGCACATTCTGGACAACGAGACCTTATTTTTTCAATCAATCTTTTAGTCGCTAAACCAATAACCTCCATTCTTGTTGGATTCATCATGGCGCGCATATCCGTTTCTATAAATACTGATCCATATTTTGACTGCATGGAAAGGAAAACTTCTTCTAAATGATTTAGGTCTTTAAAATCTTTGGATATCGTTTCAATATCATCTTTTTCTTTTCTTAAAATAAGACCATGTGAAGGGAATAGTGATTGCTTAGCAAATGCAAGAAGTTCTTGTTTCGTTTGAATTTCTTCACCACCAAAATTAGTTGAAGTACTTAATTCTCTGGCAATGATTTCTAAATTATTCTTTTTGTCTATGAGCAAAATGAATTCATCATCAGCGTTAACGAAGTACAGATGTGGATGGGCGCCAAATGAACCTTCACTGGCAATTCCAATATCACAATTGGTGAGTTTCATTGCTGTTTTACACTTTTTGCGTGCTGTTGATATTGGATCTTCATGCCTAATTTTTTCTCCTGAAAATGTGCCAAAAACATCAGTATCAAAATTCTCGGGAACAATACATTTTACACCTAAAGCAGCCTCTAGAATTGGAGCAATTACCTTTTCTTTCTGGTGTTTTGTTGCAATAACGAGTTTACGATTTCCAAATAAATCGTGCAGAGATTTAGCTTGCAGATTCATGACTGGGTTTCGTGAAATCTAATTCCTCAAACTTCAATGTATTTCTGTCATAAAGTAGTCCTTTAATAGTAAGAAATCCTGATTCGAATTTTGAGCCGATAAACTCAGCTTTTTTCAATTCATTTATTTGCTGTTGAATATTCAGTTTTGCAAGTTCAGTTGATTTATGTTTCCGTTCTATTTGATGTATGATTGCGTCTGAATTATCTAAATATAGTTTCTTCAATATTTTTTCCTCCTTCGTGTTGAAGCCTTCGCCATCTTCAATAATCGTATTTATAAAGCGGCAAGCAACATCGTTTACCACATATAATTCGCGGATATCTTCTCTATTTATAATTCCATTTAGACTTTCTGCATAATTGAATTTTATTGGTGTGAAGACAGCGCCTAGTGCAGTTGAAAAATAGAGTCTACCACTAAAATTTTTCGTAATTCTATTCTCAAGATAGCAATCGGGACAAATTAAAAATAGTTTATTTTGATTCTTCATTGTTGTATTTTTTTTGTCTAATTAATATAATTTCGCATTAGGTTTATGCTGCTATTTCTTCCCACTCTAGTTTCCCATTATAACGATGAGAAACCTTCCCTTGGGTATCCATAGCCAATAAATGAATCCAATTATTATCACACAATTGCTTTACAGAACAATGCTTAGCTAATATTTTATTCATCTCTTCAATTGGTGCTTCAATTACTACATTTAATCTTAATGGTTCGTTTTGGAATATTTTGCCGTCATGAACAGATTGCCAAGGTAGCCCAGTTCTTAAATCTCCTGCATATCCCTCAAGTACACCCACTCCTCCAATAATGTTGTGCAGCGTTTTGTTTCCTGAACCGTAATTTTTATTATCAACTGTCGAAGCATAATACTGTAAGTTAATCCAGCTTGTTACCACCATCGGAGCAGTCATTATTAGCTCTAATACTCCAAACCCTTTGTCTTTATTCCATTCATAAGAATGTAAAAATGAACGTCCACCAAAATCTAATCCTTCAGTTCTATTTCTCGGAGCAACAACAAATGTAGAACAGCCTGCAAGTCCCCATTCTGGTCTTACCTGCGCCCAATCTTTACTTCGGTTAATGATCTGTTGATCTGTATTTTTATTTTGTGTAATATTCATTCTCTTCGCTCTTTCCATTCTTGAATAATGTCCAGCTTCCTCCAACCATTGCTTTAATTCATTTACTTCACTATTATGACTTACTGGAATCTGATCTTCATTGAATAATTCAAATTCATCCGTTGTAGTGTCATGTTGTGCAGCGATAAAAACTGTACTTTCTGGAATCCTAATTTGATGATCTACAAGTGCTTTTCTCACTGCTTTATTGTTTAAAACTGCAACCGCTACCTTGGCATTTGCCTCACCAGTTTGACCGGCACAAGCACCACAATCTAATCCTGTTCCATGCGGATTGTTTACTGTTGAAGAACCGTGACCAACTATTAAAATCAATGGAGAGAAACCTTCCGTTAATGACATTGCTGTCAAAGCATTTTTTGCCATTACAATTTGATCTTCAATTGCAATTCCGACTTTCTCATTGTCGTGTTGTCCAACTTCTAAACTTATTCTTTTGTTTGAAAAACGCTTTTTATCCAATCCGTTATAGTTAGGATGAGGGACTGGACGAGATAAGCCGTAAGAATCGGTAAATAATTTTGGTAGATAAGCTAACCCAATTGGACTTACAAAACTAAAGCAAGAAATAGCACCAGATTTGAATGATTTCCATGCGCTATTCACTTGACGCTTTAGTTTTCTGCTTGCAATGGCTTGTTTTTGCAAGTCTTTTTCCGACATTTCCTCAAGAATTACTTGTCCTGTAGGCAATAAAACAGGACATTGTGCATTTCCTTGATTGTGTCCTATCGGAACATATTTAATTGGGAACGCAAAGAATCCTGCAAATCCTAATGTTTCGACTTCTGGAGCCACCATTTCTAAATTTCTACGGTACAATTCTGAACGCACATCGATACAGAAAATGGCTTTAATTTTCGTCTTTTGAGGTCGGGGTTTTTGACTGTCTTTTTTCGATTCAAATTGCTCGATTAATCTGCGTTGTGCTGCATAATCAAAAGCTCCTTGAAGTAATAATTTTTGTTTTAATTTCTCAGTGGATTCTTCTGTTTGCCTTAATTCTTCAAGAATTTTTATAGCTTCCGCCCACTTCCCTTTCATTTGAGGTCTTTGAGAACAAGACAACATTCCGGCTTCCCAGCACAAGAGAATACATAAGAATTCAACTAGTTTACCACCTTCTTTTCCATACAATTCATTTTCCCAATCAATGCGTGCGGAAAATGCTGACCAACCACCGATTCTCAATAATAAACAATGCAGGTATAAGTTAGTACAATCTTCTGGAATATTCAATTGTTCTAGTGCGTATTGTGCTGCTTGAATTGGGTCGTTTGGTAATTCATTTACCCACGTATTGAATCCGCCCAATCCCATAACCTTTGGAGTTCTGTCCACTGAAGCATCTGCTTTCCATGCTGCAAAAAGTGGTTCTTTACTTTTTGCAGTATTCCAAACGGCTTGTCCTTTGTCGAAGTAAGCACCCGCCCAATTTGAAACACGGTCCAGTACAAATCTGTTCCAATCTTTTTGTGATAGAGTTGATTTGACATCACTCACAGTTTGTAATTCTGGATATTGAAATTTATTATCAATCTCTACTCTTAATTGCGCCAAGTATTCTTTGAAATTTTGAATGGGATTTAATCCTTTCTTAATTCTTACTACATTAATATCTTCTTTAGTGATCTTTCCTTTTTCAATTTCATCCAAGTAAAATTGAATAGGCAAAGTCATTTCAATTCCTGCAATTTTAGAAAGCAGATTGGCTGCTCTTTCAAAACGCATTTCTGATAATCCCATGTAAGGATTTACTGCTACGAAATTTTCAAGAGGCCAAACAGGAGCGATTTTTTTACTGGTGAGTTGTAATTTTTCACGCAACAAAATCTCCGGTTCGGTTTTCTCTAATGGCAAAACGTTATTTGTAGTCATCTTTTTAGTTTTAATTATTCAGAATTATTTTGAAGTAACTTTTACTTGTGATTCGTCCGAGAATCCACTAATGGTCTCTTTGTCTGGAATATGATACAGAGATCTAACCATGCGGTCAAAGACTGAATTTACATACCAACCGTTTCTGAAATGCACTCCCATTTTCCACCAAAATGTGTTGGAAGGAACTGTAGGAGCAACAATTTGAATGATGATAACTATTGCATAAATGAGCAGAATAATTCCCGTTAAAATCATTGTGAAAATTCCTGGTTGTGAAAGTGCTGGAATTTGAGAGTCTAACAAATAATGTGCTCCAGCTTCTAAAGTGAAGAAAGCCATCGCAACTATTATGGCTAAGAAACAAGCTTTTAATGTTCCTATCAGTTTTCCGTTTGAATCTAATGTAGGAGCAATGATTGTTGAAAGTCCCATCACTATAATTGAACCGATCACTAACATTCCAAATTCTTCGGTAGGATTAATTCCCCAAAGAAATGCGAAACCTACATAAATTGCCATTGCTAAAATGATACTTGCAATTATTCTGAATGCACTTCCTAAACGTTTCGGAAGTGCAACTTTTGATGAGCGAACAATGTCAATTACACTTCCTGATGATAAAAATGAATGTGCTTTATAGAATGAATGGGCAACTAAATGGAGCATTGCTGCTGCGTAAACTCCTAATCCACACATCATCAAGCTGAATCCCATGTGGGCAACACTTGAATATCCTAACGAAGTTTTTATGGATGATTGCGTTAGGAAAACAATTGATGCAAACAGTGCTGTGAAACTACCAACGACAATGAGTACAATAGATGCATAAGAAGTCCCGTCCATTAAATAGGCCATTCTCGTGATTAGGAAAGGACCGGCATTTAATAATCCTGCATGCAGTAATGCCGAAACTGGAGTTGGTGTTTCCATTACTTCAATCAACCAACCATGTGTTGGAAACTGTGCTGATTTTAGAATTGATGCAATTGCAATTAAAAGCGCTGCTATCTCTAATGGGTATCCTGAAAAATCATTAAAAATGATACCCTGGAAAATGATTTCTAAATTTCCTGTTCCGAAATAAGCATAGAGAATTATAAACCCAGCCAGTAGACTAACATCGCCTAATCGGGCAACAATAAATTTCTTTCTGGCTGCGATAATTGCTCTTGGCCTGTTTGGATAGAAAACCAATAAGCGGTGAAGCGCTAGACTTGTTCCTACCCAAGCGATGAAAATTAAGGCTAAATTTCCAGAAATAACAAGCAGTTGAACGGAGGCTATTGCAGCAGCCAGACGTCCCATGAAGATTCCTTGGCGTTTATCTCCATCTAAATAGTTGCAACTAAATTTCACAACAATGAAACCCAATAAGGCAATCATGATGAACATAATAATACTTAAAGGATCAAGGCGGATCGAAATTCCTAATCCCATCATTCCAAATTCGAGGCTTTCTAAAAACCCATACTGAACAACACAAATTCCAAAGTAAATGGCGAGAATAATATTAAAAAAAGCAACACCCATTATTCCTTTTTTAATAAGTGAAGCGGATGTGTTTTGTGTAAATTTTGAAAGAATTGCAATCAAAATAAACGATAAAGGTGCGAGCAGCGCAAAAAGTGAAAGTAAACTTAAATTCATGTTTCGGTTCTTTTATAATTCGTTGCAAAGAACAAGATACTAATCCATATATTTTCATTTATACTTTCTATGGAATACATAAGAAATGTTTATGTATAAGGTGTGGGCGATTTAAGGGCGATGTAAGGACGATTTGCAAATCGCCCATACATTGCCCAATACTATCAATCAATTATCAAATTGGTACAGAACTTGTTTACAAAGAGTTTCACTATTAAACTTAAAATTATGATGAAGAAGAAAAATCCAAAACTCGAATTAGAATCCAGCAGAAAAGTATTTTTTCAACTGGGATTATTTATTGTAGGTTCAGCCACTCTAATGGCATTTTCCTACAAAACACCTGTTTACCTCACTGAAAAGAAAGAAGTAGAACAAAGGGAAATCGATATTCCGATTATGTTGGTTGAAAAAGAACCACTTCCAATAATTGAAATTCCGAAAGTTGAAAAGCTAGAAACAAATACTGAGCCTTCAACTCCAATTTTTTCACTTACATTATTGAATTTAATTGATCCCTCAAAAAATACAGTTACCGATCCGCAACTTGTTGTTACCTCAAGTCACATTCAAAATGTTACTTCAGGAATTTTTGGTGTTGACTTAGGAGCAGCGCCAGAAGCAGCATTAGTTGAATATCCTGATGTTGATGCGCAGTTTCAAGGAAGTTGGTTAGGTTATTTAAAAAATACAGTAAAATATCCTGAAGAAAGCGTTTTCTTCAAAGAATCAGGAACAGCCTACATGATTTTCGTAGTTGAAATTGATGGAAGCGTAACAGATGTTCGGGTAAGAAATCAATCACTTTCAAGTAGTCTTCAAGAAGAGGCTATCCGAGTAATTAAAGCTTCTCCAAAATGGAAACCAGGAAGCAAAAACGGAGAGCTTGTTCGTTCAACAAAAAATGTAAATATTAATTTCATTTTAAAATAGGTTATTTATAATGGTTAATTATAAATTATTAATGATTAACGGATTGCGTGAGAAAATATGGAAAAGGAAGTATCTATAATTGAGTCCTAAAATAAATATTATTGATGTATTGAGCTGCTCACGATAGCTATTTAGAATTTATTAAGCAGATTATTCAGAATTAAAATTGAACCCCTTTTTCTTTAATAACGAATTGGCAATTATCAATATGATAATTGCCAATTGTTGTTTTTGGTGCTTTTTACGCAGAACAGTTTTTGAAAAAGAAGCATCACTATTAAAACATGAACCCTATTAACCATAAAACCATCCCTACTGGGTCAACCATTAATAATTAACCATTGAACATTAAAAAATCCTATCGCGTTAACCATTAATTAATAATTAAACATTAATAATTATTCAGTCCCAGCCTCCACCTAGTGCCACATAAGTATTTACCATGGCATTCAACTGCAATTTCTTAATTTCGATTAATTCAAATTGGGAATCAATGGTTTCCTCTTGTGTTAATAAGACCTCCAAATAATCGGCCCTTGCAGATCGAAACAAAGTATTTGAAATCTGAATAGATGTATTTAACGCATCAACTTCTTTGGCTTTGAACGCATAGCTTTTATTTAAGTTTTCGATTTTAGAAAGCTGATTGGTCACCTCTATGTAAGCACTTAAAATTGTTTTTTCATATTCATAAATCGCTTGTAATTGTCTGGCATTCGCACTGTAATAATGTGCTTTTATTCCCGCTCGATTGATTAATGGCGCCACTAAATCTCCTGCTAATGAAAACAAAAGAGATTTAGGGTTTTTGATGATGAAAGTCGGATCAAAAGCTTGTAAACCTATTCCAGCAGACAGGCCAATTGAAGGATAAAACTGAGCTTTCGCAATTTTTACATCCAATTTATTCGCTTCGAGTTCAAGTTCTGCTTGTTTTATATCCATTCTATTGTCCAACAATTGTGAAGGAAGTCCTTGATTTATTACTGTTAAAATAGAATCATTGAAAGTATTTGCATTTCTCAAAACAGGTTGCGGAAATCTTCCCGCCAAAAAGTTAATTTTATTTTCTGTTTCAATGATGCTTTGTTCAATCTCGAATCTTAAGCTTTGTGTGCTGTATAATTGCGCTTCAAACCTTTTGACGGCCAGCTCTGTAACTTTAGCCGATTCCTTTTGTTGTTTTACAATTTTGAGTGCATTCATTTGCAAATCAATATTCTGATTCACTCTGATTAATTGATTGTCTAGCGCCAATAATTCATAGTATTCACCTGCTATTTCTGACACGAGGTGCGTCACCATAAAGTTTTTCCCAGAAATACTTGAGAGATATCTTGATACAGCAGCTTTCTTGCCGTTTCTCAATTTCTTCCAAATATCAATTTCCCAATTGGCACGAAGCCCAACAACATAATCTTGTAATGGTTCTGGGAACTCCTTTCCAGGTATAATATCAGTTGTTGCTTCTACCGCTCCATTTCTGGTGTAACGACTCACTTTGTCAACACCTGCACCAACATAGCCCGACACCGTTGGAAGATATTCTCCCTTTTTGGCGCCAATCTCATAACGAGATATTTCAATTTCTTGAAGAATTATATTGAGTTCCTGATTTTTTAGTAATGCCGAATCAATTAAATTAACCAATTGAACATCCGTAAAATAATCTCTCCATTTCAATGAAGCAGAATTCGTTGTGTCCTCCGAGTTTTCGTCAATTGACATAAAATTTTTAGGAACCTCTTTATTTTCTTCTTGGATAGCTACTTTAAGACTTTTACAAGAAGTAAATGTCAAAAGTGTAAAGAGAAGAATGCTTATATATTTCGTTTTTTTCAACATAAGTTCTATTTTTTGTTTTTGTCTTCCGATGGAATTTCTTTGGGTCTGATGTCATAATAAAACTCTTCGGATAAAGGAGCGTCATTTGCATTTTTAATCAGTTGTCGACCTTCGCTCATTCTACCGAAAATGTAGTACAATCCAGGAATGACAATTACTCCGAAAACAGTTCCGAAAATCATTCCTCCCAATGCTGAACCACCAATGGTTTTATTCCCAATTGCACCAGCTCCACTTGCAAGAACCAATGGAATTAATCCAGCGATAAATGCGAAAGAAGTCATTAAGATTGGTCTAAATCGAACCCTTGCGCCTTCAATAGCAGCTTCTAAAACTGTTGCACCCTGTTCGTGTTTCATAACCGCAAATTCAACGATCAGCACGGCATTTTTACCCAGTAGTCCTACCAGCATTATAAGTCCAACTTGTGCGTAAACGTCATTGGCCAATCCCATCATTTTCAGTAATAAGAAAGAACCAAAAATTCCAACAGGTAAGGAAAGAATAATCGCCAAAGGCAATAAGAAACTCTCGTATTGCGCTGCAAGTACCAAATACACAAATATTAGCACGACAATAAATACATAAATGGCTTCATTTCCTCTTGATGATTCATCGTAAGAAAGTCCTTCCCAAGCGATGTCATATCCTTTTGGTAATGATTCTTCTGCCACTTCTTTTATGGCTGCAATTGCATCTCCTGAGGTATAACCTTTCGCAGGTAAACCTCTAATGGCTGCAGAATTATACAAGTTGTAGCGCGTTACCTCGTTGGGACCTTGTTTTTTCTCCAATGTCATAAAAGAAGAATAAGGAACCATTTCGCCTTCTTCATTTTTTACGAATAGTTTCAATAAATCTGAAGGATATCTTCTGAATTCTGGTGCTGCTTGAGTATACACTTTATAGAATTGACCAAAACGAATGAAACCTTGTTCATAGGTACTACCAATTAAAATATTTAGATTTTCCATGGCTTTATCGATAGAAACACCTTTCTGCATTGCCGCTTTATTGTCAATTTTAATTTCATATTGTGGATAATTGGCAGCAAAGAATGTAAAGATTCCCGAAAGCTCTTTTCTATCTTTCAGTTTGTCCAAAAATTCATTGTTGATTCTCTCGAATTCAACATATTCCGTAGCATCATTTTTATCCAATAGTCGCAAGGAAAAACCACCCGAAGAACCAAAGCCTGGAACAGCTGGTGGCTCAAAAAATTCAATTACACCATCTCCAATTTCTTTGGATTTTTCTTCGAGTTCTTCCATCACGTCATGAACAGAACTGTGTCTTTCTGACCAAGGTTTTAAGTTAATCAAACAAGTTCCTGCATTGGAACCACGTCCTTCAGTCATGATTTCGTATCCAGCCAATGATGAAACAGATGCAACTCCTTCAGTTTCCTCGCATAATTTCTGCAATTGAACAGCAACTTGATTCGTTCTTTCTAATGTTGCTCCTGGTGGCGTTTGTATAATCGCATAAATTGTTCCTTGGTCTTCATTCGGAATAAATCCAGAAGGTAGAACTTTGTTTACTCCAAATATTCCAATTCCAAAAAGCAATAGAATTCCAATGGTGATGAATCTTCTGTTTACAATGATATTCAGGAGACGAACATATCTTCCTGTTAATTTGTCGAACCTTCTGTTGAACCAATCAACGAATTTATTGACAGGAGATTTTTTTCTTTCTTTTCCATGATTGTTTTTCAGAAGCATCGCACAAAGTACCGGCGTTAAGGTTAATGCAACCACTGCTGACAAGATAATTGAACTCACCATTGTAATAGAAAACTGACGGTAGAAAACTCCGACAGGTCCAGAAATAAAGGCTATCGGTAAGAAAACGGAGACCATAACTAAGGTGATTGCTATAATTGCTCCTCCAATTTCACTCATCACACTTTTTACCGCTTGATAGGGCGTTATATCTGTATTGTGCATTTTTGCGTGAACAGCTTCCACCACAACAATGGCATCATCGACGACAATTCCAATGGCCAAAACCAATGCAAATAAAGTGACCAAGTTGATGGATAAACCAAATAATTGAAGGACGAAAAACGCTCCAATTAAAGAGACTGGAACAGCTAAAATAGGAATTAACGTAGAACGCCAATCACCTAAAAACAAGAATACAACCAAGGCAACTAAGATAAAAGCATCTCTTAAAGTATGTGTAACTTGTTCGATTGAGGCATCTAAAAATTTCGAAACGTCGTAGCTGATTTTGTAGTCCATTCCTTCAGGAAAATCAGCTTTCATGATTTCTAATTCTTCCTTCACGTTTTCAATGACTTCGCTGGCATTACTTCCCATGGACTGTTTGAGGACAATTGCCGCAGATGGATAACCATCTAAATTGGAATAAATATCCATGAATTCTGTACCTAATTCAACCCTAGCAACATCACTCAAACGAATGATTTCTCCTTCATTATTCGCTTTCACGATAATATCACCATATTGTTCAGGAGTGCTGTATCTTCCTTGATAAGTAAGTACATATTCTAAAGATTGAGCAGCTTGTCCAGAACTTCTTCCCAATCTACCAGGGCGACCAATTATACTTTGATCTTCCATAGCTTCCATTACTTCTTCTGCCGAAATAGTGTAAGCTCTTAATCGGTCAGGATTTAACCAAACACGCATCGCGTATTGTCGACTTCCAAGAATACTCGCACGCACAATTCCTTTTACCCTTTTGATTTCAGGAATCATTTTTACGTTGGCATAATTGTAAAGAAATTTTTGGTCAGCTTCTTTGTCTTTACTGTACAGGTTGACATACATCAACATACTGGGTTGAATTGGCGTAATTACCACACCTTCTCTTTGTACCAAAGGAGGCAGTAATGGCATCACTTGGTCAACCCTAGTTTTCACCCTCACCACCGCTTGATTTGGATCTGTTCCGGGTTCAAAAACTATACTTATCGTTGCTTCACCTGCGCTGGTGGCATCAGAAGTGATGTAACGCATTCCTTCAACACCATTTATAGATTGCTCCAATGGAATTAGTGTTGATTTTACAAGTGCATCTGCACTCGCGCCAGGATAGGCCACAAAAATATTAACTGTTGTAGGGGAAATTTGAGGAAACTGAGAAATAGGCAATTGCTTTATGGCCAATGTTCCTACAAATACAATGACTATTGAGATTACAATAGCCAGAACGGGTCTATGAATTATTTTTTTGAGCATTTTATTATTTTTTTAATAAGATTATTCGGCGTATAAACTCAAGTGAGAAACCACTTCTGCAGGTTCAATAAACTTATAGGAAATCTTATCTCCGCCTTTAACTGTTCTAATTCCATCAATTAAAATTTTATCATCTTTCGATAATCCAGATTTTACGATGTAGATGTGTGTGAGTTCTTTTTCGATAACAATGCTGCGAGAGGTAACAATATTGTCCTCTCCAACAACAAAGACATATTTCTTGTCCAGTATTTCGAAAGTAGCTTTCTGTGGAATAATTATGGCGTCTTTGGTTGTCGTTGGAATTAGAATATTCCCTGTTTCACCATGTCTTAGTAATCCTTCTGGATTAGGGAAAGTTGCTCTAAAAGCAATATTTCCTGTTTCGTTATTAAAATCTGCTTCTATGGTTTCAATCTCTCCTTGGTGTTGGAATAGTTTATTATTGGCCATTTGAAGATTTACTTTCTGCAAATTATTCTTGTCAATCTTAGTAGAATAATTTAAGTATTCTGCCTCAGAAACATTGAAATATACCCAAACTTTGGTGTTGTCTGAAAGCTCTGTAAGCAGTTCTCCTTCATCCAACAAACTTCCTTGTCTCACATTAAATCTTCCCATTATTCCTGAGAATGGAGCACGAATTTCAGTAAAACTAAGATGTACATTTGCTAAATCTAGCTCCGCCAATGCTTGATCATAAGTTGCTCTGGCTAAAGCCAATTCGTTTTTCGAAACGATGTTACTGTCTGCAAGTGCTTTGGTATTTAGGTATTCAATCTTTGCAAATTGAGCTTCTGCTTCTGCTTTTTTGGCCTCTGCTTTATATAGCGAAGGCATAATTTGAAACATTAATTGACCTTTTTTGATGGCTTGACCTTCATCAACATAAATATCTTTTAGGTACCCTTTTTCAAGAGCTCTAAGTTCAATGTGTTGAATTGACCGAATTTGACAAACATATTCTTGTAAAGTTGTTGTGTCTTGAATTAATGGGGAGGAAACAGAATATACCGTTTCTTCAGTTGCTTTTTCATGATTTTCAGAATTACAGCCAGTAGTAAATAACGCTGCAATCAAACTTAAATGAATAAGTGATTTTTTCATTACAATAATGAGTTTTGTGATTTTAGTCTAGAAGACTTAAAACCAATTAATAAAAAATTTGATTATAAAATTATAAGGGCAGAAAAGCGCATGAGAACTAATTCATTAGTCTGTGCTTATCTTAATTAGTAACTGTTTGAAAACCCAAGTCTTTAAAACTTTAATGTTGAAATATCAAAGTCTAACGTTTGAAGATGCTAATTGTCGTGCATTTTGACGGTAAACATCGCGAAGACTGGAATTGCAAAACGTATAAAGCAGTGCTTGACGTTTTCTTGCAATGACTAATTGAAAGGCGGGAAATTAGGGTAAAATCATATCCTGAATGTTTCCAGAAGAATATTCTTGGAAACAGAGGGAATAATATATTTAGAAAAGTAAAAAGATTCAAATTTATTGACCTCTTTTGGGAATGATCTAAAGCTTACAAGAGCAATTTGTGATGGTATGTTAAACTTCTTGAACTTTTCATTCTTTTCTTGAAAATCAACACCTAAATTGTGGTGGACATGATTTTGAAAAGGAGAAACCGTTGCATCAAAATCATTTGAAGAATAACCATACTGCGAATTATAATCAACTTGAAATTCAAGCTGATTGTTTGAGTATTCAGTAATATTTGAACTGATAACAAAAAGTAAAGCAAATATGGATCCTAAAAATATTTTCACCTTGTTTCTTAAATTTTTATTTTAAAGAGGACAAATGTCGGAATAGATTTAACTAAAACAATTCTTGAGGAAGTTTAATTAAAAAATTAACTAAAAAATAATATTTTGGGATTGAGTGATGGGGAAAGTTTGGTTTGCAATAACACCTTCCGCGTCTAGGTGTTTTTGTATGCGTCGAGAATCGTTAACTCATAGTGTAGATAAACGCGACACAATTGAATTTATATACAACGTATTCTGTTCGCAATCTGCGTATGAATGAAATCATTCTGTCTGATTTAAACGGCTTTAATTTTATGATGTTAACTTGTTTCATTTTGTATTTTTATCAATGATTTCAATAAGCTTATAGGTTGATTAAGTTAGCACGCTGATAAGGCTGATTTCAAAGGGTGAAAAAATCCGTTATTATTCGGGTTGCTTGCAGTCATGCTAATCTTGCCGATGCATCCGTTTTATACGCGTTCAATAAAGATAATTTAATCTCTCTACTCATGCAATATCACTAAATATCGACTTTTCATCTAAAAATATTAAAGTAAAAAATAGTGAATACTGCTGCACTCACTCTCTTCTCTCAATTCTTTTATTGTGGTTCCGAATCAATGCAGCTTTGCTGTTGCGGGATCGTTCCTACCAGCTCACTAAACTTTACCCCACAAAAAAAGACTTTACAATTAAGTAAAGTCTTCTCTGTTATGTGGTCCCACCTGGGCTCGAACCAGGGACTTTCTGATTATGAGTCAGATACTCTAACCAGCTGAGTTATAGGACCGGTTAATTTTAACTAAATGCCCTGAGTTTACCTCAAAGCGATTGCAAAAATAATATTATACTTCATAATATGCAATAAGAAATGAAATATTTGTTTTTTAAAATCAACTTAAAAAAAAAGAGCGAAACAATTGTTCCACTCCTTCGGTTTAAATACAATCTGAAACTTTGATAAGAAATCGTTAAAAGCAAGGCTTGTGAAGTTTAAAATTGTCAGGAGTTTATTTTCATAAATGACTGCAATTTTGGACAAGCATAACGAAGATTTTAGCGCTTTCTTGCAAAGTTTATTTTTTTTCTGGCATCTCGCGTGTGAATGCTGGAATCCCCGTAACATCCATACCTGTAATTAACAAGTGAATATCGTGTGTTCCTTCGTATGTTACAACAGATTCAAGATTCGCCATGTGACGCATCATTGAGTATTCAGACGTAATTCCCATTCCACCGTGCATTTGTCTTGCTTCTCTTGCAATGTTCAATGCAATTTCAACGTTGTTACGTTTCGCCATTGAGATTTGTGCAGAAGTTGCTTTTCCTTCGTTTCTTAGTTGACCTAAGCGGAAAGTTAACAATTGTGCTTTTGTGATTTCAGTAATCATTTCTGCCAATTTCTTTTGCATCAATTGGAACGCTCCGATCGGAACATTAAATTGAATTCTTTCTTTAGAGTAACGCAACGCTTGATCATAACAATCCATTGCAGCACCTAAAGCACCCCAAGCAATTCCAAAACGAGCAGAATCTAAACAAGATAACGGCGCTCCAAGTCCACTTCTTCCAGGAAGCAAGTTGTCTTTTGGCACTTTTACATTATCAAAAATCAATTCACCAGTTGATGAAGCACGTAAAGATAATTTTCCGTGCATTTCAGGAGTTGAGAAACCTTCCATTCCTCTTTCCACAAGAAGTCCATGTATTCTTCCCGTTTCATCTTTTGCCCAAACAACAGCAACATCAGCAAAAGGCGCATTAGAAATCCACATTTTTGCTCCATTTAGCAAATAGTGATCTCCCATGTCCTTAAAGTTGGTTGTCATTCCTCCTGGATCTGATCCGTGATCTGGTTCTGTTAAACCAAAACATCCCATCATTTCACCTGAAGCAAGCTTAGGTAGAAATTTTTGTTTGTGTTCTTCTGATCCGTATTTCCAAATTGGGTACATCACTAAAGAACTTTGAACAGATGCTGTAGATCTTAATCCACTATCACAACGCTCTAATTCTTGCATAATTAAACCATAAGAAATTTGGTCTAATCCTGGTCCTCCGTATTCTTCTGGTATATAAGGTCCGAATGCGCCGATTTCTCCTAATCCACTTAAAATGTGCATTGGGAAAGTTGCGTTTTCGTAATGTTCATCAATAATTGGAGACATTTCCTTCTTTACCCAATCTCTTGCAGTATCGCGAATTAATTTATGCTCATCTGACAATAAATCGTCCATTCCATAATAATCCGGGTGCGTGTATAAATCTGACTTCATTTTCTGCTTTTTAATTCGAGAACAAATTTAACGATTTAATCTCATTTTTTTAAGAATAAAGCGAATAGAAACGTTGCATATTATATTTTTGTAATTTTGTGAACACAAATGCGCCTCTTTTTAGGTGCGAAAAGCGAAAAATCATCTTTAATAGTTTTTAAATGAAAGAAATGGAGTTAACGTTACGTGAAGAACTGTTCCCACATTGGGTAATTTATGCTTTGCTGTTAACAATTACTGTACTTTCTGTTTTGAAATACCAAAGAGAAATGGTCTTTTCGCATATCTCAGTCGCATTTTTTAAATCACCATCTTCATTGCCCAATGCCAAAGAAAGTTTAAGCTTTTTAGGAAGAACAAATTGGGTTATGTTGTTGACTTATTTCGCGATATCGGGGATCGCTGTTTACATGCTTTTAGCTTATTATGAAAGTACCGACTATTGGTTGATATCATTACCAACAATAGTATATCTATTTCAACTGTTTGCTTTGTTTTTTGTTGGGTTTTTAAGTGGAGAGTTTAAATATGTTAAGGAAAACATACTATTGTTAAATTTCTCAGCACATATTACAGGAATTGTACTCATTCCAATATTGTTTATTTGGATACTAAATCCTCAACTATCTGAATACATGGTAATGACTATTGCCGCTGTGCTTATTTTGTTTTATTCCTTACGCGTGGTTCGAGGAATGTTACTTGCTATTCGCAATAAAGCATTGTGGTATTACATAATTTTGTACCTTTGCGGCTTGGAAATCTGGCCGATAGTTGTAGGATACCTACTTGTATCGCCTGTTTTCATTGGGTAATTCGTATTGTATTTATGAACTAAAGTACTGCTAAATTTTGAGTATTCGAACGATTTTAGTATCACAACCAGAACCGGAAAGCAATAAAAATCCGTATCTTGCACTTGCTGAGACATATAAGCTCCAAGTTGACTTCAGACCTTTCATACATGTGGAAGGAATTGATAAGACCGAGTTTAGAAATCAAAAAGTGAATTATGCAGATCATACTGCTGTAGTTTTGACATCAAAAACTGCCGTTGATCACTATTTCCGTATGGCGGAAGAGTGTAGATTTGAGGTTCCAACAACAATGAAATATTTCTGTATTTCAGAAGCTGTCGCTTATTATTTGCAAAAGTATGTTACCTATCGGAAAAGGAAGATTTTTCATGGAAAAACAACTATTGAAGACTTAATGGATTCAATAAAAAAGCACAAAAAAGAAAAGTTTTTGTTGCCCTGTTCAGATATCCTGAGAGACAGTATTCCAATGGCTTTAGATAAAGAGAAAATCAATTATTCTAAAGTTGTTTTGTACCGCACTGTTGCATCTGATTTGTCTGATTTAGAAAGTGTGCAATATGATGTGTTGGTGTTTTTCTCTCCTTCAGGAATAGAGTCTTTATTAAAGAACTTTTCTGATTTTAAGCAGAACAATACGCTAATCGCAGCATTCGGTCCAACAACAGCAAAAGCAGTTGTTGACAATAATCTTAGATTAGATATCCATGCACCTCAACCGCAGGTACCTTCTATGTCATTGGCTATTGAGCAATTCATAAAGGACAATAAAAAGAAGAAAAAGTAAAAGTTAAAAAATTTATAAAAATCGTCTCGTGAAAATGAGGCGATTTTTTTGTTAAAATAATTTTTATATCAATAAATAATTATCGAATCATACCTCAATGGAATGGACGATTTGCAAATCTTCCCTACATTGTATCTTCGAATTGAATTTTTTGAATCAACGAATTTACGCATCAACGAATTTTTGAATTCACAAAAAAACGAATTCACCAAAAAACAAATAAACAAAAAACTATAATTCTAACCTCATCCTTAATTCAATGTCGCAATTATGATTAAATTTATCTTTTCATAAAAATCTCTGATGTCAAAAAAAGTAACAAAAACAAAGGAAGGGAATGTTTACTTCAAGAAGCCAGTAGCTAAATTCTTGATTATTCTCTTGTGGGTTGTTGGTTTAATCCCTTTTTTATTTATCGTTTATTTACGTTATATCCAAACAGATAGCGATTCATTGCCTTCTGTTTCTATGCTTGAGAATCAAGAAGAATTATTAGCAACAACAATTTTTGCTGATGATGGAATGACTGAATTGGGAAAATATTGGACAATTAATCGAACGAGTGTACCTTATAACGAAATCTCACCTTTTGTTATATCTGCCTTAATATCAACTGAAGATGAACGATTCGAAGATCATTCGGGAATTGATGCAAAAGCGGTTGGTCGTGCATTAGCGAATATGGGAGAAGCTGGTGGAGCCTCTACAATATCGCAACAATTGGCGAAGCTGATTTTTACCTTGAAAGAAAGAGACGAAAGAAGATCTGCTCAACAAGATGGTCTCGGTAAAACTGAGGAAGAACAGCGCATTGAGAAAATGAGTGGAATAGAACGTAGATTATATGAAAAGGTAAAAGAAAACGTTATTGCACTTCGATTGGAAAGAAGATACACAAAAAAGGAAATCATTACAATGTACTTGAATCAATTTGACTTCCTGGAGAATGCTGTTGGTATTTCGAGTGCCTCAAGAGTTTATTTTAATAAAGATGCCGCTGATTTAAATTATGAAGAAGCAGCTATTCTTGTAGGAATGTGTAAAAACCCCGGCCTTTATAATCCTTATGGTTTTACAGTAAAAGACTATTCAGGTAGAATCTCTGCAAGACAAAACATTTCAAAAGATAAGGTATCTGTTGAAGACATGAGGGCAGAAAGAGAGACTGATTCTTTGCGTGCAATTAGCCGAAGAAACGTTGTACTTTATAAATGGTACGAGAACTCTAAAAAAGACAATCCAGCTTTAACAAGTAAAATTACCAAAGAACAATTTGATAGCTTAAAAACCTTACCGATTTTAACAGATTATCAAACGGTAGATCACAAGGAAGGATTAGCGCCTTATTTTAGAGAATCTTTACGAGGGAAAATTACCAATATTTTGAATGAAAAATTGGACAATGGAAAGTTGAGATATACTAAAGCAAATGGAGATTCCTACAATATTTATGATGATGGTTTAAAGATATATACGACTATTAATGCGGATATCCAGAGACATGCTGAGAATGCTTTGGTAAAACATTTAAAAAATAATATTCAAGAACCATTTACAAAGAACAATCAAAGGACTGATAAATATCCTTTTGCATATAATATTGATGAAAGTTCAATAGAATCAATGATGAACAGTGCTCGAAAAAGATCGACTCGCTACAGAAGTATGCGAAGAAGAGACATTTCTGTTGAGGAAGCTATTGCGAGTTTCGATAAAAAAACACCAATGAAAGTATTTTCTTGGAATGGAGATATTGATACTGTTTTAACACCAAACGATTCTATTCGCTATTATAAAAACATCATGCGTGCAGGTTTGGTTTCAATTGAGCCGCAAACAGGATTTATCAAAGCATGGGTTGGAGGGCCAGATATTAATCATTTCTCTTACGATCACGTGGCACAAGGAAAACGTCAGGTTGGTTCTACAATTAAGCCCTTTATTTATTCTGCTGGAATGCAGTTTGGAGTAATAACACCTTGTGAAACTACACCAAATATTTCATATTGCGTGGATGTTCAAACGGGTTCTAGACCAGAAGATATGACGCAATGGTGTCCAAAAAATTCTGGATCGAAAATGAATGGTGAGCCAATTGAATTTCAAAAAGGGCTAGCCAATTCTATGAATAATATTACTGTTGCAGTAATGTCTAAAATGGGAGGTGTTGCTGGACCAAGGGCAGTGGCAAAACTGATGAGTAATTTGAATATCAACCTGAGAAAAGAAGATATCGTTCCTGCAATGTGTTTGGGAGTAATGGATTTATCTTTATTGGAAATAGTGGGTGCTCAATCTGCATTCGTTAATGGTGGAATTTACACTGAACCAACTTCTATTATTAGAATTGAAGACAGGAATGGAAATGTTATTTATGAACATCAACCCGTTTCTCGTGAAGCTATGTCAGAAGAGTTAGCGTATGCAACTTTAAGCATGATGCAAAAAGTAGTAACGCAAGGAACTGCAGCAAGTTTAAGAGGAACTTGGAGAGGTGATTGGGGTGGAATTACACAACCAACTGCTGGTAAAACAGGGACAACTCAGAACAACTCTGATGGTTGGTTTATGGGGTTAACTCCAGATTTAGTAACGGGAGTTTGGGTAGGAGCAGAGGATATGGCTGTGCGTTTCCGTTCAATGGAATGGGGACAAGGTGCGCGTTTGGCTTTGCCGATCTATGGATATATGATGCAAGGTGTTTACAAAGACCCAAACATTCATATTTCAACAGAGGAGTTTGAAGTGCCTTATGGTTACGCTAGTTCAATGTATAATTGTAATAATAAGTCAGGGTCAAATGGTGGCGAGGAAACACCAGATTTTGGAATAGGATTTTAATAGAATAAAATTAGTATGAGAAAGACTGTAGATAATGTAGAAAAAGCCTGTGAAGGTATAGAATCAGGAATGACCTTAATGTTAGGTGGTTTTGGTTTATGCGGTATTCCAGAGAATTCAATAGAGCATCTCGTGAAAATGGAGGTGAAAGATTTGACATGTATTTCTAATAATGCAGGTGTTGATGATTTTGGATTGGGATTATTACTGCATAAGAAACAAATCAAGAAAATGATTTCTTCTTATGTTGGAGAAAACGATGAATTTGAACGTCAAATGCTTTCAGGTGAACTTGAGGTAGATTTAATTCCTCAAGGTTCTTTGGCTGAACGCTGTCGTGCTGGAGGAACTGGCATTCCAGCTTTCTATACTCCGGCTGGTTTTGGAACTGAAGTAGCGGAAGGAAAAGAAATTCGTGAGTTTAATGGAAAACCACATATTTTAGAAACAGCATTAACAGCCGATTATGCAATTGTAAAAGCATGGAAAGGGGATACCGAAGGTAATTTAATATACAAAGGAACAGCAAGAAACTTCAATCCAGTAATGGCAATGGCAGGTAAAATCACCATCGCAGAAGTGGAGGAATTAGTCGAAGCTGGAGAGTTAGATCCTAACCAAATTCATACCCCTGGAATTTTTGTTCAACGTATTTTTCAAGGTAAAAAATTCGAAAAAAGAATTGAGCAATTAACGGTAAGAAAGAAAGCTTAAAAATTAATTGAATATATATTGAGCAGTGTTTCCTTAAGGAGATACTGCTTTTTTATGCTATCCACTTTATTGTATCTAGCTTTAGCTTCTAAAAAATCTAATATCTAACAATGGATTTTAGACAATCAGACTTTTTTGTCTAACGTCTAACATCTAAATTGTCCAACATCTATATCTAAAGATACTTATAGAATTCTATTCTCATTTGAACATAAGGTGTTTTCAGACCATAATGGTTCGGTTTTATAGCATTGATGATTTGAGTTTTTCAAACTTCAAGGTGAAAAATCAGAGTTTAAAAAGATGACATTCACAATAATAGATGTGAGAAAACCATTAAAAATAGAAAAAGCGACTTTCTCTACACATTATTCTCTAAATTAGTACTTTTTTAAACCCAAGTTTTAGCAATGAGTATTCAAAAATTATCTATTCTAATTCCTGCATATAATGAAGGAAGAACTATTCATCTTATTTTGGATAGAGTTAAGGATGTTAAATTGGTTAATGATATCGAAAAAGAAATCATCATAGTTAATGATTGTTCTAGCGATGACACAGTGATTAAGATCAATGAATACATGAAAAACAATCCGGATTTTAATATTCAATTGTTTTCTCAAGATAGAAATAAAGGAAAGGGAGCGGCTATTAATCGTGCAATTCAAGAATGCAGTGGAGACTATATGATTATTCAAGATGCAGATTTAGAATATGATCCAGAGGACTATAATCTTCTCCTAAAACCTATTTTTATGGACAATGCTGATGTTGTATATGGTTCACGATTTGTCGGACATCATCCACACAGAATATTGTTCTATTGGCATTCTATTGGAAATAAATTCTTAACCAATTTATCCAATATTATGACGAATCTGAATTTGTCAGATATGGAAACTTGCTATAAATTAATTAGAACTTCTATTGCGAAAGATTTAGTAATTAAAGAAAATCGTTTTGGAATTGAACCAGAAATCACAGCTAAATTAGCCAGAGTTCCAAGAGTCAAAATTTATGAAGTTGGAATTTCTTACTACGGAAGAACCTACGAAGACGGTAAGAAAATTGGTTGGAAAGACGGAGTTAGAGCAATTTGGTGTATTTTCAAATATAGATTTTCTAAATAATATTTGTAAGAAAAATCAATACTTTTTTTGGCTCTATATGAAATACTGTGGGTAATCAATTTTAATCCTTTGAAAAATTAATAGTTCTAGTACGAATTTAACTGTAACCTACACGAGTTGTATTTTAAGGTATTTAACCAAATCATCATTTCATTTTTACAAAAAAAATAATCATATAGAGTCCTGTATTTCAGTTTGTTAGTCCCGTAGGGACGGCATATTAATAGCCAAGGACGTAAGTCCTTGGTTTAAAACAAATAGATATAATACAAAACCCAACAAAATCGACCTAATTGCATGCAATTAGGTCGATTTTGTTGGGTTTTGTTTCGGTTTGTATCGTTTGGCGTATGGACTTACGTCCATCCCTATTAACATGCCGTCCCTCTGGGACTTCGAATAATAAATACTTAAATAACAGGGGTTTATAAAATTAAGCGAAATGTATTTTAATAGAAAGTTTCCATTTAAGTAAAATTAGAACCAAATTAACAATCGTTTAGCTTCAATTAAAACCATAGATTTTAAATCTATCCACACAAAATTATATAGAACCCTCTTTTTATATAATATAGCTAGTAGAATAGATTGTCATTAAATGTGCAAGTCCAATCCCGAAGCACAATCCCGCTCTCTGCTCTCCTCACTCACTCTGTAATTTTTAGACTGCTGCCAAGAGTTTGAAACTCGTGGCTGCAGTCTAAAAATTAATACTCACTCCTGGTCCAATCAAAAAGAAGAACTTCGATTCATTTAAGAAATAGCCCATTCCAACATAAAGAGGGAAGGAGAATCTTCTGTTTTTCTTAGTTGGATAGACAGAACCCAATAAAACAATTCCTAAATCTCGTTCAGCATCTTCATTAAAGTTAAATGCATTTTTTGCTAAGAATCCAGCTCCAATTTTAAACGGACGTAATTTCTGAATTTCACCTTTTTGGTAAAACGAGAATTGTGCCAACATAGATAAAGAAATACCACTCAATCCTGGGAATCCAGGCTCACCAACTTTCTTAATAATTAATCCAGCAGGAATAGATAAATCCACATCAAAAGCAATGTATTTTGCTTTTATAATCTCCACACGACTAGTGTATCCTTGACCGCCGTAAACATTTTTTCTGTGTTTAATAATCAATTCTATTTTTGCCCAATTTTCCAAACTGTGGGTTTTGTTGGACAAATAATCATTGATAGATATAACTTCATTCATGCAGCCTGTTGAGCTTGTGTAGGCAAAGTTTCTTGGTGAATTCAAACCAGGACAAACCACAATATCATCAATCGTTTGTTTCTCTACAAGCTTATTATTGGCATCTGTTATGCGCACTTCAATTTCTAAAAATTGTTTTCCATACAACTGAAAAGCATCATCAATGAATTGATTATCAAATTGAATGTTTACATCTCCAATTGTAGTTTCATGTAAAATGGGTTGGGTTGCATCTTTTGCTACAACAGGAGTTCCGCCATATTCTATAATCACGAAATCCAATTCTTTAGGTCGTTGAAATTCTATGATGTCCAACATCATTCCTGTTTTGGTATTTCCTGTATAAATATTGATACTCTTTTTACGAATGTCAATTGGAACTTTTAATAAATAATGCGCAACGAATTCGTTTTTGATAAGACTGTCATTTGAAACATCAACTAGATCTTCGAATTTAAAATCTGTTCTATTCAATCCTTCTCCTTCTAATCTAATTTCAACTATTTCTCCAGGATATACTTGCTTTGATTTCACCCAACTTCCTCCTTGACGTAAAATACTTACTTCATTAATTTTCGGCTCAGGTAGAATGTTGATGTTGGTGATGAATTTTGGAACATCTCCATCTTTAATGTACAAATAACCCGAAGAGATTTTGTGATAATTGTAAGGTCTAAACATACAAAGTATCTTGTCATTACTCAACCTTCTCACAGTGTACATTTCAGCGACGAGTGGTCCGCCAGATTGATCTGTAGCTTCTAGTCGATACGTTTTATTGATTGCTAACAAACGGTGATTATCAATTTGAAGCTCTATTCCTTTTGGATTCTTCGCTTCCCAAATAACTTCTTTATTTTCAAAGGTCAAGAACTTCAAACGTGAACCTTTTACATTAAACGTGAAACTCTGTTTATCTAATATATAATTCGGCTTCCTGAGGTCTATATTAGGACGATACAGCTTAATTGTAAAATCAATTTCTATATTTCCTGTTTCTGTTGGTATTATTGAAATCCATATTTTATCATTGCTGCGGTGAATTCTGTATTCATATTTCTCATTTTGTTTCCATAATGGATCAATTACGATATTGTCTGGTTGATTGGTAATGAGTTCAAAAGTTTTTTCATCTCCAATGTATAGGTCACTTTCTCCAGGATAAATTGTAGCATAAGTATGGGTATAAGGAAAAATTGGAATAGCCATGGTTTTTCCGTTTTCTTCTAAACTAATGTTGAGGAATTCTGCTTGTGAAAGGTCCGAAAACTGAACTTTGAAGTGATAGTAACCATCTATTCTTAAGGTTAATGAATCAATTATTTTATATTCGTTTGTCGATTTTAAAATCCAATTCACGTTTTGAACCACTTTGTTATGAGGAAAAACACGGAATTCTATGATTGGATTTATTTCTTGATACTCAAAAGGAATTTTCCATTCGTTTTCTACAAAAATTCTATCCAAAGAGTATTTGTAAATATTGGTGTCTATTCGCAATTGAATATCCGAAAAGTAGGAAAACATATTTCCTTGCGCAGTTACTGATTGAGGTTTTATTCCAAAAAGAGTCAAAACAAAAACAAGAAGAAATAGGTGTGAACGCAGAACATTTTTCGAACTAATATGCATATTCAATTTAATTTTGATGCAAAGATAAGGATAGCAAATGATAATTGATAAATGATAATTAACAATTGATAATTATTGCTTTTACACTAAAAAATCTGTGAGAATATGCGGTTGTAAAACAGCGTCATCCCGTATCAAAATGCGGAACAAGATTTCTAGCTCCGTTACAGCACAACATTCCGTCAACGCTATTTAGGGAAGTGCATAATTACCAATTATCAATTATCCATTAAAACCTAGTGCCCATGACAATGCACCTCATAGTTCACTCCGTTTATCTCTGTCCCCGAAGCCTCAATATCTTCCAAATCATCTCCACAATACTCGCCCATTTCAACTTCTCCATTTGGGCCATCATAATGACACTCTGAACATTTCTTGCAAGATGTAAATGTAAATCCTGCAATCAATAATGCACTAAAAACTAATCTCTTTTTCATATTTATTTGTTTATTGTTAAACTTTATATATTCATCTTTGATGAGAAAATGCTAAAGACAAGGCTTGTGAAGTTTATAATTATCATGAGTTTATTTTTATAAATGATTGTAATTATAAACAAGCATAACGCAGTATTTAACATTTTCTCACAAAGAGCACCTACTTGATTTTATACTTCAGCGATACAAACACATTAATCCCTGGCTGTGAAAGTCCTAAATTTTTCAATGCTGATAAATGTCCACGGTAGTTGGTGTTTAGTAAATTCCGAACTCCAGTTGAGATATCTAATTTTTCGGCTTTTCCAATTGAAAGATGTGCAGCCAAATTCAATAAATGATAATCTACAGAATATGTTTCATTTGGACCAACACGGTTTTGTGGTAAATAATAAACATGCTCTAATATTATGTTTTTAACGCTGATTTTATGCTTGTTTTTAATATCAAATCGAATCGACGTGTTGAGATTCGGTTGTGGAATCAAACTAATCGGTTCACCATTTTGAGTCTCTGCAATGGTAGCAGAAAAATTACTATTGATGTGCAAACGGTGAATGCGGTGTGGATGATAATGAATTCCGATTTCTCCTCCATAAAGATGAGCAACATCAGCTTGACCATATTCAAATATTGGAAAACTACCTGCGAAATCATCAGTTTGATTCAAGTATATGAAATTTGAAATTCTATTATAATAAGGATTGATAACAATTTCCAAATGGTCGAAATGTAATTCTAAAGCTAAATCCAATTGAATAGCATGTTCAGAATTTAGATTTTCGTCACCTTTTTCGTAGCGCAATGATCCATGGTGAAACCCATCTGCTTTTAATTCTGATAAATGCGGAGCTCTGTAACCACTTGAAGCATTAAATCTGATAGAAGTAAGTTCCGAGTTTCGAACAAATCCTGCCGAATAATTAACGCCTTGGAATGTTCTGTTAACGGCATTCGGATTGATATTAGAAATTAAAGAAGAATCCAAATCTGTTGAGCTTAACACAGAAAGATAACGAATGTCATATCTTAACCCTCCTTGAAAACGCCATTTCCCTATTTCATAATCGACTAATGCATAAACGCCATTGTCAAAACTATTTGCATCTGGAATCAATAATGAAGAACTTGGAAAGCGATTTCTATTGATTTTTGCCATTCCTTGAATTCCCGTTTTTAGTCCAATGTTTTCTGTTATTTTACGTGTGTATCGAATATTATAAGTTGAATTATTGACATTCAAATGCGTAAAAGGCAATGTGATTTTTTCGTCATGTTCTCTGAGATCACTGTTTGTATTTCCTAGTTCAATCAATAGATTCGATTTATTAAAGAAAATTGTATTCTCAATCAATAAGAAGTTATTCAAGTTGAATTGTGCCGGAAGTGTTCCTTCGCGTTTTCTATCGCTTGTAATAAAATCTATTGTTTCTGGATTTTCATTGTGAGAATGTCCAGGAATTCCCAATCTTAAATAAGAAAGTTGATAACGGATGTTTAATTGATAATTCTTGTGACGGTAGCCTAAACTGGTTTTGAAATTCGTTCCCCAAAACCTAGAGTTTTTAATGAATTCTCCATCTGGTAATTGAAAATCCGCATGATTAATGTAATTCGCATGAACATTAGCTCGCCATTTTCCTTTGTGAATTCTAAATCCTGCTTCATTGGTTGTTCCCATAGAATTAGATTCAAATTTTGTAGAAACATAAGCATCACTTTTCCCTTTCTGAAGATAAGATTCGTCTATAAAATGAATAACTCCACCTAACGCGTCAGCTCCATACAATAAGGAAGAAGGACCTTTCACAACTTCTACTTTTCCCAAACCTAATTCTGAAGCCGCCATTCCATGATCACTTCCCCATTGTTGATTCTCGATACGCAACCCATTATTATAGGTAACAACGCGCATTCCTGAAAGTCCACGAATTATTGGTTTGCTAATTCCCATTCCTACAGAACTAGTTTGAACTCCCGGAATAAGAATTAAGGACTCACCTAGAGTTGTTGCTCCAGTTTGAAATAATTCATCTTTTGTCGCAATTGCAACAGAAGTAATGTTTTCTCTTTGAACCCTTCCCTCAGCAGCGGTAACTTTTACTTCTTCAAAAACGGTATGCAGGGGAGTGAGTTCAATGATTAATTTTTCATTCTTCGATATATCAATCTCTTCTATAGAGATCTTAAAATCAAAAGCCGTGACTTTAATATTTAAGTGTGTTTCTGGCAAGTGATCAAAGAAGAACTCACCTTTTTCATTTGTGCTTGTAAATATATTAATGCTAGGAAAACCCACCTTCGCAAATGGAATTACTTCCTTTGTTTCTGCATTAATTACTTTTCCCTGTATATCTTGCGCATGAAGATTAAAAGAGAAAATTATGTAAAGAATAATACCTATTTTTGCTTTCATTGAATTGAACTGAATTGCAAATATAATACAAATGCAACAATATTGCATCTATGAAAGTTGATATTTTAAGAAAAAAGAATTTACGCGTTACTCCTTTTAGAAAAGAAGTACTAGACATTTTTTTAAAAAATGAGCACGCAATTTCTATTCAAGACATCGAAGACGGGTTAAAGGATTTTGATAGAATTACGCTATATAGAACGATTAAGTCCTTCACCAGCAAAGGTGTTATCCATGAAATTGTGATGCCTGGAGATATTAAGAAATTAGCATTGTGCGATGGTGTTTGTGCTCATGATCATGGTTTGCATGAACACAATCATATTCACTTTCAATGCAGGAAATGCGAAGAGGTGTATTGTGTCGAAATTGACGAATTACCTCAATTAAAAGTACCTGGTTTCATTATAGAAGAGCAAGAAATTCAAGCGAAAGGAATATGTTCAAAGTGTTCAGTTGTGACATAAATTTTGGTGTGATGCGTTAATTCAAGCTTAATTCAATTCTTTTCTATCATTTTGTTTACATTTGTATGTTTAATTATAATTTAGTTTATGTGGTTTAAACTCTCCCAGATTATATTGAGGAATAGGATTGTTATTATTTCTATAATGGCAGCCTTGACTATATTTTTTGGCTATTTCGCTTTCACAGCCTTAGAAATGGACAATAAGTATGGAAATATGTTGCCTAAAAAATCTCCTGCTCAGGACGATTACATGCAACTTAAAGAAATGTTTGGTGAAGATGGTGGAGCTTTAGTTTTAGCCATTCAATCAGACAAACTTTACACAGAAGAAAACTTCTTAATGTGGAAACAACTTGGAGATTCTATCGCTAAGTTGGACGGTGTAAATGCAGTTTTGTCTGAAGCCGATCTTTTCACAATTAAAAACAATACTGCCGAAGGTAAATTTGAAGCAGAACCTATTTTTCTAGATCCAACTTTTAAAGAAAAATCCATTGAAGATATTCGCCGTGAAATAAGGCAGATTCCTTTATACAACGGACTTTTATACAATGATTCAACCGATGTTTCCTTGATGATGATTACCATCGATGAGGCATATTTAAGTGACCAAGCAAAATCTGGAGTTGTATTGGATGCTGAGGCAATTGCATTGGGTTACGAACATGTTTTTGGTAAAATGCACTTTGCTGGTTTGCCACACATTCGTGTTGTGATGGGAAAAAGAGTGGTCTCTGAAATGTATATTTTTATTGGACTTGCAATTGCAGTTACCTCCTTGTTATTGTACCTTTTCTTCCGATCATTTAGAGTTGTAGCTTTTAGTATTCTTGTTGTATTTATCGCTGTTATTTGGTCATTAGGAAGTATAGGATTAATGGGTTTCAAGCTTTCAATTTTGATGGCATTGATTCCACCATTGATGATTGTAATCGGGATTCCCAATTGTATTTTCCTGCTCACCAAGTTTCACCGAGAAGTTAAAGATCATGGGAATAAAACCAAAGCATTATCCCGTGTTATTTCTAAAGTTGGAAATGCTACATTCTTAACGAATCTTACCACAGCATTAGGATTCTCGACGTTTATGTTTACCAATTCCGAGAAATTAGTTGAGTTTGGAACAACCGCCTCCATAAATATAATGTTTGTATTTGTGATCTCAATTACAATCATTCCTATTTTATTTTCACTTACTAAGATTCCTAAATCCAGACATTTAAAGCACTTAGAAAAGAAATTTGCGAGAACTATTGTAGACAAATTAGTTTACATCACAACAACCCACAGAAAGCGTATTTATTTAATTACAATTGCAGTGGTTGTTATTGCTATTTTTGGAGCTACAAAGATGGAAGCCACCGGGAATTTAACCAGTGATTTACCAGACTCAGATCCAATTCTAAAAGACATTCTTTTTATTCAAGAAAATTTTAATGGGGCAATTCCTTTTGAAATTCTGATTAATTATAAAAAGGATGGAAGAAAGTTTGACAAGAAAACACTGGAGAAATTAGAAACAGTTCAGGCGAATTTAGAAAAAGATACCATTTTTAGTAAATCGATTTCTATTGTCAATTTCATGAAGTTAATCAATATGTCATATTATGGAAATAATCCTGATATGTATAAGTTGATTGAACGTAAAGACATGTTGCGTTTGAAAGGTTATGTGGATAATTTTCAAGCAGACATGGTGAAAACGCAATTGGTATACAAATACCAAGATTCAATTCGTGTTGGGAAAACAAATTACAGCGATTCTTTAATGCTTAATTATCCGAAAATTGCTAAGCGTGTAATGCAGTTTAAAGCGGATACTTCTATTGTTGATTCAATAGCTCCTTCACAATATCCTTCTGAAGAGGAAATCAATATGTTCATAACTGAAAGTGATCGATCGGATGAGGTTTTGGATGTTTCTATGAAGGTTTTCCCTGCTTCGGCGGTCGGACTTTCTTTAAAAGAATTAATCGATACGACCAATACAACTTATCGTTTGCGTATGCAGGTAATTGATTTAGGATCGTATGAAATTGATCAAAAAATCAGTAAAGTTACTGCAATGTTGGATACAGTTTTAAATCCAAATTCAGAGGAAGTTGCTGCTTATTATGAAAAATTTGAAGCTGGTGAAACAACTTATGCAGACTCAATTTTCAATGTATCAAATGCATACAGAAACAATACGGCGTTTAATATAGCGGAAGGGAATGATTCTTTATTGTTCCAATTTGACTTAGACCCAACTTTATTGGCAACATATTATGAAAAAGAAGAGTTTAAAGTTGCCTTAGAAAAAGCAATTGATGATGAAAATTTAAGTTACTTAATCACTGGAACATCAGTTGTTGCAGCTGAAGGAACACAGTATCTTATTAAAAACCTTTTGACGAGTTTAATTATTGCCATTTTCATTATTGCAATCTTGATGGCGTTCTTATTCCGTTCTTGGAGAATGGTGGTTATTTCACTCGTTCCTAACTTTATTCCATTGTTGGTAACAGCAGGAATTATGGGAATCTTTGCAATTCCAATTAAACCTTCAACATTGCTAGTGTTTAGTATTGCATTCGGTATTTCTGTTGATGATACAATTCACTTCTTGGCCAAATACCGTCAAGAACTTAAAGTGCGCAGCTACGACCAAAGAGGTTGTGTAATTAATGCACTTTATGAAACAGGATTGAGTATGTTCTATACTTCAATCGTATTGTTTTTCGGATTCTCAATGTTTGCTTTCTCTCAATTTGGAGGAACAAAAGCATTAGGTTTATTGGTTTCATTAACTATGTTAGTTGCCATGTTGACCAATCTAACAGTTCTTCCTTCATTGCTTTTAAGCTTAGAAAATAGAATTGCAACTAAAGCATTCAGAGAACCATTTATCAATATTTATGATGAAGAAATTGATATTGAATTGTCTAATCTTGAAATCGATCCTAGAACAAGAATCGATTATGACCCAGATGAAGATGTAGATGAAAAAAGCGAGGACGACAAGAACAATAAAACCTAGTGCTTGTTCTATCATTTAGAAATTTCCAACACTATTTAAAAATAGATAACAGTATCTTAAATGCACCATATTCAAGAGTATCAACAATTACTAGAAAAGAAAATTCATGCTTTGGAATTGCCAAAAGAGCCAAAGAATTTATATGATCCGCTGCGTTATTTCCTAACATTAGGAGGAAAACGTACGCGACCATCTTTAACAATGTTGGCTTGTCATTTATTTGGCACTCCGGGTATAAAAGCAATAAATGCTGCATTGGCCGTTGAATTGTTTCATAATTTCACATTAATTCATGATGATATTATGGATGATGCGCCATTGAGAAGAGGGAAAGCAACTGTGCATGAAAAATGGGATAGAGATGTTGCTATTCTTTCTGGAGACGTTTTGTTTGTGGAAGCATATTCTTTATTGGCCAAGCACGATTCAGTTGTATTACCAAAATTATTGAATGTTTTTACGCGAACTGCAAGAGAAGTTTGTGAAGGTCAGCAGATGGATATGGATTATGAATCTTCAAATACTGTAACCATAGATCAGTACATCGAAATGATTCGTTTAAAAACTTCAGTTCTATTAGGAGCGGCCTTAGAAATGGGAGCTTTAATTGGAGGAGCAGAAAATAAAGAAGACATTCAGCACATTTATGATTTTGGAGTGAATGTAGGATTAGCTTTTCAAATGCATGACGATTTACTTGATCTTTATGCTGATTCAGAGAAATTTGGAAAACAAGTTGGAGGAGATATTCTTTCAAATAAAAAGACTTTTCTGTTGTTGAAAGCTTATGAAATAGCTGATCAAGAGACGAAATCACAATTGGATACTATCTTGAATAATCAATCAGGACAAGAGAAGATTGACAATGCAAAAGCTATTTTCGAGCAACTAGGAGTTCGTCAAAAGGCAGAAGAACAAAAAGATTTATTTTATCAGAAAGCACTCTTAAATATGAAGGAAATTAATGTTCCTGATGCCAATAAGAAAGAACTTTTAGATTTAGCCAAATACCTAATGTCACGTGATCATTAATTAATGAATTCAAACATACAATACATCGACAATACAGCTTCTTTTGAGGAAGTAGTGAAATCTTTATCTACCAAAAATGAGATTTGCATAGATTTAGAATTTGATAAAAATCATTTTCGATATGGTTTCAACCTTTGTTTAATGCAGATTTTCGATGGAGAAAATTGTTATTTAATTGATCCATTGAAAGGGTTGAATATTGAACTTATCTTTCCTATTCTCGAGAATCCATCCATTCAGATTATTTGTTTTGCTTTCAATGAAGATATGCGCCTATTGCATCATTTAGGTGCAAAACCAAACAATATTGTTGATTTAGGTGTAGCGATGCGCTTATTGAATTACGAAACACTTTCATTAAATAATTCTTTATTGGCTGTTCTTGGAGAAGATTTTCCAATCGATACCAAATCTAGTCAGCAGAAAAGCAATTGGTTTCAGCGACCGTTAACTGAGCAACAACATGTTTATGCTGCAGAAGATGTATTTCACCTTCCAGCGCTTAAAAATGAATTAATTAAGAAATTAGAAGAAGAAAATCGCAGCAATTGGTTTGTTGAAGAAATGGAAGCTTTTAAAAATTACGATTGGTCGGGTGGTGAAAAAGTGGCGTATTTAACAAAGAAAGATCAGAAACTACTTTCCCTTAGAGAATGGATACGTTTCGAAAAAATAATGGATTACCGAGAAGAACTTGGCGCTTCATTAAGTAGACCAACATATAAAGTGCTAGATAAAAAGATAGCTTTCCTTTTGGCTACTAAGCCTAAAAAAGTTTCAGAATGGACAGCACTAAAAGGTGTTCACCCAAAACTAAAAGTGGAGAAAGTTCAACATAAAATAGAAGCACTTTTAGAAGAAGCAGAAAAGGAGATTCAAGAGAACAGAATCACGATGGGACAATCCAGCATTCCAACGTTAACGAACGAACAGCGAATAAAAATCAGCAACAACAGAAGACGCGTTCAAGACGTAAAAGAAAACTTTTTCACTCCCCTAAAAGAAGAAGTAAAGAATGACTTCGGTGAAAATTACAGTAATTATTTTCTTTCTAACCGCAAAATGGTGGAGTATGTAACCGGCGAGCAAGTATTGCTTTCTTATCAAAGAGTGATGATTGAACATATTGCTAAGAAGTTAGGTTTGGAGTTGCCGGGGTTTATGTTGGGGTGAGAAATAGATTAGTTTTTTAAGCTGGCTAAATCTATGCAGTAGCTTCTTTATATTCTTTAAAACTTTTTACTCTAGTCAATCCTTTTCCAGAATTAGCTTCTACCATTGCTTTTATAGTTTCTTTGTTCGGCTCTTTTTCAATCGTTAATCCCAACTCTTTAGCTAATTGCTCAATTAACTTTAGTTTACTTTTCGATTTTCCACTCAATGTTATTGATGTCATTTTTACTGTTTTAATCAAAGATACAATATTATTAAAAGATAAAAAAATAGGTATGATTTTAGGGACAAATTTTAACTAAGTCACCATACTTCAAGGTTCCTTTCGGAAGAGAAAGAAACCCTAATAGTCAAATCAAGTATTCCACCACTAACCAACGAACAGGGTTCGAAAATGAACCTGCAAAGAAATAGAGTTCAAATTGCAAAAGATAAATTCTTTATCCCTATTAAAGAAGAATTAAAAACCGAATTGGGTGAAAATTACAGCAACTATTTCCTTTCTAATAGAAAAATGGTGGAGTATGTAACTGGCGAGCAAGTATTGCTTTCTTATCAAAGAGTGATGATTGAACACATTGCTAAGAAGTTAGGTTTGGTGTTGCCGGGGTTTATGTCGGGGTAAGAAAAGTACTTTGCTATAAATTACTTTAGAGTAAAATGTTTATTAAATTTGGAGTGCTATACATATGGCAAGCACTCTATTTTTTTAAACTACATCATTATGAAATTAACATTACTTCTTTCAGTATTATTTCTCTCATTATTCTCCATCTCCCAAACCCTCCAAATCACCAGCCAATACGTTATCGGTGGAGATTTGAACGATTTTGCGCGTTCTGGGATTAGGGTCAATAATAAAACAATAATCGGAGGGGATTCATATTCTGGTTCTTCTGGAGATAAAACTACTGCTAATTATGGAGGGTCTGACTTGTGGATTCTCTCATTAGATAATAGTAATTCTCTAGAATGGCAAAATAATTTTGGTGGAGCTTCTAATGATTTAATGGTTAAAATGATGGAAACATCAGATGGAAACTTATTAGTTGGGTCTTCTTCTGAATCTGGAATTAATGGAAATAAAACAGCGCCAAATAAGGGTGGTTTCGATTTTTGGCTTATCAAATTAGATGATTTGGGAAATGAAATTTGGCAGAAATCCTATGGTGGTTCTGGTGATGAATATTTAGGAGATATTGTTGAACTTGCCGATGGTTCTATTTTATTAGTTGGACAAACATTATCTCCTATTTCTGGTGATAAAACTGAAAATTCTTATGGTCAATCTGACTGTTGGATTGTGAAAATAGATGGTGATGGCAATGTGATTTGGGATAAAACGATAGGAGGGAGTGATGATGAAGGCTTGACATCAGTTGCAATTGATGAAAATGAAAATATAATTATTTCGGGTTCTTCCAAATCTCCAATATCTGGACTTAAAACAGAGGGAAGTTATGGAAGCTATGATATTTGGGTTTTAAAACTTGATAGTAATGGGAATATATTATGGGATAAAACTATAGGTGGAAATGGTGGTGATTTAAGTAGTAATTTGATATATTCAGATAATAGGGTTTATGTAATAGGTTATTCTTTGTCAGGAATTTCTGGAACCAAAACAGAGTCATCACGAGGTGTTTTTGATATATGGGTTACTAAATTAGACCAAGATGGAAATGTTTTGCTGGATAGGACCTGTGGAGGCAACAACACGGATCAACCATCACAAGCAATGATTACAAATTCTGGTGAATTACTTGTGGCAGGAGTTTCAGACAGTGGCATATCAGGGGAGGTCGAAATTTCCTCACATAATAATTCACTTGATTTTTGGATTATAATTGCAGATACAAGTGATTTATCAATAAAAAGTCAGTTTAAATTTGGAGGTGACCAAGATGAGGTGTCTCCAACTATTTTACAAACAGAAAATAATTCACTCTTACTTTTTGGAGCATCACAATCTGATATCTCTGGCGACAAAACCGAGCCAAATAAAGGTCAGAATGACTTCTGGATCCTAGAACTTTCAACAGATTTAAGCACTTCCGATTTCAATAAAGAAGAATCACTTTCAATCTACCCAAATCCAACATCAAATACTTTTAAAATCTCAAACTTACCATCAGGAGAAAGCTATGATTTGAATGTCCTAGACATGATGGGAAAATCTGTTTTACAATCAAAAGTGAGTTCAATAAATAATACTGTTAATGTAAATTCATTGAGTCCCGGAATGTACACTTTACAAATGTTTGATAGTAATAAAAAGTACACTTCTAAGCTGATAGTGGAGTAGGGCATATCAGTTTTAATAATTACTCAACAGATTAAATTTTTAAATTACATCATTATGAAAAAAACATTACTTCTTTTATCTTTTCTCTTAGCATTTATAGCGAACTCTCAAACTCTCCAAATCACAAGCCAATATGTTTTTGGTGGGGATTATAATGACTTAGCTCGAGGAGGAATTCGAATTAATAATGAAACAATTATTGGAGGGGATTCATATTCAGAAAATTCTGGAGATAAAACCTCCGCTAATTATGGAGGGTCTGACTTGTGGATTCTCTCATTAGATAATAGTAATTCTCTAGAATGGCAAAAAAGTTTTGGAGGAAATTCTGATGATTTATTCGCTAAAATGATTGGAACTTCAGATGGAAGTGTTTTAGTTGGCTCTTATTCTAGCTCAGGTGTTAGTGGAAATAAAACGTCACTTAATAAAGGAGGTGTCGATTTCTGGATTATTAAAATGGATGACATAGGAAATGAAATTTGGCAGAAAACTTATGGTGGTTCAGGGAATGAGTACCTTAGCGATATGATAGAATTGGCAGATGGTTCTGTTTTGTTAGTTGGGACTTCTGATTCTCCTATTTCTGGAAATAAAACAGAAGATACTTATGGCTTATCTGATTATTGGTTAGTTAAAATTGATGGAAATGGAAATGTACTTTGGGACAAAACATTTGGTGGAAATGATGAAGATGGAGCGACTTCAATTGTGATAGATGAAAATGAAAATATATTTATTTCAGGCTCTTCTAAATCACCAATTTCAGGTCTTAAAACTGGAGCAAGCTATGGAAGCTATGATATGTGGGTTTTAATGCTTGATACTAACGGAAATTTACTGTGGGATAAAACAATAGGTGGAGATAATGGTGATTTGAGTAGTAATTTAATTTTAATAGATAATCAAGTCTTTGTAATAGGTTATTCTTTGTCAGGGATTTCAGGAACGAAAACAGAACCCTCAAGAGGTTCTTTTGATATTTGGATGACCAAATTAGACCAAAATGGAAACATTTTGTCTGACAAAACTTATGGAGGAAATAATATAGAACAATCGTATGATGTGAAATTGATTCCTTCTGGTGAACTAATCTTAACAGGGATTTCTGATAGCGATGTTTCAGGTGAAGTTGAAACCTCTTCAAATAATAACACTTTAGATTTTTGGGTGCTAATTTTAGACCCTGATGATTTGTCTATAAAAAGTCAATTTAAATTTGGTGGTGATCAAAACGAGGTTTCTCCAACAATTTTAGAAACTGAGAATAATTCACTCTTACTTTTTGGAGCATCACAATCTGATGTCTCTGGAGACAAAACGGAACCTACCAAGGGTCAAAGCGACTTCTGGATCCTAGAACTTTCAACAGATTTAAGCACTTCCGATTTCAATAAAGAAGAATCACTTTCAATCTACCCAAACCCAACATCAAATACTTTTAAAATCTCAAATTTGCCATTGGGAGAAGGATGTAATTTGAATGTCCTAGACATGATGGGAAAATCTGTTTTGCAATCAACTGTGAGTTCACTAAAAAATACTGTTAATGTAAATTCATTGAGTCCTGGAATGTACACTTTACAAATGTTTGATGGTAATAAAAAGTACACTTCTAAGCTGATAGTGGAGTAGAGAGGTTTGAGGAAAGTATTTATAAGATCTTTTAAAAGTCTTTGCTGGCGCGCAATTAAAATAATGTCACAAATTCAAGAAAATAAATCCATAGATAAACACAACCTTTTACTCTTTCTTTACGTATATTAGCCACGTAACTATGAACAACTATGAAATATATTAATACATTATCGATAATTTTAGGTGTAGCGTTTTTAACTTCATGTGTTAAGCACGAGGTAATTCCAAAGCCGACGTATGAAGCTAAATTGCCTATTTCTTTCACAGGTAATATACAAGGTGCTAATTACACAATCATTGAAGACATCAAAGGTTTTTATTGTAAACCTTCTCAAGCAAAAGAGATTTTGCCTTCACCACAGCCTTCAAAAATTGCTTACTACTCTTCATTAGAAAGTGGACAACAGCAAGATATGATTCAGGTGAGATTGGGGAAATTGATTTTTAGCTCTAATAATGCTGACAGACCTTCAATTGAAGATTTTAATGAATTTTTCAAAACAGGAATAACTACTCCAATTGAGTATAAAACTGATTCTGAAGATGGAGTTGAAGTTGTATTTAGAGATAGTCAAGGAACAGTTTGGATGAGTTCAGAAACTTCTATTTTTCCTCAAACTTTTGAATTGTCTAATTTAGAAGAGGATTCTGATGAAGAAGGGCAGTACATGAAATTTGTCGCGAAATTTAGCCTTTCACTTTACGATAACTTGTTAAATCCAGTATTGTCAGATACAATCGAGATTCAAAACGCAATATTTCAAGGTTATTTCAAAAGATAAAATATTCTAAAAACTTATATAATGGTCATTTCTTATTGGAATGACCATTTTTTTTTAATACCTTTTCGCTGCAAACCTTGTTTTGTCTATGTCTGAAGCTATAAAAATAATAATTGTAGGAGATTTTAATTTCACATACAATGCCCATCACGCTACGAATTTAGCAATTGAGCATTCTGCAAAGCTATTGGATATTGATGTAAATTACTATTGGATGCGCACCCACGAGGCCGCTAGTTTAAAGCCTGCTAAATTCAGTAATTTTCAAGGTGTGATAATCGCTCCCGGGCCCTACGAGAATGCTTTTTTTCTCAATGGAATTATAAAAGCTGTACTTTCTTCACAAGTAGCTTTGCTCGTCACAGGTGAATCATTTAAAACATTTCTTGAGGTGATTATTAAGTTGTATAATCTAAACCCAAATCAAGAGAAAGTAATTTCAGACAATCTAGCTGCTGAAAATAATTTTGAAAAGGTAGAAGTACAGCCAGTTTCAAAATCAATGAATTCGCTTTATAATGAAAGGAATAGAATTGAGTTGACCAACGCCCGTTATTCAATTTACCCTCAAATATTAGACGTTTTGAAACGAGAAGTAATCGATGTTGAAGCAACGAACCAATTTGAAGAACCAGAGATTATTAGTTTAAAATCAAGACCATTTTGTGTTGCATCGATGAGCTTGCCGCAAATTTGTAGTACCAGAGAAATGCCACATCCTCTGATTAGTGGATTTTTGAATTTTGCTAGCAATTGGCAGGAGGGTGGTGATGTGAAGAAACAAGGTTAATTTTTTAAAAAAAAAACTGAGTGCCTTTAAAGAACCGTAATTGGGATAAGTCCGAAAAGGACGGCATGCATTAACCAATGTTTTTTCTAAAAAGGTATAACATCTTAGGTTAACACATTTCATCCCTTCGGGATTTGTTTTTGACTATAAGTGTAAAGTTGATTTTAATTAGCTAACTAGTTGAATCCAGCTGAATATTTATAATGTTTCCTGAATCAAAACTTAAAGATGGTTTGAGATAATTGAGAATTTAAATAAGGTTAATTATTTGGATGAACTCACATTTACCCTTTCTCTTCATAATACCTCAAAACCTCAGGTACTTCAATGTTATCTATGCTTTCATTATTTTCAGCTTGGAAATACGTAATGATTGCTTCCTTCATTAAATGTTGTTGCTGACGGTCATCCAATGGTGGTAATTCCTTAAGAAATTCAAAATGCGGCCAATTGTCTTCGTCTCTTCCAATGGTCTTGTAATAACCATAAGGTTCCAAAACAGTACACACTGCAACATGCATCAGTTCTGTTTTTTCTCTTTTACTGAAATTCTTATGGCCTTTCCCCAATTCTTGAACTCCAATAAGAAATAGAATTGATTGCACATCTAAACCTCCTCCAAAAGTCTTGTCTAGTTCAGCCAATACTTCTTTAAACTTTATTTCTATTGCGTAGTCCATTTTGAGTTTTTAAAAAAGCGAAGAAGGAATCTTTCATCCCTCTTCGCGTTAAATTATTTATTACAATTCTTTGACAAGAAAACTAATTGACATTTTAGTCTTTGATAAGAAAGCTTTAAAGTTTTCTTACAAAGAATATTTATGCGAAAGCTTCCTCTTCCTCAATATTGTAAGATTCAACAGATGGACAAGAACAAATTAAGTTTCTATCTCCATAAGCATCATCTACACGGCGAACTGAAACCCAGAATTTGTTACGTACTAAGTATTCTAATGGGTAAGCCGCTTCTTTTGGTGTGTAATCGTATTTCCATTCTTGGTTGATGATACACTCAGCTGTATGCGGTGCATTTTTCAATAAGTTTGATTCTTGATCAGCATGTCCGTCTTCAATAAATTGAATTTCTTTACGGATATTGATCATTGCTTCACAGAAACGGTCCAATTCAGCTTTGTCTTCCGACTCAGTTGGCTCAATCATTAGTGTTCCAGCAACTGGGAAAGAAACAGTAGGAGAATGGAATCCGTAATCGATTAATCGTTTTGCGATATCAGCTACTTCAACACCTGCAGTACGTTTAAATGCTCTACAATCCAAAATCATTTCGTGTCCAACAGTATTGTTTTCTCCAGAATATAAAATTGGATAATGTTTGGTCAAACGCGCTTTGATGTAGTTTGCATTTACAATCGCCATTTCTGTAGAATGTTTTAATCCTTTTGTTCCTAACATCTTGATGTAAGCGTAAGAAACCAATAGAATTAAAGCACTTCCGTAAGGTGCTCCAGAAATTGAGTGAATTGCATTTTTCCCACCCACTCCATCAATAAGCTGACTTCCTGGAATGAAAGGTGCCAAGTGTTCTGCAACACCAATTGGTCCCATTCCTGGCCCACCACCTCCATGAGGAATAGCAAATGTTTTGTGTAAATTCAAGTGACAAACGTCTGCTCCAATATTCCCTGGATTTGTTAATCCAACTTGCGCATTCATATTTGCACCATCCATATAAACTTGACCACCATGATCATGAATGATTTGTGTAATTTCTCTAATTCCAGCTTCGAAAACTCCGTGAGTAGAAGGATAAGTTACCATTACAGCACCTAATCTATCACTGTACTTTTCAGCATTTCGTCTTAAATCTTCGATGTCGATATTTCCAGCGTCATCACATTTCGTTACCACAACTTTAAATCCAGCCATTACTGCTGAAGCTGGGTTTGTTCCGTGTGCTGATGAAGGAATTAAACAAATATCTCTTTGTTCTTCATTGTTTGAAGCATGGTATGCTTTGATCACCATTAGTCCAGCATATTCTCCTTGCGCACCTGAGTTAGGCTGCATAGACATTGCATAGAATCCTGTGATTTCACATAAATCTTTCTCCAGTTCTTTGATCATTTCGTGGTAACCAATTGCTTGATTTACCGGAGCGAAAGGATGAAGATTTGAGAATTCTGGCCAAGTAATCGGCATCAATTGTGCTGCTGCGTTCAATTTCATTGTACATGAACCCAAAGCAATCATTGAATGAACCAAGGAAAGGTCTTTATTTTCCAACCACTTCATGTAACGCATCATTTTTGTTTCAGAATGATAAGTGTTAAACACCGCGTGCGTTAAAATTTCAGTTTTACGTGCTAAATCTTGATTTACTAAAGATGAAATAAATTTAACATCGATAGCTTTTGCAGCAGCTGCTTTTTCAAGCATAGCAACCAAGTCTTTTACTTCAGCATCATTTGTTCTTTCTCCAACGCTAATTGAAAATTGATTTTCATTGATGTAACGTAAATTTATGTTGTGATCTTCTGCAACATCTCTCAATTGTTCACATGATAATCCTGCTGGAGTTTCAACCCATAAAGTGTCGAAATAATCACCATGCAATACTTTGTATCCTGCTTTTTCAATTGATTTGTGAATTGTTGCAGTTTGGTTGTGAATGTTTTGTGCGATATCAATTAACCCTTGTGGTCCATGATATACTGCATACATTCCCGCCATAACAGCCAATAAAGCTTGTGCGGTACAAATATTTGAAGTTGCTTTGTCTCTTTTAATGTGTTGCTCACGTGTTTGAAGCGCCATTCTCAAAGCAGTATTTCCATCAGCATCTTTCGATACTCCGATAATTCTACCTGGAATGTGTCTTTTGTACTCTTCACGTGTTGCAAAATATGCAGCATGTGGTCCACCATATCCCATTGGAACACCAAAACGTTGTGTCGATCCGCAAACAACATCAACTCCCATTTTACCTGGAGCTTCTAACAATACCAATGACATAATATCTGCTGCAACTGCAACTTTTATGTCATTTTTGGTTGCTCTTTCAACGAATCCTCTAAGGTCTTTAACACGACCGTAAACATCTGGATATTGTACCAATGCTCCGAAAAACTTATCGTCTGTTAAATCGAAATTTGTTGGATCTCCAAAAATTAATTCGATTCCTAAATGTTTCGCTCTTCCTTTAATTACGTCTATCGTTTGAGGATAAGTGAATTCAGAAACGAAGAATTTATTTTTTTCGTCTTTTACATCAGAACGAGATCTTGCATTATAGAACATAATCATTGCTTCTGCTGCTGCAGTTGATTCGTCTAGCAAAGAAGCGTTTGCAATCTCCAAACCTGTCAAATCAATGATCATGGTTTGAAAGTTCAATAATGCCTCCAATCTTCCTTGTGCAATTTCTGCTTGATAAGGTGTGTATGCAGTGTACCATCCTGGATTCTCCAACACATTTCGCTGGATAACCGGTGGAACGTTTGTTTCGCTATATCCCAATCCAATATAAGATTTGAATACTTTGTTTTTTACTGCTAATTCACCAATATGATCTAAATACTGCTTTTCCGTAAGGGCAGTGTCAATCCTTAATTCATTCTTTAATCGAATATCTTTGGGAACGGTTAGTTCCATCAATTCGTCAATTGAATTTACTCCGATTTCAGCTAACATTGCCGATTTCTCGTCCTCTGAAGGACCTATGTGTCGTTTTGAAAATGCGCTCATTTATTACAGTTTTTTTGAGACTGCAAATATAAGATATATAGTTCTGAGAATAGAATATTTGGTGTTAATATGATGTTAGTTGGTGATTTTCTGACAATTGTTTGGAGTTGGGGTGGTTGGGATGACGGAACGCGGGCCTTCGACTTCGCTCAGTCACCGCTATTAAATAAGCAGAACTGCAAGCAGCGCGGGTTTTCACGGATTTTTTTGGTGGATGCTTAAATGCAGATGTTTCGTGTTTTTATGAGCTAATTGATTATTGTGGTGAATAAATTAGTAGTCAATGTTAAATCGAAGCGCCTCTTCCGTCAGCTGACGGAGAGATACAGAGGGAGGATATGGAATAAAATAATGTTTATTTATTTTGAAAACTATCCAGCTCCATCACCAGTGTAGTCATTCACTTTTTGAACAATAGAAATAATCTTGGTGGCTTGTGCATCATCGAATATTCCTATAACTCCATCCTGGTGTTGTTCAGTAAATGGTGGTTCGAAGAGCATGTGTTTATCAATACGTCCATTTTTTGTGAGAAACTGAACTATTTTATTGATAAAAGTCATTTGATTTGCAGAAAGGGTTGAGGAGTTTATGAATCCTGCAAAGACGGCATTGGCTGCTTCAATATCCATTCCCAGGATGCTGCGTATGAAAGTGCCCAAAGGTTGATCGCCATAATTGGTCTCGTATTCTTCTCTTGTACCAATGTTTTCACCATCAAACAATAGATTTTCCAATTGTAGCAATTCCTTTTTCGTAATAGGAACATTGTGGGTGATTTTGTGAATCACCAAATGATCTTTATTCTCACGAATGTACTTCGCAACTCTGTCTTTGTAGCCTTGCAAATTTTGATATTGAGGAACAACTTCTCTTACTTCAATGTTCGATGTGTCGATTTCGTCTTCAAAGGAAGTATAAACGTTTTCTATTTTTTCGTACTCAATATACTTGACTAAATCTCTAAGTGCGCTTCGCATTTCTTCAACTCGGCCTAGCGACTTGTTGATCCAATACACTTCTGTCTGTAAACTATCAATTAACGGCATTTGCAATTTTACGACAGGAACATTCGATAATTTACTTAATCCTGTGGCTACATTCACCACACGATTGATGTATTTCGTATCATCAGTATTCGTGAGCATGCACAACTGAATGGTCAAAGCTAGTAAATCAAAGCGCCTGGCTAATTCATCATTTCCTTCTGGCTCCGGGAGATGTGTTAAATGAGAACTTATATCAATTACGTCTCCTTTTGTCAATTGATTCCATCGTTCTCTTTCCGTATATTCATTTACTTTACGCAGTTCTTTTCTTACTACAAACCGTTTTTGATTCAGTGTAGCAATGGAATTGTGCAATTCATCTAAATACTGAATACGTAATTGTTTATCTTCTTCGGTGGCACTCGCTGCTTCGTCAATCAATTGGGCAACTTCTAATTTTGCTTCAAATATCTTTTGAGACACAGGTTTTGATGCTCTCGTTTCTACTCCATCTGGATGCTCATCGAAAAACTCAAAATTCTGACAGAAATCGAAAATAATAAATTCAGTTTTATGCTCGCCAGGACCAAATAAATCTGGACGTAAACGAGTTCCCCGACCTATCATTTGCCAAAATTTAGAGGCAGATTTTACGGGTTTAAAGAAAACAAGATTTACCACACGTGGCGCATCTACTCCTGTATCCATCATATCCACTGAAACAGCAATTTGAGGATCTTCTTCTTTAATGTCATTACAAAAACGATCTAATAAATCTTGTGCTTTCGGTTCGTAGTTATCGATGACACGTAAAAGATTTCCTCCAAATTCTGGATAGTTTTTGTTAAACCGTTCTTCTATGAAAACAGCATGATTATGATTTTTAGCAAATATGATGGTTTTTCCAATTTTATCACCTCCTTCTACTTTAATGCCGTTAGACATCAAATGATCTAGCACTTTATCAACCGTGTTGGTGTTGAATAACCATTTATATAAGGCTTCACTCCCTATTTCATCCATTTGACTGTCCGTAGGATCTCCAAATTTCTCTTCGTATTCTTTTTGTTCTGCAGGTGTTAAATCTTTATACTTAATTCCTTCTCGCATAAACTTCAACGGAACAGATGCCGCTTTTGGGGGGACTAAGTATTTATCATTAACGGCTTGATTTAATTCATAGGCGAAAGTTGGATTATCATCTTCAATGTCAAAAAGTTCGTAGGTATTGAAATCGACGTCTTTCTTTGGAGTTGCGGTTAAACCAACAACCATGGCATCGAAGTAATCGAATATAGCTTTGTATTTCTGATAAACCGAACGGTGTGCCTCATCAATAAAGATAACATCAAAGTGACCAACTCCGTAAAAACGTTCATCATCTGATTTTACACTATCAATCTTGTTCATTATGGTGGGATAAGTAGAAAACACCATTCGTGTTCCGTTGTCCTCCTTTTCCTTGGTGAGATCAATGCTGGATAAATGCGGTAAATTGGTGCTGATCGATTTCTTTGCTTGGGTAACCAATGCATTTCGGTCGGCCAAAAACAAGATACGCTTTGCCCAATTACATTTCGTGAGCATATCTATGATAGAAGCTGCAGTACGGGTTTTTCCCGAACCAGTTGCCATGACTAACAATCCTCTTCTATAACGGCCTTTTACTGTTCCATTCACTTCACCACAAAAACGCTCTGAAATTCGCTGAATTGCTTCAATTTGGTAAGGTCTTCCTGCAATATCTGGATCAATTTGAAACTGACGCAAATCTTTTCGTGAAGAACGGCGGTCAATCATCAATTGTAATTCGTCTTTGGTATAAAAACCATCAATTGAGCGTGGTGTCCAAAAAGCATCGTCCCATATATAGGATTCAAATCCATTGGTGTAAAAAATAATTGGGCGGCGACCAGTCATTTTTTCCAAACAATCGGCATATAAAACTGCTTGTTGTCGACCTTTATCTGCACCAATCATGGTTTTCTTTGCTTCAACAACAGCAAGCGGTAAGCCATCATCGCCCCACAAAACATAATCTACATAACCTAATCCACTTCGATTAATGTTCTTAGGCATGCCTGTAACTTCGTATTCTAGTTCATAACCTTCATGCAAATTGTCCCAACCCGCTTCTTTGAGTAAAATATCGATGTATACTTTACGTGTAACACTTTCTGGAATATTCGCTGGAATCGCTTTGTTAAGACCTAAACTTTTCTCACGTTCCTCTCGGCGCTTTGTTGGTTTTTGCTGTGCTGCTTTGAGCTTCTCTTTTTCTTCCTCAGAATCATTGATTTTCTCTTTCAATGCACGCTGTTCCTTTCGGAAAGCATCTTCCTGGGCTTCTAGTTGTTTTTGTAAAAGCTCCAACTGTTGTTTAAGCAACTTTTCTTCGCTTTCTTGTTTGAGTAGAGACTCATCAAATAAATCAATGGTATGAATTTCTTCTCCATAATATTGAGAAAGATAAGCTGCGAAAGAATGCAAAGCTTTTATGGCAATTGTTGCGCTATAAGCACTCACTTTTTTACCATGTGCTCCCGAGTTTCCAATCTTGCGAATAAGATTAATTTGCCGAAATAAGGCATCTCCTATATTTGCCGAAAACTCATATTCATGAATTAACGAACTGAGTTTTGTGTCATAAGGTAATTCTAGTTCACTATCATTTTCATAAATCCAATGCACCATTTTCTCCAATGCACTGCGACATAGAATTGCCGAAAAACGTGGTTGCTTATACACATGCGCTTCTGCATTTGTGCATTCCTGTTGTATCTCAGGCCATTCTTGGAGAAAGTGGAAGTTGGTTTGCAAGAATAATGTTGTTTAAATTACTCGCTGAAAATAGTGATTTTCCTGAGAAAACGGCCCTTTAAATCACTTCAATATTTAAAGTATAAATGAAAACAAACAAAAAAGTGGTTCCTACAGTTGAATTTTTCCTTCGGAAAATAATTTTGCAGGGCTAATAACCGGAAGTAAAATACCTCGAATTGTACTTTGCTCTGTAGTGTTTAATATTATTCCTCTTGCGGTTGAATATGAAATCCCAGCTAAAGTCATGGAGAGTTCTCCTGAAACGGTGATCGCACCATCGTTATCTAGTGTAGCTAATTTGTCTAGGTTTTCTATCTCAAATAAAAATTGCAGCACAAATTCAGCTTGTGCTTTCGCGTCTTCGTTTTTATTGGGGAACTCAATTAAAACTTTAAGTGTAAAGGCAATTTTCTTTTCATCAAGATTTAAACCAGAATCTTGACCAAGAGATAAATGATATTCTTGACCTTCTTTTTTAATAAAATTAGAACCTACCTCAATGTTAGACTTTAGTGTCTTTACAAAAAGTAAATTTATTTTATCAGCATCAACTTTTGATTTCATTAGGCTATTTTTAATTTAAAACCATTCATTTTTCCCATTTGGAAATCCACCTTATTTGTAGGCATTTCGTTGTTTGATACAGTTTGAGTCTGTTTGAGGCATACCATATAATTCATCCTATCAAACTTCTCTTTTGCTTTCGAAGCAGTCATAATAATATCTGTTCCAAGCGCAACTTCCAAATTAGTAATCGAACGCAAAGTCATGTTTTGAATCCCTGTTAAAAGTTTACTTACTTCTGATTCTTTCTTCCCTAGCAATTTGGCTAGTTCTTTTTGAGAATTGACTCCATGTTGTTCCATTAAGGCATAAATCTCCTCTACTATATCTGTGTTTTTCTCTATAAACTTTTCGTTTCTAGGATCAATCTCATTAAATGCATTTGTGATTAAATCGCTCATTTCTCAAAGTATTAATTCGTAATCTTCTTCTATTTTTATTCTTTTTCCATGAAAGCTGATTTCTCCTTCTTTCATTGCTTCCTCAATGCATGTAGCTAGTTTGTTTGCCATTCGAAAATATTGACGAACTACCTTGCATTCTTGTGCTGTAATTTTCCCTGGTGTTTTTATTCCACCATTAAATAAAAACACAACTTCATCGCTTATGCGCATGCAATACAATCGAAGGTTGTGATGATATTTGATATGAAGTTTTCTTTCATGGGATCTTAGTTTATTCCATTCTGGTGGAAGGGCTTCGGCTTTTCTTTCTTTTCTCGAAAAATAACGCTCAAGTGCTCCAATTTCATTTCCTAATCTTTTAATTAGTGACATTAAATCATTGTACTCATTGTGAATCTCGCTCAAATTCCTATGCCCAATAATAAATTTCTCAAATTCAGAATACTCTTCATTTTCAAATTTTACTGTATAATAAGTTACCTTATTAAACGATTGTGCAGTTTTGATGGTTGCAAATATATTCACTTTTAAGTTAATTGCAAGAGAATTCACTTTTAAGTTAATCCCCTTTGTGGTTATTTAACGATTGTACTTTTTAAATATAACAATTATTATTGAAATTTAAGTGTAGTTTACTGAAGTTCAGTTAATATATCTTTTGAAGTAATCCTGCATTATTCTACTTTATGACACACGAGTTTAAATCATTACATTCTGCTAATACAGGTTTGTCGCCTGTATCGAATACTATTTCGATATTTTGAATGGAATGTAGCATCTCTAAGTTGTTTTACATTTCTTTTTTATTTACTCTCGATGAGTTGGAAATTGGTCGTTACTTATCTCCTCATCAGAACTTGAAATGCCCGAAACAACTTCAAGAAAACCAATCCCTATTTCTGTTAATTTCCAATGAGGTATTTCTTTTTTGATTAACCCCAAGCGTTCAAGCAATTTTTCACTAAAAGAATCTTCTTTTGACCTATAGATGGTTACAGGGCTCATTCCTGAAAATGCGTGACCTAAGGTTTCAATAAATTTTTGGTTTATTTTTGGCGAGTTCTCAGAAACCTTCAGTAAAACTCTTGCGTCATCAGAACTAATGCGTTTTAAAATACTTACAATTTCAGGATGAACGCCTCCTTCCGTAAGTTCAGTAGCTAAAAGATTAGCCCATAAATCTCTCAATTTTTCATCTGTTTGTTTACAAGATTCTTGTACAACTTGAAGTACAATATTGAGGTTATGATGCCCTTTCATTTCTTTGCTAGACTCAGTTATTTTCTGCTTGGCTTTAGCGAATGTCTCGGCAACTAATACTTTCTCTTCATTTAATAGTCTGTCAAACTTTGCTTTGATTAAACGGCCAATTCCACTAGTTGATTCTGTGAGTGGAGCCACTGCTTTTTCAAAAGTATCACAAGCTGTTTGCACCAATCTATTCCATGCTGAATCAGGGATAGATTTTGCTATTTCTGTAACTATTTTTTCGTCCATTTTCTACTTTTTTTAAACCTTCCCAAACTTCCTTGAAGCTCTAATAAAATGATAAATAAAATACGCGTTGAATACCCTGAAAAGTACATCTAAACCTTGTGCAGCTTTCGATAGGCTTTCATCAACTTTTCTAACAGGATTAACATAATACAAAACTTCTAATATACCATTCCAGATATCTAAAGGTTTATAGCTCAAAGTTGGTTGGTCAATTGTAAAATAAAATATACTAGTCGTAAGGGTTATCCACAGTAAAGGCAGAAACCAATTTTGACCAAAGTCCGAAATTATTCTATTCAGGAAAACAAGAAAACGGTCATACCATGGTATTCCACCTTCAATGCGTATCAACTTCCAATACAATTTCATTTCATTGCGATAAAAAGTCAATCCTTCTATCGGATTATGATTTGAAATAGAAGCCGCTTTTAGCTGACGATATGTTTCTATTTGATATTTGAGTTCACTTATATTTATATTATCGAAATCTTTGTTAGATTTTTTTAACCATTTTTTTCTTAGACCATAGAAAAGAGGAATTTTTTCACCTAAAAAACTATTCTTCAATCGCTTGTCATTTTGCCAAAAAACATTTGCCATTTTTAACTCACTCACATCTGAACGTATTATTTCAGGTGGGTTAATGAATTTTACCTGATTCCAATAAAAATTAGAAATAGTACAATCATAGATGCTTGTATCCTTAATGGTTGTCTCATTAAATCGAACACTTCCATTTGACATATTTAAACCAGCGAAGACTAAATTCTCTATTTCTAAATCTTCTAGCGTTAGTAAACCTTTGAAATTAGTGTCTTGGAACTTTATTTCACCTATTTTCGCTGGTTTGTTTGTGTAGCCTTTTCCAGTAAGGTTACTTATTTCTATACTTGTAAAATCGCTAGCAGATATACTGATTTTATTAAAATCGCCAGAGATAAAGGCTGTTTGAATTTCTGATATTATAAGAGAGTTAATAATATCTTTAGCTTCTATTATAATTCTTGTAATTTTTGGTGAATTTATAATAAAACGGTTACAGATCTTTCCTTCGTCATTTATTATTTCAGCATGATCACATTCTATGTCATATAATGATAAATGATTTCTTACTGAGCAGTTGTTGATTTGTAAATCACTTGAAACGATATTTTTTAGTTTACAAATTTCAATTTCATTTTCATCTAATTCTAAGATTCTTATTTTGAAGTCAATTAATATAAGCTGAAATTTAGGATAGAAAGTGCAATTACTAATCAGGAAATATAAATTTATTGCAGAAATATTTTTGAAAATCACATCGTTTAAAAAGACGCACTCTTCAAATTCAATACTTTGTAAATGATCAGAACTAAAATTGATAAAATTAAATTTACCATTGAAGGTTACATTTTTAAAAACTAATCGTCTTTGCCTTTTAAAGGTGTGTTTTGTTAAACTGAAATCAAGAATAATATCTTCATTGAATTTTTTATCAACTATTTCCCCAGACCAATCAAGGTCTATGAATATTTCATCTTTCTCTTGCATTAGTTTATCTCCCCTTTAAACGCCCGTCCTAACAAACTATTAAACAATTCCTCTGCTTTTACCAAGCTCTCTTGTGCTTGGGCTTTTTGTACTTCTATTTTTTGAATTCGGTCTGCAAATTGGTTTTGGAGGCCAAAGGGAGCGTAAACAACATCTAACTTGTTTAAAGTACCAACATTAAGACCTGGTTGAGCGGCTCCAGTTGCATGTTTATTCAAATTCAGTAGGTCAAGTAAATAGTAAAGCCAGAGTGTGTTGTATTCCATTTTTTGGGAACATACTATTGCGTGTTCAGTTGCATGGAACTTACCATTTACTGTCTTTACATTACCACATAGAGCGCCTTGTCTTCCGATTAAAACAAAGTTACCATCATGAGTATAGGATTGAACGAAACCTCTTAAACCATTGCCTCCATAACATGGATATAGGTCTACACTTTTTATTGAATTAATTTCTGAAGCGCTAACAAAGTTTCCAGCTTTTAAATGTGTTATCAATCCTAGTTCTTTCTTCTCCCAACCCTTCGGATTCACCACCGGATCCCCAAACATATCCAAAAATAAACTTTGCGACAATTCATCGTATTTCTTAATGAGTGCTTTGGTTTTTTGGCGGTAAGCATCTGCTGCATCAAGTATAGCGGCTATCTTTTTTTGTGTTGGGAGAGGAGGGAGAGGGATTTTTGATTCTTTGATAATTCTATCTGAAACAGCAGGGTAACTAGCACCACTGGCTTTATTTATCATATCTTCAACAAAAGCAGGTGTTAAAGTCCAGAAATATAAATATCTGAAATAACAATTCTCTTTACATCTTAATACACTATAACCTGTGGATGCTGTGGCGTTATCATAATCTTCTTCGATTATAGCAACCCCGTTCAAATTAGGTCTAACCGTAGAGACTAATATGTCATTTTGCTTAACTAATTGTCTTGCTCGGCTAGGTGCATCTTCTCCTTTTATAACTTCAATTTTATCATTGTTTATTTTTTTGAGGTCTTTATCAACTGATGATAAATCGATATATGAAATAAACTGGTTTAAAGCATCCTTGCGTGGATCCCATTTACTTACTTTTTCAGTAATATTTCCAATCTTTTCTTTCTCCATCATCCCAACAAATTTTCTAATTCCTTCAACGCTTCATTTCTTTCTTCATCCAATTGCTTGATATCTGCAATCAATTCTGCTGGTGGAGCGTATTCAATTTCTTCGTACACAATTTCCTTGTAGCGGTTAATAGATAAATCCCAATCGTTGGCTTTGATTTCTTCGAAAGGAACGAGGAATGATTTGTCGGTACGGCTTCGGCTACGCTCAGTCGCCCCATTGTCTGGGTGCGCCAAGGAATGAAAACGTGCTACAATGTCGGGGATATCGTTGTTTTTTATTTCTGCGCGTTTATCGTCTAAACTGTAACCATCGGCTTCCATGTCGTAGAACCAAACATTGTCTGTTCCTCCTGAATTGGTTTTTGTGAAGAATAAAACTGCTGTACTAACTCCTGCATAAGGTTTAAACACTCCGCTTGGCATAGAAATTACCGCATCCAATTTGTGTCCTTCAATTATTTCCTGACGAATAGCTTTATGTGCATTTGAACTTCCAAACAATACGCCATCAGGTACAATAACCGCTGCTCGTCCACCAGTTTTCAGCATTCTTAGCATTAAACTCAAAAAGAGGAGTTCAGTTTTCTTGGTTTTGGCTACGCTCAATAAAGAAGGTTCAACACCATCATAATCCAAACTTCCTTTAAATGGAGGATTGGCTAGAATCAGGGAGTATTTTTCGGAAATTTTATTGGCTTCACTTAATGCATCAACTCCAATTAATTCAGGATTTTCAATTCCGTGTAATTGTAGGTTCATTGCACCAATTCGCAACATAGTATTGTCAAATTCTAATCCGTTAAACATTTTTTTATTGAAGTGCTCACGGAACTCTTCATCTATAAACCAATCTTCATGATTTTCGTATAAATATTCTCCCGTAGAAACGAGAAATCCAGCAGTTCCACAAGAAGGATCACAAATCACATCGTCTTTTTTCGGTTGAACCATGTCCACCATCATACGAATTACGTGGCGCGGAGTTCGGAATTGTCCATTCGTTCCTGCTGAGGCAATTTTAGAAAGTAGGTATTCGTATAAATCTCCTTTGGTATCACGGTCGTCCATTTTGATTTTATCAATCATTTGAATCACCAAGTCCAACAATTTTGGAGTTGGAATCATAAAAGTTGCCCCTTTCATATATTTCGCAAACACACCTGCCTTTTCGCCCAACTCTTTCATGTGATTGAATACAGTTAAAGGTCTATCTTCTGTCGTTTTTGTGAAAAGGTTGAACATAGATTCAGGCTCTAAATTCTTGAAATGGTGCCAACGCAGTTCTTTTTCCTGTTTATTGTAAAACAGGGTGCTGAGCGAAGTCGAAGCACCAATCATGTTGGCTTTCTTTTCTTCTAGCAATTGGCGTTCATCCAAACGACGAATAAACAACAAGTAAGTAAACTGTTCAATAACTGTCATTGGGTTAGATACACCTCCAGTCCAGAAAGCCTCCCAGATTTTATCAACTTGTGATTTTAATTCTCCTGTGATCATAATTAAATGCTAATGTATTATTGTGGTAAAGTGGGTTTGTATTGTTTCATCATGCTTCAAGCAGTTGCGATTGATATCCGATATTTATCGGATTCTCAAATATAGTGATTTATTCGAATTATGTGGACGGTTCAGACCTCAATATGACAAGCTGCTAATATTGGTATTCGCCAAAATAATTCATCTTTAATAACTCGGAATATTCACGGATTTTTTATTGCATAAATCACAAATATTTTTCAGAATTCATTTCCTTTAGACCTTCTTTCTATAATACAATTTAACATTAGCCTGTAAAAAAAACCTTTGGATATCTGAGTCATCCGCGTGCCATTGAACCAAATTATTCACTTAATTTTGTCTATTAGTTATGAGAGCACTCCAATATCTAATTTACAGCAATATTCTAGTCAGCCTTTCAGCAGGTTCTCTTGCTTATGCTTGTGCTGTAAAACTAGGAAGCCCTCACTACATCGGAATTGGCTTCACCGTATTCTTTGCAACACTTTTCATTTACAACATTCAACGTATTCTTCGCTTAGGAGAAATAAAAGTAAAATCTTCTGATCGTCACCATTGGTTAGAAAAGCACACATTTTTGATTAAAATTCTTGCTGGAATTGGAATAATTGGATCAGTGACCATCTATTTTACCGTTTTAGGATGGAATATTGATTTTTGGTTTCTTGCTTTTAGTGCGGTGATTGGAGTGCTTTATGCCATGAAAATTCATCCGAAATCTTTGGCTTTACGGGATATTCCTTACGCTAAGATTTATTTGATTGCAGCACAATGGGCACTTGTTTCTGTCTATTGGCCATATATGCGAATTGCAGATTCAACAGATTTCCCAATTGGTTTAGGATTGTCAATTTTCTTCTTTATTCTCGCAGCAACAGTTCCTTTTGATATCCGTGATTTAGTATATGATGGAAAAACTAAATCTACTATTCCGCAGATTTTTGGTGTGAAAGGAGCGAAGATTATTGCACTTGTTTTCGCTGGATTAAGTGCGTTGAGTTTATATTTCTTCTTCCCAATAGTCATCCATTTGTGGCTGTTCTATCTCTGTTATTTGGTTTTAGGAATTCTAATAGTGGGTAGCCGAACCAAGCGACATGAAATGTATTATTCTGGAATCATTGATGGATGGATAATCGTTTATGCTATGGTTGTTTATTTTATTTGAGGAGACGTAGCGTATGTATGTGCTTTAATGGAAGGCGGATGACGCGGATGCATCGGACAAGCTAGTCACCGAAGAGTAATCCGTTGACTGCGGTGACTGAGCTTGTCGAAGGCGTCGCAGGCAATGTAGGCAAATGGAAAAACGTTTTGAAAAGAATGAAAATAAGAGCAAAATAATTAGGTTATATCTTAGAATGCTCAGCAGAACTGCAAGCAACGCTGATTGTCGCGGATTTTTTATTGAATGTTTCCTTTTGTGAAACAATTTCTATAACTTTATCAAAGAGTTCGGTTAAAACTTTTCTTTAATCTGTGAAAATCTGCGGTCGAAGATCAGCGTCATCCTTGTTCCAATTGATAGCAACTATGTCAATGACATTTAAAGTAACAAAGCAAACTTAAACAAAAATGGAAATTTTAAAATACACTATAATAAAAGATAAGAAGCAATATTTTGATTATTGCAATATTCTGGAGAATCTAATAGTTGTTGAAAACAATACTTCCCAAGATGAAATTGAATTGCTGGAATTATTGATAGAGAAATGGGATGAAGAACGCAACTCTTTTGATGATTTAGATCCAATCGAATTGCTAAAATCTTTAATGAATGATAATAATTTAAAGGCGCAAGATTTAGTCAATATCTTAGATCTTACAAAAGGAACTATTTCAAAATTACTGAATTATCATAAAGGATTATCCAAAGAAGTGATTAGAAAATTAGCTACTCATTTTAAGGTAAATCAAGAAGCATTTAATCGTCCCTATGAATTGAAAAATGACATTAATCGCGATTTTAAAAATGCAAGATTAATGAATATTCGAAAGAAAATGCTAAATACTTAATTAATCTAATCCAGTTTAGTTTATAGAAGTTTTTATTTCAATATTTAGATATTCGCTAAAAAGTCTAATGTCTAACATCTTTTAATCTAACATCTTATTGTCTAAAAATTCTAATAAGTAAGAATTTTCATTCGTAATTAACTCAAGACGCTTTTAGGATAAGAAGTCTATTCCCCAATCACCTTCAAAAACCCATAAATAGCCAAATGATCAGAATATCCACCGTAATAATTTGGCCCGCCATAAGTTCTGTTCGGAGATTTTTCTCCAGCTTTATTGAAATGCATAAACTGGTCATCATTCACCATATAAGCTGAACTTTCTTTAATGTGTAAACCTTCTTTCGGTGCAACTAAACTTGGCGAAACGATGAATTGATCTAACATTCCCCACTCTCCTCGGTAGTTGTAACTTCCTTCGCCATTTTCGTGCATTGGCAACATTAGATTCACGAAGTTAGTAGCATTTGAAGCCAAGCCAGCGCCTAAAGTTTCACGGATAGAATTGTTTGTTGGGTAATCGTTGAAATCACCCATGATAATGATTTTCGCATCTGCATTTACATTGCGAATAGAATCCGTTTTGTACAATAATGCCTTCGCCGCATTGATTCTTTTGTATTCACTTTCTTCAGCTCCACCTCTTCGAGACGACCAATGATTAACAAATACATGTAAGTCCAAACTGTCTTTCAATAATCCTTTCACATATAAAATATCACGTGTTTTGTAATCTGGTTCTCCAGCAATAGATAAATCTATCGCTTCTTCATACATCACCTTAAATCTTTCGTGATCATAAGCAAAAGCAACATCAATTCCTCGAACATCTGGCGCGTCATAATGAACAACTCTGTATTTTGTTTCCGCTAATCTTCCGGTTTTCATTAAGTCCAAAACAACAAAACGATTTTCAATTTCAGCAAAACCAACAAAAAGCGGATTGTTTTCTGAAGGATGCGTTAAGACTGTGGCTAATTTTTCCAGCTTGTCGTAATATCTTTTAGTGTTCCATTGTTTCTCACTTTCAGGTAAGAAATCTTCGTCCTTTGTTTTAGGATCATTAATGGTGTCAAATAAATTCTCCACATTATAAAAGAAAAAAGGCCTATCCTCAAAAGACTTTAAAAGCTCATAAGGATAGACTGAATCTTCTTTGTCAGCAACTAACTTTCCTTTGTTATCATTTCTTTTTTCGCCGTTTCCACATGAAGTGAAAAGCGCTAAAGTTAACAAGGTTAAAATCGTATATGTTTTTGTTACTGTCATTTTATTTTTTTAATATTTTGTAAGCTTTAACTAGTGCGAAATTTACACTAGTTAAAGCTCACAAAATGCTTGGATTGTCTAATTCGATAATCGAAATAATCTGAACTAGAAAGTTCAAGATTAAGGCGCGCTTAATTTTTAAAACTGAGTTGACTTTTGTCAATGCGATGCCCTGAGCTTGCCGATGGGACTGTTTTAAAAATTATGTGCAACGCCAATATTGGGCTTTATAGACTGATTTTCTTAGAAATTCCTTTAGGAACTCCATCCTTATGTAGATAAACATTAATCGTTTTCAATTTGAAATAATTCTCAGAAACATAAAGATATCCTTGTGGATAGTTTCCAGTTCCCCAAGAGTTTTTTACTAAGAAATAACGTGTTCCGTTTGCTTCTGTATACAATCCTGTAATGTGCATTCCGTGATCGTCAGTTGTAGTTTTGTTGTCATAACCTTCTTGACGCATTTCTGGAGTTACTGTAATTTCTTGAACAGGCGTCATAAACGCATCAGATACTTTTTCTGCACCAGCATCAGAGAAGTTTGAATTATCTCTTCCTTTTACTTGAATTGTACTTTCATCTTCTGGAACGATTGCTAAACCTTTTCCAAAGTTGAATCCTTTCTCAGAAACATCAGCAGCCCAAGCCACAGAGTATCCGTTTTTCACAGCATTAACAGTCGCTTCTAACAATTCATCCATTGAAACGTTGTAGCTTTTTCCCCAAGCCCAATTGTCTTGAATCATTAATTGAACTTCTTCGTGCATTGGAAAATGAGTGAAAGAAGTCAAAGAAACATAATCATCCATGTTTAACTTTGTCGAAGCAGCAAATGATTTTGGAGTATATTCTTTTCCTTCGTAAGTGAATTTCGTTGGGTCTTCACCAAAATAAGCATCCAGAATTCCGTTTAATCCGGCTTTCCAAGTATTAGATAATGTTGCTGTTCCTTTATTGTCTACATAATCAAGAACTCCGCCCATGTATCCATTTAAACCTTTGTAAAGTTGTTGGTGATTGTGTTTGTCAGAACCGTAATTCAGACCTCCATAAACATCATTTGGAACAATTCCATATCTTTTAAAAACGTAAGGAATGTCGTGAAAAGCACCTCCTTCAGAGAAATTACTTTTTCCATCCATTCTAATGAAATTCTCCGCTTTTGCTTCATAAGCTTTTCGAGCGATGTACATTTGAGATAAAATCGGTGGATTCTCAACTCCTTTTCTGATCATTTCTGATTCGAAAAATGACAATGCAGAAAAACTCCAGCACGTTCCAGTATATCCTTGTGATAAAACTGGTGTTGCATCTAAATGAGAAACTTCTGTAAATTTATAAGACGAACCATCAACGTTCGTAATATTTTGGGAATAGCCGAAAAGACCTGTAGATAAAGCTACAAGTACAACAATTATTTTTTTCATAGAAATATAAATTTTATGGGGTTTTATTTTTTAAGAATCCAAACATTCAAATCTGTCGCAGCTAAATTGTCGCGCAATGTTGAAATCTCAGATCGTTTAGTTGTATTTCCAGCAGATATACGGTGTAAACCACCTTTTACATCTACTTCGTAAGCATTAAATCCTTTTGCTTTTAAATCGGTAATTAAATCATTGGCATTTGTTGGGTCGCTAAAACAGCCAACAATAGCGTGGTAACTGTTCTTAGCAGTCACGATTTCATTTGCTACAGTAGTTTCTACACTATTTACATTTTCTTTTTTTCTCCAAACAGGAATGAATAAATCATCATCCAAAGGATAAGCAAAAACAGGAGCTGCTGAACTTAAGTTATCAGTAATTGAAGACAAAGTCGTTGAAGAATGAACAGAATCAATGGTCAGCACTTCTTTATTGATAACAGGTAGGTACTTAGAATCTTCTCCGCCGTTAAATGGATTAAAATCATCTAAATAAATAATTCCTGATTTCAGAACATCGGTCTTCATCGGAATCCAGAAACTATAAAAAGCCAAAGGAACCAAGGCAGCCACAGCGGCGTATTTCGCTATTTTTACAAATATACTACTCGATGATTTCTGAGCAACTGCAGGATGTTGAATTTCTTTTGCTTCGTCTTTACTTTCATCTTCTATTGCTTCGTTTTCTAAAACAACAGTTGGAGCAACGAAAGCAGTTTCTTTAGAGTTTATTGCACTTGGAGAAGTTAAAACTGGTTCAACTTCCTCTTCTTCGCTAATGAATTGAACATTGCCTAATCCGTAGGAAGAAAGCAATAAATTGAAGAATCGATCTTGTTCGAAAGCAATTTTTCCGGCAGTATTGGTGTATAAAAATCCAACATTGTGAAAGTGAATTCGCTTTCCTTCATTTAGTTGTGACTTAATCTGCTGAACTTCTCTTGAGATAATGTTTTGTGCATCGTCAAAAGAAATCTTCTTTTCACTCGCTAAATGGTTGATGATTAAACCGTCATTATTACTCAAGTTTTTGTTGAAACTCAACGCTTTACTGGGCGGTGTAATCAAACCATTTTTAACATCTACTTTAGCAGAAACGTTATTGGCTACAAACCCACCAAAAGCAGGTATTACAACGCAATTGTTGCGCAAAAGTAAAGTTCCGAGAAGAGCGTCCAAATGTGTCATAGAAACAAAGATACAAATTAATAATTTTAGGTATACCCTTTATGATTTTAAAAGTTACAAAATAGGGGTGAAAGTTTAAATATAAATGTGATTAATTTTTTGATTGATGAAATTCAGATTTGTAGAAAAACTTTGGATTAATATATGCCTTCGAAAATTCGATGTTCCCCACATGTTAGAGTCACACGGCCGTGTGACTCTAACATGTGGGGAACATTCCATAATTAATCTCTCAATCTCCTCAAAACCAAATCAACATCTTCCGGAGTATCAATATTTGGTGTTTCAATATCGGTTTCCACCACTCTTATATCATATCCATAATACATCCATCTCAATTGTTCCAAACTTTCTGTTTTTTCTAGTGAAGTGGGTTTGAGTTGAACAAGCTTCTGCAATGTCTTGGCACGAAATCCATACAAGCCAATATGCTTTAAAAATGGATAATCTTCCTCGTTTCTTTCAAACGGAATTGGACTTCTTGAGAAATACAATGCGTCTGATTTGTGATTGATCACCACTTTAATTCTATTTGAATCCTTTATATCTTCTGCTGAAATTTTTGGCGAACCCAATGTCGCTATTTCAACACTTGTATCATCGAAAGCTGAAAGTAAAAGTCGCAATTGTTCAGTATCAACCAATGGTTCGTCTCCTTGTATGTTGACCACAATATCGAAATCAGGATAACTTTCTATGACTTCTCCACAGCGATCTGTTCCACTTTCATGCGAAGCTTTTGTGAGCATTGCTTTTCCACCAAATTCTTTAACATGATTTGCAATTTTCTCATGATCGGTAGCCACAACGACTTCGTCAAAATGATTGGAATTTGTAACGCCTTCCCAAACACGTTGGATCATTGTTTTTCCAGCTAAATCGATTAATGGTTTTCCAGGAAACCTTGAAGAAGCATATCGGGCAGGGATAATTGCGAGTTTTTTCATCTTTAAATTGAGCTTTATTAGTGGTTAAAGATATTATTTATAATAAAATGAATCGAAAATCAGAACTAAATTAAATTGGAAAAGAAATGAATAATTCAAATATAAATTGGAAAAGACTTTCTTTTACCGAATAAATTCTACTATCTTAGTTAGACCTAAATTAAAAACATAAGATTTGAAAAATAACCACCTTAATCACCAAGTGGCTTTAACTCAACTAGAAGGAGTCGGCCCACGCAAAGCAAAAGTATTGTTAGCCTATCTGGGCAGTGAAGATAAATTATTTGAAGATTCTTTCAATTTACGAACTGCAATTCCAGGATTTGCTAAAGAACGTTTTCGTAATTTGAATAGAGCCAAAGCGCTGAATGATGCGAAATCAATAATTGAATTCGTTAAAAAAAATGGAATAGACACCACCTTTTTTACGAGTAAAGATTATCCCAGAAGGTTGAAAGAATGTTCTGATGGGCCAATGTTGCTTTATCACCGGGGAGATTTTGAATTTAATCACCGAAAAACAATAGCTATTGTCGGCACAAGAAACATGACGAGTTATGGGAAACAATTGATCAATGAATTGATTTCAGCAATTGCTCCTTATAATGTACAGGTTATTTCAGGTTTGGCTTATGGAGTTGATGGATACACGCACAAGAAATGTTTAGAACATGGTGTTCCAACAATTGGTGTGTTAGGTCATGGCTTAGATAGGATTTATCCGAATCAACATTTGAAATTGGCAAAGAAAATGTTGGAAACGAAAGGTTGTGGATTGGTTACAGAATTTCCACATAACACCAAGCCCGATAGAGTGAATTTTCCGCAGCGCAATAGAATTGTTGCCGGAATGACAGATGCAACAATTGTGATTGAAAGCGGTGCAAAAGGTGGTTCATTAATCACAGCTCTTTTAGCCAATGATTATAATAGAGAGGTGTTTGCTTTTCCTGGAAATGTTGAACGTCCATTTTCTAGGGGTTGTAATGAATTAATATCAAACAGCAAGGCACATTTAATTACTTGCGGAAAAGATTTAATTCGCTTGATGGAATGGGAAAAAGATGACCGTGAAAAAGTGATTCAAGCTAATTTGTTTGAAGGATTGGATGGGGACGAAACTTTAATTGTAAAAGCGATTAAAGAATTTGAAAAGATTTCGTTGGATGTTCTTTCCGTGCGTTTGAAAAAACCAGGTCATGTTTTGAGTGGACTTTTATTGGGGTTAGAATTGCGGGGAATTGTGATGACGTTGCCCGGAAAAAAGTATGCTTTGAGTCAGGTCTAAGCGGCTTGGGATTTGTCATTGGCCGATTGAATCCATTGTGTCGTGCTTTCAGCACTTTTAGGATTATAGGTTTTAATTCCCTAGGACTTACGTCCTAGGTTAACGCGTGTCATCCCTTCGGGATTTAGAAGTTAGAATTCAGCTCTTAATTTGTTATATGCAATTCCTCTAAGGTTTTAAAAGTTCGGATTTACTTTTTACTAATTAACTCACTTTTAGAAGTTCTCCGGAAAGCTTTTTCTAAACTATAAATTTTAAATAAAAATACAGGAAAATCATTTCTAAATAAGCAATAAAATCCGGCAGCTGACGGATGCCACTTGATAGCCATGAATATAAATCCATGGTTAGGATTTAGGGGTGTTGCAATAAGTGCTGAAAGCACGACACATAAGAATGCCCAATGTTTATCAAGAACTCATGTATTAAGTCAATTCATTCCGTTGGGATAATGAAATAGTGAAAAATACGCATGTAAAAATTACTTTGTCCTTAGATGATATTCGTTTACTGTGTTTTGAGCCATTTGGAATTACATTCTAAATCCAAAAAAAAGCAACAAGATTTCTCCTATTGCTTTTTTAATATTTTATGAAGTGTATGATTCACTTTAATTGGAACAATATTTTTGAATTAGAATTTTCGCTAATGAGGTTAGCGGAAATTATAAACAAAAATTATGCGAATTCTTTGTACGCTCCTTGTAAATTCTCAGAAATCATTTCTGCAGTAACACCTTCAATGTGGTGACGCTCCAAGAAATGAACTAATTTACCATCTCTAAAAACTGCTACAGATGGTGAAGATGGAGGGTAAGGCAAAAAGTAATTTCTAGCTTGTTGCGTTGCTGCGCTATCTACTCCTGCAAAAACAGTTGCCATTGCATCTGGTTTTACTTCTCCTTTTAAAGAATCTTTTACTCCAGGACGCATATTTCCAGCTGCACAACCACAAACGCTGTTCACAACCATTAATAACGTTCCTTTTGTATTTTTAATCATATTGTCCACATCTTCTGGAGATGTTAAATCCTTGAATCCTACTGAAGTTAAATCTTCCTTCATTGGAGCAACTAGTTCTGGTGGATACATATATTTTTGTTTTTTTAAATTCGTAATTACAAAGGTAAGAAGGTAAGTTTGAATTTTATGGAAATTAACCTTTAATTTGAATAATTAAAATAAAATGGGTTACCAATCTAAGATGAAAATCAATATCATAGATTGAAAAGAACAAATACTATTTTTGAACTTGTTATTTTCTTCCTTCGGTTCCATGAAATATTTTTTTTGCATCTGATGCTTTGTAATTTGATGCACCACCGATAGGAGTATAAAAAGGCTTGTAACTATAAAATCTCGTCTAAAAAATTAGCCTTTAAAATGCTTGCGTTGAAATCTTTGGATGTCAGCTTCTTTATCTATTTCGCCTTTTCCATTGAGAAAATCAACAAATTCAATAGCACAATAAGGTGCAATCATATATCCTTTAGATCCTAAACCATTGAAAATATATAATCCTTTATGTGTTGGGTGTTCACCAATTAATGGTCTTCTGTCTGCCACAGCTGGACGAATTCCTCCTTCATGACCTATGATTTCAATTGGGGCAGAACTCAATAATTTATAATTTTCTAATAATTCTTCTTTTGCCTCTTCTGTTGGAGTTGGATCTTGTGTGTACCATGCATAGGTGGCTCCCAGTTTAAAATCGCCATCTTCTGTGGGTAGAATAAAGCATTTTTTATTGAGGATTTCATTTTTATCGAAAACATCAGATTTTACGGTCAATACTTCTCCTTTTGCATTACTAAAAGGTAAATAACCAAAAAATGGATTATCCTCTCCGCGGAAACCCTCGCAAAAGATGAGGTGTGTATATTCTTCGTTTTTGTAAGTTTTTGCTTCGTAGTCTAGTTCATCAAAATCAAACTTTGAATATTCTAGTAAATTGTTTTCAACCAGATAATTATGATTGTATTCCATGAATTTTTTCGCATCAATATATCCTGGTGTACCTAAAAATCCATTTCCAAAGGGGGCTTTTAAATGTTTAGGGGTATTTTCTTCACTTTCTGGCGGATTGATGTAGTCATTGTACTCTTCATCATCTAATCTTTCCATCCATAAATCGCGTTCATGCTGGGAATTAAAAGCACGACGAAGTTTCCTGTGAAAGAAGAATTTGTTTTGAATTTTCTTTTCCATTGCTGGATAGAATTCCAATAATGTTGGAATTAATTCATCACCCTTCCAGGTTTTTATCATTCTACGAAAAGTCATTGGGTTAATCATTCCAGCAGCAACTTTTGTACTGTGGTTTATTCCTTCGTCGATTATTCGAAATGAAATATTTTTTTCTTCTAATTGATGCGCCAAGCTTATGCCTGACAAACCTCCTCCAACTATTATAACTTTCACTTGCTTGTTTTATTGGTATCTAAAAACAGATTTTAGACATTAGATTTTTCACTCTGGATCTTATGTCTAACTTCTATTGTCTTTTTTTCTAATGTCTTTTCTTTAAATGTCTTTTTTCTAAATCTCTAGAATTTTATTCTCATCCAAATCTATTGCATTTTTGGCTTAAAGTAGCATGGTTATGCTTCAGGTTCCAAAATTGGAGTAACCGTTAATTTCAATATTTCAACATCTAACTTTTCCTTAAATGGAGAAATAAAGTCTAGATATTCTGGTTTAACTTCGTCTTTCATCGGTTCTGATTTAGGGAATTTCTCTGAACGGTGATTGATTTGTTTTCCATTTTTCCAAAAACGGTAGCAAACATGAGGCCCTGTTGCAGCTCCTGTTGAGCCAACATATCCAATCACATCACCTTGTCGAACTCTTTTTCCGTTTCGGATTCCATTTGCAATTTTACTCATGTGCAAATACTGCGTATCGTAAGTTTTGTTGTGTCTAATTTTTACATAAATACCGTTTCCACGACTTCTTGATGCTCTAGAAACAGTTCCATCTGCTGTTGCAAGAATTGGCGTTCCAGTTGGTGCGGCATAATCGGTTCCTAAATGTGGTCTTCTTGTTTTGTAAATTGGATGCAATCTGTTCATGTTAAAAGCAGAACTGATGCGGGAGAATTTCAGTGGCGACATCAAAAATGGACGTTTCATTTCGTTGGCCAATTCATCATAGAATCCAGAAACGTTTCCTGTTGAATCTGTAAAATTGAATGCGTAAAGTCCTTTATTGGCATGTTCAAACCAAACATATTTGATTTTATCTACTGAATAAGGAACTCCATCAACACTTTTTTCATCATAAAATACTACAAACTTATCTCCTACTTGTAATTTGAAAAAGTCGACACTCCAAGCGTAAACTCCTTCTATAGCATCCGAGATTGCAGCGGTCATCATGTAATTGTCAAAACTTTTTCCTAATTCAACAGATAAGCTAGAGTTTTGGGCAATTTGTCCGCTTACCATTCTTTCTGTAATTTCTACTGGACGAACTTCTTTTCGAATTCCGACAATTTCATTATTAAAATCGAAAGTTATATATGAAAAAACATCTGGTTCGTAAACTAAATAAGTTGGTGCACTACTGGTATCACTTTTTGGTCTAAAAGTCATAAACGGTTTTCCCGCCAGAATGTATTTCACATCTAATAAGCTGTCTTTTAATCGTTCAGCAGTAGTGTTTATAGTATATTGATTTATTTCAAACGCTTCAAATATATTGTTCCAAGTCCATCCTTGTTCCACAGTGTCAAACTCTACGTCATATTTGTCTAAATCAAATCCAAAAAGTAAGTCCTTTTTTATTACAACAGTATCTAGCGACGATAAATCTTCAATTTCAACTTTTTTAGACTGGCTGCAAGACGTTGCAAATAGAACAGTTGCAATAAGGGTAAACAGGAAATAGAAACTTTTCATAATAACACGGGGTTCTTTTTTAGCAATTGTTTTACGCTAGTGTGTCTAGTATCTGTCTCCAACTAGGTACTAAACAGCTTAAAACATGAGCTGTAACAAACTAAATTATTCAATTCGTCTCCAAATTTAATGACTTTGTATACTTTACGAAGTAAATAACGGGAAAAGTTTAAACTTATTCTCTTCTATCGTCATGAAATATTAACTTTGCATCCCAAATACAAAACAATGAATATATTACTTTTAGGTTCAGGTGGAAGAGAGCATGCTTTAGCTTGGAAATTATCAAGAAGTAGCACCTTGGAATCTTTATATATTGCCCCTGGAAATGCGGGTACGAGAGAGTATGGTGAAAATATTTCACTAGATCCATGTGATTTTGAAGCGATTAAAAAAGTCGTTTTAAATAAAAAAATCAATATGGTTGTTGTTGGACCAGAAGCGCCGTTGGTAGCTGGTATTGCTGATTTTTTCAAAGCTGACAAAGCACTTACAAATGTTGCGGTAATTGGACCAAATAAAGAGGCTTCACAATTGGAGGGAAGTAAAGATTTTGCAAAAGACTTTATGAACCGTCACAATATTCCAACTGCAAAGCATAAAACTTTTACCAAAGCAACTATTAAGGAAGGTTTTGCTTTCTTGGATAGTTTGAAAGCACCTTATGTTTTAAAAGCAGATGGTTTAGCGGCTGGAAAAGGAGTTTTGATTCTCCCAGACTTACATGAAGCTAAAAAAGAATTTTCTTCCATGTTGTTGGATAATAAATTTGGTGGAGCTGGAGCAAAAGTTGTCATTGAAGAATTCTTAAAAGGAATGGAAATGTCTTCTTTTGTTTTGACAGATGGAGATGGTTTTAAAGTTTTTCCAGAAGCAAAAGATTACAAAAGAATAGGTGAAGGTGATACGGGGCTAAACACTGGTGGAATGGGAGCGGTTTCTCCTGTACCATTCGCAGAAGGAAAATTTTCTGATAAAGTTTACAATCAAATTATTGTTCCTACAGTAAAAGGGTTGAAATCTGATGGGATTGAATACAACGGTTTTATTTTTATTGGAATAATTAATGTTGCTGGCGAACCCTATGTAATTGAATACAATTGTCGTTTAGGCGATCCTGAAACGGAAGTAATTTTACCTCGTTTGAAATCAGATTTGGTGGATTTATTTGAAGGAGTAGCAACAAAAACGTTATCTGAAAGAGATATTGAATTTGATCCAAGAAGTGTAGTTTCTGTAATGATGGTTTCTGGAGGCTATCCAGATGCATATCAAAAAGGAAAAATGATTTACGGATTAAATGCAGCGAATAAAAGTTTGATATTTCATGCAGGAACAGCTTCTGATGGACCCGCAGTAATAACAGCCGGAGGAAGAGTACTAGCTGTTACTTCTTTTGGAAAAGACATAGAATCTGCAATTGAAAATTCATACGAAACAATTAAAAATATTGAGTTTGAAGGAGCGTACTATCGAAAAGATATTGGTCAAGACTTATTATAGCCAATTTTTTTTCTAAATTTAGTACCTAATATAATATATGGATCCGTCGAGTATAATCGTCATCGTTATCGCAATTACCGCTTCAGCCTTTTTTTCAGGTATGGAGATCGCTTTTATTACTGCCAATCGATTAAAAATTGAATTGGACAATAAAAAAGGAACTTTTTCAGGGAAAGTACTTTCAAACTTTGTAAAACAAGATAGTCGTTTCATTGCAACTATGTTGTTGGGGAATAACATCGCATTGGTTGTTTATGGAATTTGGATGGCTCAACTAATGCAGCCATGGATTTCACCTTTAGTAGGCGGAAGTGAGGTGGCTGTTCTTTTAATACAAACTATTTTATCTACCTTATTGATTTTGGTAACTGCAGAGTTTTTGCCAAAAGCTACTTTTCAAATTAATCCAAATAGGGTTTTACAATTCCTTTCTTTTCCTCTGGCATTAATTTATGCACTACTTTATCCTTTAACAATTTTCACAATGACAATCAGTAATGGATTGTTGCGTCTATTTGGAATGGATGTGAAAAGTGGGGAAATGGTGTTTTCAAAAATCGATTTAGATGACTACGTGCGTGACTTAAATGAGCGTATGGAGGATGAAAATGATTTAGATAATGAAATGCAAATCCTTCAAAATGCAATTGGTTTTTCTGATATAAAAGCCCGTGATTGCATGATTCCTAGAACGGATATTGTAGCGATGGATATAGAATCTTCAATTGAAGACTTGAAAAATCGATTTATTGATACTGGACTTTCAAAAATATTGATTTACAGAGATACCATTGATAATATCATCGGTTATGTGCATATTTTTGAATTGTTCAAAAAGCCAAATCGAATTAAAGAAGTTTTAATTCCAATTGCATTTGTTCCAGAAGCTGTTTTGGCAAAAGACTTATTAGAGTTATTTGCTAAACAACATGGAAATATCGCAATTGTCGTAGATGAATATGGTGGAACATCCGGATTAATCACAATTGAAGACGTTGTAGAGGAGATTTTTGGAGATATTGAAGACGAACATGATGTTGATCAATTATTAGAGCAACAAATTGATGCAACGACATATTTATTTTCAGCACGACAAGATATTGATCATTTAAATGAAGTCTATGATTTTAATTTAGATGAATCAAGCGAGTATGAAACCTTGGGAGGTCTTGTTTTACACTACTTAGAGTCGATTCCAGAAGAAGGAACGATTCTCGAATTGGAAAACTATAGCATGAGAATTGAGGCGGTTTCTGACCGTAGAATTGAAATTATTCGCTTGAAGATTATTACAAATCAGTAAGAAAGAAATTATATGCTCATTTATCCTTTCATATTTTGATTCATAATATTATATTCGCAACCTTAAATTAAACAGAAAAAATGGCTTTAATTGGAAAAATACGCGAGAAATCGTGGCTTTTGATTGCAGTAGTTGGTATTGCAATGCTTGCATTCATCATTGGTGACTTCAATTTCGGAGGAAATGGTCCTCAGGAAGATGTATATGGAATAGGAACTGTTGACGGCGAAAAAGTCGATGAACAACAGTATAATCTATTCTTAAACAATGCGCGTAATAACATTATGCAAAATAAGCAACAGCAAAATCCTACACAACAAGTAAGATTTACTGAGGAAGATGACAAAAATGCGGTAAGACAGGCTTGGCAAACTTCAATCATCGATGGATTGATGAGAAAGGAGTACAAGCAAATTGGATTGGTTGTTGACGAGTATGAATTAGAGAACATTTTATATGGTTCGAATGGTTATAAACCTTCTTCAATCTCAACTCAATTTACAGATTCTATTACAGGTGAATTTGCTCCAGATCAATTGCGTCAAGCTTTAGATCAATTAAGAGAATCTCCTGAAGCAGGAAGTGCTAAACAGTATAAAGACTTAATGGACTACGTTGCGCAAGTGAGAGTAGAAGAAAAGTACAATGCACTTTTAACTGCTGGTGTTCATACGACAACATTGGAAGGTAAGCACGAATATAACGCTAAGAAAACAGTTAAGAATGTATCTTACGTTTACCAGAGCTTTACAAAAGTTCCAAATGACGCAGTTGCTGAACCAACTGATGAAGAAGTAAAGAAATACTTTGATGCGCACAAAAAGGATAAAAAGTACAATCAAAAGGCGAGTCGTAAGATTGCTTATTTCGTACTTCCAGTGAATCCAAGTAAAGAAGATTCAATGGCATCATTTGACCGTTTGCAGAAATTGAAACCAAAATTTGCAGCTGCTAAGAATGATTCATCTTTTGTTTTGCGTTTTAGTGATATTAAAAGATATGCAAACGATTCAACTTCTATGGCTAAGCCAGAAGGAAATGGTCAACAAGGGCCAACTTATCCAGCTTCTGTAGCTTCAGAAATTGAAAACGCTAATGTTGGTGATGTTGTAGGACCTTATGTTGGTCAAAACGGAGCTAAAATTTCTAAGGTTTTAGGATTTGGTGAAGAAAAAACAGCTACTGTTCGTCATATTTTATTGAATGCAGGTTCTCCAGAAGAATTCGAAGCAGCTCAAACAAAAGCAGACAGCATAATGAAGGTTATTCGTTCTAAGAATAATTTCGAAGAAATGGTAACTGAATTTAGTGAAGATCCAGGATCTGTAAATAATGGTGGGAAATATGAAAAATTCCCTAAAGGACAAATGGTTCCTGAATTTAACGATTTCTCTTTCTACAAGCCAATCGGAACTATGGGAACTGTAAAAACAACTTACGGAATTCACATTGTTGAGGTTATGGAGCGTGAAGCTACAAAACGTCCTATTCTTGCAGATATCATCAAAAATATTGAAGCAACTAAAAGTACAGCTGACCAAGTAAACAGTGAAGCATCAAATTACATTTATGATTTAGATGATAAGTTTGAAGGGAAATCAAATAAAGCAAGAGACTCAATTTTTGACGCTTATGCAGTTGGAAAAGGATATACAGTTAGATTTTCTACAATTCAAGATGAAGAGCCTACTGTAACAGGATTTAATGAATTAGCTGAAGGTCGTATTTTACGTCTTGCTTACGATGAAGGAAATAAAGCAGGAACAATTAGTTCTTCACCAATTCGTGATAACAACCGTATTATTGTAGCTTTTATTTCTGATGTTATTGAAGCAGGTACACCAAGACTGGAAACAGTTGAAGACGCAATGCGTGCTGAGTTACGTAAAGAGAAACAAGCGAATTACTTAATCGATCAAATGTTAGGTAAGGAAAATGATCTTCAAGCATTGGCAAACGAAATGGGAGCTAAACTTGAAAGCGAAGGATTAACTTTCTCAGCAAGTAATGTTGCTGTTGGACGTGAGCCACAAATTATCGGAACAGCATTTTCTGGATTAGTAGACGGAGAAACTTCAGTGCCTGTTAAAGGTTCTAACGGAGTGTTCGTACTGCGTGTTGATCAAACAACATCTGCACCTGAAACAACAGATTATTCAGCTGAAATTGAGCAAATCAAATCTCAGAATAAAACAACTGTAGAAAACCAATTCCGTACTGCACTGATTGAATCAGCAAACGTAATTGACAATAGAAAATTAAGAAGACACGGGATCCGTTAGTCAACTTTCATTAAAAAAAAAAGCCGCCAAGACTTTAAGTCTTGGCGGCTTTTTTTTTAATGAAAAATGAAAAATGAAAAATGAAAAATGAAAAATGAAAAATGAAAAATGAAAAATGAAAAATGAAAAATGAAAAATGAAAAATGAAAAATGAAAAATGAAAAATGTGGGATTGCGAATGAGGAATGATTAATTGATGAACCTTGGCAAGTTTAATTCTTAATCTATCCATTGCAAAATATCCATTGTCAATTATCCCTTCTTTTCTTAGGACTATCTGATTATTAGTCGATATAATAAAAGTAAACGACAAGTGTTTTAAATTTCTTTTAGGTTTTTCAAAAAATGTGTATTATTTTTATATCACATACTACATCATGAAAAGTAAAATTAAATATACAATCATAACAATACTTCTTACCATTTCAACAAGTTCTTTTGGACAATTTGGTTTTCTAGGAGCTAATTATACTTATCAAATTCAAGGCAATAATCTTCAATTATTTTCTGAAGTAGGGTTTTCATATGGGTCTGGTAGTTCTTGCCCAAGAATAGACACGGTCATAGTTTCTAAAATAAATAATGTTATATCGATAGATTTATATTTTGATACGAGAGCATTTTGGACACTATTAGGTTGCAATGCTTATGATACTACATCAATAAATTTTATAAATGTAGACACTAATTTAACGGCAGTATTGGTTAATACAAATCTTATAAGGTATGGTGCAACCGAGAATGACTCAACACATTTAAAAGTTCAAACAGATACTTTAATACTCGGTTCACTCAGTATTGTTGAGAATTTCTTAGACAATGATATAAGATTATTCCCTAATCCAGCAAGCAATAAACTCAACTTCACGCTAAAAGACAATTCAAATTCTATCCAACTAGAAATTATTGATGTTACAGGAAATCAAGTAAAAGCTGGGCGTTTTTTAAATCAAGAAAACGGAGAATTTAAAAATGCTATAGATATTTCAGATTTAAAGAAGGGTTTGTATTTCTGTAAATTTTCGAACGGAGACAAACAAGTTACACGAAAATTCATAAAGCAATAATAGTTTTTGAATTACGAATTACAAAAATCAATTACGAATTACGAGTTACAATTCGTAATTCGTAATTTAATAATTCGTAATTATTTACTCTCCCACCAAAGAAACCTGCATTAAACGGTTGATTTCATTCGTATCTGAATAATTCCCCAACAAAAACATAATCTTCGTAATAGCAGCTTCTGTGGTTAAATCTCCGCCGCTTATTACCCCAATTTGGTTAAGCATTGTTGAATTCGCATATTTCCCTTGGGAGACACTTCCGGAAGAACATTGCGTAATATTGATTACAATTCCTCCTTCTGAAATATAAGATTTAATCATCTCGAAAAATGTTGTGTTACTCGGTACATTTCCTGCTCCGAAAGATTCCAATACAACCGCTTTTACGAGTTGGAAATCAAACATACTTTTGTAAACAGAAGTCGAGAATCCTGGGAAGATTTTCATCAATGCAACCCTATCATCCATTTTATATTTATAATCTAATTCGGGTAAATTAGTTTTAAAGAATGCTGCAGTATTGTATCTGATATCTACTCCCGCCAATGCCAAATCTAAATAATTTGGAGAAATGAAGGCCTCAAAAGCATGCGCTGAAACTTTTGAAGTTCTATTTCCTCTGTATAAAGAGTATTCAAAGTAAATAGCAACTTCTTGGATTATACTTTCATCTTCAATTTTTGATGCAGCTATTTCTATCGATGTAATCAAATTCTCTTTCCCATCTGTTCGAATCGTTCCAATTGGCAATTGAGATCCTGTTAAAATAACTGGTTTCCTGATTCCTTGCAGCATAAAACTCAAAGCACTAGCCGTAAAAGCCATAGTGTCGGAACCATGCAAAACAACAAAACCGTCAAACGATTCATAATTATCGACTACCTTTTGAGCGATGTCTTGCCAAATTTTTGGGTTCATGTCAGAAGAATCAATTGGCTCACCCAAAGAAACCACTTTCAATTCTGCGTTGATACGGGAAAGTTCTGGTATTTGGTCGCTTAAATGATCGAAATCAAAAGCCATTAATGCACCCGTTTCTGGATCTTCAATCATTCCAATTGTTCCTCCTGTGTAGATCAATAAAACCTTCGACTGCTTCATAATTACGATTTTATTTTAAAGACTTCCAATGCATTTTTAGTGGTAATTCTGCCCACTTCTTCTTCACTAATTCCATGGATGTCCGATAATTTTTTTGCGATATAAGGAATGTATGAACTTTCATTTCTTTTTCCTCTAAACGGCATTGGAGCAAGATATGGAGCGTCTGTTTCTAAAACGATATGTTCCAAATCAATATTTTGAATTGCTTTATCTACTCCGCTATTTTTGAATGTCACAACGCCACCAATTCCCAATTTAAATCCTCCGTAATTAAGAATGCGATTTGCTTGTTCTTCAGTTCCAGTAAAACAATGAAAAACGCCAAATAATCGTTCATCATTTTCTTGATCCAAGACTTCAAATATTTCATCGAATGCATCTCTGCAATGAATTACGATTGGTAATTCTTCGTCCTTAGCCCAGTTAATTTGTGCTCGAAAAGATTCCGTTTGTTCTTTCTGTAAAGTCTTATCCCAATACAAATCGATACCAATTTCTCCAATGGCAATGTGCTGACCTTTCTTGTAATGTGTTTTAACTTCCTCTAATTGCTTTTCCCATTCTTTGGCAACATCACAAGGATGAATTCCCATCATGGAATAACATGTGCCTGGATAATCTTTGACCAATTGCTCCATTTTAGGAATGGAATCCATATCGATATTTGGAAGAAAGAATTTTGTTACTCCGCTATCAATGGCACGTTTGATCATGTCATCACGGTCTTCGTCAAATTGGTCTACGTAAAGATGGGCGTGGGTATCTATATATGTCATTCTATTTTTTTCTGTATCGTTTGTAAATCTTTATTGCAATCATCAAAGCTACGGCAACTGCGAAAAACCCTACTGTTCCGTAAATCCAATTGAGACTGTTTTTCATAACCACCAAAAACACGATAGCTACAAGAGCCAAAGTGGCTACCTCATTCCATAAGCGCAGTTTGTTAGAATTCCAAGTAAAAATATCTTTGTCCATTTTCTTCATGATTCTTTGACTTTTGAAATGATAGACAAGTAACAGAACAATGAAAGTAAGCTTGAGGTGCATCCATGGCATTTTTAATAATGCAGGATTTATAATAAGCATCCAAATTCCGAAAAGCAACGTCAAAATCATTGCTGGAGTAGTGATGATCCACCACAGTTTTTTCTCCATTATCTTAAACTGATTACCAAGAATCTGTTTTTCTTGTTCGCCTTTGTCTTGTGCTTCGGTATGATAAATAAATAAACGCACGATGTAGAATAGTCCAGCAAACCAGCTGACCATAAAAATAATGTGCAATGCTTTTAATACGGTATAACTCATGATGAGCAAAGTTAAAGGGATTCTTTGAAAATATGTGAAAGTGGTGAATGATTTTATAGAAATGGAATGTGAATAACACTTCCATCCTAAAGATTTTACCCAATTATTTATCTTTCTTTAACCTATAAGTCTCTAGCTTGTATTAATTTTGTCAAAAATAACATCCGATGAAAACAAAAACTCCAAAAGAATCTACGACTGTAACAACGAAAATTGTATTGCCTAATGATACTAATCCTCATGGGAACTTATTTGGAGGTCAGCTTTTGGGTTGGATGGATGTTACAGCGGCAATTACTGCACAGCGACACAGCAGAAGAGTTGTGGTAACGGCTTCTGTAAATAGTGTTTCTTTTGGTTCTCCAATTAGAGAGTCGGATGTGGTGACTTTGGAAGCAAATATTTCACGTGCTTTTAATAGTTCGATGGAAATTATCATTGATGTTTACGTAGAAAATCAAGTTTCAGGCGTACGCAAAAAACACAATGAAGCTATTTATACTTTCGTAGCTGTTGATCAAAATGGTGGAACGATTACTGTTCCTCAACTTGTGCCAGAAACAGAAGAAGAAAAAGAACGTTACGATGGTGCTTTGCGAAGAAAACAATTGAGTTTAATTCTTGCAGATAAAATGAAACCAGAAGACGCAACAGAATTGAAACGTTTGTTTTTACCGGATGGAGAGTAGGTTTGAAACTTTATGCTTATCCGATACTTTACCAGTAAGTCTAGAATTATATTTTCGTTTTTTACCACATCCTAGGTTTTCTTAAGAAATTAGGTGTGATTTAACTTAATGGTAAGAAAACGGTTAATATTAATGACCCCTAGCAATCTGCGTTTATCCGAATTCACCATAAGTGAAAAATCCGTGAGTATCCGCGTTGCTTGCATCAGTGTCATCGGCGTGCCATTACAGCGCTTACCATTTTTTCGGCAATAATGGTGAAATTATTAAATTACTGGTAAAGATTTCGATAGGCATATAAAACTTTTTTTATACTTATTCTTCTACCAAAAACTAGAAATACTCAAACTTTTTGGATTTCTAAGTGCATTCCAGTCTTTCAAAACTAGTTGAAGACGAAGATTGTTCTCACTCGTTTTTTCTGCTTTTAATTCACCAATGATTCCTGGGATATTAACATTCAAGTAAAAGATTTGCTTTAATTCTTGATTTTTGAAATCATTTTTTTGTGTATTTGCTTTTATACTGTTATTCTCTGTTTTTGTATTTAATGAAGGCAATAAAGCAATCTGCATTTTATCTTTATCAGATTTCACATTTGGTAGCTGGTATATTAAAGCTAAACTTTCAGCGGGTTGATTACTTCCCCAGTATATTCCAACATCGGGAATGCTGTCTATTTTCACAATTTTCTTTTCCACTTGATTAAAATCATCATCAAACTCTGTAATGATTTGAATAGTTTCATATGTTGATTTACCACCCATTTGAATTGAAGTTTTTCCATTCCACAGTTCTAGTAGTTCTTTTGCAACTGCTGGTAATTTAGCTAATATGAGAGTAGATTTATCCTTTAGGAATGGATTAATCGTAGAAATAAGATGTTCCTTATCAAAATTTATAAATGCTTGTACATTCTTTTTTCGTGTTGGATAAATTTCAATTCCTGTTTCTGAATTAAATTGAATCGGATGATTTTTGGCAACTTTCCAATCCATTGTTAAGCTTAAATCATTATTGTAATTATAGAAAAAAGTAGCGTAATCTGTTGAATCAATATGAGGAGTTCCAGTAGTATTTATTATTCCAAAATTTGATTTTTCAAGGAGCTTTTTAAAGAATAAACCTGGCTTTGATTTTTTATCTGATAAAGCATTCAAAGCACCGTTTCCAAAATTTAGTTTTATGTATTTAGGATGTTTTTCTGCACTTATGGCTGTGTTTCCGGAAATATATAGATTAGATTTTTCCTTTAAAGGTTTAATATTAAAAAAACTGGAGAGTTTCGTGAAAGCATCTTCAAAAAGAGATGAATCAACTATTTCCATGTAAAAAGAGCTATACTTTTCTTCTGAAATAGAAAAAGTAAAATAGGTTTTTTCTAATTTTAATCCTGATTTCAGCAGTGTGCTTTTAATCTCGCTTAATGCAATATTATTCGTTATGCTTTTCTCAACTTTGGAATTGTATTGAATGGCTTCATCTAAGAGTTCAATAAAATTAGCGTGATAAGCAATGTCAGTTTCCGAAACATGATCAATAAGTTGAAATTGCTCTTCTTTCTTTTGTTTAGAAAAGTAAAAAATTAAAGCCACCATTCCGATCAGAATAGCTAGAGCAGCGATGGTGACTTTAGTTTTTTTAGCCATTTAGAAAACGCTTTATTTACTGTATAAGTAAATAGCATTCATTAATTCAAATAAGAAATACCCACCATTTTCATACTTTTCGTTGGTGTTTATACTTACTTTATAATGTGCTTGATTTTTAGAAATCGAAGTCATTTCAACATCTACTTTCCCTGTTTTATCATAAAATAATCTCATGTATTTATCATTGTCATAAATCAATCCTAAATCAGAAACATCTTTTGCGATTGTAGAGAAATCGATATGTGCATAAAACATTTTAGCTTTTTTAGCTTTCTTGTATATCTTGCGGTCAAATGCTTTTTTGGAGTATCCATCCAAATGTTCTAAAACAACGCTTTCGTCATTTGTAATAATGATAATGTCATCCTTAATAGCGATATGGTAAGGAATTCCTAATTGCATTGGTCCATCAACGATAGTATAATAAGTTCCGTTATTTATAACTTTCTCTGATTCTAATTTTTGGAATGCTTTCAAGTATTTCTTTAAAAGATAGGCGCGTTCATTAGATAGAACAAATGTCATCATTGGAATTTTTTCCATGTAGGTCGTGTCGACTTCAGTATATTCAAATGACTCCTCATCATAAGCATAAGTTACTCTTGAAAGTTCCACTTCTTTAAATCCAGCATAAGAGACCAATATTTTTGGAGGATAAACAGATGCTACTGCTTCCACATCGATGAATTCATCCATTGTTGACCAAATCGCAGAGGCCAAAAGCATTTCAGCATTGTCTGACTCATCTAGTTTTGGCATATAAATCTCTTTGAATTTCTCATAAGCACCAAATCCATTTACATTATACAAAGCAATTCCTTGAGCATAATCTGGTATGTATTTCAAGAGTCTTTTATCTAATTTTTTAGATGAAGCTGCTTTCATAATCGCACCAAGATTATCAGAAACTTGAATTTTCCAATCCAATTCAATTCCTTCTGGTGTGAAGTTGATGAATGCAAATTGTCTCATTTCCTTCAATTCATCTTCCATGTAGTCTCTGATCGGATAATACATGAAGTCATTCATCAAGTTAATATTCATTAGCGGATTCATATAGATTTTAGCGTCTGCATTTTGACTACTCACTTTTCTATATAATTCATCAGTTGAATGAAGATTGTTTTTTGGATTATTAATTAAACCAACATGATGTTTTACAATTTTTGATTTCTCAATTGTGGTAATGGAGTCCATAATGCGTTGAAATTTATTCTCCAATTCCATTTGCAGAATTTCATATTCAGAAATGATTTCCTCTTCTTCGTAATAATCTTCTCCTGCATCATCAATAGATTCTACTTCGACAGCTTCTTCATACTCTTCTTCAATATAATTTTCTTCATATTCAATTGTTTCTTCAGCTTCTTCCACACCATAAAAGTCATCTTCTATGTAATCGTATTGATCATAATAGTAATAGTTGTCTGGAAGTTCCCAATCATTTTCTTCAAAAATCATTCTGGTTTTTTCACGGAAGAAATCGTTGCTCCATTTAACCATGCTCATTATACAAGTAGATTCTGTGAGAGAAATAATCAATTCATCTCTTACAATGGAACCGTTTTTCTCTAAGACTTTCTGTTGATTTAAAGGGAATAACTTAAGGAATTTTTGTCTTTCCTTTAAAGGTACGATCACTGAGACAGATGAATAAGCTTCTCTGTCTAGGTTGAAGACAATTAACTTTGATGAAAAATCAACTCCTAGATTCGAAAGGTCCTTGATTTTGTTTGATTCATCGCCAAACTGTTTCATTAAAGACTGTACGAATTCTAATTTATTGATTTCTTCTAAAGGAACCGATTTCACAACTTTTCCCAGATCTATTTCCATTACGAAATATGCGGAATCGGAAACCATTTGATTGACTTGACTTTTTAAAGAAACAGTAATGGCAATAAAAAGTAGTGCGGTAATAAATTCTCTCATTTTATATTCTAATTTATGCTGCGAAATTAAGTAAAAAAAGACTTACTTATTTATTAAAAATTAAGTCTTTAACGTTTTGTAGTAATAATATAATCTATCTTTTCTGGAGTGTTCACCAACATTAAAGGAGTAAGTTGTAACATGGCTGCTTTTTTGCTTTTTGCAATTCGAACATCTTCAGAACTTACATTGATTATTTCTTTATCAAAGCGTTGAATAAAAACACATTTCCCATCCTTTAATAAAGCGAAATCTTCATTTTTACGTACTTTCTCTCGCCAATCAGCAGGGATCAAGGTTCCTATTTTTCTTTTGTAAACATTTTCACTAAAACTCAAAATGATATTATTGACCTTTTCATTGGCTGGTTTTTTATTGATATCCTCAGATAAAGCAATCATTCCTTTTCGTAGTGAAGCCAAAGATTCAAAATCTACATTCAGATTCAAAATCCAGTTTTCAGTATTTAAAACTGCTTTTGCATTAGAAATTCCCTCTTTGGTGTTGAGGTTTTTCATGTAACTCTGTAATTGCGTTTGAAGTTCTGAACGAGAAGGAACTTTTGTACCTTTTATGCTGTCCATCGCCATAAGTGAATTTACCTTGGTTGTGCTTGCACTCAAATTGATAGTTAATTTGTAGCTTCCAGAACCGTCACTATTTAAAGTCGTGTCTTCAATAAGTTCAAAACAACCTGTTAGACTAAACAGAAGTCCTGTTAATAATAAAGTAATATATGTTCTTCTCATCTGATTTTAAAAAAGTAAAGCTAATGAATTCTGTTGTACCGCTTATTTCTAAGTATCGAATTTCTGCAACTATTTAATTGTTGTTGATGTTTTTTCTATCAAACATTAAACCCATTTTTTAAGATTGTCTAATTCCGTATTTTTCTATTCATTTGAAAATCTATATAAATCGAATGTTTCATACAACATTATATAATTCTAAATAAGATCTCCTTGGCTTAAAAGGGTTGGAAAATTTAATTATTAGAATTCGTAAAATGGTATTTTTTGATCTAAAAAGTCTTATTTAGCTAAAAATTAGAAGGGTAAGTTGAAAAAATTTCATTATTTATTGGAAAGCTAAATTTAAAAATAGACCTGTTTTAATTGTTTTAATCTTAGAAATCTCATTTTATACGATTTAACTTTTCTTGTGAAACGTTTTAACAGTCTAGTTTTTCGACAAACAAAGTGATTTTATCGACTAATGTAATATTATACTGGTTTATTGTAAAGCTAAGCTTTTAAAATAATTAGAATAAACTTGTATTGTTAGAACTAAATAAAGTAAATTTGTATCAGTAGTAGTAGGTTAGGTTGATTAGTGTGATAGGAGCTTAGAACGCCAGTTCTGAGCTCCTATTCTTTTTTAGAAGAATTGAATTGCGTATTTTTGCTATTTGAATTTAACTCAAACAAACGCAGTGTTAAAAAAAAATCCTCTTTTAAAAGTTTTATTTGAAATAGATTCTGACGCGGATTTTAATCAAAAAGCATTGGCCGTTTTTCAATATCAATATGATCACGTTTCTATTTATAGACAATTTTGTGACGCACTTGGAAGAAAAGCACCTACACATTATCAAGAGATTCCGTTTTTGCCAATTTCCTTTTTTAAAACACATAAAATTCTTTCGGATGAAATCACAGATGAGGAGTTAATCGTTTTTAAAAGTTCGGGAACAACACAAAGTATAAGAAGTCAACATTATATTGCGGCTCCAGAAATTTATGTGGATTCTTTCATGGATACCTTTTCTAAACAGATTGCAAATCCGAAAGACGCAATTATATTAGCTTTACTTCCTAACTATATAGAGCAAGGAGAATCTTCACTTGTATATATGGTAGATCATTTGGTGAAAGCATCTAATCATCCGTTATCTGGATTTTATTTATCTGAAATGGATTCTCTTATTCAAGCAATTCAAAAAGCTAAGCAAGAAGATAAGAAAATCATTTTATTTGGAGTTTCTTATGCTTTACTCGATTTAGCAGAAAAAAAAGCTGATTTATCTGGTGTAATTATTCTTGAAACTGGAGGAATGAAAGGTCGTCGAAAAGAAATGATTAAAGAAGAATTGCACCAAGTGTTATGTGATGGATTAAATGTTCCACACATTTATTCAGAATATGGAATGACCGAACTTTTATCGCAAGGTTATACTGATGGCACGGAATATTTCACTTCTCCAAACTGGATGAAAGTTATAATGAGAGATGTAAATGATCCACTATCCATTCGGAAAGAAGGGAAAACAGGCGGAGTAAACGTTATTGATTTAGCGAACTTTTACAGTTGTTCTTTCATTGCTACTGATGATTTAGGAGTTCAAGAAGGAAATCGATTTAAAATATTAGGCAGATTCGACCTCAGTGATATCCGAGGATGTAATTTATTGATTAATTAACGTATTGGAACGTTATTTGTTACTACTTTCGTACTAGAATAAGAAATTATAAAAACATAAAGAATGAAAATTTTAATCGCATTATTAACTGTTGTCATATTGGGAAGTTGCGCTACGAAAGTGCCATATACTACGAAGATTAAAGCAGAATTTGAGTTGACACCTGACAAGCTAAAAAAAGTTCAGTTTTATACTTCTGAAATTATCATTTTAGAAAGAAGCGATAAAGAATCAAAAATTGCTACAACTGGACAATCAGGAGAGCTTGTAACTTCAGAGCGTTCAACATCTGAAAGAATAGTTATTCCAGCAAACCGTCCTTGTGTTTTCGAACAAATGGAAGATGACGGAACAGTTCAAATTAGATTTGAATTGGGAGATGGTCGTGTATTGCGTTTTGCTGAACGTCAGAATATTTCAAATGGAAGATTTTACCTTGTTGCGCAATGGGCAAACGGAAAAGGTGAATTGGATTACGGAGGTTCAGTTTATTATGCAGTGAGACAAAGTGCTTCTGCTTACTTGATGGTAAAATTGAAGAACTGGAAGAAAAACCAACGTAAAGACAGAGTTGTCAAAGGAATGAAGATATAATAGAACTTTCAATTGATTAAATATTTTGAAAACGGGTGAGCATATTGTTCACCCGTTTTTTGTTGCTCTAAAGTTTCACTAAAAAATCTCTTTTAACTTTTTAAGCTTCAACATCAGTTCATCAAATTCTTTAAACGATAAAGTTTGTTGTCCATCTGTGGCTGCTTTCTCTGGTGTTTTATGAGTTTCAATCAGTAAACCATCCGCTCCAACAGCTGCCGAAGCCAAAGCCATTTGAATCACATGTTTCCTAATCCCAATTCCGTGAGAGGGATCCACAACGACAGGTAAATGTGATTTTTCCTTTAGAATAGGTACAGCATTCAAGTCCAATGTATTTCTATATGCACTTTCAAAAGTTCTGATTCCTCGTTCACAAAGAATCAGTTTTTCGTTACCACTTTTAAAAACATATTCTGCAGAATAAAGTAATTCGTCAATCGTTCCGCTAATTCCTCGTTTTAAAAGAACAGGCTTGTCAATTTCGCCTAATGCTTCAAGCAAATTGAAGTTCTGCGCATTTCTGGCTCCCACTTGGAATATATCAACATAAGGCATCATTTCTTCAATTTGTGCAGACTCCATCACTTCCGTAATGATTTTGATTCCGTTTTTGTTACACGCCTGATAGAACATTTTTAACCCTTCCATTCCCAATCCTCTAAAACTGTATGGACTCGTTCTTGGTTTGTAAACTCCTCCTCTCATTATACGAACTCCATTTTTTAGCAATGATTCAACAGTATCATTGATTTGTTCTTCACTTTCAATACTGCATGGTCCAGCCATCATTGCTAAGTTATTGTCGCCAATCAATACACCGTCTCCACAGTCAATTATAGTGCGGTCTAATTTCCATTTGCTGCTCACCATTTTATGATTTCCAGTTACCCTGTGAACATCACTAATTCCTTTAAAATAGCCGATTTTACGAATGTCAAACTCTTGTATTGGTGTACAAATGAAATAGGTTCCCATTTGTGTGATTACAGGATAGAATTCTATATTTAATTGATTCAAGCCCTGTTCTAAGTCCAATCTTTGATTCTGTTGGATATCTTTTTTTAGTTGTATAATCATAGCTCTCAAATTTTTGGTCGAATGGATTGAATAAATAATTGGATGTCTTTTTCTAAATCTTGGGTTTCATTTATACTTTTAATAAAGGCACTTCCAATGATTCCTCCAGCAGCGTATTGTGTAGCAAAATCGAAATCTTCTTTGGTTGAAATATTAAAACCCACCAAGATTGGATTCTTTAATTGCATGGCTTGAAGTCTTTCCAGATAAGCTTCTGCAGACTTTATTCCCGTTCCTTTTCCAGTAGTACTCGAACTACTTACAGCATAAATAAATGTTGAACTGCAATCATCGATATAACGAATACGTTCTTCACTTGTTTCTGGAGTAATTAGAAAAATTGGAGTGATTCCATATTGCTCAAAAATGACTTTGTACTTTTCTAAATACACTGGAATCGGTAAATCTGGGAGAATAACACCTTCAATGTTATTTTTCTGGCAGTTTTTGCAGAATTTCTCTACTCCGTATTGATAAACAGCATTGAAGTAGCCCATCATCACTTTTGGAATTTTGGAACTACTTTCAGACAATTGTTCGAAAATTAAATCTGTTGTTATTCCATTTCGAATTGCAATCTCACTACTTTTTTGAATGGTCGGACCATCGCTCAACGGATCTGAATAGGGCATTCCAATTTCGACCATATCCACGCCAGCTTCTTCAAGTGTTTTCAAAACTTTTGGCATGCTGTCTAGTTGTGGAAAGCCTGCCGTAAAGTAAATATTAAGCAAAGGCGTTGTTCTATTTTTAAATAAATCTATTAGCATATTAAGGAAGTGTTTTAATTAATGTTTCTAAATCTTTATCACCTCTACCGCTGAGGTTAATCACAATTTTATCAGTTGATTTTATTTCCATTTTATCCAAATAAGCCAAAGCATGAGATGATTCTAGTGCTGGGATAATTCCCTCAGTACGAGAAAGAAAATGTGCCGCTTTAATCGCTTCTTTATCTGTAACACTTGCATAATGAACTCTTTTGGTTTTGTGTAAATGTGCGTGTTGAGGTCCAACACCAGGGTAGTCTAATCCTGCAGAAATACTGTAAGGTTCAATTATTTGGCCGTCTATTGTTTGAAGTAAAGTCGTCATGCAAGCGTGGATAATTCCTTGTGTTCCCAATGCTAGTGTCGCAGCAGTTTGGCCTGTTTCTATTCCTAAACCTGCAGCTTCAACACCAATCAATTGAACGTTTTGTTCCTCCAAATAATGATAAAACGCTCCAATGGCATTACTTCCTCCACCAATACAAGCAATAATGTGTGTTGGATTTCCATCAATTTGTTTTTTAATTTCCTTGCTGATGATGGCTTGGAATCTTGCTACCATATCAGGATAAGGGTGAGGACCAACGACAGATCCAATGATATAATGTGTATCCACCGGATTGTTGATCCAATCTCTAATCGCTTCGTTTGTCGCGTCTTTTAAAGTTTTACTTCCGCTGTGAACAGGAACGATTTCAGCACCTAGCATTTTCATTCGTGCAACGTTTGGCGCTTGTCTTTCAATGTCTTTTGCACCCATAAAGATACAGCATTCAATTCCCATCAATGCACAAGCAGTTGCTGTTGCTACTCCGTGTTGACCTGCTCCAGTTTCAGCGATTATCCTAGTTTTATTCAGTCTTTTTGCCAATAAGATCTGACCTAAAGCATTGTTGATTTTATGCGCTCCTGTATGACATAAATCTTCTCGTTTTAAATAGATTTTAGCACCGTAGTGTTCACTCAATCTTTTGGCAAAATACAAAGGTGTTGGTCTACCCACATAATCTTGGAGCAGTTGATTTAACTCCTCTTGAAAATCTGCAGATTGAATGATTCCTAAATAGGATTTTTGCAATTCTTCAACATTTGGATAGAGCATTTCTGGAACAAAAGCTCCTCCATATTCTCCGTAGAATCCTTCTTGGTTTACATTATAATTTTCTTTCATCTCTGATTTGATTAATCATTGTTTTTACTAATTCCTCATCCTTTTCTCCTGGTGCTGTCTCGAATTTACTGTTGACATCTATCCCAAATAGGAGAGGAAGCTTGAGGTTTTTTATTTCGTGAATATCTTCTATTCCAATTCCTCCGCTGAGGAAGAAAGGTTTGTTTTGCGTGTAATTATTAAGCGTTTCCCAATTGAATTTTTTTCCGCTTCCACCATAATTTTTTGTAGGGGTATCAAAAAGGAAATAATTCACCGATTTCTGATAGGACTGAAGCGCACCCCAATCAAAGTTTTCATCGATTTGAAATGCCTTGATGATTTGAATTCCTTCTTCATTAAGTTCCTTTACAAATTCAGCAGATTCATTTCCGTGCAATTGGACATAGTCAAAAGAAAAGTCATTTACCTTCTTTGTGATTTCGGTAATTGAAGCATTCACAAAAACACCTACTGTAGAAATCTTTTTATCAGTAGTATCTATTTTCCGCAAGAGTTCTTCATCCACCAATCGCGGTGATTTCTCATAGAATATAAATCCCATAAAATCAGGCTTCAGCTTTTGAATCGCTTTGATATTTTCAGGATATTTCATCCCACAAACTTTTATTTTCATTTGATAAGGGATTTATAATTTTCAATTAAAGTTTTGCAAGCTTGACCTGGATCATCGTATTGCATAAAGTATCCACCAATCAGAAATCCATCAAATCCAGCCTTTTTAAGTTCTACCATTTGTTCTGCTGTTTTAATACCGCTTTCACTGATTTTTACCAGTTCTTTTGGAAGGAATTCGAACAACTCTACACTGTTTGAAATATTGGTTGAGAAGTCTTTCAAATTTCTATTGTTTACTCCGATAATGTCAATATTTGCATTGACGTGACGCTCAATTTCTTCTTTTACCTGAACTTCTAAAAGCACTTCTAACTTTAAGCTTTTTGCAAATGCAGCTAGATTTTTACATTCTTGAGGTGATAAACAGGCAGCAATCAATAAAATACAATCTGCTCCATTACTTTTTGCTTCTATAATTTGATATTCATCAATGATAAAATCCTTTCTTAGAATAGGGCAGTAGTTGTTTTTTCTTGCAATTTCTAGATCAGTGTTGCTTCCTCCGAAATACTGAGCATCTGTTAAAACAGATAAAGCTGAAGCTCCGGCTTGCATATAATTGATGCTTAATTTCTCTACATCTATTCGATTATTGATGATTCCTGTGCTTGGAGAACTTCTCTTAATTTCTGCAATAATGCCTACTTTATCTTTTCTGGTTAAGTAAGCTTTCATCGATACTGGAGTCGTTTCGAAAAAGATACTTTGCTCCAAACTTTTGATGGTGATGAGTCCTTTTGCTTCTTGAACTACTTGTCTTTTGTAGTCTACGATTTGTTCTAAAATATTCATAATGAGATTAATGTTTTAAATGTGCGTAGTGCAGCTTTGCTTTTTAAAGCTTCTTCTGCGATTTTTAATGAAATTGATAAGTCTTGACCTTGATGATAACATTGAATAGCCATTGCTGCGTTTGCGGTTACCACTGCGTTTTGAGCTGCTGTGCCATTCCCTTCAAGGATTTGCATAAATAATTGAGCGGATGCTTGAATGTCTTTTCCTCCTTTCAATTCTTCCGGTGTAATCTTGTTTTCGTAGATCTCTTTTGGATTAATCATGATTTCTTTATCCGGACTAATAATTTTCGCTGGTCCAGTTAAACTGATTTCGTCATAACCATCTAAAGAATGAACGATGCGGTATTCTATATTTTCTTGCTCATAAATATATTTATAGTAGCGTTGAAGTTGTAAAGAAAACACGCCCACCAATTGCTTTTTTGGAAAGGAAGGATTTACCATAGGTCCAAGCATATTAAAGAAAGTTGGAACACCAATGTTCTTGCGAATGGGAGCAACTTCTTTCATTGCAGGATGAAACAGCGGCGCATGCAGAAAACAAATTCCGCTTTTATCGATTTGCTTTTTGAGTAAATCAGGATTAGCGGTGAATTCATAGCCTAAATATTCCATCACATTGGAAGATCCACAGGTTGAGCTCACACCATAATTCCCATGTTTTGCGACTTTGTATCCAGCGCCAGCCACTACAAAAGAAGCCAAGGTGCTTACGTTGAAAGTGTCTTTTCCATCACCACCCGTTCCACATAAATCGACAGCATCAAATTCATCCAAATCAATAGCAATACATCTTTCCTGTAAACAATTTCGGAATCCTTTTAATTCATCTACAGTGATGTTTCTCATCTTGAAAACGGTCAAGAATGCACTGATTTCATAAGGATTGTATTTCTCTTCAGAAATTTCACCCAGCACTTTTTTGGCTTCGCTTTCTGTGAGGTATTGCTGTTTGAATAGTTTTTCTAATATTTTTTTCATGATGCTTCTTCTTTACAGATGTTTAGAAAATTACGAATGATTACATCTCCATCTGGAGTCAGTATACTCTCAGGATGAAACTGTATTCCATAAAGTTTTTGTTTGATGTTTTGGATCGCCATGATGCTGTTGTCTTTTGTTTTAGCAGTGATTTCAAAATCTCCTCCTTGGGTTTCATCAATATCCCACGAGTGGTATCGACCTGCTTGAAATGTTAATGGAAGTCCTTCGAACAATGATAAATTCGCGTTGATTAATTTAACTTCTGACTGAACACCATGATAGACTTCTGAAAGCATGCGGAGTTTCCCTCCTAAATATTCTGCTATCGCTTGATGTCCTAAGCATATCCCTAAAATTGGAACCTTACCAGCACAAGTACTTATAATTTGCATAAGGTTTCCTGCATTTTCCGGTATTCCAGGTCCTGGCGATAGAACAATCACATCATAATTTAAACATGCTTCAGGTGTAATTTTATCGTTTCTGTAGACCTCAACATTGTTTGATTCTTGACGAAGAATATAAACGAGGTTATACGTGAAACTATCGTAGTTGTCGATGACTAATATTTTCATAATTCATTTGCTTTTTGAATCGCTTTTCTGATTGCTGTAATTTTATTATTGACCTCTTGGAGTTCTCCTTCCGGTGTGCTGTCTGAAACTATTCCTGCGCCAGCTTGGTAAACTAATGTGTTGTTTTTGCTCAATACCGAACGAATGATGATTGCATGATTAATGCTTCCATCAAATCCAAAGAAACCGATTGCTCCACCATAAAAGTTACGTGTCGTTTTCTCATACTTGTCGATGAGTTTTAAAGCTTTGTATTTTGGTGCTCCAGATAATGTCCCCGCAGGAAAAGTATCCCCGTAAACTTGTAAGCCCTTTACATCTTTTTGCAATTTTCCTTTCACCTTGCTCACCATGTGAATAACATGAGAGAAAAATTGAATTTCAGCATAACTTTCAATGGTAACCTTATCTGAATTCTTACTCAAATCATTTCTTGCTAAATCCACCAACATAACGTGCTCAGACATTTCTTTTGGATTCTCCTTTAATTCTTCAGCACGTTTTCTGTCTTCTTCTTGCGAATCTCCGCGTAAAACTGTTCCAGCAATAGGGTTAATTGAAGCTTCACCATTGTGCACTTGCAATTGTGATTCTGGCGATGCTCCAAAAATTTTAAAGTCTCCATAATCAAAATAGAAGAGGTAAGGAGAAGGATTTATACTTCTTAAACAACGGTACAAATTAAAGTCATCTCCTTTAAATTTTTGTTGGAACTCACGAGAAAGTACCAATTGAAAAGTATCACCAATTTTACAATGGTGAATCCCTTGTTTCACCATTTCCATATATTCTTCCTCTGAAACGTTTGAAGTTTCTTTATTTACGGTGGAAAAAGAGAAATTCGGTAAATTATTGGTGTTGATGATTTGAATGATGGATTCAATATTATCTTCAAAATCAGTTCCTTTATTTACCTCGTTGTGGGTGATGTAAATTTCATTTTTGAAATGGTCGAAAATCAATACATATTTAAACAATTGATATTTTAAATCTGGATTGTCTTTGAGTTCACTTCTCTCTAAATTCATTTCAATATCCTCCATGTATTGGACAGCTTCAAAAGAAGAGTACCCCCACAATCCTTGAATGTTAAATGGAAGATTTGTTGTACTGTGTTCGAATTGCGATATGAATTCTTGAAAAGCTATAAAAACCTGACTTGATTTTTCTACTTTTATTTTTACCTCTTCTTGATCAGGGAAATTGTATTTATATTTATTTCCACGGGCTTCAAAGTTAGCGACAGGCTCCAAACAAATAAAACTTTTGCTGTCTGTGCGGTCATGATAGTCTGCGCTTTCCAGTAGTAAAGCACTCGGGAATTGATCCCGCAGCTTATTGTAAATGTTGACTGGAGTATAAAGGTCTGCCAGTTTCTTCTGGTACTTGGTGTGAATTTTATATTTCATTATTTAAATTTTTGAGCATAAAAAAAGCCTGCAAGAAGCAGGCTTTTATAAATATGGGTATATTCAATAGCGCCTTCTTAGATCCTAAAATCATTAAAGTTCCACCACCAATTTTTGTTTGTTATTAAAATCATTATGTTGTTTTTATTGCAAAAAAAAAGACCTGCTAGAAGCAGATCTTTTTAAATATCGTTATACAGCGCTTCTCTAGATAGTATTATCCATTAGCCACCAAATGTTGTTTTCAATTTTGTTAATCATACCGCAAATATAGAATAAGTTTTTTAAAGATTATTCGAAAATCTAAATTTACCCGAATTTGCTTCGGTTTGTATCTCATGTTTTACTAATCATAATTCCTCTTCCTGTGTGAGTTAAGAAATAAAATATTGAAACTTATTGTTTAATTGAATTTTTAGAATACCTTTGTGAGTGATCATTCACAAACAAGATGGATATAACAGAAAGACAACAAGAAATAATTACAGCTGCAGGAAAGATTCTTACGGCTTCAGGGATTCATGGTTTAACCATCAAAAACCTGGCAAAGGAAATGAAATTTTCTGAAAGCGCAGTTTACAGGCATTTTGCGAGTAAGGAGGAAATCATTATTGGAATGTTAACTTATTTAGCCGACAATATGGATGGACGTTTTAAAAGTTCCCTTTCAACGGATGGTTCAATTGAAGATCGATTCAGAGCTTTATTCGAAAGTCAGTTCAACTTTTTTAATCAAAACCCTCATTTTGCAGTTGCTGTTTTTTCTGATGGACTTTTAGAAGGAAGTAAAAATGTTAATCAAGCGATTAATAAAATAATGCAAGTGAAAATGAAATACTTAATGCCTGTTGTTTTACAAGGGCAGAAGGAAGGAGTTTTTACAAATGCAATTACTACAGAGGATTTAATGCACGTAATTATGGGTTCTTTGCGTTTATTAATGTATAAATGGCGAACGGCTAATTTTGAATTTGATATATTGCACTACGGTAAAAACATGATTGAAACGAATTTAATTTTAATAAAAAGCAAATAACAGAAAATATGAAACACGTAATTCTAACATTAGGAATTTTTGGTTTGGCATTTTTAACGAGTTGTGATAATACAACTGAAGCAGAACCACAAGAAACAGTTGAACAAGAGCATCCAGCTGGAGAAGAACACCCATCAGCTGAGGCTAGTCATGATCATGGCGAAATCGCATTAAATAATGGTGAGAAATGGAAGGTTAACGAAGAGATGAAGCCTTTTGTAATGAAAGGTCAAGAGCTTGTTACAACTTATCTTGATTCTGGAGACGAAGATTTTAAGAGTTTAGCAGAAAATGTTGCCGCGCAAAATAAACAATTGATTTCTAGCTGCACAATGGACGGAACAAGTCATGATGAACTGCACAAGTGGTTACATCCGCACCTAGAATTAACAAAAGAATTGCAGAATACAGAGACTATGGATCAGGCGAATCATAATGTTAAATCACTTATGGAATCGTATAATGAGTACCATAAGTATTTTAATTAGGTCATTAATTAAAATATTACCAAAATATAAAACCTTGTTCGAGAGCATTTTAAGTAGTGCATCGAATAAGGTCTTGCTTAAATAAAAAATTTAAATAAAATGTTAGTAAGCGCTCACAAACAAATGGTTTTAGGATTGCTTTTTATAGTATCTTTTTTCCAAATAGCTCATGCACAAACTTGGAACTTACAGCAATGTATTGACTCGGCAGAAGTGCACAATAAACGATTGCGAATAAATTCTTTGGAAATGGAATCGAGTCTGCAGCAGGAAAGGGTTGTAGAAGGTTATAGAAATCCTAAATTGCATCTCAATGCAGATTATAAGTATTTCACTGATTTGCCTTATCAGTTAATGCCAATGAGCGTTTTTGGCGGACCTGAAGGTCAGTTTAAAGAAGCGCAATTTGGTGTTCCACATCATTTGAATGCCGATTTAACTTTAGCTATTCCTATTTATAATCCAGAATTATATGGAAATATAAAAACTACAAGAGCAGCGACTGAACTAACAAGAATCCAAAATTTAAAATCGAAAGAAGAAGTCTTTTTTGAAGTTTCTACAGTCTATTATAATGCGCAGATCTTAGCACAAAGTTTAAGTTTTATTGATTCAAATATCATCAATGCAAAACAACTACTAAAGAATGTTGAGTTACTTCAATCACAAGATTTGCTAGTAGGAACGGATGTAAATAGAGCACATTTAAAATTACTTCAACTCGAAAAAGAACGAGAATCTGCTGCAGTAAAATATGATAATGTGATGAACATCCTTAAGTTTTTAATGGGCAAACCATTGGCTGAAAACATTGAAATTGAAAAAGGAATTGATTTTGAAAAGATAGAAAATTATGAAACTGAATCTTCACTTTCTGTGCAATTGGCGGAAGCTAGGAATCAGTTACTCCAAACACAAATCAATACACTTCAAAAAACAAGGTATTTACCTTCTTTAAATGCATTTGCAACTTATGGAATAACAGGTTATGGTTATGACCGAGAGCCTAATCAATTCTTGAATTTTTATCCAAAAGGTTTAGCAGGAATTCAATTGACAATGCCACTTTTTAATGGAATGGTAACCAAGAGAAAGGTAATCAGTAAGCAATTGGAAATAGATGCAAGTTCACTTCAACTTGAATTGATTCAGGATCAAACAAATCTCAATATTGAAAATGCATTAAAAGAGAAAGACAATGCAAACCGAACAATGGAGCTTGTGGAAGAGCAATTAAAACTGGCTGAACTAATCTATGATCAAACCATTTTGCAACATGAAGAAGGAATTGTGTCTTTAACTGATGTAATCATGGCAGAAACTGAAGTGAATAAAGCTCAAATGGAATATTTAGCCACGATTATAGAATACCTAAAAGCAGATTTGAAATTGAAGAAGGAATCAGGAAACCTACTCAAAAATTAACCACAAAAGAAAGAAATTATGAAAAAGATAATAACGATTGTCGTACTTGCATTACTTGTAGGGTTGACCATTTTCCAGTTAGCTAAAAATAAATCTGAAACAGAAGCAATTGTTTTTCATTACGATAAAAACAAAAGCATAAAAGTTGACGTATTAACAGCTAAGATTTCCAATTTAGATTCACGACAAACCATTGATGGAAACTTTATGGCGAACCGTGAAGTGAAGTTGAATGCTGATATTCAAGGGAAAATAAATAAAGTAAGCGTTGATTTAGGAAGTGAAGTCAAAAAAGGTCAAATCCTTATTGAACTAGATAATTCTCTTTTGAAATTACAATTGGAAAGCGTAAAAATTCAAGTAAAAGATCTAGAAAAGGACAATGAACGCTACCGTATTTTAACAGAAGCGGATGCCATTCAAAAGGCGAAATTGGAAAAGATGCAATTGCAATTACAATCAGCAATTATTCAACAAAGAACTATCGAAGAGCAGATCAACAAAACAACAATACGTGCACCTTTTGACGGAACAATTACCCAAAAGTTTGTAGAAATTGGTGCATTTGCTGCGCCAGGAGTTCCATTACTTCAATTAAGTCAAATGAATGTTTTACGATTTACAGCTTTCGTTGCAGAAGGAGAAATCAATCAGTTTGCTTTAAATGAAACAGTGCTTTTAAAAGCTGATCAATATTCACAAGTTGACTTCTCAGGAAAAGTTGTTGCGCTAGGAGGAAAAGCAAATCCAGCTGCTAGATACCAAGTGGAAATCGAAGTTCAGAACAGCAAGACAACTCCATTACGTGCAGGAATGTTCGGTCAAGTAATTTTAGACAAGCAATCTAAACAAAGCGGAATTGTGTTACCACTTTCTGTGATTCAAGGTCAATTGGACGAAGCGAAAGTATATGTTGTTAAAGATGGAAAAGCAGTTTTAGTTCCTATTCAAATTGGTTCGAGTGAAGGGACTTCTGTACTTGTAAAAGAAGGAATATCTGCAGGAGACAAAATTATCAGCAAAGGATATGTGAATCTGTTTGATGGAGCTACGGTAACAATGAAAAACTAACAATGAAAAATGAAAAATAAAGAGCTGACTCTTATCGATTTAGCTTTGGTTTTCATTTTTAAAGAATAAACTTGAAAGACAATATAATGTTTAAAAAGAGCTTCGCATTTGTTTTTAGAGCAGGGAAGTTTTAATAAGGAATGAAAAATAAAGAGTTGACCTTTAATTTATACTCTCAATTTTAAGAAAAACGGAATTACATGAAAGAGAATATAGTATTAAAAAGATGTCTATCAATTTTTCACTTTTCACTTTTAATTTTTAATTAGAAAAAATGAATATTACAGAAATTTCCATCAAGCGACCATCGCTCATAATAGTTTTGTTTAGTGTATTTATCCTTTTGGGATGGATCGGTTTCAAAAACTTGAGCTATGAATTAATGCCCGATTTTAATCAACCAGTTGTGGTGATTAAAACTGGATATCCAGGAGCAGATCCTGAAGAAGTTGAAACTTCAGTCAGCGAGAAAATTGAAGATGCACTTTCAAATCTAGAAGGTGTCGATTACTTAGTTACGAAGTCTTTACCGAATGCTTCTGTGGTTATCGTGAATCTAAAATACGGAACAAATCTTGACAATACAATGCAAGATGCGCAGCGGTATATCGACAATATTCGAAAAGATTTACCAGCCGATATTTTGAGTCCGGAAATGAGTAAAGTTTCTCCAAACGACTTACCGATTATGTCGATAAGTGCAACGAGCGATTTACCTCAAACGGAATTTTATCAAAAGATGAAGAATGATTTTCTTCCTCAGATTCAACAAATTCAGGGAGTTGCTGAGTTGACATTGTTGGGTGGACGAGAGCGAGAGGTTCAAGTGAATATTCAACCGCATTTATTGAAACAACATAAAATTTCAATTCTGCAAGTGGTTCAAGCCATTAATCAATCGGGAGTTGATATTCCAGCAGGAACAATTCAAACGGATGAATTTGAAAACTCTTTGCGTTTAAAAGGAAAGTTCAATACGCTTAAAGAAATTGAAAATGTTCAGGTGGCAATGCCAATGCCTGGCAATCCGATTTATGTAAAAGATATCGCAAAAGTTGAAGACAAAACAGTTGAAATTAGTTCTGTAAGTCGCTACAACGGAAAAGAAGGAATTGGAATTCTCTTGAAAAAACAAGGAGACGCCAACGCGGTTGATGTTTCTAGAAAAGTACGTGAACGTTTTGATAAAATTGCTGAAGCTTATGCCAGCGAAAATGTTCAATTCGTAATTGCAGATGACAGTACCGACAATACAATTGAAGCCGTAAATTCCGTAGTTTTCGATTTAATTATGGCCGTGATTTTGGTTTCGTTAGTGATGCTATTATTCCTCCGAAGCTTTAGAAATTCGCTGATCGTTTTGATTGCTATTCCAACTTCTTTAGTAACTGCTTTCGCAATGATGTGGATTTTGGGATATACTTTAAACCTAATGACTTTATTGGCGATGTCCTTAATTATTGGAGTTTTGGTCGATGATGCCACCGTAGTTTTAGAGAATATCCAAGTGCATCTTGATCGTAAGAAGGAAAAACGCCAAGCTGCAATGGATGGTCGTATGGAAATTGGATTTTCTGCTTTGTCCATTACTTTAGTGGATATCGTAGTTTTCGTTCCAATTTTATTCCTTCAGGTTTTCGTTGCGGATATGTTAAAGCAGTTTTCTGTCGTAATTATCACCTCCACCTTAACGAGTTTACTGGTCGGATTTACCTTAACCCCTTGGCTCGCATCAAGAGTTGGGAAGAAAGAAGATTTACAACCGACGAATTTTTTCAATAAATTTCTATTGTGGTTTGAATTTCAATTGGATCATTTACAAGAAATGTACGGCCGTCAATTGAAATGGGTTCTGAATCACAAATTGATTTTTGTAGGATTTGTACTTGCTCTTTTCGCTTTGACAGGAGTCATCATGAAACAAGGAATTATTGGGAAAGAATTAATCGCTACTGGAGATCAAGGGAAATTCTTGCTCGGTTTGGAATTCGATAAAAACACTTCCATTCATTACAACAATAAAGCAGCTTTAGAAGTCGAGGATTTCATATTACAACAAGATGAAATTGAAAGTTTATTCAGTAATGTCGGTGGACCAAGTACAGGGATTGGAAGTCTTGGAGTAGGTTCAGCTTATCGAACAGAAATGACGATTCAACTGAATGAAAAAGTAGGAGATATTTCAACTGAATCCTATATGCGACAGTTGAGAACAGAATTGGAATCGCGTTATACTGGAATTAAATATTCTGTGATTGCAATGGGATTAGTTCCTCGAACAGCACCAATTGAAATAACTTTAAGTGGAGTTGATGTTGATTTAGTGATGGAAACCGCAAATGGTTTACAAAAAGTCTTAGAGGACATTCCAGGAACAGATAATATTTTACTTTCTGTGGAAGAAGGAAGTCCAGAATACCGAGTGATTCCAGATAAAAATCTCATGCAACGTTTTGGATTAACGACGGCCTATGTTGGAATGAGTTTAAGAACTTCATTCAACGGAAATGACGATGCTTCAATAACCGACGAAGGAAATGAATATCCAGTGCGTGTTCAATTGGCGAGTTTTAATCGTGAAAACGCTACTGATGTTGAGAATTTACCGATTATAAATCCCAACGGAATAGCTTTGGAAGTGAAACAATTTGCGAAAGTAGAAAAGAACAGTTCTCCTTCCTTATTGGAACGAAAAGACAGACAACCCGCAGTTACAATTACTGCAAATGCGCTTGGGAAACCATCAGGAACAGTTGCCGATGAGGTGGTGGCTTATGTTAAAGAACACCCGCTACCCGCTGGAATCGAAATGACTTGGGGAAGTGATGTCAAACGTCAAAATGATAGTTTCGGAGCTTTAGGAAACGTTTTAATAATTTCTTTCTTGCTAATTTACTTAATTCTTGTGGCATTGTATGACAGTTTTGTCTATCCATTCGTGGTTTTATTCTCTATACCAGTAGCAATTATTGGAGCTTTCTTGGCCTTGAATTTATCATTAAGTCACTTGAGTTTATTTGCATTATTGGGGTTGATTATGTTGATGGGACTCGTCACCAAAAACGCCATTCTGATTGTCGATTTCACGAATCAATTAAAAGCGACAGGGAAAGATTACAAAACAGCCTTAATTGAATCTGGAAAAGGAAGATTGCGACCAATTTTGATGACCACTTTATCCATGGTTATTGGGATGCTGCCAATTGCATTGGCAACAGGTTCAGGAAGTGAATGGAAAAACGGATTGGCTTGGGTAATTATTGGTGGACTATTGTCTTCATTGATTCTAACAGTTTATTTAGTTCCTGTGGTTTATGCATTTGTAGACGGAATTAAATTGAAATTTCAAAAAGATAAATAATGAAAAACGGATTAATTATCATTCTGTTCACTGTTTTTTCATTTTCCACTTTTAGTCAAAGTAATGAATATTATGACTTAAAAATGGAGGTGAAAGACTTGCGAAATAACACTGGAGTTGTTCAATTTGCGTTGTACAATAAAAACGGAAGTATTCCTGATGAAGATTATGAGAAATATTTTAAGATAGGAAAAGCCAATATTCACAGCAATTCAGCGGAATTCACATTTAAAGCTTTGAAAGGTGGTACTTATGCTATCAATATTTTACACGATGAAAACAAAAATGGGGAAATAGACAAAGGCTGGATTTTACCCATTGAAGGAATAGGATTTTCAAATTTCAAAAGTATTGGTTTTAGCAATCGACCGAATTTTGAAAAAGCTTCTTTTCTATTGAATAGAAATGAGGTAATCAGCATAACAGTGATCTACATGTAAACATCATTAAACATGACTTCAATCTATAAGACATTGTAAGCCATTATTTTATTGATTTATTACCACGAACATAAAAATATGAAGTGTACTTTTTAACACTTTGAGTAAACTTGTTGTTTCTTTTTTTAACCAATCACTATTGGATTGCTAAATAAAAGCGGTCTCTAATTTTGAAGCTTTTCTTTTTATAATATTCTTTTTTTCAATCATTATGTACTAATTTTGCCGTTTTATTGTAAAAAACATTTAAAAAAAAGCCATAAGTAGTTTGAAATGAGAAAAGAACAATGTTTTTAATATTGTTTTTCTAACAAACCAATACAGAGCGATTTTTTAAACAAACAACTAAATATATTTATTTTATGAAACAATTTACTTTTTCTTTATTTGTGGCTATGCTGCTAGGAACATTCTCAGTACAAGCACAAAGTTATTGTACGTATGGGATAAGCCCAACTTCAAATCCAGATCACTTTATTTCTCAATTTTCTACTTCTGGTGGAACAGCGAACATTAATAATTCGAGTGTTCTATCAACAGGAGGATATGGTGACTATTCAAGTATGTCTGTACAGTCTTATATTGGCGGAACTTTTGATTATTCAATGGCATTTAATATATCTTTTTATAGTTATGGTTATGCAATTTGGATAGATTGGAACAATGACGGTACTTTTGATTTAACTGAAAGAGTTGCTGATAATGGACAATATCAAGTTCAAGGTGTCCAAACTGGAACAATCACTGTTCCCGCAGGAACTATTGATGGCGATTACCGCATGCGTGTGGCGATGGATAACGACATTTACTCTGGAGCATCTATGCTTCCATGTAATACTGCAGGTAAAGGTGAAGCTGAAGATTATACAGTAGGAATTTACGCTTCAAATTCAACTACTTGTGATCCAATAAGCAATATCCTTGTTGCTGGAATTACCACAGACGCTGCAGATATATCTTGGACAGTTGGAGGTACAGAAACGGAATGGGACGTGATTTATGGACCAACAGGATTTGATCCAAATTTGACAGGAACAACGGTTAATGTAACCACACTCCCACAAACAACTTTAACTATTCTAGCTTCTGATACAAAATATGATGTTTATGTAAAAGCTATTTGTGGACCTGGTGACGAAAGTTTTAATTTTGGTCCAAAAACTTTTAGAACAAAATGCTCTTCCACAACGATTCCTTATTCAATGAATTTTGAAAACGTAACTTATCCAAATATTGACCACTGTACATCACAAGAGAATGCAGGAACAGGAAATGATTGGGAAACTGCATATCATGGGAGTAATGGTTTTACAAGTAAAGTTTTGAAATATACCAGCCATCCTACTAATAATGCAAATGCTTGGTTTTATACACAAGGAATTCAATTGACTGCTGGAACGAACTATAAGATTTCCTACAAATATGGAAATAACAGTTCTAATTATTCAGAACAATTATCAGTGTTTTATGGTACAACTCCAGGTTTTGGAGATATGACAAACTTTATTGCTCAACATAATGGAATTACTGGAGGTCAAGCAACAACTGAGATTATTGACTTTACAGTAACAACAACAGATATATATTATTTTGGTTTCAAAGCAGGTTCAGTGCTTAATCAGCTTGATTTATTCTTAGATGATATCAATATTTTTCTTGGTCCTTCATGTTTGCCACCATCAAATTTAATGGTTTCAAATGCTGGATTAACAGATGCAGATTTAAGTTGGACAGCAGGTTCATCTGAAACAGAATGGAATGTACTTTATGGTGAAAGAGGATTTAATCCTGCAACTCAAGGAACAACTGTTAACGTTACAGGAACTCCAGCAACAACAATTACAGGATTATTAGAAAGTACAGAATATGAATATTATGTTACCGCAGTTTGTGGCGTAAATGACATGAGTGCTAGAGTTGGATCATTCGTTTTTGAAACAACTTGTACGTCAACAACAGTTCCTTACGCAATTGATTTTGAAAGTGCTGTTCTTCCAAAACTATCTTTTTGTACTTCAAAAGAAAATGTAGGCGGAGGAAATGAATGGAAAACACAGTATTATTATAATCATGGTTTTACTGGAAATGTACTAACTGTTGAGAATTACAATACTGACAACTCTGCAAATGCTTGGTTCTACACACAAGGTTTGGAATTAACTGCCGGAGTAGAATATGAAATTTCTTACACTTACGGTAACACACCATCTTATACTGAATCAATGGAAGTTGCTTACGGAACTTCTGCTTTGGCTGCTAATATGAATACACAATTGGCTTTTTACGATTCAATTAATAGTGGTCAAGCAACAGATACAATTCATACTTTCATGGTTCCAGCAGATGGAGTTTATTATTTTGGATTTAATGCAATTTCAGATTCTATCCAAAACCAAATTTTGTTAGACAATATCAATATCGTTAAAAAAGAAGTTTGTGACAAGGCTACAGGAATCTTAGTAAGTGATGTTCAAAATTTACAAGCAACGATTTCATGGTCAGCTTCAGCTTCTGCAACAGCAGGTTACGAAGTTGAGGTATTTGAAGCAGGAGAAGATCCAGCAACAGCAACACCAGTAGCAACAGAAATAGTTGCTGCAGGAATTACAACAGTTACAATTACAGGATTAAACGCTGGAACGGCTTATGATGCTTATGTAATTGCTGATTGTGATCAATTAGGTACAACAATGAGTGATTCGGTGAACTTCACTACAGGAACAGTTGGACTTGCGAGCAACGAGTTAACACAAATAACTTATTCTCCAAACCCAGTAAATTCAGTATTGAATATCACAGCAGAAAACACAATTGAATCAGTAATCGTTTACAATTTAACTGGAAAAGCAGTTTTAGAAGTAAATACAAACAACACTTCAATTTCAATAGATATGTCTTCATTATCAAATGGAACATATTTCGTGAAAGCGAAAGTTGCGAATGCTGTTTCAACTTTTAAAGTGGTAAAGCAATAAACTGAACTAAGAATATTTGATAAAAACATAAATACCAATTCGGTAATTAGGAGAAAGAGATCTAGTAATAGGTCTCTTTTTTATTTTGGGGTCGTTTGTTAATTCAAAAAAGGATTTTTGAATCAACTAACCGGGCTTTCCACTGTATCTTTTTGTTACCACGAGTTAAAAACTCGGGGTAACATAAAAGGATGCCGTTACTATCCCTCGTCCAATAGAAAGATCATAATAAGCTTCCATTTTTGTCTTTTCTTCTTTGCGACCTCCTGCGTTAACCTCTGCGACTTCGCGGTTGAATTTTCATCTGCTCAATAAATGAATGGACTGTTAATGTTAAAACATTCTAAATCAATATTTATGAATCCTTTTTTTTAGGATAAGTTTATTCCTTTTCCTAATTTGATGCAATCAAACAAGGTTAACTAACAACATAAAAACACGACCATGGAAACAGTACGAATATTAGACATAAAGAAAGAAACCCACGACGTAATGCACATCATTGCAGAAAAGCCAAGCAATCTATCATTTCAGCCAGGGCAAGCAACAGATGTATCCATTGCAAAACCAAAATGGGAAGATGAAAAACGCCCATTTACATTTACTTCATTACCCAAAGAAAATCAATTAGAGTTTGTGATTAAAATTTATCCAGACCACGATGGAGTGACAGATCAAATTGGGAAACTAGAACGCGGCGATTCACTAAATATCGGCGATGTTTATGGAGCAATCGAATACAAAGAGGAAGGAATATTTATTGCTGGTGGTGCAGGAGTAACTCCTTTTATTTCAATCTTGAAAAGCTTAGATGAAGAAAATAAAATTGGAAACAATAAACTCATCTTTGGTAATAAAAAGTACGAGGATATCATTCACCGTGAGTGCTTCGAGAAGCTTTTAGGCAAAAATATGATTAACGTTCTTTCAGATGAAGAAAGGACAGGCTGCGAAAAAGGATTCATCAATAAAGAAATCATCAAAAAAGCGCAAGAAGAAGGAAAGAACCAATACATCTATTTGTGTGGACCACCGAAAATGATGGAATCAGTTTTAAGGGAATTGAAAGAGTTGGGTGTGGAGGAAAAGTATATTGTGAAGGAAGATTTTGGGTAGGATTAGTTGGTCGAAATGTTTTAATAAAAAATGTCAAGTGGATTTTCTGCTTGACTTTTTTTTGGTTTTAGAATTTAAAATTTTTTACATTTCCTTATTTTTGTTTACAAACAATTAAAAACCCGTGTTAATTAGCATTCTGAGATCCGTGCCATCTGCGTTCCATTACGACGTGTAAGTTACCACATCGATCATTTAACCGAGTTTTGTAGCTGCGGTGATGAAAATAAAACCTTTTTTGATTACGATAAATATGACCGAAATCAAACACCTATTTTATGTGAATGTAAATTCGTTTTCAATGGAAATAACTTTGAATTGGTTAAAGACAGCTGGGAGAAAATTAGAAATGAAGACCAAAAACAAGAATAGCCAAACAGTTTGAAGTGCTTGGCTATTCTAGGAATATATTTGATTATCGAATCAATTAATATTCAATCGTATTAAACTTATACCTCTTCGCTTGGATTCCTTGCATTTGAGAAATGATTATCATTCCGTTTGGTGAAGTAAAAAACATTGATGGATTTACTGCCATCGGGAAAGCATTTGGTTTTTGGATACTGTATAAAGGCAAAGAATTAAAAGATCTTTCGGCATATTCATGTTGCCCGTTACTATTGATAACAGTTAATAAAGTAGGATACAAAGCTTCCTTTCCAAACAGGTTATCGATGTTGGTTTTATTTCTATCTCTGTCTATCCAAAAGCGAAACCTTTGTAATGGAGCCTCTAAAAATATATCCATATAATTCCAAACGATAAAAAGTTTATCCTCTTTTAAGTGATAAGCAAACGAACCAAAACCGATGTCAGGATCTAAAGTTTTCTCCTCTTGCTTTTTCTCAATTACTTGATTCCACAATCTATTTCCATTTTGGTCAAAGGAGATTGCAAAAGCATTTCCATGAAAGATTTCATATTGATAAGTTGGTGGTTGATTCTGACCAATTGCAGTTTTGGATATTCTTTTCTCTTCTGTTAGTAAAATTACTCCACCATCTGGCTTCATTAAAACATCCTTGAATAGATAATTATCTAGAGCATAACCTTCCTTATTCGCATTGTTTTCAGAAACAACCCTGCTAAGCATTTCAGCACCTAATGGCTCAACTTTATTCTGAATTATTTTACCTGTTTTATCAGATTGAAAAAACCATGTTCCTTGCCAATCGGTAGCTCTTCCTCCCAGTGGAAATAACATTCCGCTCATTAATAAATTTCCTTTTGGATTGATAAACATTTTCTTATCGCCTAAAGCATATTCATTTAATTCAATATTCGTCACCTCAGAAAAATCTTTTCCAGCAGTTATTAAATTATAAATGTGTTCCTTATTGGAGATTTTAATATCCTTTAAAAGGTAAGCGATTCCGTTATTGTCAAGAATAATATCATTAACAGGATAACGTTCCGCTTCATTTTCGAGCGTTAAATCTTGTTGCCAAATGGAAGAAAAATCCGCAGTATTGAAAACTTGCAAGCGCACTTCTTCACTGGCTTTCTTTGTAAAAGGCTTTTGAGTTAATACCAATAATTTACTTCCATCTGGAGAAAAACTAAAGGTATAATGCGCACTTTTCATTTGACTTTTAGAATACTCGGTCTCTAAAGTGATGAAGCTTTCAGCAACCGTTCCGTCTTCTAAAACTTCTTTAATTAAAAATGAATTTTCTTGTTTGTCTTTGTTCCAACCTTCTAAAAAGATATAAATCTTTCCGTTTTTCATTTCTGTATAACGGTGCAATTGAGAATCAAAAAAAGTACCAGATGTAGATTGAATATTTGTAGTAAAAAGTAATTTCAATGCTGGAGAATATTTCTCTAATGCGATTGTTGCATTGTTCACGGGTCCAAATTCACGCAGTAAGTAATAACCCGTTTCATCTTCCCCTAAAACTTTTGTCCATTGGGCATTTTGAATTTCATTTGTGTATTCTTCAGTACTGCTAACAGTAACTTTTTGCGCATAAAGCATAGAAAAACATGAACTTAATGCGATTAAAAATATTCGTTTCATAATAGATTTCTTTTTTATGTAATAGATAAAGGAGTATTCAAAGTAAGAATTCTGACCCAAAATATATGGATCAGAACTCTAAATTATTTGGTTAATCTAATTGATTGAAGACGCAAATGGAACGCAGTCTTTGACGTTTAGTTTTCAAAAGAATTATTGAGCAGCAGCCCATGCATTATATTCCTTAATCACTTCAAAAGCGTTCAAAAAAGTATATCCTTTTTCTTTATCTGCTACTTTTTGAGCCATTTCAGCATTGTCTTCAATTAGCGGCGGCATTTTTTTCTTAAATGACAAACCTAACATGCTAAATTCGATAGGATCAGTAGGTTCTTTCGCTACAACTAAATTGATAATGTATCTTCTTGCATCAAAAGCTTGCCATGTTTCACCACTTTGTCTTGACAACATTGAGTAATTTTCAACAGTTGAATACCATTCATATAAACGAATTGCACCATCTTCAACTACTAAATTAAAGTTGGCTTTTTTAAACATTCCACCACTGTAATTAATTGATTCATAAACTTTGTCAGCGATTTTATAACCTTTGATATCGTCTGGTTTATATTTCTCAGTTGGTTTTCTGTCTGTTTCTTTTAAATAAAATTCAACTCTGTTTTGGTTACTTGAACCAATTCCAGCTCCTGAACATCTTGAGTCTGCTTCTATAAATCCTTGGATTGTATCGCCATCTAATTTAATGATGTAACCAGGATATTTTTTTCCAACTTGGTAGATTTCCGGACTCCAATCTGCCATAGAATTGTTCTCTTCATTTTGAGAAGTAGCAGTCAACGATGCAGCAAGTGCAATGGATAAGATAATAATTTTCTTCATAGTGTTTTGCTTTTTTGTGGACATATACTTTTGGTCAGTATGTAGTTCACTTACTTGGTTTTTTAGTAAAATTTCTGATGTGATTTTATATCAGAATATTGAAAATTTTTTTCAATATTGAATGCAAATATACACAAAACGTGCCAGTTACAATAATGTTTCAATATGTTAGAATTTAAGGGTTTCTGATCGTTGAATGAGCATTTTTTATTGTCAAAAATCAGCTATTTTTACATCTTTTCAACTCCAAAATAAAACCGCTCTAAATCTGGTTTTACTTTATCCAGTTTTCTTGTTCCTCGTAATTTCTGCCATTCTGAAGTCGGTTTAATTCTCTTCATTCGCTCTTTAATTCCCACATCAATCGGCATCTCAAAGTTTGCTACTGAAGTTTCCCAACGGTAATAAATTCTCCATTTTTCTTTCTTCAATTGAAGTGTTGGTACTTCTGTATGATAAAGGTATTGCTTGAAAATAGGAGTGAGGGTTTCGTCAGAATTGGCTTCGAAAAACGCAATAACCTCTTCTGTATTCGTAATTTTATGTTTGAATGTTTCGCTGAAATTTTTTAGTAAAGCCCACCATTTTTCGTCATTGTTAATTACGCCGCGTAAAGTGTTTAACATGTTCGCACCTTTATAATACATATCAAAACTGCCTTCTTTATTTACACTATAATCTCCAATAATTGGTTCTTCATTTGATATCATTGTTTTTTGTAAACCGATTAAATATTCAAGTGCTTTTTCTTTTCCCCAGCGACATTCAATATAAACTGCTTCGGCGTAAGAAGTAAAAGCTTCATGAATCCACATATCTGCAATATCCGATGAGGTAATGCTGTTTCCAAACCATTCGTGTGCAGATTCATGAATGATGATAAAGTCAAACTTCATCCCAACTCCAGTTTTGGAAATATCTGTTCCATCATATCCCATTTTAAACTTATTTCCATAAGCTATTCCACTTTGGTGTTCCATTCCCAAATAAGGTGATTCAATTAACTTATAAGAATCTTCTACGAAAGGATATTCTCCAAAATGTTCGTAAAAACATTCCATCATCGGATGAACTTCTTGAAATTGCTTTTTGGCTTTTTCTAGATTATAGGACAACACATAATAATCTAGGTCTAAATCACGAAAATTGTCCGAAAAGTGAACATAATCACCAATATTCAGGATAATGTTGTAACTATTGATTGGATTTGTGACTTTCCAGCTCCATTCTGTAACTCCATTTCCTAAATCTTTCTTCCCAGTAAATCGTCCATTGGAAACATTCATAAGTCCATTGGGAGCAGCAACATGAATTTCTACTTCTTCAGGTTTGTCGCTCTGATGGTCTTTGTTCGGATACCAAAGACTCGCTCCCGTTCCTTGAACAGCTACACTTACCCAATCCTTTCCGTTTTTATCTTTAGAAAATACAAACCCACCATCCCAAGGTGGTTTTACAGCAACAATTGGTTGACCTGAAAAGTGGAAACTTAAACTGTCTGTAGTTTCTGGAATTAATGCTTTTTCAAATGAAATAAAAACAGCGTTAAATTCTCTTTTATAGGTCAATTTGGTTCCATGATAAATGATAGAATCCACTTCCATATTCGCAAATAAATCCAATTGCATCACGGGCATATTTTCTAAAACACGAAAGGAGATTTTATTGAATCCAGAAATGAATTTTTTATCCGGTTCAACTTTAACATTCAGATTGTATTTCAAAACATCAAAACTGGTGCGTTCGGGTCGCAATGAACCACGTAAAGTGTCTGCTTCGGTATATTCTTTTTGACCTTGAAATACTTGGGCTTGAATAAGAAATGAGCCGGTGAAAATTATGAATAGAATCAAGTATTTTAGAGACATGGAAGTTTTTTATGCTAAAATAACCATCCTTCGTCCAAGTTCTTCAAAAAATCATGGGCATTCTTCAAATGATTTACCTAAAATTTCATTTATGAAATTTCCCTAAGCGCTAGTACGGACGATTTGCAAATCGTCCGCTACTTCGCTATCCTTAGCTTAAAGACCATTCTGAAAAACAAAAACTTCATATATTCCACCAATTCTTTTCATTCTTTATAAGTGAATATCTGTTCATTATAGAGGCTAATTTCAATCAACATAATTTTCAAACAATTCAGCGAATAGCTTTCTCCATAAAAATCACTTATGCATTCTGCCCAACATTGTGCTGACGATTTGCAAATCGTCCGTACTAATGTATGAGCTTTAACGCAAGCGTTAAAGAGGGGAAATCTTTGGATTTTTTATTCCTTATCCAACTCCTTCAAAAAACCTTCTGCATTTCCTAAATGCGTCTCTTTTTTCTCATCTGACATTTTATTCCAAGTATTTACCATCATTCCAGTCCTTGGATTCTTTTTGAAGAAATCTTGGTGCTCATAAATGAATCTCCAGAATAACCCATCCCAAATTGGTTCCCAATCTCCTTTCGGATAATCGCTCATTTTTTTGATGTAATTGGAACCTCCGATATAAGGTTTCGTTGCGAAAGTTCCACCATCTGCAAATTGTGTCATTCCGTAAACGTTAGGAACCATCACCCAATCATACGCATCGATGAATAACTCCATAAACCAACGGTAAACTTCTTTTGGATCAAATTCACAGAGTAACATGAAATTCCCAATCACCATTAATCTTTCAATGTGGTGACAATATCCAGTTTTTAAAATCTTTTTAATTGTTTGGTCAATCGGGTCAATTCCTGTTGTTCCATCGTAAAAACTTTTCGGTATTTTTCTATCAAATTCCCAGTAGTTTTTCGTTCTCGAATAACTTCCTTTACATTCATACATTCCTCTTATGAATTCTCTCCATCCAATAATTTGTCTTACAAATCCTTCAGTAGAATTAATTGGAATATCCTCTTCTTTGGCGAATTTTAAGGTCTGATCAATAACCTTCGTTGGAATCAATAATCCATTATTCAGTAGTGGTGAAATAACACTGTGATTCAAAATGGAATCGTTTTTTACAATCGCATCTTCATAAATTCCAAAGTCGTAAAATCTGAATTCAAAGAATTGATCTAGCCATTCTTGTGCACTTTTAAAGTCTAAGGGATAATAAGGATATTTAGATAATTCACCTGGATTTTTAGAAAAGTGTTTCTCCGTGTATTCAATCGCTTCTTCCCATAACTTTGTTGATTCTGGAAATTGAATACTTGGCGGAGTCTTACCTTTCGGATACTTCTTTCTGTTTTCTGTATCATACGTCCATTTCCCTCCTTCTGGCTCGCCATCTTTGTCCATCATGATGTCCAACTTTTTTCTTTGCTGCTTATAAAAAGTAGTTTGGAAAAATGATTTTTTATCTGCTCTAAAGAAATCTGATAAATCGTCTTTTGTGTTGATAAATTGTGGACTATCTAAGATTTGTAATTTGATAGATTTAGCAACAGCAGTCAATCTTTTTTGAAGATAATTATCGACTGGATCAATGCAATAAATTTCCTCAATTTTTTGTGCATCAATTTCCTTTTTAAAGTTGCGAATATCTGCTAATTCATCATTCGCGGAAATGTATTTCACGGTACATCCTTTCTCTTCTAAGTAATCTTGATATCCTTTCATTGTTGCACGATGAAAAGCGATTTTTTGTTTGTGAAACCCATATTGCTTAAAGAATAAATGTTCTTCGATGATATAAAATTCGTTCTTGTTAGAAAGCAATTCACTTTCTTCAAAAAGTTGATGTGGAAAAATTATATTAATTGCTTTTTTCATTCTAATTCAGTTTTATTCGTCTATAGCGATTTTCGCTAGTAAAGTAATAACCCCAACACAATGGTTGTGCGCTGAAATGGCACGCGGATGACACGGATGCATGCAGCGCGGATAACCACGGATTTTCACTTTTGGTGAATGTGGATTTTCACGGATTTCGTACGATCAATAATTTTAAATAGTTTCTACAAATAATTTCGGTATTTCCAATTCTTCGATAAGAAAATTTCAAAGACAAGGCTTGTGAATCCGATAGCTATCGGATTTATTATTGCAATCATCCCGACTGTCAACGTCGGGATGATTGCAATAATAAACAAGCATAACGCAGGATTTGAACTTTTCTTACGAAGAATTTTTGTTTCTTCTGCAGCGTTCACCACAATATTTCACCTCCTCCCAATTCTTTTCCCACTTCTTTCTCCAAGTAAAAGGAAGTTCACAAACTAGACATATTTTCGTTGGTAAATGCTGTTTTTTCATTCGAAAGAAGGGATTTCGTCTGGTTTTACATGCGGAAATGAATTTAGCTTTTTCAATTTATAGTAAGAACCCAGTCCTGAAATCCCAACACAATCGTAACTTTCTAAATCTATTTCACCCAATTCATTTATGTGGTCATCAAGAATCTTGATTAAAATTACTTCGCCAATAACCAAAGTACATCTGTTGGGCAAGAGGATGCTTTCGATGTGTTTTAATCCGAATTTCACAGCGCTGTCTTTTACAAATGGAGCATGAAAATCGGATATCATTTCTTGATCGATATTCATCCGTTTAAATTCCGATTCATTCAAGTTTAAATTCGCAGAAGTATAATGTGCTTTTTGAATGAAAGATTCAGAAATATTATTCATTGTATAGAATCCTGTTTCCTCAATGTTATACAAAGTATCTCTAGGATTTTCACCTGCTGGACGAATAATAAATCCAATTTGTGATGGCTTCGTTCCTAAGTGAATCACTGAGGAGAATATCGCCACATTATCTACTCCATCTTTGGAACGAGTTGCAATAAGATTCGCTGGTTTCACACCCGTAATTGTATTGATTAAATTCAAACGATAAACGCGCTCTAATTTGTTAATTGTTTTTTCTTCTAAAAGCATTGTCTCGTGTGTGTTTCTTGATTATTCTTTGACTTTCGTTTTGCACCATTGGGTCTTTCCTGTGTCCCCAAATTTTATCTCTGGCAATTCTCGCTGTTTCAGTTAAATCAACAACTGGGTCAGGATAACTCAAATCTATGTCATTGAAAACTTTATCCATTTGCGTCATTTTCCATGGTTCATGTATAAACGCTGCAGGAACATTTTGAAGTTCCGGAATCCATTTTTTGATGAATATTCCTTCAGGATCATGTTCAATTGAGTTCTTCACAGGATTATACATTCTCACCGTGTTAATTCCCGTTGTTCCTGCTTGCATTTGAAATTGAGGATAATGAATTCCTGGTTCATAATCGAGAAACAATCTCGCCAGATGATAAACGCCAGTTCTCCAATCACAATCGAGATTAAAGCACAGAACAGACACCAACATGGCCCGCATCCTAAAATTCACCCAACCCGTTTTGTGTAAACATCGCATACAAGCATCGACCAATGGAAATCCAGTATTGCCAGTCTTCCAAGCTTCTATTAGTTTTTCATTATTGGCGTAAACGAGATTTTCATAACCGCGATTTATGCATCTTGTTTCGTACTCGCATTCGTTTTCAAATTTCTGAATAAAGTGGCAATGCCATTTTAATCTGGTCAACATTCCACTGAATGCTTTCTGATATCTGTCGTAATTTGGATGTTCATTTACATAATGAAAAGCTTGTTTTACACTCAGATTTCCCCAAGCCAAATAAGGAGAAATCCTTCCACAAGATGTTCTTGCTTCATTTGGTTTTGAAATGTGATTGTTGTAATTTTTACCGCGATCAACGCAAAATGATCTTAGGTATTTACGTGCAAATACTTCCCCAGGCTTTTGAAATTCAGCAGGATATTCTTTTAAACTTTCTTCGAGTTTCTTGTCTAATTGAAAAGGATGATTTATTTCAATTGCTTCTTGAAAAGTATAATTGTTAGGAACCGTATTGATTTTCATGTTTTTCAACCATTCTTGATCCCAAGTATTCCTGTTTTTTATTCCACGAATTACATTGTCTTTCTGAAATTCCATTCCGCGAATATCTGCTTCTTGGAAGTATTGATCAACTGCTTTATCTCTTTCCCAAGTTTGCATTATTCCACTTTCTTGGTAAGCGAAAACTTTATTGATTCCGAAATTTTCATTCAAATATTTAAAGACTTCAACTGTTTCTGCATGGAAAACCAATACTTTTCTACCAAATTCAGCGAGTTTTTCATTCATTACCTCAATAGAATGATAAATAAACTGCAAATGACGCAAAGAACAATCAGGATAATTAATTGCCGAAGGTTCAAATATATAAATAGGAATATAGGGCGCATTTGATTTCTCAGCAGCATAAAAAGGAAGATGATCTTGTGTTCTGAGATCTCTTTTTAACCAAACGATATTTAGTCCTTGATTTTCCATATTTTAAACTACCATTGGATTTCTTTTTTGCATTTTTTCCAGAATTTAAAGAAGGAGGAATGATAACCTTTCACATTACTCATCCAATCTCTATCTTCCGACTTCCCAAGATAATGATTGTTTGTCGGGTGTTCTTTAAAGATTATTTTTTCAGAAGAAATCTGTTCATTTAATTCTGAAAATTCACCAATAAAAATTTGAATTCCTTGAATGTTTTTCGTCAAATCAATGGCGAAATCTAAACACTTTTGACCCACAGGATTTGCTTCAAAAAATGAAGGTTCGATCAGAAAAACACGTTGAACATCTTCATCAGAATACCAAATTGGATCAATGTTGTAATAGTTGTAAATCAAAGTAGTTTTATTTGGCTCCAAATCTAGATTCTCCTGTTTTGGAAAAATAAGTTTAACATCAGGCAGAACAGTTTCTGCTAATATTTCTGGAATTTCAAAATCATCAAATTCACTGTAATCTACATCCAAGAAAGTTCCTGTTTGATTGCTCTCGAAAAAACGATTGATGTTCTCTTGGTTAGCTACATATTTCTTATTAGAAAATGCACCAGCCACCCATTGCCAACTCAAATGATTACTTGCTAAATCTCCATCCAACAAATGAGAATACAACCATTTCGCAGGAACTAACCAATGTGATTTTGCCATGTTACAGCAAATCGCTGCAACGTACATTCGCATGTGATTGTGCATGTAACCAGTTGCATACAATTCATTAATTGCATTATCTACTGCAATAATTCCTGTTTTGGCTTCTACAATTGCTCTTGGTATTTCGTGACTTGAAACGTCAGATTGTGGCTGCTTTAAATCAGTGTATATCTCCTCTTTTTTGTCAATCCAGACTTGTTGCCAATAATCTCTCCAAGCTAATTCTTGAACCAATTTTTCAGTTTTCTCCCAAGGGATTTCCAGACTTCGAATGTGTTCTAAAATGACCTTAGTGGAAATAAATCCACGTGAAATGTATGGACTCAAAAAAGTAACTGCTCCGTTTTTATAATTACGTGTAGCAGCATATTTTTCTGGGGCAATTTCAGAAATCCTTTGCTTTACAGCGGATATGTCTGTTGGGAATTCTATCGCTTTGAGATTTTATTGTTTGAAATACTATTCTGACGGGAACATTTGAAACGTGTAATTTCATCGCTTCTTTTATTCAAATGTTTATTACTCACATTGCTGTTTACGCGTTTTCTCCAGAGATTAAAAGAACTTCTTTTCAAAGTTTTCCGCATCAGTTGAATTACATCAGCCTCTGTTTTACCAAATTGAAATTCAATAGCTTCAAAAGGTGTTCTGTCTTCCCAAGCCATTTCGATTATTCTATCTGTTTCTCTTTCTGTCATAATTTGAGTAAAAGTTTATCGTTTCTCGTAGACTTATAAAACACGAAAAAGTATAAAATGTTCTATTTAAACCTTTACTTTTTTGAGAGAATCAAGAAGTTTTTGTTCACACATTAAGTTCTATTCAAAGCTTTTATTTACCTATATTTACCTAATAGGCTAAACTCAAATCAATGGATATGAAAAGAACTGCAACATTACTTGGCGCAACAGGATTAATTGGGGGACATATTCTCGACTTTTTAAAGAAAGATTCAGCATTCGATGAAGTAAGAATTATCGTAAGAAGACCTTTGAAAATAGATCATCCAAAAGTTAAGGTCGTGGTAATTGACTTTGAAGATGAAGCCCAATTCAAATCTGCAATGGAAGGCAGTGATGTTGTTTTTTGCGCAATTGGAACTACTCAAAAGAAAGTCAAGGGAGACAAAAAACTGTACAGAACTATTGATTTCGATATTCCTGTCAACGCAGCCAAACACAGTATAAAATATGGTTGTAAGCAGTTTCTTATTGTTTCTTCTTTAGGAGCGGATAGTAAAAAGAAAGGATTCTACTTAAAGCTAAAAGGAGAAGTTGAAGATGCACTAAAAGAGAAAGTTCATTCACCTGTAGGCTTCGATTCTTTATCGATTTTCAGACCTTCGTTATTATTAGGTGATCGTTCAGAAAGTAGAATCGCAGAAGGAATTGGACAATTTTTCTCTAAAGCATTGAAGTTTTTAATACCTGGAAATTACAAGCCAATCGAAGGAAAAGATGTTGCCAAAGCGATGGTTGAAGTGGCGAAATTAGATAAAAAAGGAGTAGAGATTTATCATTATGAGGAGATGGAAGGGTTAATTAAAAATGAAAAGTGAAAAATGCAAAATTGGATTTTGAATTTCATTATTATATTCTCCCAAGAGTAAAGCGCTTCGATCTGATATTCACTTTTTATGTAGAGGGAGAGTTTATTTATATTAGACTTCTATCGAAATATTAACTTTTCCTCCAAGTCCTTTTTCTACTATGTCAAATAAAGTTTTTAAAGTTAGATTACTTCCATTATTTTCGACACGAGAAATATAAGTGCGTTTTTTGTTAATCAGTTCGCCAAGCTGCTCTTGGGTCAGATTTTTTTCCTCACGTGCATTTCGCAAAAGCAAGCCTATTTTAAATGATTCAAAATCTCTTTCGAGTTCATCTCTGCGCTCAGTTCCTTCTTTTCCATAAACTGTATCTTTTATGTCTTTCCAGCTTTTAGTTTCCATTCTTTTTATTTTCTTCGTAATATTCTTTCATTAATCGAACTGCTTTGTCAATTTACTCACTTTTAGCCACTTTTCATTTGTGTTCGTGCTTCGCTTCGCTTAATTCCTTTTTCGGTGTTTTTTGCGTCTTTTTAGTAAATCCGTTTAGTAGTATAACTAATTTACCTTGGTCGAAGAAGCAAAAAACTCTCCAGATATTCGAGCTTCAAATAATCCTTTGTGAGTTTTTATGGGTGCCAACTACGTTTTTGGCACATGTTGATAAGTCTCGATTATTTCAATAACCTTAAATATTTTATCTTGAATCTTTTTTGGTTGAGCAAGCAGAAACTCCTCGAAGTAATTTTTATACTGTATTACTTACCTAACTTTTTCCATTATTAAAAATGTAACTTAAAAGTTACTAATTTCAAAATGTACAACTAGAGTTTAACCAAAAAGAACAGGGGGAATTTATCTAAAATTAAATTTCACAAAAAAAGGAGCTCAATTTCTTGAACTCCTTTAAATATTAATAAAATCTAGTTTTGTAATAATTTTAAAACTTACTCGACAATAATGAGGTAATTAGTCTTCTTCCCTCTTCCAAGTAAAATAAACATATCGCTAATCAAATGCTCTTCTGTTAAAATCAAATCTTCCTTAACTTTTGATTTATTCACGCTGATTGCATTTCCTTTTAGTTCTCTTCTTGCTGCTCCATTAGATTCTAAGAAACCAGTTTTTGCAGAAAGTGCGTCGATAATTCCAAGACCTTCTTTTAATTCTGCTCTTGATAATGTAGCTTGAGGAATTCCTTCAAAAACCTTCAAGAAATCTTTAACTGACAGTGATTTTAAATCTTCTTCTGTTGATTTTCCAAACAGAATGTTCGATGCTGCAATAGCTATTTTCAAATCTGCCTCAGAATGAACAGTAATTGTGATGATCTCGGCTAATTTCTTTTGTAAAGTTCTTAAGTGAGGGGCTTCATTGTGTTCTGCAACAACAGCTTCAATTTCTTCTTTCGAAAGGAAAGTAAATATTTTTATATATTTCTCAGCGTCTTCATCTGTGGTGTTCAACCAGTATTGGTAAAACTCGTAAGGAGAAGTTCTTTCTGAATCTAACCAGATATTTCCACCTTCAGTTTTTCCAAATTTGGTTCCGTCCGCTTTTGTAATCAATGGACAAGTTACAGCATAAGCTTTTCCACTTGCCACACGGCGAATCATTTCTGTTCCAGTCGTGATATTTCCCCACTGATCAGATCCACCCATTTGGATAGTTACTTCTTTATTTTGGTATAAATGTAAGAAGTCATAACCTTGCACCAATTGGTATGAAAATTCAGTAAATGACATTCCTTCGGCATCATCTCCAGTCAATCGTTTCTTTACAGAATCTTTCGACATCATGTAATTTACAGTAATGTGTTTTCCAACATCGCGAATAAATTCAAGGAATGAAAAGTTCTTCATCCAATCGTAATTATTAACCAATATTGCTGAGTTTTGATCCTCAGTATCAAAGTTTAAAAACTTACTCAATTGATTCTTAATTGCATTTTGATTGTGTTGCAATTCTTCTTCATTCAGCAAATTACGCTCAGTAGATTTCATTGATGGATCTCCAATCATTCCTGTAGCTCCACCTAATAGAGCAACTGGTCTATGACCTGCACGCTGAAAATGACGCAACATCATAATACTCACCAAATGCCCGATATGTAAAGAGTCCGCCGTTGGGTCAATCCCCACATAAGCTGATCTCATTTTCTCTTGTAAATGCTCTTCTGCACCCGGCATACTGTCGTGTATCATGCCTCTCCATGTCAATTCTTCTATGAAGTTTTTCGCCATTTTTTCTAATTTTCCTCAAAAATACTATTGATATCCCGAATTTGAGTGATTTTGATGTTTATTTTAATAAGAATTGGGGTTTTAGTGCTGATTCAAAAATTTGACCTAATGTGTTTCGAATAATGAAAATTTACGATTTTACAGATGAAACGCGTTGCTTTCCAAATTGAGTAGTTCATTTTATTTCACCAAACTTGCATTGTTAATATGGAATCACTTGAAAAGCTTTGTACTGAAATAAGTTCAACATGGCACCGCTGCAGTTGCAAGGCTAAGGAGTACTTATTAATGAATCTAAAGTTTTTCTTATTTAAGGTGATCTAATAAATTTCTTTAACCAAAATAAATCAAATGATACAAGGAGTAAAACATACAATCAAAAAAATGCTTCCTATTATTTAACATTAACTGTTGTTAATTGGGTAGACGCTTTTATGTGTAAGAACCATAAAACAGCAGTCGTTGATTCTTTAAAATATTGTATTCAAAATAAAGGATGGAATATGTATGCATGGTGTTTAATGTTGAATCATTTACATCTTGTAGTTAATTATGATGCGCCATTTCAACTCAAGGATGTTATTCGAGATTTTAAACGACATGTTGTAAAGCAAGTGATTTTCCAAATAACGAATGAACCAGAAAGCAGAAGAGAATGGTTGTTGCGTGAATTTAGATAAGCGGGTCTGATGATTTGCAAATCAACCAAACACAAATACTATTAAAATTAATCCTGATTTTTTCGTATTTTTAATTACTACCAGAAATTCAGCTTTAGTTGAGCTCTTAAAAATAGGTGTAAAGTAAAAGACGGATTAGTTTAAGCAACCTAAGCTAGTTGTTAACGTTATCCCTAGAGAAGCCTTACAGTTTGTTATAAATAGAATGTTTTAATTTAAAGATGGACTTTTGAAAAACTTTTGTGCTATGCCTATTCAATACTATATTCTGATTGTTTATTAAGCATATTCTATTTGTAAATCCAAAAGCTACTTTGTGATATTTATGTTACTTTTAATTTGTATGAAAAAATAGGACTATGAAAAATTATCACTTATTTCTACTAGTTGTTTTCACGTCTATTTCTGCTTATTCCCAAATGAGCGCATCATTTGTTACGAGTTTAAATACCCAATGTGATGGCGTAGATTGTTTCTATTCAGGACCAAGCATTATGATTAATGAAATAATGATTTCGCCAACTGCTAATGATGGTTCCATATCAGGTTCCGCTGCTGGATTACCTGGGGATCAAAGAGGTGAGTGGATCGAATTATACAATCCCAATACATGTGAACCAGTTGATATTTCTTGTTATTATTTAGGAAGTTCAGCTACCCAAACTGGTTATGTAGGTGGCCAAGCATTCCAACTACCAAGTGGATCTATCATACCTCCTGGCGGGTTTTGTGTTGTTAGAGGGATTAACGCCGTCCCTGTTCCTACTCAATTTTTGATTGCTAATGGAGGGAATACTTTAGAAATTGTTGTTCCTGGAGAAATAACTGGAGATGGAATTTGTATGGAAGGAGCTAGTCCAACAAGATTCTGGTTTCCCAATGCGGGAGGATGGTTTGCTTTTTACGATGATAATGGTGTGGCACAAGACGCTTTGAGTTGGGGTTCAGTAAGTGGTTCAACTATACCGCCTTGTGTTCCTGTACATTCTTCTTGCACGAGTAGCTCAGTTACTTCATTACAAAATCTTGCTAACATTCCCGCAAATAGAAAGACAGTTGTTTACAGTTCAGCAGTTCCAGTTACAGGTAATAGTGTTCAAAGAATACCAGATGGAGGTCCATGGCAAATAAATCAAGGTTCTACTCCTACATTGGGTGATTGTAATGGTATTTGTAATAATACCTCTTCCTCAACTTGTGATGGACAAGCAACTATAAATGTCACCAATGGATCTGGGAATTACTCTTATTTATGGGATGATTCTCAGGGGCAATTAACGCAAACCGCAATCGAGTTATGTGCTGGAACATACACAGTAATAGTCACGGATCAAATCACGGGGGATGTTCAGACATTTACTATAGATATTGAAGATGTGGTAGTTGTTGCAGAATTGACTGTTGAAGAAGAACTTTGTAATTACGGTCAAACTGTTTCTTTTCCTGATATTGCTACTTATACTCCCCAGCCAAATTTAAATCAGACAGGTGTGTTTTCTGGAGTTGGAGCCATAGGAAATGATTTTGATGTTTCAGTATCGGGTGTAGGAACATTTGCTATAACTTATACATTTACTGACGAAAATGGATGCACTGATTCACTTATAGATAATGTTATTGTTCATGAAGCTCCACAAGCTCAAATTTCTAATATTCAACCTGAATATTGTATTGCTGACTCTGTTGTCGAACCGCTGCTTTCTCCACTAGGAGGGTTATTATTTGGACCAGGAATTTCTAATGACCAATTTATTTTGGAAGATGCAGGTGTAGGTTCACATATTATTAAATATGCGGTTGAAAACCAATATGGTTGCAGAGATACCGCTCAAATAACAGTTGTTATTCATGCGAATCCTTCTTTTTCCATTGTTGTTACACAACCAAATTGCGATCAAGATGATGGAGAGATTGTCATAAATACTAATCCTGGAGCTTCTCCCTATGATTATTCAATTGATGGAGGGATTAATAATCAGGCTAATAATACTTTCTCGAATATTTTTGGAGGCTTTTATGATATTCTTGTGACCGATGATAATGGATGTATTAGTAAGATGGATACAATATTGTTAGATATAGTTTCTGACCCATCATTCACATTTTCGGATTTCTGTTTAGGAGAAACTAATGAAGCGACAAATATTGTTACCCCAGCCGGGGAATTTACTTTTAATCCTCCTGTTAGTGATGGTGCAACGATTAACCTATTGACAGGATCAATTTCTAATGGTGTTGGAGGATCAACTTATACGGTGCAACAAGCAACTACAGGGAATTGTCCCGATACTGCTGTTGTTGAGGTAACAGTAAACGCAGTTCCTGAACCTCAATTTGTAGCAGATACGCTTTATGGATGTAATCCGTTTAATGTGGTATTTACGAATCTTAATAATTCTGTTGGCTCCACTTGTTTTTGGGATTTTGGTGATGGAAATACCAGTACACTTTGTGATAATGTGATGCAAACCTATCAAATGAGTGGAGACTATAATGTATCATTTAATGTTACTGATGCTAATGGTTGCGTTGGAACAGAAACAAAGAATAACTACATAAAAGTAATACAAAATCCAGTGGCTAGTTTTTACGCCAATCCTATGATTGCTGAAATACAAGATCCTTTTATAACTTTTACTAATAAATCTTATAATGCAACCAGCTTTGTTTGGGATTTTGGCGATGGTTCTCCAAATGCAAACACACTTAATTCTTCACATGATTATCCCAAAAATGAAGAAGGTGATTACATTGTTACGCTGATTGCCTCTCGGGTGCCAGGTTGCAGTGACACTGCCAGATTAGTTATTCAGGTAAAAGAAGAGTTGATCTTTTATATACCTAATTCGTTCACCCCAGACGGAGATAATTTTAATGAAACTTTTCAACCTGTTTTCTCTTCTGGCTTTGATCCACAAACTTATACTTTATTGATTTATAATCGATGGGGAGAGTTAATTTTTGAATCTAATGACACAGATGTTGGGTGGGACGGTACGTATGGAAGAAGAAATTATAAATTAGCAAAAGGTGACACTTATTTATGGCAAGTCAAGATAAAGGAAAAAGGAAATGACAAATTCAATGTCTATTCAGGTCATGTAACTTTGATGCGTTAGAAACCGTAAGTAGTAGGGGCGAATTGCAATTCGCCCTTACTACACATTTCAATTATCACAATCTCTCAATAACTCCAGCAGCTCCCTGCCCAGTTCCAACACACATCGTCACAACACCATATCTTTCATTTCTCTTTTTCAATTCATTCATCATTTGAACCGTCAATTTCGCTCCAGTACACCCAAGTGGGTGACCCATCGAAATTGCTCCTCCATTCACGTTCACGATGTCAGGATTTAACCCAACTTCTCTTATAACAGCTAAAGATTGTGAAGCAAATGCTTCGTTCAATTCAAATAAATTAATGTCGTTTAACTTTAATCCTGCAGATTTAATTGCCAATGGAATAGCGTCAACTGGTCCGATACCCATAATTCTAGGCTCAACACCTACAACATTGTATGAAGCTAATCTTGCGATTGGTTCCAAACCAAGTTCTTTAACCATTTTCTCAGACATCAATAAAGTAAATGCTGCTCCATCACTCGTTTGTGAAGAGTTACCAGCCGTTACAGAACCTCTTGCATCAAATACTGGCCTAAGACCTGCTAATGCTTCATAGGTTGAACCTTTACGTGGTCCTTCGTCAGTATCCATTGTGTATTTATTGACTTGACGTTTTTCGTTTTCGTCTAAATAAATATGTTCCACTTCAATTGGAACGATATCATCAATAAAACGACCACTTTCAATTGCTTTCAAAGCACGGTCATGTGATTGTAAAGCAAATCTGTCTTGGTCTTCACGCGAAACTTTAAACTGCTTTGCAACAGCTTCAGCAGTTAATCCCATTCCCCAATACCAAGTTGGATTTTCTTTACCCACAACTGGATTCGGAACAATTCTCCAACCTCCCATAGGAATTGCAGACATTGATTCAACACCACCAGCGATGATACAATCCGCCATTCCCATGTTGATTTTCGCCGTTGCAATTGCAATGGTTTCTAATCCTGATGCACAATAACGGTTCACAGTCATCCCAGGAACTTTGTCAGTGTCTAATCCCATTAGTGAAATCAATCGACCAACGTTTAATCCTTGTTCTGCCTCTGGATTCGCGTTACCAACGATAACATCGTCAATACGTTTTGGATCTAAATTCGGAACATCCTGCATAATGCGTTTGATCACATTCGCTGCCAAATCATCTGGACGATAAAAACGGAAACCACCACGACCAGATTTTCCAACTGCTGTACGGTATCCTGTAACTATATATGCGTTTTTATTTGTCATTTTTTTTGTTTTTTGATGAAAGTTAATTTGATTGAATTAGTTTCTTAACACTTTACCCTTTTTCACCATGCTTTCTAAACGCTCTAATGTCTTACGTTCTGCACATAATTCTAAAAAAGCTTTTCTTTCTAAATCCAGTAAATACTGCTCAGAAACTTGAACACGCTCTGAGATGTCTCCACCACAAAGTACGAATCCTAATTTTTCTGAAATCACTTTATCGTGCTCAGACATATAATTTCCTGAAAGCATAGAGTTTGCTCCAACATAAACGATTCCTAATCCTTCTTGACCAGAAATAGTAATGTTTTTCTCTCTCAATGGTGCAGTATATCCTTTGTTAGCGAATTCTAAACAAGCTGCTTTTGCTCTTGTCAATTGACGTTCGCGACTCACAATTACTTCATCAATTCCTTCACGTAAATAACCTAGGTCAAATCCTTCGTAAGCTGATGTAGCTACTTTGGCTTGACCAATAGTTAAGAAACGATCTCTTAAACGGTTAATTCTAATATCTCCATCTTTTAATCCGTCAGAAAAACGCTTAGCGAATTCTTTTGTTCCACCTCCACCAGGGATCAGTCCAACACCAAATTCAACTAATCCGATATATGTTTCTGCATGTGCAACAACTTTATCGGCGTGCATTGCTAATTCACAACCACCTCCAATCGCTAAGTTATGCGGTGCAACAATAACTGGTGTGTTTGAATAACGAACGCGCATCATTGTATCTTGGAAAGTCTTCACTGCGAAGTTTAACTCATCAAAATCTTGTTCCGCTGCCATCATGAAAATCATTCCCACGTTTGCACCTGCACTAAAGTTTCCACCTGTATTGGAAATTACCAATCCTTTGTATTCTGTTTCTGCTAAGTCTAATGCTTTTTGAATTCCAGCAATAACGCCACTTCCAATTGTATTCATTTTCGTGTGGAATTCTAAGTTCAAGATTCCATCTCCTAAATCAACAATTGTAGCATCTGTATTTTTCCAAACTGTATTGTCATCGCGCAATGCATCTAACAATACCAAGTCTTCTGTTCCTGGAATTACTTTGTATTCTTTGCTTGAAAGATCGAAATAAAGCTTTTGTCCATTTTCTTTTTTGTAGAAAGTAGTCGCTCCTCTTGCTTTCATGTCATGAACCCATTGCGCTGCTTTCTTACCTTGCTTTTCAATTAATTCTAATCCTTTTTCGAATCCTAGAATATCCCAAGTTTCAAATGGACCTAATGCCCAACCAAATCCTGCTTTAATTGCATCATCGATTTTAAATAAATCATCTGCAATTTCTGGAACACGATTCGTTGCATAAGCAAATAATCCACCGAACATCATTTTGTAAAATTCAGCAGCTTTATCTTTGCCTTGAATCAACATTGCTGTTCTTTTCTCTAGATCATCAATTGGCTTAGCCATGTCTAAAGTTGGGAAACTTACACGTTTTTGTGATTTATATTCTAACGTTTCTAAATCCAATGAAAGAATTTCTGTCTTCCCATTTTCATCTTTTGTTTTCTTGTAGAATCCTTGACCTGTTTTTGAACCAAGCCATTTGTTTTCCACCATTTTACTAATGAAATCTGGCAATTCAAATAACTTATTTTCTTCATCATTAGGACAATTGTCTTTTACACCATTTGATACCAAGACCAAAGTGTCTAATCCAACAACATCTGCTGTTCTGAAAGTTGCTGATTTCTGGCGACCTAAAACAGTTCCTGTTAATTTATCAATTTCTTCAACCGTTAATCCTAAATCTTTAACACTATTAAAAAGTGACATAATCGAATAAACTCCGACTCTGTTCGCAATAAATGCAGGAGTATCTTTTGCAAGGACAGTTTTCTTACCTAAGAATTGACTTCCATATTCCATGAAGAAATCAACAACCGATTGGTCAGTTTCTTTAGTAGGAATAATTTCCAATAATTGTAAATACCTTGGTGGATTAAAAAAGTGCGTTCCACAGAAATGCTTTTTGAAATCGTCTGAACGACCATCTAACATCATGTTGATTGGAATACCAGAAGTATTTGATGTAATTAAAGTACCTGGTTTTCTGAATTTTTCAACATTTTCAAAAACAATTTTCTTAATGTCTAAACGTTCAATAACCACTTCAATGATCCAATCGACTTCGCTGATTTTCTTCATATCATCTTCCATGTTACCCGTTGTAATTCGACTAGCGAATTCTTTCTTGTAAATAGGAGATGGGCTCATTTTTAAAGCTGAAAAAAGTGCAGTATCTACAATCCTATTGCGAACGACTTTATCCGTTAATTTTAAACCTTTTTTCTCTTCTTTTGGATCAAGTTCTCTAGGAACGATATCCAGTAATAGGACTTCAACACCAATATTGGCAAAGTGACATGCAATCTGAGATCCCATAACACCTGAACCCAATACGGCTACCTTATTTATTTTTCTTTCCATCTAATTGAGATTTAAATTATACTATTAATGATTTTAATTCGTCTTCTACATGCTCGTCAACAATTTCCATAACTTCAAAAAATGCTTGTAATTTCTTTTCTGGAATTGATTTTAGAAGCTTCTCGTTGAAAGTTACGACTTTAGTTTTAACTTCCCTCCTTAAATCTACTCCTTGTGGAGTTAGAAAGATAAGCACTTTTCTTTTGTCATCTTTATCAATTTCTCGATAAATATATCCTTTGGTTTCCATTGTTTTGAGCGTACGCGATAGACTCGTCGGTTCCATTCCCATTCGTGGACCTAACTGTGTACTTGGCGTGCCTTCTTTGTCAACAATCAATAAGATAAATCCTATTGACATCGTTAAATCGTGGGCTTTTGCCTTTTGATTATACATACGTGAAACCTTGTGCCACGCATGGCGTAGATGGAAATCTACATAATCTTCTGCTTTCGTATACTTCATGGGTGTTAAAGCTACGAAAAATATTACGCACGCACAATAAAAACGTGAGAATTTTTAGATATTCTTGGTGTGTTGTGATTAGAGAACAACTAATTTAAAAAATCATATCAATTGAATTTGTTAATTCATGGAATTAAAATGATTTTACACAGTTGTTTAGTTTAGTAACATTTCATATTTCGCGAAAAGACTTTCAATGTAAGGTGAGTTCCTTGAAAACATCTTGGTTCCAACAATACCTATTTTCACATTTGAGCACTCGAAACAGATTTCATATATTCCGATTGATTTACCATTAGAATCGTAGAAAATGACAGCGTGCCGAGTAATGTAACACATATTTACAATATCACTGTCCTCTCCATTAAATATTTCCTTCAATGCTAACTTTGTTTCAATACTATCCAAAAACACTTCGTTTTTAGTAAATTCATAGTCTACTCTATAAAAACGACCTTGAAAAAGTTTATTTGCTGGACTAGATTGATTATCAATTTTACCCTCAACAATAATCGACTCTTGATAAATAGAATTTTTTGTTCCTCAGAAAGTTATAGTAATTACTATTAATATATTGCTTTTTAATCTGAACTATTGAAATTTATGAAACGCTTTCATTTAGAAATTTACCGTAAATCTCTTGAAGGTCATTAGAAAGATTTGTCTCAATATTTAAGTCATATTTTTCAACAACTATTTGAGAATTGATTTTGAATGAAAAGAATAAGAATAAAATTTGCACATATTTCATAGTGTATCATTTCAATTTATGAACTAGAATGTTCAATAACTAGGCATGCTTATTTTTGAAATCCAGGGAGTTGACATTTGAAAATACCATGCTCTAATCTGCCTAACAATACCGACCTTTTAAAAAAAAAATATAACCATGATTTTTGATTTCCCAGTATACAAGGTCGTGTTTGAATTAGAATTTTTAATAGCAAGGCGCTGAGATTTTTATAATTCAAGGAGTTGACATTTGTCAATGACTGATTATAAAAATTTTAGCAACGCCGATATTAGACATTCTAAACAAACATCAATTGATTTTTCTGTATGCTTTTCGTGCCTCCGTAACAAACAAACTTCCAGGATAATCTCTCATCAATTGAAAATAGTATTCTGCAGCTTTTTTATTGTCGAAAAGATGATTCTCATACATCTGTGCAATCTGATATAATGCATCATCTGCTAAAATATCATCACCATGTTTTTCTACAATTTCAAGGAGCAGACCAATTGCTGTTTCCCACTCGCCTTTAAACTGGTGAGCAGAAGATTTTCGCATTAAAATATCATCTTTTAATTTATGATCTGGAAAAATATCTGTAATAGAATCATAGAGTTGAAATGCTTCGTCATATTTGTGTTGCTCTAATAATAAATCTGCTTTTGCAAATTGTCCCATCGCTACGAAGTTTGAATCTAATCCTAAATTATCAGTAATCAAGATTGATAAATTCATCGCATCGTTGGCAATAAGTCGGGTAGTGGCTTCTTTTAGAACATCCAATTGAGATTGTGCAAAAATGAAATCTCCATCATAATAAAAAATTCTAGCATTTTTAAATTTTGCTTCTTGGCCAATGGGTTCATATTTGAATTGTTTTTCTACTTGCATATAAAGTAAAGAAGCATCCCAAACATTATTACGCAGAACCAAGACATCGGCCATCAATAATTTTATTTTCGCTTCTTCAACATCATTGTATTTAGGAAGGTTTAATGCATTTTCTAAGGTAAGAATAGCTGAATCCGGTTGATTGCCATAATAAGCTTGAATATATGCTAACTCTCTAATGATTGGCAAAGCTTTACCATTTTTAGGCATTCTCGCTAGAGTTTTCTGATATTCATTAATCGTTTCATCGACCTGTGATGATGAATAATTCCTCAACGTCGTAATTTCCATATAACGGGTATTCAGCAATAATTGTTCTGCTGAATAGTAATAAGGTTTGCCCTCACCTAACTCAATAATGTATTTGAATGCAGATCTAGCAGTCGAAAACTCATTGTTCAATGCTGCCTGATTTCCTATTTTATAAACTTCTCGCCCATCGTTAGTTGTTCTTTTATCTAGCGCTTTTGATTGAACCAATGCCGCTGGAAAGTTTCTTTTTTGAATTAATGCCCAAACTAGTAATTCGGAATAAATAGCATCATCAGGATTTTTCTGAATCTTACGGATCAATTCGTTCTGAAACATTTTAAAACGCGCATTGTCTTCTTCATCAAAATCAATCATTCTAGGGATGAGTATTTTTAAAGAAGAAATCATTCCCGGATTGTAATCCAAAAGATCAATGTATTCTTTAATCATTTTTTCATCTTGATTCAAAGCGCCATAAACTTCTGCAAATTGGATATTCAAAGGATAATTTCCTTTCAGAACTTGGTTCCCTTTTTCTAAAGTCTGCAAAGCCAGATCATATTTGCCAAGGTTTGAAAAAGCTTTCTGCAAATCAATGATTGTTCTTGGGTTTGGTGCAAGATTGTCTATTAAATCTAAAAAGGCTTTATCCGCTTTCTTCTGGTTGCTTTGCTGCTCATATTCATCTCCTAAAGCGACTTGGTATTCTAAATTGTATGGATGATTTGCGATTTGCTTTTCTATTAACTGAATCGTTTCCTTTTCTTGATTTGATTCCTTTAAACAAGATATATAACGTTTAAAAATAAACTCACTTGGGTTTATATCATAGACTTTTTCAAAATAGGGCAATGCTTTTTCACAATCGCCCTCATTGAAGTAATAATTTGCCAACTGTTCATCTGTGCTTTGTCCGAATAGAAAAGTCAGTGAAAATATAAATACGATATGTAGAATAAATTTAGTCATTTGAAATCTTAACTAAAGAATCTCCAAGATTTTTAATAATTGGATGAAGTGAATCGTATCTGGTATAGTATTTATCTGTAGTTTGGATATAGTATTTTAGCACTTCTTCGATTTCGTGAATTTTAGATTTTTCGAAATTGATAAATTCTTGATATTTATCTCTATCATTCACACCATTTTCAATATCGTGTTTCAAATCATCTAATTTTTGCTGAACTTCAGGAATAGTTTGTTTCGCTTTGGCTAGATTACCAGAGTTTTTTGAAATAACTTTTCTGATTTCTTTATAGGAATTCATTTGATTTGCCAACCTATAATCAATTGTGTCTGCTATATAATGTTTTTTCACATTTAGTATTGTAGCACGTACAGAAGCTATGATTTCTGATGGGTCGTATCTTATTGTATCATTAGTAATTGTTTCAAGACTATCTAGAGTATGTTCCATCTTATCTATTTCTGATAAGAGTTCTTTTTTGTTATCATTTTTACAACTTGTTATCACTAATCCAAATGCTGCAACTATAACGAAATACCATTTCATATTATTCTTATTTTAATTTATTCAAACTTACGAAAAAACATTGCTTTTGACAAGAAGAAATAAATAACCGCAATGGCGCGGAGGTTTTCGCAAAGGTCGCCAAGAAAAGAAAAAGAGGAGGTAAGGAAGAGTTGTTTTAAACAACTAGAGTTTTCATAGGGATTACGGCTTGTGGGGTTTGTTTTACTGTAAATCACAATCCATTCACAACTCTTTTTAAACCATGTTTTAAAAGTGAAACATGAAAGTTGATAAGTAAACCTAATTTATAATCTCCAAGTTTTAAATAAGTTAACGTTTGTGCTAGATGAACATCATTTAACGCTTCAACACTTTTAATTTCTATTTCAACTTTGTTTTCGACTAGTAAATCAATTCGATATCCACATTCCAGCTTTACTCCTCCGAATACCAAAGGCATTGGTTTCTCTTTAATTACATTGAGGTCTTCCATACCAAGTTTATAAAATAAACATTCTTGGTATGCGCTTTCCAATAATCCAGGGCCAAGAGCTTTATGTACTTCGATTGCGCAACCAATTATTCGATTCGCTATTTGATTTTCAGTCATGATATTTAGGTTTAAGGTTTTTTTTAATTTTCTAATGCTTATTTAAGATACAAAAATCTATTACAATTAACCTACTATTTATTCATTATCTCTTCTTTCTTCTTTGAGAACTCTGCGTCTTCTTAGCGCCATTGCGGTTAATTTTTTTTCATAAAAAAAAGCTGCTCCAATTGGAACAGCTTTTAAATATTTAGTGAAGAAACTTTTATTTAAGTTTTCTTGCTACTTCTTTTTCTTCGTAAGCTTCGATGATATCACCTGCTTTAATGTCGTTAAACTTATCAATGTTCAATCCACATTCGTAGTTGTTTTTCACCTCTTTTACGTCGTCTTTGAATCGTTTCAATGATCCCAACTTACCTTCGTGAGTTACAATTCCATCTCTAATCAAACGAATCTTAGAATTACGTTGGATAGTTCCTGAAGTAACATAACAACCAGCAATTGTACCTACTTTCGTAATGTCGAAAGTTTCTCTTACTTCTGCAGTACCAACGATTTCTTCTTTAATGTCTGGAGATAACATTCCTTCCATTGCAGATTTTAATTCGTCGATTGCTTTGTAAATTACAGAGTACAATCTGATGTCAATTTGCTCTTCATCCGCTAATTTCTTAGCCGATACTGTTGGTCTCACTTGGAAACCAATAATAATCGCATCAGATGCAGAAGCTAAATTCACATCTGCCTCAGTAATTGCACCTACAGCTTTGTGAACAATATTTACTTGAATTTCTTCAGTAGACAATTTCAATAATGAGTCAGATAATGCTTCAATAGAACCATCAACGTCACCTTTCACAATGATGTTTAATTCCTTAAAGTCACCAATCGCTAAACGACGACCGATTTCATCAAGTGTAATGTGTTTCTGAGTACGTAACCCTTGTTCTCTGTATAGTTGCTCTCTTCGTGATGCAATATTTCTTGCTTCACGTTCGTCATTCATAATATAGAACTTGTCACCTGCACTTGGTGCACCGTTAATACCAATAATTGAAATTGGAGTTGATGGTGGCGCAGTCGTCAAGTTTTGACCTTTCTCATTCAACATTGCACGAACTCTTCCTGTATGTTTACCGGCTAAGATGATGTCTCCAACTCTTAAGGTACCTGCTTCAACAAGCATGTTGGTTACATATCCTTTTCCTTTATCAAGAGAAGATTCTAATACAGTTCCTGTTGCATTCTTGTTTGGATTCGCTTTCAATTCAAGTAAATCTGCTTCTAAGATTACTTTTTCAAGTAGCTCTTCGATATTCTTACCGTGTTTAGCAGAAATTTCTTGACATTGATATTTTCCTCCCCATTCTTCTACAAGAATGTTCATTTGAGAAAGTTGCTCTTTAATTTTATCTGGGTTTGCACCTGCCTTGTCAATCTTATTGATTGCAAATACCATTGGTACGTTTGCCGCTTGAGCGTGAGAAATTGCCTCTTTTGTTTGTGGCATCACGTCATCATCCGCTGCTACAATAATAATTGCAACGTCAGTAACTTGCGCACCACGGGCTCTCATCGCAGTAAAGGCTTCGTGACCTGGAGTATCAAGGAAAGTTAAACGTTTTCCTTTCAGTTTTACAGAGTAAGCACCAATGTGCTGTGTAATTCCTCCTGCCTCACCATCAGCAATTTTCGCTTTACGGATGTAATCCAATAAAGATGTTTTACCGTGGTCAACGTGACCCATTACAGTAATAATTGGCGGACGATCAAGTAAATCCTCTGGTTTATCTTCTTCTACTTTAATAGAATCTTGAACATCAGCAGAAACGAATTCTACATCAAATCCAAACTCTTCTGCAACAATTTGAATGGTCTCAGCATCCAAACGTTGGTTAATAGAAGCGAAAATACCCAATGACATACAAGCTGAAACAACCTCAGTTGGTCCAACATCCATCATCGAAGCCAATTCTGAAACCGAAACGAATTCAGTAAGCTTTAAGATAGATTTTTCTTGTTCCTCTTGTTGTAATTCTTTTTCACGCTTTTCAGCATAAGAATCTCTTTTCGCTCGTCTGTTTTTAGATCCTTTGGATTTTCCTCCTCCAGACAAACGTGCTAATGTATCCTTAATTTCTTTTTCAATATCCTTAGCTGTAACCTCTTTTCTAGGCTCATGCTTCTTAACTCCACCTCTCCCTTTTGCACGAACAACATCAGTCCTAGGACCTTTTGTTGCTGGAGCATTAGTTCCGGTTTTCTTAACATCAACCTTCTTGATGCGTTTACGTTTTCTTTTATTATCGTGTTCCTTTTTCTTAGGTTCCTTCTTTTCTGGTAAAATAATTTTACCAACAACAACAGGACCAGCCAATTTTTTTCTAGAAACAGAAATTAAATCAACTTTTCTTTCCTCTTTTTTAGGAGCAGGAGTTTCAATAGCTGGTTTTTTCTCTTCTTCTTTCTTGCTAGTTCCGACAGTTCTGGATTCTACTTTCTTTTCAGGAGTAGGAGTTGGAGTATGAGTTTTTGTCTTTTCGTACTTCTTAGCAGCTGGCTTTTCCTCTTTCTTCTTCTCCTTTTTCTTTTTGTCAGGACGCGTTCTTGTGTCGATGTTAGAAAGATCTATTTTACCAATCACATTAAGTCCACCGCTTTTTTCGTCTTTCGACTTAGGCTCTTCCTTAATTAATTTTGGGGCTTTATCTTCTTGCTCAGCTGGCTTTTCTTCCTGCTTTACTTCAGGTTCAGCTTTTACAGGTTCCTCTTTCTTAACTTCTTCGACCGGTTCTTCCTTTTTCACTTCTTTGACTTCCACTTTAGGAGTCTCAGCTACCTCAGGTTCTTTCGCAGGAGCTTTTGGAGAAGGAGATTCCTTTTCAGGAACAACGAAGTCATCTTCGTCATCATCTTCTTCTACTTTAGAACTTTCCTCTTCTTTTGTTTTCAAAGAAACAGTTTTCCTTTTTTCGCGTTTTACCGCTGTTTTCTCCGCTTCTTCTTTCAGCGTTTGATCATCAGCAAATTTTACACTCAAAATATCATAGTGCTCAGGTTCCAACTTAGTGTTAGGACTTGAGTCTATCTCAATCTCTTTTGTTTTCAAGAATTCTACTAACGTGGAAATTCCTACGTTTAATTCTCTTGCAACTTTGCTTAATCTTTTTACTTTACCGGCCATATATTACGTCCTTCCTATTAATCTATAATTCTTTATTAAACGCCTAAGTTAAGGTTTGTATTGAATCTATTCAAACTCTGACTCCAAAATCTTAAAGACTTCACGAATTGTTTCCTCTTCTAGGTCTGTTCTTTTTATCAACTCGGCTACATCCAATTCAAGTACAGATTTTGCTGAATCGCAACCAATTGCTTTCAACTCATCTATAATCCAGCTGTCGATTTCATCTGCAAACTCTTCTAAGTCAACATCTTCTACATCTTCAGCACCTTCTCTGTAAACATCTATTTCGTATCCCGTTAAGCGACTTGCCAACTTGATATTAAATCCTCCTTTACCAATTGCCAATGAAACTTGATCATTTTTAAGATAAACGTTTGCACGCTCTTCTTCTTCAAGTAATTCTACTGACGTAATTTTTGCTGGTGAAAGCGCACGTTGAATATACAACTGCATATTGTTTGTGTAGTTAATTACATCAATGTTTTCATTGCGCAATTCACGAACAATACCGTGGATACGTGATCCTTTCATACCAACACAAGCACCAACTGGGTCAATTCTGTCATCATATGACTCAACCGCAACTTTAGCACGTTCACCTGGAACACGCACAATTTTCTTGATTGTAATTAAACCATCAAAAACTTCTGGTACTTCTAATTCAAACAAACGTTCCAAGAATTCAGGAGCCGAACGAGATAATATAATCACAGGAGTACTGTTTCTCATATCTACCTTCGCAACAACTGCACGAACAGGTTCTCCTTTTTTGAAGTAATCTGAAGGAATTTGCTCTGATTTTGGTAAAATCAATTCATTTCCATCGTCATCCAAAATAAGGATTTCTTTCTTCCAAACTTGGTAAACCTCACCAGTGATGATATCTCCAATACGGTCTTTGTATACTTTGTATAATTGGTCTTTCTCTAATTCTAAAATTCTAGAAATTAAATTTTGACGCAATGAAAGAATATTTCTTCTTCCGAAATCTTCAAATTTAATTTCCTCAGAAACATCCTCTCCAACTTCAAAATCTGGTTCGATCTTTACAGCTTGAGAATATGCTATCTCGATATTTGGGTCTTCAACCTCTCCATCAGGAACAATTTCTTTGTTTACCCAAATTTCGAAATCACCCTTGTCGATATTGATAATAACATCACAATGCTCATCAGTACCATATTTTTTCTTTAAGATAGTACGAAATACGTCTTCTAAAACACGCATCATCGTCTGTCTGTCAATACTTTTAAATTCTTTGAATTCAGTGAAAACTTCTATTAAGTTCATACTATTCATTAGTTCACTATTTAAATGATATTACAATTTTTGTTTCCTTTATCTCTTCGAAAGTGTATTCATGTTCTTGAACAACAATTTCTTTTTTCTTCTTCCCTTCAACGCGCTCTTTCGAAGTTGTTTCCAGTTTAATACCATTTTCATCAACGTGCTTTAACACACCTTCAATGGTATTGTTTTTTTCTTTCAGCTGTACCTTAATTTCGTTTCCGATGTTCTTAATGTACTGTTTCAAAACTCGAAAAGGTTTATCTAAACCCGCCGATGACACAGACAGTTCGAAATCTTGTTCCTCCCTATCTAAATTGTGTTCTATGTTCCTTGAGACAGAAACGCAGTCATTAATGGCTACATTTCCGTCTTCTACGTCTAACTCTACTTGAATGACATTGTTTGATGATATTGCTATCTCTACAATGAACAAGCCTTTATCCAGCTCGTTTATTCTCTCTATTGCTAGTTCTTCTATGATTTTCTTCTTCAGCATACTTACAAAAAGAGGGGACAAATTGTCCCCTCGTTCTATTAAATTTGTATATAAAACAGTGCAAATGTAATTAAAATAATTCGAAATACAATATTATTTATTTTTATGCTGACTTTCAAGTGCATTGAAGATACACTTTACTTCTTCAATACTTGTAAATTTAGATTCTAGTTGAATTTAGAAAACACCAAATGAGTAAGTCCCTCAACTGATAATTTATTTAATTTGTATCTTGAATCATACGCTCTTGAACTGTAAATTTCACCTGTGGCAATATGAATGTATTTAGCATCACCGGTAACCGCCTTACTTGAAAACTTATCAAAGTAATATTTTCCAGAAATCAATAGGAGGTAAGGATCATTATATTGGCTCATCAAACTATTCATCTCGTCATAATCAACCCAAAGATTTTTCACGTTGTTGTTTTTAAGATTCGCAGTTTGAATTAAAAATGAATTAATTAATGCTGCCTCGTTGTATTTTTCTGTTGTGAATTCCGCTGTCAATGAAATATCTTTGCTCTTTAGTCTATCTTTTGGAGCGTGTTTTTCAAATCCTCCATTCAAATATTCATAAAACAATAGAGTTGCGTCAAGATCAAACTCACCTTTGGTTTCTGCAACTAGTCTTGGAGTGATCAAAATTAAATCACTTTTACTTAAATTATTATCATCTTCGTTAACTTCATTATAGCTATATCGAATAACTTTTGAACGGGTATATTTTTCTTTTTCAGCATTATAAATTTCATGAAATTCACCGCTCTTTGCTAAGTCGTAGAGAAAGAATAAAGAGAAGTTATCATCAGTGAGTTCAGTGGTTGTTCCTCTTTCTGAGCTTTGTTGTTCACGAATTCTCCTAATTCTATCATATTTTGTTTCATCTTTAAATAAGGTGCTGTCAATTTTTGGGGTTGATGAAACGGAATCAATTTTATTATTATAACGTTGAGCCGCTCGATAGCTTACACTTTCTAGGTCATCAATTTTTAAATTTCGCAAACCTGCTAGACTTCCAATGGCTTCATTTCTGATTTCCTCTACTCTTTTAGAACTTGGAAATTGTTTGTAAACATCTTCAATTTGTCTTAAACTTAAAAGTGCTAATTCTATTTGATTTAGGTTACTAAAAAGACCAAATAATATTGAAATGGCTCCTTCTCTTTCTGCCATATCCTCAGTAAGGCCTCTTTTTTTTCCATTTAAAGAAAGTTGGTTAATTGTTGCCCAAGCGACTGCCTTGCTTGTTTGTAAATATTCATTATTAGGAAATTCTTTTTCTAGAATATAAATTTCATAAAGCGCTTTAATGTAATTTGATACCAATAAATTTTCCCTTACGGATTCAAATCTTGCAATGTTTTGAATTGTTTTAAATTCTTCTTCATTTAGAAAGCTTGTATTGTTTTTCCAATCACTGTATTTTTTAATTTCATCAGCGATGGCGTCTTTTCTTTTTCGAATATTAGGATGTGAACTCTTGCTGTCGTCATAATCTTCAAAAGCCAAAATTGGATTAGGTCTGTCTGGGAAGTATGATCGTGGAATATAAATTTCAGGGTTTCCAAAAAATGTACTGTCAACATCTACTTCATCAAATGTGAGGTAAGAATACATCAAAACATCAAAAACGGTATTCACTTCTTTGTCAGAATAACCTGCCGCATGATAAAGTTTTAAAGCATCTTTATCCGCTTCAAATTCATGGTCTTTGGAAAGTAAAACAAGATCTTCATACGAAGTTGTTGGATTCAATTCACTTTCCTTTGATTTAGTGAATGACTTTTGAAGATGTTTTTCTTGATAATGAACTATTTCATGCGCAATAATATAAGCCAACTGTGCTTCATTTTCAATTTGAGAAATTAATCCTGTTGTAATGAAAATTATTCCGGGTTCAGTACATAATGCATTTGTTGTATTCGTTTTCAGTACATAAAACTGTAATCTTCGTCTTAATCCTGGCTCGTTTTTCAATAAATTTGCTGCAACTTTTTCAACATATTTTGTCATTGGATCTCCATAGAGAACAAAACCTGATTTGAGTAGATTATTTAAAGCGTAATTGGAATATTTGGCATAATCTTCTCTGTTTTCTTCATCCACTTTTGTCGAACTTTTAATTCTCTCAGCAACTTTATCATCAAAAGAAGTTGTGAAAATAGCTGGAGGTGTTCCTATGGATAATGTGGTTTTAAAATTAGCAAAAGTGTCATCCTGGGCGATAACGCCTAAATGCATAAAAAATACTATAGCGAAAAATGTTTTTAGAGAATGGCAATTCATGAATAAATGATTTTTATTTTCTTTTGAAGTCGATTAAAGATACAAATGTTTTTCCTCCTATGTTATGAATAGCATAATATACTCCATTTTCTTTAGTCTCAATTGCATTTTTATAAGCAATTGAATTCACATTTTCTTTCTCCAAGATTCTTTTAATCTCTACTTCTCCAGAATTAGAATTGAAGGTGGCTTTTATAGGAATGGTTTTTTTACTTACATCCATTTTATGAAAAAACCATATTCCATTGCTGTCATTCGCTTTGTATTCTCCTTTTTTAAATACATTCTTCTTACTGTTGAAAATCATTTCTAATTCATTTTGATCATTCACGTAAACCAAATATCCAGTAAGTCTGTATTTAATATCAGAAACATCTTTTCTGACTAAAGGTGTTCCCCAAATGTATTTACCATCCTTATCTAATTTAATTGTGTGTGCACCATAATCAATTCTTCCTCCAGACGCTGTCATTGTAAATATGAAATAAGATGACCCTTCATTGTCAAATATAACCTTCTTAATGGAGCCAATTCCTCTTCTGGTTTTTTTGATTTCAGCATCTATGGGATATGATTTCCTAGTCAATTCAGAAGTTTTAAAATTATAAGTGTATACTCCAAGTATGTTCTTATCAGTTTCCTCATTTTGTTCCTCAGATTCACTTTCATTCAATTGAGACTGTATAGCAATCAAAACTTTATTATCAGAAATATTTTCACTAATCGTATATTTAATAATTCTGCTATAGTCTGGAAGCATTTTATTGATTTTAGGCTCTTCTTCTTGACTGAAGGTTATCATGTTTGAAGCAAAAATATTTTTTGTTGTAGTGTATAAAGAGGTTGTTTGTTCATATTCTCTTACTAAAAAAACAGCCTTGTCATTTGATAATACTTTAGAGGCAATTATTTCAAATTGACTGAAATTTGTCGAAGCAGTGGCCTGTACAGCATTTAACTCTTGATAATCTTCGTCGAAAAGAAAAAGTTTTAATTGATTGGCAGCATTTTGATATTCTAGATGAATAGAAATTAAGGTGTTTCCAGTTTGTTCGCTATTTTCAGCATAGTATTCCATCCTAAAAAAATTAGCTGGGTCCATTTGGATATCAGCAAATCTCATAGGGTCACCAATCGCGTTATAGTCCAGTGTGTATTTCTGAGTGTAAAGTTCGATAGACATATCTTGTTCAATACTATATATTCTCGTTATCCCTTCACTGTTAAAAATGGTTTTTACAGTCTTAGTGCGTTCGCCTCCAATTTTTTTATTGAAGTTTTTACTCCCAGCTTTACTTCCGTCTTTATAAATGTTTATTTTGTTATGTTTTGCTTTTTGTAAATAGATTTTCTCTTGCGCATAAATTAATCCGTCTCCCTTGTGGTTTTTTACTCTTCTTGCTTTTTGAGAAGAAATAATTTCCTGAGCATTAATTGAAAATGCTAATAATGTAATCGTTATTAAAGTAATTAAGTTTTTCATAATGTTTTTTTAAGCTATTAAATAGCAAATGATAATCCTGTTCTAAAATATAGCATGTTAAAGAATGTTTCGTGACCGAGCTTGTTCCTAACAAAATTTCTGGAATAAGCAGCTGATTCTCCAGTAAAATAGCCATATTCCATCGGTAAATTATCAACTGCATCCATGTCTTGATATAGGCCAATATTAAAATTCAAGCCTAAATCTAGACTCAGGTTTTTTGTGATTAACATTCTGTATGTGTAATTCATTGAGAACCGTGTATAAATGAATACCTTTTCGTAATCGTCCAAAAAATCATCCAAGTCCGTGATAGGCGTTTCGGAATCTATTCGATAATTTTGATCTTGATCAAGTGAGAACATACGCACTCCTAATCCGTAGGTGAATAAATGTTGATTTGGCGCAAGGACAGCATCAGAAAAACTACCCAGTAGAATTTGAATGTCATAGGTGTTAAAGACAGGTGTTGAGATTAAAAATGGCTTTGAAATATCGTAATCATCTTCAGTAAATCCAATGTTTGCAGTTTCATTAATTGTAAGATTGTGTTTTTGATAATTAAATTCTACTCCTATTACTTTGTCTGAATTATAAATCCTTTTATACGAAGCATTAAGCATTAAATTAAACTTTTGATCTCCACCAACTAGTTTATTGTTCTGGTCGTAATATTGATAATAAGTTCCTCTCCCAACGCCTTCATTTGCGTACATCCCATCATCGGTATAATTTCCGTTTTGTCCAATTGGGATTAAGCGGGGATTAAAGCTAGCGCGAACTGAAAATATATTTTTCTGATTAAAGAAATTGGTGCTTTGTCCGTATGTGCTTTGTGAGAAACAAAACAATAAGCAGGCAAATATAATTAGATGTAAATTTTTCATTTTCTTTAATTAAAATTTTGAGAATACTTCAAATACTAAACCACCTACTGAAGCTTTTCGGATTTTCAAATTCACAGAATAGTAGTTCGATTTTAAAACATTTCCAGTTGAAATTTCTATGTACTGGGCTTTTCCTGATAGAGAATTTCTGAATATTGATGATTTGTTTGCTTCACCAGAGATCAAAACAAGATAAGGATTGTTGAATTTTTTAATTAATCCTTGCATGTCTTCATAATCAATTATTTGATCTTTAAACTCTCCATTGTTTAGATTTATCTTTTGAACTAGGTAAGAGTTGATCAAACAAGCTTCGTTATATTTCTCAGTGGTAAAGTCTTCGGCTAAGGCAATGCTGTTATCATACACTCGTTCAGTTGGAGCATATTTAGGTATTTCTTTAACCATTATATCATAAAACAATAGTGTTTTATCTAAATCGAAATTCCCTTTGTAATTTGCTTCTAGTTGAGGAGTAATTAAAATAATATCACCTTCTAGTTTTTTATTTCTTTCCTTTTTTAGTTGCTTTCTCTCTTTTTTTGAAAGTGAGGTATAACCTTTTTCATTCTTTATTTTTTCAATTTCCTTTTCGTAAATTTCATTGAATTCACGATTCCCAACTAAATCATATAGAAGGAAAGCCGAAAAGTTTTCATCAATAAGTTCCGTTGTGCTTTTAGTTGAACTTTGTTTTGCTCGAATTCTTTTAATTTTATCATATTTAGATTCTCCCTCAATTGCTAAAGTATCCGTTTGAACTGTGTCAGTCAAATATTCTTCTCTTAGTTTAATTGCATCTAGGTAACTGATTTTCTCTAATTTATTAATGTCGAATCTTCTAACATGTGCAAGAGCAGAAATTGCTTCATCTCTTATTTCTTTAATTCTTTTTGAAGAAGGAAATTCCTTATGAATATCATGGGTTTGTCTAACTGCCATTAAAGCCATTTCCTCTGAAGAAAGTTTTGAGAGGAAGCTGTAAACCATTGAAATAGAACCTTCTTTTTCATCAATTTTTTTTATGAATGATCTTTTCTTTCCAGATAGATTTGTTTGACTCATAAATAACCAAGCAAGTGCTTTACTCGTTTGTAAAAATTCGTTTTTCGGGAATTCCTTTTCTAAGATGTAAATTTCATAAAGTGATTTTATGTAGTCCGAGCGCAATAAGTTTTCTCTAACCGATTCAAATCTTGCAATATTTTGGACATAAGAAAACTCTTCAGTTTCAATAAAATGGCTGTTATTTTCCCAATCGCTGTATTTCTCAATTTCATTAGCAATAGCATCTTTTCTTCTTCTGATATTAGGGTGCGTACTTTTACTGTCATCGTATTCTTCAAATGCTAAAATTGGATTTGCTTTTTCTGGAAAATATGATTCTGGAATATAGACTTCCGGGTTACCAAAAAAAGAATTGTCAATTTTAACTTCGTCAAAGGTGAGATAAGAATACATCAAAACATCAAAAACAGTATTGATTTCTTTATCTGAATATCCCGCTGCATGATAAAGTTTTAAAGCATTTGCATCCGCTTCAAATTCATGATCTTTTGAAAGTAAAACAAGATCTTCGTAGGATGTCGTTATCTCGAGATTAGTCTCCTTTGATTTATTGAAAGATTCCTCTAAGTGCTTTTCTTGATAATGAACAATTTCATGAGCGATGATATAGGCCAATTGTGCTTCGTTTTCAATCTGTGAAATTAATCCAGTGGTTATAAATATGACACCGGGATCTGTGCAAAGCGCATTGGTAATATTAGATTTAATGACATAAAACTGTAGTTCTTTCTCTAAATTTGGTTCGTTTGCTAGGAGTTTTGCAGCAACTTTTTCAACAAAAACGGTCATCGGATCGCCATAAAGAACTAATCCCGATTGAAGAAGGCTATTTAATGCATAATTAGTATATCTAGCATATTCTTCTTTATCATCATCTTTTATATTGTTGGTGCTTTCTATTTTGGCGGCTACTTTATCATCAAAAGAAGTTGTGAAAATAACAGGAGCTTTTCCTATAGATTTAGAGGTTTTAAATTGTGTAAGGCTTGACTCTTGAGCGTTTAGTATTAATGGAAACAGAAATAGCGCGACAAAAAAGGACCTAATATATTGGGATTTCATAATTGTAATAATCGTTAGTAGTTTATAAAACTAATAATTATTTAAGAAAAGAGAGGTGGATTAAGGTCTTTTAGGTAATAAAAGTCTTTTTTAATCAAGTAGAAGAGCAAAGATTGGAATCGAATAAAGAAATAGAGGAGTTTTAAATTGCTCCCATCAATTGTAAGGTCTCTTTTGAAGCTGCTTGTTCGGCTACTTTTTTGGAATCTCCTGTACCTTTTCCATAAGGATTTGAGTTGATGAACACTTCAACTTCATAGAACCATTTTCCGTCAGCGAATTTTTCTGTGATTAGTTTAAACTCTATGTCCAAATGACTTTTCTGTGTCCATATATAGAGTCTACTTTTGAAGTCAATTTCTTTTTCTAATAGAGTAGGTAAATCTAGATGCGCTCTTAAAACGGAATGGAAGATGGATTTTTTGGCGGCTTCGTAACCTGAGTCGATATAAATTGCTCCAATTAATGCTTCAAACGCGTTTCCTTCGAGTGTTGCCAACCTGATGCTTCGGCCCGTTTGGTAAACAATGTGATCCGCAATTCCCATAGATTGAGCTATGGTTGTCAAAGTTTTTCGACTCACCATTTTTGATTTCACCTTGGTTAGATAACCCTCGTCTTCTTCGGGGAATTTATGGAAAAGAAAATCTGCAATTATTGCATCAAGAATAGTATCTCCTAAAAATTCTAACCGCTCATTTGAAATGAGTTTATCAGAAGCGTTAGAAATTGACTTGTGGGTCAACGCGATTTTAAACAAAACTAATTTTTTTGGTCTATGCCCAAATTTCTTAATTATGAATCGAATTAACTTAAGGTCATTTTTGCTTTTCGGGCTTGATCGAAATAAAAACAATCGTCTCAAAACGCTTACTTTAACTTTTTAAAGATTGCAGAGGTATTGTGCCCTCCAAAACCGAATGTATTCGATAAAGCTACATCAACTTTACGTTTTTGTGCTTTATTAAAAGTAAAGTTCATCTTGTTATCAATCTCCGGATCATCCGTAAAGTGATTGATTGTTGGAGGAACAATGTCATGTTTCACAGCTAGAATACAAGCAATTGCTTCAATAGCTCCTGCCGCACCAAGTAAGTGACCTGTCATTGATTTCGTAGAAGAAATATTCAGTTTATAAGAATGTTCTCCGAATACGTGTTTAATTGCTTTTGGTTCAGCAATATCTCCAAGTGGAGTAGAAGTACCATGAACATTGATGTAATCAACATCTTCTGGTTGAAGTTCTGCATCTTTCAATGCTTCGATCATTACATTTCTTGCTCCAATTCCGTCTGGATGAGGAGCCGTAATGTGGTAAGCGTCACTTGACATTCCACCACCAGCAACTTCAGCGTAGATTTTTGCACCACGTTTAATTGCATGATCATAATCTTCAAGGATAAGTGCACCAGCACCTTCACCTAAAACAAAACCATCTCTGTCTTTGTCGAATGGACGAGAAGCAGTTTCCGGAGAATCGTTACGCATTGAAAGCGCACGTAAACCATTGAATCCGCCAACTCCCATAATAGTAACTGCAGCTTCAGAACCACCTGTTACAATTGCATCTGCTTTACCTAAACGAATTAGATTGAAAGCGTCAATAATAGCATTGGTTGAAGAAGCACATGCCGAAACAGTAGCATAATTTGGACCACGTAATCCATATTTAATTGAGATATGCCCTGCAGCGATATCAACAATCATTTTAGGAATAAAGAAAGGGTTGAATTTTGGAGTTCCATCACCATTCATGAAATCTTCATGTTCATCTTGCAATGTTTTTAAACCACCAATTCCTGACCCCCAAATTACACCAATACGATCTCTGTTTGGATTTGATTCCAATAGTTGAGAATCAACCATGGCTTCCGTAGCGGAAACCATGGCATATTGAGAAAATTGATCTAATTTTCTAGCATCTTTTCTGTCAATGAAATCATTAACATCGAAGTTTTTAATTTCGCAAGCAAACTGCGTTTTGAATTTAGAAGCATCAAATTGTTTGATAGGTGCAGCACCGCTTTTACCGGATAGTAATGCATTCCAATACTCTTCTACAGTATTTCCGATAGGTGTTAAAGCTCCTAGTCCTGTTACAACAACTCGTTTAAGTTCCATGAATTAAATCTAAATTTTAATTTGCAGTTTGTTACCAAATTGTAACTGCTTATTTTGCGTGTTCTGTAATGTAAGAAACTGCTTGACCTACAGTTTGAATGTTCTCTGCTTGGTCATCTGGAATAGCAATATTGAATTCTTTTTCGAATTCCATAATTAACTCAACTGTGTCTAGAGAATCTGCTCCTAGATCATTTGTGAATGACGCTTCCGTTGTTACTTCTGCTTCTTCTACACCCAACTTATCAATAATAATTGATACAACTCTTGATTTGATATCAGACATTTTTTCCTATTTTTAAAGGGTTAATTCAGCCTACAAAGAAATAATTTATGTTTTGAAATTCAAAATTAAAACACGAAATTATGCTTTGCGATACTACTTTCGCCCAAAGTTTACTTGTTATTAGTGCCCTGTAGGGCTTAATTATTATTGTTAACTTATTTAACAATGCGTTAAAGATAGAAATAAAAATGATTTTGCGCACCAATTTTATGTTTGCTGATTTTAAAAAAATAACTTTGTGAAAAATTGATGTTATGGTTATACATTCTGCAGAGTTCGTGATTAGTAATACAGAGGTGGATAAATGTCCAGAGCCTAAGCTTGCTGAGTATGCCTTTATTGGTCGCTCAAATGTAGGGAAGTCCTCTCTTATTAATATGTTGACCAACCATAAAAAGTTGGCAAAAACTTCTGGGAAGCCAGGGAAGACACAATTAATTAACCATTTTATTATTAATAAGGAATGGTTCCTTGTAGATTTACCTGGTTATGGATACGCAAAAGCATCAAAGACCAGCCGCAAGAAATGGGGGCTATTTATTGATGAGTATCTTTTGACAAGAGAAAATTTACTCAATACATTCATATTAATAGATAGTCGACTCGAACCGCAAAAGATTGATGTTGAATTTATGGAATGGTGTGCAACCAAAGGTTTACCATTTTCTATGGTGTTCACAAAAACAGATAAATTGTCGGCAGTCGAATTGGATAAGAAACTTGCGAAATATAAACGCGAAATGTTAAAACAATGGGAGGTTATGCCACCATTTTTTGTTACATCAAGTGTTTCCGCAAAAGGAAGAGACGAGGTTATGAATTATATCGCAGAAATTAACGTGGCATTTGAACCGCAGTAGGTGGTTTTTTTACCATTGTAGAGGCACAATGCATTGTGCCTCTACAATGGTAAAAAAAATTGCGCCTACAAATGCCGAAAAACATCACGATCTAAACCAACGACTCTTATAAATTGATGTTCTGTAATCGTCTAGAATTTCATCTCCATTTCTCCCACGGAATTTCTTAATCCATTTCCGGTATCCTTGATGCGTTTTTTGTTCGTATTCTTTGTGGAATATTGGAATGATGGCTAAAAAGTGTACTTCAACCCCATTTATTATTACCGGAGCGAAAAAATCTTCTAATTCAATCGGATCAGCAAGAAGTAAGTAATCTTGCTTCATTGTTGTAGAAATACTGGTAGAAGGATTTCCATTGGCAACTGTATGACCCGGTCCATACCAAGTTTCCCCTTCAATAACGTTTTTGGTGAGTTTTTGAATGATTTTTAAAGGCCACATCATGTTTTCATTTTCAACATCATTCAAATCCCAATATCCTGGCAGACAGAAAAATATTTCAGTATGTTTTCTGTCCTGGTATCTTTCGTTAACAGGCATGTCGTAAGTTGAGAGACCGTTTGTGCAAATTATAGTCAATGGGAATTTCTTCTCCACTTCGATTTTTAATAAATCGATATAATCGTCTTCACCAATCGGATAATCACTTACGCGATGCGCTCCAAATCTTTGTTCTAATGCTGATTTTAATTCGCTCATTGTATTGTTTTAAACAATTCTATTTTCTTAAATTGAAGTTGGAATTGATTTTTACTGATATGCGCAATTGAAATTAATAAGCTATGGAATCCATTTTATGTTAGAAAAGTCTGGCTTACGCTTCTCCAAAAATGCGTTACGTCCTTCTTCTGCTTCATCTGTCATGTAGGCCAAACGCGTTGCTTCTCCAGCAAATACTTGTTGACCAACCATTCCATCATCTGTTAAGTTGAAAGCAAATTTCAACATTCTAATTGATGTAGGAGATTTATCCAATATTTCTTGTGCCCATTCAAAAGCTGTATCTTCTAATTCTGCATGCGGAATTGCTGCATTCACCATTCCCATATCAACCGCATCTTGCGCTGAATAATTACGTCCTAAGAAGAAAATCTCACGGGCTTTTTTCTGACCCACCATTTTTGCAAGGTAAGCAGAACCGTAACCTCCGTCAAAACTTGTAACGTCGGCATCTGTTTGTTTGAATATCGCATGTTCCTTACTCGCTAAAGTTAAGTCACAAACAACGTGTAAAGAGTGTCCACCGCCAACTGCCCATCCTGGAACGACAGCAATTACAACTTTTGGCATGAAACGAATCAATCTTTGAACTTCAAGAATGTTTAAACGGTGCATTCCATCTTCACCTACATAACCTTGTTTTCCTCTTGCTTTTTGATCTCCACCTGAACAGAAAGAATATACGCCGTCCTTGCTACTTGGACCTTCTGCAGATAATAACACAACACCAATTGAAGGATCTTCTTGTGCATCGTAAAAAGCTTCGTATAATTCCGATGTTGTTTTAGGTCTAAAAGCGTTCCTAACATCGGGTCTATTGAATGCAATTCTAGCTACACCATTTGACTTTTTATAGGTGATGTCTTCGTATTCTTTTACTGTTTTCCAATCTGCAGTTTTCATATTCAAGATTTTGGTGTGAAGATAAGGAAATTAAGAAGAATTATGGGAAGGAATTTGTCAGAATTAGGCGGATTTTTAAGAATCTGTTAGAAGTGAGATAAGTTATTCAGTTAGGCTTTTTTAATCCTCAAATCATATATTATCCTTTTTATTTCTACCAATTCGAAAGCTTTTCCCAATAATGAAGGATTTAGAATATAATTGTATTCATCCGGAATAATAATTGAAGGGATTTTGATAAGTGGAATGTTAGAATGTAAAAAATCTGTTCCAATTGTTTTTGTAGAATGAGGCGCTGGAATCTCTTGCCAATCATTAGGTAATTTATTGGATTTGATTTCTTGAATTTGTTCTTCATCAATTTCAAAGGTGCAAACAGAAAGAGAGTTAGGTATGAAGTCAATATTTATATTTACAGAATATTCCAAAATTGCCAAAGCACGACTTTCGGAGGTGTAAATGCAAGGTGTATTCACATGATTCCAGCGGCCACCATAAAGTTTAGCTCCAGTTCCAGCTAAATCTTTGGCATATTCGATTTTACCTATTCTGTAGACTTTCATTTTTTTTGAGAAAATTCTATTTTGTATTTATCTAAAACTCCATCACTTTAATTATTCTTCATCTTCTTGCAAATCCAATTATGAATAAACACCATAAGCAACCCTCCCAATCAAATTGTGAATTTCTTCTCTTCCATATTGGTTGGATGTAAAATCAAAAGGAACTTTACCTCCTAAAGCTTGATTTGGAAAAAACATCCATTGATTAAATTTTTCTTTTTCTTCAAAGACTTCATAACCGAAGGAATATAAATCAGCTAAAGCGAGAATTTTTTCACTGATTGTATCGCTGAATTTTTCACTTCCTTTTTTGTTTATTAAAGTAGCGCGTGTAACTGATAATGCCAAAGCCAATGCATCGTAATCTAAATTGGCAAGCTTTTTAAAAAGTACTAAGTAGTTTTTAGAAATTCTATTTTCAACTATATCCATCTTTTGTATAGATGTTAAGCTGTGAATAGGCATTTGCGCATCGATACCCGTGTAATATTGTGTGGGTGCTTCGCTTACGAAGCTTAGGTTATTATCGGTATGTTGGTTTTCTCCTGACATGACAGTATACTTTATTACTTATTGCAATACAAATATATACTTTTTATTTCGGCAAATCAAATGTTTACTCTTTTGTTTTTAATATATTACTAGTTATCAATTATCTAATGGTTTTTTTTGAAAGTGAAAAGAAAGGAGGGATTCCTCCACTATCAAAAATCAGAGATATTTATCGCTGTTCGGAATGACAATAACATGGGGTTGTTTTTGGCAAGAAAAGGGGTTGAAGCTTCAACCCCTTTTCTTGCCACCCATCACTCAAAACAACTGTCATTCCGGATGAGTTGAAACGACTGAGGAAACTCTTTTGAGCTCTACTGTTTATCGAGATTTATTTCCAAAAGAGGGGAGCACTTCATTACCCTTTTAATTAGTTCTTTGCTTTTGCCGATTTCAAAGAAAAACAGTAATATAAAGAAGCTGTCTTTTATAAACTCTGTGAAATCCGACCATCACTTCTTCCAAACATATCTCACTCCTAAAGTAAACCACCTCGGAGGCATAGGAACCGCTCCAGCCTCAACATATTTAGCATTGAGAATATTACTCACATCAGCATAAACAGAAAAATCATTTATATCGTAATTAGCACGAACACTTAACAAATGATAAGGATCGTTTAATTCTCTTTTGATAAATCTGTTGTTAATTTGAATGGAGAAATCTGCGTAAGCATAATTTAATCCTGCGATCAACTGATTTCTTAATGACTCTAAAATGTATTTTGACTGTATGCTTTCTTCTGAGTTATAACTTGGTTTAAGAAATGTGTAATTCACTTTATATCCAATCTTATGTTTTTCTTTTATTGCAAATTGCTGTGAAATATTGGCATGAATTCCATGAACTAAATTCTCTCCGATATTTATTGGTGAATAAGGTAAAGAAGGCATTTCTCGAACCCAGTCAATGTAATTGCTTATTGAACGATAGAAATATCCACCATTTATTTTCAGTGTTCTCTTAGCATATTGAAAATTCGCTTCATAAGCCCAAGCATCTTCTGGTTGAATGTTTGGATTTCCAACATTTCCAGGTAATTGATTAAGGTATAAATCCGTGAAGGAAGGAATTCTTTGACCAGAACCAACGCTAGCATAAACTTTCCAACTCGGTGAAAAACGATAAGCGAAATCTATTCCTGGATAAACTTGCCAATCATAATCTGTATTGTAATTCACATAAGTTCCTGCGGTAAGAATCAATTTTCTCCAGAAGACCTTTCTATATTCTAAAGAAATTCCATGATTATCTCTTTGGTGTTGACCAATATTTGAACTGTTGATTTCATCAAATCTTGATTCAAATCCTAAGCCAAAATCACCAATTGTAGTTTTAATACTCGTGTTTATTTCCGCCATTAAAGCGTTGGAATAATGTTTTGAACGTGCAATATCGATGTCTTTTCCTAAATATCGATAATCATCTTCATTATAACGATTGCTAATTCTAGGAGAAATCGTAAAACGACCCAATTGATGAGAAGAGGAAAGACTAACCAATGCCGTCTCTACAATTTCATTAGAATTTATGTCTCCAGGAGCAGCGTAAAAACCATTCGCACCAAAGTCATTATAGGTATATCCTCCCATCCATTGAAGCGAGTTTTTGGTATTTATTTTATGCTTTCCAGAATAGAATAAACGTGTATTGCTTTGCGCTGTATTGTAACGTTGTCCGTTGTATAAATCTTGACTCAATGCGATTAAATGATTCTGTTTTTTTGTGTTAAAATTCCCCGTAAGTTGAATTCCGCCACCACCATATACCCCATCACCATCGCCAGCTTCCTTTTCTTGAAAAGATGAACCCGCATAAGTATTTACTGCAATGAAAGACTCACCTGAACTTTTGGTGACGATATTTATCGCTCCAGTTAAAGCATTAATTCCATAAACTCTAGCAGCAGGACCCCTCAAGACTTCAATGCGCTCAATTGCATCTAAAGGAATAGGAATATTCATCATGTTGTGAGCAGTTTGTGCATCCAATAATTTTACTCCATTAATAAGGACAAGCGTTTGTTCAAATGAACCTCCATCAATACTGATGTCTGCTTGATTTCCAAAAGGCCCGCGTTGACGAACATCAATTCCGCCAACATAAGCAAGTAATTCATTTACTGTTCTTGCAGGTAGTTTTTTAATGTCTTCAGCCGTTAGAATTTCAATATTTCGTGTCGCTTGATTTACTGGAATATCTAAACGATTTCCTTGAATGAGCACTTCTTTAAATACGGTTGTGTCTTCTTGTGAAAATGCACAAGTGGATGACAGGGTAAGAATTGTAAAGGCAATAAACTTTTTCATATTTTAATTTTCTAATCTTATTTTTATCAAATTCGATGCAAAGGTGCTACATTTGAGATTCTATAAATAGTCCAGATTTTAAATATTAAGTAGTCCAGATTTGATTTCAATAGCTCAATTTATTCGAATAGACAGAAGAAAGTCTGATTCGCTATATCTCCAAATAGCATATCAATTTATAAATGCTGTTCAGCGAGGTCTTATTCCTGTTGGAGTTAAGTTGCCTGGCACAAGAGTTTGGAGTGAAGAATTAGGAGTGCATCGAAAAACAATTGTTGCAGCTTTTGAGGAATTGGAAGCTCAGAATTGGTTAGTGATAAAAGCCAAAGTGGGTGCATTTGTTCAAAATCCAGAGTTAAAAGCAATAAAAGATGATGATTTAGCTTTGAATCCAATAAAATCAGTAGAAAAAGCAAAGTTTTCATTTAATAAATCATTTATATTGTCTTCACCTTATGAAAAAGAAAACCATAAATTTATTTGTAATGATGGGCAACCAGATTATCGGATTATAAAAACCCAAGAATTATCTCGATTCTATACTGGAGCTTTAAAACGAAGAAATATTCAAAGTAATATTGGGAATTATGCCGTTCAAGAAAATGCGTTTTTTATAGAACAGTTGAGCTATTATCTGAATCTAACACGAGGATTTCACATTTCAAAGGCCCATTTGCTTGTGGCCAAAAGCAGAGAAATGCTCTTTTATACACTTGCGAAAATGTTGTTCAATGAAGGTGACATTGTTCTGGTTGGAGAATTAAGTTTTTTCTCGATGAACATGGTTTTTAATCAAGAGAAAGTAAAGGTAAAAACTGTTCCGTTAGATGAAGATGGAATTGATATTTCTTACATCAGAAAGAAGTATAATAAAGGTGATATTCGATGTGTTTATCTCAATCCACAACAAAGTTATCCAACCACTTCAGTATTATCAAAAGCAAGAAGAAAGGAACTGATCAACTTGGCTGAAGAATATGATTTTGTGATAATCGAAGACAATGAAGATTTTGAATTTAACTATCAAAAGCAAATTGATTTACCCATGGCGACAAATAATGCCAATGGTAGAATTATTCATTTAGGATCAATAGGAAAGCACCTTCATCCAACTTTTCAATTGAGTTTTATGATGGCTCCGCCAGATTTTATTGCAGAAGCGAAAAAACATGTGTCTGTGTTAAATCCCCAAGGAAATTTTGTGTTAGAACAAGCCTTAGGTGAAATGATAATTGAAGGAGATTTGTTTCGCTATCAAAAGAAAGCTAGCAAGATTTACCGTGAAAGAATGTTGCACTTTGAGGCTTTATTGAAACAGTATTTCGGAGAATCAATCAAGTTTGAACGCCCTGCAAACGGATTTGCATTTTGGATAGAATTTCAGGAGCAAATTTCATTGGTAAAACTGGCGCAAGAAATGAAATCTAGAGATACTTTTCTTCCCCGAATTTGTATGTATCAAAATAAAAATCAAACAGCGCTTCGGTTGGGATTTGCACATTGGGATTTGGTGGAAATGGAGGAGTTTCTGAGGTTGTTTCGAGAGAGTTATGAGAAGGTAGTTAAAGTATTGAAATATTAGTATAAAGATCTATCTCATTCAATAATTAAAAAATCCGCGACCATCCGCGCTGCTTGCATCCGCGTTATCCGCGTGCCATTACAGCGCAAACTCCACCTTCCATTCTCTACTCACAGCAGTCCGATAAAAATCAACCACCTCATGTCCGCTTTTAAATATCGAAGCAATATCTTTTATAAGCAACGAATTTTCTTTCCGCTCAATTCCATCCTTAAAACTAGATTCAATTTCAGTATTTTCTTCTTGTTCCAAAAACAACATTAATTTCCTTATACTCTCCACGCCTTCATTGTTCGAAATAGAAAAATCTGCTGATGTTACACTTCTCACAAAAGTGATTTTAGAAATTGCGCGTGACATTAATACATTCAATCTTCTGTGACCTTGTTCTTGGTTTAATGGTCCAAATCGCTTGTGAAAATCTCCATTTAAATCTTTAGCATAACCTAAACTAATAAGCAAATGTTCACATTGATCTCCTTGAACGTTTTCTAAAGATTGAATAAAAATAGAATCTTTATCTTCTAATTGGTCTAAATAATTGGTTGGAATTTTCTCTAAAATTGCTTTTAATTGCGTTTGACTAAAGGCCACCAATCCAAAATCAAATACTGCATTTTTAATTTTGTTAATAATGATTTTTGAAACGATATCCGCTTCTTTTTCATTGCTGCGTTCATCAAAAATCCCATCCGTTGTAATTAACTCAATTGGTTTTTGAGGATTCGGTGTTGGAAAAGTTTTTAATTGATTCTCGTAAAAGTATTGGTTACTAAATGCAATTAAACTTGGATGAACCGAACGATAATGATGTGTTAATATCACGTTTTCCCAATAAAAACTCGCATGGTGCAAAGCGTCGGCTTGATGAAGCGTTTTCTTTTGAAAATAAAATTGTGGTGCCATTTGTTGTTGATCTCCCGAAATCACAATGCGTTTGGAGCGTTGCACAGTTCCTACAATATGACTCAACGGAATCTGACTTGCTTCATCAAAAACGGCTAAATCAAATTGATAATCGATAGGTAAACTTTTCGCCACACTGTATGGACTGCACAAGACAACAGGATGCAAAACTTGAATCCATAATCTTGCTTCGCTTTCCAACAATTCTCTAACACTTGGGAAAACACGTTTTTTATCAAAAGCCTTGACTAAAATTGATTTTCCTTTTCTTAAATCTTTTTTTAATTCCTTTTCTTCTTCATTTAATTTCGAAGCAGGAGTTTGCAATAATGTATGAAATTGCTCAAATTTCCTTTTAATTTCTTGGGTTATTGATTCACCAAATGATTCCGATTCTTCATTAAAAGATTGAATAATATCCATAATTCTTTGATTCAATTTTTCTCCAGTAATTTCAGCTAAAGTTGGAAATTGACCTTTGAAATCTTTCCAATGTGAATTGTAAATCGCAGAATTCGCTTCTTTTAAAGATCTCGTTTCTTGCAAAACATTTTTTGTTTCATTTGAAATCTCCTTCAATCTTGAAGTGTTTTCAATCATCAAAGGAATTTCTTTTTCAATTGATTTTAATTGTGAGAAGATTGGAGCTTCTTTTAACGTGAAATAGTGTCGCAAAGTATGATGAATTTCTCCTAAAATTTGACTAGAATTTTTTAATTCTAACCGTTCATTTTTAGACATTTCAACGAGCAATTGAATGTCATTTTTATCCGCTGAATTGATTCTGTTAATTGCGTAATTAATGTGATCTAAAACAGCAATTTCATCTGGCAACTTTAGTTTGCGCAACTTGTCTTTTGTTGTTATTAATTCACGTTTTACAGAATTTAATTCAACTAAATTCTCCAAAGCTTTCTTGGTGTCCAACATACTCAAATGCGTAAACTTAGAGAGTTTGTTTCTCGTCATCCAAGATTTGTAACTGAATTTATTGTTGCTTGAAAGTGCCAGAATATATTCATTGAGTTCTGTCAAGCTAAAACTCTTGTCCCACAAACCTTCTTCGGCTTTTAAAATAGCTTCTTTTTCGATTAATGTTTTAAATGAATTGTAAAGTTTTAAAAACTGTTTTTGAAGTTTGCTTTCATTCTCAAATACCGAAATTGGCAAAACTTGGTCGTCATGATAAAACAAAGAAGCCAATCCACTCAACTTGATTTTGTACTCAATATCAGAAGGTGTGATTTCTCTTTCTTTTAATGATTTAAGATTTTGAATTGTCTTTTCTGCAGCATGCTGAATATCTGAAATTGCATATTGAGAAATATTGAGTTGCAACCAACTTCCAGAAATCGGGAAGTCATTTTTATTTAAAGTTTCAAGAACAATTTTCTCTTTTTCCCAAGTTGGAAGAGTTGGTTTTTTGGTCAAATAAACAGTCTCTTCTTGAGAATTGTATTTCGATTTGAATTCACTAAATGAAATCCCGCCAATTAAATCCTCTTGGCGTAATCGTGCTAAGGTCAAGTCTAAACTTTGTTCTAATAATTCAGATTGTTCGCCAACCATAATTTGCTTCACTTGCAAACCTTCAATAAAGTTCCAAGTGCTTTGCAACGAACGAATAAATTGCTTTGCTTTTAATTCATGGTGATAAAAAACACAAAAATGATGAAGATTTTTATCTTTCATCTTGTCGTAAATCACTTGTAAAGCGACAGATTTCTCTGCCACCAATAAAGCACTTTTGTTTTCACCCAAGACTTTCCCAATTAAATTGGCAATCACTTGAGATTTCCCTGTTCCAGGTGGACCTTGAATGACCGTATGATTGTCGTTTACTTTTTCAATTGCTACTTGCTGACTTACATCCGAAGGAAATAAATAATGATCCGATAAACTGAATTCTTCAATTTCCCTACTTTCTCCAAACAAACTTTTCAACGATTCACTAAATTGTGGAGCATCTAAAATTGCATCAAATTCTTTTTGAAGTACAAAACGATGTGGATGAAAATTAGCCACCCAAATACCATTTTCAATTGTAGTTTTTAACCCTAATTCTTCTAAATGTTGCGCTGCTTCTTCAATTTCAGAAGAGATTTCATTAAGAGAAAGCGTAATCAACAATAAAGGATTAATATAAAAATCTTCGGTCTGCTTAATTTCAAACCTTCCATTAAAACGATTGCGATGAATTGAAGCATCAGCCAATAAGAAAGGCATCTGAAAAGTTTGGTTTTCGAATTCAAAAGAGATTTTACCGTTCGCAATTCCGAAAATTGGAGAACCACTTTCCTTTATAGAAGTTTGATGTTGCTTGAAGACTTTCTTTAGAAATGGATTTTCATTGATTGAAAAAATTTTATCTTCTTGATAAAAGGTGTCAATTGAGAAAGCATTTTCGTTGGGAAGTAGATTTAATAGTACGTCATTTTTGTTGGGCGTCAAAAGACCTTCCCTCCATTCATTTATTTGTTGGCGTATTACTGTCATTGAATTAAATCATCGATATCAGATTTTAACTTTGGAAGATGATTTATTAAAATTGACCATATGTTTTCATCAGATATATTATCGTACCCATGAATTACTTGATTTCTTAGAGCGATAATAGCTTTTACATCAGAAGTTTTATCTTCATAAGAATCATCTCTTTTTAGGATTCTGTTAACAGCTTCACCGATTATTTCAAGATTACGTTCAATAGCTCTTTTCAGCATAATATTATTGCGATATTGAATGAAGTCCTTATTTTGATTCTCGAAAAACCCGTCAATTTCCTCTATGGAAATTTTGATATCATACAGCCATTTATGAATTCTTTCATCCATAAATCAACTTTTTATTTTTATCAATGGAGTTAATAAGAATTGGATTTTTTAAAGTCTGTTCCTCTACTAAATCAATCTCTCTACCATATAACTTTTTTAAATTCTCCTTAAAGTTGATAAAGTTTTCAAAATATCCAGATAATTCAATTGCCTTAAATTTGACAAGGAAATCTATGTCGCTTTTAGCGTTAAAACTTGAGTTTAATGCGGAGCCAAATAGATACAATCTCTCTACGTGATATTTATCACATAGGTTTTTTAAATGCTCTTTATTTTTTTCAATCAATTTCACATTCAAACTTAATTAAATTTATTCAGATTGGAGAATAATGGAAGTTGTTTTTGTGAATTGGATTTATCTTTCAATCAATCGATGGTTTTTCATGAAAACTTCATATTCCACTACCTCTCCATTTTTAATTTCCAAAGAAGCTTTATCGATTTCTGCTTTTTGTTTAGAAAATAAATTATCCTTTAATCAAAGGGTTCATAATTTAATTTTTTGTGTAATTATTAAAGCCAGTGTGTCATATAGTATTTAATTAGAAAATAGTTGAGTTAAATAACTGGAATTTCTTTTTAACTTTTCCTACTAATAAAACTATTCTTATCTTCGAAATCTATTTTAGTAGGAAGCCTCGCAGTGCCTTACCAGGTAGCGTTTAGAAGAACCAATTACAATATTTGAGATATGGAATTTAATAATAAAAAACTAGAGAAAACATCAAAGCTGATCAATTACGTAATCGCGATTGTACTTTGTGGTTTCTTGATTTCTCTATCTGGAAAATTGATTGATGATGTTGATGAATGGGAAGAAAAGCCATTGGTTGAAGAATTCCAAAATCATGAGTTCTTAAAACATAAGGAATTTGAAATTCAGGACATTGACAATAAAATTGAATTAAAATCTGCAAAACTCTCAAGCGTTCAAAACACCATAAGAGTTGTTAATGGTAATTATGCGAATGCCAAGAAATCTTATGATAATTGGTTAGAAGCTAGGAAAACAGTTGGCTCACCTAGAGAAGATAAAGAGGTTTTGTCACGTGCAAAAGAACTTGATGAATTTTATAAGACACAGCAAGAATGGAAAATTGAATTGAATCAGATTTCTGGTGAAATAGAGGTTTTATCTAATCAGAAAAACGCATTTCACGAAGCAATAAACAAGGAGATTGAGCGTGCTTATGAGGAGAGAGAAAAAGCAATTAGAGCTTATGATTTAAAAGTGTTTCTAATACGATTACTGTTTATTTTACCTATTCTACTGCTTGGAATACTATTCATTGTCAAATTCAGAAAACACAAATACTGGCCTTTGTTTTTAGGATTTGTACTCTTTTCATTCTATGCTTTCTTTTTTGGATTAGTTCCTTATCTTCCAAGCTATGGTGGCTATATTCGATATACAGTTGGGATTATACTGAGTATTCTTTTTGGAACTTATGCTATTAATAAAATCAAAACATTTATTGAAAATAAAAAGAAAGAATTAAAAGTTTCTACTACCGAAAGATCGAGGAGAGTACAAACTGAAACGGCGGAAAAAGCACTTGACAATCATATGTGTCCATCTTGTGGTAAAGATTTTATTGTTAAAAAATGGGATAAAACAGCAGGTAAAAAAGATAAAGCTGATACCTATGGAATTGTAACCAATTTTTGTCGGTTCTGTGGACTAGAACTTTTTAAGAAGTGTAAAAAATGTGGTGAAGAAAATTTCGCTCATTTACCTTTTTGTTCATGCTGCGGTGATAAAATGTCGGATAATGAATCTGAATAGTATTGAAATTTTAGGATGAGATCCTCAATTTCTAAACTTAACATTATTTTAGTAGGGGTTTGTGCCTACGCTGACTAGCGATACGGCAGCGAATGTAACTAAGTGAAAATATAAAGACGCACTTCCAATTGAACGTTTTCTTCAAAAACTGCTCATCCTATTGTGCGTTTGTGTATATTTGCAATAAATATCTAGTAATTATGAGAACGCTCTATCAGAAATTTGAAACGCTTTTACAAAACACTACAACTGATTTTAAGCGTTACCTTTACGATAAAATATCTTGGGATAACCGTATGATTGGAATTATAGGTGGTCGAGGTGTAGGTAAAACAACGCTGATTTTGCAGCGCATCAAAGAAGAGTTAGGTAGTAAAAAAGCGTTGTATGTTTCTGCTGACGATTTATATTTTAGTGAAAATAAACTTTATGATTTAGCTGATGAATTTTACAAGAATGCTGGTGAATATTTGTTTATCGATGAAATTCACAAATATGAAAACTGGTCGCGTGAATTGAAAAACATATATGATTCACTTCCTAATTTAAAAGTGGTGTTTACTGGTTCCTCTGTTCTTGATATTCTTAAAGGTTCAGCTGACTTAAGTCGTCGGGCAGTAATATATAAGTTGCAAGGACTTTCTTTTCGTGAATATTTAAAATACTTTCATAATTATGATACGGGAATTTATTCCTTGGAGCAGATCATAAATAATGATGTGAAACTTGAAAATATAGAACATCCTTTGCCATTGTTTAGTGAATATTTAAAAAACGGTTATTATCCATTTGGAATTGAAAATGAATTCAATTTGAGATTGGGACAAGTAATTGTTCAAACATTAGAAACTGATATTCCACAATATGCAAATCTAAATGTGGCCACAAGTCGAAAGCTTAAACGCTTACTTTCCATTATTGCCGAAAGCGTACCTTTTAAACCAAATTTCACGAAAATAGCAGAGATGATAAAAGTAAGTCGAAACTCTTTGGATGACTATTTTGTGTATATGGAAAAAGCAGGATTGATAACTCAGCTGCGTGATGAAACCAGCGGAATTCGAGGCCTAGGAAAAGTAGACAAAGTGTATTTGGAAAACACTAATATGGTTTATAATCTGGTTGGTAATCAATCAAATGTTGGGAATTTACGTGAAACGTTCTTCTTAAACCAAATGCGTGTTGAAAACGATGTAATTTCATCGAAAAATGCAGATTTCGTAATTGATAAATACACTTTTGAAGTCGGCGGAAAAAACAAGAAACAACAGCAAATTGAAAAAGATGGAAATTCATTTGTCGTAAAAGACGATATAGAACATGGTTATCTAAATGTGATTCCGTTGTGGGCTTTTGGATTTAATTATTAGTAGGAATAATTTTACTAGATTTTTTAATTCTTTAATGCGCACTTTCAATTGAACAATTTCGTCAAAAATCGCTCATCCTGTTGTGCGTTTCAAACAAATTCACAAACCAACCCTAATACCCCGCCATACTATTAAAAACCACCTCCATCCGCTTCACCAACTGATAATTACTCAAATCGTCATTATTCACCATCAGCGCAAAGGCAATCTTCTTTCCGCTCTTACTGTCCACATATCCAGCGTAAGACTTTATTCGATTCATTGTTCCACTTTTGGCTTTGAGTTTTCCTTGAGCGGCTTGACCACGACATACACTTCTTAATGTTCCGCTTGATCCTGCAACGGGCAGAGTCTCCTCAAAAGCGGAGAAATTCTTAGATTTATACATGTACGCCAACAATTTTGTGTAATGCAATGCACTAAATGCATTGGTTCTCGACAATCCGCTTCCATCTGTTTGCATCATTCTAATTCCTAATCTTGGTTCCCAGTATTCATTAATGAATTTTTCACTTTCTTGACTTCCTCCAAAACCTGTTGATTCATAAGTGGAAAGACACAATAATTGCTCAGCGAAAAAGTTTACACTTCTCATGTTGGTCCAAAAAGCAATTTCTTCAACTGTTTTACCTTCGTAAGTGAATAAGGAATTCAATTTTTGATAATTGATTGTCGTGTCCGAATAAATTTGCATTAATAATCTCATTCCTAAAGCTGGATTTTTAACTTTTATTCCCGCACGAATTAAAGCCGATTCAAAAACTTGGGCCAATAATAATTCAGGATCTGGAACGCTTGCTTTTACTTCGAAATTAGATTTGTTATTTGGTAAATTCCCAACAGCAAAACGCTGATAAGAAAAAGGCGTTCCATAAATATAAGCATTGTCGCTGCTCGATGCATAAGTCGTCACTTGATTGTGCAAACTATATCCTTTAATTTTCGGTGTCATGGAATCCAAAGTTGTTGGTCCATTTAATCGCGAACTAGTCGAGAAATGTAAATATGTCATGTTATCGTAAACCGCACAAGCACTTGCAGCTGCTCCGTAATAATTCCCCATATCTGACCATGACCAACCATCAGGTGCGCCATGATATCCAAAAGCGGAACCGTCGGCTAAAACTTTTCCATTGATTTCTTTAATTCCTTTTTCTTTGATAAAATTCACCCATTCTGTGAGGAAAAGATGAACTTCCCCGTCTTTATAAAAGAATCGACTTCCTAAGCTTGGATCGCCTAATCCTCTGATGATAATATCTCCATTTAAAACACCAAGAGAATCAATATTCCCCGTTTTATAAATGATGGTTTTTGGACGATAATCTTTTCCTAAAATCTCAAATGCAGCTGCTGTAGTGAAAAGTTTTACCGTTGAAGCAGGCATAATCGCTGTTTTGTGATTGTATTCAGCAATAATTTTATCATTGTCAATATCGTAAGCTAAAAAGCTAATTGCAGCATTTTCAAGCGATTCATGGCTTTTGAAATTGTTAATAGCTTGCTGCACAGCATTAATTTGCTCTTGTGCAACGGATAAATTGATAAAAAACAAGTAGAATACACTAACAACTATTAACTTCATGGCGAGATTTTAAATTTTTATAAAAATCGATAAAATATTATGTGCGGCATAGTTGGATTGAAGAAATATTTTGAAACCCCTAAAGATAAAGATATAAATCGTGTGAAAAGCGCTATTTCTTGTCAAACTCATCGTGGACCAGATAATACTTCGTTGGAAGTTTTTGGTAGAGCAATTTTAGGACACAACAGATTGGCAATTATAGATTTGAATGAGAGATCAAATCAACCATTTTATGATGTTACTGGAAGATATTCAATCATTTTTAATGGAGAAATTTATAATTATCCTGAATTAAAAAATGATTTACTGAAAAAAGGAGTTGTCTTTGAAACTTCTTCTGATACTGAGGTTTTATTGTACCATATTATCGAAAACGGAACAGCCGGAATTGATGATTTGCAAGGTTGTTTTGCATTTGCATTTTTCGATGAACAAGAAGACGAAATGTTGTTGGTGCGAGATCACATGGGAATCAATCCTTTGTTGTTTTCAATACAAGAAGATGAGGTTTTATTTGCTTCTGAATTAACAGCGTTTAAATATTTATTGAACGATTCGGTTATTAATGAAGATGCTTTAAACGCTTATTTTCAATTTACGTATGTTCCAGCGCCCGACACCATGATTGTTGGAGTTCATAAATTGTTACCCGGACATTATGTGAAAATCAAAGGAAAGAATGTTGATGTCATTGAATATTATTCTGTGCGCAATGCTCCTGATATTAAAATTCCGTATGAAGAAGCCGTTACAGAAATAAAGAAAAAAGTCGAAAATGCAGTAATTAAAAGATTGAACGCTGATGTTCCAATCGGCACTTTTTTGAGCGGTGGAGTGGACAGTTCAATTGTTTCTCAAATTACCGCAGATTTTAAAACTTCTATCAATACATTTTCAATTGGTTTTGTAGGAAATGACTTTTTGGATGAATCAGAATACGCAAAAAATGTTGCAGAACATATTGGCTCCTCACATTTCCCAATTCAATTAGACAAAGAAAGCGTTGTTAAATCGTTTTCAACTGTTTTAGAAGCTTATGATGAGCCTTTTGCAGATTCAAGTGCTGTGGCGATGTATTTCTTATCTCGTGCAGCGAAAGAACAAGTAACAGTTTGTTTATCAGGTGACGGAGCAGATGAGCTTTTCGCAGGATACAACAAGCACAAAGCATATATTAGAAGTAAACATCCAGGTGTTTTATTGAAAGTCGCTTCAAAAGTTGCTGGACAAATGTCTGGCGGAAATAGAAGAGGAAAGATTTCAAATCGCATTCGTCAAATGAAAAAGTTTGGTGTTTTATTGCAACAAAAATGGCCGAATTCTTATTGGATGTTGGCACAATTTATTTCTAAAGACCGACGTGATGAATTGCTTTTGGTCAGCAAACCTTATAAAAGCATAGTTGACCCAGGAAAAGAAAGTTTACAAAGCTTTTTAATGACGGATCAGCAATTTGTTTTGCCTAACGACATGTTGAAAAAGGTGGACATGATGAGCATGCGGAATTCATTGGAAGTCAGAACACCATTTTTAGACAGAGATTTGGTTGATTTTGTGAATGGACTTCCTGACGATTATAAATATTCAGAAGGAGTAGGAAAGAGAATTTTACGAGATGCTTTCAGAGATGTTTTACCTGATGAGGTTTTCTCACGCTCCAAAAAAGGTTTTGAAGTTCCATTGCAAGATTGGATTCAAAGTGTTTGGAATAATGTGGTGGATGAATCATGGTTTTCAAAAGAGTACATCGAAAAACAAAATGTATTTTCTTTTAATGGAGTGACTCAATTGAAAGCAGATTTCGACAAAGGGGAAGAGGAAGAAGCTACAGTTACAATGTGGGCATTTATTGTATTTCAAAATTGGTTTGAACGATGGACAGAAAAATAAAAGTGGTAAGGATAATAAATCGTTTCAATATTGGTGGACCAACTTTTAATGCCACTTTTCTAACGAAGTTTTTAGGAGATGAATTTGAAACTACCTTAATCGGTGGTGTTCCTGACGAAGGAGAAAAAGACTCTCATCATATTTTGGAACAATATGGAATTACACCAATCATCATTCCTGAGATTCAAAGAAGTTTAAATCCAGTTAAAGATTATAAAGCTTATAAAAAGATAAGAGAATTATTAAAGGAAATAAAACCTGATATTGTACATACGCATGCTTCAAAAGCTGGATTTGTAGGAAGAGCAGCAGCTATTTCTTTGAAAATACCTGTAATTTTACATACTTTCCATGGACATGTTTTCCATTCTTATTTTGGAAATGCGAAAACGCAATTATTTAAACAAATCGAACGTTTTTTAGCCAAAAGATCTACGGGAATTATTGCGATCAGTGATATTCAGAAACAGGAACTCAGCGAAATTCATAAAATTGCTCCAGCCAATAAGATTAAAGTTATTCCATTGGGATTTGATTTAGAGAAATTCTCTGAAAATAAGGCAGAGAAACGAGCAGCAATTAGAAAAGAATATAATATTCAAGAGAACGAGGTAGCCATTGCAATTGTTGGTCGATTGGCTCCAGTAAAAGACCATGATTATTTCTTAAAGGTCATAGAAGAATTACTCGGTCAAACAAAAACAAAAATCAAGGTTTTCATTGTAGGAGACGGAAGTGAAAAAGCGCATATTGAAGAAAGAGTAGCCGAAATTCACCAGAAATATCCTAATACAATCGTTATGACATCATGGATTTTAGATATTGCAACTTTTAATCAAGGAATGGATATCATGTGCTTGACTTCCAAAAATGAGGGGACTCCTGTAAGTATAATTGAAGCGCAAGCATCAGGCATTGCGGTCATTTCAACAGATGTTGGAGGAGTTCGAGATATTCTAGAAGAGGGTAAAGCGGGCTTTGTGATTAAAAGAGAAAATAGTGAAACTTATACTGATAAATTACGTTTATTGGTTGAAGATTCATCCTTACGAGAAAAGTTTTCTATTTTTGGACAGGAAAACGTGAAGTATAAGTTTAGTTATCATCGTTTAGTTGATGATACTAGGAAATATTATAAATCGCTATTGTAACAAATGAAAATTATAACGTCACTTTTTATATCTGTATTATTTCTATCTCTATTTACTTCTTGTAATGTGAATAGTCATGTGATGTTTAAAACTACCGATTCAGAGGTAATCACAGAAAATATTCCAATTTCTCCTGATGATGCTTATCGTTTAGCAACTGATGATAAAATTTCCTTTGTGCTTTACGTTGAGAATGGAAAGAGAATAATAGACCTTGCTGCAGGAATCAATTCAAACGGAGGTAGTCAGCAGGCTTCATCAATTAGTCTTCAATACCTTGTTCGTCAGGATGGAAATATAGAATTACCATTACTTGGTTTAGTTCAAGTTGCTGGAATGTCAACAATTGAAGTACAACAAAAATTAAGTGAGTTATATGCTGTAAACTATATTGATCCGTTCATTCAGGTTGAAGTAACCAATAGAAGAGTAATTGTCTTTCCAGGAACCGGAGGGGATGCAAAGGTTATTTTAATTCAGAATGACAATACAACTTTAATGGAAGCAATTGCTTTAGCTGGTGGAATTACTGAGCGTGGTAAAGCGAATGTGGTAAAAGTAATGAGACAAACCGAGGAAGGAAGGAAAGTTTATCAAATTGATTTGAGTACAATAGATGGATTAAAGTATGCAGATATGATTGTCCAATCAAATGACTATATTTATGTTGAGCCAACAAAACAATTATCTCGTGAATTCTTGAAAGAGGTAACGCCAATAGTATCACTGATATCTTCAGCAATTTTGGTCTTTTCAGTATTCACAACATTCAAATAATGAATAGTCAGAAAGGAAAAATATTTGTAAATACTACCTTTGATTTAAAGGTTTTAAAAATTGTTATCAAAAGAAATTGGTACTGGTGTGCAATTATTTCAATTTTATTTTTCGTTTTTGCTTTCATATATGTAAGGTACACTAAGCCTGTTTACGAATCAAAAATGTTGATTCAGCTGAACAGTGAAAATCAAGGAGCAGATTTATTAGATTTTAAAGACGCTAGAAAAGATGGATCCATTGCCAAAGAAATTGAATTACTGAGATCTCAATTACTTTTTGAAAAAGCGATAGACGACTTGCCATTAAACGTTTCTTTGTATGCAAGAGGAGAATTTCTAACAGAAACACTTTATAAACAAGGTACAATTAGAATAAAACCTTTGATCATTAAGGATTCATCCTTGTTTGGTACTCCAATTTTTCTTTCCGCTTTTGATGATAAAGTAATCATGAACTTTAAGTATAACGGAGGGAATTATAATTATAAATTTTCGCCAAATTCGTTACTTAAAACTCCATTTTTTGATATGCGAGTAAGCATTGATAATTGGGACCAATATCTTGCTAACACGACAAGCAATAAACTCTACTTTGTATTAAATGAAAAAAAGTCTATTGCACGTCAATTGAGGTCAGGACTAACCGTTACTCCGGTCGATCCAAATGCACGAACAGTTGAGTTGAGTTTTAGGAGTCACAGTCCTACATTGGCAATGGAGATAGTACAATCTTTAACGGCAAACTTTTTCAAATACGACGAAAATATTAAAAAAGAAAGTGCCGATAATATATTGGACTTTATAGCTGTTCAACTAGATTCATTAACCCAGGAATTGAAAGTTGCTAAGGACAGTATAATGGCTTATCAACGTCAGGAAAACATTACGAATCCTGAGTTTATAGCCTCAACAACTTCTCAAAAAATAGAAATTTTAAAGTTAGAAGAAAGAAATGGATTAGAAGAATTGAGGATTTTAAATTCTGTTGAATCCAAACTTAAAGGAAACCCGAATAGTCTTGATGTTTACCGTTTAATTCCTGTCATTATAGGGAAATCTTATGAATCTAGTTTGAGTATTCAAATTCAAGAGCTTTATAATTTAATTGAGCAAAAAGAAGATCTTTTGTATCAAGTAACTCCAGAAAATGAAAACATCAAGAAACTGATAATGAGAATTCAGGTTCGGAAAGAAAATATTGATGAAATCATAGCTTTATTGTCTAGTAGAATTCAGGAGCGACTAATCGTTATTCGAAAAGAATTAGCAGAATATGAAGACAGTTATCTCAAGTTGCCTGAAAAGCAAATGGAATTGTCTAGACTGAATAATGTCAAAGAATTAAACGAGAAATACTTTTCTTTATTAACAGACAAAAGGGCAATCTACTCTATCTCAAATGCTGGTTACTCCTCAGATAATAAAGTGCTTAACGATGCTTCAACTTCTGGAACTCCCGTCTTTCCAAAAGTTGAAATGATTTATGCTGTGAGTTTATTTTTAGCCTTTAGTTTATCCATGGCGTTTTTATTCTTGCGCTATCTGTTATTTAATGAGATCAATCAACTTTCAGATCTACGATCAATTATCCCAAGTAAAATTGGAGTTTTAGGTTCTATTCCAAAGAATAAAAATAAAGATACTTATTCTTTATTGGTGGTAGATAATAACCCACGATCCATGATCAGTGAATCATTCCGAGCCTTAAGAACTAATTTGTCTTTTGTAAAAAATGACATTAGGACTATTACCATAACATCAACTGTTTCTGGAGAAGGTAAAACCTTTGTCGTGCTTAACTTGGCTGGAATTATAGCGATGACAGGTAAAAAAGTACTCGTTGTTGATCTTGATATGAGAAGACCAACTGTGCATCATGGTTTAGGGGCTACCAATGAAAAAGGGATGAGTAATTTGTTAGCGCGATTATGTGAAAAGGAAGATGTAATTCAAAATACAAGAATAGAAAATTTAGATTTTATTTCTGCTGGACCAATTCCGCCAAATCCATCTGAACTACTTTTGGGTAAACGTTTGGATGAATTAATCATAGAATTTAAAGATGTTTACGATGTTATTATATTTGATAATCCGCCTATTGGATTGGTTTCGGATGGAGTGCGCTTACTTACAAAAGTAGATGTTCCAATATATGTATTCAGATCAAATTATTCAAAAAGAAATTATAGTGATAAACTACATGAAATTTCTGAAATAGAAGAAATGAAAAACATCAATGTTGTATTAAATGCTGTGGATGCCAAGAAAAGTCTTTACGGATATGGTTATGGTAATTATTACAATGAAGAATAAATTAGAGTTTACCAATTGATAAAAAGTATATTTTGAAAATAATTGAAACGGGAATAAAAGACTTAATTGTTATTGAAGCAAACGTTTTTGGAGATGAAAGAGGATATTTCTATGAATCTTTTAACGAAAAACAGTGGAAAGAAAAGGTAGGAAAGCTACCTGATTTTGTTCAAGATAATGAGTCGATGTCTCACGCCGGAGTTTTAAGAGGATTACATTTTCAAAAATCGCCTCATGCCCAGGGAAAGCTTGTACGCGTTGTACAAGGCAGTGTTTTAGACGTTGCAGTAGATTTAAGAAAAGATTCTGAAACCTATGGAAAGCATTTTAAAATAAAACTTTCAGGAGAAAACAAACAACAGTTGTATGTGCCTGAAGGATTTGCGCATGGTTTTTTGACATTGGAAGACAATACCATTTTTAGTTATAAATGCACTAATTTTTATAACAAAGAAAGCGAAGGTGGTTTGCTCTGGAATGATGAAGATTTAGCTATTGATTGGGAAATAGAAGAACCGATTTTGTCGGAAAAAGACAAGTATTATAAAAGTTTTATTACTTTTGTCTCGCCTTTCCTTTAAATCGGAATAACTTAACATCATGAAACTTAGTCTTGTCACCGAATATATTATTTATCTTTTAGGAGCTTTTCTAGTCTCCTTTATAATCAATAAGCTTGTTTTGCGTTTCGCAAAAAGTCTCGGAATAAGAAATAAAAATGATGTTGTCGTTAGATGGAGTAATACCTCAAAGCCTTCTCTAGGTGGAATTAGTCTGTATTTTACCTTTATAGTCAGCGCACTCTTTTACGCAATAACCTCTTCGAATGATAATATTTTTGATAATATCGAATTTGTTGGATTGATCACAGCTGCAACATTAGCATTTGTTATAGGTGTGGCAGATGATGCCTACAATACAAAGCCTTTATTAAAGCTTTTTGGTCAGATATTCTGTGGTGTAATTTTTGTCTATACAGATAATGCTATTGATATTTTTCACCTGCCTGTTCTCGATGGATTAATTACAGTTTTATGGGTTGTTGCAGTGATGAATAGCTTAAACATGTTAGACAATATGGACGGAATAACAGGAACTGTTTCCTTGTTTATATTAGTTACTTGTTTGGTTGTTTTTGGATTCTTTAATGATCCAAGTAATCTGCTTTGGTCAATTCTAATTATAGCCGAAATTGGAGCGCTAACAGCATTTCTATCTTATAATATTCATCCTGCAAAAATGTTTATGGGGGACACAGGAAGTCAGTTTATAGCTCTTTTCGTTAGTTTCTTCGGAATTAAAGCTTTGTGGAACTTACCATCACATTTTGAATTGCCTTCATGGTCAGCTGTTTTTCTTATTTTAGCTGCTTTTACACCAGCGGTAGCAGATACTTTAACTGTAGTAATCAACAGAACCAAAAGAGGTGTTTCCGTAATGCTTGGTGGAAAAGACCATACAACGCATCATATGGTTTATAAAGGGTATTCAGAACTAAAAGTTTGGGTTATTTTTCTAGTTATTAGTATTCTTTCAACTGTAATAGCTTTCATTATTGGTTATTTTATTAGTCTAGGGTATCTTGTTCCATCACTGGCAGGATTAGTATTGTTTGTCGTGGTATTTGTTCTCCTTTATAGAAATACCATTAAATATAAAGAACCAGAAAAAGTTGAATAAGGTACCGTTAGTTTCTTTTTAGACCTTATAAATTTAAGCTTCAAAATCTTTTCGCCAATTTAACATTCCTGTTGAATAGGTTAAGACTAATGATTAAATATCAGTTTTTATAAATTTTATCCATAGTGGATTCATAACGATTTATGTTTCTTGGTCTGTTGAGAAACGGTAAATAAAAATCACTTTAGTTTCATTACTTTTGCACTAAAATTTATATAAAAATGAGAAACGTTTTTGTTATTGCATCGATTTTTATTTTGTTCCTGTTTTCCTGTAAGGACGAACCAAAAACGACTTTAGAAAAACCTGAATTCACGAAAGAATCTATAAAAAATCATTTTGTTGTGCCTGAAGTTCCTGATGGTATATTTTTCGCTGGAGACAGTATCTCATTTAAAGATTTAGATTTAAAAGAGCGAATGGACAATGAATTAGTTATCAATAATTTTTGGCATTCGAATACTATAATGATGATGAAGCGCTCTAATCGTTGGCTTCCTGTTATGAAAAAGATTTTTAAGGATGAAGATGTGCCAGCCGATTTGGTTTATATTTCTATTATTGAAAGTGGTTTGCAAAATGTCACCAGTCCAAGTGGAGCAAAGGGATTTTGGCAATTCATGGCGCCAACAGCAAAAGAGCAAGGACTAATTATTAACGAACAAATGGATGAGCGCTACCATGTTGAGAAAAGTACCCGAGCGGCTTGTAGATATCTGAAAACTGCGCATGAAAAATTTGGATCGTGGGTTTTAGCCGCTGCATCATATAATTTAGGAATATTTGGAATGTCAGATAACCTACAAAGACAAAAAGTAAACAATTATTTCGACTTGTCTTTAAATCCAGAAACAGCCAGATATATTTTTAGATTAATGGCGATTAAATTGGTGTTTGAAAACCCAAGTAATTACGGTTTTTACATCAACAATGAAAGTCTATATCCTGAATATGTTACAACAGACGTGATTATCGATACTTCAATTCCTAATCTTTATGAATGGTCAATTGAACATGGAATAACAATCAAAATACTAAGGAAACTTAACCCTTGGATCAGAGGAAAAAACTTTATTGTTGAAGAAGGGGAGGTCTTTACTTTTAAAATCCCGAAAGACAATGAACAACTTGGAGTGTTCAAAGGTTAATCTATTGTATATACAAGTGCATTAAATATGAAAGATCAAATAGAGATTCTTGGAGCTAAAGAACATAATCTTAAAAATATAGACTTAATTATCCCAAGAGATAAATTGGTCGTTTTTACTGGACTCAGCGGAAGTGGGAAGTCATCACTGGCTTTTGATACTATTTTTGCAGAAGGTCAGCGCCGTTATATTGAAACATTTTCAGCCTACGCAAGACAGTTTTTGTCGGGAATGGATCGTCCAAACGTTGATAAAATTGATGGACTTTCGCCTGTTATTTCGATTGAACAAAAAACGGTTTCTAAAAATCCGAGATCAACTGTAGGAACAATTACTGAAGTTTACGACTTTATGCGTTTGCTTTTTGCTAGAATTGGAACTGCGTATTCTTTCATTTCGGGAGAAGAAATGGTGAAATATTCAGATGATCAAATAGTTTCCTTAATTATTGATGACTTTGAAGGAGAAAAAGTAGTGTTTTTAGCGCCTTTAGTAAAAGGAAGAAAAGGACATTACCGGGAGCTTTTCGAAAGAATGCTCAAAAAAGGTTTTACGAAAATGCGTGTCGATGGTCAAATTGTGGATATGACTCCGGGAATGAAAGTCGACCGTTACAAAGTGCACGACATTGAATTGGTGGTTGATCGATTATCAGTAGATACAAAAGATAAAAAGAGATTAAAGAAAGCAGTAGAGACAAGCATGGAAATCGGTGAGAAATCCATGATGCTGATGAAATTTGACGCTAAGGAAGTTCGTCATTTTAGCCGTACTTTAATGTGTCCTTCTTCGGGAATTAGTTATCCAGATCCTGAACCGAATTTATTTTCATTTAATTCACCTTATGGAGCTTGTCAAACTTGTAATGGTTTAGGAGAAGTTTCTGTAATTGATTTAGATAAAATTATTCCAGATAAGAAATTATCAATCAAAAAAGGAGGTTTAGCACCGCTGGGAGATTATAAGCGTACTTGGATTTTTGAAGAATTAGAGAAATTCTTAGAGGATGAAGGATTTACGTTAAATACGCCGCTTGAGGAAATTCCAGATGATTTATTGACAGCAATTCTTTACGGGCGCGAAGCAACAAGAAATAACTTAGGAAAAAATGTTGCTGCTTTCGAAGGAATTATTGATTTCTTGACGAGACATATTGAAGAGAAAACTTCTGCTAAAATTACACGCTGGGCACAAACGTTTATGAATAAGAAAACGTGTCCAACTTGCGAAGGTTCAAGGCTGAAAAAGGAAGCGCATTATTTCGAAATTGATGGTCAACACATTGGTCAGCTAGTTGAAATGGACATCGATGAATTGGCGCATTTCTTTGAAGCTTTACCTCCGAAATTGAGCAAATCAGAAATGATTATCGGTAAAGAAATTCTAAAAGAAATTGGCGATCGACTTTCATTTATTTTGTCTGTTGGATTAAATTATTTGACCTTGAATCGTTCGGCAAGAACTCTTTCAGGGGGAGAAGGTCAACGTATTCGTTTGGCTACTCAAATTGGTTCGGAATTGATGAACGTTTTGTATGTGTTAGATGAGCCAAGTATTGGTTTGCACCAAAGAGACAATACAAGATTAATAGATTCTTTAAAGCATTTACGTGATTCAGGAAACTCAGTAATAGTAGTTGAACATGACCGTGAAATGATTGAAGCTGCTGATTTTATTGTGGATATTGGACCAGGAGCTGGAGTGCGTGGTGGAGAAATCCTTAACGCATGCAGTTGGGAAGAATTAATTAAAAGTGATTCATTAACAGCTCAATATTTATCGAATAAAAAGAAAATAGAATCACCAAAAGTTCGCCGAAAAGGAAATGGTAAAAAACTAATTCTTAAAGGAGCAACAGGTCATAATTTAAAGAATGTTGATTTGAAAATCCCTTTGGGAACTTTTACTTGTGTAACAGGAGTTTCAGGAAGTGGAAAATCTTCACTGGTAAACCATACCTTATATCCAATTCTAAATGCACATATTTATAATGGAGTAAAAGAACCATTGCCTTATAAAGAAATTAAAGGAATGGAGCATGTGGATAAAGTGATTGAAATTAATCAAGATCCAATTGGTAGAACGCCAAGGTCAAATCCTGCTACCTATACTAAGGTTTTTGATGAAATCAGAACTTTGTTTTCTACAATTCCTGAAGCACAAATTCGTGGATATAAACCCGGACGTTTCTCATTTAACGTTAAAGGTGGAAGATGCGAAACTTGTAAAGGTGGCGGATTGAAGCAAATTGAGATGAATTTCTTGCCAGATGTATATGTAGAGTGTGAGACTTGTGGCGGAAAACGTTACAACAGAGAAACTTTAGAAGTACGTTATAAAGGAAAATCAATTTATGATGTTTTGGATATGACCATCGAAAAAGCAACCGTGTTTTTCGAGCCAATTCCAAAGATTCATCGTATATTGTCTACTTTGCTTTCCGTAGGACTTGGTTATATCAAGCTTGGGCAACCATCAACAACAGTTTCGGGAGGAGAAGCACAACGTATAAAGTTATCCACTGAACTCTCGAAGAAAAGTACTGGAAAAACAATTTACATCATGGATGAGCCTTCAACAGGTTTGCATTTTGAAGACATCAGAATGTTGTTGGATGTTTTAAATCGATTGGTTGAAGAAGGAAATACAGTTTTGGTAATTGAACACAATCTAGATATTGTGAAAGTTGCCGATTATGTTATTGATGTTGGTCCAGAAGGTGGAAAAGAAGGTGGTCGCATCGTTGGAGAAGGAACTCCAGAGCAATTAGTAAAGAAATTTAAGGATTCGATTACAGCAAAATATTTAAAAACAGAACTAGAAAGATAATTAGAAGATATATGAGTCACAAACCAGGAAAAGATTGGAATGAAATAAAGTCGAACGACAGTTGGGCGATTTTTAAAATAATGGCAGAATTTGTACAAGGATATGAGAGCATGGCGCGCATAAATCCAAGTGTTTCTGTATTTGGTTCAGCAAGAACTCAACCCGATAGCAAGTATTATCAAAAAGCAGTCAATATTTCAAGATTGCTTGGAGAGAAAGGCTATGGTGTAATTACTGGCGGAGGACCTGGAATTATGGAAGCGGGTAACAAAGGAGCGCAAGAAGGCGGAGGGCAATCCATTGGGTTAAATATTGACTTGCCATTTGAGCAAAGTGGGAATAAATATATTGACCAAGATGCTAACTTGAAATTCGATTACTTCTTTGTTAGAAAAGTTGTGTTCGTAAAATACTCTCAAGCATTTGTTGTTTTGCCAGGTGGTTTTGGAACGATGGATGAATTGTTTGAAGCGTTAACTTTAATTCAAACCAAGAAAATTGCACGCAAACCAATCGTTTTTATTGGAACGGAATATTGGCAAGGTTTAATTGATTGGATAAAAAATACAATGTTGACAGAAGGAAATATTCATGCGGCAGATCTAGATTTATTTAAAGTGTTAGACGACGAAGAAGAAGCGGTTAAATATATCGATGACTTCTTTAAAACTCATTCTTTGAAGCCGAATTTTTAATTTCATTGGTAAAGATTATGCATGCTTAACACATTATAACAATTACATATTGATATAGTCACTTACTTTGCGAAATATTACAAAAAAGTAATTATCTTTTAAAGAAGAATTATTAAAACAATAAATATGAAATTAAGAAGTGTATTGCCATTTGTTGCCGGATTAGTGATTTTACAATCTTGTTCAACACCAAAGAACGAAGTGATGTGGGTTGGAGGAATGAAAACGGAATGTGATGCTGAGGCTGGAAAAACGGAATGTTTGAATGTTTATGAAGGTGAAGAATTGAAAGATGAAAAATGGCAAGGTATGTCAGCTGACATCGAAGGTTTTTCATTTGAAGAAGGATTCATGAAAAAAATTGAAGTGAAAAAAGAAGAAGCAAAAGGAAACGAAACTTCTCCAAAATACACTTTAGTTAAAGAATTAGAGAGAAAAGAAGATCCACGTATGCACTTGAATGGACAATGGGTTTTGGCTTCTATCAATGGAAAAAACATCAATAAAATGATTGTTTTACCAACCATGAAATTTGATTTAAAAGCAAAGCTAATTTCAGGAAATGGAGGTTGTAATTTATATTCAGCTCAAATTGATGAATTGTCAACTCAAAATATCAAGTTAAGTAAAAACGCTGGTACTTTAATGGAATGTGCCAATGAAAACATGGAAAACGAATACCATACTGTACTTTCTGAAATCGCTAAATACGAAGTGAAAAATGAAAAATTAACTTTCCATAATAAAGATGGAAAAGAAACGATGACATTTATTAAAGTTGATCCTTCACAGCCAAATCCAGCTCTTGGAGGAATGTGGATGAGCACTAGATTGATGGGGGATACAATTATTAAAGCAGATAATAATCCAAATATCACCTTTGATTTAGATAAGATGATGGTTGCTGGTAAAGATGGATGTAACAATTACAATGCATCAATTGAAACTTTGTCAAACGCTGATTTAATTATAGGGCAAATTGCTTCAACTAAAATGATGTGTCCAAATATGGATATGGCAGATAAATTCACAGAATTAATTGCTAAAGTCGTAACTTATAAAGTTGTTGGAAGCGAACTAATCATGATGGATCAAGACGGAAACGAAGTTTTAGCTTTTGTAAAATAGGAAGAAATATCTAATTTAAGATATTAAAAGGGCGGTGCTGATTATTCAGTATCGCCTTTTTAAGTTAAATTCTTTTTTTTATTAAAATGACTATCTGTTAATAGACCAGTAGATTAATGTGTTTAGGAGCTGCTCTTGTTTTAATAATTGATTGGAATCGATAAACAAGGTTGTAATTTTTAATGTAGACATTCACTGATTTTTTTAACCTGTTGTAATTTCAGGATTTAGCAGATTTTAAAATACGTTGTTCTGCGAGAAGAGGGCCGTAAGATTTATTCTTGATTGTCAAGTACGCAAATTGATCATCTTATCATTACATGAAACCAGGCCATCTAGTGATAGTAAGATTTAATTGTCGACTTACTGGTAAACATAGGTGGCATTGTTAATAAATAGGATTACCACGTTGAAGTGTAACTTTTGTAGCTATTGGCAGCTATAAGTTGAATCAATAAATATAGAACGAATAGTTGATTTGTCTAAAAATAATAGTTATCTTACAGAGGAGGAATTGCTAATCAGGATGTTTTTTTGATTTGGAGTTTCCTAACGCCTAAAACATTAAATTAAAATAGTTCAAGATTAAAGCTAAATATAACATGAAATTGTTTTAATCTTGTGCCAAGAAATAAAACGAAAATGAAATTAAAATTAAAACAATCTATATTAGTTGCCCTGTCTGTTATTAGTTTTGGATATGCCAACGCACAATCGCAAATTATTAAGTTGGATAGTGAAAATGGTTCATTTAAAAACTTCCCAGTTCTTCCAGATAACGAGGCTTTCGCTATTGAAGGGGAAATTGATAAATCCATCAAGCTTGTTGAAGTAACGATAAAAGAAAATAAATCTGGAAACGATCCTGTTGTTTATAGTTGGAACAGGTCATTGCATAATAATTCCGAAAATTTCGAAGTTTTAGTTACTCAGCCATTAAAAGCTGGAGCAACTTACGATTTTGTTGTTACTACTTTTAAAGAATTAGAGGTAGATGCTAAGAAAAGGATTCTTGGTAATATCTTAATTCGCAGTAATCACTTGATTAAAAGTGAAGTTACTATTGATAAGCATGAGCTAAAAGTTGATAACGCTAAGAGACTAATCGAAGGATTGAATGAAATAGTTTATGAAGGAATTGCACTTCAAAGATCAAGAAATGGAATTGAATTCGATGGATTATCTGGATTAGTTGAAAATGAGATTAAAAAAATCAATAAATTCAAATTTAAAAAGCTTCTCCACAGAAAAGATGGAACTGAAAAAGATTCTATTTCTAATGCTGCTTTAGATAAAAAAGTAAACTATTTAACAGAGTTGATCTTAACTGAGATCAAGCCATTTATTGCTTCAGAATTGGTTGAACAATACAGAAGATATCCTATTATGGAAGTAAAAACCAGAAAAGGTAATTTCACACTTCCTATCAATGGTGGACTTTATGCATGGAATCTAAACTCTAATATCAATGATGTTAGCTTTTCAAATACAGGTTTAACACCTGGAGTGGGTTTTACAATTCCTTTCAAAAGATCATTTAGTGTAAGAGGGAAATCCTTAACGGCATTAGGTATTTCATTAGGAGTTTTAACAACTAAAATGAAAGATGCAAATGGTGACCGTTTTGCTACCCCAACCATTACACTTCCTGTATACGCAGCATTAGGAGTTAACGTTTTTAGAGTTATTAGAGTTAACGCGGGAGCGATAATGGTTAGTAATATGGACGCAATAAATAGTAAAATACAGTTTATACCAACATTTGGTATTGCTTTGGAATTAGACGCATGGATTGGAGTAAGAAAATAGGATTATTAATACTTGCGGTGCTAGTTTTAGCAGCTTGTTCTTCTAGGAAAAATTACGGTTCAGTATATTTTGCTAGGGGAGATGTCTTTAATGACGCCGAATTGGATTATGACTTAACTGTAAGTGATTACATTGATTATGCAGATTCAATAAACAATGACATCAAAAGTTTAAATCATTATGAAAATGATGTTATCAACTCTGTGGATACAACTGTTTCTGGTGAAGAAATCAGTTCGTTAGACACCTTGAGATTAGAAGAAAAGGTTTTAAAAGACACTTTGTTGCGTTTTCAGGATGCTACAGATACTATTTTTACGAATGATTTAACTCTGAAAAATGAGGAGATCATGGATACCGTTATTGTTGATTCTATTGAGCTAGTTAAAACGGATAGTTCAAGCCTTAAGGTTAATGACTCTATCTTGGAATTAAAAGGTGAAGACAATTTTATTGCTGATTCATTAGAGTTTCTTAAAATGGATACTTTAACGAATGTTGGTGACTCAATACAAGTAATGTCAGATACTTTGAATAAGGTGAATATTGATTCAAGTAAAGTGAAAATGGTTCAACCTGCGGATTCTATTCAGTCTGTCATTAAAGAAAAGAAAGCTTCAGACGCAACGAAAATTATTTACACAGATACAATAGGTGTGATTCGTGAGAAAGGACTTGACAATGGAAATAAATCAAATGCAGATTCAAACTCTGAATCAAAATCAAGAGGCGATGATAATTCTTCTAAGGCCAATAATATTATTATAGTTAATCCTTCAAAAAGCAATTCCACTAACGATAAACCGTTAAGTGATTCCACTAAAAACAGTGTTAAATCACCTGAAAAGTCGAATTCGCAAAACAAAAATCAAAGTCAAGAAACTCAAACTACTGAGAAAACTGTTGATAATAAAAATGCCACAGCAATTGTTCCCGTAATAACTACTGAAAAGAAAGAAGTAAAAACAGATACGGTTACAATTGTAAAAGAGAATTCATTTTATACGAAAGAAATTGATTCACTTATAAGTATAAATGAAGGATTGAGGTTGAAATCAAAAACTGACGATTCAACTATTGATACTTTAATTTACTCTGTCTTCTTTGATACAAGTCAGAAAAACCTGAGTGAGAGCGGTAAAGGGATATTAAGAACTTTAATAAGTGATGCAAATAATAAAAGCTACGTGCTACAATTAGCTGGATTTACCGATAAAAGTGGTTCCCCAAGCTTTAATAAAACATTAAGTGAACAACGTGTTAAAAGTGTTTTGGACTTTCTAGTTGCGAACGGATTAGATGAAAGAAAAATTTACTTCCAATCTTTTGGGGCGAATTATGCAACCAGTCAAAGTGATTTGAATATGCGCATTGTTTCTTGTAGGTTGATTCTTAATAATTGAAAATTGATAATTGTGACACTTGAAATGCGTACCCAAATTATGGTTCTATATGAAATACTGTGGGTAATCAATTTTAATCCTTTGAAAAATTAATAGTTCTAGTACGAATTTAACTGTAACCTACACGAGTTGTATTTTAAAGTATTTAACCAAATCATCATTTCATTTTTTACAAAAAAAGCATATGGATTCCTGTATTTCAGTTGGTTAGTCCCGGCGGGACGGCATATTAATAGCCAAGGACGTAAGTCCTTGGTTTAAAAAAAAATAGATATAATACAAAACCCAACAAAATCGACCTAATTGCATGCAATTAGGTCGATTTTGTTGGGTTTTGTTTCGGTTTGTATCGTTTGGCGGATGGACTTACGTCCATCCCTATTAACATGCCGTCCCTCTGGGACTTCGTGCAATAAATACTTGAATAATAGTGGTTTATGAAATTAAGCGAAATGTATTTTAATAGAAAGTTTCCATTTAAATAAAAGTAGAACCAAATTAACAATCGTTTAGCTTCAATTAAAACCATAGATTTTAAATCTACCCACACAAAATCATATAGAACCCAAATTATTAATGAAACAATGTATTTGCCTTTGATTTAAAAGAAGATCTGCGTAAAATCCGCGCTCGAAGGTTTGCGTCAGCCCGATTAAAATACGGGACAAAAGTCCGTGTACTATTCCACTCCAAAATGAATTATCTTCAAGTCTCTACAAATTCGTAATTACATCATTCGTAATTCGTAATGGATTTTCATTTAAGTTTCCCTGCAACAAACCCGGTAGTCCAAGCAGCCTGGAAATTATAACCACCCGTTATCGCATCAATATCCAGTACTTCTCCAGCAAAATATAATCCTGGAAGATGTTTACTCTCAAGTGTTTTCATATTTACACTGTTCAAACTTACTCCGCCACAAGTAACGAACTCTTCTTTGAAAGTAGTTTTCCCACTTACTTCATAAACATCGTTGGCCAGCACTTCAATTAATTTATGAACTCCTTTTTTCCCAATCTCATCCCATTTTTGAACCAATGGCAATTCTACTTTATTCAATAAGTACAGCCACAAACTTGACGGTAAATTATAAGGACGCATATTCTGCAATTGTTTTTGACCGTGTTCTGAAATAATGGCTTGAATTCCCTCTCGAACCACCTCCTGACTTTGCTCGTTAGTCCAATTCACTTGCAGGTTGAACTGATAGTTTTTATCGGCCAAAAGTCTTGCTCCAAATGAAGAAAGAGATAAAACCGCTGGTCCGCTCATTCCCCAATGTGTAATTAATAATGGTCCATTTCCAATCAGTTTTTCTCCTTGAATTTTTGTTGTAGCATTTTCAACTGAAACTCCCATCAAAGATTTTATCTTTTCTTTCGGCATATTGAAAGTAAATAAACTAGGCACCGGCGTTACAATTTCATGTCCCAGTTTTTCTAACCATCTTAATCCATCTTTCTTTGGACTTCCACCAGAAGCAACAATTACTTTGTTGAAAAACACACTGTTTACATCATCAAAAAACACATTAATTCCTTCAACGGTAGCTTCCAGTTTTTTAACAGCAGTGTCCATCTTAATGGAGATATCCAATTGATTAACTTCCGCCATTAAACAATCGATAATGCTTTGCGAATCGTTTGAGACAGGAAATACGCGTCGATCATCTTGCGCATAAAGAGCAACATCACGAGAAGTAAACCATTCAAGCGTATGTTCATTACTAAATTCTTGGAATAGCTTTTTCAGTTGTTTTCCACCACGAGGATAAGCCTTGCTTAATTCTGAAATAGAAGGAGTTGAATTTGTAACATTACATCTTCCTCCACCAGAAACTTTCACTTTCGCCAAGAGCTTCTTAGATTTCTCTAGAATAATAACAGTGCTTTCAGGGTAGTTTGTTTTTGCTTGTATGGCTGCAAAAAATCCTGCTGCACCACCTCCAATTATTCCAATTTTCATCTTTATTACTTTGGGTGCAAAGTTAGTAATCGAAGTTGAAACTGAGTCACCCCAAACCAAATTCTTATGAACTTCTGTATCTCTAACTATTGTTGGTCATAGTCGTTTATAACGGTTAGTAATGGTTGTTAGATTAGCTTCCTAGATTTGGTATTTAAACTTTTTTGAAATTATTAATGAATTCTGTATCTGCTGTTATGACTGATCTTATTCGTTTATAACGGTTAGCAACGGTTATGAGTTCAGCAAATGTAAATCAAATGCCTAACTACCACTCTTCACTCTTCACTCTTCATTCTTCACTTTTCATTTTTCATTTTTCTTTCTCCTTTCACCATTCTCCACTTTTCATTTTTAATTTTTCATTCTCCTTTCACCTTTCTCAAATACTACCCTTATGTCATCCTCAAAAAGACAAAAATGCAGCTCATCATTTTAATTTTGAGGACTTCAAGTTTGCAGTTTAAACGTCATGAAAATGATTTCTGACATTCTTCACAAACTTTATCAGCTATGGTCGTAGATTAATACAATAATACGTAACTTTGCGTAAATTAAATTTGAAGCAAGATGATTTTAGGAATGTTTGGTCCTTGGCAAGTTGTTCTCGTAGTGATAGTTGTGTTACTGCTCTTTGGTGGGCGTAAGATTCCTGAGCTTATGAAAGGTTTGGGAAAAGGAATGAAAGAATTCAAAGACGCTACCAAGAATGATGAAGATCAAGGTGGTGAAAATGAAAAAGAAAACAACAAGAAATAGGATAAAATCCCTTATTCATGTATAAAACTTTTACCGAGATAAAGGCTGCCCTTGATAAAGGACGGACAGTTCAAGATATTCTTCAGAAGTATTTGGAGAGTATTAAAGAACGTAAAGATTTAAACGCTTTTTTAGAAGTGTTCGAAACTTCAGCTAAAGAACAAGCTGTAGTTGTAGATGAAAAAATCAAAAATGGAACTGCTGGTCGATTGGCTGGTATGGTTATCGGAATTAAAGATAACTTGTGTTATAAAGGACATAAAGTTTCTGCTGCATCCAAAATTTTAGAAGGATTCGAGTCAATTTATACGGCAACTGCGGTTGAGCGTTTATTGGCTGAAGACGCTGTAATTATTGGTCGACTAAATTGCGATGAATTTGCAATGGGCGGTTCAAATGAAAATTCAGCGTATGGTCCTGTTCGAAATGCATTGAATGAAGACTACGTACCTGGTGGTTCTTCTGGAGGTTCAGCATCTGCTGTCGCTGCAGAATTATGTACAGTTGCTTTAGGTAGTGACACTGGAGGTTCAATTCGTCAACCTGCATCTTTTACTGGAACAATAGGATTCAAACCAACTTATGGAAGAATTAGTCGCTATGGTTTAATTGCCTACGCTTCTTCTTTTGATCAAATTGGACCAATAGCTCATGACATTGCTGATATTGCTTTGGTAACAGAGATTATGGCTGGAGGTGATGAATATGACGGAACAGCTTCAAAGAAAGTAGTTCCTTCATTAACACCAAGTCCGTTAAAGGGGAAATTAAAGATCGCTTATATAAAAGAAACACTTGATAGCGATGGAATAGATCCTGAAGTTAAGGCGAGAATTGAACAATTGGTAAACTGTTTAAGAGCAGATGGCCATGAGTTAATTCCTGTTTCTTTCGCTTATCTTGAGCAGATGGTTCCAACTTATTATGTTTTGACAACAGCAGAAGCTTCTTCAAACTTATCTCGTTTTGATGGTGTTCACTTTGGTTACAGAAGTGATGAAGCAAAAGGCGTTGAAGAGGTTTATATAAAGTCAAGAACTGAAGGTTTTGGGGATGAGGTAAAACGAAGAATCATGGCAGGTACATTTGTACTTTCTCAAGGATACTTCGACGCTTATTACACAAAAGCTCAAAAAGTAAGAAGATTAATACAGGACCGTACCAACGAAATTTTAGCTCAAAATGACTTAATTTTGTTGCCAACGACTCCTACAACGGCATTTGAATTGAATTCGGTGAAAGATCCAATTCAAATGTATTTACAAGATATATACACTGTACAAGCTAATTTAGCTGGGAATCCTGCTATTTCTTTACCAATTGGAAAACACAGCAACGGAATGCCTTTCGGTTTGCAATTAATTGGAAAGCATTTTGGTGAAAAGGAATTACTTGATACTTCAGCTTACTTAATGGATTTCTGCTAAATGATAAAACACGTAAATAAAATAGTATTTCAAACTTTGGTTCTGTTTATCGGAATTTCTGCTTATGGTCAAACGGATACATTAACACCAAAGGACAGTTCGGAAGTCATAGAGTATGAACAATTTTTACGTGTAGTTGAGAATACATTAGAAGGTTATTACAGGGATTTTTCATCTACAGACAGTCAAACCGATTCTATCATAAAGTCTTTGGGCTACGATGAAGACGATGTGCCTGAATTTGATGATTCTATTTATTGTCAGCGTATTGCTGAGATGAACGAGATGAGTCCTTTTCAATTAGAATGTAATAGAGATGTTGTAAGCGTTCTAAAGTTTTTTGCTAAAAACAGAAGAGGATTTACAAGTGTTGTTTTGGGTCGATCAAAATTGTACTTCACAATGTATGAACAGAAATTGGCTGAACACGGTTTGCCTTTGGAGTTAAAATATTTATCAGTAATTGAAAGTGGTTTGCGTCCACAAGTGAAATCCAGAGCTGGTGCTTTAGGACTTTGGCAGTTTATGTACCGTACAGGTAAGTATTATGGATTGGATCAAAATTCATATATCGATGAAAGAATGGATCCAGAATTGGCTACCGAAGCTGCATGTTTATATTTAAAAAAATTACACAGCTTATATGACGATTGGAACATGGCTCTTGCTGCCTATAATGCAGGTCCTGGAAATGTCAATAAAGCGATTCGTCGTTCTGGTGGGAAAATGACTTATTGGGAAATCCGCCCTTTTTTACCAAGAGAAACACAAGGTTATGTGCCTAATTTTATTGCAATGTCATATATGTTAACATATCACGCAGAGCATAATGTTAAAGCAAGAGAAGCCAAGATTCATGATTTCGAAACAGACACTATTTGTTTGAAAGACGGAATGCACATGAAGGTTATTGATTCAATTATTGGATGGTCTGTTGAAGATATTCAAGCTTTAAATCCAATTTACAAAACAACATACATTCCTAAAACATCACCTCCACAATGTATTTCTATTCCTACAAAGTTAGTTGGGAAATGGGTAGAATTCGAAGACAGTATTTATGTTTTAGATTCTTTGATTTATGAGAGTGTAGTAGAGGTTGAAGAAAAAGAACGAGGAGATGTAACAGTTCACTATGTCAGACGAGGTCAGACTTTAGGACATATCGCAGATCAATATGGTGTTAAAGTGCGCAGTATTATGGAGTGGAATAATATGCGTTCAACACGTTTAGCTATCGGACAAAAATTAACAATTTATTCAAGCAGTGCAGCTCCAAAGCCTAAAGCTCCTGTGGCAAGCACAAATTCACAGTCAAAACAACCTATAACTGGTCAAACCCATACCATTAAGTCAGGAGAAACCTTATGGACGATTGCAAATCGAACGGGAACAACCTTGGAAGAATTGAAAAAACTCAATCCAGGCTTAAATTACAGAGATTTAAAAGTCGGACAAAAAATTCGTGTTAAATAAAACATTAATCTTTCTTTTCTTGTTTCTTTAGCACAATTATTGCTGTTTGTCTACATCATAAAACGATTAGAAAATGAAAAATTGGTTGGCTATACTATTCCTAAGTGTTATTCTTTCTTCATGTTTAGATGAAGTTAAATCTGAAAAAGAAACCAAGTCAAAAGCTGAAATAGCGCAAGATTCAACCCAACAAGGTGGAAGAAAAATAATAAACGCTGGCTCTGTATCTCAATATACTGGTAAGCCAGGAAGATTAATTGTTGTTGCAGAACCAACAGAATATATTAAAGAAATCGAATTTTTATTTGATTCTATTTTCGCTGCGCCCATACGACCTTTTTATCCCATTACTCCTTATTTTGAAGTGTATCAACGTTCACCTCAAGATTTCAAAAGATTATCCACCCGACTAAGAAATGTTATAGAGCTTTCCATTGATGAGAAAATCGAAAAGGGATCTCCGACAATGCATATTTATGAAAATTACTATGCGAAAACTCAATTATACACCAAGTTGCAAGCACACGATATAAGCGATTTGTATGATTTACTTCTCAAAGAAGTAGATTATCTCTTCCAAATTTACGATCGTCAAGAATGGAAACGTGAATACTATAGACATCCTTCCAAAAAAAATGAAGCTACAAGAGATAGGCTTAAATCTAAATTTGGAATTGATTTAACACTTCCTTCCAAGTTTAGTTATGAATCTATTAATGATGAATATGCAATCATAATGTTCCCAGATAGAACACGTCAAATGGACATGGAAACAACCGGTGCGTATAGTACATCAAGAGCGAATTTCATACAAAGTGGAGTGATGGTTTGGCAATATCCGTACACAGATGAAAGACAATTGCATCCTGACAATTTAATGATGATGCGCGACACTATTTTAAAGTATTACGCACGACATGAAATTGAAGGAGTTTATATGGGAACGCAAGATCATCCAGCGGTTATTCCACAATATGAAAAATTGAAAATTGGTGACATCACAGGTTATCAATTTAGAGGTTTATTCAAATTCACAGGAAAGTCAGAACCTTCGGGTGGTCGTTTTTGGAGCTACCATTTCAAACATCCAAATAGAAATACGATAGTTGCAATAAGTGGTTATTTGGATGCGCCACCGACAATGTCAGCAAGTTATGATTTTAATAGAATTCGTGCTGTGATTTATTCTTTGAAGGTTGTAAAGTAAGTTTGTCTATGTAGCTATCCCGAATCCTGAATTTATATAATTGGGTTACCAAGCTAAGTCGTAATTATTTAAAAAGAGATTCCTCGTCGTTTCACTCCATCGGAATGACAGGTTTTCGTTGGCTTGGGTGGGGTAAAATTTGCTCAAGCGAAGCTTGAGCAAATTTTACCCCAAAGACTTCTCTACGAACTGTCATTCCGATAGTTGAGAAAATCTTAGATTTTAACAACTGAGGAATCCCTTCTTCCTTTTTGCTAAAGTTTAACTCTAGATAAAATTAATCAATGCGATTACCGGCTGTATTATTGAAAAAACACATCGTTAAAATTAGGGATTAACAACCTATATTGGTAGCCCAATTATATAATTTGTTTTGTTTAAAGGAATCTTGATCCTTAATTTAATTGGTTCTGTTGCGATTTTAGTGGAAAACAATCATTTTGTAGTAATGTATTAAACTTAGTTTTAATACAAAAAAGCCCTTCTTTAATTAATAAGAAATTCTCTAAATCAGCTACCAAGAGATTTTATCTAGTGGTCTGATTTCAAATCAACTAGTCCCGTACTAATCATAATCTCATAATTTTATCACGGTAACGTTTTCTTTTAACAAATATTCTAAGTTTCAGGAATACCATTAAATTCATGGTAGAATCATTTAATAGACATCAATATATTTTAGATTATCATAAAACAAAAAAAAACCTGATAATCAATTGATTATCAGGTTTTTATTCTGTTGTCCCACTAGGGAGCACCAAAAAACCTCAAACCCCTTATTTCACTTGCGTTTAAAAGGTTTTATTAAATGTAGGTCACCACATAGGACACGTGAAATATCGTGTATTATGTACTTATATGAATGAACGTTTAAGTTGTAAATATACTCATTTTCATATTCATACAAGCATAAATAACACTAAATATTATGATGTTTTAAAACAAAACTTCCTCTACCTCAAGAACATCCAAACCTAGATATATAGAACATTCCTTTATAGTAACATACTGATGTGATTTTTTGAGGTGGTGTTCCTTCATCTTTTTGATATGCAAATATTGAATATCAATAAATATTATTTACTTTTGAAAAACGTGATTAAGAAATACACCTCCATATTAATGTTATTTAGTGCCTTAGCAATGATGCTGGGTCACAATTTAATACCACATAATCATCACGACCATGAAGTTGTTCATTTCGAGCATCAACATTCTGATGGAGAACAGCATGATCATCACGAAAATAATCACGAAAACGATTCTGAGGATTTTGATTTTGGACATCTTTTTTCTCACTTTCAACATAGCGAAAAGGATGTTGCATTTTTAAGTAACAACAATTCCCATACTACTTTTTCAAAACAACTATCCCTTTACCCTGCTGTATTATCAGATACTTATAATTTTCAGCATACTTCACCTTTTGTTCAGCATTATACACAACCGCTGTACAAAACTGTTTATTTCAATTCACTTTACCACCTTCCTTCGGGGCTTCGGGCTCCTCCTTATTTCATCGTTTAATTTCCTTTATCTTCTAAAGGATTGATTTTACTTGCATTTTAATATGTCAAGTACAGATTTATTTTACTTAAAAATCAAAACAAAAATTACGATGAAAAATTCAATTATAGTATTGGCTGTAACAGCCTTAATGTTTGCAGGATGTGACAATAAAGATTCAAATGGTCATGGACACGAGCATGATAGCGAAGGTGGACATACAAAAAGTGAAAGTGTTCACAAGCATTCAGATGGTTCGGTTCATGAGGACCATAAAGATGAAGACCATACGCAAGAAGAATTTAAAGTGAAAAGCGACAACTCTTCTAATAAAACAGAAGAAGGTCATGGACATAGTCACGAAGACGGTGATCACAAGCACTAAACTAAATTAAAATCTAAAGAATTATGAAAATAGCATCAATTATGATGGTCTTTTTGGCATTCCTATTTGTTGGATGTTCTGACAAAAATGAAAACAGTCAAAGCCAAGAAGCAACAAGCAGTTTAGAACCGCTTGCATATACAATTTACTCCGAAAAAACAGAATTATTTGTAGAATTCAAACCCTTAGTTGTAGGAAGTACATCTACTTTTGCAGCACATTTTACCATTTTGGGAGAAAACTTTTTACCACTTACTGCTGGCAAAGTAACAGTGAGTTTAGTAATGGGAGAAAATGGAATCCGAAATAGTGCGGAATCTGCGAGTTCACCAGGGATTTTCCGATTGGCTTTAAAACCAAAAACAGAAGGAGATGGTAAACTCATTTTCGATATTGAGACAGAAGATTTTACTGATCAAATCATTATAGATAATATATCTGTTTATTCGAATGAACAGGCTGCACTAGATAATCAAGAGGTGATTGAAAGTGGTGACGATATCACCTATTTGAAAGAACAAGCTTGGAAAGTTGAATTTGCTAATGCCCCAGTTTTAAAAACACCTTTCAGTAACGTTATTAAAACGAGCGGACAAATTCTTTCTGCACCTGGTGATGAGATAATTATAACAGCCAATGCAAGCGGTTCTGTAATGTTTGCAAGTAACAAAACAATTGTGGGTTCTGAAGTAAAGGTCGGTACTAACTTGTTTACTGTGTCGGGTGGTAATATCTCAACAGGAACTATTGACGCCAACTTTAAAGAAGCAAAAGCAAATTACGATAAAGCAAAAGCAGATTTTGAACGTGCAAGTGAATTGGTAAAGAGCAATATTATTTCCCAGAAGGAATACTTACAAGCTAAAGTTGATTTTGAAAATACGCAAACGGTTTACAATACGCTAGCTAAAAATTATTCAGCAAAAGGTCTTGCTATAGAATCACCAATGGCTGGTTTTGTAAAGAATATTTTGATTAGTGATGGTCAGTTTGTAGAGGCAGGAACTCCACTTGCAGTTATTTCTAAAAACGAAAAATTAGTTTTGAAGGCAAATGTTTCTCAATTATATTTCAATAAACTTCCTACAATTTCGAGTGCTAATTTTAAACTAGTAGGAGTGGATGATGTTTTTGAAACACAAAAATTAAATGGGAAATTAATTTCTTATGGAAAAAGTGTTTCTGACAAATCTCCTTTCATTCCAATCACTTTTGAGATAGACAACATTGGAAATATTATACCAGGTTCAGTTGCAGAGGTTTTTTTAAAATCAACACCGATTCCAAATGCATTAGTTATTCCTACATCAGCTTTAATGGAAGAGCAGGGAAGCTTTTATGTGTATGTACAGGTTGGCGGAGAAAGCTTTCAAAAGAGAGAGGTCAAACTCGGATCAACTGATAGTATCAATGTTCAATTACTTTCAGGAGTGACTGAAGGAGAAAGGGTGGTGACAAAAGGAGCTTATCAAATTAAACTTTCCGCTGCATCAGGAGAATTACCTGCGCACGGTCACGAACATTAAAAAAGATATTATCATGTTAAATAAAATTATAAATTTTGCACTCAACAACCGGCTGCTCATTGTAGTTGCATCGGTTTTGTTGATCGTGTTTGGATCTTTCGTAGCGTCAAAAATGGAGGTAGATGTATTTCCAGATCTTACCGCACCTACAGTTGTTGTAATGACAGAAGCACATGGAATGGCTCCTGAAGAAGTTGAGAAATTGGTTACTTTTCCAATCGAAACATCAGTAAACGGTGCAACCGATGTAAGAAGGGTACGAAGTTCATCATCTGCAGGGATTTCTATTGTTTGGGTAGAATTTGAATGGGATACCGATATTTTTAAAGCCCGTCAGATTGTCAATGAAAAAATCAGTGCAGTTGGTGAGAAGTTTCCTACAGGAATAGGGAGTCCAACAATGGCTCCTCAATCCAGTATTATGGGAGAAATCATGTTGATAAGCCTTACAGCAGATTCTACAAATCAGATGGATTTGCGGACGATAGCGGATTGGACAATCAGACCGAGATTATTGGCGACTGGAGGAGTAGCACAAGTGGTGACAATTGGAGGAGAATTTAAACAATATCAAATTTTAGCCTCACCTCAAAAAATGGAATTTTACAATGTTTCACTTTCTGAATTACTTAAAGCAAGCCAAGAAGCCAATGGAAATTCATCGGGTGGTTTTATCAACGAATATGGAAATGAATATATCGTAAAAGGTATAGGAAGATCAAATAACGTTGATGAATTAGGAAAGTCAGTGATCAAAGAAATAGATGGAAATCCAGTTAAAATTGAGGATGTTGCCGAAATCAAAATCGGACCTTCTCCAAAGATTGGTGATGGATCAGTGAAAGGCGAACCTGCGGTAATTATGACCGTTATGAAGCAACCCGGAACAAATACACTTGAATTGACTGATGATATTGATGCAGCAATCGCAGATATTCAAAATAATCTACCCGAAGATATAAACATCAATACAGAGATTTTCCGTCAGGCTGATTTTATAAATGCTTCCATTAGTAATATTAAGAAAGTACTCCTTGAGGGAGCAGCTTTTGTTGTTATTATCCTCTTTTTGTTTTTAATGAATTGGCGAGCAACTGCGATTTCATTAGTTGCAATTCCTATTTCATTGATTGTTGCAATCCTGACCTTGAAAGGACTCGGTTTTACGATTAATACGATGAGTTTAGGAGGAATGGCAATCGCCATAGGAGATTTGGTAGATGATGCCATTATTGATGTCGAAAATGTTTTTAAGCGATTGAAAGAAAATGCTTTAAAATCTAAGAAAGAAAGAAAGAAGAAACTCAAAGTGATTTTTGATGCTTCTTTTGAAATACGTACAAGTATAGTTAACGCGACATTTATTATCATCGTTGCATTCCTTCCTTTATTTTTCTTATCTGGAATGGAAGGTAAATTATTGGCTCCATTGGGTATTGCGTTTATTGTTGCCCTTTTTGCTTCATTAATCGTTGCTATAACGATTACACCGGTATTGTGTAGTTATTTACTAACCAAAGATAAAATGTTGGAAAAACAACACAAAGAAAGTTGGTTAGTAGAACGTCTTCAGAAACTGTATGTTTTATTACTTGAAAAGGTAATGCGTTGGAAAAAGACAATGATTGCAGGAAGTCTTGTATTATTTGCTTTATCAATGTTTGCTTTTAGTCAGTTAGGAAGAAGTTTCTTACCTGAATTTAATGAAGGCTCTTTGGTAGTTAGTGCAGTAAGTTTACCTGGAATTTCTTTAGAGGAGAGCAACAAAATTGGAACTAATATTGAGAAAGAATTGCTTAATGTTCCTGAAATTAAAATTACGAGTCGACGAACGGGAAGAGCAGAATTAGATGAGCATGCACAAGGTGTAAACGCTTCTGAAATAGATGCACCTTTCACGTTAGGAGAAAGAAGTAGAGCAGACTTTATGGCTGATGTGCGAGAGAAAATCGCTGGAGTATCTGGAGCAAACATTACTATTGGTCAACCAATTGGACACCGAATTGACCACATGCTTTCTGGAACTCGTGCCAATATTGCTATTAAACTGTTTGGTTCTGATCTGAATAAATTGTTTTCTATATCCAATCAGATTAAATCAAAAATCGAAGGGATTGAAGGTCTGGTGGATTTGAGTGTAGAACAACAGGTAGAGATTCCTCAAATTCAAATAAAAGCAAAAAGAGAATTGTTGAATCATTATGGAATTACCATTGGTCAATTTAACGAATTTGTGGACGTTGCTTTTGCAGGAGAAAAGGTCTCTGATATTTATGAAGGAGCTAAAACCTTTGATTTAATCGTTCGATTTGATGATGATAACAGAGGTAAAATAAAGAATATTCGAAATACATTTATTGACACAAAAGAGGGGAAGAAGATTCCACTTCATTATGTTGCGGATATTGTAAGTTCGAGTGGACCTAATACCATAAATCGTGAAAATGTCGAACGAAAAACTGTTGTTTCCGCAAACGTTGCAGGACGTGATCAAAAAAGTGTAGTTGAAGATATTCAACGAACTATTGAAGCGGAAGTAACACTTCCAGAAGGTTATCATATCGAGTATGGAGGTCAATTTGAAGCAGAAGCAGAGGCTTCAAAAACTTTGATGGCGACTTCGTTACTTTCACTATTGATCATCTTTTTGTTGCTTTATCAAGAGTTTAAGAACATCAAAATTGCAGGTATAATTCTATTGAATCTTCCACTGGCATTGATCGGAGGAATATTCAGTATCTATTTTACAAGTGGTATTTTAAGTATTCCTGCAATTATTGGATTTATCACCCTTTTTGGTGTAGCGACAAGAAATGGGATTATATTGGTGTCACATTACAAAACCTTGCAAGATGAAGGTTTGAATTTATATGATACTATAATTCAAGGTTCAAAGGACAGATTAAGTCCCATACTAATGACTGCTTTAACTGCTGGTCTGGCATTAATACCACTTGCAATTGCAGGTGATTTACCAGGTAATGAAATACAAAGCCCAATGGCTAAAGTGATTCTTGGTGGTCTATTTACAGCCACAGTGCTAAATATCTTCATTGTTCCTGTAGTGTACTTTTTAACTAATTCAAAATCAGAGAAAAAATGAAAAAGTCATTTTATATAATATTGCTTTTATTTGGCATGGCCTTAAATGCAAAATCACAAATATCGATTGACTCTGTTCTTTATACTATTGAGCAGAACAACAAAACCATTCAAGCCAATGTGCAACTTTGGGAAGCAAAAAAAATGGAGTATAAGACAGGGTTAATGCCTTCCAATCCTAAGGTTGATTATGATTTCTTGAATGGTTCGCCTGTAGGTGCTGGTAATCAAATAGATTTTGCTGTTACGCAATCCTTTGATTTTCCAACTGTGTATAGCAAGAAAAAACAGCTTTCTGAAGAGCAAATCAAACAGGCTGAATTCCAATTGACTTCTGCTAAACAAGATATCTTATTGGAGGCGAAACTCACTTGTATTGAGTTGGTTTATAGATATAAATTTCAGTCGGAGGTTTTAAAGAGGAAAGAAAGTACCGACAAATGGCTTTCTGATTTTCAGTCGAGTATGGTCAAAGGTGAAAGAAGTATTTTAGACGTTAATAAAGCCAAGCTTCAACTCACTGAGATAAATGCAGATTTTCAGAGAAACCTATCTGCGATCAATCAATTAAATCAAAAATTGACTGAATTAAATGGTGGTGTTGTGCTTAATGTAACGGATCTGTCTTATTCTGAGATAATCGAAGTACCCTCTTTTGAAAATTTAGAAGAAGAGATTAAAGCAAATGATCCAATTCGTGAGTACATAGAGCAAGAAAATGTAATCATTGAAAAGAAGATAGAGTTGAGTAAAGCTATGTCCTTACCAAAAGTCGAAGCAGGTTATCGTTATCAAGCCATATTAGGACAAAGATTTAACGGAGTTCATGTGGGGCTTACGATTCCACTTTGGGAAAATAAAAACAAAGTGAAAGCGCAGCAAGCCAACCTGGAGTTTAATGATTTGAACTTATTAAATCATTCCAATGAACGTTATTATTACATACAGAATATCTATGAGAAACAACTTAATCTTAAATTAACGCTTGATGAATATGAGACACTTTTTACGGGTTTAAATACTGTGGAACTGTTAGATAAATCGCTAGAACTTGGGCATATTTCAACGATAGAGTACTTTATGGAATTGTCTTTTTATTACGGTGCCTTAAAGAACTATTTAATGACTGAAAAGGAGTATCGTCAATCTATTGCCGAACTGTTTAAGTATAAACTATAAGTTAGTTGAGTAAACACAGTGACGAAGAATTATGTCTTTTATAAAAAGGACCTCTTTGTTGGTGTGTTTACTTTATTGTTTTGTATCGAGCAAAGCGATATCCGATATATGATCTTTCCGTATTGGATATCTTTGGCTGCTTCAATATAAACGATATTTTTACTGCCATAACCAAGTTAGTTATAAATTTTAAAAATGAAGAACGAACAAACAGCAATAAGAACTACCTACTTCAGTATAATAGGTAATACTGTCTTGGCTATAATAAAAGCACTTGCTGGCTTCTTCGGTAATTCCTATGCTTTAATTGCAGATGCAATTGAATCAACTACAGATATATTCGCTTCGTTTTTAGTTTTACTTGGTTTTAAGTATGCAAAAAGACCGGCAGATGAGAATCATCCATACGGTCATGGGAAAATTGAACCACTTATTACATTTGGTGTTGTTGCTTTTCTAGTTATTTCAGCCACAGTTATCGCTTATACCAGTATTCAGAATATTCAAACACCACACGAAACTCCGAAAGCATGGACTTTAATGGTTTTAGGTTTGATAATAGTTTGGAAAGAAATCTCTTTTCAAGTAGTGAATAAGAAAAGTAAACAAACCAATAGTTCTTCACTTAAAGCAGATGCATGGCATCACAGGAGTGATGCCATAACATCCATAATGGCATTTTTAGGAATAACTGTTGCAATAATATTTGGAGAAGGATATGAAACTGCCGATGATTGGGCTGCTTTATTAGCTTCTGCTTTTATCCTGTATAATAGCTATTTGATTTTTAGACCAGCATTAGGTGAAATCATGGATGAGCAATTATATGACGATTTGATAATCGAAATTAGAGAAAAGGCCATAAAGGTTGAAGGAGTTCTAGATACAGAGAAGTGCTATGTTCGAAAAGCAGGAATGCGTTTTCATGTTGATTTACATGCAGTTGTTGATAGTGAAATCTCTGTAAAGGATGGACACTATATTTCACATAAACTAAAGGACTATTTGAAAAAAGAAATACCGAATTTAGGAAAGGTATTGATTCATATTGAACCAAATGATTAGTACTTCAGAATAAAACATCCTCTACCTCATCAACATCCAAACCTAGATATATAGAACATTCCTTTATAGTAATATACTGATGTGATTTTTTCAGGTAGTGCTCCTTCATCTTTTTGATAAGCTCTCGCGAATATCGTTCAGACTTTCCAGTGATGATCATGACGTCTTTTGTATGGAGAACGATACGCTTCATTTTACTTATAATTATTTGGTGTCATTTGATGTTTATGATACTTTATCCATATACTATCTATACACCTTCAGTAGCCTTGATATATACATATTGAGACTGTTTTCAGCCTTGATTACAAAATTATAGGAAATTAAATGATAATGAAAAGGCAAAAACTAGGCAAATCAGCATAAAGATTATGGAACGGAAGCGATTGCTATAATAAAACTTAATGATGAGGTAGTTTTGAAGTATCGATTTCAAGTCGCGACGAAATTTGACCAATGTTGGGAAAGTCCCAACAGGATATTTTAAAACTAAAATTGAGTAATCATGGCAAAACAAAAAGGAATAATCAAGCTTACTGGTAAGATTGGAGATTTGTCCTTCTACAAGTCGAAAGACGGGTATTTAGCACGTGAGAAAGGTGGTGTTGACGGAGAAAGAATCAAGAATGATCCTGCGTTTGCAAGAACACGAGAGAACGGAAGTGAGTTCGGGTTGGCAGCAACGGCAGGGAAGACCTTGAGAAATGCTTTTCGTCCAATGATGATGCGTGCAGCAGATAATCGTGTAACTTCAAGGTTAACGAAATTAATGTCTGCAATTCGTAAGTTGGACACAACGAGTGATCGCGGAAGCAGATCTGTTGGTGTTGCAATCCAAGATCAACCTGCAAAGGATATGTTGAAAGGATTCAACTTTAACATTCGTGCAATGTTGAACGCTATTTTGTATCGTCCAATTACATTGGATCCAGCAACTGGAGAAATTGAGATCGCAGATCTTATTCCAGCGAATCATATTGCTGCATCAGGAAATGCAACTCATGTTTCATTTACAGCTGCATGGGCAAATGTGAACTTTGCAGATGGTACGTATGAATTGTCACTTTCAAGTGCAATGAATCTTCCATTAGATAGTACACAATCAACTGTGACTGTAACTCCGTCAGGAGTTCCTGCAGGAACGGGAACTGATGTGTATATCATGCTTGTAGAGTTTTTCCAAGAAGTTAATGGTACACAATACAGCTTAAACAATGGTGGCTACAATGCCATGAACATTGTTGACGTTGTCTAAAACCTATAACATCATGGAAAAAAGAATTCAAGACAAGTTAGCATCCCTTGGGAAACGATGCAAAAAAGAAACTCCTCCATTTTTCAAAAAGCTACGCACAGCAGGAATAGTGTTGGCCGCAATCGGAACGTCGATTCTTGCAGCGCCAATTGCTCTTCCAGCACTTGCGGTAACTATAGGCGGGTATTTAATACTTGGTGGTTCAGTTATCACAGCTGTAAGTCAAACTGCAGTTGTTGAAGCAGATTGTGAGGAGTAAATCCGAATTAGCATGGAGCTAATTTGAAGAAAATTATCAAACTAGTCCTTCAGGATTTAAACTGGAGGACACAACATTTAAAATTATGTCAGAGACAGCTAATGTAAAAGACGAATTAATCGTAGAACTTAAGAAAAAGAAAAAGCCAAAATTTAAGGCTGGATCAGAATTAGCAAGTTCAGTAAACCGAATGAGTATTGATTGGGATAATGATTTGGATGAAGATTTAAATTCAGAAACTCTTACGATCTCAATTCACTTGACTTCAGAGCCGGGTGATGACTAAATAGAATTATTTAGAAAATTAAGCCACCAAGCATTATGCCTGGTGGCTTTTTAAATTTAAAATCATTTAATATGGATTACTCAAATGACAATACAACAATTATAGGAACTATCTCTGGTACAATCTTGAGTATTATTGCCACATTCGATATGCAAGATATTGTAATGACTATAATTCTGGCCGCAGTTGGTGCTACGGTGAGCTTTTTGGTGAGTAGGGGATTGAAGTGGATTTGGGGGAAGTGGAGGAGGTAGTAGATTTTATCATACTCAATCTCCATCATTATTAAGATCAAATACTAAAATGTGAATTCTATAGTTTTTTGATTCATAGCAAGTAATACCTGATGAAAACGATTAATCCAACAAAACATACAACCATAAAATGGAACGAAATAGGGTTTTTTCTTTATACACTTATCAGTATTTTTAATCAAATGTTTAGGATATTTGATTAAGTTTGATTGTTAAAAGCTTACTTACAGTACTAGGCTAATTCCAATCCAATCTGTTAGAAATACAAATAATGACACAAAACCTACACCTCTTTGAATTAGGCGAGAAAGTTAGTGATAAACACATTGATCAAATTATTAATGATTTTTATATTGCTTTCAAAAATGATACCGGAAAGAAAAATAATTATGAATTTGATTTTTCGAAATTAAAATGGATTTCTAATCAAGAATTATTGATTCTAACTGGATTGTTTCAATACTTAATAGATGTCGGTATTAGTTTTAAAGTTAATTTCTTAATTAAGGGTTCTAGTTCAAATATTGATAAAAAAATTGCAAGACAAATTATTCAAATTTGGGATGTTTGGAAAATATATCAAATTGTTCCAAATAATGATTATAACAGGTATTTCGATATTGATGGAGGTTTTGTTGATCGAATTAGAAAGCAATTCAACATAAGCTCATCAAACCAAGAAATTTATGATAGATATGGTGTTACACCTTTTTTAAGCTTACCTAAAATTGAAAAATATGATGATATTGCAATTTCAGAATTATTAAATAAAGTTTACAGTTTATCAGAGGCAACTAATCAAATATTGGAAAGTAATGGTTGTTACTTGCCTTTTGAAAACAAAACACTAAACTCCATAATAACTAAAGAACTTTATGAAAACTTTTTAGACCATTTCACTAAATCATTTTTAAATAGTCATAAAAATTATTCTTTTTTAAGTATCTCCTTAAAAAAGAAATTGAATAAAGATTATTTTGAAAAAGAGAAAATACAATCATTGCTGAAATTAAACTTTAAAGAAGAAAATTTATATGATTTAAAACCATTCTTTTTTAATGATTTTAAAAAAGAATATAAAAATGAATCATACCTTCAGATATCCTTTCTAGATTTTGGAGAAGGCATAACTAAAACATTAAATGAATCTTATTCTAATCAAAAAGAAGCTAGTATCACAGACTCGAACATACTTAAGTATGCTTTTGAACCTTTATCATCGCAACATACAATTCAGGAAAGATTTAGTGAAAATATAATTACACCAAGAGGATTATTTGATGTTTTAGTAATTGTTAAAAGATTTGAAGGATTAATTGTTATTAGAAGTAACCATGGAAAAATAGCTTATGATTTTTCTAATAATAAATCTATTGAAGAGGCTATTATATCCTTTGGAGATGAAACTTTATATTTCCCAGGATCTTTAATAAGTATTTATTTGCCTGAAAGACAGTTAGAGAAAAAGTTTGACAGTACCTCCATTAAACCAAACGTTAACTTCAATAATTTTAATTTTAATAAGAGTAGTAAAAAAACAGTACGGTTGTTTGATATTCAGAATCAAATAAAATCAACATCTTCCTCGAAAAGTGAATTATATAATAATCTTTTTGAATTATTATTAGGGGAATTGAATTCAGATAAAAACGATTCATTAATATATTTGGATTTTCAAGGTTATGAGATAGATGAAAGAGTAGCCAAGAAAATTATTTACTTCATATGCACTGATTATAGGTTTAATTATCAAAACAATATTATAGTTCTTAATCCACCCGAAAAGTTTTTTCTTGAGAATATTAAAGATGAAATATCAGAATTAGAGGAGGTTGATAAAAAATTTAGATTTCATCCAACTCCATTTGTTTTTATAAATGAACTTGTAAATGAACTTGAAATTTTCTGGTTGGGAGTTTATTCAGATAAGGATATTAATAAGCTTAATGATTTATTATTTGATGAACATGATTTAAGATCTTCTGATTTCGAATGCCCAGAGGATATTATTGGACATATTAATAGATATGATAAATATGGTAATCTATATTCTTCAATTAATTCAAAAGAAATATTTAAGTTTTACAAGGAAATACAAAATGCTTCAATTCATGAAGAAATACAAAGTATAGTAGAAAGTTGTATTCAGAAAGAAGAAAGTTGTATTTATTTATGTAATGGAAACTATTATCAATACGAGTATCTTTTGTTGAATGAAGTTCTTTCAAATGAAGAAAAGCTTAACTACCTCTCTAAAAATTTATTCTTAAAAATTCAAGAAAGATTCGGTAGTCTCGAAGATGTTTTATTTACCGGAATTACGGCAAGTAGTCATAAGATATTGGACTCATTGATTAATCAGGATGATTTGAAAATGGAAAACTGTATATATCTTAATAATTACTTTTCTTTTGAAAAAGAGAAAGCATTTTTAAAGCTTATTAAGCATGATTCAAAAGTGATATTATTATGTGATGTGATTTCTACTGGTTTTTTAGTTAATAAATTTGAGTCCCATCTAATTGAAAACAATGTAGATTTAATTGGAATAGGTGCCTTAGTGAACGCGATAGATAATGATTATTCAGGTATTGATTATAGCTATATCATGAAAAAATTAACATCTACATTTAATTATAAATTAGAAAAAAAGCGAAGATCAGAAATTAGTGAATTGTTAAATCAAAATAAAATAAAAGTAATTAGAATAAATCCATTTACAAATACTCCAATTACTCATTCTATAAAAGAAACTAATTCTAATGAGTCCATATTGATAGATAATCATGAATTTATAAAACTTTTAGATCCTTCCGAAATAAAGATAGGTTATTTTGAGTTCAACAGTTTAATCCATCCATACTTTTTTGATATGGACACCATTCTTGATAAATCAAATCCAGCTTCAAATAAAATCTTAAGCGCATTAATAAATAGATTAGAAAATAAAATAAACATTAGAGATATAAATTTAATCTTTTATCCAAAGGAATCTGGGATAAAAAATATTGATTTTGAGTATTTCAAAAATAATATTATTCCTAACCATAGTTTAGAATTTATAAAGTTGGAACGATTTCAAACGAATGAAGGATGGAGGTTTTCTCATCCACCAAAATCATTGATTGAAAAATGTAAAAATAAAAATGTTCTAATTTTAGATGATGGTTCATGTTCTGGAGAATCTTTATTGCAAATGATTAATGAAGTGGCATTTTTTGACGTTAAAGAAATTACCGCAATTTCAATTGTAGGAAGAGTTAATGACCATAAGCGAGAATTTTTTTCCAGATTAAAATCAGTTCAAGCAGGAGGGAATTCGGTAGCAGTCAATATTTATTTTGGTTGCCATTGGCATCTGCCAACTTACCATCTTTCTAAAAGCCCAGTTATAGATGAAATAAATTGGTTAAAAACAATACAATCTTTCACTAATTTACCACTTAATTTAAAAAAAATCATTCAAGTTGTCCATAATGAATTGAAATTAAAACCAATCAAAGAAAGTAATAATGATCATATAATTAAATCAAAAGACAACTCGGTTATAATAAAGGATTTAATAATTACTAGAAATGAACTTGGGAAATTATCAGAATTTAGGTTTTATACAGAGTATTTCAATTATCTAGACCATTTTATATCTCAATATGAATCGAAATCAAAAAAGAAAAGAGGTAAAAGCCCCTATAAAGATATTGAACTTATCTGTGGGGTTTTAATTCACGAACCATATTTATTTGAATCTCTAAAGAAAATTGTTCCAGATTTGGTAGACAATTTAAAGGATTTTATTTATGCTCTTTTTTGGAATGAAAATATTATCGATCAGAAATTATTAAACTATAATTGGGATATCAAAAATTTTATTCATTTAGTATTTATCATTTTTAATGAAAATGAAATAATTAAAGATATAGGTATTAAAAAACTTTCAATTTTACTTAATAAGTTTTGTATAAAGAGCTCAGATAAAAACTATTTTTTTTACCGAATATTGAAGTATTTACATGTAAGTGAAAATGATAAAAGTTCTAAAAAGCACTCACCAGAATTTCTGAATTTGTCAATTGAACTAATAAGTATGATTGATGAGGATACTTCTCATTATAAGGCGATTCCCTCCTTTTTTGCTTCATTACCGAATAATGTCGCGGATTATTATTTTCAACTTAACACCGTTATTAACAATTATAAAAAATTACATCAAGATTCTTCACACAATGAATATATATTTAACGATAAACAGGTTATAATTTCCTCTTTAAAAGTAATTGAAAGAAATAATCGATTGCATTCTGATAGTGTAGAACAAATTAAAGTAATAAGAAAATCTTGGAAACAAATTTCGGAATTCATAGAATCTCTCCTTCGTTTCTCTAGTAGCTTCCCAAATTACTTTATTTTCAATCAAGATTATCTTTTATTGGAGGAAGCAAACAGGTCTCTTAGAACATTACATGGTTATCTATCTAATGAATTGTATAATGGAGATTTTCTTAATATTTCTAATATTAAATCACTTATTAATGAAGTGTTTGAAGAATTCATAAATGAAGATACTAATTATTCAAATCTCTTTTCACAATCTAAGAATGTGAATTTGAGTAGTAAGGTTAAACAATTGATTTCCGAATTGAAATCTTCAAACGAGGCTTGTTTTTTTGAATTAGATATAGAGAATGATGTATGGATTGAATTTCCAACTTATTACTTTGAACAAATAATATCGAAGGAAATAATTGGAAATATGAGATTTGCGGATTTAAACAAACCGATTAAAATTAGCTTAGAAATAATAAATAGTTCGGTGTTATTACTAATCAATAATAAAATAAACTTTAAAGATAAAATTTCAAAAGGAGGAGGTAAAGGAACTGATAGACTGGAAAGAATAAATTTATTTAATCATAATACTAACTATGAGTCCCAAACCAACGGGGACTTTTATTTACAGAAAATAACATTTACAAAAACTTAGAAATATGGAATGGAATGAAATTGCAGAAGAAACAATTTTAATGTTTTTTGATGAGAAAGTTAATTTTGAATTACCTAAAACTAAACAGAAATTAGCAAAAGAATTGTTTAGTGATATAAAACTAATACAAAGTCTAGCTGATTTTGAACAGATTATTGAACAAGAAGAAACGGATCAAAAGTTCTTATTCTTTGTCCACCTTAATCACAGTAAAAAAAACAAAGGCTATGATGATTTCAAAGCTTCTAAAATAAAACTTAGATATCCTAATTTAAGATGTTACTATATCTCATCTGTTCCTAAGAAAACTATATTTAAAGATGGTAATGATTCATTAGATGTATTTTCTTACGATAATTTTCATGATAAAATTGGAGAAACATTCATTCCTCAAATTAGTTCAGAAATTTCTTCTCAAGAGAAAAGTGAAGAAATATTCAGGAAAGGAATATTTTTGAGCCATTCTTCAAAAGATTCAGAATTAGTTAGGAAATTTAGGGATTTAATTTTAGTGTCTGGACTTGGCTATGATCCTAAAATTATAAAATTTACTAGCCAAGAAAGTTATGGAATCCCAGGAGGAATTAATATTCCTGAAGACTTAAGAAATTTCCTTAGAAATGAGATGGGATTATTTATTCAGTTTTTAACTCCTAATTATTTGGATAGTAGGATATGTTTGAATGAAGAAGGTGCGGGTTGGTGTCTTTTAGATGATGAAAAATATTTCATTCCTCTTCTTATCCCTCCAAATAATCATAAATTACTTTCTTGGATAAAAACTTCAAACAAAGGTATTTGTATAGATGATAAAGGTTCATTATCAAATATATATGAAGATCGGAAAGTTTTTTTTGGAACAAATGTCAATGGAACAAATCTTCAACAAAATATTGAGAAATTCGTTGATTATCTTAAAAATCAAGTTGTTTGATTTAACCATTCGTTGTTCTTAAAATGCTCTTTGTGCATGCTGGATTGATATGATACATGTTATCTGATTTTGTGTTCAATCCACCTCATCATTTTTGAGATGGACTTAACGGATTTATAATTACTGTTTAATTAATTGGTGAACTAGAAGTTGGCGTAATTGCTTTAAAGTGTTCTGGATTCGCTTGTAGTTCTCTTCCTGCTGCTCCAATTGTAAAAATTATGAAACAGTCTTCTTGATTGCTTCGGGTTTATGAGAAGTGACTTTTTGTGCATCCTTAATAATTTTGATGAGGTCATCATTTCGAATGAAGGGGATGATTGATACGATTAGAGTTAATTATAACATATTTGCTCAATAGCATAAAGGTTAGAAGAGTATAAAATTTAATCCAGTGATTTTTCAAACAAAATGTTAGAGATTTTAAAATTAGATGGATATTTAAACATAAAACTTGCTATACTTGAAAAATAATAATGTAAACATCCTGTATTATTATCAGTTAATTCTCGACTTTTTATAAAGACATAAGATAGTTTTTATTTATATTAGTTGCATAAAACTCCACTAATAAACGAAAAGCCGATGTGAACCACTATAAATAACCCAACAAAAGAATGACAAAATATTTACAGACCAACGCAACATCCAAGAAGGGAATAAACTATATCAAACGAGTAATAAAATCTGTTAATTGCGAATTCCATTCAATTCATCAAGAAAATGATATTGGATTAGATGCTATAATTGAATTGAATGATAATTCTGGTAGAAAAGGACGACTGGTGGCAATCCAAGTTAAATCAGGTAAATCTTTCTTTACAACTAAAGCCGGAAAATGTAAAATAAATATTTCAGATCACAGGGAATATTGGCTTAATCATGATTTAGATGTATATGGTATTGTATATATTCCTGAACTATTCAAAGCATTCTATGTTGATATAAAAGAATATATAAATAATAATCCTAAGCGTACCGTAATAACTTTTTCAACAGCTCCTGAAAATGAGTTTAATTTTGAAAATTTCGGTAACAGCATAAATAATTATCGACCTAAATCATTAGACCAAATAAAACTCTATGAGGAATTTGTAAATTCTATTGAAAATAAGATGATTAAAATTATATTCAACCATTTAAATATTTCTGTTAACCTTGTGATTGAAAAAATGATGGTTTCCTCAAGTTTTCAAGAATTATTGATAAAAATAGGATGTAATATTGTTTCAGCAACAGAAAGAGATAGAATAAAAGTAGAAATTGGGATGCCAACATGTTCTAACAAAGAAGGTTCTTTTATGTATTCAATAAACAGAGATATTTATCTTGACAATTCTTCACTAAAGTTTTATGAGAATAAATTTCAAACCTTAAAAAACATCATTCATGGATAAAACCAGGTCTATAGCGATAGATTCAGTTATTGATATTGTTGAAGCAAACAATTGTATTTACAACCCTATCATAACTGAAGATTATAAGGGGATGGATGGCATAATAGAATTAATTTATAATGAAAAACCATTACACAAGACTATTGCTATCAATGTACAATCAATTCCTACTGAGACCAATTTTGAACAGCTTGATTATACATCTTTGGAATTTTATGAAGAGTATTTTGACTCATTAGATCTCCCTCTTATAATTGTTGCCATAAAACCTGATACAAGAACAGGTTATTGGTTTGAATATGTGAAGGGCATCCCTTTTAAAAAGCAAGTAATGTCTCCCAAATTAGACCGCGAGTTTTCTTTCGCTGGTTTTAACAGAAACTTTCTAAATTATTTCCTTTTAGGAAAAGACAGTTTTTACGAAGTAGAGAAGTACCTTAGATCTCCTGATAGAGAAATTTTACGAAGTTTTTTTATTTCAACTTTTAATTTACTAGAGTATGCTATACCATATGTCTTACTTTACCCTAATTCAAAGGATTACTTTAAGTCACTTGAAATAAAAGTTTTTCCTGCTGAACCTGATATGATTGAAATAACTAAATATTTTACTAAAGAAAGTAAAGACGTTTACATGAGGAACGATTTCTTATGGTATGTTAAAGATGAAAATGGAAATTTTAGAATGCCCTTAACTATGTTTATTTACTTAAGTAATGAATACAATCTTATATCAAAAAAAACGGGTATACTTTAATAATTATAATCAATTATTAATAAAACCACAATGGATCCATTTTTGTTTTCCGTTTTTAAAAGGCTTAAGAAATCAACTTCTCACAAAACTTATAAAGCCTTACAAACTTACTCCTCTCATTTCCTGGAGGAGTTTCAGAAATCTTCTCTTTAATTTTCTCCATTTCTGCAGGAATTTCCTTCCTGGGCATTGTTCTTAAAATGCTCTTTGTACATGCTGGATTGATATGATACATAATATTTAGTTTTATGCTCAACCCACCTCATCATTTTTAGAGATGGGTTGAACGGATTTATAATTACTGTTTAATTAATTGATGAACTAGAACCTGCCTTAATTGCTTTAATGTGTTCTGGATTCGCTTGTAATTCTCTTCCTGCTGCTCCAATTGTAAAAGTGATGAAACAGTCCTTTTGATTGCTTCGGGTTTGTGAGAAGTGACTTTTTGTGCATCAGCTATAATTTTGATGAGGTCACTTTTCCTAATGAAAGGAATCACAGATCCAACCAAAGCAATTTGAAATTGTTTTCCTTGATGCAGGGAATAAACTATCCAGTACAAACTTTCTTTTTCGCTTTCTGAATTGCAGCTTATCACAAAGCAATTCGGGCAAGGCTTTTTGAGTGGTTTTCCACTGTTTAATCCTTTGTTTAGGATAAAGAAGTGCGGGCCTTTATACACGCCTTCTGGTCGATAGGTAATCATTTTGAAATTAGACATAACTCGTTGTTTAAAAATTAAGTCATATCTAAGTCGCTTCGCTCCACCATTAACTCCAAAAGAAAAAACCAAAGAAAACGACCAAAAAGGCCGAAAAAAAAGGAAAAAAGAAAGCTCATTCACAGGGCTAAAGAGCAGGTTTGTCAAGGTTTTTGACGATAAAAATTTTGACTCCTGCCGTTAAACCCACAAATGAATTAGCATCTTTTGATAAAAGCAAATGATAGTTAGAATGTGATCACAAAATTATTATTGCAAAACCCGGAGGGCTCGACCTTTACAAAGCTGTGGTTAGCCCTATCTTTGCTTTTATTTTTTTATTTTATTCTCTCAGGGATAAGGTAGATTCCTTTTTAAATCGAAGCTTTAAGCTCAATAGAAATACTGTAATGATTGTACAGAGGTATTACTTCTTTATTCAAGTGTAGGTGTTCTTTTGTATGTAAGGAAAGGTGTTTCGAAAGGAAAAACGATTTAGACAAAGCAAAAGTTAGATGTACAAGCGAACACATACTCTTGACTTCCTTAATGTTTAATTGGAACAGAAAGATTAAGTACCTGCTGACCTTTTGGGAGGCTGGTACATTTCAGGAGAAATGCTAATCGGAAAAGTTACTAATGTTCTAATCAGAGAGGAAAGTATTTAATCGAAGAGGTATGCTTTTTTTTATTCGAAGGGATTCGTTTTTACAAGTGTATGTGTTTATTGATTAAAGGAATTGTTGTTTCAATAGGTGCAATGACCTTTAATAGTTTAAACTAATGTAATAGAGAAACACATACTCTTGACTACTTTAATGCTTAAATGGAAAGGAGAGTTAAAGCACCTGCTGACCTTTTGGGAGGCTGGTGCATTTTAGGATATGTGGTAATGATTATTCAGAGGAGTAAAGTTTATAATCGAAGAGAGTAGGAGCTTTGTTTTGTTCGAAGGTATCATGTTTTACAAGTGTATGTGTTTTTTGATTTTAGGAAATGTGTTTTCAAGATGGTAAACGATAGTGCTAAAGCAAAAGCCAATTAAATGAGAAACACATACTCTTGACTTCTTTAATGCTTAAATGCAAAGGAAAGTTAGAAATACCTGCTGACCTTTTGGGAAGCTGGTATATTCTAAGAGAAACTCTAATCCATAGAGTAAGTTTAAATCGAAGGCCTTATGTTTGATTAAATGCATGGTAACTTTTTTTATAATGCAAGTCTTTGGAAGTATTGGCAATCTTGAGAGTAATCTTTTAAGAGTTTAATTCAGGTCGGAAACTGTTAAATCGAAGGAATATGTAAGAATATTCATTTAGTGCCAATTAACACTGATAATAGCACAGGAAAAACAGCCTTGAGCTTTCTATTCAACAAGAACGGAGAAATAATGATTTAGTTTTGGATAAAGCATAATTCGGAGGACGCGAGCCGCCTTGCGAGTGGAACGAGGGGGGGCGCAACAAATGGATGTGGAACAGACAGGTTGCAACCTCTGTGCTTTTTGGCACACGAGGGGCGTTTCCAGTTTTTTGAATTCGAAGGTATAATGTTTTACAAGTGTTGGTGTTTTTTTGATGCAATGCAATGGAGACAAAAAATAAGCCAACGCTTGACTTCGGTAATGCAAAATAGAATGATAAAGTTAAAGTGCTTGCTGACCTTTTTGGGGCAGCTTGCACATCTTAGGGTAATGCCAAAAAACTGGAAGCGCCCTGAAGCCTGAGAGACCAGCAGGCGAGCCATACAAGACGCTGCGGTGACACCCCATTTAAAAACTTCGCTTTAGCGAAAACCGAATAGGGGTTTGGGGTGGCAGAGTAGCAGCAACTGAATGAGGAGACACCCACAGCGAGAAAAATAAGTGGAGTGTGGCGCGCGGAGTTTCCGAGTACGACACAATGGAACGGTAAAAACAAGCCCGTAGTGCAACGGAGCTTTGTATAGGCTTGTTTTTATATTTTTTGAGCAGGGTGGTGGTGACGATTGAAGACCACTTTTCCTGTGCCATACAATCTTTAGAAATCACCAAAATATGCGAAGCTAAAAACCAAAAAATCGGCAGCTGTTGGTTGCGGAGGATAAGGTTTAATAATTCAGAGATGTTAGTTCGTGGCCTTTTATCGGAGGAGTAAGCTCTTTCTATTGTGGAATGCTTAGTTTGAAAAGCAATATTATGCCCCGATGGAGACGGAAAGCTTTATGAAATGGTTTGCACAGGAACACGCTAGAACAAAGCGACCTTGTGAAGCTCTTGGAATAGCGATTGTTTCCGTAGCAAAAGCATGAATAAACTTGGAGGTGGAGACGGATTAGGCGCATGATCTTAAGACATTAAATCTTATTAATCTTGAGTAGGAATCTTTATAGTTCATAATATGGGAGAATGTCTTAGGTATTGGGTAGTTTGAAATCAGTCTGTTACAGAAATCTTCTCCATTTATCGGGAAAGTAAGGAGTTTTAAAAGTAAAATGTGCTAAATCTCTAATTAATTCATATCCTGAAGAATCAGTTCGATATTTATATGAAAATTCATCCTTACAATCGATTAGGTTCTTCTTAAATTCAACAAATGAAATAGGTTCTTGCTTGTTATTCTTCAAAGAGATATTTAATTGATAGCCATCAGTAACCGATTTTGAAAATAATTGCTCTTCAAGGTCATTTTCTGTATCTTCAATTAGGTTTAATGAGTTAGATTTCTTTCCATGATGAGGTATGAAAAGTGCTAAATCAATATCATATTTGATTGAGAAATCCCTTATTTGAAAAAAGTATTCTGGTAAGTCTAGGACTACTGTTAATTCGATTAACATACCTAATAATAGCGATGTGTCATCTATATAAAACACTGGCTTTTCACCGTTAACAAAGTACTTTACAAGATTTTCAGGATTATTACTAGGGTCAGGAAAACGATTGGATGTTTCTTTAGCAAATTTAATATATGCGAAAACTTCTTTTAAGTGTTGAATTGCTAGATCATCTCGATTATTATTTTTAAAGAATAAAATTATATCAAGTATTGATAGAGAATGAATATCAAGTAAAGTTCTTCTAGAAACGGAGTTATTAGTAACTAACAAAGATATGATTTCTACTGTATTAGGATTGGCACTTTTGCTTAAAGAATTATTAAACCCAAAAATAATATTTGATAAATAATTGTGCGTTCTTAATGTATAGCCAATTTGTTCATAAGCGCCTCCGTTTGGATAATACAGGCCGTCTTTTTTAATGGCTATTTCTAATGTTCGTTGACCATATTCAGTAAGAACATATAAGTAAAGCGAATAAACTTCTTCAAAGTATTTATGTACAGCTTTGCGTTTTTCTAAATTGTTTTTTAATATCCAAAACCAATAATCAAGTAAAAGGATACGGATGTGTTTTTCAGCGGTAGCTAAATTATTATGAGAAACTGATTCACGATAAATTATAAATCCAATTAATTTAAGAGATTTGAATCTTAACTTCCAGGATCTTGGAATAGCACCTCTTTTGTTTGACCATTCTTGTTGATTTAATAATCCTTTAATTAGTTCTTTAAAGTCAGCGGTAACATCTTGAACAGAGTCAAGATTAATTAATACACGGTTTAGGTTTTTTCTAATGGAGTCATCACTTAATAAATATGGACCAAATAAATGATTAGTGAATTTAAGAGATAATTCTTCGATGCCCCATCTCATGAATTTAGTTTCAGGACATATTTTTATCATTTTCTTAAGAAAACCATTTAATAATTCCGAAGCATTACCTTTTAAAACACCATTATGAACGATTACAATTACAAGTTCCAAATTCTGAAAATTTGGATATATTGTATTATAATCAACAAAAGCTGCGTCCTGAATAGAGCTAATTATTCCATCTTGCTTAATTAATGAATTTTCATTTATATGTCTATCCTGTCCTCCTTTCAATTCAAAATAAAATTTCTTTTTCACTCCACTCTCATCCTTTCCAATGGCGATAATATCCTTACCATACTCTTTTAGACCTAGGTTTTCTGATGGGGTAGTTAGAATTTTAAAACCCATTGCCTCAAGCAAGAAGCCGAAAACAACATTTAACTCATTTTTTTCGGTAAGTGACTCCAAGTACTCTCTTACGAATATTTTGTTTGTATTCATTTATAATATGTTATTAAGCTGGAACTCTAATAAGTCTGGATTTTTATAGATTCTTGAATCAATAAGAGTACTCGCGCTAACTGATCCTAATGGAATGACTTCAGATTCAGAATTACCATGACGGAAACTATTACCTCGAACAATACTTGAGTTTTTGAAATGTGATGTCAGAAAAGATGGATCGTTTCTTGATTCTTGCATAAGCTTTGTTTGATTTTCATGAGAAAGAGCAAAGTAATACTCCATCAATTTTTTCTCCTGATAGTATGGATTCAAATCATTGATTTCAAATTTTTTAATTCTGAATTTTTCATGTAATTCAGCAGCGTGCTTAATTGGCTTTAAAAAAGAATGTACGTTCTTTTCTTTACCAATTATAACTTTAATCCATTCGATCAATTTGATTCCATAAACTTCATGTGCTAGTATGGATAGGTGTCCTTTCAAACTCTCTCGTACTTTTAAAAAAGGAGATTTCCTAAGAACTATGAGAATAGGAAGGATTTTGTCGAAATTTATAGTTGTAAGACAAATTTTTTGAATGGCTGCCAATTGTATTTCTTCTGTACTTAATTTTAATAAATCAATATGAAAAACAGATGAATGTCCTATCATTATGATATCTACAGGTAGTGTTTTAAGATTGTAAATAGGATTGAATTGCTTTAAAATACAGTTTTCAGTTTCTTCTGGGTTGCTTCTGAAAAAGTGCTTTATTGGGTTGCTAAAGGATCGAGTAAGTGAGAGTTTTCTACCAGGAGTCTTTTGGTATAGATCTGAAAGTAATTTATACAGAAAGTTGGGGTCTTTAAATTGAGAAAAAAAGCTATTGACAATAGAGAAATTCTTTGTTTTATTCAAATATGACATTAGCATATTGAATCTGTAGGCTTCATCTTCTTCTCTTCCTATGAGTCTAACAAGATGGATGATTTGAAGACTAAATCCTGTTTCTGAATTATCTAGAAACCTCATCCATAGATCATAAGCCTGTTCTCTTTGTATTGACGATGCTTTGTTACTTCCTGCAATATTATATAGGAGGTTGTTTATTTGCTCATTTAAAAAAGATTCATCAATATAATTTGATGCGGTATCTATTGCTTCCCTGATATGTTCTTTTTTTAATTCACAGAACGCAAGCAATCTAATTCCGATATTTGAATTTTGTGCTAGTAGCTCAATTATTTTCTTAAAAATTTCTTCTGTATGGGTGTTATAAAGCTTTAAAATGATTCTTATTTGGAATTCAGATTGTTCGTATTCTTCTTGTGTTGTGCCAAATTTGTATAATTTATATGCTAGATCATTAGGTTGTTTGAAAACTTCCTGAATTAGTTTTCTGTATATAAAACTATTTTCTGTTTGTGTGGATATTTGACACAAACAATATACTTGCTCTAAAGAATAATCAGATGAAGTTAAGTGATATATAAATCCATTATCGAAATAATCCAAAAACCTGTCTGATTTATCGGATTTAATTCGCTCAAAGGCGTATGAATAAACGTCGAAACCACTTGACTTTAATCGACCTAACAAAAAACCATATAATCCTTCTAAAATTTTTCGAGAAGTAAGGTTTTGATTTTCATTAAACTCTTTTTTAATTAGCGTCTCAAACTGATCGATTATTTCAGTTATATCAGAAATAGAGGTTGGGTGAATATAATTTGCCCTTGATTTATAATAATTGAGTAGGCACTCATTAAATTTTACTGACTTTAGGTTTGTAAAAACCTGATTAATATTTGACGAGTCTTCAAGTATGACCCCTAATTCAATAAGTAAATCAATATTTTCTAATTCGATACGTTCGAAGTTTGTTTTTGATTTTTGAAGACAAATGATAACTAGGTTATTTATAGCATTTTCTGATGGAGTAAGCTTTATTTTTTTTGGCATATAAAATAATTTTATCTTGGCCCCATAAAACGGTCGCCATTAAAGTGTATCATATGATCGGGAATTTCTGAAAGCCAAACTTCTGTTTCCCACGCAATGTCATTGGAGTATTTCTTAAAGTCTTTTAAGTCGATAAAAGCGGTGACATAAACTTTTCCTACTTTACAGTTTATTAGGAGCTCTTCTAATTCTACAATTCTTTTTGGTGAAATAGGACCATGAGATGTTACTGCTTCAATTAAGAAGAGCCAATTTCGTTTCGTATCATGAATTACTACATCAGGAAGTTTACTATGCTGATCTATTGGTATTCCTAATCCAGCTAGTGCGGAGTCATTTCGGTACAAATCTTTTTTTGCGGTATCACCGACATATAACAATTGACTTCCTGGTGCAAAGCGAGGAGCAAACTCCTTTATAATGTCAATTTGTAATTCATTATGTTTGCCAGGAGAGAACTTTAATTCTGTACCGTCTTCTAGCTTTAATGGAATTTTTCGATATTCTCGTTTCTTCGAATACTTTTCTTTTAAAGAGCCTATTTCATTTAGAAAAAGATCGATTTCTTTTTTCCATTTTGTAGATCCATAAGATTGTACAACCTTTAAAGCCTCGGGTGAGATACGATAATGATTGTCTTTACTGTTTGTTGCTAACTCTGGGTTTTCAGGATTATGGTTGACTATTCCTGCTTGAACAAATTGATGTAAAGTTTGTCGTCTTATAGTCTCTCTTGAGTTTTCAGCATAGTTTTTATCGTATTCATCAGCCATAAATCGCATAATGCCATCGTATTTTGCGTTATTTTTATTCCCCATTACAGACATGCTGAGGGCTTTTGCATCTTTCCATTTAGATTTAGGTGATATTTGGCAAAGTGCGAGTAAGGTTAATGCTGAACGATCATTTTGTTGTCTTGTAGGTAAACCTAGTTCTTTTAAAATGGCTTTGGCTTCTTCAATTTTATTCATTCTGTTAATTCTAATTCTATTTGATTATTAACTAATTCATTTATAAAGTCAATTGTGAAATTGTTATTTTCTAAAATTGTACTTCCAATATTTTGTATTACTTCTAGGTCAGGCAATGTCATTTCTTTTAATTCGGTTGCACTGACATTTACGTTTCCGTTGAAAATCCGAAAATAGGTATCATAGATAGTGCTCGATAACAAAGCTGCAATACCAACTGTTTCTTCATTGGATAATTCACCACCTGGGCGATATATATAATTCACTTTGTTTTCTAAACCTATCAGCTCAGCTTTTTTATAATATTGTAGATATGGCGCTGCAACTAATCTATTCTTATCGTCCTTACTGCTAAATCTTCGCAGTAGTACATAATTTTTGTTTGGTACTAGAAGAGGTTTAGCTAACGGTTCAATATTAATGTATTGCTCTTTTTTAGGTTTTACAATGGGCCATTCAATTTCCATTTGCTTAATGTTGTGTAACCAATATAGAGGTGCTAAATAGACGTTTGAGTTTTGATACTCACTTCTCAAGTATTTTTTTGAACGAAATGCTACAACAGGGCCAGTAGAGACTTTAACTCCGTAATCAATAAATTTGTTACGCCAAGTTCTAAAAACACCTAAAACATGTTCTTCATAATCAGAAGTAGGTAAATACATTATCTTTTCATCGGTGTTTAAATCAAGAACTCTATCAGAAGAATAAGTTCTTTTTCTTGCATTGTCAATATCAACTATACCTGAAGATGAAGAGATTTCTGTTTGATTGCCTAATTTGTATTCTTGTTTAAATCCATTAATTATCACTGTTTCTTGAAGTACTTTGTCTCTGCTAAAGGTGTCTTTTCTTGAAACAAATAGATGAACGTTGTTCAATTGAATTTTCTTAAAAAAGAATGAACGAAATACTTTAAAGTAACCTCCAGATGCATAGCTTCTTGGTGTGATAAAAATTAATTGACCATCATTCTTTAGAAGTAAAGTAGATAATGCCATGAAAATAGAATAAATATTCGCATGACCACTATAAACAGCAGAAGCGGCAATTGCTCGCAAATCAGTTTTAGCTATCTTGAAATATGGAGGGTTTGAAATTACTATATCAAACACTTCTGATTCTTTATAAAATAAATCACCAGATGTATCTCTAAAACAGTGTGCGTTGTGAAGAATGAAGTCATGTTGTCTAATTTCGTAGGTTAAAACAACTTCATTTTTAGCTGCGAACTTTAAAAGATATTCCAAGGATTGAATTGTTAATGGTATGACGTCCTTATCTATTTCATAAACAACTAATTCAATTTTCCGAACTAACTTATTATTAGCTATTATCTTTTCAACCAATGCACATGATAAAATTCCTACTCCAGTTCCCGGATCTAGAATTTTCAATTCCTTTCTATTGGAGTTGAAGTAGGCAGCCATGAAATGTGCTATTTCTAATGGTGTAAAAAATTGCCCATTCTTTTTCTTATGGTCTTTTGAAACTGAATCTGCATATAATTCGCCTAATCTTTTAGCAAAAGAACTAGGAGACTCATCATTTTTTGGTTTTAGGTGAATTGATTCCATTATCTTTTAGGTTTATTTAGGTATTCAACTTTGGCTTCGGCTACTTTTAGTATTTCTGAAGCGAATTCTTCATTAACAATTTCATAAAGTACTTTGTCACTAAAGTAATTAATAAGCATTTGTTTTTCATCAACATTAAATAATTCAGCAAACTTAATGATTAGCTCACGTGTTGCTCTTCTTTCCCCACGTTCAATTTTGCTCAAGATTGATTGATCTATATCAACTGCTGCAGCTACCTTTCTTAAAGGAAGATCGTTTGCTTCTCTCAATTCACGAATTTGTTGGCCTATTGTTTTGGGCATAATCTATTTAGACATATTTTGTCTAAAGTTATGAATATATGTTGAAGTTTAATCAATTCAAGTAATATTTTATTGGATTGCCATTCGCAATTGGGTGTTCTTCTATGGATGTGGATGGTTTTCTAAACCTGGAATCTCTTTTCCTGAGTTGAGATGGATTTCAGGGAGCTCGTGTTTGAATTGGGTGGAGGTTCTTTTGGTTTCTTTAAGGGTATTTGTTTTGGACTAAAACTGACAAAATTTAGACAAATAGCGACATTTGTCAGTCAAACTGACAAAATTAGCTGTCGAATTAATACTATTTAGGTTGTTTTGTCATAAATTAACAAACGGCATAGAGGTTGATGAGAAATCTCCTTTAATAGAAATAGCCGCCCTAAGGAGAGCGACTATTCAAGATTGTGAATCAGCTGTGACCAAACTAACTGATTCATGAACTTTTTTCAAGTTTGAGAGTGCAAATGTATCAACTTTTTTGATAACACCTAATACTTCCAATCTTTTTTCTCTTTCGTGGTTCACACATCGTGAAGTGTGTATACTATTTATTCATTCTCAAAATAAAAGAAATGGGAAAAGGAAAAAATCAACATGTTGTAAAACACCCAGATGGATGGGCTGTTAAAGGAGCTGGTAATTCAAAGGCTACCAAAGTAACGAAAACGCAAAAAGAAGCCGCCGATGTAGGAAGAGGTATTGCGAAAAACCAAAAATCTGAATTACTGATTCATGGTAGAAATGGGCGAATCCGAGAGAAAGATTCGCATGGTAATGATCCGAGAAATGTAAAAGGGTAGGAATATGGGATTATTTACAAAAGAGAAACTTATAAATAGGGTTCAAAATGAATTAAGAAAAGGCGGTGAAATTCATCTCAGCGCTAATGATAAGGCTACAACATTTTTAAATGAATCAAAAACTGAACAAAGAAGGTTTTCTGAGAAGATCTATGATATATTTTTATCACATAGTTCTGACGATTCAAGATTAGTGGCTGGATTAAAATTAGAATTGGAAGACATGGGGTATTCTGTTTATGTAGATTGGATTGAAGATCCTGAATTGGATAGAACTAGAGTGACTAAAGTGAACGCGAATTATTTAAGAGAAAGAATGAAACAATGCAAAACGCTTCTTTATGCTTTTTCTAAAAATGCATCAGAGTCTACATGGATGCCTTGGGAACTTGGATATTTTGATGGAATTAGGGGGTTTGTAGCAGTAGTTCCTATCGCTGAAACTAATACCTCTACATTTAATGGAAACGAATACCTAAAAATATACCCTTATATTGATAAACATGGCTTGAATTTTACTAACAAACCTCATATTTGGGTTAATGAATCAAGTGATACCTATGTACTATTTGATAAATGGATTCAAGGAACTAAACCAATTAAAAGATGAAAGCAGAACACGAGTCGTTTATAAAAGATTTTCTAGAAAGTATTATAGAGAATAAAGCCGCAATATTTGCAGGAGCAGGCTTATCTGTTGGAGCAGGATACGTTGATTGGAAAGGGCTTTTGAAAGATGCAGCTGAAGAAATTGGTTTAGATGTTAAAAAGGAAGATGATTTAATCTCGTTGGCACAATTTCATTATAATGAAAATGGTGGACGAAGCAAATTAAATAAAAAAATTCTGAAAGTTTTTACCGATGAAGTTGAAGCAACAGAAAATCATGGAATATTATCACGACTACCTATTGACACATTCTGGACTACCAATTACGATAGTCTAATTGAGGATTCACTTGAATCCTATAACAAAATAGTAGACGTTAAACATGAAAACGGTCAGTTACCTAATTCCACTCCAAAAAGAGATGTAACAGTTTATAAAATGCATGGGGACGTTAAACATGCACATGACGCTATAATCACTAGGGACGATTATGAAAAATATTTTCGTACTCATGACCCATTTGTAACCACATTAAAAGGTGATCTCACAACTAAAACATTCTTATTTATAGGTTTTAGCTTCTCGGATCCTAACCTCGATTATGCATTGAGTAGAGTCAGGTTAAATTTCCATGAAGGTGCTAGCCATCATTATTGTTTTGTAAAGACTATTTCAGAGGAAGAATGTGAAGACAAAGCTGAGTTTGATTACAAAACTAGAAGACAAGAACTTTTAATGAATGACCTTAAAACTTATCAGATATTGCCTGTTATTGTTAACTCCTATAGTGAAATAACAGATATTTTATCAGAGATAGAAAGACGATATAAATTGAAAAGTGTTTTTATTTCTGGAAGTGCTGAAGAGTATGGAGAATGGGGAAGGGATCGAGCAATAAAGTTAATTCACAAATTATCATCTAAACTGATTTCGAAAAACTATAGAATTGTCAATGGATTTGGTTGGGGTATTGGTAGTGCAGTAATCAATGGAGCACTCGAACAAATATATCTCAAGCCTAAAAAGTATTCAGAAGATCAATTGATTGTTAAACCCTTTCCTCAATTTGCTACTGGTGAAAAGGAGCTTCCTGAACTCTGGCAGGACTACAGGGAGAGAATGATCTCACTCACAGGGATAGCAATATTTCTATTTGGGAATAAAATAGATCATAAAGCACAAACGATAGTTAATGCTGGTGGAGTTAGAAAGGAATTTGATATTGCTGTCAGACAAGGTTGTATACCAATTCCAATCCATTCTACAGGTTATATTTCAAAAGAACTATGGGATGAGGTTCTAGAAAATACAAAAAAGTACTTTCTAGAAAATGATTTAAAGGAAGACTTCGAATCACTTTTAGACGAATTTGCTGCAGACAAAATAATACAAATTGTTATAAGAATGATTGAAAAAATAAACAAAAAGTAATTATGGCTAATAAAATATTCGTTTCATATAAACATAAGGATTCTAAAGTGAAGCCAATTTTGAATAGCTCTATTAGTGTTATCACTACTGCACGTCATTATGTTGATGTGATAGAGGAATTACTTGATGAAACTGACCATTTATATAAAGGGGAAAGAGAAGGTGAGGATATTGGTAGTTTTGTCGATACAACAATAGGCTCAAAGTTAGGAGATAAAATTTTTGATAGCTCAGTAACAATAGTTTTGATATCAAAAGGTATGAAAGAAGATAGAAGTGAAAAAGAACAATGGATTTGGGAAATTTCATATTCACTTAGAGAACAGACTAGATTGGGGGGTAGGAGTAAATCAAATGCCATTTTAGCTGTTGTGCTTCCCGATGAATATGGAGACTATTCTTATTTCATGACTGCAAATTCAGCTTGTAATAGTATTACATACAAGGCTGGGGAGTTATTTCAAATTCTGAGAGACAATATGTTTAACTTAAAAAATAAAGAAGATAATATCAGGGAGTGCAATGGCACTACTGTTTATGCTGGAGAACCTTCATACATTAAAGTTATTGAATGGGATAAATTTAAACATAACAGTAATTATTATTTAGAAAAAGCTATAAATATTAAGTAAAATATAAACGATTATAATATTGTAAAAAAATCAAATAAGTTATGTCCAGAAGAGTTTTTTTTAGTTTTAATTTTGAAGATGTCTCTGACTTTAAGGTAAATGTTGTAAGGAATAGTAGGGCTTTTAAAAACAATGGTTTAGAAACAACATTTGTTGATAAATCTTTATGGGAAGAGGCATTAAAAAAAAGTCCTAATACAATAAAAACTTTAATTGATATTGGAATGAAAGGAACTAGTGCAACTACGCTTCTAATAGGTGTGAACACTACCAATAGAAGGTGGGTGAACTATGAAATAATAAATAGTTTTGTGGAAGGAAAAGGGATTTTAGCAATTCATTTAAATAGAATTAGATCAAGAACTACAAAAAAAATATCTCGAAAAGGAGTAAATCCATTGTCTAGGCTTAAGTTAAGAATTGATTCGGAATGTAAAAAAATATATTTTTATGAATTAAAGGATGGGAAATGGATTGTTTTTAAGGATATTCCATTCGTTAATAATCGAAAGACTAATTCTTTTTACTTTAGAACCGGACATATTTTTAGAAGAAGCCAGGCGGGGAGTGAGTATAAGTTTTCCGAATTATTCGATATGGAATACTGCTGGAAAATTGATGATGGATATAAAAACTTTCCTAATTGGGTTGAAAAAAGCGTGAAAATAGTTCAAAGATAAATTGTGAAAAAATGAGCAAATCTCTTAAGGAAAAACTTAATGAGTTAAAAAAAGACTTACCTAACTTCATAAAACCTGAGGGGAAGAAAGGAGATAAATGTTTTTTTCACGATTGTAATGGGAAGGCTATTAAGTCTCATACTTTATCAGAAGCACAAGTGCTTGGCTTGCTAGAAGGCGAAAATGAAAAAGGGAGAGTTGTAGTTTATCATATCGATGATGTTCCTGATGTAGATTTCAAGAACGAATTATCTCTTTCTACTTTTCAAAAAACGAATCGTAGGTTATTTGAAAAAGGGAAGTCTGATACATCTGTGTTTTATGGATTTTGTGAAGATTGTGATAGAGATTCATTTCGCTTGCTTGATAATTATCCATTTTTAGATAATAAGGAAATTAATTTTCTTCATAATTTAAGGACAACTGCTTATACTCTTACTTACCATAGAAATTTATATACAGACTTTAAAGATAGAGTACTCCCTTTAGGCGATAAAGTTGAAGAAGGTACTGAGGCAGCTAATCATGGATTTAATTTTTTATCTTCATATCTTCATAATATACCCGATTCAAGCGATATTTCATTTGATGAAGTTAAGGATCTCAAAGAATTAATTAATTTAAGTACTATTCCAATAAAAAAACAAAGAGATGAGGTTATTGAATTTCAAAAAGATTTTTTTTCAGATCTGTTTAATGAATCTAATTACCCTATGAATGGGTTTGTCTTCAAGCAGGAATTAATGAAATTAAAGCCGCTTTTGGAATCAGTCGATAACGATATTGATGAAGATCATTTTAATCTTATATCTAAGGAACTTGATCAAAAGATTTTTGAATATCAGAAAGCAATTCAATTAATAACCAGTTTATATAGAGAGAAGTCTTATGAAGCTTATCGATATTTGACTATTTCCATCGAAGGTATGTTTCAAATTGCAGGAGCATTTAATTATTCTATTGATGGGGTAACAAATTTATCTTTAACTTTTTTCCCTGAAAAAGAGACCAATAAGACCCATTTCATATTTTCAGGACATGTAAGCGAGAACAATTTAAAATACTTTTCGCAGTTGAACATTATGCCAGCTTCTGATTTTAAACTAAAGGTTACTGAGATCATTTTAGCACATGGAACTAATGTTTATATTTCTCCTGAATTATGGAGAAAAACACCAGAAAGGGTTAAAGAGTTAATGCTAAGTGATAAAAGTAAAGTGATTTCTGAAGGATTTAACTTTTTCGATTCAGTTTCCAATGGTTAACTAACATAGAATGATTGATTCTTGAAATTTAATTGTTTTAGCAGATATATCTTTTTTAATAAGGCAATTTAGACTAACATGACACAAATATCATTATTCCTTTGCCACTTCTCTTAAAACCTATATATTAGTATCGATTTAGGTGGTTAGGTTAGGTTTATAAGAGGGAATAGAACGCTCGTTCATTCCCTCTTATTGTTTTTTATAAATGCAGTAGTCACCTTTGTACGTCATCCAAATTCTTTTTCTAAACCCTTTGTTTTATAATTTATTAATTCAGAATACTTATTAGGTTTGGACTCATGAATTTGCAAAATTATCCGTTGGGTTCTTTATTCCTTTTAGTTTTTCTTGAGCACTAATAAATTTATCAAATGGATTCATGATTTTATCCATTTTATCTTGAGTCATACTTAAGTCATCCATTGGTTTTTTTATTTTTTCAAGTGATTCCTTAGCATTGATGAATTTACCCATTGGATTCATTATACTTTCAAGTTCTTCTTGTGAAAGGCTTATTCCATCCCTTTTTATTTTTTCTAGTGCTTTTTGTGCGTTAAAATATTCCTCTAATGGAGTTTGAGTTTGGTTTAATTGTTTTTGTTTCTCAATATTATTGTTTTTCCATATTTGTAATCTAGTAAGATTATATCGGGTGTTATCAATTTCTTTTTGTTGAATATTTTTCTGGATGGTCTCTGTTTCCTCCTCTAATGTTTCTGTGTCTTTAATTTTGTAAGATTCAGAAATTAAACGAATGAAATTTTTTGTTGTAATTGAGTAAAATAAATTATTAGTATTTTTAATAAATTCCTTTATCAATTCTTTTCTTGGTCCTAAATCATGCCCTTTAAATTTAATTGCCCAATCTTCTTTTCTATCATCTGAAATAAACAAAATAGGTTTACTTGTTTTTACTGATAAAGCTTGTAACTCATTCCAAATAATTAAGTCTCCAAACTTTTCTATTGAATCCTTATGATTATCTTTATACCCTGGAGGTATTTCCTTTTCATATCTTTCAATACCGCCTTTATATATTGCTTCGGTCTCTTCTAAAGTTAATTCTAAACTTACTTTATCATTAATGATTTCAACTAATTCTTCTAAAATTGGATCTTTACCTTGTACATAATTAAAGTCTAAATCTTGTTTAAATTTATCAATAGAAGAGTCTATTTTTTTCAATGATGTTTCTAATTCTGAAACTATACATTCTTTTAATTCATTTTCATGTTTTAGAATGCTTAATGCAGAATTATATTTATCTGGTCCAGAATAATTATTAATTATGTTTAATAATTTATTTTGATTTTCTTCGATCAATTCTTTTATTGTGTCTTTAAATGATGATCGATTTTCAATTATGGTTAATCTGTTTTTATAAAATTCATTACATATATGATGAGTTAAATATAATCTATCTTTTGCTTTTTTAAGTATTTCAAAATATTTTCCTCTATTTTCCTCACTATATCTATACAGGTTTAATATAGAATTTGTGTCCAAAACGATTATTGCATCTTTATAAATTTGTTCAACAAAATCTATTATGTGATGTTCTTTAAACTTAGTTTTCATATGCTTAATTTGATTTAAGTTACTATGTAAATGGAAGCAAATGTTTCTTTTTCAACAGACGCTCGCTGTTTATGATTGTATTAATGATTTAGAATATTTGCTGGATTCAAATTTAAACTAATTTTTAAGATAATACTCACAACTCCAACAACATCTCCTGATGGGATTCTATTCACTTCGGATTTAGGTCAAGCACCAAGGTTGTCAATGATTGTTTAATTTCTTATCATTTTAAAAGCCTTTTAGGGTTTCAGCTTTTTATGAAATTTAATGGCTTGATATTTTAGTTTTAGTAATCAATTTAAAGCATCATCACACAAAAATAATTAATCCTTTGCCACTTCTCTAAAAACCCATATATTAGTCTCGATTTAGGTGGTTAGGTTAGGTTTATAAGAGGGAATCGGACGCTCGTTCATTCCCTCTTATTGCTTTTAAACGAGTTTTCAAAAATTAACTCTAGATAAATCCAGTACCTATCTTATGTTTCTCCAGCTTATAACATTCATTTTAATTATTGCTATTAGTTGTACATTCGTTTTATGAAGCTTTTTAATCACCTTCGATTTCAACTACTGTTTTTCTTAATTTTTGGATGGGGTATTAATTACGCTCAAATACCAAAAGGCTATTATAATTCTGCAGAAGGATTAAAAGGAACGAATCTGAAAGCAGCTCTTAATGATATCATTGATGGTCATGTTAAATTCCCTTATACGAGTTCAAATACTGATGTTTGGGATATTCTCAAGGAAACTGATAAAGATACTATTGATCCCAGTAAAGTTATTTTACTTTACACGGGCTGGACTGTTGATGCAGCTCAAGAATATAATAGGGGAGGAGGTTGGACACGTGAACATGTATGGGCAAAGTCAAGAGGGAATTTTGGTACTTCTCAGGGTGCTGGAACAGATGTTCATGCTTTACGACCTTGTGACGTTTCTGTAAATTCAGCTAGAAGTAATAGGTGGTTTGATTGTGGGGATTATGAATATATTGATGGGGATGGAGCAACTGGAAGTTATACAAGTTCTTCAAGCTGGGTTTGGGAACCTCGTGATATGGTAAAAGGCGATGTTGCCCGAATGATTTTCTATATGGCTACAAGGTATGAAGGAGAGAGCGGAGAGTTGGATTTGTTTATGATTGATTCTATACCTAGTGATAATAAAACAAAAGCACCGGTTCACGGAAGACTTTCTGTTTTACTCCAATGGCATAACGATGATCCTGTTGATGATTGGGAGCTTAATAGGAATGAGGTTATTTACTCATATCAAGGTAATCGTAATCCTTTTATTGATAGGCCTGAGTTTGTGGAGGGGATTTGGGGTGAGGCTTCTATGTTGGAGGAGAAGGTTGGAATTGAAAAGGTTGAGCTTGCGAAAATTGTAGACATTTTTGGACGTGAGGTTGAAGCTAGAGATGGTGTTGTTCGGTTTTACTTTTATAGCGATGGAAGGGTGGTTAGAGTGTTTGAACCATGAGCTATATTTTTTGTGCAACTGATAATAAATTCATTTAAATATTAAACAACAAAATATTTAATATTGACACCTTGTATTTTCAAGTTGAGATAAGTCAGTAGAAATTCTATACCAACCATTAGTATGTGTTATCAATTGGAAATGAATCACTTCCTTACCATTTTCATTTCCTCTTTTAATAAGTAGTACTAGTTCTTCTCGGAAATTTTCATGTTCTAAAAATCTATATCCGTTTTTGTCTTCAAATATTCCTGAATAATAAATTGCTTTGAATTTAGGAACAAAGCCGTATTCTTTCCTCTCAAGCTTTTTTAACTCCTTTTCATATTTTCCTTCATTAATTTCTTTTCTCCACTTCTTTTCCATCAATGTAATTGATTCTCTTGATTTCTCTAGGTTGGATGTGTCGAAAAGATAAAGGGTGTCATTTCTCCAAATAAAAATATCATCAACTAAGAAAGAAACTACTACTGTTGCATTTTTTTGAACTTTTGTTGCATATTTTTTAATGTAAAAATCTGGAGCAAGGGCAGTTTTTTTAAAGGTTTCAAGATTTTCAGCGACTGAACCACCCCAAGATCTCACAATAATTGTATCACCTATAACTTTTCTGTAAGCAGGCCTATTTTTACAATCTGTAAACGGCTCGAATCCAATCTCTCTTGTTGTTTTATTGAACTCAATGCCATTCGATTTAATCCAATTCTCTAACTCTAACTGATTTTTGTTTTGAGCTATTATAAAGATTGAATTTAAAATAATAACAAGTGTTAGAATAATTGTTTTCATGAATGGATTGTCTTTGTACGATAAAAATACCTTTTTAGATTTGAATTTACAAATACTGACGAAGACGCTTGAATGCATAATGTTTTTTTGATTCTCTTTCTAGAGAATTGTTAGCCTTACAGCCCCAACAACATCCCAATCAACTCTTCCTGATGTGCAGTTTCATTCACTTGTACGAATTGATTTAATTAAAATCTAAAAGGTTCCAGTATTCTAAGAAGCAGAGTTTTAAAGCCAGCTTGCTCTATAATCTCTTCTTGGTTTAACCCGATTCTCGAGAAAACTCCCATTGTAGCGCACTGTTCTATAATCTCAAGAGAAAGGTAGTCTTTTGATTTTAAAAATTCTGACAACTCATTTGTTTCTTTCATTCGCTTACTGAAAAGTGAGAGCCTTGAAAAATTATAATTTTCAGTAACTTTTAAATTACGTTTTTTATATCTTATTGAAATAGAATAATAACTATCGGTTGTGTTTTTTTTAATTCTCACCCAATAAGGGATTAATTTGTATTGGTTATTTAAATGATAGGATATTTCTATTCTATAATTTTCATCTTGGCAGGTATACGATATTTCCTCCAGCTCTTTAAAGTAGTTAAAGCTTAGCGAGTATCCGTTTTCTACCCCCTTTTTTAAATTTATCACATGGGTTAGTTTATTGTTGCTCTCATAAAATTTTAAAGCAGTACCACTGTAAGCGTCCCAGTTATCATAAATGAAATGACTAGAGAAAAGAAACTTCCTATTATATGCTGAGGGAAAACCTAACTCTTTAAGTTTATTGAATGAAGAATCATAGACAATATTCTTATACACCGCTAACTTATCTTTCCACTTTTCATTAAGCGCTTTTTGTTCTACAGCTTTTTCTAAATTGATTTTGGCAGTATTATAACTTGAGACTAATTGAATTGCTTTTTCAAATGAGTTAATCGCTAAATCGAACTCTTCCAGCATAAAGTATGCATACCCCATATTGTTGTATGTACTGCTGTATTCGGGGTTGACATTAATTTCTTCTTTAAAATAATCAATAGATGCCCCAAACAGTCCTTCGTCAAACTTTAGGTTTCCAATATTGTATCTAACAAGTCGCGCGGAAGAGTCAATATATAAAGCCTTTTCATAATCCTGTATTCCTTTTTCTACTTCACCCTGATCCACAAATAAGTTTCCTCGGTCGTTGTAAGCACGATAATCATCGGGGAAAGTGTTAAGTTGTTTGTTATAGAGTTTTAATGCTTTTTCATAGTCTCCAGCCTCATGTGCTTTTAGCCCTTTCGCAAAGTAATCGGTCGAATCTTCCGTAGGTATTTGACCAACCAAGGAAAAATCTATAAGCGTTATAATAATTATGAAAAGTTTAAGAAAACATTTAAAACCGAAGACAAATTTCATGAGGTTAAATTAGATAAATTGTCTAAATAACAGTGTTAGTAATTGCTTTTTTTTCGTTAATTCAAGTCTCTTTAATAGAACCTACCAATATTTTTAGGAATAAATTTTATAAAGACATTCTCTAAACTAAGCGTTTTAACTTTCTTGTTTTTATGGATATATAGTTGTTTTACAACTCCAACAACATCTCTATCAACGCTTCCTGAGGCGCAACATCCAACTTAAATTTATTCACATTCGCATGAGACCAAACACCAGGAGTATCTGCACATGTTTTAGTTCCAATCAAATCAAAAGCTTTAACTCCTTCTTTCCGGATGAGGTTTGGAAGTCCTTCTCTGACATCAATATTGTGCTCATTTGCTAATTTGAGCAATAATCCTTTGAGTGATTTGAGTTGTTCGACAGAATACTTATGAAAGTAATTATAGCCTCTAAATTCATCCTCTAATTCAATTACTTGATCAGGAATTACTTCTTGGCCAACATAAGTGAAGTATGAATTTTTATCTCTCTCAATGATTTTTGGTTTTCCGTTTACTTCTTTTTCAAAGTAGCCTTTTGTCAATTGACCAAAGCTACATATTTCAATTCCTATGCTTTCACGGTGCAGTGGCTGGCTGCCTATTCCAAGGTGCCAAGCCCAGGCATTATTTGGAATTGCTTGAAGTATTTTACCATCGTGATCTGAATTATCATTGTGAATGGATTGGCCACCAATTACAAATTCTGTTGCTACTTTGTGTGGTCGTTGCCCCCAATCATCGATAACGCGATAAGGGTTTTGCCAACCTGCAGTATGATGCAAGAAAATCCATTTTTTCTTTGTGGGTTGGTTATGGTATGCATGTTCTGGAAGAAGATATTCGGAGAATATTTCTTCATCATCATTTGGATTGTTGAGCATTTCCCAACCGTCGCAGAGTAGAGACCAGGTTGCTGGTCCTACGATTCCATCGGGAGCAATGTTTTGTGATTTTTGAAAGAACAAAACAGCATGATGGGTTTGTGGTCCGAAGATTCCATCTGGTAGGAGGTTGAGGAGGAGCTGGAGTTGTTTTACTTCTTGGCCGTGGGAGTGGAGTTTTAGTGTTTTCATAGAAAAATTATTTTATAATTTTTGGGCGTTTTGCAAAACGCCCGTACATATTATTTTCTTTTGTCTTTTGTTTCGGGTGGAAATGATATCAAATTGAACATCTTTCTTAATCTTGAACGAACACGTTTTCCGTATAGATTTTCAATTTCTTTTGCGGTGAGATTTGTTGTGGCGTGAGTAACGATTTGGTGATTCACCAAGAGGTCGTAACGCTGCAATAGAATCTCTGCAATGGTATTGCATTCGTTTCCATAAAATTTGATATTCTGCTCAACTCCAATATCATCCAAGCAAAATGCACGTTGCCTTTTTCCGTATGCTTGAATTGTATTGAATCCATTTTGGTTGAATTCAAATGCGATGTCTCTGGTGGATTTTACTTGGAAAGTTTGCTCGGGTAAAATTATGGTTTGAATAATTTGCATCCACGAGGTTTTTCCGCAACCAACAGGACCAGTTATGAGAATTCCTTTCTTGAGATCAATCCCATATTTTTTGCATTGGATATCTTCGTGAATCATGTAAATGATGAGCTTGTGAAGAGTTTTGATGTCTTCGTTGTGAATGCGAAATTCTTTTCCAAACTTCTCTCTTCCTTTGTGCTGAAGGTAGTGTAGCGTGTCGTGGAATTTAAAATGACGCATGTTATTTTTTATTTTATATGGCTTTTCCATGAGTTCAAATTTTACAATGGTTCAGAATAATCTTTGTTTTCGTTGACGTGTAATCTCTGCTGTGCCGGACTTCGGTTTTGTGCTTGGTATTTTTCATCCCGGATAATCCAGTTCTTTGCAGCAGCTTTCCAATTTTTCATTTTTGCTTTTCCACCAACCAACCATCCATTGGATTCATAATGGTTGAAAAAGGTTTCAGCAACTTCGTAAGACGATTTATTCTCGTGAAAAAATGTTTTTGCTTCTTTGAGTTCCGGAGGAAGGAATCTTTTGCGTGTGGAGGGCGATTTCAAATCGGCCTTACTTGCTTTTTTGGATTTGAGCGAATCGGATGATTGCAAATCACTTTTTTTGGGCGATTGCAAATCGCCCTTTCGAAAAGAAAATTCATCATCATTATTTTGGGATGAATGGGGGGAAGATTTTTTTTCTTCCCCTTCTTTTGTTTTATATAGTTTATTATTGTTTTCTATTTGTTTATTATAGTTTACTATATGTTTAGTATTGTTTAAGAAAGGTCGCACGAGATGTTCAGATGTTGTATCAGGTGATGTATCACTTGTTGTATCAGATGATGTATCAGATGATGTATCAGATGATGTATCAGGTGTTGTACCACGTGTTGTATCAAATCTGTACATGTGAACTTTTGAAGATTTAAACCTACTTTTAGAAGGAGTGTAATTGATGTATTTCCATTCACTTAACTGCTTTAAACACTTAGAGTAAGTATTGGTAGAACCAATTTTTGAAAACTGCATTAATTCATCCCGACGAATGTTGATTTCATTTTTAAACCGAGTGCTGTTCCATAATTGAAACAAGGACATATACAGGCTTACATGCCACGGAGTAATGCGAGGATCATCTCTAAATTTGAGCATCGCATTCTCCATGTGATGTATGTAGTTGACTGCTTCCATGCCTACACATTTTGTTTAAGATCATCGATTATGTTAAGGATATCCTGTTTATCATAAAAGATAACACCACCCACTTTTGAAAAAGGAATAATTCCATTTACGCGCATGTTTTGCAAGGTACCTTGGGAGATTGCTAGCATACGTTGTACTTGATGAGACTTCAGAAGAACTGGATCGGGTGAGGACGTGCTTTGAGTTAATAGCTCTTCTTTTAATGATTCTAAAGACGATAGGATTGAGTCTTTTAATTCTTGCAGATCTTCCTGCGTTACAATTGAAATTTGCATATGACATTGGTTTAAAGATTAGGTACAAATAGAAGTAAAAGTTTTTAATATTTTGGGTTGCAGGGGGTTGCACTTTTGACGTAAACCCCACGTAAAATGCAGGATACAAAGGTTTATTTTTTTTGAGCTTGGTGTAATGCGCTCTCAGTCGCTCAATTTCTATTAAAATGACACTAAAACTTACTAAATCTTATCAAATCCTATGAAAAATGACGGTTTAAAAGCTACAAGAATTACAGGGGGGTTGCACTTTTTCTTAAAATCAGCTTAAAGCCAATGTCTACAGTAGGTTTGTACGTATTTTTGGTGTGGAAAATAGCTGAAATTAAGGGGGGTTGCACGTGGGTTGCAACCCCCAGTGCAACCCCCTTGAATACCCCATGAACATTGAGGTTTAGCGAAAATGACATTTTTACTATTAAATTTGATTGTATTTATTGCTATTTGCCTTAGATTTGTGTCAGTAACTAGTCCGAAAAAAGAGGACTTTCAAACAAAATGATAAATAGAATAGATTAAAATAGACATATAATAATATTGTAGCGTAAGCTATTTTTAGAACTCGTAAACCGCCAGTTATACATTATCCTCTAAAATATAGTCTTGACGCCTTGCTACGGCATGGGCTCAAGATTGTTAGAGGATGGGACCCTGGCGGTTCCCAGAGTTCTGCATGAATGGGTTCATGCTACTTCATTACAATTGAATCATGTTAAAAGTCGAACTTCTAAATTTTCCGTTAAATATTGAACAGGTTGATTATGTCATACTGTTTATGATTTATCATAATATCGATAGTATTCAAGAACTAGTTGATCAACCCATTGACAATTTAAGACAAAAGGAGGACTGGGATGAAAGATTAGAGCTGATACTAAAGATCATTCACGAAAATCATCATACTTAAAATTGTACATTTTAAATATTAAGGACTTCACCCTTTCGAAGCTCTTTTTATCCATATCATACATTTTATTTCTAAAACTTATATTGGAGTATTCAATATTGTTTTTGTTGGTAATTGCATATGGTACCCAGTTCGAGATATTCGTCACATTCTCGTTGAGAGTATCGGCTTCTTTAAATAATCTGCATAAAACGGCAATCTCTTTAATGTTCAGTGCGGATGATAATTTTTGAAAAGAATTTGATCCCTTTTTATTGAGTTTCAAGGCATGGGTTTGATCTAAATAACTAAGTTCAACATCAGTCCATTTTAGCAACTTATGTGCTAGGTGATGTTCATCCACCTTGGAATGAAATTCAGCGCTTAGTAAAGCTTGCTCAAAGTGTTTTTGCTTTATGGACAATCGAATGTTTTGTTCTTCTTTACTTTCTACCTCATATAAACTGGATTTGATATCATCAGTTATAAAGGTTAGAAAACTCTTCTTTTTAAAATTGATTGAAATCAAAAAATAGATAATTTCATCTTGGTTAATTGATGTGTAATTTATTTTTTTTAGAAAAGAATTAAATGCTTTTAAAAATTCTTTGTAAGCTTCAAAACTGTTGTAATTAATTCTATTGGAAATATCGAATGAGAGGATCTTGTTTATTTCACTTTCTATTATGGCCCTAAACCTTTCATCGAGTTCAATTTTCTTTAATTTCTTTAAAATTTCTTTAGAGAGATTTACAAAATGATTTTCATTGAGTAATTTAGAGTAATACGGAATCTGTTGATTGAGATCCATTGAATGATGAAATGTTGTCGTCACAAAGTCGAGTACCTTTACAATTGACCTGTAAACTAACATGACACAATCCTTTCTATTATAGGATTGTTTTATTTTTATGTTTAAATCTGTAGATTTCAATTGATACTCATTGGTTATTTCATTTAAATAACTATTGAAAATACGTTGAAGTTTTTCAATTCCTTTTTTGAAGACTTCCTCTGTATTGTTGAGCGCTAATTTTCGGAGTTTATTAATATGCTCAATTTCCATTTCCTTTAACTGAATATTAAAATATCCGTAAATCAATCGGTCGTTGTCAATTTCGGACCATTCAGATTCTAGAGCAACACCAATTACATCAAAACCATTTTGCTTCTTATAAACGTAATCATTCTTTACTTTCTCGTGATTTAAGTTTAATAATTCAAAAACTTTTGGGCTTATGAGGGTTGTAGGATTATTAGGGAAGTCAATTTCATTGTTAACGAAAAAACTTTCTGCTAGGGGATGAGCGGTTGAGATTCTTAGTTCTTCAATTAACTTAAATTCACTACTCTCTTTTTTAAATTTTCCGATTATCATGTCCTTACAGACCATTTGTTCAGAGTTTAGATAGTCAGCTACTTTAAGAGCATCCAATTTGTTCGGAACTAAGGGACCATTAATTAGATCATGATATGAAATGATTTGGTTAAAAAAATCTTGCATATCTAATGATTTGTTACTAAATAAACAAATTTTAACACATTATCATAGGTTTATCACAAGTAATATGGAGTCCTTATTTGTGATAATAAGTAGTATTTGATGTTAAGTTATTTGTATATAGTGTGTTATTGTCTTTTTTGGTTAGAAAAGAAAACACCAAGCTGTTAAGCCTGGTGTTTGAGTTATTTGATTTATCCCATTTTTCTTTGATCTGGACTCGCTTCAACTAATTGAGAAAGCTTTGCTTTCAAGTTTTGCATATCTTCAGACACTTTGCTCTCAATGACCTTAGCGTAAATTTGAGTTGTACGAATAGAACTATGGCCAAGCATTGAGCTTACCGTTTCAATAGGTACGCCATTGGATAATGTTATGGTTGTTGCAAAGGTATGACGAGCGATATGCGAGGTAACCTTCTTCTTTATACTGCATATATCTGCAATCTCTTTTAAGTAACCATTATATCTTTGATTGCTGTTTACCGGAAGAAGTCTGTTTTTGTTTAAGCAGTATGGGTGTTCTCTGTACTTCTCTATAATTTCAAGTGCAACTGGTAATAAAGGAACACTTTCTTTTACACCTGTTTTTTTTCGATTTGTTTTCAACCAGGATCCACCATCTATTCCTTTGACGATGGCATCATATTCGAATTCGTAGATATCAGCATATGCGAAACCGGTGTAGCAACAAAAAATGAAAACATCACGTACTTCAGCTAAACGCTTTATAGAGATTTCTTTAAATCTAATTCTATCGACTTCTTCTTGAGTAAGTACTTCCCTTTTAGGTGCAATGTAGCTACATCGGAAGTTTTTAAAAGGGTTTGAAGAAATCCAGTCTAATCCAACTGACATGTTCATTACCGTTTTTAGGTTCTTAATGTACTTGTGTGCTGTGTTTGTATGTAGGTTATCTTGCGTAAGCAGATAATGCTCAAATTCTGTGGCGAAGCGTAAGCGAAGCTCTGACAATGATTTGTCTTTTATTTTGTACTGGTATTTCATAAAGGCTACGACTTTCTTCTTAGTAATTACGTAGCGTGTATAAGTTTTTTTAGCTGTTTGACCTATTTGGACCTTTTCTTCCATTTTGTTGTTGTGGTAGTCTAAAGCGTCTAAGATGGTTTTCTGGGTTGGCTTCTCGTCGACTCCTAGATATTTGTTTTTTATATCTGTGCTTGTAACAGTGTTTCCTTGTGAAACTTCTTGAATGAATATTTGATTAATGTCATTTATGACTTTATCAATATAGGCGTTTAGAAAAAGGGATTTAGAAAAAGAGGGTTTAACTCTTCTTTTTTTCTCATTCCAAGCAGAAGATGGGATGTAGTGAGTGGTGGCAATTTCTGCTCGTTTGAGATCAACTACAATTCTAATGTATAGTTGAACATCTCCATTTTTAGCCTTTTGTTTTTTTGGATAAAACTGAACTTTAAACTTTTGATTCCTTTTCATATCTACGTATTTAAAATGTTGCCAAGTAATGGTTCATTAATAAGTAGAATTGATGCTAGGCCCTGTTGTGTAATGATTTACGGTTTTTTGGTGACCTAAATATTTAAAATATTTAGGTCACCACATAGGTCACCAAAAAACTACTCTGAGAGTGTTTTAAGCTTCAATTCCGGTGACCTAAAATTACTTTAAATTTAGGTCACCACATAGGACACGAGATTTATGTATTCCCTTATGTTTGTTTGTGTTTGTGGTGGTTTGAGAATGTGTTGTATATTCTCTTTTTGATTATATTTGGTGGTATATAACAAAAAAAGACCTCCAAATGGAGGTCTTTTAGTTGTCCCACTAGGTCTCGAACCTAGACTCTTCTGTACCAAAAACAGACGTGTTGCCAATTACACCATGGGACAGCTTTTACTTGCTATCAAACCTATTTGGCTTTCTGCGAGTGCAAATTTATAAACTTTTTATGTAACAGCAAGGGAAGTAGAGATAATTTTTCAATAATTTTTTTTCAATGCTGATATTCAGTGAAATATGTGCTTCTATTTTTCGTTGTTAAGCAGTTGTTGGCTTATATCAGAATCCTATTGGTGGTTTTTGACATATTTCGACTCATTTAAAATCACGATTAGTATTAAATAATATATTTTAGATTTATAATTTAGCTCACAACATGAATATTATTAACTTCGTGCGATTCAAATTTACGCTATGAACTATAAAAAGTTAGACATTTCTATCGGATGGTTGTCGTTTTTAATTGCGACAATCGTTTATTTTATTACAGTTGAAGACACTGCATCATTGTGGGATTGTGGAGAGTATATCACTGCAGCCTACAAGTTGGAAGTCGGTCACCCTCCAGGAGCACCATTCTTTATGCTTATTGGGAGAGTATTCTCTCTTTTCGCAGGATCTGAAGCTGATGTAGCTTTGTGGATTAATAGAATGTCAGCGCTGAGTAGTTCTTTAACTATTCTTTTCTTGTTTTGGTCAATTACTAAATTAGGAAAGAAAATAGCTGAAAAAGACGGTGCTATAATGTCTAAAGGTCAAAAAATCGCTGTTCTGGGATCAGGATTTGTTGGTGCAATGGCTTATACTTTTACTGAATCTTTCTGGTTCTCCGCTGTGGAGGGAGAGGTTTATGCCATGTCATCTTTGTTTACAGCTGTTATTTTTTGGGCTGTATTGAAATGGGATGAGGAAATGACGATGATCACACGTGGTGAATTAAGTCCAGAAGTTCGTCCTTTGAGATGGATGGTTTTGATCATGTTCTTATTTGGATTGGCAATTGGAGTTCACTTGCTAGGATTGCTTGTTATTCCTGCAATTGCGTATGTTATTGCTCATCAAATGAAACCTAAAGTTAATTTCAAAACATTCTTTATCACGGGACTAATTGGAGTAATGGTTCTAGGATTTATCCAAAATGGTATTATTCCTGGAACAATCGCATTGGCTTCTAAAATGGAGATTTTCTTCGTAAACTCTATGGGGTTACCTTTCGGAGTTGGAGCTGCTTTCTTCTTTATTCTTCTTGTAGGTGGTTTAATAGGTGGATTGATTTTTACACGAAAGAAAGGATTTAAACTTGGAAATACGGTTATCCTTGGGTTAATCATGTTGTTTATTGGATATGGATCTTTCGCTACGATAGTAATTCGTTCGAATGCAAATCCGCCATTAGATGAAAATAATCCTGAAAACTTAGTAACACTTCATGCATTCTTGAAACGTGAGCAATACGGTTCATGGCCTTTGTTGTATGGTGAGCATTTTAACTCAAAACCAGCTTCAAACGATAAGTTTAAAGACCGTTCACCAACTTATGACAGAAGATGGGTGGTTTCTACGAACACTGGGACTGAAATTATTTCTTTCAAGGAGAAAGAATTAGCGGAAAACTATATCAAAAATAGTGGACAGAAATATCAAATGGATGAGAAGTATTTTGTGATTAATGCAAATGCACTTAAAAATCAGGTTCCTGTTTATACTCAAAATACCATTTTCCCTAGAATGTTTGTTCGAGGAGATCCGCAAAGAGCTGATGGCTATAGAAGTTGGTCTGGTTATGATTCAAATAGGAAAGTTCCGCCAAGTCAAATTGGTGATGATGGACGACCAGTTCCAACATTCGGTAATAACATGACTTACTTTGTCAATTATCAAGTGAATTGGATGTATTGGAGATATTTCATGTGGAACTTCTCTGGAAGACAGAACGACATTCAAGGACATGGTGATGAATTCCGTGGAAACTGGATTTCCGGATTCAACGTTGTGGATGAAGCAAGATTAGGTGCGCAAGGAGAAAATGCTCCTTTCTATACACAAAGCAATCCTAGTAATACCAAATTCTTCTATATCCCACTTATTTTAGGACTCATTGGAATGTTCTTCCATTTCCTAAAAGCACCAAAAGACGGAATTGTAGTCGGTGTGCTTTTCCTTTTAACCGGATTAGCGATTGTCGTCTATCTGAATCAGAAGACATTTGAGCCGCGTGAACGTGATTATGCTTTCGCAGCCTCATTTTATGTCTTTGCTATTTGGATAGGACTTGGGGTCTATGGTTTATACGAAGCCTTTAGGTCCTTTGCGAAAGATGAATATAAGAAGTTAGGAATCAGCTTTGGTGGACTATTGTTGCTCGGTATAATAATAGACATGGGAGCAAGTCGTGGAATGCCAACAACTGTTTCAATTTTAATAATCGGTGCAATTGGCGGTGGAGCACTACTCGCAATGACCATGTTAAGGAAGATTAATGCACCAAAAGTTGGAGCAGCTGGTTTTGCAATTTTACTTGGTTTGTCAGCACCGTTATTGTTAAGCACGCAAGGATGGGAAGGTCATGATAGAAGTGATCGTTCTCCTGCACGTTCATTGGCTTACAATTATTTAATTGGATGTGGACCAAATTCAATCGTTTATACGAATGGAGATAATGACACATTCCCATTATGGTACTTGCAAGAGGTAGAGGGAATTAGAACTGATATTCGAGTGGCTAACTTATCGTTAATGCAAACGGATTGGTATTCTAACCAAATGAAAATGCGTTCTTATGAATCTGATCCTTTACCAATTAAATTTAGAGAAGATCAAATTTTAATGGGTGCTGGAAATACAGATTATGTTTTATTTGTTGACTATGAAATCTATAAAAGAAGTCTTAGCACTGAAAAAGCAAATGAAATAATTAGTAAAAAGATTGAAGGGAATCCTGCTCAATTTAAATCTGCTTTATCGCAAATTAGAAGAGGTTTAGCTGGAGCAATTACGGCAATGACGCCAAACAATGCGAAGGCTGCTGATGTTCTGCAAAAAGTGAAGGAGGAATTAGAAACTCCACTTGCTAATCCTGGATTTGCAGATTATGAAAGGATTGATTTGATTATTCGAAAAATCTTTAGTGATGTTGGAAATAAAATGATTTCAGCAGATCAAGGTTTACTTACTCAGTTAGAAACCGCTGCAGTTTCATGGACAGAATCATGGGATTACTTGCCATTAGATTACGCAATGGAGTTTGTAAGAGATGATGCGAATATGCTTACGCAACCAGGTGGTAGGACTTTAAGATATTTCCCTTCTTCTGGATTTGTACTTCCTGTAAATATCGAAAACGCTGTGAAAGCCGAAATTATCTCTGAAGAATTTGCAAGTAAAGCAGAATCTGAAATTAGATTTGACTTTAGAAAAGGAGGAATGTTTAGATCTGAGGTTAGAGGTTTAAGCCGTGAACAAGTAATGATGATGGATATTCTTGCTAACTTCGATTGGAAAAGAGGAATTTATTTCTCAAGTCCAGGAGGTTCGGATGTTGCAAAAGCACTTTACGGTCAAGGTTTTGTTCATAATTTTGGTCAGGTTCATGGATTAACTCCATTGAAAGGTAGTATTGCTGATGACTATGTGCGTGAGATTATGTACGATAACATTATCAATAAATATGATTATGCAAACCTTTCTGGTGATGGTGTATTGGTAGATTACTATACACGCCGTCATACTACTCAGTACAGAAATAGCTTTATTGATTTAGTTACGAAATACATAGGTGATTATGAGCGTTCAAAAGGACGTCCAATGAATGATTCTTTGTCCGCTTCATCGAATGAAAAATCTTCTCAATTTTATGCAGATAGAATAGAGGAAATCATTAATCATTCTTTAAAGTACTTACCAATTGATAAAGTTTTAGACTTTGGAGAACCAAGAGCAACTGGTAGAAGACTTCCAAATGGAGATCAAGCTTATTCTGATGGTGCAGTTCCTGATTATATCAAGGCATTGTATCAAGTAGGGAAGAATGAAACTGCTGAAAAGTTAGCAATAGAGTATATGGCACAAATGGAAACAATGATGAATTATTTCCAACACAGTGATGCCCTAATTGCTTATGGAAGTAAGGCCGACTTTATTTCTTTCTCAATGAATTTCTTGCAGGTTTACGCTCAGGTATTTGTTAATTCACCAGATAGTGAGGCGGCAAAATACGGAAATGAGTTAGACCAAAAAATGACAAGAGATGTTGTTGGAGGAATCGTTGAAGAACTAAGAAACAAGGAAGTGAAAGAAACTATTCGTGGTGGAAGAACACGCGTGAGAACAATGGAAAAAGAAGCATTAGAATTTGCTAAACTTTACAATGCTTTGCTTTCTGAAAACGGTTTCCAAAGTGACACAACAGACGGTCAATAAAAGATTACATAAAATACCCAAACTTGTGGCGTGGATTTTTCCGCGCCGCATTTGGTTTGGGACAAATGGAAATGTGTGCTTAACTTTTGATGATGGTCCACATCCTGAAATTACTCCTTGGTTGTTGGATGAATTGAGGTCACATAACATAAAAGCGACATTCTTTTGGCAAGGATGTAATATTGAAAAATATCCTGAATTTTTGAAAAGAGCAATAGATGAAGGACATATTGTTGGTCATCATGGTTTCAATCATCAATCAGGAAAAGAATTATCTTTTGAAGAATTCAAATCGAATTTTGAAAAATCAAGAATGTTGGTAAAGTCAAATCTGTTTCGACCGCCTTATGGTGATTTGAATCGAAAACAAGCCAAATACGCTTTAAATAAAGGCGAAGTTGTGATGTGGAGCTGGATGAGTTATGATTTTGATTCAACTATTTCATCTAAAGAGGTTCTTCAGAAAGCTAAAAATCAAATTCAGAATAGAGATATTTTGATATTTCACGAGAACGAAAAAACAATTCACAGAATTAAAGAAATTATACCTGCCATTATTCAAATTATTCACAATAAAGGGCTTAATTTTGCACTGGTAGAAAAGTAACGATAGTATTATGAGCGAAGAAAAAAGAACATCATTAGAATCAATAGGAGAATTTGGATTGATTGAAGAACTGACAAAGAACTTCAAAAACAAAAGAGCATCCACAATCTATGGTGTAGGAGATGACGCAGCAGTGATCGATAAAGATGGCGAAAACGTAATGCTCGTTTCTACAGATGCATTAGTGGAGGGAATTCACTTCAATTTGATGTACACACCATTGATGCACTTAGGTTATAAGGCTGTCGTGGTAAATCTATCAGACATTTATGCAATGAACGGAACGGCTGAGCAAATCACCGTTACAATCGCCGCTTCGAGTCGTTTTCCTAAGGAGGCACTTGAAGAATTGTACAAAGGAATTGAAAAAGCTTGTGATTTTTATGAAGTTGATTTAGTGGGTGGAGATACAACTTCTTCAGTTTCTGGATTAATGATTTCAATCACAGCAATTGGAACTGCCAAAAAAGAAGATGTTGTTTATAGAAATGGAGGAAAAGAAAATGAATTACTCGTTGTATCAGGAGATTTAGGAGCTGCCTATATGGGGCTTCAGATCTTGGAACGTGAAAGATCTGTTTATAAAGCCAATCCAGATATTCAACCAGATTTAGATGGATACGATTACATTTTAGAAAGACAATTGAAACCAGAAGCAAGAAAAGACATCATTAAATTCTTAAAAGAATTAGATGTTAAACCCACTTCAATGATTGATATTTCTGATGGATTAGCCTCTGAATTGTTTCATTTATGTAGCCAATCTAAATTAGGAGCGGTTATTTATGATGAAAAATTACCAATCGATACATCCGTTTCTACAACTGCAATAGATTTCGATATCTCCCCAACAACTTGTGTGCTAAACGGAGGAGAGGATTACGAATTATTGTTCTCTATCAAACAAGAAGACTTCGATAAAATCAAAGGAAATCCGCACATGACAGTGATCGGTCATTATACAGCGAAGGATTCAGGTTTGTATTTGGTGGATAAACAAGGTTCTGCAATTAAATTAAAAGCGCAAGGTTGGAATCACTTTAATGGAGAAGGGGGGGATTTATAATTGATAATTAACAATTGATAATTGTTTTTCGCGGTTTGTTATTCGCTGTGTTGGAACGCGGATGAAGCGGGCCTTCGACAGGCTTAGTCACCGAAGAGTAATCCGTTGACTGAGCCTGTCGAAGGCAATGAAGAGACAAGGGTAAATATATTGAAAAGACTAGAAATAATATACAAATAATTAGGTTTCATCTTAGAATGCTCAGTCACCCTTTTATAAGCGCGGATTAACAAGGGTTTTTAAATTATGCTGTTTTTTAAATCCGTGTAAAATCAGCGTTCGAAGATCTGTGTCATCCTGATTAAAATGCGGACAAGATTCCGCGTTCCATTGAACCATGTAGCGATCATGGTTGTTATAGATTAAACATTTCAATGCTGATAACTTCCATCATTCCTGCTCAATTTAAGCTTGTTTTTTCACGTACTTCGTAAAAACTAGAGCATGATAAACGTAGGAATCTTTTGTGGTGGATATTCATCTGAATTCGAAATATCTATTAAAAGCGCAAGTACTATTTTGGAGAATCTTCCGAAAGAGGAATACAATGCTTTTTTAGTGCGTGTAACTGAAGAGGGTTGGTTTGCTGATTACCAAGGTGAATCAGCTGAAGTTTCTCCGATCAATTTTACCTTCACATTGAAAAATGGAGAGGAAATTAAAATTGATTTATCACATGTTTACATTCACGGTGATCCTGGAGAAAATGGAAAACTACAGGCTTATTTTGAAATGAAGAACATGCCTTTCATTAACAGTAGCGCGCTTTCTTCTGAGCTTTCATTCGATAAATGGTTTTGTAATCAATTTTTAAGAGGATTTGATATTAAAGTAGCAGAATCACAGTTGCTATTAAAAGATACATCATATTCAACTAAAGAAATTGGTGAACGGTTGGGTTATCCTTTATTCGTAAAACCAGCAGATTCAGGTTCAAGTTATGGGATTTCAAAAGTGTATGCACATGAATATTTGCAAAAAGCAATTGATGCCGCATTTGCTGAAGGAAACACTGTTGTATGCGAAGCGTTTTTGAAAGGAACGGAAGTTACATGTGGAGTTTACCGCAACGATAATGGAGTTATTCCTTTACCATGTACAGAAATTGTATCAGAATCTGATTTCTTTGATTACGAAGCAAAATATTTAGGAAAATCTCAAGAAATAACTCCGGCAAGAATTAGCGACGAACTCACTAAGAAAACGCAAGATTTGACAGTGATGATTTATCAATTACTTCAAATGCGTTCATTAGCAAGAGTTGATTTTATGATTGTTGATGATGTGCCTTATGTCATTGAAGTCAACACAACTCCAGGTTTTTCATCAGAATCTTTAGTCCCAAAAATGCTAAAATGTGCTGAAATTTCAATACATGATTTCTGGAAAGAAATTTATGCCTTCGAAAGAAAACAGTTCGGGCTGTAGCTTTTATTTAATAGGTATGGACGTTTTGTGGGTTGGCGGCTGAGCGTAGCCGAAGCCCCACCCCTACAAAAATCCCAATTCCAACTTTGCTTCTTCACTCATCATTGTCTGATCCCAAGATGGATCAAAAACGATATTTACTTTCGCTGATTTTACTCCTTCAACTGATGCAATTTTATCTTCAACCTCTTTTGGTAGAGACTCTGCCACAGGACAGTTCGGAGAAGTTAGTGTCATTTCAACCTCAACCGATTGGTCACTATTGATTTTAACTTCATAAATTAATCCTAATTCATAAACATCTACAGGGATCTCCGGATCGTAAATAGTTTTGATTACATCAATTATCGTATTCTCTAATGCAATGTTTCCCATCTTTTTATTTTTTACAAAGATATTGTTTGTTTTACAGATAAATGGCAAAACGATCTTCTTTTTTAGAAAGATTATAAATAAGGGGGTGACAATTGATAATTGTCAATTGATAATTGACGATTATCTGTTAATATGATAGAGTTTGATTTCTAACTCGCCATTTGCAAGTTAAATTGTTTAATAGAGTCACGTTGGATTTGTTGATTGTTTTTTAGAGTGAAAAGATTGGGAGAATGTTAATTAAAAATGATAATATCATTTCACATTACTGTGATCTGAACAAAACTTCCCGTCTCTTCAATTATCAATTATCAATTATCAATTATCAATTATCAATTATCAATTATCAATTATTTTCCCAATCGCCAACCACAAATCCCTTGCGGTATAATCCCAAGAAAAATCTTTTGCTCTTTCCAATCCTTTTTCAATTAAAGAATTGCGAAGTTTTTCATCACTCAAAAGTAAATGGAGCTGTGATTGAATAGATTCAACAGAATATGGATCACAATACAAAACTGCATCACCACCAATTTCTGGAAGAGATGTTTTATTTCCTGCTAAAATTGGAACTCCTGATTGCATTGCTTCAACCAATGGGATCCCGAAACCTTCAAAATAACTCACAAAAGCCAAACAAGTTGCACTTCCCATTATTTCAGCAAGATCATTTATGGAAACATGCCCTGTGAAATGAATAAATTCTTTCATTTCAGGTTCTAATTCAATGGCTTCGCTGTTCCACATAGGTTCGCCTACCAACAATAAATGATGCGGAATCTTTTCGTCTTTTTTAAGCTTTTTGTACGCTTCAATTAACCGCTGAACATTCTTTCGTTTATGAATTGCACCAACAAAAACTATATATGGTTTTCCTTCAGTATGTTTTTCGCGAATTTCCTGCTTTATACTTTCTTCAATTACTTTGTAGAGTGGAGAAACACCATTATAGGTTACATCAATTTTATCAGCCGAAATACCGTAAGTTTCCATGATATCTTTCTTCGAGAAATTGGAAACAGTACAAATTCTAGCCGCCTTTTTAGCAAATAAAGGAAATCTTTTCTTGAAGAATTTCAGAACATCTTTTGGAACATCTTGCGGATTATGTTCAAAATTTAAGTCATGAATAACCGCCAATTGTGGAAGTTCAGCTCTTAAAGAAAGATAACCATCAGGAGAAACAAAAATATCGCACTCGTACTTTTTTAAAGCACGTGTAATCGAGTAATCAAACCAAATCTTCTGTAAAATAGTATGTCTAGCTGGAGGATGAACAATTACAGGAGTTATATTATCTGAAAAAATGAATTTTTCATCAAATGGACGATCAAAAAAGAAAATGAATTCGTGCTCAGGATGCTGCTGAGTTATTCTCAACATTGTTTCATAGGTGTACCACCCAAAACCCTCCATTTTGTTTTTTAACAAAAACCTTGTGTTTACGCCTATTTTCATAAATTCAGTTGGCAAAGATATTAATATTCTATTAATGCGGTATCCTGTATGCTGTTGCAAAATAGCATTTAAATAAGGTAAATGTATAGTCAATTGGTATTTCGTCCGAAACGTCATTCAACAACAAAACATATTGTCTTTTATTTAAACTAAAAACAGTACTTTTGTACATTATTTTAGTGAGAACCGTTTAACGATTTAAAATTCGTTTCCGAGGACTTTATAAAGCATTGGTATTTATAAAGTTCTCATCGAAACAGCATAAAGTATTATGGAAGAAGCATTAGCAGTTTTTCAATCTATCGCATCAGAGTTATTAGCCGACGAGAAAGTTAATTCTGTTGTAGATTATATTCCTGCAGACCAATTGTTTGATAAACTAGATCTTTCACTTATCGATCAACCGATCGATGATGAAACGCACCTAAGAAAGTTGAAAGAATTGGTGATGGCAACTCCTAGAACTGCAACGAATGCTTTCTTTAATCAACTATATGGTGGAAGAAATGAAAAAGCTGTGCTGGGTGAGTTATTGGCTGTTTTGCTCAATAACAGCATGTATACTTACAAAGCTGCTGGAGCACAGGTGGGTGTAGAAAAAATTGTATTACGCAAAGTTTGTGAAATAATTGGTTGGAACGAAAACGCAGATGGAACATTCGCTACTGGCGGATCGATGACGAATTTCATGTCTATGTTGATGGCAAGAGACGCTTTCAATAGTAAAATACGTTTCGAAGGAGTTCAACAAAAAATGACGGTTTATACTTCAATTGAATCTCATTATAGTATTCCTAAAAACGCCTCATTTGCAGGAATAGGAAGGAATAATGTGCGTTATATCCCAGTTAATAAAGTAGGGGAGATGATTCCTGCAGATTTAGATACAGCAATTGCAAAAGATATCGCTGATGGTTTCCATCCAGTTATGGTAAATGCTACCGCTGGAACAACTGTCTTAGGAGCTTTTGATAACGTTGAAGCAATAAACGAAGTATGTAAAAAATACAATGTTTGGATGCACGTTGACGGCGCATATTGTGGTTCAGTTATCTTTAGTGAAAAATATAAACACCATTTAAAAGGTCTTGAAAATGTTGATTCATTTAGTTTCAACGCGCACAAAATGATTGGAACGCCATTAACGTGTTCTTTAATCGTTGTTAAAGACAAGAAAAATCTCAGAAATTCATTTGCAAATGAGGCTGAATATCTTTTCCAATCAGATGAAGATGATTTCAACCCAGGAAAAACTTCATTGCAATGCGGCAGAAGAAACGATGCTTTAAAATTCTGGACACTATGGAAAAGTGTTGGAACAAAAGGACTAGAAAAAATCGTTGATCACCAATTTGATTTGGCTGATACCGCAAGAGATTATGTAAGAAATCATCCCGATTATAAATTGTACAGCTTCGAAGATTCAATTTCCGTATGCTTCAATTACAAAAACATCTCAGCCAAAGACATCTGTGCAAAATTATACGAACACGCGGAATTAATGGTGGGATACGGAGCTTTTCAAGAAGACGAATTCATCAGATTTGTAACTATAAATGCTCAAAATAGCAATGAAGATATTCTACTTTTCTTTAAGAAATTAGAAGGTTTCGTAGCCGAACACTTTAATGAATTGAAAATTGAAAAGTTAGGAATTAATTAATGATCAATTAATGTTTAATGTTTATGGTTTAATGTTTAACGGGTTTTGCGCTGGACGGTTTTTTAAATTGTAGTGTTTATTAGTAAACTCAATTTCTACACAGTAGAAATTCAATATCCAACCACGTTAAACATTAATAATTTACAATTAAACATTAAAACAAAACCACGTTTAACCCTTAAACATTAAAACAAAACCACGTTTAACATTAATTAATAATTAACCCTTAAACATTAAAAAAACCACTCCTAACGCGTTAACCATTAATAATTTACAATTAAACATTAAATAAAACCACCGTCACTTCATCTTCCAACCCAATATCAGGATAAAACCGTTGCATTTGTTCCCACATATCTTGGTGATTTTTAAATCCATCATTCTCTAAATCCTCCCTTTTCACGTTCTCCAATCGCGTATAATAAACCATAACAACATCAACAATCTGTTGACGATTAGTTTCCACACTTTCAAACAATAATTCACCCAAAGCAATATCTCTTCGCCCCTTCCGAATCGTAGTTACTTTGCCTTTCTCTAAAGCATCAAATATGTCCTCGTATAATGTTAGTTTTTGCATTTTTATTGGATCTTCAAGTTCTTTATATCCTAAATATAATGTAAACGATTTAATAATCGAATAGATTCCCGTACTTACTTCATTCTCTTTTTCTTCTTTGCGCTTCCTTCGTAATTCCTAATAACGCTGACGAGAGTTTTTAATTCGTGGTTTCCTATCCAACGTTTTTTCTTAATTTCACATTCCAATCAATTATATATGAAATCGTTTTTCTTGTTTCTATTTTTCTGTCTATTATCCAGTTCAGCTTATACACAAGATAACTCAATTATGTTTCACGGCAGTAAAATCGAAATTCCTGAAGGATTCTCAGAGTTGTCAGCAAAAGAATTAGCTGCTTTTAAAACCAAAATATTCAACCGTCCAATAATGAAGGTTTATGAAAAAAGAAACGATCCTTCTGATCTGGAACGAATTATCATTTATTTCGATTCTCTACAAGGAACAAAAAACTTGAAGTTTGAACAACTCGTTAAAATTAAGCTTGGAGTAATTAAAGAAAGTAATATTGTATTCAATGAAGTGAAAGTTGATCCAATAAATCATTATGTTTCTGGCAAGTCAATAGTGACCGGAGACACCTCAATGTTTGGTTTTTCAGTTGACGAATATGGGATAATGGGATTTCAATTCGATAAATCAACAGGAATCAATGAATCAACCAAAGAGCAGTTTGAAAACATTCTAAAATCTACAAAACATAAATCTCCATATAAATACATTCCACGAGAAATCCCTGAAGCTGAAGATGCTAAAAAAGACGAGGAAATTAGTGGGTGGTTTATGGCTCTTGGCTTTGCAGCAATGGTATTGGTTTGGTTCGTTAGAAAATATGCAAGAAACAAGTGAACAATTGATAATTACGATTGTGGAAATATCGTTTAAGCCATCGTTAATTATAAAGCTCCTTATCTCAACAATTTAGAATTACGTTACCACGAGTTTTAGACCCATATATCTAATTCTTAATTATTTACTCTTCTTTGCGTCCTATACGATTCCTTAGCATCTTAGCGGTTAAAAACCCCTTAATCACTTCGCAGCAGAGATTCTTATAATTCTTAGTTCTTATAATTTTTCTTCGAAAAACTAAAATCTATTTTATAATAAAAAATCGGCAAGAATCCCAATTGATAACGTTGTGCAATAGGCTCTGCTGTTGGGTCAGTTAAACTAGGTGCATAACTCAACGCTAAAATATTTTCAGTATTCAGAATATTCACCAGGTCCAAACCAATCTCATGTGTCAACTTTTCAGTATTCAGCACATACGTTAACTTCAAATCCAATCTGAAATAATCTTTAAATTGACGCGTGTTGAAAAGAGAATCTTTAAACACCAATTCGCTATTGATTTCTGTTTGTGTAACATCAACATAACCATATCTTCTTCCTCCAGCAGCAGTGACTTTAAATCCTGCAGAAATCATATTTCTATCATTGATTTTAAACTCTTTTCCCGCCAGGAAATTCACAGCATAATTTCCGTTGAAATCTGTATTTCGCTCAACTCCGTCACTTCCCTTGTATTTAGATTCGAAAAGTGAACCCGTAGCTAAGAAATAGAAAGATTTATTGAAATATTTCTGCAATGTTAATTCTACACCATAGTTTCTACCTGTTCCTTCATTGACTAATTCGTCAGGGAAGAATCTTTGGAATCCGGATCCTTGATTAATCAAGCTGAAAGACGAAGAATACATATTCACTGGAATATTATACAAATGCTGGTAATAAACTTCTGTCTTTAAAGTCAGACTATTCTTGAAGTTCTTTTGATATCCAAGTGCACTGTGAAAACTCTTCGTGAAATCCATGTCTTCATTCAATCTGCGTAAATCTCCATCCGTATCCACTTGCTGATAAGTATATTGATAAGTTGGTTGCATTTGTGAGTGTAAACCAGCTCCAGCGCTAAATTGGTTACCGTTTTTTAATCTCAGTTGCCAACCCAAACGCGGTTCAACATAACTCCAACTGTCACTTAAAGAATAGTACTGACTGTGAACACCAGCCGTGAAATCCATTCTTTCGTTAATTTTCCATTTGTATTGAACAAAAGGTTGAATTAACGCACTGTAACCTTCAAAATCATGTCTTTTTATGAAATAGGTATGAGAAACATCTAATGCGGAATCAACATTTTTCATTAAATATCCGTCCACATTTATTCCTGCTCTTATAATATTTCTGTTGTTCACTTTGTGATTTACACTTGCATAAAGTGCCGTTTTATAAGTTTGGAATTTATATCCCATCAACTGATAAATAGAATCTGTTCGAATTTCGTAACTCTCAACACCACCAACTATACTTGTATCTATGCTTCTCTCCAAAAAGTCATGACGAGACCTCTGTTGATCATAAGTTTGAGCAATTGTCGCTTTAAAGAAAGTGTTTCGAGAAATAGGTTTTTTATAGCTCACTCCCAAAACACCCATCGCAGTTCCAAAATATTGATCTCTGTCTCCCTCTCCAAATGCTTCTTCTGAGATTTCTTTCTGATCTGAAATTTTAATCGCTATATCAGATGCACCACCTATCGCAAAAACTCCAATGTGTCCGCCTTTTTTCAATGGAAATGACAATTTTACTGCTCCATCACCATAAGTAGGCACTGCATCAGTTCCAATTCGAATATTCATCGCCTGAAAAATACTTAAAGTACTGTATCGTCCCATTACCAAATAACTAGAACGTTTGTCACGGTTGATTGGGCCTTCAGCTAGAACTTCTGTTCCTAGAAACCCAAACTGACCAGTAAATTCATGTTTATCTGGGTTTCCATTTCTTAAACGTAAATCAAAAACTCCAGAAATTGAATTCCCATAATCTGCTGGAAATGCCGACATAAAAAAGTCAGAATTAGCCAGTATTTTATTGTTTAAAATAGCAACTGGTCCACCTGTAGAACCCGACGTAGCAAAGTGATTTGGATTGGGTAAATCAATTCCTTCAACTTTCCATAATAATCCAATTGGAGAATTTCCTCTCACTACGATATCGTTTCTTGAGTCATCAGCCCCTTGAACTCCAGCAAAATTACTCGCCATTCTTGCGGGATCACCTCTAGAACCTGCATAACGTTCTGTTTCCTCAACACTGAATTGACGAGCCGAAATAGTCGCCATTTCATTGTTTACTTGACCCACTTTTTTACCAATAATATTCACTTCTTCAGTGGTTACAATATCTTCATTCAACTTAACATTAACAATGCTTTCTCTTCCAGAGTTTACGGTAACCGTGTTTGAAGTATTCAAATATGAAATATAACTAGCCGTTAATTCATATTTTCCAATTGGAACGTTTTGAAAGTTATATAAACCATCCAAATCCGTCATGTTTCGCAGAATAACACTAGAATCAGATGATATCAAAACTAATTTAGCTCCAATTAATGGGTATTGTGATTCAGAATCAACAACGCTACCTTTTAGAGTTTGCGAAATTTGACCAAATAGTGGCAGTGAAACCAGAGCGAGTATTAAGAGTAGATACTTTATCATAGTATTTTATTTGTGAGTAAAAATAGACAAATTATTGTTTTTCTTTGGTTTCCCATTCTTTTTTTGACCAATCCTTTAGATATACATTTTTGAATGAGTAACTATTCATTTTGTTGAGCTTTAGGTTGCGCACTTTAGAATAAATGATTTTTATAGTTTCCTCATACCATAAAATAATGAAAGGTGAATCGTCCATTAAAATCGTTTCAGCTTCAGCAAAAAATCGATAACGCTCAACTATTTCTGGACTTATTTTTCCCTGTTCAAATAAAGCATCGAAATTATCATTCTGATAACGTGAATAATTTGTCATGGATGGTTGTGAAGAATCTCCAGGAACAGTTTTCCCATAAGCAGTCATTAAAAAGCTTTCTGGACTATTGTACTCAGCAAACCAAGAAGAACGAAATAAATCTCCTTTTGCGAATTTTTGATCTTCTAATTTCTCTTCAAAAGTCACGCCTTCCAATTTTATATCAATATTTAAAGTCTGTTTCAATTGGCTTGCAATTTCTATTGCTACATCAGAATGTATTGTTCCTAAATTATATTTCAAATGTATAATTGGAAAATCTTTACCGTTAGGATAACCTGCTTGAGCCATTAATCTTTTTGCTTTTTCAGGTTCAAATGTATATCCATGTTGACCTACATTTTCAGATTTATAACCATTAAATGCCATTGGTGGAATTATTCCTCCATCACCTTTCTTGAAAGCTTGGTAATTTAAAATGTTCGAAATTATTGCTCCACGATCAATTGCGTAATTAAAAGCTTTTCTTACCCTAACGTCTTTAAATTCAGGTTTCAATAAGTTGAAATAGTAATATTGAGTAGCCAATAAAGGCTTTCTAACTAAAATGAATTTTGGAGGCGTGCCATTGAAATCTTCAATTTGTCCTTCGCCCAACATTTTAGACACTTTTTCTGGCGGTAACCCTTCAATTAGATGAATTTCTCCGCGTTCAAACATTTCTAGTTGTTCAGTTCTTTGCCCTTCAACTTTCATTATTAAAGTGTCTAAATAAGGCAAGGCAAGGCCATTGTTATCTTTGCCATAATAATTTTCATTCCTAGCCAAGACAATTTCTTCTCGGTTATTCTTTATGCGGGTTCCTGAATAAGTAAAAGGTCCAGTGCCAATCAATTCGTTTTCTAATCCAGCCTCAATAGCTTTTTTTGAAACAATTAAAGCAGCAGTTTGAGTAAGTTTATTTACAAAATTAACATCGCGTTCAAGTAATTTCATTTCTAAAGTATTCCCGCGAAATTTCAATCCTGAAATGTGATCTGCTTCCTTGTTATAAAATTTGTCAGCACCTTCTAAAAGTCCTCTAAAAATTGAATAATATGCGCTGCTGGCCTCGGTTTTGTTTTGTTTACAGGCCAATTCAATACTGTAAACTACATCTTCTGCAGTAAACTTGTTTTTTCCTTCAATGGAAGGATGTCTATGGAAATACACATTGTCTCGCAATTCAAAACTTATTGTTTTACCATCAGCCGAAATTGTCCAATCTTTTGCGAGTCCAGCTCTTGTTTCTAAAGATTTTGGATCGAGTTCCACCAATCCTTCATAAACTTGATTAAGTAAAGTGGAAGAATAAAGATCCGTCACATACCTGGGAATTAAAGTGGATGGAGCGTTGTTTATTGCAAAATTGAATGTTCCACCTGCATATTTGAACTTCTTTTTCTTAGAAATATCACCGCAAGAACTAAAAGCAACAAGCAATAAGATAATTAGTAAATTCCTCATTTGAAAATAAGTAATGTGTGTTTTATTTGGTTTAAGCAAAGGATAATAAAAATAAATACAACACCGAATTTAAAATAATAATTTCATTTCCTACCCCATAAAGGCTTTATTTAATCTACAAACGACTATTCAAATTGAACCAATCCCAACGAAACCAGCTAGCCACCGAACCATTCATCCAACTAACTCCATCAACCAAACCAGCCATCCACCCAAAACAAATCTGCGAAAACCACACCCCACCTCAGCCCAACTACCTCCACCCAAAAAACAAATCTGCGAAATCCGCGAAATCTGCGGGAAAACCAACCCCACCCAACCCCACCCAACCCAACTCATCCCAACCACCTCCACCCAAAACAAATCTGCGAAATCCGCGAAAATCTGCGGGAAACATATTAACTTAGAAACCAAATATCTCAATTCACAACATGAACAAAATAGAACACATAGGCATCGCAATTAAAGACATGGACAGTGCCATCAAAATATACGAGCAATTACTAAACACAAAATGTTATAAAGTAGAAAACGTAGAATCAGAAGGAGTGAAGACGGCTTTCTTCAAGATCGGAGACTCTAAAATAGAACTCCTAGAAGCAACAAACCCTGAAAGTCCAATTGCAAAATTTATAGAAAAACGAGGCGTTGGAATGCACCATATTGCTTTTGATGTAACGGATATCGAATCAGAAATTGAAAGACTTTTATCACAAGATTTCCAACTGATTCAGAAAACACCAAAAAATGGAGCTGATAATAAAAAAATAGCCTTTTTACATCCAAAATCAACAGCTGGACTATTAGTTGAATTATGCCAAGAGCGAACGGACTAACCTTATTACGTTGTCGTTTTTTACATCCAAATGATGCGCTTGAATTCCAATAGACTTTGCGCCTTCAATATGCTGCATTGAATCGTCGATAAATAATGTCTCTTTCGGATCAAAACCTTCTTTGTTGCAGAGTGTTTCAAAAATCTCTGCATCTGGTTTTCTCATTCCCATTGCGCAACTAAAATACAATTCTTTAAAGTAATTAGAAAGCGATGATTCTCCATAAACTTCATTGAGTTGCTTATGGAAAAATTCTAAATGAATAGTGTTCGTATTGCTTAACAAAACAGTATTGTATTCTGATTTAAGCTCCATCAAGAAATCTAATCTTTCTTTGGGTAAATCCAATAACATTGCGTTCCAAGCATTAATAATAACTTCATCTGTTGTTGATTCAGGTAAATAGTTTTTTATTCCACTAATAAATTCCTCACCACTGATCTCTCCTTTTTCTAATTGATTAAACAAGTCCGTTTGATTGGCTTGTGTGTATAGACTTTGAAAATCTTGATTTCCCAGTTCAGTAAATGCATCAATAGTGAGTTGGTAATTTAAATTCAATAAAACTCCGCCTAAGTCGAATATGATATTCTTAATTTTCATGTTGTTTGTTTAAAAGACAAATGGTGCAAATACAATTATAAACAAAAAAAGGGCAAACATTTTACTGCTTGCCCTTTTCAATATTCTAATAATCAAAGATTATTTCTTCATTAACTCAGCATGAAGTTTGAATTCTATTTCTGTTGAAACAGCTCCTTCTTCAGGTTTCTCTGGATTAACTGTCATTCCTTTCATTTCTGCATCACCGAAATCAATAGAGAAATCACCTTTCATAGTCATACCTTTATCGTTCGTTTCAATTTTAATTGGAACTGTTCTGATCATTTCAACACCACCAACAATAAGCATTAACTTAGCGTTTCCTTCAATATACTCCATTACTTTTACATCAGTAACAGCATATTTATCAATATTGAAGAAGTCTTCATTTGCAAGGTGACCTTGTAATTTTGGTTTTCCACTTGCTTCGTCAAGATCCTGTACATCAATAGTTTTCATGTCAACTGTGAAGTGACCATTAAATTTTTCACCATCTTGAAGCATTGTTCCATCAGTGATTTTTACAACACCATTGTGGCTATTTCCATCGTTTTGTCCTCCTATCCATGAACCAGCCCATTCAATTTTGCTGTTTTCTTGGTCAAGTTGGTACTCTGCAACAACTACCTCTTCTTTTTTATCTGCATCGATAGCACCATCAGTACTTTCTGCTCCTCCACATGACGTAAAAGTTAATGCTGCAAAAGCCAATACTCCGTAAATTACTTTTTTCATATTCTCTCTTTTAATAAATTTAATTTGCAAATGTAATAAAATTTTAGGTACCAAGGTATGTAAATCGTTAAGCGTATCGTTATCAGTTGTTAATATTTCAAAATTGTGAATTAGTTTTAGTAATTCGCTTAATAATTAAGTTGTTATTATAGAAAATAATTATAAAAATGAACGCATATTCTAAAGAATTGAATGTTTAATGCGTTTTTTAGAAGAGTTTATCACTTCACTATTATATGATTTCTGAAAAATCTTCCTAAATTCGTGGGTTAAATGGGAAAAGATATTGAAAAATATGGGAGAAGAGGTCTGCAGTCAGGCTATCTCTCCGTGGTAGTCGGAATTTCACTAGTACTCTTTATGCTGGGACTTGTTTTGGGTGCCTACTTTGGATTGGAGCATACTCAAAATGCGGCCAAAGAAAATATTGAAATTGATTTATTTTTCAACCCTGAGTTGAACGATTCTGATATTAAACTCATTGAACAAGAACTTAAAGGTTGGGAGAATATCAAATCTGTTTGGTTTGTTTCGCCAGAACGTGCGTTGGAGGTTTTTCAATCAAACGAAGTGGAAGCCAATGAAATTAAAGCAATATTCAATGATAAAAGTCCTTTTCCCCCTTCTGTTTCTTTCAATCCTATTGGAAGTATAGTTGATAAACAAGGATTAGATGCAATCAAGCAAAAAATTCTTTCCACTTACCCTGAACAGGTTGCTGAGGTGAATTATGATGAAAACAGAGTTGCACAAGTAAATCTTGGATTTCTACAATGGATTTATTTATTCGTTGCAATTGGAGTTTTACTTACTGTTATTGCTTTTGCAATGATTAACAATACTATTCGATTAGCACTTTATTCAAAACGTTTCACCATTAAAACAATGCAATTAGTAGGGGCAAAATCAGGATTTATTAGGAAACCATTTCTATGGAATTCGATTATACAAGGATTTTTATCTGCAATAATTGGAATGTCATTGCTGATGGCTGTTTTCTTCGCTTTAAAACGTTACATGGAAATCGTGAGCTCAACTTATAACTTTGAAACATTTTTGTTACTTTTCGGAGTTCTAATTTGTTTAGGTGTTCTAATTAGTCTACTTTCAACTTGGTTTGCATTAAATAAATACCTTAGAAAAAGACTAGATAACTTATACTAGAATATATTCATTATGGAAAAAGAAAAAACGAAATTCCTCTTCAATAAATCAAATTATACGCTCCTTATTATTGGTGTGGTATTGAATGTTGTAGGTTTTTTATTGATGATCGGAGGTGCCGCAGAAAATTTAGATGATTTTAATGCAGATGAATTGTTTTCACCTGTAAGATTAACTGTTGCACCAATATTAATTTTACTGGGTTACATAGTGATCATTTTTAGTATCATGAAAAAGCCGAAAATTACAAAGGACCCAAATTCAACGGAGAATTAAATTCCTTTATATCTGAATGGAGAATACAACTTATCAATTTCGAAAAGGTGAAGTTTTATTGGTCGATAAGCCTTTAGATTGGACCTCTTTTGACGTGGTGAATAAACTACGTTGGAAACTGAGTAAAAAATATGGTATCAAAAGATTTAAAGTAGGTCATGCCGGAACATTAGATCCTTTAGCTTCTGGATTATTGATTATTTGTACTGGGAAAAGCACAAAAATAAGTCAAGATTTAACTTCAGAAGACAAAACCTACACAGGTACTTTTTTATTAGGAAAAACAACACCTAGCTATGATTTAGAAGAGGAGTTCGATCAAGAATTTCCAATTGATCATATAACCGAAGAAGCAATAAAAGAAACTGCGGTTAAATTTACTGGTGAACAAAAACAAACTCCACCAATTTTTTCAGCCAAAAAAGTTAATGGTAAACGTGCCTATGAATCTGCAAGAAAAGGAGAAACTGTCGTTTTAAAAGAGAATGATATCCTTATTCATTCATTTACTATTACAGCAATTCGTTTTCCAGAAGTAGATTTCGAAATCAAATGTTCAAAAGGAACTTATATTCGTTCTATCGCTAATGATTTTGGAAAAGCATTAGACTCAGGTGCTACCCTGATTGCTTTGAGAAGAACGCAATCAGGAGATTTCCTACTAGAGAATGCTAAGTCTGTTGAAGAATGGGCTGAAATTATTGAGGTAAGCGAGATGGTGGATGAGTTAAACTAAAACAACTATATGGTGACCAATGAAAATATCTTTGTGCTTGCAGATCTTGAAGTATTAGACCAAGAGAGTGAAAAAACCAAAGAGTTTTTAAAGGAGAATTGTCCAAATATTCTAGATTTCAGTTTTTTTGATCTAAAATCTCTTAACGATACTGATCGTGTTTTTCTATTCTTAAGCGATGTTCAAATTAAAGAATACCTTCCAAAAGTAGCCGTAACAAATTGTGCGATTGGTTTTCTGCCTCATCCAGACGGGGCTCAAACTCGTTCGGGTTATCAAGTTCCAAAAGATTTTAAAGAAGCATTTAAAGAACTGGTTGAATCAAAGCGCGTTGTGGAAACCGGAATACTAAATTGTAATGGTGAACTGGTTCTTAATTATGTTGTAATAGGCACCATAGTTACATTTCTTACTAAAAAAGCAAAAAGCAGTAACATCTTTTACAGGTTAGGAAGGTTCTTTCGCTACCTAAAACGATTGGTAAATATTCGTTCTTTACCCTTTACAATTCAAACTGAAGAGAGAGAGCCTATAGTGACAGCTGCTTCTGACATCATGATTGTTCAGTATGCTCATAATTCAGTTGTATCTCGAATTTTTGCGACCAATGAACTTTCTAGTGAGAAACTATTTCATACATTCATTTTTGCGCCAAGAAGCGTTTTGCAATTGGTTAGGGCTTATATCATGAAGCTTTTACTAGGTGATGGTCAAAAAAACAAAGCTTTTACATTTTTAAGTAGGTTGAAAACAGAAGATTTAACCATTTCTTCTACTCAAGAATTCAATTGTCACATTGATGGTAAACACAATTCCGTTAAAGAATTAGTATTTTCATTTCAGCAAAGTTTTAATCAAATCCCTAGTGATTCCATTACTTATGAAATAGAGTCTAAAGACTCCAAAGGATCAAAAAGTTTTCAAACCAAATATCTTCCAAAAGGGAATTTGATTCAAGAAATGGTGCGCAAGAACTTGCCTTTTATTTCACATGCATCTGCTGATGAGTACAAGGAGTTGTTTAAGCAGTTAAGAGAAAATGCTAAGCCGACTCAGAATTATGTTGTGCTTATGATTCTATCTATCATTTTAGCAACACTTGGAGTTTTTGCTAACTCTTCTCCAGTAATTATTGGGGCAATGATTCTGGCTCCGCTAATGGCTCCAATCATCTCTTTTTCGATGGGTGTTTTAAGGCAGGATCGCCAATTGATGAAAAATAGCTTTATTACAATGTTGGTGGGGATAGGAGTAGGGTATTTGTTTGCCATAATTTTTACGCTCATAACTCCTTTAACACAAATCAATGCAGAAATCACATCTCGTATAAAACCCAATATCATTGATTTAGGAATAGCTGTCGTTTCTGGAGCTGCAGGAGCTTATGCGTATTCTAAGGAAGAAATTGCTAAAACACTCGCTGGAGTTGCTATTGCTGTAGCTTTGGTTCCACCATTGGCCGTTTCTGGAATTGGTATCGCTTGGCTTAATTTTGATATCTTTTTTGGAGCCTTTCTTTTACTGATTACCAATCTTACAGGAATGGTTTTGGCAGCGGCTTTAGTGTTTTTACTCACCGGATATAGCCCTTTTCAATTGGCAAGAAAAGGACTGTTGATTTCTTTGTTTGTTGTACTCTCAATAAGTATTCCTTTAGGTTACGGTTTTTTTAAAGTTGTTGAAGAAAACAAAATTATTCGTTCATTGAATGATACCGTGGTTAAAGGTATAACTTTAGAAAAAGTAGTTATGGAATCTAGGAAACCAATGGTTATTTCTTTAGACTTTGTGGTAGATCACACACCAAGTAATGAAGAAATTGATAACGTTAAAAATAAAATTGAAAAAATGCTAGATGAAGAAGTTACCCTCAAAGCTGCCATTAGAGTGAAAAGATAGTGTATTTATCACTCAATTTGTAGCCTTATATTACTATCTTGTACATTTGAAATTAGATTAGCAGAATATCATGGATATAATTGTTACATTTGTAACCCTTTAAAAAAAGAGTACGATTTGAATAAAATGAAACTTTCTGAGTTCGACTTCGAATTGCCCGAAGAGCTCATCGCAAAACACCCTGTTGAAAATAGAGACGAGTCTCGCATGATGGTTATACATCGTGAAACAGGTGAAATTGAACATAAATTATTTAAAGACGTCATCAATTACTTTGGTGAAGGTGACGTTATGGTGCGCAACAACACCAAAGTTTTTCCTGCTCGTTTGTATGGAAACAAAGAAAAAACTGGCGCTAAAATTGAAGTTTTCTTATTGAGAGAACTAAACAGAGAATCACTTCTTTGGGATGTTTTAGTTGATCCAGCTCGAAAAATCCGTATTGGTAACAAGTTGTACTTTGGAGATGATGAATCTCTTGTAGCAGAAGTTATCGACAATACGACTTCTAGAGGACGTACTTTGCGTTTTCTTTATGACGGATCTTACGAAGAATTCAAAAATAAAATTGATGAATTAGGTGAAACACCATTGCCTAAATATATCGATAGAGAAGTTGAACCAGAAGATGCTGAACGTTTCCAAACGATTTATGCTAGTGAAGAAGGAGCTGTTGCAGCACCAACCGCTGGAATGCACTTTTCTAAACAACTATTGAAAAGACTTGAGCTTAAAGGTATCGAGTTTGCAGAAATCACTTTACATGTTGGTTTGGGTACATTTAGAGCTGTAGAGGTAGAAGACCTTACAAAGCACAAGATGGATTCGGAACAAGCTGAAGTGACGCAGGAAAATGCAGATATCGTAAATAAAGCTAAAGAGAAGAAAAAACGTGTGTGTGCTGTTGGAACAACTTCAATGCGTACTATCGAAACTTCTGTTTCTACAGATGGAATGTTGAAACCTTACGAAGGATGGACAAATAAATTTATTTTCCCTCCTTATGATTTCAGTATTGCTGATTCAATGATTACTAACTTTCATATGCCTTCTTCAACTTTATTGATGATGGTGTCTGCATTTTTAGGTCATGAATTGATGTTGAGAGCATACCAAGAAGCAATTAAAGAAAAATATAGGTTCTACTCTTACGGAGATGTGATGTTGATCATATAACGCTATCGTAAAAGAACATATTTAAGAAATAATTTAAGTCCCGACGTAACTGTCGGGACTTTTCTTTTATCTTCGTTTTATGAAGCAATCTGTGATTATTACTGCTGGAGGAATTGGGAAACGCATGAAAAGCGATTTACCAAAGCAATACATTTCTGTTCAAGGACTTCCTGTGCTAATGCATACGATCAATAAGTTTTATGCATACGATGCGGAAATGCAAATTGTTATTTCACTGCCTAAGGATTTTATTCAAATGTGGAAAGACTTATGTGAAAAGCATGAATTCAATATTCCGCACGAAATTACAGAAGGAGGAATAGAGCGCTATCATTCCATTAAAAACGCATTGCAAAAAGTGAAGGGCGAAATTGTGATGGTTCATGATGCAGTTAGGCCTTTAGTAAGTATACAAACGATTTCAAATGTAACTGAAAAAGCAAAATCTAAAGGAGCTGCAATTCCTGTTTTGCCAATAAAAGATACTTTAAGAAAAGGCGATAGCGAAAATAGTCAGCACCAAGACCGATCAGAGTTTTGGATTGTTCAGACTCCACAAGCCTTTAAGTTAGATTTACTTCAGGAAGCTTATCAAATTCCATATTCGTCTGCTGTTACAGATGATGCTAGTCTGGTGGAGGCAATGGGGAAACAAGTTTTTCTAACTGAAGGGAACGAAGAAAATATTAAAATCACAACTCCATTCGATTTAAAGTTGGTGGAATTTCTTTTGGAAAAATAAGTATATTGATTTTAAATAAAACACCTATATTCTCAAGGCTATTCTTAATTTTGCCTTGCTAAAATTATTTAAATATGAAGGTAATAGATCACATTAATGAAGCTAAGGATACATTGTTTTCGTTTGAGATTCTTCCTCCACTAAAAGGAAAGAGTATTCAATCAATCTATAATGGTATCGATCCGTTAATGGAGTTTAAGCCGAAGTTTATCAATGTAACTTATCACCGTGAAGAATACGTTTATAAGGAACGCGACAAAGGTTTACTAGAAAAAGTTTCCATTCGTAAAAGACCAGGAACTGTTGGGATCTGTGCCGCAATCATGAATAAATATCATGTTGATGCTGTTCCTCATCTTATTTGTGGTGGATTTAGCAAAGAAGATACTGAAAATGCTTTAATCGATTTGCAATTTTTAGGTATCGATAATGTTCTTGCATTAAGAGGTGATCCCATAAAAACAGAGGTGACTTTTAAAGCGGCCAATAAAGGACATAAGTACGCCGTAGAATTGATCGAACAAATTCAAAGCATGAACAGAGGTCAATATACCATGGATGAAATTCAATTAGAACCCACCGATTTTTGTGTTGGAGCTGCTGGATATCCTGAAAAGCACTTCGAAGCGATGAATATGGCAACAGATTTGCAATACCTGAAACAAAAAGTGGATATGGGAGCAGATTATATTGTGACCCAATTGTTTTATGATAACAGTAAGTATTTTGAATTCGTTAAGAAATGCCGAGAAATTGGAATTACGGTTCCAATTATTCCAGGACTAAAACCAATTTCTAACTTGAGACATATTTCATTTCTGCCAAAGTTTTTTAATATAGATTTACCTTTGGAGCTTTCGACTGAATTGTTGAAATGTAAAACCAATGAAGACGTAAAACAAGTAGGAATAGAATGGGGAATTCAGCAATCAAAAGAATTAAAAGCTGCTGGTGTACCATGTATCCATTATTATACAATGACCAATTCTACTGAAGTAAGAAAAATTGCTTCTGAATTATTTTAAAATTATGAAAACCATGAAGAATTTATTTTTGATTACACTGTCAGCTATGTTTTTAAGCCTCAATATGTGGGCGCAAGAAGCTGAGCCTCTAAATCTTAGGAATGTACTAGTTGTCGGACAACAAGATGATTTATCAGACCGATATATTCTTGAAGTAGGGCTTTTGCAATTGTTTAGTGAATATAAAATCAAGACCAAAGCATCTTTGAATGTTGTGAAACAAAGAGGAACGGATGAACTTTTATTGAATGATTCAATCCATCAAAAATTAAAATCTGAAGGAATTGATACTTATTTATTGGTTTCAATTAGAGGGTATAATAAACGTTTCAAACCTTCAGATAATGCAAATCCAATCGAAGAAGAAATAAACGCTGGACATTTGTATCCATTGTACAGAGAGAGTGCATCAACAGTAACGTTTTCATTCACTTTTTATCGCGATATGAAGCCTGTTCATTATGAATTAATTAAAACTGGAACAGTTGGTTCTAAAGAAGCCGTGATGAAAAAACTGCTTAAGAAGGTTGAAAAGAGATTAGAGAAGGAGTGGTTGTAAAAATAGGTAGTATGCAATTGGCCTTAGGCTATGTACCTTATCTTCAGTTTAATAGAGTTTATTTGTTGAATCTCTAATAATTCATTGGATGTGGGATTTGCGAATTGACACTTCACAAATCTTTTAATTATTTATTGGATGTTGTTTAAATTATTTGAGTCTTTGAATAAAAATCATCATTCACAATGGAAATGGACGGTTTGCTAATCGTCCCTAAATTGTATATTTGATTGATTGTTATCTTTGATTTTTTAATCTTTAAATCCATTGAATTTTTCAATTCCTAATTAACCATTCGTAATTGAACTATTCGGCATTCCTTCTAAACATCTTTGCAATGTATTTCCCTAAAATGTCAAATTCCAAATTCACGGTATCACCAACCCTCAATGCGTGAAATTGAGTATGTTCATACGTGTAAGGAATAATATGCACAGAAAACTGATTGTCTTTTGAATCTACGACAGTCAAACTCGCTCCATTAACTGTAATCGATCCCTTTTCAACTGTCATATCTTCTGATTTATATTGAAACGTGAATACCCAGCTGCCGTCCTTTTCTTCGACAGCAATGCACTCGCCTGTTGTGTCAACATGTCCTTGAACGATATGTCCGTCAAAACGACCGCTTGCTGGCATGCAGCGCTCCAAATTAACTTTGTTGCCAATCTTCCAGCTTGAAAGATCCGTTTTATTCAAAGTTTCATCAATTGCAGTAACAGTGTAGTCTTGGTTGTCGATTTTAACTACTGTCAGACAAACACCATTATGGGCCAAGCTTTGATCAATTTTTAATTCACTAACAAACGAACATGTAAGGGTGAAATGAATATTAGTTCCTTCTCTTTCAATGTTCTTTATTTCTCCAAGATCTTCGATTATTCCAGTAAACATAAGCGTTTTTTATTTTAATTTTCTTCAGTGGAAACCATTTCCATATTGTCAATAAGCCTCACTTCTCCACAAAATGCAGCAATACACGCTGTTGCTCCAGGAACCCAATATTGGTTCAAATCATTTAGGGTTTCAGGGTGAACAATTTGTAAGTATTCCAATTTCAAAGCGCTGTCTTCGAAATAACGTTTCATTTTTTCCAATGTAACTGCTGGCGAATATGTTTTTGCCCAAGACTGACCTTTATTCAGTACTTGTGATATTACAACAGCTTGCTCAAGTTCTTGTTCACTCAATCTTAAATTTCTACTGCTCATTGCTAAACCACTTGGGTTTCTCATGGTATCTACAACCACTATTTTTACCGGTAATTTCAATTGTTTTACCATTTCAATTACAACAGCAACTTGTTGAAAATCCTTTCTTCCAAAATATGCTCTTGAAGGTTGAACCAATCTAAAAAATCTAGAAACAATATTTACAACTCCATCAAAATGTCCAGGTCGGTGTTTTCCCTCCATCGTGTTTTCGATGTGATCAAGATCAACTTTTTCAGCTTTATAATCATCAGGATACATTTCTGATACCGCAGGAAGAAAAACAAAATCGCAGCCGTTTTTCTCCAAAAGTGCAATATCTTCACTTTCAGTCCTAGGGTATTGTTCTAAATCTTTAGGGTTATTAAACTGTGTAGGGTTAACAAAAATACTCACAATTACAAAGTCGCATTCTGCTTTTGCTTGCTTGATTAATGATATGTGTCCCTCGTGCAAAGCGCCCATGGTAGGCACAAAGCCAATTTTACGGTTTTTTTCTCTTAACGGTTGAAGATGGCCGTCAAGTTCATTTATGCTGTGTAATTTTACCAATATTTCTCTGACTAGATTAAATCTAAATCAACAAAACTATCTTTTTATGCTGAAATTCCGAATTTTTTTTTATATTTTTGTAAACGTTTTACCAAAATACATTTCATGGAGAAGAAGAAAATCCTTTTTGTTTCGCAAGAGATTAAACCATTTTTACCAAAGTCTGAAGTATCTACTGCAGCCCGTAAACTACCACAAGGAGTTCAAGAGAGTGGCAAAGAAATTAGAGTTTTCATGCCTCGATTTGGAGTGATTAATGAAAGACGTCACCAATTGCATGAAGTAATTAGATTGTCTGGAATGAATCTTATTGTGGATGATATGGATCATCCTCTAATTATCAAAGTGGCTTCTATTCCAACAGCTCGTATGCAAGTTTATTTTATAGATAACGAGGAGTACTTTAAGCGTAAGGGTGTTTTCTCTAACGATAAGGGGGAAGAGTTTGAAGATAATGACGAACGTTCGATGTTCTTCTGTAGAGGAGTTCTTGAGACGGTTAAGAAATTAGGCTGGAAACCAGATATCATTCACTGTCACGGTTGGATGACTTCTTTAATGCCTATGTACGTTAAAGATATTTACAAAAATGATCCGCATTTCTCAGATACCAAGGTTATTTACTCATTATACGATAATGAGTTTAACAAAAATTGGGAAGGAAGATTTGATGAAAAACTTAAATTTGAAGGCTTTAGCGATGAGATTATCGATTCGATAAAAGCAGGTGATTATACCAGTTTAAACAAAGCTGCAATTAACCACTCTGATGGAGTAGTTATGGGGAGCGCGTCTGTTAACGATGAGTTGAAAAAAGCTTTTGAGGAAACTGAAGCTTTTAAATTAGAATTTGAATCTGAAGAGATTCAACCTAAGGTGATGAGTGAGTTTTTCGATAAAGTGATAGACGAAGAAGCATTGATTCAATGATGATAAAGAATACAAAGATTAATAAACTTAAAACGTGGCGAAAAGTAGCAGTACTTTTCGCTGCTTTTTTTTGTTTAAGCATAGTGATGTCCTCTTGCAAGAAGAAAAGGAACCCTGTTGGTTCTAGTGCCCTTTCATCTGAGACACTAATGAATTCCAGTAGTGTAGATACTTTTCAGTTGAAAACATATACCGTTGAAGAAGATTCTATTTATTCAATGGATCCTAGTTTCAACCTTATCGGTAGTTACGTTGATGAGATCTATGGAAGAGTAGAAGCTAATTTCTATACGCAATTGACACTTTCTGGTTTTTCACCAGATTTCGGGAATTTAAGTGAAGTAGCAATTGATTCAGCAGTGATGGCATTTGAATACGGAGGATATTACGGTAATCTAACGGAACAATTATTTGAAGCTTACGAAATTTCAGATGAGTTGACACGTGATTCCAGTTATCTGAGAACCTCAGTTGCGGGTGTTATACCACAACAATTAGTGCCAACGTTGAATAACGAAGGATTAATTACACCAAATCCATTGAAAGCTTCTGTTGTTGGTTCAGATACCCTTAATCCACAATTAAGAATACCAATGGATACCGTTTTTGCTCGTAACCTTTTGTCACTGGCACAAAATTCAACCAATGATGCAGATTTCTTACAAAGCTTTAAAGGACTTCATTTTAAGGTGAATAATGGAATGCAGTCCGCTGGTGAAGGAACAATTCTTTATCTTTCAACAACAAAGCCCGCTTCGAAAATGACGGTTTATTATACCAAAAACGGAGAAAAGGGGAGTTATGATTTTATCGTGAATGGATCAGCAATTGATTTCAATCATGTTGAAACCGATTATTCTGGAACAAAAGTTGAACAATTGATCAATGATTCAACATTGGGTGAAACTGAGTTTTATGCACAGTCATTTTCTACAAGAGCAAAAATTGAATTTAGTTCAATAGATTCTCTTCCTAAAAATATTATTATTCATCAAGCAACTTTAGAGTTACCAGTAAACTATTATAAAGGCAGTAATTTTTACCCTAGTTCGGAAATAATTGCAAGTAGTGAGCCTTTTGGTAATGGTATAAAGTATTCAATTTATGAGGGTAAAACTAGTGTGCTCTATAATTCAACAAAGAAATCTTATGTCTTAGATTTAAGGAAACATATTCAAGGAATTATACAGGGAAAAATTCCAAATTCAGGTATATTTATTTCTCCTAAAAATTATAATTCAACAGTTGAACGTATTGTATTTAATGGTGTTAACACCCAAAATAAAAAGAAACCTAAATTAAGTATTGTTTACACGGTGCTTTAGTATTGATTAACTTAATAAAATTTAACTATGTGTGGAATCGTCGCTTATATCGGAAAAGAACAAGCTTTTCCAATCATCCTAAAAGGTCTTAAAAGATTAGAATATAGAGGTTATGATAGTGCTGGAATTGCAGTGCTAAATAATGAGCCAGCACTTAATAATTATAAACGTTCTGGTAAAGTTTCTGAATTAGAGGATTTTGCTTCTGATAAAGATACTTCTGGTACAATCGGAATAGGACATACACGTTGGGCAACTCATGGTTTGCCTAACAATACAAATGCTCACCCTCATGTTTCTACTGATGGAGAAATGGCATTAATTCACAATGGTATCATTGAGAATTACGATTCATTGAAAGAAGAATTGATGTCAAGAGGATATGTTTTTCAAAGTGAAACAGATACGGAAGTTCTAATTCACTTAATAGATGACATAAAGAAAAAAGAAAAAGTAAAGACAGCAGAAGCGGTTCGTATAGCACTAAATAGTGTTGTTGGCGCTTATGCAATTGTTGTTTTAAGTAAAGATAATCCAGATCAATTAATAGCTGCCCGTAAGTCAAGTCCTTTGGTTGTTGGAATTGGAAAAGACGGTGATTTCTATTTGGCATCTGATGCAACACCAATAATCGAGTATACAAATGAAGTTGTATATATGGAGGATGAGGAAATTGCAATAGTTGATAGAAATGAAGGGTTAAGAATTTTTAGTATACAAGATCAAGAAAAAGTTCCATATATCCAGCACTTAGAACTTCAATTAGAAGCAATAGAGAAAGGGGGATACGAGCATTTTATGCTTAAAGAAATCCATGAACAACCTCGTTCTATTAAAGATTGCTTTAGAGGTAGACTTAACGTTGATGAAGGTTGGGTAAAACTTGGAGGAATAAAAGATTATGAGACTAAATTAGCGAACGCTAAGCGTATTATCATGATTGCATGTGGTACTTCATGGCATGCTGCTTTAGTTGGTGAATATCTATTTGAGGATTTAACAAGAATCCCGGTAGAGGTAGAATATGCTTCTGAATTTAGATACAGAAATCCAATCATAAACGAAGACGATATTGTAATTGCAATTTCTCAATCTGGAGAAACAGCAGATACAATGGCAGCTTTGAATTTAGCTAAATCAAAAGGTGCAACAATTTTAGGGATATGTAATGTTGTAGGTTCTTCTATCTCAAGAATTACAGACGCAGGATCATATACTCATGCTGGACCAGAAATTGGAGTGGCTTCAACAAAAGCTTTTACGGCTCAAGTTACTGTTCTTACTTTAATGGCTTTAGCGATTGCACGTAAAAAAGGCACATTGGATGATTCACGTTTTAGAAGAATTATTACAGAATTGGAGCTTATTCCAAATAAAGTAGCCAAGATTTTAGAGAAAGCTCCAAAAATTGAAGAAATTGCTGCAGTATATAAAGACGCAACCAACGCATTGTATTTAGGAAGAGGAAACTCTTTCCCAGTTGCTTTGGAAGGTGCGCTTAAGTTGAAAGAAATTTCATATATCCATGCAGAAGGTTATCCAGCTGCGGAAATGAAACATGGTCCAATTGCTTTAATTGACGAGGAAATGCCAGTATTTGTTATTGCAACAAAAGGGCCGTCTTACGAAAAAGTAGTAAGTAATATCCAAGAAGTTAAAGCACGTAAAGGAAAAATAATTGCTGTAATTACAGAGGGCGATACGCAGGTGAAAGCAATAGCTGATCACTATATAGAAATACCGGATACAGATGAAAATTTGACACCGTTATTAACAACTATTCCTTTCCAATTAATCTCGTACTATGTTGCGGTAATGAGAGGTGCAAACGTTGATCAACCAAGAAATTTAGCTAAGTCTGTAACTGTAGAATAATAGAATATGAACATTGATTTAACAGGTAAACACGCAGTTGTTTGCGGAAGTACACAAGGAATAGGAAAAGAATCAGCTTTGGCATTGTCTAAGCAAGGTGCATCAGTTACTTTGGTAGCAAGAAATGAAGCCAAACTAAAAACTGTTCTTGCTGAATTAGAGCCAAATGCTAAAAACGATTATATCGTTGCAGATTTCTCGAATCCAAAAGATTTAGAAAAAAAAATTAAAGCTTGGGCTTCTAAAAATAAAGCTCACATTTTATTGAATAATACTGGTGGACCAAAAGGAGGACCGATTAGGAAAGCAAAAGTTGAAGAATTTACTGATGCTTTTACAAATCACCTTATTTGTAATCATGTTTTAGTTCAAGCGCTTTATCCTGGGATGAAAGAAGAAGGCTACGGTCGTATCATAAACATTATTTCAACAAGCGTTAAACAACCTTTGGATGGACTAGGTGTTTCTAACACAATACGCGGTGCAGTTGCTAACTGGAGTAAAACTTTGGCCAATGAATTAGGTCAATACAATATTACAGTAAACAATGTACTTCCAGGAGCAACAAACACTGTAAGATTGCAATCTATTGCTGAAAATAAAGCAGCGCAATCATCAGGTTTAAATTACGAAGAGATTCTAGGAAATATGGCTGCACAGTCTCCTATGAAAAGAATAGCTCAACCAGAAGAAATCGCTAATGCAGTTGCGTTTTTGGCAAGTCCAGCAGCAAGTTATATCAACGGAATAAATGTACCAGTCGACGGAGGAAGAACAAAGTCTTTATAGTACAATAAACTAATATTTAAGAAAATGAGTGTGCTTCGGTACGCTCATTTTTTGTTTTAGATACTTGCGATATGGTTTGTTCGTTTTTATTGGTCTCATAAATAGTTTAAAGTATGTGCTTTAGTGGATCTAGCTTTAGCTTCTGAAATATATTATATCAACAATAAATGTTAGATAAAACACAAAAAGTCTAATATCTAAATATTTTGATAACTACAAAATTTTATTCTCATTTTAACTATGGTACTTTCAGGCCGTAGTGGGTCAGTTTTGTAGCTTTTTTTAATATAAAATCTAAATCATATTCAGCGTAGAATTAACATAATTATTCTTCCCTAATAACTCTGTGTCCTTTGGTATAACCCTTTTTTATCGTGCAAGGAGTTGGAATTGAATAGTGTGATTACTAATAAAAGTTAAATTAACACTTGTTTAACAGATTTTTAATTTCTACATTGTACCACATTTAATCTAAACCAACACCTTATGAAAAATGTATTTCCAAATTTGAATTCAAATAAATCTGCTCATAATATGAAGCGATGGAAAACTTTTTCTAATCTCTTTCCCCCAATATTTCTAACAGGAAAGTTTAACAAAACTAGAGAAATTCGTACTACTCAAGAAGAGAGTGGTATGGTAAAAAATAATTTTACATCATCCCTAACCTATAAATCTAAATTTATGAAAAGTTTTATTCTCTCTATTTTTTCTATTTTAATTCTAACAATAGGAAACACCCAAGTTTTAACAGAAGGATTTGAAAGCGGTATTCCTGTGAATTGGTCTCAAGAATATGAATCAGGGTCTGCAGATTGGGTGCAAGCAGCTCAAAATAGTAATAATACTATTGCTCCACGCACAGGAACGGGTATGGCTCATTTTCAAACTAACAATTACACTAGTGTTACAAAACTCGTCACTCCAGAGTTAGACTTAACATCTTTAACAGTTCCAGAGTTGTCCTTTTACTTTGCTAACGTGAGTTGGGGGAGCGACATAACTGAGTTAAGAATGTATTATAAAAACACTGCTGGAGGTGCTTGGACTCAATTTGGATTGTCTTATACAACAGCCCATACTAGCTGGACACAAGTAGAAATTATATTGCCTAATCCTAGCAGTACATATTATATTGCTTTCGAAGGGTCTTCAAATTATGCTAGAGGATTAGAATTAGATGATATAATTGTTATAGAAGCTCCATCTTGTATAGCACCAACTGCTCTGACGACAACAAATATCACAGCTACATCTGCTGATTTAGGCTGGACGGATAATAATTCTGCTACAGCATGGAATGTTGAATATGGTGCAGCTGGATTTGGCCAAGGAGGAGGAACAATGGTAACTGGAACTACAACAAATCCTCATTCATTATCAGGTTTATCTGGAAACACTGCTTATGACTTTTATGTTAAGTCAGATTGTGGTGGTGGAGATGAGAGTGCATGGTCAGGACCTTTTAGTTTTACAACAAGTTGTTCAGCGGCAAGTGTGCCTTACACTCAGGATTTTGAATCTGTAACTATTCCTGGTTTGCCATCATGTACTTCACTTGAAAATACAGGAATTGGAAATGATTGGAGGACAGGTAATCCAACAGGATTTACGGGACAAGTACTAAACTATTCTTATCATGGTTCATCTCCTGCCGGTACAGCTAATTCTTGGTTTTATACGCAAGGAATTGATCTTGATGCTGGAGTAGCTTATTCAATTTCTTATAAATACGGAAATAATAGTACAACTTGGACAGAAAGTTTGAAGGTTGCTTTTGGTGCATCTCCAGTTGAATTGTCAATGACAAATTCTTTAGCAGATTATCCAGCTATTAATACTAGTACCCCTATCGATGCCAATATTACTTTTACGGTGGCTACAGACGGTGTATACTATTTTGGGTTTAATTGTTATTCAATTGAAAATCAAAATCAATTATATGTAGATGATATACTAGTTGATGTGGTTCCAACTTGTTTAGCCCCTTCTACACTAACAGCTGCCAACATTACCGCTTCATCAGCAGAATTAGGATGGACAGATAATGCATCAGCAACAACATGGAATGTTGAGTATGGTGCAGATGGATTTGCGCAAGTTGGTGGAACAACCATAACTGGAACGACTACTAACCCTTATTCATTATCTGGCTTATCAGCTAGTACAGATTATGACTATTATGTGCAAACAGATTGTGGTGGTGGAGATTTGAGCACTTGGGAAGGGCCTTTTAGTTTTACAACGCCTTGTGCAATTGAAGTACCTGATTATACAGAAGATTTCACAACCTTTTTAAATCCTTGCTGGAGTAAAGCAAAAGGACCAATTTCTGGGCCTACCTCTTTCGGTTCTTCCCAGTGGGTTTCTGATAACTTTGGGAATACAGGTTCAAACAATAGCGCAAGATTTAATTTATATAATACAGGAGGTCAAGAGTGGTTGATTACCCCAATGTTTGATTTAACAGGAGGTGGTTTTGAAATCAATCTTGATGCAGCACTAACTCCATGGTCAGGTACCGCGAGCTCAATAATTGAAGCAGATGACGCTGTTTATGTAATGCAATCAATTGATGGTGGTGCTACATGGACAACGATATATACTTGGGATGCGGCTAATTCGCCATCCAATATAGGTGATAATATTACTATAGATATTAGCGCTATAATAAGTGCAACAACACAGTTTGCTATTTTCGCTTTAGAAGGAAATACTTCAGGTGGTGATTACAGGTTCTTTATAGATAACTTTAAAGTGAGAACACCGCCTTCATGTAATGCTCCTTCTGCACTAACAGTAACAAATTTAACAGCTATATTAGCAGATTTAGGTTGGACAGAGAATGGAACAGCAACAGCATGGAATGTTGAGTATGGTGCAGATGGTTATACCCAAGGTGGAGGAACAATGGTTACTGCAACTACAACAAAACCGCATTCAATTTCTGGTTTGTCGGCAAATACTGCTTATGACTTTTATGTACAAGCAGATTGCGGGGGTGCTGGAACAAGTACTTGGTCTGGTCCTTTTAGTTTTACAACACCTGCTTCTTGTCCTGCTCCTTCAACTTTAACAGCAACAAACTTAACAGCAACGTCAGCTAGTCTAGGTTGGACAGAAAACGGTACAGCAACAACATGGAATGTTGAGTATGGTGCAGATGGATTTGCGCAAGTTGGTGGAACAACCATAACTGGAACGACTACTAACCCTTATTCATTATCTGGCTTATCAGCTAGTACAGATTATGACTATTATGTGCAAACAGATTGTGGTGGTGGAGATTTGAGCACTTGGGAAGGGCCTTTTAGTTTTACAACACCATGTGGTAGCATTACTCCAGATTATTCAACTGATTTCACTTCGTTTCTGCCATCCTGTTGGGATGAAGCGAGTTCAGGTACGCTTACCACAGGACCTACTTCAATTGGAACTGGATCATGGCATCAATCCGTTACTAGAGCTCGTATTAATCTTTACTCTAACAATACGGAAGATTGGTTATTAACGCCAGCATTTGACTTGTCGGTTGGTGGCTATGAGTTAGTTATTAATACAAATGCAACGGATTATGGTTCTACTACTTCATTTAGTGATATGGGGTCGGATGATGAGGTACAAATAGTTGTTTCAACTGACGGCGGTACGACATGGACTGCTATTTATACCTGGGATAATACAAATCCTTTACAATTAGCAGCCAATGATGTTTCCATTGATTTAAGTGCTTACACTGGCGCTAATACCTTGTTTGGAATTTGGGCTTATGAAGGTACTGTAAATGATACGGAAGACTATTATATATATATTAATAACTTTGAGATTAGAACACCTCCTTCTTGTTTAGCTCCTTCTACTCTAACAGCAATAAATATAACTTCTACATCTGCTGACTTAGGTTGGACAGAAAGCGGTACAGCAACTACATGGAATATTGAATATGGAACTTCTGGATTCATTGCAACAGGAACACCAAGCATCACAGGAACTACAACAAATCCGCATTCAATTTCTGGTTTATCAGCAAATACTGCTTATGACTTTTATGTGCAAGCAGATTGTGGTTCAGGAACAAGCACTTGGTCAGGACCTTTTTCTTTTACTACACCTTGTGGTGTGCTCACTCCAACTTATACTCAGGATTTTGCATCATTCTTGCCAGACTGCTGGGAAGAAGCTAAAGGAATTTTAACTGCCTCAACAATACTTACAGGAACTTCTTCTTCATGGATAGCTGATGGTTTCGCTAACGCTGGTTCATCTGGTGCAGCTAGAATGAACATTTATGCGACAAATCAAAATGAATGGTTGATTTCTCCTTCTATGGATTTAACAGGTGGACCATTTCAGTTAAAGTATGATGTTGCATTAACAAAATTTTCTGGGAATACAGCTTCAACAATGGATCTAGATGATTCTTTAGTTGTCGTTATTTCTACAGATAATGGTGCAACTTGGTCTGATGCAAACATTCTTAAAGTATACACAAGTGGCTCAGAACCATCGAATACTGGAAGTTTGGAAATATTAAATCTTTCCGCATATACTGGGACTATTAAAATTGGTTTCTATGCCTATTCTTCGCAAAACCTTAGCGTGGATAATAATGTATACATAGATAATTTTGTTGTGGAATTAGTACCGTCTTGTTCTGCTCCATCTACGCTAACAGCAACAAATATCACTTCATCATCAGCAGATTTAGGTTGGACAGAGAATGGAACCGCAACAACATGGAATGTTGAGTATGGTGCTTCTGGATTCATTGCAACAGGAACACCAACTGTAACGGGAACATCAACTAATCCTTATTCAGTTACTGGATTAAGTGCAACCACTACTTATGATTTTTATGTACAGTCTGATTGCGGTGGAAATCAAAGTTCTTGGACAGGTCCGTTTTCAGTCACTACTCCATGCGGAACATATACTCCTGATTACGCACAAGATTTTGCATCATTCTTGCCAGACTGCTGGGAAGAAGCTAAAGGAATTTTAACTGCCTCTACAATACTTACAGGAACTTCTTCTTCATGGATAGCAGATGGTTTCGCTAACGCTGGTTCATCTGGTGCAGCTAGAATGAACATTTATGCGACAAATCAAAATGAATGGTTGATTTCACCTGCTATTGATTTAACTGGTGGTCCATTCCAATTAGAGTATGATGTAGCATTGACTGTATATTCAGGAACTGGAGCAACAACATTAGATGCGGATGATTCATTGGCTGTAGTTATCTCTACTGATAATGGAGCAACTTGGTCAAATGCTAATATTCTTAAAACTTATACTTCAGGATCAGAGCCTTCAAATGCTGGTGAACATGCGACTATTGATTTGTCTGCTTACTCAGGTGTTGTTAAGTTTGGATTTTATGCAACTTCAACAGTAAACCTATCTGTAGATAACGATATTTTTATAGATAATATTCTGGTAACTAGTTTTTGTGCTTCAACTTCCGGAACAGACACCCAAGCTGCTTGTGAAACTTTCGATTGGATTGATGGAAATACATACACATCATCAAACAACATTGCAATGCATACATTGACAAATGCAGCAGGTTGTGATTCTATTGTAACACTAGATTTAACGATTAACAATTCAAATACTGGAACAGACACCCAAATTGCATGTGACAGTTATACATGGATTGATGGAAATACATATACAGCATCAAACAATACTGCAACACATACTTTAACGAATGCAGCAAATTGTGATTCAGTTGTAACGTTAGCTTTAACAATCAACAATTCATCAACTGGAACAGACACGCAAATTGCATGTGACAGTTATACATGGATTGATGGAAATACATATACAGCATCAAACACAACTGCAACGCATACATTAACCAATGCAGCAAATTGTGATAGTGTTGTAACTTTAGCTTTAACAATCAATAACTCAAGTTCTGGAACAGACACGCAAGTAGCATGTGATAGTTATACTTGGATTGATGGGATGACTTACAATTCATCGAACAATACTGCAACACATACATTAACCAATGCAGCAAATTGTGATAGTGTTGTAACCTTAGCTTTAACAATCAACAATTCCACAACTGGAACAGACACTCAAGTTGCTTGTGTAAGTTTGACTTGGATTGATGGAGTGGTTTATACGGCAGATAATAATACTGCAACACATACAATAGTTGGCGGTTCAATGCATGGTTGTGATAGTGTTGTTACTTTAAATTTGACGATGAACAATATAGTAACAGGAACAGATACACAAGTGTCATGTGATAGTTATACATGGATTGATGGAATGACTTATACTTCATCGAATAATTCAGCGATTCATACAATAGTTGGTGGATCAACTCAAGGTTGTGATTCAATTGTAACGTTAGATTTAACAATCAACAATTCAAATACTGGAACAGATACGCAAGTTGCTTGTGATAGTTATATTTGGATTGATGGAAACACCTATACTGCATCAAACACAACTGCAACGCATACATTAACCAATGCCGCAAATTGTGATAGTGTTGTGACTTTAGCTTTAACAATCAACAACTCAAATACTGGAACAGATACGCAAATTGCTTGTGATAGTTACACTTGGATTGATGGAAATACTTACACTGCATCAAACACAACTGCTACGCATACATTAACCAATGCAGCAAATTGTGATAGTGTTGTCACTTTAGCATTAACAATCAACAATTCATCAACTGGAACAGACACACAAATTGCTTGTGATAGTTACACTTGGATTGATGGAAACACTTACACATCTTCAAATAACACTGCAACGCATACTTTAACCAATGCAGCGAATTGTGATTCAGTGGTGACTTTAGCTTTAACAATCAACAATTCCACGACTGGAACAGATACACAAGTAGCATGTGATAGTTACACTTGGATTGATGGAAACACATACACATCTTCAAATAATACTGCAACGCATACTTTAACCAATGCAGCGAATTGTGATTCAGTTGTGACTTTAGCTTTAACAATCAACAATTCAACAACTGGAACAGACACACAAATTGCTTGTGAGAGTTATACTTGGATTGACGGAAACACTTATACTGCATCAAACAATACTGCAATGTTTACTTTAACCAATGTAGCGAACTGTGATTCAATTGTGACTTTAGATTTAACAATCAACAATTCAACAACTGGAACAGATACACAAACTGCTTGTGAGAGTTACACTTGGATTGATGGAAACACTTACACATCTTCAAATAACACTGCAACGCATACTTTAACCAATGCAGCGAATTGTGATTCAGTGGTGACGTTAGCTTTAACAATCAACAATTCATCAACTGGAACAGACACACAAATTGCTTGTGAGAGTTATACTTGGATTGACGGAAACACTTATACTGCATCAAACAATACTGCAATGTTTACTTTAACCAATGTAGCGAACTGTGATTCAATTGTGACTTTAGATTTAACAATCAACAATTCAACAACTGGAACAGATACACAAACTGCTTGTGAGAGTTATACATGGATTGATGGGATGACTTACACTTCGTCAAACACTGCAGCAATGTTTACAATAGTTGGTGGAGCAGCAAATGGATGTGATTCAATTGTGACCTTAGATTTAACAATTGATGACCTGAATTTTGCTGGAAATGATACTTCAATAGTTATTTGTATTAATCAATCAGTTGATTTAGGTACTTTGTTGAGTTCAAACGCTCAATTAGGAGGTACTTGGTTAACTCCTGCTGGAATTCCTATTTCAGGTACTGTTATCACTTCAAATGTGGCTAATGTTTTTGATTATAGTTATGAAGTTTCTTCGTTGGCTTGTCCAACAAGTGTGGCGACTATTTCAATAACAGTAGACCCAGGATGTGACCATTTATCGATCATAAAAGAAGCAATGGTGGATATATCAGTATATCCAAACCCTGCATCAAGTGTCTTGACGATTCTTAATCCATCTAATGTTTCATCTTTAAGAGTGGAAATGTTAGATATGAATGGTCGATTAGTGTTAGTTGAAGACAAAGCGTTGAATAATGCAACTAAAGCTACATTAGCAATTGATCGTCTTGAAACAGGAGTTTATACATTACGTGTATACAATTCCGAATCACAGAGAATCTTCAAGATTGTGAAAAGATAGTAGAATAACAATTGGTTTATAGTTTAAAGCGCTTCTCAATTGAGAGGCGCTTTTTACTTGATCTCTTTTCTTGCTCTCAGAAATAGTTGAAAATATGCACCTTAGTGTATCTCGCTTTAGCTTCTAAAAACCTTTATATCTAACATTAGATTTTGATATTAGAAAAAAGACAAAAAGTCTAATAACTAAATATTCCCTAGATATATAATTTTATTGGGCTACCAATATAGGTCGTTAATCCCTAATTTTAACGATGTGTTTTTTCAATAATACAGCCGATAATCGCATTGATTAATTTTACCCCACCCAAGCCAACGAAAACCTGTCATTCCGATGGAGTGAAACGACGAGGAATCTCTTTTTAAATAATAACGACTTAGCTTGGTAACCCAATAATTTTATTCTCAAATGAACCTATGGCAATTTTAGTCCATAATGATTCAGTTTGCGTGTTATCTTATATTCCAATTTTATCTTTCCAACACCCCATAGCTTTAGCTTTTTCACTTCCTCATTTCACAGAATAAATTAAACCTGCCGTTAAGTTTTGTAGCATCGGCGTAAATAAACATATTCTTTATGTGTCATTTGAAAGATATTTAGGGATTTGAAGTGGTTCTGTATCGTTCTATGAAATCATTTTCACACTCTTTTTTACTTCTACATAAAAATAGGTTGTGAAACTTTCCTTATGTACAGCTTGTAATAGTTTTCCAAAATATGTTACAAAGCGCATTCCGAAATGCCATTTTAATTACCATTCTAAATTGAAGATTAATGGTGATGGAGAGTTTGTAACAACATTTTTTTTAAAGTAAAGCATCATAAATGCATTTAATTCTAATCTTCCAATTATTTCTTGAGATTTATTTTTTGTTGAACCGCTGTATTTTCGGCTTGTCTCTTGATTTTAAGTGAGAAACAGTTTTTATTTTAAGTCATTTGATTTTTTGAACAAAAAATTAATTATGTTTGGAGCTAAAATTATTACTAATTAAAACTAATGAAAATGAATGCTTTATTCTTAAAAGGTATTTTGATTCTAACCGCTTTTTTTTGGGGGATCAACCTAAATGCCCAGTACTGTATGGTTTCAACGACCTCGTCAGGCGATTATCTATCCGCAGTAAGTTCTGTTGGAGCAACTTCAAATATTAACTATACAGCGTCATCTCAACCTGTTGGTTCTTATGCTGATCAAACAGCTCAGTCGCTTGTTACCTATGGGACTCAAACATTTGATGTTATTACTACCTATGTAGGAGGTAGTAACGGTGTAAATATTTGGGTAGATTGGGGTAACGATTTTACTTTTGATGCTACTGATTTAATAGCGTATCAAGCTAGTTCAGCTGCAACAAAGACCTTTACTATTACTGTACCAACTGGAATTCCGGCGGGTAGTTATAGAGCGAGAGTAAGAGGTCAGTATGGAGCTAATGCAAATCCAGCAGCGTGTGGAAGTGTGAATTTTGGATCTACTGTTGATTTTACAATAACGATTTCTACTCCTCCTTCTTGTCTTACACCAACAAATTTATTGGTGAGCAGTATCGTAGGAACAACCATGAATTTAGGTTGGACAGAAAATAATGCAGCAATTGAGTGGGAACTGGAATATGGTTCACCTGGTTATACTGCAGGAACTGGAACGACAATAAATGTTACTTCCAATCCTTATGCATTTACTTTTACGCTTGGAACTGAATATGACTTTTATGTACGTTCAATTTGTGGGCCTGGTGATGTTAGTTTTTGGTCCTCTCCGCTTAAATATTCGTACTGTGGTGTTGCTACAACAAATACAGGTGACCGTTTAAGTGTGGTGAATTCATCTGGAGCTGTATCGAATGTTTCTTATACTGCATCGGTTTTACCTCCAGGTTCTTATGCTAATGAAACAGCACAGTTGTTTGAGTCTTATGAAACACAAACGTTTGATATTAACACCACTTATGTAGGTGGTGGAAACGGTGTGAATATTTGGGTAGACTGGAATAAAAATATGGTTTTTGACGCTGGTGAACTAGTAGCAAGTCAAGTTAGTTCGGCTGCTTCAAAAACTTTATCAGTAACTGTTCCAGCTGGAACGGCTCAAGGAGATTATAGAATGAGAGTACGTGGTCAATATGGTTCTGCTGCAAATCCACCAGCTTGTGGGAGCGTAGCTTATGGAACAACTGTTGACTTTAAGTTGACAATTGGAACGCCTCCTTCTTGTTTATCACCTACGGCTTTTGTTGCGTCAAATATCTTTGGAACTTCAGTAGATTTAGATTGGATTGAAAGTGGTACGGCTACCGCTTGGAACATTGAATGGGGTTTATCTGGATATACTCCTGGTTTAGGAACTAATGTTCCTTTAACAGCAAATTCACATACATTGTCTGGATTGTCTACTTCAACTGGTTATGACATATATGTTCAAGCAAATTGTGGGGGTAGTTTAAGTAATTGGACAGGTCCTATTTCTATTACTACTGCATGTGGAACATTTACTGCTCCTTTCTATGAAGGATTTAATGCAGCCATACAACCAAATTGTTGGTTAAATGTTTCTTCAGGTACCGGTACAGGTATTAATAATACTTGGAACTTTAACAAGCAAGGTGAATATGGAGCGTTAGCAAATGGAAGAGCTATAGGGACATTTGTTAGTTCGGATGGTTCTACACCAAATCCAGACAGTATGATGTTAACTACACCTTGGATTGATCTTTCTGCACTTACTGTACCGGAATTAACTTTTGAATGGTTCAGTAACAATACAGATACACCAGGAGATAATGTGCCATTGCATATTGACATTAATAATGGAACAGCTTGGACAAATATAGCTACTTACCAAGGAGATAACCCACTGTGGCAAGATGAATCAATTATTCTATCAGCTTATGCTGGAGGTACAATTCAAATTCGTTTTAGAACGGATCAATCTGTTCCAGGTGTTGCATATCACAATGATATCTTATTAGATGAAGTGAGTGTAATTGAGGCTCCAACATGTCCTCAACCTGCTTCATTAATGGCATCAAGTATTACAGCTAATTCAGTAAATTTAAATTGGACGGAAACAGGATCAGCTACATTATGGAATTTAGAGTATGGTCCAGTTGGATATACTCAAGGTTCAGCTGCAGGGACTAATGTGCCTGCCAATTCCAATCCTTTTACTTTAACAGGATTAAACCCTGCAACTGATTATGATGTTTATCTTCAGTCTGAATGTGGAGTTGCTGATTTAAGTACGTGGGAAGGTCCATTTAGCTTTACCACATTGTGTTTAACGCAAATGGCCGGAAGCTATACTGTTGGTACTGGAGGTGATTTTATTGATTTTACAGCAGCGGTATTGGAATTGAATACATGTGGTGTCTCAGGTGCTGTAATAATCACAGCATTGACTGGTTCTGGACCATATAATGAGCAATTAATCATCGAAGAAATTGTAGGTGCAAGTGCTGTTAATACTGTTACTTTAGAGGGTAATGGAGAAACATTAACTTCTGTAACTACAACAGGCGATAAGAGCTTGATTTTACTTGATGGAACTGATTATACGACAATTAATAACTTTAATTTAGTAACACAATCTATAACAGATAACTATGTGATTCAATTAATCAATGATGCTGATTTCAATACTATTTCAAACAACAATATAGATCTTACATCTACATTGACAAGCACGAGTACTAGTAATGCAGGTGTTGTTGTTTCGGGAAGTTTGACAAGTGCAACTGGAACAACAGGTACATCAGGTTCTGACAACTCAATTACTGCTAACACGATTATAGGTGGTTATTATGGTATCACTGTGGTTGGTCAGTCTAGTAACCTTACTGAGAATAATATAATTTCAGATAATATACTAGAAGATTTCTATTACTATGGTATTTACTTACCTTATGGAAAGGACAACGTTGTTGCTAATAATGACCTCAGCCGTCCTAATAGAACATCAGTTTCTTCTTTTTACGCACTTTATTTTTCATCTGGTGGTGAAGGACACACAATTTCTGGAAATAATATCCATACTCCTTTCGGAGGAATAACTTCGGCATCAACAAGTGCGGGTTACGGTGTTTATTTTACAGGTATAGATTCTCCATTAGGGAACGAAAGTAAGTTGTATAATAACATCATTAACCTAAGTGGTAACAATGGTACAATGTATGGGATTTACAACAGCAGCAGTGATGGAGTTCATTATTACCACAATACAATTGTGATGGATGATGCTAGCTCAACCTCTGGAATCACTAGAGGTTTCTATCAAACATCTACTGCAACTGATATTGAATTTAAGAACAATATTATCAATATTACAAGAGCGGGTTCAGGTGCTAAACAATGTATGTATTTTAGTACAGCTGCATCTACAATTGTAAGTGATTATAATGTGTTGTATATGAACTCTGCTGCAGGAGCAAACGATATTGGTTATGTTGGTGGTGCACAAGCTACTTTAGCAGCTTGGCAACTAGCATCAAGTGGTGATTTGAACTCTGTTGGAGATGATCCAATTTTAACAAATATACCAGCAGCTAGTTATTTGCCTTCAAACCCAGCAGTAAATAATATTGGTGTGCCTTTGGCGAGTGTTACAACTGACTTTAATGGTAACTTGAGAAGTGTGACTGCGCCTGATCCAGGTGCTCACGAGTTTACACCTCCAGCTTGTCCACAACCTACTAGTTTGACTGCAATAAATATTACTTCTACTTCATTAGACTTAGGATGGATAGAAAATGGTACAGCAACTGGTTGGAATATTCAATGGGGTGCTGCAGGCTTTAACCTAGGTTCTGGTGCCAATTTAACTGCTGGCTCTAATCCATATTTATTATCAGGATTAAGCCCTTCAACTGATTATGATATTTATATTCAAGCAGATTGTGGAGGCGGGGATTTAAGTACATGGTTAGGCCCTGTTACTTTAACTACTGGATGTGTTGTGTATACTGCTCCTTTTTATGAAGGCTTCAATACTGCTGTTCAACCACAATGTTGGGAAAACATTTCTTCTGGGACAGGAACTGGTATAAATAACAACTGGAACTTTAATAAACAAGGGGAATATGGAGCATTGGCGAATGGAAAAACGATTGGAACTTTTGTGAGTTCAGATGGTTCTGTTCCAAATCCAGACAGTATGATGTTGTTCACTCCTATGATTGATCTTTCAGCATTGACTACACCAGCTTTAACATTTGAATGGTTCAGTAATAACACCAATAATCCTGGAGATAACGTTCCTTTTATTATTGATATCTATAACGGGACAACTTGGACCAATATTGATACCTTGAAAGGAGATAATGCACTTTGGTTAGAAGAGTATTATGATTTAAGTGCTTATGCTGGGAACACAGTTCAGATTCGTTTCATGACGAATCAATCAGTGCCAGTTACTGCTTATTATAATGATATCTTACTGGATGAGGTGAGTATTATTGAAGCTCCTATTTGTACAGATCCTACTGCATTAACAGCAACAAATATTACAGGAACTTCAGCTGATTTAAGTTGGACGGAAAATGGGACTGCATCATCGTGGAAAATCGAGTATGGTGCTACTGGATTTACAGCAGGTACCGGTACTATTGTAGTTGGTGTTTCTACAAATCCTTTCTCGTTAGTTGGTATTAATCCTTGTTCAGACTACGATTATTATGTTCAGGCTGATTGTGGTGCAAGCCAAAGTGCTTGGGTAGGTCCTTTCGCATTCTCAACGCTTTCTACTCCGGTTACAGGAACAGATACACAAGTTGCATGTGAAACATTTACTTGGATTGATGGAATGGTTTATACCGCTTCTAACAATACAGCTATGTTTACAATTGCTGGTGCTGCTGCATTTGGTTGTGATTCTCTTATAACATTAGATTTAACAATCAATACTTCAGTGACAGGAACAGATAACCAAGTTGCTTGTGAAACATTCACATGGATTGATGGAACGGTTTATACTGCTGACAACAATACCGCAACATTTACAATAGTAGGTGGAGCTGCTAACGGTTGTGATTCTATCGTAACATTAAACTTAACGTTCGATATGGCAAATTCTGCTGGAAATGATGATATGATTGTAGTTTGTATGAATCAACCTGTTGATTTAGGCGCTTTATTGAGTTCGGGAGCTGATGCAGGTGGTGTTTGGTTAGATCCAATTTATGCAACATTGCCTAGTTCTCAAATTACAGCTTCAGCTCAACCAGGTACTTATGACTATAGTTACGTAGTTCAATCTGGTGCTTGTCCAGCGGATACTGCTGTAATCACGATTAGTGTAGACCCTGGATGTGACTACTTATCAATTGAAGATCAAAAAATGATTGATATTTCAGTTTATCCTAATCCTGCAACAAGTGTGTTGACAATTCTTAATCCATCAAATACTTCATCATTAAAAGTAGAGATGTTAGATATGAATGGTCGAATTGTACTTGTTGAAAATCAAGCGTTGAATAATGCAACGAAAGCTTCTTTAGCAATTGAGCACCTTGAAAGTGGTGTTTATACGCTACGTGTTTATAATACTGAAGGACAAAAAACTTTCAAAATTGTAAAAAGGTAAACAAAAAAATAGTTTAAATTTTAAACAAAGCGCTTCTCATTTGAGAGGCGCTTTTGCTTTTATAGGTTTTTTATTATCATAATGATAATTAAGAATGATCTCTATTCATTAATAAAGCAACCCCTTTTCAAATTCTACGTTTGTATTAGTAATTAACTTACACTATTATACAATTATTTATGAAAAATCAATTCTTTAAAGTCGGTTCTTTTTTTATTCTATATTTTCTTTTTATTCAAAATCTTAGTGCGCAGTATTGCATTGGGGGAGGCCCTCAAACTACTGCGAATGCAAACATTGAATCGGTAACTATTACAGGTGAAAATACCACCAGTATTTCCTATATATCCAGCTGTCCAGGGGTAGTTGGGGTTGAAAATCAAACAACCCAATCAGTCAGTCTAAACGCTGGAGATACATACACATTTAATGTGAAATTTGGAACATGTGGAAGCAGCTCATTTGGTCGGGGTCAAGCTTGGATTGATTTTAATCAAAATCAAATTTTCGAGCCTTATGAATCAATTGGAACTTCTTCAGGAACTCCTGGAGTGTTTCCATGGGTGGGCAGTGTCTCACATACCTTTACAGTGCCAATTACAGCTGTGATAGGTCCTACCAGAATTCGTGTTATGCAACAAGAAATAATTAATTCATTAAGCCTAAACCCATGTGCTTCCTTTAATTCGGGTTCTGTTGTCGACTTTACAGCAGATATAGATAACACGATATGTACTCCAGTATTAGCACCTTTTTATGAGGGATTCAATAATGGTGTATTGCCAACTTGTTGGCAAAATCTTTCTTCTGAGGTGACTACAGATTTAGATGCGTTTTGGAAATTCAATCATGCTCCAAGTTTTGCTGCTGCTGCGAATGGCAAAACTGTTGGGACTTATGCGATGAGTGATGGTGCATTTCCTTACGCAGACAGTGTTATGTTGCTCACTCCTTTTATTGATCTGTCAACTTTAGCCAATCCTGAACTAACTTTTGAATGGTTTAGTAATAACGCAAATTCTCCAGGTAATAATGTCCCTTTAATCATAGAAATTAATGATGGCACTTCTTGGAATTACTTGGATACTTTGAGGGGTGACAATACCGCCTGGGTAAACGTGTTTTATGACTTAGCCGCCTATGCTGGAGATACAATTCAAGTGCGTTTTATGGCAAATCAAGATTTTCTGATTGGTCCTGCATTTTATAATGATATCCTTTTAGATGAAATAACTATTGATGAAAAGACTTCTTGTTTGCCAGTAGCAAATCTAGCAGCCACAAATATTTTAGGAACCACTGCTGTTTTAAGTTGGACTGAAAATAATTCTGCAACAACTTGGAATATTGAATTCGGAGCACCCGGTTTTATTCAAGGTTCAGGAACAGGTACTACTATCTCATCGGTAACATCGAATCCTTACACAATTAACGTAACTCCCTTAACAGATTATGAATTTTACGTTCAATCAGATTGCGGTGGAGGTGATTTAAGTATATGGACTGGACCTTTTATGTTTTCATCGCAATGTATTAATGTTGTAGCTCCATGGATAGAGGGCTTTGATAATGGAGGGGCAATACCTACTTGCTGGTATCAAGGTGTCGCAAATAATGAAGATTGGAGATTTAATGATTTAAATTCTCAACCTCCAAATAGTCATGTCGGAAACAATGGAGTTATAAATGGATCAACAACAAGTGGTGGTTATTTCGCATGGGTAGACGATTCAAATCCAAATAGCGCAGCAACAACATTGATCAGCCCTCCAATAGATGTGTCTGGTTTGGCTGCGCCAATGCTGAGATTTTTCCTTCTTAGTGACAATGAAGGATTTTCGAATGTTAACTTTTCTGTTGATATTTGGGATGGTACAGCATGGAACATAGCTATGTTTACAAGCAATTCCAACACATTAAATAATGCATGGCGAGAGATTGATGTTTATATGAACACACTTACGATCACGGGAGATATTCAAGTGAGATTTGTGGTAGATGAAAACAGTAGTATTAGTTCGCGGGACGATCTTGCAATAGACGATGTGGAGATTAGAGAAGCGCCAAGTTGTTTGATGCCAACGAATTTAACTGCACCTAACTACACATTAACTAGCGCTAATTTAGGTTGGACAGAAAATAATTCAGCAACGAGTTGGAATATTGAATTCGGACCGGCTGGTTTTGTTCAAGGATCTGGAGCAGGAACAAGTGTATCAGGTGTTGGAACAAATCCTTATACAATTAACACATTAGCTTTTACTGATTATGAATTTTACGTTCAATCCATTTGTTCATCAACTGATCAAAGTGGTTGGGCTGGACCTTTTGCATTCACAACAACTTGTAACGGTGTTATAGCGCCATGGGTTGAGGACTTTGAGAATGGGGGGGGTAGGCCTGAATGTTGGTATCAAGGGTTTTACAATAATAAAGATTGGAATTTTAATAATGTACCTCCTGTATATAGTCATATAGGAAGCAATGGGGTCTTAAATGGAAACACTGCAAGTGGAGGGTATTTTGCATGGGTTGATGATTCAAGTCCTCATAGTTTAGAAACATCTTTGTTAAGCCCTTTTATAGACATATCTTCTTTAACTGTACCAATGTTGCGGTTCTTTCTCATTAGTGACAATGAAGGAGACTCAAATGTTAACTTTTCTGTTGATATCTGGGATGGGGCAGCATGGAACATTGGAATGTTTACAAGTAATTCCAATACAGTAAATAATGCCTGGCAAGAAATTGATATTTTGTTGAATACGCTAAATATTACAGGTAAAATTAGATTGAGATTTGTGGTAGATGAATTGAATGGTAATGATTCTTGGGATGATGTTGCAATAGATGATGTTGAGGTTAGAGAAGCACCAACTTGTTTTAAACCAACATATTTAACTGCATCGAATATTGCACTTAATTCAACAGGTCTAGGTTGGACTGAAAATAATTCAGCAACTAATTGGAACATTGAATATGGCCTTGCTGGATTTGTACAAGGATCTGGAGCGGGAACAAGTGCTACAAATGTTGGAGCAAGTCCTTATATAATTAACACATTAGGTTCTACAAATTATGAATTTTATATTCAATCAGATTGTGGTGGTGGAGATTTAAGTGAATGGGCTGGACCTTTTTTATTCACAACGCCATGTGATAGTGAAATAGCACCATGGTCAGAAGATTTTTCGAATAATGGATATATACCAGATTGCTGGGAGCAAGGGGCTTCCAACGGTGAGGACTGGATTTTTGATGATGTTGCCCCTTTTCAAACGCACATCGGAAACTATGGAACAATGAACGGTTCAACAGCAAGTGGAGGTTATTTTGCATGGGTTGATGATAATCCGCCACATAATATCGGAACTTCTCTGTTAAGTCCAATGATTGATGTTTCGGGCTTAACAATTCCAATGCTTACATTTTATTTAATCAGTGATAACCAAGGCTATACAAATGTTGATTTTCGTGTTGATGTTTGGGATGGAGCAAATTGGAATATTGGAGCTTTTGCAAGCAGCAGCAATACTAACGGTGGCTGGGAAAAATTCTATGTTTTATTAAATACATTGAATATTTCTGGAGATATTCGTTTGAGGTTTGTTGTTGATGAAATGAATGGTTCAGGTTTTCGTGATGATATAGCAATAGACGATATAAGTATAACTGAAGGTGCTTGTAGTCCTGTATCAGCTTTGGGAGCAACAAATATTACAGCAAGTCAAGCCGATTTAAGCTGGACAGAAAACAATCTGGCTACAGCTTGGAATGTTGAATATGAGATAACTGGATTTATACAAGGAAACGGTACAGAGGAAAGTGGAGTTACTAATCCATACACATTGTCAGGTTTGGATATGAATACTACTTATGATTATTATGTTCAGTCGGATTGTGGAGGAGGACAAAGTACTTGGACAGGACCATTTACTTTTACTACACTTTGTGTTTCAACTACTGGAACAGATACACAATTGGCTTGTGAGAACTATACTTGGATTGATGGAATAAATTATACAACTGATAACAATACAGCAACGCATACAATAATAGGTGGTGCAGCAAATGGTTGTGATTCTATTGTTACATTAGATCTAACAATTGCCCAAGCAAACAATGCTGGATTAGATAATTCAATTACTGTTTGTTTAAACCAACCTGTCGATTTAGATACGCTTTTAAGTGCAGGAGCAGAAGCTGGAGGTGTTTGGTTAACACCAGCTGGAATTCCTATTTCAGGTTCTGTTATTACTTCAAATCTGGCTAACGTTTATGATTATAGATATGAAGTTTCTTCTTTGGGATGTCCAACAGTTTTCGCAGTTATTTCAATAACAGTAGATCCTGGGTGTGACTATTTATCAATAAAGAATGAGATTTTAACTGACATTTCAGTATTTCCAAATCCTGCAACAAGTGTATTAACCATTCTTAATCCTTCTAATATATCCTCTTTAAAAGTAGAAATATTAGATATGAATGGAAGAATCGTACTTGTTGAAAACAAAGCATTGAATAATACATATGAAGCTACATTAGCGATTGAAAACCTTGAAAAAGGAGTTTACACGCTAAGAGTTTATAATTCTGAAAACCAAAAGACTTTCAAGATTATTAGGCAATAAGCTATTCATTAATATGATTTTAGAAAAGCGCTTCTCAATTGAGAAACGCTTTTTTCATGAAAAACGCTATTAAATCAAAAAAATCCTATTCTATTTCATTTTTTGTTGAGAGAAATAAAACCCATATTTAACGTATTTTTCGATTTCCTTTCATACAAAGCTTTTTAATTTAGGTTTTATTTAAAAATTTAATTTGTCCAATTCTTTGTACTAAAAGTTGTAGAAAACGGAAAATAAAATTTAGGAATCTCATTCCACTATTATCAATAGAAATAGGGCTTGAACGTAATTAAGTCTAATGTATGAATGTATTTATATTGCTCTTTTAGCTGCTCGTCGAAATATGCACTTTAAGATTGATTCATAAGACATTATTAATTAATGTTAAATTAACTTTTGGTTAACCATCTATAATTCCGTACTTTTGAAAGTCAAATTCAAAAATTAGAACTTATGAAAAAAGTCAACCCGGAGAGGGAACCTCAATTATTTAAACCTGAGAATACACGATGGAAATCAATTTCCAATGCATTAGGTGTGCTACTTTTATTTATTGGAATATCAACTTCTGGTATTTCACAGACTATCCAGATAGGAAGTGGGACTGCAGTAAATTCCTACATACCACTATATTATCTTTATAATTATAATTATTCACAAACTATCTATACTCAAAGTGAGTTAACTGCTGCAGGTATGGATCCGACTCAGGGATTAATTACTAAAGTTAGGTATAAAGCAACTACAAGTCAATCTACTGCTAATTGGCAAGATTGGGAGATTTACATGGGAAACACTACTAAAGTAGGTTTCGATAGTGGAACCGACTGGATCGGAATTGCTAATATTACTCCTGTTTTTAATGGTACAATTGCTGCAAATGTTGTCGCAGGACAGTGGCTAGAAATTACTCTAACTACTCCATTTCAATGGGATGGAACAAGTAATATTGTGGTTGCAGTAAATGAAACAACTTCAACTTATGGAAATAATCCAGGGTGGTCCGCGTACACGCTAGCACCTTCTACAGGTCAGAAAGCTATTTACAAATACGAGGATGCTGCTCCTTATAGCGCAACAACGCCTCCTATAGGTGCATCACGATCAAATACGGTTGCTCAAATTCAATTTGATGGTAACCTTCAAGCGGGTTGTTCAGGAACTCCAGTAGTTGCTGCTATTACGGCTCCTGCTTCAGTATGTTTGGGTCTTGATGTTGATCTGGTAGGGTCATTAATTGCTTCAGCAGGTATTTCTTACCAATGGCAAGAATCTCCAAATGGTACAACATGGACAGATATTTCTGGTGCTACAAATGCAACTCATACAATTGTTGGTGGTATTACTGCTGATACTTACTACAGATTAAAAGTAACCTGTGCTAATGGTGGTACATTTGATACTTCGAATGAAGTGTTGGTCGATTTAACTTCGGCTTTTTTAGCTCCTTGGACTTATGACGTTGAAACGGCGTCAGAATCAACGAATTCTCAAATTGAAGATTGTTGGTCGTCAACACCTAATAATACAACTTCTGCTTACCGTTGGGATATAGAAGGAAACGGTGGGGGAACACCTTCATCAAATACAGGTCCTAATGTTCCTAATAGTGGTAATACTTATTTCTATACAGAGGCATCTTCTGGTGTTACAGGAGCCGTAGCTGAATTAATTACACCACAAATTGATGTGTCTGGATTAACTACTGCATCATTAAAATTCTATTTTCATATGTATGGTGTAGATATTAGTGAGTTGTCAGTTGGTGTTTCTACTGATATGGGGGCAACTTGGACAAGTGCGCTTACAATTACAGGTGCACAACAAACTGCAAGTACAGACCCTTGGTTAGTTCAATGGGTTGACTTGAGTGCATACACAGGAGTTCTTCAACTTCGTTTTAAAGCAATTAGAGGAGTAGGTTTTGAAGGTGATATGGCTATTGATGACATTTCTGTTATCGAGGCACCATCTTGTATTCCTCCATCGGCTCTTACGTCAGCACTTACATCAAGTACTTCAGCTGAGTTAGGTTGGACTCAAAGTGGTTCTGCTACAGTTTGGAATATTCAGTATGGAGCTCCAGGATTTACTATAGGATCAGGTACTCCTGAAAATGCAGTAACTAACCCTTATAATTTGACAGGTTTAACAACTGGTTCGACTTACGAATATTATGTTCAAGCGGATTGTGGAAGTGCTAATTTAAGTACTTGGACAGGTCCTTTTGAGTTTTCTATAGATTACTGTGAAGTTTCTACAACGAGTTTGTTTGAGTACTTAACTTCAATTACATCAAATGGTGCTGTTTCAAATATTTCATATACTGCAAGTTCATTCCCTGCAGGTTCTTATGCGAATGAGACTGCACAGATATTTGAATCTTATGAAACACAAACTTTCGATATTTTGACTAACTATTCATCAGGTATTAATGGAGTAAATGTTTGGGTAGATTGGAATAACGATTTGAACTTTGATGCAACGGAATTATTAGCTTCTGCTACTGGTGCGACTCAGCATACTTTATCAGTTACTGTTCCAACAGGTACGCCTCAAGGAAATTATAGAATGAGAGTTCGTGGTCAATGGGGCAGTTCTGCAAATCCACCAGCGTGTGGACTTGTTAATTATGGGTCAACTGTAGACTTTACTTTAACTATTACTTCGCCTCCATCTTGTTTGTCACCTACTGCCTTGACAGTTGCTAATTTAAATTATACAACTGCGGATCTTGGTTGGACTGACGTTTCAACAAATTGGGAAATCGAATATGGTGCACAAGGATTTACTATAGGATCTGGAGCCTCAGCATTTACAAGTGCAAATCCTTATGCTGTCTCTAATTTAACACCAAATACTAATAATAGTTTCTATGTGAGAGCAATTTGTGCTCCAGGAGATACGAGTACTTGGGCTGGTCCTTATAATTTTTATACAGGACCTTGTACTCCTTCACCTACTTCAGTAGATGGAATCGGTATTACAAATGTTACAATGGGTACTATAAATAATACAACTGGTGCTGAACCAAATAACTATGGTAACTACACAGCTCAGTCAACAAGTGTGCCTGCAGGTACTACGTTGCCAATTGATATTACTTTGGAAACAGGATACACATACAATTTATTTGCTTGGGTAGACTGGAATGGTGATTTAGATTTTGATGATGCCAACGAAGGGTATTATTTAGGAGAATCTACTAATGCAAACCCAACAACTTTTAATGCTTCTATCTTAATCCCGGCTGGTGCCGTTTTAGGTAACTATAGTATTAGAATTGGTGGTGCTGATAATGCTTTAGGTTCTACACTACCTTCTGATCCATGTTATACAGGAGCGTATGCTACATTTGAAGAATATACATTGACAATTACTGCTGCTCCGCCTTGTGCAGATCCATCAGCGTTAACAGCTTCAAATTTCACTACTAACACAGCTGATTTAGCTTGGACGGAAAATGGAACTGCAACGACATGGAATATTGAATATGGTCCTGCAGGATTTGGCCAAGGTACTGGGACTGCATTAGCAGCAGTTACCTCAAATCCTCATACTTTAACAGGATTAATGCCGTGTATGAACTATGATTATTATGTTCAGGCAGATTGTGGTGGTGGAAATTTAAGTGCTTGGGTAGGTCCATTGGCATTTACAACATTTGCTGCTCCTGCTACTGGAACAGATACTCAAGTTGCTTGTGATACATATACTTGGATGGATGGAAACACTTACACTTCATCAAACAATACAGCTACATTTACAATTGTAGGTGGTGGCTCTAGTGCTTGTGGAAATGATTCAATTGTAACGTTAGATTTAACAATCAATACTTCTGCAACTGGAACAGATACGCAAGTTGCTTGCGATACATACACTTGGATTGATGGAAACACTTATACGTCTTCAAACAATACAGCAACACATACAATTATGGGTGGAGCTGCTAATGGATGTGATTCAATTGTAACGTTAGATTTAACAATCAATACTGCTACAATGGGAACAGATACTCAAGCTGCTTGTGAGACATTCACTTGGATTGATGGAAACACTTATACGTCTTCAAGCAATACAGTAACATTTACAATAGTAGGAGGTAACGCAAACGGTTGTGATTCAATCGTAACGTTAGACTTGACGATTGATATGCCAACAAATGCTGGTGATGATGTGATGAGAACATTCTGTATGAATCAACCATTAGGTCTTGATACTTTATTGAGCGCTAATGCTGATGCAGGTGGAACGTGGGTAGATCCTTCAGGTAATGCAATTACAGGAACAATGATTACACTTTCTGGTCAGCCAGATGTGTATATCTATACTTATGTAACGGCTGCTAACGGAGCTTGTCCTGCTGCAACTGCAAGTATTGAAATAACTGTTGACGGAGGTTGTGATTACTTGTCAATCACTGATGAAGCTATGGTTGATATCTCAGTATATCCAAACCCTGCGACTAGTAACTTGACTATTCTTAACCCATCTAATACTTCATCTTTAAAAGTAGAGATGTTAGATATGAACGGAAGAATCGTACTTGTTGAAAATAAAGCATTGAATAATGCAACAGAAGCTACTTTAGCAATTGATTACCTTGAAAGAGGAATTTATACGCTACGTATTTATAATACTGAAGGTCAAAAAACTTTCAAGATTGTAAAACAATAAGGTAGATTTTTAAATTAAATATTAAAGCGTCTTTCTTCGGAAAGGCGCTTTTTTTTGTGCTCTATTTTTTTGAAGAAGAAATTAGTATTTTCATTTCTTAGTCTTTGTATAACAGCTTTAATAATAAATTGATTTAAATTATCACACCAATCATTGAAAAACATTTTATTAGATTGCTAGAAACTAGTTTCTCATCAAATATATAATTGTAAACCCCAGTAACTTCAGAAAAAGTGAATCCTCGGTGTTTTAATTCTTGGTAAGAATTAAAGCTTTCCCCGAGTTATAAATTCAACCTTTGTCATTCATTTCAGAGCAAAGCGACGAGGAATCTCTTTTAATTCATATAAGTATAACTGTTTCTAAAACAAATGGATAACTAAAAAAAAAGTATATTTGATTAAGTAAATTGAGTTTACTGGTAACTTTAATTGGAATCAATTAAATTAAACTACCCGCTAGTAGTGAATTTTGAAAAAGCTTCCTAAGCATTTCAATTCTTTAGTAAGAATTGGTTCTACCACTATTTTAATGGGAACTCATACAATATGGATTCTAAAATATTTATCAATAATTATTCATTCTTCAAATAACAAGCTCCAGAGGAGCGACATATTAATAGCCAAGTACACTAGTGTACTTGGTTATTAATAAACAAAAAACAAACTCACCGAAATCGGCATAATTGCATGCAATTATACCGATTTCGGTGAGTTTGTATAGAGATGGATTACATTCATATCTACTAATATGTCGTTCCTCTGGAACTGAAAATATTAAACCCATGTATTGCAGTTATTTGAACGTAAAAATCGAAACATCTATATAAAACCAGTTTTGATAAAATGGAAAGGTTAATGGTTTAACCATTAAAATAGTGGTAGAACCTAAGAATTAAAACTTAACTTCTGTCACCCTACAAAACACTGTGTCGAGGAATCTCTCCTTTTTTTTATTATACGTAATATCAGTTTTGTCAATTACACCTATTTATAAAAATGATTCATAAGCTTTAACTAGTTGAAAATTAAGTGTGCCTATTAAAATAGTGGTTGAAACAAGAAAAGAGATGGGTTGGTATATATTTTTAAAAATAAAACATAATAAATTTAACTTTTATTTATGAATAACAATTATTTGTTTTATATTTGATAATTAACACAGAACTAAAAATTAAACTTATGAAAACATTTTTACTAAAAGGTATGCTTTTTATAGCTGCTTTTGCATTTGGCTCAAATCTAAATGCTCAAAGCTATTGTGCCTATACAACGACTAATACAGGAAACTATATTACCTCCTTCTCCACTACTGGAGGGTTTCCTGATATTGTAAACAACAATACCGGACAAGGTCCTAATGGATATTCTGATTATACAACAATGATTGTTGGAGGTTATGAAACCCAGCAAATTACCTTTACAATTACTGCAACTGGTGGTACTTATGGTTATTCTGTTTTCATAGACTGGGATAATGACTTTGCTTTTAGTGCCGCTGAAAAAGTTTATGGTACATCAAGCTATTCTCCTACACCTAATACAGCTTCATTTATAGTTCCTACGGGTCAATCTTTAGGGAACTATAGAATGCGTGTTATTGCAGATTGGTTGAATGGTGCTCCTGGCCCTTGTACAGGTTCTTATGCTGAAGCAGAAGATTATACATTTCAGGTGATTACACCGCCAACTTGTTTGCCTGCTCAAAACTTAAACGTAAGTGGTGTAACTGCAACTACGCTCAATTTTGGTTGGACTGAGATAAATACAGCTACTGAATGGCAAGTAGAGTATGGACCAATTGGTTTTGTTCAAGGGAGTGCTGCAGGGAATCTTCAATCAAATGTGGTTGCAAATCCATATACTGCTACGATCGTTCAAGGAAATGAATATGATTTCTATGTACGTTCAGTATGTTCTATAGGAGATACAAGTGTATGGGCTGGACCATATGAATTTAAATATTGTGAGGTTTCTGCACAAAATACTTTCTATTACACAAGTGCTATTACTTCAACTAACGCTTTAGTGAACGTTAATTATTCTGCAGCTGGAATCCCACCTGGTTCTTACGCTAATGAAACAGCGCAAACGTTTGAATCATTTGAATCACAGTCTTTTAATGTTAATACAACTTATTCTTCGGCATCAAACTATACGAATGTTTGGGTAGATTGGAATAGAGATATGGTTTTCGATGCATCTGAATTGATGGCTGGATCAGGAAGTGCAATTGCTTCTCAATCATTATCTATTGTTGTTCCTGCTGCTACTCCTCAAGGCGATTACAGAATGAGAGTTCGAAGTGATTATGGAAATACTTCCAATCCATCAGCTTGTGGAAGTGCTGCTTATGGTTCTACTGTCGATTTTAATTTAACTATTGTTGCTCCACCTTCATGTTTACCAGTAAATAATATTATTGTAAACAACGTTTCAGAAACAACTGTAGCTCTAGGATGGACATCAAGTGGTACAGCTACAACTTGGAATATCGAATATGGTCCAGCTGGTTTTGCCCCAGGAACAGGGTTTCCTTTAACGGCAACAACTAATCCTTTTACAATAACTAATTTAACTGGAAATACTAATTATGATTTCTATATTCAAGCAGATTGTGGTGGTGGTGATCTAAGTTATTGGTCTTCAGTATTTGGTCCTGTCGTTACAGATTGTGGCCCTTACCTTGCAAACGGTTTGTGTGAAGGATTTGACATTAACTTATCTTCTACAATTGGATGTTGGAGAGTAAGAGATGAAAATAATGATGGAGATGCATGGGGTATGAGTACAAGTATACCAAATACTGGTGCTTATTCTGCAGTTTTCTATTCTGATTTGAACGCAGGTAATAACGATGATTATTTAATTTCTCCTCAATTGGTGATGACTGGAATTGAAGCAATGAAGTTTTCTTTTAGAGTGCAAAGTGCTAATGAGCCAAATGACTTCCAAGTATTACTTTCTACTACAGGAACTAACGTAGCTGACTTTACAGATACAATTATGGATCTTGCAGAGTATGCGAACATTGTTTATCAAGACACAGTTATTGATTTAACTTCTTACACTGGTCCAGTTTATATTGCATTTCATATTCCTCCTGGAGGAGTAGATGGATGGAACTTATTTATCGATGATGTGTGTTTTGGAGAATGTATTCCAACGCCTGGTCAAGATGGATCTGTTGATGTTTGTGTTTTAGAAAATTCTGTTGATTTATCAGATAACATTGTTTCGCATAACAATTCTTACGGACGTTGGGAATTTCCTGCAAACCAAGCATTAATTGTAGATGATACTATGTTTAATGTAGGTATGATGGCTGAAGGTTCTCATGAGGTAATGTATATTGTTGAAGGTCTTTGTCAAGAAGATACAACAATTGCTACAATCAATGTCTATAAAGCTTCTTCTGCTGGTATTGACGGTGTGATGGAAGTTTGTAAAAACACTCCATCAAACTTGTTCTCAGCATTGTCTGGTAATATAGATTTCGGAGGAACTTGGTATGATCCAGCAAACGTTGCTTTGCCAAATTCTCAACCAAATGCGCCAAGTATCCCAGGTATGTATCAATATACTTATATCACAAATAACGGACATTGTCCAGGTGATACATCTATTGTTACAATTACAGTTGACGGAGGATGTGATAATTTATCACTAGGTAATGATATCTTAACTGATGTCTCTGTTTACCCGAACCCAGCAACAAGCATTCTTACAATTGTTAATCCTTCTAACGCAACTTCTTTAAAAGTTGAAATGTTAGATATGAATGGTAGAATTGTTCTAGTAGAAAACAAAGCATTGAATAATGCTTCAGAAGCTACCTTGACAATTGATTATTTAGAAAAAGGAATCTATACTTTAAGAGTATTCAACACTGAAGGTCAAAAAACTTTCAAGGTTGTAAAACAATAAGGTAGATTTTAAGTTAAATATTAAAGCGTCTTTCTTCGGAAAGGCGCTTTTTTTTTTGATATTTACCCGCTATAGTATTTTAAAATCTAAATAATACTCCTAGATACCTTGGTTTAAATATCTCTGCTACCAATAGGTTTTCAAATACCAAAAAAAAATCTAAGAATATCAATAGCTACGGTTCTATTTTTTTTAAGAAATGGGAGAGAAAAAGAAACCGATGCTCTGCTATATTGAAGAGATATTTTGGCATTAATAGTAGCTCTCTATTAAAACGATAATTTTCTAAGCTAAATTGAAGATCATGAAATCATCTAGTTTTCAATAATCTTGATGAATAATATTAATATCTATTCAATTAACAAATATTTGTTTTATATTTGGGTTATAACTCAAAAATAATATTACGCTTATGAAAAAGAAATTACAATTACTCATGCTTACCTTCCTTTTAGCAGGGTTTCATGTTAGCTCACAAGTTCTCATGAATGAGGATTTTAACTCTTCAATCCCACCAGGATGGAATGCAGGGACTTATTCGCAAACGACATCTGATGCTTGTGATATTGGTTCAATTAGACATAACTTATATAGTTTTAGCGCTACAACCAATACTTCTAGTTATACACAGGTTGCAACAGGAAATGATATTGTGGTTTCATTAGACTACAAGGTTGTTGATTGGTCTGGTGGAGCAGGTACTTTAGGTAACTTTGGTACTATGAATTTGCAATACACTATAAATGGAGGAACGAGTTGGATAAATTATGATGTTATAGATAATTCAAATCATGTTGTTTCTAATCAGTGTGCTACAAGAACGTTTACAATTCCTGCAGCTAGTGTTCCAACTGGATCTAGTTTTGCTTGGAAATTAAATGGTACTTGGAATGCAGGAGATTACTATTTTTATATAGATAACTTCTCTGCTGTAGAACAAGTATCTTGTATGCCGCCTTCTGCATTAAATGTTACCAATGTTACTGCAACTACTTTAGATTTCGGTTGGACAGAAAACAATGGATCTGGTCAGTGGGATTTTGAATATGGGGCTATTGGTTTTGCTCTTGGTACTGGTACTCAATCCTTCATATCGGCTAATCCTCATAATGTTGCCATTACACAAGGAAGTGAATATGATTTTTATGTACGTTCAGTTTGTTCTGTAGGCGATACAAGTGCTTGGTCAGGCCCTTACCAATTCAAATATTGTGATGTTTCATCGCAATATACTTTCGATTATATTACTGGAATCAATACATTAGGTGCTGTAATAAATGTAAATTATTCTGCAGGTGCAAATCCTCCTGGTGGTTATGCAAATGAAACAGCGCAATCATTTGAATCGTTTGAAGCACAAACATTCGCTATTAACACTACATATACTTCTGCATACAACGCAGTAAATGTTTGGGTTGATTGGAATAAAAACATGGTTTTTGAAGCAACTGAATTGATGGCTGGTTCTGGAGCTACAGTAGCAGCTCAAACACACTCTATAACTGTTCCTACTGGAACTGCACAAGGTGATTATAGAATGAGAGTTCGTGGCGATTATGGAAATACAGCGAATCCACCAGCTTGTGGAAGTTCCACTTATGGTTCTACTATTGATTTCAACTTAACTATTGTAACTCCTCCAACTTGTTTGTCACCAACAGCTTTAACAGCTTCAAATATTACTGCAACTACTGCAGATTTAAGTTGGACTGAAAATAACGGATCTTCTTTATGGAATATCGAATATGGAATTACTGGTTTCACTCAAGGAAGTGGATTTATTGACAATGGTATTTCAGCAAATCCTTACACAGCTACTATTACAGCTAATACATCTTATGAGTATTACGTTCAAACTGATTGTGGTGGTGGTGATTTAAGTTCATGGGCTGGTCCTTATGCATTCTCTAATGTTTACTGCCTCCCGGTTTATACAAGCACAAGTGAATACTTATCTCTAATGGAGACAGTTGGTGCTATTGCAGATGTTTCTCATACAGCATCTGCCTTCCCTGCGCCAAATGGATATACAGATGAAACAGCTCAAATCTTAGAAGTTTATGAAACGCTTACTTTCGATTTGAATTCTGCTTACAACCCATCAAATTATTCTTATGTAGTTAGAATGTGGGTTGATTTTAATAACGATTTTGTTTTTGATCACGCTACTGAATTAATCTCTTCTGCTTCAGGTGGACCAGGTTCTTTTACGCAACAAGTTACAATTCCTGCTGGAACACCAGTTGGTACATACAGAGTTAGGGTGCGTGGTGAATATTCTGCTTCTGCAGATCCATTTCCATGTAGTAGTGAAACATGGGGTTCAGCAGCTGATTTCACAATGAGTGTAATTACACCTCCAACATGTCTTCCAGTAATGGATATTGATACAGTAAGTGTTTCTACAACTTCTATTGAATTAAGCTGGACTGAATTAAACTCAGCTACTTCTTGGACTATCGAATACGGTCTTGCTGGATTTACGCAAGGAAACGGAATGTTTGCAACTGCGAATACAAATCTTGGGTTTACAATTTTAGGATTAAATCCAAGTGCTCAATACGATTTCTACATTCAAGCTGATTGTGGTGGTGGTGACCTAGCAGCATGGAGAGGTCCATTCTCAATGTACACTGATTGTGGTATTGCTGTAGCTCCTTTTTATGAAGGATTTAGTAATGCTGTTCAACCACAATGTTGGGAGAATTTATCTTCAAATACAAGTACTAGTGTAAATAATTTCTGGAAATTTAATGGTCAAGCGGGTTATGCTGCGGCTAATAATGGTAGAACACCAGGTACATTTGCATGGGTAGATGGAGACTTCCCTTATGGTGATAGTGTAATATTGATTTCTCCGCAAATTGATATTTCACAATTAGCAACTCCATATTTATCTTTTGAGTGGTTCAGTAACAATACGAATACTCCTGGAGATAATGTTCCTTTAATTATTGAAGTAAATGATGGAACGTCTTGGACGTTATTGGATACTTTGAGAGGAGATAGTCCAAACTGGGAATTTGTAAATTATGATTTAAGCGCTTTCACAGGTAATGTTATTCAAGTGCGTTTTATGGTTAACAAATCAGTTACTACAGGTTTATCTTATTACAATGATATTTTATTAGATGAGTTTAGAGTTGCCGACTGTATCAGTCTTGGTGGACAAGATGGAATGTTTGATGTGTGTCGTTTAGACAGTACTGTAAATCTTGAAGCAAACATTATTGTGAAGCCAAATGGTGGAGGTATGTGGTCTTTCCCAGGTCAACCTGCTTATGTAGTGGATGACACAGTGTTCAATGTTCAATTTTTACCAGTTGGTTCTTATGAAGTTTATTATGTAGAAAGATACGTATGTTATGATACGACTACTGCAACAATAAACGTGTTTGGACCTTCAAGCGCTGGAATGGATGGTACAACTACTGTGTGTAAAAATGAGCCAATTGATTTATTCTCTGCATTGTCAGGTAATATTGATATGGGGGGAGAATGGTACGATTTCAATAATGCTATGTTAGCAAATGCACAACCTAAGGCGGAACCGATTCCGGGTCAATACAATTTTAACTATATAGTTACAAATGGTGTTTGTCCAGCAGATACTGCTGTGGTTGAGGTTTCTGTTAAAGCAGATTGTGATTGGTTATCTTTAGGAGAAGAGTTATTTACTGATATTTCAGTATATCCAAACCCTGCGACAAGTCAATTGATTATCTCAAATCCTTCAAACGCTACATCTTTAAAAGTAGAGATGTTGGATATGAATGGAAGAATTGTTTTGGTAGAAAACAAAGCATTAAACAATGCAACTGAGACTACGTTAGCGATAGGAAACCTTGAAAGAGGTATTTATACACTGCGTATTTATAATAATGAAGGACAGAAAACTTTCAAAATTGTGAAACAGTAGTTTTTGGTTAAAAACAGATTAATAGTTTTAATAGAAGCGCCTCTCATTGGGAGAGGCGCTTTTTTAGTGCCTAAATATTTAGTTTACACTGTTTACTAAATGTTCATTATCAGTGGGTTGTATTGAAAAAAAGCTTCCTGTAATTTTGTTGAGTAAACTGATTTAATTATTTTTATGGAATAATTAATTCAAAAAAACACTTTTATGAACAAATTTTACAAAAAGCTTAGGAATCTTGGGCTGGCTTTCTTGGTCGCCGGTTCCTTTGCCAATTATACTTCCGCACAATTTGGTTGTGCCACTGGAGTTGCAATAACAAATGGATATACAGCAACAGCAATAACAACTCCAGGGACAGGAGGTGTTGAAGATTGGAATATTAATCCTCCTGGATCTATTATTCCGGGATATTGGTGGGATGACGATGTGTATATGTTTGAGTATACTGCAGGAGCAACAGCAGAGGAAATTACAATGACTATTTTCACAAGAAAAACGTATACAGGTATAGGTGTTTTCTCAACTTGTACTGGAACACAATTTTCAAATCAACTGGATGCGGTAGGCGACTTTGCTGCGAATGCTCCAAAAACAGTAAGTGCAATTATTTCTCCAGCTCAAACAGTTTATATAGCTGTTGGTCAATGGGGAACTCCAAACGATTTGGATTTTGATGTAACTAATTTTTCTGTTACAACAATAACTTGTCCAGATCCAACAAATTTACTTTCTTCAGCAATTACTTCTGGAGGAGCAACAGTTGATTGGACAGAAAATGGTACAGCAACCACATGGAATATTGAATGGGGTCTAGCTGGATATACACCAGGGTCAATGGCAGCAATTGGTTCTGACATGGGGAATACAAGTCAAACATCAGTCATTACAGGATTGAATCCGGCAACTACTTATGATGTATATGTGCAGTCAGATTGTGGTGGTGGAGATTTAAGTGCTTGGGTAGGTCCTTTGACATTTTTCACAACTTGTCTTGCGGAAACTACACCTTGGTTTTATGACGTAGAAGCGTCTATAAATACGACTAGTTCACAAATTGGAAACTGTTGGTCATCATCACCTAACAATACAACTTCTGCTTACCGTTGGGATGTTGGCGGTTCAACTAGTTCAACTGCTACTGGGCCAAATAGTGCATATAGTGGAAGTAAATTCTTTTATACAGAAGCTTCTTCAGGTGTGAATGGTGCTACAGCGTATTTATACACTCCACTTATTGACTTGTCAGGTTTAACAGTTCCTCAATTAGGATTCTATTATCATATGTATGGTTCAGATATAAATGTACTAAATGTTCAAGTTTCAACAGATAATGGAGTGACCTGGACAACTGAAGGAACAATTACAGGACAACAACAAATTTCTGGTAATGATCCTTGGATAGAAGAATTAGTTCTATTAAATAGTTATTCTGGAATTATCTCGCTTAGGTTTGAAGGAATTAGAGGTGGTAGTTTTAATGGTGATATTTCACTTGATGATATCTCTGTTAAGGAAGCACCTACTTGTATTAAGCCATCTAATTTAGCTGTAACTAATGTTACCTCTACTTCGGTTGATTTATCTTGGACTGAAAACAATGGATCTTCGTTATGGAACCTTGAGTACGGTGTTGCTGGTTTTTCGCAAGGCGCTGGTACACAAGCGAATGCAATCACTACGAATCCTTATGCAATTACAATCACACCAAATACAGCTTATGAATTTTATATTCAAACTGATTGTGGAGGTGGAGACTTAAGTGAATGGGCTGGTCCTTTTGCATTCTCTAATGTGTATTGTTTGCCTGTTTATACAAGCACGTCAGAATATTTACCATTAATCGAAACAGTTGGTGCTATTGCAGATGTTTCTCATACAGCATCTGCCTTCCCTGCACCAAATGGATATACAGATGAAACAGCTCAAATCTTAGAAGTTTATGAAACGCTTACTTTCGATTTGAATTCTGCTTACAACCCATCAAATTATTCTTATGTAGTTAGAATGTGGGTTGATTTTAATAACGATTTTGTTTTTGATCACGCTACTGAATTAATCTCTTCTGCTTCAGGTGGACCAGGTTCTTTTACGCAACAAGTTACAATTCCTGCTGGAACACCAGTTGGAACGTACAGAGTTAGGGTGCGTGGTGAATATTCTGCTTCTGCAGATCCATTTCCATGTAGTAGTGAAACATGGGGTTCAGCAGCTGATTTCACAATGAGTGTAATTACACCTCCAACATGTCTTCCAGTAATGGATATTGATACAGTAAGTGTTTCTACAACTTCTATTGAATTAAGCTGGACTGAATTAAATACAGCTACTTCTTGGACTATCGAATACGGTCTTGCTGGATTTACGCAAGGAAACGGAATGTTTGCTACTGCAAATACAAATCTTGGATTTACAATTTCAGGATTAAATCCAAGTGCTCAATACGATTTCTACATTCAAGCTGATTGTGGTGGTGGTGACTTAGCAGCATGGAGAGGTCCATTCTCAATGTATACTGATTGTGGTATTGCTGTAGCTCCCTTTTATGAAGGATTTAGTAATGCTGTTCAACCACAATGTTGGGAGAATTTATCTTCAAATACAAGTACTAGTGTAAATAATTTCTGGAAATTTAATGGTCAAGCTGGTTATGCTGCGGCTAATAATGGTAGAACACCAGGTACATTTGCATGGGTAGATGGAGACTTTCCTTATGGTGATAGTGTAATATTGATTTCTCCGCAAATTGATATTTCACAATTAGCAACTCCATATTTATCTTTTGAGTGGTTCAGTAACAATACGAATACCCCTGGAGATAATGTTCCTTTAATTATTGAAGTAAATGATGGAACGTCTTGGACGTTATTGGATACTTTGAGAGGAGATAGTCCAAACTGGGAATTTGTAAATTATGATTTAAGCGCTTTCACAGGTAATGTTATTCAAGTGCGTTTTATGGTTAACAAATCAGTTACTACAGGTTTATCTTATTACAATGATATTTTATTGGATGAGTTTAGAGTTGCCGACTGTATCAGTCTTGGTGGACAAGATGGAATGTTTGATGTGTGTCGTTTAGACAGTACTGTAAATCTTGAAGCAAACATTATTGTGAAGCCAAATGGTGGAGGTATGTGGTCTTTCCCAGGTCAACCTGCTTATGTAGTGGATGACACAGTGTTTAACGTTCAATTCTTACCAGCTGGTGCTTATGAAGTTTATTATGTAGAAAGGTACGTATGTTATGATACTACTACTGCAACAATAAACGTGTTTGGACCATCTTCTGCTGGAATTGACGGAACGATTAATGTGTGTAAAAATGAGCCAGTAAACCTTTATGGTGTGTTAGGTGGAAATGTTGATATAGGAGGAGTTTGGTATGATTTCACCAATTCAGCACTTCCAAACTCACAACCAAAAGCAGAACCGATTCCTGGACAGTACAATTATACTTATGTTGTAACAAATGGCGTTTGTCCTGCTGATACATCAATAGTAGAAGTTGGTGTTCTAGATTCATGTGATTTCTTAGCAATAGGTGCGGAGTTATTTACTGATATTTCAGTATATCCAAATCCAACTATGAATATCTTGAATATCGTAAATCCATCAAATACTTCTTCTTTGAAATTAGAAATGTTTGATATGAACGGTAGACTAGTATTGGTTGAAAATAAAGCATTATCAAATGCTACTGAAGCTACGATAGCAATTGATCACCTTGAAAAAGGAATCTACACGCTACGTGTTTACAATGATAATGGTCAAAAGACCTTTAAAATTGTTAAGCAGTAATAGCTTTTAAAATACTTTTATGAAAAGCGTTTCTCTTCGGGGAAACGCTTTTTTTTGTGGGTTAGACAATAGTGTTCCTATTGAATTCGAGAAATCTTTCGGCTTTTTTGTAGGCTATTAATTTTTGAGGATCAAACATGAGATTTGGATTTAGTGTGGTCATGCTATCGAAGACACAAAAAAAATAGATCAAAGTAATAACGAATGCTTTTGTTTTTCTGGATTCCCCTTAATTTGAGTGAGAAAGAGTGACAGAAATGAAGAGTAAAGAGCTTAGTTTTTCCGTTTTCGGAGACTAGAAAATTTAGAATAAAATTAGAAGAGAAGGGTGTAAAAGAAAAAAGCAGAGTAGAAATTTTGCTTTCGCTCTGTTTCTCACTCTGCTTTTTGTACCCGGGGCGGGAATCGAACCCGCACTCCCGAAAGAACTGGATTTTGAATCCAGCGCGTCTACCAATTCCGCCACCCGGGCATATATTCGGATTGCAAATTTAAGTAAATTAATTTCAAAGACAACAAAATAAAATTGTTTTTGATTTTTATTTCGTAATCATTCTATAAATCAGGATATACCTAATAAAAAAACGGGAAATCTTTCGAAATCCCGTTTTAATATCTATTTGAATCTAACAATTATTAGTTGTTAGCATATTTACAATCCTAGAAGAATCTATATCCAATAGTCAACTGTCCCCATGTGTTCTTGTATCTTGGAGTATCAGAAGTTCCGTCACCTTTATTGTTCTGGAAGTCGAATCCAACACGTCCACCTACAGTTACGTGGTTGAAGTTTAAATTAACTCCTCCAACAAAACCTAAAATGTTTTTACGGATATTGTCGTTTTCGAATTGCTGTTCTTGATCGATTCCGATACCAGCATCGAATTCATTTCTTTCACTCAATAAGTAAGCGAATTGTGGCCCAGCAACGATTGAGAAGAACTCAGATGGTTTTAAAGCTACCAAAATTGGAACTTCTAAAAATGTAGTAGTTTTCTTATAGCTGTAACCTGCACCCAAGAAGCTTCCACTACCTTTAAATCCTTTTTGAGTTATAAGTACTTCAGGATGAATTCCTAAGTAAGTTCCAATTGGAATATCTATTCCTGCTCCAACTGTATAACCTAATCGCATGTTTGCATCGAACTCTTCTCCTTCAGAATCATAAACATTGGATGCAGTAGCTCCACCTTTAACTACAAATTTAAATTCTTCTCTGGCATCTTGTGCGAAAGAAAATAAAGCTGCTGTTGTAAAAAGGGTAGTTAATAGTATTACTTTTTTCATAATGTAAATTTTAAATAATTGTTAGTATTGTTGTCTGAAGTTTATTCCTTGAATTCCTTTTCGACAACTGAAATAAAGGTAGGTCAATTAAATATTATTTGTTAATCCTATTAACAGTAATTATCTTAAATAATCAAAAAACTGACTTTAATCACTAAAATTCGATGATTTATGGCGTTTTTCTTTAAATATTGTTGTTTTTTACGAAAAAAAGAAAAAATGAAGTTTCTATAAAACAATGTGGTTTTTTGATAAATAAATCAATAATTGACATGAAGTGGATAAGTGATTTGGGTATAAAAAAGCATTTATTTCCCATTGGTTAAACCTCTCAACATACCTTTAAAAATTAATCCATGAAAAGGCAAAACAGCATACCAATATAATCTTCCCGCTAAACCTAAAGGACGAAAAGTAGCTGTTTGTTTTAATTTCCCATCCACAATTTTAAACTCTAACCAAGCTTCTCCCGGAAGTTTCATTTCAGCAATAAGCAAAAGTCTACCTTCTTCTTTGTTTGCGTAAATCACACGCCAAAAATCTAATGCATCACCAACATCAATTGAATCCGTATTTGTTCTCCCACGTCTCAGGCCAACACCACCGACCAATTTATCCATAAAGCCACGAGTTTTCCACAGAAAATCTCCAAAATACCAGCCATTTTCTCCTCCAATACTCCAAACTTTTTCAATGCATTTTTCTCGGTCTTTATATTCCATTTCTCTTTCGTCTCTAAAACAACCATAAGTTGGAACTTGAATAAAGTCAGATATATGTCCTTTTAAACCGCTACTTGCATAAGCATCTTTCCAGCTTGAAACTATTTCATTACTTTCAATTTTCGCAAATGCTTTATTTAATGCTTCAATATATGTTATTGGTTCAATATCTAAAATTTCATCTATTTCATGATCTCTACAAACAACTTCGATTTTCATACTATTGACAAGCGCTGAAGCCAAACGAAAAGAAGTTGATGTTACAAAATACAACCAATAACTCGATAGTTTTGGTGTCATGATAGGAACCGTATGAATTGTTCTTTTTAACCCACGCACTTTTGCAAAATCCAAAAGCATTTCTTTATAGGTTAGAATGTCTGGACCTCCAATGTCAAAATTACGGTTGTATGTTTCTTCCTTGAATAAAGTTTCGGATAAGAATTTTAAAACGTCGGATATCCCTATCGGTTGACAACGGGTGTTCAACCATTTTGGCGTAATCATATAAGGCAATTTCTCCACCAAGTCACGGATGATTTCAAATGAAGCGCTTCCAGATCCGATAATTATTCCAGCACGTAAAGTGGTATTGTTATATTTTCCTTTGTCTAATTCAAGTTCTACAGCTTTTCTTGATGAAAGATGTTTCGATAATTCGTCCTCGTTTATAATTCCACTTAGATATACAACATGTTGAACGCTGGTTTTGTCCATGGCTTCACGGAAATTCGCCGCAGAATCTTGTTCTAATTTTGCATAATCCGCAGAAGCAGACATAGAGTGAACTAAATAATAAGCACCATCGATGTCTTTTGGGATATTCTCCAAACTTGCTTTATCTAAAAGATCAACCTCGATGACCTCGATTTTTTCAAGCAAAGATTTAGGTGGATTGAACCTGGCTTTATCGCGCACAGAGCAAACAACAAGATGACCTTGTTCCACTAAAAGAGGAAGTAGCCTTTTACCAATATAACCTGTTGCACCTGTAAGTAGAATTTTCATAATGTAATAATAACAAAGTTATTTGGGATATTGTTTTAGGAGGAATAAATATAGTTTCTTAGACTGGTTTTGGAATGAATTTCATTTCTCTAGACCGAATCTGGTTTTTAAATTGGTTTTCCTGATAAAATCGGTATTACATAATTGGCAACCACCTTTGACTCGTTTGATTTAATAAATTGAAAATACTTTTATTGGGTTATCGAGATAGGTCATTGATGGAAGCACATCTTTGTTTCGCCACAGACCCTTAGCCCAAAGAGTGGGTGACCTGTTAATAAAAAACGCATTACGTTTTAAAAAAAAGCCACAGAGAGTGGTTACGCGTTATGCATAAATCGCCAGCATTCTTTTGGACCAGGGTGTAGAATACTCACATGTCGCCACGCTGTGGCTTTATCCCATCGCCGTGTAGCTAAAGCTACTAACGTTTCAACACTCTGTGGCGTTTAAATTGTTAAAGCATGCTTTTAAAATAAATACTATTACTGGAGATTTTTAGTCGGTGACGATAAGTTTTCTATTAATAAATTATGGAATTTTAGATAACGACTTATCTTAGTAACACAACAAATTAAAATAAATTAACTCTTTTTCAATATTAGTTTGATATCTAACTAATGTTTATTTAACTTTGCAGCAGATTAAAGAATAATGAGATGCAAAATATTAAAAGCTTACTAGAGAATATTCAAGCCTTAAGTGTAAATGTAAGACATTATATGCACAAGCAAATCGCTATTTTGGATTTAGATATTACTTATGAAATGGTGAAAGTTCTATTTCTTCTGAACGATAACGAATCAATGAATCAGCAGCAAATAGCAGATCTTAGCTTGAAAAACAAAGCGAGTTTAACTTCTTTAATCGACAATATGCAGAAAAGAGATTTAGTGAATAGAACTGAAGATTCTGCAGACAGAAGAAATAAAATTATCACATTAACAAGCAACGGTAAGGAGACTTTGAAAACGGTAAGACCGGTACTTAAAAAACTTTTCGAAGATTTGTACCAAGATATTTCAAGCGAAGAAATCGAAATAATGAACAAAGCAATGCTTAAAATGAGTAAAGTAATAGAGTAGTGTTTTTTTATATTAATAGTTAGAAATCTAACTGTTAATAGTCAAACGGATTTTAAAAGAATAAAATAAATAAACAAATGAGAAATATAAAATGGTTCATATTAACAATGTGCATAGCAGGTTTCGGAATTTCTGGAAATGCACAGGAACCAATCGAGAGAGAGTTGAAATTGAGTGAAGCGATCCAATTAGGATTAGAGAATCACCAATTGTTAAAAATAGCGCAATCGAAAGTAGCGTTGTATGAACAACAAACCAGTGTAGTAAAACAACAAAGATTACCAATGGCAACACTTTCAGCAAATGCTTTTTATTTGGGTGATGCGCGAATTTATAATACTGATTTATCTCACGTTCAAACCGTAGATATGCCAAACTTTGGAAACACCTATGGAGTTCAAGCTTCACAATTATTATACAAAGGAGGTGTGATCAAAAAGTCTATTGAAATGTCGGAGCTACAAACGCAAATTGCCACGCTAGATTTAAGACAAAATGAGCAAGATATTAAATTCTTGATTACTTCAAATTACTTGGACATTTATAAGATCCTAAATCAAATTCAGGTATTGGAGCAAAACAAAGCCTTGTCTGAAGATCGATTAGAAAATATAAATGATTTGTACGCACAAGAAATGGTGACAAGAAATGAAGTGATTAGAGCTGAATTATTAATCAAAAATTTAGAACAATCCATTCTTACAATGAAAAATAATCATGCGGTTATTAGTAATCAAATGAGTTATGCGCTGGGATTACCGAAAGAGGTTTTAATTATTCCAACTGAAAAAGTAGAAGAGAAGCTGGTTTCAAATTTAGATTATTATATCGATTTAGCACATGGACAAAATCCAATTTTGAAAAGCGCCAAAATGAATATCGCAGTAGCTGACAAGAACATTAGTTTAACAAAAACAGATTGGTTTCCGGCACTGGCAGCTTTTGGTGGCTACAATATGCAGAGACCTTTAACGACAAGTATTCCAGTTTTAGATTTATACAACAATACGTATCAAGCAGGAATCAGCTTGACTTATAACCTTGATAATTTGTACAAAACGAAGAGAAAAATTCAATTAGGAGAAATACAAAAAGAAGTAACCCAAGAAGCTTTTACTTATGTTAACCAAAATATTGAAATAGGAGTTAACGCTGCTTTTGTGAAATACAAAGAATCCATTTTGCAAGCTGAATTGATGGAAGAATCAAAAATGTTGGCAACAGAAAACTACAATATTATTGAATCGAAATATTTGAATCAATTGGCAATTACTGCAGAAATGACAGATGCAACAAATGCAAAATTAGAAGCGGATTTACAATATGCGAATGCTTCGTTAAATGTGCTTTTCCAATATTACAATCTGTTAAAAAGTACTGGAACACTTTAGTTTTTGTCTATAAAGTCCGCTGGCTGCGTTCCACTCACTTTTTAAAACAGTTCCTTCGACGGGCTCAGGACATCGCATTGACATTTGTCAACTCCCTGATTTTAAAAAATGAGCGCGCCTAATCAGCAAACTCTCTAGTTCAAAAACTTACTTCGATGATGAAGATTTAAAAATAGAATAATCAACAGTATAACATTAAATAAAATGGCTCAAAAAGAAAATATAAAAAACGAAAACGAACTCTCTGTATCTGAAAAAGATTTAGCGATGGAGTGTGCGAATGAAAAGATTCAAGCGAAGAAAAAGAAAACCAGAGCGAAAACATTATTCGCAAACATCATGGTTTTTGTAATTATCGCAGGTGGATTTTTCTGGTTGGTGAGGGGTTATTTCCATATAGGTGATAAAAACTTCACGAATGCAGCGCAAGTGGAGGAGTTTATAAATCCGCTAAATTCAAGAGTATCGGCTTATATTCAAGAAATTCGTTTTATCGAACATGATCATGTTCAAAAAGGAGATACTTTAATCATTTTGGACAACAGAGAAATATTGACTCAAGTGGCACAAGCTGAAGCTGCTTATGAAAATGCTTTAGCAGCAAAAGGAGTGACTTCTTCTACTGTAAATACTGTTTCGAATAGTGTAAATGTAACTTCATCAAATATTGCCGGAGCAAAAGCAAGAATGGAAAATGCACAAAAGAATTTAGACCGATATGAAAACTTGGTGGAATCTCAAGCGGTGACACGTTTTCAATATGACCAAGTGAAAACAGAGTTTGATATGGCACAAGCTGGATATAATTCTCTGATTAGTCAAAAGGAATCTGCTGGACTTTCTGTAACTGAAGTGAAAGGTCGTTTATCATTGAATGATGCTGAAATTCAAAGAGCAAAAGCAGCTTTAGATATGGCGAATTTGAATCTTTCCTATACAATAATTACCGCGCCTTATGATGGGATTATGGGGAGAAGAACGATTCAAGAAGGTCAGTTATTACAGCAACCAGGAATGCCAGTTGGGTCAATTATTAAGAAAGATAATAAATGGGTTACAGCGAATTTCTTAGAAACGCAAATGCCAAATATTGAAGTAGGTCAGAAAATGAAAATGACAGCTGATGCAATTGGTGATAATGAATTTGAAGGTGTCGTGACTGCAATTTCTGGAGCAACAGGTTCTCGTTATTCAATGGTTCCAACAGACAATAGTTCAGGAAACTTTGTGAAAGTTCAACAACGTATTCCAGTGAGAATAGAGTTTACAGAAGATAACGATGTTTCTTTATTGGACAAATTGAAAGCGGGAATGAACTTGAACGTTTATTTAAAACTATAGGAAACAAAATGATAATAGCCTGTTGAATCTCGGTGGGTTGAACAGAATAAAAAACACTTAATAAAACAATATGTACAATCAAGGATTATTTAAAAGTTGGGTTCCGAAATTAGGAATGCTTTTATTGATCTTACTATTGTTGGTCGTCATTTTGCTCGCGAATCCTGTTTATACGGGAAACATAGGTCAGATGGTCAGCAGTACAGGATTAATGTCCGAACATTTTTTGTGGGCAAATTACGCAGGAACAATCGGAATGTCGGTGGCAATTCCATTAGTCATGCGATTAAAGTCACGCTTTCGTTCTAAAGAATTGATGATAGCATCTTTATTAATTATGGCACTCGGGACTTTTGTTATTGCAACAACGCAAGTCGCAGAGGTTGTTATTGCTGCAGGGTTTTTATTCGGAGCAGCAAAAATGGTGGCCATGATTGAAGTAATTATCCCAACAATGTTCATCATTAGTCCAACAGGAGACCGCGGTAAATTTTACCCAATTTTCTATCCACTTGTTATTATTTTAGCACAATTGGGTGGGATATTGGCATCGAATTTATCCTTAGTCATGACATGGCAAATGATTCATATATATTCTGCAGGAATTCTAATGCTGGTGGCAATGCTTTGCGTTATTGTAATGCATAATCAACGTTTTGCTAGAAAAATGCCATTCTACCAAATTGATTGGTTAAGTATTGGACTATTCACGACTTCATTGATGAGTTTGGCTTATGTTTTAACTTTCGGAAAGCAACAAGCATGGTTTGTTTCAGATAAAATTTCTTACTCTTTAGTTCTTTCTGTTTTAACAATGGGATGGTTGGTTTTTCGCCAAAGTGGAAAGAAACGCCCTTACATTTCATTCAAATTATTTAGACAAGGAAATGTTCAAGCAGGAATGATTTTATTAACAGCATTAGGAATGTTTATGGCTGCTGGATCGGTAGTATCAATTTACACGAATGCCGTTCTAGGTTACAACTGGATGATTAACGCCTCACTTGGATTAATGTCAATTCCCGGAATGATAGTCGGTGGATTTGTAGCTTTTGCATGGATGAAACATAAGTTACCTCTTAAAATGTACATTTTCTCAGGTTTCGGAGCGTATATTCTTTATTTAGTTGTGTTGTATTTCATGATGGTTCCAGGCTTAAATATTGAGAGCTTTTATTTGCCTCAGTTATTGAACGGTTATGGAATGAGCACACTATTTATCTCTGTTTGGATTTTCACTTTAGACAAAATTCCAATGAAAGATATGCTGCCATCCGTTGGGTTGGTAATGGTGTTCAGAAGTTTTGTTGCAACAGCTTTGTTTGGTGCAATCTTCAGTTGGTTGCACTACAAATTACAATGGCAAAGTGTAAATAACCTAGCAGTATATTTTGATGCTAATTTAATGAGCAGTAATCCTGGTTTAGGAAATTACAGAGGTGTTCAATTGAGCGCAATTTTAGCAGCCAATAAAACATTGTTGGGTTATATAATTATCACAGGAATTGGTGTGTTAGGTTTCATACTGTTCCACCAGTTCGGTTCTTTGAAATATAAAGTAGCACGATATAATTTTCACCGTTCGGAAAGGATTATTAAAAAAGAAAAGAAAAAGGTTTTGGAAATTCGGTAATGGATTTTAATGTGGTGGCGCAATGCCATGTGGTGGTGCAATGCCATGTGGAGGCGCAATGCATTGCGCCTCTACATGGCATTGCATTTTTATTTTGCTGCATTAAAATACCTAGCCACACCTTTTCTATCCCAATCTTTAATCGCTTGCAATGGGTCCGACTGTCTCAAAATATGTTTTTTTACACTCCAACTAAAAATCTTCGCTGCGAATTTTTTCATTGGGGACACAGATTCCTTAACACTTTCGAAATACGTTGTAATTGTATCTTGTCTGAAATGTAAAATCTCTTCCAAATCATCTCCGTCTGCATAATATCCACAATGGAAATTATGATTTGCAAAGGCATTTTTTGGGAAATCTAATTCACCTAATCCAAATATTTTGAAAGATCTTGAAAGGAAATCGTGGTAACTGATTCTGCACTCTTCTCCACCACCAAGATTAAATATTTGCTTCGACAATTCATCTCTTTTTTCTACAGCATTTGCAAATGCTCTTCCTGTATCTTTTGGCGTTGTGATTTCCATTGAAGTTGCCAAAGGCATGTGGAACATCAATCCTGAAATCTTGTGATTGTCGGCTCCCATAATTGCTGATAATCGGAAAATACTCCAATCCAACTGACTATTTTGTAAAGCATTTTCGGCTTGAATTTTTGTTTTTGCATATTCATCTCCAACGCTTGGTTGAAGTGGATCGCCCACTTTAATCATTGGATTCTCCAATCTATCTCCATAAACAGAAACGGATGAAGCATACAAGAAAAATGCATTTTTAGAATGTTCCTCTAATACTGAGATGAGGTTTTTTGTTCCTTCCACATTCACTTTAAAGGCCAATTCAGGCATTTCATCTGCTAAGGGTGGAATAATCGCTGCCAAGTGAATTACAAAATCCACATCTTTGGCCATTCCAATTAAATCTTCTCTTTTCGAAATATCGCCATAATGGACCGTGACTTTATCTGAATAAGCTTCATAGAATTTTTCTGTTCGTTTGTTCTTTTGATCAAAAGCAACGATTTCTAAATCCTTATTTTCGCATAATTTGTTAAGCACGTTTTGTCCAACAGCTCCTGAGCCACCTGTTAATATGATTTTCATGTTTTAATATTTTTAAACCGAAATAAATCGGTGTGATTTTAATTTTTAATTAAAGTTCAATTAAGATAGAATTTAATACGGTTGTTGGGTTCGTTGATAAGATTTTTTAACAAGTAAGCAAGGTTTCTTTTTTGATTGAACTTAAGTAAAAAGCGTTATTTTTATTCACCTTGGAATACTTGAATGGCATAAATGATTCCAGAATCTTTTCTTATGGTAACAGCAAAACCAAAATATTTATAACTCATGTTCTGCATGTTTTCACGGTGTCCTTTTGATGCTTTCCAGGATTCAAACATTTCCGAAGCAAGTTCATTTAAATATTCTGAATTCTTTGTTTTATCAAAATCGATATAGGTATAAGTGGCATTTTCACCAACAATATACTGAGCTTTATAATTCCCTGTTTTAATCATTGAAACTCTTCTCACTGGAGTGCTGTAAGGAATGTTATTTGACTGAAGATGGCTTAAATCGTTTATAGCAGCATTATAATCTGATTGCAATTTAGCTGCTTGATCAAGTTCCTGGTCTGATTTAAGTTCACTTCTTTTAGTTATTTTATTTCGGAATTTGTTGACCAAGTCAAGCATTTCTACATTGAGGAACTCCTCTTGTTCTTTGCTCAATTGTCCGGTTATTGGAACGTAAACCAATAATGAACAAGTTTCCATTGTTTTGGGTAGATATTTAACAGATTTCTCTGCTTTTCTTAATGAAGAAAACTTGTGTGAAACCTTATCAAATAAGCAATCGATAACTTTTTTGTCATTTTCAGATTTCTGTTGATAATTGTATTTATTGTAAAATTCTTCCTTTGCTTTTTCTAACCAAGGCTTAGAATTACTTGAAGATTGTCCTAAAGAAATAAACGGAAATAAGATCAATATTAAAATAAGATTGCGAATCATAACAGTTCCTTTATGAGTGAATAGAAATTATAAACAGGGATTCATTTTCAATCAAATATCGATAAAATTTTAGAGAATTAATTTATTTCTCCATAAATTCTAAAATCTCATCATAACGATTATTGAAAGACCAAAAATACTGAAGCACCATTGGAATATGTCTTTTATTAATGATGTCCAGTTTCACATCGGGTTGAAATTTATTTAATTCTTCCAAAAATTTCCTTACCGAAACATCAATCGATTTATAAGTTTTACTTCCCAAGTAAATCTTGAACTTTGGACTTTTATCAGTTAAGAAATAGATTGGTGAAGCGGCTTTCCAGTTCTCTGGATTATCTGTCCAAGTGGCGAGGTAATCATTCTCAACGGTTGGTGGATAATTTAATAAATAATTATGCATGTCCAAACCTGCAGCATCATTCAATATGATTCCGGCGATACTTTCTTCGTCAATTCCATATTTTGGATTTAGTGTTGCCAAGGCGATTAAATGACCACCAGCTGAATGTCCAGTTAAATAAATCTGAGAGACATCACCACCATATTGATCTATGTTTTCTTGAACCCATGTAATAGCTTCTGCAATTTGCTTGGTCATGGTTTCATAATTAGCGTTTGGACTAAGCGTGTAACCTGGAATTACGGTCACAACATCTTCACGCGCAAAATTCTTTCCGAAAAATCCATACGTTTCTTTCTTGCCAGAATTCCAGTTTCCACCATGAACAAAAATTAAAACTGGATTCTTTTTTTCCGTCTTGTTTTTGGGTTGATAAATATTCATTGTCGGAGTTTCAACACCAGCGACTATATTTTCTGAGTCAGCTGATAAATAGGAGATATCCTTGTGTTTTGTTATCGAACAACTGAATAAAATTGGTATAAAAAACAGGGAAATTATGGTCTTTTTCAGCATTTAAATTTGAGATTAATTAATCTTTAGATTTGTAAGTCAAGCGAATATAATCAGATAAAAAACAATTAAAATTGAATCTTGTTCAAGAATCATACGCAATAAACTTTTATTTCTGTGTCAAAATAAAACATGTTATTCAGTCTATAAATAAAATTTCAATGTGGTAATTTCCTACAAATCTTAAGCAATTGATTTAAAAACACCTTCTAAAAATAGAATTTCCAATCTAATTAGTGTCCGCAAGAAAACTAATCATTTTTAAGTCTTTGATAAGAAAACTTCAAAGACTATTTAATCATTCATAATCCCATTATCAATCCATTGTTTAACCTGATTCACATTACAGTCACTTAATTTTGAACCTAAATACGGCATAGCAACATAACCAGGGTCATGATTGATGGTACCATATAATCCGCCAGAAGCCGCGAAAGGTAAAATTTCATTGTAAGTTGTTAGTGGAATTCCAGCAGAAGGAGCGGAGCCACTGTGACAACCCAAACAATTATCTTGAATAATAGGAAATACAGCACCTGAAAAAGTAAAATTGGTTTCGTCACAGTCAGCACAAAAATTGTTTGCTGCTCCTTGTTTAATCCATTTTTCAATGATGGCTATATCGGCATTTGATAACGGAGAATTTGGAGGTTCAGGCATAATTTTATTGGGATCTGTTTCTGTAATAACAGCGTACAGATTAGAATTTGCTGGATCAAATGGATCAACACCCGCAGTATTTATTATGCTTTGGTAAGAAGTTAAATCTACACCACCTTTTGAACTTCCGCCACCATGACAACCGGTAACAGAACAGTTTAACTGAATAATTGGCATTACATCTCTATTGAAATAAGCCGTATCGGGACTACATCCTTCTGGGTTATTGCCAGTAGTATCTGTAACAGTTTCCATTGGTTTAAAGGGCTGAATAGGTTCATGTCGACAAGATGAAGTGATACCTATTAAAAAAGGGATGAGGACTAATAAATAGTTATGTTTTTTCATTATTTAAATTCTTTAGGTTTTTTTACAGTAAAAACACGGCTTACATTGAATCCAAAATGAATGTCTCCTTTAAACCAATTACCTGTTGTTTCTCCAACTAAATAGCGTTCGGTCATTCCTCGACTATTGGTAAGGTGCAATTGGAAAACGTGACCTCCAGTTTCAAGATCAACTCCGATAGAAAATGAATTTTGCACATCTTCTCCACCAATTTTACTAGCGATTTGTCCTGGCGGGATATAATGATACTCAGCATTTAAACGGAGTGAGCCTGACAATCGAAATGATGTTCCAAGCCCTATTGCATAAATAGTGTTTTTATCTTCTGCCGTTTTTACAAGATTTCGGTGAATAACTGTTGGCATGAGTTGCAATGAAAAGAAATCTCCAAATTTTCGAGCTATTAAAAGTGAATGATTGAAGTTTAATCTAGACGAAAAATAGTTTATACGATCAGGATTCGCCCATTCGCGAGAATCAGCGTAAATATTTGAAACAATAGTAGCTGTAAATGGGAAGTTTTTAGCACCAGATTTTTGACGTAGAAACTTCCATTTTACCGTACCATCATAAGTTTTTTGAAATGAAGAACGACCAATACCGATATTTATATTGTCCGTTAAACCATATTCAAACCCCATTCGAATGGTAGCATTATCGATTCCAAATAAATCTCGCCAACCCGAATTTAATCTTCCAAATCTATGTCCGATTAAATATTGAAGAACTCCCTCCCCGTTGGTTTCTACAGAATGGCCACTTACCAAGCGAGTTGATTTAAAAGTCGCAATTGTATAATTTGTAACTGGTTCTTCTGTTTCTTCGAGCATGTCCAGCAAGTCATCTTGAGCTTGTAAAGTGCTTGTACTTATGCATAAGATGCAGACAATTTTAATCCATTTTTTCATAATCCATTTTTACCTTAATCTCAATTGTTTTGGAAATATTTCCACGCACAATTGATGGGATCTTAATTTCATAGTCCTCAGGAATGGCTATAAAAGTGGATGTTCCAATTATGTGATTTGAATTCGTTTTTGATAATGAAATTTTCTCTTCAATTTCTTTCGTCACTCCGTGAATGGTTAAACTACCTTTAATTGTGTATTCTTTTGGGTTTTCAGATAGTTCAGCGCTAGAAAAGTTAATTATCTTTCCTTTGAATTTTGCTTTGGGAAATTTTTCACTTTCTACATACTTCTCATTGAAATGTTCTTGCATCAATGCTTTTTCAAATGTAAATGCTTTCATTAATAGAGAAAATGCGATTTCTCCATTTTCTGCGTCTATTACACTTGAAACTTGATTGTTAATTGCTTCAATATTCTCTATATCTGTTTCAGAGAAAAACTGAATTGTACCTGTCCGAGTTATGTGTTTTTGTCCGAAGATTCCAAAACTGAAGCATAATAATGCTGTAATTAATGTTACTTTTTTCATGTTGTTTTTTAGTTATTAGGAGCTCCGTCATCGAGCCACTTTGTTATGTGTAAAATTTGACAATCTGATAATGGAACGCCAGGAGGCATGTCTTTAGAAATGAGAACCCGATTTTTAAATTCTCCATCATCAACTTTTGCTTTTATCTGATTGTAATTCTCAAAAGTACCAGGTGCAGTTCCTCCAGCTGTATGACAGCCAGTAACAGTACAATTCATATCAATAATTGGAAAGATATCTTTGTTAAAACTAACAGTAGTTGTATCGCAATCAACCTCTCCATAGAGATACTCTTCGTTATCTTTATAGCAGCTTGATAGCACTAATGCCATCGTTAAATAAACAATTGATTTATATTTCATATCTATTTTATTAACTGGGAGTTATTGAGAACGACATCCATTAAAAAGCCTTGACATTGCCCTTTTATAGTGACAATTGAACCTTTTGTAATTTCTTCATCTTGTTTGTATTTAAAAGAACAATTCACTCCGCCAGCCATTGCCATATCTGCTTCTAGAATAATATTTGAATCATTGTCATTGTTTTTGACACTGATCACTTTTCCTGTTACTTCAATAATTTTATTTTCATATTTTTTGAGTGCTTCTGATTCATTATTTTCAAATTCATTAAATAAATCATTAGCACCAATAACATAATCGGAGGTTGTATTTTCAAGTGTAGGTACTTTCTTGTTGAACATATAATACCCAATACCACCACCAACGATAATAAGGGATAAAATTCCTAATAGAATATATTTTTTCATTGATTTCATTTTATTTAATATTTAATTCAACTAATAATTGAATAGATCACATAATATATACGAAAAAAACAAGCGTTTGGATTTATTGTGTTGCTTTTAAATTGAAATTAATTCATTTTCAGACGAATAGGTGGTGATATTTGTGCCGAGTTATCTCACGTTGTGTCGACCTGAACTTAAAAATCCAACTGAAAATAATAGGTTTGTCTCATTAAATAAATCATATCCAATTTTAAGATCCTTCCATAAGTTAGTTTTGTCAGGATCTCTGGCGTACTTTTTATTCAGTTCTGCAAGTTTTTCATCTGTCAATTTCGCTGGGAAGATCGTAACTGGAATTGTTTTTTGACCATTGTTTCTCGCTTCAACTGACAGAATAAAAATTTCTTTAATGAGGTCGTTTGTCATTGGGAGACAGCCAATTGTTACGCATTCACCATGAATAAAGATGTCTCCGCCAAGTTTTCCTTTTATTCCTAAAATTCGATCTGACTTGTTGGGGTAATTAATTCCTAATGAAAGATGATATGTGCTCGATGGATTGAATCTATTGATATGATAAAATCCTTCAGGAACTTGTAAATCTCCTTGTTTTCTTTTTGGTCCTAGAACTCCAGAATTTCTGCAAACATCATATTTCTTAATCAATTGGAACTTCGCATCTGTTGAATTCTTTCCCCAGATTTCGACTTCCTTTTCGCTTTTAAATGCACGAATGTAGATTTGTAGTTTGCTGCGGTCTATTTCTTTGGTTTTCAATAAATTTAAAATCGTAGCTTCTTTGGCTTGATATGCTTCTCTAACACGTGGATATTTGAGTTGTTCTTGTTTGAAATTATCTGCGCTAAAAGCAAAAAATACAAAGCCCAAGAGTATAAGTATAAATCGATTGTACATGTTTGGTTTTTATTGGTTAACGAAAGGATGATAAAAAAGTTATAAAACCGACTCATATACGCTAGTAATTATTTTAAAAGTGTTACTGCGTTATTTAAAACTTTATGAATTTTGAAAAATATCTTGGAAGCTATGTACAGTGCTATTCTTAGCGTCAATTTTCAATCTATCACAAAATAAAAACTTTATTCTTAATGCCATGATTATGAAAAAATCAGTACTCATATTTCTATTTTTAATTGGAGCTGTAGCTTCTCAAGCCCAAAATATAAGAATTGCAGACAGCCGAGATTTTCTTTACTCCGACTTTTTTGTAGCTATTGTTGCTGGAGTGCTGTTGGCATTAATTTTCCAAATTGTATTGACAGCTTTATCTGTAGCAATGGGAATTACCATGATTGGGAATGTTAAAAAGAAATATGCCAGAAATAAAGCCAAATTGGATAGTGCGAGAGGTTCAAATGAATTTACTTTGGCTGATGATGATGATGATGAGGAAGGATTATCAGGAGTGAAATTCAGTTCTGCCTTTGGGATATGGAGTTTAATAACCACAGCAATTTCATTGTTTGGTGCTTGTGCTTTGGCCCTTAATTTGAGTTTTTTCGGAACTTTAGCTTCTAATTTAACGATTGCCTTAGTGATTTGGGCCTTGTTCTTTATGATTTTATTTTACTTAGAAACGAAGATTGTTCACACTTTAATTGGAGGTTTGGTAACTACTGCAACTGCCGGATTAAAATCTTCTGCGGGAATAGTGAAAGACTTGTTTAAGATTGCGCCTTCAAATAAAAAGGAGTCTGTGATTGAAAAAACAATGGATAAAGTAAGGCGAGATTTTGACGTGAATTTGAGCACAGATAAAATCACTAGAATATTAGATGATTTCCTTGAAGAAATGGAACAAGAGGAATTAAATTTTGAAGATTTAAAAGCCGATTTGACCAAGGTTATTGACAATCCCAAGGAATCTTTGTCAATAATTAAATCCAGGATCAATAAACTTGATGAAGGAGCCATTAAAGATTTAGTCACTAATAATAGATTCATCAATGAAAATGATATTGAAAAAATAACATCGGAAATTAATGAAGCTGTTGAAAATGTTAAGGTCAAAATTGATAAAATTGAAAGAAAAGTATTTGAGCAAATAGAATTAGCAAAGCGAAAAGCAGTTATTCAAGCTGAACATGCTAGAAAAACAGCAGCTTCTGCAGCTAGGTGGTTGGTATTAACTGTTGTTTTTTCTGGTGGAGCAGCAATGTTAGGAGCTTATTTAGAATTGCTGAAATAAAATTATATTTACTATTTTTAAGGCTCAAAAGGACGATTAAATAAAGCAGTCTATTGATTTTTAACTGATATCATGAGAGAATTTAAAGTTAATTCATTACCATTAAAGGACGTAATAGAAAGCTTATCCAGGTCTTTTAATGTTCCTTTCAAAGAAAATTGTGACGAGTTTTCATTGGCCATTCCTTCGCGTTTAGGAATAGGGCAAATTCGAGGAGTTAATTTTGACAATGGTTTAGGTATTATCACTTATGACTGTCAATTTTATGAAGATATTCGAATCAAATTTACTGTTGATGAAGTGCATCCCATAAAATATCTTTATTCTGCTCAAGGTTCAATTAAACATTCTTTTGCTAATGAATCTGAGGTTCATAAAATTGATCAATTCAAATGCGCTATTGTTGCCAGTGAAAAAAGTATTGGACATATTTTAACTTTCGCTAAAAATGAAAATCACAAGATCTTAAGTTTGGAAATAGACCGAGAGAAATTTTCAAAGAATGCAAAATGTGAAATTAACAGTCTCGGCTCCAAATTGAAAGCACTTTTTAAAGATACATTGGCAGAAAAAACGTTTTATCATGAAGGATTTTACGGTTTAGAATTCAAGGATATTTTTACGGAAATATTGAAGTACGAAGATAAAATGCTTATTAGGAAATACCACATGGAAAGTATTGCTTTGCGAATTTTTGTAAATCAAATTATTCAATATGAAGACGATTTAAGCGGAGAAGATAAAAGCTCAATAATAAGAGTGAATGAATTGAATAAAGTGGATGAGTTAAACAAATATATTCAATTAAATTTAGACAAGGATTTGACCATTTTAAGTTTATCTCAACAATCGGGCTTAAATCCTAATAAACTTCAATTCGCATTTAAACACATGTTTAAAGCAACTGTTAATGAGTATGTAACACATCATAGATTAGAAGAATCAAAACGTTTACTTCAAAATAAAAATCTGAATATCTCAGAAGTTTTAGGTAAAGTAGGATTTGAAAGTAATAGCTATTTCTCGAAGATTTTTAAACGAGAATTTGACATGAGTCCAAGTGAATATAGGAAATTGGTAGAGTAGGGTTTTTGATTCAAATTCTTTAAAATAACTTCCCTTGAATACTAACTGAATTCTTAATCAAATTCATCGCTCGGGTCCATTTAGAAAAAACTTCAATTGGAACTGGATAATCTAAATCTTTTAATTCTTCTTTGAAAATCCATGGAGCGAGAATCTTATTGTCATCAATGTGGCGCAATTCAGGAATCCATTTTGCGATATATTCGTTTGCTTTATATTTCAAACCTTGATTTACTGGATTCGTATAATAGATTTCAAAAGCTTGAACATGCCAATTCAACCAATTTGCACTTACGTCGTAATCAATTAATTTCGATTCAAAATAAGCTGCTCCCCAAGTCCAATCGATTTTTAAATCATGAACGAAATAGCTTGCACAATTCACACGACCTCGATTACTCATGTATCCGGTTTCGTTCAATTGTCGCATGTGCGCATCAATAAATGGAATTCCAGTTTTTCCATCTTGCCAACGTTTAAACTTTTCTGAGTCATTTTCAAAAGCGACATCTTTATTTTTAAAACCTTTGGTATGGAATATTTTATTGCCAAATTTCATTCCTTTAAAGGTGAAATAATCTCTCCAAACCAATTCAAAAACGAGCCACCAAGTACTTTGGTTTTTCTTGATTTCAGTTTCATATTTCTTTACTGTTTCATAAATCGTTCGCGCCGAAATACATCCCAAAGCGAGATAAGGTGAAAACTTCGAACTGTAATCCATTCCCAAAGACTTATTTCTTGACCAACGGTAACCTGTTAAATTTTCAGATTCAAAAGTATAATGTTGCAGTCTTTCAAGCGCTTTTTCTTCTCCTCCTTTTAGATAAGGTTGAGCAGCGTTGTATTCTTCCTCAGTAAATCCATATTTCGTGAAAGTTGGGAATTCTGTAGAAACTGCATTGGGATGACTTTTAAATTCTTTAGGAGTTTCAAACGTTGTTCTAGGATCACTTTCTTTAGCCGCTGGAATACGATAAGCTTTACTCGTTAAAGGAATTTTGTCAATTGTAAAAGGAATATCGTCAATGTGATAAAGCGTTTTTCCCCAATAAAAATTGAATTCAACCTCAGGCAATTTATCTTGCACTTGTTTTACCAAATTCAATTCTTCTGACGCATATTCGGTTTCTCCATAAACAGAAGAAATAGCGTATTCTTGAATTAATCTTGGAATGATTTCAACGGCGCTTTTATCGCTTACAATTAAATGGCCTCCATTATTTTCTAGCTTTTCCTTTAATGCATTAGCGGATTGCTCTAAAAATTTGAATCGATTAATATCTGATTTACGAAATCCTAATTTTAGATTTTCAAAGAGATGAGGTTCGACATAAAAGAAAAATACCAATTGTTCGCATTGTTCCACAGCTCTAGTTAAGGCTTCATTGTCATGAATTCTTAAGTCATTTTTAAACCAGACTAATCCTGTTTTCATGTGCTATTTCTTAAAATTATTCATTTTTACATCACTCAACATTTGATCTGCAACATCTTTGTTTTCGTTATTATGAAGGACAGAAATATCTCCTGTACTTTCAAATATAACCGCTTTCACTTCACTAAATTCATGCACATTGGCTTCTCTTAACTTTGCAATTAAATCACTTTCTCCAACATTACATTTTTTCAATGCATCATAAATAATTTCTCCTTGCCACATAATTAATTGCGGTTTATTGGTGAAAAGTTGCTTAAAGGCATCCACTTTTCTAACTAAAAATGAAAATAACGTTTGAAAAGCGATAATTGTAACCAAAGCAATTCCACCTTTCAGAAGTGACTGATCACTATTTAAAATAATGGAAGCCAAAACAGAACCGACTGCGATAGTTGAAGCGAAATCAAAACTCGACATCTTTGCAAATGTTCTTAATCCGAAAATGCGTGTGATAATTATGATAATAGTAAAGATTCCTAAAACGGAGAGAATCAACATAAGTGCGTCTTGTAATGTCATGAGTCGTTGTTTTATAGTATAGTTTCGATAATGAATTAAATATAATAAATGTTGAAGGTCTAAAGGAAATTATTTTAGGATTTTTGTGAATATTGAGATGGATTTTGCTGGTTTGTTTTCGAAAATGCTACAATTGAAATATGCCGTAGACACGTTCTGTTAGAAGGTGTTGATAAACGGCGAAGTAATTTGATAGCATTAAGAGGGATTAATTTTATTGATAGCATTCCGAGGAATCCTTTGTTAGTATAAAAACCAAACATCGCTAAAAAAGCGATGTAGTTTTTTCATTCCTATAAATCACTTTCAAGACGAAAAAGTCTTGAGCGATTTATAGGAATAAAAAAACCCGTAGCTAAAAAAGCTACGGGTTTTCTTTGGCGGAGAAAGAGGGATTCGAACCCCCGGTACCCTGCGGTACGCTAGTTTTCAAGACTAGTGCATTCAACCGCTCTGCCATTTCTCCGGGGCAAAGATACTCACATATATTTTTCCGGCAAGTGGAAAATGAAGATAATTTCAAACTATTTTATTTAACGCTGATTTTCAATAGCTAAGGATTGAATTATTTTTCTGTTTCCTCGATAAAAGTTACATTATAGTCAACAATCTTTATTTTTTTGCTGAAAACCTTAAATTTGCATAGCTTTATGCTTTATTTCAATTCGAAAATATGAAGAATATAATTTTGATGCTTTTTGCTGTTTTATTCATTGGTGTAACAGCGTTTGGACAAGATAAAAACCTAAAAGCTTTTTTGAGTGAAGGCCAATTCTATGCTCCAGAGGCAGGGAACTACATTGAAATTCAATTGAATTTTGTGGGATATAGTTTAGAATACATTGATAGGGCAGAGGAGAAATTTGCTGAAGTGGAAATTAGTCAAGTGTTTTCACAAAACGATACTGTGGTTGTAGCAGATAAATATTTGTTGAAAAGTCCATTGGTTATAGATAGCTTGGTGGAAGATTTTCATGATATTCAGAAATATTTATTGGCTCCAGGGAAATATAGATACGATTTAGTGATCAGAGATATCAATTCAAAAGAAAAACCCACTTCTGTTACAAAGACAATAAAAATTAAAGATATGACTGATGAATTGGCGTTTTCGTCTTTCATTGCTGCAGAGTCAATCAGATCAAATCCACAATTGCAATCTATTTTCACGAAATTGGGCTATGATGTTGTGCCAATGGTGGGAGATTATTATCCAACTGAAATTCAAAATTTACTTTATTATATAGAAGCGTATAATACTGATGCTACAATTGAAGATTCTGTTTACGTGGTGGAACAAAAAGTTATTGGAAGAGATGTGCGTTTAGATTTAGAGGAATACACACGTTATTTTAGATATAAAAATTCACCAATTCAATCCATAGCAAAAGTGATTGATATTAGTATGCTGCCAACTGGAGCTTATACTTTAGAGCTGAATTTGTTGAGTCGAGATAAGCAAATTTTAGCACGTTCTGCATTTGATTTTGATAGAAATAATACCGAAGAAGTAAATGATTTGTCGTTCCAATCTACAGTTTTAGATCCTGCTTTTGAACAGAGTGTTCCTGAAGATTCATTAGGATATTATGTAGCGAGTTTAATTCCAATCTCTCGTCAAGGTGAAGTAAAAAACATCATTCGTATATTAAAAGAGAAAGATAAGGAGCAGAATATGCGTTATTTACAAGCTTTTTGGCAACAAACTAGTCCTGAAAAACCTTATGAAGGTTGGGTGAAATATAAAGCACAAGTTGACAAAGTAGAAGCTTTATTTGCGACAAATTTCCAAGTTGGATTTGAAACTGATCGCGGTCGTGTTTTTCTGCAATATGGTGCTCCAAATACCGTTATTGAGCAACCTTCTTCACCAGCAGAATATCCTTATGAAGTTTGGCAATACGATAAAATTAAGCAGTATTCTAACAGAAGATTTATTTTCTATAGTCAAACTAACTTGAATAAGGATTACACTTTATTGCACAGTGATATGGTTGGCGAGCTTCAAAATTACAGATGGAAATACGCCTTAAATAAAAGAAGTACGCCAGATTCGAATTTAGATGATCCAACTGGTGGTGCAAATCCTCATTTTGGTGGAAATTCTTCGAGATATTACAATAGTTACTGATAAAATTTGTCGCATTTGAAAACTGCTGTTGTTATTCTCAATTGGAATGGATTGTCCTTTTTGAAACAATTCCTACCCACTTTAATTCAAAATACTTCGGAAGCTGCTATTGTTGTGGTGGACAATCAATCGACGGATGAAAGTATGGCTTATGTCAAAGAAAGTCATCCTGAAGTTGAAGTAATTGTAAATACAAGTAACGGTGGATTTGCCAAAGGATACAACGATGGTTTGAATCAGTTGAAAGGTCGATTTGAATATTATGTATTGATAAATTCAGATATTGAGGTGACGCCAAATTGGTTAGCTCCTTTGGTTGCAAAACTAGAGAATAACCCTAATATAGCTGGAGTTCAACCGAAAGTTTTGGCTTTTCACAAGAAAACACATTTCGAACACGCTGGTGCAAGTGGAGGATTTATGGATAAAAATTATTATCCATTTTGTCGAGGTAGAATTTTTGATGAAGTAGAGGAGGATCTTAATCAATACGATAACGACAAAGAAGTTTTCTGGACTACAGGAGCATGTATGGTTATTCGTTCAAAAGTTTACCACAAGCTCGGAGGGCTAGACGAAGATTTCTTTGCTCACATGGAGGAAATCGATTTTTGTTGGCGTGCGAAAAAGCAAAATCATTCATTTTATGTTGTGCCAGCTTCAAAAGTATATCATGTTGGCGGCGGAACATTGAATTACGAAAATCCAAGAAAAACATTTTTAAATTTTAGAAATAGCTTGTACACGATTCATAAGAATCATGTAGGATGGCTTTTTGGAAAGATTTTCTACCGGTTAATTTTGGATGGAATTGCAGCTGCGAAATACTTAGTAGGATTTCAATTCAAACATATTTTTGCGATTCTTAAAGCGCATGGTGCCTATTATTCGAATATTTCATATTTGAATAGAAAACGCAAGCAAATTCAGAATGAAAGTACAGAATACAATAAAGCTGGGTTGTATAAAGCTTCATTATTGTGGGCTTATTTCTTTAAAAGAATTAAGAAATTTGAAGGATTGAATAAACGATTTTTCGTGGAGTAGATTGGTTATGCTAAGAAATTACTTCTTCAATTTCAAGAAATAATCCAAAGCTAATTCATATCCAGTCATTCCAAAACCAAAAATGCAACCTACTGCAACTGGACTAATTAAACTCTCGTGTCTGAAAGATTCTCTTGCCGAAATATTCGAAATATGAACCTCAACTACAGGGATTTCGATTGCAGCAACAGCATCACGAATTGCAACAGAAGTATGTGTATATCCACCAGCGTTTAAAATGATTCCATCTGCTTTTGCATCATGTAAAGTATTGATTATTTCTCCCTCAACATTACTTTGATAAACAGAAACATGAACTCCTTCTTTTTGGATTTCGTGAATATATTCATCAAAACTTTTATCTCCATAAATAGAAGGTTGGCGTTTTCCAAGAAGATTCAAATTTGGGCCGTTGATGATTAGAATTCTCATATTGCTTTTATTTTCATTTAGTTATTCTGAATGTGAATTTAGAATATTTTCAAGTCAAACGAGTTGTTTTTGATTAACATCCATAAAATCAACATCGGTATTAAACTTTGGAGTGATTTTAAATTATTGAGTTCTCAAATCAATTCGTTTTACAATATTAATAAAATTACGTCAATACTCATATAATCCTTAAGGGATAACATGTGTTAACCTAAGACGTAAGTTCTAGGTTAACGTAATTAATACGTTACAAAGTGCTGGAAGCACGACACCATTTCTCTTTAATTTCATTAAATTCAACCCGTGGATCAATGGAAAATATACAATCGTGATTTTGTGAACTACCTAAAAATCGAAAGAGGATTGGCAGAGAATTCAATTTTTGCCTATCAGCGAGATTTAGAAAAACTCAGTGACTTCTGCTCTGATCGTTCCATTGAACCCAAAAAAGTAAGTTTAGAAGTGCTCAAAAACTTCATTGCTGATTTATATGATTTAGGATTGTCAGCTCGTTCTCAAGCAAGAGTAATTAGCGGAATAAAACAATTTTTCGATTTTATGGTTTTAGAAGGAATTCGAGATGAAGACCCGAGCAGTTTACTCGAATTACCTAAAATAGGAATGAAATTACCTGTATTTTTGAGTATAGCCGAAATTGATGAGATGATTGGAGCGATTGATTTAAGTAAGCCCGAAGGTCACCGCAATAAAGCAATGCTAGAAACTTTATACAGCTGTGGATTGCGTGTAAGTGAATTAATTAATTTAAAATTTTCCAATATTTTCTTCAAACAAGGTTTTATTCGCGTAATTGGAAAAGGAAATAAAGAACGTTTGGTTCCTGTGAGTCCATCTGTGGAAAAGGAAATCGGAATTTATGTTTCTGGAACACGGAACCACATGCATATTCACAAAGGTCATGAAGATTTTGTGTTTTTAAATCGCCGAGGAAGGCAATTGACACGTGTTATGATTTTTACAATTGTGAAGAATTTAGCATTAACGATCGGACTCAAGAAAAAAGTAAGTCCGCATACATTCCGTCATTCATTTGCAACGCATTTAATTGAAGGAGGCGCGAATTTACGAGCCATTCAAGAAATGTTGGGACATGAATCTATAACCACAACCGAGATTTATACGCATTTAGATCAGTCATTTATTCGAGAGGCGATAATTAGTTTTCATCCGAGGAATAAAAAATAATGGTAGAGACGCAATGCATTGCGTCTCCACCATAGCGCATTGCATCTCCACCATACCGCATTGCGTCTCCACCATTATAAAATCAAATCGTCCGCACATATCATTTTTAATATGAAATCCCATATGTCATTTTTTATTCGCAGTTGTCCTTGATATTTGTTATTTTTGATGAAAAATATAACTATGGGATGTTCAAGTTGTGGATCTGGAGGAGGAATTCCTACCGGATGCAAGAGTAACGGGACCTGTAGCTCTGGAGGATGCAATAAACTTGGCGTTTTCGATTGGCTTGCAAATATGCAATTACCAAGCGGAAAAAGTCAATTTGATATAGTTGAAATACGATTTAAAAACAGTCGAAAATCTTTTTTTAGAAATTTAAAAGGATTTGAATTGAATGTTGGCGACGTTGTTGTCGTTGAAGCAAGCCCGGGCTATGATGTCGGGGTTATTTCAGTTGTAGGAGAACTTTCCAGAATACAGCTTCAAAAAAAAGCACCAAACTTTAAGGCTCACGAAGCACGAAAAATTATTCGTCATGCTTCACAGGAGGATATTGATAAATGGGTGGCTTCGCGTAAAAACGAAGAAAGCGTGATGCACAAAGCGCGTGAAATGGCGATTCATCTGAAACTCGATATGAAAATATCTGATGTTGAATATCAGGGTGATGGTTCAAAAGCGACGTTTTATTATACGGCAAATGGTCGTGTAGACTTTCGTCAGTTGATTAAAGATATGGCGGATAATTTCCGTGTACGTATTGAAATGCGACAAATTGGTGCAAGACAAGAATCTGCTCGTTTGGGTGGAATTGGATCTTGTGGACGTGAGTTGTGTTGTTCAACTTGGTTGACAGACTTCCGTTCTGTAAGTACAAGTGCAGCAAGGTATCAGCAACTTTCATTGAATCCGCAAAAGCTTGCGGGACAATGTGGTAAGCTAAAATGTTGTTTGAATTACGAATTGGATATGTATATTGATGAACTGAAAAGTTTTCCATCTACAGAAATCAAATTGTATTCAAAAAAAGGATCTGGAATTCACATTAAAACCGATGTTTTCAAACGATTAATGTGGTATTTACATCAAACAGATGATAAGTCAGGACCTGCATTGGTAGCTCTTTCACCAGAACGCGCAAAAGAAATTATTGCGATGAACAAGGAGAAGGAAAAACCAGAGGATTTAAAAGACTTTGACCAAGCAACGTTTGATACGAAAGCACCAAAAGCACCAGATTATTCCAATGTCGTTGGACAAGATGATTTGAATCGTTTTGATAAAAAATTCACCAAGAAGAAAAAACGTAAGGGAGGTAAGAAAAAACCTACTGGAAATGCTGGAGGTGATGTTAAAACTGCTGACTCAAAAACTCCAAAGGCAATTGATAACAGTAAATCAAATGATGTGAAATCTGCGGACAATAGGCCAAAACCGAAAGGAAAAAGACCTGTTAAGAAGAATCCGAACGCAAAAGTAAATCCGAACGATAATAAGCCGGATGATAAAAAGCCAGCAGGGAAAAAACCTGTGAAACGCAATCCAGACGATAAAGCAAAACCAGTTGATAAAACTAAGTCTGCTGAGAATGGTAAGCCGGTAGAAAATAAATCTGCAGATAAAAAACCAAATACCAATAAACCAAGGCCTGCTAAAAAACGTCCGCCACGTAAACCGGGAGACGAAAGTAAGCCAACGAATAAAGGAAATAACGATAATGAAAAAAGCAGTTAAAACACTTTCTTTTATTACGGTTTTAGGACTGTTTACATTCTTGCAAAGCTGTGGTGAACAGCCCTACTTTGATCAAGTGCATAACTTTGATGATAAATCATGGGACAAAAAGGACACTGCTATTTTTATAGTAGATGTCCAAGATTCCTTGACCAATCATGATTTCATTATTTCGTTGAGAACAACAACGGACTATATGTACAGCAATTTGTGGATTTATGTTTGGGTTACTGCGCCAGATGGATCGACTTCAAAAGTTGCACAGAAAATTCCAATGGCAAGACCTGATGGTTCTTGGGTTGGAAGAGTTTCTGGATCATTGGTTGAAAGTAGATTGCGTTTTGATTCTAAGCCTTTCCCAATTAAAGGAGAGTATGTTTTCAAAATGGTGAATGCAACACAAGAAAAATCGATTACAGATGTGATGGATATTGGTTTAAGGATTGAATAAGATTTAAATGCTATTTAAAATGGTTTTAAAAACTGTTTAAACGAATAAAATTACAAACGACTGACTCATTGGGTTGGTCGTTTTTTTTTTTGAGATGGATGTTTTGAAACGATAGCCAAAAAGATGTTTTGTAAATACTTTGATTTGTAAATTTTGTGTACTAATGAACTAATAAGTTTTCTTTAAACCTTGTCCAATTTAGCCTTTGTTTAATTCCGATTCCGATGTAGGAAAAGTGAGTAGTAATAGTTTCTGAATCTACAATATAGTCTGCATAATGTGTTTCATAAGTTGCATAAGAACTTACAGTTGTAGTATTATCCCCAGTCGTTGTTTTAGCAACTCTAAAACTAAAATATTCATTAAAATTTCTGTTCATCTGGAACTGAACTAAAAAATCTAAATGATCATTAATTTTATAAGAAAGACCCATAAAATATCTAAATAAAATAATAGGATTATTTTCAACCTTGTATTGCTCCTTTTTATTTTTAAACTGTACAGAGTAAGAAACACTGCTGTTTTCAGAAAACACAAGAGCTTCATCATTCTCAAATTCCTTTGTGTAATCCTTGTAAATACGAGGAGCCCAATCGATACCAAAACTAATTTGCATATTTTCACCCAAGTTAATTCTTTTCTCTAAGCCTAAACTCGGTAAAAATCTGTAATTGTAAATAGAATGAAAACTTTCATTTAATTTTTGATTACCTCCTATTGGGTAGCGCAACTCGTAAAAAGTCTGCCCAAACCCAAATCCTAAATTCAAAAATATTTTCCTTTTTTGATTTAAGGACTGACTAAACTTAAACATGTATTCGGTATCGAAAGATGCATTAGGTTTTCTTTCTTTATTTGAAAAGAGATCAAAATACTTATCAGGATGGGTTCCAGAACCAAAGTAACCATTGTTTGGTGTGCCGATTGAAACAGTATATTTCAATTCTGTTTGGCCTAATGCCATGTTTGTAAAAAAAATAAATGATAAAAAATAAAAATACCTCATAATGAATATATTAATCTAAACCCCAAGTTAAATCGGCTAATTTTAATTAAAGTGTTGTTTAAAGGGTTTCGTGTGAATCCAATTCCATTGGGCGCTGTTGGTATGAATGAATATCTTGTAGTTGTAATATAATCATCCCTAATAACCAATTGACAATATGTTCTCAGTAAAATCTTTTCTGATATCTTAACTTTAGAACCAATATTAAAATAAGGAGTAAGAGCGCTAATGATTTTGTTTGAGTTATTTAATTTTATGAAATTGCTATACAATATGTTATTGAGCTGCGGAATGAGTAACTCATTAGTATTTTCAACTTGGAATGTTTTTCCTATTAGATAATCAGGAGAAAAACCACATTCGAAATAAACGGATGAATTTGTTTGTTTCATTATTTTCTCTATTCCTATCCCTATCTGAATCTTCAATTCAAGAGTAGAAAAGTTATAGAAACCTAATGATTTTCCTCCAGCCTCAAATTCTTGTTTAAATCTATTTTGTTGATAACCAGATCCAACATTATAGTAAAGTAAATTAAAAATTTTTTTTGATTCAAAACCAACCAGTAAGCTATTTGCAGTTCTGCTTTCTAAAGGATTAATGTTAAAAGGTTCTTCAACGTCAAAATTAATTGACGTTGAAAAACTAAAACTATTTTCATAATATATGCTTTGTGCAAGTGTCGTGTCAATTGAAACTAGACAAATTATTAAACCAAAATAGGTTCTTACTGACTTGACCAAAGATTTATACTTGCACATACTTCAGTGGTTTTAGTAATTCATTTTTCATAATTTTAGTAATAGGGTTACCAGTATAGGTTGCAAGTTAATAATAATGTTTAACTATTTTATCATTACAACAACTAATCGTATAATTCAATTTTCCTTTAAAATTGATTACTCTTAAAAAAGGAAAAAAGGATTCATCCGGTGCTCACCCAACGCTCGAAAATTCTGTCACTCCGATGACTTGCAACTACTGAGGAATACCTTTTGAAAGAATTGAGACTTAGCTAGGTAATCCAATTTAGTAAAAGATATGGAATTTGAAAACTGAATAACTCTTATACTAAAACGTCCCTACGCAAAAAAAAACGGCCACTACATTTCGTAGAAAGCCGTTCCAATATTTTTTATCAAACTCTTCTCGTGTCTTTTTTTTCTCTGCGTATCTCTGCGAAAACTTCGCGAATCTTTGCGTAATTCTTTTCACCGCAGGTGACTCTACCCTAATTTCATCTCGGGAACATTATCCGGAACAACCAACTTCCCTTCAGTAGCCTTTTGAATCTCTTCAACAGTAACTCCAGGCGCACGCTCAATTAAATGAAAAGCTCCGTCTTTTACTTCAATGTAAGCCAAGTTCGTTACGATTTTCGTTACACAGTTTACTCCTGTCAATGGCAAAGAACATTCCTTCAAAAGTTTAGATTCTCCTCTTTTATTGGTGTGCATCATTGCAACGATAATGTTTTCAGCAGAACCTACTAAATCCATTGCTCCACCCATTCCTTTTACCATTTTCCCTGGAATTTTCCAGTTGGCAATATCACCGTTTGCAGCAACTTCCATTGCTCCAAGTACAGTTAACTGAACATGATTTCCTCTGATCATTCCAAAAGAAAGTGATGAATCGAAAAATGCCGCTCCAGGTTTTGCGGTAATGGTTTGTTTTCCTGCGTTAATTAAATCTGCATCTTCTTCTCCTTCATAAGGGAAATTCCCCATTCCAAGCACTCCGTTTTCTGATTGAAACTCAACCTCGATTCCTTCTGGAACGTAATTAGCAACCAAAGTTGGAATACCAATTCCTAAATTCACATAAAAGCCATCTTCTAATTCCTGCGCAATTCGTTTTGCAATCCCAATCTTATCAAGTGCCATATTATATTCTGTTTTGATCTTAATTTAACAAAATCAAATATAAGTGATTTCTTTTGTTTTAGGATAGTTTTTGATAAAAACTCTTTTTTGAAGATGTGTTTTGATAAGGAATGTAATTTGATACATTAAAGTTTTTATTATTAGTTTGGAAACGTTAAGTTTAGGTAGTGTAAAAGAATTCATCTAAACTGAAGTGATATGACATTAAAAGATCTTATACAATCAAACTCATGGTTAAGTATTGAAACTATTTTGTTGAAATTATATCCAGGTGAAGAAGTAAATAGATTTGCTTATTTGGATGTTTTTGAAGAACTTTTGTACATGAATCCTGAAGACGCAGAGATTGAAATTGTGGTAGCAAATCAAACAGATGATTTTGACGGAGAGGAATATGTAGACGTTTCTGGCAGTTATAAAAACCCAAAAAACGAAGAAGAAGAGTTTTCGCAAGCACTTGAGTTTACTCCTTGGAATGAGTGGTTGGGAATGGAGATTAGTCAAGAAAGTTTACATCACTTTACTGAATTAGAAGTTATAGCACATTGTCTATTCGAAATGACTTTTATAGGTTTTGAAGAAGAGGTCATACAAGAAGAGATGGAATCCATTCAAAGTAGTATGGAAGATTATTTAAATATGCCAGAAGAGGAAAAGGAAGAAAATACGATTTCTTTCGAAGATATTTTTAAGGACTTGGATGATGAAGAGGAAACTGAAGAAGGTGAAAGCAAAGAATAGCTTTAATTGAAAAGGCTGTTTTAAGCTGAATTTGGTATTAGAAATATTTATGCATTTTAAAAAGTGTTGGAAGTGTCAAGTTTGAACCCCGTAATTTCCTAATTCGGTTACGAAAAGATATATTTGCCGCATCCAACATCAATAGATTTAAATATCAAATTACAAAGATGAATATCCAAAAACTCAAGATTCCCGCTATTATTTTATTCGCTATTATAATTGTGATAGGAATAAGTTGTAGCACAAAGACAGAAGAACTCAAGGATTTTAAGGAAGTAATGAAGTTGGAAAATATTGAATATACTTTCATTAATATGGATGAATATTTTCCTTCTAAGAAAGTTAAAAAAGCGGATCAAGCCTTTGTTTTCCCTCAAATAAAGAACATTCAACTTCCTGAAAGTTTCAATTCTAAAGAAGTTAATTACAATACGCAGAAATTTATTGACTCCTCTTATACCCAAGGTTTAATTTTTATACAAAATGATACCATTCTGTATGAGGATTATTGGAGAGGTCAAACAGGAAGTGTAAAACATATTTCTTGGTCTATGTCTAAATCTTACGTTTCTGCATTGTTTGGAATTGCCATGGAAGAAGGTTACATCAAGAGTGTTGAACAAACAGTGGGTGAATATTTACCCGAATTAAAGGGCTCTGGTTATGAGGGTGTGAAAATAAAAGATGTTTTGCAGATGTCAACAGGAGTGGGGTTTGACGAAACATATAGTGATCCGAATGCAGATATTAATCGATATTGGGATGATTTTGGAAATGGAAAGTCTCAAGACAAATTTGCTGCATCTTTAAAAAATGAAATAACACCAGGAACGTTCAATCAATATGTGAGTATTAACACGCATGTGTTGGGCATGATCATCGTGAAAGCTACGGGGAAAAGTTTAACAGAATATTTACAAGAAAAAATTTGGAAGCCCATTGGAGCCGAGTTCGATGCGTATTGGATTGCGGATGGAGAAGGAATGGAAATGGCACTCGGAGGATTAAATGCTGCTTTAAGAGATTATGCAAAATTAGGTAGACTTTATCTCAATAAAGGAAATTGGAACGGTAATCAAATTATACCTCAAAGCTGGGTTGAAGCATCAACGCATTCAACGGAAGAACATTTGCAAGCCAATAGCGAAAACTCATCCAGTCCAACTTTTGGTTATGGATATCAATGGTGGATTCCCGATGGTGACCAAGGAGAAATAATGGCTATCGGAGTATTTAATCAGTATATTTATATCAACCCAACAACGCATACTGTTATTGTTAAAAACTCAGCGAATAAGAATTATTATGATGGAAGTAATCTTTATGCTTCAACTACAACTCATTTGGAGTTTTTTAGGGCATTGGCTGGGGTGAAACGGAAATAATTGAGAATGGAAAGAAGTGTTTTTTTGAAAGCTAAGTGTGATAGGTGAAACAATCATTAAAATACCTAAGTATCACAAATATAATTGGATTTTCAATTGTCTCTCTTGCGCTTATAATTCATTATCTCGTAAAACCATTTGTATGGGGGGATTGGTTAATTGTTATAAATCTTCTGACGAGTACACCATTCATCATAGCTGGAGTAATGACTTTGAAAATGATTAAAAATCCTAATGAACGTCATATTCAAAATATGTTAGTCATAGTTTTTTTAATTATTTGGTTGCCAAGTTTAGGACTTCCTTTGGCATTCGAATATGGTGGTCTTTTAATCTGCTTATCGATTCTTTTAGTGGGTCTTTTGGGGTTACTTAAAGTTAAAGAACCAATGAATAAATTGATTTTTATTAATTTGGTGAGTACATTGTTTTTACTGCTTAATACTTTAATTGTTGTAGGGGTTATAATCGAAAAATGATTTCGGTTACAAAGTTTCTTAACATTGTTGATAATAGAAATTAAAACACAGAACAATTTTTAAATACCGCCGAAATTTCGTAAATTGGTATTATGAACGAAGTCTCTAAAATAGAATTAGATTTTATAATCGACAAATTGACTAACTCTATTGAGAATGTGAAAACTGGAGATAGTTTTCCTACAGAAATTTCGTTATTAAATTCTGTGGAATTAAAGTTGATAATTAAAAAGAATGGTTGGAATTTTAATTGGAATAAAGAATTTCAACAACCAGAAAAAGATGTTTACAAGCTAACAATAGTTGGTAATCCGAACATAATACAAGGACTTATATGTTTAGAGGTTAAGAAAGATCACGTATATATGCATTTAATTGAAAGTGCGCCATTTAATGTTGGGAAGTCGAAAGTTTATTTAGGTATTCCAGGTAATTTGGTGGCCTTCGCTTGTAAATTATCCTTTCAAAGAGGAGGTGAAGGTTATATATCATTTATAGCGAAAACTAAATTAATTGACCACTATATAGATACTTTAGATGCAATTCATTTTGGTGGCCATTTAATGGTGATAACAACTGAATCCGCATTGAAATTAATAGGTAAATACTTTAAAACATAAATATATGACACTAATAAAAGAACCTTTGGATGTAGACTTCGAAGTTGATCCAAGGCCATTAACTAAAAAAGAGGAAAAGGCCATTAGCGATTTTATAGAAGCTGACAAAGAAAAGCGCTTAGCTAAAATAAAACGAATGAATAAAAGAAAGGCTAAAGCGACTGAAAAAGCAGACTAATTACTGAGTAATTGGTAGCACTTTGTTTAACTTACTCTAAGTATTGAAGCTTTATCACCACAATTTTATTCAAATGAAGATAAGAGTGAAAATACGATTTCTCTAGAAGATTTTCTGTAAAAATTGGATAATGAAGAGGAGTGAAGAAAGCTGTAGCTCATATTGATTGTTTTATCCAGCAAACTCAAATCAAAATTATTATTATGCCAAGACAAAGTATTTCATTTACAGAACCAAATGATGAGTGGTTAAAGGCCCAAGTTGAGAACAAAGAGTATTCTAGTAAAAGTGAACTGGTTAATGATTTAATTAGAAAAGCTAGAAAACAGCAAAACGAGATTGATTGGATAAGAACAAAATTAGATAAGGCTGAAAAGAGTGGTTTTACTAATGATAGTAAAGAGCAGATACTAGCCGAATCAAAATCATAATATGATGGCACTCACCCTGAATATGACAAAATAGATGCTGACACAATTTAAAATTAAAGCTATGAACATTAAGCCCATTAAAATCGATATTGATTACCGAAATGCACTTGAGCGTTTAGAAGTGATTTTCGATGCAGCAGTTGACACAAAAGAAGGTGATGAAGCTGAAATTCTATCACTATTGATTGAGAATTATGAAAATGAGCACTATCCTATCGAAGCGCCCGACCCTATTGAAGCAACAAAAATCCGAATAGAAGAATTAAATTTACGTCAAAAGGATTTGGTTGGAATAATTGGTGGTAAAAGCAGAGTATCCGAAATTCTTAACAGAAAAAAACGATTGACTGTGGATATGATTCGTGAATTAGAAGTAATTCTTAAAATTTCCGCCTCTGTTTTGGTGAATGACTATCAAATTGTGAAAAAATAGGATAATATGCTTACCAGGTACTCTGCTAGTAAGTCTAGATTTATGTTCTAACTCTTTAACAGCACTCTTTGCTTTCTGATGAAAATAAGTATGATTTTACCTAATTGAAAGATAGGCAATATTTATTATTAATGATCTCAAGCAATCCGCGTTTATCCGAGAATTCACCGTAAGTGAAAAATCCGCGCGCATCCGCGTTGCTAAAACGGTGACTGAGCATGTCGAAGGCCCGCGTCATCCGCGTTCCATTACAGCGCAAACAAAAACCAATCCTCCTACAAAATAAACCCAACCCCAGCAGTAGTATTACTCTTCGTGTCAACCAAAATAAAAGCTCCATTTCCCTTGTTTTCATCATAAGCATCAAAATGAATTGGTTGTGCCAACTGAATCTCCACTAATCCTAAATCATTCATGTTGAGTTGACTCACTTTTTCAGTTGCACCAGTTGTATCGGTGCTTATTTTATGATTTATTGATTTCACTTTTGACTTCACCAATTTTACTCCGTGTTGTAAAAAATAAGTCGAAGCTGCTTCCAAAGGTTTGTTGTCCATCCAGCAAATCTTCGCCATAATACTTTTCGATTCTTTTGGAAGTTCTTCTGATTTCACAATTAAATCTCCTCGTGAAACATTGACATCATCCATCAAAGTAATCGTGATCGATGAACCTTTACTTGCGCTTAAATATTGCTGATCGAAAAATGAAATGGATTTAATTTGTGATTTTCTACCTGATGGAAGTACAGTAACGTCATCTCCAACTTTCAATTCTCCGCCTTTTAATTTACCTGCATAACCTCTGAAATCATGAAATTCTTCCGTTTTTGGTCGAATAACTGTTTGAACCTGAAAACGTGCTTTGGCTTCTTCTTGAATATCTTCCAAACGAATGTTTTCTAAATGCTCCATCATCGTTTCGCCTTTAAACCAAGCCAAGTTTTCAGATTTATCCACAACATTGTCTCCGTGTAAAGCACTCACTGGAATAAATGTAATATTTTGATCTTGGTAATCTGAACCTGAAATCAAGCTTTGGAAATCTTCAACAATTGCATTGTATTTTTCTTGATTGAAATCGATGAGGTCCATTTTATTCACGGCCACAACTATCTCTTTTGTACGCAATAAATTATTGATAAAAAAGTGACGTTTGGTTTGCTCAATTACTCCTTTTCGTGCATCAATTAAAATGATGGAAACTTGAGAAGTAGAGGTTCCTGTAACCATATTCCTTGTGTATTCAACATGTCCAGGAGTATCTGCAATAATGTAAGAACGGTTGGGTGTAGAGAAATAAATATGCGCCACATCAATTGTAATTCCTTGTTCTCTTTCTGCAACTAATCCATCAGTTGCTAAAGAGAAATCTAGATAATCGTAGCCTTTTTGTTTGCTGCTGCGTTCAATTGCTTCTAATTTATCGTCGGTTAAAGAATGTGTATCATATAAAATGCGACCAATCAATGTTGATTTTCCATCGTCTACACTTCCAGCCGTGCTCAACTTTAAAACTTTGTTTTTATTTCCTACCATTTTGAATGCTTTTACTGATTTTCGCTTTTCTATTTTCCTGATGTAATCCTAGAAATAGCCTTGTTGTTTTCTTTTTTCCATGGCTGCTTCCGAACGTTTATCGTCGATTCTTGCGCCTCTTTCGGAAATAGAAGATGCTGCAATTTCTTCCACTACTTTATCAATATCGAATGCTAAAGATTCAACGGCAGCAGTGCAACTCATGTCGCCAACAGTTCTGAATCGGACAATTTTTTCCACAACGAGTTCATCGTCTTCACGGAAAACATATTCATCATGTGCCGACCAAATCATTCCGTCACGTTCGAATACTTTTCTTTTGTGAGCGAAATAAATCGAAGGAATTTCCATCTTTTCTTTTTGGATATAGCTCCAAACGTCTAATTCTGTCCAGTTTGAAATGGGGAATACACGCACATTTTGTCCAAAATCTATTCTTCCATTCAACATGTCAAAAACTTCAGGTCTTTGGTTTTTTTCGTCCCATTGTCCGAAGTCATCACGAACAGAAAACACACGTTCTTTTGCCCTTGCCTTTTCTTCATCTCTTCTTGCACCGCCAATACAAGCATCAAATCCATGTTTTTCTATCGCTTGCAATAAAGAATCAGTTTGCAACATATTTCGACTGGCATATTTTCCACTTTCTTCTTGTACATTTCCAGCGTCGATATTGTCTTGCACATAATGCACATGCAATTCTAAATCTAATTCTTCCACCAATTGATCACGAAATGCTATCGTTTCTGGAAAATTATGTCCTGTATCAATATGTAAAAGTGGAAAAGGAATTTTAGCAGGATAAAAAGCTTTTTGCGCTAATCTTACGAGTGTAATTGAATCTTTTCCACCTGAAAATAGAATTACAGGCTTATCAAATTGACCAGCAACTTCTCTGAAAATATAAATTGCTTCGTCTTCTAATGGATTGTTAATTACTTTTTCATTCATAATTTAATGTTTTTCTATTCGAATTACTGATGAATTCCACATTCTCTATTTTCCAAAACTTTTGTAGGATCGTAATAGTTATTTTCGTTGGGTAAATGATGTTCTGCCAAGTATTCATCCAGCTCTTCATCTGAATAATTATAGAACGGACTTACTTTCAATACACCATCTTTTCCTTGAGAAACGATATCTATTCCATCACGAAAAGCAGTTTGACCTTTTCTTAAATTGGTAAACCAAACATCTGGAGAATGAATTTTCATGGCTCTTTGGAAAGGTTCTAATTTTACTTGATCGCTGAATGTTTTATGTTCTGGGGTATCTACTTCTGGAATTCCCAAAACAACATTTCTAAATCCAACAGATTGTTGAGGAACATAAATGTGAATATTCAAATGGAGTGTATCAATCAACTCTTTCGCATGACGATAAGTTGCAGATGTGTTGTACCCCGTATCGCACCAAACAACTTCTAGCGTTGGCGAAACTTGAGTTGTCAGATGTAGAATAGCACTTTCATAAGGTCTGAAATTCGTTGTGATAACTGGCTTGCTTGCATGTCGAATTGCCCATTGTACAATTTCTACTGGACTTTTATCTAACAATGATGCGTTAATTCCTTTTATATCCATAATCTATTTATTTCCCCATTTAATACCATTCCACAAGCGTTCATGGAAATAATAAAGGAGTGTTTTTGTCAATAATTCGAATGTTCCAATTGAAAAGGCTATACTTAAATTGCCCGAAATAAACCAAGAGATAAGAACAGTGTCTAATGTGCCTAAAGTCCGCCATGAGATTGCTTTAACAATACTTCTTGAATGTCGTTCTGACTTTCCAGTAGACTTTTGATTCGCTTTTATATTGTTATAAACTTGGTCTATTATCATTTTACTACATTAACCCTATCGACTTGATGGGGAATGGCAAAAGTATTTTTAATTTGTATATTAAAATATGATAAAAATCACTTTTTAGGAATGAGGGATGTTTTTATCTTTTGTTATGCTGCATGGACGATTATAATCTCCGCTGCAGTAGCACTACTGCCTAGTCTTATCTTGAAATACTTACTTGGAACTTTAGATTGTTACCTTCGATTGTTGCCTTCGACAGGCTCAGTCAACGGGATAACTCTTCGGTGACTGAGCTTGTCGAAGGCGGCGAATTCATTGCTATATCGGATGTTCTACTTAGAGCTTTCCATTGTAAGTTGCGCCAAGCTTTTTTGTTTCAAAACTTTTAAAGTACTATCGCGAACTTCCAGCATCAAACGATTGATTCCACATGTTTCTTCATCTGGACAATCGTCGCATTTTTCGTAAAAGTTTAGGCTAACACATGGCACCATTGCTATTGGACCACTTAACAAACGAATGATATCGCTCATAAAAACCTCCTTAGGATCTTTGAGTAAATAATATCCACCACCTTTTCCTTTTTTAGAAGATAGAATTCCTCCTTTTTTTAAGGTGAGTAGAATTGTTTCAAGAAATTTATGAGAAATATTTTCAGCTTCAGAAATGATGGCAATTGGGATTGCTCCATCACTTTCATGACTACAAATGTAAGTCAAGGCTTTAATTCCGTATTTCGTTTTTTTAGATAGCACTTTGCAAATTTAAGAAAGTTAAATCAATTTAGGATTTTCATTTGAATCGAACAAAAATTAAGAAAAAACATGATTATTCTCACATTCTCAATTTAGAATTCTTCAATTTTAGGGTTATTTCAAAACCTTCTTATCTTTGTCTTGTTAATATTTTAGCAAAGAATTATTAGTCAATGGAGATACGTAAAAAGAAAAAAGTTGGAGTTTTATTATTACAACTCGGAACACCAGATAGCCCAAGCGTCAAGGATGTAAAAATATATTTAAAAGAATTTTTAAATGATCCAAGAGTAATTGATTATAAATGGCTTCCAAGAACACTTTTAGTGAATGGAATTATTATTCCTTTTCGTGTGAGAGGTTCTTCCAAAATTTATAAAGAATTATGGGAATTAAGTGGTGGTATTTCTCCACTTGCGAAATACACAGAAAGTAAAAAGAAATTGCTTCAAGAGCGATTCAAAGATGATGATGTAACGGTTCACATGGCGATGCGTTATCGTGTGCCAACCATGGAATCTGTTTTGGAAGAAATGCGTCTTCAAAATTATGATCATATTATTGTTTTACCGTTATTCCCTCAGTATGCAAGTGCTTCGGGAGGAACTGCAATTGATAAAGCGGTTAAAATAATTAGTGATTGGTGGGTAATTCCTGAGATTTCAACTATTTCAGATTTCTATGATCATGAAGCATATATTGACGCAATTGTTGAAAGATCGAAAGAGTTCGATATCAAAAGTTATGACAAAATAATGTTCTCCTACCACGGCTTACCAGATCGCCATGTCGATAAAGTGTATGACGATGGCTTATGTGAAGATCAGCCGTGTGAAACTGAAATGAACGATAAAAATAGGTTTTGCTATAAAGCGCAATGTTATGCAACAACACGTTTAATCGCTGAAAAAATTGGTTTAACAGAAGATGATTATACAGTTTCTTTTCAGTCAAGACTTACAAAAAAATGGTTAACTCCTTTCTCTGATAAAGTGATTGAAGAATGGGCCGAAGAAGGAGCGAAGAGAGTGCTCGCTTTTAGTCCAGCCTTTGTCGCTGATTGTCTTGAAACATTAGTAGAAATTGGTGTTGAATATGATGAAGACTTCAAGAAAATGGGTGGAGAGATTGTTCAATTGGTACCAAGTACAAATGATCATCCGAGGTTAATTGATTGTTTGGAAGATTTAGTGAGACAGAAAATGTAATGAGTAGGTTTGGCACAGTAGTGGAACAGCAACGTAACACCGCCTTGTGAAGAGAGTAAAATATATTTTAAATGCCATTTGCTTTTGTGTGAATGGCATTTTTTTGAGTCAAAAATGTCTTTCTAAATCAGCTGAAATACGAAATCACCACAGTTTAAAATCCGCGATTATTCGCGTTGCATGCAGTTCTGCTGAGCTTGTCGATGCATCCGTGTCATCCGCGTTCCATTGAAGCACAGTACAAAAAATAGCGTGAAATTAATCCTTATTAAACCTCCAAGTATAACCCAAAACCAATTCCGAAGCTAAATATCCAAACCTTTGTTTGGCAATCGCACTTTTGTCATCTGGACGATTTCTCACTTTTACTTGGTGAACAAAACCTGCTGACAGATTCGTTTGTAGGAAGATGTGATTAAAGAATTCTAGTCTTAAACCCGGATGAACTGAAATTCCATAACCTGAAACAGAAATTGTTTTTCTATCAAATTGATTGGCGAAATTCAAGTCATTGAAAGACAGAATTAATCCTGTTGAAACTGCTGCTTGGGCACGAACTCTAAACCAATTATTTTCTCCAACAGATAAGAGATTGAAGTATCTTGCTAATTCAAAACGGATATAATTTAAGCCATCAGAATTTTCGTAATGGATATCATCATAATTTGTTGGAGACAATTGGTTGTCATATTGTCCGCTCCATAAATCACTTATTCCCGGTGTAACATATCCATCCAAAATAACATCTTGCGGATGATCCATCAAATATTTCATGTGATCATAACCAACAGTTAATGACCAATTGTCTTTGAAAAAGTAACCCAATCTTAGATTAAATTGTGGAATGGTGATTTTTTTAATGTCCAGATAATTCATTGATAATTTTTCAGGATTATCTGAAGCTGTCATGTCTTTCATCGTAAAATCATAGCCTCGTCCAACTAGCGTTAAATCACTTTTTGTGTAAGCGCTTCGATTATATCCCCAATAAAAATAGAATCCACCTTTATCCGTTTGGTTGGTACTTTGCGCTATTGTTGATGAATCGAATGATAAAATGATTCCAAAAATCAAGAGTAAAAGGGATTTGAATATAGTATGCTTCATTGTATTTTCTTTAACTAGTGCAAATTTACACTTTATTTCTGAGAGAGTTGAAAACAATGAAAAATGAAGAATTAAAAATGGGGTTTACTCATATTCATCGATCAATTATTCTTTGGCTAACACCGTCTATCCCGTTGGGAATTAATTAAGACAAAACAATCTATATCGGATACTCTCAATGAATTTCACATTAGTCCTTTAAGTATGATATGTAATACGGTAAGAACTCTGGTCCACGCTAATCAATTTTAAAAAATGAAAAGTTGAGTTCAAAAATTTTTCATTTTTCATTTTTCACTTTTCATTCTAGAACTTTCATTCATCATTTCAATAAAGCCCAATAATGTAAAACCTTTTCAATATCTTTACGGCTATGAAAAGGTTTGCCAATAAAGTAGTTTGGATTACGGGAGCTTCCTCAGGAATAGGGAAGGAGCTCGCGGTGCAATTAGCTCAATTAGGAAGTAAATTGATTTTGTCTGCACGAAATGTGGAGGAATTGGAGAAGTTGAAAGCGACTTTGGAAAATTCGAATCAACACATGGTTTTGCATTTAGACTTAGCTGATAACGGACATTTTTCGGAATTAGCGAAACGAGTAATAGAGAAATATCAACGCATTGATTACCTTTTTAATAGTGGCGGAGTTTCGCAACGTGCAGAAGCTTCAAAAACTGCTATTGATGTTGATCGCCGAATTATGGAGGTGAATTACTTCGGAAATATTGCCTTAACGAAAGCTGTTTTACCCTTTATGCAAAAGCAAAAAAGCGGACATATTATCATTACTTCGAGCATTGCTGGGAAGTTCGGATTTTATCTGCGTTCGGCTTATGCTGCTTCGAAACATGCTTTGCACGGTTATTACGAAAGTGTATTGCTTGAAGAAGCGAAAAACAATATTGCGGTGACAATCGTTTGTCCCGGGAAAATAAATACGCCAATTTCAACAAGTGCTTTGACCGAAGATGGAACTGCACACGGTGTGATGGATCACAATCAAGAGACGGGAATGTCGGTTGAGGAATGTGTGAATCAAATGTTGAAAGCCACCTTGAAGAAAAAGAAAGAGGTTTTAATTGGCGGAAAAGAAATTTTAGCGGCTAAGATTAAGCGATTTTCTCCAGCATTGTTTTGGAAGATTATTAAGAATCAAAGTCCAACATAAAGAATAGAGTTAACAACTTTGAAAATAAAATTTTAAAGACAAGGCTTGCGAAGATTTTTATTGCAGGCGTTTATATTTATAAATACGTCGCCCTGCGAAGTGCAGAGCTTGCCGAGGTAAGCTTGTCGATGGGACTGCCATAAAAAGCTAGCGAAACGCAGTATTTGAGGTCTTATTTTCAAAGAATAAAAAGGAAATTATGAAAATATTAATGGTATGCTTAGGAAATATTTGTCGTTCACCAATGGCAGATGGATTGATGCGTAAAAAAGTAGCAGATCATAAATTGGATGTTGTTGTAGACTCAGCAGGAACGGGAGATTGGCATGTTGGTCATTCACCAGATGAGCGCATGATTGAAACAGCTAAAAGAAATGGTGTACCGATTGATGAATTGCGAGGGAGACAATTTAAGGTAGAAGATTTTGATGCGTTTGATCGAATTATCGTGATGGATAAGAGCAATTTTCAGAACGTTAGAAAAGTAGCGAGAGACGAAAAAGATGTTCAGAAAATCGAGATGTTTTTAGATTTAACGCATCCAGGAAAAGATTTAGAAGTTCCAGATCCGTATTTTGGAGGAGACGAAGGTTTTCAAGATGTATTTGACATGTTGAATGCAGGAACAGATGTGATTTTAAAAGAATTAAAAGAAATTAAAGAAAATGACTAAAGGTAAACTATACCTCATGCCCACGTTATTGGGTTCAGAAACTTGGGATCACGTTATTCCAGCAAAAGTAGCAGAATTGGCTATAAATACACGCTATTTTGCAGTGGAAGATTTGAAATCTGCTCGTCGTTATTTGCGAAAATTGGACAGGACTTTTCCTATTGATAAATCAACGTTTTTTATCTTAAATAAAAATACACTGCCTACAGATTTATCGGCAATGTTGGCTCCTTTAAGAAATGGTCATAATGTAGCAATTATCTCTGAAGCTGGTTGTCCAGGTGTTGCTGATCCCGGTGCTGACTTAGTTGCTTTGGCGCATCAAAGAGGTGATTTTGTGAGTCCATTAACGGGGCCTTCTTCAATTTTATTGGGGTTAATGGCAAGTGGATTTAATGGTCAATCTTTTTGTTTTAATGGATACATTCCAAAAGAACGCAAGAAAAGAGTTTTCACATTTAAAGATTATGAACGTGAGGTAAGTAAGACTGGTCAAACACAGATTTTCATGGAAACACCTTTCCGCAATAATAACTTGTTGGAAGATTTACTGAATGAATGTTTGGACGCTACTTTTCTGTGTATCGCTTGTGATTTGACATTGCCAACAGAGCGTGTTCAAACCATGACGGTTGCAGAATGGAGAGAGAAAGCTTTTGATTTGAATAAAAGACCGACTATGTTCTTGATTGGAAAGCCTTTTGCGATGTAATTAAACGGCCTTAACTTATTGGTCTCACAAATATTAAAACAATGCACTTTAGGGCATCTAGCTTGAGCTTCTAAAGAGTTTTGTGTCCAACAATAAAATTTAGATGTTAGGCATTGACAAAAGTCTAACATCTAACATCTAAATTTTTAGATTGTTATAGAATTTTAATTTCATTTGGACCTATGGTGCTTTTAGTCCATAGTGCTTCAGTTTAAAACTACACATTTAGTCATGAGAGATATAATGTTAATTCTTCATTTTATTGGCCTTGCCATGGGATTAGGAACCGCTTTTGCACATGCTTTTTTAGGTTTTTCTGCTTCTAAGTTGTCAAATGATGAAGCGCTAAAACTCAAACTAAACACTCAGATTCTTGGCAGAATGGGAAGTATTGGACTTCTTTTATTGCTGGTTTCAGGTGTTTATCTTATTCTTCCTTATTGGAGTTCACTTTTATTGTTGCCTTTATTAGTGATTAAATTGGTGCTTTTTGTTTTACTGATTGTCCTTTTAGCATTGATAAACTTCTTAGAAATCAAAGCAAAAAAAGCCATTAATCCAGAGACTCTATATAGAAAAATGGAATTGGTGGGGAAGTTGGCTTTACTCACACCAATAGCAATTGTTGTTTTAGCCGTGGGTGTTTTTCACTAAGAAAGTAAAACGACGGATAGCGTAATTTATCAAATGGTTGGAAAAGAAAATTTACGAGGGTTTTCAATTATCTTGTCTATCAATTTTATGGTTCTACCACTATTTTAATGGGAACTCATACAATATGGATTCTAAAATATTTATCAATAATTATTCATTCTTCAAATAACAAGCTCCAGAGGAGCGACATATTAATAGCCAAGTACACTAGTGTACTTGGTTATTAATAAACAAAAAACAAACTCACCGAAATCGGCATAATTGCATGCAATTATACCGATTTCGGTGGGTTTGTATAGAGATGGATTACATTCATATCTACTAATATGTCGTTCCTCTGGAACTGAAAATATTAAACCCATGTACTGCAGTTATTTGAACGTAAAAATCGAAACATCTATATAAAACCAGTTTTGATAAAATGGAAAGGTTAATGGTTTAACCATTAAAATAGTGGTAGAACCAATTTTATAAAAGAGCTAAGTCTATTGTTAAGTTTTCCGATAGAATTTGAATAACATTTCAGGAAATCCAACAAGAAAGGTCTACATTTTCATAGCTTTATATGTTAGACCAAAAACTTATGAAAGCGAACTCATTTTTATCCAAGATTACTATTTTATCAATCTTTGTTTTGATGTTTACTGTTTCTGCGTGTAAAAAGGAAACTTCAAATCCAAATCCAACACCACCGTCAACTTCTAATTGGGATATGGAAGCTAATTTAATTTATGAGGATGGCAGCGTTGTTGATTTTAAATGCAATTTTGATACAAGTAATCCATTTGTCTATCCACAAGTTTCCCATGAAGATAGCGCTTCCTATTTTTTTCTGCCAGGAAATTATGGTCAAATCAACTTAATCATTCAAGGGAATATAAATGGACCAGGAAATTACAGCTACACAGATTGGCCTGAAGATGGAGATATTGGAGTCAATATCAATGTGATGGGTGTTGGGAGTTCTGGAGAATCTGAATTTTATGCGAATTATGAAAGCTATTCTGGAGCAGCCACTTTCAAAGTAATTTCTTTTGCCAATAACCATATAAAAGGAACTTTTTCTGGGAAGCTTTTTCAAGATGCAGGAAGTAAAGTAATCATCATCGAGAATGGTAGAGTGGAAACTGATTTAGTAGAATAGAAATTAAATATAACAAATCGTTAGTGAATCTCCTTCCACAACTAATCACTTATTAGTAAATTTGCAGAGCGCATGTTTAGGCATTATTTTGCTGACCTTAAATATTACCAATAGCGCATATTCAAAAAAAGACTATTGCAGAAGCAATAGAAAAGACATTTGATTTGAAATTTTATGTAATTTAAATACGAGTAAATAATGAAACAGATTTTATTAATTAGTGTACTTTTTATGTTTATTGGTTGTGCCTCAAAAACTGAGAAATTAAATTCAGGAATGAAGCCGTTTATGACCAAAAATTTCCCTGATGCAAATTATGAAGTCATTGTTACTAATGATCTTCATCAATTGGTTATGAATGATGAAGGGAACGTTATGAATCAAGACAATTATGAGCCAATTGCTGCAAAAACATTCAGTGAAATATATAAGGTTTTTCTGATGTCTTCAGAAAGTGCGAACACAGATTCTAAGTTTGAGATTCTATATGAAAATGAATCAATGACTTGGAAATCTGATCGACTTACACTAAATGAATTAAGTGAGATTTATAAGTCAAACTCAAAAGTTGACTAGAAAAATCATTGGTTTGTAAAGAGAATAAGTAAGAAACTCGTTGCTAAAAAGTGACGGGTTTTTTTGTGTTTTGGTTCTTGTTTCTTGTGATGTTATTTTCTCTAGATGTCTCTTTTATAAATTGTTAAGTTATGATGAGTATTAGCTAGTATTTATACTTATTCAATATCAATTCTCGTACTTTAAATCCAATCCATCCAACAATAAATCCAATTAATATTCCAACGATTAAATCCCCAGGATAATGTTTTCCGACATAAATTCTGCTGTATGAGAAAAGTAGAATCCAAACCGTTAGCGGGAAAACGATATATTTATAGTAAGGTTTTAATATTAACGCAATTAGTGTAATCATCGCCATGCCGACAGTTGCGTGAGAAGAAACAAATCCAAAATCACCACATTCCTTTCCTTTTGAAGCCAATGGAAATCGCATTTCAGTTCCAATTTCAAAAATATTACAAGGTCTTGGACGAGCAATTCCATGTTTCATTAAGTAGGAAATTACATAAGCAGTGGCAACAGTTCCAAGTATCATAAATCCACTTACGACTGCCGATTTAAAACCAGTTTTCCATAAAACCAATAAAGCGAGCAATCCGTATAATGGAAATGCCAAATATTTGTCAGTAATGAACAACCAGAATCCATCCCATGATTCAGTTCCCAAGTTATTCAGAAAAAGAAATAACTGATCATCAAGTTTTAGTAAATTTCCCATGTTGATTGTTTAAAAAGGAGAAACAAATTCTTCAATTTAATAGTTGATTTTTAGAAATAAAACCCTGAAATAAGTAATAATTTTTAATGCTTTTTTTTAAACTACTGACCAAACAATTGCAATTGTTCCCACTATAAAACAGTAGATAGAGAAATAAGAAAGTTTGCTCTTTTTCACAATTGAAATCATCCAAGTACATGCGATTAATCCTGTTACAAATGCGGCTACAAATCCTAAGGATAAAGATAGAAAAGGAATATTTTCTCCTGAGAATCCTCCATCTAAAAGGTCTTTTGCTATTTTACCAAATATCAATGGAACAACCATTAAGAAAGAAAAACGTGCAGATTTCTCACGGTCAATTCCTAAAAGAACTGAAGTTCCAATCGTAGCTCCAGAGCGAGAAACCCCTGGGAGAATAGCAATTGCTTGCGCGATTCCAATGATAAATGCATTCTTAAAACTCACATCCTTATTAGTGTTTTTCGCTTTGTCCGCTAGGAATAGGATGAGGCCTGTAATCAACAACATAAATCCGACCAACAAGATTTGACTATTGAAAAATGAATCGATTACGTCTTCAAAAAAGAATCCAACAAAAGCAGCTGGAATCATGGATAAAATGATTTTCAAAGAGAACATTAATTCATCATTCTTTTTGAATTGAAATAATCCTTTTAGAATTTCAGCAACGTCTTTTCTAAAAACGACAAGAGTACTTAAGGCGGTGGCGAAATGTAGCACAACAGTTGTCATCATGCTTAATTCTCCAACATCTTCATTCCCGAAAATAGCTTTCACGATTTCAAGATGTCCACTGCTCGAAACTGGAAGAAATTCCGTTAACCCTTGTACAATTCCCAGTATGATTGCTTCTAAGATTCCCATTTAAATTGTTTTTTAGAAAGCGCTAAATTAATCATATTTTTCTATGAATTATTTCCCTTTCCAGTTTTTGATGCTTTTGAAATGAATCATTCATTACGCTCCTTCAATACCTGCTCAATATCCTCTAATTTGAATCCTTTCGCTTTTAACAAAATCAAATAATGATACATCAAATCAGCGGCCTCATTCTTAAATAAATCGGCGTTGTCGTCTTTGGCTTCAATTACCAATTCGACTGCTTCTTCACCTACTTTTTGAGCCACTTTATTGATTCCTCTTCTGTACAATTGATTGGTGTATGAACTTTCATCATTTTCATCAATCCTTTGGTGAATAATAGATTCTAAAGTGTACATAAATCCTTTTGGAGTCTCTTCCTTAAAACAAGAAGTGCTTCCAGTATGGCAAGTTGGTCCAGCAGGAATTGCTTTAATCAATATACTGTCTTGGTCGCAGTCAATTTGAATGTCTACAACTTCTAAAAAGTTTTCTGAAGTTTCTCCTTTTGTCCACAGTCTATTTTTGCTTCGACTAAAAAATGTTACTCTTCGCTCAGCTTTTGTTTTTTCGTAAGCTTCCTCATTCATGTAGCCAAGCATAAGCACTTGTAAAGTATTGTTGTCCTGAACTACAACTGGAACTAAGCCATCTCCTTTTTTAAAATCTATCATCGTATTGCAATTTTTTGAGTTTTTAAATAATCTTTTAACTGTGGAATAGGTATTTCACCATAATGGAAAATACTTGCTGCTAAAGCACCTGTAGCACCCGTTTTTTCAAATACATCTTTAAAATGTTCCATTTTCCCTGCACCTCCTGATGCAATAATTGGAATATTCACTGCTTCTGAAACCTGTTGCGTAATGTCTAAAGCAAATCCACTTTTCGTTCCATCGTTGTTCATCGAAGTCAATAAGATTTCTCCTGCACCTAATGCTTCAACTTCTTTTGCCCAATTCACCGTTTTGAGTGGTGTAGCCGTTCTTCCACCATGAACAAAAACTTTCCATTCGTTGTTTTCAAATTTTGTGTCAATGGCGACTACTACACATTGACCTCCAAATTCTTGAGCAATTTCTTTGATCAATGTTGGTCGTTTTACAGCCGATGAATTAACACTGACTTTATCTGCTCCCGCTTTTATGATTTGACGCACGTCTTCAACCGAATTAATTCCTCCGCCAACGGTAAATGGAATGTTGATTTCTTGTGCGACTTTTTTCACTAAATCAATCAAAGTTTTACGATTTTCTATGGTCGCGGTAATGTCTAAAAAAACCAATTCATCGGCGCCTTCCAAAACGTACTTTTTTGCTAATTCGATTGGATCTCCAGCGTCTTTTATGTCAACGAAGTTAATTCCTTTCACCGTTCTTCCATCCTTGATATCCAAACAGGGTATAATTCTCTTTTTCAGCATGATTAAGCTATTTCGTTTATGAATTCGGTTAGTTGCTTCATTGTGATTTTACCTTCGTAGAAAGCCTTCCCAATGATTGCTCCTTCACAACCCATTTCATGGAGTAAATACAAATCCTGAATACATGAAACTCCACCGCTGGCAATGAGTTTGACTTTACTTTTCTGAATGATTTCCGAATAGAGTTCGTTAGAGGTACCGGCTAACATTCCATCTTTTGAAATGTCTGTGCATATCACATAGCTTGCGCCTTCTTTTTCATAATCTAAAATGAAATCTACGACATCAACATCAGCACTTTCTGTCCAACCGTTGGTTGCTATTTTTCGGTCTCTGCAATCCGCACCTAAAATAATTTTATCGCTGCCGTATTTTTGAAGCCACCCTTTGAATACTTCAGGCTGCTTCACTGCGATACTTCCTCCAGTAATTTGATTGGCGCCACTTTCAAATGCTATTTTTAGGTCTTCATCTGATTTTAATCCGCCTCCAAAATCTATTTTTAGATTCGTCTTCGAGCAAATTTGTTCAAGAATTTTGTGGTTGATGATTTGCTGTGCTTTTGCTCCATCTAAATCCACAACATGTAAAAAGTTTATTCCATTGTCTTCAAATGCTTTTGCAATTTCTAATGGATTTTCGCTGTATACTTTTTTTGTGTCATAATCTCCTTTGGAAAGTCTTACACATTTTCCATCTATAATGTCGATTGCGGGTATAATTCTCATAATTTCAAAAAGTTTTTAAGGATTTTCATTCCCACATCTGCAGATTTTTCTGGGTGAAATTGCGTTGCGTAGAAGTTGTCTTTGTTAAATGCTGCACTAAATGGATTGATGTAATCACAAGTCGCAATGGTGTTTTCACAAACCTCAGCATAATAACTGTGAACGTAATAAACATCTTCTTCCAATTCAACGTTTTCAAAGAGTGGACCTTGCAATTCCGTGCAATTATTCCATCCCATGTGCGGTACTTTTTCCTTTGGTGGAAATAATTTAACGGGTGTATCGAAGATTCCCAAACATTCGGTTTGACCTTCTTCAGAACTTTTGCACATGAGTTGTAAGCCTAAGCAAATTCCTAAAAAGGGTTGCGTAATGGAACAAATTACTTCGTCAAGTTTTCTCTCTTTCAAATATTTCATTGCAGAACTTGCTTCACCCACTCCGGGGAAAATTACTTTATCTGCAGCAAGAATTGTTGCTTTGTCATCCGTGATTACACTTTCATAACCTAAGTTGTTAAGTGCATTCTGAACAGACTGAATATTTCCTGCGTTGTATTTTATTATTGCGATCATAATGTGCCTTTTGTACTCGGAATACTGTAGTTGCCAGTCTTGCTCACGGCCATCTTAATTGATTTAGCAAATGCTTTGAAAATTGCTTCAATCTTGTGGTGTTCATTTTCTCCTTCTGCTTTAATGTTCAGGTTGCATCTTGCAGCATCACTGAATGATTTAAAGAAGTGCATAAACATTTCCGTCGGCATATCTCCAACCATTTCACGCTTGAATTCCGCTTCCCACATTAACCAAGGTCGACCACCAAAGTCAAGTCCTACTTGCGCCAAACAATCATCCATTGGTAATAAGAAACCATAACGTTCGATTCCTTTTTTACTTCCCAAAGCTTTTAAAAACGCTTCTCCTAAAGTTATCGCAACGTCTTCAATGGTGTGGTGTTCATCTATTTCTAAATCCCCTTTGACTTGAATTGCTAAGTCGAGGTTTCCATGCTTTGCGATTTGCTCTAGCATGTGGTCGAAAAATGGAATTCCAGTATCTAATTTTGATTTTCCACTTCCGTCTAAGTTGACTTCAATGGCGATAGATGTTTCGTTGGTAATTCGACTTACTTTTCCTTTGCGTGGAATGGCTTTTAAGAATTGATAAATTTCACTCCAGTTTTTCGTGCTTAATGCTGCTCTTTCATCTTCTTCTCCAATAAAAATGGCTTGAGATTTAAGATTAATTGCTAATTCTACATCTGTTGCACGATCACCAATTACAAATGAATTCGCTAAATCGTAATTTCCGTGAATGTATTTTTGCATTAATCCCGTTCTCGGCTTTCTTGTTGGTGCATTGTCTGCTGGAAAACTCTTGTCAATCAATATGTCATCGAATATCACTCCTTCATTTTTAAAGGCTTGAATGACTTTGTTTTGTGCTGGCCAAAAAGTATCTTCTGGAAATGAATCTGTTCCTAGTCCGTCCTGATTTGTCACCATGACTAACTCATAATCCATTTCTGTAGCGATTTTTGCCAACCACTGAAAAACGCCAGGATAGAATTCTAATTTTTCTAAACTGTCCAATTGATAATCTACTGGAGGCTCAATTACAAGCGTTCCGTCTCTGTCTATGAATAGTGCTTTTTTCATTGTATGTTTTTTAATCTATTAATTAATGTGTCGTTTTCTTCTGGTGTTCCAATTGAAATACGAATACAGTTTTTCACTTGCTTATTTCGATTTCGTGTAATGATATTTTGTTCTACCAATGTTGTATAAATTTGATCTGCATTTTCTACTTCAATAAGAATGAAGTTGGCATCTGAAGGGTAGATTTTCTTTACTTTTTCAATCTTTAAAAGTACGTTTTCTACTCTTTTTCGTTCGCTTAAAATCAGGTTTAAATTCGCTTCATAATTATTGAAGTTGTTCAGAGCTTCGTTTGCTGCCTTCTGATTTAATTGACTGATGTTGTAAGGCGGTTTCACTTTGTTGTATAAACTAATGATTTCATCACCAGCATAAGCTGTTCCTACTCTTGCAGCAGCCAATCCCCAAGCTTTACTGAAGGTTTGACTCACAATGAGATTATTGTATTGATTAATCTTTTTGGTAAGCGAATCTCCTTCTGCAAAATCGATATAGGCTTCATCAACAATTACAATTCCTTTAAAATTTTCAAGAATAAAGTCAATTGCTTTCTGGTCAATTAAATTCCCTGTTGGATTGTTGGGCGAACAGATGAACATCAACTTTATCTTGCTGTCATCGAAGTAAGGTTTTAAAGCTTCTAAATCAATTTGAAAATCTGCACTTAAAGGCAATTGTATTAATTCTACGTTATTGATTCCAGCAGAAACATCATACATTCCATAAGTAGGAGAGAAGGTCAATGCTTTGTCTTTTCCAGGATCACAGAAAATCCTAAAGGCCAAATCTATAACTTCATCGCTTCCATTTCCTATGAATATATTTTGCGGAGTGACTCCCTTTAAATCTGCTAATTTCTGTTTGAGTTCACTTTGGTAAGGATCAGGATAACGATTCATAGTTCCAAATGGATTTTCATTGGCGTCTAAAAAGATTCCTTCCTTTCCAGTGAATTCACTTCTCGCGCTAGAGTAAGGTTGTAATTCCAAAATGTTGGAACGCACAAGATTTTTAATTTCTATCATTTCTAATTTCATTTAATCTTAATGTAACGGCATTTTTGTGTGCAAATAATCCTTCAGCTTCTGCCATGATTTCAATGGCTTCACCTATATTCTCTATTCCTTGTTGATTCAATTCTTGAAAGGTGATTTTCTTAACAAAACTGTCTAAAGAAACACCGCTGTAATTCTTCGCAAAACCATTTGTCGGCAAAGTGTGATTTGTCCCGCTGGCATAATCTCCTGCAGATTCACAACTATAATTTCCTAAGAATACTGAACCTGCATTGGTAATGTCATTCACGTATTGATTGGCATTTTCTGAAGCGATGATTAAATGTTCAGGAGCATATTGATTACTAAATTCAATACATTCAACCATGTTTTTAAACACAATCGCTGTACTGTTTTCCAATGCTTTTAAAGCGGTGTCTTTTCTGGGTAGTAATTGAACTTGTCGCTCTACTGCAATTTTACATTTAGTTAGGGTTTCTTCAGAATCACTTAACAAAACCACTTGACTATCTGGACCATGCTCAGCTTGAGAAAGTAAGTCTGCAGCAACAAATTCCGGATTGCATGTTCTGTCGGCAATGACCAATACTTCGCTTGGACCAGCAGGCATATCAATTGCGACTCCCATTTGTTGAATGAGTTCTTTGGCTTTTGTCACATATTGGTTTCCTGGTCCAAAAATCTTATAAACTTGAGGGATTGTTTCTGTTCCAACTGCCATTGCAGCGATTGCTTGTGCGCCTCCAGCTTTGTATATCTTAGTGATTCCAACTAGATCTGCAGTGAATAAAATCGCAGGATTGATGGTTCCATCTTTACTTGGTGGCGTACATAAAATAACTTCTTTACATGCCGCTATTTTTGTTGGAATTCCCAACATGAGAATCGTTGAAAATAGGGGAGCGCTTCCTCCAGGAATGTACAGTCCGACTTTCTCTATTCCGACAGATTTTCTCCAACATTTTACTCCTTTTACAGTTTCTATAACTGCTTCAGTGGTTTGTTGTGAGGTGTGAAAAGTGTAAATATTACCATACGCCAATTGAATGGCATCCTTGAGTTCTTGTGGTACCGAAGTCTTCGCTTTTTCAATTTCTTCTTTGGAAACAGTCAGCTCGTTTAATGTTACTTTATCGAATTGAAGCGCATATTCTTTCAATGCTAGATTACCTTTTGATTTTACGTTTTCAATGATAGAAGTAACCAAATCACCGAGTTCTTTCTGATCTATTGCTGGACGCTTTGTGAGCGCATTCCAGTTTTCTTTTGTTGGATTATTATATGTTTTCATTAGCTCACCATTTTATCGATTGGTACAATTAAAATATCTTCAGCGCCTGCAGTTTTTAAAGAATCGATTACATCCCAGAATTCTCCTTCAGCAATAACCGAGTGCAAGGAACTCCAGCCTTCTTGCGCCAATGGAAGAATCGTTGGACTTTTTAGAACAGGTAGAATTTTTGTTACCGCTTCAATTTTATCATTGGGAACATTCAATAGAATGTACTTACTGTTCTTAGCTTTTTGAACGGCTTTAATTCTGAATAGTAATTTGTCTAGAATTTCTTCTTGTTCAGCATTCAGTTTTTTTGATTTTACCAAAACTGCTTCAGATTGAAGAATAACTTGTGTTTCCTTTAATCCATTTCTGAAAAGTGTATTTCCAGAACTTACGATATCACAAATTCCATCAGCCAAACCTATGTTAGGAGCAATTTCCACAGATCCTGAAATTGTGTGAATTTCAGCTTGAATATTGTTTTGGTCTAAGAATGCTTTTAAGGTCACAGGATAAGAAGTGGCAATCTTTTTATTGTTCAGATAGTTGATGCTTTCATCTTCTACATCCTTTGGTACAGCCAATGAAACCCTGCATTTTGAAAAGCCTAATTTTTCGACAATTTCAACTTGTTTTTGTTGTTCAATTAATAGGTTTTCTCCAACAATGGCAATGTCGACAGTTCCATCTTCTAAATATTGTGGAATATCTGAATTGCGCAGGTACAAAATCTCCATCGGGAAATTAGCTACGGCTACTTTTAATTGGTCTTTCCCATTGTCTATGGCAATACCACAAGCTTTTAGGAGATTTAGCGAATCTTCATTTAAGCGTCCGCTCTTTTGGATTGCAATTTTTAATTTACTCATTTCTTAATTTAAATAATGGTCTGAGTAAATTTTTGGGCACAAAAAAAACACCGTCTGATTTACTCAGCCGGTGTTTAATAGATATATTATTTTAATTACATATCATTATCAACTCGCCTGAGGGCAAATATGAAAATGATGATGATGTAATTGTATAAAATTCATTTTGTGTTTTTTCTTGGGGTAAATGTACTGTTTTATTTAAAATTTGAACAACTAGAATCAATTTTTATCAAAAAAGTGACAATTTGGATTTAAGAAGTTCCTATATTTTTAATTTTATTCCTCCTTCCATTTTTCAGGATTTTCGATAATGTACTTTTCGATATTGTAAAAAGCCCAATTATTCCTTATGACGTGGTCATGAAATCGAGTTTTCCATTTGAAATTAGAATTTATTAACCGTGCTTTCATTGTCACCGAAGATTTGAATCCTCTCATTATCGATCCAATATTTTTTGATTGAGGTCCAAATTTACTTTTCACATTGATATCGTTTAATGAATTTTGAGAATTGAATTCATTTTTGCCAATTCTAATAATAGCATGAATATGATTAGGCATTATTACATATTCACCCATCGTTAAATTCATGTCAGGCCTCATTTCAAAAGTTTTTTCCCATTCATTTTTTACAATTTCGCCTATTTTTGATAATTGAGCTTTTTTATCTGTAATTTCTCCAAAGAAACATTGTTTATCGTAAGTTAGAACAGTTATAAAATAGTCAGCGCACCAAGCATAATTCCAATTTACCCATCGAAATGTATCAACACGGTATTTGTTTTTATATAGCCTTTTCATGATTTTGATTTAAAGTGGTTGTTTTGTTTAATTACCATTAAGATAACCAAAATGTTTAGATTTTAGATTATGGTCATCATTTTTTTCCAGTGGAGGCGCAATGCATTGCGCCTCCACGGGAAAAAAATGCACCACCACAATCCAAAATGTACCACCACAATTCAAAATAATCCCACCACAAAACAAAATTACCCTACCACAATCCAAAATTACCACCCCACATTTTAAAAATTCCCTACCTTTACCACCCATAACCCTGCAAAATTCAAAAACAACCCACATACCGTTCCATTTGGAAATTAGCATTACCAGCTATGCTTGGTGGAATCGTGGAACCCGTTCTTTCATTAACAGACCTCGCAGTAGTTGGAAATATCGGTTATGATAGCTTTGCAGATTCCAACGAAAATCTATCGGCAGTTGCAGCAGTGGGAATTGCAGGAAGTTTAATTTCTGCTTTGGTTTGGATTTTTGCTCAAATGAAAAGTGCAATTTCGGCAGTAGTTTCGCAAGCTTATGGTTCAATGAGAATGCGCGTAATGTCCAGTTTGATTCCACAAATGATATACTTCAATGCCATTGTTGGAGTTTTGGCTATGCTAGGAACATATTTTACTTCCGCTTGGGTTTTCGAAAATTTACTTTCTGCAACTGGTCCTATTTTGGAAGATGCCACAGCGTATTTCAATATTCGGGTTTTAGGATTTCCTTTAACGCTAATCACGTTCTCGATTTTTGGCGTTTTTAGAGGCGTGCAAAATACGTGGTGGGCCATGGTGATTTCAATTATCGGAGGAAGTGTGAATATTATCTTGGATTTTATTTTCGTCTTGGGTTGGTGGGATTTAGTTGAGCCAATGGGAGTAGAAGGAGCAGCTTGGGCAAGTTTCATTGCTCAGATTGTGATGTTTGTGCTCACCATTTACTTCCTGTTGTATAAATCAAAAATCAAGTTAATTCACACTTTAAGAATTAGTCCAGAGTTTGTAGGCCTTTTATTGATTGCTGGAAACCTTGTCTTGAGAACAATTGTTCTAAATATTGCTTTAATGTTAACGCACAAATTCGCCAATATTTACGGAACTGCTCAAGCAGCAACTCACGCTGTAATGCTTAATTTATGGATGTTCTCTGCCTTCTTTTTGGATTCTTTTGCAACTTCAGCGAATGCTATGGCAGGGAAATTCTTGGGAGCGAGAAATAAAGAAGCAATGCAAAGAAACCTCAACCGTAATCTGCTTTTAAGTGTAATTGTCTCTTTTGCTTTGGCCGGATTACTCTTGATTTTTAATAGTTCGGTAATGGGATTGATTATTAATAACGAAGAAGTTTGGAATTTATACCCTTTAATTCTACCATTATTTGCGCTTTGTTTACCCATAAATGCACTTGCTTTTACTTTGGATGGTGTTTTTAAAGGAATGGGAAAAGCAAAGTTTTTGAGAAATATCTTATTTATTTCTACAATATTTGGATTTTTACCTGTATTATTAATCGGACATCAGTTTATGCCGGGACTACAAATAATATGGTATGCGATTATAATGTGGATGGTACTGCGCGGATTTATTCCTTACTTTTATTTTAAAAAGTGGATAAAACGTTTTTAATAGACTCTTTTTATAACGAACAAAAGTTATTTTTGTTGGGTGTTTGGTTATCAACCCACTCAAAGTTGATGTCCGTCATTAATAACACATAAATATATTTAATAGAATAGATGGGTACAGTAGATTTAGACGCAATATATATAGATGCAATTTGGTTATCAATGGCTTTTTTAAGTGGATTGTTGATGAAGCGTTTAGGACTTCCTGCATTGTTAGGCTTTCTTGCGACTGGATTTTTCCTTAGTATTTCAGGTTTTACAGAAGGTAATTTAAAGGAAATTTTAGGTCCACTTTCTGATTTAGGGATTATCTTGCTCTTGTTTACCATCGGATTAAAAATCAAAATTAAGCAACTGATTAAACCCGAAATATTGATTACTGCTTCCTCTCACATTATTATTACAACACTTGCTATAGGTGGAGTTATTTTTGGGGTGAGTTTCTTAGGAATTCAGTATTTCGCTGATATGTCAATTCAATCTGCATTGACAATTGGTTTTGCATTGAGCTTTTCAAGTACTGTTTTTATTGTAAAGTCACTTGAAGAACGTGGAGAAATTACTTCCCGACATGGACGTTTTGCTATTGGAATTTTGGTTGTACAAGATATCTTTGCGGTTGTCTTTTTAACGGTTTCTAAAAGTGTAATGCCTTCTGTTTGGGTATTGGCTTTGCCTATTTATTTATATGTCATAAAATTAGTTTTAGACCGACTACTTAATAAAGCGGGTCATGGTGAATTACTGACTGTTTTTGGTTTCTTCGCACCTCTAATTGCTGGCGCACTCGCTTTTGACTTAGTTGATTTGAAATATGACCTAGGTGCTCTGGTAATCGGAATGCTAATGGTAAATCATCCAAGAAAAGAGGAGCTGTACGACAGAATGTTGAGCTATAAGGATTTCTTTTTAATTGGATTCTTTATCAATATCGGATTGTCGGGAGTACCTTCATTAACAAATATCATTATCGCGTTTTCACTTCTGATATTCGTAGTATTCAAAGGACTTTTGTTTATTCGAATATTCTCTTATTTCCAACTACGGGCCAGAACAAATTTCCTGACTTCTTTGCACTTGTCAAATTACAGTGAATTTGGACTAATCGTGGGTGCTGTTGCTGTTTCAAATGGAATGATAGACAGTGATTGGCTGACAACGTTAGCTATATTTATGAGCCTTTCTTTCTTACTTTCTTCACCAATTATTTCTCGTTCTTATGAATTGTTTGAGAAATATCAAGGTACATTAACGAAGTGGAACAGAACATCAAAAGAGATAGATAAACAAGCTCAAATTAGCGGAGAAGCAAAGTATGTTATCATTGGTTTGGGAAGTATTGGTTTGCCTGCTTATTATCACCTCAAGGAAAGTTTTCCAGACTCTGTAATTGGAGTCGATTATAATGGAGACAAGGTCAATCAACTTAAAGAAGAAGGGAATAATGTTGTTTGGGGAGATTCCACCGATAGAGATTTCTGGGATGAATCGAATTGGGAAAGAGTAGATGTTGTTGTTTTAGCAATGAGTGATTATGCCTCAAATCACAACACGATGAAGCAAATCAATAAAATGAAAACGAGAGAATTCAAAATTGCTGCTATCTGTCATTATGAAGATGAAAAAGAAATATTCGAAAAACTGAATGTAGATTATATCTATGACTATAAAAGCTCAGTTGGAGAAGATTTCGCGCAACACGCAATGGAGAAAAGCCGTAAAGTGGTACTTTAAATCAATTACGAATTTTCTAATTACGAATTACGAATTCGTGGTTTGTGTTCGCTTTGCTCAGGTTGATTTATAAAGATATAGCGGGTCTTTAAAATAAATAAGGTTTGAATTTCTCAGTGTATTAGTAATTAGAGTTCTACTCAAAGTCATAAAACATACTATTCAAGTATTAAATACGATGCTGATAATTCGTAATTAATCATTCGTAATTCATAATTACCTAGTGTAGTCTTTGAAAACCTCTTCCAAGGTCTTTTCTTCTTTACGAATCGTCAAAATCAGTAAATTCTCTTCTTGCGCATACGCTGCAATGGTTTTACGTAAGTCAATTCCAGAATCAGATTTGACTAAGAATGTTGTTTTGGTAATTTCTTCAACCCTTGAAATATTTGGAACTTTAGCTAAACGATTTCTAGAAATTTCAGTATCAAATTCAACAAATACCACCTGACTATTTACATCGGATTGTAATTCACTAGCTTTTGCATTGGCTACCAATTTACCGTTTTTGATAATGATTACTCTGTCACAAATCGCTTCAACTTCCTGCATGATATGCGTTGAAAGCATTACTGTTTTTTCTTTACCAATTTTTCTGATTAACTCACGAATTTCTGACAATTGATTTGGATCTAAACCAGAAGTTGGCTCATCTAAAATAAGTACCTCAGGATCATGAATAATTGCTTGAGCTAATCCAACCCTTTGTCTATATCCTTTCGAAAGTTGCCCAATTACTTTGTGTTGTTCTTTTTGCAGTCCAACCAATTCAATTACTTCAGCAACTCTGTCTTTTAGCTTCTTTACTTTGTAGATTTTCCCCACAAAAGCTAGGTATTCCTTAACGTACATGTCCAAATACAATGGGTTGTGTTCAGGAAGATAACCGATTTTCTTTCTTACTTCAAGCGAATGCTTTTTTATGTCCATTCCACAAACTTCAACGCTTCCTTCTGTTGCAGGAATAAAACTGGTAATGATCTTCATTGTAGTCGATTTTCCAGCTCCGTTTGGACCTAAGAAACCTAAGATTTCACCGTTTTTCGCTTCAAAAGAAATATTGTCTACTGCGGCTTGTTCTCCGTAGTATTTGGTAAGATGTTTTACAGAAATTGACATGGTATAATTTTATAGTACGAAGATAGGATATTGTAACATTTTGAGTCTTATAATCTGTTAAAAGATTTTGTTGTTCATGTTTTTCGAAGGAAAATCGCGCGTTAAACATTACCAATTAAACATTAATAATTATTTCCATGGTTTTATCCAAAAAAGCAAATTCCGCATACTGGGCGAACCCAATAGCGGAATTTGTAATCATTAATAGAAGTACGAAAACGTTCTTCATATTTTAAATTAGTTTACTGCTGGTGCACCACTGTTGTTAACAGGTGCTCCTCCTTGAGGTGCAGCTTTTACATTTCCTTTGATACGAATAGTTTTTGTTGGCTCGTTAGTCGCATTTGATTGTAACGTAACGCTTTTTCCAATAATCCCTACACGTTTAGTGTCATACTTTACTTTTATAACTCCTGATTTTCCTGGAGCGATTGGCTCACGTGGCCATTGTGGTACAGTACATCCACAAGATCCTTTTGCGTTTGAAATAACTAAAGGCTCGTTTCCTGTGTTTGTAAACTTAAATTCACAAGTTCCGTCTGCATATTGACTAATTGTTCCGTAGTCATGTGTTTCTTTTTCAAATTCAATTTGTGCTCCTGATTCAACAGCTGATTGAGCGATTGCTGAGTTCATTCCTAAAAATGCGGTGAACAATAGGCTTAGTGTAAATAGTACTTTTTTCATGTTTATAATTTTAGTTTCAACCAAATATATATCGAATTAACCTAGCATTCAGTTTTTTAACAAAGCCTTAACACGAAAGGCTTATTGAAGTTAAAGCTTTGTTAAAAAATGAGCTAAAACCTATCTTTTATGAAAAAAAAAACGGTTCTATATGATTTTATGTGGGTAGTTTTAAAATCTATGGTTTTAATTGAAGCTAAACGATTGTTAATTTGGTTCTACTTTTATTCAAATGGAAACTTTCTATTAAAATAAATTTCTCTTAATCTTATAAGTCCTTGTTAATTAAGTATTTATTATTCTAAGTCCCCGAGGGACGGCATGTTAATATGGATGGACGTAAGTCCATCCGCCAAACGATACAAACCGAAACAAAACCTAACAAAATCGACCTAATTGCATGCGATTAGGTCGATTTTGTTGGGTTTTGTATTATCTCTATTTGTTTTAAACCAAGGACTTACTTCCTTGGCTATCAATATGCCCTCCCGCCGGGAATAATTAATTGAAATACAGACCGCCATGTGCTTTCTTGTAAAAATGAAATGATAATTCTGATAAATACTTTAAAATACAACTCGTGTAGGTTACAGTTAAATGCGTAGTAGAACTATTAATTCTTTCGAAGGATTAAGATTACCCACAGTATTTCATATAGAGCCAAAAAAACCATCTGCATAGTTAACAGATTGGATTATAATTCTAACAAAAGTCTTTACGTGTTGTACTTTAAAAGATTAAATCGTATTGAATAATCTATAAATATTATTGCGGGTGCTCTGTTTTTACCTTTTCCATATCACCTATTATTTGAAGTTCAATAAGTTCTTCAAAAGATTTGTCGATATGTTCTAAACGAAATTCATATTGTTCACGCTTTTCTTCAGACAGATTTTCAATAGCCAACAAACGATTAGCATAATGCTTGATCTTTTCTTTGTTATTCATATTGTAATCGTAATAATTCATTTGCAATTCCAACAAACCAATTTTATCTTCTGTATTTGGATAGTTATTCAATAAAGTATCTCTCCATTTTACAGCTTCTTCCTCAATATTTAGTTGAAGATATATTCCAGCAATTTTCCCTAACGCTTTTTCTGCATAAGGATCATTTGGGAAGGTTTGATAAAAGTCTTTGTTTCTATTAATCGCTTCATGATAAGCAACCCTGTTCATTTTGTATTCTGGTGATTTAATCGCTTCATCCATCATGACTTTCAAAGAATCATCCATTTCCTTAATGGAAGCTTTCATACTTTCCACAGTCATTTCTTCTTTTTCTTCCTTTACTTCTTCATTATTTGAATTACACGAAGCAAATACAATCAGCACACTAAAAACGTAAATTATTTTTTTCATTATCTTTTTCTTTTAGTAACGGGAAATTTCATGCGGTAGTCTATATCAACTATACCTTTTGAAATATTAGCTAGTTTTTTAGTTAATAATTTTTTCTTTAGGGTAGAAAGATGATCTGTAAATAAGATTCCATCTACGTGATCATATTCATGTTGAATAATTCGTGCAGCATATCCATCATAAGACTCTTCATGGAATTTAAAATTCTCATCAAAATAGGTAATGGTAATTTTTTCTTTTCTAAAAACGTCTTCTCTAATCGTTGGAATACTCAAACATCCTTCTTGAAAAGACCATTCTTCACCTGTTTCTTCTTCAATAATTGGATTGATGAAAACTTTTTTAAATCCATCTAAACCTGCTGCTTTAGGATCTGGTTCGCCATCTTCGTCATCTTCTGCAAAAGGTGATGCATCAACAATGAATATTCTAATAGATTTTCCAATTTGAGGTGCAGCTAGCCCAACTCCATGCGCGTTATACATCGTTTCCCACATGTTGTCGATAAGTTCCTTCAAACCTTCATAATCCTTATCTATTTCAACTCCTTCAGCTTTTAATACGGGGTCACCATATGCTACAATAGGTAATATCATACTTTAATAATTTCTACAAAAGTAATGATTCAAAAGGACAAAAGCTTAATTTGATTAACGAATTGAACGGTCATTGAAAAGTACATACCCAAAGCTTAATTGCGTTACAAAAGATTTATCTTGCTTCGGGAAATAATTCGTTGAAAGCCTCAATGGACCAATAGGTGTATGGAAAATTAATGAAGCACCAATCATTGGAAGTCCTTCTTCAAATAAATCAGAATATCCGAATTCACCTTCATCTTGAAAACGAATGATTTGTCTAAATGGTTGAAAGAAATAAGGCTCAATTCTAAACTCGAAATACTTATTGTAATTAAAGATCAAATTCAGACCTCCTCCAATAAATTGTGGTGCTCTATATTCCCTTAAAAACAATGGTTTACTATCTGGAAGTGGTGAGAATTCTGTCATATTTAAAATCGAAGCAGTATAATTGGCAAAAAGCGATTGAGAATTTAGAACAGCTTTTCCATACAAACCAATTTTAAAGTAGGAACCGATATCATAAAATTTTTGTCCTTCCAATGACACATTTATCCATCGGTGCTGTCTTCTTAAATCATATTCTTTGTCAGGAATATTTCCAGAAACACTATTTTCTTTTCCTTGAACATAGCGAATACTTGATTTCAAAAATGCTCCTTTTGATGCCCATTGTTTTCTATTTAAGGTGTTGTATTCAAAATTTAAAGCTACCGATTCTCCAATGAAACTGGTTACATCAGCTGTATCACTTTCTGAAAAATTTAATGTTTGATAATATTGATCTGTGTTTTCAAAAACCTTGATGTCCAAAGAAGTTTTACCATTACTTGTGGTTGGAATCCCAACATTTATACCATAATACATTTCATTTTGAATCAAAAATGAAGGATTAATATCTTCAAAGAAAGTCGATGAACTTCGGTAATAATCCCATCTATTTAATACAAAAAACGGACTTATTCTGATTGGAAATAGGGTTGGTAAATCATAATCTACTTTAATTTTAGTAGAACCATAAAATTTCCCGAAGTATGCTTCACCATGAACTCCAACCGCCCCTTTGCCTAAATCCCAATAAGATAAACCAATGTAGGCTGTGTTTACTGGACGTGAAGAAAAATGTCCTCCAACACTTAACGTTAAAGGTTTTTGCTTTGTAACATCTAATGAAAGAGCAAAAGTGGAATCACTCTCTTTTTCTAATGTAGGAAAAATGTACTTAATTTGATGTGTAGCATAAGCTCTGTAGTAGCGTTTTCTAAATTCGTCAAGTGTAATTGGTTCTTTTAAAGTGTCTCGTTTAAAATTGTCTTCAACGAAAGATACATCAGCAGGAGTGTATGAAGAAACTTTAATTGAACTGATCTTGATAGGTTTTAACTTTGCTCTAAATTTAATTCTTCGTTCTTCAAGTTCAGATACTTTAACTCGTTTTTGAACATACAGAAGAATACTGTCAATATAAACCTGTGCAGCATCATATCCACTTTTAATGGCTTCATCAGCTCTTTCAAACTCAAAGGTTCCAAGGTCGTTTTGAGGTTCTATAATCACACCGTAAGAACAGGGGAGTTCAAAGTTTGTCTTCTGTACAAACATGGTTGTGATTTGACTAATGATATCATCTTCACTAGGCGCCGAAGCGTTTAAAGAAACATTACTTCCTACAATATAGTCGACAGGAAATTCATGGTAAAGGACATCAGCAGGGAAGTTATTGTAAAGTCCACCATCAAAAAATAATTTTCCATCTATTCGAATAGGGTTAATGTAGAATGGATAAGTCATGGAGGCTCTAACAGCTGCATTCAGATCTCCTTTTTTAAAAATCACACTTTCTTTTAGGTAAATATCAGAAGCCACACATCTAAATGGAACAAATAGCGAATCGAAATCTTTTCCAACCGAGGCTCCAGTATGTCCAATAAGGCGCATCGTTTCGAAGTCTAAATAGGAAGGAGTTAAGAAATTTGTAGGAAGGGATTTCACGAAAACACTGTCTTTTGCAAAGTTGATGTTCAACATTGAAGCGTCTTTTGATTTTTCCCTCAATAAAAAACGTTCTTCTTTTGAAACTGTACCTGAGGTCATTTTTTCAAAATGTTCTGATAAAATATAAGCTTTTATCTCATCTGGTGAATATCCTGAAGCATACAAAGCGCCAATTAATGCTCCGGCACTGGTTCCTGAAATATAATCAATTGGAATTTCAGCTTCTTCTAATGCTTGGAGCACGCCAATATGCGCTAAACCTGTTGCACCTCCGCCACTTAGGACGACTCCTACGCGTTGAGCTGAAACATTTGTAGAGCAGAATACACCAAAAACAAATAAAAAAAGTAAAATCTTGTCTTTCAAGCTATTTTAAATGAGTTAATTTGTACAAAAGTATAAGATTTTACCTTAATTCCGAAAAAATAATAAATGCTTGAAGTTTTAGACCACATTGGATTGTTTGCTTTTGCTATAAGTGGTATGTTGACAGCTGCAAACAGAAATCTTGATATTCTTGGTGGATATATCATTGCTTTTATCACTGCTTTAGGTGGTGGAACGATTAGAGATTTACTGTTAAACGTTGATATTGCTTGGATGACTTCATTGTCTCAACTGCTTGTCGTGATTGGTGGTGCAACAATAGGAATGATTTTTAGAAAAAAATTAAGGTCTTGGAGAAGAACATTGTCTATCTTTGACACCGTAGGAATTTCGGTGTTCACTATTGTGGGTGTCCAAAAAGGATTATCTCATGATGCTTTGGCAATAACGGCGGTGTTTTTAGGCATGATAACAGCAACTTTTGGAGGATTGTTGCGTGATGTTTTGTGTAATGAAATACCATTGATTTTCAAAAAAGAAATTTATGCCATACCTTGCTTGCTAGGAGGAACGTTTTATTTGCTAGGCGATTATTTTGGTCAAGGTGATACCACCTGGCTTTTGTGGTCAAGCATGATTTTTATCATCGCATTTAGAACTTTAGCGGTACTGTTTTCATGGAAACTACCATTAATAAGAGAATTTAAATAATACAAATGAAAGATTTAGTAATTACTGTTAAAACACTTTTCGGATTTGAAGAAATACTCAAAGAAGAATTGAATGAATTGGGATACGATAACGTTGAAATTTTAAATCGAGCGGTTCAACTGAATGGTGATTGGGAAGATGTTTACCGTCTTAATTACCGTTGTCGATTAGCAATCTCTGTTCTTGTAAAAATTAAATCTTTCAATATATATAAGGAAGAAGATTTATATAAAGAAGCAAAGAAAATTGACTGGCCAGCTTATTTTGATGTAGATAAAACATTTGCAGTTAAAGGTGCAGTTTTTTCTACGCTATTCACGCATACGCAATATCCATTTTTAGTTGTTAAAGATGCAATTGCCGATGTGTTTAGAGAGAAGTGTGATGACAAACGTCCTGATGTGAATTTGAAATCACCGCAGGTTATGTTTGATGTTTATATAAAAGAAAGAAACGTTGTAATTTCCTTAAATACAAGTGGTGTTCCTTTGTTTCAAAGAGGTTACCGACAAGAAGTGGGTGAAGCTCCAATGAACGAAGTACTTGCTGCAGGAATCTTGCGCATGTCAGGTTGGGACAGAAAATCAACTTTGATTGATCCAATGTGTGGTGCTGGAACTATTGCAATTGAAGCGGCTCTTTGGGCTGCAGATATTCCAGCAATGATTGAAAGAGGTCACTTTGCATTTAAGAATTTTAAATCTTTTGATGCTGATGCATGGGAAAGAGTTAAAGGCGAAGGAAATAGTCGTCCGATTAAATTGGGGTTTGATATTTTAGCTTCTGACATCGACGGTGAAATGATTCAAAAAGCACGTAGAAATAGTAGAATGGCTCCAATCGGAAACATGATTACTTGGGATATTAAAGATGCTCTGGAATTAGAAGCTCCAAACGAAAAAGGAATCATGATTTGTAATCCGCCTTATGGAGAACGAATGGGTGAGGAGGTTGAAGAATTGTATACAGAAATGGGAGATTTGTTTAAGCAAAAATTCTTAGGATATGATTGCTGGGTAGTTTCTTCTAATGTTGATGCCTTAAAGAATATTGGTTTAAGACCGAGTAGAAAAATTAAAGTTTTCAATGGTAATCTTGAATGTAGTTTGCGTCAGTTCCAAGTTTTTGCTGGATCAAAAAAATATGACAATACTGAAGATGAAGAGGACGGAATTATTGCTAAGCCGAGAGGAGTCAGAAGAGAAAAGCGCAAAAGAGAAGAAAGAGTTGAAGAGGAATTTGTAAACGAAGAAAGAGCTTCAACACCAACAAGAGAGGAGAAGCCTTCAAGATATGATGATGAAAATCCAAGAGATGATAAGCCTTCTGAAAAAAGAGTAGCGAAAGAATACAATCCAACAAGAAGGGTGATTTCGACTCCAGAAAGAACTGAGCCTCGTAAGAGTGCTGCTTCAAAATATGGTGCAGCAAAATCTTCTTATTTAGCAGCTGATGATGATTCGAAAGATAATTCTGACGATGATAGAGCATCTAGCTATTCTTCACCTAGAGAGGAAGCTCCAAGAGAAGAAAAAAGAAGTGTTGCCAAAAAAGAAACCAAAGAATACAATCCAACACGCAGAGTAATTGAGTCAGAACCAGCTGCACCACGTGAAAGTGCTGCTTCAAAATATGGTCAAGCGAAATCTTCTTATCTTTCTGTAAATGAAGATAAAAAGGAGAGTGATGATAAAAAAGAATCTACTCCAATTGCTGCAAAAGAAGATTCAGTAGAGAAAGAAGAACCGAAAAAAGTAGAAAAGAAAGCTGCTGAGCCAAGACTTGGAGCATCGAAATATGGTCAAGCACCTAAATTCATGGCTGCTATTGATTCAGATGACAAAGAAGGTTCAAAAGAAGAAGTAAAGTCTGAACTTGAAGCGGAAGAACCGGCAAAAGAAGCAAAAGCTTCAACTAAAAAAGAAGAGGTAAAAGAAGAAACTGTTGATGCTAAAGAAGAGAAGACTGCAGAAGTTCAAGAAGAAGCTAAACCTGAAACTCCAATTGAAAAAGTTGAAGTAAAGGAAGAGACTATCGATTCATCAGAGCAAACAATTGAAGAAATTCAAGAAGAGGCTAAGGAAGAAGCTAAACCTGAAACTCCAATTGAAAAAGTTGAAGTAAAGGAAGAGGCTATCGATTCATCAGAAGAAACAATTGAAGAAATTCAAGAAGTTGCTGAAGAAGCTGAAGAAGAAGTAAAAGCTGAAACTCCAAAAAAGAAGAAAAAAGACATCGATTTAGAAGATGATTTGGAGGAGCCTAAAGAAGAAGAAAAGTCTTTGAAAGATAAAATTGAAGAAATGAAAAAAATGAGAAAAGGGGAGTAGTTTTCTTTTACTTTTAAATATTAAAAGTCCCGAATTGACAAATTTTTGTTGGTTCGGGATTTTTTTATTGAGTTACATTCTGAAAAATATCCGAGGAGCACCGTGGTTTGAATCATATCATTGAGTTGCTCCTTCAGAGCGCAAAAAAAACACTTAATACAACAGGGCGCGTTGCATCCTGCTGAATTAAGTTGGGCTTTCAGCCCGTTTAAAATTTCCCACTGAATGTATTGACATCCATCCAAGAAAGTATATCTCAATTAGAGTTATTTAAAAATGTCATTAACAAAGCATTTCATCTATGAGCAATGTCCCTCTGAATGAATTATCTCAAAAAAAAACATCGCAGCAGTACAACTGCAGCGAAGCTTTTTTTTTGAGATAATTCTAAGTAAAGTAGCTAATGCAGATTTAGAATCCGAAACTATAATTTCTTAGTTATATTTTTTGTTAGCAAGCGCTGCGCTGAGCCTGTCGATGCGGCGCGCTTGTTTTGAAAAATAATGAGTTGACTTTTGTCAATGCGATGCCCAGAGCTTGTTGTGGGGATTTATTTTTCAAAACGAGTGCAAAGCAGCTAACGGTAATTATAGTTTAAAATGAATCTCCTTCGACAACTTCAACTCTTCTGGCTCCACCTTTGGCGTATATCCAAACAAGCGCATAAACTTAATCGCTTTAGCGACACGATCTGGCACATCACTGTCCCAATTTTCATCATCTTCATGACGTGTAATTTTTGCTAAAACGTCATCAGCGTTGATGTTTAATAAACTATAATCGAACTGAGAAAGTGCTTCAATTTTTTCGTTGTCAATCATGTAAGTAAGCAATCCTTTTAAATGATTTGGAACAATAACATCCTTAAATTCATACAATTCTCCATTATTGTAATTGATTGCTGGATAAATGTACATCTTTGCATTTCTTCCAAATCCCTTTCCGAAAGCTTCAAGTAAACCACCATTTAGGTGCGTGTAATATTGCTCATCGAAAATATTGTGGATATTGTAAATTCCTAAAATGATTCCCATTTTATATCCTTTGGTGATATCACTTAAATAATCTACCATTTCATAATAGCGCAGATAATTTGAAATCATTACAGTATAACCCAAAGCTCCTAAAAGCTCTGCTCGGTCAACAAAATCCATATCCGAGATTTGTCCGCCAGAAGTTAAATCACGCAATGTCAATTCAAAAACCTCTCTAACATCTTTTTTCTGAACTCCTTCTTCCTCGTAGAATTTTCCTCGGGCACTGTTCAACATGTCAATATGCACCTTAGTAACGGGTCTAAATCGTCCACGCATTAGCAGAATATTCTTCTTGTATAATTTACTCGCAGGCTGAAGAACTTTACCTGTTTGATCAAACATTGTAGCTTCAGTAATTCCTCTTTTTACAAGATTAAGCGCTAAGATTCTATTGTCTATTTGTTCAAAGTCTGGACCTTCAACATGCAACATGTCAATTTCAATTCTGTCTTTTGGTAAATGATGGACTAAACTATTGATGAAATAATCTAACTCTCCAGTCGCATGAAAATAAGCTGCATAAATCAAATTAACACCTAAAATCCCTAAAGCTTCTTGTTGCGCTCTGTTGTTATGATCGTGCATTTTAACATGCAAAATGATATGATTTGGTGGAGTGTTTGGATTAATTTGAAATCTCAAACCTACCCAACCTTGACCTTGATTTGTTTTGTGGTAATTTAATGACTCTACGGTATTGCAAAATGAGAAGAATCGCGTATGTTCTTTTCGAGAATCTAAACTAGTCGTCACCATTTCATACTCTTTTTTGAGCATGGTTAACAACCTTTCCTCACTGACATAACGTTTCGCTTTTCCGTAAATACTATCAGACACTTTCATGTCATAAGCAGAACTCGCAAAGGCAATTGTTCCCGAGCTTCCTCCAGCCCTAAAAAAGTTTGCTGCAACCTCTTGACCAGCGCCTATTTCAGAAAAGGAACCATAAATATCTGAGTTCAGATTTATCTTTAATGCTTTTTCTTCTGTTGTGAGTCTTCTCCGGTCTTCCATGAATCATTTTTATTGTGAACAAATAAACTAAAATAAAGGCGTATTTCATAGGTGATCTATGAAAAAATCAACCAAGTTGGTAAAGAATCAGTGTGAGCTAGGTTTTTTGAATTTTGGGTTGTTCAAAAACTTATGATCAGTAAATGTTTTTAAGAAAGTTTTTATCAATTGATGTTCCTGAGCATCCAGTTGAACACCACCTTGGTGAGCGAATTCTATCATCGGGTCAATGGTCGGACTTTCCACGATTCCAAAGGAATAATGGTTGATTACTTCATCTAAATTTGAAAATCTTCCGTCGTGCATGTAAGGTGCTGTGAATTCAATATTTCTTAAACTGGGAACTTTAAATTTCCCTTGATCGTTAGTATTCCCTGTGACTTTCATTCTTCCAATATCTGAAAAATTATCATCCAAACCATTGTTTGAAAACAAACCTTGAACTTCCATAAGCGGTCCATCATGACAATGCAAACAATCTCCATTTGTTAAGCTGAAGAACAAATCCATTCCTCCCCATTCTTCATTCGTGATTTGGGTGTAAAGATTCTGCTCAAATGCATTCAAAGGTAGGTTGTTTCGGTATTTGTACATCACATCATATTTTGATTGACTCGAGATAAGCGTTCTTAAAAACTGGGCAATAGCTTTAGAGATATGAGTAGAATCAAAATCTACAACTTCAAAAACACGGTAGAAATCATTTTGATATCCTTCAATTGCATTTAGTTTTTGTGCTGTAGCATCCCAACTTTGATTCATTTCAATTGGATCTCTAACCGGATGCAAAACTTGCTCTTCAAGTGTTTCTGCTCGACCATCCCAAAAGTAAGCACTTTGCCAACCTAAATTAACCAATGACATCGATTGACGAACGCCGATTGTTCCATTTACTCCGCTTGAAAATTGATTAGGATCAGAAAAACCATTGGCTTGATTGTGACATGAAGCGCAAGAAATAGAATTGTCGAGACTTAAACGTGTGTCATAAAAAAGCCTTCTTCCTAGTTCAACTCCCTCCACTGACATAGGATTGTCTTCTGGAATTGGCATCGCTGGAAAATGACTTGGAATTTCAAGTTGATAAGGAGTTATAGACATATCGACTTCATTCTTCTTACAAGAAAAGAACAAGATTGAAATAAATATGAATATTATCTTCTTTTTCATACTTCTATTAATGTTTAACTTTTTCTAATGTATAATTATTAAGGTTTAACGTGGTTAGCGCTGGACTTTTCCACAATTTTAACGCAGTTAAAATTCAATATCCACGCGCGTTAAACATTAATAATTAAACCTTACTTACTTAACGCTTTCACGAAGTTATTTATTACTTTTTCGCTTAAAGCAATTTGCCCTGGATTTGTGTGCGAAATTCGTTCTGTTTTGATGTCAATATCTTCTGTTTCACCATCAAATATTTTATACAAATCCAGTTGAATATTGGTTTCAAATAATTGACTGTTTACTTTCATCCAATTTAAACCTTGAAGACTAAAAGACCTCAATAAATCATCATTTCCAATATGATAAGCGAAATTCGTCATCTCAGAACCATCTTGCAATGCAGAAGTATCTGCTTTCCCTTCAATCATCACAAAAATATAACCTGTATTCCATCCCCAATGCATATCTCCAGAATTTAGAATAAACAAAGGATCATCGGCATCTCTAGCAGAAGGATCTTCATGATTTTGTGTTGCGTCAACTCCAATATTTGCAGTTATAGAAGTGAATTCAGTATAATTCCCAACGCCTTCCCAAAGCAAACGTTTGTCCTTTTCAAATTTATAAACGCCAGATTGAAAAAGCTGTTTTCCGTTATCTTTGAAATTGGTCATGATAATATTCAACTTTGTAAATTCAATTGTATATCCTTCTTGTGTTGTGTAAGTCTGATTAAATTCCATCGGAACACCCTGATAATTGGGGATAATGTTTACACGTGCTTTTAATTCCATTTCCTCTGGAGAGACTTCTTTTGGTTGCTTGTTGTTACAGGAATACATTAAGCCAGCGAAAAAGAGAAGTAGTAAAAGTTTTTTCATTGTGTTTATTAATTATTTAAATGTACAATATTTTTTCTTGAGAATCAAAAATCTTTCGGTAGTGGGTCTGATTTTATTTAATTGTGATGCATTTTTAGCTTCTTCATATTACAATCTAAAAATGAGCTGACCTTACAGGACGTATATGTTTGGTATTGTATTTCAACCCAAGGCGATGCCTTGAGTTGAAATAAGCTGACCTTTCAGGCCGATTTCTTAGGTTGATTTCATAAGATGTAAAATACAATTCCTAATAAATATCTATACGGGCTGAAAGTCCAACTCAATTCAGCAGGATGCAGCGCGTCCTGCGAAATAAGTAATATAATCCTGCGCCCTAAAAGGCCAATTCACATAATTTTACGTTCAAAACCATCTAAACTTGATCAATTAATAAAGTGATGTTTTGTTAATTTTTTACATCTCTATCTTGAGAAATAGAATTCTAATAATAGATTGAAATGTAGAGGAGGTAGACATAAGTTCTTCTCAAAAATCAAATAATTAATCTCTTAAAATTCCATTTAAAGACGATTTATATATTAAATTAGTTGGTTCTTCATATATACAATCATGCAAAACGAAACAATAAAGCCACTTACAATTTATAGCGCTTCTGCCGGAAGTGGAAAAACATTTTCTTTGGTTCAAAATTACCTTAAACTGACTTTGGGAGATAATATTTCTCAGAAGAATTTTGGTAAAATATTGGCCATGACATTTACCAATAAAGCAGCATGGGAAATGAAAGAACGCGTTATTCAAGCTTTAGATTGGTTGGCTTATCCTGAGCGAAAAAGTGAAAAGGAAAATAAGAAAGCAAAAATGTTATTGTCGGCGACTCAGGTTACGACAGGTTTGCAGCCACATGTGATTCAAGTACGTTCGAAAAGAGTTTTATCTGAAATTCTGCATAATTATGAAGATTTTAATATCCTGACAATTGACAAATTCAGTCTGCGTTTAATTCGAACTTTTAGTCGGGATTTAGATTTGCAAGAAGACTTCGAAGTGACTTTAGATCAGAATGTTTTACTAGAACAAGTGATCGATGAATTGATGTCTAAATTAGGAAAGCCAAATGAAGAAAAGGTGACCAATTTAGCATTGAATTATGCAAAAAGTAATGCTGATGAAGGAGATAAATGGAATTTTAGAGGAAGCTTAATTGAATTCAGTAAAGTCTTGACCAATGAAAAAGACCAAGACTACATTCAAGAATTATTGAAAAAAGATTTCAATGAGGAAACATACAAAGAGATTAACGCTGAATTAAAAGAGCTAGGAGCAAAGCATTTACAAAAATGTTTGGACATATATCAATATTTTCAAACCCTAGGAACTTCAGAAAGTGATTATCCTGGTAAATCACGCGGAATTCATCCGATATTAGAAAGCTTGCCTTCACGTACTTTGACAGATGCTAAACCTCCTTCAGCTGCTATAATCAAGACGATTAGTGGAGAAAGTGTGAAGCCTGCGCATAATGTTGATGGTCCATTGATGGGTATGATGGAAGAGCTTTTCGCAATGGAAGCCAAGCTTTCGGAACGTGTTTATACTTTGATTAAGATTAAATCGAACTTTTATAATCTGGCTTTACTGAAATATATTTCTAAGGAATTAACGATTTTCAAAGAGAAGAAAAACATCATCGGAATATTTGAATTTGGTCAGCGCATTGCCGAATTATTGAAAAAGGAAAATGCTCCTTATATATACGAACGATTAGGAAATCGCTACAATCACTATTTGTTGGATGAATTTCAAGATACGAGTAGATTGCAATGGGTAAATCTTATTCCGTTGGTTCATGAATCAATGTCAAATAACTTTGAGAATTTAATTGTTGGAGATCCAAAACAAGCGATTTATAGATTTAGAAATGGATTGGTTGAACAATTTGTGAAATTACCTGCCATTTATAATCCAGAAAATGATCCGAATTTCGCTCAGCTTTCTGAGTATTTCCTTCAAATGGGAAAGAAAGTTCCTTTGGAAGATAATTACCGTTCAAAAAAGAACATTGTGGAGTTTAATAATACTTTTTTCAAGCGCATGTTGGGAGAAATGCCAGCACATTTTGAAGAGTATTATAAGGACATTCGCCAAAATCCAAAAGGAGCAGACGGAGGATTTGTTTCCATAGATTTTATTCCAGAAAAAAACAAAGAGGATGTAAATGAACTAGAGAATACCTTTCTTTTGGAGAAGGTAAGTAAAAGTATTGAAGATGGTTTTGATCCAGGAGATATTTGTGTGCTAACCCGAGGAAAAAAGGAGGGAAGACGTTATGCAAAAGGATTAATCGAAGCAGGGAAAGGATATAAAATTGTAAGTTCAGACAGTTTGTTGGTTTCTTCAGATGCTTCTGTTGGATTATGTATTGACTATTTGAATTTAAGAAGAAATAGCGGAAATAAAACCACTCAAATTAAATTTGCAACGACATTTTATCGCCATCAAAAGAAAGATCCAATTGTGGAATTGAACAACTTTTGGAGGAATGAAAAGGTTGGGAATTTTGACTTCGAAGCATTTGTAGTAAAAGAATTCGACGCAATGGAAGAACTGTTTTTTCCTTATGAAAATCTATATGGTTTAGGAGAGAGTTTTATTGCTTTAATGAAAATGAGTGAACTTAGAAATCCATATTTACATCACTTGTTAGAATTGTATCAAAACTACGATCTAAAATTTGGTCCAGATATTCGTGGATTCATTGATGAGTGGAATGCAAAGTTGAAAAACAGTACCATTCAAATGCCAGAAAACAAAGATGCCATTAAGATTATGACGATTCATAAATCTAAAGGATTAGAGTTTCCTGTGGTGATTATTCCTAATTTAAGTTGGGGCATTAAAACAAGTTGGGGAAATCATTTTGTGGAAGCAGAGCAGGATGTTGTTTTATATTCTAAACTGAGTAAAACTAATGTTCCTGACTATATGATGAGTGCTTATAAATTGGAATATGATCAATTGTTATTGGATGAATTAAATACTTTGTACGTGGCATTTACGCGGCCAAGTGAGCGTTTGTATGTGATGGCAGAAACGAAGCAGCCTTCTGCAAAAGATGGATTCTTTACACAAATTAATCAGCCTGTTGCATTATCAGTTGAAACTTGGAGTGATGAGCAAGTAACGGAAAAAACAGAAGAATTCATCAAGTTTGGTGAGGAAACTAAAATCATAAAAGACGATTCAAAAAGTGGAGGAGAAGGAACGAATTTCATCCCAAAAGACTTAAGTGATTTCCTATGGTTTCCAGAATTGTCATTACAAGATGAAGAAGCATTAGAAAAAGAAGTCTTCAATGAAGAACAGCAATTTGGAAATGAATTGCACTTGGTTTTATCAGAGATCAAACGTGACAATCCAATTGATAAAGTGATTGCTAAATTAAAAATGGAAGGTTTAATCGATCCAAAATTCGAAGAGGAAATCATGAAAACTGCCAATGCAACTTATGCGCTTTTAGAAGATCAAGATTTTGCCAAGAATGCAGATAAAGTATTAGATGAACAAGATATTCTCATCAGCGAAAAGGAAGTTAAACGTCCTGATAAAATATACATCTCAGGAAGTAAAGCTGTAGTGGTAGATTTCAAAACTGGTGAGCCATTGAATAAACACAATTCGCAGGTTTTCAATTATTGCAAGCAATTGAGCGATATGGGATTTGAGGAGACAGAAGGGTATTTATTGTATACGCAGAATTTAGAGTTGAAAAAGGTGAAGTAGATTTTCGAATAATAGCTGCCGCAAGTTTGTAACTCATGGTTGCTATTATTCTAAATTCCTCTACAAATTTGAATAAAGAATCTATTTAATACTAATCTCCAAATTCTTACCTAATCCCGTTTCTATTATTTTTCTTAAAGTTCCTAATTCGATATCGCTTTTATCATTTTCAATTCGGGAAATATGGGCTCTGGAAGTTCCACTCTTAATAGCTAATTCCTGTTGAGTTATACCTAATGATAATCTAGACTCCTCAATTAATTTCCCTACTTTTAAAGCTGATTCTAATTTTTCAGTTCGACTATACTTTAACAATACATCTGCTCCAATTTGATATGGAACTTTCATTTTCTCTTTTATTCTAAAACTACTCCACCTCTTATTCCTAAAACCCAAATTTTCACATTTTCTATAAACAACTTAAAATATCAAATCAGAATATGTAATTTTATTCTTTATTCTTTATTGTATTGCAATAAACAAACACTATTAACATAAAACTAAAAATGACAATATGTTAGATTTTTTACTCAGCGGTGATGCCTTAATGGCTTTGCTAACCCTTACTTTTCTGGAGATTATTTTAGGGATTGACAATATTCTATTTATTTCCATTAGTGCAGGGAAATTACCAGAAAATCAGCGCAGAAAAGCGACCAATCTCGGTTTGCTTTTGGCATTGGTTCAGCGTATTATTTTATTGTTCTTTGTTTCGTATTTAACCAAATTACAAACTCCTTTTTGGACCGTTGAAACATCTTGGATTTCATTTGAATTAAACGTTCAGAGTTTGATTCTACTTCTTGGAGGTCTGTTCTTGCTTTATAAAAGTACGACAGAAATAATGGAGAAATTGGAGACGGATAAAACGGAAGATCTTAAAAAACAAAAACCTAAATCATTAAAAGATGTGATTCTACAAATCTTGGTGATTGACCTCGTTTTCTCAATTGATTCAATATTGACCGCTGTTGGAATGACCAGCGGATTACATCCAAATAACAATTACACTTTGGTTTTGATGATTATTGCAGTTATTATTTCTATTATCGTGATGATTGCTTTTGCCAATAAAATTAGAGAAGTTATTGAAAAACATCCAAGTATGCAGATTTTAGGATTGGCATTTTTGATTTTAATTGCATTCTTGTTAATTACCGAAGCAGCGCACGTTTCTCACGCTATTGTATTCAATAATGAAGTGGGAGTAATTCCAAAAGGTTACTTGTATTTTGCGATTGCATTCTCATTAGGAGTTGAAATAATCAATATTCGAATGAAGAAATCTAAGACGAAAAAAGCGGAATTATCAAATAAAGAAGATTAATTTTATTCAGAACACTTTGGTCATTTTAATGTGACTGAAGTGTTCTTTTTACTAGAAATTATAAAAATATCCATTCACTCTTTTAACTGCTTTTAGCGTAGTGATTTCATCTTCTTCCCAGTATTTTCTTCCCCAATCCATCTTCGGGTGAAGGGTTACCTCATTCACAATTGAAGTTATGTACCTCGCCTCAATTTCGTCTACATTTTTGTAGGGTAAACGCGAATAATCTTGAATAGATTTGTTGAAAATCATGCTGTAGAATGTTGATGCAATTAAAAACGAACCCAATTCACTCTGGTGGTAATCATCACTTGCATATAAGTTGTAATTTGGATATTGATCTCGGGTTTTTTCCCAAACTTTTCCTACTGGGGCAACAGCTACTTTGTACATCTCGCTGAAACGATTGTATTGTTTTTGAAGACGCTCTTGCATTTCTTCATATTCAATAGATTTCCTTTCATATTCAATGTAGATTCCATCTTTATAACCCCATGTCATAAACAATAAAATTTTTGCATTTGGATGATGACGACGCACACTATCGATGATTATTTCTCCGTATTTAAGTGTTTTCTCCTTCAATTGGTGCTCGGCATATAAAGGCTCATAACTCAAGGCTTGCAAAATTACATAGTCCCAAGGTTCTGCTTTAATCATTTCATAAGTTTGTGGATTTTTCGCATGAAAAGCCCAATCTTTTCCACCTGTTGTAACTTGGGCAGTATATAAAGATTCTCCTTCTCGTTTAGCAATACGCTCTAATTTCTTAGGCATTTGATAATTCATCGTGAAGCTATTTCCAATGAAAAGAACATTTTTGGTTTGCCCAATTCCATAAACAGAAAAGATTAAAAACGATAGAAAAAGTATATGCTTCATTTGATTTTTTTAAAACAGGATTTAATTATTAATGAGTGAATTGAAAGCTTAAATTATGGATTAAAAATCCTTAAATATTGTCCGCCGTTGTATTCAGCAGCATAAGCACGCAATCCCCATTTTGTATCTCCACCAATAATAGAGCCATCATACAAAGAAAATTGAGCGTCAGAGCAAGGGTCGTTTAAAACCAGGAAGTTACTCGGGTCTGGCACTAATCCTGTTTCACAATCAAAACTTCCTTCTGCTGGGGAATGTCGGTCAAAAGCAACGAAAACTTGCATACTTTGACGATAAACGATAACTCCTTTCGAACCAATTCCAGACACATAAGCCCATCCGCCAACTCCTTGCAGATCGACATAGGAAGGTAAATTGAGATTTATATTCGCATCAAAAGAATAATAAGGAACAGGATGTTGCTTATTTTTCGTACAGCTAAGTACTGTAAGAATCAATGCTAAAAAGAATAAATTGCGTAAATTCATTATATATTAATAATTGTATACAAATTTATAATATTTAGAACGATTTCCGTTGCTCGAAAGTATTTCAATCTTTATAATTTTTAATTTAGGACACAGAAAGTCATCTTATTTGGTCAACATCTAAAAATGGATCATGTTTACAAAATGTTATTTATTGATCAAAATTGACCTCAAAAAGTAGTTAACTAAGTTCCATTTTCAAAAACTCTTCTTCGGTTTTAAAAATCCAAGATTTATTGTTTTCATGAAATTCAGAAAGATATTCTTGTTCCGCTTGTCCTGGTGTTGGAATTAAAATCCCTTCATTTTTTGTTTCAATTAAATCCATTAATGTTGAATATCCAGCTCGACTAATTACAGTTTTACTTTCTAATAATAATTCAGTGAATTCTCCATGACTTGGAGATGAAATTGCTGTAATTAATTCGGAATTTAAACTTTCATCATACAATTCTTCTGGAATAATAACCGCAGATTTTTGATTGCTTTGCTCCATTTTTTTAATGAATAAATCTAACAATTGCTTATTGTAAGGAGCTGGTCCGCTAATTATTCCCAAATACTTGTATTGTTTCACCTTCGAAGTTGAATTTTCTTTTAGTACATTTTTGAAACGAGAACAAGTTCCAATAAAATACTTATTCCTGAGGTTTCCATTACTCAATTTACCACTGAATTCTTGCTCAATTGTATCAGGAATCCAAATTTCATTAAATTTTGAAAGCAGTTTTCTATTCCACATTTTAGCTAATAAATTCCAATCTGAAACAGGAAGATTCACTTGGTGAGAAATAATAACACTTTTTACTTTTTTTGAAATAAAACCAAACCGTTGATCTGAAATAATTAAATCAGGATTAAATTTCTCAACCAAATCCTTTACTCTTCGTTTTTCATCTTGTAGAAATAAGTGCAGAGCGCGGAAATTTTTTATAATATCTAAAGTCCAATTTCCATTTCCTTTAAACTTGAAAGGATATCCTTCGTGTGGCACATACCAAATTTCAGGAAAATAATTTCTATAGAAACGCTCCTGACTTTCATCACAACAAATAATTACTTCGTTTTCATTCGCTAAAAGCCATTGAATTATGGGGACAGTTCTACTGACATGACCCAAGCCCCAATTTAATGGGCTCAACAAAATTCGAGAATGTTTGATAGATTTTATGAGCGTTTGATGCACGTCAATGAGAAGTTTCTATTTTTGTACGACCAAGTTAATAAATAATGGCTAAAAACAAGCTTTTTAAATTCGACGAGATCACGAAAATGGATCACGTTTTAGAACCGTCTGTTGAAATGACGCTCAACAATGAAATTGATTATAAAGGAGATTGGCATTCCCGATTCTTTAAAAATGACAATCCAATAATTTTAGAATTGGGCTGTGGAAAAGGCGAGTATGCTGTTGGATTGGCACGGAAATATCCGAATCAAAACTTTATAGCTGTAGATATCAAGGGAAATAGAATTTACATCGGAGCCAAAGAAGCGGAGGAAGAAGGATTGAACAATATTTTCTTTTTACGAACCAAAATTGATTTTATAGATTATTATTTTGAAGAAAAAGAAGTTGATGAAATTTGGTTAACATTTTCAGATCCCCAACCGAATAAACCAAATAAAAGATTGACTTCAAAGACTTTTATTGATCGTTATAGAAAAATTTTAAAGCCGGGTGGAATTATTCATTTGAAAACGGACAGTGATTTACTTTTCGCATCAACAGAAATAGAGATTAAGGAACATAACTATAACTGCCTTTTTACAACTTGGGATTTGTATGGAGATTTAGATAAATTGCCGCAAGCGAGTCAAGATATTTTGAAGATTAAAACACACTACGAAGAGCTCTTTACAAAGAGAGGATCTCAAATAAAATATTGTAAGTTTACTGTGAATTAATCAATTATTGATGAAAAACTTCGATTCCATAAGCAGTCAAACAAAAGATTTTTTTCAACGTGTTTTTGAAATTACTAGATTGATTCCTGAAGGACGTGTGACCTCTTATGGAAGTATTGCCAAAGCACTAGGAACGGCGAAATCTAGTCGGATGGTAGGTTGGGCAATGAATGCTTCTCACCGAGAAAAAGATATTCCAGCGCATCGAGTAGTCAATAGAAATGGCGTTTTGACAGGTAAAATGCATTTTTCTCCCCCAGAAATTATGCAAGAACGTTTGGAGAAGGAAGGAATTAAGGTGATTGATGATAAAATTGTAGATTTTGAGAAGTATTATTGGGATCCGCAAACAGAACTAGGAAATTTCTGAATATAAAATCCATTTTCTGCGTTGCATTAAAATTTGAAAGCAGTCATTGACAAGAGTCAACTCCTTGTATTTCAGATTCCAACGCGCCTTGCTAATGAATCTTATATTTAGAAATTAGGATTTTAACGAGTGAGTTCTCGTAGGCTTTGATTTTTTTCTCCCGCAGATATTCGCAGATTACGCAGATTTTTTTTGGAATATGTGAGCGCTATGTTCAAAATGTTATCCATGAAACTATCTTTTTTTATTCATTTCTATTCCTCTTCTCTTTTTCTCCGTGTATCTCTGTGAAACCCCTCCTTTATCTCTGTGTAATAACCAGTGCCACAGGTACTCTCTGCGTCCCGACAGCTGTACGGGACTCCGCTCCTCCGCGCAACTCTGCGAAATTCTTCTTCTTCTTCTTCTTCTCTGCGAATCTCTGCCCCTCCGCGAAACTCTGCATCATTCTACTTCTACTCTTTTTCCTCCCAAACCCACTTTAAATAAAAAACATCCTTATTTTTGAACTATGGTATTTGTAACAGGAGGTACAGGATTATTGGGGAGTCATTTGTTGGTTGAATTAACCCAGCAACATGATAAAATCACGGCTATTTATAGAAACAAATTGAAAATAAATACCGTAAAAACGTGCTTCGATTATTACCTCAAAGAGAAGTCTGCAATGCATTTTGATAAAATCAATTGGGTCGAATGCGATGTCCTTGATATTCCCTCGTTAGAAGAAGTTATTCAAGGACATAAGGTAGTCTATCATTGTGCTGCTATTGTTTCTTTTAGTAAGCGAGATTTCAATCAAATGATGGAAATTAACCGTTATGGAACAGCCAATATGGTGAATTTAGCATTGGAATTTGGAATTGAAAAGTTTTGTTTTGTGAGTTCAACTGCAGCGGTAGGAAATAAAGATATTCCGGAGAATGTTGAAGTAGACGAAAATGGAAAATGGATTTTGACCGATGAAACAAGCGGTTATTCAGTTACAAAATACAGTGCAGAAAAAGAAGTTTGGAGAGGAATTGAAGAAGGTCTGAATGCTGTTATTGTAAATCCATCTGTGATTTTTGGTGCTGGAGATTGGGACGAAAGTTCGATGAAAATCTTTAAAACCGTTGGAAATGGATTAAAGTTTTATTCTCCCGGAGCCAATTCTTTTGTTGACGCAAGAGATGTATCAAAAATTATGGTAGAATTGATGAACCGAGAAATATTTAATGAACGCTATTTATGTATCGGAGCAAATGTTTCATTCAAACATCTTTTCGATTTAATTGCTAAAGAATTGGATCAAAAACCGCCAAGTAAAAAGGTTAATCCAATTCTAATGGGAATCACCTGGCGACTTTCTGTGCTTTGGGCAGTCTTGACTTTCTCAAAACCTTTGATTACAAAATCTGCGGCAAGAAATGCTTTCAATACCATTAAATACAGTAATCAAAAAATAAAAAATGCAATCGGGTATGAATTTTATTCGATTGAAGAAACTGTGAAAAATGCTGTAAAAGGTCGTTTGAATTAATGTTATTTTTGAAACAATAATTATATTTCCATCTTTTTAAGATAATGCTCAAAACACTATCCAACATAAGACCAAAAAAGTTCATTTTTCCAATGATGCTCCTCGCTTTGGCTTGGATTTTCTACAATCATCCTCATGTGAGTGAAATCGCAGCTGGAATTGCAATTCTTTTGTTTGGAATTATCATGTTGGAAGACGGATTTAACGCTTTTGTTCAGGGGCCAATGGAGCGAATGCTCAAGAAAATGTCTGAAAGCGTCAGTCGTTCCTTTAGTTTTGGATTTATCACCACGGCCATCTTACAATCGAGTGGATTGATTAGCGTTGTCGCAATTTCGTTTTTAAGTGCAGGATTAATCTCCCTAAAATCGGGAATTGCCGTTGCTTTTGGTGCCAATTTAGGAACAACTTCAACAGCTTGGTTAGTTTCTACACTTGGTTTTAAACTCGATATTGCTTCGTTCGCTTTTCCTATTTTAGCATTTGGAATTGTGTTTGTTTTACAAAAGAATTCTGCTGTAAAAGGAGTTGGATATGCCTTAGCTGGGTTAGGATTTTTCTTTTTGGGAATAGAATTCATGCAAACTGGTTTTGAAACCTATCAAGACAAATTTGATTTATCGAGCATCACTTATGACGGATTGCCTGGTGTATTTGTTTTTGCCTTTATAGGAATTTTACTCACCATTATTTTTCAATCTGGTAGTGCAGTGATTGTTCTTGTTTTGACTATGTTGCAGACTTCTCAACTTGAATATTTCAATGCTCTGGCACTTGTCGTTGGAGCAAATATTGGTAACGTGGGCACAATGATTCTTGGAGCATTAAATGCAAATACCAATGGAAAACGACTTGCAGGAGCACAAGTTATATTCAAATTATCAGCTGGAATAGTGAGTTTGCTTTTGATATTTCAATTGGCAGATTTTGTTGATTTCTTTGCCAAGAATGTTGGAGTGGATGAAGATAATTTCGCAATAAAACTTTCAATATTTCATACTTTATTTAATCTCATTGGTTGCGTTTTAATGATGCCTGTTTTACATTATATCATTAAGTTTTTAAAACGTTTAATTCCTGATAAGAGCGATGATACTATGGAGGTTGCTAAGGCTAAATTTTTAAATAAAAGTGTCTTGAAATATCCGCAATCTACCATTCGCGCATTATTAGATGAGAGTAAGAATTTATTTGAAGAGACAACACTTACAATTGTAGCTAAAGGTTTGTACATCGATCCAAAAGCGATAAGAAGTGAGGTAGATATCGAAGAGATTATAGCTGATGAGGAAAGCGAATATGACATTGATGTGGAGGAAATGTACTACACAAAAGTCAAAATTATCTATGGTAAAATCATTAAATATGCAACACTTTCAGAAAGTGAGTTTGCATTAACCCCTAAAATTTTATCAGCATTTGGCAGGGTAAAGGATGCGAGTAGAAATCAAGTTTTGATTATCAAAAATATACGAGGTTTACATAAAAATGTGAAAATGTATATCAATTCGGATAACGAATATATTGAAGAGGAATATGAAAAAATGAGAAAGTTTGTTGCACATACATTGAGACAAATTCACATTCTCCAAAAGAATCCTGAATCGGTAAGTACAATGATGAAAATTGATGAGATCAAAGAAACTGCTTCAACAAGAGATTTATTGTTGAGCGGAAGGTTTGAATATCTTATTCGTGAACGCAAGATATCGAGTATTATGGCTTCCTCATTAGCCAATGACAGTAGTAATGTCAATGAAATTGTTCTAAAATTGATTGAGTCAGCTGAATTGCTTTATATCGAAAGAAATTATTTGTTAAAATTGGCTGAAGAAGGATAGGCTTTTATTTAATAAATCACAACATCTTCAAAATATTCTAAACCTTTTAGATGTTGTCTCAGAATTAGTTTTAATTTCATAAGAAAAGAAACCATGACTTTTGCTATTGGTGTCGTAATTGGAATTTTAATTTTAGCTTTTATTTTGTTCGCAAGTGAAAAATTCACAGTGGATAAAACAGCATTTTTTATTCTTGTAAGTTTACTCATCTTTGGAATTGTTACTCCCGAAGAAGCGGTTTCGGGATTTTCCGATAATGCTGTGCTCACCATTTTATGTTTAATGATTATCGCAATTGGATTAGAGAAAAATGGCGTTGTTTCTTTGATGGCTCAAAAAATCATTCCGATTACTAAATATCCGCTGTGGTTTTTCTTACCTCTCTTAATGATTACCGTCGGATTTTTATCTTCTTTCGTTGCAACAACAGCGGTGGTAATTATCTTTATTAAATTGGTTAATGAATTGGATAAACAAGGGAAAATTGATCGTTCTAGGGTTTTATTACCCATTTCATTTGCCGGAATTCTTGGTGGAAGTTGCACTTTAATGGGAACAAGTACGAATTTAATTGTTTCAGATATTTCTAGAAAGAGTGGAATTGGTCGCTTTGGATTCTTTGAATTCTCTGCTGCTGGAGCTATATTTTTGTTGGTTTCAATTCCAATTATTTACCTTTTATCAAAGAAGTTTTTACCAAGAACTCCTAAAGCTGATGAATCAGATTCGGACAATAAATTTGAATACATCACGGCTGTAAAAATTAAATCGGAGTCTAAATTAATTGGGAAAAAAGCGAATGAAACAGCAATTTGGGAAGAAAATGACATTCGATTAGTTAAAATTCAACGGGGAAGACGGCATTTAAGTTTTGACTTAGAATCGGAAATTTTACAGGAAAACGACATTCTTTGGCTTGACATGACAATCGAAAATATCACTTCACATACAGAAAGTTTAGGATTGAAAATTTTAGGTGTAGATCAAAACCTGATTGAAGAACAGCTGACCAATGAATACCATGAGGTTATTGTATTGCCGAATTCTCGTTATATCAACATGACTATTGAGGAGTTCAATTACAGTCTGCCTGACAACGTTTTAGTTAAGGGTGTGAGCAGTAGTAAAAACAAATCGAATCATGGAAGTTACTTTAATAAATTCGTTTCAAAGAAATTTCTAATACCAGGAAATCGTGTTTTATTATCTGGAGATTTAGGTGAAATTCAGAAAATTGCGAAAGACAATAATCTTCTTTTTGCCAACACCGTTATTACGAATCCATATATTCCAACCTACAAAAAAGTGATTTGTTTGGTCGCTATTCTAATGGTTGTTGTTTTATCCGCTACCAATACTTTCTCTATTCTTAAAAGCTGTTTGCTGGGAGTAGGATTGGTCTTGTTTACAGGATGTATTCAATTAAAAGATGCTTATGCAGGAATAAATTGGCAAGTAATTTTCTTATTGGCTGGAATGATACCATTGGGTGTAGCCATGAAAAACACAGGAACGGATGTATATATTGCTGAACATTTATTTTCACTTTTAAAGGCCGTTCCCACTTCAGTTACTGTTTCCATAATTTTTGCTTTTACGATGCTCATGAGCGGTTTCGTGTCCAATAATGCTACAGCAATAATTGTAGCTCCAATTGTAATCGCTGTTGCTGCAAAGTTGGGAATTAATCCAAAACCATTATTGTATGCAGTAATGTTTGGTGCGAATTTTAGTTTTTATACTCCGATGGGATATCAAACTAACGCTATTATTTATGGAATGGGGATTTATAGATTCAAACATTTCTTGATTATTGGAGGAGTACTTTCAATTGTTTTATTGATTTTAGCTTCAATTTTATTGCCAATAATGTATTTGTAAAATGGTAATCTTCATCCAAAATAGTGGTGAAATTTAACTGCTATTTGTGATGTTTATTCTTGAAATCAAATTTTATGATACGTTCATTGCACTATTTCAATCCCAACTTTTCAACCAAATCACCAATCGAGAATTTTTTCATTTCAGTTTCTAATTCACTGAAACTTTCCTTCGTCGCACTTTTAATAAATTCACCATTTTCTAATAAGTGAATTTCATCACAGGTTTCTGCTAAAGTTGAAAATATGTGAGATGAAATTATTACTGTTTTTCCTAATTCCTTAAGTTTTTTGATGATCTCTACAATCATGATATTACTATGAATATCTACACCATTGAAAGGTTCATCCAAAATGTAAACATCATTTTCTTGCAGGAGAATTGCTGTTAAGGCTAATTTCTTCTTCATTCCTGTTGAATAAGTTGACGCATATTGATTCAACGGTAAATCAAAAATATTCCTCGAATTTATTTCTATATTTTTGATTTTACGTGCATATAAAAGCAATTGAATATATTCTTTTCCTGTAATTCGAGTGAAGAAATAGGGATCTGTAAACAGTAATCCCAAGTGATTTTTTAGTTGGTCATAATGAGTACCAATTTCTCCTTCGTATTTTTCTAATTCTGCGATACATCTAAATAATGTCGTTTTTCCAGAGCCATTTTCTCCAACAATTCCATACACTTTTCCTTTTTCAAAAGAGATGTTGATGTCTTTTAAAACGAGCTTATTTCCAAATGACTTTGATAAATCTTTAATGTGAATCATTGTCTAATATAAAGTTTAATTGTGTAATGGATTTAGAATAGAAAATAGGAATAACAATCAGCAAAAGAGGAGGGAAGAATACACTTGCAAATAAGAGAATGCCTTCAGGTAAGTTCATTTCATTGGGGAAAACTGAATATTTTGCTAAAATCATAGCGATGAGATATAAGTAGCTCAGCATCAAAAATACTAATGATATTTTTATTTCCTCTGGAAAAAATACAATTAACGAAATGATTATTGGGGAAATTAATAGCGTAAGAAATAGAATTCCTGTTCTAATTTTATTCATTAAAAATCCTTTAGAGGAAAGACTAAAATTCCAAACATAAATTTCATTTTCAGGTTTCGAATAATAAGTTAAAACAACAATTGTAATGAGTAGCATTGAGAAAATTCCCAAGTTAAAATTCCCTGCTAGAATCGATTGATAAGTTATAAAATAGGCAAGAGGAAACATGAGAAATGTCTTCCTAAATCCAACAAGAAATTCAAATGGTTTTCTGCCAAAAGGAGTCGGAATAGTGTAATTAAAACTATTGCTGAAATTAAAAATAGAGAGAAAAGTTGATAAGGGAATTAGAATTAAAACCAATAAAAAAGAGTTTTCAAATAACAGGAATAGTACAAATGGCAATCCAACTAAAAGATTCTCTATGCTTCTTAATTTTCTATAATCGTTAGTTGAGAATACTGTTTTCAGAAAGTCATTTCTACCGCTTTCACTTAATTTTGAGATTAAGGCAATAGCAATTAGACAATAAATATATTCAGCAAATTCTGTTAGAGAAAAAAGAGTGAATGAGATTCCATAGAAGATTAAAAATGTTAATCCATAACCAAGGATTGGACTTAATCCAATTTCATCGATTTTCCTGTTGAATAATGAGAATTGTAGCTTGAAGTACGCTTTCATTTTTTGAATTATTGACTTTGAAAACGCATTTAGAGTTAAATTGTTGTTTTAGGAAATTCTAAAATATTTTATTTTCAGCGTACTTATAAAACAACCTTTCTAAACCCCAATATCCTCATTCCACAACTCAGGTTTTTCAGCGATAAATTGATCCATTAATTCCTTGCATCTTTTGTCATCTAGCACAACCACTTCAACGCCATTTTCTTTCAATAATTTCTCAGCTCCAAGAAAAGTTTTATTTTCTCCAATGACCACTTTCGGAATTCCATAAAGTAGAATTGTTCCAGAACACATGGGACAAGGAGAGAGTGTTGTATATAAAACAGATTCCTTATAAACGGATGCCGGTTGTCTTCCTGCATTTTCTAATGCATCCATTTCACCATGTAGAATTACGCTTCCTTTTTGAACTCTTTTATTGTGTCCGCGTCCAATAATTTTCCCGTTGTGAACTAAGACTGAACCAATCGGAATTCCACCTTCAGCAATTCCAATTTCAGCTTCTTTGACTGCTTCTAAAAAATTTGTATCCATGTTTTTTTGTTTGAAAAAGTATAGTGACAAGTTAGAAATAAAATTAGACTCCCATTCTAATAACAAAAAAGGGAGTCTAGTTTTATGTTTTTGTTATGGATTTGTTGACCACAATGAAGCGCTTTTTAACATTGCTCTTTTTGGTAGTTTTAACCCAGCCATAATTATTTCTGCAAAATCTTCAGGCTGCAAAACACTGTCTTGAGAATCTTTATCTGCTATACCTAGTTCAACCGACATATCAGTTGCAATTGTACTTGGAGTTAAAGTGCAAACTCTAATGTTGTTTTTACGCACTTCTTTCATTAACGATTCCGACATTCCAATAACGGCAAATTTAGAAGCTGAATAAGCAGATGTACTTGCGTTTCCACTTAAGCCTGCAGTTGATGAAACATTAATTATTTCACCTTCGTTTTGCGCTATTAAATGTGGTAGAACCTCTTTTGTCACATAATACATTCCCATAACATTGGTTTGAATTATTTGACTCCATTCATTTACTTCCATTTCGTTGAAAGTTCCGAAAGCTGCAATTCCAGCATTGTTCACCAAAATATCAACACCACCTAGTTCTTCAATGATTTCTTTGATTCCTTTTTGAACTTCTTTGTAGTTACCTACATCAAAAATAGAATAAATTGCGTTAACTCCAATCGCTTTTAATTCTGCAACTGTTTCTTGCAAAACTTGTTCATTTCTACCTGTGATTGCTACATCGATCCCTTCTTTAGCGAAAGCAATTGCTGTTGCTTTTCCAAGACCTCTTCCACCTCCTGTGATTATTGCTTTTTTGTTATTTAAAGTTCCCATATTGATTTTTAGAATGTGATGTAATTCTGATTTAATTGTTGAGTATCTCAAGATAATCGCCTAATTTATGAAAAAATAGGCGTAGTTGTTCAAGTTGAAAATCTAAAATAGGTTAATGAATTATTCCATAGTTTTCATTTATCTTCGATTTAAAAATCAAGCTGATTTAAGACAAAAAAGCCCTAATAGATTGCGATTTATATCGCATGAATTAATCCTTGTTAATTACCTTAAGAATTTTACTTGCAAAATCAAGTTGACCTTCCTCGCTTGTTAAAATTGTTCTATCTTCTTGATTGGAAAGAAAACCTAGTTCTACTAAAGCACTTGGACAATTTACGTTTTTAAGAATATTAAAGTTTGCGTTCTTTATTTGATTGTTAGCGATACCAAAAATTTGTGCAATATTTTGGGCCAACTGTTGAGATTTTTCAATCTCCTTATTGTTTTCACTGATGTATATTTCAGTACCGCTTTTACTTTCATCTTGATGGAAATTTGCATGTAGAGAAATTACAAAATCAGGATTTATTTTATTGATCATTTTAGTTCTATCTTCAAGAGAAATAAATGCATCTGAATTCCTTGTTAGAATAATCTTTGTATAATTACTTTTATGATTTTCTTGTATCTTTTTAGCAATACTCAATACCACATCTTTTTCACTAATATTTTCAAACTGTGCTCCCGAATCTTTCTCACCGTGACCAATATCAATTACTATGATTTTTGTGTTAGTATCCGCAAATGCGAAAGTGAATGTCAATAATGCTATTCCGATAAATTTTAAAATGTTTTTCATTGTTTCAGTTTTAATAAATAGTGTTTTAATGTTTCGTATTAATCCAGTTTAAATTTAATAAAATATTTGAATTAGATATTGATTAAAACATGTAAGTTGTTGTCAATCAAATGTGGAAAATAAAAAATACCAATAAATATAATTACTGACTAATATGTAAGATCCATAAACCAAAGGTTATTCATTGTTATTATCTTCAAATATCCTTTTTATATGGCTGAGGGTTTTTTACTAAAATAATTTTAAATAACGCATTCATTAGAAAATACAATGGGGTTTTAATTATTTGAACTAATTTTGCTTAAATAAATACAACTTATGAGATTCTATAAACTATTACTTGCAGCGACATTTATCTTTGTTAGTCTATTTTCAAGCGCTCAAACTTATATAAAACCAAGATTTGTTGGAACGCCTCAACCAGGAACTTGTAACAATACAGTGGTTTGTGAAGTTTATAACTTTGTAAATCATAATCAAGCGCGGCTAGTCAATGAACATGATAATAATTTGCAAGTAATTCAGCACTTAGACACTATTCATAATTTTTGCTATGATATTGGTCTGATGCAAGATCATAACTTTGCGCTCGTTAGTTCAAACGGTTTTTATCCTACATTTTATGTATATATTCCACCCGCTCTGCCAAAATATGAATTTAATATCATCAATTATCAGCCGCCAACAGCTGATACTGTAAGAGATGGGTCTATTACTATTCAATTTGATAGTGTAATGACTAGTTCTTCATTCACCTCCACTTTTATCGACGCTAATAACTCATTATTAAATATTGTAACGTCTTATCCAGATAACTACACTGTTAGCTTTGACAGTTTAAGTGAAGGAATGTTGTATTATGCATTTCAGGAAACGGTTAATAACCAAGTTGTTAATGAAAACTATATTTATTTAGGAGATTTTGACAAAGAGATTGTTGATACAGGCTTGCAGGTTTCAGTAAATTACCAGCATTCGAATGGGAATTGTGAAGGTTTTATTGACGTTTTCCCTACCCAGATTTATCCTAATAGTAATATGATGATTGTTTGGAATGATGATCAAGTATCTAACAGTTTTTCAAGAACGGCTTTATGTCCAGGAATGTACGCTTTCCATGTGATTGAAGCATCACCTGCTATGTGGTATTCTGGTTATATTGATACCATTATAATCACAAACAGCAATGATAGTTTTATCGATTCAAGTCTCTATAATGTTATCCTTGATGACACAATTACTTATCAAATCGACAATTGCTCCTTTGATTACAATTTACCAATTGACTCTGTGGATTACCATTTAGACACTATTTCGCTGTCGCAAGGTTATTTAACAGGTTTGTTTCAATTAACGATATATCAACAACAGCAAATAACCTATGTTGAAGATACAGTTTATGCCTTAATTAATTCTAATACATTATTAGACATTGTTTTATATTGTAACAATACTTCAAGTTTTTTAGAAACGAAAACGCCTACTCCAGATTTTCAGAGTAAGCAATTTTTAATTATGCTTAATAGCAATGGAGTCATGCATGGGAACGAATTAAGTCTAACATCTCAGAGTTATCCAACTATTTCAATTTTCCCTAATCCAATGGTTAACGAATTGAATATTAATTCTGGAAGTGAATCAACCATAGATTTGATTTATTTAATTGATTTACAAGGTAAGAGGCAAATTTTTAATACTCCAAAAACCTCAAATGTTAGTTTAAATGTTTCTGAACTTTCAAATGGAACTTACATTTTGTGGTACAATATAAATGATACATGGTATCAATATAAGATCGTTAAATAACCAACTTCTTTACCGTTATAAAAACAATCAGCTCATTTGGAATGTGAAACCAAATGAGCTGATTTTTGTAAAAAGCTCTCCGTAATTTTAAGAATTATGTAAAGCCTTTTCAATGGACTGCCCTCCACTAATAATTTCAAAAGTCTGATTATGTTTTACATCGTCTGCTAAAGCTTCAACCAAAGTTTTAGCGACATCTGATCTTGAAATTTCACCTTGCTTATTTAACTTTTGCTGAAGCTCAATTTTTCCTGTTCCATCATCATTCGTTAAACCTCCAGGTCTAACAATGCTGTAATTCAATCCACTCGCTCTTAGATACTCATCAGCATTTTGTTTTGCTTTTAAATATTCTTCAAGTTCTGGCATTATTGATGGATTATCGGCTCCCATAGAACTTAACATTACAAACTTTTTCGCTCCAGCTTTTTTTGCAGCATCAGTAAATCGTTTTGCTCCTTCTTGGTCAACTTCCTTCACTTTGTTTCCTCCTGATCCGGCTGCGAAAATTACTTTATCTGCATTTTTTAATGCATCGCTTAAATCATTTTCTAAATCACCAAGAACAGTTGAAACATTTTCTTTTTCGAAACGCTCTTTTTGTTCTTGCTTTCTAACCATCGCAATTGGAGTATAGTTTTCTGATTTTTTCAGTAAATCAATAATAATTCTTCCTGTTGTTCCATTTGCTCCTGCGACTAATATGTTTTGTTTTTCGTTTGACATTTTATTGTTGTTTTTTAGTTTTTGTTTGATTTGTTCTAATTGAAAATGTACGTATAACTAAAGGAAAAACAAGGTTGTTTATGATATTTTGGATTGAATAGAAGCTGTTTTAAAGGTTTTTAACGGTTGTTTAAAAGATAATTACAATTAAGATGAATCAATAGGTCATGATTGTTTATTGGTCTCAGAAATAGTTAAAACTATGCTCCCGATAAGCCATCGGGATTAGTGCATCTAGCTTTAGCTTCTAAAAACCTTTATATTAAACATTAGATGTTAGAAAAAAGACAAAAGTCTAACATCTAACATCTAATATCTATTTTTTTTGATAGTTATGGAATTTTATTCTCAAATGAACCTATGGCACTTTCAGTCCATAGTGGTTCAGTTTTGGCTTGATGATAACTTTCATTTTCAAGCACTTATTCAAATATTTCTATTCTTTCTTCACGTCATAACGATCAAGCATCATCACTTTATTCCATGCTGCAACGAAATCCTTGACAAAGCGTTCCTGTCCATCATTAGCACCATAGACTTCAGCAATGTTGCGCAGTTGGGCATTGGAGCCAAATATGAGATCACATCGGGTTGCTGTGTATTTTGTTGCTCCGCTTTTTCGGTCGTTAATATTGAACAGCATTTCGTTTTCATTTTGGGGGACCCACTCAAAGTCCATACTTGTTAGCACCTGGAAGAAATCATTAGACAATTGGCCTGGGCGATCAGTAAATACACCGTGTTTTGAGTAATCGTAATTTTGTTCCAATACACGAAGTCCACCTACTAATACGGTCCATTCTGGAGCATTCAAGCTAAGGAGTTGTGCTCTGTCCAGAAATATTCGTTCAGATGGAACTCGGAAATCTACTTTATCATTGTGGTAGTTTTTGAATCCGTCAGAAACTGGCTTCAGATAATTGAAACTTTCTATATCAGTAAGTTCTTGTGTAGCGTCTGTTCGTCCTGGCGTGAAAGGTACTTGAATATCTGTTCCTGCATCTTTAGCAGCTTTTTCAATTGCAGCACAACCACCTAAAACGACTAAATCAGCTAGGGAAACTTCCTTGTCACCTGATTGATTAGCATTGAAATCGCTTTGAATTGTTTTAAGCATCTTAAGAACCGATTTTAGTTCAGAAGGTCTATTCATTACCCAGTTTTTCTGCGGATCTAGTGCTATGCGTGCTCCATTGGCACCTCCTCTTTTGTCAGAATGACGGTACACAGCCGCTGAGGACCATGCTGCAGAAACTAAAGCTGATACACTTAAATCACTACTTAGGATTTGTTTTTTTAAATCGACGATATCGTTATCGTTCACCAATTCATGTTTACAAACAGGCACTGGATCTTGCCACAACAAGTCTTCCTTCGGTACTTCAGGACCCAAATAGCGATCTCTTGGTCCCATATCCCTATGTGTTAATTTATACCAAGCTTTTGAAAAGGCTTCTGTGAAATAATCAAAGTCATTTAAGAATTTCTCACATATTTTATTGTAAGCTGGATCTACCTTTAAAGCAATGTCTGAAGTCATCATCATTAAATCATTCATCGTTCCATTTAGATGTGCATCTGGAGTTTTAGGAGCACTTAAATCTACAGGAGTCCATTGAATGGCTCCGACAGGACTTTCTATCTTTTTCCACTCAAATTTAAACAAGTTGATCAAGTAGTTATTGTCCCATTTTGTTGGATCTGGCGTCCATGCACCCTCAATTCCATTGGTCATTGTATATTGTGCAAATCCAGTACCTTCTGGGTTCTGCCAGCCCATCCCCATGGCTTGAATAGGCGCGGCTTCTGGCGCTGGACCTATCTTATCGGCAGTGACTTTGCCGTGACTTTTTCCGAATGCGTGTCCACCGGCTATTAAAGCTACCGTTTCCTCATCGTCCATCGCCATGCGTTTGAAGGATTCTCGAATTGCTCTTGCGGAATCCATTGGTTCTCCATTTCCACCAGGTCCTTCTGGATTTACATAAATTAAAGCCTGATGGGTAGCGCCAAGCGGATTTTCAAGATCACGGTTCTCATCAGAAGGTTCTCCCTCCCAACGAAGCGTTTGGGTTACCATCTTATCAGGATGACCGTCTTTGTATTCACCTACTTTTGATTCCTCAAAAGGCTTGCCGTCCCAAAATTCTGGTCCCCAGTAAGTGCTTCGGTCGGGTTCCCAAGCATCACGTCTTCCACCACCAAAACCATAGGTAGGAAAGCCCATGATTTCTAGAGAACAATTACCCGTCAAAACCATAAGGTCTGCCCAAGAAAGTGCTGCTCCATATTTCTTTTTAATAGGCCATAAGAGACGTCTAGATTTGTCGGTATTTCCATTGTCCCACCAAGAATTGATAGGTGCAAAGCGTTGCAAGGCCTGTCCTGCGCCACCTCGGCCATCGGCAATACGATAAGTTCCAGCTGCGTGCCACGCCATTCGAACCATTTGTGGACCGTAATTATTGTAATCTGCTGGCCACCATTCTTTTGAATCAACAAGTAAAGCTTTAATATCTTCCTTCAATTGCTGAAAATCAATTTGATTAAAAGCTTCGCTGTAATTTTCATCACTTATCGGATTGGCTGCCGGCTGGTCTTGGTGTAGCAGTTCTACTTGTAATCGGTTGGGCCACCAATCATCTACTTGGGGATGAGTTCCAGCTGCGCCTCCCACGCGGGTACCTCGAAATGGACATTTTCCTGAATCTTCTGGATTATCATTATTTTTCATATTAGATTTTTTTTTGAACTATTAAATTACTGATTAATATCAATAATATTCCGAAAACGAACTTCTTCTGCATTCGAGTTTGCGCGTTCGACATGCAATGGTTCTAAAATTCTTTTGTTACTAAGTTTTCAATGTGATTCATGGTTCTGATAATGAGAGTCTTGTGTTCTTTTGTGTTGATTTATTTAAAATATCTTTAAATTATGCAAAAACAAATCATCACTTATTAAAGCTTTATTAAAATTTACTAAAAATTGTTAGAATCTGAAAATTGGACAAATTTAAAATGTAATTGACTTATCATTTTTATTTTAGAATGGGTTTGATACATCTGAAATAAGCTTAATGTTTCCTGTTTTTGATTATTCGATAACTTTGAAGATGATTTTTTAATTGATACTTGTGTTTGTTCTTATGTTAGAAATTAGCAAAGGGTAAATCGCAATTCCTCAAAAAAAAATAGCGAATCAAGTTTAAAACTCAAGTCTCCATTTCTAATTTGTGTGTGAATTAAATTTTAATCTTTTCATTAAATATTTTGCTGCTCATTCGAAAGCAGCTAAACTTCATCGATTAGTTTGCAAATGATCTTATTCTAAAATAATTTTGTAATGTCCAACAAGCGCATGACGTTCAAAGGACAATAACCATAAATCAAGTGATTTTCTTTCTTGGTCTGAAAAGTGAAATATTGGACCATCAACCCCAATTTTATGACTGTCTAGCCATTTGTTGTCTTTATCCAAAAACATTGCGTAGTAGGAAGAGTTTTTTGATTTGGTCTCAATGTGTTTTGTGTATCCTTCATAGAATGAATGATTTCCTATCCCCATTGAATTTTTCCAACCGTTACTTACTTCTTGCTCACTAAGCATTGGGAAGGCGTTGAGATTAAGTCCACCGATAACTAATTTTGTTTCTTTATCGGTTATTCTATGTTTAAATTCTAAAACCATTTCGTAAAGTGTGTCACGACTAGACTTAGTTTTAATTTTCAATAATTCAACATTTTTTAAATGATAAAGTCTTCCTAATTCCGTTTTTCTAGGATCTTTTTTATTGTAGAAACCTGGTGAAGAAAATGTCGCAAACAAAGTAGAATCAGATTGAAGATCTCGCATTGTTTTAAAAGTATCTGGTTTTATAATCTCTTTGAATTTCTTTTTTCTTGCTCCAGTTAAAGGATACATTTTGTCTGATAAATCTTGAAATTCTATTTTCACAGTATCGATTACTGTTCTGAGAATATCTAAATCAACTTTTTCGCTTTTCGGATCTACCCATTTTTCCATTGGTTTCTTGTAAACTGAAAACGGAATATCGTTTTTTTTCTCAAAAAGTTGAGCATATAGGTTTTGGGGGAAATCAAACCACCCATGTGCATAAGGCAATGTTTCTCCCTCTTCTTCAACGAATAAAATAACTTCCCATAAGTAAGAATTGAGACAATTTCTCGCTAAATCTACTCTCACTATTTTATTCATGTTAGAAGAAAACTCATCTTGCATAAAATGAATTTGATTTCTGTTCCATTCTTGATTTATACATGAAATATAACTTAGGTATTCGTCAGATTTTATAGACTCAGGAATAGTTGGAATAAGTTCCGAGATATCTAAGTTGTCAAGTGAAACCGAATCTGAATTATTAGAGTAAAAAGTAAAGTTCCACTTGAATGTTTCTGAAGTGCTTTCAATTTTACCTTCTGTAAAAAAGATGTTTTTGTAATTTTTTGACCGGAACCCAATGTCTGGATTGTCTGGATATTCGTTGTCAGACATGTTCGTTATCACAAATGATAAAGGTTTTTCTTCTTCTTTCTGATCTGACTTTTGACTATTCGTGTTACAGCTGATGAGTAAAATTGTCAATATGATTATGGATAGAAGATTTTGTTTATTCATTTCTTCAATTTTTGTTTGTAAAGGATTCATGATTGGGAGTTGAGTCATTTTAAAGTAATGTGAATAACTAAAAGTACTTACATCAACGTCCCTATTTTGCTAATGTACAATTATTTTATTGTCGTCACAACCTTGCGTATTCATTGTGATTAATCGGTTTTTTGTAACAATTCTATAGGTCAACATGAGGTTAGTTTAGATCATGTTTTAAATAAAAAAAGCGACTCAAGTTTAAAACTCAAGTCGCTATTTTAATGTGCTTTGTGATTAAATTTTACTTCAATCTTTTTAATAAATATTCTGCAACTAATTCTGAAGAAGCAGGATTTTGACCTGTAATCAGTAAACCATCCTCAACTGCGTAAGAAGCCCAGTCGCCAGCTTTAGAGTAAATTCCTCCGTTCGCTTTTAACATGTCTTCAACCAAGAATGGAACGATAGAAGTTAGTTGAACCGCCTCTTCTTCACTGTTTGTGAAACCAGTTACTTTCTTTCCGTTTACTAATGGAGTTCCATCAACGTTTTTAGTGTTTTTGAAAATTGCTGGTGCGTGACAAACTGCGGCAACAATCTTATCATTTTTGATGAAATCTTCAATCAATGCAATAGAATCTTTGTCTTCCGCTAAATCCCATAGTGGCCCGTGACCTCCAGGGTAAAAGACAGCATCATAACCCTCTTGATTTACAGAAGCTAATTTCACTGTTTTTGATAAAGCTTCTTTCGTTTCTTCGTCTTTGTGGAATCTTTCCGTTGCTGAAGTTTGCGCATCTGGCTTATCACTGCTCGGATCAATTGGTGGTTGACCACCTTTTGGAGAAGCCAATGTAATTGAAACTCCTTTGTCTTTTAGTAAATAATAAGGTGCTGCGAATTCTTCAATCCAAAATCCTGTTTTCTCTCCTGTGTCTCCCAATTGATCATGAGACGTCAATACAAATAATACTTTCATAATTTCTTTTATTTTTTAAAGTTTAACTACCATTTTTCCTTTGTTCTTTCCTTCGAAAAGATCTAAGAAGGCTTGTGGTATATTTTCAAATCCTTCTTGAATTGTTTCTGTGTATTTCAATTTTCCTTCTTGTAGCCATTCCGCTAATTGCTTAATTCCTTCTTGATGTTTATCCGCAAAGTCACCAATTATAAAGCCTTGCATAGAAGAACTGTTCTTTACTAAAAACGGCTGTACGCTTATGCTTTTTGGTGGTGTGGTGTCGTTATAAACCGAGATTGCTCCGCAGTTGATTGTTCTTGAAAATTTATTAATGTTAAATAGAACTGCGTCTGAAATTTCACCACCTACATTGTCAAAATAAACATCTACACCATGTGGACAAGCTTTTTCAATCGCTTCGGACATGTCTTTAGTGGTTTTGTAATTGATTCCTTCATCAAAACCGAATTCTGATTTCAGCATTTCAACTTTCTCATCAGTTCCTGCAATTCCCACTACATGTAAGCCAAGTATTTTTCCAATTTGACCAACGATGCTTCCTACAGCTCCGGCAGCTCCTGAAACGAGAAGTGTTTCCCCTTTTTTAGGTCTTCCTATTTCTGTTAATCCTAAATAAGCGGTAAGTCCAGTCATTCCCAAAATCCCCAAATATGCAGAAAGAGGAGCTTTATTGGAATCAACTTTTATCAATCCATTGGTTTTCGCTACTTGTGTTTCTTTCCATTTTAGCATTCCAGATACGAAATCTCCTTCGCTAAAATTAGCGTCTTTAGATGCTAAAACTTCTGCAATAACACCTGAAGAAACAGGTTCGTTAAGCACAAATGGCGGAATATAAGAGGGTGCATCGCTCATTCTTCCTCTTAAATATGGATCTACAGAAACGTATTTAGTTTTTAATAGAACTTCTCCGTCTTTTAGTTCAGGAATTGCTGAATTGGTAAAGTCAAAGTCTGTTAGCTCTGGCTTTCCTTTTGGTCTGTTTTTTAAATTTATTGTTTGTGTTGTGCTCATACTATTTTGATTAAAGTTTTATACTATTCCATGCCATTTCGTAAGCCTCGTTGACATGTGTTTGTGTTAATTTATTTATTCCGCGTTGTTGCATATTCATTAAAAATGCGATTGGATAAACAGTAAATGCATAAAGCATATAAGGAGAAACGGGCTTAATAATTTCTTCTGTTATTCCGCGTTTCCAAAGCTCAATTAGTGGATGTAAATGTTTCAATCCTTCCTGTCTGCTTAATTCATCTATCATTGGTGTATTGTCACATTGCGATAGAAATAAAGCCTCATCGACTTCTTTTAACTTGAATTTGGCAATGTTCATCCAGATTTTTTTAAATCCTTTTTCTACAGCGAAATTCTCCTCATAATCTTTGAAAGCAAATTGTGTGAAAGCCTTCTTTACTTCGATGTAAGCTTGATTAACTAAATCTTGTTTGTTTTCGAAATAGAGATAAATTGTTCCCGGAGAAACATTAGCCATTTTTGCAATTTTTGACATTGGAGCAGCGTGAAAACCATCATTGTTTACAAGGTTTATAGTTGCCTTGATAAGTGCTTCTCTTTTTAACTGACTTTTTGGAATTGTGCTCATGTTTTATTTATTGCTGATGCAAATGTATAAATAAAAATGAACGTTCATTCATTTTATGTGGAAATTAACTTTATTTGGTGAATAAATATTAAAGGTATATTTGAAGTTTCTAGACTAGTTAAGCAGTACTTTTATTGGTTCTAACACGAATTTAATGGAAGTCTATAATAAGTAAAAGTTCCAAAAATTGTTTAAAAGAGATTCCTCGGCGTTTTTATTCTTTTGGAAGAATAAAAACTTTGTCGGAATGACAGCTCGTCGGGTAGGTTTTCGGAAAAAAATGCTCCTCAAGCGGAGCTTGAGGAGCATTTTTTTCCGATTTACAGAACTAAAACCTTGTCATTCCGACAAAGTGAAACGCCGAGGAATTCGCACTTTGTCGATGTTAGACTTTATAATCGCTTAGAAAGCTTATTTACATAAACACCCATTAAAATAAGGGTAGAACCCTTTTATTTCAAGATTAAACATTAGTATTTTAGGAAAAAAATAAACAATACGATTCTTAATCCATAATTGACTCATAAATAATTAAATTTATGAGTCATTTGAAAGCTTTGTACATAAGTTGAATTTCAGGTGAGAATTTAAAAACTATATTATGATGAAAAAAATCTTACTATTTGGGTCAATTTTATTTGTAGGATCCCTTATGGCTCAAAGAACTGGAACAAACACTGCTAAAATAGATTTCACTCAATACCCAACAGTTCCAATAGAAGGAATGGAAAAACTTGGAATTCAGATTTACACTGCCGACCTTCCTTTTAACAAAGATACACTGCGACAATATCTTGGTAACATGGATATGATGAAATCCGATGTTGAACAATTGTCAAAAGTAGGTTTTCAAGGAATAAATGAAGTTAGCTTAGTTGGTGGTGAAGGAGATATAACTATCGATATGGCATTTGGATCACCAACAATCGTCTCTAAAGAACAAAAAACATCGTCTTGCGCGGGTTCTCCAGAAGGTTGCACGCAGTATTATTACACCATAAAATACCGTTTACCTGCATTGGTTCAAGCGAGAAACTCTGTAGGTGTTTTGGAAACTTGGGAGTTGAATTCTTTAATGAATCTTCAATTTGGTAATGAACAAGTAGAGCAATTCGAAAAATTAGAAAATGGATCATCTACCTCCATTCATGTAATCAACTACAGAAGCGAAACCCAATTAACTTCAGCTTTCAATGAAATAGGAGAAGCATCTTTGGTTCGAAAAGGAATCGTTAACCATATCGGAAACATGGCAGAAAGTGTTTACGAACATCTTTTCTTTGAAGAAACTACATTGAAACTTGACATTGCTTTTGGTAAAGGAAATGCTGCGGACTATACCGAAACCGAAGAAGCTTCTTTAAGTGCGGTTGCAGCTTTGGAAAATAATAATTATCCTTCCCTACAAAGTTCTATCAAAATTTGGGAATCTTGGTTAGACCGTTACGATTCAGAAGATAAAAAGGCTGCAGTTAATGATAAAGTAGCGCAAGGTTTTCATGGAAATCTGAGTATTGCATATACGTTTACTGAAGAGTTTAGCAAGGCCCGAGATCATTTGGATAAAGCAGTAGAATTTTCCCAAAGTGGATTTGTAAACGAAAATGAAGTGAAAGACCTTAAAGCATTTTATGCTTTTATCGACAAACAAGAAAAAGTAAAAAAATACAATAGTGATTTAAACCCTACTGAGTTTTTTATTGCACCCGATATTAAAAAATTATTAGGTAAAAGAAAGTATAATGAGGATATCGATTTTTTGATTGCAGAAGATAAATATGCAGAAATTTCTAAGAAACATAACGCAAATGCACCAAAAAAAGACCTTAGCGAAATGACTGTTGAAGAGTTTATTAATCAAGATTCTCAAGAAGGTGGAGCTAATGAAACTAATGATGAAGAAGTTTCATTAGAAGGTCGAGTAGAGAACGATATGCTTATTTTAAGTGGACTTGTTGATGCAAACATGAGAGGAAAAGCACTTCCAAGTTCTATTTGTGAGTATCCTGAAATTAAAACAATTCGAGCTCGAAATATAGGGTTTACAAGTATTCCAGATTGCATGAATCAGTTGACTAAGCTCGAAAAATTATATATTAATAGTAATTCATTTGAAGTTTTACCTGATGTATTTGCAACAATGAAGAATTTAGAAGTTCTTGATATCTCCAGCAATAATTTGAAAAGTTTACCAGCTTCAATTTATACGCTAACTCACCTAGAAAAGATTTATGTTTCAGGTAATCAATTGTCTGACGCTGATATGAAGAAACTAGTAGAGTCTCTTCCTAATACTAAATTCAAATAAATTTCAGCTCTTCCTTCTACTTTTTTATTCCTTAATGAATAGAATTTGGGAAGGAGGAGTTTTTATTGATTCAATTCAAGGGTCTTTTTTTAGAACAAGGATTTTTGGTTTTAGGACTGTTAGCTTTAAAGGTTTTTTATCATGAAAAGGTAGGTTGAAATTTTAAAGGAAGTTCACTAACATCAGAAAGTTTTTGTTTTAGATTGTCTTTAGAATTATTTCTTTTGAGTAGAACTCAAAAGAATACCCACCAAACTTCCCGTGATGCGTCATAGAAATGGAAACATTCAAAACCTCATCTTTAAAATAAAGCAAAGGAACTCCAGATTCTGTTTTTCTAATTTCTAAATCATCAGCATCTAAATTATTAATCTTCGAGAAATCTTTAATTAATTCTTGACGGATAAAGACACTTTGCTGGTGAATATCATTTTCGGGAAGTTTAAAAATAGAAGTCTCTATTTCAGAATTGCTGGAAGTAGAAGTACTGAAAATATAGTTTTCATTAATTCGAGTTTTCGTTTTTAGAATTAATGAGTCAATCTTAACTTTTCCATTTTCTAAATCCTCCAAACTACATTCAATCTTTCTCGGATTAAAAAACCTTTCTCCACCAGCTTGAATAAATACTTTGTAAGCGCTTTCTTTCATGCTCCACATTTTCCAAACGGTTGTGAATTTGTCTTTAGAAGCAGTAATTAAACCTTGCTCTTTTGGTGTGAATAGCTTATCAATAAAACCGGGTCTTTCCCAACCGATAGTTTTTGAGTCAGATGTTTTGCTGGAAGAGCGTTTCGTTTCTTTAATATCCACGATGTCGTTTCCGACCATTATTTTTCTGCAACTTTAATTTTAATAATCTCTAAAGCAGCTTTCACGCTCAACATTTTGTCCATCGAATCATTGTCAATATCAATATCGTATTTGTCTTCGATATCTAAAATTATATCTACAAGATTTGCTGAATTTATCTTTAAATCTTCTATGAAATCTGTGTCTTCATGTAGATTTTTATATGCTTCTTCGTCTTGAATATAAGGTTTAATTAAGATTTTTAATTCGTCAATCATTTCTATTTTATCACTCATTATTTCTTGATTTTTTTAAATATTATACAACCGTTTACATCACCAAATCCAAAACTTGCTTTGGCAACAATATTAATTTCTTTTTCTATTAATTTTTGAGGAATTTTATCTGCTGAAATTAGGGAAATAATCTCTTCGTTTAAATCCTCACAATTGATGTTTGGAAAGATAAAATTGTTTTGAATTTGTAAAACACTTGCCACACTTTCTATTGCTCCCGAAGCTGATAAACAGTGTCCAACCATCGATTTCAAAGAATTAATATATGGAAAATCATCTCCTTTTAAATCTAAAGCTTGCGACCAGTTTTCAATTTCGGTAAAATCTTTTATTGTTGCCGTTAAATGTCCGTTTATTGCATCAATATCCGAAGCTTTTATATTCGAATTTTCTACAGCTTTTTTAATGCAACGTTGCACCGATTCTGAATTAGGTGCTGTCATGGAACCACCATTTCTTTGTCCACCAGAATTGACTTCTCCACCTAAAATTTCAGCGTAGATTGTAGCATTTCTTTCCAATGCACTTTCTAAAGATTCTAAAACTAATGCACCAGCGCCACTTCCGGGTACAAATCCAGAAGCCGAAGCACTCATTGGCCGAGAACCTTTTTCTGGTGATTCGTTGTGTTTGTAGGTTAAGACACGCATTGCGTCAAATCCTCCCCAAACATAAGGGCCTTCATCGCTTGTTCCGCCAACAATCATTCGTTTTGCTCTGCCTGCTTTTATTCGGTCAAATCCCATTAAAATAGCTTCGGTTCCAGTGGTGCAAGCGGAAGAATTTGTAGTGACTTGGTTTCCTAGTCCTAAAATCCCTCCCAAATATGCACTCACGCCGCTTGCCATTGTTTGGGCAACGACGGTGCTTCCTAATCGCCTAACTTGTTTATCGTCTACTTTATAAATGGCTTCTCGAAATCTTTCAATTCCAGAAGTTCCAGCTCCGAAAATTGTTCCGCTGTCATAATCAGTGGTTTCGGAAATTGAAAATCCTGCATCTTTCCAAGCGTCCATTCCAGCCATGCAGCCATAAAGAATACCAGAGCTGTTAAAACCTCTCAGTTGTAATTCGGTTAAATATTCTCGTTTTAATTCTTCTGATACTTTTGGTTTTCCGCCAATGCAACAGGAGAATCCTAAGTCCTTTAAGTGCGGATAAAATTCAACTCCTGAAATTCCATTTTTTATGGCGTGCGTAAAATCTGTTAATCCAATTCCATTTGGAGAAACTACACCAAGACCCGTTATTACAACTCTGTTTTCCATAATTTGCTATTGAATTCAGTACTTTACTTCAGTTTTTTAGTAGCAATCATTCCGGCAATTTTACCTCTGCAAACCAATTCTTCATTTAAGTTAAACATTTCAACCTTACATTTCAATTTATTGAACCGAAAATATTCCTTTTGACTTTTTACAATGACTTTTTCGCCGGGGAAAATAGGTTTATAGAAATCAATTTCTGATGAGGTTAAAGCAATTTGTATTTCATCAATAGATTCTCCAGATTCATTCATCAAGTAAATTCCAAATGAAACTAAGCCAATTTGAGCCATGGATTCCGTTAAAATAACACCTGGCGTAACCGGATTATTTTTAAAATGCCCTTTATAAAAATCATGATTTTTATCGAAAGTGTAAGTTCCAGAAATCCCATTTTCATTTACTTCTAAAATCTCATCTACAAATAGAAAAGGCTTTGCGTAAGGAAGTTTGGCTATAATTTCTTTGAAAGTCATCATTTGAATTGTTTTAGCTTAAATATTTTCTAGCGTTTTGAAGTATGCTTACCATTTCAATAACAATCTTTGTGCTGTAAATCCGGGGCCAAAACTCAACATTAATCCAATATCTCCTTTTTGAGGATTTTGCTCCATAAACCTTTCCAAAACATAAAGGACAGTTGCGCTCGACATGTTACCATATTCTTTCAGAACCGCTTTTGTGTTGTCAATGTTCTTTCCTAAAGCTCCAAATAATTCTTCAATGGTTTGCACAATTTTCTTTCCTCCGGGATGAAAAATCAAGTGATCTACATCTTTAATTTCTAGTCCGTTTTTCTCCAGAAATGGATGAACAATCATTGGGAAATGGGACGCAATTTTTTCTGGAACCTCTTTGTCTAAAACCATTTGAAGTCCAGTGTTTTTTAATTCAAATCCCATCATGTGCTCCGCATTATAAAAGTGATACATGGCATCATCAATTATTTGTGGACCTTCTTCATTTTCGTAAGAAGAAAGAATCGTACAAGCACAACCGTCTCCAAAAATTGCAGCACTCACAATATTTGTCATTGAATAATCTTCAATTTGAAAAGTCGAAGTAGGCGATTCTACAGCAATCACAACAGCCCGTTTATTTGGATTCGCTTTCAAGAAGTTATTGGCGTAAATCATTCCTGAAACTCCAGCTACACAGCCCATTTCTGTTACAGGAAGTCGAACAATATCTTGATTCATATTCAATTTGTTAATCAAATAGGCATCAACAGACGGAATCATAATTCCAGTGCAACTCACGGTTATGATATAATCAATATCGGTCGGTTTTAAATTGGCTTTGTCTAACGCTTTAGTTAAAGCACCTTCCGCTAACTTTATAGTTTCTCGCTTATAAATATCGTTCTTTTCCTCGAATGATGTTTTCATAAACACTTCTTCTGCAGCCATGATTGAATATCTTCTATCGACTCCAGCATTTTCAAAAAGTTTAATCACTTTTCGCTGGTATCTTTCTTCTTGACCGTCCAACCAAATCTTTAGAAATGGAATTATTTCTTCGGTTGACCTTGAATAGGGCGGAAGTTGTGTTGCTACAGCTGTTATTTTTACGCTCATGATTTCTTAATTATCCATTGGTAACGAAATGCCCAACGCCAAGTTATAGTGCTTTTGTATTTTATTTCTTTTGAAAACCGTTCGAAGTCTTCGCGTTTAAATGCTTTTAAAATGGAGGTTAAACCGTCTTCTCGTGTCATCTTGTTTTTTATTCCAGAGGTAACAATATTAAAAAGAAAGTAAGCCATTTTGTGTCTGTGTAAATCATTTATTAAAACTCCAATTGTGGAGTTTTTCACCAAGGTTTGAACAAATTTCAATGCAACCTCATCTTCAAAATGATGAAGAAATAAAGTACACATGGCAATGTCGTATTTGTGTGTTTCAAATTGTTCTCCTAGAACATCTTCTTTGCTAAAATTTAGTTCAGGAAAATCAGTTGATAGCTTATTCGCATAATCAATAGTTGCTTGATTTGCATCTATTCCTAACAATTGAAATTTGTAACCGTTACTTCTTCCAAATTCAGCTACTTTTCTCAGCATATCTCCATTTCCACAACCCAAGTCAACTATACTAATTGTTTTGTCCTTTGGCTGATTTACTAGAATCTTTTTCAGACCATCAATGGTGATATTATTTCCACCAAGCCATTTATTAACCTTAGCCAATTGGTCAAGTGAATTAATCAACAAATCTCCGCTCATGTCAAGATCATCCATGATCTCAATTTCCTTGCTTCTGTGTTTTGTATCTATCATTATTCTAATTCTGCTTTCATTGGTTTTCCATGTGTTTTTTTAATTACATGCGGCAAAATAAACGGGAAGGTTTTTAAAAATACCATAATTATTTCAGAAATTAAACCAAGTCGGAATAACCTTGCGATGATATGTCCTGATTTTAACCGAACGCTAAATTCTTTGTTCCAAACTTTAGTGTATTCTTTTTCTAATTCTGCTCTGGATTTTATCTTTCCGGATTTATATTTCAAGATGCGCAAAGAAGCCATTTGAGCTGCTCGAATTGCCATGCTCATTCCATTTCCCGCCAAAGGATGAATCATTCCTGCGCTGTCACCACACATTAAAATATGATTTTCTACGGGCTGTTTCGAAGAAAATGAAACTTGACTTATCGTTAAAGGTTTCTCGAAAGTCATTTCATAATTCTCAAAAACTTCTTTCAAATATTTGTTTTTACTCAAGACTTTCTGTTGAAAATCTTCTATGTTTTTATGTTTCTTGAATGATTTATAATCTGCGATGTAGCAAACATTCACTAAATCAGTTTCTACTTTGGAAATCCCACAATATCCTCCTACGAAATTATGTAATCCAACTGTATTTTCTGGAAAATCACCTTTATAATGAGCTTTTATTCCTAAAAAAGGAGTCTTTTTCTGAATGAATTCGCGTTCCATTTTTATATCCAAATTAGAACGTTTTCCAAAAGAACCAATCACTAATTCCGATAAGTAAGGCTCGTCTTGATTTGTATAAACCTTAAATTGATTGTTTTTAAATTGAATATCAATAACATTTTCATGCAAGATTTCAGCTCCATATTGCTTGGCTAATTTCGATAATTCCCAATCGATACAATAGCGACTAATTCCAAATCCTCCGAAAGGTAATTTAGCGCTAATAGATTTGCTCTTGTTTGTGCTTAAAGTAAAATCAGTAATTTTTTTAGCACCGAATTCGAAAGGATCAAAACCCAATGCATTCAAATAGGGCAGGACCTCATTAGAAATATATTCCCCACACACTTTATGTTTCGGATATTCGTTTTTTTCAATCAAAAGTACGGACAAGCCTTGCTTTGATAAATGTACAGCAGATGTTAATCCAGCTAGTCCTCCTCCAATAATGATTGTATCGTAAGTCATGAATGGATTATTTTTGTAGGGTTTGTGAGTGGGTATAACAATTTGGTAGGGTTTTGGTTTAGAGTAATCTCAACTCTATTATTAAAATCATTGATGGCACTAATTGGGCGAGAATTCATAATTATTTTGGGATATTTCAAATATTTCGTTGAGATGTTCTTTAATTACTTCAAAATTTTCTTCTGGTGTTTTAATACTTGTTGTCAATATTTCATTGTATTCATCATCTAAGGATAATTCGCAAAAAGTAATTACAATATATGGTTCATCTTCATAGGCCAGTTCATTCTCAATAAATACAGATATTCCATATTTGATTTTAGTATTCTGAATCGTTGTTTTGTAAAGTCCAAAATCACGATAATAGCTTAAGTTTTCCTTTGTGATAATTACAGATTCTCTACCAAAGATATTCCATAATGTTGGGCGGGTCAAGATCCAGAAAATAGCAACAGAAAATAATATAGCACCAATTTTAACAGAAGGGTTATTGGTCTTTGAAGTAATTGAAATTAATAGAATGGGCAATGAATAAAGACAAATATTAATTGATATAAGAAACCATTTCACCCAGTTCCTCACCTTACTTTCTAATGTAACGTACAGTGTTTTACCATCTGAGAATATTAGTTTATCATTCATTCAAATTCTTTTGTCTTTCGATTCTTGCTCTTGCTTCAATCATAAGCGAATGTAGTTTTTGCTCTAACTCTTTTTTGGATGGTAATTCAGTCCAATATTCAGCTACCATTATACCGTCTTTTTGCATTTCTAATAATTCTATTTGCTCATTGCTTTTACCTGCACAAAGGATTAATCCAATAGGTGTGTTTTCACCTTCTTGCTTTTCGTATTTGTCGAGCCACTTCAAGTAAAGTTCTATTTGTCCTTTATGGCTAGGTTGAAATTCGCCCAATTTTAATTCAATGGCAACCAGTCGCTTTAATTTCCTGTGATAGAATAAGAGGTCTAAATAGAAATCTTTACCATCAAGAATGATTCGTTTTTGTCTTTCTATAAATGAGAAGCCTTTTCCTAATTCTAAAATAAAATTTTCCAACTCCTTAATGATTGCACTTTCTAAATCATTTTCTAAATATCCGTCTTTTAATCCTAAGAAATCAAGGAAATATGGGTCTTTGAAAGTGTTTTGAATAGGTTCTAATTCTTGAGATGCTTGTACATTGGCTATTTCGTTACGCTCAAAAGCTTTGCGTTCGATTTGATGAGTTAAAGTGCGTTTACTCCATTTTGATTCTATTGATTTTTCAATATAAAACTGTCGTGCTTCTTCAGTTTTTACGCCTAGTAATACGATAAAATGTGTCCAACTCAATTGTGTCACCAGCGGTGACACAATGTTTTGGTCCGGAAATAAATCAGCAAATTGCATCATTCTTCTCACGTTTCTCAAGGTGTAACTTCTACCAAACTTCTGTTCTAATTGTTTTGCTAAAGTGGCAATAACCTGTTCGCCATACTCTGCTCTTTCATTTTTTAAAATGTGTTCACTAATTTTTTTTCCGATGTACCAATAGGTCATGGTGAGAATGCTATTTACCTGCTGTTCGACTTTCCTTTTTCCTTGCTCAATAATTTGTGCAAGATCTTTAAAAAGTGAATTGTCTATTTCTTTATTCATATGTAAAATGCTTGAATTAGATATCTAATTTTTAATTTGAAATATTTTATGTTGATATTTTGAACATATAAAAAACCAATTATTCATCTACTAAATATAAGCTTTTGAATCCAAATTGGAGCATTTTTTAAATTTAGATAAACTACTTCTCTCTCTCCACTTTTGTCGATTACCTTCTGTATTTTATTAATCTCTTCTTCTGTGACATTCTTTTCCCCAATTTATTTTAACTATTGGGATATAAGTCTTTTACTAAAAAAAGAAGTTATTCAAAACAATTCTTCTTTAAACCTAATCTTACTTTTTAAGCTATTCAATCGTGAATCCTTATTCAAATGATTGTGCTTCCTTTGAACTTGAACAACGACAATACTAGGGTTCTTCTTAAATTTTTTGCTCAATTTTAAAATCAATTCTTTATCAAAATCAGGGTATTTCGCTAATTCGTTTCTTTCTTTATCTGACATTAACATACGATAAGCAAATGAATCTGCTTCCTCTTCTTTTTCATAATCAGGGAGAATACTTTCAATTCCGTCTAAGAAAAAGTCCTTTTTACCGTGGTACAAAACGTGTCCTAAAGCGTGATAAAATGTAAACCAAAAAGCATTATAATCATTCTTTAAGTCAGTCAGTTGAATAAGTGGAGTTCTGATGTTTTTAATCCATCTTGTTGCTCCATAAATTGGTGTCTTTGAAATGGAAGGCGTATAAACAATAGCTAAACCAAACGAAGCGGATAAATCTTGTAATTCTTCTAACCAAGTTGCTGAGTGTTTGAAAGCAATATCTTGAATTTTTGAGAAACTACTACGTAATTTTTTTTTATCGAAAGTGTTTATTGTTAATTTCTCTGCTTGTAATTCTCCATAGCGCAACCAAACAGAAATTGCATGTGGTTCAGTTGTGTGTTTAAGTCCAGGTTTAAATGTCAGAGAACTATCATAGTAAATAGCTGACCATTGCAAAGGAGAAGCAACTCTAAAAAGCTTCAGTAAATTACTTGCAAGTTCGGCTTTATTTGCAGTTTTTGGAATTAATCCTAACGACTTCATTTTGGACAAAGGAAAAGAAGAAACCCATTCTTCATATTCTACTAAGTGTTCCATTTTTTCAATTTCCAATAATTCATCTTGATAAGTGCGTTCCAAATTCAACCAAAAGCTTGCAGGAACATCTAATACATATTCTAATTTAGTTGCTGTTTCTTTTGTGATGGGTGCTTTTCCTTTTATTAACTCATTTAATTTTGGAATAGATCTACCCAATCGCTCAGCTAATTCGGCTTGCGACATTCCAATATAATCAATATGCTCTTGTATGCTTTCACCCGGACAAGAGAGTAAGGATTTCTTTAATTCTAAATCATTCATAATTTCTCCTTTTAAAACTAGTGAGGGTCTTTTACAGATTCAATTTTGATAATTGTTATCGCTTTTAAATCTATTCCACCATCTTCTAAAGTTGGCAAAGGATTATGGTCTATTTCAAATAAAATTCTCCAGTTTTCTTGAATATCTATTGACCAAGTTCCTTTATCTTTTCCTATATGTTGATGTAGTCGCAATACAGGATATTTTGAAATTACCTCTAAGTTTTCTGAACTTTCAAGTTGAATTAGACGTTGCTTTATTTTCTTCGCCAAATTTCCATAAGTCTTCGCTAAACCTTTATCGGTTGTGAGCGATTTCTCCAGTTTGTTATTTCTGTAGGATAACTTCATTGCGAATATACAAAACTATTTACTTAGTTGGTTAATCATTTTTATAATTTTTAAAATTCAGATTTGGATTTTAGGTGAATTTCATAATTAAGGTAGTGATTTTTTAGAATAAAATGGATTAATGAGGAAACATTTCTAAAACCTAAAACAATCAATAAACCAAACCATATTTCAACAATTAGTCTCCCAAACCCTCCCAAAAACTTTATTTCCCAACAAACCACCACTAATTCCCCTCAAATTTCTACTTTTGCTGAAAGATTAATCTATGTTACAATCAATGACAGGTTATGGGAAGGCATTCGGGACTTTTTTCAATAAGAAAGTTACCGTTGAAATGCGTTCTCTCAATAGCAAAGGGACAGATGTTCATTTGAAAATTCCAGGAACTTATAAAGCTTACGAGTTGCCGATTCGCAAGATGATTGGTAATGCACTTGAACGCGGAAAAGTGGAGTGTTTGATTACCGAAGAAAGTATCGAAGGAAAAGCAAAAGTGAGTATCAACAAAGATTTGGCTGTTGCTTATTACAATGAAATGAAAGCTTTGGCGGATGAAGTAGGAGAGGAACCAAAAGGTTTTTTGACTTCGATTATGCGATTGCCTGAAGTTTTGCAAGCTCAAGAATCTGAGGTTTCTGATGAAGAATGGAACGAAGTACAAGCTTTGATTGAAGAAGCATTGAAAAACATCACTCAATTTAGAGAAGAAGAAGGTCAGTCCTTAATTGCTGATTTCACTTCGTCGATCGATGAGATTGATAGATTGTTGCAAGAAGTTCCTAATTATGAGCAAGTACGAATTGATATTATTCGTGAACGCATGCGCAAGGGATTAGAGAAATTAACGGATGGAGTAGATGAAAATCGATTTGAACAAGAATTGATTTATTATATCGAAAAGCTGGATGTTTCTGAAGAGAAAACACGTTTACAGCATCATTTAGATTATTTCAAAACAACAATGAATGAATCTGGAGCGATGGGAAAAAAACTAGGATTTATTTCACAAGAAATTGGTAGAGAAATCAATACTTTGGGAAGTAAAGCTTATCATGCTGAATTACAGAAAATTGTTGTTGACATGAAGGATTATCTTGAAAAAATAAAAGAACAAGTACTCAATACGCTTTAGAATAGGAATGGAAAACGATCAAAAACAAACCGGAAAATGCATTATTTTTTCAGCACCATCTGGGGCTGGGAAAACAACAATAGTTCGCGCTTTACTCGAACGAATGGACGAACTCGCTTTTTCTATTTCGGCATGTTCTAGAGAACCTCGTGTTAATGAATTGCACAAAGAGGATTATTACTTTCTTGGTGTTGATGGATTTAAAGAAGAAATTGCTGACGATTCTTTTATTGAATGGGAAGAAGTTTACGCAGATCATTTTTACGGAACATTAAAACATGAGGTCGATCGACTTTGGTCGGAGAACAAAGTAGTGGTTTTCGATGTTGATGTATACGGAGGAATTAATTTGAAGAAATATTTTGGCGATTCAGCTTTGAGTTTTTTCATACAGCCTCCATCAGTTGAAGTGCTTGAGGAAAGATTACGCAAGCGCCAAACAGAGACAGAAGATAAGATCAAAACCAGAATGGAAAAAGCTGGTGAAGAGTTATCTAAAAGTGTACACTTCGATAAAGTGGTAGTCAATACAGATTTAGAATTGACCATCGAAGAAGTGGAAGAAATGATAAAAGAATATATTAAGGAATGAAAGTAGGATTGTACTTCGGAACGTTTAACCCTATCCACATTGGACATTTAATTATTTCCAATTACATGGCGGACTATACTGATTTAGATGAGGTTTGGTTGGTGGTTTCGCCACAAAATCCGCTAAAAAAGAAGAAATCGCTGTTGGAAGATTATCACCGTTTGGCGATAGTAAGAGTTGCGATAGAAGACAATAATAATCTACGTGAAAGTGACATTGAATTTAAAATGCCACGTCCATCCTACACATCAGACACTCTAGCTTACCTCAAAGACAAGCACCCAAATAATGAGTTTCACTTAATTATGGGAGAAGATAATTTGAGAACGCTTCACAAGTGGAAGAACTTCGAAAATATCTTAGAAAACCATAAAATATTCGTTTATCCAAGGGTTTTAACGATTCAAGAAGAACAAGAAGTTGAACAAATTGGATTTTTACCGGCAAACGAATTACAGAATCACAAAAATATCATTATGTGCGATGATGCACCAGTAATGAAAGTGAGCTCAAGCTTTATTCGCCAAGCGATCAAAGACAAAAAAGATGTGCGTTACTTGTTGACAGAGCCGGTTCAGAAATACATTGAAGAGATGAACTTTTATAAATAATTTTTGATTGAAAACGTCAAATACTGCGTTATGCTTGTTTATAATTACAGTCATTTATAAAAATAAACTTCTGAATTAGAACCTTCACAAGCCTTGTCTTTGACGTCTTCATTTCAAAAATGGGTTTTGGCATTTTATTTAATGAAAAGTGAAAAATGAAGAATGAAAAATTCGTGGGGCGTGAATTATGGTTTGAATGAATTCGATGGTTTTTTTGATTTGTTACAGCGTTTTTCGTGGCGTTTTGATACGTTTCAATTGTTGTGTTTTTTCATAATGTAGAGCCACACGGCCGTGTGGCTCTACATTATGAAAAAACACAACCACAAAAAATCCTTGAAAATCCGCGTTGCATGCATTTGCGTCATCCGCGTGCCATTACAGCGCAAATATGACGCCTAAGTACCCATCCATCACTCCAAAATCTTCTTCACCAACTCCTCCTCAATTTTCTTAGGCTGATACTCTTCGCTTCCATAAACGAAAAACGTATTATTTCCAAACGCTCCATACGAAGGCAAAATTCTATTTTCTGGGAGCGCTCTTGCCATGAAATATACTTTGTCGTTTTCGATTACTTTAAAGAGTGCAAATTCAATTTGTTTATTATCAATTCGAATAATTCTATTCTCGATAAATTTCAATGATTTATTTTTATCGAAATACGCATCTTTATAGTGATCAAAAGCAATATAGCCAATCATTTGCTCAAAGGATAGTAAGCCATAAATTGGAGTTTCTGAAACTGCCATTACCTTAGCGTAAGAAATAGCTACTGCAGCATCCTTTTTGACAAGTCGCTTCACTTTACCTGATGTTTTTTCTCCGATAATTGTTTTCCATGCGGCTATACTTCCAACTTTGTGATCATTTGAATTTTTATTCCATTCAGTTAACATTTTCGAAAACTGCTCTTTCGGAATTCCGTATTCATACATTATTTCAAAATAGCGAAATGCTGCCCAAGGTGGTTGAGTGTCTTTGGTTATTGCTTTTATAAATTTTTCGCTCGTAAAATAAGCTTGGAAAAATGGCTTCTCTAAAAGTGTAGGAATTGTAAAACTGATATTCCATGATAAACTATCTTCAAGTAATTCGGCAAATACAGGCCAAACTTCCTCCAAGAATTTATCTTTAGGATCAGTAATCGCTAAGACTTTATAAAAATCTATTGCATTAATTTTATTCGTTTTGGCTTCATTTACAACTGTCATGTAATCAGCGGCTCTTCTCATTTTTTGCAGATTGTACAAGGCTGAAACTGTCACAAATTGATTTTTACTTGTCGTTCTTTCTCTCCAATATTCTAATAATTTTTTGTCTGAATTCTCCCAATCTTTTGCATATACAACTGAAGAAAGGAGTATTCCATCTTCATCAAAACTATTCCAAAACTGAGCAGGCCACTCTAACATTTGTGTTAACATACTGTCTCCAACATGTCCTTCTATGATCAATTCCTCAACTGCCATTCCGCCATTGATCATGATTTCATTTTTCAATTTAGGAACATTGATTTCATGCATTGAAATAGCGTCATTCACCATGAATTTTAAACTGTCCAGAAAGGATAAATTTTTGTATTGTTCTTCAGCTTTTTGAGGATATGTCAAGTTCGCTATCACAATGTTTTTCCCAACTAGCGTAGCTTTTCCTTTAAATTTATTCTCTGAATCTGGATAATAAATACTGAATTCCATGAAAGGGTTTTGAGCGTCTAGATAAAAAGAGGTGTCAATTTCATAATTCAAATCTTCACTTGGCCAAACGATTTGATCAGTTAATAAGTCTTTTACTTTCTTTTGAGAAAATGCCCAAGAATGAAATTTTTTCACCAAAACGTGATAAGCAATGCTTGTCTTAGCATCTGTAAAAGTATAGTTTTTAGTTTCTCTAAATTGCTTGCCGTCTAAATCTAAAACTTCCATTTTAAACCCATCTTTGGTCATCAATGTTTCAAAATCTTCATTTTTTACTTCTACTTCTTCATTTATTTCTGGAAAAGAATAAAGCGTATCAAAACTATTTAAAAACTCATCTTTTCGGATTTTGTCGTTTCCTATATATTCTATAAACTGAATGACATTTCCCGTTTGTCTAATTTTTCCATAAACGGTGTAACCATTGACTTGAGCAGTGTAAGATTTCAAGAGGTATTCACCTTTTACGTGACGCTCATTTTCTATTTTAACACTGTCTGAGTGGTAACGGGTAAGAATGTAATCTCCAAATTCCTCATGGGTATGACTGATTGTGTTATCCGTCATAATACTTTCGTAAGCATACAAAATCTCTCCATTCAAAGGATTAATCCATTTCGTATCCCAAACATTATCAAAATCTAAAGTCCTTGTTTCTGAGAAATAATTCTTCGGAAATTTCAATTGCATTGTTTGAGATTCGCTGATTACTTTTTCGGAAAAGCTTTCATCCGTTGGGTCACCTGAAAACTTAAAGCCATTAAAGAAATTCAAGTGACGATTGGAATTCATAAATCGATAACCTCCTTTAGCAGAAAGTGTGTACAAAACATTCTTCTTTTTGAAAACACGCACCCATTCTTTCGTTCCATCATTTAAAGTTACCAACCCTTGATATGCCTTCGAATTATCTTCTAGAATAAGTGAGTCAAAGCGACTAATAGAAAGTTCAGGATCTAAGAAATAGTTTCTAACATTTTTAGTTAAATTGACTTCTACGCCATAATTATAAATAGAAAGTGAATAAATATTTCCTTGTCCCAATTCTTGATATTGGATCAATCGATCAGCATTTCCTAATTCTTTGACAGCTGGCTTTCCTCCAAATTTTAAAGAAGCTCCATAACGTTGATCCAGATAATTGTATTGATTACACTGCTGTAAATCAATTTCTGCTTGTGATTTCTTCTTAGTGAATTCAGATTTAACGACTTTAACAGTATATCCTTTTTGTCTTAATAGAGGAACAATTCCACGCGATCCTAATAAATGCGATGCGCCAACAGCAATGAATGAAGATTTGTATTGGTGTATTAATGTATCAATCCCATTTGTCATTTTTATATTTCGATCAACAATTAAATCCTTGTATAAATCGATAAACTCTAAAGTTGAATTTCGGGTGTACTTATGTAAATCTCTAGCGTTTCCCTCCAAATACTTCTGTTTAAGTTCACTTCTAGAAATTAGTCGGATATTTTTTGGAGCGTTGGGATCAAGAAGATTGTTCAGTCCTATTTTTAGCTGATCTTCAATTGTTTCCAAAGGATGGAAAGCTTTGCTGCAGTTATCCGCAACTTGCTTGAAATACATATCAATAAACTGCGGCCTTCCTTCATCAGAACCGTAAGCTGTATAAGTTACTTTATCAGCTCCTCTGGCAGGAACGATCCATTCCAAGAGGTAAGATTTACTGTAACCAACATCAGGAGAAATGGTCGATTCATCCAACATAAATTCAGTAATGTCAGTTTCTAAAACCACAGCTTCAGCTTCATGTAAAGCGGAATATAAAGCATCTGGAAATTCAAAAACATCATTGTCATTGCTGTGATAGGTGCCAAATAAAAAGGCTTTCCCTTGCATATCTGCACGAGAAATTTCCCAAAGTAATTGGTAATTTGATCGGTCAATCACTTTATTCTGTCCAACAGAATGAAAAGATAATATTGCGATAAATAAGGATAAGCAATGGCGCATAAATTTATGAGGTGTCTTTTAGTTTTCGTGTTCTTTTAAATTACTATGAAACACTTTTCCATTTAAAATAACAGTTTCTATATTGTTTTCTCCAAAAGAATAAGGAATTCTTGCCAATGATGAAATTTGATGTGTAATCATAATATTTGCTTTCTTTCCAACAGTAATCGAGCCATGCGTTTCAGAAATCCCCATCGCATAAGCCGTGTTTAATGTTGTAGCATTTAACGTTTCAATCGGCGTCATGTTCATTTTTGCACATGCAATTGATGTTAACAGTTGCATATTTCCACTTGGCGATGACCCAGGATTAAAGTCAGAAGCCAATGCTAATGGTAAGTCTGCGCATAAAACTTGCCTTGCTTTTCCATAAGGAATTGACAAAAAGAAAGAACAGCCAGGTAAGAATGTTGGCATGGTGTGACTCCCTTTCAAAGATTTGATGTCTGCTTCATTTAATTCTTCTAAATGGTCAACAGAAAGAGCTCCGTGATCCACAGCAGCTTTTATCCCTCCCATAATAGAGAATTGATTTACGTGAACTTTAGGAATCAGATTGTATTTCGCTCCTTCTTTTAGCAAACGCGTCATTTGTTCAACCGTGAAATAATTTCTTTCACAGAAACAATCAATATAATCTGCTAAGCCTTCTTCTGCGATTTTTGGTAACATTTCATTGATCATCAAATCCATGTAGCCATTGTGATTTTCTTTATATTCATTTGGAAAAGCATGCGCTCCTAAGAAAGTAGCTTTTATTGCCATTGGCGAAGCAGCTTTTAATCTTTTAATAACACGCAACATCTTTAATTCTCCTTCAACAGATAATCCATATCCAGATTTTATTTCGATAGCTCCAGTACCGTATTCAGCCAAACCATGAATTCTTTCCAATGCCTCTTTAAACAAAGTATCTTCATCCATTTCTTGAAGTCGGCCAGCAGAATTTAGTATTCCACCACCTTTTAAAGCGATTTCTTCATAAGACAATCCTTTTATACGGTCTTCAAATTCTTCTTCTCGTGTTGCTGCAAAAACAGCATGTGTATGTGAATCACAAAATGTAGGTAGCACAAATTTCCCTTCAGCATCAACTACTTCAAGATCTCTCCAATCGTTGATTCCTCCCCAGTCTTCCATCTTTCCATAAGCAATAATTTGATCGTCCTCAATTGCTAAAAAAGCGTTTTCAATAATGTCTCCATTATCCATCTGCTCTCCTTTTTTATATTTCGGTATGTTTTCTCCTGCTTGAAATAATCCTTTGATATTCTTAATCAATATTTTTGCCATAACACTAAATTCTATCTTTTAATATAGCTCAAATTTAACCGAAAGAGTTCTTTTTCCAAATCTTTAAGCATTGATTAGCAGTATAAATTTAAGATTCTACAAAAGTCAGTCACAATTTGATGAATAAAGTCACCTTTTTCAGTATAAATTAAGGAATTCAATAAAAGCGTAATTCTATTTTAATGAATGATGCATAGACAATTTATTTATGTAACTTTGTCCCCTTGAAAACTATCAAGTGATGTCAAAAGAAGTAAAAATATTTGCCGGAAGAGCCACTCAAAAATTGGGTGAAGAAATTGCGAAAGAGTACGGAATTCCTTTAGGGGAAGTTACGGTTGCTGAATTCAGTGATGGAGAATTTCAACCTTCTTTTGAAGAAACAGTTCGTGGAAAAGATGTTTTTATCATTCAATCAACGACTCCTCCATCTGATAATCTAATGGAATTGTTGTTAATGGTTGATGCTGCAAAACGTGCTTCGGCGCGTAAAATTATTGCAGTAATTCCTTATTTTGGTTTAGCACGTCAAGATAGAAAGGATAAGCCACGTGTAGCAATTGGAGCTAAATTAGTTGCCAATATGTTGATGGCAGCTGGTGTAGATCGATTAATGACAATGGATTTACATGCAGATCAAATCCAAGGTTTTTTCGAAGTTCCTGTTGACCATTTATATGCTTCAACAGTTTTCTTTCCAGAAATTCAAGAAATGTCAAAGAGTGGAAATGTTGTTATGGCGGCTCCAGATGTTGGAGGAGCAAAACGTGCAAATTCATATGCGAAGAAGTTGAACTTAGGTTTATCAATTTGTCATAAGCAAAGAGCAAAAGCAAATGTTATTTCTGAAATGACTGTAATAGGTGATGTTGAAGGAAAGGACGTTGTGCTTGTGGATGACATGATTGATACAGCTGGAACTTTAACAAGAGCTGCAGATCTTTTGATGGAAAGAGGAGCAAAAAGTGTTCGTGCATTTTGTACGCATGCTGTACTGTCAGGCCCAGCTTACGACCGTATAGAAGCTTCAAAAATTACAGAATTGATCGTTACAGATACAATTCCGTTGAAGAGACAAAGCGATAAAATTCGTGTCGTTTCTGTTGCTGCCTTATTTGGAGATATTATCCAAAAAATGGTGCACAACGAATCAATTAGTAAACATTTTATCATATCATAATTAAAACAAAACAATGAAAGTAGTACAATTGAGCGGTTCGCTTAGAGCGAGCGTAGGAAAAAAGGAAACAAAAGCTGTTCGTAAAAATGGTGGAGTTCCTTGTGTACTTTACGGATCAGGAGAGCAAACATGCTTTTCAGTTCGTTCAGTAGATTTAGAGAAATTAATCTTTTCACCAAACGTATACCAAGTAGAATTGGATATCGATGGGACAAAGAAAATGGCGATTATTCAAGCAAAACAAATGCACCCGCTTACAGATAAGCCAACGCACGTTGATTTTCTTGAATTAGCAGATGATAAACTTGTAAAAGTGGGTATTCCAATCCGTGTTACAGGTCGTTCTAAAGGTGTATTGAATGGTGGTCGTTTAATGACAATCTTCCGTACATTGAAAGTAGAAGGTCTTCCTAAAGATCTTCCAAATGAAGTAGAAATTGATATCACTCCATTACGTATTGGTCAGTCAATTCGTGTTAGAGATATCGATATGCCAGGTGTTAAAACATTGGAAAATGAAAGTGCTGTTGTAGTTTCAGTGAAAATGTCTCGTGGTGCTGTTGATACAGACGAAGAAGAAGGAGAAGCAGGAGCAGAAGGTAGCGAAGAAGCTGCTGATGCAACTGAAGAATAAAAAATCATATACTCTAAAATGTTTAAGGCCTCGACAAATTTGTCGGGGCTTTTTTATATCCTAAAATTCAAATTTATCCGGTTTTTTGGAAGCGATTATTTTTGTTCGTTTAAGTGGATACATCCTTTTGAACCTTTGCAAGTAGCTCGTTGATTATTATTTAAATCATTAGTTTTTTGAATGTTTTTATTTCCTTACTCTAAGTTTATCGCTTTATTCATTAATACTAAAAATTATTTATCTTATATTTGTAGTAGCTAGGGCATTATGATTGCTCTCTTAGTTTTAATCGATCCATATATTTGTTGTTTTACTTATAAATAACCTTGAATCATTTTCTTAAAAATTTAATAATAGTATAATCTAACCTCCATGAATAAAATTACAGACTCACTCTTTTACCTGATTTTCCTCACATTTCCTTTGATTTTAAGCCAAAAGGCTTTTGCCCAGGACATAGCGATTAATGAAGTGATGACCTCTAATAATACTGTTATCGATGATGAAGATGGTGACTATTCAGATTGGATAGAGTTATATAATTACGGAAGCGCTTCTGTGAACTTAGGCGGTTTCGGTATAACAGATGATCCAACTTCATTGTATAAATGGGTTTTTCCAGCAGAAACAATTCAACCGGGAGAATATATCTTAGTTTGGGCCTCTAGTAAAGACAGAGCAGTTCAAGGTCAGCAACTTCACACCAATTTCAAATTGAGCTCAACCGGTGAACCTATTATATTGACCAATGTTTCTGGAGCGATGGTAGATCAAGCTGCTGCTGTGGAATTACAAGCTGATGTTTCTTATGGTAGACAACCAAATGGTACAGGTGCTTGGTTGTTTTTCTACTCAAGTACTCCAGAAGCTTCTAATACAGGGACTGGACTTTCTGAATTGTTATTGCCACCCACTTTTTCTCATGAATCAGGATTGTATACAACAGGTTTCAACCTCACATTATCGCACAATAATGCCGCTGCAGATATTGTCTATACTTTGGATGGTTCTGAGCCTACACCAAGTAATTTATCAGGAACAGTTTTTAATTTTAAAAACGATTATCCAACGCAAATAGGAAGTTCGCCAGGTCCTCTTTTATCAGAAAGTTATACTTCCAACTCTTATGTGTCGCCCATAAATGTTTACGACCGATCTGCTTATCCAGACCAGTTAGCTGCAAAAAATACGCGTCAATCAAATCATTACGTTCCTACAAATCCAGTTAGAAAAGCAACTGTTATCAAAGCAAAAGCATTTGTTAACGGAATCGGTTCAACGACAGTTTCCAAAACATTCTTTGTTTGGAGTCAAGGGAATCCTTTTGATATTCCAGTAATATCTTTGCAGATACAGGAGGATTATTTATTTGATTATGACGATGGAATTTATACATCTGGTGTTGATTTTGATACTTGGAGAGCAAATAATCCAACCAATAATCAACATTACAGACCTGAATGGAATAACTACTGGAGAAGCGGAAGTCAGTGGGAATATCCGGTTAGTATAGAATTATTTGAGTCTACTCCAAGTCTAATGAATTCCGTTTTAAATTTGAATGGTGGTTTTAGAATTCATGGAAATAACTCAAGATCATTGGGTATAAAAAGTCTTCGTCTATACGCTAGAAGTGAATACGATAGTAATAACCTTTTTGAGCATGACTTATTTGATAATTCAATACCTGGAACACCTCTTCCTAACAACAGTTTTAAAAGAATGATGTTGAGGGGAAATGGAACTGGTGGACCAGTTGCTTATGATGTTGTTTTCAATAATGTAATGCAACCTATTTATGATGGAGTAACAAGAATAAAACCGATTATTCATTTTATAAATGGAGAGTATTGGGGACTTACAGCATTAAGAGATCGATTTGATGATAAATATTTTGCTTTAAATTATGGTCTTAATGATGATAATATAGTAATTATAGATTGTAAAGGAAGTAATTGTGATTTAGACGAAGGTATTAGTGGTGATTACTCTACCTTCATTGCGATGCGTGACTATATAATTAATAATGACATGTCGGATCAAGCTTTGTATGACCAAGCGGCTGGTATGTTAGATATGGTTTCTTTTATTGATCATATTGTGATGGAAGTTTATGCTGCAAACGATAGTTATGAGCGTAAATTCTGGAAAGTACGTAATCCTGAAAATACTACTTTTGGAGATGGGAAATGGAGGTTAAGTGTTCAAGATTTCGAAGCTTCATTAAAAGATAATATCAATTGGTTGGAGAATTTAGCGGATATAACAAGTTCTCCAAATGGAGCATTTCTAGGTCATTTATTGGATAATGAAGGCTTCAAAATTCAATTCGTAAATAGATTTGCCGATGTTTTAAATACTGTCTTTACAGAGGATTATTTTAATGGCGTGGTTAATCAAATCTTTAACGAGATTACACCTTATTTACCTGAAGATGCAAACCGTTATCCTAAAAGTGACTTCTATGAACAGTCGGAGAAACTTGAATTGTTAGATTGGGGAACAACAAGACAAGCAATTCAACAAGATCAAATTAAAGCTTATTTTGCTTTCACTGAAGTTTTAGATTTCACGTTGAATGTCTCAGATGAGAATGCAGGATATATCAACATCAGTACAATTGATATTAAGGAATCTACTCCTGGAGTTCCTCAGAACCCTTATCCATGGACAGGTCAGTATTTTCATACTATTCCTGTAACTTTAAAAGCAATTGCGCTTCCAGGTTATACATTTTCTCATTGGTCAGGAGATGTTAGTGGCACAAATTCTACAATTGAAGTAACAGCAACAGCTGATATGCAAATCCAAGCGAACTTTGATGCTATTTTAAATCCGCGTGAAGTGGTTTATTTTTGGTTGATAGATTCGGATATTCCAAATGATACACCACTTGAGGATTTTAGCGTAACTTTTGCGAGTAACAGTCTTCCTGCTTCACTTACATATAACTCTTGTTTAGTTGGATATCCGTTTACTTTAAGCGACCCAAATTGGAGAAAAGCATCTTTTGAACGCAAGAATGCACCCACTCCATTAAATTATTATCCTGAAGCTAACAATAATGTGTCTTATGCAAATTCTAATATGAGAGGAGCGCAAGTTAAGCAACCATTTAAGTCTGGAAATTTAGAAAACAATTTGGTTTTTGATGTTCCAACTACTGATTATGAAAATATATCCTTTTCAGTTGCAGTTATGTCTAATGGAGCTGCAGAAACTATGCTAATTGATTACTGGGACGGTTCTCAATGGATTTCAACTGATTTAGTGGATCCTTCAAAAATGATTACCTCGACTTATGAAGTGTTAGATTTTGACTTTTCTAATGTGACCATTGCAAACGATAATCCTGATTTTAAGATTCGAATGCGATTTGACGGTGCTAATATGACTGTAGAGAGTGGTGACGAAGTAATTATGAATAATATTGTGTTGGCCGGATCTGTAAAGCTTTCTACTGATAACTTATCTGAGTTGGCAACCATTAAAGTATATCCAAATCCAACAACTAACTTGATCAATATTGAGGCTTCTAGTAAAGTAGATGCAATTGCTGTATATAATATTTACGGACAAGAGATTCTTAAGTCTTATCCAAATAAGTTGAAGAGTACTATTAACATAGAGTCATTTGCTCCAGGAGTTTATTTGATAAAAATAGTTTCAAATAATTCAGAGGAAACAGTTAGAGTAATAAAGAGATAAAAAATGTTGGTTCACGTTTGTTCAGCCTTCGTTTTTACCATTAAAAGATAAATATTAGTATTGACAATATAGGGCGGGTTATTATCCGCCCTATATTTTTTAACACCTGCAAATCATTCCTTTTCCCAATCAACAATACAGGAAACTCCTTGCTACTATGAATTCATGACTTAAGTCATTTTTTTGTCAATAATTTAATATCCGATAGTTTTGCATTTGATTTTATTTACCTACATTCGCGGTAATTACAGAACAATTATCTTTCTTAACTTAAGGAAGTTGTGATTAAAAAGCCATGTTAAAATCATTAACATACTAGAATCACTCATTTGTTTTTAACGTTCTAACCTATCCGACAATGAAAAACAAAACCAACTTTTGGTATTATCAAATCGTTACGTCATTTTTTTTGCTTTTAAGTCCATTCGCATTCTCACAAGACCTAGCTATTAACGAAGTCATGACCTCTAATAATACTGTTATTGATGATGAGGACAGTGAATATTCTGACTGGATAGAAATCTATAATTATGGAAGTTCTCCTGTGAATATGGGAGGCTTTGGTATTACAGACGATCTTACTTCACTTTATAAATGGGTTTTTCCAGCTGTAACTATCCTGCCAGGTGATTTTATGTTAGTTTGGGCTTCTAGTAAAGACAGAGTAGTTATAGGGCAGCCTCTTCACACCAATTTCAAATTGAGTTCATCGGGTGAAGCAATTATATTGACCAATTCTTCTGGCGGTATGGTAGATCAAGTTGCTGCGGTTGAATTACAGCCTGATGTTTCTTACGGTAGACAGCCCAATGGAACAGGGGCTTGGAAGTTTTTCTATACAAGTACGCCAGAGACATCGAACATAGGAACTGGACTTTCTGAATTGTTACTGCCTCCAACTTTTTCTCATGAATCTGGATTGTATGCTTCAAATTTTAATTTATCTCTGACACACCTTAACCCAAATGTCCAAATCATTTACACTTTAGATGGTTCCGAACCTGATTTAGGAAACTTAACAGGAACGGCTTTTAATTATAAAAATGATTATCCAACACAAGTTGGAGGTTCTCACGGACCACTTTTAACTGATAGTTATACTTCAAATACATATTCTTCACAGATCAATATTTATGATAAATCTTCTGAACCAGATCAGTTGGCTTCAAAAAATCCTCGTCAACATGTACAATATGTTCCAATAAACCCAGTAAGAAAAGGATTTGTGATAAAAGCAAAAGCTTTTGTAAATGGAATTGGATCCACTACAGTTTCAAAAACATTCTTCGTTTGGAGCCAGGGAAATCCTTATGGTCTGCCAGTTATCTCTTTACAAATGCAAGAAAACCACTTGTTTGATTATGACGACGGAATTTATACTGCGGGTGTTGATTTTGACACTTGGAGAGCAAATAATCCAACAAATAATCAATATTACAGACCAGAATGGAATAACTATTGGCGAGACGGTGAGCTTTGGGAATACCCTGTAAATATTGAATTGTTTGCCTCGACTCCTACCACATTAAATTCTGTAATGAATAACAATGGAGGCTTGAGAATTCACGGAAATAACTCTAGAGCTGGAGCTATTAAAAATCTTCGAATTTATGCGCGAAGTGAATATGACAATAATAATATGTTTCAACATGACTTATTCGAAAATAGAATTCCTGGCACATTAGCTCCAAATACTGATTTTAAAAGAATGATGTTGCGTGGAAACGGAAGTGGAGGACCAATTGCTTATGATGTAGCGTTCAGTACTGCGATGCAACCAATTTATAATGGTGTTGCGAGAATTAAACCAGTTGTTCATTTTATAAATGGTGAGTTTTGGGGACTTACTGCAATAAGAGACCGTATTGACGATAAGCATTTTGCTTTAAATTTTGGTCTTAACGATGAAAATATTGTCATTATCGATTGTAAAGGAAGTAACTGCACTTTGGACGAAGGTGTAAGTGCAGATTACGCTGATTATATTGCGATGCGTGATTTCATTACCAATAATGATATGTCAAACCAATCACTATATGATCAAGCGGCTAGTCAATTAGACATGGGCTCTTTTATTGACCATATAGTGATGGAAATATATGCTGCAAATAATAGTTATGAAAGAAAGTACTGGAAGTCTCGTAATCCTGAAAATAATACTTTTGGTGATGGAAAATGGCGTTTAAGTGTTCAAGATTTTGAAGCGTCACTAAAAGACAATACCAATTGGTTAGCATATCATACTGATTTAACTGGTTCTCCAAATGGTGTTTTTTTAGCTAATTTAGTTGCCAACGAAGGATTTAAGATTCAGTTTATAAATAGATTTGCTGATGTTTTAAATACAGTTTTCACAACAGAATACTTTAATGCTGTTGTCAACCAAGTATTCGATGAAGTTACTCCTTACTTAGCAGAAGATATTAACCGTTACCCAAGAGATGATTTCTTTAAGCAAACAGAAAAAAATAAATTGTTAAATTGGGGTACGACTAGACATGAAATTCAGCAAGATCAAATTAAAGATCACTTTACAATTACTGAAGTTTTAGATTTTACGCTGAATGTGTCAGATATAAATGCAGGATATGTGAAGATTAACACGATTGATATTAAAGAATCAACTCCAGGAGTTACTCAAAACCCCTATCCTTGGATTGGTCAGTATTTTCATACTATTCCTGTAACTTTAAAAGCAATTGCACTTCCTGGATATACATTTTCTCACTGGTCTGGAGATGTTAGCGGTACAAACTCTACAATAGAAGTTACTGCAACAAGTGATATGCAAATTCAAGCTAATTTTGATGCTATTGTGACTCCGCGAGAAGTAGTTTATTTTTGGTTGATGGATAAAGATCTTCCAAATGATACACCTATGGAAAACTTGAGTGTAACTTATGCTAGTAATAGTTTAAATGCTTTACTTACTTATAACTCATGTTTAACTGGGTATCCATTTACACCAGCAAGTGCTAACTGGAGAAAAGCATCTTTGGAACGTAAGAATGCACCAACTCCGTTAAATTATTTTCCTGATGCTAATAACAACGTGTCCTATGCAAATTCTGAAATGAGAGGTGTTCAAGTGAAGCAACCGTTTAGGTCTGGAACTTCACAAAACAATTTGGTTTTTGATGTTCCAACTAAAGATATTGATAACATAAGTTTTTCTGTTGCAGTTATGTCTACCGGAGCTGCAGAATCCATGCTAATAGATTATTGGGACGGATCTCAATGGACTTCAAATAACTTGATAAATCCATCACAAATAATTACATCAACCTATGAGGTTTTAGATTTTGACTTTTCTAATGTTACTATAGCAAACAATAATTCAGACTTTAAGATACGAATGCGTTTTGATGGCGCTAATATGACTGTTGAAAATGGTAATGAAGTGATTATTAATAATATTGTGATGTCAGGTTCGGAAATTCTTTCGACAGATATCCAATCTAAATTGTCAACAATAAAAGTTTATCCAAATCCAACAAGTAACTTACTTAATATTGAGGGAAGTAGTAAGTTAGATGCAATTGCTGTATTTAATATTTATGGACAAGAGATTTATAAAGCCTTCCCAAAAGAATCGAAAAGTTCAATTAATATGGCGTCTTTTGCGCCAGGGATTTATTTAATAAAAGTTGTTTCTAATAATTCAGAAGAAACGGTTAGGGTGATTAAAAGATAAAACAGAAGGGTCGATTCCTGAATTTATCATAAAGCATCTTTCTATTCAGTTAGGAAGGTGCTTTTTTTATGGATTTGTTTCCATCTGTTTAATTAATCGATTGCAATCTTGAGAGGAAGGAAGCTAATGTGGACGTTTTACAAACCGCCCGTACATCATCTTTTCTTGAGAATGATTTCCAAAAAAAAAGAGTATAAATGTTCTATTTAATTCATCGATTGCAATTATGAGAATAAGGAAGCTAATGATGGGGACGTTTTACAAACCGTCCGTACATTATCTTTTCTTGAGGATTATTTCTAAAAAAAAAAGAGTATAAATGTTCTATTTAATTCATCGATTGCAATTATGAGAATAAGGAAGCTAATGATGGGGGCGATTTACAAATCGCCCGTACATTATCTTTTCTTGAGATTGATTTCCAAAAAAAAGAGTATAAATGCTCTGTTTAATGCATCGATTGCAATTATGAGAATAAGAAAGCTAATGATGGGGACGATTTACAAATCGCCCGTACATCATCTTTTCTTGAGAATGATTTCCAAAAAAAAAGAGTATAAATGCTCTATTTAATTCATCGATTGCAATTATGAGAATAATGAAGCTAATGATGGGGGCGATTTACAAATCGCCCGTACATTATCTTTTCTTGAGATTGATTTCCAAAAAAAATAGAGTGTAAATACTCTATTTAATTCATCGATTGCAATCATGAGAGGAAGGAAGCTAATGCTGGGGACGGTTTACAAACCGTCCTTACATAATCTTTTCTTGAGGTTGATTTCAAAAAAAAAGAGTAAAAATGTTCTATTTAATTCATCGATTGCAATTATGAGAATAAGGAAGCTAATGATGGGGGCGATTTACAAATCGCCCGTACATTACCTTTTCTTGAGAATGATTTCCAAAAAAAAAAGAGTCCAAACAATTAAGTCTGAACTCTTTTCAATATGTTATAATTCTATTTATTGGTAGAATCTATTTTCTGATTTAGAAAGTTCTAGAGCAAGGCGCGCTTTGTTTTTAAAATTATAAGTTGACTTTTGTCAATGTTAATTTTTAAAACTAAGTGCAACGCCGCTATCGAACTTTATAAACAGAAAAGACTAGTAACGGTAGTGCTCTGGTTTATATGGCCCCTTAACATCAACTCCGATATAATCAGCTTGATCATTAGAAAGAGTCTCTAACTCAGCACCAACTTTCGCAAGGTGTAATTCAGCAACTTTCTCATCTAAGTGTTTTGGTAACATATAAACGTCGTTTTCATACTTGTCAGTATTCATCCATAATTCCATTTGCGCCAAAGTTTGGTTAGCAAAAGAGTTAGACATTACAAATGATGGATGACCTGTAGCACAACCTAAGTTTACTAAACGACCTTCAGCCAAAAGAATGATATCTTTTCCGTCTAAATCATATAAATCAACTTGTGGTTTAATTTCGTCTTTAGATGTAGCATTTTCGTTTAACCATGAAACATCGATTTCATTGTCAAAGTGTCCTATGTTACAAACGATTACTTTGTCTTTCATTTTCTTGAAATGACGACCAACAACGATGTCTTTGTTTCCAGTTGTAGTAACAACGATATCAACACGGTCAACAACGTTATCCAATTTTCTTACTTCAAAACCATCCATTGCAGCTTGTAATGCACAAATTGGGTCAATTTCTGTTACAATCACACGTGCACCAGCACCTTTAAGTGAAGCAGCAGAACCTTTTCCAACATCTCCGTATCCACAAACAACAGCAACTTTACCAGCCATCATTGTATCTGTAGCACGACGAATTGCATCAACTAATGATTCTTTACATCCGTATTTGTTGTCAAATTTAGATTTAGTAACTGAATCGTTAACGTTAATTGCAGGCATAACTAAAGTACCAGCTTTCTTTCTTTCGTATAAACGGTGAACTCCTGTAGTTGTTTCTTCAGAAAGTCCTTTAATGTCTTTTGTTAATTCTGGGTAACGATCAAATACCATGTTCGTTAAATCTCCACCATCATCAAGGATCATGTTTAAAGGTTGACCGTCTTCAAAAGCAAATAAAGTTTGCTCGATACACCAGTCAAATTCTTCCTCATTCATTCCTTTCCATGCGTAAACTGGAATTCCAGCTGCTGCAATTGCTGCTGCTGCATGATCTTGAGTTGAAAATATATTACATGAAGACCAAGTTACGTCTGCACCTAACTCAACTAAAGTTTCAATTAAAACAGCTGTTTGAATTGTCATGTGCAAACAACCTGCAATACGCGCTCCTTTAAGTGGCTTTGATGCACCAAATTCTTCACGTAAAGACATTAACCCTGGCATATCTGCCTCGGCAAGTCTGATTTCTTTTCTTCCGTAATCTGCAAGGCTAATATCTTTAACCTTGTATTTTAATTGTTCTTTTGCTTCGCTCATTTCTTTATTTTTCTTAAATCGATTACAAAAGTAAGCAATTAAAAAGTTAATATCAAAATCATCAAGGATTTAAAATTATACTTTGTCGTAAGTTCATTATATATGGATTGAGAATCCTAATGAGTTGCCATGAAATCTAATAGCATTAAAAATATTTTATATAAAGACATGTTTATCCGAATATATGCGCGGCGTCATTGAGAAATATGATTTATAGCAGATTTTAAGTTTTCAAACTCATTTCTCATTGTCACACAATTGTCATTGACTATCTTTATACCGTAATTTAAAAACAAACATTATGATTGATTCACAAATTAAATCAAAATTAAAGATGTTCGCATCCTTTTCTCTCTTGTTAGGGGCGGCATCTTTATCTTCATGTTCAGGTGGTGCGAACCAAGAATCTGAAACAAGAAAAATGAACTCAGCAGACATTAAAGTGGTCTCTGAAATGAAGGCAGAATTGACTTCTCCACCTTTCGTTCCAAAATCTACAGCCAATAGAGAAGCAACAAAGCTGATCGTAGATATGGAGATTTTAGAGCAAACAGGTGAAATGGCCGACGGTGTTGAATACGTTTATTGGACATTCGGAGGAACGGTTCCTGGAAGTTTCATTAGAACGAAAGTTGGAGATGAAGTAGAATTTACTTTGAAAAATCACCCAGATAATAAATTGCCTCACAACATTGACCTTCATGCAGTGAATGGACCAGGAGGTGGAGCAGCTTCTTCATTCGTTGCGCCAGGACATGAGATTACTTTCTCATTCAAAACATTAAATCCAGGTTTGTATGTTTACCACTGTGCTACTGCGCCAGTTGGAATGCACATCGCAAACGGAATGTACGGTTTGATCTTGGTTGAGCCAGAAGGAGGACTTCCACCAGTAGATAAAGAATACTACATAATGCAAGGTGATTTCTATACAAAAGGAAACTTTGGAGACCAAGGTGTTCAGCCTTTCGATATGCAGAAAGCTATTGATGAAGATGCAGACTATGTAGTTTTCAACGGTAAAGTTGGAGCATTAACAGGTGATAACGCATTAACAGCAAAAGTTGGTGAAACTGTTCGTCTATTTGTTGGAAACGGTGGACCAAACTTAGTTTCTTCTTTCCACGTAATTGGTGAGATATTCGATAGAGTTCATGTTGAAGGTGGAGATTTGGTTAACACGAATGTTCAAACAACTTTAATTCCTGCCGGAGGTGCAGCAATCGTTGAATTTAAAGTAGACGTACCTGGGGAACTTGTTATTGTAGACCACTCTATTTTCAGAGCATTTAATAAAGGTGCATTAGGTATGTTGAGTGTATCTGGTGATGAAAATAAAAAGATTTTTGCTGGAACAATTCAAGAAGGAATTTACTTACCAGAAGGAGGTACAATTCAATCGATGCCAGTTGAAGCTAAAGTAGATCAACCAATTGTTGAATTGAGTAAATCTGAAAAAATGGCAAATGGTAAAAAGCTTTACGGTTCAACATGTTTTGCATGTCACCAAGCGAATGGAGAAGGTATCGCAAATGCATTCCCTCCTTTAGCAAAAGCAGATTATTTAAATGCTGATGTAAGTCGTGCTATTGAAATAGTTCTTCGTGGTAAAACAGGAGAAATTACTGTAAACAGTAAAAAATACAACAGTGTAATGACTGCACAGAACTTAACTGATAAAGAAGTTGCTGCTGTTATGACTTATGTTTACAATAGTTGGGGTAACAACGGAACAGAAGTTACTGAGGAAATGGTTAAAAAAGTACGTAATAAATAATACGTATCTTATATAATATTACAAACCTTAAAATTTTAAAGTCATGTTTTCTAAAATTGTTAGTATAGTATCAATTGTGTTTTTCTCTCTCACGAGCTATGGACAATCGGAAGGCATGGCTTTAATTAAAGGGGGAACTTATATTCCACTTTATGGTACAGATTCAATGCCCGTTAAAGTGGATAACTTTCACATCGATAAATATCCTGTTACAAATGCAGAATATGTTAAGTTTTTGGAGGAAAATCCGAAATGGAAAAAGTCAAATGTAATTGCACTTTATGCAGATGGAAATTACTTGAGACATTTCACAAATGATTCAAAATTAAAAGAAGGTGAGCTTCTAAACGCTCCAATGACAAATGTTTCATGGTTTGCAGCCAAGAAATACTGTGAGTGTTTAGGGAAAAGATTACCTACTTTAGATGAATGGGAATATGTTGGAATGGCAGACGAGAAAAGAGCTGATGCTCGTTCGAAAGATGATTACAATAAATTCATATTAAGTTGGTATGAAAAACCAAATTCACACAACCAAGAAATTGGAAGTACATTCAAAAATTACTACGGAGTTTATGATATGCACGGACTCGTATGGGAATGGACGCAAGACTTTAATTCGGTATTGATTTCTGGAGAATCTAGAAAAGATGTTGATGGAAGTAGCAATCTATTTTGTGGTGGTGCAGCAGTGGGTTCATCAGATTTGATGAATTACGCAGCATTTATGCGTTACGCATTTCGAGGCAGTATAAAAGCAAATTATTCAATCAGAACATTAGGATTTAGATGTGCTAAATCAATAAAATAATAGCCATGAAAAAGTATATCATATTAAGTTTAACTGCTTTGTTTTCATTAGGAATGTTAAACAGTTGTTCTGATAAAGAAGCTGAAGAAGTTCAAGAAGAGGAAGTAGAATTAAAAACTGAGAAAAAAGAATTTACTGGTGAATTGCCAGAGCTTTCAGTGTATAATTTACCGTCAAATTGGACAAATCAAAATGGTGAAGATATTCAATTGGAAGACTTAAAAGGAGATGTAGTTGTGGCTGTAATGATTTACACTACTTGTAAAGCTGCGTGTCCAAGATTGGTTGCCGATGTGCGCAGAATCTACGACAAAGTGAGTGACAAAGCCAATAAGCAAGTTAAATATGTATTTGTAAGTATTGACCCAGACACGGACACACCAGAAAGAATGAAAGAATTTGCAAAGGAAAACGAAATGGACAGTGATCAATGGGTTTTCTTAAGAGGAGATATTGATGATACACGTGAATTTGCAGCAGTTCTTGCCGTGAGTTATAAACGTATTTCTCCATTGGATTTTTCACATTCGAATATCATAAGTGTGTTCGATCAAGAAGGAGTTTTGGTTCATCAAAAAGAAGGTTTAGGAGTTGATGATTCTGAGACTATTGAGGTAATTGAGAAATTGGCAATGTAGGGTTAAGGTGTCGCAGAGTTTCGCGGAGGAGCAGAGTTTCGCAGAGAATAAAAAGAAGTAGATATACGCAAGTTGTCAATGTTGATGTTATTTTGAAATTGGCAATGTAGGGACGATTTGCAAATCGTCCGTACTTATCGCCAATCGAAATATCCTTACGGTAAAATTTTAATCAAAAACCATTTGTTTTTTTTGTAGGCCGCACTGCATGGCCAATCAAAATACATTACATTCATAATTCATCATTATTTCAAATCGCCAATCGAAATACCCATCCAATATTTGCACAAATCCCTTCTCCTTCCTTTTGCCTTTCGTTTCTCAGCGCTTTCTTTGCTCCTCTGCGCAACTCTGCGTAATTCTTTCTTTTCTTTCACCCCAATATATGCACAAATCCCTTCTCTTTACTTTTGTCTTCCCTTTCTTAGCGCCTTCTTTGCTCCTCTGCGCAACTCGGCGTAATTCTTTCTTTTCTTTCACCCCAAAGTTTGCATCAATTCTTATAATTTTATAGTTTTAGAAAACGCTGATTAATTCAGTGTTAAATTTTAAAACAACAATAGAATGAATAGCAACAGATCATATGGAATTGGTGGGAGCACACCTGAAGAAGAACTTTCAAAATTAAGTGTTCCAAGTATTCAACCTGAACCAATTAAAAGGGAGGAATTCCAAAATAGAATCGATAAAGCTTGTGCTGCTCTAAAATCAAATGGACTGGATGCACTGTATATCAATGCAGGAACCAATTTATACTATTTTACGAATACGCAATGGAACCCTTCAGAACGTTTAGTAGGCGCTTTACTTTTTGCTGATGGAACGTTAAAGTATGTCGTTCCAGAATTTGAAATCGGAACTTTTAATGATTTTATTGGAATAAAAGGAAAATTCATTCCATGGGCAGAGCACGAGTCGCCAGTAGAGAAAATAGCGGAAGTTGTAAAAGAAGGATTAAAATTGGCAATTGATGATTCAACTCGTTTTACGAATGTTTCACGTTTTCAGGAACACAAAAAGTTTCAAATTAGCAGTGCGGAAGAATTAATCAGAGACATCAGAATGATTAAAAGTGAAGCCGAAATTGCACACATTCAATATCCGATGGATTTAACAATGCAAGTGCATCAAGCAACTGCAAGAATTTTAAAACCCGGAATCACAACAGCTGAAGTTGTCAATTTTATTCATAAAGCACATCAAAAACTAGGAATTGCAGCGGGTTCTTATTTCTGTATTGTTCTATTTGGAAAAGATTCTAGTTTCCCTCACGGAGTTAAAACTTCAAAAACATTAGAAGAAAATGAGATGGTTTTGGTTGATACGGGGACACAATTCAATGGATATATTTCTGATATCACAAGAACGTATATTTATGGTGATGCTTCCGAGAAAGAAAAGGAGATTTGGAACAATGAAAAATCTGCACAATTAGCTGCGTTTAAAGCGGCACAATTAGGAAATCCTTGTGGACATATTGACGATGAGGTTCGTGTACAATTAGAAAAAGATGGTTTAGGTCCAGATTATGATTTGCCAGGATTACCACACAGAACTGGTCACGGTATTGGACTCGAAATTCATGAACATCCGTTTATTCTCAGAGGAAATGATATTAAGTTACAAGCAGGAATGACGTTCAGTATTGAACCAATGATTGTCGTAGAAAATGAATTTGGTGTAAGATTAGAAGACCATGTGTATATGACGGAAAATGGACCGAAATGGTTTACTGAGCCGAGTTTTAGTATTGAGAATCCGTTTGGGGTTTAAAGGTGACGCAGAGTTGCGCAGAGGAGCAGAGAAACGCAGAGAAGAAGAAAAAGAGGTAAATATTGTTTAAAGATTGGCAGTGTAGGGACGATTTGTAAACTTAGCGAAGCGATCTCATGACCAAAGGGAGTAATCGTCCGCACTACAATGCCAATCTAAATGTGTTCATGGTGAAAGATTAATCACAAACGTTTCGAAGGGTTATTAATGTTATGTTTCAATTGGTAATGTAGGGACAATTTACAAATTATCCTTACTACAATGCCAATCGAAAAACCTTGTTAATATTATTGTCTGTTGATTTGAAAATTCAACTATATTCAAAAACAGCGCGTTAACAATTGACTCCTATCGCGTTAATAATTTACCATTAAACATTATTTTTCTCTTTTCTTATCAGTTGTAGAGCATCCAATCTCACCCGTGCTTTATTGATTATTGCCGACAGCGTATTACGTTCTTCCATCGCTGTTTCAATTTCATCTGGTCTGATGTGTTGATTCTTTTCTTGCAATGAAGTCAGTCGGTCTATCTCGTGATTCAGTTTAAGTTTCATTCTTTTTAATCCTTTTTCAATTTCTTTATCTCCTAAATCTTTTGCGATTTCTGTTGCAGAGGAAATCATATTTGGAATTAAGATATCTACGAATGCATCATTCTCCAATAAAGCATCAATTCTACTAGGGATAAGATTCTTGTTGAGCAATTCAATTGAATATAAATCTGTGACTTCTTTTCCTGTATGATCCACCACAATTCTGATTGGAGTATGTGGAAGAAAACGGTCGATATCTATACTTTCTTTTCCCGCTGTTTCTAAAACGAATATCAATTCAAGTAATAATCCGGAGCTGCCAGAACTTTTAAGAATTCCAAAACTAGCACTCCCAAATGTTGAACTCATTACCATATCTATAGCTCCAGTTGCCATTGGGTGATCCCAACTCAAGAAACTAATATCGTCTCTGCTGATTGCTCTTTTTCTATCAAACGTAACTTGAATTCCTTCTTGTGGAATTGTCGGAAAAACATCAGCATTAAAAGCTCCTGGATGCAATAAATAAGTTCTTGCCGCTAAATCTTCCATCTCTACATCAAAGTGATGAAAGACTTTTGTTAAGTAGTTTTCTAATGCTTTGTCTTTGTCCTCTGCTTTAATTTGTTTAATTAACTTTTCAGCAACTTTCGGTCGAAATGAATTCATTTCTAAAAGTTTGTCGCGTCCTTCAGCTAAATTTTTCTTGAGTTCTTTTTGAAAATCTGCTGTTTCTTTGATCAGTTTTTCTAGTTCAGAATTCACTTCTTCAATTGATGGGTTTTTAGTAATGTTTAATAATCGATCACTAAATAAACGAGAAATATTATCTCCGCCTTCAAGGTTAGTATTAAAAGCATTTAAACCTTCATGAAACCATCTTACAATGCTGCTTTGAGGACTTCCAACGATATATGGAATATGAATATTGATGTCGTTTTTCTGTCCAATTCTATCTAGACGACCAATTCTTTGTTCCAATAATTCTGGATGAAATGGTACATCAAATAAAATGAGGTGATGAGCAAATTGAAAGTTTCGACCTTCACTTCCAATTTCTGAACACAATAGAATTTGAGCACTGTCATGATCGGCAAACCAAGCTGCGTTTTTATCGCGTTGGACTAATGATAAATCTTCATGGAAAACACCAACATTCAAATTGATAGCTTTACTGATCGCAGCTTCTAAAGCCAAGACTTTTTCCTTGGTAGAACAAATCAATAGAATTTTCTCAGGATATATTTCTTCCATTTTGGTTAAAACCCATTTTACACGCGGATCTTTATTGAACCAAAATTCTTGTTCACCGTTTTCTTCTGCATCCCTATTCATATCATAGGAAAACTCATTCGTTAATCGTTCAATCCAAAGATTATGATCCTTCTCTATTTGAAGTGGAACAACATGAGCAATTCTTTTTGGGAATCCGCTCATTGCTTGTCGGGTATTTCGAAATAAAACTCTTCCTGGACCATGTTGATCAAGCAAATCTTCAATCAGATTGTGTCTTGAGGTTTCATTTTTAAAATCTAAAGCAGCTATTCTTTCTTTAGAAAATGTTGATTCTGATAGCTTCTTGTCTTTTGGTTTTATGTCCGCTCCTGAGGATAGCTTTTCAACTAAATCAGCAATGTCTTTATTTCCCTCAGGTTCATTTTTGAAATCTTCGAAATTAGTATAGCGATTCGGATCAAGTAAACGCAGTCGAGCAAAGTGACTTTCAACTCCTAATTGCTCTGGAGTAGCGGTTAAAAGTAATAATCCTTCAGTCGCTTGACTCAATAAATCTACAATACTGTATTCTGGACTTACTTCATCAACAGACCATTCCAAGTGATGTGCTTCATCAACAACCAACATGTCCCAACCTGCTTTAATCGCTTGAGAAGCTCGTTTTCTTGAACCTGCTAAAAACTCTGTACTGCAAATAATCAATTGATTGTCGAGAAAAGGATTTCCTTCTGGAGCGCTTTCTTCAAGAGATTCACAACGTTCTTCATCGAAGATATTAAACCATAAATTGAATTTTCGCAAGACTTCCACAAACCATTGGTGAATCAAAGATTCTGGAACAAGAATAAGCACGCGTGAAATTCTTCCAGTCACCAATAAACGTTGCAGAATCAAACAAGCTTCAATTGTTTTTCCAAGTCCAACTTGGTCTGAAAGTAAAACACGAGGAGCGAATCTTGAACTCACTTCATGTGCGATATACAATTGATGAGGTATTAAATCTATTTTTCCACCGACAAATCCATGAACAGGAGAAATTTTTCTTTGGTAATCATTGTAAAGCGTTTCTCTGCGTAAAGCAAACATTTCAGGAGTATCAATATCGCCCATAAAAAGTCGATCGTCAACATTTGTTGTTGCTGTTCCAGCGCCTATTTCTGCTTCAAGCATATTTGTATCCTTCCCAAAATAAACGTAAATATTTCCTTCGAGTTGGACTTTTTCAATCAGCATTGATTGGCCTTGATGGTCTATAATAGTATCTCCAACTTTAAAAATAATTCTATTTAAAGGAGCACTTTCTTTCGCGTAAAGACGCATCTCATCTGCAACAGGAAAATGAATTTGTACTTTGTCTTTACTTACTTCTAAAACTATTCCCATTCCCAATTCAGGCTCTCCAGAACTGGTATATCTTTGATTAGGAAAAAAATCTTCCATATTTAAAATTGCTTTTTTTGATTGTCAATCGAATTGCAAAGCTACTTCAATTTGAGAGAAAGGGAAGAATGACGCAAAGTTTCGCAAAGGAGCAAAGTCCCGCAAAGTTGCCGGGACACAAAGAAAGAGAAGAAGAAGCGCCTTTGGCTCTTTTTTTACATAGAGATAAAGGAGTGATTTCACACCAGTGCGTAGCTTGTCGAAGTAGAGATTCACAGAGAAGAATTTAAATAAAGATTAAAAGATTATTAATGTAGAGGTTGTTTAGAAATTGGCAATGTAGGGACGATTTGCAAACTTTGCGAAGCATTCTCATCACCAAATGGAGTAATCGTCCGCACTACAGTTCCAATCAAAATACATCATTAATATTTCGAATTCCTCAATTACTCATACTTTCATTAGAGCCTTTCACCAATCCTAACCAACCATCCAAGCGTTAATAATTAAATTAAACATTAAAAATTAACCATTAATTTAAATCGCTTGTCGAACAATTTGTTTCAAAAACTTCTCAGTAATTAAATACGTCGGTTTCACACCTGTCAATCCAAGACCTCCAGATGCTAGCGTACTTCCAGTTTCCAATGGATTATCTGAAGCGTAATAGGCGTATCTTACTTTTACGTTCGAATTAATACTGTTTCGGATTCTCGAAGCGGCTTGAATTGCTTTTTGATAATGCGCTCCTTCCATTTCTAATCCTACCACATTCCATGTTGATTTTTTGAAATAACTCAACATGTCTTTGTTCTGTAACGAAGTTCCTAAAACTGTAATCATGTGTCCATCACTCGCTTCGATATCTTCATTTTCAAAATCGGCCAAAGTGATTTCATTTTCAAATGGGTAATTGTCTGTTGTTCCTTCAAAAACATGCGCTTGTGGAATCATAAGATCTCCCTTGTTTCCTTTTAGAATTCCGGCTTTCCCCATGATAGATACAGAGTGAACATTCAGATTTACAGGGCCGTTTTTAGCTGCTTTATATGGTTTTAATAATTCATCCATTGTTTCAAATGCTTGTTCACCAAACGCATAATCCATTACGATAAGTACAGCATTTGTATCGTCAATAACAGCTGATAAATAGCTCTTATCAAAGTCCATTTTAGCTAAATCGAATATCTGAACATCAATGTTAGTTCCTGAAACATCTTTGAGATAAGTCATTCCTTGGTTAGTTGCCAAATCACTGATTTGCTTTCTGTCTTTTGAATTTTCTGGCTGACTTAATCTTTCAAAAACCTCTCTTTTATTCAGTTCTTCTTTCTTACTTGTAATCGTTTGTTTACTGAATAAATAATTCATCACACTGTGCATATTCGCACTAATAATGTGAACAGGACGCTCCAAAAGATCCTGATTCTCTAATTCTCTTTTTATGCGATTTGCCCAACGTTCTCCATGCATGTGGTGACCTGTTCTTTCACGCAAGACTGGACTAAATAAGATGATTCTTTTATTGATTTCTAGCACTTCATCAATTGCTAATTTTCCTAGCCAATAAATTACTTTGAGTAAACGGTTTGGCATTTCTTCAGTAGCAAGTGCTTTATGAACAGCTAAAACCTCTTCAAATGTTCTTCCTAAAATGTTTGCAGAATGGAACATCGCAACTTCCAATTCTTCATTAGAAATCTCTTCTTGTAAAATGATTTTTTCAAATTTCTGCCATTCTAAAGTTAATGTTCCTTTTTCATTGATAATAACTCGATTAGCAATCTTGTGAGATTCAATAAACAGGAAAGTAAGGTGAGTCAAAATATCATAAATATCTGATCGACCACGCGTAATTTCCACATTCATTTGGTCTTTATCAATTCGGTAACAATTCCTTCTTCTTTTCGGAGGAATAATTGATTTCATGTTCGATAATTGATATCCTTCATCTCCTGTAAGATTAATGATTGGACATTCCTCAATTCCATTTGGTAAACGGTCAAGCACATATAATAAACCACTTAATTCTACTTTATCTTCACCAATAGAGCCATAAATTTCAGGTTGTAATGCGAGCAAACCTTCCCTCAATGTTCGTCCAGAAACGCCCATTGGTTTGTAGAATCCGCGGTTAAATAAGTGACGCATTGCAATGTAAATACGTTCTATAGCTTGTGTTGCTTCTTGTGCTTTGGTGCGTTTTTTTTCGCTCATATATTTGGTAATTTTAATTTTAGATTATTTTAAAAACGATTTGAATTTAAGCTGACTATTATGTGTTGACCTAGATCATAATCGATGTAATTCTAACGAATATAGTAAAAAGGGTGGTTTAATTGATATTAAGTTTTTGTTAAGTGAATGAGAGGTGTGGATTTATTTTTTTGAGAATGACGAATGATTGAATTAAAATTCAGAATTTTTGTATCTGCTATTACTAAATTATTCTAAATGTTTTCCCATAATTTTTTTGTAGGAATAGTGTGACGCTTATCATTTTTATGAGAATTTAAAATCTTTTCTACGAATTCAGGCTTATAAATATCTCCCTCAGCTTTTTGCTCGAATTCCTTTCTTGAAACCGTTCCTTCTTTACCGTATTTGTTGTCTAAATGTTTGTTTTTTGTTTCTGGATTATTTGTTTTCATGTTTTTTTCTAAGTTTAACTACCGAATTTATGATAACTCATCTAAATATTCAATCTTGAAATAAGTTTTATTAAACCATAACTCGAAAGAAGGATCAAGGAATTCATAGCCAGATTCTATTTCTTGGATAATATCTTTATGGATAAGAATGAGCTTGTTTTTACTTACATTTCGTGGAGTACCTAATTTATATTTTTGCATAACTTTTGAACTTGTAAGTTGATGCTCGCCTTTGCAAACTGCTTTTAATAAATTAAGTTGAGTTGCGCTTATATTTTCAATCTCGTTTTGATATAAGGGAGTGTTTGCATTAATTAGTTCTTCTAATGCGCTTGATATTTGCTCTTCGTCAACTGTTGATTTAGTTTTTTGCCAAGTATAATGTGCCATTTGTTGAACATACCAAGAATGATTTTTCATTAATTGTGGGATTTTTGAAGCCCAGTTTTTAGAAATGTTTTTACCTGATTTTTCGAAACTTTTTTGAATAAAGGAAATCCATTTTTCTTCACTTATCTTCTGTAACAACATAATATCACCAAAACGATAGAATGGTTTGGAAGAATTATTAAAAATATCCGTCATCATGTGCCTTTTGCTTCCATACAGGCAATATGTTACTGATTTTTGCCTTTGCCAGATTGCTCTCATCTTTTTCTCCAGATTTTCAAAGTCTGGAAAATCGGTAAGGTTTTGAAATTCATCCAAACAAATAACGAATCGGATATTCTTATTTCTAGCAATAACTTCCGGAAGGTTCAAGATCTCTTGCTTATGTTTTACTAATTCGTTCCAATCAAAACTTACTGAAAAATCGTTTGATGGGTCGATTCCAACACTAATTTTAGGAATTAGTTGTTTAAAAAATATTTTACCAGACTTCATCCAGTCTTGCCATTGAGAGGAAGATGCCTTTATGACCTCTTTTGTGAATGTCTCTAAAAATTCCTCTTCAGACGAAACAGAAAACAAATCAATAACCACTGTTTTTATATCATTTTTTTCGATGTTTATTTCAGAAATGACCTTTTCTACTAAACTTGATTTGCCCCATCTTCGTGGTGAAATGATAGTAGTATTGATACCTTGAACTAAATTATTCTTCAATTTATCTGATTCCACTTCTCGGTTCGTAAAGGAGTCTAAACTGACCGTTTTGCCATACATAAAGGGTGATTTTCTCATTTTATACTATTTGGTATTATACTTAAAGGTATAAAATAATTTAACATAGTTAGGCTTAAACGAATGTTAATATAATTCTTTAACTATTAATCTTATTATCAGTTACATATAGCCGTATCAGTCCTTTTTCTAAAGCTCTATTTGCCATTAAATAATTCTAAGTAGGCTTAAAGTTGCCATAAAAACTATTTAATTCAAGTTAGAACCAAAGAAGACATCATTTTATACCAAGTTCTTTTTTAATTCTCTCTATTTCCTCTTTGTCCTTCACTTGATGTGAATATTTACTCCAACTCGTGCCATAGATTGTCTTATTACAACATTTATGAAGTGTTTTATCGACTAAAAACTCAAATCCTTCATCGCTGATGAATATTATGTTTTGAAATGATAATTATTACCTGCCTCTTTCAGCATTAGTCCTATCAATAGCATCTTGTTCGTAGTCAAATGGTGTTATCTTATCGTCTTTAATCCATCCTTTACCTCTGCCTGTATTCATAACTGTATTCATAAGTATTTCCCACTCAACTCTATCTTTCATATCTAGCATTGCATCAAATTTGAACCATCTTGCCAAACGAGCTTTAGGAACTTGTCGTCTGCACAAGGTAGCTACTTTCTCTCTTCTTCTATCAACTAAAGATAAATCACTGTAGTTCGTTAGTCTTTTGTACTCTTCATCTGTTGGTATTCTTATTTGTCCTAAATATTCCTGTTCCATGATTTTACTGTTTTAGTTTACATACCGATTTTTATTACGATTCGAAGACACATATTTTAATTCAAAAATTGATAGGTACCTGAATTTACAGAACCTATATTGATTAGCACTTTGTTAAAGTTTATATGAAAAAGCAATTATCGAAAATAGCATGATTTTGACAGCTACTTAAGTTGGGTTTGAATAATTATTGTAATGAAGTTACTAACTCCAAAAATTATCAATTCTAAATTATCAATTACCCACCGCTATATGCCGAAACTTTCTATTTTTGCAGAAGTCAAAATTATATCAATGAAACATACGAAAATAAAAGCGTTATTGGAATCGTCTGAAGTAGGCGAAAAAGTTATTGTAAAAGGTTGGGTGAGGGCTTTTCGAAGCAATCGTTTTATCCAGATTAATGATGGGTCAACGATCAATAATATCCAAGCGGTAATTGAATATGAAAATTTTGATGAAGCTATTCTGAAAAAGATCAGTACTGCTGCAGCTGTTGAGGTGCGTGGAACTTTAATCGCTTCAGAAGGAAAAGGTCAAGCCAAAGAAATTGCTGTTGATTCTGTTGAAATCATTGGGGAAGCAAATCCAGATGATGTTCAGAAAACAGTCATGCAGCCTAAAAAACATAGTCTTGAATTCCTGAGAGAACAAGCGCATTTACGTTTCAGAACGAATACTTTTGGAGCGGTGTTTAGAATTCGTCATGGTTTGACATTCGCTATTCATAAATTCTTTAATGACAAAGGATTTTACAATTTACATACTCCAATTTTAACTTCCTCAGATGCTGAAGGAGCGGGTGAAATGTTCCATGTTACGCACTTAGACTTAAATAACGTTCCAAAAACAGAAGACGGAAAAGTTGATTATTCACAAGATTTCTTCGGAAAACCAGTGAATTTGACAGTTTCAGGTCAATTAGAAGCTGAATTAGGGGCTTTGGCTTTAGGACAAGTTTATACATTTGGACCAACATTTAGAGCGGAAAACTCTAATACTTCTCGTCACTTGGCGGAATTTTGGATGATAGAACCAGAGGTTGCTTTTAATGACTTGAAAGACAACATGGATTTGACGGAAGAATTCTTAAAATATTTGTCTAATTATGTTTTAGAAAATTATGCAGACGATGTTCAATTTTTGAATGACCGTGATGCTCAAGAGCAAAAAGCGAAGCCAGAAAAAGACAGAAATCCACTGACTTTAATTGAAAGATTGCAGTTTGTTGCTAGTAATGAATTCAAGAGAATTACTTACACTGAGGCAATTGAAATTTTAAGAAATTCTAAACCTTATAAGAAAAAGAAATTCAAATATGACGTGGAATGGGGAGTAGATTTACACTCTGAACACGAACGTTATTTGGTAGAAAAAGAATTCAATTGTCCAGTAATTATAACAGATTATCCAGCTACAATTAAAGCGTTTTATATGCGTCAAAACGACGATGGAAAAACAGTTGCAGCAATGGATGTTTTATTCCCTGGAATTGGCGAAATCGTTGGAGGTTCACAACGTGAAGAACGTTTGGAGATCTTAAAAAGCAAATGTGCAGACTTTGACATTAGTGAAGAAGAATTGTATTGGTATATCGACACACGTAAATTTGGTACAGTTCCTCACGCAGGTTTTGGATTAGGATTCGAGAGAATGGTAATGTTTGCCACTGGAATGACGAATATTCGTGATGTAATTCCTTTCCCTAGAACGCCGGGTAACGCTGACTTTTAGAGTTGAAGGGTGACGCAGAGATGCGCTGAGGAGCAGAGATTCGCAAAGAAAAAAGAGGTTTTTTCGTTGCACTCGTGGGGTTTATTACACAGAGATTCACAGAGGTTTTTCACAGAGTAACACGGAGAAAAAAAGTGAGTTTTTCCGTGGTATTCTTTTTTTTCACACCAAAGATGAATTCCTGTGCTCACCTCTTTGAAAACCCTAAATTATTCTCGGAGTATCTCTTTGAAAACCCTCATATTCCACAAGCTCAGTGCATCGCCTTTAGCTCAGTGAAATAAAAACTGAGCGTAACGACCCTTAACTAAAATACAAATCTCTTTACCCCGTTTTTCAATAATTTTTCATGAAAGTTGATTAACAATCCTAAATCAAAACCTCCCAATTTCATGTATGTTAAGATTTGTGCCGTATGTACATCTGTAAAATTTTCAACTACTTTTAATTCAACAACTATCCTTTCTTCAATCAATAAATCTATCCGATAACCATGATCTAATTCAACTTCTTTGTAGATAATCGGCATAGCAACTTCTCTTTGCACAGACAATCCTCTTATCTCTAATTCATAAGCTAAACATTCATTATAAGCTGATTCAAGAAGACCTGGCCCAAGTGCGCGATGTACTTCAATAGCTCCACCAATTATTTCAGAAGTAAGATTGTTATCTTTCATAGTCAATTTTAACTCTAAACTAATGTTTTTCAGTCTACAATAGTAATACGGAACTCTTTTTTCTCTAATCACCAAAGGTGACCTTCTCCATGCTTCTCTGTGAAAACCCGCCATTTTCTCTGTGTATCTCTGTGAAAACTCTCATTTGTCTCCGTGTAAAAAAAAAACTGAGCGAAGCGAACCCCAAACTAACCCCAAAACTTAGAGATGTGTTTGGAAATACTCTGAACTAAGCCAAATATTTTTAATTTTACATTGAAAGAATTATTAGAATCAAGCTTACTAACCCTGAGTTAACAATAAAAACAGTAAATTGGCTAATTATATTAAGCCTAGAAATTAATAATTATGGCACTTAGACAGTCATTTTCCCAGAAGATGGAGCAGAAGCTCTCACCACAGCAGATTCAGTTAATGAAATTGTTGCAGGTGCCAACCATGGAATTGGATCAACGAATTAAACAAGAATTGGAAGTGAATCCTGCCCTTGAAGAAGGTAAAGAGGAGGTTGAAGACGAGTTTGAGCAAGAAGAATACGAAGAAGAAGCAGGAGAGGACGAAAGAGATTTCGATATTGATGAATATCTAACAGACGACGAACCTGCATATAAAACTAGCATTTCAAATAAAAGTAAAGACGACGAAGAGAAGTCAATGCCACTTTCTGCTGGTAAAACTTTCCAAGAATTAATGTTGAGTCAGCTCAATATGCAAAAGCTCACAGAAGAAGAGGTGCTTATTGCGACTTACTTGATTGGAAGTTTAGATGACGCTGGATATTTGGAACGTGATTTAGAATCTATAGTTGATGATTTAGCTTTTTCACAAAACTTAATTACAACTGAAGCAGATTTAGAAGGAATCTTGCATTATGTTCAGCAATTAGATCCACCAGGAGTAGGTGCGAGAGATCTACAAGAATGTTTGACTCTTCAAATGGAGAGAAGACAAGATGGGGATATTACGCGCTATACTGCTTTGAAAATTTTGGAAGATTACTTTGATGAGTTTACTAAAAAACACTACAAGAAAATCACCGCAAAAATGGAGATTTCTGAAGAGGATTTAAAAGATGCTGTTCATGAAATTATTCGTTTGAATCCAAAACCCGGAGGTTCACTAAAAAGTTCGTCTAAATCTTTGCAACAAGTAGTTCCTGATTTCCAAATTATGGATGAAGATGGAAAGCTTGTTTTGTCATTGAATGGAAGAAATGCTCCAGATTTAAAAATTAGTCAAGGCTACAAGAAGATGTTGCAAAACTATTCTGAAGGCGCAAAACTAAAAAAGTCAGATAAAGAAACGCTTACTTTTGTTAAGAGTAAATTGGATTCTGCAAAATGGTTTATTGATGCAATTCAACAGCGTCAAAATACTTTGTTGTCAACAATGACGGCAATTATGAATTATCAAAAAGAATATTTCTTAACAGGAGACGATATTCAATTGCGCCCAATGATTTTGAAAGACATTGCAGAGATTGTAGATTTAGATATTTCAACTATTTCGCGTGTTGCCAATTCAAAATACGTGCAAACACAATACGGAACTTTTTCATTGAAACATTTTTTCTCAGAATCATTGTCAACAGATTCAGGAGAAGAAGTTTCAACAAGAGAGGTGAAGCAAATTTTGCTAGAAGCAGTTGGAGACGAGCACAAACGCAAGCCTTTAACGGATGAGAAATTAGCCGCTTTATTGAAAGAAAAAGGATACAATATTGCGAGAAGAACGGTTGCTAAATACCGTGAACAGTTACATATTCCAGTAGCACGACTTAGAAAAGAACTTTAATGAAACAAATTTCGAAGCTTCTTTCATGGATTTTTTCGCCATTATTCACACCTATTTATGGTTTGCTGATTGTTCTGTATTTACCAGTTCAGTCCAGTTCATTTGTAGCAAGTGAATCTTTGTATATGTTACATCCTGATGTGAAATTCTTGTTTTTATTGCTCTTTTTGGTATTTATTGTCATGGCGCCTGGACTATCTTTGGTTGTATTGCGACTCAATAAAACCATTACTTCTCTACAAATGGAAAGCAAAGAAGAACGTTTGACACCAATTGCGATAATGACGTTTTACTGCATAATATTGTATTTGTTTTTAATGTTTCAAGCAGAAAATGCAATGATTCCATCGATTATTAAAGCAATGGTTGTTGGAGGGGCTTTAAGTGCTTTTATCGCTTACTTTATCACAAAAAAATCTAAAATAAGCTTGCACGGAATGGGAATGGGCTCACTTTTCGGCTTCGTTTATATGTTTTCTGTACCACTTGAACAATCTCCACTTATAATGCTGACGTCAGTATTGGTAGTAGGTGGATTGGTTATGACAGCGCGATTATTTTTAAAAGCACACTCATTAAAAGAAGTCGGAGCAGGTTACCTTTTAGGATTTGCATCACAAGTTATTTGTATTTATTTTTACCCTTAAAAATTATCAAACTATGAGAAAATTATTCAGCATCACTATTTTGTTGTCTTCAATGGCCTTTTTGACAAGCTGTGGAATGACCAACGGTGGAGGCATAAAGAGTTTCAATCTTTTTACTATTCAAAATGATAAAGAATTAGGGAAACAAGTAGCCGCAGAGATTGACGGAAACAAGCAGGAATACCCTGTTTTAGACAGTGCTCAAAATCCTATTCCATACAAGTACTTGTATGACATGAGAAATAAGATTTTGAACTCAGGTAATGTTACCCACAAAGACGATTTTGCTTGGAGAATTAGAATTATCAAAGATGACAAAACGAAAAATGCTTTCTGTACGCCGGGTGGTTACATTTATGTGTATACTGGATTAATTAAGTATTTGGATTCTGAAGAACAATTAGCTGGAGTTTTAGCACACGAAATTGGTCATGCCGATTTACGTCATTCCACACGCCAAATGACAAAACTGTATGGTGTTGATGTAATGTTAAGCATTATCGCAGGTGACCGTGCATTAATTAAAGATCTAACGTCAAGTATTATTAGTTTGAAATTCTCAAGAACTCATGAAACGGAAGCAGATAAAGCTTCAGTAACTTATTTATGTCCTACAGATTATGACGCTGCTGGTGGTGCAAAGTTCTTTGAGAAAATTGAAGCAGAAGGTGGAGCATCATCACCAGAATGGTTGAGTACTCACCCTAGTCCTGCAAATCGTATTGAATTTTTCTATAACCAAGCAACAGAACAAGGTTGTACAGGAAAAGAAACTTATAAGAGTCGTTATCAGCAGTTGGTGAGATCATTACCTTAATCAGTATTGAGTTTTGAGTAATGAGTCTTGAGGAAGCATTTAAGGTCAAAAGAAAAATAACATGATTCTAACAACACAAGAAGGAAAGAAAATTGATTTAAGTAAAGGAGTAGATTTGTCTATTCCTTTATCTAATGACAACAAAAACCCACTAGCTTGGTATGTAAAACCGCCAAGGTTTGAACCTGTGATGGAAGATGGTTGGATTGGTTCTGTTAAAGATGGCGGAGCCGTAAATTTTCGAAATATCTTTTTTAATCCACATGGTCATGGAACGCATACTGAATGTTTGGGGCACATTACCCCAGAGATTTATTCAATTAATGAGCATTTAAATCAATATTTCTTTCAAGCTGTTGTAATCAGTATTTCTCCAGAAGTTATAGAAGAAGACACTGTGATTACACCGAAACAATTGGAATCACTTAAACAGTATGATTCAATTGAAGCTTTAATTATCAGAACACTTCCAAACACAAAAGAGAAGAAATCTAGGAATTATTCAGCTACAAATCCTCCTTACATTGCTATAGAATGTTTGGAGATTATAAATACTTTAAACATCAAACATCTTTTGATTGATCTACCAAGTGTAGACAAAGAAACAGATGGAGGAGAACTGGCATTCCACCATGGATTTTGGGAAGTTCCGAGCAGTCCTAGATTTGATAGAACAATTACAGAAATGATTTTCGTTCCAGAAGAAGCTAAAGACGGAGCGTACTTGTTGAATTTGCAAGTCGCTCCTTTTGAGAATGATGCTGCGCCAAGTCGGCCAGTGATCTTTCCTTTTATTTAATTATCTTTAAAGACTCAATACATCAGTATGCGATATTTAACTTTTCTCGTGGCGTTATTGCCATGCCTTGCTTTTGGGCAATTAGATTCTCCTAAAATAATTGATTTTGAATTCATAAATCAGGAGAAGTCTGCTGTTCCGAAAAATTCACGCTTAGAATTGGGAGTAACTTTACCTGATTCAATTTTGGAATTAATTCAAGTTTATATGGATGGGATTCCTAATCAAAGAGAAGGTTTGAATCCATTTATGAGCTGGGATATTGATGTTAAAGCACATTTTACACATATTAAAAGTCAATCTAAATTTGCAGCAATAGGATTTTGGTTTACGGATGTTGAACGAAATCAAGAAAAAAACAAATGGATTCAACTGGAGACAGATCATCAATTTAGAATTAGATATGCTCCAACAAATATAGGAGAATACCGAGTGCATATTTCAGTTTTAATTAATAAAAAACTAGCTTATGTCTCTGATGAAGATTTTTTTACCGTTGTGGATTCTGATTTTAAAGGATTTGTTTCATTGAATGACAGTACGGAATACTTGCAAAGAGATGGGGAAACAATCATTCCAACAGGAATAAATCTTTCTTTTCCAAGCAATAACAATAATTTAATTTACAGTTTGAGTAAAACTGAAACTTTAGATTTAGCAGTTTGGGAGTCATTTAATAAATCAGTAAAAGACTATGTTACAGAAGGTGGAGAGTACTTTAGATTTTTCATGCATCCCAGTGTTTCTGATATAGAATTTGAAGAGGTTGGATTTTATCAGGACAGACAAAACCTAGCTTGGGAGATGGATCAAATGATCTCTTTTTGTGAAGCAAACAATACGTTAATTCAATTTAATTTAATGTATCATTCATATTTTATGAAGTTGGGAGACTATTATCAATTCCGATATGATTATGCCAATTATTGGCTTGATGAGAAATCACCATATAAAGATCCAAATCTACCTTCTGGTTATTCTGCTATGTTAAATAGTGATACTCCTTCCGACATGTTTTTAAAAGAAGAGGGAATGCGCTATTTAAAACAAAGAACTCGTTATATAGTTGCAAGATGGGGTTATTCAACAAGTCTTTCTGCAATTGAGCTTTTGTGTGAGCCATGGCATATTAATGAAAATTCTTCTAAAGGAGAATCGCCTTATGACGCAATTTCTGAATCAGGCGATGTCGCAAGAAAAGCAGTCTATGAATACCACAAACAAATAGGAAGTTATATAAAAGATACTATTCAGTATAACAATCATTTATTGGCTGGAGTTGGTAGATTTCCTGTTGGTAAAACTGCGATTTATTCCCATCTAACTGAAGAAACACCAGGTTTTGTAGATAGCACATGGTATTTGGATGATCTAGATTTTCTTTCAATTTCCTATTATTCGCGTAGTCCGGAAAAATTGATTCATTCGAAGTCAAGCTCAAATAATGAGTTTGGGAGTGAAGAAAATTCAATGGCAAAAACTATTGAAAGATTAAAAAAAACATATAATAAGCCTGTTCTTTTCGGAGAGTCTGATCATGGAGATGGAACCCATGAATGTTCCGATTATCAAGGCCATAAAATAGATGTAATGCGCTATCCATTTACGGGAGCTATTGGTCATTTTATTTGGGCCGCTTTTTTACATTCTGAGGAAGAAAGGAATGTTGAGGGAGCTAAAGATGAACGCGTTTCTTGGCCAGATATTATTGATGCAAAGAACTATTACAACAGCAATTGGTTCTTGGAAATAATAAATAATAAAACAGCTTTAGGGCGAGAGAAAAGCAGCTTTAGTTCATCTGAAAAAGATATTGTAGAACATCAATATATAATAGGTAAAGATCATGAAATAGCAGCTGGTTATGTCTATAACAGAACATTCAATGTTCAAACTGCAGGTGCTTCAAAAGAAGAGGGTTTAAAAGAAAATGCTTGTGATCAACTGGATGCGGGATATACAAATCCAACAGTGATTTCATGGCGACCGAATAGAATGAAAGTAGAGGGTTTAAAGTCTTTTAGTAAATATCGTGTTTTGTATTACGGATATTCTGACCAGTCACTTTTATTGCAAGCGGAGTTAAGAACCTCTTTATTTGGGAAGTTAAAATTGACACACCCTTTGCTTGTTCCTGAGAAGTCAAAAACGCCTTTGCTTTGGTATAGAGTCGAGAAAATGAATTAATAAAAATTTAATATTGAGTATCAATCAAAATTTCGTAAATTTGATATCTTGTAGATTAATGTTTTTATGGCAAAATATACCTTAAGTTTAGAAGATGATTTTAATTTTGACATCATAGGCTTATGCAGTCATCAAGGAGATTATAGAGTTTGTTGGTCAATAAATGAACATATGGGTTTAAGACTCAGGAAATCTATTGAACCCTTCATGGTTTCTGGAAAAAATGGAGTAGTAAATTCGTCTCATTCCTTTTATGAGTGGGAAGATGAAGATGAAAGTGTGATCTACTATTTTATACAAAATAAAAGCATGGGTAAATTTTTAATTCCAGAGAAGTCACAAATTGATTTCTTCTTGGTAATTAAAGAAGCGGGAGTTGTAGATGTCGATAATTTGTTGGCTCAGCTCAAAAGTATACCGAGTATTTTGACCGCATTTAGTTTTGATCCTTACGATTTAAAATCTGCAAATAAACTCATATTTTAAATTAGCTGGATAAAAATACTCAATTAAGAAAATAAACAATACAGAAATGAAAAGAACAAAAATTGTAGCTACGTTAGGACCTGCTTCGTCTTCTAAAAAGGTTTTAAGAGGCATGATGGAAGCGGGGATGAATGTTGCAAGAATCAATTTTTCTCATGGTGCATACGAAGATCATGAAAAAGTAATCGGAATTATTCGTGAGCTTAATGAAGAAACAGGTTTAAATATTGCAATATTAGCCGATTTACAAGGACCTAAGATTCGTACCCGTGAAATGGAAAACAATGGAGTTGATCTAATTCCAGGGGAAAGCGTGCAAATTGTAAACGAAAAAGGAGTACTTGGAACAAGTCGTAAATTTGCTATAAACTATGCACAACTTGCTGCAGATATTAAGGCAGGTGAATTTATTCGTTTGGATGATGGTAAACTAGAACTAGAAGTTGTTTCAACAGACGGGAAAGTAATTCAAGCTGTGGTAACACATGGAGGAATTCTTTCGTCAAATAAAGGAGTGAACTTGCCAAATACTGTAATCTCATTGCCTTCTTTGACTGAAAAAGATCTTGAAGATTTACAGTTTGCAATGGATTTGAATGTAGACTGGATAGGTTTGTCATTTGTGCGTTCAGCAAGAGATATCATCGAATTAAGACACATCATAAATAAGCACCACAACAAAGCGAAAATAGTAGCTAAAATTGAAAAGCCTGAGGCAATTCAAGACATCGATGCAATTATTCGTGAAACAGATGCAATTATGGTTGCACGTGGTGATTTAGGAGTAGAGATTCCAATGGAAGATGTGCCTTTGGTGCAGAAGATGTTGATTAAGAAATGTTACTTGCATGCAAAACCAATTATTGTTGCTACGCAAATGATGGAAAGTATGATTGAAGATTATACTCCAACAAGAGCAGAAGTAAATGATGTTGCTAATGCTGTTTTAGATGGAACTGATGCTGTTATGCTTTCGGGAGAAACTTCTGTAGGTAAACATCCAATTACGGTAATTCAAGCAATGGATAAAATTGTCCGTAAGATTGAAGAATCTGACTTGATTTACTATAAAGAAGAGATTCCGGAGAAGAATCAAGAACGTTTTATTTCTGACTCAATTTGCTTTAATGCAACGCGCTTAGGAAATAGAGTAGATGCAAAAGCAATTGTGACAATGTCATTTTCTGGATATACTGCTTATAAAATTGCTTCTCAACGACCAAAATCACAAATCTTTGTATTTACAAGTAACAAAGAGATTTTGACTCAACTGAACCTAGTTTGGGGTGTGCGTGCAATTTTCTATGATAAAATGGTCAGTACAGATCATACTATTGCAGATATCAAATACATTTTGAAAGAAAAAGGTTTCTTGAAAAAAGGTGAATTGGTTATTAACGTAGCCTCAATGCCTATCGAGTCAAAAGGAAAGTCAAATATGTTGAGATTGAGTTATATTGAATAATAGAAGAGTTTATTTTTAACGGTATTTAAATGCTGTTTAAATTATGAAGATAAAAAAACGCCCAGTAAATTTTATTTACTGGGCGTTTTGAATTGTAAAGTTTACAATTAGTTAATTATATATCTTACTGCAAGCGCAGAGTTTATACCAAAACCTCCACTATTTACTAAACCAACACTTGGTCCAGCTTCAAGTGAGATTCCAATAGGAATACCTGTATTTGGTTCTAGATTGAAATCTAAACCTATAACAGCGTCAGCTCCTATGAAAAATCCGCTTTGGTATTTATGGTTCTTGTATTTGTACTTATAGTAATCGTCGTCATCCCAGTCGTAATAATAACTGCTACTCCATAAACCTAAAGTTCCACCTACACCAATATACCAATCCATTCCATCGGTCCATCCTGTTTCTCTTTGCCATTCATAAAGTATCTGACCTGTAAGGTGACGCGTACCACCTCCAAAAGTCATGTCTAAAAAGCTACCGCTTCCTATATTAACCTTGTAGTTGACACCGGCTCCTCCATAAGGGCCTCCTCCTGGGCTTAGCGACTTAATTCCTATTCCAGAGCCATAGCTTTGGGCATAAGAGAACGATGCTAGCATAATAACAGTTGTAAATAGCAATAATTTTTTCATAAATTTTAATAATTAATTTAGAACAATGTACGGCTATCGGAGGAAATAAAACTATAAAATTAGTTGTAATTTCATAAAAAAGACTAATGCATATATTGAACTTTTTTACGTCATTTATTTAGCGTTTTAGTTTTATTAATCTTCTTGGGTGCGACTAAAATCTCGAATCTTATCCTGTACGTTTTACTATAGAATCGATTTGTAAAGGAATGTATTGACGTTTACTAAAATGATTGACGGGCCCATTGAGGTTAAACAGATTCTTAATGAAGGAAAAGTTGATTGAGATTTTTCTATCTTTGTGTAAATTGTGTCCGCAGGAAAACTAAATATTTTTAAGTCTTTGATAAGAATATTGTCTAAGACAAGGCTTGATAAATTTTGAAATGTCAGGAGTTTAAATTTATAAATGCGATGCCCTGTATTGTGCAGAGCTTGCCGATGGGACTGCAATTAAAAACACTTTTGCTGAGCTTGCCGTAGAAAGCAGAATGCAGTATTTGGAGTTTTTTTGTAAAGATTAAATAACAATAATTCTCATGAAAGGTGTATTGATTTTAGATGATGAAGAGGAAATCCGTGAATTATTGGAATATAATCTAACAAAACACGGATTTACTTGTTTTTTAGCCAGTAACGGAAAAGAAGGTTTGGAGCTTTTAAATGAGCACAAAGATAAGATTGATCTTGTTCTATTAGATGTTATGATGCCAATAATGGATGGAATTGAGGTGTGTGAAATCATTAGAAAAGACCCTGTTTATGATGGAATTCTAATTTGCTTTCTCACAGCACGTAACGAAGATTATAGTCAAGTTGCTGGTCTAGATGCCGGTGCAGATGATTACATAGCAAAGCCCTTAAAGCCAAAAGTACTCATCAGTCGAATCAATGCACTGTTAAGAAGAAACAATGGACGTTTTAGGACAGCTGAGTTGGGCGATTCGGAACTTACAGTAGATAGAGACAAATACGTTGTCACTTTAAAAGGTGAAAGTATTCATTTGCCAAGAAAAGAATTTGAACTATTGGCACTCCTTACTTCGAAACCAGGTAATGTTTTTGATAGAGAAGCTATTTTAACTTCTGTTTGGGGAGTGGATATTGTTGTAGGTGATCGAACTATCGATGTACACATAAGAAAGTTACGCGAAAAGATTGGTTCACATTATATACAAACAGTAAAAGGTGTTGGTTATAAATATGTTGATGAAAAACTAAATTGATTATTTTTTTTCGGCCATAAAACATTATCAGATCTTTTGTGTTACTAACCTTAATTGTTTTAGTCAAATAGTAATGATGTTTATTTTTTATTTAAATGTCTAGTTTTAGTTTGATATTAATAAGAAGTCATTATTTTTGTGCGACATTTTACAACCCATGAAATAAGGGGTATTAACCGTTTAATAGGATGAAATTAGAAACCATATACGTTATCGAAGACAATAAGTTTGGGAAAGCCATCACTGAATGGGCAGAGGATAAGCGTATACAAGTGGTTCCAGCAAACCAAAAGAAAGACGATTTAAGCGAAATCGTGAATGGTGTAGTTTTATTCCATGAAAATCACAATTTCACAAAGGACGATGATGATATGCAAACAGAAATGAGCAGAGGAAACATTCCAGTTCATAAAGTTGATATCAATGGAACTTTGGCAGCTACTAACTCTAACTTCAATATGTGGTTGGATAGAAATAGACCGCAATCGCTTTTGATATTAGGAGATGAGGAGATAGCTAATAATGCAAATCTTCAGAATTTCTTAAAAGGAATCGAGAATTAATGCTGTAATTCATAAATTCAATCGTTTAACTCACTCCTTTTTTTTCTTTATACTTCGTTAAAATTTTAAATCGTAACTATACTTTGACAGGCTCTGCTGAGGTGGTTACGCTTGTGGATTTTGTATTGTCTAAAGAAAAAAAAGCGAAATTTAAGCACCTTTACCTATGCGTTAAAGTACTAGTAACATTCGTCTGTCTTTTCAATAACCTTAAGAATTTTTCTTGGTTGATCCTTATACATTGATTTTATTGAATCCATCTTTTCAATACATTCGATGTGTTTACCTGTTTCGTACCTTGAGGCACTTATGCAATCGCAATAATCCGCCATCAAAGCATCCAATTCAGGGTCGTCACAACTTGAAAAAAGGACAATAGAAACTACAGTGGCTAAAGAAAGGTAGAATGTCTTTATTCCTGATTTCATTATTTAACTGCCTTTAAAGCATTCAACTTCATGTCTTTTACCATACTCACTAATCCGTTAGAACGAGTAGGAGATAAGTGCTCTTGTAATCCGATTTCCTTAATGAATTTAAACTCTGATGTTGCAACGTCAGCAGGTGATTCATCATTAACAACACGGATTAATAACGCGATTATTCCTTTCGTGATTATCGCATCAGAATCTGCCGAAAATTTCATTTTGTTGTCCTTGCAATCTGCATGCAGCCAAACTTGAGATTGACAACCTTTAATTAATCGGTCCTTTGTTTTGTATTGTGCTTCAATCAAAGGTAAATCTTTTCCTAACTCAATAATGTATTCGTATTTGTCCATCCAATCATCATAAAGGGCAAATTCATCTATTATCTCTTGTTCTTTTTCTTTAATACTCATGTCTTTAAGTTTGGTTTTAATTAAAAATTCAGTTCGATTTAATCTTTAAGCATTGGAATAATTCTATTTAATGCAGCAATAAACACATCAATTTCTTCCTTTGTATTGTAAAGTGCAAAAGAAGCACGAATAGTTCCTGGGATACAGAATTGATCCATGATTGGCTGTGTACAATGGTGACCAGTTCTCACGGCAATTCCCATCTTATCAAGCAATGTTCCTACATCATAAGGATGAAGTCCATCAATCAAAAATGAAATTACACTCGTTTTTTCTTTGGCTTCACCGTAAAATTTAATTCCTTCAATTTTAGTCAGTTCAGCAGTTGCATAATCAAGCAATTCTTGTTCATGTTTTAAAACCTCCTTCATATCAAGTGAATTCAGGAATTCAAAAGCAGCTCCTAAGCCAATTCCACCAGCAATGTTTGGTGTTCCTGCTTCAAATTTATGCGGCAAAACATTATAAGTCGTTTTTTCGAAAGTCACTTCCTTTATCATATCACCACCACCTTGGTATGGAGGCATTTGATTCAATATTTCTTCTTTTCCGTATAAAACGCCAATTCCTGTTGGACCAAATAATTTGTGTCCTGAAAAAACATAAAAGTCACAATCTAATTCCTGCACATTTACTTGAATATGCTGAATACTTTGTGCACCGTCAATTAAAACTTTCGCTCCAATGGCATGTGCTTTTTCTATAATATATTTCACATCATTTACAGTTCCTAAAGAATTAGAAATGTGTGTTACAGCTACCAATTTAGTCTTATCAGAAAGTAACTTGTCGAATTGATCTAACTCCAATTCACCTTTTTCATTCATTGGAATAACACGTAATTTACATCCTTTTCGTTCACAAAGCATTTGCCAAGGAACAATGTTAGAATGATGCTCCATTGCCGAAATAATGATTTCATCGCCAGCATTCAGCAATTCCCCAAAGGAAAAAGCTACTAGATTAATTCCATCAGTTGTACCTTTCGTAAAAAGCACTTCGTAATTTTCTTTAGCACCTATATGTTTTTGAATCGTATTTCGTGCATTTTCATAGGCAGTTGTTGCCTCCTGACTCAATGTATGAACTCCACGATGAATATTTGCATTTTCCTTTGAATAGTAATCACTAATGCGCTGAATAACTGATAAAGGCTTTTGTGTGGTAGCACCATTATCAAAATAAACCAACGGTTTCCCGTGAATTTTCTCCGCTAAAATCGGAAACTGAGAACGAATTGATTGAATATCCATAGCTATAAATTTGATTACACACAAAGGTACAAAGCTATATTTACAATAAACACCTTTGCGCGCTATATTCTATTTCAAGATGCTTTAATGTGACATTTGTTTTGGTTTTGGGCGTGCCCCAGAGCATTCTTTTTATGGGTTTTAAAGCTCTTTCAAATTATCGCTTTAAAAAGAATGCTCTGGGTCGGGTCATCCGTTATATCTTTTGTTTTGAAAAAAAAAACAAAAGGATGCCACTGCTCCCCCTCACGCAAGAAGACTTCAATGTCTATTATCACACTTTGTTTCAATTGACTTTTCCTTTTTATCTATAAACGTAATACTGCTGCAACCGAAAGAGTGATAATTAAAACCGAAGATAACTTCAGGTTTATCTTTAAATAATTGACCTGTATATTGTGAGTTAAGAGCATTGAATTCAGAACCTTCTCCACTATAATACATTGTGTCAAAAATCTTACTATTTGTCGCAGTATCGATAATGAATAAGTGCTTTGCCCAAACATAATTATGCCTTTGAACATCTTGAATGAAATAGCTTAGTTGACCAAATTTAAACTTATAGGCCTTATCATAAGTAATATTTAAACTATCTTCCATTCGCATAGAATTTGGAATTTCATTTCTTTCTATCTCCATCCACTCAATGTTTTCTAATTTTTTTTCGACAAATGGATTGTGCTGACCAACATATACTAAACTGTTCTCATCATAATTCCCCTGATTTATCAAAGAATCATCAACTTCAAACCCAATCAGGTATTCATATTGTGTTAATTCATATTCTCCACCAATTTCGTAAGGACTTAGCATCGCAACAACTTTGGCAGAATTTACAGCAGAAACACTAAGGGAGTTATTGACATAATCATAAATAAAAATAGAGTCGTTTTCCGTTGTATTTGTTCCATTTAAAAACCTGGTTCTATAATCAATGTTTAAAGTGAAGTAATCTAATTCTGATTCATCCATTTCATTTAGGTCTGGAATTGCAGAAGAATCGGGATGTGCAGAAAGTATATAAATATCTGACATTGAAATCATATTTCTCATTTCAATATCATTCCCAAAACTAGTTACTCTAAAAATATTGAGTTCTTGAGCATAAAAATTAAAGGAAAAGACTAAAAAAAGTGAAAACAATGTAATTAACGGCTTCATTTTGGATTTTTTAAGAGCTTAATCATGTTCTTAACCAAAATTAAGAAAAAAAGCTTCAACCTCCATTTCTAAACATTCTGAAATTCATATATTGGGTTCAACAAACTAATAAACTAAAATTTATATTATGAAAAAAGTATTTGTATACGCTACAGTAATCGCAATGTCATTCGCATTTAATTCATGTGAAGAAAAAACAGTAGGAGACGAAATGGAAGATGTTGGTGAAGAAATGGGCGAAGCTGGTGAAGCAGCAGGTGACAAAATTGAAGAAAAAACAGAAGAAGTTACTGATAATTAATTTTTAGGCACTGATTACCAATATGTCAAATATTCATATATTTGTCCAATATCTAATAACGGTTAACTAAAATTTATTTTATGAAAAGAGTATTTATTTATGCTACAGCTTTCGCAATGTCTTTAGCTTTCGTATCATGCGAAGAAAAATCAGTTGAATCTGAAATGGAAGATGTTGGTGAAGAGCTAAACGAAGCTGGTGAAGCAGCTGGTGAGAAAATCGAAGAAAAAACAGAAGAGGTTAAAGAAAATGTTGAAGAAACTTCAACTGATGTTAAAGAAAACATCAAAGAGACTTCAACTGACGTAAAAGAATCTGTAAATAAAGGAGCAGAAACTGTTAAAGCGAAAACAACAGATACGAAATTGAAAGTATATAAAGAAGGAGAAGAGCATCCTAAGAAAGCTGAAGAGCATCCATTAAAAAAGGAGAATACTTCAAAAGAAAAGCCAGCTTTACAGAGAAAACTTTAATATCTGATATTATAAAATATAAAAAAAAAGCCTATCATTGATAGGCTTTTTTTTATGTCTTATTTTTGATCTTCATATTTCTTTTTGTACTTGTCATACAACTTTGTCTGAACATTGGAAAGGTCAACGAATTCACCATTGATTATTCCAAAAATTAAATTATTTGTACGCATATCCAAAGGTGTTCCTTTATTCACAAAAAGGGTTGCTATTTTCCCTTCTTCGATACTCCCAACTATTTTATCAACCCCTAATATTTTAGCCGTACTTAAAGAAATTGCTGTAATCGCTTCTTCTTCTGTTAATCCATAAGCCATTGCTGTTCCCGCTAAAAAAGGAATGTTTCTAGAGTTCATTGTCTCCATTCTCCCTGAGTTTTGAATACAAAATAATACACCCGCTTCTTTGAGTAAAAATGGCAGACGATAGGGAAAGTCAACCGGATCGTCTTCATTTTCAGGTAAAGTGTGACCTCCTTTAATTATAACAGGAATATTAGAAGAGTTTAATTGATCTGCCACTTTGTGCGAATCATAACCACCAATTATTACTGGATATTTTATCTTTAAATCACGTTGAAAATCAATAATATCCAATAAAGCACGCATTTGATCTGCATGGATATACAGTCTTTTTTCGCCATTAAAAAGAGCTCTCATTGCTTCAAAGCGTGGATCATACAAATCCTTTGAACTACTATAAGACAATGCCGCTTCAAAAAATGCTCTAATTTCTTTAAGCTGCGAACTATAATCCTCGCTAGATTTTTTAGGTGTTGACCAACCACCTGAAACCGTTGAGGGCCAATTCAAGTGAATTCCATCGTCTTTTTTTAAAACGGCATCTTCCCAGTTCCAACCATTTAAACTCATTACAGATGAAGAACCTGAAATTACTCCGCCTTCCGGAGTGGCTTGAGAATAGAATACGCCGTTTGTCTTTACCGTTCCAATGATGTCCGATTCTACATTGAATGCAGTAAGTGAACGAACATGTGGATTATAAGCACCTACTTCGTTAAAATCTCTAGTTGCTCTAACGGCATCAATTTCTGTTAATCCTAATTTAGAATTTGGTGCGAAAAATCCAGGGTAAACATCCAATCCCTTCAAGTCAATAATGGTGTCCCAAGCGGATTTATCTAAATTGTGAGTTAAAGCGTTGTCAACCAAAATGATTTTATCACCTTTTATTCCAACTAATCCTTGATTAATCACTTTTCCATTTCCAACATGAACTCTTCCTTTAGAAAGTAAAATGGTTTTTTGTGCTGATCCAGAAAGACCCATACACAAGAAAATTGTAATCGTTAAAATAATTCTTAATACTTTCATTTTCTAATCTTTTGAATCTCCAATTGTGTCACAATGCCAATGCTTTTCCTTTTTCTTTTCGAATGGCTTTTTTGCTTCTCCGTTTTGATTAGAAATTAACATTTTACTAATTATACGCGCTTTTTCAGTTTGAATTCTATAAAAATGATCTACGCTTTTCCAAGAATCATAAAGTAAATCACCATCGACAAATGTCTTGGAAACTTGTGCATTAATACTTAATGGATTGTCGGTCCAGATTACAACGTCAGCGTCCTTTCCTTTCTTTAAACTTCCCATTCTGTCATCAAGGTGCAATAGTTTTGCAGGATTAAGCGTTACCATTTTCCATGCATCTTGTTCCGACATTCCTCCGTATTTTATGGATTTTGCAGCTTCTTGATTTAAGCGGCGTCCCATTTCAGCATCATCAGAATTTATCGCCACAACTACACCTTGTTCCTGCATTAAATTCGCATTAAAAGGAATTGCATCTTTAACTTCATACTTGTAGGCCCACCAATCTGAGAATGTACTTCCGCCAGCGCCATGTGCAGCCATTTTATCTGCTAATTTATAACCTTCTAAAATGTGTGTAAATGTATTTATAGTGAATCCCATAGAATCAGCAACTTTCATCAGCATATTGATTTCACTTTGCACATAACTATGGCAACTTACGAAGCGTTCACCGTTTTTAACTTCCCAAACTGTTTCCAACTCTAAATCTATTGCTGGAGCAGTAATGTTCTTACGTTCCGCTTTTTTTGGAGATAATTCATTGTATTCTTTCCATTTTTTCTTGTATTCCTCTGCACGAATAAAGGCATCGTAGAAAACCTGCTCAACTCCCATTCTTGTTTGCGGAAAACGTACCGTTTGGTTATCTCCCCAGTTGCTTTGTTTTACATTTTCACCCAAGGCAAACTTTATGAATTTTGGCATGTCTTTCACCAACATTTGTTCTGGAGAATAACCCCATTTTAATTTGATGATTGCAGATTGGCCACCAATTGGATTCGCTGAACCATGCAGCAGTTGAGAAACAGTAACTCCTCCAGATAATTGACGGTAAATATTGATATCATCATTTCGAACAACATCAGCAATGCTAGCCTCTGCAGAAACCGCCTGACCACTTTCATTTACTCCTTTTGAAATAGCAATGTGTGAATGTTCATCAATTATTCCAGAAGTTATGTACATTCCTTTACATTCGATTTCAATTGCATTTGCTGGAATACTGAAAGTTCCTGATCCAATAAAATCAATTTTTCCGTCCTTAAGAATAATAGTCCCTTTTTCTATGACTCCTTCTTCTTCATTTGTCCAAAGTGTTGCATTGCGTAATACGTAAGTTTTCTTTTTTGGCAATGTGTCAAAACCATAAGCCATGTTGGGAAACCAAACTTTTCCAACGGAATTTGTGTCGACAACTACTTTGTTCTTTTCAATCTCCTTTTGGTCTACTTTAAGTCGCGATAACTGAATCCCAGCCCACTTTACCCATGTTCCGTCTGGCATTTGACCTTGACCAATAAATGCATCAATTTTCGGACTAAAGTTTCCGTGGAGAGTAACCACTCCATCATATTTATTGTCTCTTACTTCAAAATGAAATACTGCGTCTCTGTAGTCTACTTTAACACCAACTTTCGATTTTAAAGTATCGACTTTTGATCTCATTGTGCTAGAATCTACAATGGTTTTATAGCTAATCGCAGTTCCTGTTGGTTTTTCAGCTGTTCCTTTGATGTCAATAACGTAAGAAGTTCCAGGAATGCTTATTCTGTATTTTCCACGAATATCAACTTCTGGCTTGTCGGTAACAAAATGCTGTTTTCCCAAAGACCAAGATTCTTCAAGAACTGCATTTTTCACCTCAAATGGATCTTTATCGAACACAGAAAAACTTGCGATTTTACCTTCATCTAAAGTCCCCAGTTGATCTTCAATTTTAAATATTTCAGCAGGAATTGTTGTTAAAGAAGCCAAAGCATCTTCACGAGAAAGTCCACGTTCTAAAACATTATGAAAATGTTTCCAAAAATCTTCTGGCTTCGTATGTCCTTTTGATGAAATAGCAAACTTTACATTGTTTTTCTTCAGTATAAAAGGGTTTGATGGAGATAATTCCCATTCTTTTAAATCACTTAATGGAATTTGCTGAGAAATATATGGATCACCTACATCGTAAGGGTCTGAAAAATTGATAGGTAAAATCATTGGCTGTTTCCAGTCCTTAAAATCATTGATTTGCTCAAATTCATTTCCAGCTCCTAGAATAATGAAATCCAATTCAAATTCATCTGCAATTTTCTTAGCCCTTAGAACTTCTAATTTGTCATTTACATTAAAAATCATTGGACCAGAAAGCTGCTCGTTTAAGGCACTTAATGATAAGTTTCTTGAAAGGTTTTCTTCATTGTTTTTATAATATTCTGCATCATAAAGTGCTTGACGCAATAAAGCGATTACACCCATTTGTGAAGAGGGATAGGTTTGTTTCGAAACACCTTTTTCGAATGAGAAATAGGCGCCACCTTTTGATTTTAAAATTGCGTCTTTATGTGGAATGTCGCCCAGCGCTACAATTGCTCCACTACCTCTGGCAATTCCATCATCAATATGAGTTACAGCTACAGAAAACCCCATTTTTTGAAGTGTTTCTGATGCTTTCGAGTCCACTTTAAATTGACTTGCTGCATCTGTTTCCGGGTGAATTGATTCGTTCCAATAATACGCTCCTTCTTTACTGGTTTCAATTTGTGGATTTGGCGTATTTTGCGGGCTTTCAGCTTTAGGTAAACCAATAGAGGAGTAGCTTTCAATAAACGAAGGAACAATTGTTTTTCCTTCCATGTCTATTATAATTGCGCCATCGGGAAAACGAACCATTTTACCGACGGAAATTATTTTTCCATTTTCAATAACCAATGAACCTTTTTTGATAATCTTGTCAGGGCTCACAATAATCTTTGCATTGCGCAAGACATAAATGGAAGCCTCTGATTTTTTCATACCATTATTTGGTACAGGGGTTTGTCCAAAAGAATATGAACAAAAAAGCAGTATTAAAATCGATAGAATATATGTAGTTCTCATGGACCTTTCAAGTTATAAAATGCGAAATTAATCATTTATAAAGAATCGATAATTTAATTTGGTTGTTTTTAGGTATATTTGACCAAAAAATAAGTAAATGAAAGGATTAGTAGCAGCTCACTCTGGATTAAGATACATTGTACTCGCATTAATGGTTATTGCGATATTTAATGCAATCGCAAATTTGAAATCAAATAAGTACGAAAAGAAGGATAAAATGATCAACCTTTTCGCAATGATTTTTATTCATATTCAATTGTTGTTAGGATTGGTTTTGTATTTCATAAGTCCAAAAGTTCAATTCGTAAAAGAAACAATGAGTGAACCTATTTTGAGATTCTATACAGTAGAGCACATTTTGTTAATGGTCTTGGCTATTATTTTTATCACATTAGGTAGAAAAAAAGCAGAAAAGCAAGCAGAACCAGCTAAGCGTCATAAAATGATTTTGAGATATTATGGTTTAGGATTGATCATTATTTTTATTGCAATTCCATGGCCTTTTATTTATGACGTAGGTGCTGGATATTTCTAGCCAAAATTAGTTAAGATCAATCTAGTTATATAAAAAAAATTCGTATTATCATTGAATGGAAGTAGGTAAATTAACAGAGAGTTTAGAAGGGGAAAAAGCGGTTTTAGTAGGAGTAATCGTACAAAATCAGTCAGAAGAAGAAGCAAACGATCATATCGATGAGCTTGAGTTTTTGGCACGTACTGCTGGAGCTATCACGCAAAAGAAGTTTATGCAAAAACTTCAGATGGTGAATTCCAAAACTTTTCTAGGAACGGGTAAGATTCAGGAAGTTAAAAAATACGTTGTTGAAAATGAAATCGATATGGTGATTTTTGACGACGAGCTTTCCCCAGCTCAATTGCGAAATATTGAAAGATTATTGGAGGTGAAGATTTTGGATAGGAGTAATCTTATTCTTGATATTTTTGCTTCAAGAGCTCAAACTTCTCATGCCAAAACACAAGTTGAATTAGCTCAATATCAGTACTTATTGCCAAGATTAACCAATATGTGGACTCACCTCGATAAGCAAAAAGGGGGAATCGGGATGCGTGGTCCTGGTGAGCGTCAAATTGAAACTGACCGTAGAATCATTAAGGACAGAATCACTTTATTGAAGAAAAAGCTAATTGATATTGACAAGCAAAAAACTGTTCAACGTGGAAACCGTGGTCAGCTTGTACGTGCAGCATTGGTGGGATATACCAATGTTGGGAAAAGTACAATTATGAATGCACTCAGTAAATCTGATGTGTTCGCTGAGAATAAACTTTTTGCTACGCTAGACACAACCGTTAGAAAAGTAGTGATTGAGAATCTTCCATTCTTACTGACAGATACCGTTGGATTTATCAGAAAACTACCACATCAATTGGTTGAATCTTTCAAATCAACATTAGACGAGGTAAGAGAAGCTGATCTTTTAATTCACGTTGTAGATATTTCTCATCCTAATTTCGAGGATCATTATCGAGTGGTGAATGAAACGCTAGCTGAAATCGATAAAACTGAAAAGCCAACAATCCTTGTTTTTAATAAAATTGATGCTTACCAATATGTTAAGCAAGATGAGGATGATTTATCTCCTAAAACAAAGGAAAACTATACGCTTGAAGAGTTGAAAAAACAATGGATGACTAAAATGGACAACAGTAAATGTATTTTCATTTCAGCAGAAGAAAAAACCAACTTTGAAGAGTTAAAGCACGTGATTTACGACGAAGTAAAAACTGTTTTCCAAATCCGTTATCCTTATAATAACCTTTTGTATAAAGACAATTACGAGTAGATATTTACGAATAAATTACGAATTACGAATTTTGATTTCATAATTAGAAATTCCTATTTAGGAAATTTCTAATGCCTTATTTAATATAATCGATCCTAATTATAAGAACGAATCAATCAAACAATCTGAAAGATAAAATAATTTCAAATTGGATAAAAATTTATAATAAGTATGGCTTTTATAATAAGCTTATAAAGCATTGAAATAAATAGCTAATGTTAAAATAGATGATATTTTAAGGTTAGTTTTGTTTTTGAACTTAAAAACCAACATGTTTTCCATCCTGACCTTAAAATTAGGTTTTTTTTAAGGTTAGTCGTGGTTTTCGCCTTAAGTTGAATGAATCCTATTTTTTTTAATTTTTAAAAATCTCAATTTGTCTCATTGTAAAGATAATTTACAATCTATAAATTCGATTCCCCAAAACCAATCAAGAATCCCAATCCCAACAATTCGTAATTCGTAATTCCAACATTCGTAATTGATTACTAAACCATCACAAATTGATGATCTTTCAATAAAGCTCTCAATGCCGGATCTGGTCCCAAAAACTGTTCTCCAAATTTGTCCATTTCCTCTTTTGTTTCAAGTGATAGATTTTCTTGAATCTCTTCAATGTATGTTTGTCCTATCACAAATGGCGTCATTGTTGGAATAATTTTTCCACCTTGAAATTGTCCTACAATATGATACTCATCATTTAGTTTAACTTCTTCATCAGAAAATAAACAAGCAGATTTCCAATCAGACCTCCAGTTTTTGTCCCAGCGGTTTTGTCTTTTCTGTAAGAATGAAGCACCACCCATCATTTTCATTAAGTAGGCTTTAGATTCTTTGCTCATTTTCTCACCTTGCTTTTCAGCACAAGGAATACAAATTGCTACTTCAAACAAAGTAACATCTTGACCTTCGTCTACTCTTTTGTAGGCTTTTTCAATCGTGTAGGGTGTGTTTCCATTACTCAATTCACGATCACAAACTTTACAAGCTGTGAAAGGTTGGTCATCGCTGTCCGAGTTGAAATCATCGGGAATGTCTAAATTCATAGTTTTAAAATATACAAAGTTTAGTGAGAAAGTGAATCTCTTTCTTCTATTGCTTTTAGATACGTTTTAAGGCTTTGTTCGTCTCTTTTATCAAGTATAAGCAAACGGTTATCAGCTTCCACAACAATGTGATTGTCTAATCCTTGAACGATAGCTAATTTGTGATTGGGTAAATTAATCAAACAATTCGATGATTTAAAAACATGGGTGTTGTCACCTTTTACGCTGTTTCCATTTACATCTTTGTCTAAATGGTCGAATAAACTTCCCCAAGTTCCAAGGTCGCTCCAATCAAAATCAGCCAAAATCACATCAACGTTTTTTGCGCTTTCCATGATGGCAAAATCTATAGAAATATCCTCACATTTTCTGAAAGCTTCGTTAACGAATTCATATTCGCCAGGAGTGTTGTAGATTTCGAAATTATCACAGAACAACTCATGCAGGTCTGGTTTGAATTTTCTTAACGCTTTTAAAATCGTTTTCGCTTTCCAAACAAAAATTCCTGAATTCCAGTAGTAATCTCCACTTTTCAAGAAGATTTCAGCCATTTCACGGTTCGGTTTTTCTGTAAAGTGTTTTACTTTTGAAATCTGTCCCGCTATAATATCACCATCTTGATGAAATTGAATGTAACCATATCCTGTATCAGGACGTGTAGGTTTAATTCCGATAGTTAGAATCCGATCTTCTTTATCTGCACGAATTAATGCCGTTTCAATGATGCGAGCAAATTTCTCCTCTTTTATTATTAAATGATCTGAAGGCGCAACAATTAAGTTAGCATCTTTATTTAACGCATAAATTTTAGCAGCTGCATAAGTAATACAAGGAGCTGTATTTTTTCGTTCAGGTTCTGTTAAAATTTGATTTGCTTTAAGAAATGGCAGTTGTGTTTTTACTAACTCAACATAGCTTTCGTTGGTAACAATATAGATGTTCTCGTCAGGAACGACATTTGTTAATCTATCATACGTTAATTGGATTAGTGTTTTCCCGATACCCAAAACATCTAAAAATTGTTTAGGACATTCTTCGACAGACATTGGCCAAAAACGACTACCAACACCACCGGCCATAATTACCGCGTAATTATTCTCTCTCATCATTCATCTTTTAATGGCTCAACTTCCGCCAATCGATTGACGAGATATTTTTTGCCAGTTTTTACTTCCGTGCAAAGATACTTTCTTCTGCGCAATATTCCACGCTGAAAGGTCATTTTACCTAGTCGGAAGTACATATTGTTACCAATATTCTCCAATAACTCCATGTCATGATCCACTTCGTTAAATTCTCGAAGTGCTCGCATAAGATGGATATCGCTACAACTGGAAGCTTTCAAATTATGTAAACTTCTCATTAAAGCTTTTTCTATCGTTTCAGGTAATTCTTTTTGCTCTAAAACAGGAATTAAAAGTCGCTTAAATTCATTTTTCCATTCTATGCCATGTGGTAAAACTTTTCCGCCGTATTTTACATGAGTTGTCATGTGGGCAAATTCATGAACGGTTGTAATTAAAAATGCATAAGGATTCAAATCACCATTTATAGAAATGCGATGTGGTTCTCCATTAAACGGTGGACGATAATCTCCCGCTTTTGTTTTTCTTGGTTTGCTGATTCTAAATGCAAGTTTTTCTGAAAACATCAAATCTACAACATAAGGAATGTAGCACGCTGGAATATACCGTATTAAAGCTTTTGATATGTTTTCTCTTTTTGAATTCACGCATCAAATGTAATTATAAGATTAATTTTTATCGAATAAATTGTCTTGTTTAAGAATAAGCTATTAATTTAGCGTAAGTAATGAGCTATATAACAAGCATAGGAAAATACGTTGGAATGATGAGGGAGGTGTTCTCCAAGCCAGAACGCTTCAAAGTCTACTATACACGTACGATAGCAGAAATTAATTCTATTGGGATTAATTCTGCGGGAATTGTTGCAATACTATCCGTTTTTATGGGAGCTGTAATTGCATTGCAGACGGCCTCCAATATGGATAGTCCGCTACTGCCCAAGTATACGATTGGTTACATCACAAGATCAAGTACGATTTTAGAGTTTTCACCGACTATTATTTCGCTGATTCTAGCAGGTAAAGTAGGTTCGAATATTGCCTCTGAAATTGGAACAATGAAAGTGACAGAACAAATTGATGCCCTTGAAATAATGGGTGTGAATTCTTTGTCTTTCCTTGTTCTCCCAAAAATTATCGCCGCTGTTTTCTTCTTTCCATTTTTGATTATTTTCTCTATGGGATTGAGTATTCTTGGAGGTTATTATTCCGTTACTTCAGCTGGTTTAGCTTCTCATGAAGAATTCGTGTTCGGACTCCGTGCTTTTTTCAAGTCAAGCGACATTGTTTATGCTTTAGTTAAAACCTGTGTTTTCGCCTTTATCATTGTCTCTGTTTCTTCTTATTTCGGATATTATACCAAAGGTGGAGCATTAGATGTTGGAACTTCATCTACACAAGCGGTTGTTTGGAGTAGTATCGTGATTCTAATGGCTAATTTTGTGCTCACCCAATTAATTTTGATGTAATGATTGAAGTGAAAAACATAAATAAATCTTTTGGTGAAAATCATGTTCTGCATGACTTCTCAGCACAATTTGAAGCAGGAAAAGTAAATCTTATTATAGGTCAATCTGGACAAGGTAAATCTGTACTTACGAAATGTATCGTTGGTTTGATGGAGGTTGATTCTGGAAGTGTGCTTTATGATGACAGAGACTTTTCTAAAATGAACAGAAAAGAAAGAAAAGAAATCAGAACCGAAATTGGAATGCTTTTTCAAGGTTCTGCGCTTTTTGACTCTATGACTGTTGAAGAAAACATCATGTTTCCTTTGAAGATGTTTACGAAAATGTCTAAAAAAGAAATGTTGGACAGAGCAAATAGTTGTTTAGAACGCGTAGATCTATCTGGAAGAAATAAACTTTTACCAGCGGAGTTAAGTGGGGGAATGATGAAAAGAGTTGCTATTGCAAGAGCGATATCTATGAATCCAAAATACCTTTTCTGTGATGAGCCTAACTCTGGATTAGATCCAAGCACCTCACTTTTGATTGATAGTTTGATTCAGGAAATCACTTACGAATACAATATGACTACTGTCGTGATAACTCACGATATGAATAGTGTGATTGAAATCGGAGATCACATTGTGTTTATCTACAACGGAAGAAACTGGTGGCAAGGAACGAAAGAAGAAATTATTAAAACTGAAAATCAGGAAATAATTGACTTTGTATATGCTTCTAAGTTCATGAAGACCTTAAAAGGGAAACTCGCTTAATATTTTATCATTTTATTTTTTATCATGAAAATTTATCACAATCCACGCTGTTCAAAAAGCAGAAGTGCGCTACAATTATTGGAAGAAAAAGGCGTTGATGTTGAAGTTGTAAAGTACCTTGAAAACACACCCAATAAAGAGGAATTGAAAGATTTACTCAAAAAGCTAGGGATGAAAGCAGAGCAAATTGTTAGAAAAGGAGAAGCAGACTATAAGGAGAATTTCAAAGGAAAAACTTTATCTGATGACGAATGGATCTCAGCGTTTATTGAATATCCAAAGTTAATTGAGCGACCAATTTTCGTTAAAGGAGACAAAGCTGTTGTGGGAAGACCACCAGAAAATGTGTTGACTTTATTGTAGAAATCAATTTTAATCAGCGTGCTAACTTTTTTTTTCGCAGATTGTAATGATCAAAAGATACAAAAACTATTTCCTCGCTAACAAAGGCGTGAAGTTTCAACAGAGTGTTTTTAATTCACAGATTTTGAACTAAAATGTGATACTGTTTAGAACTATGCATTTATTCCAATTCAAATTGAGAAAAACTGTATTCATTATTCAATTTTGAACGGGATTTATTCCAAATGTTTATGTGCACAGTTTTGGCATTTTTAAATGCTAAGAATTCAGGATTGATAAAGAAATATGAATTCGGTTTTTCTGATAAATCGATACCTTGCCAATGAACTGAATTACCATTTTCATCCACCGCTTTAAAAACCAATAATACCTCCTTTTGATAATCACCTTTTAATGTTTTAAATTCAATTAATTGATCCTTTTCCAGCGGAAGATTTAGCGTTAACAGCGAATGAAACTCTTTGTCATTTGTTTTTACAGATTCATTTTTATGTGATAGTCTTAGCGCTTTTTGACCACTTTGAATCGCTTCAAAAAATTGCATCATTGGGATGTTATCACTTTGCATTATTTCAGGAGATAAAACCAAAGCTTCAAAGAATTCATTGGCTGAATTTATCGTCCAAAGATCTTGAATTTTAACTTCGTTGGGATTAAGGTTTTTCGGTAGATTATGAATGGGAAGAGATAAGTTGATTTGTTCATTGTTGTTTGCTGAAATTGATTCTTCAGTAGGGAAAGGATCTACCAAATATGTTTGACCTTTAAATACACTGTCAAAAACCTTAAATTGTTGAGTATTGAAAACCTCAAATATGATTTTAGTTTCAATCTTACTTTCTTGAATAAGTCGATTGAGTTTGTCTCTAACAAATATTGAAAAATCTGTGTAATCTTTAAATAAATGTATGGTTTCAAGATTATAGAAAACCTTCATGTCAAAGCAAATTAATTTTTCTTTCCATTCTTCTTGCTGCGCTTTTCGTAAAAAATCAGATAACTTAATAAGAGTTGAGTTGTAATGGCATTCACTTATTTTGGAAAGTTCATCGTCATTGAATAAAGAAAAATTTATCAAAGAACCATTACAATTATAAAGACTGTCATCATGGAAAATCCACAGAGTAGAATCTGCACTGAGTTGTAAATCCATTTCGCTTCCATCAATCGAATTTATGGCATTAGCAATGGCTTCCCACGAATTTTCTATCAATTCAATGTTTCCATTTTCATTAATAGTTCCACTTCCTTTATGACCTATAAAGCTAATGTCTTGAGGGATATTTAGCTCTAAAAAAACATCTGGTTGTTTACTGCAGGATGAAATTAGGAACAGTGAAAAAACAAGAAAAAAGATTGAGAATAATGATTTCATATTATACTTTTATTTCGAATCAAATGTAATCTATAAAATTATCAGTTTTTCTCTAAAACTACTATTTATAGAGAATCAAAGCGAATTATATTAGTTGATTTTAAATGAATAGGCATATCCTTTCACTCAAAACGAAATTTTCCAATCATTAATTAATAGAAATAATGTTACTTTTGAAAATGGAGTATAAACTTCGAATTTCTTACTATTAAAGTATTTCCAAAAAAAACTGAATTTCAAGTTATATGACCAAACAAAAAATCAAAGAATTTCGATCAGTCGCTGTCATAGCATTGATGTCCTTGATATTGCTTTGGCAAAACATTGAACAATCTCCTTGGAGAGAGAAAGAAGTCATTCAAACAGATGCAAAAGTTTACCACATCTACTTGCCTGCTACCATAATCAATAAAGATCCTTTTCTTGAACTCGAAACTCCTGATAAAATAAAAAGGTATGGAACGCATACTTCACCTATTGGTAGGAATGCCGTGAAAATGAGTATGGGAGTTGCAATGATGAATTTACCATTTTTTTATGGTGGACATCTTTACGCACTTTCCAATGATAATTACGCTGTGGATGGTTATTCCGAACCTTATCAATTGGCCATTTCCTTATCGTCTGTTTTTTATATGATTATGGGACTTATTTTCCTTTGGTTAGTTTTAAAAAGAACGTTTTCGGATTTAATAAGTTTGCTGACTATCCTTTTCATTGGAGTCGGAACAAATTTATATTACTATTCTATTTATGAAACAGGATTGTCACATCCTTGTACTTTTTTCTTGCTTTCAGCACTCTTGTATTTGATTCACAATTGGTTAAGTCAAAAAAAGATGTGGAAAAGTATTTTGATGGGTGCGATTTTAGGTCTAATTGTACTTGTTCGGCCAATTAATATACTTTTTATTCTGCCACTTATACTTTTGTTTAAAACCCAAGATTTAAAGTGGAGCGCTTACTTAAAACAACTATTTCTTCCATTTTCTTATGTCTTGGCCATTGTTCTAGGTGGGTTTTTAATCATTTTACCTCAACTCATTTTCTGGAAAATACAAACAGGAAGTCTTGTGTATTACACTTATGGCGATGAAGGTTTTTTCTGGTCAAACCCGCATATATGGGAAGGCTTGTTCTCGTTTAGAAAGGGTTGGTTCATTTATACTCCTTTAATGCTTTTTGCGCTATATGGAATGGTCAGATTGTATAAAATTCAAAAGATGTATTTCTGGGCAATTGCATTCTTTTTGCCTCTTTTTTTATACATTACATTTAGTTGGTGGAGTTGGTGGTACGGAGGAAGTTTTGGTGCGCGGACACTTATTGATATTCTTCCTTTTATGGCGTTTCCCTTAGCGGGTTTAATTGATTGGATTTTTCAAAAAAGATGGCGTTTGATTATTTTAATCATTCCTCTCTATTTCGTTTATGTAAATCTTTATCAATCCTGGCAGTATTCACACAAAATGCTTCATTACGATTCCATGACTTTTGAAGGATATAAAACAATATTCTTAAAACATTATACACCAGACGAATATTGGGGCCAACTGCGCAAACCTGATTATGTTAACGCCTTAAAATATGGAATTGAAAAGGTTTCTCTTCCCATACTAAATGACCCTGTTCCCACTTTTTCTGAAGAAGATATTCAAAATATGATTGAATATATTAAAACTGATGAAAAATGGATAAAGGAAATTGAACTTAAAGCAATGGATAGAAATCAATCTGTAGATTCAGTCCTTAGGAATCATGTGATATGGTTGTTCGAGAATAAAAAGGTAAAGTAGTTTAACTTTAGTACTAATAAAATGACCAAACAAACTTTTAAAAAATACGGTTCAGTTGCAGTCCTAGCTTTGATGTCTTTGATTTTACTTTGGCAGAATATTGAAAATGCGCCATGGGAAAAACAAAGGATTATTCGATCGGATGTTTCTATTTATTACACTTATTTACCTGCGACGATAATAAACAACGATCCATTTTTCGAACTTAAAGACACACTCAATTCAGGAAAGTACCGAGTACGCACTTCAGAAATTGGAAGGAATTCTGTAAAGATGAGTATGGGAGTAGCTTTTATGGATCTACCTTTCTTCTATGTTGGCCATCTTTACGCTCTTTCAAGTGACAAATATGAAGCAGATGGATATTCCGAACCTTATCATTTAGCGATTTCTATTTCTTCTGCTTTTTACACTATAATGGGATTCATTTTCCTGTGGTTAGTTTTAAAAAGAACGTTTACTGAATTGGCAAGTTTGCTGACTGTTATTTTAATTGTTTTTGGTACTAATTTATATTTATACTCTGTTTATGAAACAGGAATGTCACACCCTATTACCTTTTTCTTGCTTTCAGCGCTATTGTATCTCGTTCAAAATTGGTTGAATCGAAAAGGGATATGGAAAAGCTTTTTAATTGGAATCCTTTTAGGGTTAATTGTTCTTGTTCGACCAATAAATATTCTTTTTATTTTACCGATTATCATTTTACTGAAAAATAGAGATATAAGTTGGATCGCATATTTTAAAACTCTTTTCCTTCCTTTTTCATACATAATTCCAGTTCTTTTGGGTGGAATATTAATCATTCTACCACAGCTTATTTTCTGGAAGTTTCAAACAGGAAGTATTTTATCATATTCTTACGGAAAAGAAGGTTTCTTTTGGTTGAATCCGCATGTTTGGGAAGGCTTATTTTCTTTTAGAAAAGGATGGTTTATTTATACTCCGTTAATGTTCTTTGCATTGTTTGGAATGGTGAGATTATTCAAAATTCAAAGAATGTATTTTTGGGCAATTATCATCTTTTTACCGATTTTCTTTTATGTTACTTTTAGTTGGTGGTGCTGGTGGTACGGAGGAAGTTTTGGTGCTAGAACGTTAATTGATATTTTGCCTTTTATGGCCATACCTTTGGCAGCGCTGTTAGATTGGATGCTTGGAAGTAAATGGCGTTATGCTTTGCTTCTTATCCCATTTCTTCTGATGCGTGTAAACTTATTTCAGTCTTGGCAATATGGGAAAGGGATTATTCATTTTGATAGTATGACATGGGAAGGTTACAAAACCATCTTTTTTAAAGATTACACACCTAATCATTATTGGGGATTACTTCAAGAACCTGACTATAGTGGTGCTGTTAATAACGGAGTAGAAAAAGAACTATATCCTGTTGTAAGTAGCGATCCTCAATCTCCAGTTTATGAAAAAAGTATTCAAAATACGATAAAGTATTTAAAATCGGATGAAGGTTGGATGAAGTCTGTTCGTGAAAGAGCTGAAAACAATAATATTTCAATAGACTCCTCTTTAAGGGTTACAGCAATTTGGGTATTAGAACAATAGTGATTTTAGATTAATGCAGATTGAGGAATTCAGAACCCTAAAATTCCTTCACCTCAAAAGGATTAAAATTCTCTAAAGCTTCCACTTCTCTGATTGTGTTTTTCTCTACACGTAAAACTCTTCCTGGAAATTTTTCTACCAATCCCATATCGTGAGTGGCCATCAATAAAGCTGTTCCTTCTTTGGCAATTGCATGTAACAAATTCATAATTGCGCCAGAAGTTTCAGGATCTAAATTTCCTGTTGGCTCATCTGCTAAGATCAATTCTGGATTGTTTATTAAAGCTCTTGCGATAGAAACCCTTTGTTGTTCACCACCAGAAAGTTCGTGTGGCATTTTGTAAGCTTTTTCTTCGATTCCAACCATTCTTAGTACTTCAAGTCCACGTTGTTCCATTACCGCTTTCTTTTTCCAGCCTGTCGCTTTCATGACAAAAAACAGGTTTTTCATCACAGAACGATCAGTCAGCAATTGAAAGTCTTGAAACACAATTCCAATCTTTCTTCTCAATAAAGGAATCTCACGTTTCTTGAGTTTGTTAAGGTCAAAACCAACAACTTCTCCTTCTCCATCAACAAGACGCAGGTCAGCATAAAGCGTTTTTAGAAAACTACTCTTCCCAGAACCCGTCTTTCCAATGAGGTAAACAAATTCTTTGGAAGAAATTGTTACGTTAACATCTTGCAAAACAGTTACTTTTTTCTGCTCAACTCTTCCTTGAATAATATTGATTACCTTCTCCACTTCTGATTGTTTTTACAAATATCAACAAAATAATAAAAGAAATTAATGGAAGCAAATAACAATCTTAACAGATTTGCGTTTAAAACTTTTCAGCGCTTGCAATTTTCCCATCGCTATACTCCCTATTTTTATAAGTTAAAGTAAATGTATTTATTAAAGTCGTAAGATGATTACACCACGTGGTTTTATTTTTCTCGTTTCCATCCTTCTGTCAACAGTTGTTTGGAGTCAATCCACTGAGAAATACAGTGGAGAATATGCTGATTTTTACAGGGCAGAGGAATTGTTTGAAAAAGAGCAGTACGGCGCTGCACGAGAAGTTTTTACTACTTTCTTAGCAGGTTTTCACGAACAGGAAGATCCGCAATATATTAAGGCGCGTTACTATGTTGGAATTTCCGCATTGGAATTGTACAACACCGATGCGGTGAAAATATTAATGGAATTCAATAATGATTACCCTGAGAGTATTTATAAAAACGGAATCTATTTTAAAATTGGAGAACACTTTTACCAAAGAAAAAAATATCAAGATGCGAGAGAATGGTTAGATAAAACCGATCCTACAGCAATTGATACAGCTTCAATTGCAGCTTATCATTTCAAATTAGGATATGCTAACTTTCAATTAAGTGATTATCCTGCAGCAAGAAATGAGTTTTTCGACATCAAAGATGGAAACTCAAGTTTTAGCGCTCCGGCTTTGTATTATTATTCTCACATTGCTTATAAAAACAAAACGTATAGTGAAGCCTTGGTTGGTTTTTTAAAATTAAGAGAAAATCCAACTTTTAAAGATGAGGTTTCCTATTATCTCACTCAGATTTATTATTTACTAGGAGATTATGAAAAAGTAACTGAATTTGCTCCAGATTTTTCAGCAGAAGAAAATGGAATCAGTAACAATTCTGCAGAAATGAACCTCTTAATTGGTGACGCATATTATAAAGTTGAAAAATTCGACGAAGCTGTTGCCTATTTAGAAGATTATAGCAACAGAAAACAAATGACCAGAGATCAAAGTTATTCTTTGGCCTATTCTTATTTCAAAAGTAAACAATACGATAAAGCGATTAAAATGTTTGACCGTGTTTCTCGAACAGAAGATCAGCTAGGACAAACTTCTTTTTATCATATTGCGCAATCTTATCTATATAAAGAAGAACTCAATTATGCGAGAACGGCTTTTAGATCTGCTGCAGCTTTAGATTTTAATCTTGTTGTGCAGGAAGATGCGCTTTATAATTATGCGGTTTTATCTTACAAATTAGATTACAATCCATACAACGAAGCAATTAAGGCTTTTGAATTTTTCTTAAGAGAATTTCCAAAATCAGAAAGAAAAGAAGACGTGTATAGTTATTTGGTGAATGTTTATTCAAGCACTAAAAACTATGAGGAGGCTTTAAAATCATTGAATCGTATTCCAGTTTTAAACATCAAGTTGAAAACAGCATATCAAGTAGTTTCTTATAATATGGGAATTGAAAAATATGAGCGTGGAGATTATCCTGGGTGTGTAGAAGCATTAAAAGGTGTTGCGAAATATGATATCGACCCAATGATTACGGGGAAAGCAAAATTCTGGGAAGCTGACGCACATTACATGATGGCAGAATGGAAATTAGCAATGAAGGAATACAGAGAGTTTTTGAATGTTCCGGGAATGAATGATTTAACACTCAAAGAAGCTGCGTATTACAATATTGCCTATGCTTATTTTGAACAAAAAGATTGGACGCAAGCCATTCAAGCTTTTAGAACATTCACGCAATTAAATAACATTCAAGACGATATTAAGTTGGCAGATGCTTATGCGAGAATTGGAGATTGTTATTACACCAAAGACGATCCTGATTTCCAAAAATCGGCATTGAATTATGAAAAAGCTTTGAGTTATGAAATCGCAAAAAAGGATCAATATCTTTATTCTTTGTCTAAGGTTTATAAACTAATTCCAGGAAAAAGAGACGCACAGATTTCTACTTTGAATAGAATTTTAAAAGATCATCCAAAATCATCTTTTGTAATTCCAGCGAAATTTGACATCGCAATGAGTTATAAAAATGGTGGAAATTATGATCAAGCATTAACTCATTTTGATAATATCGTAAAGAATTATCCAAACAATATTTTAGTAAAAGATGCATTGATAGAAATTGCAGATATTAAATTCAAGCAACAGAAATATCAAGAATCTGAGAGCTATTTCCGCCGTGTTTTGAGCGAGTTTACTTTGGATGATCAAACATGTAAAAGAGCAACGCAAGGAATTGTGGATGTTTACAGAGCTACTCGTCGCCAAGATGAAATCGTGAGTTTAAGCAAAGAATATGCATGTGCTGATATTTCAGAAGACGATGAAGAAATTTTCTTCTACGAAACAGCAAGTGAATTGTATGTGAATGAAAATTACGATGAAGCAATTCCAGAATTGAATAAATACTTGAAGCGCTATCCAAATGGTCGTTTTTCAGTTCAATTGTTGAGTTATTTGGCGGACATATATTACCAAAGAAGTGAAGAGAACTTAGCGATTACTTATTATGAAAACATCATTAATCGACCAAATTCAGCTTATACAGAAGAAGCATTGGTGAGAACTTCAAAATTATTGTATAACAATAAGGAGTACAGTCGGGCTTTGCCACATTATGAAAAGCTAGAAAGTTTGGCGTCTAAAGCGCAAATTATTTTCAATACCCGTGTTGGATTAATGCGTACAAATTTCATTCTTGAGAATTATGCTAAAGCTGCCGTTGCTGCAAATAAAGTATTGCAAGATGAATTGTTGGATGATAAAGAAGTTCGCATTGAAGGAAATTACATTGCTGGAATGTCAATGTTTGAAACAAAAGAGTATCAAAAATCATTGACTTTCTTGCGTTGGACAGCAGATAATACAGGTAAAGTTAGAGGGACAGAAGCTTTGTATACTTTAACGTTTGCTAATTATCATTTGAAAGATTATGCAAATGCGGAGAAATTACACAATGAATTATTGAAACGAAAGCCAGCTTATGACTTTTGGATTGCGAAATCTTTAATTCTTCAAGCAAGAGTATTTATGATGAAAGATGATTTATTTCAAGCGGAACAAACCATCAATTTAGTGATAAATAATTACCCGAATCAGGAAGATGGTGTATTGCAAGAAGTAGACAAAGTGAAGTCTGAATTAATGCAATTGAAAAATTCGCCAAATAACTTTGAGGACGATACAAATAGAATGATTGACATAAATAATGGAGGCGATGAATAAGCACGTAGTTTTATTTCTAAGCGCAATTACAAGCGTATTTTTTACTTTACCAACTGCCTTTGGTCAAAAAGAAGGGGATGTAAATATCGTAACGAGTTCAGATCGTTCGATTGCGCCAGCATCAAGGATTTATTTACGTCCAACGATGATTGACACTGCAATTACTTCACCTGTTTTGGTTTATCCTTTATTGGTGCTCAAAGAAGAAACTTCATTTGAAGTAGAAGGAATAGAACCCGCAAATATTCGCCACCGTCCTCAGCTTACTCAATTATACAATGGCTATGCTAAAGTGGGTGGAGGAAGCCGTTTGATGGGATTAGGAGAAGTGTACTACAATTCAACACGTTCTAGAAAGTTTAATTGGGGAGCACATGCTTTACATCATTCAGAATGGGGGCAAATCAGTGATTATGCGCCTTCTCAATATGACAAAACATCAGTTAAAGCATTTGGTAAAGTTGAAGAAAGCCGATTCTCTTATGGAGGTGGAGCGCATTATCTAAACCAAGGTTTACATTATTACGGATTTAAAAATCCAGATGCAGACAGAGACAGTATCAAACAGCGTTATCAATCCTTTGGATTTAATGCGTTTTACGATTCTCACAAGAAAGATTCAGCAATGTTGAATTATAGAATTGGAATTGAATATGATAATTTCAGTGATAGAAAACCAGAAATTGACAGTCTTGAAGATTGGAGAGGAAAAGAAAATTATTTTGGAGTAAAAACAAGTTGGCAATACAATACCAGCTCAAATGTTTTATTGTCAAACTTACGTGCCGATTTGAATGTTGGATACAACGGGTATAAATATGGAATTGGAGACACTTCAATATCTCTTTTAGACACTGGAATTGTATCTAAAAATACGGTAATTCAATTGCGTCCAGTAACAAGCTTTTACGGGATGAATGAAAAGCTAAAATTCAAAGTTGGAGGTGAATTTGCATTAGATATTCACGATGAAACGAAAGCAAGTTTATATCCAATTGCAGAAGTGCGTTATTCCTTATTCAACGATATTTTTATTCCTTATGCTGGAGTTGAAGGAGGGTTGCACCAACAACGTTTCGCTCATTTAGCAGGAGTAAATGAGTTTATTGGATCAAATAATCAAATTAAAAATGAAAGTAGATACGAGTTTCATTTCGGGATCAAAGGAACTTTGACTTCTCGCATTAGTTTTAACGCCAATGTAGCATTTAAGAACTGGAGAAATCACGCTTTATTTACAAATGACACGATTTATTCATCAGGAAATCAATTCCGCGTAGAATATGACACGATTTCTGTAACAACAATTTCAGGAAGTATTTCCTACCAACAAAATGAAAAATTGAAAATCGATGTAATTGGAAGATTCAATACTTATGCAGCGAACAACAATCCTTATGCATGGAATTTGCCACAAGTTGAATTAATCACTAGAGGAGCATACAACATAGCTGATAAATTAATCGCAAAAGTTGATTTCACATTGAAAACAGGAGCTAAAGCAAGAGTTTTTGATCCAACAGTTGAAGGAGCTGAGTTGGAAGACGGAATTTATTACAGAAGTTTAGGTCCAATAGCTGACTTAAATATTGGTGCAGAATTTAGGTATACAAAACGTTTATCAATTTTCGCAAATTTCAATAACGTAGCCGCACAAAGCTACCAACGTTGGAATGGATATCCAGTAAATGCATTTCAATTTATGGCTGGATTGACTTTTAGGTTTTAAATCATTTAATAGGTTGTCTGATGAAAAATATCTATTTTAGATTAAAATCTATCAATGATGAATACGAATGAACTTAAAAATAAATTAATTGACCAGATAAAAGCTTCTACAGATAATGTTTTACTGGAGGAGCTTTATAATTATCTTGTTCAAGATAATAGTACGCGAGAAGTATATCAATTGAGCGAAAAGCAAAACCTTGCTATAGAAGAAGCAAGAGCCCAATATAAAAGAGGTGAGTTTTTAACTGACGAACAATCGAATAAGGAAATTGAAGAATGGTTAGGCAAGTAGTCTGGTCAAATAGGGCGAAAGTTGATCGAATGGATATACTTGAATATTGGAAACTTAGAAATGATTCTAATCAGTATAGTTTAAAACTAAATAGTTCATTTAAAAATACAACTAAATTAATCCGGAACTATCCTAGAATTGGCCGACCTACAAATAAAAAGAATGTGAGGATTGTTGTAGTTAAAGATTATCTGATGATTTACGAAATCCTTGATGTTCATATTCTTATAGTAGCATTGTGGGGGAGCAGACAAGACCCAGATGGTTTACAAAGATTTCTTAGATGATATTAAAAATCACCAAACATTTAACTGTTATCTTATTCAATACATTTTAAATTCACAACCATGTGTCTAATCGCATTTGCCTATAAAATTTCTAAAGAATATCCCTTAATTCTTATCGCTAATAGAGATGAGTTTTATGATCGTCCAACGCAAAAAGCACATTATTGGGATGAAGAGATGCAGCCTGAAATTCTTGCAGGAAAAGATTTAAAAGGAGGAGGAACTTGGTTTGGGGTAAGTAAAAACGGAAAATGGGCTGCGGTAACTAATCACAGAGATATTGAAAATATTAAAGAGGATGCACCAACGCGCGGAGATTTAATTCCTAATTTTTTAGCATCTGCTGAAACAGGAGAAGAATATCTTTCGAATTTACGAGAAGAAGCTTCAAAGTATAACGGGTTTAATCTTTTGGTAGGAGATGAAAAAGGACTATTTCATTATTCGAATATTACTGATGAAATTACCGAAATCCAACCAGGAATTCATGGAGTGAGCAATGCTTTGTTAAACACACCTTGGCCGAAGTTGGAAGTAGCCAAAAATGAATTGGAAGATAAAATTCAGAAGAATACAATTGATCAAGAAACTTTGTTTTCCATTCTCAAAAATGAAAAGAAAGCCGTATTGCATCAACTACCTAACACTGGATTAACAAAAGAATTAGAAATGGCGATATCCTCTATTTTTATCGATACAAAAGGATATGGAACCCGCTGTTCTACTTTGCTTTTTATAGATAAAAATGGAGGCGTAAAGTTTGTAGAGCGAACTTATAATGGGGGGGGATTGAAAAATAGAGAAGATGAGTCTTTTAAGTTTCATAGTCTATAAGTAATTGATGTGCTGTGTATTAATGGTTTAGTCCCAGCGAGACGGTATATTAATAGAGATGGACGTAAGTCCATCTTTTAATGATATAATCCACTACAAAACCCGACAAAATCAAAATAATTGCATGCAATTATTTTGATTTTGTCGGGTTTTGTTTTGTCGTTCTTTTTTTTACACCGAGGACTTACGTACTTGGTCATTAACATGTTGTTCCTCTAGGGTTTATAGTTTTGAGTGTATGTTATACAGTTCTTTATTGATTAAAAGTTGAGGTATTCGAATTTCAAATTGATCTTTTACCTCCTTGCATTTCCCCCAAAATATCTTAAATTACACCTTGTTATAAAATTCAAAACAATCTATGAACATTAATTAAGTTTAAAGTGTTTTGTATCTATAATAAGTAAATGTACTTTTGCACCCATACGATTCTAACAAATGGCGAAATATAAACCAGGTCAACTTTTAAAAGACATCAATAATCCGGCAGACTTAAGAAAGTTAACGGAAGAACAATTACCTCAAGTTTCTGAGGAAGTGCGTCAATACATTATTGATGTAGTATCCGAAATTGGTAATTCACACTTTGGCGCAAGTCTAGGAGTTGTTGAATTAACGGTTGCTTTGCATTATGTTTTTGATACACCAACCGATCAATTGGTTTGGGATGTTGGACACCAAGCTTACGGTCACAAGATTTTGACTGGAAGAAGAGATTCTTTCCCTACCAATCGTACGAAAGGTGGAATAAGTGGTTTCCCAAAACGCAGCGAAAGTGAATATGATACTTTTGGTGTAGGACATTCTTCTACTTCAATTTCTGGAGCTTTAGGAATGGCGGTTGCCAATCGTTACAAAGGTTTTCCTGAACGTCACCACATTGCCGTAATTGGTGATGGAGCAATGACAGCAGGTTTAGCATTTGAAGGTTTAAATCATGCTGGATTCGAGAAAGACGCTAACTTATTGGTGGTTTTGAACGATAACTGTATGTCGATTGACCCAAATGTTGGTGCGTTAAGAGATTATTTAACGGACATCACAACTTCTCATACGTACAATAAAGTAAAAGATGAGGTTTGGGCAATGTTGGAGAAAATTTCAAAATTTGGTCCAGATGCTCGTTCAGTTGTCAGTAAAGTTTCAACTGCTTTAAAAGGAAGTTTATTAAAACAAAGTAATCTTTTTGAAGCATTAAATTTCCGTTACTTCGGACCAGTTGATGGTCATGATGTAATAGGATTGGCAAAAATATTAGAAGATTTAAAAGATATTCCTGGCCCTAAGATTTTACATTGTATTACTAAAAAAGGAAAAGGATTCAAATTTTCTGAGGAAGGAAACCCAACTCAATGGCACGCGCCAGGAGTTTTTAATAAGGAAACTGGTGAGATTGTAAAGATTGTTCCAAGTTCTCCTCAACCTCCAAAATACCAAGATGTTTTCGGACATACCATCGTTGAATTAGCAGAGAAAAATGAGAAAATCATGGGAGTAACTCCTGCGATGCCTTCTGGTTCTTCGTTAAATATCATGATGGAAGCAATGCCAGATCGTTCATTCGATGTGGGAATTGCAGAACAACATGCAGTAACTTTTTGTGCAGGATTGGCAACACAAGGTTTAGTTCCATTCTGTAATATCTACTCTTCGTTCATGCAACGTGCCTATGATCAGGTTATTCATGACGTAGCATTGCAAAATTTAAACGTTGTTTTTTGTTTAGATAGAGCTGGATTTGCTGGAGCAGATGGAGCAACACACCACGGAGCATACGATATCGCATATATGCGCAGTATTCCGAACATGATTGTGTCAGCACCAATGAACGAGTCAGAGTTGAGAAACATGATGTTCACAGCGCAGCAAGAAAACATGGGGCCATTCAGCATTCGTTATCCAAGGGGTAAAGGAGTAATGACAGAATGGAAAACTGTGATGAAACCAATGAAAGTTGGAACTGGTCGTAAAGTAACAACTGGAGAAGACATCGCGATTTTATCTATTGGTCATCCAGGAAACTTCGCACAAGATGCCATCAAAGAATTGGAAGGAATGGGCGCTTCGGTTGCTCATTACGACATGCGATTTGTAAAACCATTAGACGAAAGTTTATTGCATGAAATATTTACAAAATTCGATAAAGTAATCACCGTAGAAGATGGTTGTATTATGGGAGGAATGGGAAGTGCAATTCTAGAATTCATGGTAGACCAAGGTTATTCTTCGAAAGTAAAAAGACTTGGAATTCCTGATCAATATGTTCACCACGGAACACAAGAACAACTTTTTGAAGAAGCAGGATACGATGCCAAAGGGATTATTAAAACTGTATTAACGATGTTGCCTGATTTGAAGAGTTCGTTGAGTTCGGAGGAGAAGGTTGGGTAGGCCTTTGGCCGCTTCTGGCTGTAGGCTATATGCTGATCTATATTTAGCTTTTTTTGATGAAATTCTTTCCTTAAATTTTATTTATAGAAAAAAATGATTTTAAAAAAGCAAAGTATTTTTTTGAAAATTATCATCTCAATCTGTTTTATTCTTGGAACCATTAATTTATGGTCATTTTACGACCCTTTTATTGCTTTTGAAATTATTGAAAGCTGGGAAATACTTGACATGATTAATAGAATATTAGGTTTATTTTATGCAATCGCTGTAATAATAACTTTGATTAGAATTTGGAAAAATACCAAGTGTGAAAAAGAAGAAAGGAATATGTGGTTCTTTTTAACGATTCTTTTTCCGCTACTATTTGGAACCATTTATATTTGGAGTAAAGAAAATGAAATTTCAAGTCGATCTATTTAAATGGTTTATTAAGTAATTTGTTACTAATCAAACTAAAGGAAACCAATAAATATGAAAGGGATTTTAGAGAAAAAATCAAAGTTCTTCACCATCTATTTTATAGTTGTTACTGTATTGTATATCCTTGGAATTAGCTTCGTTTCAGGACAGGTTAAAAACTACATTCCAATTTTCTATATGTTTGCTGGATTTGTGTTTTTTGCAATCAATTTTTCAATTGAATTAAATCACTTTAGTGTTTTACTTAAGAAAGTAGATCCATTGCTTTATAACGCCTATTCAATTAGTTTTGGTCCCTTTAAAGGTAGAAGATTGAACAATTTAATCATTTTCAATGTTTCCAAAGAAATTAAAAATATAGGGAATACGGAGCTTATTCAACGTCATAAATTACTTCTAAAATTAGTGAAGGTTATTGTGCTCTCCTTTATCTCGATGCCAATAATATTGGTGCTGTTTTTTTATTAAGGATAAAAAATGCTAATCATTTTAGTATTTAATCTGTTTCCAAAATTCACTTCAAAATCGTTTATTGAATGACCCTAAGCACTCATTTTTTCCATACCTTTAATCCGTAAAACTATAAACAACTAATATCTCATGAAAATAATATTGATATTCAGCATTCTATTCCTTTCTTTTGCTTCATTTTCTCAAAAGCAAAAAGTCAAAGTTAAAAATGACATCGTTACTCTTGATGGAAGTCCTTTGTTTAAGATAGTTTCAAGTAATTATCCTGATGGATATACTTTTTATAGTCTTGATGATGATAAATTAGCCGTTTTTAATTCTCAATTTTACAATGATCCCAAGCAAGTAACAGCAGGCAGTCCAGAAGGTAGAGTAGGTTATTTTGAGATAACATTTTTCAATGAGGATTTGGATAAATGTGAAATCCGAATTGTGGGCTTTAAAAAGCAACTAGCACAACACATTATCTCAGCGGGACTAATAGTTGATGGTGAATTAGATGAAACAGCTGTTAAACAGTTCTGTGTTATCAATGGCTCGAAGTTTTCAGAAGATCGCAAGAATAGCGGTACGACTATCATTATTAATAATAACTAAAAATCGTTGTTCTGTAACAGGTTTCTTCTTTATCCAAAACGGAACTTATTAAGATGTTGATTTAAATGATTTTACTTATGACTTAGATTCACTTTAATACCATATTCTGACTAAACGTTAAAACAACCTTATTTTTAATGTATAAATTGCTCTTTTATGTAGTAATTTACTTTTCGATTTTAACACCATAGATTGAAAGCAGAGAAACATCCACTACAAGTGTAAATCTACGAAATCCGCGCTAATCTGCGGAAGAAAAAATAGAGTGAGAAAGAGAATGAGAGCGGAGAAAAACCATTCCACCAACCAATCATCACCAAACCAAAAAACTACGAAATCCGCGCTAATCTGGGGAAGAAAAAATAGAGTGAGAAAGAGAGTGAGAGCGGAGAAAAACCATTCCACCAACCAATCATCACCAAACCAAAAAAAAATCTACGAAATCCGCGCTAATCTGTGGAAGAAAAAATAGAGTGAGAAAGAGAATGAGAGCGGAGAAAAACCATTCCACCCAACCATCACCAAACCAAAAAAAGTCTACGAAATCCGCGCTAATCTGCGGGAGAACAAATAGAGTGAGAAAGAGAATGAGAGCGGAGAAAAACCATTCCACCAACCAACCAACCAACCATCACCAAACCAAACCAAAAAAAAAAGTCTACGAAATCCGCGCTAATCTGCGGGAGAACAAATAGAGTGAGAAAGAGAATGAGAGCGGAGAAAAACCATTCCACCCAACCATCACCCAACCAAAAAAAAATCTGCGAAATCTGCGAAAATCTGCGGGAGAAACACCAAGCCAATCAATACTTCACAAAGACATTCTTAGCCTCCGTAAAAAACTTCATCGCTTCCCAGCCACCTTCACGTCCAACACCAGAAGACTTCACTCCACCAAACGGCGTACGTAAATCCCTTACCAACCAAGCATTAATCCACACAATTCCAGCATCAATTTCATTCGCCAAGTTATGTGCACGTTTCAAATTATTCGTCCAAATCGTAGCAGACAAACCATATTCCGTAGAATTTGCCATCATTAGCACTTCTTCTTCAGTTTCGAAAGGAGTAAGAGTAACCACAGGACCAAAAATCTCTTCTTGATTCGTTCTGCAATCGAATTTCAATCCTTCGATAATTGTTGGCGCTAAATAAAATCCTTGATCATAAGGTGCATCTAGTTTTACTTGGTGTCCACCCGCTAGGATTGTTCCACCTTCTTCTTTTGCCAATTCTACATAACTCAAAACTTTCTCCATGTGTGATTTTGAAACCACAGCTCCCAATTGTGCTTTTGGATCAGTCGGATATGAAACTTTAGATTTCTTAATCTTCTCTACAAATTCCTTTTTGAAACGTTCATAAATTCCTTTCTGAACGAATATTCTTGAACCACACAAACATATCTGACCTTGATTAGCAAAGCTTGAACGAATTGTCGTGCTCATCATTTCATCGAAATCACAATCATCGAAAATAATGTTTGGATTCTTTCCACCTAATTCTAAAGAAAGCTTTTTAAACATCGGAGCAGCAATCGTAGCAATCGTTTTTCCAGTTGTTGTTCCACCAGTAAAAGAAATTGCTTTAGTTAACTTATGTCGAACAATTGCATCTCCTGCAGTATGTCCAAATCCGTGAACTATATTTAAAACTCCTTTTGGGAAGTCGATATCTTCCATTACTTTACACAATAAATAAGCAGTATAAGGAGTAATTTCAGAAGGTTTTGCAACGACACAATTTCCAGTTGCCATTGCTGGTGCAATCTTCCATGAGAATAAGTACAAAGGTAAATTCCATGGAGAAATACATCCCACAACTCCTAATGGTTTGCGTAAAGTATAATTAATTCCAACGCCGACCATTTCATGAGATTCAGAAGCGAAATGTTGAATTCCAGTAGCGAAAAACTTAAAATTTGAAATGGCACGCGGAATATCAACATGTTCCGCCAGCTTAATTGGCTTTCCATTGTCACGACTTTCTGCTTCAACGAATTCAGTCATTCTAGCTGCTATTCCATTAGATAATTTCATCATCCAATCTCCACGGTCTTCAATACTTAATCCAGACCATCCAGGAAATGCCGCTTGTGCTGCTGAAACTGCTTCTTCAACATCTTCCGCTTGAGAATCTGGTATTAAAGAATACGCAATTCCTTTTGCTGGCTCAATATTGTCGAAGTATTTTCCTGCTTTTGGAGCAACAAACTTTCCATTGATGTAATTTTGAATTTTTTCCATGTTGAAATATCTTAATCGTGTCTTGTAAAATTAAAAACTTTTGGCAATCTGATTGAATGTCTCTTAATTAAGCGATTTCTTTCGTTTTCAATCTGAAAGTTGCCATCATCAATATTCCAAACAATATACAAGCAAATAATAAGTGCGCTGTTTGAACTAATCCAGGGACATTGAAGTGATTCAATATTACTCCACTTAATAATTCAATCGCCAACATCGCAAATATCCAATGAATGATTCTTAAATCTTTTCGTTTTCTTGAAATCCAGAACATCACTGCAATTAATCCTAAAACTAACCAAGAGGAACTTCTGTGAATAAAGAAAATTATCCCGAGATTCTCAGCCCAACCTTCTCTTCCAATTCCTGCTTTTGTAAGGTGATCAATTTCTTCTCTTACTTGTGTTCCTAAAAACATTTGTGCGAAAACCACAACGAAAATAAAGAAGACTAAAGCATAAAATGATTTGCTGACTTTAATGTTCTTTTGTTGTGATGGTGCGACTATTCGAATGATATAAATTTGTAATCCAATGATGACTAATGCGAAGAAGAGGTGAACTGTTATTGTCCAAGGAACTAAATTCGTTGCGACTACTATTGATCCAAACCATGCTTGAAATAAGAGGAAAACAAGGTTGATTGATGAAAGTACGATTAGTTTTCTTTTTCGATATTTTAAGATTATCCACAGAAAGACCAATAAAACTCCATTTCCAGCCATGAAACCAAACAAACGATTGGCGTATTCTGTCCAAGTTTTTCGGGCATTAAAATCTTCCTCTAATAGAATTGATTTGTCGTTACGGATTCTTTCAGCAGTTTCTTCCATTCCAACAGCCTCAAGCATATTGCTGAATTTGGCAACTTTCTTTATGCGTTTCTCACTAAAAACTTCCTTGTAATCTTCAGGTAAAGCTGACTTTTCTGTTGGAGGAATCCATTGTCCGAAACATTTTGGCCAGTCTGGACATCCCATTCCACTTCCGGTTATTCTTACGAAACTTCCAGCAATGACTACCAAAAATATAAAAACTAAAGTTATCCAATTGACGCGAACAAACCACTTTCCGTATTTCATTATCACCTATTTATTGTTTGAAAAAGCGTGAAAAAATCACTGCTCATTACTACTCAACAAAAATACTATACAAACTATTAAAAAGACTGAAAAGAGAATGTTTTTATTCTAATTTGAATTTATACGACGTTAAAAATTCATGTTTGTCAGAGGGGAGTTTTTTTGTTTTTCTAGTTCAAATATATGAATACGAAATTGTACACCTAAAATACTTGAATGAAAAATATTCGATGTTAAATGAAATTGGTTATTTTTAATCTTTAAAAACAAAACTATTATGAAAATTCTACAGACATGGATGTTACTTTTTTGCTGTAGCTTCTTTTGGTTAACTTCTTATAGTCAAGAGGATAGTCTAAAAGTTATCGTTGCAAATAATGTAGAAACTGATTCTACTGGTATTGATCCAGAAGCTCAGGAAGCCTACAATGAAGGAACAACAGCTTTTGAGAACAAGGATTATAGCAAAGCGGCAACCGATTTCAAAAGAGCAATTGAAATTTCACCAGATTTCATTAAAGCACATTCTAACTTAGCGTACACTTATCTTGCTGATAATAAGTTAGATTTAGCCACAAAACAGTTTCTACACATTTCTTCCATTGATGAAACAGCGCACCTGCCGTTTTTTGAATTAGGTACATTGGCTGAATTAAATGACAGTATAGAACTAGCTATTTCCTATTATTCTAAGGCAATTGAACGCATGACGAATGAAAAGACGTACTACTATCAGCGCGGAATTCAATATTTTAAATTACAACAATTCGAGAATGCAATTACTGACTTTTCTAAGGTTATTTCAATTGATAATAAATTTGCTGATGTGCATAATGACAGAGGAAGCGCTTATAAATTGAGTGGAAATATGACTAATGCCATTGCAGACTATAATAAAGCTGCAGACTTAGATAAGAAATCGGGACTGGCTTACAATAATCTAGGGAGTTTATACCGGGAACAAAAAGAATATGACCGTGCAATTACAGCTTATGATAAAGCAATATTAATTGATCAAAATAATTTCTTAGCATGGAACAATAGAGGTTTTGCAAAATTCGAAAAAGGAAATTATAAAGAAGCCCTTACTGATTTCAAAAAAGTGATTCTATTAAAACCAGATTATGCAATTGCTTACAATAACATTGCTGGAGTTTATATGGAAATGGAAGATTACCAAAATGTAATTGTTTCTTCAACCAAAGCAATTGAAAAAGACAATGATTTTGGAGCAGCTTATTATAACCGAGCGATTGGCAATGAAATGTTGCGCAATGAAGTGGCAGCTTGTCATGATTGGAATAAAGCAGCAGATTTAGGAATAAGAATAGCAGAAGAGTATTACACCACCAATAGTTGTGGGAATTTAATCGAAGGAAAATGAAGACAATAATTCTAATCTTAATTTTATCCGTTTTTAGTATTTCTTTAATTGCACAAGAAGTCACTTTTGATAAAAAGAACTTTAAAGACAACAAGAAAGAATTCAAGGAAGCAGAAAGTCAAATGGAAACTGCAGATGAATTGATGTTGCCACAACCATTTCCGCGTTACAGTCAAGCATTAGGATATTATTTAGAAGCCCAAGCTTTCAATCCGAAAAGTGCACATGTGAATTATCAGATTGGAATGTGTTATTTGAATGCGCCACAAAAGTTTAAAGCGCTAGAATATTTTCAAAATGCATTTGCGTTAAATGCGGATCTAAATGCTGATATTCATTACTTCTTAGGAAGAGGCTATCATTTGAAAATGGAATGGGACAAAGCAATTACCCATTATGAATTGCATAAAAGTCGAATTGATTCTAAAAAAGAGTTGGAGGCATTAATGGATGTTAACAAGAGGATTTTTGAATGTCAATCAGGTAAAGAACTTGTTAAAACCCCAGTTAGGGTTTGGATTGATAACATGGGCAAAGAGATAAATTCTGAATATCCTGAATACGGAATGGTTTTGACCGCAAATGCCTCTGAGATTTTCTTTACCAGTCGCAGACCAAATACAACAGGTGGTTTTAGAGATGAATTTATTGATGCCTATTTTGAAGATGTATATTCTTCTAATAGCTTTACTAAAAAAGGTTGGACATCAGCTGTGAACATTGGAAGCCCAATTAATACAGAACGGCATGACGCAGCAGTTGCAATGAATCCAGATGGAAGTAAAATGATTGTTTATATCGATGATAAAGGGGATGGTAATTTGTACGAAAGTGTTCGGAAAGGTAATCTTTGGAGTAAACCAAAAAAGTTTGATAACGCTATTTGTAGTCCTTACCATGAAGCATCGGCTTGGTATTCTCCTGACGGGAAGCAATTGTACTTTGTTAGCGAGCGACCTTTAGAGAAAAGGGGAGATCCAAAAGACAGAGATATTTATATCGCATCTTGGAATGAGGAGAAAGAAGAGTGGGGAAATGTTGAACGTTTGCCTGAGACCATCAACTCTATTTATAACGAAGATGGAATTTTTGTTCATCCAGATGGAAAAACTATTTACTTTTCTTCAAAAGGACATAACTCAATGGGAGGATATGACGTGTTTAAAGTGGTGAAACAGGAAGATGGAACATGGACAAAACCTGAAAACTTAGGCTATCCAATAAATACTCCAGATGATGATGTGTTCTTTGTTGTTGCGGCAAATGGACGTGACGCTTATATGACCTCTTTCCGTGAGGATGGATTTGGCGATAAAGATTTATACAAAGTTACCTTGTTGGGAGCGAAGAAAAATCCGATTTTAAGCGGAGAAGACATGCTTTTGGCGAATGCTACTGTTGCAATTCGAGCGGTTCAAATAGAGCCGAAAATTGAGGTTTCTGGAAGTCAATTAATGATTCTGAAAGGAATTGTTAGAGATGATGAAACGAAAAAACCTCTACTGGCAAGTATTGAATTGGTAGACAACGAAACCAATCAAGTGATTGCTGAATTTACATCAGACAGTGAATCTGGACGTTATTTAGTTTCTTTGCCGGGTGGAAAAAACTATGGTATTGCAGTGAAAGCGAAAGATTATTTGTTCCATTCAGAGAATTTTGATGTGAAGCAAGATGCAAGCTACAAAGAAGTTGAAATCAAGATCGACCTGAAAAAGGTGGATGTTGGAAAGTCAATTGTATTGAAAAACATTTTCTTTGACTTGAGTAAGTTCTCTTTGAGAAATGAATCAGAAATTGAATTGAATAGGTTGACACAATTGTTAAATGAGAATCCAAGTTTGAGGATAGAAATCAGTGGACATACAGATTCGCGCGGTTCTGCAGCATTTAATAAAGAGTTGTCTAAAAACCGAGCAAAAGCAGTTGTCGACTATTTAATCAATAAAGGAATTCAAAAGGATCGTTTAGTTTTTGCAGGTTATGGAATGGAAAAACCAATTAAAACGGATGCGGAAATAGCTAAAATGAGTCGTAAAACTGATAAAGAAGCAGCGCATCAACAAAATAGAAGAACCGAATTTAAGGTTTTGTCTAAGTAGGGAGACTTCGCTGATATCGTGCCTTCGACTACGCTTAGGTACCGATATCAAAGAAGTGATTGAGGTTGAGGAAAATAAAGGAGACGTAAAGGTCTTAGAATTAAGTTTTTTTCTCCCTGTCTTTTCTTAAATGATATCCCGTTGACTGAGTGCAGTCGAAGGCAATGGTTTCAAAAAGTACCTCGTTGATTGAGCATTCTAAGATAAAACCTAATTATTTCAATGTTATTATCATTCTTTTCAAAACGTTTTTTCATTTACCCACATTGCCTTCGACAGGCTCAGTCAACGAAGAGTAATCCGTTGACTGAGCCTGTCGAAGGTAACGCATCCAATCGGAATCCCTTCAAAAAAGAAATCTTCTTCTTCTCTATTCTCTAATTAAAAAATTCATTGAAACAGAATTAACACAATGACGCGTATTCTTCTCCGTCAACCTTTCTCCTTCAAAAACGTGACCCAAATGTCCTTTGCAATTCGCACAAACTATTTCAATTCTTCTTCCATCTGCGTCGGTAACACGTTCAATAGCTCCTTCGATTTCATCATCAAAAGAAGGCCATCCACACATAGAATCAAATTTTGATTCAGAAGTGTAAAGTGGAGCATCACATTGTTTACATGTATAAACACCATTTGCATTTTCATCTAGCAATGTCCCTGTAAATGGACGCTCTGTTCCTTTATTTATAATAACGTGTTCTTCTTCTTGGGTTAATTTGTTGAAATTTTGATTCTTTTCTGACATATCTTTATTTTTTATAAAACGTTTTGGCTCTTCAAATTGTTCATTACAAAGGTACCAAATTGTTTTCTATTTAAAATGATTCTAAATACCACATTTAAGGTATTGTCAATTCTTTGAAGCCTGTGTAATTTTGCCAAACATAAAATAAAACATAGAGATGATTAAAAAGATATTTGTTTTTACTGCAGCTGCAACGATGTTGATTGCGTGTAAAAAAGAAGGTTGTACAGATGAGCTGGCAACAAATTATAATACAGAAGCGAAGAAAGATGACGGTTCTTGTAAATACACAACTCCCGAAGAAGGAAGTTACACTGTTCCAACATCTTATTCATTTACAGATGCGAATGGTAATTCAACTGTAAGTTATGGAGGTCAAATTGATCGTTTGTCTCAATTAGAGGAAATGGTTGTGGTGATGAAGTCTGGAACTGGAGCAATGGTTTCAGAACAAACTTTGTTAGATATGTATGCTAACACCGGTGATAATGGAGCTGGAAACTTCTCTTTTTCTTCTTCAAAACAATTAGAAGATAAAACTTTTTCAAATGATGTTCAATTGTTTAAAAGCTGGATGGCTGATTTATCTGCAGCAAGTAATGATTTTGCTGAAACAGCTGCTAGTGGTCAAGCTGGAGTTTTAACTTCAGGAACAAGTAATTATTTATTTGATGCTAATGGATATGAGCCAGTTCAATTAATTGAAAAAGGTTTAATGGGAGCTGTTTTCATGAATCAAGCGGTTAACGGATATTTTGCAGATGCTAAAATGAATGTTGATAATACTAACGCTGTAGATGCAGCAAATGGAAAATTCTATACTACAATGGAACATCATTTTGATGAAGCTTTCGGTTATTTCGGAGTTGCAACAGATTTTCCATCTAGTATTCCAAGTAATTTCTGGGGAAAATATTGTGATAAACGTGATGCTGATTTGAATTCAAATTCTATCATGATGAATAACTTCTTGAAAGGTCGTGCGGCTATTTCAAATGATGATATGGCGACACGTAATGCAGCAATCAAACAGATTCGTTTAATGTGGGAAACAATTTCTGCAAAACAAGCGGTTTACTATTTGAATTCTGCAAAAGCGCAATTGGGTTCTGATAACGCTAAAGCATTTCACGCACTTTCTGAAGCTTATGCTTTTGCTTGGAATCTTCGTTATGCTCCATTGGAAACGAGAAGAATGTCACAAATGGATCATACAATTTTGATGAATATGTTCCCTGCAAATATGTGGGATATTTCGGTTGCAGATATCAATGCAATTGTTACGACTATCGACGGTAATTTTTAAAAAATAAAATAGAGAGATATGTTAAAAGGATTGATAGGATTTGTTTTAATACTGAGCTTTGGACTTCTTTTTTCTTGTAAAGATAAGAAGGACAAAGATGCAGATATTACTGACTTTAATAAAGGGGAGATGCTGGAAAATGTTTCAGCAAATATAATTCTGCCTTCATTATTTAAGTTTGAGACTGAAGTTTCGGATTTGAAATCAAGCTTTGTTACTTTTAAAAGTGACCCGACAAATGCAAACTTGAATGAAGTTAAAATGCATTGGAAAGCGAGTTACTTGACATGGCAAACATTGAAGATTTTTGATTTTGGTCCTATTCGTAATATCGGTTTCAAAAGTGCTACCGGAACATATCCTGTCGATCCTGCAAAAGTTGAGTCGAATATCAATTCTGGAGCTTACAATCTAGCAGCTGCTTCTAATTTAGATGCAATTGGATTGAATGCTTTAGATTACTTACTCTACAATTCAAATGCATTAACTGAATTTCAAAATAACGCTGCTTATGCAGATTATACTGAGGAAGTAATTCGAAAAATTTATAATGAAACCCAAGCAGTTGTTAATGGTTGGACAGCGTATAAAGCAGAATTCGATGCATCAACAGGGACTTCTTCAACTTCTGCGTTCTCTGAATTAGTAAATGAATTCAATAGAGATTACGAATTGGCGAAGACAGCGAAAATTGGAATTCCAATTGGGAAAGCAAATCTAGGTTTGTCAAATCCAGAATATGTGGAAGCACGTTACAGCGGAATTTCTTTCGAATTATTAGTTGAAAGTATCAAAGCGCTAAAAGCAACTTACAACGGAAAAGGACTCATAAAAGGTTCTAACGGACTTGGATTTAGCGATTATTTATTGAATTTAGAAAAGTCAAATTTAGACAATACGATTAACGATAAATTTGATGTTATTCAATCCAATGCAGAAGGTTTTACAATGACTTTAGAAGAGGCAATCAACGATCCAGGGATGCAGAATCAATTGGATGAATTGTATTTGCATCTTCAACAACAAGTCGTTAATATCAAAACAGATATGACAGCAGCGTTTGGAGTATTGATTACTTATCAGGACAACGACGGTGATTAGAACGATAACTCAAGGCTTTAAGGCTGGTTTTTTTAAGCAAACGGCTATAGCTCCATTAATTATGTTTCGCATAATTTTTGGGGCTATGCTGCTTTTTAGCAGTGTGCGGTTTATAATGAAAGGTTGGGTGGAAACACAGTACATTGAACCGCAATTTTTCTTTGGTTATTTAGGTTTTGAATGGATAAAACCATTGCAAGGAAATTTGATGTACATCCCATTTGTACTCATGGCAATCGCAGCTTTGTTTATCATGTTGGGATTTTTCTATCGCATCAGTACTTTCGTCTTTTTTGTATGTTTTACCTATATCGAGTTAATCGACAAATCGAATTATTTAAACCATTATTACTTCTTAAGTTTAATGAGTTTTTTGATGATGTTGGTCCCAGCACATCGTGACTTTTCAATAGATGCAAAGCTTTTTCCTTCCATTAGAAGAAAAGAAACCGCAGCTTGGCACATTGGCATTTTAAAATTTCAATTGGCTGTCGTTTATATTTTTGCTGGATTAGCAAAGATCAATGCAGATTGGCTTTTTGAAGCACAACCGCTAAGAACTTGGTTACAGGCGCACCATAATATTCCTTATGTTGGAGGGATTTTGAAGGCAGAAATCACAGCTTATTTCTTTAGTTGGATGGGTTGTCTTTATGATTTATTTATCGTGTTTTTCTTGTTGAACAAAAGAACCCGACCTTTGGCATATTTAGCCGTTATTTTCTTTCATATCGTAACTTGGTTGCTTTTCCCAATAGGCGTTTTTCCTTGGGTAATGATTTTCTCAACTACAATTTTCTTTAGTGCTCAGTTTCATCAACAGCTTTTAAATGGTCTTAAAAGAGTGTTTAAATGGTCAGAGAATATTCCAGAAACGATTAAAAATATGCCAACTCCAAATCCTTTTGTGAAATATGGAATCATCTTATATATTACTTTTCAGATCTTAGTTCCTATTCGTTTTTTGGCTTATCCTGGCCATTTATTTTGGAATGAAGAAGGTTTTAGATTTTCTTGGAGAGTGATGTTAATGCACAAAGAAGGTCACGCTACTTTTTATGTAACGGATAAGGCATCAGGACGAACAATTGAAGTGAACAATACCGATTATTTGACTATTCGACAAGAGGATCAAATGATGACGCAACCTGATATGATTTTGCAATTCGCTAAAATGTTGAAAAAAGAATATGACGGAAAAACATTTTCAAACAAGGAACAATCGATAACTTTGCACGATCCTGCTGTACATGCGGAAGTTTTTGTTGCATTGAATGGAAGAAATTCTCAGTTATTTATTGATAAAAAGCATGATTTAACAGCGTTGCCTTACAATTTGAAACACCGTGATTGGATAGAACCTTTTGAAAAATGAAAATAATATTTTTTATCATATCATTTTTAATCGTGTCCATAGTTTATGGTCAGGAGAATTACCGTGGAATAATCGCCGATCAACAAAACGATGAATTGCCTGGCGTAAAGATTCAGAATCTTAACAATAAGAAACTTTCGCGAACATCAATTGATGGCGTTTTTACAATTCAAGCAGCTGTAAATGATACCATTGAATTCACTTTTTCATTTTATGATACATTAAGAGTTATAGCAGGAAAAGAGATTCAATTGAACGGATCTAATCGATTGACAATGCGTTATGAAACTCAAGAAATGGGCGAAGTAATGATTATCAAGAAACGAATGGCTGATTTTAATGTTGGATTTATGCCACCCATTAAAGGAGTTCGTTTAAATACTGGAACGAATTCAATTATAGAATTAGAAAATTTAAGTGGAGCGAAATCAACAGGAAATGCACGAGAAATGTATGCGAAAGTTCCCGGATTGAATATTTGGGAAAACGATGGAGCAGGAATTCAAATTGGAATTGGAGGAAGAGGATTAAGTCCAAAAAGAACTGCGAATTTCAACACACGTCAAAACGGATATGACATCAGCGCAGATGCTTTGGGATATCCTGAAAGTTATTACACACCACCAATTGAAGCATTAAAAAGCATTGAAATCATTCGTGGTTCAGCTGCTTTACAATTCGGAACTCAGTTTGGTGGATTGTTGAATTTTGAAATTTTAGAACCAGTAAAACATACGCCATTCGAATTTACAACACGAAATACAGTTGGAGGATATGGATATTTCAGTACGTTTAATCGTATTTCTGGAACGCATAAAAGAATGTTTTATCAAGCTTATCACCAATACAAAAGGGGAGACGGATACAGAGACAATAGTCAGTTTTATCAGCACCAAGCATTCGCACAAATTGGTTATTATTTGAATGAGAATTGGACGGTTAGTGCAGAATTTACCCACATGAATTATGTCACGAAACAAGCTGGAGGATTAACCGATTTAGGATTTGCAGAAGATCCACGTCAAAGTATCAGAGATAGAAATTGGTTTGCTGTAGATTGGAATTTATTGGCGGTAAAATCAACTTACGAGATCAATAAATCGATTACGTTAGATATACGTGCTTTTGGAATGATGTCAAACCGAAGAACAATTGGATTCTTGGGGAAAATTACCCAAACGGATTTAGGAGGAAACAGAGAAATGATTTATTCTGATTTCATGAACGGTGGAGTAGAAGCGCGTTTCATGAAAAAGTACAGTTGGTTTAAAAATGAAGAAGGAAATACCGCCAAAGTAAAAGGAGCCTTATTGATTGGAGCAAGAGTTTATCAAGGAGAAACGCAAACCAGACAAGGAACCGCAGCAGATGGTGACGATGCTAATTTTATGTTTATTCATCCTGATGATGTAGAAGGTTCTTCCTTCGTTTATCCATCAATTAACCAAGCTTTCTTCGCCGAAAATATGTTTTTTGTTGGAGAAAAATGGAGATTTAATTTAGGGATGCGTTTGGAAAATATCTCCACAAGTTCGGAAGGTTTTTACAAACAATATGTCGTTCACCCTTTGAATTTCGACACGCTAATGGTTAATCGAGTAAATGATTCCAATACGGTTGCGAGAACTGTTCCATTATTTGGAGCGGGAGTTTCTTACAAAGCAGGAAAGAATTCAAGTTTATATACGAACATCACACAAAATTATAGAGCGATAAACTTCACCGATATTCGCGTAACAAACCCAAACGTAGTGGTCGACCCAAACATGAAAGATGAATATGGGTTTACTTCAGAATTAGGATTCCGTGGTTTATTGAAAGACATTATGATCTATGATTTATCGGCGTTCTATATTTTCTACGGAGACAAAATTGGACTGGCGCCAAAGCCGAAAACGGTTAAGAAGGAAAGAACAAATATTGGTGATGCACAAAATTATGGATTAGAAGCTTTTGCTGAAATCGATTGGTTGAAATTAGGTTCTAAGAGAAGAAATTGGTCACTGAATACTTTCGTGAATGCTTCATACATCAACGCCAATTACATCACCTCAAAAGAACCAAATTACATTGGTAATAAGGTAGAATATGTGAGCACTTTCATGGTGAAATCAGGAATAAGTTCAACGTTTAAAAGTTGGACATTAAAAATCCAAGGAAGTTTTAACTCACCACAATTTTCTGATGCCTCCAATGCCATTGAGCCTTCAGGTGACGCTGTAATTGGAGAAGTTCCTGCGTATTACGTTTTTGATTTCAGTGGAAGTTATAAATTCAAAAAGTATTTTCAAGTTGAGTTTGGAGTTAATAATTTTACGAATGCAAGTTACTTTACGAGGAGGGCGACAGGTTATCCTGGTCCTGGGATTTTGCCTTCGGATGGGGTGAGTGGGTATGTTACTTTGCAGTTTAAATTTGCTAAATAAAATTAATTACGAATTACGAATTATCAATTACGAATTCCTTGTAAATTCGAGAGTGTTTTATTATTCAATGAAGAATTTTGTATCGAGAACAAGAACGTTTCATATTGGAATCAGCACTTCCTCTCTCTTCACTCCTCTCTCTACTCTGATTTAGCGCCCTGTATCTGCCTGCGTTTCCAATCTGTTTTCTGTTGAAGCTACGCTGTGAGACACCCAAAAAGGAGCTTCCAAGGTCGCTCTTTTCGAGTGAACAGCTGAGCACAACAGTTCAACAGGATTCCCACCTTCCTCAGGGTCGAAAGAAACATTAGCGTTGAAATTGGCATTTAGGTAATACTTAATTGAAAGGAATTAAAAGTTTGGATGGTGCGGTGTTGAATAGGAATTTTTAGTTAGATTTATAGTTATTATACGGTGAAGCTTTACAATATTTCTGGATTTGGAAGGAGTTGTAGGGTTTGATTGGATGTGTAAATAAGTTGTTAGTATTTCTAAAAAAAACAAGAGTGATAAAAGACTTAATAATAGATTTGGCATATGATAGAATTACTCTTTCTCAAGCCCTAACAAGATCGAAACTTATCGCTAATCAAATTCAGAATGAAACATTTAAAAATTGGTTATCGAAAGAATTAAATGGTTACGAATATCAAGATACTGTTCTGCCCAATTATAGAAAGATTTGGGCTGAAATTGAACTTTTTATAGATTTTCCATTCGGCCGTTCACAAAGTTTCCCTGTCGTTCTGAATGATGCTTGGGGAGATGATATGAAAGATATGATATATAACCATAGAGTTATTGAACCCATTGCAATTGTAGAAAGTAATATCTCAACTTTTGAAAATGCAAAAGCGTATGTAAACATACCTGGAGGAATGGTTAATATCATTGCTGATATGTATAAAGAACAAATCCAACAACATAGGGGTGTTGCAAGAAGTGCAAGACGTCCTATTGGTAAAGTCCAACTTCAAAATATTTTGGAACAAACAAAACAAAAACTGTTAGATACTCTACAAGAACTTGAAAATCAATTCCCAAAACTTGAAAACGATTACACTATGAATGAGGAAAATCAAAAAGATGTTCAAAATATTGTAACAAATAATATTTATGGAGACAATAACCCTCTAAATGTTGCAACTGGACAAAATTTAACTCAAGGAGATATAAACCTCACAATAAGCGCAGAGAATAAAGAGAAATTAAAATCTTATGGTGTTAGTGAAAAAGAAATTTCTGAATTAGAAGCAATAGATTTAGAGTCACCTAAAGGAACACCGAATAGACAGTCCAAAATAATGGCTTGGCTAGGTAAAGTAACAGCGTCTTTAACAGCTAAAGGTATTTACGAAAAAGGTCCAGAATTAATACAATTTGTAGGTACTTTAATGTAAAAACGACTTACAATAACGTAAGTATTCGGCGTGCCAATAGGCCGAAACTGAATACCATGTTGACGAATCCGTTGTTCCTTGTGGGAAAAGCGAGTCAATATTTTATTTTCGAAAGTTGATTTAGTGGTTAAACGCATTGAAAGTTGTCAGTTTTGCCATCAATGATGTTATTTATTGTAAAAAATGCAAAAAAGGAAGGATGAGAACAAGACACAATATCATTGCTTCACCTACCTGAAGTGCTTGATTTTATTGAACGTTCTTTAGCTTATTGCATGGATTTACAAACGCTGTAAAAAGTATAAATAAACCCTGTTGAAAATGAATTTATAGGAAAAGCGTATTATTACATAAGGAATTCTTTTTACCCTTTCATTTTAGCACTCCAAAAACGAAGAGGATATCCATCCAAATCAAAGCGACCTTAAAGTTTGCTCATAGTGCGGCATAGTTCAACTCCATTTTATCAATTATTTTCTACTCGTCAATTAATAGACTTCTTGGTTGACTATTAATTTTTTACGACTATCTTTAGCTATTGAAAGAAAAAAACCGATAATACGCTAGTAAGTTGAGCATAATTAAAAAAGAATCTAAGACCAAAAGATAGCACAAAAACATTCTTTTTATTAAACTCGAAAAAAAATATATGAAATACAGCTCAAATATTAATCCGTAATCAAGATATAAAAGTCAATATAATTTATGAAAAAAATACTTTTTTTAATATGTCTCCTTGCATCAAGTGCAATTTCTTTTAGTCAAGTTGTTAAATTTAAAATCACATCAGTGTCCTTTAGAGATTATGATGAAACAACTGAAACATGGGACGAATGGAGTGAAGGAAAAGAATTAAACATTCTTGGGTTTATTGATAGTGAAAATGAACGAGTAAAAATTTTTTCTGAGACAGAACAAAATTATGATGTGATTGAAAATAAGGGTGAAAGAACAGATAATGATGGCGACGATGTAGTTGAATGGATCTGCGTAAATGAGGACGGTGTAAAATGTTCACTAAAACTAATTACAATAAACTCTCAAGATAAACGCAAACAACTTTACATAAATTTTAATAATTTTATGTTGGTTTATAATTTCTACTTTTTGGAATAATTAACTATGCCTAACAACTAAGTATTCGGTGTGTCGATAGGTTAGCGCTAAATACTGAGTTGACGGATCCGGTGTTCCTTATGGGGAAATCGATACAATACTGTATTTTGAAAAATTATTTAGTGGTTATAAGACTCTGAAACGAACATGAATTTTACCCTTTCATGGATTTATTTGATTTAGTTTTCACAAAAGTCGATTATTGATAACGACTTTAATTGGGTTGAAAATGAAGTCGTTACAAGTTGCCGCATTTTAAAAACAGAAAATCCCTTCAAAACCCCACTACCACCTCTCCTCCAAAACTTCATAAGCCTTCTGAATCTCTATAAATCTTTTCTCGGCAATTTTCTGATGCGCTAATCCTTGAGTGGCAAAAAACATCTGGATGATGCAATTTTACTAAGCTTCGGTATGCTTTTTTAACTTCTTCCTTTGTAGCATTTTTGGAAACATCCAAAACCTTGAATGCAAGTTCTTTCGCAGAAATTCGCGAATTTGAATTTTCTGAAGATTTAGTTCTTTCTCGTTTCTGAGTATTTATCGCAATAGTGCTGTCAAAATCCTCCATCGATAGTTTTAACAAATTGTTTATGTCTTTTAATAATGCTATTTCGTGTTTGTTCATAGCATCATCAACATTTGATAGACCTGCCAGAAAGTGTTTCGTCAATAATCTCTAATTAAGATAGAATGACTTCGATTAGAGTCATTTAAATAATTATTACTATATTTGTTCTGTGTTCGCGAATTGCAAACATAGAACAATACAGTGAAATGAAAGGACAAGACATAGTTATACTAGTTTGGATTGCAAGTGAAGAAACTTCTGGCAATAAAGATTGGGTGATACGCGATTTGGCTCATGATCTAAATATTAGCACGTCAACGGTCCATTCTTCTTTATCAAGCATGGAAACTGCAGGATTATACGATAAAAATTCCAAACGAATCAGTAAACAAACATTGCTCGATTTTCTTAAGTATGGCTTCAGTATAGTCTTTCCCATAGTTTATGGAGCAGAAACAAGAGGTATAATAGTACCCCTTAAGGTAATTGGTGAAGAAATGAATTTGTCTTCTGAAAAATATATCTGGAAGAACAGCAAAGGAAAAGACATATTACCTCAAATTACACCATTGTATAATGGAGCTCCAATTGCAACATTAAAAAGTAAAAAAGCGAAAGAGATAATTGGTTTGTTAGAGTGTTTGCGAATGACGCGCCACAAAAGAATGACTAAAATAGCTTTCCATAAACTTGAAGAAATGATTATGCCTAATTCTTCAAACCCTATGCTGGCATTAAAACAGAAGCATGAATAATACACAAATAAATAGAATAGCAATTCAACGGGTTAGTAAGTTATTCAAAGATTATCCAAAAGAAATAATGTTTGTAGGAGGTTCTGTTGTGAGCGAGTATATTGATGACCCTTCAGCACTTGATATACGGCCAACAGCTGACATAGATATTGTAATTCAATTATTATCACTTTCGGAATTAGAAACCATTCGAGAATATCTTGCAAAAAGAGATGTGTATGCTGATCAGGAGTCTAGTGTTATTTGTCGATTTAAATACGAGGATATAAAAATAGATGTTATGTCTACTAAGAATGTGGGTTGGGCACCCGGTAACGAATGGTACGAAAAAGGTCTAAAACAAGCAATAACTAAATCAATCGAGGGAATAGAAATAAAATTACTGCCTGTCGAATTTTTTATTGCTAGCAAAATTAGCGCATATAAAGACCGGGGTGAAGACCCGCGATACGACAAAGATTTTAATGATATAATATACATCCTTGATTATAGATCAACAATAATAGAAGACATTAAACATGCTGATGAAAAAGTGATAGAGTACATTATCCCTTTCTTAAAAATCTTGGTGAAGAAAGAATTAACTGAAGCCGTAAAACCCCAAATTATGGAGGTTGATTTTTCAGTTGAACGTGCTATCAAAATACAAAACTCATTATCGGAATTAATCGCTGATATAACTTCCAATAAATAAAAAACTATTGCAAGGAAAAAACACGATTCAAACACAATTGACATTTAATAATTTGACATGATTCCACAATAATGATGCAGGTCTTCGATCACGAATTAAAGTTGATTGTATTTTTTAAATTCACGTTTCCTTTGCGAATGTGTTGCGGTGACTGAGCCTGTCGAAGGCCCGCGTTCCATTACAGCGCAACCACCAAACCGCGTTAATAATTAAACCTTAAACATTAATAATTACTTAACGTAATCCTGCTTATGAACCAACATATACTGATTGTCATCCATTTTTAAATACCCTTGATCATAACAGAAAATATACTGACTTCCTTTTTTTGTCGTGTAAATATTCGTGTAATAATGAAAGTTAAAACCTTCTTCTGCCATTGTGATTCCATCCAGCGTTTTCTTTCCATCGGGATTCAATTTCTCTAGAATTCTTCTGTTTTTTCTCAGAATATTATTGATTCTGCGCATGTAATTACTGCTGTCTTCGTTCAATCTATTATTGAATGTATTTCTGCAATAATCACCACAAAATTTTTGGTCACGTCTGCCTGATAAAGGCGTTTCGCATTCTTGGCATAATCGTTTTTCTTTGGATTCCGTCATAAGTAGTTCGTTTAGGCTAATTTAATGAAAAAAAGTTATTGTTGGGATTCGTCCCAATCAATTCAACTTTTTTTAGCCTCCTAATTTCAATAAAATCTGATTCCTCCAACGTTTTTTTTTAATTTTCAGCCTAAAGCCTAAAACTCCCCATTAATAATGTTTCATCAAGCGTTTAATACAACATGAAATATACGCCAAATGACGTATTGCTGAATCTTCATTCTAGCCATAAATTTGTGTAAAACAAAATATTATGAAACAGACTAAAATAATTATCGCAAGTTTAATATTGGTATTTGGACTAGGATTCAGTTCATGTAAAAAAGAAGGTTGTACAGATCCAGTTGCAACAAATTATAATGCAGAAGCTGAAAAAGATGACGGAAGTTGTGAATTTGCTCCAGCTGGCCCAACCTCTGCAGCTCCAGGGTCTTACTCCCCAAGTTTTGCAGGTGAATTTGGTGCACTCATCGCCATTAAAACAATAACTACATCAGAATCACCTTTTGGTACAGTGGATACAGAGTTAGGAACTGCAGTTGCTGTTTTTAGTGTAAATTCTGGAAGTTCATTTGTTGGTGCAGGAAATGTAACTGTTGATGGAGAAGGTCTTACTTTGCAGGAAAATAAATCTTATGTTTATTTACCTAGTCAAATAAATCCTTTAGGCTTAACATTTGGTTCAACAGTGAATTGGGAAGGAACTGGTTCTACATGGGAGGCATTTACAACTTCCACAAATCAAGATTTCTCTTATGTTGACCCTATAACTTCGGGTGATATTTCGAAGTCAAATGATTACATTTTAACAAGTGGTTCAATAGCAAATGCAGATTCAATTTTGTACGCGGTTTATGGATCAAGTGGAAACAAACTTGTAATTGTTGCAGGAAATAACACTTCACACACATTTACCGCTTCTGAATTGAGCGGATTAGGTGAAGGTTCAGGTTACGCGCAAGTTGTAGGATTAAATTATGACCAAAAAGTAATAGGAACTAAAGATTATTGGTTAATCAATGAAACGGTTAGAACAAAAACGATTAATGTTAAACCGTAATCTTCCTCTTTAAGATGTGTAAACCCTAACAATTAAATCAAAAAAGTGCTACAACTCGTTGTAGCACTTTTTTTGTGACCCATCAATTTATTGACTTACGTCAAATAGTTTGGCTTGAAACAATACTAGTTTTGCCTATCTAAAAATTAATAACAATTTATAAATGGAATTAGCAGAATTGGACACAATGCAAACGACCAATAAGGAAAGTCAAGAGCGATTAGAAAAAGCATTGGTCCACCTTAGAAAAGGGAATGGAGTTATCTTAACTGACGATAAAAACAGAGAAAATGAAGGAGATTTAATATTCTCGGCACACAACATGACCAATGAGCACATGGCGCTTATGATTCGAAAATGCAGTGGTATTGTTTGCCTTTGTTTGACGAACGAAAAAGCCGATTCTCTTGATTTGCCTTATATGGTGAAGGAGAATACAAGTAGTTATCAAACGCCATTCACAGTCACAATAGAAGCAAAAGAAGGCGTGACCACAGGAGTTTCTGCCAAGGATAGATTGACCACCATTCAAGCTGCGAGTAATGAGAAAGCCAAAAGCAGTGATTTGGCAAAACCAGGACATATATTTCCATTGAGAGCAAACGATAAGGGAGTTCTAGGAAGAAAAGGCCATACAGAAGGCAGTATAGATTTAATGAAACTAGCAGGCTTACAACCAGAAGCAGTACTTTGTGAATTGATGAATGATGATGGAACAATGGCAAATTCGGACACTATCACAGCATTTGGTCAAGAGAATAATTTGATGGTCCTATCTATACAGGATATTATTCATTATCGTAAATTTGTAAGAGACTATAATTAGATGACAAATAAAATCGAACTCACAAATTTCATAAAAAAGAATATCGACATTGAGGATGTAGATTTAAAAATAGTGCTGTCTTATTTTAAAACTATCAAAAAGAGTAAAAATGAGATTTTACTTTCAAATGGGAAAAATAGTCAGGTTAGTTATTTCGTGAAAAAAGGTTGTTTGAGGTTGTTTTACCTAGATGATCAAGGAAAAGACATTACCCGTTATATAGCATTTGAAAATCAATTTGCGACTGAGCTAGTGAGTTTCATCACCAATCAACCTGCGCAAGAATCTATTCAAGTAATTGAAAACAGTGAATTGTTATACATCTCTCACGAAGACTTTAGACATCTTTTGGAGATTGTTCCCAAATGGAAAGATTTTTACAACATCTATTTAGAAAAAGCCTATGTGAATAATTCTAAAAGATTAATCTCATTTACAACGCTAGATGCATCAGAACGATACAAACAATTATTTAAAATAAACCCAAACATTGTTAAGCGTTTGCCAAATAAGATTGTAGCTTCTTACATCAATATTTCTCAAGAAACTTTGAGTAGGGTGAAAGCTAAAATTTATGCTCAAATTCCCAATCTGTAGAAGTTGGAGTTCTAAATAGAAAATTAATTAAATAGCTGCATTTTTTCGACGATGGCAGTTGGAAATATGTGATTTATTCTTTTAAAAATAATAAAATTAAAATGCGTATCCGATACTTTACCAGTAAATTTAGAATTAAACTTAAATCTTCCATAAAGACACAGTTTTAATAAACATGGTATATTATTAATTTCAAGATATTACAATATTTAGGATTCATGACGCAAGAAATCCGTGATCATCCGTGTCATCCGCGTTCCATTACAGCGCAAACCATTTGCTAGGTAATAGAGCTTAAATTATTTTTTTACTGTAAAGATCCCAATAGGCATTAAAATTAAAAACCCCAAAACATGAAATATTCTTTGTTACTCGCTCTATTTTTATTCCAAATGATTGGTTATTCTCAATCGACCGATACAACTTCTAGCTCCATCAAAACAGATGACAAATTGTTATTGACTATTTTCCTTAAACATGATCAAAGCATGAACTTGAATGAAATAGAAAAGATAAGAACTGATCAAGGATTTTACGAGAATTTCCCGCCAGAAGGTGTTTCAGTTGTCAATTGGTTTGTAGTTATGGGCGTTGGCCAAATGGTGGTGCTAGAACTTCCTGCCTCAAAATTAGCCGCTGTAAATTTAGCAATTGAGCGAACAGCATGGAAAGCTTTTAAATCAGAAATTTATCCAACTTACGATCTATATCCTATCATAGAAAACAAACTAAAGAATAAATCTAAAGTAACTTACTAGAAGTTTTAGTTGTCATAAATAGTTTGCACGGAAAACACTTTGACCGAAAACAGCAATTAATAACAAATAACTATGGCGATTTACGCAATTGGAGATATACATGGTAGTTTAACAGCTTTGAAAACTATTTTTGAACAAGGGTTGATAAAGGAAAATGACAAAGTAGTTTTTCTTGGCGACTATATTGACAAAGGAACCGACAGTAAAGAAGTCCTGAATTGGTTGATAGAAAAAAGCAAAGTTTACGATTTTGAATTTATGCTTGGTAATCATGAGATAATGATGATGGCCGCCAAGTCTTCGCCAGAAAAATATGTGGATTGGGTGCATAATTATGGCGGAATCCATACTTTATATTCGTATGATATGGAGGATAACTTAAATTGGATGAACGATATCGATAAAACACATTGGAACTTTATCGATTCTTGTAAACCCTATTTGGAAATTGGAGCATTCATATTCGTTCATGCAGGACTGGAACAAAACAAAAAGCTAAACGAACAGAAAAAGCATCATCTATTTCATAAGAAATATGAACAACCCTTAATTTATGATTCAAGTAAAACTGTGATTTGTGGGCATACTGCTCGAGTAAATGGAAAAATAGCAGATTTTGGCCATACAATTTGCATTGATACTTTTGCACACGGAGGAATGTGGTTAACTTGTTTGAATGTGGAAACAGGTGAGTTTCTGAAAGCAAATAACAAAGAACAAATAGAAACGGGAAAACTAAAGCGTTATGATAATACCCTGAAAAAACGCTTTAAAGCACGTGTGTATAAGTGGTTCTCCTCGTCATCCAATGATGACGAATAAGGATTGCCCTGTTCATTTAAATCAAAAATAATATTGGTTGGGTTCGTAAGGGCGTTTTGCAAAACACCCCAACGAATATCCAACCTAAATACTCAATTGTGCGGACGATTTGCAAATCGTCCCCACGAGTATTGACCAATATTTTTTATTAATGATCGTGCGAAGCCTCCCCTTTCATCATTTCCGCAATCAAATAATATGCTCCGTTTTGAACAATCTTCGCGTTTTCTGGCAATGGCGTTAATAAATCAATAGCAACCCATCCACCTTCATGCTTTCCAGTTTTTACTTCAACCATTTTGAACTCGTATTCTTCTTTCTGCTGTTCTTCAGTTTGTGTATTGATGAAGATATACGTTTTTCCTTCTTCAGTGATTACTGCTGCTTCTGGTAAAGCCATTAAATCGTTTTCCTGTGTGAAAATTTTTCCTTTAATGTACATTCCTGCAACTAAATGAAAATCTTTTTCTTCGATATCAGCATGAATGTGTACTGCTCTTGGCGATTCCTCAAAACGTTTTCCAACAGAAATAATTTCTGCGTGTAAAGGCTGGGTAGAAGTGGCAACGGTAAATTCAATTTTCTGACCTTTTTTGACATGCATAATGTCTTTTTCGAAAACCATGAAATCGGCATGAACGTGTTCTGTATTCACGATTTTAAACATCGATGTTTGTGCATCAACGAATTGTCCTAATTGAATGTCAACAGCTTCAACTGAACCTGCAATTGGACTAATCACTGGAATTCTGTCATACAGTTTTCCTGATTGAATGTAATTTAAACTCAGATTTAACTGTTTCAATTGTGCAGCATATCCATTCAAATCTCCTTTGTTGGACAAGTATTCTGACTTGATTTTTTGCAACTCTTTTCCAGCTCCAATTTCAGCATCAGATAACTTTTGTTGTCTGTCCACTTGTTTAGAAAGGTATTCATCATTGTTGAATGCCTTGTAATACGCTGTTTGAATATTGATGAAATTCGGGTGACTCAAATACGCGATTGTTTGCCCTTTCTTGATATTTGTTCCTTCAATAACTTCAATCGCAACTACATTTCCACCGATGATAGCAGTGATTGTAGCTTCGTGCTGCGGCGGAACTTCTAAACTTCCATTCGTATAAACAATGCCTTCAAAAGTATGGCTTTGCATTGTGTCGAGTTCAATTTTTAAACTCTTGAACTTTTGTGGCGAAAGATGTACTTCATCTGTTGAATGATCATGATCCTCTTCTTCCGTTTGATTCGCTTGGCTTGTTTCGTTGCTTGTACAGGCAGAAAATGCCAGCAACAAAAATGCGCTAATGATATATGTGAATTGTGTTTTCATTTTTAATGTTTTAAGGAAAATTAATTCCATTGTAAATAGTATTCCAATAAATAACGCTGAAGCAGATAATTATCTAAAGCACCCCAAGCGTCAACCTCTATGCGAATTGCAGTTCTTACCGTTTGTAGAAACTGCGTATAATCAATAGCACCTTCTTCAAAAGCAGTAATTGCACTTTTTCGTTGTAATTGTGCTAAAGGCAAAGCTTCTTCTTGATAATACATCCAAGTATTTCTCCATTTTTGGTATTCTTCGTAAGTGGAATTGATTTCCATCTGAAACTCCATTTCTTGCTGCTGATAATTTTGCTCTGCAATCTTTCTATCGATTTTAGCAGCTTGTGATTGTCCCAACTGTCGATTAAAAAGCAATGGAATATTTAATCCAATTTGATAGGTGTAAAATCCTGTTTGTGCTCCGATCTTTTGCTCACCAAATTGTCCATTAAATGTGGGTAAATATTGAGAATTCTGCTTTTTAATTTTCGCATCTGCAATATTTATTTGCTGTTCATAATAGGACATCAACGGATGATTTGATACAGAATCTGCATTCAATTCAATGAGTTCAATAAAGTTATCTGAATCAATTTCAGGGACAGTGTAAATTGTATCACTCACCAACCAAAGGTTTAACTTCTTTATGGCTATCAAATACTCATGGCGCTTTTGATCTCTTTTTATTCTTAATTCATTGGCTTCGTTAGCCGTTGATAAATAAGACAAATTAGAAACATCTTGAAGCTCATAACGTAGCTTTTCTGTGCTTTTGATCTTCGTAAAAACAGTATCCAACGCTTGATAAACTTTATAAATCGACTGACTTGTATAAACTTCTGACCAAGCTTTTTTCACTTCATGTCGAATAGAAAGTTGAGACAATTCTAACGCTTTTTTAGCTAAAATTACCTGTTGATTTTGAAGCTTTAAGGCTGGAGCAATTCCAAATAAATCTATTTCTTGTTGTTGAATTCCAATTCGGGTATAAACTCCATCCGAACCATTTCCAAATTCTTCTTTTCCAGTGTAAACCGTAGTATTCCCAAAGTTCCAAGCGGTTTTCTTCAGGACTTCTTGTTGATCGATTTCTAATTGTTTCGCTTTCAACATCGGCAAACGCTTTAAGGCTTGCTCTTGCGCTTCTTCCATTGTAATCGACGGCCAATTTTCTTCAAGCGTCGTTTGCGCATTAAACATTGGAGTAATTAAAATAAATAAAACTCCAATTCCCATCGCTAATGACGGATTCGCAGTAATTTTATTAGTTCTTTCCTTTCTTTTTTCTAAATACATGTATAAAATAGGTAAGACAATTAAAGTAAGAATTGTTGCACTGATCATTCCTCCAATTACAACAGTCGCTAATGGACGTTGAACTTCAGCACCTGCCGAAGCAGAAAACGCCATCGGTAAGAATCCGAAAATATCCGTTGTTGCTGTCAACATAATTGGACGAATACGTTCTCTCGTTCCTGTGAAAATTCGTTCTTTAATATCTGTTACTCCTTCCATTTTTAATGAATTAAAACGATTAATTAAAACCAAGCCATTCAGCACGGCGACTCCAAATAATACAATAAATCCAACTCCTGCAGATATACTAAATGGCATATCGCGAATCCACAAAGCATAAACTCCACCAATTGCCGCCATAGGAATAGCGATATAAATCATGATGGATTGTGCGAATGATTTTAAAGCAAAATAAAGTAAGATGAAAATCAAAACCATTGCGATTGGAACAACGATCATTAAACGATTGGTAGCACTTTCTAAATTTTCAAATTGACCTCCATACGAAATGTTATATCCCGGTGGAAGGTTTAATTCATTTTTCACTTTTTCCTGAATGTCAGTAACTACAGACTTTACATCTCGTCCTCTTGTATTAACACCAACATAAGTCTGACGATAAGTGTCATCTCGTGAAATCTGCATTGGTCCAGGTTCGTATTCAATTTCTGCAAATTCCTTTAACATCACCTGAGAACCATTCGGTAAATCAACAAATAACTTTCGAATGTCATCAATCGACGAACGGTGTTTTTCTCCATAACGTACAACCAAATCGAATCGTCTTTCCCCTTCGTAAATTGTTCCTGCGACTCCACCAGCTAAGGCTGTGCTTAAATAGGTGTTCAATTGCTCAATCGAAACTCCATATTGTGCCACTTTATCTCTGTCAAATTTGATGTTGATTTGTGGTAAACCTGAAGTTCTTTCTGCGTTAACATCTCCAACCCCGTCAATGTCTTTAATTAGGTCTGCGAGTTCTGTTGCTTTTTTGTTGAGGACTTCTAAATCTTCTCCATAAATTTTAATAGCAACATCTTCTCTAACTCCTGTTAGCAATTCATTAAAACGCAATTCAATCGGCTGACTAAAAACGATGTTTACTCCGACCAAAACTTCCGCTAATTTATCTTCCATTAAATGAATCAATTCCTCTTCATTTGGAGCGCTTGTCCATTTGCTGTGGTCTTTTTCAAGAATCACAAACATATCGGCAATGTCCATTGGCATTGGGTCGGTTGGAATATCAGCAACTCCAATTCGCGAACCAGCAGATTTAACTTCTGGGAAATTCTCCAACAAAGTCATCTCAATTTTCTTGGAAGTGGCAATCATTTCTTCCAAACTACTTCCAGGACGAATCAAGGCTTGGATGGCTAAATCTCCTTCTTTTAATTGTGGAATAAATTCTCCTCCCATTCTGGAAAAAGTGAAAAATGTCATTCCTAAAATTACAACTGCAATGGCAATAACTGCCAATTTGAACTTCATCGCAGCTTCCAAAATTGGATGATAAACTTTGTTTATTCCGCCAATAATTGAATTACTGAATCTTTCTAATCCTGCTTCAAATTTTGCGTACCAACTTTTCTTATTTTGAACAGGACGCATAAATAACGCCGCCATCATTGGAACATAAGTCAAACATAGGATAATGGCTCCAATCATTGCGAATCCAAATGTGAATGCCATTGGTTTAAACATTTTCCCTTCAACTCCCGTCAAGAATAGAATCGGCATAAAGACAATCAGGATAATGATTTGACCAAAGAATGCAGATTCCATCATCGTGTTACTCGCTTGAATTGCGACATTGTCCATTTCTTTTCGAGAAAAACTGAGCGTTCCTTTGCGCATTCGTCTTTGAATTTCAAAAACAGTTCCTTCAATAATAATCACCGCACCATCGATTATAATTCCGAAGTCAATTGCTCCTAAACTCATTAAGTTTGCCCAAACTCCAAATTGTTTCATCAGAATAAATGCAAACAATAAGGCCAATGGAATCGTCGTCGCGGTAATTAATCCACCTCTAAAACTTCCGAGTAAAATTACCAATGCGAAAATTACAATTAGCGCTCCTTCAATTAAATTGGTAGCAACTGTATCTGTGGTTCGTCCAATTAATTCACTTTGGTCTAAGAATGGAACGATTTTCAAGCCTTCTGGTAAAGAAGATTGTATTTTATCGATGCGTTCTTTAACATCCGTGATTACCTTGTTTGGGTTGGCGTCTTTCAACATTAAAACCATTCCACCGACAGATTCTTTTCCGTCTTTCGTGAATGCTCCGTAGCGCACTTGATGTCCAAATCCTACATTTTCAGCAATATCTGCAATGGTAACTGGAATTCCATTTTCATTTTTTACAGGAATTTTACGAATGTCATCCAAAGAACGAATTAGTCCTTCTCCACGAATGAAGTTGGCCATTTTATTGCGCTCAATGTAAGCTCCACCAGTATTGGTGTTGTTCTCTTCAAGTGCTTTATAAACATCACTAATGGTGACATTCATCGCTTTCAATTTATCAGGATCTATGCTGACTTCGTATTGTTTAATATTTCCACCAAAAGCATTTATTCCAACAACACCATCAATTAAAGTCAATTGTCGGGCAATAATCCAATCCTGAACAGAACGTAATTCTGTAAGTGTGTAAAGTGAATCGTATTCTGGATCAACTTCGATGTTGTATTGGTATATTTCTCCCAATCCTGTTGTAATTGGTCCCATACTAGGAGCTCCAAACTTACTTGGGATATTTTGACGAACGTCAATAAGTTTTTCTTGTATTAATTGTCGGGCATGGTAAGTCCCTATTTCCTCATTAAAAACAATAGTCACCACCGACAATCCGAAGCGTGAAATCGAACGAATTTCTTCAACTCCCGGTAGATTTCCCATTTCTAGTTCCACAGGATAAGTCACGAATTGCTCGATGTCTTCTGTAGATAAATTTGGAGAAACCGTCATTACCTGAACTTGATTGTTGGTAATATCAGGTACTGAACCTAGATTAATGGTTTTCATTGAAAATATCCCAAAACCAATAATGGCTAAGGTCATCAATCCAATAACTAACTTGTTATTTATGGAAAATGATATAATTCTATAAATCATTTCTTCTTGTATTATAAATTAAAATAAAAGGTTTACGAAAGTGTAAATCCTATAAGGTTTGGACGTTTTGAAAGTCCAAAATACACTGCTTTTTAAACAATGTTTAATTTATACCAATTATCACTTCAAATGCTTTGGAGAGAATTAACCACTTCATTCGAATTCTGATTTGGTATTATACAAGAAAAATTGGGGGACCTCTTTGATTTTGATTTTGTTGATCTGGCGGAGAATAATTAGGCGTTGTGTAATCAACAATTTCTTTTGAACTTTCAAATGCTGGGATGAAAAATGCTGGATATTTTAAAACAGCAATTATAGCTAAAGATTTTATATCAGCCACGTGATTGTGAACGTTTGCAAAAAATCCAAACTCACATTTTTCTTTCGGATTATCCACATCATCAAAAATATGCTGTAGGATATTAATCACAGATGTCTCATCGTCATGATCTTCATGTCCTATATGTGCAATTTCTGGACTGGAATTCGAAGAATTATGAAAGTGATTGTTATGAATCGAAACAATATGTTTTTGATGTTCATATTCGCTTTCACAACGCGGCATAAGGTTATTAGTAAGTCCGACCAAATAACCGACAATTAATAAAACCGATATGAACCAACGAATTGCTTTCATTTGACTGCAAAGGTATGAATTTTAAACTATTCTTTTAGTGTTTTGCCTTGGCTAGGGTGTTTTTCATCCTGTTTTTAAATAAGAAATGGAATACTTTATTTAGGATGTTTTTTTTTAAAGAGGTTCCTCGTCGTTTTACTCTGTCGGAATGACAAGGTTTTCGAGTGTTGAGTGGGAAGAAAGTTGCTGAAGCAGAGCTTCAGCAACTTTCTTTCCAAAAATCACAACATGATTTGTCATTCCTCCATTTTATAGAACCAAAGGTTTTATAAAATGGAGGAATCCCTTTTTTTTCAAACTGTTAGTTAGATTATCTCATTAGCAAAAACTGCAATTATCAATTGTCCATTTTTAATTATCAATTATTCCCCACGTTAATAAATATTAAAGGTTCAAGAGAATATTTGCTGCCGAAATAAAAATTATTAATTTAAAGCTAAATCACTTAATCCGATCATTTATAAGCGGATTAGCGTGTTTTAAACTAAAAACTTGTATTATGAAAAATGGAAAATTGATAGCTACATTAGAAGGTTGTATAGTTCATTGTAATCATTGCGCAGACGCATGTTTAGATGAAGACAATATAAAAATGATGGTGGATTGTATTCGAAATGACCGTGTTTGTGTAGAAGTTTGTTCAGCTTTGAAAAATATTTTAGGCACCAGTCATACAAATGTGGACGGATTGGTGAAATATTGTGAGCAAGTTTGTCGAGAATGTGCGGATGAGTGTGCAAAGCATGAATCTCAACATTGTAAAGATTGTGCAGAAGCATGTCGTCAATGTGCAGAAGCTTGTAAAGAATATCTTGCTTATAAACATATATTGTAAGACCGCTTTTTATTATTCACCAATTCTATGTTTTATAAAACGATACTAATATTTTATTTCTTTATGCTCAATTCAACAAACCATGCTCAAATTTCCATTCCTCAATCCATATTAAGTGAAGCAGAAACTGCTTTAAGTTTTTATCCTGAGTTAAAAGAAATTAATCTTGAAATTAGATTCAAAAAGAACATCAAGAAATCGACCATGCAGGCTAGACCTAAAATAGGAAGTTTTTTCAAGAGTAGAAAGAAGAGAGATTATCTCATACTAATTAGTGAAAAATTTAAAATTTCAGATAAAGAATTTTCAACTTTAGATGTTCCAACAGATGTTTTAATTGGTTGGATTGGTCATGAACTCGGACACATCATGGATTATCAAAATAGAAGTAAATTAAACCTTGTTTGGTTTGGACTGAAATATATTTTTTCAGCGAAATCTATAATAGAAGCAGAGCGTTCAGCCGACACATTCGCTGTTGAAAGTGGAATGGAAGATTACATATTAAAAACCAAAGATTTTATATTGAACAATGCTGGAATAACTGCTTCGTATAAGTTGAGAATTCAGAAATTTTACCTTTCTCCTGAAGAGATAATGGAGATTGTGAATGAAAGAGATGAGTCAATTACGAAAGATTCAATTACGAATTACGAATGAAACAATTACGAATTTGTTGAACTACATCAACTTTCTCAAAGTAATTAAAAAAGAGCTACTGCGAGTCTTTGACTATTGGTCCAATTTTTAAATAATTCGTAATTCGTAATTTTTTTTAATTCGTAATTAGCGACTTTTAACGAATTTAGAAAATTCATTAAACTTCTCTTCATTCATTACTTTTTCCAATTTAACCTGTCCACCTTTCTTTTTATTTGCTCCAGACCAATCATAAAATACCGAAGTTGGAATTAATTTAACTTTCAATCCTTTTAAAGCTTTACTTCGGGCAACTTTATAGTTCTTATTTCCTTCTTTAAGGTAGTTGTCAATTGCTTCACTTATTTTTTCACTGTCTAATTCTTCATCAACGCCGATGTACCAAAAGTGATAAAATTCACCATCTTCAGCACGTTTTGCACAAACAGTATATTCTGTGATTTTCGTTGAGAATTCATCCTCTAATTGCTGCATTGCATCATCCATTTTGTTGACTGATAATTGCGATCCAACGGTATTTAAAAAGAATTTTGTTCTTCCCGTAATTTTTATTTCAGCTCTTTCAACATCCGTAAATTCAATGGTGTCGCCAATTTCATATCTCCATGCTCCGCTAACGGTGCTAATAATTAAAACATATTCTTGGTTAAGTTCCACATCTTTCAAACTTATCGAAGGTGCGTTTTCCACCAAAGAACCATCTTGTTGAATATATTGCGCTTCAAAAGGAACGAATTCAAAGTAAATTCCATTGTCGACTAACAATTGCATCGCATCCGTTTCTGGTCGGGTTTGAGATGCGATAAATCCTTCTGATGCAAAATAAGTGTCAATAACTGTTATCGGGTGACCGAGTAAATCATTGAAACTTTTTTCATAAGTTCTAAATGCTACTCCTCCGGAAGTATAAACTTGAAAGTTCGGCCAAATTTCATGGATGTTATTGAGCTTATGATATTCAATTACTTTCTTAATCATCAATTCAATCCAAGTTGGAATACCGCTAATTGCACCAATATCCCAATTTTTTGCATTTTCTGCTATGGCTTGAATTCGAGCTTCCCAATCATCTATTTTTGAAATATCTTCTCCTGGTTTATAATATCCTTTAAACCAAAATGGAATGTTTTTGGTACTTATTCCGCTGATTTCTCCCTCAAGATAGTTTTGGTTTTCCTTCAAATTTGTTGAACTACCTAACATCATGATGTCTTTTTCAAACAAATCTGCTTCAAAATCAAAATTGCTTAATGCAGTGACTTGTCTTATTCCAGCTTGTTTGATTGCGTCCAACATGTCATCGGTAATTGGAATTCGCTTACTTTTTTTTCCTGTAGTTCCAGAACTTAAAGCAAAGAATTTAGGTAATCCAGGCCATGTTACGTTTTCTTCTTCACTGTCATAACGGTGCCACCATTCATCATTTATTTTATTGTAATCAAAATAAGGAATTGACCCTGAAAAAGTTTTTTCTATGTTTTCAGATTTCAGTATTTCTTCAAATTTATAATGTTTACCGAATGCGGTATCTTTAGCTTGATTTAGTAAACTTTTAAGAACCTCTTCTTGGGCTTCTACAGGATTAACTTCACTCGATATAAATCCTTTGAAATCGATAAGTCCTTTTATTATATTTCCAAATACAGGCATAAAATTCTTTGTTGTGTGAGTAGTTAAAAAAAATCTAATTCTATCAAATTTGAAATTCAATGAATTTCCAAATGGAATAAAATATTCAAAAGCTCAAAATTAAAGAAAAATGAAGTTTTCCTAAGTTGTCATATGTTTAAAATTCTTAAATTTTCATTTGAATATTCAAGTTGATTCATTTCTAATGGAAACTTTAAAATACCTTAATTTAATTCCAAACCTTAATGATTTAAGTGCTTAACAATAATTAACACGTTACAGATTGACAGTGGCTTAACAATGAACATCTTTGTAAAACAGAACAAAAATTATGGAAGAAAATACATCATCCTCAATCACACCGGCTGATTCAATTCGTCAGTTGACAGAGAAAATACAAAATGAAACTCCACTTATCGATATGATTAATAGGGAGTTGTCAAGTGTTATTGTTGGTCAAGATAGAATGTTAGAGCGCTTATTAATTGCACTTTTAGCAGATGGTCATATTTTATTAGAAGGAGTTCCCGGATTGGCAAAAACATTAGCAATTAATACCCTTGCCGATGTTGTTGGTGGAGAATTTAGCCGTATTCAATTTACACCAGACTTATTACCTGCAGATGTTACAGGTACACAAATTTACAATCAAAAAACACAAGAATTTTCAGTTACTAAAGGACCAATATTTGCCAATTTTATATTAGCGGATGAGATCAATAGAGCTCCGGCAAAAGTTCAATCTGCTTTGTTGGAAGCGATGCAAGAAAGACAAGTTACAATTGGTGATGAGACATTTAAATTGCCAGTTCCGTTTTTAGTAATGGCAACGCAGAATCCGATTGAACAAGAAGGAACATACCCTTTGCCAGAAGCACAAGTTGACAGATTTATGTTGAAAGTAAGGCTAGATTATCCAACTCCAGAAGAGGAGATGCAGATTTTACGCAGTAATGTGAGAAGAGAAGGTTTGAACAAGGCAAAAGCTGTTGTGAGTCCAAAGGATATTCTTCGCTTGCGTGAGTTAGTACGAGAAGTATATTTGGATGAAAAAATCGAGAAATACATCATCGATATTGTTTTTGCGACAAGAGATCCTGAGAAATATGATTTAACAAATTTAACACCTCTAATTGCTTTTGGAGCTTCTCCACGTGCGAGTATTAATCTTGCTTTGGCAGGAAAAGCAAATGCTTTTTTACAAGGACGCGCTTACGTAATTCCAGAAGATATTCGAAATATAGCCGTTGATGTAATTCAACACAGATTAGGATTGACTTATGAGGCAGAGGCCGAAAATGTAAGTGCCAAAGAAATTGTTGAAAAAGTTTTGGCAAGAGTTGAAGTTCCGTAAAGTATAATCTGAATGGAAACGAAAGAACTACTGAAAAAAGTAAGAGAGATTGAGCTCAAGACGCGTGGACTCACCAAACAGGTGTTTTCAGGAGAATACCATTCCGCTTTTAAAGGAAGAGGTATGACTTTTTCAGAAGTTAAAAACTATCAATTTGGTGATGATGTAAGAAGCATTGATTGGAATGTAACCGCCCGATTCAATGAACCATTTGTAAAAATATTTGAAGAAGAACGAGAGCTTTCAGTTTTTATGGTTTTAGATATTTCGGGATCTAATAATTTTGGAACTCGAACAAGATCAAAAAAAGAATTAATGTTGGAAATAGCTGCCGTTCTTGCTTTTTCAGCAGTTGCTAACAACGATAAAGTTGGAGCAGTATTTATTACTGATGAGGTGGAGAAGTTTATACCACCAAAAAAAGGACGTTCACATGCTTTAATGATTTTAAGAGAATTGATACTTTTTAAACCTAAAAATAAGGGGACTAATTTAAACGAAGGTCTACGCTTCTTTAGAAATGTAGTCAAAAAACGAAGTATTTGCTTTTTAATAAGTGATTTCTATGATGAAAATAACTTTGTTGAAGGTTTGAAAATTGCAAATAGAAAACATGATATGGTCGCCTTACGCATATTTGATCCAGTTGAAAAAGAACTCCCAAATTTAGGATTGATAAAAATGTTTGATGCAGAAAATAATGTTGTGAAATGGGTGAACACAAGTTCTAAGAAAGTGAGAACTCATTATAAAAATCAGTTTATAAAAAGCGAGGAAAATTTGAATGTTCAACTTAGAAAATCAGGAGTTGATTATGCCTCCCTTTCTACTGATGGGAAGTATTTAGCGGAATTAAATAAACTTTTCTTAAAGCGAAGTAGATGATTAAATGGTGCTTAAATATCATTTTTTTGCTGGGAGTTTCATTCTCTTTTGGACAGCAATTGAACATTAGTTTAGACAAAGAAGAAGTTAAAATTGGTGAACCATTTACCTTGACTTATTCTGTGATCAGTACTGTTAAATTAGACAGTATTGTCTATTTTGAATACAACGATATTTTTCCTGGGAAAAACAGTTCAGATATTGAAAAAGAAGGGATTAATGTTACTTATGATATTGAAATTTCAAAAGGATTTTCAGATACAAATTATCAAGACGGAAAAGATTTTATTTGGACAGGAAGCTATGAACTTATCGCTTGGGACAGTGCATTCGTTATTATTCCTCCAGAAATAATTACAATCGAGGACAGTATTTTTATTTTTCCAGCAGGATTAATTCACGTTTTAAGTCCAGAAATTAATGCGACCCAACCTATTTATGATATCAATGAATCATTTACAGAATTACCCAGTAAAAGTGCTTTCTTACAATTTATTAAGCAAAATTGGTTGTGGGTTACAATAGCTTCTGTACTCTTAATAGCAGTTGGGATTTACTTGATTAGAAGGTCCCAAAAAGAGCCGACTCCATTAAGTTTAAGAGAGAAAACACTAGCGCAAATTGATCAATTGGAAAAAAGCAGAGCGTACGAAGTCAATTTGAAAGAATATTATTTTGAGCTTTCTGTGATTTTAAGAAGATTCTTTGCTGATCATTATCAGAGTAGAGTAATGGATAAAACCACCGCAGAAATTGAGGTTATTTTGGCTAAAAATGGCTTAGATAAAGAAATGATTCTTTTAACACGGCAATTGTTGATGCAATCAGATTTAGTGAAGTTCGCTCAATCTGTACCTGAATTGCAAGAAATTCAAAATGTAACTAACAACGCGAGACAAGTGATAAATGAAATTGCAGATTTATACCTGAAAGATGAAAAATAGTATGCTCTTAAATATCAGATTTTGGGAATATGAATTTTTCTCTCCGCATTGGATGTGGTTACTTTTGCTGGTTCCTGTTGTTTTGTTTTTCCGATATTACAAACTAGAAAGAAGTGAAGGTGTTGTTAAATTCTCTCAACCTTTAAGTCAACTTAAAAACATTGCATTCACACCAATAAAATGGGTGATTCTAGGAATTTATGCCTGTTTAGGAATAGGATTGTCTTTATTGATTTTCGCCATGGCATTGCCTGTATTTCCATTCTCAGATGACAATGATAAGCAATACGATAATGGAATAGATATTATGATTTCCATGGATGTTTCTTTAAGTATGTTGGCAACAGATTTTTTGCCAAATCGATTGGAAGCTGCGAAAGAAGTTGCTAAGGAGTTTGTCGATGGACGAAGCTCTGACAGAATTGGGTTCGTGGTTTTTGAAGGAGAAGCTTACACCGCCTGTCCACCAACTAGGAATTACGATTATCTAAAACAAACTATTGATGAAATACAATCTGGTAAAATGGAGCCAGGAACAGCAATCGGAACTGGATTAGGAACCGCAGTCGCAAGATTAAGAAACGATACCGTAACATCAAAAGTGATAATACTTTTGACCGATGGCGATTCAAATCGTGGTGAATTATCTCCTTTGTCGGCCGCTGAATTAGCGAAGAATAAAGGCATCACAGTCTACACAATTGGAGTGGGTAAAAAAGGAATTGTAAAAATGCCAATTAATACTCCTTTTGGTCAGATTTATAGAGAGACACAAGTTAATATTGATGAAGGTTTGTTAGAAAAAATAGCCACCTCAACTGGAGGAGCTTATTTTAGAGCAACGGATAAAAATTCATTAAGAACAATTTACGATACAATTGACAAAATGGAAACGCGAAAAATGGTCAACAATACCATTAAAAGAGAGCCACCTTATCGTCCAGATTACTTCCTTATTTATGGTTTGATTTTAATTTTTGTCGGTTTTGTCGCAGAACAATTATTGCTAAAGAAAAATGCCTAAAAGAAAATTGACATATACTTATCGTTTGCCATTCTTTACCGGATTTGTGCTAGGTTTTGAATTCATGTTTTGGATTATTATGTGGCAATTAATGTCGATTTTTGGTGTCTTTTCACCTGAATCATCAGCAGAGATATTGTCATTTCTTCATCCGAAATTCGCATGGTTATTTGTGTTGTTGCCAATTTTAATGATCGTTTTCTTTTACCAGTTATTCAAGCGCAATCAATTGGTTAACAATATTGGAAGTATTAATACGCTTCATACATTCTTAAAACCCGTTGCTACACGTAAAGTTTTCTGGCGATATTTCTTGATTAGAAATGCTGTGGTTTTTATCATTTTCGCTTTAATGCAGCCTGCTTTAGGTACTAAAAATGTGCAAGGACAATCCAATGGCATAGAATTGATTTTCGCTGTAGATATTTCTAATTCCATGAATACCCGAGATATTCAAGGTGGGGAAACCCGCTTAGAAGTTGCCAAAAGAGCAATGAACCAATTGGTTAATCAGTCGGCAGCAGCGCGTGTAGGATTATTGGTTTTTGCAGGAAGTGCTTATCCTCAACTTCCACTTACTGCGGATAAAGAAGCTGCTAAAATGTATATCGATGAACTAAATACAAGTTTTATTTCAAATCAAGGAACGAATGTCGCTGCGGCTTTGAAGGAGTCTAGTCGCTTTTTCTCCAAGCAAAGAACAAAGAAAGTTTTGATTCTTATAACTGATGGAGAAGATCATGAAGGTGGACTTAAAGAAGCTTATAAAGCTATAAAAAATAAAAATATTGAAGTCTTAATTCTAGGGATTGGAACAGAAAAAGGAGGAATTGTACCAAGAGATGAGTCGCCAAATTCAGTTTCTTTAAAAGATGAATTGGGCAGATCTGTAATTTCAAAAGTGAATTTAACAATGCTGGAAGAAATAGCTAACAATCTAAATGGAGATGTGATTTTGTCAAACGAATCTTTTCCGAATGTTTCTAAATTTTTAACTCAAATTAACAGCAAATCAAGTGATAACCTAGTAAATTTGGACTTCAAAGTAAAAGAGAATAGGTACCAATGGCCTTTATCAATTGCGATTTTATCGATTCTTCTTTTATTTATAGGGGAATCAATTCCCAAACCAAAGAATAATTCAAATGATGCGTAGCGTTTTATTCATAACTGTAACTTTCTGCATGACAGGGTTCGTAACTGGACAGTCATGGGGAGATTCTTTGCGTATTGGTAAAAAATATTATCAAGAAAAACAGTTTGATAAAGCCTATAAAACATTGTTAGAAGCTCAAAAATTAGCACCAAGCACAATCGATTTATCACAAGATATTGGAAATGCAGCCTATAGAAATGAAGATTTTGAAATGGCAGAAAAAGCATTTCGTGCCGCAGCTACTAAGGACAATGACGAAAGCAAAAATGCCCAAAATTGGCACAATGTAGGCAATAGCCAAATGAAAGCTAAAAACTACCCAGCTGCAATTGAAAGCTATAAACAGTCTTTGCGTAAGAATCCAACAGATGAAAGAACACGTTACAATTTGGCGGAAGCTCAAAGAAGATTAAAAATTCAAGAGGAACAAGAGCAGCAACAAAACCAAGATCAACAAAGTCAAGACGATCAAGATAATAATAACCAGCAGGAGAAGAGTGATCAACAAGATAAAAATAATCAGTCTGAAGGAGACGAAAACAAAAATCAGCAACAAAAACCGACTGAACAGGGTGGATCTCCAAATGAGAATGCCAATTCGGAACCTGAATCTAAATTGTCTGATCGAAAAACAGAGCGTATTCTTGAGGATTTATTGAAACAAGAAATGCAAACTAAAAAGAAAGTTAGAGGAATGGAATCGGGTAAAAATCAAGAGCAAATTAAATCTGGGAAAAGATGGTAAGGCTAATGTTCTTATATATCGTCCTATTTTTTGCAGTTGGCTTTTCTTTTGGTCAAAATGCAATTGTTGAATTAGAAATTAATCCAAAAACTGTTGAAAAAGGACAATCTATTTCTGTGACTATAAAAACAAATGTAGATGGTCAGACGGACATGAATTTACCCGACGAATTTATCCAATCTGGAGCTGTTCAATCGGGAATGTCATCTTCAATCGTTTCTATTAATGGGAAACAACAAGCTGTAAGTTTCAAATATCAAGCTTTTACAGGTTATTTCGAAAAAGCAGGTTCTTATGTTATTGGTCCAGTTATAATAAAAACGAGAAATGGCGAAATACAATCAGAACCGCAAACGGTTAGGGTGATAAAACGTCAAAATATGATCAGCGAAGATCCTGGGAAGAACATGCATCAGATGATTTTTGGGATCATTGAGCAGTCCAAAAAGGAGCTCTACGAAGGTGAACCTTTAGTTTTAGAAGGAAAAGTATATTCACAAGTTGATGTTTTGCAAGTAGAAGGGTTTAATCCATTTGTTTTTGGTGGTCCATCTGATAATCATGTGTTGGCAATAGCAAACCCAAATCAAACGAATAGTTCTTATGATGTTATTAATGGAAAAAATATCCAAACCTTCAAAATAGGTAAGATGGTGATTTTTCCAGAAAAAATAGGAACATACAAGATAAAGCCTTTTCAATCTGTTTTGTTGTATAATGACCCACGCACAAATTATCCGGAGCGCGTAAAAATCGTTTCGAATGAAACAACTGTTGTAATAAAACCACTTCCCGAGGGAATGCCAAAACATTTTATTGGTGCTGTTGGACAGTTTGGAATTACAGCTAAATTTTCAAATACAAATTTAGATCAAGGTAAGGTTGTAGAATTAAAGGTGAAAGTTCAAGGAAATGGAAATCTTCATAATATTGAAAAACCTAAGATTTATTTACCAAGCGGATTGGTATTCTATGGCGATGCAGAGATTGTTGATTCTATTAGCTATTCAACAAGAGGATCGGAGGGAAGTAAAACATTTACCTACTTTATTCAAGTGAATCGTCCAGGAAACATTCAAATTAATCCGATTAAGATTGCTTATTTTAATCCGAAAACGGCGAAATACGAAACTGCTCAATGTAAGGTAGAAACCCTTCGTGTTATCTCTAACGGTGAAGAAGTGAAAGAAATTCCAAAACCTCAAAAAGAAGAAGTTAGAACACCTACAATGCAGCCTTATATCACAGATAAAATTGGTGTAGATCGTTCGTCTAGTCCTCTATTGAATGGTTGGCAAGGAGCAGCTCTTATATTTTCACCATTAATGTTAGGCTTGTTTTTAGGCCTTGGAGTTCGCATTAAAAAACAAAAAGAAGATGCTTCTAATTTCAAGAAATCATCCACGCAACATAGAGTTGATGCTTTGTTAGGTATTTATAAATTAAGAGAAGAAAATAACAATACTGATAAACTAGGAGAGCTTACACGCTTATTGATTCGTTTTTTAGCACGTGAATTTAAAGTAGACAATGGAGAAATTACTAGGGTATTTTTAAAAGCAAAGGTTCCTGATGAAATTTCCGAGGAATTATTTGAAAAAATGGTTTTCGTATTTAATGATTTAGACTCGAAAAAATATGGAGGAAGTATTGATAATTCAGATGTTTCGCATTTAAAAGATGAGGTTGAGTACATCGTAAAATCATTTGAAGAATGAGGTTAGTTTTACTTTTTATAGTTTTGTTTACTATTTCCTTTAATAGTAAAGCTGAGGATTCATTATTTAATAGTGGACTTGATGAAATAATGCAAAATGATTTTAAAAAGGCACAAAGTGAATTTTTAGATGACATAAAAAAGCAGCCATCGTTTTCATCTTATTATAATTTAGGAGTAGCTTCAGGAAGTTTGGAAGAATGGAGTAAAGCGAAATGGGCATTTGAATCTTCGTTAAAATATAAACCATTAAACGGAGATGCTCAATTTAATGCGAAGTTCGCAACTAATAAATTGAGTCAGAATAACATGTGGACACATCCATATCCATGGTTGGAGCGTGTGGTTTTAGGATTTGGAGCAACTACTTGGACAATTTTTGTATGTATTTCTTCAATCTTTCTCGGATTGCTTATTTTTAATATCGTTTCAAGACGAAAATCTAAATTTAAGAAATGGTGCTTGCGTTTAATTTCACCGGCTATACTACTTTTTGTAGTTTCCTTTTATGGAATTTATTCCATCAATAAACATTACAATATAGAACGTTATGGAATCATGAAATCCCCTAAAACTCATTTTTATATTTCTCCGAATGGCGTGCAAATTAAAGATGAAATTGATGCTGGAAGTAGATTGAGATTGATGAAGTATTTCAAGGACAGCACTTGGGTTCAAGTTAAGTCTAAAGGCAATAATTATTTATGGATTGAGAGTAAGGATTTGTTTACTTACTAGGAGTTAGTTTTAAAATCATTTATTGATTTTTATGGTTAATTGCCTTTCTTATATTTAGCCTAAAAATAGAAACTGAATAATCAGACTTATGAGAGTTTTCATCATTTTAATATTCATATCCACTTTGTCAAAAGTATTTGGACAGTCAGACTTAACAGTTCTTCTGAAAAATGTTCAAACTATAAACTTGCCCTTCACAACAGAGCAGGGAAAGAATAAAGAAAGAGAGAAAAAGAAAATTCTTGAGTCCTCTGACAGTTTATTTATCATGTAAAAACTGAATAGTAAGCTCCCAAAGAAAATAAATCCATACGGAAATTCACCTTTTGGACAAATTGATTGTCAAGACGCATCAAATTGCGACAAGCTCGAAAACCTAAAAGAAATTTCAATTTTATGGTTCCTTAAAGTGAGTGAAAACAATTTCTTATTATACTTAGAATTTGAAAAAGACGGACAATTCGGATTGGTGTTTGGCGCTTTATTGAGTATGAATGAAAACGGTGAGCTAGTTGACTGGTTCTTCTCTGATGGAAGTGCAAATAGTGGAAATCCCAATGGTAATGTAAGTAGAGATTTCACAATTCAAAAGGACACAACCATTCTTATTGAAGAAGCTTCTTGGGGTAACAATACAATTTCCTATGGGTTTAATGCAGAATTTAAAATAGCTAAGAATTACGATGATAGTTATAGTGATCATTTACATGGTGAGTTTGAACTGAAGAGTTTGAGTATTAAATACTAAAACAAAAATAAATACCATCAATATGCAATTGCCATATAAATTCAAACACTATTTTAAGAGCGTATATCTTTTGGCGTTAGGCATTGTTTTTCTTTTGACATCTTGTTTCTATTCAGGTCAATACAATGCCACTTATAAGGTTCAGAATGTAAAGACGAATGAAAGCGTTCAAGAACTTTCGATTGAGTTTATTAATCAATTGGCAGATAAGAATTCATTAAGTTCAGATCAAAAATTCAACGGAATTGATACCCTAGGTTTTCATGGTTCGCCTTACCATTCCTTTAAATTCTGGTTTGAAATAGAAGATTCCAACACAATTGTAAAATTAGATTATTGGGGTAATTTTGGAAGTAGAAAAGAGCAGCCTTACAAAGACTTTTTTAATTAACTTAATGAGTTTATGGAAATAAACTTTATTGTGATTAAAAAAGACATCAAAGAAGTGAATAATTTGAAAGGCAAAAAGTAATAATCCATAAAATTTAAATAGCACATTCCTTTTGGGAGTAATTCTTTTTTGATAGATTGTTGTCAAGATTCATTGTTTTATTGTAATATATTGATATTCAAGCATCCCTTGTTTTGTTTTTTCGTTCCTTTTTCTATATCTACAACAATATTGAACATTTATTTCTAGTTTGAAAAGAGTTTAATCTTCTTCATCTAGCCAATTATAATTACCTCCATCGCCTCATCCCTTAACATTGATTTAATATACCTTTAATTTTCCCTTAAAAAGAAAAGAGATTTTCATCCGCACCTTTGTTCTAAATAATTAAAGAACTTAAAAATGAAAATTAGAAAATTAAAAGTTGGCGGATTAATGGTCATTGCGACACTGACATTTGCCACTGCATCTTGTAAAAAAGAAGGATGTACAGATGAAACAGCAATCAATTTCAGCGAAAAGGCTAAAAAAGATGATGGTTCATGCAAATACGAAGAAGTTGTAAGTGATGGTTCTACGGTAATGGTTTCTCAAAATGTTACCAAAAACACTACTTGGACAAATGATAAAGTGTATGTTTTGAATACAAGAGTAACTGTTGTTTCAGGAGCAACATTAACAATTGAAGCAGGAACAATCATAAAGGGTGAAGTTGGGACAGGACCAAACGCAACAGCATTAATTATCGCTAGAGGTGGAAAATTAATGGCAATAGGAACATCAACTTCTCCAATTATCTTTACAACGATAGCAGACGAAATTAAACCAGGTCAAATTGATAGTCCAAACATGAGCGCTGGATTAGATGGACTTTGGGGAGGAGTAATCGTTTTAGGTAACGCACCAATTTCTGCAGATAATCCTTCAGTTCAAATAGAAGGAATTCCACCATCAGACCAAAATGGTTTATACGGAGGTTCAGATGCAACAGATAATTCAGGAATTTTAAAATACATTTCTATTCGTCACGGAGGTGCTAATATCGGTGAAGGAAACGAAATCAACGGTTTGACACTCGGTGGTGTTGGAAATGGAACAATCATTGAAAATATTGAAGTGGTTTCTAACCAAGATGACGGTGTTGAATGGTTCGGAGGATCAGTTAACGTGCGAAATGTAATTGTTTGGAATGCTGGAGATGATGCTTTAGATACCGACCAGTCTTGGAGTGGAACATTAGACAACTTCATTGTTATTGCAGGAGAAAGTACAGATCACGCATTAGAAATTGACGGACCAGAAGGTTCATTCCTTGCTGCACATACATTGAAAAACGGATCTATTAAAGGAGCAGCTAATTCAGAATTAGGAGATTTTAGAGATGGAGCAAGAGGAACGTTTGAGAATATTTACTTCTTTGGATTCCCAAATCCAGCAACTGATGGAAGAGGAGATTTATCTTTGAGTGGTCAACCTTCAATGGATAATTTCGCAAGTGGAATGCTAAACTTTTCAAATATTCAAGTAACACTTCCAAGCGGAGTTATGTTAACTGATGTATTCAAAAATGGAACTGATGTTCATGCAACAAATGTTTCTGAAGGAGCTAACACTGTTGGTGCAGATGTAACTCCATTTTTAGGATGGACACTTTCAGATAAACGCGGAGAATTAACAAATTTCTAAATCAATATAAAACTAAAACAACCTAAGAGCTAATGCTTTTGGGATTGTTTTATTTATTGCTTTTAAATAATGACTTTTATGAAATTACATTTAATATATTTCACATTTCTTTTTATCGGATTATCAACTGTTGGATTTTCTCAACAAGGATTTATTAACGGAGTAATTGATGACGAAATAACGGGCGAGAAACTTCCAGGTGTTCGGGTAATGGTGAAGAATCATAAAATCGGAGCTTATTCTGATCTGGATGGAGGTTTTGATATTTCATTGCCGTCAGGAACTTATGATTTACAAGTAACATACATGGGTTACGATACCTTGACTGTGAGTGAAGTAGTCGTGAAATCAAATGAAACTACAGGCTTAGCTGTTCTTAAAATTAAATCACAAGTGAGTGATTTTGAAGAAGTAGTTATTTCTGCAAATCGTAAAACGAATACTGAAAATGCGATTCTATCCTTAAAGCAGAAGTCAACCAATATGATTGATGGAATGTCTTCTGCTAAATTTCGTAAAACTGGTGATTCTGATGCGGGTTCAGCAATGAGAAGAATTCCAGGGGTTTCTTTAAGCGATGGGAAATATATTTTTATTCGCGGAATAGGGGACAGATACAGTAAAACATTATTGAACGGATTAGAAGTTCCAGGTTTAGATCCTGACCGAAATACAGTTCAAATGGATATTTTCCCGACTAAAATTATTGATAATATTGTTGTGTATAAATCTGCTTCAGCCGACTTACCAGCAGATTTCGCAGGAGGTTTAATTGATATCACATTAAATAGTGCAGCTACAGAAAGTACTCGTAGTATTTCAATGAGTACCGCATTCAATCCAAATTATCATTTTAAAAGTAATTATTTAACCTACGAAAAAAGCGGAGCAGATGTTATGGCTTTGGGAAAAGATTCTCGTGCTATTCCTGCAGAAAATAATATTCCATTTTTCGCAGAAACTATCGCTGATCCAAATGGTGCAAAAGCCAAACGTTACAAACAAATCTTAGGTTCATTTGACCCTCAACTGGCAGCAATGGAATCAAGTTCTATGATGGATATTGGAATAGATGTAAATGTTGGAGATTTATTTAAGAAAAAAGGATATACAATAGGGTATAACTTCAATGTCTCTTATAAAAATGAAACTCAGTTTTTTGAAGATGCTTTATTCTCAAGATATGGTTTGTCAAATGACAGAAATGAGAACAAATTAGAATTGAGAGAACTTCAGAAAGGAAATTATGGTGAAAATAATGTTTTATTGAGCGGAATGTTTGGCTTAACCTTAAATACCAAAAGATCTAAATACAATTTCAATCTTTTGCATTTACAAAATGGAACATCAACTGCAGGAATTTTTGATTATGACAAAACAGATCAAGGGGCAGTTTTTTCTGGATTTCAACACAATCTAGAATATGCACAACGTTCATTATCGAATGTAATTATTTCTGGAAGTCATAAATTTACAGGAAGTGACTGGTCACTAGATTGGGCTTCGTCAACTTCTTTGTCTTCTATTGATAATCCTGATATTCGTTTTACGAGATACGAAGAAAGAAGTGATGGAAGTTTTAATATAGGAACAGAATCAGGATTTCCAGAAAGAATCTGGCGAGAATTAAATGAGATCAATACTTCTGCAAAAGTTGATTTATCAAAGAAAATAAAGCTTTTTGGAAATGAAGGCCAGTTTAAATTTGGAGCAGTTCAGAATTACAAAAAGCGTGATTTTAAAATCCGTTCATTTCAAATTAATGTAAGGAATGTAGAATTAACTGGAGATCCAAACGAGCTTTTTGCAGAAGAAAACTTATGGCCTTATAATGGTGATATTTCAAAAGGAACTACATTTGAAACGCCATTTATTCCAGTTAATCCAAATCAATTTGAATCTTCTGTATTGTCAACTGGAGTTTATGGTTTAACAGAAATTTCTCCTGTTGATCGTTTAAAAATTGTTTTAGGATTAAGAACAGAATTGTATAGTCAGAAATATACTGGAAGAGATCAATTGGGGACAAATGTTTTGAATAATGATGTGGTTTTAGAAGAATTAGGCTTTTTTCCTTCAATGAATGTTGTGTATGCTGTTTCTGAAAAGCAAAACATCCGCATGTCTTATGGAAGAACAACAGCAAGACCATCATTTAAAGAATTGTCCTATTCTGAAATCTTAGATCCAATTACCGGAAGAACTTTTATTGGTGGATTATTTAGAGATGCCAATGATGTTTTAGGAGTTGAATACTGGGATGGTAATTTAGTAAGTACATCAATTCATAATTTTGATTTACGTTGGGAAATGTTCCACGGAAGAGGACAAACTTTCTCCATCAGTGGATTCTATAAAATGTTTAATAATCCAATAGAAGTTGTTCAATTCGCTACTCAAGCGGGAGCTTTTCAACCAAGAAACGTTGGAAACGGAACAGTTTTAGGATTAGAACTTGAGGCACGACAATCATTAGATTTTATAGCTAAAAAGCTAAGTAATTTTAATTTAGCAATGAATGTGACTTTAACGCAATCTCAAATTGAATTAAGCGCAACAGAATACGAATCGAGAGTTACGAATGCCAGATCAGGACAAGAAATTAGTGAGTTCAGAGATATGGCAGGTCAAGCACCTTGGATTATCAACGGAGGAATTGAATACAAAGGAAATCGAGGTTTTGGAAAGAATCTAGCAGCTGGAGTTTACTACAATGTGCAAGGAGAAACCTTATTGTTTTCTGGAATTGCAGACCGACCAGATATTTACACTGTTCCTTTTCATGGAGTAAACATGAACGTTTCGAAGAGTTTTGGGAAGAAAGATCAGTTTAATGCTGGAATTATGCTAAAAAACATCACAAATGCTAAAAAAGAAGCTGTTTTTAAATCCTATGAAGCAGAAGACCAATATTTCTTCTCTATTCGTCAAGGAACGACGGTGAGTTTGAAAATGAGTTATAATTTTTAATGCCTCTTTTCCCTCTTTTGCGCCTACGCAAAAGCCTCTGCACTGGTACGGACGATTTGTAAATCGTCCATGCTGGTGCTGAGGGAAATATCAAAATAACTGCATATAAAAACAACTGTTACTACTAGAGAAAACGACTGTTACAACGAGATGAAATCTCGCGGTAACAGTTTTAAAAAAAAAGTTATAAATCAAAAAAGAGGGATAGAAATAATGATACTATAGCGCCATTATTTCTATCCCTCTTTTTTGAACACACACACCACAAAATCAGTTACCACGAGATTTCAATTCGCGGTCTGATTTAATTATAGTCCAAGTGGTTCTTCCTCTCAAAATGTTGGGGTTTTTAACCTCTTTTGCGCCTGCGCAAAAGCCCCTGCAACGGTACGGACGATTTGTAAACTTAGCGAAGCGATCTCATGACCAAAGGGAGTAATCGTCCTTGCTGGTGCAGAGGAAAACAGCCCATCATTAAAACCTAAAGCATCCTCGAATATTCTCCCTATAAATCGAAGAGAAGATCCCTTCCAATTCCAAAATCTCCAATTGCAAAGCCCTCAACCCCACGCCCCGGCTTTAAACGAAAAGCTTGTTGAACTTGTTTGCCCAATTCCACAGCGATAAAAAGCGACAAAAGAAGCTCTTTTAGCGCTGATTGGATTGGTGCAAAACAAGGAGACAACTTGAAGGTGGAGACGGATTAAGGCGCCCAAAAAGAAATAATCACTGCAATTTTCCTTTGTGTATAGTAAGGACGTTTTGCAAAACTTCCCTACTACACGCAAACATATATAAACAAACGCTCAGCAAATTGTCCGAATCATCTTAAATCTTGATTTTAACCATAATTTTCGAAAACAAACCTTCCGATTACTTGATAATTTTCCTAATTTTCATTTGCTTTGTTGATTACAATTAATTGAATCAAATAATGAATGCGGTTGAATTTTGAACATCAGAAAACGATTTTATTTTTAATACACGCAGGAATAAAAAACAACAAACAATGAAGAATATTTTAATATTAGGAGCAGGGTTATCATCTTCCTCACTAATACGTTACCTTCTCCAAAATGCGGAAAAGGAACAATGGCACTTGAAAATTGTAGATCAAAACAAAGAAGCTATTGAGAAAAAAATCAACGGATCGAAGTATGCAACGGCAATGGTTTTTAATGCTTTGGATCCTATCGAAAGAAGACCAGAGATTGAAAAAGCAGACATCGTAATCAGCATGTTACCAGCACGTTTCCACGTGGATGTAGCAAAGGATTGTATTCAAATGAAGAAAAATTTGATTACGCCTTCTTACGTTTCTCCGGAAATGAAAGCGTTGAATGAAGAAGCAAAAGAAGCTGGAATCATCATCATGAACGAAATTGGAGTTGATCCTGGAATCGACCACATGAGTGCGATGCGTGTAATTGATGAAATTCGTGATGCCGGTGGTGATATGAAAGTTTTTGAATCATTTACAGGTGGATTAGTTGCCCCAGAAAGTGATGACAATCCTTGGAATTATAAATTTACTTGGAATCCAAGAAACGTTGTTTTGGCGGGTCAAGGCGGAACGGCACAATTTATTCAAGAAGGACTTTACAAGTATATTCCTTACTATAAATTATTCCGTCGAACAGAAATAATCGACATCGATGGATACGGTCGTCTTGAAGGATATGCCAACAGAAATTCATTGATGTACCGGGAGTTATACAATTTGGAAGGAATTCCAACAATTTACCGTGGAACATTGAGAAGGGTTGGTTTTTCTAGAGCTTGGGACGTTTTTGTTCAATTGGGAGCAACGGACGATTCTTATACTTTGGAAGGAAGTGAGAATATGAGTAACCGTGATTTTATAAACTCATTTTTGCCATACAATCACAGCGATTCTGTTGAATTGAAATTACGTCACTACATGAAAATCGACCTTGATGATTCACTGTGGGACAAATTGGTTTGGTTAGGAATTTTTGATGGAAACACGAAAATGGGATTGAAAAATGCCACACCAGCTCAAATGTTACAAAAAATTCTTGAAGCGAAATGGGAATTGAAACCAGACGATAAAGACATGATTGTGATGTACCACAAATTTGTTTATTTATTGAATGATGAATTAAAAGAAATCACTTCTGAAATGGTAAACATCGGTGAAGACCAAACGTTTACTTCAATGAGTAACACTGTTGGTTTACCAGTTGGGATTTGCGTAAAGAAAATATTAAACGGAACAATTCAATTAAAAGGAGTTGTTATTCCAACCCACAAAGAAGTGTACACTCCGATTTTAAAGGAATTAGAAGAATACGGAATTGTGTTTAAAGAAAAACAAATTCACCCACCAAGATTGTACAATACAGAAGAAACGTGGAAGTAAATCTAAATCGTTAGAGACGCGTTTGTAAAATCGTTAGAGACGCGATGCATCGCGTCTCCACGTTTTACAATTGCAACAGCGTCTTTCGAGTTTTTGAGAGTAATATGTTTAGAATTAATGAAAGCGTTGTTTGAGAAATCATTCAACGCTTTTTCAATTTTGCGCGCAAGTTATGAGTGTGACTGCGATGACTGAGCATTCTAAGATATAACCTAATTGTTTTGATGTTATTTTCATTTTTTCAAAACGTTTTTCCATTTGCCTTCGATGCCTTCGACAGGCTAGTCAGCAAGATTGACCTTCGGTGACTGAGCATTCTAAGATATAACCTAATTGTTTTGATGTTATTTTCATTCTTTTAAAAACGTTTTCTATTTGCCGCATTGCCTTCGACAGTCAGTCAACGGATTGCTCTTCGGTGTCTTCGGTGACTAGAGCCTGTCGAAGGTATCGAAGGCGTTCCAATACAGCGAAATCCCGTTAATAATTAATCATCAAACATTAATCATTAAAAAAGTCAAGCCAAAACTTCACCCCAACAATTACCAAAACATACACAAACCCAGGAAGTGCAATTAAATTGGCTAATCCGATTGCCAAAATTCCCCCTGCTATTGCAATATAAAGCGCTTTTCTTCTAGAGAAAATTAAGTTTTTCCATGATTGGATTTGGTAAGCTCCTGTCTTCACAAACATAGCTTTGTATTGCTGATAATTTCCTAAAATTACCAACGGCAATAAAATATATCCTTGAGGAATTGGAAGTCCAGCTTCTTCATAGCTTAAAAACGCTACAATTTGTTTAGGGAAATCAATTCCTGGAACAATAAAATAGACTGCGATTTGTGAAATTATAATAACAAGGAACATCAAGATAGAATTGAAAATTAACCTTCCATACCTTAATGAAAAAGGAAAATTAATTTTCTGAAATTGAATGATTTTATTGACTTTGATGTACACAAAAACTTCTGTGGCAATTAAATCGATGAAGTAGAAAAGAAGAATAAAGTAAATTCCCCATTCAAAAAACACCAAGCCCAAGATTGGGATTACCGCTTCACTGATTGCGTTTACTAGTTTCAAACGATTCATTAGAATCTAGTATTTTTTACGCAATTTTTCAGCTGCTTCTTTTGCTGGAATGAAATTTTTATCTATTTTCAATGCTTCAGCATAATATCTTCCAGCTTCCGGAAATCTATCCTGCTCATAATACAATTCACCCATCTGAAACCACGCTGGAGTATATTGCGGATTTACATCAAGCGCTTTGTCATAATAATACGCAGCGCTATCCAATTCTTTTTGATAATAATGTTTGATGTATGCTTGATTGAAATAAGTGATGTAAAAATCAGGCTCAAACTTTTCTATTTTACGGTATTCTTTTAATGCATTATCATATTCACCCAAATCTTGCAAACTTTTAGCAACTCCATAAATGGCATTTAGATTTTCTGGTTTTAAATCCACAGCATTTTGATAATATTGAAGTGCTAATTTGTGTTTCCCCATAGATGTCAACAACCAACCAGTATTCAGATGTCCAATAAAAAACTCTGGATCAATTTGAAGAGCAGTTTGGTAACTTGAAACAGCCAAGTCATTTTTCTCTAAAGTTTTATATATTGAACCTTTCAAAACGTAAGCATCACGGTAACGTTCATCCATTCTTAAAGCATCGTTGATGTATTTAATTGCTGTTTTAAAATCCCCTGTTAATGAATATGTATTGGCTAATTCCACCAAAGTTTGAGGATCTTTAGGTTTTAATGAAAGAATATATTGATAATGGCGTTTTGCTCTTTCGATATCAGATCGTGGCGTTTCAGGCTTATTTATTAATGTCCAAGCATACAATTGACGTGCTTTTATATTTGTTGAATCGATTCTAAACGCTTTTGCTCCGGCATTTAAGGCACAACTGAAATTCATATTTTCTTTACAAATCTCTCCTTGACGAATCCAAAGATTTATGTTTTCGGGATTTTTTTCTAGACTATCTGAAATTTGAGCTAACTCATCTTTTTCAATGTTTACTTCTTCTTTTACAAAGAATTGATCATCATCTGTTTTGTTTTCTGAGGTACAAGAAAACAATAGTCCGAAACCTAAAATCGTATATAAAAACCTGTTTTTAATCATAATTTTCTAACTTAATGGGGCAAAGGTAAACAATTAACTTTGTTGAAAGCATCGCTTTTCTTAATTCTTAAAGTTCAGATTCCGTGCAGAGGCTTATCTTAAAACTACGCTTAACGCAATAATAATCTCTATATTTTTCGAGCCCGCAGCATTTCTCTTTTTCCTGGAGGGCCTGGAATTTTTTCTACTTCAAAACCTAAACTGATTAAACTTCTGCGGACATCTCCTTTAGCACAATACGTAACAAAGATGCCATTGGTTGACAAAGCATCATACATTTTTTGTAAAACTTCAGTTGTCCACATGAAAGGTTGAGCTCTCGGGCCAAATGCATCATAATAAATCAGGTCAAAAGATTCCTTTTCGGGAATATAATCTTCCATCTTTTGTTCAACTTTCTTTAAAGTAAACGATTCACTTATTGCTACAAATTCATCCCATTTTGCAGTATGTAGCTTTTGATAGGATTCACTAAACGGAGCAATATACTCTAGTTCATCATACTTTAAAAGTTCAATATCTTCCAATGTTACAGGGAAAGCTTCTAGACCTGTGTAATGAACAGTCTTGTTGTCATTTTGACCTGCAATTACAGTAATTATAGTATTTAATCCAGTCCCAAATCCAATTTCTAAAACGCTTACTTCTTTTGTTTTTATTTCATCCCAACCACTTTTGATGAAAACGTGCAATGCTTCTTGGAGCGCTCCATGATTAGAGTGGTAATGTTCGTATATGTCTGGCATATAGATCGTTTTTGATCCGTCTTTTGTTGTGATTATTTCTCTTTTCATGTTTATATCTTTTAAAAAAATGAATTCTAAATAGTTTCACTTTTAGGAGTTGTTTATCGTAACTTTGTATGTGCAAAACTAATGATTGTTTTCGGTTATGAAGCAACTAAGAAAAAGCACCAATCAAGGCTCTAGCCAGATAAAAGTTATACAGCAAAATAGAGTTTTACACAATCTTAAAAGATGATGACATTAAAACCGAGTTTCAGATTGGTTTTAAATATATTTGCAATATGGAGAAGCAGGATAAAAAAGATGGAAAAGTTGTAGTCAGTAGGAGCACGCGTGGTAGCAAAAGTCCTATGGATGTTGGGCGTATCCCGCCACAAGCTACTGATTTAGAGCAGGCTGTCTTGGGTGCCATGATGATTGATGGTACTGCCATGAATAACGTAATTGATATTCTGCGTACTAAAGATGCTTTCTATGATCCTAAGCACCAGGCAATTTTTGAAGCGATGTCAGAATTGTACAATACCACAACTCCAATTGACTTGCTAACGGTGACGGAACAATTACGTAAATTGGCAAGTTTAGAAAAAGCAGGTGGTGCGTATTATTTATCGACTTTAACCAATAAAGTAGCTTCTGCGGCTCACGTTGAACACCACAGTAGAATTATTATTGAAAAATATATCCAACGTGAAATTATTGGAATTTCTAGCGAGATTTTAAAGGAAGCATACGACGAAACGAAAGATGTTTTTAGTGTACTTTCAAAAGCGGAGGAAGAACTGTTTGCCATTGCTCAAAACAACATGAAGAAGAGCTACGACACCATGCAAACTGCCATGAAAGGTGCAATTGAGGAAATTGAAAGTGCCCGTGGAAATAAAGATGGTGTTTCTGGAGTTCCAACTGGATTTAAAGCATTGGATAAGATGACCTCTGGTTGGCAACGTTCGGATATGATTGTAATTGCGGCGCGTCCTGCAATGGGGAAAACGGCTTTCGTTTTGTCGATGGCAAGAAATACAGCGGTTGACTATAATATGGGAGTTGCATTTTTCTCATTAGAGATGTCAAGTGTTCAGCTCGTTAAACGTTTGATTTCTTCAGAAGCTCAAATTGATGCCGAAAAACTGAGAAAGGGAAATATTGAGGACCACGAATTTCAAATGATTCACACAAAAATTGCACGTTTATCTAAAGCACCAATTTATATTGATGATACGCCAGGAATTTCGATTTTCGAATTGCGTGCAAAGTGTCGTCGAATGAAACAAAAGCACAATATTGAATTGGTGATTATTGACTACCTTCAGTTAATGACTGCCGGAACAAATAAAGGTGGAGGAAACCGTGAACAAGAGATTTCACAAATTTCTCGATCAATTAAAGAGATTGCAAAAGAATTAAATATTCCAGTGATTGCCTTGTCTCAGCTGAGTCGTTCGGTTGAACAACGTGGTGGAGATAAAAGACCAATTCTTTCAGATTTACGTGAATCTGGAGCAATTGAGCAAGATGCCGATATCGTTTCCTTTATATACCGTGCAGAATATTACGGTTTATTAGAAGACGAAAAAGGGCCAACACAAGGAATGGGAGATATCATTATTGCGAAACACAGAAATGGTTCCACAGATACGGTACGACTGAGATTTATTGGTAAGTTCGCTAAATTCGACAACGTTGAATCATTTGGAATGGATGATGAAGTTCAACAACCAGGTGCATTGCCAGTCGGACGTGATTTTGACACTTCGGAAGTTGAAAATCGCATGGTTATTTCCAGTAGAATGGATGATATCGATGATGATGATTTTGATATGTCACATGATGAATCAGATGAAGCACCGTTTTAAATTGTTGAGTCAATAATTTTTTATTACTTTGTTCAAAACGAAATAATTATGCGGTATATATTTACAACATTAATAGCACTTTTATTAGGTTCGCAATTGTTTGCAGCTTCTATTTTAGTGCCTATGGATAAGGCACAAGCCAATCACTTAAAGGCTTACGGAATTGCCTATTTTGTATTGGAAAATGGTGTGACATTGGAATGGTTGTTAAATTATAGAGGAGGTTCATTTTTGATTCCACACCTCACAGCTATTGAAAACGAGTTGGTAATTCGTGGTGTAAGCTATGAAATTGTTGCCGATGGTCAAGTCAATACAATTAAAAGAAATATTTCTTCTCCTGAAGTAAATCAAGAAGTGGTGCAATTAGAAGTAGCGCCTAAGATTGCTGTTTATACGCCCGGTGGAAAACAACCTTGGGATGATGCGGTAACTTTAGTTATGGAATATGCCGAAATTCCTTACGATAAAATTTATGACAGTACCATAATTGCTGGAGGATTAAAAGAATACGATTGGCTGCATTTGCACCATGAAGATTTCACTGGTCAATACGGTAAATTTTATTCTGCTTATAGAAATGCACCTTGGTACCGCGAACAAGTTGCCACATTAGAAGCAAGCGCTCAAAGTTTAGGCTTCTCAAAAGTTTCCGACATGAAATTAGCTGTTGCCGAAACGATTAAAAGTTATGTTTTCTCGGGTGGATTTTTATTCACCATGTGCAGCGGAACAGATAGTTTTGATATTGCATTGGCAGCCCACGAAACCGATATTGTTGAACACATGTTTGACGGCGACGGAATGGATCCGAATTACAAATCAAAGTTAGATTTCAAGAAATCTTTGGCTTTTGAAAATTATGAAATCGTTGAGAATCCATTGGAATATGAATATTCAACTATCGATGGAACGAATAGACACAGAAGAATACCTGAAAAAGACGATATTTTCACTTTGTTTGAATTTTCTGCAAAATGGGATGTTGTGCCTACAATGTTAACCCAAAATCACACAACAATTCTTAAGAATTTCTACGGTCAGACAACAGATTTTGTTAAAGAATTTATTAAACCTTCTGTTACAATTATGGGAGAATCCAAAGCCATTGAAACAGTGAAATACCTGCATGGAGAATTAGGTCTCGGAACTTGGACTTTCTACGGTGGACATGATCCAGAAGATTATCAGCACAGGGTAGGAGATCCGCATACAGATTTAACTTTGCATCCTAACTCACCAGGTTACCGTTTGATTTTAAACAATGTTCTTTTTCCAGCAGCGAAGAAGAAAAAACGTAAAACATAGAAATTTTGGGCTTCCTCTTTAAAAAAGAATACCGTTTAGGGCTTTTACTCGTGCTTGTTTTTGGATTATTCCTCTACTACGCTGATCAAACTTCTGAGCAAATTATAACGTATTTCACTAATACGATGTTTCAATATGAAAAACCAGCCTATTTGAAATTGGTGTATTTGGTCTTACTAATCGTTACGATCGCCATGTTAGCGACATTAAATAGAAGTGAAATCTCAACCATTGAAGAAAAGAAAGATGCATTTAATTCTTTTGTAATTTCAAGTGTTTCATCCTTTTTTCCCGGTTGGATTGTGCATTTATATTTCGTTGTTCAAACAGTAGAAAACAGAGCGAGTTTTATGGAGTTAGAAGACCAATTCTGGATTTACCATTGTGCAGACTTGACATTTGTAGCAGGTTTTGCTTTTGCAGGATTTATGAAATTGAGACCAGCTATTCATAAATAATTACGAATTTTTTAATTACGAATTACGAATTGTTGGATTTGTGCTTTAATGAGTAAGTGTTTCTATATATAAAAAAATCCGCGTCATCAGCGTTCCGTCATCCACCTAGCCATAGCAAATCACGTTACATTGGGTCAAACAATTATCAATTATCAATTGTGAATTATCAATTAGATTAACTTTTTCTTCGAAGGCGTAACCACAAAATCTTTCAAATACTTCGGTTCAAAATACGCAACATCTTCGAACTGTTCATTTTTGAATTTCTCGAAAGCAATTTCCACTTGTCCAGCGGCACTTGAAACAATAGATTCATCAATAATTACATCACGGTTATTCCAAATTTCTTTGGTTTTACTTGCTCCATCTCCACAAACAACAATTGGCAAATATTTCTCATAAGATTCCTCTTCTAAAATGTCAGCAGAAAGACTTTTGATCACTTTAAAATCTGCATCAAATATCGTAGAAAAAACCTCCATTCTTCTGGCGTCGATCATTGCACAAATCGATGAATTTGGATGTTTTTTTCGTGCTAAATAGGCAATGCTTTCAAGTGTATTTACAGCAATCATCGGAATACTTAATGCATAACATAATCCTTTCGCTGTTGAGACTCCTATGCGCAATCCAGTGTAGGAGCCTGGTCCACTAGTGACAACAATTGCATCGAGTTCATTCAATTTCCAGTTGTTTTTCTTACAAATTTGGTCAATGAAAACTGTAAGTCGTTCGGAATGAATGTAAGCATCAGAACTTTCTTCCAATAAGTCAATTAATTGCCCATTTTCAGAAAGTGCAACGGAGCATACTTTTGTTGAAGTTTCAATGTGAAGAAATTTTGCCATATCTTATAATTCGTTTTGCAAGAATAAGGTTTTTTGCACTAATCACATTTAATTCTATTAAAATTAGGGCAGATTTGGTGAAGTATTGCTATTTTTGGAAGTTCTAATTTAGAAATATTCAAACATGTCATATTTATTCACATCCGAGTCAGTTTCGGAAGGACACCCAGATAAAGTAGCGGATCAAATATCCGACGACTTAATAGACCACTTTTTAGCTTTTGATAAAGATTCTAAAGTTGCTTGTGAAACTCTTGTAACAACAGGATTAGTAGTTTTAGCAGGAGAGGTAAATTCTAGCATTTATTTAGATGTTCAGAAAATAGCAAGAGACACAATCGAACGCATTGGTTATACCAAAAGTGAGTATCAATTTGATGCTAAATCTTGTGGTGTAATTTCAGCAATTCATGAGCAATCAGAAGATATTAACCGTGGTGTTGACCGTGGTAATCCTGAAGATCAAGGAGCTGGTGACCAAGGAATGATGTTTGGTTATGCAACTAACGAAACGGAAGATTATATGCCATTGGCACTTGATTTATCGCACCGTTTGTTGATGGAATTAGCAGAACTAAGAAGAGAAGAAAAAGAAATCACTTATTTACGTCCAGATGCGAAAGCTCAGGTGACAATCGAATACAGTGACGACAATAAGCCACAAAGAATTGATACAATTGTTCTTTCAACGCAGCATGATGATTTTGATGCAGACGAGAAAGTAATGTTGGATAAAATCAATAAGGACATCAAAGAGATTTTGATTCCAAGAATGATTAAAAAAATCAACACTCCTGCAATTGAAAAATTATTTGATGGTAATATTAAATACCACATTAATCCAACAGGGAAATTTGTTATTGGAGGTCCTCACGGAGATTCAGGATTGACAGGTAGAAAAATTATCGTTGATACTTACGGAGGGAAAGGCGCACATGGTGGTGGAGCGTTCTCAGGAAAAGATCCATCAAAAGTGGACCGTTCTGGAGCTTATGCAACACGTCACATCGCGAAAAACCTTGTAGCTGCAGGATTGTGTGAAGAAGTACTTGTACAAGTTTCTTACGCAATTGGTGTTGCAGAACCAATGGGATTATACGTAAACACATACGGAACGGCGAAAGTTGATATGACTGATGGTGATATCGCTCGTGAGATTTCAAAAATGTTTGACATGCGCCCAGCCGCTATCGAAAAACGTTTGAAATTAAGAAACCCAATCTATGGTCCAGCTGCGGCCTACGGACACATGGGAAGAAAACCAGAAATCAAAACTGTAACATTTGAAAACGCAGGTAGAAAAGAAACTCTAGAAGTTGAATTCTTTACTTGGGAGAAGTTGGATTTTGTAGATCAGATTAAGACTACTTTCAAATTGTAATAGTTAATTTGATGATATATTGAAAAGGTCGGCGATTGTGTCGGCCTTTTTTTTGTTGATTATGTTTTGATAACACGCGGTACCGGATTATGATTTTTAGATGTATTTCCGTTTTGATATGTTGAACGTTTAAATGTGGTAGTACGTTAATAAAAATTTGGATACGTTTAGATATGTTGATGTTTTGGAATATGATGTTACGTTAATAATGATTCTGGAACGTTTAGTTATGTTGATGTGTTTAAAATTATTGATGCGATTAAATGCGATGAACGTTTGATTACATTGATGTGTTTAAATGTGATGAACGTTTGAATGTATTGATGCGTTATTAATATTGTCGATACGTATTAATAATGTTGATACGTATTAATAATGTAGAGACACACGGCCGTGTGTCTCTACATTATTAAAATGGGTTTCAACATTATTAAAAAACGCGTCCCAATATTATTTATAAACGTATTTCTACATATTGAAAAAACCATCAATACGTTGAAAAACCATCCAATCGTTAATACGTCCAAAAACCGTATTCAATCGTTGAAAAATTAATTCTTCAACGTCTCATCCAACCATTTATAAAACTCTTTCTGCCAAATCATAGCATTTTGTGGGGCCAAAATCCAGTGGTTTTCAAGTGGGAAATAAATCATTTTTGACTTTATTCCTTTCAATTGTGCCACTTGAAAAGCTTCAAAACTTTGTCCTTCTGGTACACGGAAATCAATTCCTCCTTGGATAATAAGAATAGGCGTATCCCATTTATCTACCAGTTTGTGTGGACTAAACTCTTCATAAGATTTTTTGTTTTCTTTTTCCCAATATGGTCCACCTAAATCCCAATTCGCAAAGAACAATTCTTCTGTTGTTCCATACCAAGAAGTCATGTTAAATAATCCAGCGTGGGCAATCAATGATTTGAATCGTCCTTCATGAACTCCAGCTAAATAATAAACTGAATATCCGCCATAAGAAGCTCCAACTGCTCCAATCCTATCTTTATCAACATATTTTTCTTTACTTACATCATCGATTGCAGATAAATAATCACGAATCGATTGACCTCCCCAATCTTTTGAAATAGCATCGTTCCATTTTTGACCAAATCCAGGTAAACCTCTTCTGTTTGGTGCTACCACAACATATCCTTGAGAAGCCATTAATCTGAAATTCCAACGGAAAGAGAAAAATTGACTCACCGCAGACTGTGGTCCACCTTGACAATATAATAAAGTAGGATATTCTTTGTTCTCATCAAAGTTGGGTGGTAAAATAACCCATGTCAGCATTTTCTTATTGTCAGTTGTCGTTACCCATCTTTTTTCAATTTTTGGCGCATCAAATTGTTTTAAAGCTTCATCATTTGCATGTGTTAATTGTTTTGATTTCCCCGTTTTGATGTCCACTTCGAACATTTCATTTGGATGTAACATAGATTGACGCATGGTTATCAATTTACCATTTACCAAAGCTAAACTTCCATAATTGTGATCACCTGTCGTTATTTGTCTGTGTTTTTTCGTTTTTACATCCAATTCAAACAATTGATAGGTGGCTTCAATAACAGCTAAGAAATAGATTTTGTCTCCTTTTTCATTCCATATAAAATCACTCACTGTTAAATCAATACTTACTGTTAAATTTTGATCTTCTTGTGTCTTAATGTCTCTAACAATAATGTCATTTTTATCAGATTCAAAACCGTCGTTTGCCATGCTTAACCAAGCCAGTTTTTGGGTGATTTCATGAACATTCGGACTAGCATCATATCCATTGTAAGCTTCTGTCCAATTACTTGTTTCTTTTTTTTCAATATCATAAACGTACAATTCAGAATCTGTACTTGTAGCATACTCTTTTCCTACTTTCTTTTTTGAAGCGTAAATCACATGCTTTTCATTTAAAAAAGTCACGTTTTCTAATCCACTAAATGGCTTCATCACTCCATCATAAGGTGTGTCCGCCAATAAATTGATTCCTTTTGGATTCGCTTTACCGTCTTCCATCGTATATAAAAACAATTGTTCGCTGAATTCATCTTGCCAAGTATCCCAATGTTTATATAACAAATCATCATAAATCTGAACATTTGCTTCAGGATACTCCGGATACATGTCCAAAGTAGTTTTTCTTGTTTTCACACGTTCTAATGTAATAAGGTACTTTCCTTTTGGACTGATTTTAAAATCAATTAAATCCTTTGAAGGCTTACTTAAAACAGTTTGCAATTCAGCTTTATTAATTGAAGAAGTAACAATTTTCTTATTGTCTTTATCGCTAATCACACCAGCAACACCATCATTGGTCCAATGCATCCCTTGGATTTTCGCGTTTTCTCCAACAATTTTATCATGAGTTCCTTTCTTTAAGTCATAGATATAATAATCTCCTTTTCCAGCATTTTTATCCATTTCATAAACAGAAGACCTGTATAGAATGTTGGATTTGTCAGGAGAAACAGTTCCTCCACTTATTCGTTTCAATTCCCAAAGTTTTTCAGGAGTAAATGTCTGTTGTTGCCCAAAAACAAAAGGAGCAATCAGCAATAATAAACCGCTTGTAATTTTCTGTAAATTCATTTGTTGTTTCTTTATTAAAAAGTGAAAATATGAATAATTTGTCATGTATAGAAGGTAATTAGGGACAAAAGATGGAAAGGGAGTGTTTTTAATAAGGATCTAAGTAAAAAGAGATTTCTCAGGAATAAAAACGATGATGAATTTCTTTTTATTTCCTACTGTTTTTAGGGAAATTAAAATATCATCAAATCTCAATAGCTAAGGCACAAACAAAATTCGTATTTCGTAATTGACAATTCGTAATTCTTAATTTGTAATTGATTATAATTAGTATCTTTGCTAACCTAAAAAACATTAAATTATGTCACACTCAATAAAGCCCGGTGTTGCAACGGGAGACGAAGTTCAGAATATATTTAAGCATGCGAAGGAAAATAACTACGCATTGCCAGCTGTTAACGTTGTAAGTTCAAGTACAATTAATGCTTGTTTAGAAACTGCCGCAAAAGTTAATGGACCTATTATCATTCAATTTTCGAATGGTGGAGGAATATTTAATGCTGGAAAATCTCTTTCTAACGAGAATGAACAAGCTTCAATTGCAGGAAGTATTGCAGGAGCGCGTCACATTCATTTGATGGCAGAATTATATGGTGCTACCGTAATTTTACATACAGATCACGCTGCTAGAAAGGTGTTGCCTTGGATTGATGGTTTGTTGGATGCTAGTGAAGAAGAGTTCAAAAGAACTGGAAAACCTTTGTTTAGCTCACACATGATTGATTTATCTGATGAACCATTAGAGGAAAATATCGCAACATGTAAAAAGTACCTTGAGCGCATGAGCAAAATTGGTATGACGTTGGAGATTGAGTTGGGAATTACTGGAGGTGAGGAAGATGGTGTTGATAATAGCGACGTAGATGTTTCAAAATTATATACACAGCCTGAAGAAGTAGCTTATGCTTATGAAGAATTATTGAAAATCAGCGATAAATTTACAATTGCTGCTGCTTTTGGTAATGTTCATGGTGTTTACCGTCCAGGAAATGTAGTTTTGACGCCAAAAATTTTGAAAAATTCTCAAGAACATATTCAAGAGAAATTTAAAACAGGCCCTAACCCAGTAGATTTCGTTTTTCATGGTGGATCAGGTTCCTCAGTTGAAGAAATTCGTGAAGGGATTAACTACGGTGTAATTAAAATGAACTTGGATACAGATATGCAGTATGCATTCAACGAAGGTGTTCGTGATTACATGGTGAAATACAATGATTATTTGAATTCACAAATTGGCAATCCAGAAGGAGATAATTTACCAAATAAAAAGTATTACGACCCACGTAAATGGTTAAGAGAAGGAGAGACCGCTTTTGTTAAAAGATTGACGAAATCATTCGAAGATTTAAACAATATCGATACCTTATAAAGACTTATTTAAAAATATCACTAGCTTAGTGATGAAAAAATAGAAATTAATGGTTTGGTTTAAGAGAAAATTAGAAGGAATTCAGACATCAACAAAGGACAAGAAGGAAACCCCAGAAGGTTTGTGGTATAAATGTCCAAAGTGTCAAACTGTAGTTACAACAGAAGATCATATTGTGAACTTCTTTATTTGTGAGCGCTGTAGTTTCCATGAACGTATTGGTTCGGAGGAGTACTTTCAACTCTTTTTTGACGATGCGAAATACAAAGAAATCGATAAGAAATTAAAGTCTGGTGATCCACTAGAGTTTGAGGACACAAAAAAATATGTGGAACGCATAAAGCAAACACAGAAAAAGACAGGTCTATCTGATGCGATTCGTACAGCTTACGGAAAAATCGACGGGCAAGATTTCGTTATTGCAGCAATGGACTTTAGTTTTATTGGAGGTTCATTAGGATCTGTAATGGGAGAGAAAATCGCTAGAGCAATTGATCAAGCAATTAAAATGGAAGCACCATTTATGATTATTTCAAAGTCTGGTGGAGCAAGAATGATGGAAGCTGGACTTTCATTAATGCAAATGGCAAAAGTGAGTGCTAAACTGAACCAGTTGTCAGACGCTAAATTGCCTTATATTTCATTATTGACAGACCCAACAACAGGTGGTGTTACAGCATCTTTTGCAATGTTAGGAGATATCAATATCGCTGAACCTAATGCTTTAATTGCATTTGCTGGACCGCGTGTGGTAAAAGAAACAATTGGTAGAGAATTACCTTTAGGATTCCAACGTTCAGAATTCGTTTTAGAACATGGTTTCTTGGATTACATTGTAGACAGACATAACTTAAGAGAAGAAGTTTCTAAGTCTGTGAGGATGTTTATGAACTAGAAATAGAATATTTATATTTTTAAAAGCTCTCAGAAATGGGGGCTTTTTTTGGTTGATTAAAATTCATTAAATCAGAGTATAGATTTGATGTCAATGAAAATTATGTCTTTTAATTTCAATAAGATTATGTTTCGTTTAAATATTTAAGCCGATTATTTAATAACTTATTAACTAGAGTTTTACGTTGTGTTTTCCCAATATGTTGTAATTTGAAATAGTTTTTTTTAATCAAAAACACTTTTGTATATGCTTTTTTTTAAGTAAATTGTTAATCAATAAATTCTAAAATGGGTTTTTATTGAATGAATATATTTACAAATCTACAAAGTTATGAAACACACTATAGCTCATTTTTCAAATAATAAAAAGGGTTTTGACTCAGAATCCAAGAGATTATTTCCTGCAAATAAAAACACAATTCTATTCTTTTTAAGTGTTGTTTTTACTTTGTCAATTTCTTTTGATAATTCTTTTCATGCCCAAGCTTGTCAAAATAATATTAATTCAAACACTTACGGTAACAGTCAATGGTTAGGACACGTTTATAGGCATGATGGTAGTGGTAACCCTGTAAATAACCCTTTTGCAGATTATCGCGGTTCTTATTATGAAAACTCCATTGTATTTGATAGAATTTGGGGTAATTCAAGCCCTGATTGTGTAAATAATGACAGGTTTGCGGTTCGTTATAAAATGAGAGTAAATGTTAATTGCGGTTTATACAAATTTACAATTGGGGGTGATGACGGTATGCGCTTAAGTATTGATGGAGGAGCCACTTGGTTGTTTGGGATTTGGAGTAATCATGGATATTCTACAGTGACTTCACAATTGGTTCATCTTAATGGAACTGTAGATTTAGTTTTGGAATATTATGAAAACGCAGGAAGTGCACGTGTATCTTTTGATTATGCTGGTCAAACAGGATTCATAACAGCTGGAACAACACAGTTGTCATCTAATTCTGGAGCAATTAATTCTACAATAAACGGCTTAGTTACGAATGGAAGTGTTGGAACAGGTTTTAATTATCAATGGCGGTATTCCGATGATAATGGTTCGAGTTGGTCTGATATAGCTGGCCAAACATCTGAAAATTTAACTACTACAGCGCAAGGTAGTGTAGGTACTCGTTTATATCGAAGAGAAACTAAGTGCTCTGGTTCGGTATCCTATTCTGTAGGAGCTAGTTATACTACTGTAAGTCCATGTGCGTCCGCAGTGAATATGTCTTGTGGTACAAACTATTCAGCAACTTTAGGAACATCAGGGGTTTGGAATTCATATAACGGTTGTTCATGGACCGAACCTGGCGGTGAAAAGGTTTACACTTACACTCCTTCAAACTCTGGAAGTTATACTTTCTCAGCGAATACAACAGGTGGTGATCCGGATTTTTTCTTGATGAGTTCTTGTGGACCAAGCGGTACTAATCTCAATCCAGGTTGTTGGAATGATGGAAATCGAACTGTTAACTTGGTTGGTGGCACAACATATTATCTTATCGTAGATAATTACTCTGGTGCTAACCCAGCCTCTTTTACCGTTTCAGTTTCTTGCTATGTAAATCCAGCTTGGAAAAGTGCATGGATATCTATGGATACTGGTTCATCCAATTGGTGTCCAGGTGAAACAAGATCAATAAGTGTGAGGGTGAGAAATATTGGAAGTGCAACTTGGACAAATTCTTCACCGGATATTAACATTGGTGTGAAGTGGGATAATCAATCAAATGCAGCGGCAATTAAAACCAATGCAAATGGTTTAGCGTCTGGAGCAGTTCAAACCTATACTTTCAATGTTACAGCTCCTTTGACACAAGGAACAAATAGATTAACTTTTGATGTGGTTAATGAAGGTAATTTCTGGTTTGCAGATAATAACAATGGAGGAGGTCCAGGAAATGTGATTTATCAAAGTGCTCCAATTAATATCGAACAATTTGGTAATCCTGCGTTATTTGGAGATAATTTCTGGTATGTATATGGGTATGATGGCGATAATACAGATTTATCTTTAAATGATTACAAAGGCTTTTATAAACAACCCGATTTAGGGAGTGGAGATTACGGAGTATCCACAGAAAACTTTTGGTCAAATGGAAACTCTCCTTCCTTTGCGGGTGATGTTATAAATGATGGAAGCCTGTGGAATGGGTGTGGTGATGTTATTGATGATTATTTTAGTTTTACTCATAAAAGAAAGGGCTTTCCTTGTGGGAACTATACTTTTTCGATGGAGAATTGGGATGATGAGACAAGGGTGATAATTGACGGGGTAAATATTTGGTCTTGCGGTGTATGGGAGGGAGCTGTTAATTCAGGTAGTAATTACAATACGAATGCTTCGACCTACCAATGCGGGGCAACTACAACTTTTACTTATCCATTAGATGCAGATTCTAAAGTAGAGTTTCAAACCTTTGAGGGCAATGTGCTTGCGAATCTTGGTGTGAAAATCACTAAAAACAATCCTTCTTCTTTAACTATGGCCTCTAGTGCATCAAGAACATGTAGGGTAAAAGGAAATTCTTTCATTTATTTTTATGATACTGACAGTAGATTAATTGCCGCTATCAATCCTAATGGAGATGATTTAGGAGATGTTACAATAAAAAGTTTTATAGGGTCACCAGATGTTATGGAAGACTGTAGCATACCCGCAAATACTTCTTACCATACAGCATATATGGGGCGAAGATGGATTATGACATCAGATGTATATACCAATGGTAGTGATTTTAATAATAATGTGACAGTACAATTACCATATACTTTGACTGACTTATCAGCATTGAATTCAAGTGCTCAGAATATAACATTGGGAAATTCAATGGATGGTGGTAATATAGATCCGGCTCGAAGGGACAATCTAATGCTTACAAAAATAACTGGTTCAACAGAAAATGGTATTGCCAATCAGGCAGATTGTGCGAGTAACATACGTGCAATAACTAGCTCAACAAATGGTACTCAAATTGAGTCGATTCCCAGTACAGAATACGTGGTTTTCAATATCGGACAATTTTCAGAGTTCTTCTTGCATAAAAATAATGAAGGTTCTGCACTCCCAGTTAAATTGACCAATTTCTCAGCCTCTTGTGATGACATAGTTTCCATTAATTGGACAACAGCTACTGAGCAAAATTCAGATTACTTTGTTCTAGAAAAAAGTCGAGATGGACAAACTTGGACTTTCTTTGCAGAACAAAATGCAGCCGGAAATTCCAATTCTAGAATCAATTACAGTTCCTTAGATGAGAATAGTTCGAACGGAATTGTTTATTATCGTTTAAAACAAGTTGATTTTGATGGTGAAGAAGAAATCTACGGGCCCATTAGTGTTTTGTGTGACGGTGATAAAAGTAATATGAAAATTTATCCAAATCCAAATAATGGAACTTTCACAATTGAGGTTTCGAGTGGTGAAAGTTACTCAGATGTACAATTATTATTGACGGATATCACTGGGAAAATCGTTACTTCAAAAAAAGTAGATATTTCAAATGGAACAACTCAGGTTCTGATGAATGATTTAGATTTGCGAAAAGGATCATATTTAGTTTGGCTAAAAGGAACAGATGTAGCACTAAAACCTATAAAGGTGATTGTAAGTCAATAGTATTGATATTCGTTATTGTAAAATGATTTATAGAAAAGAAGATCCTTCAAAAATAAAGGCTTTTTCATCTTCTCTAATTAATAGGGGAATTTAATTCTGTTGTTTATGATTTCAAGTGGTTATGAGTAAGTGTCTTAAGTCTGTATCTTTAATGGAAAGAGCGGTAAAAAAAAGAAGTGATTCTCTTTTTCTTATACTGACATGATTACTAGTTGTTTAGAGGCGTATTTAGTCAGTGTGTTAACCCTCTCAACTTGTCAAGAAATTAATTATTCTCCTGGAAGTACCGATCCTAAAGAGATAATATGATTTTAATTTTAATTTTTTTTTAAACAATCTACTAACTATCAGAAACTTCTGTTTATTTTTGTATTAAGAATCTAATCCACTAAGTCATAATTAGAAAAACTAATTTGAAATTATGGGATATAAAGATTTTGCTACTAAACAACTGTTAAACAATCAAGAATTGATTTTTTCTAATTTTTCAAAAGTTAGAAGTGGTTTATCATTTAAGAAGTTTACCTTTTTATCTCATCTGATTTTAATCTTTTGTTTATCAAGTCTTAACTTTACTTTTGCTCAAACTCAAACATGTGATACAGGAGGTGATGAAACCACTTATGGAATTGATAAATGGATAGGATATGTTTATCAACATGTACCTGCGGATTTCCCGCTTTCAACTCCGGTTTCAAATGATTATCGAGGTTACGTTACCGAAAATGAATTGTTTGATAGAGATTGGGAATCAGCAAGTCCAAGTTGTTCAAATAATGACAATTTTGCGATTCGTTATAAGATGAATAAAACCTTTGCATGTGGTACTTATAGATTTATTTTAGGAGGAGATGATGGCGTGCGATTGAGTTTAGATGGCGGTGCAACCTGGTTGATTTCAAAATGGACAAATACAGCTTATACAACTGTTTCCTCTGCTCCAATAAGCATGAGCGGAAATACAAATTTGGTTTTGGAATATTATGAAAGAACAGGATTGGGAAGGGTTTCATTTGGGTATGCGACTTTACCTTTTGCAGCTGGTGTTAGCGCTGGTCCTGACAAGGAAGATTGTAATGGAGGAAATATTGTTTTAAATGGTAGTTTTAATACTAATGATCCAAGCCCAACTTATTTATGGTCAGGCGGTCCAATTGTGAGTGGTGAAAATACACTTACACCAACAGTTAACCCAACAAGTACCACAACTTACACTTTAACTGTAACATCCAAAAGTTGTACAGCAAGTGATGATGTTTTGGTCACTGTAGGCGCAGGTTTAACTGGTAATCCTGCAGATTTTGGAGACAATGTTTGGAACGTTTATGGCTATAACGGGAGCAGTACTACTTTGTCAAATAATACATACAGAGGTTTTTATGTTCAGCCTAGTTTAAGTACAACGAATTTCGGAGTAAATACACAAAATTTTTGGTCAAATATTAAATCCCCTTCTGATGCTGGCACAATAAAAGACAATAAGGATCTATGGCAAGGATGTGGCAGTGTAAACGTTAATAATCATACTTTTACAAGTAAAAGACAAGGATTTCCATGTGGTAACTATACATTTAAGTTTAATAATTGGGACGATGAAACCCGCTTGTATATTGATGGAGTGAGTATCTGGTCATGCGGTGCTTGGAGCGGAAGCAATTCAACAAATAACTCAAATAGCTCGCAATATGCCTGTGCGGGAGGTGGTACATTTACAGTAAAATTGGATGCCAACTCTAGAGTAGAGTTTCAAACTTTTGAAGTAGGCGGAGGGTCTAATTTAAGTGTTGATATTGTAGGAGTTACGCCAACTGCCTTGGCTGGTTCTGCAACAAGAACATGTGCTGTAAAAGGAAGTTCTTGGAATCATTTTTATAATGATCAAAATCAATTAATAGCATCTATCAATCCAAATGGAAGTGATTTAGGCAATGTTACAATGAGAAGTTTTTTAGGTTCACCTTTGGTTATGGAAGCTTGCACTACTTCTGATCCTTTATATCATACCGCATATATGGGAAGAAGATGGATAATGTCATCAAGTTTATATCCAAATGGAACAAACATAGGAAATAGTGTTGTCGTTCGGTTGCCTTATACCTTAAGTGAACTCACAGAATTGAATAACCATGCAGAAAATGTCACCTTATCAAATCCAGAAGATGGAGGAAACTCATTGCCGGCAACAAGGTCTAATATGATGTTGACGAAAATTAGTGGTGGAACTGAGGATGGAGTTGCAAATCAATCGGATTGTGTAAGCCAAATTCGAGGAGTAACAAATGGTGGAAGCCTTGTTAATGTATTCACTATACCCAACACTGAGGCTATCGATTTTAGTATAGCTCAATTCTCTGAATTTTTCCTGCATAAAAACAACGATGACTCCCCTTTGCCAGTTACTTTAACTAAGTTTTCAGCTTCTTGCAGTGATTTTATTTCAATTAATTGGACAACAGCATCAGAACAAAATTCAGACTACTTTGAAGTAGAGAAAAGCCGTGATGGTCAAAACTGGACTTTAGTTGATGAACAAAATGCCGCAGGGAATTCTAGTAACAATATCAATTATAGTTTGGTAGATAAAAATGGCTGGAAAGGATTAACTTATTATCGCTTAAAACAAGTTGATATTGATGGAAAAGAGGAAGTTTTTGGACCAATAAGTGCTTCTTGTGATGGTAATGAGAACAACATGATTGTTTATCCTAATCCAAATAATGGGAATTTCACTATTGAAATTTTTAGTGACAATAGTTATTCAGATGTCCAAATGTTAATGACTGATATGACTGGAAAAGTTATTAATTCAAAAAAAGTAGATATTGCTGAAGGAACAACTCAGATTTTAATAAATAACTTGGATTTGAAAAATGGCTCTTATTTGGTTTCTATTATTGGAGCACAAGTTTTGATTAATCCAATTAGGATTGTTGTGAATTAAAAGGAAAGAAGTATAATTTAAAATACGTCTTACCGTCAGGTCACGAAATCCTCCGTCTTTTTTATCAAGCACGTCTATAATGAAAAAAGCATCTGCCATGAGATCTGATATCGGATCTATTTCGTGGTCTGATTTTATCTTGTTTTGCTAAACTGGCTTTCTAAGTCAAAGTCGAATAAATTCTGTTATTTATAAGATTTACACTGACCAAATTTCTTCTTCAAAATAATTGTTGAAATGTTTAACACGAATAGAATAAAACTGCAAAAATTTAAAACTGCTTTTAGATTTAAATTAACCTAAAATTCTTTATGTTTTCAAATGAAATCTAACACAAGACGCCTGAACCTCGCTTTCCAAAAAGGATTCGTCTATAAATTCATTCGCTTGTAGTGGTTCTTGTAAGTTTAGAAGTCTCATTAACAATGATTAACAAATCCCGTTAAATTATTCGTCTAAAACCTAACTAGATTAAAGGAGTTCTTTGTCCGAAACCTTAAATTTATATAGTCAAACAGCTAATTTTCACCTATGTCGAGAATGTTTATTCATGAAATATTTTGGGTATGAAATATTATACACTGTTACGAAAATTTGACTACACAAGTTTAATAATCAAAAAAGTAAATAAGTGTTTATTTTTAAGTGTTGTTTTTTGTTTTATAGTCAATATCAGTATTTCACAGCAAGGATTTGGAGATGGCTATTGGAATGTCAATGTTTATGATATTAGAGGAGCATCAGGAAATATTAATACTTTGCCAATTAATTACAAAGGGTATTATACGCAGAAATTAGATGTAACTGGAAATTACGGAGTAAATACAACACTTTCATGGTTCGCAGCTGGTGGAACATCGAATTCAGCTTCAAATGCTGCTGCGTTTAATAACAGTAATGGAGAAGGTACTAAATACACGAATGTGAATGGAACAACTTCTGGAGAAGATTTTACATTTATTCATAAACGAAAAGGTTTTCCGAGTGGTAAATACAAAATTGTAGTTGACTTTTGGGATGATGAAACTTATATATTCATAGATGGTGTTCTTAAAACATTTGTAGGTAGTAATCTTGGAAGCTGAGGTACTTCAGCTGTTACTTTACTACATTGCGTGGATTTAGATGAAAACACTACAATTGAAATAAGAACCTCAAGCCAACAAAATCCATCAAATTTAGGAATGACCATTACCTCAACGGACTTAACTGTAGATGCGGGTGAACAAAAGCAAATTTGTGATGGAGATAATGTTGTGTTAGACGGAAGTCCAAACACGAATAATGCTACATACTCATGGACTGGAGGTTCTTTTGTGAGTGGTTCAACAACTTTAACTCCTACAGTAAGTCCTACTACAAACTCAACTTATACTATAACTGCCACTTTGGGTGAATGTACTGCATCTAGTGATGTCTTGGTTAACGTTGATATTCACTTAGGTCAAAGTGAATTTGGCAATCAAGTTTGGAACGTATATGGATACAATGGAAATAACAGGAATTTGAATAATGCTTACAGAGGGTTTTATGTACAGCCTAACCTTGCATCACCAAATTTGGGAATTAACACAGAACAATTCTGGACAAAGACTCTATCTCCATCCTCTTCTGGAACTACAAAAGATAATAGTGACTTATGGAATGGCTGTCCAGTCAATGTTAATAATCATACCTTTATTCATAAGCGAAAAGGTTTTCCTTGTGGGAATTATACTTTTACTATGAATAGATGGAATGATGAGGTTAGAGTTCTTATTGATGGAACAATCGTATGGAGTTGCACGACTAATAGCGGAGCTGCCAATTGCACAGATAGAACTTTTACTGTCCAGTTAGATGTTGATTCAGAAGTTGAAATTCAAGTCTTTGAAAATACAGGAACATCAAATTTGAATATAGAGCTTATACCTGTGCCGATATCTTCCCTTACCCCATTAGGAGTGTATACAAGAAAGTGTAAAGTAAGCGGAATTGAATGGGTTAGGTTTTTTGATGAAAATGACAAATTAATAGCTTCAATTAATCCAAATGGAAGTGATTTAGGTAATGTTACAATGACCAGTTATGTTAGTTCGCCAATGATTATGGAGGCTTGTAATACTCCACATCCACTTTATTATATTGCTTATATGGGACGAAGATGGGTGATGAGTTCCGATCTTTATCCTAACGGAGCAAACTTTAATAACAATGTGACGGTTCGCTTACCTTATGATGAAAATGATTTGTTTGGCTTGAATGCTCATGCTCAATTAGTAACAATTCAAAATATGTTTGATGGAGGCGATGTTGAACCTGTCGTGAAAGAGAACATAATGTTAACGAAAATTACTGGTGGAGTAGCAGATGGAACTGCCAATAGCCTGGATTGTGGAGCTACTTTTCTTGGAATTGATAACACAGGAAGAGGTCTGGAGATGGAGTCGATTTTGAATACCGAATATGTTGATTTTGAAATCCAACAATTCTCAGAGTTCTTTCTTCATAAAAACAATGGTGGTTCTGCTCTACCAGTAGAATTAACCAACTTTTCAGCATCATGTGAAAACAATGCTTCAATAAAATGGACAACGGCTTCAGAACTAAACTCAGATTATTTCTTAGTTGAAAAAAGCCGTGATGGTCATAACTGGACTTTGGTTGAAAAGCAAAATGCTGCTGGGAATTCAAATGCTGAAATCAACTACAGCTTTGTTGATGAAGATAGGTGGAATGGACTGTCTTATTACCGTTTAAGACAAGTTGATTTTGATGGAAAAGAAGAAGTTTTTGGTCCAATAAGTGTGTCTTGTACTGGAAATGAGAACAGCATGACAGTTTATCCTAATCCAAATAATGGAACTTTTATAATTGAAATTTCGAGTGACAATGGTTATTCAGATGTACAATTGTTTATGACAGATGCAACTGGTAAAATTGTTGTTTCAGAGGAAATAGATATTTCCAATGGAACAACACAATTTACAGTGAATAAGTTAGATTTATCAAAAGGAGTGTATTTGGTTTCTATTATTGGAGTTGATAATCAGCTGAAACCAGTAAAAGTTGTTTTGAATTAAAAGGAAATAAATAGAGTTATTGAAAAGTATTTAACAGTCAGCTGCCACAGATTGTATCCCAGCCAGTCCCGTATTTATCGGGAGGGTCGACTTTAACTTAGCAATCTAATTCCCAAAAACTATTTCTTTGGCTCATCAATATCTTCGTCGCTATCTGAATCGTTTTCTAAATCATTATCAGTTTCATTCAGTGGGGAATCTTCTTTTTCAATATTTTGAGATTCAACACTTTCTTCCTCCGTTTCGTTGACTACTGAGCCAATTTCTGAAGCAATTTTGTCTTTAACTATCTCCTCTGCTTGATGGGCGTTTTCTAATAGTTCATCTTGCTTTTTATCAGTTGCTACTTTGTCTGTTTTTTCTCCAGTAACTTCTCCATCAGAATCCAATGATATACTTGCGTCAGAAGACCCCATAGACATTTTTTCTTTTATTCTGGTGAAGAATGTTTCATCCTTTTCTTTGTTGAACATCAATCCAATCATCATTACGACTACTGAGAGTAATATCACTTGCGTTATTAAAGTCTCACTAACGATGTCAATATTGTCTTCTGGTGCAATGTATAAGAACAGTAAGATGGTAATTAATCCTCGAGGAGCAACGAACATCAATGGCATTACCGGAACTTTAGATATTTTCAATTGAACAAAACGAATTAAAAAGATTAGTCCAACAATTCCTAATGTCCAATAGAATGTATCTAGGTCTAATAATTCCTCTGTATTAATAAGGAATCCGAACAATAAAAAGAACATTACCCGAACTAAAAAAGTACCTTCTCTTAAGATTTCATGAAATTTTGTGACTTCATGTTCCAGTTTATTAAGCTTAAACTTCTGTATGAATTTGATGCGTTTTATTTCCTCTAAATTCCCTAAGAACAATCCAAACAACATAATAAATATCAAGGCAGGTAAATGATAGATTTTAGAGATTGTATAAATAAGAATGACTAAAATGATAATAGGAATAAACTTAATCTGGTGATTTATTCTTGCTAATAAGTAGGATAATCCGATAGTTGCAATGAATGAAACAACTGCGATAATTAACAATTGAAGAAGGAAAACCCATAAAGAATCAAAATCAATAACAGTATTTCTAAATACGAAATCAAAGAATAGAACACCTAAAATGTCAGATAAACTACTTTCATAAGTAACGAATTCTTTATTTTTCTTACCTAAATTAACGGCACTTGGAATAGCAATAGCGGAACTAATAACGGTTAAAGGGATTGCTCCGATTAATGCTTTTCTAAAGTCAGGATCTACATAACCAGAGCCATAATGTATTTGGTAGTAATAAAATGCTCCAGCGAGTATAAACCCAAGTACCATCATTGGAATAAGTGCAACAATAATGGACTTTTTAATCATGGGGAGCTTGGACTTGTTGAACTCCAATTCCAAAGAGCCTTCCAAAACAATCACAATAAGTCCAATGGTTCCTAAGAATGGCAATAAACCATCTAGATTAGGAACATTGATTTTAAAAACATCAGTAATCTGATGTAATCCCCAACCTAAAATAAGTAAAAGAATAACAGAAGGAATTTTAGTTTTTGAAGTCGTAAGATCAAATATATATGCCACTATGATCAACACACAAAAGGCAATGATGAAAGTATTTGTCATGAATTTGGTTTAAATGTTTTTCGACTAAACTCCCAATAAAAGAAGATGAAAAACATAAATTTTGTTTTCTAAATATAACAAGAAATAAAAAACCTGAAAGTAAAAAGCTATCAAATTTATTGGTTTGGCTATAACCAGTTTTACAAGTTAAATTATATCGTGTTCTTAATGGTTGTTAGTAAGGTGATTGAACAGATTCTTGAATGTTATTTTATTGAATTAAAACTTTGATTTGAAAACTTAAATTATAAGATCCTTAAAAGGGCAAATGATAGCGGATTCAATGTTTTGTTAGGTCAATCAGCAAAGATAATTCCCTATTTTAATTGACATTTAATAACAATCGAAATCTCTTCTCCTATTGTTATCGTACTTGTGTCTTCGCCGATTTTATAATCAAGTCGGTTCACTTTTATACGGCCTTCTAGCAATTTGTTTTCAAAATTCATTGGTATTTTTACCGATTTAGTTACCCCGTGCATGCTTAAATTCCCTTCTACTGAATATGTATTTGAACTTTTTGAAATCCGCGAAGATTTGAAACAAATTTCAGGATATTTTTCTACATGAAAGAAATCTGCCGTTCTTAAATGGTCATCTCTTTTTTGATTGTCAGTATTTACTGAAGAGGCATCAATACAAACATCAATTCTTGATTGATCCAAGTTTTTGATATCAAATTTCACTTCACCCGAAAAGCCAGAAAAAGTTCCTTCTACTGTATTGACATACATGTTGTCGACTTCGAATTCAACGATGGATTTTTTGCTATCTATTGTTTGTGCCTCAATTGACTGATTAAAAAAAGCTAAGAATAAAAATAAGCTGAGTATTTTAGACATTTTGACTGAAATAATGATTTTCATTAAAAATAAGGTAAAATTTGAAGCTTTTCCTTTTAATATTTCTTAAATTATCAATTTGTAATTAAATCATCAATGAGTAAGTTTGAATTAACACCAAGATATAAAGATGCTGCACATTTCAAATCCTACTGGGAAAAAGGAAATGGAAAAAACATAATTGAATGGAGTCATGCAGAAGTGAATTTTGAGAATTTTGCAAAGAAATCAGATTTGTATTATCAAGTAGATGACTTGGGAGATCAAGTAATTCAAGATTTTTATGTGAATCAACCTTTTCATGAAGTAAATCAAAAAATTGAAAACTATATACGAAATGGAATTCCCAAAGATGAAGATGTTCCTGAAAGTGTAAAATCTTTATTTGAATTCTCTGAACAAGTTCCAGAATGGCTAGATCATAATTTGTTGAAATTAGGTGCTGAAGCTTGCATGAAAACTGGAAGAGATGCTTTAATGTCTTTGCGAGATTATTCTTTAATGGGTGGATATGATTATGCATACCTCAATAAACCACTTGTTTTTACCGGAGCATTAAAGAAAGGAGCGCTCAAAAGACTATCTGAAACTTTAGATTTTTGGGTAAATGTGACCAGATCAAATGCTATGGAAGTTCATGCAAAAGGATATGAATTTGCCATAAAAACACGTTTAATTCACTCTTATGCTCGTTTTCATCTCAAAAAGTATGTTAAAGATTGGGATTATGAAAAGATGGGTGAGCCTATTAATTTGTGGGACATGACAGCGACTTCTAACGGATTCAGTTTGGTGTTACTCCATGGATTAAAAAAGTTAGGAAACACGTTTACAGAAGAAGAGGAGCTGGGAATGTTCCATTTGTGGAAATACATTTCATATTTAATGGGGGTTCCTTTAGAACACTTGCCCGACAATAAAAAAGAAGCGACAGAAAGCTTTTATTTGTGGACATCCATTCAACCGCCTTCAGATGAGGATTCTGTTTATTTGGCACAATCGCTAGTGAAAGAGTCTTTAGAAAATCCAATTCTGCGTTACCAATACCAAAGAAATTTCCTGAATTATATTCACATTAGTAGTTCTAAGTTTCTACTAGACTCAGCAGTATTTGAAAGACTAAAACTTCCCCAAGTTTGGAATGCGAACTTTATTCCCAAGACACTGAAATTAGGAAACCGAGTGATGCAGAAATACCTTTCAAGGGAAACTCAAATCAAACGAGGAAATAAATTACAGATGCATATTTTAAAACAATACATAGGAATTACGAATTAAATCAATTACGAATTTTTAAATTATGCTTTTTGTATAATTTTAAAGCGCTAACTAAACAGATTTTAGATTTATATTATCTCATTTTTGAAAGACGAAAAATCAATGAACTTTTTAAAATCGTAATTCGTAATTGACAATTCGTCATTCTAATGTTCCGAATTTCCCTTCGTTAAAATCTTGAAAAGCCTCCACCAATTCTTCTCTCGTATTCATTACAAATGGTCCATGCGCTGCAATCGGTTCATTGATTGGTTCTCCACTCAAGACCAAAACTATTGTATCTTCTGTAGCTTCGATTTCAAAATGTTCACCATCTCTGTCCATTAATGCTAAATGTTCTGTTGGGATTTCTTCTTTTCCATTTACTCGAATACTACCTTCAATTAAAAGTAAAGTTGTCGTATAATTCGCTGGGAAATTAAATTCAGCTTTTCCGCCTTTCTTCAGTTTTGCATTCATCATGTGAATAGGAGTGAAGGTAGAAGCGGTTCCTTTTACACCTTGATGTTCGCCAGCAATAACTTCTATTGTTCCTGCATTATTTGGTAATTCAACACGACTTATTTCATCGTATTGAACAGCTTGGTATTTTGGAGCTGTACTTTTGTCTTTTTTGGGAAGATTTACCCACAATTGAACCATTTGGAATATTCCACCAGTTTTACTCCATTCTTTTTCGTGAAATTCTTTATGTAAAACACCTTTTCCGGCCGTCATCCACTGAATTTCTCCTTCACCAATGATTCCACCTCCGCCACTGCTATCGTGGTGTTCAACTTTACCTTTATAGGCAATAGTCACCGTTTCGAAACCTTTGTGCGGATGAACACCAACTCCTTTTGGTTTGTCTGCTGGTGGAAAAACATGCTTTGAATTATAATCCATCATGATAAACGGATCCATACTTTGCATATCCATTCCTTGAACTCCAGGAATGAAATTATGAACCCTAAATCCATCCCCAACAAAGTGAGGTGGATTGGGAGTTACTATAAAATCTACGTTTTTCGTTTTCATACTTAAAATATAATTACTGTTTAACAGTGTTTAATTAATTGATAATTACGAATTATGAATTAGAGAAAATTCAATGATTTTTAGCTTTTCAGAAAATATAATTAGTAAGTCTCAAACTGAATAACCGAAGGTCTAAACTTTTCCATTCAGCAATCTAAAAATTCGTAATTCTTCAAAGCCCTATCGCGTTAAGCATTAATAATTAAACATTAAAAATTAAATGTAAAAATTAACAATCATCTTCCCGAGTATCTTCTTTAATTTTCTTTTTACCAGCTTTCAAAAGCTTAGTTTCTACCTCTTTTTTGCTTTTTTCATTCTCTAATAAGGCTTCATCTTCTATTTGTCTGGCTTTTGTCAAAGCACTCGCTACCAAACCAGCTGGAATTGTTACAATACCAACTCCTACCATCAACATGAAAAATGTAAATATTTTTCCACCAACAGTTATGGGGTAAACATCTCCATATCCTACAGTTGTTAGGGTAACTATCGCCCACCAACCACCATGGAAGATTGAAGTGAATTTGTCTGGTTGTGCTGCATTTTCGAAGTAATATATTCCTGCAGAGGCAAGGAAAATAAAAATACCCGTCACGATAAGGAAAAGAATTACTTCCTCTCGAATTAGCTTCCAAACAATTTCAAAACGGTTGAGTGCCTTGTTGTATCGAATTAATTTAAAAGCTCTAAATATTCTGAATATTCTGAAAGCACGTAAAGCCATCAAATCGTAAGTAGCAGTTAAGAAGAACGGAAATATAGCAAGGAAATCTATAATGCCATAAAAGCTAAAAATATATTTGAAAGGATTTTTCGCAATGTATATCCTTATAATGTATTCAATCGTAAATAAAATAATGCAAACAGTTTCAATCCAAAAAAGGATGGATTGAGTTAAAGGAGAAATATTTGGTAAAGTCTCAATAGCATAAGCCGTCAAAGAAATGAAAATCAAAATTTGAACTACATTGTCAAAAATCTTCCCCTTCTTAGTGGTATTGTCATCTACAATTTTGCGTAATACATCTTTATAAGCCATTGAGATTTCCCTTTAGTCACTTTGAAAAGTAAAATTATATTTTATTTGTTAATAAGCGGGTTTTTGAAGAGATAAATAGGAAAGCGAAAATAATCATCCATTCTCACCTCTGAAAATTCATAATTCATAATTCAACATTCATAATTAATTTCACCGCGTTAACAATTAATTAATAATTAACCATTGACAATTATAAGTTATCCTACTTTTATCTGATATTTATTCAACAACCCAACCACATTTTGTTGTGAAAACTGAGCGCCTTTCATTCTGTTTTTTTCTGGATCTATTGAAAGATTGATTGCTGTTCTAAAATCTGCTTTAGCCAAAGTACAGTTGGTAAAAGTGGCGCCAGTGATGTCACAATCATCAAAATCAGCAGAAGTTAAATTGCAGTCTGTGAAATCAACTTCTTGAAGTTTACATTGCAGGAAAGAAGTTTTAACTAGCTTATTTGAGAAGAACGAAGAATGATTTAATAGACAATTATCAAATGATACTTGAAATAGGAAGTCACTGCATTCATCAAATTGAATTCCCAACATTTTACAGTTGATGAAACGAACATCTTGAAGTCCTGTTCCTCCAAGTTTTGTAGCACTTAAATTACAATCTTGAAACTCACAGTCAACAAATCGGATGTTGGTTAAGTCAGAATTAGCGAAATTACAATTCACAAAAGTACAGACTTCGTAATCTCCTCTTTCTAAACTTTCTAATGTGAAATCTTCCTTTTCGAAAGTTGTTTCCTCTACAAAACTTGCCATTTCCTTTGTTCTTTTAAGTATTCAGCAAAGATAAACCGAGAATGTGATGGAACAAATTATAATGGCTAATTAAAAAGATTGAAGTAGAAGGAAAGACATTTGATGTGATTTGAGGATTTTTAAATCGAGATTGCTTTTAATATCCAAAAAAAAATACCCTCCACCCAAATTATGAGCGAAGGGCAACTAAAACCAAACAACTTAATAGTGTTGATTAAACTGTCTGGATTGATTCACATCTTTAATATTTTTATCTTATTTAGTGTCCGAAAGAAAACTAAAGATTTTTAAGTCTTTGATAAGAAAATTTCAAAGACAAGGCGTTTGAAGTTTTTAATTGTCAGAAGATTAATTTTATAAATACGATGCCCTGAGCTGTGCATAGCCTGTCGAATTAAGCCTGTCGATGGGATTGCAATTAAAAATAAGCATAACACAGTATTTGGAGTTTTCTTGCAAAGACTATTTATATCATTTTTAGTAGACGTAAAATAACATGCTTTAAGTAGACGTAAAAATCACGTTATTAAATCGGTTTTTCAGTTTTCACATTCACCACAGGAATATTCACAATTTCAAATGTAGCAGATGCGAATTCCACTTTTCCTTCCAAATTGTGAAAGCGATGTTTTATTTCTTCGTTGAGTATGCTTTTCGTTGCTCTTCTTTTTTTATAATCAACAATGTAGCGCAGGTCAAGTTCTATCCAATTATCTGTTAGTGTAACCGCTAAAGTTGGATTAATTTGCGCATCTTCGATATAATATTTATGGACTACAGATTTCCATTCTTCTTGGGCTTGCCTAGCGTATTCTGAAAGATGCTTTGTGGCAATTTCAATAATTATTGACTTAGCTAATTCTACATCAGAACTATAGCGAATTGGAATTCTCACTTCATCCCAAACAAATGGAAAGTTTTGAGAATAGTTGTAAACGGGGCCTTTAAAGACAAAAGCATTACTGATTTTCACAATTCTTCCGCTGTAATTATCACTATTTACCCATTCGCCAATTTCCATCATTGTAGTGTAAATACTGTCCACATCAATGACATCTCCTTTAATTCCGTTCAATTCTATTCTATCACCAGGTTTGTAAACTTTAGAAAGTACAATGAAAAAAGAGCCGGCAATACTCAATATAAGTTCTTGTAAAGTAATGGTAATTCCCGCAGTTAATAATCCAATGGCCAGTCCAAAGTCTTTAATACTTCCTGAAAAGAAAAAGACAGTGACAATAAGCATTAAAATATATCCCAGAACTTCAATTCCCTTTTGGGACCTGTATCGCATGCCAACATTAGGAAGCCTTTTTTTGAGAAAACGTCTTAAAACAGTTATTAATATAAAAATAGAACCCATCCAAAGAACGTACTTACCTATTTTGACAAGAACAGGGAATTCCGTTGAAAAGTGTTTTAGTGCTTCTATAAGATCCATTCGTTTACTATTTATCATTAAAGTAAATGATTTTTTTTAAATTTTAAGCAGATATTTTGATTAATCCATCATTTTTCGTCCATCCGTTCAAATTTTCAAAGATGTATGGAACTTTTGCATACGTCCGACTAATATGAAAACCATCTTTAAAAATTAACTATTTTCGTAAACGTTAATTCAAAGTAGAATATGGAAGTAGGCACAGTGATTCAGGAAATGAGAGAACTTTTGCGTTTGGAAGAAGAAGCGCAAGAAAAAAAGTGGTTTGAACAAGATGTTTCACTGAAAGATTTACGAAGAGAAGGGATCATTTTACATCCTGTAAATATTCAAAATAAAAGCTTTGGATACACTGACCAACCTGTGATTACCGTAACTTTTCATACACCGGGCGGAGTAAATAATTCATATTATAGTCAAGGAACTCCAGTGGCATTATTTCTTCCTTCTTCAAATGAAATTTGTAACGGACAATTGCTCTCTATTTCGGATAGAAAAGCAGAAGTTTTATTGTACACCGACGATTTTCCAGATTGGATAGATGAAAAGAATTTAGGAATTAAAAGATTGCCTGATAACCGAACTTTTCAAATGATGCACAGTGTTTTAAAGCGCATCGATAAAGGAGAGGATAAATCGATAAAAGATCTTTTTGAATATGTTCATGGAATAAAAAAGCAAGCTGAAATCCAACCTTCTGAAAAGAAAATTAATATTGGAGATCATCTGAATGAATTTCAATTAAAAGCTGTTGAAAATGGATTATGTGATTTGCCACTTCAGATCATTCACGGACCTCCAGGAACTGGAAAAACAACAACAATTGTTGCGTTAATTCAGTCTTTGCGCAAACAAGGATTAAGTATTATTGCTTCGGCTCCAAGTAATGCAGCTGTGGATCATTTGGCACAACAATTATTAAACAGCGGACTCAAAGTTTTGCGTTTGGGAAATACTGCTAAAGTGAATAAAACAGTTTGGGAACATACGCCTGAAGGAATTTTAAGTCAGGATAAATACAGCAAGCAAATAAAGAAACTAAAGATTCAAGCTGCTGAATACCGTAAAATGGCGCATCAATACAAACGAAGTTTTGGAAAGTCAGAACGTGAACAGCGCAAATTATTATTCAATGAAGTCTATGCGATTCGTGATCAAATAAAATCAATGTCAAAGCATTATTTGTCCCAATTTTTTGACGCTGCCGATGTTATTTTAGGAACACCCATTGGATTAATGGATTCGATGTTGAAAGAAAAGAAATTTGATGTGGCTTTTCTTGATGAAGCCGGACAATGCATAGAACCTTTGGCGTGGTTAGTTCTAGAAAAAGCAAATCGCGCCATTTTAAGTGGTGACCATTTACAACTTCCTCCAACAATCATAAGTGATGAAGCAGCAAGAAAAGGATTAGCTACTTCTGTTTTGGAAAGAGCAATTGATGCAGGAGTTCAAAGAGATTTGTTAGAAATTCAATACCGAATGACGCCAGAAATAGCAGGATTTTCATCAAGATATTTCTACGAAGGAAAATTACAATCGCACGCAGCCTCGATTCCAGAATCAATGATTTTTTACGATACTGCTGGAGCAGGTTTTGATGAAAAAAGATTAGAAAATAGCAGGAGTACAGCCAATCCTGAAGAACTGAGAATTGTTGTAGAAAATGCAGATAAATGGATTGAAGAAGGCCAGACTGCTGTATTTATTTCGCCGTATTCGAGTCAAGTGGAATTAGCAAAAGCAGAACTTAAAAACATTGAAGTAAGTACAATCGATGCCTTCCAAGGTCAAGAAGCTGATGTGATAATTTTAAGCCTAGTAAGAAGCAACACCGAAGGAAAAATCGGTTTCTTATCAGATTACCGAAGAATGAACGTTGCCTTAACAAGAGCAAAAAAGAAACTCATAGTCATTGGAGACTCCGCAACTTTAGCCAATGATAAATTCTACCGAGAATTTGTTGAATACGCCGAAGAAGTTGGAGGATATCGGAGTGTATTTGAAATAATTACGAATTAAATAATTACGAATTTTAACCGCGGAGACGCAAAGGGAAGGCGCAAAGTTCGCAAAGTTTTTAAGCTAAAAAAGTGGAGAATAAATCCTCCACTTCAATTATAATACTCTAACCTTTTTTTTCTTCTCTGCGACTTTAGCGAAAACCTCCGCGACCTGCGCGGTTAAATTTTAGTATTCTATCAATTCTCGAAGCGCCTCCCCAACCTTATCCGCATTCGGCAATAACGCAAACTCTAAATCACTATGCAAAGGAATAGCTGGCGTATCAATCGCTCCAACAATCGCAACTGGTGCATCTAAATACTCAAAACATTCACGCTGAATTCTTCCTGCTAATCCCAATGTGAAACTCGCTTCAATAGATTCTTCAGTCACCAATAAAACTTTACTGTGTTTTTTCGCAGCTCCATAAATCGCATCCGTATCCAATGGACTTAAAGTACGTAAATCAATGATTTCAACTGCTCCTGGATAGTTTTTCGCAGCTGCTGTAGCCCAATAAACTCCCATTCCGTAAGTAATCACAGTAACACTTTCACCACTGTCAATTTTATCCTGATCAGCTTCCTGAACTATTCTCGCTTTTCCAATAGGTATAACGTAATCACTATCTGGTTCAACAGACATTGCGCCTTCAGTTCCTTTTATTTTTGACCAATACAATCCTTTATGTTCTAAAATTAGCACTGGATTTGGGTCGTAATAAGCTGCTTTCATTAATCCTTTCAAGTCAGCTCCTGTGGAAGGATAAACCACTTTTATTCCACGAATGTTAGTCACAACGGACTCCACACTTGAAGAATGGTAAGGTCCTCCAGAACCATAAGCGCCAATTGGAACACGAATTACTGAACTCACAGGCCATTTACCATTTGAAAGATAGTTACTGCGGCTCAATTCTGTAAACAATTGATTCAATCCAGGCCAAATATAATCGGCAAACTGAACTTCAACGATTGGTTTTAATCCAACAGCTGACATTCCAACAGTACTTCCAATAATGAAAGCTTCCATAATTGGCGTATTGAAAACGCGGTTCTCACCAAACTTTTTACCCAAAGTAGCTGCTTCTCTAAAAACACCACCTAGTCTTGCTCCAACATCTTGTCCGTACAATAAAGCTTCTGGATGTTTTTCCATTAACTCACGCACCGCAAATAAAGCGCAATCTACCATCACAGTTTTTTGCTTTCCTTTTGGCTCACGCTCACCTTTTTCTTCAGTGATTGGTGTAGGAGCAAAATAATGGTCTAATAAACTTGCTGGGTCAGGATCTTCAGCGTTAAATGCATCTTCATAAACTTGATCAACTAATTTCTTAGTTTCCGCTTCAAAGTTGATTAAATCCGCTTCGTCAATTCCAACTGATCTAGCCAGTTCTTTGATTTTTGGATAAGGATCTCTTAAAGCATGTTCATCCAAATCATCACGGTAAAATTCCATTCGAACACCAGAAGTATGGTGACCCAATAAAGGAACTTTCGCATGAATCAAAAATGGACGACGTTCTGTTCTGATCAATTTTAATACCTTTTGAATGGTGTTGTAAGACTCTTCAAAGTCAGAACCATCGATAGAATAAACTTCAACTCCTTTAAAGCCACGGGCATAATAGGCCATGTCTTGTGCTCTGATTTCGTCTGCACTGGCTGAAATATCCCATTCGTTATCTTGTACTAAATACAAAATTGGCAATTGCTTTAAAGCGGCCATTTGAAGTGCTTCAGAAAACTCTCCTTCTGTACAAGCGGCATCACCGATTGAACAAACTGAAACTGGGTTTTCACCGTTTAAGTCTTCCGCTAATCCTTCAATTTCTTTGTATTGCATTCCCATCGCAACTCCCGTCATTGGAATGGCTTGCATTCCTGTTGCAGAAGATTGGTGTGGGATTTTTGGCATATCCGGACGATTCAATGAAGGGTGAGAATAATAGGTTCTTCCTCCAGAAAATGGTTCGTCTTTCTTTGCAAATATGTGGAGCATTAATTCGTATGGCGTAATTCCCATACCTAATAAAATGCTGTCGTCTCTATAATAAGGAGCTACAAAATCCTGTGGCTTCAATTGCATTCCTAATGCCAACTGTATTGCCTCGTGTCCACGCGATGTCGCATGAACGTATTTACTTGTTACTTCTTTATGCGCCTCATACTTTTCGGATAGAGTTTTTGCTGTACACATCAACTCAAATCCTTTACGCACTGTAGATTGATCAATTTTCACTGTCTTCGTTTTGGCTGTATCTGTATTTGGCATATTTCTATTTTGGATGGCTAAGATAGTGATATTTTTTTGTTTTTAAGGCATTAATTTGTGGGCATTATGTGGGGCGATATGTATGGGCGATTTGCAAATCGCCCCTACCTATACGCCCTCAACAAATGCCCAAAAAACATGTCCTTACCTGTAAAAGTCTTTTTCCACAACTCCGAAATCTCTACTTTTTTGAAATGCTTTTTCGCATAGTAATTGATTTCCTTCAATTTTACTTTTGGCGAATATGTATTGAGAATCAATAATCCACCAGGATGTAAAAGTTGTGATGCTACTTCAATTAAACCTTCGAGTTTTTGTTCTATTTTCCATTTTTCTTTGTTGGCACCAATTCCCCAAGCGGGTGGATCCATGACAATTAAATGGTATAAGTTTCCTCTTTTAAGTTCGCGTTCTGCATATTTTAAAGCATCTTCATGCATCCATCGAATGTCTTCTAATCCAGAAGCTTCCATGTTTGATTTTGCCCAAGAAATCAGTTGTTTGACAGAATCTACATGTGTAACTTCTGCTCCTTTTGATCTTGCAACAACAGAAGCTGCTCCCGTGTAGGCAAAAAGATTCAACATTTTCATTCCAGGCTTAGCAAGATGATTTGAAATCAATTTCCAGTTGGTTACTTGCTCTGGGAAAAGACCTACATGCTTAAATTTAGTTGTTTCTAAATTGAATGTCAAGTCCTTAAATTGAATTTTCCACTCTCCTTCAGGCAATGCCTGACGAGTAATCCAATTTCCAGCAGTGTTTCCTTTTGGAACGAATTCTAAATGTGCTCTTTTATTCCATTCTTCCTCTGACATTCCAGGCTTAAAATACGCTTGGCGCTCTGGACGAATAGTTACAATATTTCCCCAGCGTTCTAATTTCTTTTCATTTCCTGCATCGAGAAGTTCATACTCTGACCAACTTTCACTATATGTTTTTTCAACCATTATTGATCTTTCTCGTTTTGCTTTTCTAATTCTTTGTGCACTTGTTTCAATGATTCGTAAAATTCATCGCCATAAGCACGCGTAAGTGGTGCTTTTAGGAATTGGTAAACGGGAATGTTTAATTGCTCACCTAAAACGCATCCAGGTTTACAAATATCAATTTCTTCGTAATTAAGGGCTGTGAAACTTTCGTATTTCTTAGCACGAATAGGGTAAAGCTCACATGAAATTGGTTTTTTCCAATCCACATCACCGTTTCTGTAGGCTTGTTCAATCGTACATTTTGTGGTTCCATCAGGATCATAAGATACAAAAGCACATGCACCGCCTTCAACTAAACTTGTTACAGGTTCATTAAAACGGTCAAGATAGAAAACACCATCTTTTTCGACTTTCGCTATTCCTTCTTTTGTCATGTAAGGTTTCACTTTTGGAAAGATTTCCTCCATGATTTTGATCTCGTCATCTTCCAATGGTGCTCCATCGTCCCCTTCAACGCAGCAAGCGCCTTTACACTTCGATAAGTCACACACAAACTTGCGTGAAAAAATCTCATCGGTTACTATTTTATCGTCAATTTCTATTAACATGGGACAAATTTACCGAAAGGAAATGACCTTGCATAAAATAATGTGTGAATTGTTTGATTGTGGGTCTTTTTTTAGAATAATCAATAAAAACTCTGCCGATTAATAAACGCAAAATCCTTATAAATGTCACTTTTATTCAACCCTTGAAAAATTCCCTACCAATGGATTAGAAATTAGCCTCATTTCTTCCTATATTTATCAAAAATACGAGAGGTTATGATGAAAAATACAAAATTTTTATTTATCGCTTTGGCAGGTTTGATGATTTCAAGTTGTGCTGAAGGAACGGATGATACTGCTAGTGCAGATGTTGATAACAAAGAAACTTGTTTATACAGTTATTCGGCAGAAAATTCTGAGCTAAAATTCACGGCTTATAAATTTTTAGGTAAAACTGGAGTTGGTGGAACATTCAATGAAATCAATGTAAAAGGTGGTGAAGAAAATGAAAGCGCTATTGCAGTTCTTGAAAGCTTAAGTTTTGAAATTCCTGTTTCTAGCATCGCAACAAAAGATGAAGGGCGTGATGAGAAAATTAAAGAACATTTCTTTGGTCAAATTAACACTCCTACTTTAACCGGTAAAGTGGTAAGAATAAATGAAGAGGCAAATAGCGCTACTTTAATTATTACGATGAACGAAGTAAGTAATGAAGTGAGAGGAAAATATACATTAAACGATGGTGCTTTTACTTTTGATACAGAAATTAATGTTAACGATTGGCAAGCAAATGAAGGGATTGTTCGTTTGAATGAAGTGTGTAAAGATTTACATACGGATCATGCAAATGGAGATACTGAGTCAAAATTATGGCCAGATGTAACACTTTCTTTTGTAACACAATTGAAAAAGAATTGTAATTAGAATAAACGATATTATTAAAAAAAGCCAGGGTTTGCTCTGGCTTTTTTGTATTAAAGAAATAAATATCAAAATTTAATAATATTTTTGTCGGTTTTGAGTTAATTATACCAATTGGTAACAATAGGGAGTAGAAGAAATTTATGAAACGTATTAAAAACAAACGTACAACAATTGGGATTTTAGTAGCATTTTTTGCTCTGACTCTAATAATTGGCGCATGTTCGACAGAGAAAAATACCTTTATAACGCGTACTTATCACAGTACAACGGCAAAGTATAATGGGTATTTTAATGCTAAAGAACTTATTAGGATTGGATTAGAAGATTATAGAAAGAATTATAGAGAAGACTATAATAAAATCTTAGCTATCGAATTAATGCCGAATGAGGATGATGTTGTTGATTTTTACCCAGTTGTAGATACAGCAATTGCAAAATGTCAAACTGTGATTTCAAAACACAGTATGCCTACTTCATCAAAGCCTTCTAAAAAGAAAACCGAACATGCCAGATGGATAGATCAAAATTGGTTTATTATTGGTTATGCGAATTATATTAGAAGAGATTATGACCAAGCTTTAAAGAATTTCGAATATATCCGGAAATTTTATGTGGATCGTCCAAGTACCTACACAGGTCAATTATGGGAAGCCAAAACCTATATTAAAATGGGTGATTTGTCTGAGGCGACTAGAGCTATTCAAAAACTAGAGGTCAGAGCCAATAAGGTTGTTATGGCGGATATTGAAAAGCCTAAAAAGAAGAAAAGGTCTAAAGCGAAATATGCGAAAAGCAAAAGTTCAGACGAAGATGATATTCCTGAATTACCTAAGAATTTTGTCTATGAATTTGCGAAAGTTAAAGCAATGTTAGCTTTGGCTAAGGATGATTCGCAAATCGCAATTGAAGAATTAAGAAAAGCATTGGATAAAGCACCTAATAAAGTGGATAAAGCTAGATTAAGTTTCATTTTAGGTCAACTCCTTCAACGAGAAGGTGATCCCGGAGCTAGGGCGTTTTATACACAAAGTATAAAAAAGAATGCCTCTTTTGAAATGAGTTTTAATGCTAAAATCAATAGAGCTGTTGTGAGTGACCTCAATGATCAAGCAATGATTGAAGAGCTTGAAGACTTAGCAAAGGAGGAGCGTTACTTAGAGTTTAGAGATCAAATTTATTTTGCAATGGCAAAAGTAGAATTGGGAAGAAACGATAGGACAGTAGCGAAATATGACTTAACGAAATCTGTATTTTATTCTTTAAATAATCCACGTCAAAAAGGGGTGAGTTATGAAAAGCTTGGTGATTTGTCTTTTGAAGAAAAGAATTATGTTTTCGCTCAAAAGTATTATGACAGTTCAGCAAAAGTAATTCCTGAAACGTATTTTAATTTTGAAGTTATTAAAAACAAAGCCGATAAATTAGCCAATCTTGTAGAAGATATTGATTTAATCACCTTTGAGGATAGTGTTCAAAGAATTGCAAAAATGGGAGAGAAAGACCGTGAGCAATTCTTGAAAGATGTAATTAAACAGATTCAAAAAGAAGAGCAAGAAAAAAAGGAAAGAGAAGCTTTACGTGCTGAACAAATGCGTAAACTTCAACAAACCTACGCTGAACAAAATCAAAAAACAGGAAGTAAATGGTATTTTTCTAATCCAAAAGCATCAAAAGAAGGTTTAGAAGAATTTAGAAGAATTTGGGGGCAAAGAGAAAATGAAGATTATTGGAGATTGTCGAAAAAACCAGCAAGAATTGCATTTGACTTTGTAGAAAATGACACTATTCCGCAAGACTCTCTAAAAGGAGGAGCGGACGTTGCCGAGAAAGTTGCGGCTGATGAGCTGACTGTTGAAGGTTTGCTGACCGATATTCCACTTACCGATTCATTAATGGCATTGAGTAATGAACGACTTTTGGAAGCGCTTTATAGTTCGGGTATGATTTATAAAGAGCAATTGGACGAGAGCCAAATGGGAGCTGTTCAATTTCAGCGTGTTTTAGATCATAATATAGAAAATGAACACAATGTACTTTCCGCGTTCCAGTTGTATACTATAAATGAGAAAAGCAGTAAAGCGGGTCAATATGAAACATATATTTTAAACAACTATCCAAATTCTGATTACGCCAATTACTTGAGAGACCCTGATTATTTCATTAAGAAAAAGGAACGAGATGCTTTAGCGTTGAAAGATTATTTAAGATCAGTTACCCGATTCGAGCAAGGATTGTTTTATCCTGTAATTCTTAAAGCTGAAAAAGTAATTGATGAAGAGCCAGATAATGTCTTTAGAAAAGAATATTTCTTACTAAAAGCAATGGCAATGGGACAAATAAATCAAGATAAAACTTCTTTATTGCCTGTTTTGGAACAAGCTATTTTGGAATATCCTGAAACTGATGTCGCTATAAGATCTCAAGAATTAATTGATTTAATTAATAACGGTGTGCCTCCTTTCGAAGAGTTTACTGTCACTGATGCAGAGTTATTCTCTATGGATTCAAAAGAATACTATGTACTTGTCTTTTTGGAGGAAGGACAGAATGGCAATAGTTCAGCAAACAATGTTTCTAACTTTAACAGAGATTACTTTAGCCGACTTCGTTTGACTACTTCTTCGCAGATTTATGATAAAATCACTAGTTTTGTAATGATAAAGGATTTTATCTCAACATCAGATGCGAAAGATTATATTCGTGATTTTAGAAAGACAAAACGACATATAGGCAATTTAATGGAGAATGAACTGATGTTTATTTCGAGAGAAAACTTTAAAGTTATGCTACAGAAGCTAAAATTAGTTGAGTATAGAGAATTCTTTGAGAATACATACAAATAAAATTTTGATCAATGTTTAAAGGGGAGAAAGGTAAATCCAAACCAGAAAGTCCAGACAGGCTTAATAGATTGGTTGCAGGTACTAAGTTAACAGGAGATTTGACTGCCAATAGTAGTCTTCGAGTGGATGGAGAAATTGTTGGAAATATAGAATGTAAAGGCAAATTTGTTCTTGGACAAGACGGAGTTGTAGCGGGTAATATTAATGCAGCAGAAGTTGAAATAGACGGGAAAGTTGAAGGTCAAATTAATGCAGAAGTACTCTTGATTTTACATCAAACTGCAGTCGTTCATGGTGATATTCAAACGGGTAGAATTGTAATTGAAGACGGTGCTCAAATTGAAGGTAATATCCAAACAGGAGATGCTGGAAAGAACAGCAAAGGTATGTTTGGTAAGAGCATAAACAAACCTAACGGGAAGAAATTAGAGACTTCAGAAGCGGTCTACTAATGGAAGTCGAAGAAGGCGATAAAAAGCGCGTTAACAGCTATGTTAAGTTTTCTGGAATGGCGATTCAAATGGGAATTGTCATTACAGCTGGTGCACTTGGGGGGAATTGGCTAGATGAAAAACAAGAAAATGAGTTTCCTATTTGGACACTTGTGCTAACACTTTTAGCTATTTTCGGTTCACTTTATCAAATCATTAGAGCAGTAATAAAATTGGGTAAAGATGAAGATGATTCTAAAGGATAATTTGGTTTTTGCAACTTTCTTTGCAGGTATAGCATTAATCCATTATGGAATATATGAAATGTATCCTTCAATCTATTTTGGTGATGAGATTATTTTATCCTACGCTCTATTGTTTATCCTCAACAGTGTTGGGGCCACCATATTTTATTTAGGAAACAATGGAACATTCAAAATAGATTTTGCGCAATTGTATCTTGTATTCACCACTATTCAAATGTTGGGTTGCTTTTCCTTTGCTGCTTATGTGAAATTCAAATTTGAGGAAAATGCTAAGGTAGCGTTGATTCAATTTGTAATCCTGTTTTTTGTATCATTGGTTTTTCAAACCATTTATTTGGTAAAAACGAAAGTAAGAAAAACAATTACAGATTAATTAATTTTCAATTCCGAATTTCCGATGTATCTTACTCGAGAGAGAAGCCATAAAGTCTGTTGTAAATCTGTAAGCATTTTCTAATCCTTGAATTTTTCAATCCTTGAATCCTTGAATCAATATCGAAACGACAAAGTCCAATCAACACCCCGTTAATAATTAAACATTAATAATTAACCATTACAAATCAGCGTTCTAGTCGCGCAATTATCCCCGTAGTTGAAAAACCTTCTTCTAACTCAATTGTAGCTACTTTTCCGCCTAATGCTTTTATTTCTTTAGCACCAACAATGTATTTTGGATTACTTTCATCCGTTACTTCTGCGTCATAATCTGCACCTTTAACAAGGATCGATGGAGCTATTTTATTGATGAGTTCTTTAGGTGTGTCATTTTCGAAAATAACTACTAGATCAACCACTTTAAGTGACGCAATAATTAATGCACGTGATTCCTCATCGTTTACTGGTCTGCCAGGTGCTTTGTTTAGTCTTTTTACACTTTCATCAGCATTCACTCCTACAACTAAATAACTTCCTAATGAGGCTGCTTTAGCTAAGTAAGTAATGTGACCACGGTGTAAGATGTCAAAACATCCGTTTGTGAAAACAACTTTTTTATCATCATCCTTCCAAGAAGAAATAATCGCTTTAGCTTCTTCCTGAGAAACTAATTTATGCTTGATTTGCTCCCACTTTGTCATCGCTTTCTTTTTTATAGTTTCTTGGTAATAGTGCCAAAGATATTAATCCTAATAATATCATTAATATGGTTTGTGACAACCAAATAATCATTCCCAATGCTTTCCCGATTCCTTCTGCTTGTTCCTTTACTTCAAATTGATCTCCAATGAAATAGATGACTACAATTCCAACCAAATATGGGTATGCTCCAATTCCTCCACTGGTAAACATTAATCCAAGTGAACCTGCTATAAATCCTATTAAAACTCCGTTGACAGGGAAGTTTTCTGTTTGCTCGAAAGCCTTAAAGCATACTCCGAAAAAGAAGACATACATTGCCCAAATCAATACCGTATGAAAGATAAATTGAAAAGGTTTCTTCGATTTTAAAATACCAAGAACACCATTCATAACGTCTTTGACAAATTCAGTGATTTTTGTTCTAAATTTCTCAATTTTCACCCATAAAATAGCAAAAAGTAGTATTCCTCCAGCAACAACTGAAATGATGAGGTTCAAAATCCATTGTTTACTTTCTGGTTCTACACCATCTTCTGGAGCTCCTGCAACAATAATGTCTTTAACAGCAATTAAATCATCAAAACTAAGGACAACCGTTATTAATACAACGACTCCTAACATTACCAAATCGAACATTCTTTCGGCGATAATAGTTCCAAAACTCTTTGAAAATGGGATTCTATCTGTTTGATACAATAATGCAGGTCGTGTTACTTCGCCCGCTCTTGGAATAAGTAGATTGACTAAATAACCAACCATCATCGCATGATAACGGTGCCAGAATTTTGGGAAATAACCCAGTGGTTCCAATAAGAATTTCCATCGGTAAGCACGAATTAAGTGACTCACGAAACCCATAAACATAGAAAGTATTATCCAAAAGTAATTGGCTTCCTTTATTGCTTTGAAAAAGATGTCCTTGGTAGGCTCATCCATCGCATTGTAAAAATGCCAAGTCAAATAAAGACCAATTGCTAAAGGGAAAACAACCTTAATAATTGATATGATTTTTTTATTGGTGCTCTTCGCCATTATATAGATTCTGTTTTAGCCAACGAAGATAAAATTTTCTACCGATTTAACTTTAAAAAATCTTACGAATAGATATGGTAAAAAGGAACAGAAGCATTATGGACTGAAAGTACCATAGGTTCAAATGAGAATAAAATTCTATAACTATCAAAATATTTAGATATTAGATGTTAGACCATGGACTTTTAGTCTATTGTCTAACATCTAAAATCTATTGTTTGATATAAACTTGTTAGAAGCTAATTCCGATAACTATCGGAAGAGATGCACTAATCCCGATGGCTTATCGGGAGCATAGTTTTAACTCTTTCTGAGATCAATAAAATTGAGGTCTGTTGTTTTATCCACAACTAATCAGTGCTTCTAATAGCAATAAGGGGTTCAATATTGCGTTTAGTTGTGCCTATCTAGCTATCTGTACAAAACCATGTTCATTAATGGTTTTACCACTCAGGTCAGTAAGGTTTATTTTGTAAAAATAAGTTCCATCACTACAATCTGTTCCACTGTTATTTACCTGACCGTTCCATTCAAAATCAACTTTGTTACTTTCGAAAACCACATTTCCCCATCGGTTAAGAATAACCACTTCTAACGACTTAATATTTTCATTAAGGGTCAACTTAAAAAAGTCATTATCTCCATCGCTATTTGGTGTGAAAATATTTGGAATTTCAAGATTTACAATCGGATCTGTAACCGTGATGAAAGCATTTGTTGTGTCTGAACAATTGTTATCATCATAAGCAATTAAGGTTACGATATAAACTTCAGGTTCGCTATTTGGGAAAATATGAATTGGATTTATATCAAATGAATTCGCTGAATTATCTCCAAAATCCCATAAATAATTACTCGCATTTTGTGATGTATTTGTAAACTCAACTTCAGTGTTTTCTGTAGTCGTTGTGGTTGGACTAGCAGTGAAACTTGCAGTTGGGCCATTAATTTCTAAATCAATGGAAGCGCTTTCTTCACAAGGGCTCATGCCAACAGTATAAGTGTAAGTTCCGCTATTCATCGTTGTTGCATCAAAAGTTCCAAGATTCCCGCCAGTTAAGTTTGAAGGTCCAGTCCAAGAACCATTATTGTCTGGATTTCCTCCCAAAATATCAAATAAATCTATTGATGCAGCACCAGGACACAATTCTACTGAGTTGTTTGTTCCAGCATTATTGTCTGTAATTAAAACAGTAACACTAGCACTTTCTTGACAAGGCGCATTTCCTACGGTATAATTATATGTTCCTGGATTCATAGTCGCAGGATTGAAAGTTCCAAGATCTCCACCAGTTAAGTTGGATGGACCAGACCATGTTCCTCCATTTATTGGATTTCCTCCCAATTGATTGAATAAATTAGATATTCCAGAAGAGGCACAAACATCTAAATTTCCGTTTGTTCCTGCATCAGGTGAACCACAATTCACTGTAACGTCGTCAATTCTCCAGTATTCAGAGTTAGACCAACATTGTACAGAAATTCGTAATTGCAAACTATTTCCAACTGCAGGAATACAGCCAGTAGAATAAACAGTAGAATTGACATCATCAGAAGCGATAACATTAAAACCAGCGCAAAGACCTGAGCAGAAATATGAATTGTTTGGATCAACCCATCCAGTTCCATCAATATTATATTGAAAACGTACCCAGTCAACCGAGTTGCAGTCTGTTCCGCAACCTTCCATTGTTCCCAAGCTTTCCACATTGAAACTGATTTCTATATTACCACAATTTGAAATATCAATCGGATTATCCGTTTTCCAAACCGCTTCTCCATTCGTGTCTTGGCCTTCAAAAGCACCTGATTGTATTTCCCAATGATCGCCATTCAAACATGTAGGACAAGAAGATGACCAATTTACACCATTTGCCGTTCCAGAAGTTGTTCCGTCAGCGCCATTAAAGTTTTCTTGAAAAATGATTTGTGCATTGGTGTTGAAGCCAATAAAAAGAAAAATCACAATTACATTTAACGTATTCCAAATTTTAACTTTACTTAATTCAATCATTTTATATTTACGCTTGTAATCGATTAATATTGTAGTACAATTATATAGTGAGACTTCAAATTGGTAATATGTCTCAAAAAAAAACAGAATGCAAAGAAATGGTTTTTATTTCAAGTGTCTGTTACTAGAACATTAAATTTTTGAATTCTTGATGAATATCATTTTAAAGAGTGGGTTTAGAATTTTGGAGATTGAATGGTTGATTTGTTTGCGTTTCAAATTATAATATATCAATTAGAGTAAACCCAATGATAACGCTATGGGTTGAATACAGTATAAATGCCCAACGGTCTGAAGAAGCAGCTCATCAACTTTTTTTATTGGTTAAGTAGGATTCATAATTTTGAGATAAAATAACCTTGTCGTTATAAACGTAATTTATCAACCTTACTAACACCATCAAGCTTACAACTATTCTCAAAATCGGAAAATAGTACACAGATTCTTTATAATTTTACTCAATTAGCCAATTATTATCTTGAGTTATGAAATTACAAGAACCAAAAACATTAAAAGAAATAGCTGAATTCTTAAACTGTGAATTTTCAGGAGATCCAGCTCATTTGATAACAGGATTAAACGAAATTCATCGCGTTGTAGAAGGTGATGCAGTTTTTGTTGATCATCCAAAATACTATGACAAAGCGATAAAAAGTAAAGCAACCACTATTTTAATTGATAAAGAAGTGGATTGTCCAGACGGAAAAGGACTTTTAATTAGTAAACATCCTTTTGATGATTTTAATAAATTGACTAAGCATTTTAAACCAGTGCATTTTATGTCTGGCCCTATTGGAGAGGATTCTCAAATAGCGGATTCTGCAATGATTTATCCTAATGTAACGATTGGAAACAATGTAACAATTGGAGAAAATGTTCTGATTTATCCGGGAGTTGTAATTATGGACCGCACAATAATTGAAGACAATGTAATTATTGGAGCTAACACTGTAATTGGTCACAGTGCATTCTATTATAAAAAGAAAGAAACAGGTTATGACAGATTGCATACCTGTGGAAATGTTCACTTAAAAAAGAATGTTGAAATTGGTGCGTTGTGCACAATCGATGCTGGAGTAACAGATTCTACAATTATTGGAGAAGGTTCAAAACTAGATAATCAAGTTCAAATTGGACATGATACCGTGATTGGTAAAAATTGTTTAATTGCTGCAAATGTTGGTATTGCTGGTTGCACAGAAGTTCAAAATAATGTTACCATTTGGGGACAAGTGGGTTGTGCAAGTAATGTAGTGATTGGAGAAAATGCAGTGATTTTGGCTCAGTCTGGAATTTCTAAAAGTTTAGCACCAAATAAAACATACTTCGGAAGTCCAGCAAAAGATATTCGTTTGATGTACAGAGAAATGGCTGCTCTCCGTAAGTTGCCAGAAATCCTTGAGAATATGTAAAGTAATGAAGCGAAATTCTATCATTCAAGCACTGAAACAAGAGTTAAAGTTTAAAGACTTTGAGTTAAACTCCTTGCTTGAAATTACGAAAGGAATCAATTCAGATCAATCAATAGATTACCTTCTTTCTGTTTATGAGTTTATCCTTAAAGAACAATTAGGACTCCAACAGTTTGTGCTTTATAAAAAGCAAAAAGTTTGGACTCATTTAATAAAAACAGGAGTTAAAGGAAGAATCAAGGACATTAATATCGAGCGGGATTTACTTCGTTTTCAGGAAATCACTTTAATTGAATCTTCCAGCAATAAAGAATTGAATCAGTTTGATGTTGTTATTCCTGTTTATCATCAAGAAAAAGCCTTGGCCTTTCTTTTACTCAAAGAGCAACGTGGGAATCGGAAAAGCTATAATTTTTCGAGTTCTATTAATGAATTGTCTTTTATTGAAACATTGACCAACATCATTGTGGTAGCCATTGAGAATAAGAGAATGAATAAACAAGGCCTGATTCAAGAAAGAATTAAAAAGGAATTAGAAGTCGCCTCTGAAATGCAAAAACTACTTTTTCCAGATGATTTACCTTCTGATAAAAGATTGGATTTGGCAGCAACTTATACCGCTAGGCACGAAGTCGGTGGGGATTATTACGACTTTATTCGCATTAGTGAAGATGAATTTATAGTTTGTATTGCAGATGTTTCAGGAAAAGGTGTTGGAGCTGCAATGTTGATGGCTAATTTCCAAGCAACCATTCGAACTTTATTGAGCTTCGAACAATTTGATTTGGAATACTTGATTCGAGAACTCAATAAAAAGGTGATGAAAGCCGCAAAAGGGGAGAAGTTCATTACTTTTTTTATCGGAAAATATAATTCTAAAACGCGACTTTTTAAATACGTGAACGCAGGACATAATCATCCAATTTTGACCAATGGAAAAAGAGCTCAATTTTTAGATAGTGGATCAATTGGCTTGGGAATGTTAGATGAAATTCCATTTATAGAGCCAGATGAAGTAATCATTCAACCCAATTCTACTTTGATTCTATATACAGATGGAATTGTTGAACTACAGAACAAAGCTGGGGAATATTTCCAAACGGATCGATTGATTAAATTAATTCATAGTTTCTATCCATTAAAAATGGAAGATTTGAATAACCTTATTTTTTCGAAGCTAGATGAATTCAGAGAAACAGAAGAGCTTGTGGATGATACAGCAATATTCAGTTGTAGAATATTCTAAAATCCAATTTTAAAAACTATTGACGTACTATATTATAGCTTTCTACGTAAAAATTTGGAACAATTTTAGTCAAGACCCAATTGTTAATAGTTGAAGTGTTCTGACATGTTGGACATTCTGTAATGGTCACAGTATAATTTACTGTTTGTTGTGATTTGTTCGCTACCACAGCTCTATAATATCCTGAACTACAAGAAGCAGTAGTTTGTAATGACATTACGGAATATTTTGAGAAATCTACGGGTTTGTAATTTATTCCACCATCAAAACTAACCTCAATTAATTTATCAAAATCAGTAGATTCAGTGATGAAATTCTCACCTTCTTCATAACCTATAACACGTACAATTGCATCTTCAATTACAATTCCTCCAATGGCATTTGTAGGATCACACTTTTTACATGATGTGATTGAAAATATAAGTAATGAAATAAAAATAAGTTTCTTCATGGTGTATAAATTAGAATACAAATATACTATGTTTTTTTACGAAGTTCAAAATTTTGACCTAGATATACTTTTCTAACTTGTTCATCGGCAGCTAACTCTTCAGCGGTTCCAGCTTTAAGTATACTTCCTTCAAAAAGTAAGTATGCGCGATCAGTAATAGAGAGTGTTTCTTGTACATTGTGGTCTGTAATAAGAATACCAATATTACGATTTTTTAGATCAGCAACAATAGATTGAATGTCTTCAACTGCAATTGGATCAACTCCGGCAAAAGGTTCATCAAGTAATACGAATTTTGGATCTGTAGCTAAAGCACGAGCAATTTCAGTTCTTCTTTTCTCACCACCAGATAAGGCAGAACCTTTGTTTTTACGAACGTGATTCAAACCAAATTCAGAAATTAATTTTTCTAATTTAGCATGTCTTTCCTCCTTATTTAACTTGGTCATTTCTAAAATTGCCATGATGTTGTCTTCAACACTCAACTTTCTGAAAACGGAAACTTCTTGCGGTAAATAACCAACTCCAAGTTGCGATCTTTTGTACATCGGTAAACGCGTAATGTCTTTTCCGTCAAGATGAACAGTTCCTTTGTCTGGAGTTACCAAACCAACAATCATGTAAAAGGAAGTCGTTTTTCCAGCTCCGTTTGGTCCTAGAAGTCCAACGATTTCTCCTTGATTTACTTCAATAGAAATTCCTTTCACAACCTTTCGGCTTCGGTAAGACTTCGTTATATCTTTAGTATATAATTTCATTTTTCTTTCTCCAACTGACTAAATTAGCATTTATACTAATAGTGGTCATTAAAACAGATGAATATTTATGTTAGCATTTATTAAATGTACGTGCTTTAAATTAGTGAGATCCAATTCTTAGAATCTAATTCTGAATTTAGCACGAATTCCAATAGGAGAAACTCCCGGATCTAAATGCGTTATTCTCCAAATAGCATCTACTCTGAATACCTTAAATATGTTTTCAATTCCTATGGCACTTTCCAAATAAGGAATGTTTCCAAAAAGTTTTGTATTGTCAGGCAATAACATTCCTTCGCTTTGTTTTTCTGAAATATCACCCCAAACAGATTTTGCTGAAGCAACCAACCTCCATTTTAATTTTCTAACCAATGGAACACGATCAAAGAACAATCCATTAAAGTGTTGTTCAGCTGATACTCCAATATAACGGTCTGAAATAAATTCAAAATAATCCATTCTGTTGTGCGCTGAAGACTGGAACCAATAGGTTTGAGAGCCTTCATGAATTTTTAAGAACGGATATGCCGCTTCACCTAAAACTACACCTCCATAAATTTCGTAATACAATTTACCGAAAATCCCTAATTTTGGACTGTGACTCAGCTTTAATTCAAATTTTTGATATTCATAGTCAGAGCCTAAAATTCCTTTTATTCCAAGAATACCTTCTAAACTAATAGCAGGATATTTTGAACCCACAGAAATTCGGTCAAAAGTTCCAGATATGAACTCTTCATTTTTTGCATACCTTACTTTTAAAGAAGTTTCAAAAGTTGAAATATCATTTATATCATTGTAAGAAACGGATGAAGTTGGGATTCTGAATTTAGTAGCTCCCAATGCACCTAATTTCTTCCATTCCGCTCCAGCTGTCACAATAAAGTTTTTACCCATATCTTTCTCGATATTGGTTCCAAAAGCCTCCGTCAGAATTAACATATCTAAAGGTCGAGTTCTGAAAAGTGAACCCAAAGCTCCGTCAATAGCCTCAGCGCTTCCCGCCATTCCAAGTTGCGTTATATCATAATCATAATACAATTTGAGCATTCCTCGTTTTTTAGGAGATACATTGTACCTTATTCCTCCGCCGTATTTGAATTTTTCATCCAAATATCCATAAGCAATTTTCCCCGATAACTCAACTCGCCTGCTGAAATCGTTTGAAGTTCGCAGTTGAATCTGGTTTCTAAAACCTTCAACTGTATTGAAACTAATTAAGCTTTTGAGATTTCCCAATTCAATTTTCCCCATCGGATAAAACCCCGTAGTGACTAAAAATGAGAAGTTCTTAACTGCTTTAAAAAGCGGGACTTCATTCAGCGAGTCTATCATTACATCAATATCCTCCTCTTGTTTATTTAAAGGTGTATGACGGTTTGCCCTCCAATATTCCTTGGACCTATCACTAGCGCCATATTCAATAACTACGTTTTCGGAGGTACGATAAAAGTCAGGCTGCAAGGGAGTGTTGATAATAAAGTTCTTACGAGTGGTTAGTTTTCGACCGTAAAATCCTAACAATTTAGAGTTTTGTAAAGCTTTCAAATCCACAATAAGTTTGTCCGATGTCATCATCCAAACTTCCTTCTCCACTTGCTCAAATTCTTGCTCTAAATAAAAACCGTTTACATAGTTTATGTTTGCATTTTCCGCAACTGTTGCAGACCATTCCTTCACTGCATAAGTTGTATCGTGTATCCACATTTCACCAGTAAAGGTTAAATCTCCTTTTCTTTTGGGTTCAAACGTCAATAAGTAACACCATTGTTTGCCAATGAAGGCACTGTCCTTTAAATATAAGGTGTAATAAGCCCTTCCGAAATTCGCGATTGGACTAATGAAAGATTTATCGAAAATTCCGATGTAGTTTTCATAAACGTTAATGTCCTGATACATTTCACCTAAAAACTGGTTAACTTCAAGATTTTCAATCCCTGTTATACGAGAAGCTTTTACGACTTCTTTCTTCTTTGTTGGATTCGTTCTGTAGTAAAAATCAGATAATGATTCCGTTAAAATTAGCGGTAGATATTTGTCACCATTCATTGTGTCCAAATATTCCATTACCAGATTTAGATTTTGTACAATCTTTCTGTCTTCAAATTGATCACCAATATTATTCAAATCCAATTGGATTTTATTGTATGTTTCGTATTGATAAGCGCCTAGTTTTTCCTTATTGTTAATGGGTTTATTATTGACAACTCTTCGGTGTAAAACAGTAGAAGGTTTTTCATCAGGTGCAGTAATATACACCTCATCCGTGGTTTGAGTAATAGGTTCAACTCTAAAGTTAATCACTTGAGATTGATCTCTTTTTACGGAAACAGTTTGTGTTGCAAATCCTGATGCACGCACTATTAATGAGTCAGTAGCATAGTAGGATTCAATTGCGTATTTTCCATCAAAGTCGGTTTCTGTTCCAATTTTTGAATCTTGAAAAAACACACTTGCGAATGGAACAGGTTCTCCAGTTTCATCTTCAATAACAGTACCTGAAACACCTGTTTTTTGGGCGTTCAAGAAAGTACTTGTTAAGAGAAATATTATAAGAATCCACTTCATCGGATACTAAAATAGTGAAATTGTAGAGAATATTTTAAAGTAATATTTAATTTCATAGTTAAAAGTAGCGTTTGTTAGTGTAATTTATTTTCTTTTCTCAGCTTTTAATCTTTTGCGTTCAACTCGAGCACTTATTAAAATTCCTACTTCATAAAGAATGATGATTGGAATGGAAACAATTACTTGACTAATAAAATCTGGAGGTGTTATCAATGCTGAAAGAATTAATACACCCACAATTGAATGTTTTCTGTATTTTCTTAAAAAAGGTGCATTTAAAATTCCAATTTTCGTTAGAATATAAACCACAATTGGCAACAAAAATAATAGTCCAGTGAATATAACACTTGAGATAATCAAAGACATGAACGAAGCAATCATCCAAATATTTTCAAATTCTGAAGATAAAGAGAAAATACCGAAGAATTGAATACATAATGGAGCAACGACAAGGTATCCGAAGACTACACCCAATAAAAATAAGACAGAAACAAAAAATGTAATTCCACTGACTTCTTTCTTTTCATTGACTTTAAGTCCTGGTTTAACAAATCCCCAAAGTTGATGAAAAACAATAGGGAAAGCTATGATAAACCCTCCAACAAATGACATTAATAATGCCGTGGAGAATTGAGAACCAACTTTATTTGATTGAAATTTAATTGGAATCTCCTCAAGACAAATACCTAAGTATTCGCACATGAAACGAAAGGAAACAAAACTAGGCTTCGTCATCGAGATGAAGATGTTTTGAATTATCCACTCTTTAAAAAACCACATTACTATCGCAAAAACAAGTATTGCAATAACTGATTTAACTATTCTCCATCGCAACTCCTCTAGATGAGCAAGGAAGGACATTTGATTATCTACTTCATCCATAATTGAATGCGAAAATAGTGTTATTTCTTGTCATTTCCGATTAAATATAAAACATGTTATCTACAACAAATGAACAATTCCTTTTTGATGGATTTAAATCATGGCGTCGATACAGTTGCAATGCTGTAACCATGTTTTATTAATGCCTAAAATGAATATAGCTATTCGATGCTGGTGTTGTCTTCGACTTCGCTCAGGCAACGGATTGCTCTCTGAGCTTCATGGCATCGCTGCAGTTGCACTGCTGCGACCATGTACAAAAAATCATTTTACTTTACGATAATCCAACAAAGTAACATGGCCATGTCTGATCACTTGAATTCCATTGCCGTCTCTTAAGGATAATCTATAAATATAAACACCTTCATTCGCATAACGTGACTGCTCTCTTAACTGTCCGTTCCATCCTTCAGAAGGATTAGAAGTGGTGAATATTATTCTACCATAACGATCATAAATTTCAAAAAGATAATCATCGAATTGTCTGTGTCTGGTTTCTGGTTTAAATATTGGATTTTTACCACCAACAGTAAAAGCATTTGGAATAAAAATTAATGGTTCAATTACGCCGCAAGCAATATTACTAAAGCTCAATTCTTGAAGTCCAAATTTATTATTTGCTTCAACAGCTTGAACATAATAGCATACTTTCCCTTCGTCCGATTTTCCATAAGGAGTTACATTGTCAGTATATGTTCTTTTATTATAAGGTAAAATAGCAATAGGAGTAGTATCAAAAACGCCATCAATTGAACGGTAAATTTTATAACTAGATATTGTGCCAATAAACTCCTCATATTGTGTCCACTGTAAAGTATGATTTTCGGCTTCCTCCTCTGTAATTACATTTAAGAGTATGGAAGTTCCAAAATTTGAAATGTCAGAAATTTGGTTGCATGTGTCAATAGTAATCGTTTGGTAAGTATAAGATCGCTCATTCACTTCAACATCAGTATCAGTGAAAATGAATTCAGAACCCGTTCCGATTAAAGCTTCGTCAATCTTTACAAAACCTTGTGTTTTCTCGTCAAAACGTTCAAGTTGAATCGATTTTATTCCCTCTCCATTAGCAACCCTGTGTTTGATTACGATATTTTCTCCTTCAACAGTTGCTACGCTCAAATAGGAAACTCCAGGTCCATTGCCTGCCGTTAATTTAACAGTGTCTTTGTTCGAAAAAGAAGTTATTCCCTGAAGTGAAACTGTTTGAACAGCGATAATCATTTCGTCTCCAAAATTGATATTCGTACTGAATGTATTTACTTGAGATTGACCAACTTCTTGCCACGGGTTTCCATTTGTGCTAATAAAAATCTTGGCTTCAACAATACTGTCAAATCCTAAATATCCTGTCCAGCTCAAATTCAGCAAACGATTACATGCATCTATGGAAGAGCTGAGTTGATTGGTTGTATGTGGTTCTGCCTTTGCTGATGTTTGATAAGTTGGTGGAACATTTGTCGTGAAACAAGAATCAAATGCTGCTATAGAATATTGAAAAGGTCCATTTTCTAAATTTTCTGAATGTGTGAAAGTAGTATTTGGTCTTCCCCAAACAGTATCAATTTCTACTAAGTTTCCTGCTAAATCAGTTTGATAAACAACATATCCATAAGTGTCATTTTGATCATTTACATCCCAAGTAACAGTGATATCGTTTGTTAAGGTGTCAATGTTTACGTTTGTAATTACTGGTATATTGGGAACTATTCTGTCCTTAAATACATCTCCTGCAATATTACTTGTGAAGTCACAATTTGATGTCGGTAAAATGATTTGATAATTGATAAATTCATCACAAACAGTTATTGTATCTGAATAGTTTGTTGTATTGTAAAGAACTGAGTCAATTAAAGTCCATGTTCCAGCAGGAAACTCTCTATAAATATGAAAATAATCATTGAAAGAACCGAGTTGAGAAGGGAAGGGCTTGTTCCATTGAAGAATTGCTTCACCATTTCCTGGATTATTCAAGTCTAAATAAATATTCTGAAGTGTATCGGAGGATTCAGGGATACTTCCCAGTACATTTGAATTTGTTGTAATGTAATATCCATCAACTATTCCGGTTCCAGGATTAGTGATTGTTGCACTATTTGTATTGATGTTCGTGTAGTTATTATAAAAACCACCGTTTAGTCCAAACACATCATAACTGTCAAATTCACCGTTTGGATCTGTAATAGGAGTCCAATTAATCGTAATATCTCCATTTGCTTCCGTCTTAACGCAAGTAATTTCTGGAGCATTCAAAGCACTTACTGTTTGGATATTGAATCCGAACAATGAAATTAAAAATAAAAATGGAACGACTTTATGCATTGATGTTTAAACGTGTTTTAAATACTAATAGTATAACGTAAAGATAATGGTTTTCGTTGCCGAAAATCTTTCTAATCTTTAATTTACCCAGCACTCACCACCGTAAAATCTTCCCAGTTCAAATACAAATTAGCCAAATCCTTCACTTCTTTCGGAGTAATTTCATTTACTTCTTTAATAAACTTGTCATAATAAGAAAAGTCTAATCCGTAAGTTTCAACTGAAATAAATCTGTCCATCATGGCTTGTGCTCCATCAGATTGCTCCAAAATTTGACCAATAATGTAGTTTTTCACCAGCGACAATTCAGTTTCACTCACTTCCTCAGTTTGTAAAAGAGTGATTTCTGCTTTAATAGCTTCTAAAGTCAAGTCTTTGAATTCTTTTCCAACTTCTGTGCTGATAAAGAAATAGCCTGTTTCTAACAATTGTGCAACGCCAGAACCAATTCCATAAGTATATCCTTTGTCTTCACGAATTGATGTCATTAATCGACTTCCGAAATAACCACCCAAAATTGTATTGACAACACTAAATTTGATAAAATCTGTATGTTGTTTATTGAATAAAACTCTTCCAACGCGAATTGCCGTTTGAAGCGCTTGTTCTTTTTCTACGTGAATGTTATTTGGTGTATAGCTATAATCGTAATCTATTGTAGTGACTTCGTCTTTGCTGAATTGATTTCCTAATTCTTTGATAGCATTCAAATCTTCGTCATTCAATGCACCAACAATGCTGATGTATTGCAATCCTTTCAGGTATTTATGTTTGTGAAATTCAATTAAATCTTTTTGGTCAATTTCATCGTAATCTTCCAATTGCGTTAAATCTCCATAAGGTGAATTATTGAATAAATCGCTCAAAAAAGCACGTCTGGCTTGTGTAGAAACTTTCTCCAAACTAATTGCCATTTTCTTCTTTTTCGATTGTAGCAATTGGTTAATTTCCTTTGGATTGAAATTAACATTAATCATTGCATCTACAACTGTTTTTGCAATGGTAACAATGTGTTCTCTTAATCCAATAGCTGAAATAGTCGCTCTTTCAGTTGAAATTTCTACTCCCGTAAATCCTCCTAATCTGTCAATTGCTTCTTCAATTTCATCGCTTGATTTATCTGCTGAACCTGAGAATAAAAGCTCTCCTGTCAATTGAGCAATGATTTTTGATGTTTTTAAACTTCCAGCGTCAAAAACGAAATCTATTCGAACCGTTTCATCAGTTGTTTCACGCATACTGTAAACGTCCACTTTGTTTGCTAAAGTATCAATTTCCGGTGATTGAAAATCTATATGTGTAATCGTTGATGTTTCTGGTGCAAGTGTTCTATTCATCATTTTTCTTTGCTTTAATAATCAATTGTGTACAGTTTGTTTTCTGTAAAATTTCTTTTGCGTATTTCTGAATTCCTTCCACCGTAACTTTTTCATACAATTCAGTTTCGGTATTGATAAGATTAGCATCACCCATTAATTCATTCATTGCCAAAGCCATACTTTTATTCAAAACACCTTGTTCAGAAAATGCTTTTGTCGTTTTTACTTTATTGATGATTTTCTCCAATTCAGCTTCTTCAACTAAAGTCGATTTCATTTCATCAATAATTTTCCAAATCTCTGTATCAATTTGTTCTAAAGTTGCTCCATCACTTGGGTGGACAGAAAGCATCAGCATTCCTGTATCCGTTGAACCCATGACATACGCATTGATGTCTGTCACCAATTCTAATTCCTTTTTCAAACGCTTGTATAAACGAGAAGATTTCCCTCTCCCTAAAACATCGGAAATTAAATCAGCTTCGTAGAATCCATCTTCACCTTTTCCTACCATTTTAAATCCGTAGGTATAAACATCAGAAGGAACATCTCTTTCAATCGTTTTTGTTCTGAATTCTGTCTGTTTTGGCTCTTGTGGTAAGTTTCTAACTTTCTTTTCTTTCGAAGGAATGTCAGCATACCATTTCGTTACCAATCTTTTTACTTCTTCTAATTCAAGATTTCCAGCAATACATAAAATTGCATTTCCAGGGTGATAATGTGTTTTGAAAAAGTCTTTCACTTCATCCATTGTCGCTTCCTTGATGTGCTCAATGTTCTTTCCGATAGTTGCCCAACGGTAAGGGTGAGTTTCATAAGCCAATGGTCGAAATTCTAACCATAAATCTCCATAAGGTTGATTCAAATAACGTTGTTTGAATTCCTCAATTACAACACTGCGTTGAACTTCTAAACTTTTTTCTGTAAAAGCCAAAGACAACATTCTATCGCTTTCCAACCACAAAGCTGTTTCCAAGTTTTGCGCTGGAACAACATCGTAATAATTGGTGATGTCATTACTCGTAAAAGCATTGTTTGATCCACCCGCTTCTTGCAATGGTCCATCGAAATTTGGAATATTGACAGAGCCTCCAAACATTAAATGCTCAAATAAATGGGCGAATCCTGTCCTTTCTGGAGATTCATCTCTTGCTCCAACATCAAATAAAGTATTGACCACCGCCATTGGTGTCGTTACATCTTTATGGAAAATTACACGCAATCCATTGTCGAGTTCAAAACGCTCAAATTCTACCATTAAAACTTAAATTTTTCATTTGTATTTTGTGCTGCCAAAGCAGTCTTGAAATCATTAACAATCTCCTCAACGATTTGTGCGGCAGGAAGAATTTTGTGTATCAATCCTGAAACTTGTCCTATCTCTAATTCACCTTCTTCCAAATCACCTTCAAACATTCCTTTCTTCGCTCTTCCGCGACCCAATAAAGTCACTAAATCCTCAACGCTTTTACATTCGTTGTAAGCTTCAACTACTTGAGAATAAAAAGCATTTTTGATTAAACGGACAGGAGTAATTTCTTTTAGAGTCAAGACAGTATCACCTTCTTTAGATTCAACCACTGTATTCTTGAAATTGATATGTGCCGAAGATTCTTCCGAAGCTACAAAACGACTTCCAATTTGCACTGCGTCAGCACCAAGGTTCATGGCTGCTAACATTCCAGCACCATTTCCAATTCCACCAGCTGCAATTAATGGAATATCTAGAGCTTCAGCCACCATCGGAATCAAACAAAAAGTTGTTGTTTCATCTTTTCCGTTGTGTCCACCCGCTTCAAATCCTTCGGCAACAATGGCATCAACGCCAGCTTCTTGAGATTTTAATGCGAATTTCACACTAGAAACCACGTGAACAACTGTAATTCCTTGGTCTTTTAAATGTTTCGTCCAAGTTTTTGGATTTCCAGCAGATGTAAAAACGATAGGAACTTTGTGTTTGATAATTGTCGCAATGTGCTTGTCAATATCTGGATAAAGCATAGGTAAATTCACCGCAAAAGGTTTATCAGTCGCCGCCTTACATTTTTGAATTTGTTCATCCAAAATTTCAGGATACATACTTCCAGAACCAATAATTCCTAACCCACCAGCATTGGAAACAGCAGAAGCCAATTCCCAACCCGAACACCAAATCATTCCTGCCTGGATTAGCGGATATTCTATATTAAATAATGATGCTATTCTATTTTTCATAAAATGATTTTTTTATTTACGATTATTACGATGGTTTATATATGGCAAATTGTACGGACGGTTTGAAACCGTCCATAGGTGCAATCCGCCCGTGCAATTTATCAATCAATCATTTTTAGCATTCAACTTCTTCCCCCAAGCCAACAACATAATAATTATCCCTGCTAAAACAAATGGAATACTCAGCCATTGTCCAGTGTTGATTAATAATCCAGCATCGCGTTCAGCTTGACCAACTTTTACGAATTCGATAATGAATCTCCATCCGAAAATAAAGACAAGGAACAGTCCGAATAGGAATCCACTCTTTTCTTTTAGCTTCGTTTTCCAATGTAATCTCAATAAAATGAAGAAACTTAATAAATAGGCAAGTGCTTCATACAATTGAGCTGGGTGACGATAAACATGTTCCATTCTACCGTTGACTTCAACCAAATTATCTACACTTTCATGCATAAATTTGAATCCCCAAGGCATTGTCGTAGGATTTCCAATAATTTCGTGATTCACTAGATTTCCTAAACGAATGAAACAAGCAGCAATGGCAATAGGAGCAACGATGCGATCCAAAACCCACCAAATTGGTCTCTTCGATACAACTTTGCTGTAAATTATCAAGGCAATAAAAATTGCAATTGCTCCACCATGACTCGCTAATCCACCTTCCCAAACTTTGAAAATGTCGATTGGGTTTTCTCTGTAAATATGCCAATCATAAAAGAAAACATGTCCAAGACGCGCTCCCACAATTGTAGCAACTACGATGTAAATTAATAATTTATCCAACCATTCTTCTGGAATCCCTTCGGCTTTAAACATGCGCTTAGTCACGTAAAAACCAATGATTAAACCTGAAACAAAAAGTAATCCGTATAAGTTTGGAGTGCTCCAACCATCAATGAGTTGCGAGCTCATATTCCATTCAATTCCTAATATCACAATGTCTATTTTTATAATGTATGCGAAAGATACTTTTTTTGTGGTAAAGAACGGGTGGTTTTCAAGAAGAATTACGCAGAGTTAGGCAAAGGCGCAAAGATTCGCAGAGAATAAAAAGAAGAAAAGGGAGAAGAGGAGGGTTTGAATTTGAAAATCCCAGAGGGATGGTGTAATTCAAGCATAGGATACAATCCTATGCTTGAAAAAGTATGTGTCAAATGAATCCCAGAGGGATGGCGTAATAGAAACAATGCTTTCGCATTGTTTCCTGCTGCTCTATTGGAGCAGACAATATTAAGTGTGGATTGTGCTCTATGAACTTCCGCGTTTATCTTTTCTACGTCCTCACCTCTGCGAAACTCTGCGAAAACTCTCCGCAGCTCCGCATCATTTTTTCTAACGAATAAAATTCGAAGGGAAAACGTTAATCAATAATGCCAAAACCAAATTCAACGGGTCATCACGCATACAGCCTACAGCCTAAAGCTTATTGCTTATAGCTATCGCCTCCGCCACTCTAACCGGCTTCTTATTATTATCTTTAAACTTCAATTTATCAGACCTCCCTTTCTTGAAAATCTGATTGCTGTTCTCCAATCCTTTTCTTAGTTCTTTCTGCTCTTCAATCGGTAAATTATAAACGTCTTGACAATCTGTAGAACAACATCCTTGTAGTTTTTCCTTACAACTTTCACATTGAATAAATAGCAAATGACACGCGTCATTCACACAATTCGTATGCGTATCTGCTGCTTCTCCACATTGGTGACAAACAGAAATTATATCTTCAGTTATTCTTTCACCACGTCTTTCATCAAACACGAAGTTTTTCCCTATAAATTTATTCTCTATTCCGTTGTCTGTGCAATCGTTGGCGTATTTAATAATTCCACCTTCCAATTGATGTACATTCTTGAATCCTCTGTGTTTGTACCAAGCAGAAGCTTTTTCACAGCGGATTCCTCCTGTACAATACATCACGATATTCTTGTCTTCGTTTCCTGATAAAATTTCACTCTCTATAATAGGAAGAGATTCACGGAAAGTATCCACATCTGGAGTAATTGCCCCTTTGAAATGTCCAACTTCCGTCTCGTAATGATTACGCATGTCAATCAAAATCGTATTCGGATCATCGATTAACGCATTAAATTCAGTTGCTTTAAGGTGTTTTCCTTTATTTGTAACATCAAAAGTTGCGTCATTTAAACCATCGGCTAAAATCTTGTTACGGATTTTAATCTTTAGTTTTAAGAATGGAAATTCTGCTTCTTCCTCGTTTACAGCGATGTTTAGTCTGATGTTGTTTAAAAAAGAAATAGTGTACAATTCTTTTTTGAACTCTTCGAACTTGTCAGCTGGAACACCCATTTGTGCGTTAATTCCTTCAGTTGCGACATAAGTTCTTCCTACGACTCCTAGATTATCCCACATTTGAAAGAGGTGGTCTCTAAAAACTTGAGGGTTGGGAATAGAAGCATATTGATAAAAAGAAACGGTAACGAATTTTGTTCCGCGTTCTTTTAACTTTTCCACCAACTCCTCTTTACTCAATTTATTCCACAGTTGCATGCTATGTATTTTTTATATGATTAAAGATTTTACAAAGATACAGAAAATGAATAAAACCCAAAATTGAGAGCAATTGAATTTAATGACTTTTATCAGTTGAATCAAATTTTGTTATCTCTTCAAAATGATTTATGTTTGAATGCAATAACTTATGAATTTTTTACCCCGCTGTGTTTTATTATTAAAAACCAACACTATGAAGACTATGAAAATTACTATCGCTATGCTGCTCCTAACTTTTTTAATGAGCTGCAATAAAAATGAACAATATACGATTATAGGCCGTGTTTTGTATGGCTGTGATTCACTTATTGTGAATGACAATAGTTTTTTACTAACACAGGAATTTAAAGAGGCATCACTTATACCGAGTAAAAGAGACCCAATTTACAGAGGTTTCTTTACAGATGGGAATGGTCGCTTTAAAATTATATATAAAAGGAAAGAAGCTGTTAATACAGATCTAGAATTTTATTTCAATAATAACCATGTATATGAAGGAATTCCAGCCTACCAAGATGTTGATCTTGGTAATGTTTATGTTGGTAATACATTTGTAAGTTTCAAAATAAGACTTGATGTGGATAGCGCTTACACTGCGAGTGATACCCTAATTATTAAAACTCATAATCAACTTCAGATTCAAATTCCAGGACCTTTTCAAAATGGGGTTGTGGATACAGTTTATAACTTTTCTTATTTTAGATCTCATCACTACACAGAAGGCGTTGAAATTAATATTGTAAATTATAGAATTTTGAATTCAGGTGTAGTTCAACAAGGTAATGTTGATTTTATGATTCCTAAATTATGCACAAACGAGCTTTTTGAAGCAGTTATAAAAATAGAGTAGAAATTAATTGATGGTTTTAAAATAAAAAAAAAGCATCCAAAATTAATTTCTGGATGCTTTAATAAATTGAATATCAAAATTATTATGTTCGGGAGTCATCTCCGTTAACAATTAACCATTAAACATTATTTTACTAACTTTCAATCAGTTTTTCTAAAGCCGAATTGTAAGATTTTTTCGCTTCTTGGATAAATCCAAAATGATCATCATCCACAACCAATTTCCCTTGTGTTACGTGACCTAGCAATGTGAAGTTAATACCTGAGTTCATCATGAATTCGATAAATTCTTCTTCACTTACTTCGTTTACTCCAACAAGTACACGTCCTGTAGATTCTCCAAATAGGAAAGCATCTTCACGGATTTCAGCATCTGTTACAATGTCAAAACCTAATTCGTTTGGAATAGCCATTTCTGATAGGGTAATAAATATTCCACCAACAGAACAGTCATGTGCAGCATTCACTAAATCTTTTTTGATCAAAGATTTAATTACTTCTTGCAATTTATACTCTTTGTCCATATTAAAGTGTGGAGCAGGTGATGCTTTTACGCCATGATAAGCGTATAAATATTCTGAACTTGCAATGCATTCAACAGCTTCCCCAATGATGAAAATTAGATCTCCTTTGGTTTTAAAATCAAGTGACATTGCTTTCTTTTTATCTTCTAGCAATCCAACCATTCCAATGGTAGGAATTGGAGAAATAGAAACTTCCTCGCCGTCAATAATTGACTGATCTTGGAAAGAAACCTTTTTATTTATAACGGGAGTTTTGAATTTTTCACAAGCGGCTGACATTCCTCTAATGGAGTTTGTAAAGTGCCAACTTGTTTCTGGATTATTTGGATTGCCAAAGTTAAAACAAGTCGAAATTGCCTTTGGCTCACCTCCTGAACAAACAATGTTTCTCGCCGCTTCTGCAACCGCAATTGAAGTACCGATTTGTGGATCAGCTTTTATATATCTTGGGTTACCACCAACTGTAATTGCTAAACCACGATTTGTATCTTCAATATGAACCATTCCTGCATCCGATAGAGGTTTTCCAATATTTGCACCAGTTCTTTTCAAGGTGTTGAAATGATTGTTAATCCATCTTTTTGATGCAATATTAGGTTGTTTCAATAAGAAATCTGCGACTTCTTTAAGGTCTTCTGGTTCCTTAACATCATTAATATTAAACGCTTTGCTTTCTTGAAAATATGCTGGAGCGGTAATTTTTTCATCACCTACTATATCTTCATTGACCTTAATGAGTGAATCAATTGGTAGATTTGCAATTAGTACCTTATTATTATAGTAACGAATACTTTTTAAATCAGTTTCAACACTAAATTGATCCGCTTTTAAATCAAATTTAGCACATATATCTTTTATTACTTTTTCTGAGCAAAAATCAAGTGTTTGCAAATGGTTTTCAGTTCCTGAAGTGTCGCCTTTCTTTTTGGAATTAATAATTCCTACCGAAAATGTGTTTACAATTGAAGTACTATTAAATGAATTGTCAAAAAACACATCTCCTTCCAAAGAAGTTATTTTAGAAGTATTTGCAGAGTCACTAATTGCTTTAATTGCTTCTGTTAATGATTTTTTAGACGCATTATTTTCGATAGTTCCAAAACGAAATGAGTTGATTTGTGCTATTGTGTCAAAATTGAGTCCAGATTTATGATTTGTTTCAGAAGATTGCGATTGATTAAGTGTACTTGCATTTAAAACACAACCGATATCTTCACCCAAATCGATAATTCCGCCATCTTTATCTATGTTTGGTAGTGTTTTAATCCATTTTTCAATGTGTATTAAAGAAAATGAACCAGACCACATCGTTCCATAAATATTAGTTTCAGTAATATTTGGTGTTCTGCCTAAAGTCTTTTTGATCAGCTCAAAATCATCTTTTGTTAAGCCAAGCTCTTTAGCTTCTTCTAGTGTTGCTTCTTGTTGAATTGTACTTTCCATATCTTTAAATTGTTAGGCGAAAATAATGATTTTGAAGCTTCTTTTGAACCTTTTATAATTTGTTTTCCAGATTCGTGTTTTCCGATTATATTTAAACAGAGGGACGCCTTGGAAATCAAAGGATTTTAAAAATTAATGAAAATAATGTTTGGATGTAAGTTTAATTAGTAGTAATTTTTCTAACATTTTAAAACCAAGGCTATGCAAGAAATTATAAACGTTAAACCCCAAATAGTTCAGAAGGAAGTTATTCCTCAGTTAAAATTTCAAAGGGGAGTAAAAATTAAGCAACAGGATGGTTTGATGGAAAGCTTGATGGAAGCAACTAAATTGGGAAACTTGCATCATGGTAAAGTTGCTATCATTTTTGAAGATGATGAAGGGATTAAACAAGTTGAAACTACAATTTGGGCTACAGGTCTAAAATATATTTGTTTGAAAGGAGGAATGTGGTTACCCATTGGAAGTATCCACAGAATTGTGTTTATTTAACAAAAGTAATTAATTGTAGGAATACAAGAATGTTGTCATAAATCTAAGGTATTTCTAAAAGAGTTTGTTTAAATTTGAAGCACGACAAACGTCGTGCTTTTTTTGAAATGGATTAAAATGTGATTATAATTTTGCCAAAACTGCGTTTCTTAATTGAATGTGGTTTTAGTTTTTTTATTCAGTTCTAATTTGAAAAAGTTGTTGTTTTAGTTGAATTTATGGGGGATACCTCGAAAGAAAATTTTATATAACATGATAAGATCGATAAGCTTACTTTTAATGATTGTTTTCAGTTTCTATAGTTTCTCACAAGTTGAGTATCCTGAAGATAAAGTAAAATGGGAATTTAAAGTGAAACAATCTGGATGTGAAGCCGAAATAATTGGTGAATTCAAAGTAGATAAGCATTGGCACATTAATGCTTTAAATCTTCCAGCTGATAATTTTGGGATTCCAACGACTTTTAAATTACACAAATCTCCAAATTATAAAATTATTGGAAAGGTAATCGAACCTAAACCAGTAGAGAAATATGATGAAATTTCTGAAGAAAGTTTACGTTACCACGCAGGGAAATTCACGCTTAGACAAAAAATTAAGATTACAACAGACAAAGATTTCGAGTTAAAGCTTGATTTTGGATTCCAACCATGTGACTCTGTAAAGTGCTTATTCCCTTTCGAAGATGTTTTTACTGTTAAGGTAAAAGGTTGTGAAATTATAGTTGAAAAAAATAATCAGTCAAGTCCTACTAAACTGCAATCAGGTAGCGATGCTACAGATGCTGATCTCCAAGCCGATATTGAGGAGTCTGAAGACCAGTCAGTAGTCGTTGCAGATGAAATTGACGACAATGACGAAGAGGAAGCACTAGTTGTAGTTGATGCCAACGAAAAAAAGCAAAGTAAAAGTGATCCAACTGGAAGATCTTTGTGGTGGATTTTCGGAGTTTCATTTGGTAGTGGACTATTAGCACTTGTTACACCTTGTGTTTTCCCGATGATTCCAATGACCGTTAGTTTCTTTACTAAACAAAGTAAAACCAAGAAACAAGGAATAAATAACGCCATTAAATACGGAATTTCAATTATTGTAATTTACATTGTTTTAGGAACACTGGTCACCGCTTTATTTGGTGCCGAGTCCTTAAACAGTATGTCTACCGACCCGATATTTAACTTTGTATTCTTTATTCTCTTGGTCGTTTTCGCTATCTCTTTTATGGGAGCTTTCGAAATAAGTTTACCAAGTTCTTGGGCAAATAAAGCAGATTCAAAAGCAGACAAAGGAGGATTCGTTGGGATATTCTTTATGGCATTGGCTTTAGCATTGGTTTCCTTCTCTTGTACAGGACCAATTGTTGGAATTTTATTAGTTACAGCAGCATCAGAAGGTGGAATGGCTCCTTTTATAGGAATGTTCGGATTTTCATTAGCATTGGCTTTGCCGTTTGCATTGTTCGCAGCATTCCCGGGTTGGATGAATACTTTACCAAAATCAGGTGGATGGTTGAACTCAGTAAAAGTAGTTTTAGGATTCCTAGAATTAGCTCTTGCATTTAAGTTCTTATCAAATGCAGATTTAGCGCTACAGTGGCACTTCCTAGAAAGAGAAGTTTTCCTTGCAATTTGGATTGGGATTTTCTTGGTGCTGGCATTGTATCTGTTTGGAAAGTTGAGATTGCCGCACGATAGTCCAATCGAAAAATTATCTGTTGGAAGAACACTTTTTGGAACAACAGTTTTAATATTCGTAATTTATTTAATTCCAGGAATGTGGGGTGCGCCATTGAAATTGATTAGCGCCTTCCCTCCACCGATGAGTTATAGTGAAGCTCCGCTAGGTTTTGGCGGCAGTGGGTCAGCTCCTGTAAGTAAAGGAGATTTTATTGAAGGAACACATTTAGGACCTCAAAATATTATGGTTTTCCATGATTACGATAAAGCTTTAGCACATGCTGATAAAGTGAACAAACCTTTATTTGTTGATTTTACAGGCCATAATTGTGTGAATTGTCGAAGAATGGAACAAAGTGTTTGGGGAGAACCTGGGATTTTAGAAATTCTTAGAGATGAGGTGGTAATCGTTTCTTTATATGTTGATGAACGTATCGATCTTCCTAAAAAAGAACAGGTAACTGTTACTTATCCAAATGGAAGAGAAAAGAATTTGAAAACTACAGGAGATAAGAATTCTTTCTTGCAAGTTTCAGAATATCAAGTGACTGCTCAGCCTTATTACATTTTACAAAATGGTAAAGGAGAAGATTTAGATATCGGACCTGCCGATTATCAAAATCACAGCAATCCAGATGACTTTAAGAAGTGGCTTGAAGTGGGACTTAATGCTTACAATAGAGCAAAGTAATTAGAGGTTTCTAAAAGAAACTCATTAAATACTGAGGGGTTTCTTCAATTTAAAATAGCTAAAGCGTTTTAGATTGAGGAAACCCCTTTTTTTGTTGGTTTCACGAAAGTTAACTAAACGCATCAGTGCAACTGCAGCGCTGCTAAACTTTAAATAAAATAAAGCTAAATCCAAAAATATAATCATACCTAATCCTTAACATCCTTACGCTTGTATTTTTTTAAGAAATCCAAGAATGAAAGAATCATTTTCTCTGCCAAAATTCAAGGATTAATTGGTATAATGTATTACTTTTGTCAAAACTATATAGAGATGATTGAACGAGCAAATGCAGTTTTAGTTTTAGAAGACGGAACTACTTTTCACGGTAAAGCAATAGGGAAAATAGGTAAAGCGGCTGGAGAGTTAGCTTTTAATACAGGGATGACTGGATACCAAGAGGTTTTTACAGATCCGTCCTATCTCGGACAATTGGTGATAATGACTTCGCCACATATTGGTAACTACGGAACAACTGCTTCAGAATCTGAATCAGATCATATCCAGTGTGCAGGAATCATAGTTAAAAAGTTCTCAGAAGTTGCTTCTCGTGATATTTCTGATTTACCACTTCAAGATTTTTTAGTAAGAGACGAAAAAGTAGGTATTTCTGATATCGATACACGTGCTTTGGTGCGTTATATTCGTTCTAAAGGAGCAATGAATGCAATTATCTCTTCTAATGAAGATGATAAAATTGAAGATTTAGTTGAAGAATTGAAAAGCGTTCCTTCAATGGAAGGTCTTGAATTGGCAAGTAGGGTTTCTACAAAAGAAGCTTATGTGTCTCCTTCTACAACTGGAAAAAGTCACTATAAAGTAGCTTTATTGGATTTCGGAACTAAACGAAACATCGCAAAATGTTTGAATGAACGAGATTGTGAAGTGAAAGTTTTTCCAATGAACTCCACGCTAGATGAACTTTTAGCATACCAACCCAATGGATTTATGTTGTCGAACGGACCTGGTGATCCAGCGGTAATGACATCTTCTCATCAATTGGTCAAAGAAATTATAGACACAAATATTCCAGTTTTTGGAATTTGTATGGGACACCAAATCATTGCAGCAAGTCAAGGTTTGGAAACAGAAAAAATGCATCAAGGACACCGTGGTTTAAATCACCCGGTATTGAATCATAGAACAGGAAAAGGGGAGATCACAAGTCAGAATCATGGTTTTGTTGTTTCTAGAGTAAGCGCTGAGGACAATGAGAATATTGAAATCACACACTCGCATTTGAATGACAACACTGTTGCTGGAATTGCATTGAAAAATAAATTGGTTTTTTCAGTACAGTACCACCCAGAGTCTTCCGCTGGACCTCATGATTCAAGATATCTTTTTGATAATTTTGTTACTAATATGGATACTTATAAACAATCATAATCTAATCATAAACTTTTAAATCCAAATTCAATGAGTTATATTGCTAATGTTTTTGCGCGTCAGATTTTAGATTCAAGAGGAAACCCAACAATCGAGGTAGATGTATACTCTAGCCAAGGAAGATTGGGAAGAGCAGCAGTTCCTTCTGGAGCTTCAACAGGAGTTCATGAGGCTGTGGAATTAAGAGATGAAGATCCTAAAAGATACATGGGGAAAGGTGTTCAAAATGCCGTTGCCAATGTAAATACTGTAATTAACGAAGCTTTACAAGGAATGTATTTGTTCGATCAAAAAGCAATTGACCAAAAGTTAATTGAAATTGATGGTACAGAAAATAAAGGAAGAATTGGAGCGAATGCCATTTTAGGTGTTTCTCTAGCAGCGGCAAAAGCTGCAGCAGCGGATGTTGGAATGTCTTTCTTTAAATATGTTGGAGGTTTAGGCGCAAACACAATGCCTGTTCCAATGATGAATATTTTAAATGGAGGTTCTCACGCTGACAATAAAATTGACATTCAAGAATTTATGGTGATGCCTTTGGGAGCGAAATCTTTTTCTGAAGGATTACGCATGGGAACAGAGATTTTTCATAACCTAAAAAAGGTATTACAAGACAAAGGTCACTCTACAAACGTTGGAGACGAAGGAGGATTTGCTCCAAATTTAGGGTCTAACGAGGAAGCAATTGAAATCGTTTTAGAAGCGATTGAGAAAGCAGGATATAAACCAGGAGAAAATGTTTGGATTGCTTTAGATGCAGCGAGTTCAGAATTTTACAACAAAGAAACAGGAAAATATGTTTTTGAATCGACTGGAACAGAAATGACTTCAGAAGAATTTGTTCAATATTGGAAAGAATGGGTTGAGAAATATCCAATTATTTCAATCGAAGATGGATTAGATGAAGACGACTGGAAAGGTTGGAAATTATTGAACGAAGCAATTGGCGATAAAGTTCAATTGGTTGGAGATGATTTATTCGTTACCAACACCAAAAGATTAGCAAGAGGAATTAAAGAAGGTTCTGCCAATTCAATTTTGATTAAAGTGAACCAAATTGGAACACTTTCTGAAACAATTGAAGCAGTTCAAATGGCAACTCAGAATTCTATGACATCAGTAATGAGTCACAGAAGTGGAGAAACTGAAGATACTACAATTGCAGATTTAGCAGTTGCTTTAGGATGTGGGCAAATCAAAACGGGTTCAGCTTCTAGAAGTGACAGAACAGCAAAATACAATCAATTGATTAGAATTGAAGAAGAGCTTGGAGATAGCGCTTACTATCCAGGAATGGACTTTAAGTATATTTCAAAAAAGTAAACTTAATTCTCTTTAGAATTTAGGATTTCAAGAATAGGGTTAAATAAAGATTCTTTTACTTTTGTAAATAGGCAACTCAAATCACTTTCTTTTCGTTTTAATATTGAAACATAAAGAAAGTGATTATGAAACCTATAAATACACATCAATTAAAAAATATTAAAGTAAATTCATTCTTTGAATTGAAATCTATTTTGCTACTGCTATCATTCTTTATTCTTCAAGGAGCATCGAATGTTTTTGCTCAAATAACATTGACAAATCCTAACGTTACTCCAGCTTATGCTGTGACCGATGTATTATTAGGTCAAGGAGTAGTTGCTACTAATATAACTTTTAATGGAAGTCCATTTTTAATAAACAATCCACAGAATTCAGTCCGTGAATTTTCAAATACTTCGGCTGCCTTTCCATTGTCTGGAGGTGTATTAATGCAAACAAATGGAGGGAGTGTAGTCACTGATGCTGATTTAAGTGCGATTACACCCAATAATGTTACTAATGGTGCCATTTTAGAATTTGATTTTGTGCCAGATGGTGACACGCTCTCTTTTAGTTACATTTTCACTTCGGCAGAATATTCAAGTTTTACTTGTTCTAACTTTAATGATGTTTTTGGCTTCTTTATTTCAGGACCGGGTATAACTGGTCCATATTCTAATAATTCTCAAAATATTGCAATAGTTCCAGGATCAAATAATATTCCTGTAGGTATTAACACAGTTAATTCAGGTTCTGCTTCAGGTGGTTCAGGTACAAACTGTTCAAATATTGATCCTAACTGGGTAGCTAATTCAGTTTATTTTACTACAATTTATAACAGTATTTATAATAATTCACCAGCAATCACTACAGCTCCAAATTATAATGGAAGTACAGTAGAGTTAACTGCAAATGCGAGTGTTATTTGTGGTGAGGTTTATCATATTAAGCTTGCGATTTCTAATGTTAGTGACCAATCTTATAATTCTGCTGTATTCCTAAAAGCTGGATCTTTTGCTTCCGAGCCGAATATTGTGATAAGCAGTAATAATGTTACTTCTAACTATTTAGACACTGTGATTGTTGAAGGTTGTGATGTTGGGAGTTTCTGTTTTGAAAGAACCTTAGCTCAAAGTCTAGATACATCAATAGTTTATTACGAATTATCTGGTTTAGCAATTAGGGCTCTTGACTATACTTTTACAAACCTTCCGAATTCAGGTGATAGTATTGTACTTCCTCCTGGTGTAACTAACTTTTGCTTGAATTTTAATCCTACAGATGATGGGTTTTATGAGGGTCCACAGGATATTTTCCTTACGGCCTATACAATAAATTCGTGCGGTGATTCTACTTTTTCTTATGCCGATATTTGGATTGTGGATAAACCCCTCGATTTAATTACGGATGCAGGAGCAGATACTACAGTTTGTAGTGGTGGAACTGGGACTTTAAATGGAACCTTTACAATACCTACAAATCAAATAAAATGGACTTACACAGGACCCGGAAATGTGGTTTTTACCCCCGACGATGAAACCATAAATGCAGGTGTTGCTTTTGATACGCCCGGACAATATGAATTTTTCCTTACTGAAAAGAATGATTCTTGTGCCTTGCTGAAAGTTGATTCTATGATTGTAATTTATGAAGAACTTACATTTAATGTTTCTAGCGATACTACAATTTGTGAAAATGGAGAAGCAACTTTGTTTGCAAATGCAACAGGAGCAACTAATTTTGAATACCATTGGGGACACACGACGGATTTAAGTGCTAATCAGTCTATAATGCCTGCTTCACAAACAAACTTAACGGTTTTTGCAAGGTCTGATTCCGGATGTGTAACTCCAACTGAAACAATTGTTGTCGATGTTTTACCTCCATTAGGTTTGAGCAGTACTGCGTCACAAACCATTTGTCCTGGAGAGTCCATTAATGTTACATCCACTGTCTCAGGAGGAAATGGAGGTCCATATAATTATACTTGGACAGATCCAACAGGTGCGATTGTAGGTACTTCAAATATTATCAATGTATCACCAGCAGTAACAACAATCTATACGGTTTTTGTTTCGGACGATTGTGAAAGTACACCTAAAGTGAGTACTTCTGAAGTTGTTGTAGCTGAACTTCCTGCTGTTAAGTTTGGTGTCGTTGATGGTGAGATTTGTACACCGGCAGAGTTTGTTATATTCAATCAAACAGATCCACTTTTAGTTCAGGATACTTATTGGTATATTTCTGATGATCAAGTTTTCATGCAAAATGATACAATTAACGTACTTATCACAGAGGCTGGAGTATATGGTGTTCGAATGGTTATTGTAACTCCTGATGGTTGTGTAGATTCATTGTCTATAAATGAAATGTTAACTGTTTATCCTAAGCCGAAAGCAGATTTCACTTATTATCCAAAACCTGCAACTATTTTAAATGCAGAAGTTAATTTCCAAAACTATAGTGAAGATGCGGATACTTATTATTGGAGTTTTGAAGGTGGAAATCCGATATTCTCTACTTTAGAAGATCCTAAAACACAATACCCAGAAGGTGTGGCTGCTACTTATGAAGTAGAATTGATTTCAACCTCAATGTTTAATTGTAAGGATACAATAACGAAAATAGTTGCTGTAATCCCAGAGGTGTTGATTTTTGCGCCAAACTCATTTACTCCAGATGGTGATGAATTAAATCCAACTTGGAAGCCTGTTATAGAAGGAATTGATAAAATGAATGTTACTGTAGAAGTCTATAACCGTTGGGGTGAAAAAGTATGGGAATCACATAACCTTGATGTTGGTTGGGATGGAACTTACGGACAAGGAGGTTCTTTAGTGAAGGTAGGGGCCTATGTATGGAAAATACAAGCAACAAACCTTATCAACGACGATAAATATGTTTGGGATGGTGTCTTGACTGTTATTTATTAAGGAATTATAGAATTACGAATTACGAATTAAAAAAAAAAAGGCGAATCTCATTTGAGATTCGCCTTTTTTAATTTTATAGAAGGTCTAATTGATGTAATTTCTTACTTTAATGATTCATGTCTTAACTTGAGTTTAATGGGTTCTTCAAAATAACGCACTATTTAATCGTTAAGACATTATAGATAAGACCGAATTTAATGGTCTCAGAAATAGTTAAAACTATGTACTTTATTGCATCTAGCTTTAGCTTCTAAAAAACTTTATATCCAACATTCGATTTTGATGTTAGAAAAAAGACAAAAAGTCTAATGTCTAACATCTAAATATTTCGCTAGCTATTGAATTTTATTTTCAAATGAACCTATGGCACTTTTAGTCCATAGTGGTTCAGTAGTTTAATTGTCTCTTGAAATAAAAGTTACAGTCACGCTAGAACCAACATTCGTAATTCGTAATTATCTTAATTCGTAATTGATTTAATTCCCGGTAATTCTTTTCCTTCAAGATATTCTAGCATTGCACCACCACCAGTTGATACGTAGCTTACTTTATCTGCTAGGTTCAACATGTTGATCGCTGCAACAGAATCGCCTCCACCAATCAAAGTAAAAGCTCCATTTGATGTAGCATTCACTAATGAGTTGGCTATTGCAACTGTTCCATTCATAAAGTTTTCCATCTCAAAAACTCCCATTGGACCATTCCATAAAATGGTTTGAGAAGACTGAATTACCGTATTAAATTGTTGAATAGCATCTGTTCCAATATCTAAGCCCATCCAGCCATCAGGGATTTTTGAAATATCACAAGATTTTGCATTGGCATCATTCGCAAATTTATCTGCTATGATGGTGTCGCTTGGTAAATGGATTTGCACACCCTTTTCCTTGGCCATTTCAAGGACTTTTTTAGCGGTATCAATATAATCATCTTCAACTAATGAATCTCCAACTTGTCCGCCTTGTGCTTTTACAAATGTATAAGCCATTCCACCACCAATAATAATCTGGTCAACGGAATCCATCAATTTTTCAATAATCGTGATTTTGGAACTTACTTTTGCACCTCCAATTATAGCCGTAGTTGGTGGCTTTGGATCATGAAGTAAAACATCAATGTTCTTTATTTCTTTTTCAAGTAACAATCCAAAGTATTTGTCGTTTGGAAAGTTTTCTGCAATAATAGCAGTACTTGCGTGTGCTCTGTGCGCTGTTCCAAAAGCGTCATTAATATAAATATCACCATGCTTTGAAAGCTTTTTGGCAAACTCAGAATCCCCTGATTTTTCCTCTCCATAGAAACGGAGGTTTTCCAACATTACAACTTCACCTTTTTTGAGGTCTTTAGTGTAGTTAAAAGCTTCCTCACCAATACAATCACCAAGAAACTTAACTTTCCTACCTATTAATTGCTCCAATTCGCTAATTACATGCTTTAATGAGAACTTTTCTTCATATCCGCCTTTTGGCCTTCCTAGGTGTGACATTAAAATTACGCTTCCACCTTTCTCTAAGATGAGTTCTATGGTCGGAACAGCAGCTTTAATTCGAGTATTGTCAGTGATTTTATTGTCTGCATTTAAAGGTACATTGAAATCAACACGAATTAAAGCGCGCTTATTTTCAAAGTCAACATTAGAAATAGTTTTCATGGCTTGTTATATTTTCCAACAAATTTAATACAATCTTTAATAAGGGGATTTTTAATGATTGAAGATTTGTGTTTAGACGGTATAAGAAGTGTTAATTTGATTTTAAAACGTTTTTTAATTTATTTTTAATAATCTTTTACAGTCTTTTAATTGAATTAATAGATTTTCGAGAATTTCTTTAAAGCTTGATTGTAAAAGGGTTTGAGCCTGAATAAGGCCTGTTTTTTAAAAGTCACAAAGTATACAACAGTTCACTATTGGAAGTATTTAATTATTCCTTAAATTCGTATTACTTATTTTTTGTATATTTATAAGACAAAATTTCAATATATATGTCTGTTACAGAAGTTTCGGAGTTAAACCTTGCTTTACGCAAGTATTTTGGGTACGATCAGTTCCGTGGTGATCAAGAATCTATTATTAAAAGTATTCTAGATAAAAAGAATACATTTGTTATCATGCCAACAGGTGGTGGTAAATCGATGTGCTATCAACTTCCGGCTTTATTGTCAGAAGGAACAGCAATTATCGTTTCTCCGCTGATTGCATTGATGAAAAATCAAGTGGATGCTATTCGAAATGTGAGTGATGACGATTCTGTCGCTCATGTACTGAATAGTTCTTTATCAAAAACGGATGCTAATCGTGTTAAGGAAGATATTAAAGCAGGGAAAACAAAATTGCTTTATGTTGCTCCAGAATCACTGACTAAGCAATCGAATATTGATTTTTTCACTTCAGTGAAGATTTCATTCTTCGCAATTGATGAGGCACACTGTATTTCTGAATGGGGACATGATTTCCGTCCAGAATATCGTCGACTTCGTGAAATTTTCGAAGCTATTTCAGACGTTCCAATTATTGCATTAACAGCAACAGCAACTCCAAAAGTTCAACAAGATATTCAGAAAAACTTGAATATGTTGGATGCACACTTATATAAAGCGTCCTTTAATAGAGACAATCTTTATTATGAGGTACGACCAAAAAGAGATGTTGAAAAAGAGATCATAAAATACATTCGTAAACGGAAGGGTAAATCAGGAATTATCTATTGTCTTTCACGAAAGAAAGTAGAACAATTATCTGAAATTTTACGTGTAAATGGGATCAATGCCTTGGGTTACCATGCCGGAATGGATGCCGCAACAAGAGTAAAACATCAAGATGCATTCCTAATGGAAGAAGCCGATGTGATTGTTGCAACAATTGCTTTCGGAATGGGAATTGACAAGCCGGATGTTCGATTTGTTATCCACCATGATATTCCAAAATCTTTAGAGAGTTATTACCAAGAAACTGGTCGTGCCGGAAGAGATGGTGGAGTAGGAGAATGTGTTGCTTTCTATGCTTACAAAGACATTGAGAAATTAGAAAAATTCTTGCAAGGGAAACCGGTGGCAGAACAAGAAGTTGGAAGACAACTATTATTCGAAATTGTGTCTTATGCTGAAACTTCAATTTGTAGAAGAAAGTATTTATTGCATTATTTTGGAGAGGAATACGATGATTCGCGCTGTTCTGAAATGTGTGACAATTGTCGAAATCCAAAAGAGAAAACAGAAGGAAAAACAGAGGTTTTAAATCTTTTACATTCAGTTATTGAATTGAAAGAAATGCAACGTGCTCCTCATATATGCTCTTTCTTAAATGGAGAAAATACAACAGAAATTAATTCATATAAACATAATCTTTTACCTCATTTCGCATCTGGAAAAGAACATGATAAGATATTATGGAATGCTGTAATCCGTCAAGCTTTAGTGGCTGGATTGATCTCAAAAGATATTGAGACTTACGGTGTAATTAAAATGACGGAAAGAGGTCATGAGTTTATTGAAAAACCGCATTCATTTATTTTGGTTAAAGAACATGATTATACTTTAGATGAAGACAGTGGTGACGACACTATGGGCAATATGAAAGATGCTTTTGATGAAGAACTTTATCAAGCATTGTTAGATTTACGTAAGCAAATCTCTAGAGATAAAGATATTCCACCATTTGTTATTTTCCAAGAAGCTAGTTTGAGAGATATGTCATTCCAATATCCTATTAATAAGGAGGAATTGACAAATATTCAAGGTGTTGGATTAGGAAAAGCAAAAAGATATGGTGCTCCATTCTTGACATTAATTAAAGAATATGTTGAGACCAATGATATTGAGCGTCCACAAGATATGGTCGTTAAATCATTAGTCAACAAATCAGGATTAAAAGTCCAGTTGATTCAAAATATTGATAGAAAATTACCTTTAGAAGACATAAGTAATTCTCAAGGAAAATCAATGGATGAAATTATTGATGAAATCGAAATGATTGTCAACTCTGGAACAAGAGTGAACATTAATTATTATATCGATGAAATCTTAGATGAAGATAATCAAGAAGAAATTTATGATTATTTCTCAGAAGCGAAAACAGATTCACTTCAAGAGGCATATGATGAATTTGATGGAGATTATTCAGAAGAAGAATTGAGGTTGATGCGTATCAAGTTTATGTCAGAAATGGCCAATTAGTCTTTGCAAGAAACGTCAAATACTGCGTTAAGTACATTTTTAATTGCAGTTGTTTATAAAGATAAACGCCTGACAATTAAGAGTATAACATGCCTTGTCTTTGACATTTCTATTCAAAGACCTCTGATTATTTCAAATTGGTGATGATTGATTAAAGCAAAGGTTTTAATGCGAAGCATCCCTCTCCCGATTTTTATCGGGAAGGGAGATAAAGAGGGAGGACTAAATAATGGTTAATTGTAAAACCACGAATGGTCAAAAAGGTTGGTCAACTTACTTATGAAGAATGATATAAGAAAGTTGACAAAAACAATTTTACAAATAAACGAATCAGCAACTTTACGAATTAACAAATAAACGTCTTTACAAAATAAAAAATAAAAAAATGTCTACAATTCACGATAGTGTTAAAGATTATTACGGAAAGGAATTACAAAGTTCAACAGATTTAAAAACCAATGCTTGCTGTACAGCAGTTGCGCCGCCATTGGAAATCAAAGAAGCTTTGAAAAATATTCATTCGGAAGTGCTTGACAAATATTATGGTTGTGGATTGACTATACCTTCTGAAGTGAAAGGATTACGTATCTTGGATTTAGGTTCAGGAAGTGGACGTGATTGTTATATCGCTGCGCAATTGGTTGGTGAATCTGGTAAAGTTGTTGGTGTTGATATGACCGAAGAGCAATTAGATGTAGCTAGTAAACATTTAGAATACCACAGAGAGAAATTCGGTTATGTTAAATCAAATGTGGAATTTGTTAATGGCAATATCGAAAAATTGGACGAATTAAACTTTGCTCCAGAATCATTTGATTTAATAATCTCTAATTGTGTTATCAATTTAGCTTCTAACAAGGACAAAGTTTTGGCAGATGCTTTTAAACTCCTTAAGCCAGGAGGCGAAATGTATTTTTCTGATGTTTATTCTGACAGAAGGATATCAAAAGAATTGCAAAATGACCAAGTTCTTTGGGGAGAATGTCTAAGCGGTGCATTGTATTGGAATGATTTTATGAATGCAGCAAGAAAAGCTGGGTTTTCAGATCCAAGAGTAGCGGAAGACGAACCAATTACAATTGAAAATCAAGAATTAGAAGAGAAAGTAGGAAACATCAAATTCTTCTCTGTGACTTACCGCTTGTTTAAAATTGACGGTTTAGAACAATATTGCGAAGATTACGGTCAAGCAGTAAGATATAAAGGAACACTTTCATCAGAAAAAGAGAATTTCTATCTAGATGAACACCACGAATTTCCAAAAGGAAAAATCATGAGTGTTTGTGGAAATACTTACAGAATGTTGAACGATACAAGATATCAAAAACACTTCGATTTCTTCGGAGATTGGTCAACACATTATGGTATTTACGAAGGGTGTGGAACGGATATTCCATTTTCGATTAAGTTAGAGAGTGGCGAGAGTGTTGGAGGAGGTTGTTGTTAATTTTTTACCGAGGCGCAAAGTTTTCGCAGAGGTCGCAAAATTTTGTCACTTTTGGTGAATTGAGCAAACAACTTTTTCTCTTCTTTTACTTTGCGACCTTTGCGAAAACCTCAGCGCCATTGCGGTTAATTTTTTAATTATCAATTATCAATTGTCCATTATCAATTAAATACACGCCATCACCATCATCTGCATTCCTGTCTTCAAAGCTTCATGATCAATGTCAAACCTTGAATTATGAACTCCATGAACTATTCCTTTTTCTTCGTTTCTTACTCCAATTCTAAAGAAGCACGTTGGGATTTCTTGCGCATAAAAAGAGAAATCTTCTGCTGTTAAACGGATAGGTAAATCATGCACATTTTCTTCTCCCAACCATTTGTTTGCTTTACTCACAAATTTTCTAGTCAGTTCAACATCATTTTCTAAGAAAGGATAACCTTTACTTATTTCAACAATCGCTTTTGCTCCATGCGCTTCAGCGATAAGTTCCGCTTGTTTAACAATTTGTTTTAATGCTTTTGCTCGCCATTCTTCATTCATTGTTCTGAATGTTCCTTTAATATGGACTTTCTCTGGAACTACGTTTGTTGTTCCTAACCCTTCAAAATGACCAAAATTTAAAACACATGGAATTTTAGGGTCACATTTTCTACTCACAATTTGTTGGAGTGACAATACAATTTCGGCACCCACTAAAATACTGTCAATCGTTTCGTGAGGTGTAGCTCCGTGTCCACTTTTACCAATGATATCAATATAAACTTCATCACAAGAGGCCATGTATAAACCTTCTTTTGTTCCCACTTGTCCAACAGCGAAATCTGGAAACACATGCAAAGCATACATTTCTTTTACCTCAGGATTTTTTAAACAACCCGCTTTAATCATTAAACTTGCTCCACCAGGATTTTTTTCTTCTCCGGGTTGAAAAATTAACTTCACAGGATCTTTTAACTCATTTCGCATATTGAAAAGAATCTCAGCAGCTCCTAATAATACAGAGGAATGAACATCATGTCCACAAGCATGCATTACACCTGGGTTTTGAGAAATGTAAGGTACATTATTTTGCTCTGTAATTGGCAAAGCATCTATATCCGCTCGTAAACCAATACAAGCTTGATCTTTTGAGTGGTGATCTCCGCGAATAATTCCTACAATTCCAGTTTCTGCAACACCAGTTTCATGCGGAACTCCAATTTTTGTGAGTTGCTCCGAAATATATTTCATTGTCTCAAATTCTTGATAAGACAATTCAGGATTTTTATGAAGGTGTTGGCGGTAACCCACTACTTTTTCAAAAAGTTCCTCTGATTGCTGTATTATAGATTCGCGTATGTTTTGATCCATGATTTTTAAGTTCTTTTTGAGCTATTCGACTTCTGTCCTTTCGTTAACTAATAAAAGCCGAATGAAACTGATTTATGCTTTAATTCTACTTTTTTAAGGAATTATTTGCTCCAATCAATTACAAAGATGCTAATTTTGTCTTTGAATACCAATTACTAAAATTGCACATCAACATTTTTGTTGTCACTCATAATAATTCCAGATATGAAAATAGTTAAATTCACTTTCAATCCAATTCAAGAAAATACTTATTTAGCAATTGATGACGATAAAAACGTTGTTATTATTGATCCAGGATGTTATTTTGAAGAAGAACGTCAATTGTTAAGAGACTATATTTCTAAAAATGAGTTGACAGTAAAAGCATTGTTGAATACGCATGGTCACTTAGATCATATTATGGGTAATGCTTTTATTAAGCGTGAATACGATGTCGATTTATATTTGCATGAAAAGGATGTCATTACTTTGCAAATGGGAGAAAGAAGTGCTCAGATGTATGGTTTAGGTCAGTTTCAAGCTTCACCAATGCCAGATGTTTTCATAAAAGAAGGAGAAACTTTAACTTTTGGTGGAATTTCATTTGAAGTACTGTTTTGTCCTGGTCATGCGCCTGGCCATGTTGTGTTTTATAGCCCAAAAGATGAATTGGTCATCAATGGCGATGTTTTATTCAAAGGAAGCTATGGACGTGTTGACCTTCCGGGTGGAGATTTACAAACTTTGAAAGATTCTATCACTAAAAAAATGTTCACTTTGCCTGACAATACTTTAGTGTACACTGGTCACGGCCCTGAAACAACAATTGGTGAGGAGAAAAAAAGCAATCCTATTTTGTGGTAAGTTGTGGGATTTCGAATTGAATTTCGTCGCCTTCGACAAGCTAGTCACCGAAGACACCGAAGTCACCGAAGAGCAATCCGTTGACTGAGCTTGTCGAAGGCAATGATTCAAGGATTCAAAAATTCAAATGAATAAACATTTTACGAAAGTATAATGTAGGGACGATTTACAAATCGTCCGATTCCGTATGAATCAATCACGAATTCAACACCCTAGGCTATTTTCATCAAATAAGCTTCTCTTTTTATTTCTTGAAAAGATTTATTCTTCACTTTCGAAATAAGCCAAAGATGAAAATCAAAATATTCAAAGGCGACAGATTCGAATGGATCATTTTTTAAGGCTTTTATTTCTTCATCAACGTTTAAAAGTAAATCTTCAATTTCATATTTATTTTGAGCGTTGGAAATTTTCGTAATATTTTTCAAGAAAAGTGTTTCAAACTTAAAGGCTCTTTTACGTTTTGTTAAAAATCTTTTTGTATTCTTAATCGCATAAGGAAGTAAATTATCATTTTTTAATTCGAAATGAATAAGTAGATTAAGTAAATGAGCAAAAGACAATATATCCTCTTTTTGATCCAATTCTTTATTGTTGAGGATCATGTTTATCCATTTTAAACTTTGGTTGAAGTCTGCGTTGCCGAAAAAGGCGATAGACATATTAAAAGCAAGATAGGCTTTTCTAAATGGTGTAATTTCTCCATTGTATTTTTCAAAACCTTCTTTGATAACTTTCGATAGCAATGTTGCCTTTTCAAAACTACCTTCTTGATTGAGTACTTTCAGTTCAATGCTGTTTATACTAGAAAATAGTTTTATCGTTAAATCCTCAGTTAGGCTTGATTTTAATTGATGAGGAAACGATTTTAATTCGTTTAAATACGTGTGAATCGCCCTTGAATTTCCAAATTTGGACTCCAAATGAATAATGTTTGTCAAAATTGAAAAATATTGATTTGGGTTTTCATTGATTTTATCCGGATTCTTTTTAAAATGATTTAAATTATCTATTAGTGCATTTAAAGAATCTTCATTTCTCAAGATGCCAAAAAAGTATGCGCTTTTTAAATGATTGATCAAATATTGATTTTCAAAAGTGATCTTTTCTGGTGGTGTAATTTTTTTAAACTGTTCAAATAACTTTGTGTATTCAGTTACTTCCTCCGGAGATCTGGCTTGTCCATATTGATTCAGTTGAATAAACAGTTTGCTTTTAATACTCCACAATTCATTGTAGAAATTGTATTGACTTGTTAATTCATACGTTTCATTTTTATGTTTGTCAATACTTTTTGTATTTGCTTTTTGATATCCTTGTGTTTCTATAATTCTTTTTTCTTCATTCGCCAATTGAAGTAGTATTGCTATTTTATTGTGTTTTTTGGCTAATCTTTTGGCTTTTTTTAATTCGTTAATTGCGTGGTCATATAATCCTTTGCTGTATAAAATGTTAATACTGTGCAGCATCTTATATAATTGTGCATCTAAATTTTTTGAGGAATGAAAGGCATCTAATGCACTTATGATTTGCTCATATAATCTATTTTTTGTGATTGGAAATTGATTTAGAAAAGCTTCTCCTTCAAAGTTTGTGTAAATCTCCTCCTCATTAAACTCTTTTTGTTGATCGATAAAATCAAAAATGCGAACACCATTATTTTCTTCACCTATTGTGTGACGAGAAGCATAAATCTTAAAATATCGTTTTTCACTTTTAGTTAAGCTTTTAATTAACTCGAAAAGTGCAGGAGAAGCAGTTTTAGACATGTTGTTTTTTAATGGTGTTGCTCTAATATACTTCTATTTGAAACAAAGGAATGAAATAGTTTTTGAATTGTCTATTTCATTTATTGACCTGTTAATTTTTAGATGTGATCTGGGTTAGATCTGGGTTTTAGAATCATCAAAATGAGGCACAAAAAAAAGAGCTACAGATCTGCAGCTCTTTCTCAAATATTTTAAAGTGATTTTTATTTTCTTTTTACTCTTCTTTCATCGTCCTCATCACGATTTGGGTCAGTAATATTTCCTAACGTGTCAGAAGCAATATCGGTTCCAGTAAGATCATAATTGCCGCTTGATTTATTACATCCAAAATCATCATTTATGATATTTCTTTCAGCTTCTTCATGATTATGATTTGGCTTAATTTCTTCCTTCTGGCAACTACCAAATGAAAGTAAAAGTAATCCTGATATAGCAAATATTAATTTTTTCATGATGATGTATTTAAACTCATTGCAACCAAATTTATGAAAATAATCCTGTTATCCCAAATATTGTTTCATTATTTTGAAGGTAACAACAGTTCCATTGATTGAACTGTCGCTTTCTTTGATTTGAAAGGGGCCAACCATTTCGATTGAACGCGCAGAAATTTTTTGAAGAAGCTCAATTCTTCCTTTTGCTATCATCATTCCTTGTGATTGATGGAGAGCAGCATCATTTTTCTTGTTTTTACGTGAATTATCGATGCCCACACCGTTGTCTTTTATCTCTATTCTAATGTGGTCAAGGTGCTCTGTTATGTTGACTTCTATTTCACCCATTCTGTCTTTTATAGGAAGTACACCATGAATAATACTGTTTTCAACAAAAGGTTGCAGGAACATTGCAGGTACTTTTAACAATTCCGTTTCAACTTCATCTTCCACATTAATTGAATAATTAAAACGGTCTTTAAAACGCATTGTTTCGAGATCTAAATATAATTTTAGTCTTTCTATTTCATCAGAAAGTGCAACCATTCCATCTTCATGATAAGAACTGTCCAGGTTCTTGCGAATTAACTTAGCGAATCTTGATAAATATTTATTGGCAGATTTATTATCAGAGACATTAATATAATATTGAATTGAATTTAACGCATTGAAAATAAAATGTCTATTCATACTCGCGTTCAATGTTTGTTGTTCTAATTTAGATAATTTATTTTGGAATTCTAACTTGACTTGATAGTTTTTATTGTCACGCTTTTTTTGCCTCGCTCTATCTATCGTTAATATAAAGCCTGTTATAATTAATCCGATAATAAAGTAAAACCACCATGTGCGATAAAAAGGAGGTGTAACTTTTATGGGAATGGTGAAAGTATCTGAAAAGTTATTGTTTCCATTGTCTACTTTTAATTTAAAAACATATTCTCCGGGCGGTAAATTTGTAAAACTGGCTGTTGAATTATTATTTGGAGGTGTCCAATCAGTTGAAAAACCTTCTAAAAAGTAACTGTATCTCAAGCTTCCAGGATTTGTCATATAGATCCCGTCAAAATTGAAAGAAATGTTCTTGTCAACGAACTTCATGACCAGTGTTTCAGTTTCTTTTTCTGAATTGTAAATATCTACTTTGTTGCTGTTGAGTGATTTGTTGTTAATTATTATTCCTGTAAGTTGCAATTTAGGTTTCGCATTTTTCATTAAGGAACTCCTGTTGTTTAAGTCCATTTTCATTAAACCAGAAGCTGTTCCAAACCATAAGAATCTGTTTTTTTCTAAATAATTTGAATTTAGATTCGTCTCTAAATCAATGAGTCCAGAGGTAATTCCATAATGGTATTTGTGTTTCAAATCTGTTCCAATTTCATAGAGTCCATCATTCGTTCCTACAAACATCAAGGTGTCATATTGCTGTAAGAAATTAACGAATTCTAAGTCTTTTTCCTGTTCGAGAACCTGACGTTTATATTTACCTTTTTCTTTACTGTATAAACCATTTTCTGTTCCGATCCAAAGATTTCCTCTGTGATCGATTTCAATACAGTTTATTCCCGAATCGAAATACTCTTTATCGACACTAAAGTCTTTATTTATTGTGTATATTCCATTTGACGCTGCTGCATAAATGATCCCATTTTTCACTTCAAAATCTCGTGCTCCTTTTATTTCATCGAGAGATTTTTGACCTTTATAAATCTTTTTTGTTTGCTTATCAAAAAGAATACTTCCTTGTGTTGTGCTGATTAAAAAAGTACTGTCATTTATTGGATAAATTCCTTTTACACTGTTTGAAGGTAAATCATCTTCTTCTTTGTAATAGCTTTTAAATTGCTTATAATCATAAACAAAAAGTCCGAAATTTGAGGCAAACAAGACAATATCATCTGCACAAACGATTTGCCATACAGCACTTAAGATGAAATCTATCTTTGTTATATTTCCTGTTGAATCAATTTTGAAAACGCCTTGATCGATAGTGGAAATCCATTTATTCTTATATTTATCCATGTCCATAGCGATGATTAAATCACTTGGTAGTCCGCTGCTTTCATTGTAATAAGTAAATACTTCGTCTGTAAATCTAATGAGGCCTTTTCCATTTGTACCTATCCAGATATTGTCCTCTGAATCTTCATATATTTCATAAACGTCATCTGTTGGAAGTCCAGATTGTTCTGTGATTTCGATAGTGTCTGTTTCCTTAACAAGGAGAATTCCATTTCTAGAGCTTAACCAAAAGTTGCTTTTTCGATCAATTGTCACGTTTCTAAACATATGGTTTTCGCTGTACAAAGCTTCACTTATTTTTTGGCTTTTTATGTCTAAATGATAAAGCGCTCCATTGAATGAACTGGCATATATCACATCGCCTTCTCGTTTTATTCCGGAAAACGAGGTTTCACTTGAATTGTCGATTAATTGAAATGTTTTTCCATCAAATAAATGTAATCCTGTGCGAGTAGCTAAATAGATTTTCCCTTTGTAGGACACTATTTCTCTAATTCGTTTTGGACTACCACTGATTGGATCAATTGTTTGCTTTTCTTTATTGAGCACATACAATCCTCCTCCATTTGTTGCAATGTAAATTGTAGAATCTAAGGCTGAAAACCCGGAAACATCATTTAAAACGGTGTCTTTTGTATGTGATATTGAAGTGAAAGAATTGTTTGGATTCTTAATAGAAATTCCTTGTGGATGACCAATGTATAACGAACCCTCGATGACTTCAAGTTTTGTAATGCGATTATTTAGTAAGCCGTTATTTCTACCATAATTAGTGAAATTCTCACCATCAAAACGAGCTAATCCACCAAATGTACCCACCCAAATATAGCCTGCTTCATCTTGGGTGATGGTATTTACCTGCGATTGTGGTAAACCTTTGCTGGTATTGTACTGTATAAAAGAAAACTTTTGCGCTGTTAATTGGCTGTAAAAGCAAAGTATGAAAAGAAGAGGAGCAAGCAGTCTCATGCTTTTCCTTTAATCGTTTTTAGAAATGCACTCACCCTATTTCTAGCTACAGGAAGTTGAATTCCGTTTTTCAAAATAACGGTATATCCGTCTTCACTCACATATTCCTTAATCATATCTAAATTGATAATATAGGATTTGTGGATACGATAAAATTTGGCACTATTTAAAATTTCTTCGTAGATTTTTAATGTTCGTGTATCCAAGTAACGAGATCCATCTTTAAAGTAAATCATGGAACAATTTCCACTTGCTTCAAGGTGAGAAATGTCATCATCTTCCACTATTTTCACTCCTTTTGTGTGCGAAATAGCAATGCGATTATTTGTTTTGTTGTGCACCAATCGATCAGCTAAATTTTGTAAAGCATTAAAATAGTTGTCGTAATTTTCTGGATGTTTTGTGAAAGTTTCTTTGGTTGCAATTAATTTATCAACTGCAGTTCTTAAATCCTCATCATCGATTGGCTTCAAAATATAATGAACAGCATTGGTCTGAAAAGCACGAATTGCATAGTCTTTAAATGCAGTTACAAATACTACAAGGAAATTTCGGTCTTCCAATCGTTCCAATAAATCGAAACCTTCAGAGCCAGAAGGCATTCGAATATCTAAGAAAACAACATCTGGTTTTTCGCTTTTGATGAGACTTTCAGCTTCGTCGATATCACTGGCTTCGCCTATAACATCAATTTCAGGACAATAATTTTCTAACATTATCATTAGATTCTTCCTTGCCAATTCTTCGTCATCAACAATAATCGCGCGTAATTCCATTTTCTTTCTTTTGATCTAAATTAAGAATAATAATTTGGGTTTTGAAATTGGAAGGTGAGAAAAACTGAATTTTTGTAAAATGAATTGTATTAGAAAACGTTTTCAGAATTACCCATAAACAACTTACCGCCTAAAATCACCACTTAACTCAATGGTTCGGTGGATTCGCATTTTTAATTTTTCAACTAGAGAAATTGAGACTATATTGTTATTGAATTTAAAATTAAATGCCATGAAAAATTTATACACTTCAATAAGATTAACGGATATATGGGTTTTCAATGACAATGGAAATTGAATCTATTTATTCCTATCTCTACTTTTTTTCCGTGAAAGTCAATAACCTGATCACCTCTTTTTCATTCTCATGATGTCCCATGTGACCAATTGATTTAATAAGATGGAAAGTGTTTCCAATTTTCTCTGCTTGTTTTTGCAGCTTTTTGGCATCAATTAATGAATCAAATTCTCCTTGGATAATGTGAATTCTTTCTTTCCAAGTTTTTAGAACATTACTTTTATCTTCTCGATCTCGCATAGCAATTAAGGTTTGCGCAATTGCTTCTTCCGTCATTTCATAAGCCTCTTCTATCAAATGGTTGATCTTTGTTTCGAAGAATTCAGGTTTGTAATATAATTGTGGAATGGCATCCTTTAAAAAGAGCATTTTATTGTATTCTACAATTCTAACAACTCTTCCTCTGTCCACCTTTTTACTATCAGAATCTGCCCAAGGATGAGAATGTAATAAAGTAATTTGGTCAATTTTTAATTCATCATCTTCTGCCAAATGCAAAGCAACATATCCTCCAAGTGAATGTCCAACAATTGAAAATTGATCTTTGGTAACTTCTAAAATAGTCTCTTTTACAGCCTCAGTAATTCTTTCCAAACTTAAGCTTTCTTGTAGTAAACTAGATTCACCATGACCAGGCAATTCAATACAAATCGCCTGAATCTTAGGAAGATGTTTTAGCAGGTTTTCCCACATTTTATTGGACTCTAAAAATCCATGTAAAAAAACGACAGGATAGCCGTTGCCAACTATCCTGTAATTTAAAATTTGTTTTTTATTCATTTTTTAATCAATGATTTCTATCATTATTTGAAATAGAAAATTCAATAACTGAATTGGCGTTTCTAGACATATATAAATGTTTAATTAGAAAATTCACTAGTAAGGCGCCTGTAGTTTTAAAAATCAAGGCGCTGACATTGGTCAGTAACTGTTTTTAAAACTACTGGCAACGCAGATAGTGGACTTTATAATAAACATTACTTGTTCATGTATTCTTCGATTTCTTCAACCTCTAACGGAATTCCAGTCATCATATTTTTAGCTGGCTTTCCATCTTGAATAATCAAATCATCTTCTAAACGAATTCCTAAATTCTCTTCAGGAATATAGATTCCAGGTTCACAAGTGAATACCATTCCTGCTTCGATAGGTTTGTGGTACAATCCTGAATCATGCGTGTCTAAACCAATAAAGTGAGACGTTCCGTGCATAAAGTATCGCTTGTATGCTGGCCAATTTGGATCTTGATTTTTAATGTCTGTTTTATCAAGCAGTTTAATTTTAAGCAATTGCTCTTCCATTAATTTACCTACTTCTTTATGATATTCAGGAATTAAAGTTCCAGGGACAAGTAACTTTTCTGATTCATTTTTTACATGTAAAACAGCATTGTAAACTTCCTTCTGACGATCAGTATATCTTCCACTTACAGGAATCGCTCTTGTTTGGTCTGATGCATAATTTGCATATTTAGCTCCGAAATCCATCAAAATCACATCACCTTTCAAACATTGTTGATTGTTTTCAACGTAATGTAAGACACATGCATTTTTTCCTGATGCAATAATTGGTGTGTAAGCAAATCCGTCTGAACGCTTGCGAATAAATTCGTGAATAATTTCTGCTTCAATTTCATGTTCCCAAACGCCTGGTTTAGTAAATTCTAAAACACGTTTTACTGCTCCTTCGGTAATATCACAAGCTTTTTGCATCAAATCCAACTCAATATCTTCCTTTACACTTCTGATGCGGTGCAAAATCGGAGCACTTTTGTGAACTTGATGTGCTGGATATAACTTCTTGTATTTTTTAATGAAACGATCTTCTCTTGTTTGCGTTTCTGTATTTGCTCTTAAATGTTCGTTGGTGTTGAAGTAAATCCCTTCAGCTTCTGCCATCAATTGCTTGAAAATAGTATCAAATTCTTGTAGCCAATAAACAGTTTTTACTCCAGTGCTTTCAAAAGCAGCCTCTTTTGTCAATTTTTCACCTTCCCAGACAGCGATGTGATCATTTGTTTCTTTCAAGAATAAAATTTCACGGTGTTTAGGATCTGATGCGTCTGGAAACAAAACAAGAATACTTTCTTCTTGATCCACTCCTGATAAATAAAATATGTCTCTGTGCTGCTCAAATGGCATTGAACTGTCTGCACTAACTGGGTAAATATCGTTGGAATTGAAAGCCGCAACAGTATTTTCTTTCATCTGTTGTATGAATTTAGCTCTGTTTCTTTCAAATAATCTTTTGTCTATTCTATCGTATTTCATTGGTTTGAATTTTTTCTTTTTTGAATTTAATTACCGCCTTTTATTGCGTTGTGGCAAGATAGGAATTCTATAGGTTTTTATAAAGTAATTAACTGAATTTTATATTGAAGGATTCAATGATTCAAAAATTCAATGATTGAAAAATTCAATGATTGAAAAATCAGGATTGAAGTATTCAATGGATTATACCAGAAAGATAATACGGAGCCATAATATATGGACGATTTGTAAATCGTCCGCTACTATGACGAAATATGATCTTCTCCATAATTCCATAATCTACTCATTGAATTAAAAATTCACTACGTAAATAGATTACGTTATGCGAATCTATATTTGTATCGTAATTAAAAACAAGAGTTATGAAAAATGTATTTAACAAGATGACAATTCAGCATATTCAAATCGAGGAACGTACGCAATTAGCTGAAGTAGAGGTTCAATTTATCCAAGGAAAGATCCTTATTGAAACAGTATTAATGTTGGGGCCAACAGATTTGAATCAATTATTGGCAAAATTGAATGCGCAAGGGATTTCATTGTCATTAACGGAAGATTTTGAATATTATCCAACAGATGAAGGAATGTTGTATACTTTAAACTTCATTAAAAAAGGATGGGACAATGTAGAGATTAATGAATTTACGCCGATTCAGCGCATAAAGCAGATTCGAGCTTAATTGAATTAGCTAGAAAACGTCAAATACTGCATTAAACAGAGCGAGAATGAGAGCGAGGCGACATTCCTCAAGAGCAAATTTTCTTACTTAGTTATTTGCTATGGTGGACATTTTTAAACAATGGAAACTCAATTGGATTCCTTTCTGCCATTCATAGTCTGACTGCGTAAAAACGACTAGGATCAAAAGTGAAATATTTTACAAAGACTAATTATTTGTTCTTAGATTTAACCAATTCTAAAAGGTCTTTAAAGTGCAATAGTTTTAATAGAACCAATAGCGAGAAACCTATTCCGATAGTTGCGACTAAACTCCAAATTTCATTGAAGTTTTGATGCAACAGAAACGCTGTTGGAACATATATGATGATAAAAAGCACAAGTTTTGAAACGCTGTTCCAGTGAATAGAGAATTTGAATACCCGCATAACTAAAATCAATTGGAATAATGCCGTTACAGATTGTGTAATTACTGTTGCGATAGCTGCACCTTCTGCTTCCATTCTTGGGATAAGCAATAGATTTAACCCAATATTTAGTGCCACACCAAAAATCGCCATTTTATTTAGCAAACGTAAATTGTTATTGGCAGTGAGTAATGTTCCAAAAATGTGAGAAAACGAAAGCGGTATAAAACTTAAAATCAGCCAAAAGAATACTTGCGCTGAAATTTCAATATTATTTGTGTAAATAGTTGATATTGTGAGTTCTGAATTCATCGCTAATCCAATTCCGACAATAAAAGAAACACCAATTAAAAATTTCCCAGCGACTTGTAAAATAGGTTTTATTGTGCTTTTTTCTCCTAATAATCTAGAAAACATGGGTAATAACAATCCTGCAACTAAAAAAGCAAACATATTAACAGTATCCAATAATCTAAAACCTTGTGCGTAAATTCCAGCTTGTTCTTTTCCGTTGGGTAACATTCTTTCCAACATTACAGCATCCATTCTTGTGTACAACATCATCAATAAAATCAGAATTGCAAAAGGTGTACTTTTCCTCAAAATAGCAAGTGACAATACCTTATTTGCCCTGACTTTAATCTTTCCAATCTTGACTCTTGTTAATATCAATCCAACAATTAAAGTAGTTCCATAAGCAAATGTCTGCGCGTAAATAAACCATTCAATTTGGAAACTTTCTTGTGTCCAATGGCCATAAATAAGAAAGGCTGAAATGATAATAAGCAGTAATCTGTCCAGTACCGAAATAATCGCATCAATTTTAAACATATGCATTCCAGCAAAATTACTTCTAATGTAAAGAATTAATCCAACAAGTATTTGATTGAAAACAAAGAAACTAATCAAGTACATTTCTTTATCAGAATAACCTAAAATCAATGCAAATCCAATAGAAATAATCGCATAAAGAACACCTAACATGATTTTTAAACCAAAAAAGGATCCTATGTATTTCGTAAGTGTATTTGGATTTTGAGCTGTGTTTTTGGTGTTGTAATTGGTTACTCCAATATCCAAAAACATATTTAATAAAAAGGAGAAATTTAATAAGGAAAAGTACAATCCATAATCTTCAGCGCCAACAATATTCTGCACTTGTACATCAATACCAAAAATATACAATGGCTTGATGAGGAGATTGAGCAGAATTATAAAAAACAGATTACTGAAAAATTTCTTTTGCATGGAAAGACTCCTTAGTATAAGTGCGCAAATATAATAAAAGGAATGGTTTTGATTTTTAGGAATTACTTATCTCCACAACAATTCCTAAATCTGACTTGTTATTCAACTAATATTAATATTTTTAAGCATGGATAAGGAAAGTTTAAAGCAACTCTTGAAGGAACAAAATATGATGTTCAATACAAACTCAACAAAGGAGATTGTTTATAGAGTTCAAAAGTTGAAAAAATTAAAGTCTATTTTAAAATCTAAGGAAGACGAGTTGTATGATGCAATTTATAAGGATTTTAAAAAATCGAAATTTGATACTTTTACGACCGAATTAGCACTTTTATATACTGATATCGATGAAGCGGTTTCTAAAGTTCAGAAATGGTCGAAGCGAAAAAGGGTGGGCACGAATCTTTTAAATTTCCCAGCGAAAAGCTATATCTATCCAGAACCATTAGGGACTTGTTTGGTGATTGGTGCATGGAATTATCCAATTCAACTTTCTTTTGCTCCTGTTATTGCTGCAATTGCTGCTGGAAACACCGTTGTTTTAAAACCCAGTGAAGTTTCTTCTGCCGTGAGTCATGTTATTGCTGAAATTGTAAATTCTAATTTCGATAAATCATTTTTTCATGTTGTTGAAGGCGGAGTAGAAGTCACCACATCACTTTTAGAATTGAAATGGGATAAAATATTTTTTACTGGAAGTGTAAATGTTGGACGCATTGTTTACAAAGCAGCCGCTGAAAATTTAACGCCAGTAACACTGGAGCTAGGAGGGAAGAGTCCTGCTTTTGTAACGAAAAGTTGTAATCTAGATGTAACTGTTAACCGAATTGTTTGGGGGAAATTCCTCAACGCTGGACAAACGTGCATCGCGCCAGATTATGTGATGGTAGAATCTTCTATTAAAGATGAATTCCTTGAAAAATTAAAGGAACGAATCATTGAAATGGACTTTTCTTTTGCAAATGACAATTACGTTCAAATCATTAATGATAAAAATTATCAGCGCTTAAAAGGAATGATTTCAGAAAACAAGGTTTATTATTCTGGAGAATTTGATGAAGCTTCCCGTTATTTCCCGCCGGTTGTTATGAGCGATGTAAACTTCTCCGATAAAATAATGCAAGAGGAAATATTCGGACCAATTTTCCCGATTTTAACTTATGACAAATTATCCGAAGCAATTTCAGCAGTGAAAAAATTACCAAAACCATTGGCGTGCTATATTTTTACTGGAGAAAGTTCAGTAAAAACAAGAATTGTAGATGAAATTTCATTTGGTGGTGGAGCGGTAAATGACACGATTATGCACATTGCCAACAGTAGCCTGCCTTTTGGTGGAGTTGGGAACAGTGGAATGGGGAATTACCATGGAAAAGCTGGTTTCGATGCTTTTACGCATCAAAAAAGTGTTTTGGATAAAGCAACTTGGTTGGATCCGAGTATCAAATATCCACCTTATTCGTTGAAGAAGCTAAGGATTATTCGTTGGGTAATGGGAGCTTAGGTAGTTGTGAATTATGAGCGATGAATTATGCAGTGCGGATTTGGAATTCATTAAATGGGTTAGTGAACAAGAAAAGTTTATTTTTGGCTCTGTTCAGCGCTTGCTCTCGAATTTTCTATCCCAACAAAATGCTTTAACAATAAGTTCTAAGTATATCTGAATTCAAAAGAGAGCGGTGCGCTGAAGCGCAGAAAGAGAAAGAGAAGGAGAAAGAGAAAGGAGTTTACAGATAAGAGTTGTTTATCGCTCCATTTTGAAAATATTTTAGTCAATTCAAAATTAACTAATTCGTAATTCGTAATTGATTAATTCGAAATTATCTACTCCCATTCCTTCTCAGAAATATGAACAGTCCCATTGAAAATCGCCACTTTCTTATCCTCCTGATTAGTAACCACAACTTGATAAATTCCAATCGTTTTTCCGCGATTCATTTCTGTGCAGGTCGCCGTTAAAACATCGCCGATTTTTGCAGGTCGTGTGTGAGAAATAGAGGTTTCTATACTCACACATTGTTTTCCGTGTGCATTGGCAGCAAAAGCAAGTGCGGAGTCAGATAAACTGTAAGAAATTCCACCATGAGCAATGTTAAATCCATTGACCATCTCTGGGAGAACGGTGGCATTTAATATACAGAATCCTGCTTTTATCTCAAGCACTTCGATGTTCATCCACTGAGAAAAAGCATCCTTTTCCATCATTTTTTGAACAATCGCTTTTGCTTCCATGCTAATTTTTTTAATTCTAATCTCTAACTATCGCACGATTCATCAAAGCAATCAATGCTACACCAACGATAAATACGTGTGATGCTAAATCTTCTTCCATAACTGCTCCTGTTTCGTCTTCTCCAGTAATTTCATGCAATAGAAATGAAACCATCATTGGCTGATTACATAGACTTCCAATTAAATCTTCATCATCTGTCTCCATGTATTCGTCCAAAGTTTCGATGTATTCTTCTTGAAAATCGTCGATCATTGCTTCATCAATCTTATTCATTTTAACACCTTGTAAAGCCAAAGCTTCAGAGAAGATATTGAAGTAATAAATCATGTAATCTAGTAAAGAATCGTTTTCGTATTCAACAGCAGAAGATAGAATATAGCCTACAAAAACATCTTGTGCAAGTACATGCGCTTCAGATATTTTTTCTAAACTATCTTCCGTTAATCCGTCAATCTTAAGTGTTGCTTCGGTAATAAATTTCTCGGTAATTTGAGTCATGCTTTTTATTTAAAATTTTATTTGGTATAAATTGCTTTCAAGCTTAAATCCATTGATTTCACTGAATGCGTCAATGCGCCAGAGGAAATGAAATTAATTCCTGTTTCTGCGTATCCTACAATGTTGTCTTTTGTTATTCCACCAGAAGCTTCCGTTTCAATATGTGATGGAATCTTAGCTAAAACTTCTTTAATTTTCGCTGGAGTAAAGTTGTCTAACATTATTCTGTCGACTTTTCCAATGGCTAAAACTTCATCCAGTTCTTTTTCATCACGTACTTCGATTTCAATTTTGATATCTAAATTCTTTTCCTGTATGTATTTATTGGCTTTCAAAATAGAAGCTTCAATTCCACCAGAATAATCAATGTGATTGTCCTTAATCATGATCATGTCATACAATCCGAATCTATGATTATGCCCTCCACCAATTTTCACAGCCCATTTTTCAATAGCTCTAATTCCTGGAGTTGTTTTTCTAGTATCTAATAATTTAGCATTCGTATGACCAATGCTGTCAACGATTTTCCTGGTTTGCGTTGCAATTGCGCTCATTCTTTGCATAAAGTTGAGAACAATTCTTTCCGTCGCTAAAATAGAGCGAGATTTCCCTTCAATTTCGAAAGCAATATCTCCGACTTTGATTTTATCGCCATCTTTGAGGTATTTTGTTATTTTTAATTCTGAATCGTAGTACTTGAAAATGCGTTCTGCCAATTCAACTCCAGCAAGAATTCCACCTTCTTTAACAAGTAATTTGGCTTTACCCATTGCGTTTTCAGGAACACATGACAAGGAAGTATGATCTCCGCCTTGAATATCTTCCTCAAAAGCGAATTTTATTATTTTATCAATCATGATACAAAATTAATGAGAATTAAATGAAATATGGTTTGGTTTCCATTTTGGATTTATTTTTTCCAAGCGATATTAGTTAAAACTCTATATTCTGGTGAGCTGTTTCCACCAACAACTTCAAAAGCGATATTGACTGGCCTGAATTTATATTTGTCCAAATTATTTAACAAATCCTCTATGAAAGGAGTCATTTTATCTACACGTACAGCCGTTGTGTAGCGCACTTCTGTCTTAGGTTTTGCTTCTCCTAAAAGTAAGAACAGTTGATCTGTTTGAATTACACTTATAAAATGAGGTTGAAATTCTTCAACACCAGCAAGAATCTTGTTTACTTTATTTAAAGAATGGTGTTCTTGTCTGATGTTTTTCCATTTTACATCTTCAATTTGATCATAACTCTGAGCATGACGAGATTGTGAAACTACAGGTTCTGTATCATTGTAAACAGTTCTTTTTTCTGAATAATTGGTGGTAAGAGAGTCAACCCAATAGTCAGATTGTTCCACGAAAGCAATGAGTTTATTCTCTTCTAAATAATAGTGTCTTTGACCTTGTGGTTGAAAATTTCCATCTACATAATATTCCGTAATCTTCATCGGTAAACCATCATCATTCAGATAGGCTACAACTTGAGTAAATTCAGAACCATTTTTGGCTTGCTTTTCCCAATACAAAGATTCTACACGTTTTTCAGGATCAACTCGATCATCGATTTCTGTCATCTTTTTTGCATTCGGATAGTCTTCCAAGAATGAATTATTGTCAATGGATTCTTGAAAGATTTCCTCACTTTCTTCTGCCTCAACTTGCTTCTCTTTTTGATCACAAGAATTCAACAAAAGGCCCAAAATAATTACGCTTAAAAAGAATGATAGATTTTTCATTTTGAATGGAATGTTTGCTGATTATAATTTAGTCTTAAAACAGATGATTGACTTTGATATAATTGTATAAGTATACAAAGTCTTATCGTATTTATTGTAAGCCGAAAAAGATTGATTACGTCCTTCTTTTGGATATCCTTCTAATTCTTCACCTGTTTTCTGATAAGCATGAATCTTGTTTTGAAGATAATCTAAAACAGTACAAATAGATTTTTCTTCAATATAATTAAAGCTTCCAATTTCATTAAATGGCAATTGCTTACTGAAGATAATATCATGATTGTGATTCAAGACTTTGAATGAATTGTTTTGGGCAATTACAATGTGGTCAGCGTTAACACTGAATAATTTCCCATCATCAAGCATTTTTACATTGTCATTTGTTCCGCTGGATTTCAATAGCTGACTGTAAACTTTTCCGTCCTTTTCAAAGTAAGAAATTATTTTTCCATTGTGCTTTATTGAATATTGTGCACTTGTATTGCCTATTAAACTCGCTTTGGCAGGTGTTTCAAGATAACCCAAGATTTGTTGAAATTCTGAATTAATAGCCCAAACACGCAGGTTTCCTCTAATATTTAATCCATAAGGAGTGGAAACAATGGCTTCTTTTCCAAGCTGAATAATATTTAATTCCTGACCTGCGCTGTTCAGCATAATGATTTCGCCTTTCTCATTTCCGATTAAGAATCGTTTTGTTCCATTCCAAACAAAATCACTGATGTTAGATGTCAACGCATATTCGGATTGATAAGGGAATCCTCCAACCGTATTTCCATTTAAGTCCAATAAATGAATTTGTTTATTGGTTATAATAAGGAATTGATGCTTATTGTTATCAAAAACATCAATCACTTGAACTTTTCCTTTGATCGGCGTTTTTAAATCTCCTTTCCAAATTGAATTTCCGTTTGGACTGATGAGTTCATATTTTCCAGAACTACTGTAGCTCAAAACAGAAGTTCCTTTTCTTAAATGATCTGTAATTGGAGCTAAATTAAATGGTTCATGATCAACTGAAGCAGACCAAGTGGTTTTGTCCTGAACGCTTAACTGCTCGTTTGGTGGTTTTGTATTGACCTCAAACAAAAGTTTATCTTTCCATGTTAAACTCGCTTTTTTGTCTGTTGAGATATCTCGTAAATTTACATTGGAAGGTAAACCTCCAAAAAATTGTTCTAGTCTTTCCGGACTCAATGCAAGTGTTTTTCCCAATTGATAATCGACTAGGATTTTTCTAGCTGTACTTTTTGAATCTACAAATAATACCTTGTCTTCAATTTCAATAACATAAATACGAGAATTCTTCTTCGCTGGAAAATCTGCTGTCAATTGAAAACCTGTAAATGAATGCATGTCCTCCACAACTATCACAGAGTCTTCACTTTTAGATTGTTCAATTAAAATTAAACTAGGTTTTTGCTGCGATCGGTAATCACTTACAATAATGTGTTGACCTTCATAATCTAAACTTACAAATCCATTATCAACCCAAAGATTCATTGGGCTATTTTTAAAAACTGAATCCGTTGCTGCTGCATAAAAGCGTTCTTTAAATAAATAAGATGAGCTTGTATAAGGAATTACAGAGGCAAACATTGGAATATCTTGAATTGCTTCTCCATAAATTGATCTTGGATCACTAGATCTGTATTCGAAAAAACCTTTGTTTAAATTGTAAACATCTGTTCGTTTCCATTGTGTTTCTTCTTTAACCCAAAAGTTAGCCGAAGCTTTTTTATCTCCTTCAATTAAAAATTGAATTGGTTCTTTATGATTACACGGAACATAGTTTTGAGATATCATCAAATGGCCACCTTCATTTTTAAAATCTAGATTATTTAATTTGAAATGAGATTTAATTAAATCAACCTCTTCTTTTTTCCATTTAGAATCTTTTTCAAAAATAACGATTGGTCGATTTCCACTCACATAAACTTTTGCGTTTAAGTAATTCAAAGAATCTAAATGATTCAAAGACAGCGCTAAAGGGTTGGCCTTTACTGCGGTGAAGTAATTGGCGTCTTTTGTTTCACTGTATTTATTAATTAATAAAATAGACGCGTCCTCATCACAAAAAACTTGTTCAGGATTGATGGAATTATCGGTGTTAAGCCACAGCTCATAACTAGAATATCCAATCCAGAGAACAGCACCTAAAACAATGCAAATAAGAAGAAAACGTTTCATTCAGCTATTTTTTTCAAATCTAAAGTTTAAAAATAAACAATTGTAAGGCTTTGAAGCTTTTTATTAACGATTTATTGTTTTTATAGGTACAGAGTACAACAACGAGGAATCTCTTTTTTGTTATTTCGAAAGTGAAAAGACTTCTAAAGCACGAGTCATTATGATTTAATGTGGTGAATATCTAATTTCCTTAATCCAGATTCGGTAGAAGCTTAAAAGATTTCCTGTGGTATTTTGTAATCCCATTTTCAATCAAAGCTAATTTATGTTCTTTAGTAGGATAACCTTTATTTTTTTGCCAATTGTAAGCGGGTTCTTTTAAATGTAAATCTCTCATGAAATCGTCTCGTGCTTCTTTTGCTAAAATTGAAGCTGCTGCAATACTTTGGAATAATGTATCCCCTTTAATAATACATTCATGCTTAATTTCAGGATATGGGTTAAATCGATTTCCGTCTATTAGCAAGAGTTCTGGTCGAATTTTTAAAACATCTACCGCTTTATGCATAGCCAGAAAACTCGCATTAAGAATATTAATTTCATCGATTTTTTCTTGATCTACAAAAGCAATTCCATAAGCAAGTGCTTTCTCCTTAATTAATGGAACAAGTTCTTGGCGTTTCTTTTCCGTAAGTTGCTTGGAATCATTTAATGCATCTATTCCATGATTTTTTGGTAGAATTACTGCTGCAGCGACTACAGGTCCTGCAAGGCAGCCTCTTCCAGCCTCATCACAACCTGCTTCTATTTTATTTGGATCAAAAAATGGATTCATTTATTTCTATTTGCACAAAAATGGAGATTTTATTTGGCATGTGGTTTGCTTTTATCTTTCTAATTATAACTAAGAAATAAAAAAAAAGAAGACTAATTCATTGTAAAAGCAACTTTTTATCCGCAACTTTAGTCTTATTATTAAAATGTAGAACTATGAAAAAATTAATTATACTTTTCGCCATACTGATATTCGCTGGTGTAGGTTTCGCACAAACCGCTACGGTTAGTGGAACAGCAGTAACTTTAAAGAAAAATCTTTCAGAGGATTTTGTAGAATTTAAATTGCCTAGTGAAGTAACAAACGACGTAGTTGAAAAATCTGCGCAGTATTATACAGACTATTTTACAGTAGATTTTAATGATAAAACTAAAATTGCAAGAGTTAATCTTCTTAGTCAAGATGAACAAGCAAAAAGAGTAATTTCAAGATTCTTACTTTCTATAGGAGTTAGAACTGTATCTTTTGAAGCTAAAGATTATACGATTATGGAGTTTTATTCTAACTTCTTAGAATAAAAATCAACAAAATATTTAAAATGAAGCTCACCATTTGGTGGGCTTTTTTTATGGTTTAACTTGAAAATTTTGATTCAAGTAATCTTAAGCAAACTTTAAGATTACTTATTTCCTTATGACTTATTTTTATTCAATCTTTGTATTATGAGAATATTAATAGTAGAAGATGAAAAAGGTATAGCCGATTTTCTCCAACAAGGATTGGAAGAAGAGTCTTTTACTGTTGATGTCACTTATTCTGGAAATGAGGGATTATCGAAGGCTCTATCAGGTGAATATGATTTATTGATTTTGGACTGGATGCTACCTGAGCAAAGTGGAATTGAGATTTGCACCCAGTTTCGTAAAGAATTTAAAGAAACACCTGTTATATTTCTTACCGCAAAAGATACTGTGCAAGAAACTATAACTGGATTACAGGTTGGAGCTAATGATTATATTAAAAAACCGTTTGATTTTAAAGAGCTCTTAGAACGGGTTAGAGTGCAACTAAGAACAAATTCAAGTGATTTAAGTGAGTTGATACTTGGCTCTATTGTATTGAATTTAGATGCGCACACGGTTTTTAAGGGTGATGAGAAAATTGCATTGACCCAAAAAGAATTTTCATTATTAGAATTGCTCGTTAGGAATAAAGGAAAAGTATGTACAAGAACAAACATAATTGAAAGTGTTTGGGATATCCACTTCGATTATAACACGGGTGTTATAGATGTTTTTATCAATTCCTTACGTAAAAAATTAAAGATTACTGATGCAGAAAATTACATTCAAACCGTTAGGGGGATTGGATATATAGCCAACGATATATGAGTTTAAATTTTAAAAAACGAATTGCATTTCATTTTATAGTTGCTACTGCGATAGTAATTGCTGTAGTTTTTGGAATTGTATATTTGATTGTTCAACAAACTGTTTATCGGAATATTGATAATGATTTATCTTTTGAGGCCAACAAGCATACTAAAGAAATTTATCAAACAGAAGATGGGATAAAATTCATACATAAAGGCGAATGGGAAGAAACTGAACATAGAGAGGTTCAAGTAAATCCGGTTTTTATTCAATTAACAAATAAACTTGGAGAGGTTACGGATAAGTCTCCCAACCTTAAAGAAGATCAATTAATTTTTAAAAATGAGAATAAATATGGAGATCACTTCAATACCAAGTTAAAAGAAAGGTTTATTCGTCAAGCCCAAATACCCATTGAGAAAAATGGTAAAATTAACGGATACATAATCGCAGCAATGTCTTTAGATGGTTCGTTAATGGTGCTTGAAAATTTAAGGAACACACTTTTATTTCTTTTTCCAATAGTATTAATTGGTCTATTCTTTATTTCCTCTTTTCTAGCTGGAAAAAGTATTTCCCCAGTGGTATTGATAACAAATACTGCCAACCGAATAACGAAGAATAATTTAAACGAACGAATTGAACTCCCTCAGAATGAAGATGAATTATATGATTTATCTAGTTCCATAAACTCATTAATTGATCGATTAGGAAAAGCATTAGAGAGAGAAAAACAGTTTACATCAGATGCTTCGCATGAACTGAGGACGCCAATCTCCATAATTAAAGGAACATTAGAAGTGTTAATTCGAAAAGATCGTAATGTAGAGGAATACCGAGAAAAGATAAATTATAGTTTAAAAGAGTTAGATAGAATGGCAATTATGATAGAACAATTGCTGGTCTTGGCAAGGTTTGATTCAAATACAGAATTAGCTACCAATGCTACTTCTTCCATTGTTGATATCATGAATCAGATAATTATTCAAAGAACGCCTTCTATTTTAGATAAGAATATTGACTTAGTTATACATACGGAAGATGGAGAAGAAACGGAACTGAATACTTTTCATACGCATCTAATTTTGGATAACATTCTAAGCAATGCTATCAAATATTCTCATTTGAATGGAAAAATAGAAATTTCAATTCGAGGAAATTCAAATGCTGTTTCTTGCCAGATAAAAGATTATGGAATCGGTATTAAGAAGTCTGATATACAAAGTCTTTACACTCCATTTTTTAGATCAGATGCATTAAATCACAAAGATATAAAAGGGGTCGGATTAGGACTTTCTATTGTCCAGAAAGCTGCAGCGGTATGTAATGCAGAAATACTAATTCATAGTGATTTAGGTAAAGGAACAGCAGTAGATATAAGATTTTAGACATTAGACATTAGATGTTAGAAAAAAAGATAAGAAGTCTATTGTCTAACATCTACTGTCTAACATCTACTATCTAACATCTGTTGTCTAACATCTATTGTCTAACATCTACTGTCTAACATCTACTATCTAACATCTATTGTCTAACATCTATTGTCTAACATCTACTGTCTAACATCTATTTTTAATCCATAGTGGTTCAGTTTTCAAAATGATAATATCGAACCTAAAATCGTCTTCATTTTGTAAAATCTTAAGCTAATCTTAAGGGAAGTTCAACATACTCTCTAGGTATTAGTTACCATATTTGTATTCAGATTAATAACTCCATTCCAATGTTCGAAAAAATAATCAATTTTAGTCTACAAAATAAGTTAGTTGTATTACTCTTTACCGCTTTTATTATTGGTACAGGTACATATTCTTTAATGAATATTCCAATTGGAGCAGTTCCTGATATTACCAATAATCAAGTTCAGGTAATCACAACCTCTCGAAATTTAGCTACGCAAGATGTCGAGAAATTTTTGACCTATCCTGTAGAATTAGAAATGGCCAACTTACCTAACGTAAAAGAAATTCGTTCGGTATCAAAATTTGGTTTATCAGTAGTTACGATTGTATTTGATGATAAAATTGGAACCTATCTGCCGCGACAGTTAATTGCCGAAAAAATCAAGAACGCTGAAGAAAAAATCCCAAATGGATTTGGAACTCCTTTTATGGGGCCTATAACAACTGGTCTGGGGGAAATTTATCAATATGTTTTAGATGTTGATCCAGAACACAAAGGCGAGTATTCTATAACCGAGCTAAGAACAATTCAAGATTGGATTGTAAAAAGACAGTTGTCAGGAATACCAGGCGTAGTGGAAGTAAATACTTGGGGTGGCTTTTTAAAGCAATACGAAGTGGCTGTTGACCCAATGCGTCTTCGATCAATGGATATTTCTATCTCTGAAATCTTCACTGCTTTAGAAAATAACAACAGTGTTGCTGGTGGAGGTTATATTGAAAAAGGAAACGAAAGTTATTTCATTAGAGGAGAAGGATTGGCAAATTCTATTGAAGATATCGAAAATATAGTCGTAACAATAAGAGATAATCAACCTATTTACGTTAAGGATATTGCGAAAGTTGGATTTGGAGCTGCGAATCGTTTTGGAGCAATCACTGGAAATGGTGAAGGAGAAAAAGTATTGGGTCAAGTGATGATGCTAAAAGGAGCAGACTCTAAAAAAGTCATTGATGCTGTAAAAGCGAGGGTTGAAGAAATAGAAAGTTCGCTTCCAGAAGGGGTTCATATTAATGCGTTTTTGGAAAGAAGTGAATTAATTGCTAAAACTACTTTCACGGTGAGTGAAAACCTTATTCTTGGTTGTTTAATTGTGATTTTTGTAGTCGTACTTTTATTAGGTAATCTGCGCTCAGGATTAGTTGTTGCATCAGTTATTCCGTTGTGCTTAGCTTTCGCATTAACACTCATGTATATTTTTGGAGTAGATGCCAATTTAATGAGTTTGGGAGCGATAGATTTTGGTATAATCATAGATGGAGCTGTTATTATTGTAGAGTTTATTGCCTATAAAATAACCTCTGAACGTTTGGCGATAAATAAATTACCTAAAGGAGAAAGAAGAGCGTTTATTGACAAAGTAACCTTGGCAGGAACATCCAAAATGATGCGTTCGGCTGTGTTTGGTCAAATTATTATAATCATCGTTTTCATCCCTATTTTATCTTTAGTCAATGTAGAGGGGAAAATGTTTAGACCCATGGCGCTGGTATTTTGTTTTGCGCTTATTGGAGCTATGATACTTTGTTTTACATACGTTCCTGTAATGGCGTCATTGTTTTTAAAACCTACAAACCCTGATAAAAAGAATATTTCAACGCGATTGGTTGGTTTCTTAGGAAGAATTTATAAACCAATAATTATTTGGGCCCTTAGGAAAAAAGCAATTGTGCTTAGTGGTGCAGGAGTGTTATTGGTTATTGTGTATATTCTTTTTGGTCGAATGGGTGGAGAATTTGTGCCGACATTAGATGAAGGAGATCTTGTTATTCAACCGGTATTAAAAACAGGTACTTCACTCACAAAAACAGTTGAAACGACAACCCAAATTGAGAAAATTTTAATGACTTTTCCTGAAGTAAAGCAAGTCGTTTCAAGAATTGGTGCCGCAGAAGTGCCAACGGATCCTATGTCGATGGAAGAAAGTGATGTTATTGTTAGATTAATACCGAAAAAAGAATGGGTAACAGCACAATCCAAAGATGAATTAATAGATAAATTCAAAGAAGCTTTAACTGATATTGCGGGAATAGATTATGAATTCACGCAACCTATTGAGATGAGGTTTAATGAGTTAATTACTGGAGTGAGAGCTGACTTAGCGATAAAAATATTTGGAGAGGATTTGGATGTGTTATTTCAAACAGCTACTGAAATTGAAAAAGCCATACAGAATGTTGAAGGAGCTTCAGATATTATAGTGGAAAAAGTTGCCGGTTTACCACAAATGACGGTAACGTATGACCGCAAGAAAATTGGTAAGTATGGATTGAATATCGCAGAATTAAACAATGTACTTACGATGGGCTTTGCAGGAATCCCTTCAGGGACTATATTTGAAGGTGAAAAACAATTTGATTTAGTCGTTCGTTTTGATGAGGAAAATAGAAAAGACATTTCAAATATTGAAACTACTTCGATACAATTACCAAATGGAAACACCTTGCCTTTTTCAGAGTTTGCAACAATTAGCTACACTAAAGGGCCTGCGAAAATATCTAGAGACAATACAAAAAGAAGAATTGTAATTGGTGTGAATGTAAGAAATCGTGATTTGGAATCCGTAGTGAAGGATGTACAAAGCATAGTTGAAAATAAAATTCAGATCCCGAAAGGTTATACAGTTGAATATGGAGGGCAATTTGAAAATCTACGCTCAGCAAAAGATAGATTGATGGTGGCTGTTCCGATAGCCTTATTACTTATCTTTTTCTTACTTTATTTTGCTTTCAAATCAGTGAAGGAGGCGCTCATGATTTATAGTGCAATCCCTCTCTCAGCAGTAGGAGGAGTTTTATTTCTTTATATGAGAGATTTACCTTTTAGTATTTCTGCAGGAGTTGGATTTATTGCCTTATTTGGTATTGCAGTATTGAACGGAATTGTGCTTATTGAACAGTTTAAAGAGCTAAAAGCAGAAGGAGTGACCAACATCAATAAAAGAATAATTATGGGAACACAATTAAGATTAAGACCCGTTTTATTAACGGCTTCAGCCGCTGCCTTAGGGTTCCTTCCTATGGCTATATCTACCAATGCTGGTGCAGAAGTACAGCGACCTCTTGCTACTGTAGTTATCGGAGGATTAATCACTGCGACGCTACTTACGCTTGTTGTATTGCCTGTTCTTTACGCAATGTTTGATAAAAAAGTTAAAACGCCTAAAATAAGTATGAATAAAATTTCAATCGTAGTAATTTTTCTTAGTCTAGGCTCTTTTATACAAGCTCAACACGTTGAAGTTTCTCTTCAAGAGGCAATAGCTTTTGGAATTGAAAATAACAAAGGATTAAAGTCATCTAAGAAGCTAGTGAATATGAATCAAGAATTAGAAGGAACAGCTTATTCAATTGATAAAACAGACATATATTACAGTTTTGACGAAAATAATTTAGCGCCAAATAACTTACCTCTGAATGTATTTGGTGTAAGTCAAACAATAAGATTTCCAACATTTTATGCTTCACAAAAGAAAGTGTTTGAACAACAAACTGCTGTTGCTGAATCCAAATATCAAATGGATGAACAATTCTTAGAAAAAGGAATAGCTAAAGCTTATTATACTGCTTCACATTGGCAAAAAATGGTGGATAATTATACGTATTTGGATAGTATATATCAAAGATTTGCAGAAGCTGCTCTTCAAAAATATGAAGTGGGAGAATCGAATAATTTAGAACTATTGTTGGCCCAATCAAAATCAAAAGAATTTGGCGTCACATTATTTCAAAGTCAAATGAATTATGAAAAGTCACTTGTGCAATTGAATAAATGGATCCAATCCGATACGAACTATACGATTTCAAACGATTTGATTGGAAATGTTAGTCTAATGCCTCTGGATACTAATAACAACGCATTTCTTCAGTACTTAGACCAATCAAGGGTGTTAAGTGAAAAACAACTTACTGCAAATAAAAGAAACCTTATGCCAGATTTAAAAATAGGAGTGTATCAAGGAAGTAATAATGGTTTGTCTCCTAATCGATTTTATGGTGTTCAAGCAGGAATTGCAGTTCCTCTATTTTATGGTGCAGACAGAGCTAAAATTAAAGCGTCCAAGATGGAAATTATGGTTAAACAAAATGATTTTGAAAATTACTCCACCCAAATTCAAGCAAATTATCAAACACTAATTAATGAATTAAAGGCTTACAAAAGTGGTATAGATTACTACAATAATTTTGGAGAAAACTTATTTTCAGAAACGCTATTAAACGCAAACATCGCTTATAAAGCAGGAGAGATAGATTATTTACAATACATCACCTTGTTAGATCATGCCAATACAATTAAAATTAATTACTTACAGAATAATTTCTTCTATAATTTAACCGTGATTGAAGCAAATCATATACTTAATTAACAATACTTAATACGAATAGAAATGAAAATAATACAATATATAATTCCGATTTTGGTGCTACCCATTTTAATTTCATGCGGAGGGGAAGACACAAATATGAATAAAGAAATAGAGAACGAAGAAATTTCAAATTCCATAGTCATTACTCCTCCCCAATTTGAACTTGGTAAAATGGAGTTAGGGACTTTTAGCAATCAAACCTTTCATAAAATTGTAAAAGCAAATGGTATGTTGGATGTGCCACCAGAAAACAAATCTACAGTAAGTGCATATTTCGGAGGATATGTTAAAAACATCTCGTTATTGCAAGGGCAAAAAATCGCAAAAGGTCAGACACTTTTCACTTTAGAAAGTCCAGATTATATTCAAGTCCAACAAGATTTTTTAGAATCAAAAAGTCAATTGAGCTATTTGAAATCAGATTATGAAAGACAAAAAGAACTTTCATCAAGCAATGTGAGTTCTCAGAAAACTTTTCTTAAAGCAGAATCTGATTATAAAACAACTTTAGCAAGGTATGAGTCTTTAAAAATGAAACTTCAGCTAATGAATATTAATTCTAATAGTGTGACAGAACTTAATTTAAGTTCAACTATCGCTGTAAAAGCTCCAATCTCTGGATTTGTAACCTCTGTATTGGCAACAAAAGGAATGTTTCTTAATCCATCAGATATTGCACTAACAATTATGAATACAGATCACATGCATATCGAATTAAATATCTTTGAACAAGACTTAACAAGTGTGGCTATTGGTCAGGAGGTTTCTTTTAGTTTTGAGAATGGACGCACTCCATACGAAGCAGTAGTGCATTTAATTAATAAAGCGATAGACACAGAAAAACGCACGGTTAAAGTGCATTGTCACTTTAAAAATGAAAGTGATGCTCTTTCTTTAACTCCAGGGATGTTTGTTGAGGCAGAAATTTATGCTTCAACTGATTCATCTCTTGCGCTACCAATAAACTCAGTGGTGTCGATTGAAAATAAATCGTATGTATTGTTACAGAAGAAAAGCTCAAAAGATCAGCTAGAATTTGAAAAAGTAGAAGTAAAAGTAGGACAAACTAATCGGGATTATATTGAGATTTTAAATGCAGGTGACTTTGGGAAAAAGGCTCAGATTTTAACCTATGGTGCGTTTAATTTGATTCAAGAATAATGAAATAAACAAAAACAATATAGAGGTAAAGGCTTAAAGATTAAGACTTAAAAGTATACCTTAGTGACGCAGTCAAGTATTTATAGAGAATCAATATTTAACAATTAAAAATTATAATTATGAACGGAGCACATTTACATTTAATCACGAATCATTTACCAATCGTAGGAATTATTATAGGGACATTAGTATTGATTGTTGGTCTTCTGCTTAAAAAAGACCAAATAAAACAAACAGGACTTGGAATCAATGTCTTTTCAGCAATTACTTCCATATTTGCTTTCCTTTCTGGTGAAAAAGCAGAAGATGTTGTTGAGGAGATAAAAGGAATTAGTGAAACATTAATACACACTCATGAAGAAGTCGCAGAATTGTTTTTCACACTTTCATTAATTCTAGGCGCGCTCTCTTTAATCACATTATACCTTTCAGTTAAAGTTAATAAATACGCGAAGTTTGGATACTTTATCGTTTTAGCTTTATCATTGGTACTCATCGTTATCGGTAAGCAAGTAGGAACTAGTGGAGGAGAAATTAGACATACTGAAATTAGAGCTGAAAATACAGTTATTTCAGAAGAGGATCATTAGAAATAGCTAGGTTCGCTTAAACCTAGCTGTTTTTATTTTTAAGTTCTCAACCTCAAAAGCACTTCATCCAACGACTGAGTTGGGGCTTGACAACTAAAATTCTCACAAACATAAAATGTACTTTCTTTTGTGAATGATTTGTCATCCAAAAACGGAATATTCATTTTTTTTCCTCCAGCAAATAATGCATTAGGGACATAATTATTTCCTAATTCAAAACGCTTTTCTACAGCATCTTCTCCTGTAATGGCTACTTCATAAAACGATTCTGTAAATGAAAGTGCCAACATTCCCCAGTTTGAATAACCAGAACCATAGCTAGGCATTTGATCATATAAATTGGAGAGCATTTGTTTAGACATTTCCTTGTATTTCTCTAAATGGTAAAACTTGCTGAGTTGGAATAGATTTCTTGCCATTATACTGTTAGAAGCTGGAATAACATTATCATTTACTTCTAATTTTCTTGTCAATAAATCCGTGTCTTTATCTGTGAAGAAGAACATTTTCGATTTTTCATCAAAGAAATGTTGTATTGTGAAATCTGTTAATTGTGCAGCTTTATCAATCCAAATCTCTTCAAATGTTGCTTCGTAAAGTGCAATAAAAGCATCAATCACGTTGGCATAATCCTCTAGAAAGCCATTAATTTTTGAAATACCATCTTTTCTGGTGCGGTACAATTGTCCTGTTTTCTCATTGAATTGATGATCAAGAATCCAAGTAGATGTTTTCTTAGCATCTTGAATATAAGTATCATTTTGTAGCGCCAACCCTGAATCAACTAAGCCCTTTATTGCCATAGCATTCCAAGAAGTCAGTTGTTTGTCATCTAATCCCGGACGAATTCTTTTATTGCGGACTTTATTTAAAATATGATGCACTTTTTCCAATTGCTTTTCAAAATCAGTGATTTCAATATTCTTTAATTCACACCATTCTTTTTTGGTATAAGTTCGCAGTAAAATATAAACGCCATCTTCCCAATATCCTTTTGGATTTACGTTATAGAATTCAGCAAACCATTCATAATTTTCAGCTAAAATTTCTTTTAATTCTTCTTTCGTCCAAGTGTAATATTTTCCTTCTACACCTTCTGAATCTGCATCAAGAGCAGAGTAGAAACCATTGTCAGCATCTCTCATTTCGCGCAATAACCAATTTATAGTTTGATCTATTACGTCTTTATAAAGTGCATCATTCGAATGTTGATAGCCTTTCGCATAAAGTGATAAGAGTTGACCATTGTCATAAAGCATTTTCTCAAAGTGAGGTGCTTTCCATAAATCGTCGACAGAATAACGGGAGAATCCACCGCCTAACTGATCATAAATTCCACCCAAAGCCATTTTTCTTAATGTTTTGTGTGAATGATTGATTACAGTTAGGTCATTCTTCTGAACTCCATACCTCAGTAAAAATTCATAATTATTGGGCAATGGAAATTTAGGAGCTCTGTTATTTCCTCCTTCATCAAAATCGAAATTCTGTTTCCATTTTTGAACCATTTCTTTAATGCGAATCGGGTCAAATTCATTAATTGTTGGAACAGCTTCTATCAACTCAGAATTGATTACACCTTCCGTTAGTTTTTCAGCATATTCAAGAACACGTTTTTTATCTTTCGTAAAAGTATTCCAAAGCTGGTGAATGATATCCATCCATTGTTCTTTCTTAAAATATGTTCCGCCAAAAAAAGGCCTTCCATCAGGAAGTGCAAAACAATTTAAAGGCCAACCACCTTGTTGGGTCATGAGCTGAACTGCATTCATGTAGATTTGATCAACATCTGGACGTTCTTCTCTGTCTACTTTTATGCAGATTAGATGTTTATTCATTAACTCTGCAACTTCTTCATTTTCGAAACTTTCACGTTCCATGACATGACACCAATGACAAGCAGAATAACCCACACTAATTAAAACCAGTTTGTTTTCTTTCTTTGCTTTATCAAAAGCAGCCTCACTCCATTCAACCCAATTTACAGGGTTGTGTGCATGTTGCAATAAATAAGGACTGCTCGAATTAATTAATTCATTGGTGTGCTTTGCCATTTTATTTTATGTTAATCTACATTTTATGGGTCTTAGAAATAGATAGAACCATGCTCCCGATTTGCCATCGGAATTAGCTTCTAAAAAACCTTTATACCAGAGATTAGAAAAGACAAAATGTATAACCTCTAAAGTCTAACCTCTAATGTCTTAAAGTCTAACATCTAATCTCTAACATCCCAAGAATATTCACTCAAAACCCTAACAATTGTCTAAAATTGATATTCAAATCTTTTAAATCGAGATCTTTAGTTTGATCAATTTTCTTACTCACTGGAATTCCCAAAGCTGAAGCTTTTAGTGTTCCTTCTAATCTCAATTTTACCGTTCCACCCATCGCAATTTTCATGAGCTTCATCATTATTCCTGGCTCAAGTAAAACCTCCACTGGTACGTTCTCCAAAGTGGTAGTTTTTCTTTTCATTTTGTACTTTTTCAACAAATATGCTTGACCAACGTATTGATCATTAAGGTATAAGTTGAAAGTAGATTTTCTTACCTTTAATTTATAACCATTTGGATTATAAGCTGAAACATCTACGTTAAAGGACAATTTTTCTCTATTAATATTGTCAATCTTAAAGTTTGATATCCCTTTAAATTCAGGGTTTTTAACACAACTCGTTACAATAAATAACAGTGAGAAAATAGCGAAAATGAGTTTGAATCCTCTCATTATGATTTACTTAATTTTGTAAATTCTTCATAGAAATAAGGAATAGTTTCAATTCCTTTATAGAAATTGAAAAGACCGTAATGTTCATTTGGCGAGTGAATTGCATCACTGTTCAAACCGAATCCCATCAATACGGTTTTTAAACCAAGCACTTGTTCAAAAAGCGCAACAATTGGAATACTTCCACCACTTCTCATTGGAACAGGTTTTTTACCAAAAGTCTTTTCCATTGCATTGCTAGCTGCCAAATATCCATCAGAATCGATAGGTGTAACAGCTGGTAATCCGCCGTGATGTGGTTTTACTTTAACAGTTACCGAATCTGGCGCAATACTTTCAAAATAGTCTGTGAATAGTGCCGTAATCTCTTCTGGTTCTTGATGAGGTACTAAACGCATTGAGATTTTAGCAAACGCTTTTGATGGCAGTACAGTTTTCGCTCCTTCACCAATATAACCTCCCCAAATTCCATTTACATCTAAAGTTGGTCGAATTGAGCCTCTTTCACGTGTTGTATATTCAGCTTCACCTTGAACGTTTTTGATGTTAATTGAAGACTTATATTCCTCCTCATCATAAGGTGCTTTTGCCATTTCAGCTCTTTCTTCTTCTGAAATAACTTCAACTTTATCGTAAAAACCAGGAATTGTAATTTTATGTTTATCGTCTTGTAATTGAGCAATCATATCCGAAAGCACATTGATTGGATTGGCAACCGCTCCACCATAAAGTCCCGAGTGTAAATCTCGGTTTGGTCCAGTAACTTCTACTTCAACATAGCTTAAGCCACGCAATCCTGTAGTAATGGAAGGATTGTCATTTGAAATAATTCCAGTATCAGAAACTAGAATAATGTCTGCTGCTAATCTTTCTGTATGTTCTTTAATAAAAACACCAAGATTCTCACTTCCAACTTCTTCTTCACCTTCAATCATGAATTTTACGTTACAGGGCAATTCACCACTTTTGCTCATTGCTTCAAAAGCTTTGATGTGCATGAATACTTGTCCTTTATCGTCACATGCTCCACGTGCGAAAATTGCTCCATCAGGATGGATATCAGTTTTCTTAATAACGGGTTCAAAAGCAGGAGTATCCCATAATTCAATTGGATCTGCTGGTTGAACATCATAATGTCCATAAACCAAAACAGTTGGCAGTTTTGAATCCATAATTTTCTCACCGTAAACGATTGGGTGACCTGCAGTAGCGCAAATTTCAACTTTGTCTGCTCCAGCTTCTGTTAAATGTTGTGCAACCAATTCAGCTCCTTTTCTAACATCTCCATTGTGTGCTGGATCTGCTGAAACTGATGGGATTCTTAATAATTCAAAAAGTTCGTCTAAAAACCTTTGTTGATTGTTTTTTATAAAATCTTGTGTCTTTTTCATGAAAATTCGTTTTTCGTAAAGTTATAAAATTCTGCCGATTTTGCTGAATCAAGTAGGGTTTGATTTGATGAAAAAATGGTGTTTTGACTGCTTTTTTTGATTTAATAACAAGAAAAGCCATTTTATTTCCAAGCTATTTAATTGTTGTAAATGAAGAATTTTGAAGTTTGATGAAATTTCATGCATGAGAATAATTTCAATATTGTATTGAAATCAAGATTTAAGAAACCAATTTTGGAGGAATATTGTGCTGATGTTTATTGAGGTTAAAGAATTCAAAAGCAACTTTTTTTTAGATATTTGCGTCTTTTCAATATAATACCCAAAAAACATCGTATGAAAAATTGGATACTTCTTTTATTATCGGCCTTTGCATTTTCTTCTGCTGGAACTTTTGCTCAGCAACTGAACTTGGTACAACCAACAATGACACCATTGCAAGCAGTTGAAAACGTGCTTTTAGGAGCAGGGATAAATGCTTTTAATATTACCTATAATGGTTCTGCCGCATTAGCAAATCAAGTTCAACAAGGAGTGAAGCGTTTTAAGAATACAGATCCAAATTTCCCGATTTCTGGAGGAGTATTAATGCATACATCAGGAGCTCCAAATATTTCTGATCCGGATTTGGCTATGATTACACCAAACCCGATTACAAACGGTTCTATCATAGAATTCGACTTTGTGCCATCAGGAGACACGCTTTCTTTTAATTATATTTTCTCATCAACTGAATATAGTGGTTTTACTTGTTCTAACTATAATGATGTTTTTGGATTCTTTATTTCCGGACCTGGAATTAATGGACCATTTTCTAATAATGGAATCAACATTGCGACAGTTCCAGGATCAAATAATATTCCTGTAGGAATTAATTCGGTGAATTCAGGTTCGCCAACAGGAGGTGGGAGTGCATCAAACTGTGCTGCTATTGATCCAAACTGGCAAGCTAATTCAGTATTTTTCACCTTGACCCATAATACAATTTATACAGCTGCAGGTCAACCAATGAGTTCTTACAATGGAAGTACGGTTTTGTTGCCAGCCAACTCTAATTTGTCATGTAGCGATACTTTTCATATTAAGTTAGCTATTTCTAACTGTTTTGATACAGGTTTAGACTCAGGTGTATTTCTTGAAGCCAATTCATTTTCTTCTAATCTTATTGATATTTCAATTCAAACAAGTGCTGATTATTCTGATACATTATTAATTGAAGGTTGTATGGAGGCAACTGTCGCTTTTACACGTCCTTCTACTAATTTGAATGATACTTTAGTAATCGATATTCAGGTTGGAGGTACAGCAGATACATTAACAGATTATCCTGTTTTTGCTCCTGGAGATTCATTGATTTTTCTTCCTGGTGTAGATACAATTTTTGTGACCATTAGTCCAATTGACGATGGTGTTGCTGAAGGGCCGGAAAGTATAATTATTTCTGCATACTCGATCACTGTCTGTGGAGATACCGTCTATTCCTATGGAACTATATGGATTGATGACAAGCCCAATACGACCACAATTGCTTCTGATACAACCATACTCTGTGCAAACGACAGTGTACCTGTTTGGGCAACCACAGAAAATGGTTTTCCTCCCTATACCTATAATTGGAGTAATGGAACAACAGGAGCCAATTCATTTGCCGCAGCAACAAGTAATGGTCCAACAACTTATATAGTTACAGCTACAGATGATTGTGGGTTTGAGAGTTCCGATACCACAACAATTATTTTGAATCAGACATTGAAGATTGATTCATTGATTCAGAATCCTGCAGATTGCGGTGTAGATAATGGATATGTAGTTGGTTTTGGACACGTGCCTGGATATACAGGAACACCAAAATTCAAATGGACTGGCCCAGGAACAGGGGGTACTGCTTTTACAAATGCATCTGTATGGTCTGATAAACCAACCGGTTGGTATTATTTTAGCATCACTGATGATGTTTGTAGTGTTTTAGACAGTATTTTCTTAGAACAAGATCCGCCACCAACAGCAGATTTTGATGCTGATCCAGCATTTGGATTTGCTCCGCTTGATGTTACGTTTACAAATAATTCAGATCCTGCGACAACATATTATTGGGATTTTGGAAATGGCGAAACTGCAACAGTTGGGAGTTTAAATGATCAAAACACAACTTATTTTGAAGAAGGTGTGTACACTGTTACATTGGTTACTGAAAAAGGTGAATGTACAGATGAAACAGCTAGAAAGATAATAGTTACTCTTCCTTTAGGATACGAAATGCCAAACGTATTTACTCCAAATGGAGATGGACAAAATGACTTTTTTACTTTGAATGCAGAGAATGCCCAAAGTTTGGAAATTGTAATTCTTAACCGTTGGGGAAATAAAGTTTTCGAAAGTACTGATGTAAACTTCATGTGGAATGGAAAAGTGAATAACTCTGGTGCAGAATGCTCTGATGGAACATACTTCTATAAGTTTGAGATTGTTGACTTATCAGGAGTGAAAAAAGAAGAACATGGTTTTGTTCAATTGGTCAATGATTAAAAGTTATATAACTTAAGTGAACAAAAAAAGAGGAGCTAATTGCTCCTCTTTTTTTGTTAAATGAATATTTTTACACGTCTTTCGGGTCAGTTTCAAAAGTTGGGGATTAAGTTTTTCTTTTTACTAAGAATCCCCAAAAAAAAAGTTCTACATCGACAAGCCACAAGAAAACCACTTTTTACTAAAAGTCGCGCTTAATTTGAAATGCAGTATAGATTGAAAAAAAAATCGACTTAATTTAGCTTGTTTAAAACAATATTCATCTCCGTAAATATAATATGCTCCAGTATTTCCTATACCTCACTCAACAAACAATTCCCTGTCATTTCTGCTGGCTTTGTTATTCCCATTCTACTCAAAATAGTAGGAGCAACGTCAGCAAGAATTCCATCATCTAAAACTAGTTTGTCTTCCGTTACATAAACCACAGGAACAGGATTAAGTGAATGAGCTGTATTTGGAGAGCCATCGGGATTAATTGCCATATCCGCATTTCCGTGATCTGCTATTACAATAAATTCATATCCTTTTGATTTTCCTGCTTCAATAACTTTTCCTAAACAAGTGTCTACTGTTTCAACCGCTTTGACAATTGCTTCGTAAATTCCAGTATGACCAACCATGTCTGGATTAGCAAAGTTTAAACAAAAGAAATCTGGTGAATTTTGAAGTAAATCCTCTGTAATTTTAGCGGTTATCTTTGGCGCACTCATTTCTGGTTGTAAGTCATAAGTAGCCACTTTTGGTGAATTAACTAAAATTCTTTTCTCCCCAGAAAAAGGTATTTCTCTTCCACCAGAAAAGAAGAAAGTTACGTGAGGATATTTTTCTGTTTCTGCAATGCGCACTTGCGTCTTATGATTAGAAGCTAAAACTTCTCCCAATGTATTTTGTAAATTGTCTTTATTGAAAATCACATTAACATCTTTAAAAGTATCATCATAAGAAGTCATTGTGAGTAGATCAATTGACAATGGTTTCATGGCATAACCTTCAATCTCTTGTTGATTAAGCACCGTGATGATTTCTCGTGGACGGTCTGTTCTAAAATTGAAACTGATCACTAAATCACCATTCTCAATTGCCGTATTTTCTTCACCATGATTAATAACAGAAGCTTTAATAAACTCATCTGTTATTCCTTCTGAATACCAATAATCGAAAACATGATCAGCGGAATTAAAACGTTTTCCTTTTAGATGAGTCATCAAATTATATGATTCTTCAACTCTTTCCCAACGTTTATCTCTGTCCATTGCATAATATCTACCAATGATACTGGCTATTTTTACTGGACTATCAGCAATGTGCTTTTCTAAATTGTTATAAAATAGCTTTCCACTTTTCGGATCACAATCTCTTCCGTCGGTGAAACCATGGATGTATACTTTTTCTAATTTATGATGATTTACTAAATCACAAAGTGCGTGTAAATGCTGCTGTGAACTGTGCACGCCTCCTTCAGAAATAAGGCCCATAAAATGAACTTTCTGATTGTTGGCTTTTGCTTTTTGAAATGCTGATGTTAAAATATCTAATTTAAAGAATTCTCCATCTCGAATAGATTTATTGATGCGTGTCAATTCTTGATAAACAATTCTTCCTGCGCCAATATTTAAGTGACCCACTTCAGAATTACCCATTTGTCCTTTCGGTAAGCCCACTTGTTCTCCAAAAGTAGTGAGTCTGGCATTGGGGTAGTTTTTTAGTAAATTGTCCATAACCGGCGTTTTAGCGTTATGAATCGCATCTGATTTACTTTTGTCACCAATTCCCCAACCATCAAGAATTATTAATCCAACTTTTCTATTTTCTTTCATTTCTAGTGATTTTAAAATGAGCTCCTTTTGGTTTATTCGGAAGATAAACAATAGTGTCACAATGGAATTTAAGCAAGTTTTTAACGATATATAATCCTAATCCTGTGCCTTTTTGAGCTCTGGTTTCTTCATTTCCTATGCGAACAAATTTACTAAAAACATCTCCTATATGTTCTTGTGGAATTCCATTTCCATCATCCTTAACTCCCCAAGTGATTGTATTCTTTTTTCTAAATAAATACACCTCGATTTTTGCATCTTGTCCTGCGTACTTTAGCGCATTTTCAAGGAGGTTATGCAAAACAGTTTCTATTACAAATAAATCAACTTTTGTGATAATGTGCTCTTCGATTGAGATTTGAACAGGAATTCTCGTTTTTGACCATTTTTCAACCATTTGAGTCATTTGCTCACTCAAATTATATTCTTCAATGTTTAATTGTAATCGGTGATTTTCGATACGTGTAGCGGTCAAGATATTTTCAATCATTTCCTCTAATCGCTTGTTTTCAATAATGGCTTGTTTCAGCATATCTTCCTGCTGATCTCTGTCCAAATTCTTTCTTTTTAATAAAGTTTGAAGATAAAGCTTGTTTGAAGTTAATGGTGTTTTTAATTCATGCGTTACAGAAAGAAGAAAGTTATTCTGACGGCTTGATAATTTCATCTCTTTTTGAATGGAATTTCTAATTTTCCATAAGCCAAGCATAAGAATCAAGAAAAAGACGAGTCCTTCCCCAATAATCATAAACATGCGTTTATTGGCGGAGTCACCAGAATTGATTTCAGAAGAAAGATCAATAATATGATAGCCCCACCATACAAACTGCATGACAACATAAACTCCTAGAATGTAGAAAAATATGGCTGTTTGCTTTTTCATAATTATTACTTAATAAGCACGTCCACCAATCCCTTCAATGTAATTCATAAATGCTCTATTCACTACTTTGTTTCCTCCTGGTGTTGGATAATTACCCGTAAAGTACCAGTCACCTTTATTGTCAGGACAGGCTTTATGAAGATTTTCAATTGTTTGATAAACAATAACAACCTCAGATTTCATATCAACAGGAGTAAGTAGCTCAGCAATTTTTGCTGAAACTTCATTCGCTGTAAATGGTTCGTAAATTTCTTTTACGTAGTTTTTAATTTGCTCTTTAGGATAGTTTTGTTGCTCTACACATTTCTTGTAAACTTCATCAATAATGTATCCTTTTCCTTTTTCCTTTAAGAGTTCAATCGCTGCTTCAAAAGCAATGAAGTCACTCATTTTCGCCATGTCTATACCATAACAATCTGGATAACGGATTTGTGGAGCAGAAGAAACAACCACGATTTTTTTAGGTTCTAAACGGTCTAAAATTCGAAGAATACTTTGCTTTAACGTTGTTCCACGAACAATTGAATCATCTATTACAACAAGGTTGTCGACATTTCTTTCTACAGTTCCATACGTGATATCGTAAACGTGAGCCACCATTTCATCTCTCGCATCTTCCTGCGTAATGAATGTTCTTAGTTTGGCATCTTTTATGGCGATTTTTTCAAAGCGAGTTTTCCTATTCAAAATAGCACTCAATTTCTCATCCGTCATATCGCTTCCTAAAGCTTTTATCGCCTCCATTTTTTCGATATTCAAGAAGTCTTCCAGACCTTTCATCATTCCATAAAATGACATTTCAGCCGTATTTGGAATAAATGAAAATACTGCGTTGTCTAATTCATTATTTATACTTTCAATAATTTGAGGAATAAGGAATTGACCTAGTAATTTTCTTTCTCTGTAAATATCATAATCATTTCCTCTAGAGAAATAAATACGTTCAAAAGAACAAGCTGCTCTCTCTGTAGGTTCGTTAATTTTAACCTCGCTTAATTCACCTGATTTTTTAATGATTAATGCATGTCCAGGGGTAAGCTCTTTTATATCGTCTTTCTTTAAATTGAAAGCCGTTTGAATAACTGGTCTTTCAGAAGCGACAACACAAATTTCGTCATCTTCATACCAAAATGCTGGACGAATTCCTGCTGGATCTCTTAAAACAAAAGCGTCTCCATGACCAAAAAGTCCTGACATTGTATATCCACCATCCCAATCTTCTGAAGCGCGTTTTAATATTTTTTGAATATCTAAATGCTCAGCAATTTTAGAAGTGATTTCTTTATTGTTATATCCTTGTGTTTTGTATTGTTTGAATAATCCTTCATTTTCAACATCCAAGAAATGTCCAATTTTCTCAAGTACGGTTACCGTATCTGATTTTTCTTTTGGATGCTGACCTAAATTTAAAAGAACTTCAAATAATTCATCAACATTGGTTAAGTTGAAATTTCCTGCAATAACAAGGTTTCTTGTCATCCAGTTGTTTTGACGTAAAAATGGGTGACAACTTTCAATTCCGTTTTTTCCAGAAGTTCCGTAACGCAAATGACCTAAGAACAATTCTCCAGTAAAGCCAACATTCTTTTTTAAGAAGTCAACATCTTTCAATTTTTCTGGACTGTGTTCAGCGATTTCTTCAAAACGCTTATTGATTGTCGTGAAAATATCTTGAATTGGTTTTGGATCAACAGATCGACTACGAGAAATGTAGCGTTCTCCTGGACTCATGTCTAGTTTGATATTTGCTAATCCAGCACCATCTTGACCACGATTGTGTTGTTTTTCCATCAATAAATACATCTTGTTCAAGCCATAAAAGGCTGTCCCGTATTTATCTATGTAGTATTCTAAAGGTTTTTTTAAACGAAGAAGTGCTATTCCGCACTCATGCTTGATTGCATCACTCATGGACTTGATATTTTTCTTTTACAAAAATAGTTTTAATATCTCTTTTATCCTTATAAAAATGGAAGAGTGTTATTAATTCAATTTTAAAAGCAACGAAACCGCTTTGAAATGAGTCATATTACTGATTGAATGACTGATATTTAGATATGGTCTTATTATTGATAAAATTACATTTTGTATATTTGAATGATGACGCGATTGATACTTCTGTTTTTACTGCTTTTTTCGTTTGCTCCAATTGGTTTTGGGCAAGACGGAGAATCGTGGTTTGAACCCAATCGAGGTCAATGGGACAGTCAGATTCTATACAAATTAGGACTGCAAAAAGGAGATTTCTTTATTGAAAAAGATAAATTTACTTATGCTTTAAGCGACTTAGGAGATGTTTATCATGCAGCTCACGAAGGAGAAGAAGTAGATGAAGTGAAACACCACACCATTCACAGTCATTTTATAAATTCATCGTGGAAAGGAAAAGTTGTTGAATCAGACAGCTCAACATTCTATCAAAACTATTTTTTAGGAAATGATAAATCTAAATGGCAATCAAAGGTGGCTTCTTTTAAATCTTTGCGTTTTATCGATTTCTATCCTGGAATTGATATGATACTAGAAGTTTTACCAGAAAATCTAAAATATTCTTTTGAAATAAAAGCAGGAGTTGATCCTTCAATTATTCAGATTTTTCATGAAGGAATGGAAGGTTTGAAAGTAGAAGAAGGTAGAGTTGAAATTCAAACCCGTTTTGGACCGATTATCGAAGATGGATTGCATGTTTGGAATGTATCTGATGAAAATAAACGCAGAACAGTGAATACTGAATTTAGAAGAAATCAAGATACAGTCAGTTTTTATTTTCCAGAAGGCTATGATACAACTTCAACATTAATTATTGATCCAAGTTTAACATTTTCCACATTTACAGGTTCAACAGCAGATAATTGGGGTTTTACAGCTGCTCCGGATTTGGCGGCTAATCTTTATGCAGGAGGAATTGTTTTCGGAACTGGATATCCAATATCGACTGGAGCTTATGATGGGACTTTTAATGGTGGAAATGGATTTTATCAAATTGACATAGGAATTAGTAAATTCTCAAGCGATGGAACAAATTTAATGTATTCTACTTATATAGGTGGAAACGGTAATGAAACACCTAATTCTATAATAACGAATGACCAAGGAGAACTTTATATTTTAGGCACAACTGCTTCAACAAATTTTCCATTGTCGGCAAATGCTTATCAAACGAGTCATAACGGAGGGTCAACAACAACACAGATTTCAATTTCATTTAACGGAACAGACATTGTGTTGGCTAGGTTGAGTTCAGATGGATCGGCATTAATAGCCAGTACTTTACTCGGTGGATCAAGTAATGATGGAATAAATGTGAGTGGTCTAAATTATAACTACGGAGATGTATTCAGAGGAGAAATTATTTTGGATCAAAATGGAGATGTTTTAATAACAAGCACAACGCAATCCAATGATTTCCCTATTGTGAATGGTTTTGATAATACAATTGGAGGCAATCAAGATGCAATTGTGGCTAAGTTTAATCCAAATTTAACGACTTTAATTTGGTCAACTTATCTTGGCGGTTCTGCTGATGATGCGGGATATTCAATTCAAGTTTCTTCTGGCAATACCATTTATGTAAGTGGAGGAACAAGATCAGTAAATTTTCCTGCGACAGGTGGTCATCAAACAAGTTACCAAGGAGGCGCTGCAGATGGGTTTTTAGTTGAATTGAATGCAACTACCTCAAATTTAATAAGCGGAACATATATAGGGACTAGTCAATACGACCAATCGTTTTTTGTACAATTAGATCTATTAGACCGTGTTTATGTATTTGGCCAAACGGCAGGAGCGATGACCATTAGTCCAGGTGTTTATAGTAATCCAAATTCAGGACAATTCATAAGACAATATTCAACAGATTTATCCACCTTAAATTGGTCTACCCTAGTAGGGGGAGGGAATGGTGTAGTTGAAATTTCGCCCACAGCATTTTTGGTTTCCAACTGTAATGAAATATATTACACAGGTTGGGGTGGTGAAACCAACCAATCTATTCAAGCAACAGGGAGTACATCTCAAGGTTTTCCTACCACTGCGAATGCATATCAGACGGTAACAAACGGAAACAATTTTTATATAGGTGTTTTATCTGAAAATGCAGTTGCTTTGAATTACGGAACTTTTATGGGAGGAGTGGCGAGTAGTTCAAATCATGTAGATGGCGGTACTAGTCGTTTCGATAAACAAGGAAGAATTTATCACGCTGTTTGTGCTGCTTGTCAAGGAAATGCCAGTGGATTTACAACAACTCCTGGTGCTTATTCTGAAACCAATAACAGTTCAAATTGTAACCTTGCTGCTTGGAAATTTGACTTAGGTTCGATGTTTTCAGCAATGACTTTCCCCGATGTACCCTATTGTCCAGATGATACGGTGTTTTTTGTCAACAATTCTGAAAATGGAGATTCCTATTATTGGGATTTTGGTGATGGAAATTCAAGTACAGCAACAACTCCATACAATATTTATACTTCAGGTGGGATTTATGATGTAATGCTTGTGGTGATTGATGATGATGCTTGTTTTGATTCGGACACAAGCTATTTATCTATTGAAGTGGGAGATTTTAGTGGGGCAGTTGTAATACCGCCAAATCAAATTTGTCCTGGAGAAGATTATCAATTTCAATCCTCAGGTGGTACGACTTATGAATGGTCGCCAGCTTCATTTTTAGATGATCCAAATATTTCAAATCCTACAGCAACAATTAATACGACTACAACTTTTACAGTTATCATTACTGATTCATGTGGTGCAGATACGTTATCCGTAACTTTAGAAATCTTTCAAAACAATTCGAGCGCCGTTTCAGACATAGAAATATGTATAGGCGATACGGTAGTTATTTGGGCAGAAGGAGGAGTGGACTATAATTGGACAAGTACTGATCCTTCCTCTATTGTAGGCCCTTCAAATGAAGATTCTTTGCGCATATCTCCTAACTCAAATATGACTTATACTGTGGATATAATTACGGTTCAAGGTTGTTCACTAACAGAACAAGTAGATGTCTTTGTTTTTCAAGGCCCACCTCAACCGATAGTTAGAGATACTGCTTTTGTTTGTGAAGGTGATGTTGTTAATCTAACAGTTACTGATGCGCCTTCAATTGTTTGGTCGCCAAATATTGATATTAATACGACCATCGGACAAAGTGTGATTATTTCAACAACAGTAAATAGATGGTATTATATTGATTTTACAAATCCGTGTGGAACAGTAAGGGATAGTGTTTACATTAGTATAATTGGGACTTTTCCTAATGCAGGAAATGATACAATAGTATGTCCAAAAGATACCGTAAATCTTTGGGCTAGTGGAGGAGTAGCTTATGAATGGAAGCCTGCGGGTAGTGTGATTTCTCCAAACTCAGCTATCACCACTGCAGCACCAAACAATCCAACGGTTTACACTGTGTATATTACCGATGAGTACGGATGTGGTTCAAGCGCGACTGTAAAAATTGATCATTTCCCGATTCCATACGTTAGTGCAAGTGCAGATTATTATGGATTTGTTGGAGATGAAGTACAATTAAACGCTAACAGCAATAATCCTGGGAATGATTATTTGTGGTCGCCAGCTCAATATCTTTCATGCGTAGATTGTAAGAACACAATAGCCAAACCAAATGAGTCCATCACTTATACTGTCGTTTTTACTGACGAGAATGGTTGTTTAGCAACTGATGAGGTAAGCATTCATTTCGAAGGAATAATTTATGTACCCAATACATTCACTCCTGACGGCGACGGTATAAATGACTATTTCTCTATTGAAGGAGGGAATATTACAGAATTTCATTTACAGATCTTTGACCGATGGGGAGAATTAATCTTTGAGAGCTACGATTTGAATGGCGTTTGGAATGGAACCTACGGAAATAAGATTTGCCAAGACGGAACCTACGTTTGGAAAATCGTATATGAAGATGTCGCAAACAATAAGAAGGAATTGGTTGGTCATGTTAACTTGTTGAGGTAGGTGAAGTTTTGGATTCTACCTTGATTTTAATGGATTAAAACCTTCAAATTAATTGAATAATCTATTCGTCTCCAAAAAAAACATTCATTTGCAAAACCTTAGGAGTATATATTGATAAATTCACTCCGACAAGCACTGTGCAAGTCATTGCAAGACTTTTTCTCGGATTTTAATGTTAAAAATGTAAACGGTTGATTAGTAGATTGGTGTTCAGCTGGTGAGCTGCACTTTCAGCGCGTAGAAAACATCCTTAAATTTAGCAGGACGCGTTGCATCCTGCTGAATTGAGTTGGACTTTCAGCCCGAATAATCAACAATTTCTTTAGTCTGAAAATTCAGAAATACGCTGTAAAAAAGCAATTTAGCCCTCCTCTCCAAAAAGATTCCTCAATCATAAAAGCTTAGATCTTAGTGATTTTCAATATGAAAACCTCTGGGGTTATAGGGTCAAAAAGTGGATAAAGGGTTTATACGGAGGATTTTTGTAGCATATAGTGACCATTTATAAATAGAGACAAGCATTTTTATAAATCAGCAATTCTCCAGCCTGAAAGGCTAAATTATTTCAACCCAAGGCATCGCCATGGGTTTGAAATAACATAAAAAAATCCAACGCCTTGAAAAGGCAACTCAACAACCTTCATAATCCTTAACTCATAAAAGTTAGATAACTATTCTCAAATTTGCTTAACCTACTTCCAACTTCATTTATCCACCATTTCCCATTCAATTATGGCTAAAATGTTTAGCTTTGTTAGAAAATAAAATAAAGCAGATGTACGGAAATTTAAAAGATCATTTAGCAAAAGAATTAGAGCAAATTAAGGCCGATGGCGTTTACAAAAGAGAACGTGTAATTACTTCTCCACAAGGAGCGGAAGTAACTGTGAAAAGTGGAGATGAGGTAGTTATTATGTGTGCTAACAACTATTTAGGTTTGTCCTCGCATCCAGATGTTATTCAAGCTTCAAAAGATGCTTTGGATTCGCATGGTTTTGGAATGTCATCAGTACGTTTTATATGCGGAACTCAGGATATTCACAAAGAATTAGAGAAGAAGATTTCAGATTTCTACGGAAAAGAAGATACAATATTATATGCTGCAGCTTTTGATGCAAATGGTGGAGTTTTTGAACCATTGTTTGGTGCGGAGGATGCAATTATTTCTGATGAATTAAATCATGCTTCTATTATTGATGGAGTGCGTTTGTGTAAGGCACAACGTTACCGTTACAAACACAGCGACATGGCTGATTTAGAAGCGCAATTAATTGCAGCACAAGACCAACGCCACAGAATTATCGTTACAGACGGAGTATTCTCAATGGATGGTGACTTTGCAAAAATGAATGAAATTTGTGATTTAGCAGATAAATATGATGCACTTGTAATGAGCGATGAATGTCACTCTGCAGGATTTGTTGGAAAAACTGGACGTGGAGTTCCAGAATATTACAATTGTATGGACCGCGTTGATATTATCACAGGAACATTAGGAAAAGCATTAGGAGGAGCAATGGGAGGTTATACTGTGGCCAATCAAGAAGTGATTGATATGTTACGTCAACGCTCTCGTCCATATTTATTCTCCAACTCACTAGCTCCTTCATTGGTAGGTGCTTCAATAAAAGTATTTGATATTTTGAGTACGAATACTGACTTAAGAGATAAGTTAGAAGAAAACACACTTTATTTTAAAGAAGCAATTTTAAAAGCTGGTTTTGATATTGTAAAAGGAGATTCTCCAATCGTTCCAATTATGCTGTATGACGCAGCATTATCGCAAGAATTTGCTGATAAATTATTAGAAGAAGGAGTTTATGCTATTGGATTCTTCTTTCCGGTGGTTCCAAAAGGAAAAGCGAGAATTCGTACGCAAATTTCAGCTGGACATACTAAAGCTCATTTAGATAAAGCTATTGCAGCCTTTATTAAAGTTGGGAAAGAGTTAAAAGTTATTGATTAACATATTCTAATTACTGAGATTTGTGTTGTTTTAATGCAAATCTCAGTACTTTTATATCATGAATAGAAGAACCATAAATGCTGTAATTATAATCGGTGTATTGTCGATTGTTAGTATTTTAATGGTACAAGTTTTTTGGATTAACAGAACAATTAAGGCTCAGAAAGATGCAGTAATTATTCAAGAACGCCAAGACAGCTTAAATGTCCGACAATTTGAGGAATCTGTTCGTGTTGCATTGAGAAATACAGTTGAAGAAATAGGAAATCATCATGTGGATAGTTCTTATCTATATGGAGCAGTAAAGCAAAAAAGCTCTAATTACTTTTTAGTCGACATCAACGAAAATTTACATCCTTATTATCTAGAGCAATTATTAAAACGAACGTTTTATGAGCACAACATTACGCAAGATTTCCAATATGGTATTTATGACTGTTTTAACGACAGTATAGTTTACGGAAATTTAATACGTTTTTCTAGAGATTCAATGTATGCTCCTGCTACAGATGCCAAGATAGGAGTGACTTCTCCCCAATTAAGATGGAAGAGGGATGGACATTATTTTACGGTTTACTTTCCAGAAATAATATCACAATCGAGTAATGAAATAGTTGTTTCTAATTCACCTTGGTTATACTTTTCTTTCATTATTATAGTGCTTTTAATTTTCTTTGCTTTCTCTGTTTCTGTGATTATTAAGCAAAAGAGAATGTCGGAAGTAAAAGCTGATTTTGTAAACAACATGACACATGAGTTGAAGACGCCAATATCTACAATTGGTTTATCTAGTGAATTATTGATGCAGAATGATTTTTCTAAAGATCCAGAAAGATTAAAAAAATACGCAGAAGTAATTTATAAAGAAAACAAACGTTTAGAGGAGCAAGTTGAACGCGTTTTGAACATGGCTAAACTGGATAGAAATGAGTTAGATTTTCAAGTCGAGCCAGTTGATATGCATGCTTTAATCGAAGAAACTGCAGAAAACTTCAGGTTTAATCAGACTTTAACTGGTGGAGAAATTGTGCTTGAATTGAATGCCGAAAGGACAATTATTAGTGCAGACTTGGTGCATATCACTAATGTAATTCTCAATTTATTAGATAATGCAGTTAAATATTCTGAAGATCCTACACAGGTCAAAGTGAGTACTAAGAACAAGAATAAAGGAATTGAAATAAGTATCCAAGACAATGGGATTGGAATAGAGAAAGAACAATTTAAGCAAGTGTTTGATAAATTTTATCGTGTGCCAACAGGCGATAGACACGATGTAAAAGGATTTGGATTGGGCTTGTATTATGTGAAATTAATTATTGACAAACACGGTGGGAAAATGAGTGTGAAAAGTAAGCTCGATCAGGGAAGTACTTTTACTTTTTGGATTCCCACAACATTAAATTAAAAGAAGATGAAACCTAAGATATTACTAGTTGAAGATGATACAAATTTGGGATTTATTGTTTCCGATCAATTAAAAATGGAAGGCTATGATGTAGCACTTGCTTCTAATGGAATGGAAGGATTTAAGCGCTTCAATGAAGAGTCATTTGATTTGTGCATTTTTGATGTTATGATGCCAAAAAAAGATGGATTTAGTTTGGCTGTAGATGTTAGGAAAATCAATAAAACTATTCCTATATTATTTCTTACAGCCAAAGCTATGACAGAGGATAAAGTCAAAGGTTTTAATGTGGGTGGAGACGATTACCTGACCAAGCCATTTAGTTCCGAAGAATTAAAGGTTAGGGTTCGTGCATTGATGAAGCGTGTAGATATTCATGTTGGAAAGGAAAATGAAGATCTAATTGAATTTGGACGTTTTGTTTTTGATGTTTCCAATTATACTTTAACGAGCTCAGATTTTGAGAAAAAACTCACTAAAAAAGAAGCTCAAATATTAAAGATTTTAACGAAGTTTGAAAATCAAGTGGTAGCACGAGAAATGGTGCTTAATGCGGTGTGGGGAAAAGATGATTATTTCGTTGGACGTTCCTTAGATGTTTTTATTACCAAGCTTAGGAAATATTTAGTTGGAGACTCCAATGTAACAATTGAAAATATTCATGGAATTGGATTTAAATTAATAGTGGAAGAAGTTACTGAATAAAGTAGGATTTATTGGTCTTAGAAATAGTTAGAACTATGCCCTTTAGTCCACTTTGCTTTAGCTTATAAAAGCCTTTATATCAGTCATTAGATTTTGATGTTAGAAGAAAAAAGGCCTAATGTCTACTCTCTTAATATTTTGATAGTTAGTGTATTTTAATCTTTTATGATCCGATGGTGCTTTTTGACTTTGGTGGTTCACTTTCAGTTTGCTTTTTCTTTCTTTTCATTCTCCTCTTTAATGTAGCTTATGAAAACGGAAGGTGTAATACCAGTTATCTTTTTGAAATTAATGGAAAATCTACTGTGTGATGCAAATCCGCATCGTTCAGCCAAATAACTGATTTTATACAACAAGAATTTTGGATCATTTTTTAGGCAATCCACAATGTAGTTGATGCGCAATGAATTGATGTAAGTTGGAAAATCTGATTCATTATGTTTTTTAATTACATAAGTGAGATATCTTTGATTGGTACCTATTTTAGTCGATAATGAGCTCAGTGAAATTTCTTCATCTAAATAGAATTTAGTCTTTTCAATTTTAGTCAACTGTTGGAGAATAGCTTGTTCTTTTTCCTCTGACATGTAGTTTTTGTCCTCTTTCAATTCGGGTGCAATAGCTTTTTTGTCTGTTGAAATAACCTGCTTTTCTTCCTTTGCTAAATTCTTTTCTTCAATAAATGCCAGGAACTTCTTCTTATTTTGTCTCTTATTATAGATATACCAGCTCAATAAACCCATTAGTATAAAAACAGAAATAATTAATAAGGTAATGATTTGTGAATTTTGACGTTGCTCATTTTTTGAGTTAACTCCTTGCTGGTACAAACTTTCAATTAGCTTATTTGAAACTAGCTTTCTTGCTTCTTGGTCATCGTTAATTAACTTCAAGTACTGCTCATTGAATTCAATGTACCTATCATTTTGTTTAGTTTCTTTATAGAAATTGCTCATCATGAAATAAACCTCTTTTTTCAACTCAAAATAATTTGACTCGTCAGCAATATTTTTAGCTTTTAAGAAATACTCTTCTGCTTTTTCATAAGATCCAATTGCCATATATGTTTGAGCAAATCCATTGAAAATAAAACCTTTCTTGGGACTATTAGCAGATTGAGATTTAGACAATTGTTCGTGCGATTTTTCTAAATAATAAAAGGCTGAATCTGTTTGGTTAAGCAATAAGTAAATCTTAGCTATTTCCCCATAGTTATTGGCTAAGTGATAGGGAATGTCAGCTTTTGTTCCTGTCATCAAGAAGTATTCATTAGATTTCTGAAGGTGTTCAATTGCTTTAGGATTGTTCTTTTTCTCTAATTCAATTTGAGCACTTTCTTGTTCAATATTACCTCGAAATCTATTTTTTAAATTTTCGTCCTCTATTTTTTCAATTGCTTCTTTTGCTTTTTTGAAATATATAGCTCCTGTTGAGCTTAGGTTTGACTCTCTATATATTGTTGAGATTAATCCATAGATCCTTGTTAATGAGACATTATCCTTCTCAAGGGTTGCAATACTGTCTGTTTTTATAAGGATACTTAAAGCTTCATTGTTTATTCCATAAGTTCTAAGTAATGCTGCTTTTAAGAGTAGTGCTCTTAGCTTTTCGGCATTATTTTCTGAAATAGAATTTAGAAGATCAACATTTTTAAGTGCTTGTTCAGGATCTGATCCAATTAACTCTTGGGCTGTTATTCTGTAGGTACTATCAAAATAAATGTTTTGAGAAAAACCATGTAAACTTGAGAATAGTATGAGTATAAAAGTGATTATTAGTTTCATGGTATAGTGTTATTAACGGAGCTCTCGGCTGTCTTACAAAAGTATCTATTATTTTAGTTAATTATATGATATTTATTAATGATTTAATAGATTGATTAGAGTATGATTGGTGAATTTTAATTAGATCAGAAGGCTAGTTTTATCAACCTGGAAATCCTCAATTGAAATAACTGCTGTTATATCTTACTAAGATTAACTCTCCTTCTTCATCTTTTCATTCTCTTCTTTTACATAATTAATGAAAGCTGAAGGAGTTGTTCCTGTTATTTTTTTAAAATTAATTGAGAATCTACTGTGAGATGCGAATCCACAATATTGAGCTAAATAGCTGATTTTATACAACAAAAATTTCGGGTCAGATTTAATACAATGCACAATGTAATTGATTCTGAGTTCATTGATGTAAGTAGCGAAATCAGGCGCTAAATGTTGTTTTATCACATAAGTTAGGTAGCGTTGATTAACGCCTATTTTACTGGATAATCCAGTGAGCGAGATATTTTCATCCAAGTAGAATTGTGCATTTTCTAGATCTTTCAAACTCTGCATAATGCTTTTCTCTTTCTCCTCAGAGATGTACCTTTTACTATTGTCAGCTTCCGATGTATCAACCTTATCAATTGTTTTATTGTTTAAGTCATGAATAAAAGCCTCAAACTTTTTCTGATTTTGTTTTTTATTGTAGATGTACCAAATTAATATAATGACCAATGAAAGAGAAAATGCAATTAACCAGGCAATGATTTGCGAATTTTTTTGTTCCGTTACTTCTGATTCTAATTGTTTGTCGTATAGCGAATTGAGTAATTTGTCGGCAACTACTTTTCGGGACCTTTCGTCTTGGTCAACGAGCGTAACGTAATCCTCATTAAGAGCTATGAATTTTTCGTCTTGATTCGTTTCCTTGTATAAATCACACATCAATTTATAGATGTCTTTCTTTAAATCAAAGAATTTTGCTTCATCGGCTATTTCTTTTGCTTTTAAGAAATACTCCTCTGCTTTTTCATAAGATTTTTCTGCAAAGTACACTTGAGCAATACCGCTGAATATTGAGCCTTCCAAAGGGCTACTTTTAAAATCAGTTTTATTTAAATGATCTTGTGCTTTTGCTAAATAATGAAAAGAAGAATCTAATTCATTTAGGTTTAAGAAATCTTCTGATATAATTCCATTACTGATTATTTGCTGATAATTAATATCTACTGTGGTTTTTGACTTTACCTTTAAGAAACGCTGAATTGATTTCCTAGCATGTGCTATTGATTTATGATAGTTTCCGTTGTCGAGTTCAATATTTGCTTTTTCTTGCTCAATATTCCCTTTAAATCTCCACTTCATATCTTCGTCCTCAATCTTCTCAATTTCGATGGCGGCTTTATCTAGGTATTTTAAACTTGAAGAGTAGAGTTCAGATTCTCGGTACAGGGATGATATATATCCATAAATTCTTGTGAGTGAAATATAGTCTTCATTTTTTCGTGCGAGTGCTTCTGATTTAAAAAGGATTATTTGAGCTTCATCATTCAGCCCGTAATACATCAAAAAATCAGCTTTTAAGACTAAAGCCCTTATCCTTTCCGCATCATCTTTTGAAACTTCGTATAAATAGTCTACATTATTGAGCGATTTTTCAGGTTCATTTACCATTATGTCCTGCATTGTTCTCATATACAGATTATCAAAGTCTAGCTCTTGCGAAGTAGCAAAAGAAGAAATGAAAAATGTGATCAATATTAGCGTTAGGAGCTTCATTATTATTTTTTAATCTTTTTAAGACCATAACCCAAACAGGAAAGATTTTAATTAAGATAAATGATTATAAATTATTTAATCTATTTTCATTTACCGACTAAATCTGTGTTTAAGAATGAGGGCGAATTGCGCCTTTTAATCTTGTTTTGGAAGTAAATATAATGATTTTGTGAAATTCCAATCATTTTATTTCACATTGTAATGAATAGTGCCGTAAAATGCATGGATGGAATGATTCCGATTTTCTGTCAATGGTCTAAATTCCAATTGCCTTATATGAAAGTAAAGTAATTAGGAATCTTTTAGTTTAAATGACCGTCGGCTGCTTTATGAGGTCTGAGTAAAAGAAATTTCAGGATTCTCTTTTGGTGGTTTTGCTGTGATTCTAGTAGGAAACAATCATTGTAAAGCAAAATATTAAATTTTAATGCAGTAACTTTTCCTTTTACCAAATATTCATAGTTTCAGAAATAGCCATTAAATTCTTCGGAGGATCTCGTCAGTTGACGGAGGCCTCTTTTTTCTATTAAAACCAAAGCTAATTTGTAACTTTAAAATGATTGTCTTTCATTAATATCAAGGTAGAAACAAATAAATTAATTCAGAGGCTGGAATATTCTAGAAGTCTTCATCTAAATAGAAGCCTTTATTACTTTCATCTCCATCTACCATTTCTTTGACGTCGATTCCTGCTTCTTTCCTTGCTTCTTTATAAACTTCTTCATAATCTTTTGTATAAAGACCTTCAGGAACAACGTTGACATCAAATACAAGCGTTATTTTCTCATCTTCTTTTAAGTTTCCGTAGATATCAATGTGGTGTTCTACAAATCCAATATTTTTATTGCTGTTATAAATTAAGTGTAATTTCCCCTCTCTTCCTGCTGGAATAGACCGGATAGAGGATTTTTTAGGAACGATACAGCCACAGGTAATTAACATGTCATTAAGCACGAATGGTTTTGTTCCTGTGTTTTTTAACGTGAAAATGACATTTAATTCTTGTCCTCTTAAAACTGGATAGTAATGTCTATTGTTGTCTATTATCTCCAGTGTTGTATTACTTTCTGATAAGTCATCACAACCACTCAGTGATCCTATCAACGCAATTCCAAAAATGATATAAATAAGATTTTTCATAATAATTAATTTAGAATACGTATTTCGTCCAATGCAATTTTACTTTTTTTATGTGGTTCTAGTGAAAATAACAATTCAATGTTCTTTACGTTGGATAAATCTAAAGTTAAGTTAAATTCTACAGCTTCCAAAGCCATTTCATTTTCAATATTATCAATAGTCTTGATTAACTTATTGTCTCCCCAAACTTCTATTTTTTCTGGTGGATAAAACCCATGTCTTTTGTTATTTAAGAAACGGAATTGCATGTTCTTTAATCCCTCTATTTTCTCGGTTGAGACTTGAACTTTAAGATCTTTACTACTGATATACCAACCTTGGTGATAGTCCATTGAAAACCCAGGTAATCCATCAATTAAATATTTTGGGTTTTTCGACCCTTCATCAGGGACCGATAAAATTTTAATATTCTCATTAAGAATCAAGTTTTCAAATCGTTTATTTAGAATTTCATTTCTCCATATATTAATGTAAGTATCCAAATCACCGTTCGCTTCTTTGTAACTATTCAAATTAGAGTAATTAACGTAATTCGCTAATTTGTCTACTAATTGATTCATTTCTGGTTTTATAATCAATTCATTTCCATTGATGTCGGCACAACCATTTTCTCCGCTTACTTTATTATATGCAATCTGAAGTTTGGTATATGATAAAGCAGTGTATAATTTAGTGAGTTTTTCTTTTTCATCATTGGATGAATGAACAATGGCATTTTCTAGGGCTCCATAGAATTTTAAAAAATCATTGGGATTTAAATAGGTGGACAAAATCTCATCTATTCCATCATATAAACTGTAGGTTTTGTTTTTTTGAGCGAATGATTTTTCTAATGAAAGATAATAATCAGTTAAAAGCTGGTGATTTTTTGGGTAATACTTTTTAAAGAATGAGGTGCATAATTGATCTATGTTTTCGTTCGTGTTTTTCAATAATGCTCCAGCAACAAAAGTCTTTAAATCTCCAAAAGCCGCATAGTCATAACCACTTCCATTAATAAATACTCCTTCAACGCCTTGACTTTTATAAAATTTCAGTTGTTTCTGTAAGCTATAAAGTGTTGGAATAGGCGTTAGATAATCATCGAAATTAGCCGAATAATCCCAAATGTAAATCTTTGGTGTGAGTACATTCCAAGACTTTAATTCACTTACAAACTTTGCTGTTTTGGGTTGATTCAAGTGCAGATCAACTCCTTTTTTTAATTGTATTGTACTCAGAAAAACTCCTGTATTATCATTCATTTTCTCTTTTGGGAGCGTTCTTGTTGTAAGATAGGATGAAGTAAAAAACTGATGCTTAGGAAATTGATTGCCCATTTTACTTATGAAATTGCTGACTGCAGGAGTAGCGTTTTTTGCAGTATTGCCCATTTCCTTACATTCATCGCACATACAAACAAGATTATTGTCTTGCGGCATAATCATAAAGTGGTACCCTTTCTCTTCACCATCCCCAAAATTGTTTAAAATATATTGCACGAGGTAGGAGAATAGTTCCGGCGAACCAAAAGAGAATTGGTCTTTATTGCGCACATTATTTACCAGAGCATAAATATTGGTATCACTAATTTCTTTCATGACTTTAGCCAAGTTGTGTCCCCAAATACCCCAATCAAGATCTACATTATTGTTTCCTAAAATCAAAGAATTCCCAGGAATCAAGTTATCTACAAAATGTGGGTCGCGGTAGGAGAAATCAAAATTCGCACAATTGGTAGTAAAGTCAATTGTTGATGGAGGCAGGTTTGAAGCTTCAAATCTATCATCTACTTTACTTAACGCTTCCACAAGCTGACTAACTATCCATGTTGCATTATTCTTATTTTTAATAGTGATAGTTAATTTTTGTGTAGTAAGAAGAATGCAATACTCTTTTTCTGAATTTGGATTAACTTCGAAATGAATGGTTTTAAGCTCTTCATTTTCTATCCAGTTTTCTTGAATTAATGATATAATATCTTCTTCGTCTGTATGTTTTTGTAATTCATTATATGCTAGATTAGAAAGAGAAATACTTTCTAAATCTGGTTCTGTTGAAATAACATATCCATTCGCTTTTAGACCAATATGATTCTTGGCAGAACAACTTATTATAGTCATAATTAAGATTAAGAATAGACTGAAATATTTGTTAAAACGCGACATTTAAATTCAGGAATATATTGTGAAAATTTCTGTAATCATTGTCATTTGTTTTATAATTATACCAGGTTCCTAATATTCCAAAGGAGACATTTTTGGCTAACATATAAGTGAATCCAGCTCCAACCATTGTATTTACGGCTGAGAATCCATTGTATATCTGATAGTCTAAAAGTTCAATATCTGGAGAGGAACCAAACCCTGCCATTGCGGTAACATAATGTTTTGGCGACCATAGCGTGTATCGACCATTTACTGTTACGTTGTAGAGGTATTTGAAATCCAATAAGAAGCTATTGAATCGTGCATTTATTCTAAAATCATCAATCACTTTAGTTGCGCCTAATACAATGTTAAACATACTTGTACTTCCAAGGTTTGCATTTGAGCCAATAGTATCCAAAAATCTATAACCAACTCCTAACTCTAGGTTGACTTCCTTGAGTTTATCAATATCTCTATATATAGAAGCGTTAACACTAATTTTAGGGAAAAATTGATTGGCCACTGCGGCATCAATTAATGTTGACGTTTTTCTGTTCCATTCTCTCAACCATGCCGCTTGTACTTGAAATCCTTTCCCTGGTGGTCTACCTGCATAATTTACTCTTCCAGTGTAAGTATTGCGTCGCTTGGTGTGACTGTAACTAAATGAAGACAATGGACTTATTACATCCGCTTCACCTGGACGACTGCGCAAGTGATACAATCCAATCTGATCATCTAAACTTTTGTAATATAAATAGTATAAATAATGATTGAATTGGCGCAACTCCTGTGGTGAGGGCACATAAAATGATTGATAATAATATGCTGAATCGTAATTCTTTATTTTTTCGTAAGCTATTCCTTTGGTGTACTTAAGTGTATTGTTATTCGGAGAATAACGCAAAGCATTGTTCAAGTTCATAATGGCATCAGGACTTTTATTTCCTCTAATCAATTGATGACTATATAACTCTGTGATTTGACTGTAAGCATTAATCAATTCCTGATTGTAAGGATCTGCAGTTACTTTTTCCAGCAATAAATAATATACTTCTTGATAATTTTCAGGATTTTCAGAATCTATTTCAGCCATTTTTATAAGGAAAAAAATATCATCAGGATATGCTGTGTTTCCTCTATCAGCATATTGATAAGCCTTCTCTGGATTATTGGTTTGATATGATAAATTTATAGCATATCGCAATGCTAATTTATTCTTAGGATCTTGTTCCAACCATCTTTCTGTATATTGAAGCGCTTCGTTTAATCTATAAGCTTCAATTAAATCCTTAACGATAAGTGTTGAAATGTTTCCGTATCCTGAAAGATATCTGGTCTTTTGATTGCCGGAAGATTTGTCTAGAATATTTTCATAAGAAGTGAGCGCCATATTATAATTATTCTGTTTATAATAAAGGTCTGCTCTCTTTAAATACAACTCATTGTTTGTTGGTTCAAGCGCAATAAGTTCGTTCAGTACATTTAAAGCATCCAAATATTCCTCTAATTCTATGTGCGCGTTGAAAATTGAATTTTGTGCGACATAAATCAACTCATCATCGCCATATTGAATTACTTTATACCATTCATCTATTGCCTCAGCATATCTTTTTTCAGACATTTTATATTTAGCATCTTCAAAAACAACCATAACATAAGCATATTGGACATCAGCGTCATTTGGATAGCGCTCAAATAAACTTTTCGTCAAAGCAATACTCTTAGATTCATTGCCCATCAATTTATAAGTAGTAAGTTCTTTTAAATATAAATTTTTGGTATTCCCAGTAGCATTGCGTTGAACTTTAATTAATCTTAAAGCTTCTCCATACTGTCCTGCAGAAAGATTATAATTAAAAACATTTTCAAATGCTTCTTCATTCCCAGGCTCTGCTTCAAAAATTTTCCCGTATAAAATATGCGTTTCTTGGTTTTTTGCATAGCGCGCAGCTTCCATCAAGTAATAACTGTACTGCTGGGAATATCCTTTTTTCTGTAAAAAGGGGAGGAGCTCATCATACTTTTTCTGTTCAGCTAAAATTCCTGCCTTTTTGTTAATGAGTTCACTGTTATTGGGAAAAGTATTTAATCCACGATCAATGTAACTTAGAGCAGTATTTAGGTCGCCTGCTTTTAGATAATCATTAGACATGAGAATGTAGTTTTCTACTTTATCCGGATTCTCCTTGAGTAATTTCTTACTTACTTCAATTGCTCCGTCGATATTTCCATCTTTCCTTTTGGCTGCTGCTTCTAGTTCAAGTGCGTATATATAATCATTTCTTATTTCTTTATCATCAGGATAGATTTGGCTAATTCTCTCTTGTAATCTATTTGCCTCAATGTAGTTCCCTTGTAACTTGTACAATTGAATTTTCTTACGCCATAAACCTCTCCAATATGGATTGACCTCAAGTAGTTCATTGACATAACAAATAGCACTCGAGTAACGCTTCGTTTCTAATTCTACGTTAACGAGTATCTGTTTTGCATCAACGTTGTCGGGATTTATTTGTAAGGCTTTTACAAGATCATATCGGGCTTTCTCATTTTGACCTTTATGGTGATGATACTTCCCTGACAGCATTTTAAGATCCGAATCGAAAGGATATTTTTTTAACCCTAAATCAATCGTTTTTTTACCTTCTTCCCATTTACCAAGATCAAACTGACTCATAGTTTTTTCAATGTATGAATCTCTTTCATCCAGATTTATCTCTGTCTGAGCAAATGATATTTGGTAAGTAAACAAAATAATCAAGATAAATGAAATATTCCGTATACACGAGATTATTGTATTCATTTGGATTGTAATATTAAGATTGTATAAATCATTTCTTATTTACTGCTGTTGTTAAAATTTCCGTCTCACTTTCAGATTGTTTAAATCCTTGTCTAGTCATTGCACCCCAACTGAAATCTTTTCGAGTTAAGAATTGAATATAGCCATTTAAACTAAATATAACAATCAATGGGTGATAGATTACAGCTTCTAAAGAAGAGAAAATGACGAGCCTAATGTACTCTCTATAGCTGTTGTAATGTTTTTTCGTCAAAATATCAAAGGAAATTGCAACCAATGAAATAGTTACTCCAAGCAGATAAACAAAGAATAACATCAACCAAAAAGTATTGAAATTTACTTGATCAGTGAATAAAAGGAATATCATAAATAGTAAACCAAAGAATTCGATAATAGGAGCCATGAACTCAAAAACTAAAGCATAAGGCATTACCCAAAATCCCATTCTACCGTATTTCCTATTGAATAAAAGCTTTCTGTGTACAACGAAAATTTGAAGTAATCCACGACCCCATCTCGATCTCTGTCTTTGAAGCACTTTTATATTTGGAGGTCCTTCTGTCCAGCAACAAGTATCTGGAATTTGAACAATTCTATATTTTTGTTTATTGTCCCTCATGTTGGCTACCATTCTCAAAGTCATGTCCATATCTTCAGCGTGAGATAATGGATCATACCCTCCAGCATCAATAGTTACGGGCTTATAGAAAAGTCCGAATCCACCGGAAACGTTAGGAATAAGGTTGAACATTGACCATCCCATTTTCGCCAAAAGATAAGAGCGCAAATATTCTGTTTCTTGAAAGGTAGGAATAAATGCTTTTGGAGGTCTAACCCTTGTTATAACACCATCCTTCACCTCACAGTTGTTTACCATTCTCATGGTTGCGCCAACAGCAATAACTCTACGTTTGGAATCCAGAACAGGCAGAATACATTTAGTTAGTGTATCACGCGCTAAAAGGCAATCTACATCCGTATTAATAAAATAGTCATACTTGGCTACATTAATACCTGCGTTCATAGCATCGGCCTTTGTACCCCCATTTTCTTTATCTACAATTGTTAAACGCCTAAATTTTTCATTTTTTGAACGAAATATCTTTTTAACAGGTTGACAAATTACTTTTTGAATATATGGGAAAGGAATTTCTATTAATTCAAACTCCTCTATTAAAAGCTCTAATGTTTTGTCTTTACTCCCGTCGTTTACAATTACAACTTCAAAATTCGGATAATCTAAATTAAGTAGAGATCTTACGTTTTCAATAATAATAACTTCTTCATTAAATGCAGGGGCAACAACAGATATTCCTGGAGCAATTTCAGGAAGCATTTTTAAATCTTCTTCCTCTTTTTCTGTATACTTTCTTTTATTTCTAACAATGTTTATATACCCTAGAATAGCTAGGCTAATATAAATTACCGTCATTAAAAATGAATAGAAAAATATCAGATACTGATATACGAGGGCTACACCTTCCATTTACTTATTTTGTTACTTTGACAAGACAAAGGTTTATCTAACAGAAAACCCTTGATCTATGTAATTAAATATTGATTTTTCAAAGTCTGTGGTGCTAGTACTTTTTAATTTATTAAAAACTATTTTCGACTCATCTACTAGATAGATGTTCTGCAAAACTTTAATTAATGTTTCTTTATTATGCGTTTCATGGTATATTTTTTCTAAAAAGACTAAAGCATCTTGGCCTCCTAATTCTCCCATTGCGTGAATTACACTTTCTTGTACTTCTTGGGGGTTGGATTCATACCCTTCAATTAAATGAGGAATGGCTGCCTTGTAATCCATGACGCCCAAAGTTTTTGCAATTTGAGATTTAACCAGATTGTTTGAAAGAGGTTCTTTGAAAATCTCTATTAATTTTTCAGCACAATCTATTTGCTTAAAGTAACCAATTTCTTGGATTAAAAACGATTTAAAGAACTCATTTTTGGCTGTATTCACCCATCTAATAAGTGGAGGGAGTGTTCTAGATTTTGATTTTTCTTTTAAGGCGTCATGGATTCGAACTTCATCCAAGGAGTTAAAGTCTTTATCAAAATCGTCCTCTAGGAATTTAAATGCATCATTAGAGTCAAACTTCATGAAAATGCTCTTTGCATGCTTTCGAAGATTGTCATTTTGAGAACCCGTTTTATTTGAAATAGCATTACTTGAAGCGTCTTCACTCATGTCATCAAGAATTCTTAATGCCGTTCCCTCGTCTTTTACGTTTTTATTACGCAGTTGATCTTCCCAATAAGCGTGAAGTTCAAATACTTTTAGTGTTTGTTTGTAATTTCTAACGTTTAACTTCATGTCTTGATTAATTAAGGAAAGTATTAATTTGGATATGTAAGACTTACCCCATTCCTTGATGGGATCGCTATTGATGTTTAATTGTTTTTCTATTTCTTGTGATGAAAGATTCTTTTCTGAGAAAAGAACCTGATTCAATTTTGTTTCGTATTCCTCTTTTATTTGCTTTTTTCTGTTCTCAAATTGGTTCCTTTTTTTTGCAATGAAGAGGATTCTAACCATTGAACCTAAATAAATTAATACTAGAATTACTATTAAGAAAAGTGTTACTCTAATTACAAAAGGATACCCTATAAACTTTGACTCAAAATAGTATAAATAATATTTTATTGAATTCACTTATTGATTTTTATACAAACTTAATATTACTTTTCTGTCCTGATACATAATAAGGTAATAACAAAACTAAAATAACGCTATACAGAATGAAATTAAGTTGCTATTTTGCACTTACTTCAACCTTTTCATTTTGTTTAATAAGATTGATCATAAGTTTGGTAACATGAAACTTTTCCCATTCATTTAATGAGTCACTGTCTAAACCAAGTCTTCTTTTGATTTCATCTGTTGAAATATCCTCATCAGAAAAAAGTATAGTTTTTAATTTCTTTTCATATTTCTTTTGAATCTCTTTTTCGCGATTAGTCATTCTAGTTTGAGTACGGGCCAAAAAGAAAATTCTAATAAGTGATCCTATATATATTAAAGCTAAAATTGTAACTAGAAAAATTGTTACTCTAATTACTAACGGAAAACCTACAAATTGAGATTCTAAATAATATAGATTATACTTTAATGAGTTCATGGCGTTTTTTTTAGTTTATTATTCTCCAACAAATCTACTTATAAAGTTTTAAAGTACCATAAGTTGAAAGCCATGTTTAATGCCTGAACCCCCTATAATAGTGTTGGTTTTACGTAATTCGTAAAGGATTTCACTCCAAAAAGAAGATTTTTAGAACCAGTTTTTTAAATTTTATTTATTCGGATAATTGAATCTTTTAACAATAGATTTAAAGTAGTTTTCCAATAAAAACAGTGCATTGTGAATATAAATTCTATTTCCATCCTTAGTGAAAACCAATCACTTTATTATTTATTTTGATAAAAATCACATGAGTAAGAGTCAATTTTTTTTATGTTGAAAAAAAAATAAATTTTTTTTAAATAATTTTGATAAAAACCGTAATTTTTTAGTTTGATGCCTCAAAAAATGAGTTTTGTCGTTAGAAAAATACTGTTTGTCGGTTTAAATTAAATCCTTAGCAGGTCGTTTTTGGCACTTTATCCGATCGAAAATGTACATTAATCGAAAATGTTCTGACTATTTGCCTGAATTTATCTGCTGAATAACTTTAAATATTGGGTTGAATTTGAAAGAATATCCGCGGTTGTAAATCAATTAAAGTAAAATTTGGTGGTCAAACCTTGATAAGTGATTTTTTGAAATTGAACTTTTTCAGGTCTATATTCGTAAATAAGTGCTTAATAAATGACTTTTTTAAAAAGAAAGGAGATTGAAAATATTATAAATAGACTTTAAAAAAGTAAGTATATATATTAATAGTCATAGAAATCAACATAGTAGGCTATTACTTATATGATAACGCACTTAGTTCTGAAGAACCAGTCAATTTATCTTTGTGATTGTATGATTCAGATTTAACGACACCAAATCCTGTCAGAAACCATGAAATTGTAGAAGACTCTCTGCTCATCATACTGTTTTCCATTTTGGCTTTTTCAGTGATTTTTAAACATTCGAAGTTTCCTGCATCTGTTTTTACAGTCTCTATTCCTTCAATTTTCCTATCAAAGGTTGTTATTTTCATATTCATTATGGAAATACCTGATGTCGAAGCAGAAATAGTGATGGTCGCATCTTCTAGTTGCGTATTGACATCTTTTTCTGTTGGATAGTTAATGGAAGTTCCATCCATTTCAACTTCCATACTTTCTAAAGATTTCATTGTTTCCGCTGGTATCATTTGACTCATATCTATTTTATAGATCCCGTTTTCACAAATTACTTCAATTGTTCCATCATGAATGAACTCATCTTTTTCATCATACAATTGTGTTTTAATCTCCCACAGCGACTTATTACTGCTGTGACTCGCATTTAGGATTTCATGTTTTGTAAACCCTGTATTTTTGCCTTTCTTGTCAAAACTTGTGATTTCCCATTGCGTCCCTTTCTTTAAATATTCAGAATTCATGCATTCTTGAGAGAATAGAACCGTTGTAAATAGCGATAGAAAGAGTGTTGTGATGAAGTTTTTCATGTTTACGGTATTGATTAATAAGTAATTATAGCTAATATAGAATTTATTAAATTAAAATAATAACGATTGATTATTATTTTAATTTTGTACCACCTAATTCACACTTATTAAAATGGCCCCGTGGCGCAACTGAATATCATTTTATGATGTAGTTGCACCACGAGCCCAAGAAAAAATGGCCCCGTGGCGCAACTGAATAGCGCACTGGATTTCGGCTCCAGCGGTTGTGGGTTTGAATCCCTCCGGGGTCACTAAGAGTAAAAAGCTTTCCTATAGGGAAGGCTTTTTTTGGTTTTAAATTCTCTGAAAGCTCCTTAGAGTTTTCAAGGAATTTAAAACCAAAAAAGGCCTAACGTTCTGAAGGAACGTAAAGCTTTTATTCGGAATTCGGAGTTCAATGGGATATGTAATCCCTCTTTCATTAATTACAGAAAGTATTAGAAAGTTATTGCTTCTATTTACTCAATATTGAGTTCTATGATTCTTTAATAAGAATTAGGTCAGAGATTTGAAATATGCTGTGGTAAGTCAGTTAATGAAATTCAAGTGTACTCATCAAAACCTCAATATTAACTTCAAATTAAGCCTCCGCTGCGTCAAATAATTAGGAACAGCTAAGTAATTTCCCTGTGTATCTTGAACCCATTGTTGAGAAAGGACATTATCAATTCCTAATAAATTGAAAACTTCAAAGTTTAGGCGAATGTCAGTAAATGGTCTAAAAATCTTCTTTCGGTTCTCTGGTTTAGGCTTTTTATATAGAAAGTCGTAACCAAAACCAATATCTACTCTGAAATATGCTTTTTGACGAAGTGTATCTTTACGGCGTGCATCGTCTGGTGGACCATAAGGCAATCTAGAACCAAAGTTAAGTCCTAATTGTACTGTGAATTGCTCAAAACCGGGCATTCTATCTTGTATTAAAGTGGCAAATGTAAACCATTGATCAGTTGGTTTTGGAATATATCCTGGTGAAACGACTGAACTGTCAACGGGAGTATTGTTAAAAGTGAATCCAGGAATAATTTCTTCACCATCAGAGTTGGTGTAAACCATGTAATCATCATTTTTTAAATCTTCTATACTACGCAGTAATCCAATTTTAAAGAATGAATAAGAACCTTCAATAAACTCACCATGTAGGTTTAAATCTAGTCCGTAGGCGTGTCCAATTGCATTGTTTTCAGCTAAATATCGGGTACGCACATTGTCTATTCCATACGGATTTACGTCCCACATGTATTTATAGAAGACTTCTCCTGTAAGTTTGAATGGTGAATTACGTTCCCACATTTCAAATGCATAATCGACTCCAGTTACAAAATGGAAAGACTTCTGACTTTTCACATCGGTATTTACAGTTCCATCCATTCTGCGTAATTCTCTGTAAAATGGAGGTTGATAATATAATCCAGTACTTGCATGTAATCGAACAAAACGTTTTCTTAAAGTACCTTCACTGTTTATATAGTACCTTCTTGGGAAATAACTAACTGTTGCACGTGGTGTAACGTAGAATTCATTATTGAAAGCAGTATAACCCGCTCTTATTCCTGTGTTAAACGTTACTTGAGATCTTGATCTTTCGACTGTATCGTAATGAATCTCTTTTATTTTATTTCCGAATGAATCAAATGACTTTACTTTTATTTGAACGGGAAAGTTGTCTTTATACTTATCAAATGACTGACTATATTGAAAGAATCCGCTTGTTCTAAAAGTTTGGAGTACGTTATTGGCTTTAACTACTTCTTGCAATCCAACTTCATCTGGATTGTTCTGAGGCAAGCTAAATCCAGCAGAGTCTATCAAACTCCATTCGCTCATTACATCAAAAAAGTCTTCATATTGTGCTGACAATCCCCAACTCAATTTCCCTTTCTTGTCATAGCCTAAACCATCCTCGGTAAGTTGCATGAATTGATGATTTCCTTGATGTCTTAAAGAGTAAATTGTTGCCTGAAGCCTATTTCTTGAATGGTCTAAGAATGCGCCAACGCCAAGTGTATTTATTGAATCTCCAAATTCTTCTTTTGCTGGATCATTTTCTAATTCATTAATAAAGTACTCGCCAAGAATATCAAAAGTTTCCCTTTCATCTGTATTAAATATTTTAGCATAAACGGCTAAATCTGTTCTTTTGTTTACATCCCATTTTAAGGAAGTAGCTCCAGTTATTGTCTGAAAACGAGTTACTTCTTGACCTTCGAAATAGACTTTAAAACTCAATGGAGCACTGATTGTTCCCAGTTTAGTTTCTTGAGAAACAGGGGCAAAACGGTAATCGTTTGAAGAGAAATGTCCTAAAACACTCCAAACTAAGTTTTCCTTAATGTTGTAATTGGCTACGAGTTGAAGATCAAAAAATCTTGGTTTGTAAGCTCCTTGAACAGGAAGTGCATTCAAAAGATATCCTTGATCTTGGTAACGTCCTGCTACCATATAATTAAATCTTGGACTCACTTTGTCTTCTACATGAACAGAAACTCCTAAAAGTGATGCATCTACTGATCCTCTAAATTTAGTTGGTGTTCGGTAAGTAATATCCAAAACCGAACTCAATCTATCTCCATAATTTGCTGAAAAACCACCTGCGCTAAAAGCAATGTTGTCTACTAAATTTGGATTAATAAAACTCATTCCTTCCTGCTGACCACTTCGGGTAAGGAAAGGACGATAAATTTCAAAACCGTTCACATAAACAAGGTTTTCATCATAACTTCCACCTCGAACATTGTAATTGTTTGTCAATTCATTGTTTGAATTTGCTGCGGTAGTCAATGTTAAGTATTTTTCGATACTTCCATTTGGAGAAGGAATACTTCCCACATCTATTATTGGTAAATCGTCAATTGAGTTGTCTTTTGCTCTTCCAGTAACAACAATTCCAGTAAAGTATTGAACGTTCAATTTAACTTTGTCGATGGTTGTTATAGTGTTGGCAGTAACATCGACAGTACGTTCTTGTACTTCATCGTCAAATTGAATAATAATCGTTTGATTTCCAGTTGGGACTTCTAACTTATAGACTCCATCAAGATTTGTTTCTGTTCGCACTTTTACATCACCTTTTAGAGAAATACGAATTTCAGGAAATCCTTTGTTCGTTTTATCAACTACTTTTCCTGTGATGGTTCCAGTTTGCGAAAATCCCTGAATAGAGATGGATATAATTAATAGAAAAATGGAAAGAATCCTCATGAAATCACCGTGTTTAATGCAACTAACGAGTAGAAATTACAAATGGTATAATTACTTTAACTTTTATAGTAATTCATTTATAATTTTGTCCATTGAATAACCTTCAGCCTCAGCCTTATAGTTACGCACTAAACGGTGACGAAGAATAGGTTTTGCTACAGCTTTCACATCTTCGATATCTGGAGCATATTTCCCTTTCAAAACAGCATGACATTTTGCACCAATAATTAAATATTGAGAAGCTCTTGGTCCAGCTCCCCATGTGATAAAGTCTTTTGTTAACTGAGGTGCAGAAGTATCATTTAGTCTTGTTTTCCCAACTAATTTTACAGCGTATTCCAGTACATTCTCTGCAACGGGAATTTCACGGATTAACGCTTGGAAACGCATGATTTCTTCGCTGCTCATGATTTGCTGAATGTTAACTTCAGTATCTTGTGTAGTTGATCTAACAATGGCCATTTCTTCTTCAAAAGTTGGATAATCTACCCAAATATTGAACATAAAACGGTCTAATTGTGCTTCTGGTAGGGGGTAAGTTCCTTCTTGCTCGATTGGGTTTTGTGTTGCCAATACGAAAAAAGGTTTCGGTAACTGATAAGTTTGTCCTGCTGCAGTAACCGTTCTCTCTTGCATTGCTTCCAGTAATGCAGATTGTGTTTTGGGTGGAGTTCTGTTGATCTCATCCGCTAAAACCATATTGTTGAAAAGAGGTCCTTTTACAAATTCAAACTTGCGGTTCTCATTCAATATTTCTGCTCCTACAATATCAGAAGGCATTAAGTCAGGCGTAAATTGGATTCTGTTAAAACTCAATCCTAAAGATTGCGCAATAGTATTGACCAATAAAGTTTTGGCCAATCCTGGAACACCAACTAAGAGACAATGACCACGAGAAAACATAGAAATTAGCACTTGGTCAACAACTTCTTCTTGTCCAACAATAACTTTATGAATTTCTTTTTTTAGTACCTTGTATTTCTCAACAAGTTGGTCCAACTCTTTCACATTTGACATAATTGTAAGTGTTTTTTATAGGTTATTTCCAAGCGTAACGGAAATCACAAGATGCATATTTTTCATCAAAACGCACATAAGTTTTTCCAACTTTACTATTTACCCAGTCTTTTATTAACTCTTCTTTCTTATTGTTTTTCGCTGCCTTTTTTATGAAATTATAGTCATCTTTTAGGTTAGCTGTATGCGGCTCTGTTCTGTTATTTATACGGACAACACGAACACCTTCTTTACGTGATCTCATGTCGGTATATAAACCAGGACTTGAAACTTCACCTGTTTCTAAACCATTTACTAATCCGAAAATTTGTGGGTCAATTTGATTGATGTTTGAAACATCCCAATATTGCTCACCAGTGTAAGGATTTGATAAGTTCCCTTGGTTTTGACGTGTGTCATCATCTTCAGAATATTCTTTTACTGCTTGGTCCCAAGTAATTTCGTTTCTTTTCAATCTTGCAAAACATTCATCCATTAAAGTGGCTGCATCTCTTAATTCTTGTCGGCCAATTTCTGGTGTTAAAAGAATATGTCTTACTGTGTAGTCATCACCTTTTCTTGATTCCAATTGAATGATATGGTAACCATATTGTGTTTCTACAACATCAGAAATTTGTCCAACCTCAAGTGCAAAAGCAGCTGCTTCGAATGGTTTTACCATCATTCCACGAGTAGCTTCAATTTTACCACCTTCTTTTGCACTTCCTTGGTCTTCGGAGTGAATTGTGGCAACAGCAGAAAAAGAACGACTTCCAGATTTAAAATCCTCTTTCCATCCCTTTAATTTTTCAATTACAGCATTTCTACTGGCTTGCGTTATTTTGGGATAAATCACGATTTGTTGAATCGCAATTTTTTCGTTGATATAAGGTAAACTATCTTCTGGAATTGATTTATAGAAGGTTTTTACATCATTTGGACTAATTTCAAGATCTGCAACAATTTGTCGTTCCATTTCTTGAGAAAGTAGTCTGTCTCTAATGATTTCACGGAATTCTTCTTTAATCTGAGTATATGTTTTACCGTAGAATTGCTCTAGTTTTTCACGACTTCCAATTTGTTGTTCTAGTGTACGTAAACGATTTTCCATTTCAGCATTTACTTGTCCATCAGACATTTCTATACTGTCAATTTTCGCTTGATTCAACAAAAGGTTTTGATAGAGTAATTCTTCTAATAGAAAACAATTTGTTTTATCGTCAACTGGTTGGCCTTCGCTTTTAAGTTGAATACGTTGTGCTTCAACATCAGAAAGTAAGATTGGATTATCACCCACTTGAGCGATAATTTCATCTATGATTTTATCTGATGCAACACCTGATGAAACGATTTGTGAATTTCCAATGAAGGAGAAACCAAAACTAATAATAAGTGATAGGATACTTTTCTTTAACATTTTCTAAAATTGTTTCTTTTGCTTTGTTTCGTAAATTATTTACTCTCCTTTTAAGGATATGTCTTCGAATACCGGCCCTTTCAATCTCCATCGGTGAAGATATAGATTTTGTTCTGAAATCGAGTACGTTTATGTAATGCGTCTCACCGTTTTCTTTAAATATTGCTTTTCCGCGACTTTTAACCAATTCTTCTTTCTTGTTTGTGGAAATGGAAATCTCTCGCACTAAATCATCGAAATAAATCCATCTTTCTTCCTCAAAATAGAAATTGGTTGCGTAAAGATTTGCAATTTTTTTAATTTCCTTCAAGTCTTTATCATTCTTTAACAAGAAGTGTTTGTCAATGTTTAACATTGGCGCCAGTGTATCTGGAATCTTAATGTATAAAGCTCGAACAATAAAAGATTCAGCTTTATAATTTTCTCTGTGCGAATTGTAATATTTTTGAATTTCTTGATTACTAATTATTGAGTCTAAATTTTCCGTAATGAAAATATTCTCTAATTCAAAAAGGTTCAATTGCATTAATTCATCTTGAACCCTCATTTCATTTGCTGTTTTGACTTCGGGTGAAGATTTTTCGATTTCTAAGGCTACTTGCTGTTGATTAATCCATTCTTCAATTACCTTTTCTTTCGCTTCTTCATCAGAAAAATCACCAAGTAAAAGACTTATTCTATCATTTAATTCTGTTTCATATAATATCTGATCTCCAACTTTGCAGATCTTCGTATCTCTATTTTCGGCACAGGAAAATAAAAACAGAAGAAGGCTGCTCCATAGAACAACCTTCCCAATAGTATATGTTTTCAGCTTACTCACCAATAGAATATAATGCTTCTTTGTTTACAGTAATTGTATGTTTTTCACGCAATTCACTCAACCATTTACTTTCCAAATGTTCTTGATAAGATTGAATAACTGATCCTCTTGCTTCTCTTAAAGCTTTTGGTCCAGCAGGAAGTTTTTCCTCGACAACAATAAGGTAGAATTTGTCACCTTCCTTAAAGATGTCGTTCGCTCCAACTTTTAAATCTCTATTTGCAATTAATGGTTTTTCTGAAGAAATGTATTTCCCTGTTTCAGCTTCAAGATTCAATTGAGAATCTGCATTCACTTTATTCAAAATGTCATACATTGTTAAAGTATCTAAATCATCCAATAGTTTCGCCTCCATTAGCATTTCTTTCTTGCTTGAAGAATAGATTACTGCATGAGTTCTAGCTGGCCATTGATATTTATCTAGATTAGCTTCAAAGAATTTCTGTAATCCAACAGTATCTTTAATTGCTTTGTCCCAAACTTTATCTTTCATTATTTCGTACAACAAAACTCCATCATGGTATTCTTGTAATAATGCTTTGTAAGCTGGATATTTAATTACCAAACGACTTTTCTCGTCATTCATAATTTCGGCAGCTTGCCATTCGTTATATTTTTCATCTACAAATTTATGAACAGGCATTTGCTTTCCTTTTTTGCTTTCTGCAATAAAGTTCATAAAGCCAATCATATCATATTTTGTGTTGTTGTATTTAAACATCCACTTGTTTTTCTTCAAGCTAGGAGATTCCCAGTTCTTCTTGAATACTGTGCTGTCGATGTTTTCATAAAACCAAGAAAGTCTTTTGTCTCCTTTGTCTTTGAATGAGTTTTCTTCTTTCAACTTAGCAATAAAAGCTTTTTCTGATTGATTAGCTCTATCACCACGACTCAATTTTTGTTGAATTTGTGATCTCAATTCTTCTAAAGAACCAAGCGGCTTGTATTCAACTCTTTTTACGATGTGGTAACCATAATCTGTTTTGAAAGGCTGAGAGTAATCTCCATCATTTTTCAATGCAAAAGCAGCATCTTCAAATTCTGACACCATTCTTTGGTTTGTTCCAGATCCAAATGGAGGCAATTGACCACCTTTCGCTTTAGAACCTTGATCATCTGAATATAAACGCGCTAATTTATCAAAAGATTCTCCTCCGACTAATTCTGCATAAATTTCACCAATTTTCTTTTCAGCATTTGTGATTTCTGTTTTGTCTGCTTCATTATTTAATGCAACCATTATATGTGCAGCAGTAATAGTTCCTCTAGCTTCACGCTTGTCAACTATTTTTATTACGTGGTAACCAAAGCTTGATCTAATAGGCATTGAAACTTCTCCGACATTCAATTTATAAGCGGCAGTTTCGAAAGGATAAACCATTTGGAAAGCAGTAAAGTATCCAAGATCACCTTTATTCATTTTCGCCGAAGGATCTTCTGAACCTCCAGGAGAACTTGCTACAGTTCCAAAATCTTCACCTTTATCAATACGTTTCTTTAAATCTAAAGCTTTGTTGTAAGCTTTTAATGTATCTGCTGGAGAAGCATCTGGTTTAGCAGTGATTAGAATATGTGAAGCTTTAATTTCGTGCTTCATTCTGTCATAAGCTTCTTCTAATAATTCTCTAGTTTTACTAGAATCAATTAAATATGGATGCGCCAATTGCTCTTTGTATCCTTGTAATTCTCTTTTCAAAGAAGGGATTGTGTCATATCCTAAAGCTTCTGCTTCTGCAACTTTAAGCTTGAATTTTTTATAAAGCTCCATGTACTCATCCAAACTTTCTTTGTCATACTTTGGATTGTCATTGTTCTTTAAATAGACTTGGAGAAACTCACTTTTAGTTACTTTTTCACCGTTTACAGTCATTACGACTTCATTATCTCCTTTTTGACTTATACCACTAACGGCAAATGCGAAAAAAGCAGTAATTAACAATAGATACTTTTTCAAATACATAATTATAAATACTTTAATTTTTAAAACGGTTACGAAATTAATAATCTAATCAGATGTTAAACCTTAAACTTGAAAATATATTGTGTTACAATTTTATTTGAAGCTATAATTAGGAGCTTCTCTAGTAATTGCAACATCGTGTGGATGAGACTCAGTCATACCTGCATTGGTAATTCTTACGAACTCTGCACCTTGTAAATCATCAATTGTTTCAGCACCACAATATCCCATTCCAGCTCTCAATCCGCCCACAATTTGGTAAACTACTTCTTCGAGGTTTCCTTTATAAGGAACTCGACCTGCAATTCCCTCTGGAACTAATTTTTTACTGTCGTCTTCTGTGTCTTGGAAATAACGGTCTTTTGAGCCTTTTTCCATTGCCTCAATTGATCCCATTCCTCGGTAAGCTTTGAATTTTCTTCCTTGGTAAATGATTGTGTCTCCAGGAGATTCCTCTGTTCCTGCGAACATTGAACCTACCATTACGGTGTCAGCTCCAGCAGCAATTGCTTTAACGATATCACCCGTATAACGAATTCCACCATCTGCAATTACAGGAACTCCTGTTCCTTCAAGTGCTCTTGCAACATCATTTATAGCTGTGATTTGTGGAACTCCAACACCAGCAATAATTCTTGTTGTACAAATTGAACCTGGTCCAATACCAACTTTTACGGCATCTGCGCCAGCTTCAACTAAATATTTAGCAGCTTCTGCAGTCGCGATGTTTCCTACGATAACATCAATTCCTTTGTGTTTTGCTTTTACGGCTTTTAATTTTTCAACAACACCTAAAGTGTGTCCGTGAGCTGTATCAATTACAATTGCATCAACTCCAGCTTTCACTAAAGCGTCAACTCTTTCCATTGTGTCATCTGTAACACCCACAGCAGCAGCAACACGCAAACGACCAAATTGATCCTTACAAGAATTCGGATATTCTTTTACCTTAATAATATCACGGTAAGTAATCAATCCGATTAATTTGTAATCTTTATCTACAACAGGAAGTTTTTCAATTTTATGTTCTTGTAAAATTCCTTCTGCAGTTGTTAAGTCTGTCATTTCATTTGTAACCACCAAATTATCTTTGGTCATTACATCTATAATAGGACGGTCTTTTATCTTTTCGAATCGCAAGTCACGATTGGTAACAATTCCTTTTAAAACCTTGTTTTCATCCACTACTGGAATTCCACCGATTTTATTTTCTTTCATTAAAGCAAGTGCATCTCTAACCAAAGCTTTTTCACCTAAAATAATAGGGTCAATGATCATTCCGCTTTCCGAACGCTTCACTTTACGTACTTCAAGTGCTTGAAGTTCGATACTCATGTTTTTATGAATCACACCAATACCACCCGATTGAGCCATAGCAATTGCCATGCTCGATTCAGTTACAGTGTCCATTGCAGCAGATACGACAGGCGTATTCACAGAAATGTTTCTTGTGATTTTACTTTTAAGAATTACGTTGCGGGGAAGCACTTCTGAAAATGCTGGAACGAGAAGAATGTCATCAAATGTTAACGCCTCTCTTACGTTATTTATATCTCGAATTGCCATGTGAACTTACATTTAAATAAATTCACGCAAATGTACTAAAAATTAAAAAAGAACTGAATTTTTTGATGTTTTTATGTTGATAAAATCTGTTAAACCGTCATTATTGTTATATTCGGAGACTAAATTCAAAACACACATGCTTAGAAAGATCGTTACAATTCTTTTTATCACATTTTTATTTGCTGGGCAAATTGCTTTCAGTCAAAATGTAATTTTCCCCGAAGTAGTATTGAAAAATGTACCTACAGATATTCAGGTACACTCTGAAACTGAAATCGATTATTTGATTTTAAATAAAGATACTTTACAACTCAATAAAGCAGGTGACAAGTATGTAATGAATGTGACTTTGGAGAATGACAATATCCAATTTGAAAATACAGCCATAGAATATGAGAAACCTTTGGTTATTCCGGGTTGGTTGTCTTTATTGCCTCCTTTAATTGCCATTATTTTAGCATTGATTTTTAAAGAGGTTCTTTCTTCCTTATTTATAGGGATATTTATTGGTGCAGCAACTATAGGGTTTTATGGAGGAGGAATCTCAGGAATATTTGCCGCGTTCTTTACCGTTTTAGATCATTATATTTTAGATGCACTGCTGGATCCTGGTCATGCTTCGGTGATTTTATTCTCTGTAATTATAGGTTCCATCGTCGCCATAATTTCTAAGAATGGAGGAATGCAGGGAGTGGTAAATCGCTTAATTAAATATGCAACGAACCGAAAATCTGGAATGTTGACCGCTTACTTTTTGGGATTAGCCATCTTTTTTGATGACTACGCCAATACACTTGTAGTTGGAAATACGATGCGACCAATTACAGACCGTTTGAAAATTTCAAGAGAAAAGCTGGCTTATATTGTTGATTCCACAGCTGCTCCAATTGCTGCAATAGCATTTATAACCACTTGGATTGGTGCGGAGTTGACATACATAACTGATGGGATTTCGAAAATTGAAATGCAACAAGGAGTCGTTATTACAGAAAGTGCTTACGGTATTTTTATTAATTCTTTAGCGTATTCATTTTATCCTATTTTCACTTTATTCTTTGTTTTCTTCTTGCTTTATAAACAACGTGATTTTGGTCCGATGTACAAGGCCGAAATTAAAACTTTAAAAGAAGGAAATACCGCAGATACAGTTACAAATCGTGAATTGGAAGAATTTAATCCAGTGAAAAACGCTAAAATTAAAGCCTACAATGCCATTATTCCAATATTTATTGTGATTTCAGGAACATTCCTAGGATTACTAGTAACTGGAATTTCAGCTTCTAATTCCTTTTTACTTGAAAACGGAATTGATTTAAGTAACGGAACTTGGGCGGCGATTGGAACTGAAGGAGGAGATCAAGTTGGATTTTTTAGAAAATTAGGAATCGTAATTGGTAACGCAGATTCTTATGTTGCTTTACTATGGTCATCCATGGCTGGTTTGGCAGCAGCAATTGTTATGACAGTTTCTCAAAGAATTATGTCTTTGAAAGAAGCAATGGATGCCATGATTGTTGGAATAAATACGATGATGCCAGCAGTTGTGATTTTAATTCTAGCGTGGTCATTGGCCGGAGTAACTGAAAGTTTAAGTACTGCAGAATACCTTAAGGCATTTTTTGGATCAGACTTTTCACATGTTTGGGTTATTCCAGCATTGACATTTGTTTTATCTGCATTCATAGCCTTTTCAACGGGTTCTTCATGGAGCACAATGGCGTTAATGTATCCGCTTGTAATTCCATTATCGTTCGCAGTAGCAGCAGGAGATCCAAATTTCTCAGAAATGGCAATTTTGTACAATACAATTGCTTCGGTATTGGCTGGTTCCGTGCTTGGAGACCATTGTTCACCGATTTCTGACACTACAATATTGAGTAGTTTAGCCACTTCATGTGATCATATTCAGCACGTTAGAACACAAATGCCTTATGCTTTAAGTGTTGGAGCTGTTGCGTTATTTATTGGAGTAATTCCTACAGCTTTTGGAGTGCCGAGTTTGGTGGCTTTCGGAGTTGGGATACTGGTGCTGTACTTGATTGTGCATTTTGTGGGGAAAAAGGTTTAGGACAGTTTTGATTTGGAACTATTTTCGGATTCAAAGAGTTTTGCAGGTGATAGGCTGAATAGGTTGTCTATGTATTGCACTGTATTGGCACGCGGATGACACGGATCTTCGAACGCGGATTTTTAAGGATTTATTTTGTATTGCAAAAACTGAAATGATTTTATTAAAAAGTTATGGTTAATTCCATAAATCCTCAGTCTTAATTACTTTGTCTTCTCCACGGATATGTTGAAGTTTACTGCGTTTTGTTTTCTCAACAAATTCAGGATTATATTCTTTCTTCTGAGTTATTTCGAATTTCATCTTCAAGCCTTTACAAAAGCTTTTAATGCATTTGCTTGTTCTTTGTTTTCAGGAAATACAATGTAGGTTTCTACTTCTTTCATAATCAAACGAAAATAATAATTTTAGCTTGAAAAAATTTGTACATTTATTGCAAATCAAAATGGATCTTCACCCAAAAACTAAATTCACTCTTTTTCCTAGACCTACTTCGAAAATTCTATAAAGTGTGGAGAGTTGAATATCACATTTTCCATTTTCAAGACGAGAAATATAGCTTTTTTTAGTTCCGATTTTTTCAGCCAATTGTTCTTGTGTCATGTTTGCTTCTTTTCTAGCTTCTTTTAACATTGTGCTAATAACAAAATATTGCGCTTTTTCTTCAAATTCGTCGCGCTTTTCGTTACCAACTTTACCATATTTGGCATCTAATAACTCGTCGAAGTTTTTAGCATTTTGGATGTTTTCTTTCTTCATTATTTCTTGTTTTTTGAATTGAAATATTCGTTTTTTAATTCTATCGCCTTATTAATTTCTTTTCTAGGGTTTTTTGAGTTTTCTTTTGAAATCCATTAAATAAGACCACTAAGTTGCCTTCACCAAACAGCAGAAAATTCTATAAATATTACTTCCGTATTCAACTCGTGTCTCATAAAGTCCATAAGTTCCTGACATGTGAGTAAGAAATTTTTTAGGAACGTTTTGGATTGTTCTAATAACCATAAATACATATTCAATTTTTTCTTGTACTTTTTCATTTTGCTCCATGTAGAACTCAGTAAAATGGTGTTCGTAAAAAATAATTTTCCGTTGAGAACTCATGTCACAAAGTTAACTATAAAGTTATCATTTGTCAAATTCAATTGATTTTATCTTCGATGATTTCATGTCAAATGTAATTCTTCCCCTTTCTCTCCCTTCTTTCTTCTCTGCGTCCCGACAGCTGTACGGGACTCTGCACCTTTGCGAATCTCCGCGTAATTCTTTTTTTTCTCTATTTCCAACTCCATAACTCCCATATTAATATTAAGTTTGTTCATCAAATTTTAGAAGTTAAAAATATACCATGGAAACGTTAACCAAACGACACATTGAATACGACCGTTCCAAGTTCTCTGACAGCGAGCTTGTTGATATTTATCAACGCATTTTGAAACCAAGACTTATTGAAGAGAAGATGTTGATTCTACTGCGTCAAGGGAAGATTTCTAAGTGGTTCTCAGGCTGGGGGCAAGAGGCAATTAGTGTCGGAACAACCTTGGCGATGCAAAATGATGAAGTAATTCTACCAATGCACAGAAACCTTGGTGTATTTACCACACGTGATATTCCTTTGGCTAGACTTTTTGCTCAATTTCAAGGGAAAATGTCTGGTTTTACAAAAGGACGTGACCGCTCTTTCCACTTTGGAACAATGGATTATAATATCGTTGGAATGATTTCTCACTTAGGTCCACAATTGGGAATTGCTGATGGAATTGCACTTGCTTCAATTATTAAAAAGGAGAAAAAAGCAACATTGGTATTTTCTGGAGACGGTGGAGCAAGTGAAGGAGATTTTCATGAAGCTTTAAACGTTGCTGCAGTTTGGCAATTGCCTACGATTTTCACAATTGAGAATAACCAATGGGGATTATCAACGCCAAGTAACGAGCAATTCCGATGCAAGCAATTTATCGATAAAGGAATTGGTTACGGAATGGATGCTTTTCAAATTGATGGAAACAATATTTTGGAAGTAATCACTTCGGTAAAGCAAATCGCTGAATCTATTCGTGAACGTCCAAGACCATTTTTATTGGAATGTTTGACATTTAGAATGAGAGGTCATGAAGAAGCTTCTGGAACGAAATATTATCCAGAAGGAATCCAAGATGAATGGAATGAAAAAGATCCTGTTGTTAATTATGAGCTTTTCTTGAAAGAAGAAGGATTATTAACAGATGAAATGATCGAAGGTTTTAAGAAAGAAATTAAGGCTGAAATTCAAAATGGATTAGATGTCGCTGGAGCAGAACCTAAAATTGTTGCAAATACAGAAACTGAAATAAAAGATTTATTCAAGGAGCACAACCAAGTTGTTGTAGTGCCTGAAACAGAAAATAAAAGTGAAAAACGATTGGTAGATGCGATTTCTGATGGATTGAGACAATCTATGGAACGTTATCCAGAATTGGTTTTGATGGGACAAGATATCGCCGATTATGGTGGTGTTTTTAAAGTTACAGAAGGATTTGTTGAGCAGTTCGGAAAAGAACGTGTAAGAAATACACCTTTGTGTGAGTCAGCAATTTTAGGAGCAGGGTTAGGTTTGTCCATTGCTGGAATGAAAGCAATGGTAGAAATGCAATTCTCTGATTTCGTAACAGTTGGGTTTAATCAAATCGTGAATAATTTAGCGAAACTACATTGGAGATGGGGACAAAATGCTGATGTTGTGGTAAGAATGCCAACGGGTGCTGGAGTAGCAGCTGGGCCATTCCATTCACAAAGTACAGAGGCTTGGTTTTTCCATGTTCCTGGATTGAAAATCGTTTATCCAGCATTTCCTGGAGATGCAAAAGGATTGTTGGCAGCAGCTATCGAAGATCCGAATCCTGTATTATTTTTTGAACACAAATTCCTTTACCGTAGTTTGAGAGAAGACATTTATGATGATTATTATACAACTGAAATTGGAAAAGCAGCGGTCTTGAAAAAAGGATCTGATGTAACGATTGTCACTTATGGTTTAGGGGTTCACTGGGCTTTGGAAACATTAGAAAAAGATACTTCAATTTCTGCAGATTTAATTGACTTGAGAACTTTAGCGCCATTAGACATGGCAACTGTTATTGAATCGGTTAAAAAGACTGGAAGAGTTATCGTTTTGCATGAAGATGTTGAGATTGGTGGAATAGGAGCGGAGTTGGTGACACAAATCAATGAAGCTTGTTTTGAATATTTAGACGCACCAATTCGCAGAGTGGCTTCATTAAATACACCGATTCCTTTTGAAGCAGATTTAGAGAAAAACTTCTTGCCAAATAAGCGTTTCGAAACAGTTTTAACTGAATTATTGAATTACTAAAACTAGCCGATGGAAAAGGGAAATAAGCGCGTAGTAAAAGGATGGATCTTTTATGACTGGGCAAATTCAGTTTATAACTTGGTGATATCCTCCGCAATATTTCCAGTTTTCTATGCGAATGTTACAGAAAGCCACTATTTAAAGACTGTAGGAAGAGATAAATTATTACCAGGCGAAAACGTGATGGTCGAGTTTTTTGGATTCACATTGTCCAACTCGGTTTTGTTTTCTTATGTTTTGGCAGCGTCCTTTTTATTGGTGAGTATTTTATCGCCATTGTTATCTGGAGTTGCCGATGTTACAGGAAGCAAGAAACGCTTTATGCAGTTTTTCTGTTACCTCGGATCATTCGCAAGTATTTCCTTATTTTGGTTTAGTCCCGATCACATTGAATGGGGAATGTTATCCATTTTCTTAGCCAGTATGGGTTTTTGGAACAGTTTGGTATTCTACAATGCCTTTTTACCTGAGATAGCAGAACCAAAAGATCACGACAATATTTCAGCCCGAGGATTCTCTATGGGATACTTTGGAAGTATGATTTTATTGGTAATTTGTTTATCAATTATCATGTTGGGAGACCCTGCATATACCAAATACAGCTTTGTTTTGGTTGGATTGTGGTGGATGGGATTTGCACAAGTGACTTTTCGAAGATTGCCACACAACGTAAATAAGAAAGCGGTAAAATCAGGTCGTATATTTAAAGGAGTTGTTGAATTAAAACGTGTTTTCAATGAATTTCGTCAGACCAAAAGACTGAAACGCTATTTACTTTCCTTCTTCTTTTTCAATACCGGAGTTCAAACGGTAATGTTAATGGCGGTAGTTTTTGCCAAAAAAGAAATCGATTGGGGAGAAGCCGGAGGAGATGCAGGGCTAATTGTAGCGATTTTATTGATCCAGATTTTAGGAGCTGGAGGAGCATATTTGATGTCTTACATCTCTAGTTTGATTGGAAATTTAAGAACGTTAATCTTCGTTGTCATTGGCTGGATGATCTTGTGTATTTGGGCGTATTGGCTGCAATCACCAACAGAATTCTATTTCTTAGCTGCAGGTATTGGACTCGTTATGGGAGGTGTTCAAGCACTATCTCGTTCTACGTATTCTAAGTTTTTACCTACAACAGATAATCATGCTTCGTATTTCTCCTTTTATGATGTAGCAGAGAAAATTGGAATTGTTTTAGGATTGTTCTTCTTCGGATTGATGGAATACTTGACAGGGAATTTAAGAGCTTCAGTGCTTTCAATAGTTGCGTTTTTCGCGATTGGATTGGTCTTGTTGATTTTTGTTCCGAGGAAAGAAAGTGCTAAGGGGAGAAAGGTTTTGATTGCTAGTCGATTGGCTGCTTTGAAGGCCAAGGAAGGGTTGGGAGAATGACGCAGAGATGCGCAGGAGGCGCAGAGATTCGCAAAGAAAAGAAGAAGCGGATGAAGGAGTTTAAGGATTAATGTTTAATTGTGAATGTTTAATGCTTAAGGATGAACGTTTATGCCATCAATGAAGTTGATTTTTGGAGTCTGGTTTAGAGGAGAACAGGCTTTTGGGTGTAATTTGTTTGAAATGATTTATTGAATTTTTGAGATTATTCTAGAAATGATGGAACAAACAAAATTGAAAATTTTCACCTTAATTTTATTTCTGTTCTCATTTCTTTTGTGTCGAGCAGGAAATATTGAGACAATTTATTTTCTTCCTGGTCAAGGTTCGGATAAGCGAATTTTTGATTCTTTGGAAATAGATTCAAAATTCAAACTTAAGTATTTAGAATACGACACTATCTCGAAAAAGGTGTCTTTATATGAATTAGCCAAGCAACTTTCTACTTCGATTGATACTACTGAAAATTTTGCCCTTATTGGAGTTTCATTAGGCGGAATGTTAAGTGTGGAATTAAGCAGAATTGTAAATCCAAAGAAAGTAATTATCATTTCTAGTGCTAAGAATAGAAAGGAACTTCCGTTTAGATATAGATTTCAAAGAGTAATTCCGTTATTTGAGATTTTTCCTGCGAAGGTTATTTATTGGGGAGCAAAAACTTTACAGCCTATTGTTGAACCTGATAGAAATACAAATGAAGATACCTTTAAAAGCATGCTGGAAAGAAAGAATCCAAAATATTTAAAGCGAACTGCTAGAATGATTATTAGATGGAAAAGAAAAACTAATTCTACTAAAATCATTCATGTCCATGGAAATAATGATCACACTATTCCTATTAGAAATGTTGTAAATCTTGATTACATAATTGAAGATGGTTCTCACATGATGGCTTTAACAAGGTCAAAAGAGATCAGTTTGATTTTGAATAGGGAGCTTTGATGTTTTGAATTTGTCCAATTAAAATTAATATTCAAACCCAATAGATTTATAATCGTCAAATAAAGTTGGAATAAATTATCACTATAAATAAAACTAAATTAAAACCACATTCGATATAATTACCCTTAAATTTAGAATCTATGAATAATATTGATAGAAAAAATTTTCATTCCCAAGTTGTTGATTTATTGAAATCTGCAAGGAATAAGGTTGTTCGTTCAGTTAATCAAACTATGGTTATTACTTACTTTGAAATAGGTAGAATGATAGTTGATAAAGAGCAGGACGGAAAAGAGAGGGCTGCTTATGGAGAAAATGTTATCAAAAACTTGTCTAAAGTTCTGAGCGTCGAGTTTGGTAAAGGTTTTTCTGAGAGGAATATTGAACAAATGAGACAATTTTATTTGGCATATTCAATACCGCAGACACTGTCTGCGGTTTTCAATTCTGGAAATCCTTCTGAGAATTCCGAAAATAAAATGATAATATTAAGTTGGTCGCATTATTTAAAACTTATGCGAATTGAAGACCTTAACGAGCGCAACTTCTATGAAATAGAATCTTATAAAAATAATTGGAGTCTAAGGCAGTTGCAGCGACAGTTTGATTCAGCATTATATACAAGACTAGTTTTAAGAAGAAACAAAGCTAAGGTAAATGAACTTTCAGAGAAAGGGCTAATTATTGAGAAACCCATAGACGCAATAAAAGATCCATATATTTTAGAATTTATTGGACTCCGTGAACACACCATCTATTCAGAAAATGAACTTGAACAAGAAATAATTGATAAACTAGAGCATTTTTTACTCGAATTAGGTAATGGTTTTACTTTCGTTGCTAGACAGAAAAGAATTTCTTTTGATGAGAAGCACTTTAGAATTGACTTGGTTTTCTATAATAGATTACTAAAGTGTTTTGTGCTTATTGATTTGAAAATCGGAGAATTAAAACACCAAGATTTAGGGCAGATGCAAATGTACGTCAATTATTATGACCGAGAAATTAAATTAAATGATGAGAATAAAACAATTGGTATAGTATTGTGCAGAGATAAAAGTGAATCAGTAGTGGAATATACTTTGCCCGAAAATAATGAGCAAATCTTTGCGAGTAAATACGAGACTGTCCTTCCAAGTAAAGAAGACTTAAAGTCTCTGATAAACTACAAATAAATGAAAGTTAAGCGATAATTTATAAGAAATACGGTTTTTCAGTGACAGAATGAAGAGCATGATGAAAATTAAATGAATCAAAACCAAATAAATGAAAGCACTAGGAATATCATTAGAAGGAAGCACGGCAATATTTAGTGGATTAGAAAAGACGGAATCAGGAATTTATGAGATTTCGGATAAACTCAAGAAAATTCAATTAAAAGATCACCTAGATTCCAAAGAAGTTCAATCTTTAAATGAAACTATTCAATCTTTTTTGGAAAGAAATGACTTTGATGAAATCGCAATTATTAAAAGAGGAACGAAAGGAACTTTTGCTGCTTCACCTATTTCATTTAAGATTGAAGGTCTCATTCAAATGTATAAAAGTAAAGACGTAGAATTTATTGCCCCACCAACTTTGAGGGCATTTTATAAAAAGAATGAGAATAGTTTTACTCCAAAATATGCTTATCAAAAGGCTTCAAATGATTTGGCTTTTTATTTGTTGAAAAGAGAATAAAAATAATTACGAATGGTGTGACTCGGGTGGGATGACGGAACGCGGATGACGCGGATCTGCGAGCGCGGATTAGGGCGGATTTTAGTTTTTAGCAATGGTAAAAAAATCCGCGAAGATCTGCGTTGCTTCTTGAAGCATCCGCGTCATCCGCGTTCCATTGCAGCGCAACTTTGAAAAATGAGTGAGCTTATTTTTTTTAATTCGTAATTCGTAATTCCCCTAATTCGTAATTGATTCTACTATTTGTATCTTTGCACCCAAATTTATTTCATCCATGGATATTCATGACCTCGTAATCAGAGACAAAGAAATTGTTTCTTTAGAAGACGTTTTTCTTAACCAAGAGAACCAGATAAAAATTCAACAACTTATCAGGGAATATAAGTATGTTGATGAACTCACTGAATACAATTTGCCTGTAAACAATAAGGTTTTGTTACAGGGGAGTTCGGGATGTGGGAAGACGACAACTGCTAAGGCTATTGCAAATGCTTTAGGAAAACCTATTTTAATTCTGAACTTGAGTAATATTGTTTGTTCTAGAATAGGAGAGACTTCTCAAAACATAAAACTTGTTTTTGACAAAGCGGGTAGAGATAAATCTGTGCTTTTCCTAGATGAATTTGATCAAATCGGAAAAGCACGAGAAGACAGTGATAAAGATGTTGGAGAAATGCGCCGATTGGTAAATACTATTATTCAACTCATCGATTATTATCCTAAAAATGCGGTGTTAATTTGCGCTACGAATCACCCTGAAATAATCGACTCCGCATTAATGAGAAGATTTCAATTGCGGATTGATTTCGAATTGCCGTCTACTGAAGTTTTGGATACTTTCTATGATAAATTACTATCTGCGTTTCCAATTCATATGCAAAATATTGAGCGGAAGTATGATTTGTCATTTGCAGAAGTGAAGGATTATGTGAATACGGAAGTGAAGTCTATTTTGATAGAGAAGTTAGAAAGAGATAATTAGGAATTACGAATTGAAAAAGGATTAAGTCAATATAGAATTGTTTGATTCATAAAGTAATGTTCATATTCAAATCGTGAATTACAAATGAAAGTAGTATTATTTCTTAACAAGGATCTTGAGGCGAATATTTCCTATAATCTGCTTAAATCCGAACTTCTAAATCATGATGTACGCATATACTATTCTGACACTGTTGGGAATCCTAACAACAGAGCTGAAGATTTAGTTAAGTTAGATTATTATGAAAAGGAATTCTTTTCTAATGAACTTCCTGGTTTGATTAATGAAAACAAAATTGAAAGTTCATTTGAGTTTTTTGATTCAGATTTCAATACTTTTCCAATTGAAAAAAGTCCGAACGTTAATTCCACAGCATTTATTAATGAAATGAAAGATTTTAATCCAGATCTATTTATTTCTATTCGTTTTGGTAAGATCTTTAAAGATGAGATTATTAAAGTTCCAAAGTTTGGCTTAATCAATTTACATTCTGCAATATTACCAGATTATAGAGGAATCATGGGGACACTGCATGCAATTAAGGATAAGAATAACAAAATTGGATGTACACTTCATACGATTCCAAATAGTGGAATTGATACAGGTGAAATAATTGAGATTGCTGAAGTTGATGTGAATTGGAAAAGATCACTTTTTTGGAATATTGTACAACTTTATCCAATAGGTGCAAAGCTTATAGTTAAAGCGCTGAAGAATATTGAAAGCGGTGAAGTTCTAATAAGCGAAAAGCAAAATCTTCAAGAAGAAGTACTTTTCGGTCCCAATAAAAGAAGATTTTGACCAAGTTCGAAACTTAGGAATGGAAGTTATTTCTATTAAAGATTATCAAGATGTTTTGAATAAATTTATAGTCGATAATCTAGTGGAGCTTAAAAAAGATAATTTTTCTATAAAACCTCAAAAACCGTTTTAGTAATATAAATTAATGATTCGGGAATAATATACAATTTTTCAGGAGAAACATATAATTTTAAGAATCATGTGTCTGTGTAGTTTTGTAGTGTTCAAAAGAACATAACATTTAAATAAATACAAAACATATATTATGAGCACATTTAATGTCCCAAAAAGAGAAGAAGTTTCAGCTAAAAATCAAGCGATATTTGATAACCTGGAAAAACAAGTTGGTTTTGTTCCTAACCTTTATGCTTCTTATGCCTATTCAGAAAATGCTTTGAAAAACTATATGGATTTTTCCAGTGGAGCGTCATCTTTGAAAGCCAAAGAAAAAGAGGTGATTAATTTAGCGGTTAGTCAAGTTAACAACTGTGAATATTGTTTGGCTGCGCACACTGCTATCGGAAAAATGAATGGATTTAATGAGGAGCAAATTATTGAACTTCGTCAAGGTAAAGCAACTTTTGATATCAAGTTGGATGCATTGGCTAAATTAGCTAAAAACACAACTGAGAATCGTGGAAAAACCGATGCTGATGTATTGGAACACTTTTTTAATGCAGGTTGGACAAAAGAAAATCTTATTGACACGATGTTGATTGTAGGAGATAAAACAATTTCAAATTATATCAACAATACAGTGAAAACGCCAATAGATTTCCCAGAAGTTAAAGCAATCTAATTCAAGTAAATATTTCACTAAAAACCGTCTGAATTTAATTTGGACGGTTTTTTAATTTTAAATGATTTGTTTTGAATTCTAATGGAGGTAAACCACAATGTGATTTAAAGAATTTTGAAAAGTGTCCTCCTTCTTTGTAACCTAACTCGTAAGAAATCTGCTCTGCTGTTTTGTCTGAAAATAACAATAACCGTTTTGCTTCTAAAATTATTCTATCATTTATTATCGTTAAAGGAGAAGAATATCCTGCTTTTTTAAAAACATTTGAAATGGTCTTCGGTGATTTAAATAAAAGCCCTGCATAATCCGAAACTTGATGCATTTCTCTAAAATTCTGTTCTATCAAAATATGAAACTTTCTTATCGTCTCCATTTGTGAATGTGGCACTTCCGCTATTCCTTTTGAATCTATTACCAATCTGGTAGACTTTATGAGCAACCGTTTTAACATTACCCTCAATATCTCACCTTGAATGTGATCTCGTGTTTCAAATTCTTCTTTAAATATGGAAAACATAGTTTCAAAACTGATCGCTTCTTTTTCTGAAAGAGTAACAATAGGTGGTTTTGACGAACCGAAAAACAAGATTCCGTTACAAGACACTTCATAATCATGATCTCTAATACAGTAAAATTCTCTATTGAATACTATGGCAATTATTCCAGATTCTTTCGGGATTTCTAATACATTTATTGTTGTGCTAAACAGTATTTGATTCTTCTTCAATGAAACGTTATATCCATCAACCATAATTTTACAATTGTCTTCTTTTGCCCAAAGTATTTTGTATAATCCTTTGTCTTGTAGTAAATGTTGGGCTGGTGAACAATTAAAATTGGTCAAAATAAAAGTACTGTCTTCAATGGTGCTGTGGTAATCTAATCTCATATTGTAAATAAACGAATAAATTTTTAATTAAAAGGAATTATCTACAATATGATAGGAGTAATGTGTAGGGAATCTGGAATGAACGTGATATATCTTTGTAATGAACAAATAAATACAAAATATTATGAAAACAGGTACAGGTAATTTAGTGATGAGAATAGGGTTTGCACTTCTTTTTATTTGGGGTGGATTAGAAAAGTTTTTCGAAGGATTTTTAGGTGGAGTTGGTCTTCAAAACATGGCTGATTTTTTAAAACAAAGTGGATTAAGTTTTTTAGGGGATACAGGGACTTATGCTTTAGGAGCACTATTAGCATTGTTAGAACTCGTGGCAGGAATTTTATTGATAATGAATAAACAAACCATTTATGCTTATGCGTTTTTGGCTTTCATCATGGTAATGGCATTAGTTTTAGTTTATATTCCTTCGGGGAATTGGATGAATATAATGATTCATGTCGCGTTAATTACTTCTTTAGCTGGACTTGCAATTGAAGAGAAATCAAAACCAATCGTTTAATTATTAGCGCTAAATCTCAATAAAAAAGCCAACTTTAATAAGTTGGCTTTTTTATTCTCACTAAATTCAAACGTGAACATATACTCAATTCATCAGTTATCCATATTCGAAGCTTTCCCTAAACCAGAAATATTGGTTTTGATATCTTCTGGATTTCCATAATATTTCACGCTTCCTATTCCTGAAATTGAAATATCGATGCTGTTTGAAGCATGCACAGAAATATTTCCAATTCCTTTACATTCAACAACTGTATTTTTTGTCTTTAGCTTTCTACTGTCAATTTCTCCTACTCCTTTTGAACTTATAAAAGCATTTACTGCTGTTCCTTTCGCTTCAATAGTTCCAACAGCTTTCGAAATTAAGTTCATTGTTGTTACATGAGCATCATTGATTTTTATTTTACCGACACCATTGTTTTCAACGCTTAACTCGTCTCCTTTGAAGTTTTTTTCAATGTAGAAAGTTCCTACACTATTGAAATTAACTTTCGAAAGATGAGGTGAACCTACACGAATAATCAACTCATTTTTCTTATTGGTATATTTATCCTTGTTTTTTAATTCTATTGAAAGTTCATCATCATCGTTTGAAACTTTTAAGTTTTCAATTAAATTAGTACCTCCAGAAACATGCATATAAAAGCTATCAGCTTGCTCATAATATACTTCACCGATTACTTCTAATTCCAAAATTGAAAATTCAGAAACAGTAAATGTTTTAGAAATTTTTGGACCTGAATCGTAATTTCCGCACGATGCCAATATTAAACTTGTTAGTAAACTGATAAAGAAGATAGAATTTTTCATGCCATGAAGATAGTAAGAAGATTTGACTTTCGTAGAATTGAATTCAATCAAATTGTTATTGTTTTTGAAGTGTTTAGACTATGTTAAAATCCTTTTGTTTAGTTATGATCACTTACTATTGAATACTCTAAGAAAATTCAACTTTCATTTTATGCAAGAATTTAGAAAGACCTTTGATTCAAAATATCCCCTGATTTTTGCTATTTTTACTATTCATAAGAATTAATTATTTTAATTCTTATGTGAAACTTTAAACTCTATTATGAAAACAGCTACTCGTATTTTTACACTTTTAATTTTCACAATTACAATTAATTCCTGCGCCTTCCATTCTGGCGTAATGACAGGAAGTGCAGCATTGAGTGATGCCAATTTTAAGGTCGTTGACTAAGCAATTGGAACATCAGAAACAATAAAGATATTTGGGTTGGGTGGAGTAGCAACTGATGCATTAGTTTTAGAAGCAAAACGGAATTTGTATAAAAACTATCCATTAGCACCTGGTCAAGCATTGGCAAATGTATCGGTGGATTTTAAACGTTCATTTTTTCCAATCATTTCTAAAGCTAAAGTTGTGATTTCTGCGGATATAATTGATTTTAATGAAGGAGCTGTTGTGAAATCGGAAGTTGAGAAATTCCCAATAGGCTTAGAGAATAAAAGGGAGAATGAACTTAATGTAGCCAGTGAAATGGTTTATTTTGAATACGAAAGTAAATTAAAGTTGGGAAAAATTGTTGGTTATGGTTTAACTAGAGTTAAAGTTATGTCCCTCAGTGAACGTGATCGTCTAAGAATTAAAAGAGTACCCGTAAGAAAATTGTTTTTCATGAATAAAAATGAAGCGATTTTGGAAACTAATTTTAATATAGGAGATGAAGTAACTTATGTTGATGAAATCGTTGATGAGAATGGAGCGTATAGGAATGTATTGCGCTCTGGTACTGTTTTCGGACTTGGACAAAAAGGAGCTGTGATAAAATATAATGTAGAAGACGTCCCTCTGTTCTTTGTTGTTGAATACGAAAAAATCAGTCTGAAAGAATAATTTTTTTCAAGATTGAAAGCTTTTGATTTTACTATATTAGAGACTTGATATTTTTAGAACTTAATTCTATTTAAAAATGCAAGAAGAAAATACGCCAGAAGAACAACCCAATAATCCACTTCACGGAGTAAAATTGGCAACAGTTGTTGAAACTTTAGTTGACCATTATGGATGGGAAGAGTTAGGTAAAAGGATTAATATCAATTGTTTTACCAGTAATCCTTCTGTTAATTCTAGTCTTAAATTTTTGAGAAAAACGCAATGGGCGAGAGATAAAGTGGAACAGCTTTATTTGAAGAATTTAAAGAGGTTTAAGTAATGATGAATTATGAATGTTGAACTATGAATTTTTGGAGTTGTTCAATAATCGTAATTTGTAATTTATTTTTTACTTTAGTGAAGGTGAGCTGTTTTTCAATAAAACTAAGATTCACATTGTCATAAATGAAAACTGAATTTGAAATTAAAGACAAGTCCAAAGCGACTGATGGAATAAAAATTGCTCCTTTTAGAAAGCACATTCGTAAAACTTCTCCGCACAAACACAATAGTTATTTCGAAATCATCTACCTTACAAGGGGAGAAGGTTCGCATACTATTGACACAAGAGAATACGAAATTAAAACTCCTATAATATTCACTATTCGTAAGGAGCAAGTTCATTTTTGGGACATCAAAACAGAACCAGAAGGCTTTGTTTTGATCATTAAAAAATCATTCATTGAAAACTGTTTAGATAAGGACATAAAAAGATTGATTTCTGATTTAAGTTTCCATACTTGTCTATTTCCACAAGACAATTCGGCTATAGATATTTATCAAATATTACTGAAAGAGCATTCCAAAAACAATATTTTCAAACAACCAATAGTCGATGGTTTGTTAAAAGCTTTATTAGCTAAATTACTAGAATCGGCTGTGCATAACTTGTCTAGCGTCGGAAACAATTCTATTTTCCAATCTTATATTGACTTATTGAATCAAGAAAATAAATTGACCAATAAAGTAAATCACTTTGCAGGAATTCTAAATACAACACCGCAAAATCTAAATGCAATTTGCAGAAAGGAAACAGGTCAATCAGCTTCTGAAATACTTTCTGAACATATTGTGAATGAAGCCAAGCGACTTTTACTTTATACTGATCTTACTGTGAGTGAGATTTCTACAAAGCTGGACTTTAAGGACAATTCCCATTTCTCTAAATACTTCAAACGTCACGTTGAGAAAACACCTATAGAATTCCGTAAAGAAAATAGCTGACTAAATACCATTTAATTTTCAAATAGACCATTTGTTGAGGGTTTTATTGTATAGTTTTGAAGTTTTAAAATATAAGCTTTAGAAGTTCAGAATGAATAGTCGATTAAAAGAAGTTGCAAAATTATTTTTCAAATTAGGAAGTATTGCTTTTGGTGGGCCAGCCGCTCATATTGCAATGATGGAGGATGAAGTTGTGAAAAAAAGAAAGTGGATGACACAACAACATTTTCTTGATATGGTTGGAGCGACAAACTTAATTCCAGGCCCAAATTCCACAGAAATGACAATGCATTGTGGTCATGAAAGAGCGGGATGGAAAGGCTTGATTGTGGCTGGAGTGAGTTTCGTATTTCCCGCAGTTGTAATTACAATGGTCTTCGCTTATTTGTATCAGCAGTATGGACAAATGCCTAAAGTTGAACCATTTATTTATGGAATAAAACCTGCAGTAATTGCCATTATTCTTGGAGCAGTTTATCGACTGGGTAAAAAAGCATTGAAAAATGTTGAATTGGGTATTTTAGGAGGTTTGACTTTGACCGCTTGTTTGTTCGGTGTACATGAAATAGTGGCTTTATTTGCTTGTGGATTTCTCGGTTTAGCTTTGTACTTTATTCGTAATTCGCAAAACAAATTGTACAGTGTCACTCCTCTCATTTTATTCCAAGTAGCGTTATCTGCTGGAACTTTTAAAATTCTATGGACATTCTTTAAAGTTGGTGCTTTGCTTTATGGTAGTGGTTATGTTTTGTTTGCTTTTTTAGATGCGGAGTTAGTGAATACAGGAATGCTCACCAGACAGCAATTGATTGATGCTGTTGCTGTGGGTCAGTTTACTCCAGGTCCAGTTTTATCTACCGCAACATTTATTGGTTGGCAATTGGGTGGTTTTTGGGGAGCGATTGCTGCAACTGTTGGAATCTTTCTTCCCTCGTTTATTTTTGTGAGTATTCTCAATCCATTTATTCCTAAAATGCGTAAATCTAAAATTATGGCCGCCTTTTTAGACGCTGTGAATATTGCTGCTGTTGCTGTAATAGTCGCTGTTTGTATTGAAATGGGGAAAGATACTTTAACAGATTGGAGAGCCATTTTAATTGCTGTAGTAAGTATCACAAGTGTTTTTGTTTTTAAGAAAGTGAACAGTGCATTTATTGTAATTGGTGGAGCATTGTTTGGATTCGTTTTAACATTATTCTAAAAGAATCTCTACTCAATTCAAAGTAATGCTGAGATTAAACAAAACATTTATAGATTTGTTAATCTTACATCAATAAATTCTTGAAAACAAAGTCAACATGAATATTTCCCCAGAAACTCCAGTTCAATTTAAATGTGGTGCAACAATGAAAAACAGATTTATGTTAGCACCAATGACCAATACGCAAAGTCACGAAGATGGAACGCTTTCTGAAGATGAATTCAAATGGTTAACGATGCGAGCGGAAGGTCAATTTGGATTAGTGATGACTTGCGCTGCTCATGTTCAAGAAAATGGAAAAGGATTTCCTGGACAATTGGGAATATTCTCAGATGAACATATCGAAGGTCACAAAAGATTAGCTGCAAAGATTCAGTCTTACGGTAGTTTAGCTGTTGTTCAATTGCATCATGCAGGAATGCGCTCACCAGCGGAATTAGTTCAAGGTTTGCCAGTTTGCCCATCAGATAATGAAAAATATGGTTGTCGAGGGTTGTCAATTGAAGAAGTGGAACAATTAAAACAAGACTTTATTGACGCCGCAATTCGCGCAAAAAAGTGTGGTTACGATGGAGTGGAAGTGCATGGAGCACATGGTTATATTTTAACGCAATTTTTGAGTTCAGAATTCAATAAACGAACTGATAAATATGGCGGAAGTTTAGAAAATAGAGCTCGACTTTTATTTGAAATCGTTGATGGAATAAGAACAACTTGCGGAAAAGAATTCTTGTTAAGTGTCAGACTTTCTCCTGAAAGATTTGGAATGGATTTGCTAGAAGTGAAAGAAGTTTGTCAACGATTTATTGATGAAGATAAAATTGATTTCCTCGATATTTCTTTGTGGGATATTTTCAAAATGCCAGAAGAGAAAGAGTATCAAGATAAATCATTATTAGATCACTTTACAGATCTCGATTACAAAAACATCAAACTTACAGTTGCAGGAAAAATTAAAAATGGGGAAGATGTGAAGAAAGCATTGAATTCAGGAATTGATTTCGTTTCGATTGGTCAATCCGCAATATTACACCACGATTTCCCAGCAAAAGTGATGGAGAATCCGAATTTCGAACCAACAAAAACTCCAGTTTCAGCAGAATACTTAAAGAAAGAAGGATTGGGTAAAGACTTTATCAATTACATGAGTAAATGGGAAGGTTTTGTCGAGAATTAGCAATTGACAATTTTCAATTACGAATTATTAAATCACGATTCTAAATTAAGACTTCTTTTAACTGATTTAGCTCTTCATTTTTTAATTCCTAATTCTCCAATTGTGAATTCGTAATTGTCTCCATTCGTAATTGTTTGTTTATGTTTTTTTCTCTTCTATTAATAGGAAATAAAACTGAATTAGTCTACTTTTGATTTGTACTAAATCTATTGGTTATCTGATATACAATGAATGTCTTTATGACAGAAAGAGTTTGTTGATACAGCAAGTAATTGATTCTTATGTGCACAGTCGAAGTTAAATAGTTTTAATTTAATATCTCACTTTATGAAAACACATGTCGCAATTTATGACTCTCACGAAAAAGCAATTAATGCTACCAAAGTATTAAATAGTAAAAACTTTCCCATGGAACACGTTTCAATACTCGGAAAGGCCGAAATAACAGACGATCATATCCATATTAAACAATTAGATACAACTAAAAACGCACCTGCATTAATAGGTTCTGGAGCTGGAGTAGTTATAGGATTACTCACGGGAATTGGTATTTTTACAATTCCAGGATTTGGTTTTTTATATGGTGCGGGTGCATTGGTAGGCGCTTTTGGTGGATTTGAAGTTGGACTCGTCACTGGAGGTATTGCAACGCTTCTGGCAACTATCGGAATAAAGAAAGACAGCGTAGTAAAACTCCATGAACATTTGAATGAAGGAAAATTCCTTGTAGTTGTAAAAGGTCCTTTGAAAGAAGTTGAAAAAGCTGAACATATCTTGCATACAGAGGGTACGCATCTTGAAATGCTTGATTAAACTTTTTATTTTTAATTCCAATATTTCAAAATTCGTAATCCCCTAATTGATAATAAACTTCAGTTCGACAAGCTAGCATCTACAAGCTCAGCGCATCGCTCTGGAATGCGTTAAGAGCTTCGCTGTTTGTAATTAAATAAATTCGTAATTCTCTAATTCGTAATTGACCATGACTATAGTATCAGAAAATGTGATTCCAGGAAATCACGGAAAAGTATTCGGGACAAACGCCGAAAACAGAACAAGTTTAAATAATATCAAAAAGGCTATTTTGAGGATAGATGGAATTAGAGATGTTTTAATAGATGAAAAGGTGTTTCCAATAGAGCTAACTGTTCATACAAATGATGTGGTGAGTATTAAAGAAATCCAAAAAGCTGCAATTTCTGTAGGTTTTCATTTAATTCCAAAAGGACTATTTCCACTTTAAAAAGAGAATTACTATCCGATAGATCGGATGGTAATTTTATATATTTGTAATTAACTTCGTTGAGGGCTTCGCTGTTCGTAATTAAATAAATATGGAAGATAAAGAAAATCTAGATTGGGATAAACAGACCGAAAATATTGAAAAAAAGAATAACATTTTGATAGACGGATTTTACGAACATCTTACTACCAAGTCCATAAATCCTAAAACTATTCAAAATCATATTAATAATGTTGATTTTTATGTGAATACCTTTTTACTTCGCTATGGGATAATTCCTGCAGAAGAAGGTTCAAATGAAATTGGTGAATTCTTAGGGGACTTTTTTATCAGAAAAGCTATGTGGTCAAATAAAGCTTCTGTTAAACAAAATACAGTGAGTTTGAAAAAGTTTTATACTTATCTAAATGAAATAGGAGAACTCCCAAAGAAAGATTTAATAGAATTGAAATTGACGATAAAAATCGAGGCCGATATTTGGATTGAAAGAGTTGAAAAATATAATAATACAGACGATGATTGGTATTGAAGTCAATATTCAATTACGAATTATTAAATTGGATTCCATATTGGAGTTTTCTTAATTGATTAAATTCTTCATTTATAACTACAATATTTTTTAATTGTTTTGTTCTTTAATTCGTAATTGCCTAATTCTTCATTAACTTCACTTCGACAGGCTCAGTGCATTGCGTTGAGGGCTTCACCGTTCGTAATTGTTTCTAATTCTTGAATTTTTTAATCTTTAAATTTGTCCACTTATTATGAAAAAAGTACTCCTAATTTTAGCAGAAGGATTTGAGGATTTAGAAGCCAGCGCTTTTATTGACGTAATTGGTTGGAATTTAATCGAAGGAGATGGATCAACTGAATTATTCACTTGTGGACTAAAAAAAGAAATCAAAAGCACTTTTAATCAGAAGTTTATTGTAGATTTTTTGATCGATGAAATTAATATCAATGATTATGACGCACTTGCAATTCCTGGTGGATTTGAACAATTTGGATTTTATGAAGATGCTTACAGTGAAAAGTTTTTAGATTTAATTCGCATTTTTAAAATCAAAAATAAAATCATCGCTTCAATTTGTGTTGGAGCATTGCCAGTTGGGAAAAGTGGAATTCTAAAAGGTAAAAATGGAACGACCTACAATAATCGAGTAAGAAGAATAGCGCTAGAAGAATTTGGAGTGAATGTGACTAACGAACAAATAGTAATAGACGATAATATAATTACATCCTGCGGGCCATCAACAGCTTTAGATGTCGCATTTTTACTTTTAGAAAATCTAACATCAAAGAAAAATACGGAAGAGGTTCAGAAACTCATGGGATTTTTATCAATTGACAATTGATAATTAACAATTGATAATTTTGGAATCCTTTAATTCACGTAATCCCCTCAATTCAGCTTGTCCGACTACCGGCGGATAATTCCCCTAATTCGTAATTAGCTGCGCTGAGGGCTAAAGCCGTTCGTAATTGTTTCTAATCCGTTAATCCGTTAATCCTCTAATTCGTAATTCGTAATTGTTTCATTCTTAATTGTTTTTCTTTTCCTGTTTCTTAAAATATCTCCTAAACAAAAAACTATGCTTCAAAGCTTCCATATTTTTATTCAACTTATCAGCTGATTCTTTAATATCAATCATTGTTGAATCTATCTCTCTTACTAAATCTTCATCTTGAGTAAGGTGATTTATTGCTCCTTTTCCATTTTTAATTTCAATAATGTACTCATTCAAGTTTTTAGTTACCTGATTTACATCTTTACTTGATTTTTCTAGACTAGTAAAAATACTTCTCATTTGATTTGCCGCAGCGGTATCACTTAAAATAACTGCAGCAGCGCTTTCATCGTAATTTATTTTCGAAATTATAGTATTTATTTTTGAAATTGCTAGACTTGTTGCTTCAGTTGTTTTCCTAAGTTCAACTACTGATAGTTGGATGTTCTGCGCCATAAGCGTGTCATTGATCAGTGTTCCTATAGTTCCTTCCCCCATCAAAACTTGCTTGGTTATTTCTAATAAATCGGCAGACAATAAAGCGACATTTTTATTCGTGATATTTAAAGTTTCCAGCATTTCATCTGTGCTAATATTATTTTGGGAATTAATTGTATCGCCAGAATTAACAGTCGCTGATTGCTGATTTTTTCCTGGGATGATGTTAACAACCATACTTCCAACCAATCCATCCGAGCCAATTGAAGCAATCGCATCTTTCTTAATGAATTTCGCTGTTTTTTCTTCTACGGAAATTAGGATGGTTATTTTGCCAACTTCTGTCATTTCGATTTTACTCACCGTTCCTACGTTAATTCCAGAATAGCGTACGTTATTGCCCAATTGCAAACCTTTTACATCATCAAAAACGGCATACAATTGAATGCCTTTGCTAAACATGTGTTTATCTTTTCCAATGAAATAAAGACCAGAAATAAGTAATACTGTTCCTACAATCACGAAGATTCCAACCTTTATTTTTTGTGAATTCGACTTTGCCATACTATTTAATTTTTAAAAAATGCCCTTGTTTGTGGATCGCTTGAAGTTGAAAGTTCATCATAAGTTCCTTCAGCATAATTGATTCCGTCAACCAGTAATATTATTCTATTTGAAATAACCCTCGCGCAATCCACGTCATGCGTGATGATTAATGAAGATGTATTGTATTCTTTTTGAATGGTTCGCATCAACTGAATAATCTCATTTGATGTAATCGGATCTAAACCCGCCGTAGGTTCGTCATACATTATAATTTCAGGCTTCAAAATCAACGCTCTTGCCAACGCAACTCTTCGCATCATTCCGCCAGAAAGTTCTGCTGGCATTAAATCAATAGCATGCAAAAGCCCTACGCTTTCTAAAGCTTGCGTTACAGACTTTTCTGTTCCTTCAAAATTTTTGACTTTATCCTTGTGACGACGCAATGGGAATTCTAAATTCTCACGAACAGTCATTGAATCATAAAGCGCACTTCCTTGAAAAAGAAATCCGATTTCAGTACGTAAAAAATCCAATTCCTCTTGTCCCATCGTAATGATATCATGATCTTTGATGGTAATGCTTCCGCTATCTGGTTGAATTAAACCAACGATAGATTTTACCATAACCGATTTTCCAGATCCAGATTTCCCCATAATTACGAGATTTTCACCTTCATAAAGTTTCAAATTGAATCCTTTAAGCACATGGTTTTTACCAAAGCTCTTGTGAATGTCTTTTAATTCTAGTACGATTTTTCTATCTTCTTTATTCATCTTGATTTCAAAAAAATATATCGGAAACAAATACTGCGATAAAGTCAATTATAAATAACAACATCGAAGAATAAACGACTGCTGAGTTCGAAGCTTCTCCAACACCAACAGTTCCTTTAGCACAATTATAACCTTTGTAAGTTCCTACAAGTCCAATCGCAAATCCGAATAAAACAGTTTTTACAGTTGCAGGAATAATGTCTGAAAAACTCAGTGAGCTAAATGCCATATTGAAGTAAAGTGTATAGGAAACTCCACCTTTTAAGTTTTCCACCATTGCTGAACCAATGAGTGCGACTGCATCTCCAATGATTACCAATAAAGGCAACATCAATGTGACTGCCAAAATTCTAGTGACAACTAAATATTTAAATGGATTTGTACCAGAAACTTCCATGGCGTCAATTTGCTCTGTTACTTTCATAGAACCCAATTCAGCTCCAATTCCAGAGCCAATTCTACCAGCACAAATTAAAGCAATAATTACGGGGCCTATTTCTCGAATTATAGAAACACTGATCATTGAAGGCATCCAAGAAACTGCACCAAACTCTTCCAAAGTGGGTCTGGATTGAAGCGTAAATACCAATCCAATAATGAATCCGGTGACCACAACTAAAAACAAAGAACGAATTCCAACATTATAGCACTGTCTAATTAATTCCTTAAACTCAAATGGTTTTCTGAATACTTCCTTAAAAAATCGCCCAGCAAAATAAGCCATTTCACCAATCTCGGCGAAAAATGACTTACTGCGTTTTAAAATGGAATTTTCTTTTGACATGTAGTGTGTAATAATTACGAATTTAATCAATTAAAATTACGAATCCAGAAACCCTCTAATTAACAATTCAGAGCATGTCTTGAGTTTAATAATTGACCTGTACGATATTTATATTGATCAGTATTATATCCAATTCTAAATATACGGATTTTTCCTCTTGTTATAATATGAAAAAAGTCATGTTTGATTTTAATCTTTAGTTAATCAGTGCTCTTAAGTCAATTCTTTTCAATGTAGTTAAACCAATGTTTTTTCAATTTACTTAGTGTCTGTTAGAAAATTCATTAACTTTAATTCTTTTGAAAAGTGTCACTACTATAAAATAGCAATTCGATATGATGAAAATAAAACTTGTCCTGATTTCGGTTTTTCTAATCTGTAATATTGTTGCGGCACAAAACGAATTAAATCTCAAGACTTCAATCTATGCAGGAGGAGCAAGACAAGGAGCTACTTATTTGAAATTTGAAAGGGCTTTATTCTCTAATAATTGGACTGAAACGATTGTTAATATCGGTGTTGGAAGTGTTTCTGGAGAAGGAAAGTATGGGATTTTCACGATGAATAAAATTATGCCTGGGGTAGCTCAACTTTTTGGTTATAAAAGATTTTTTCTTGAGCTTGGTGTAGAACCTTCAATAGTCTTTTATCGTAAAGTTGCTTTTATAGATTTAAACGCAATAGTTGGTTTACGCTATCAGAACAGAGCAAGTAAAGATCCCTCATTATTTTTTCAAATAGGGCTTAATCCTAAAATGTATTATTCACACAATAGCAATATTGATGTCCCTTTTTATTTTGGAATTGGGTTGAGTTTATAGGATTTGACTTCTTATATTTCTTGAAGTTTTATTTAATATGATATGTAATTTTGTGATAACCTTCTGTAATTTTACGCCTCGAAATGGATTATTTTTTCAATCAAATAAATCTTAAAATTAAACCTGAGTGTTTTTAGGTTTGAATAAAGAAAGATTGTTGAATTAAAATATAGAGATTTACATTCTGTCACATGCTAAAACTAGAAACATCTAGATAAAACACTATTATGATAAAATCTACAAACGCTAAATTTCACAAGAGTATTGTCTTATATATCTTGGGATTATTAGTGCTATTAAACAGATTCTTTATTCTTAAGGAATTTAATTTTCAATATACGGGAACAGACGATCTTGTATTTTGGCAAGCAGCTGTAGATTATTCGCAAGGGATATTTCACGAGCCCTATTTTTATGGTCAGGATTATAATTTCGCTTTGGAATCAATTCTTGCAGTGCCACTTTTACTCATTGGAATTCCTGCTTTTATTGCTCTGCCATTGGTTTCCTCCTTTGTTGGGATATTTCCGTTTTTTGTTTTTGCAATAGCTTTATTTAGAAAAGGCTTTACCAATGACGCATTTCTGTTTTTGTTAATACCACTAGCAATGCCAATCGAATATGATATTATTACTTCTGTATCAAGGGGTTTTACGAGTGGCTTATTCTTTTGTTCTTTTCTAATATTTCCTTTGCTATCTCCGACTAAAATCAAGTCATTTATTATTCTCGGTTTAGCAGTTTCTTTTGGATATATATTTAATGCGAATTCCTTAATTCTCTCTTTTCCAATATGCCTTTATCTTTTATTTAAAAATTATAAAAGTCCTTATTTTTATTTATTAGGTCTTGCCGCTACAATTCCCGCTTTTTTAATTTTATATTTTTCAAAAGAATTTTATGTAAATCATCCTGAATTTTTAACCCATTCAATGTGGGGACTTGATTTTAAATTTGCTAGAGTGGTTTATGGACTCTCGCATTTAGATGACTTTTTCCGTTATCTCACACCTGTTTTATGGTCAGGAAACTGGTTGGTTTTACTCATAATATTATTTCTAGCTATTGCAACGCTAAAGAAGAACTGGAAAAAAGGGGTGAGTCTATTACTAAATTTACTATTTATTGTTGTCCTTTTAGGCATTACAAAAATACATGATGATGCAGGCGTTATCTTTTTATCATCTACAAGAATGTTTTTGGCGATTCCTCTACTATTTGGCGTAGCGCTGTTTTGGACTAAGAAAGACTTTATAGACGAAAATAAATTAAGACTGATCATTTTTACTGTAGGGATCTCTGTTTTTTTGGTCAAGATAAGCTCTTATGAAACAGTAATAAAAGAACATACTGAAGAAACCAATTATGGAGCTATTGCAATCAAAAAAATCGACGATTTAAAAGTTGAATGTTCAGAAATAAATGAAATAGCGACGCATTACGATGTTGATTTGTTGGTTTTTATTCCCAATTATCGCTACAACACTCCCTATATGATATCCTATAATTTAGGATGTTCTATTATTGAAGAGCAAATGGCCTCCTCCGTTATGAGTACTTATGAAAGAAGAACTTGGGTTTTTGAAAAGGAGAAAAATACCGCAAGAAAGACTGTACTTCTTTACAATTTGAATATCGATGAAACCAAGGAATATGATAAATTTATTGAATATGAATTTATAAAAGGAAAGCCGAATATGGTATTAGTAAGAAACAATGATAAAACCCTATTTGAACTTTCGAAAGTTTTTGATTTCCGTTTGATGCGGAGTACTTATTGATTGGATTTTTCTGGCTGCTTATCTTCTTCTTCCATAAATGTGGTGTGTCGTGAAGACGTATGGACTAATTTAAGGTTTTTTGTAAAATAGTCGTTTCATAGTTTCTTAAAATATGCGAAGAAGGTTGCTGCAAACAAAAAAAAGCTGACCATTACAGTCAGCTTCCTTAAATATAATTAATTAACCTAATTTCTATTTCTTAAATTCAGTAATCGTCTTCTCAATAATCCCAACACATTCCATCAATTGCTCTTCATTAATTACCAATGGTGGCGCGAAACGAATGATGTTTCCGTGCGTTGGTTTTGCTATTAAACCATTTTCTTTCATTGCCATACAAAGATCCCACGCTGTTGTGCTGTCTTCTGTGTCGTTGATTAAAATTGCATTCAATAAACCTCTACCACGTACTTTATTAACTAAATCGCTACCTTCAATAATTCGGTCCATTTCCTTACGGAACAATTTCCCCATTTTATCAGCATTTGCAGCTAAATTTTCATTTTCGATAACTTCTAAAGCTGCAACAGCAACCGCAGCAGCTAACGGGTTTCCACCAAAAGTGGAACCATGTTGACCTGGTTGAATAACACCCATAATATGGTCATCTGCTAAAACAGCTGAAACTGGATAAACTCCACCAGAAATTGCTTTTCCTAAAACAACCATATCTGGACGAACATAAGTTGGTGCTTTTTGCTCACATTTAGAACCACATGAACAATCTCCACAAACTGCTAAAAGACTACCTGTTCTTGCAATACCTGTTTGAACTTCGTCAGCAATAAACAAAACATCAGCTTCTGTACATAATCTTCTTACTTCAGCCAAATAACCTTCGTCTGGAACAAAAACTCCAGCTTCACCTTGAATTGGTTCAACCAAGAATCCAGCAACATTTTCTTGTTTTAATGCTTCTTCTAAAGCCGCTGTATCGTTATAAGGAATTCTGATAAATCCTGGTGTGTAAGGTCCAAAATTATCGCGGGCATTATCATCATTTGAGAATGAGATAATTGTCGTTGTTCTTCCGTGGAAGTTGTTTTCACAAACAATAATTTTCGCTTGGTTTTCTGGAATACCCTTTTTTTCGTAAGCGTATTTTCTACAGATTTTAATAGCTGTTTCTACTGCCTCAGCACCAGAGTTCATTGCTAAAATTTTATCAAAACCGAAAGTTTCAGTTGCATATTTCTCAAAAGGACCTAATACATCATTATAGAATGCACGAGAAGTAAGCGTCAATGTTTCAGCTTGTTTCTTTAATGCACCGATAATATGCGGGTGACAATGACCTTGGTTTACAGCAGAATAAGCAGAAAGAAAATCGTAATAATGTTTTCCTTCAACATCCCAAACGTGAACACCTTCACCTTTCGCCAAAACTACTGGCAACGGATGATAATTGTGCGCTCCGTACTTTTCTTCCATTTTGATTATGTCTTCTGAAGATAACTTTTCTGTTGTTGTATTCATAAAATTTGTTTTTTGTCGTTTATAAAATGTGTTATGTCGGTCAAAACACCAAGGCTCTTGCAAATATAGGGATTCAATAGGGAAATAAAAAATTCAGTAATTTCGTTTTTTTTTTACAGTAGCGTCGCACGGCCGTGCGACACTACTGTAAAAAACGAATGCTCCTAACGAACAAACACCCATTCATCCTCCGTTGACATCTCTTCATTATACCCATAACCATCCACGTTATATCCTTTCAAATCCTCCACATCTTTGTATTGATTTTGAATAATATCTCTTGTCATAGCACCACGCGCATGTTTTGCATACATCATAATAATCTTGAATTTGTCACCTTTTAAATCCTTAAAAACAGGGGTGATGATTCTCGGTTTCAGTACTTTTTTATCTACAGCTTTAAAATATTCATTAGAAGCCAAATTCACAATAATTTCATCTTCTTTTGTTTCCTTATTAATGAACTCCGCCAATTGACTTCCCCAATATGCATAAAGATTCTTCGTTTTTGGAGTTAAATTTAAACGTGTTCCCATTTCCAAACGGTAAGGATACATTAAATCTAAAGGTTTTAGAATTCCATACATTCCCGAGAGAATTATCAAATCTTTCTGTGCATTTTCAAAATCTTTCTTTGAGAAGGTTGAAACATCCAGTCCTTTATAAGCTTCACCAGTAAAAACTGTAACTGCTGGTTTTGCATTATCACTTAAAGTTTCAGGCTTTTCCCACTCTTGAAAACGTTTGTAATTTAAGTCACTCAAATTTTCTGAGATATGCATGAGCTCTCCCAATTGCTTTTTAGACATTTTTTGAAGTTTCTTAGCTAAATAATCAGCTTCCTTTAAAAAATGTGCTTTTTCAGTAAATGGAGTTTCAATTTTTTGATCGTAATCCAAAGATTTTGCTGGGGACAATAATATTTTCATAAAACTTTAATTTGAATCTCAAAAATACAAAATTAAAGACGCATAGCATTGTCGTATTCATTACTGAGTTTCAATTTTCTTTTATGATTCTAAAAGGTATCTGTTAATTCGATGATTTGTTAATTTGTTCAACGTATGAACGAAGATAAGATACTAATTCAAACACTACTCAAATAAGATTTAGCAAAACCCATTTGTCATGGTTTTTTGTCTGTATAAACTGACACTATTTCAACAAAACCCATGCTACTATGACACATTGTCCCGATAAGCACAATGGCAATGAATTTGCTCATGGGGTTTTGGTTTAAAATAGACAATAATGGGAAGACGAGATAGAGAAGAAGCTGCTGAGCAAGAAAAGCAAGCGGCAGAACAAGCAAATAATTCGGCAGAACAAGCTGGAGATACTCAAAATGAAACAACTGAAGAAGTTGAGCCGCAATTATCTGTGGAAGAACAATTAGAGAATAAAATCACTGGTTTAAACGATAAATATTTACGTTTATATTCTGATTTTGAAAACTTCAGAAAAAGAACAATCAAAGAAAAAGGAGACCTTATTTCAAATGCTAGTGAAGGCGTTGTAAAAGAAATGTTGGCTGTTTTGGATGATTTCGAAAGAGCAATAGATAACAATCAGAATTCTGATGATGCTGATTCTATTAAAGAAGGTTACCAATTAATATACAATAAATTCAACAACATTCTTTTAAATAAAGGATTGAAGGCGATGGAAAGCAAAGGGCAAACTTTTGACATTGATCACCATGAAGCAATTACAAATATTCCTGCAGACAAGAAAATGAAAGGAAAAGTAGTTGATGTAGTTGAGAAAGGATATTTTCTAAATGACAAAGTATTGCGATACGCGAAGGTCGTAGTAGGTCAATAAAAATAATTATGAGTCAAAAAAGAGATTATTATGAAGTATTAGGTGTTAGTCGTAACGCGACAGCTCCTGAAATTAAAAAAGCATACCGTAAACTCGCCTTAAAGTATCATCCCGACAAAAATCCTGATGATACAGCGGCAGAAGATAAGTTTAAAGAAGCTGCAGAGGCTTACGAAGTTTTAGCTAACGATCAGAAAAAACAACGTTATGATCAATTTGGTCATGCTGGTGTTGATGGATCTGGTGGAGGTGGCTTCGGTGGAGGAATGGATATGGATGACATATTCTCTCAATTTGGCGACATCTTCGGTGGAGGTGGCGGAGGTTTTGGAGGTAGAAGAGGCGGCGGAAGCACGCGTCAAAGAACTGCTAGAGGTACAAATCTTCGTGTGAAAATTAAGTTGACTTTGGATGAGGTAGCGGATGGCGTTAAAAAGAAAATTCGTGTCAATAAATTAGTTAATGCAACTGGAGTTACTTTCCAAGATTGTAGTACTTGTAAAGGTGCCGGAAGAGTAAATCGTGTTACACAGACTTTTTTAGGCGCAATGCAAACTGCAACGACTTGTCCTAATTGTCAAGGAACAGGTAAGATTATCGATAAAAAACCTTCTGGAGCAGATGCGCAAGGATTGGAACGAAAGGAAGAAGTTATCGAATTGGATATTCCTTCAGGAGTTGAAGATGGAATGCAACTTTCTGTAAGCGGAAAAGGAAATGCTGGACCGTTTGACGGAATTGCAGGAGACTTATTGGTTGTTATTGAAGTAAAAGAACACGATGAATTGCGCCGTGATGGACAAAATGTACATTATGAAGCTTTCATTAATTTTGCTGATGCTGCTTTAGGAGCTTCTATTGAAGTGCCAACTATTAAAAGTAGAGCACGTATAAAGGTTGAGCCAGGAACGCAAAGTGGTAAAATGCTGCGTTTGAAAGGAAAAGGATTACCAAGTGTTCAAAACTATGGAACAGGTGACCAGTTTATACATATTAATGTATGGACACCTCAAAATCTTTCAAAAGAAGAGCAAGAAGTTGTCGAGAAATTCCGTGACAGTGAAAACTTTCACCCTAACCCAGATGGGAAAGAGAAAGGATTCTTTCAACGTGTAAAAGATATGTTTAGTAATTAATTCTAAATTATTGTACTAAAAATATAAAGCACTCATTCTGATATCGGAATGGGTGCTTTTTTATTATTGGACTTTAACTTTTGAATTGTCTGATGTTTTTCTAAATTTATAAAAAATAGAAATCAAATGAAGGAGATACAGAAAGAGTATATGCGAAGAGCAATTGAGCTTTCCACGATTAGTGTAGCGAATGGCGGCGGTCCTTTTGGAGCAGTAATTGTGAAAGACGGAAAAATTATAGCCGAAAGTTCAAATAGTGTAACAATAGATAACGACCCAACTGCACATGCGGAAGTAAACACTATAAGAAAAGCTTGTAAAGCATTAAATTCATTTGAATTAGTGGGTTGTGAAATATATTCTTCATGCGAACCTTGTCCTATGTGCCTAGGCGCAATTTATTGGTCAAGACTAGATGAATTGTATTTTGCAAATACCAAAAAGGATGCTGCTGATATAGGTTTTGACGATTCATTTATTTATGACGAACTCAATGTTTCAGTAGAAAATAGACGTGTAAAAACAAGCCAGTTTATGAGAGAGGAAGCAATTGTTGCTTTTCAAAACTGGGAAAAGAAAATGGATAAAACAGAATATTAATTTCAGCTAAATAGTGTTTGGTTGAATAAGAGAGATTTTGATTAATCACATAATTTTTTAGAGATAATTTAGATTCCTTTATTGAAGAATGTGCCACATGATCGGAAAACTTATCAGACTTTAAGAAAAAGTAAATGAGAGGTAAAAGAATCTATATTTATTTTTTTTATATTTCCGCCAGACCCTATTTATAAAGAGATGAAGAATAAAAGTTAAAATAAATTAGTATTTAGAGACATCAAAATATTATATTTGATTAATAAATTTGAAAAAAAGTGGTGTCAAGATTAGTATGCCCCTTGAATCAAGCAAAAAAATAAAAATGGAGAACGCTAAAAACAAGAAAAAACCTAGTATGTACGATAACGTTATGAGACAGTTTAATCAAGCTGCTGATGTAATGGGTTTAGATGTTGGAGTCCGAAAGATTTTAGCTTCTACAAATAGTGAAATTAGTGTCCATTTCCCAGTGAAAATGGATGATGGTACAATTGAAGTTTTTAACGGTTACCGTGTTCAACATAACAATGCGCTAGGTCCTTATAAAGGAGGTTTGCGTTTTCATCCTACTGTTGATATTACTCAAGCAAGAGCATTAGCGATTTGGATGACTTGGAAATCAGCATTAGCTGGTTTGCCGTATGGTGGAGGAAAAGGAGGTGTTACAATTGATCCAAGTCTCTATTCAAAAGGAGAATTAGAAAGGATTACAAGACGTTTTACCTATTCTTTAGGAGAAAATATCGGACCTGATGTAGATATTCCTGCACCAGATGTGAATACCAATCCGCAAATTATGGCTTGGATTGCAGATACCTTTGCTTCTACAAAATCTCCTTCAACGAGAATGCTTAATCTTCACGTTGTAACAGGGAAACCTGTTGGATCCGGTGGATTAAATGGAAGAGATCGTGCAACAGGATACGGAGTTGTTGCTTCTATTAAATCATGGGCAAAACTAAAAGGAGTAGAGTTATCTGGAAAGAAATTCATCGTTCAAGGTTTTGGTAATGTTGGTTATTGGGCTTCTTATTTCATGTTAGAATTAGGAGCGAAACTTATCGCTGTGCAAGATGCAAGTGGAACTATTTTTAATGATAGCGGAATTGATACTGAAAAACTACATAATCACGTTGGAAACAATAGTGGATTAATTAGTGGATACGAGCACGCAGAAAAAATGGATAACGACAAATTCTTTTTATTGGATTGTGATATTATTATTCCAGCTGCTCTAGGAAATCAAATTACAGAGGCCAATGCACATTTAATTAAAGCAAGTTTAATTGCTGAAGGAGCAAATGGACCAACTGATGTTGACGGAGAAAAAATACTTCTTTCTAGAGGAATAGATGTTATTCCTGATATTCTTTGTAACGCTGGAGGAGTGACAGGAAGTTACTACGAATGGTTGCAGAATAAAAGAAGTGAAAACTACCATATCGATACTGTTTTGAAAATGATTAGTGAAAAACTAAGTGAAGCATTTGAAAGAACTGTAAATACAGCAAAAAAATACAATACAGATTGGAGAACAGGTGCGTATATTGCAGCACTTGAAAGAATTCAACAAACTTATATGGAGCGTGGGGTATTCCCATAAATCTCTAAATAAAACTATGAATTATGAATAATATTGGAATAGTAAAAGGAGATGTTTGCAGTACCGTTGCGATGCCTTCACCAGAGGATATTCGTGCAATAAGTAAATTTGTTGATGTTTTTATTCAATCAAATGCTGGAACTGAATGTGGTTATAGCGATAATGAATATGCTTTAGAAGGATGTTTCATAAGAGATAATAGCGATGATGTTATACAATCTTCGGACTTAATTCTTTTTCAAAACCCAATATCTGCACCTTTACATCCAATGGGATCGAAAGTAATTATTGCCAATATTGATTTTGTGAATGACAGAGAGCAATTAAAGTTTTTTATGCACAAGAACATTGACTTATATAGTTTTGAAGCTATCAATGACAGTGAAAACACAGGAGTATTCAAAGATAAATTCGTCAATTTTGTACGTTTCCATTTAGGTGATCCTGTACAGTCAGAATTTATCTCACTTTTTTCTAGATCAAAAATTCTGACCAAAGGTGAAATTGTACATAAGGACCTATTGTAAAATTGCTTAAACGAATTTAGAAATTACAAAGACATATATTAAAGAACGCAGCATGATTTCATGTTGCGTTTTTTATGACTTGAACTTTTGATTGTTGTATTTATGCGTTTAATAGGAGGCAGACTATTGGGAGATGTCAATCACTCTTCTGTAACAATCACAAAAATATCCTCATTATCGCGTTTAAAAAGCTTTTCTTCTCTAGCAAAACGCTCTAAAGCATCTGTATGATGGAGTTGATCAAGTGTAGATTTTGTTTCAGTGAATTTTTCCAAAAGCATTTCTCTTTCGTCCTCTAATTTGTTGAGTTTTATTTCCTGCCTGGCAATATTGAAAACATCAACATCATCGAGAAATAACATATACACCACAAACACAAGGCCTGTAATGACATATTTATTCTTAAAGTGCTTTAATCGTTTCATTGTCTACAAATGTAAAGATAAATTGAAGATGTTGTGATGAAGAGATTAAGTTTTATAAATGTTTAGATGTTAATAATAAAAAAAGTCCAGAACTTTCATCCTGGACTTTTCTAAAATATATCATTTATCAATTATCCCATGAAAGGATATTTGTAATCCGTTGCCGGAACAAATGTTTCTTTAATTGTACGTGCAGAAACCCAACGTAAAAGGTTAAGTTTCGCTCCAGCTTTATCATTCGTTCCAGAACCACGCGCTCCACCAAATGGTTGTTGACCTACAACAGCTCCAGTTGGTTTGTCGTTAATGTAGAAATTACCTGCAGCATTTTCTAATTTACGCAATGCATGACTAATCGCATAACGATCTTGACTGATAATAGAACCTGTCAAAGCATATTCTGAAGTCTCATCCAATAAAGTTAATGTCTCATCGAATTTGTTTTCGTCGTAAACATAAATTGTAATTACAGGGCCAAAGATCTCTTCAACCATTGATTTGAATTTAGGATCTGTTGTTACGATAATCGTTGGACTAACAAAATATCCTTTAGATTTATCATAAGTTCCACCTACAATGATTTCAGCATCCTTACTTTCTTTTGCATAATCGATATACTCAGCGATATTGTCAAATGATTTCTCATTAATTACTGCTGTAACAAAGTTTTTTGTGTCTTCAGGAGAACCCATTTTAAATGAACTCACTTGTTTAATAACGTTTTCTTTAACAGCTTCCCATAAGTTACTTGGAACATAAGCACGAGAGGCAGCAGAACATTTTTGACCTTGGAATTCGAAAGCTCCACGAGCAATTGCCGTAGCAACCATATCTGCTTTAGAAGATGGGTGAACCATAATAAAGTCTTTCCCACCTGTTTCACCAACAATTCTAGGATAAGATTTATAGTTTTCAATATTGTTTGCAATTGTTTTCCATAGTGTACGGAAAACTCCTGTTGAACCTGTAAAGTGTAATCCAGCGAAATCTTTGTGCTTAAATACAACATCACTAATATTTGCTCCTCCAGTTGTAACCATATTGATTACTCCATCAGGAACTCCAGCTTCTTTGAAAATCTCCATTAATACATTAGCAGAATAAATTTGTGTTTCTGCTGGTTTCCATACTACCACGTTTCCTAACATTGCCGGAGCAGATGGAAGATTTGCCGCAATTGCAGTAAAGTTAAAAGGTGTAATCGCTAAAACGAAACCTTCTAAAGAACGCCATTCTAATCTGTTCCAAACTCCTGGAGAAGATGCTGGTTGTTCTGCATATATTTCAGACATGTATTGAACATTGAATCTGAAAAAGTCAGCTGTTTCACATGCCGCGTCAATTTCTGTTTGGTAAACGTTTTTCGATTGACCCAACATTGTTGCAGCATTCAACTTATCACGGTAAGGTCCAGATATTAAATCTGCAGCTTTCAAGAAAATACTCGCTCTTTCTTCCCATGGAAGGTTAGACCATTTTTCTTTTGCAGCCATTGCCGCTTCAATTGCTTGAGATACGTGCTCTTTTTCACCATAGTTATAGTGACCTAAAACCTTTTGGTGATCGTGTGGAGATGTTAAAACTCTTTTGTTCGAAGTTGTTACTTCTTTATCACCTATATACATTGGAACGTCAATTGGCTCCTGTTCATTCATCTCTTTATATTTACCAAGTAAAGATTTTACCTCTTTAGAATTTGGTTCGTATGAATTAACTGGTTCATTGATTGCTTCCGGTACTTTGAAATGTGCATTTGCCATAATTAGATTCTTTTTTTATATCACAAAAATAGCCATTCATAAACTGAAATCAAAACAAATCACTTGCACTTATTACTTGTTCTGCTAGTGATTAACAATTCTTTAAAAGTTGATGGCTTGTTCCTTAACATTTGTTGCTCGTTTCACGATATCAGTCCATTTTTTTCTATTTTTGTAGGAACACTTTACTTTCTTTTATGAAACAGGTCAAATTATTTATATCGGTTGTTTTCTTGATTAGTTTCAATTTCTCTTTTGCACAAGAAAGTGTAAGCGATAAATTAAAAGAATATGAAACTGCTTCTCTAAATAAGAAGATGGAGCTGTTCTTTTATTTCTTCCAAAAATTTGAATCTGATCAGCAAGACAGTGTCCTTTATTATGTAAATGATTTATTAAGTGAAGGAATTAAAAATAAAAATCACGATGCAATTGCATTAGCAAATTATGGAATTGGACCTTATTTATTGAATCATTCACTCTTTGAAGAAGCAGAAACTAAATTAGAAAAAGCTAAAAAACATTACCACAAAGTAGAAAATGATACAATGTTGGCTGATGTTTATAATTGTATTGGAAATTCAGCTTTTCTACAAGGAAAATTGGCACAAGCAGAATTACTTTATAATAAATCATCAGAGTTTGCTATCGCTTCAGGAGAAGAACGGTTTAAAATGCTTTCGGTTTTTAACTTGAGTCGTATTTACTTGAATCAAGGAAAGGTTGAAGAAGCTAAAGACATGATTCAAGATTACATTGACTTTAATTTAGCGAATGGAGCAATGAGAAGATTGGCAGCTGCTTATGGATTGATGGGGCAATTGTACCTTAATCAAAATGATAATAAGCTAGCCATAGATTTTTTTACGCGCAGCATGGAAAGTGGATTGACAGCAGGGAATATGACAGCTGTTGCAAATGGGTATACCAATCTTGCCATTGCGGAGTATTTATCTGGAGAGATGCAGAAATCTGAGCAATATTTTCAATTGGCACTTGCCTACCGCCAAAAAGCAGGAGATAAGTATTTCATTGTAGAAGGATATTATAATTTGGGTGACTTTTATTATGCAGCTGCTAAATTTGATTCTGCAATTGTAAATTATGCCTACTCCTTAAAAATTGCCGAGGAGGCGAATAATCTAAAAGGCCAAAAGGAAGCATTAATGCAATTAAGTTATGTTTATGACACTTTAGATCAGAAAAACAATCAGATTGCAGTACTTATAAAAGTCATCTCAACGCAAGAGAAACTAGCTAAACAACAAAGTTACAAAGAGATAAATGCGCTTAAACTGAGTCATGCTCAATCTGAAAAAGAAGCTATCAATACAGGAGGAATTCGTGAGGATCAACTCTATGGTCAGGTCGCTGAATATCAATCTATTTTTAGTAATTGGGTTTGGATAGTATTTACTTGTATGCTCGTATTACTGGTGTTCATCTACTTTTTTAGAAGATCATCAAAGAAATAACTCTCTAAAAAAGATCATAAATCAACAAAGTTAACTTCAAATTTTTACACAAAAAAGAATCAATAATGACTGAAAAACAAGCAACATTTGGCGCTGGATGTTTTTGGTGTATCGAAGCAATTTTTATTCAGTTAAAAGGAGTGAAAGAAGTGAAACCTGGTTTTGCAGGTGGACATATTAAAAATCCGGCATATCGTGAAGTTTGTGAAGGCAGAACTGGGCATGCAGAGGTAATTAGAATTGTTTTTGACGCTGATGTGATTAGCTATTCAGAGCTATTAGAAATTTTCTGGTACGTTCATAATCCTACAACATTAAATCGACAAGGAAATGATGTTGGAAGCCAATACCGTTCTGTTATTTTTTATCATGATGAAGAGCAAAGAGATCTGGCTGAAGCATACAAAAAAAAGTTAGACTCAATTGGAGCGTATGATGATCCAGTTGTGTCTGAAATCAAACCGCTAACCACATATTTCGATGCTGAAAGTGATCACAAAGATTACTATGAAAGAAACCCAGAACAAGGATATTGTTTGGCTGTTGTGAGACCGAAAGTAGAAAAGTTTAAGGCAGCTTTCTCTGAAATGTTGAAATAAGTATTGCTGGTCTGAAGGAGGGTAAAAACTTTCAGGAGGTAAGCTAATCTTTTAATTATCAATTGTCAATCATCAATCTTTATTTTTACCCAAAACTCCCATAAACATCAACAAATCATAAGAAAAGTGAGCTGCAACGCAAAACCACAAACCAAAGACTTCATAAGCATAGGAAAGGATTAAAATGAATGGAAAAAGTAACACTCCCAACATACTTTTTTTCCAAGATTTGGGATTAAAATAACCATGAATTGCAATAAATAAAAAAGTGGTTAACCAAGGTCCAAGCCACGTTTGTAGTCCAGCTCGAAATAAAATCTCCTCACCAAATCCAGCACAAAAAGACATGAAAAGTATATCCGCCCAATTCAGTTTTAGGTTTTTCAACATGCGCATTTGAGGGCCTGACATTTCTTCAAAAATCGGAAATTGTGAAATTCCTAAAACAAGAAATCCATAAATAAAACCAAATTCCAATCCGATTAAAGTTAAAGGACTAAAAAAGCGATCTAGTTCTAATACAGAAATAATTTCAACATCTTCAAAAAACCACAATAAGGATAATCCAATCAATGGAAATACAAGGAGTGTAAGCCAGCTTAATATGTGGAATTGTACCTTCGGACGCATAGTTTTATTACTTTTGCTTAAAAATAATTAAAACCATGAAAGAGTTAATTTTTAATTGGATTAAAACCTTTTATTCCATCGATAAATCAGCCCCGATTGAAGAATTGCTAAATAATTCTGCTTACAAAAGTCATGAAGTTTTATGGATGCTGGCCTTACTTGTTGGGATGGCTGTTCTTTCTATTTTGATATGGTTCCTTACAAAACAGGTACTTCTTGCGATTATCAAAACTATTGCGCTAAGAAGTAAAACGAAACTTGATGATTTATTGGTTCAAAAGAAATTTTTTAATTCTATTGCCCACATTCTTCCATTGGTTTTTATGGATTATTTATTTTCCATTGTTTTCTTTTCTTATCCTAAAGTGCTGGAATTCGTTATTCGAATCAATGATTTCTTAATTGTTCTGGTAATCCTAATTAGTATTCGACGTTTCTTAAATGCAGTTAGAGTAGTTTTAGAAGATAAACCCTACTTTTCTGATAAACCAATTGGAGCTTATATTCAAACAGTAAAACTGATTATATCAATTGTATTTGTAATCATTTTACTTTCTGTTATTACAAATCAATCTCCATTGTTTTTCCTGACTTCCTTAGGAGCAATGACCGCAATTTTATTGTTGGTTTTTAAAGATACCATCTTAGGATTTGTTGGAAGTATTCAAATCTCAGCCAACGATATGCTGAGAATAGGGGATTGGGTGACAATGGAAAGATATGGTGCAGATGGAGATGTAATTGAAATCAATTTAACGACTGTAAAAGTTCAAAATTTTGATAAAACGATTACAACGATTCCGACCTATAGTTTTATTTCAGATAGTTTTAAAAACTGGCGAGGAATGTCAGATTCTGGAGGACGTCGTATAAAACGTTCTTTAAATGTGAAAATTGAAACTATAAAATTTGCTGATGATGCGCTGTTGGCTCGTTTGTCAAAAACTAAATTACTTACAGCTTTTATTCTAGAACAAGAAGAAGCAGTTGAGCAATACAACAAAGAACATGGTTTGATGGATGAATATCAAATCAATGCTAGACGTCCTACAAATGTTGGTTTATTTCGTCGCTACGTTGAGTATTATTTAAAGAACAACACTGATTTAAATCAAGAAATGTCTTTAATGGTGCGTCAATTACAACCCGATTCTAAAGGACTTCCAATTGAATTATACTGTTTCTCAAACACAAAAGTTTGGGCAGAATACGAAGTCGTTATGGCTGATATTTTTGATCATCTATTTGCTGTTGTAGATCGCTTTGAACTTCAAGTTCACCAAGAGGTAACAGGTTCAGATTTGAGAATGTTGGTTGCTGATAAGAGTTTATAAATGAGATTTTTATTTAATGCTTGTCCGCTTGTTTACCCGAGTTAGTTTTTTTTAAATGTTTCCACGAGTTTTTTCAAAGTGTTAGCGCGAGATTATATCTCTTGCTAACACTTAATTATTTCTTATTTCAATTCTTCAGTAACCCTACATTTTCTCAATTACAAAATCTGTTCTACGATTCTTGCGTTTATTCTCCGCACTTGAATTAGGAACTTTCGGTTGTGTTTGCCCATAACCTTGCGCAGATAAACGTGACTTGTCAATTCCATTTTGGATTAAGAAATTCTTAACTCCCAAAGCTCTTCGTTCAGAAAGTTTAAGGTTTTTGTCAGCAATTCCTTCATCATCAGTATGACCTTGAATTAGAATGGTAAAGTCTTTATTGTCATTTAAGAAACGAGCAAATTGCTTTAGAATAAATTGAGCTCTTTCAGATAATTCTTCCGATGCTGTGTTGTAAAGAATGTCATTAATCGTGTAAGGTTCACCAACCTTGATCTCTCTAACTTCCATGTCTTTTGATCGAATGGTTTCTCCTTTTGCTAATTCTTCTTTAGTGATAATCTGTGAATCAAAAGCATGTCCTTCTTTTTTTACATTAATCATGACATCACCTTTGTCTTCTAATTTTACGACAGCAGCATATTTTCCATCATTTCCATTGACTCTTATCTTGTCTACTTTATCTGAATTGGAATAAGCTATTTCTATTTCAACATCCTCAATAGGGGTATTGTCCTCATTATTCAATTCACCTTTTACAATTACAACAGCTTTGGGTCTGGCTTCTTCATATAATTCAAATGAATAAATATCCCAAACACCTTTTTGACGTGAAGAGAAATAGGCGTCTTTTCCATCAATTGAAACAAATAATCCGATTTCATCCTCATCTGTATTTATAGGATAACCAATGTTTTTTGGCTTAGACCACGTTCCGTCATCTTGTTTTCTGATGTAAAAAATATCCGTTCCGCCAAGTCCTTTTCTTTGAGCACTAACACTTGATACAAAGTAGAATGTTTCACTGTCTTGATGGAAAAATGGACTCTTGTCTTTTCCTGGTGTATTGATTTCTGTAAATGGTTGTGCTGGTCCCCATGAACCATCTGCTAATCTTTTAGAATAAAAAATATCATCGTTTTGTGTCGTAGGACGAATAGCTGCAAAGTACAATGTGTTTCCATCTGCCGACATAGTTGGTTGACCTTCCCAACCGTCAATTGTGTTGATTCCATCGCCCAGATTTTTTAATTCTGACCAAACATAATCATTTCCACCTTTCCCTGTTCGTTCATAGAAAGCTCCATATAAATCACAATTTCTATAGGTTTGGCCTCTCACATTTTCATCTCGACATGCACAAATTATCATTTCCTTGTTGTCTACAGATAAAGTAGCTGCGCCATAACTATCAAAATGTCCGTCATTAAATGGTGCGTTTAATGGTTTTCCACCGTCGAAATAGGTTCTGTTATCTTTTCTTTTAGACCATGTAAACTCTTCCTTTATTGAAGAAATAATATCGCCTTTAGCAGTTCTGTCAACCCTTCGTGTATAGAAAATCAGCTCATTATCAGGCGAAATCATTGGAAAATATTCATCTTGACCTGTACTTACATTTTTTACTTTATTTGGAGAAAACGGGACTTCTGTTTCATAGAAAGATTGCTCTTCCTTAAATTTCCCTAATACTTCAGCTACATCTTTTAATCTTTTTTCATGATCATTTGAAAAACGATCCATTTCCTTACTATCAAAGCTTTGAAATTGCTTAAAATATTTCATTGCCTCCTTTGGGTTATCAAAAGTGTAATTAATTATTCCTAAATAATAATAGCAATTCGAATGGTAATCAGAACATCTTTCAATTGTTTGAATGAAAAGTTTTTCAGCAACTTTCATGTAGTTATCACCACGCTTAGGATCAGGATCTGATTCATAAATTTTTAATGCGTTTTCATAAGCATATATGGCAAATTCATAATAAGCCATTGCATTGTCTGGTTCTTCTCCGATCGCTTCTCTAAAAAGTGTGGAAGCTTCAGGTGGTGCCTCTTTTTTTGCTTTTTCAATAATTTTAAGAGTTTTCTTACCTGGTTCCATACAAGATTCATCCTCAACTTGAGAGAAAAGAACTGTTGGCATCAATAGAAGAAAAGTAAAAAGAGGATAAAGTTTAATCATATTATTAGCGTAAAAAATGTCAATACATAAATATAGCTTTTATAACGTTTTCAGAGGCTAAATGTTACAGTTTTAAACAAAAAAAGCACCAATTTTTAATGGTGCTAAATTTCATTCGATTAAAAATGAATGATTTTAAAATATTTCAACAAAACATTATTGAACTACAATGCGTTTGCTTTTTACTTTATCTGCACTTTGAACATGTATAAAGTAAACTCCTTTTGGTAGCTCAAAAATTAAGGTTTCTGTGGAATTTAAAACTGATATTTGCTCAACTTGTTTACCTAAACTGTTATAAATGCTCAATGATTTCACCTCCTTATCATTAAAATCTATATTGATAATTCCTTTACTAGGATTTGGGTAAACATTGAAACTAATTTCTTCAGTTGAAAGTCCTACAACGTATTGATGGATTACTCCAACTGCATTCAAGTCAAATCCTCCAGATGCAAATGGAGTAGGGTAAGGATCGTTTATTTTGTTTCCATACGCGTCCATTGTTCCACTTCCATCAAGTGCTCCAACGACATCAATGATTTTAACATGGGAAATATGAGTAATGTCTAAAGCTAAACTGTCTTTTAATTCCTCCAAATCGAAAGGTGTTCCGAAACCTACTTTGTATTTTCCTGCTAGGTTGTGCAAATAAGTTGGCTCAAGCATTCCAAAACTCCCTATTGGAGTATTGGTTTGTGTTTCAGAATGGGAAGGGAATCTTACGTAATTGATTCCGTCAGAACTTACCTCAACATGTCCTAATTCTAAAAACGTATTTGATAATCCATTTTCAAAAACAGCGAAATCTGGTCCTGAACCATTAAATATTGGTGAATCAAAAGTTACTATTGCTATTCCACTGTCTCCTAAAGAAACACAATCTGTCGTAATATTTGATGCTGATCCAATGGCGTTTGCTGGACTTCCGAAAGTAGCTTTGTTTGAACCATCATAATAAACTGTCGTGTCGCTAATGTCTATAAATCCTCTCTCGATTTCAACATTCGTTGCCCAACCTACAAATATTGGATTGTTATATTCTATTGCTGTGGATCCGGGTTCTCCAGCAGCTGGTGCATAAGATTGTCCGAAAGTCAAACTAGAGCAAGTGCTCAATAAAATAAAAATATACTTATTCATAATGTATTATTGAATTGGGATTTAATCCGACTTTGATACTTTGTGTCAGATTTCCTGATTGATTAAAAAAGCGTAAATATCCTGTATTTGTAAAACTCATGGCATCCAAACAAATAATTTCATCCGATTTGAATGGTAAAACTCCATACAATGTTGTGATGTCTTGGTTATTTATGAAATTTGGATTGATTAATGTTTGTGAAGCGCAATCAAATATTGAAATTGTAGAAGAGGATGTACTGTGATTGAAATGACTCAAATAAAGTAAGTTTCCTCTTTTTGAAAGTGTAGTGACTTCTAAACCTAAATTCGTTACAGATTTATCAACGGTATTTATACGAATCAGTTCTGATGGAGTAGAGGTATAATCACCTCTTTTAACCACATAAATATTATTGAAATCATCCGCTATTATTGAGCCAGGGTTTTCACCAACTACAAAAGTATCGACAACGCTCATTGTATTCAAGTTGATTTCAAAAACGGTTGTGTCAGGATTTTGAAAATCTAATCCGCCAGAGTTAGCAACAAAAAGTGATTCATTAGCAACACAAACACCTTCTGGATTTCTTCCCACTTTTATTCTTTTAGTGATTTGTAAAGAGACAGTGTCAATTGCGCTAACATATCCATCAAAACTTGACACGAAAACCTTTCCGTTATGAAAAGCTAATTTCCTCGGCTCTTGAGACTGATTGTTATAATTGAAATTAATCTGTTTTACACTTTTTAAAGTCTTTTTGTCTAACACTTCAACAGTGCTCGATCCAGTTACAGCGATATAAATCTTACCTCCATAAACAATGATGTCATTTCCTGTATCACCTAATGGACGACTGTTTTTATCAAGAAAAACATCATTTCGCACCGTATTTGTAGATAAATCTATCCATGTCAAAGTACTGTTGTTATGCTGAAACAATCCTTCGTTTAATACCAAAAGACCATTCTTTAAATTGTCGCTCATTGGAATGTCCTCAATCTTATCTTTTTTACAAGAAGATAGAACTAACAGCACAATGAAAAAGTATTTAATTGAATTCATAACTTAATTTTATAAAAAGGTTTCTTCCTGGCATCACATAATATTTGATGAAATTATAAGAAGTATCTCCAAGATTTTTAATTCCTACATGAAGCTTTAATTGTTGTTTTTCTTTCAGCTTAAATGAATAATTCGCTGAAACATCAAATACCATATATGGATCTAATCGATTTCCTGAAACGTTTTCATTTAAACTGTAACGTTCTCCAATGTATAAACCTGTAAAATGTAATCCCGCTTTTTTATAGAAAACACTCGCCATTGCATTTCCTGTTAAAGCAGGTGTGTATGCAATTTGATGACTATAAGTCGGAGAATCTTCGTCACTTACATCGATTGCTTTTTGGTAACTTACTCCACTTTGAATGTTAAATTTCCAATTTTTATTCAACTTCATGTTTACATTAAAATGAATATCTCCACCTAGGACATCTACTTTTCCAATATTTTGAATAGACCAAACAAATAAGTTTTGAGTGGGTAAAGCGATGATTTTATTACTCACTAAGTTTTTAAATATATTTCCCTGTATCGAAAATTCAACCTTTTTGAATGTTTTGATGTAACGTGATCCTATATTCAATTGAGAAGATTCTTCTGGAACCAAAGATTTATTTCCTACTTGAGAATAATACAATTCATTAAAGGAAGGAGCACGAGAAGAAGGTTTGTACCAAACAAACAATTGAAGATTCTTAAAAAGTGAATCAGAAGTTGAGAAAGACAACTGTGGATGAATTTTGTGATAAACTTCTCTATGTGTTTGAGTTGAGTTTCTATCTTCAAAAGTCTGAGAAAACAAATTGGACTCAATATTGAAATATTTGGCTTGATATCCAACTTTTAGCATCGCCGTATTAGAGTTTCTTACTGGTTTACCTAGGTTTCTGGAACTTTCTAAAGCGTCATAGCCAAAATCATTTCCTGCATGAAAGGTAAATTTATTCCAGTTATATCTCACATGAAAACCAGAAATGAATGAATTTGTGGTGTATTGATTGTCTAAAAAACCTGCTGTATTCAAATAAGTTGGGTCGTTATAATGAATGAATCGTTTTGAATATTGAGCGAAGGCTTTTAATGCAAACTTCTTATTGATGATTCCATAATTAAGTCCCGCACTCGTGTTTTCTGATTTTAAAGTTTCCTGTGCCATATTGTTATACAGAATGACAGCGCCCGGCAACTCTTGATCTATAGCACTTCTCTTTCCTGAAAATTTCAATTGGTGACTGGTTTTATCTTTTCTCCATTTTAAACCCGCTCCTAACGAAAGATTATAATCTTGCAAAGCATTATTTCTACGGAAAACTTTTTGAGTTTCATTTCCGAATTTTAATTCATAAGGATAATCTCCATCATAAGTTCTGTAACCTCCTGTAAAACTCACAAATGTTTTTTGACCTCCTTTTTTTAAACCAATAGAACCTTCTTTCTGACCAAAACTACCCATTGTAAGACTACTGCGAACTGATAAGTGATGAGGTGAAAATTGTTGGTCGAATGTCTTTAGTTGAACTGAACTTCCTTTTACTAAGCCTGAAACAGGAATAAGCTGATCTGTATTTTGATGACTCAGACCTACTTCCTCAACATTATTCAATTGAATGTTAGCCAAGTTTGTTTGACCATTTTGAGGATTACTAATTGGTAATCCGTCAATTATTAGTTGGGTGTGTTCTCCACCAAGTCCACGATGAGAGAGTGTTTTCATTCCACCAATTCCACCATAGTTTTTTATGGTTATTCCATTAATGTACTGCAGTAAACTACCTAAATCATGTGGTGCCAATTGATCAATTTGATTCTCATTCAAAGTTGTATGTTGTTCAACCTTCAAATGATTTGCTTTGATTGTTACTTCATTAAATACGGTCGTGTCTTTTTGACTGAATAAAAAATAAGGCATAAATAGCAAGCAACACGTTAAAATAACATGTGAAACCTTACTATTTATGCCTGTAGAGTTCATATAAATAAATTATCTAACGATTAACTTTCTTGTAGCGAAAGCCGAACCTGTGGAAACTTTAACGATATAAATACCAGGTGTTAATGCAGAAATATCAATAGTCGTAATGTCAAAGTTTTTAAATGCTGAAACCATTAAACCATTTGTATTGTAAATTTTGAAATCTCCAGCAATACCTTCAATGTTTAAAGTCGATTCAGCAGGATTTGGATACATTGCGAAATCTGCTTTCTCAATTGTATTTAAACCTAAAGTACTTTCATAAACTAGATTGTCCAGAGCAAAGTATTTAGGAGTATTCATTCCGAATCCTCCTACATCAGAAGAATGATAGGAGAAAGTCAGAAAACTTACATTGGTAAATGAAGAAAGGTCAACTGTTGTCCAAGAATCAATAATGTAATCATCATTATTGTCTGGAAAACGATAATCTGCTAAATAGAAATTGATTGAGTCGACTTTACTTCCCGTTGCGTCATGATTGAAAATTGTTACATAAAAGAAGTCTTCTCCGTTTGTTCCATCATCATCTCCATTTGCATCATTTGAAGAGCCAAACTGTTTTCCATAAGCATCACCATCACGCATTGAAAGATAAGCGTATGTTGTATTTGTTAAGTCTAAGCTCAGCAAATTAGCACCAGGAGCTTGGAAACGAAGCGTATCTGAATTGGTGTTGATAGCATAAATTTCAGAGTTATTTGAACCACTTGCTGGATAAGCACTGTATTGATTCATAGCACCAGAAGTTGTGTTATCTGTTGTGTTTGAATATGCAAAACCAGACCAAGAACCCCAAGCTACGTTGTAATCGTTTCCGAAAGTTACATCACCAGATAGAAAACCACCAGCTTCATCATCTCCATTGTAATAAGACTCTGCTGGAAGTGTTAAGTCTTCGAAATCTACAGTTGTTTGCGCTTTTAGAGTTGTTACAGCAAGTAGCGCACTTGCTAGAAAGTAAAATTTCTTCATTTTTTAAGTTTTAAAATAAATTAAACAATTAATAAAATGAAGACAACAAATTGAGCAAATGCTCGAAAAGAATAGAAATATCGAAACTATGAAGTCAATAAACATAGCTTATGTGATAAGTCCGACTTTATTCTGAAGTCTCCTTAAACGCATTTTAGCCAAGTCTTCTGACTCACTTCTTATTCTTTTCTACCTTCCCAACTGTCGAGAGACATGTCAGTGGTTTCATGAAAAAAACTTACAAAGCTTACAGCTGCAGATACAGTTCTTGATTTTAACAAGATTCCTTATTGTATGATTTTCACATACATTTCTAAAATGTAACGCAAAGTTAGATTGATTTTTGGATTAAACAAACTATCTTTTTTTGGGAACAAAAAAGTCCGCAAAAACAATTTAGTTTTTGCGGACTTTATAATATTTTCTCCTTTAGAGAATTACCAATTTCTAGAAGCTATCAAGAAGAATTATTCTACAAGAATCTGTGTCTAAAGTAATAAGCTCTTCCCAAAGCTTTACTCCTTCTTTATCAACAATTTTGCAATAAAAAGGCTCTGAATTTGATTTAGTAAGTTCCTTCGAAAACTTTATAGTTCCTGCAGTTTCACATTCAGGAGCTTCTTCCCAGAATTTATCAGTTCCAGATTTCCCCAAAGGTTCACCATTAAGCGAATAATTAAGTTCTTTAATTTCTGCATTCTGTAATGCTATTGAAAGATTTTCCTTAAACCAGAAAACAACTTCCGCAGTATATATACATGAGCCATCACTTGTCTTAGCTTTTGCGTCGTAATTGTTAGCTGTAGGATTTGTGCATCCTTCTTTTTTACAACTTGAAAATAACATAGCACCTGCTACGAATAGCCCAAGAGATAGTAGTTTTATTGTTTTCATAGAGTTTAATTATTTGAAATTATCAGTCTTTTTAATAGAATCAACTTTAAATAAGTAGAATTCTTATTCCTATAACTTTGTAAATATCCATAATTTTTTCGTTTTATGAAATTTTTTTGAGGTGTTATGTGTTTTTAATCTTATTTATTTGAATTAAAATAGACTGAAATTATTTTTAAAACCAATCATAAGGGTTGCTAATGCAGATTTTTATAATTTCTCGCGCTTGTGTAAAGTACAACTATTTACCGATCAATAATTTTTTGAAATGGTTATAATTCAATGTGCTTATTTGGAGTAATAGTGTTTTTTAACGAATTATAGTAATGTGTATACTTTATTCGTTCTATTTTTGCTAACTCAAATCATCAATATTTTAAACTATATTTAACTGCTTTTATGAATAATCTATCGCTTGTTGGTAAATACCTTTTAATGGGTATTTTGGTTCTTATTACATTTTCTGCTTGTCAAACGGATCAAAAGAAAGATTTTGCCGTAGTTGATGCGACATTGACAACTGATACCCTAGAAAATGAATTTGCAAAAGCTTTTCAAATCATTCATCACCACACATTCTTAGAAATAAATATTATAGATCCCGACTCAAAAGTTGTGCTTAATTCCTACAAAGTTGCCAAAACCGATGAACCTATTAACGGCATGTTTCCAAATAATATGGAAAGTGTTGTAGCAATGTCAGCAACACAAGTTGGAATGTTGCGAAAATTAAACTTAGAAGAAAAAATCACTGGAGTATCCAATTATAAATACTTATGTAATCCTGTGAGTAATTCAATGGTAGCTGAAGTTGGTGATTTCGGAATGTCAGATCCAGAAGCTTTTGTAGCTGTTAATCCCGACATTATTCTTTACTCAGGATTTAATGATGAAGCTCCAATTTTAAGTAAACTCGCTCAAGCTAATTTGAAAACTTTCAAAATTTTTGAATGGAAAGAAACTCATCCAATGGGAAGAGCAGAGTGGATCATGGTTTATGGTGCACTTTTTCATAAAGAGAAAGAAGCTAAAGCTATTTTTGAGGAAATCAAATCTAATTATTATGCCATCACGGATAAACTAAAATTGACTAAGAAAGGGCCAAGTGTTTTTGCTGGGACTTATTTTGGAGATGTTTTTAATGTACCCGCGGGGGAAAGCTATATGGCGCAACTTTTTAAAGATGCCAATATCAATTATGTGTATGCCAAAACGAAAGGTACTGGAAGCTTGAGTCTGAGCTTAGAGGAAGTAATCACTAATAATAAAGAATCAGAATATTGGTTGAATGCTGGAGTTTCTTCAAAAAATGATTTGTTAAAACAAAGTCAGAAGTTTGAATTACTTGAATCCGTAAGATTGGGAAAACTCTATACTTACTTTAATAACACCAATTGTTTTTGGGAGAACTCTCCAGTTGAGCCACACAAAATATTAGAAGATTTGGGTAAAATATTTCACCCAGATTTATTCGAAGAGAGCGAATTGACATTTTATGAATTATTGCCATAATAGTTCTTCTGTTTTTGACTTTAAAAAAAGAGAGTAAGTTTTAAACGCAAATTTCATTTTTTGAGATATGAAATTATTTAATCTGGTAATAGTGATTTTTAAAATAAAAAATCATCTTCAAAACCATTGAATTTAAATTGCGCTTGATACCTTTGGCAAATAATGAATACCCTTAATAGAAATTATTGGAGAACAAGTGCAATGCTCTTTGTTCTGCTCATCAGCTTGGTGCTTTTTGATCTAACTTTGGGTAGCTTCTCAATTGGGTTTTCTGATATTTTTAATGGGATTTTTAATTATGATTCTTCTTCAACTGCCGAATTAACAGTACGCGTATTTCGTTTCCCTCGTGTAATTACTGCTGTTTTAGCAGGTGGAGCACTCTCAATAGCAGGTCTATTGATGCAAACGCTTTTTCAAAATCCATTGGCAGGACCTTATGTTTTAGGAATCAATTCAGGATCTTCTCTTTTAGTCGCAATTAGCACAATGTCCTCCTTTTATGTCTTCGGAAGCGATTTAGGAATTGTTGCTGCAGCGATGATTGGAGCATTTGGAGCAGGTCTTTTTATCCTCTTTTGTTCTATTTATGTAAAGAGTAAAGTTTCGCTCTTACTAATTGGAATTATGTTTGGAAGCTTTGCAGGTGCTTTGGTCAGTGTAATTCAAGCCTACGCGGACCCAAATAATCTAAAAACATTTATGCTCTGGAGTTTTGGCTCATTACAAGGCGTTGAATTCAATCAACTAGGAATTCTTACAATCGTTGTCGTATTTGGAGCTTTACTTTCTGTAGTATTGGTAAAACCTCTAAATTTGCTTTTGCTTGGAGATAAAAGTGCGGCTTTATTAGGAGTTAATGTAAAAACTATTCGATTTTTAATAATTTGTGCAACCGCTATCCTTACAGGAGTCGTAACCGCATTTTGTGGACCAATTGCCTTTGTAGGTTTAGTTGTTCCAAACATGGTTAAAATGATTTATAAAACCACCAATCACTATCATTTATTAATAGGAAGTTTATTAGGTGGAGCGCTTCTTATTGTGATTTGTGACATCACCATGCAATTGATTGCGCCATTTATGAATTTACCACTAAATGCATTGACAGCGCTAGTTGGTGCGCCAGTTGTAATGTGGATAATAATGAAAAAGTTCTGATGCTCAAATTTCAAGATTTACATATCGGATTTAGTAAGGCGAAACGTAAAGAAGAACGAATTTTATTCACTTGTGAAAACCTCACATTCAATCCTGGAGAATTTGTTGCTGTCATTGGGCCAAACGGATCTGGTAAAACCACGTTATTCAATACCATTTTAGGTGAACAGAATCCGCTTGCAGGTGAAATTAGCATTGAAGATAAAAATTGGAAGAACCTAACGAGAACAGAAAAAGCAAAACATCTGAGCTTCGTTCCTTCAAAGTTTAGTGGAGTAGATCATTTGTCTGTCTATGACCTAGTTTCAATGGGAAGAGCGCCTTATACCAATATGTTGAATAAGTTAACGGAAGAAGATGAATCTATTGTCCAAAAAGTCATAAATCAGCTTGGATTATCCGATTTTATTAATGAAAATACGATAAGCTTAAGTGATGGTGAACGGCAAATTGCAATGATTGGAAAAGCCTTAGCACAAGAAGCTGGAATCATGATTCTCGATGAACCAACAGCATTTCTTGACTACAACAACAGAAGAAAAGTATTGCAACTCCTGAAAGAGATTGCCGAAAAAAATAATCAAATAATCTTCATCTCTTCCCACGATTTAGATTTATGCTTCGAATATTGCAGTAGAGTAGTAGCCATCGACACCAGCTCAAACCAATTATTGAACTTCTATTCACCTTTCAAGAAAGAAGAAATCATTAATAAAGTTTTTTAAGCTACCGCGAGATTGTTTTTTTGGTTGTTACTTCAAGATTGCATCTCATGGTTCCCAACCAAACCACCCTCTTCTTCGTTAATAACTGTAAATCACAATTTCAAATTAATTATGAAAACCGTAATTTCAATAATCTTTGTTTTTTTATTTTCATTTTTAGCATTCAATCAAAAGACTATTGACGTTAAGATAGAGACAATCTCACCAGCTGAAAACGACACACTTGAAAACCATGGTTTTTCATTTCCTTACATTTCTGAAATTCGATTAATTAATGTTGGAAACGAAAATATTTCCATTACTGACACCTTGTTCATTTATTTTACAATTAATGGAGATACTATGTCTCAATCTTCACCTTTGGATTGGTTTAGAGATTATGTAAGTTTATCTATCGAAGAAATACTAATTGGCGATACAGTTATTGTTAAGCCAGCAGTATTAATGAGTGGTGGACTTCCAAATGGTTATTTCGAACAATGTTTTAGTGTACAGCCTAAGAATAATTCAAATCCAATAACAGACAGTAATTTAGGTAATAATTCTGATTGTGTCACAAGATATTGTCAAAGTTCACTGGGGATTGAGTCAGAACAAAATCTTAATTTCGAATTTTGGCCAAACCCTGTAACGAATACTATTCATTATAATCTCCCAATTCAAGACATTCAATTATTTTCGCTTAACGGAAAGGCAATAGCAGGGATTAAATCCATGGACTACTTAATTGATGTCAGTAATATTCCCACCGGGTTATATTTTTTAAAATTCAATTATGAAGATAAACTATATTCAAAAAAAATTGTAATCAAATAGCATTCCCGCGAGATTTCCCCTCCAACCGTGCTACTGTGAGTTTGCACCTCGTGCTAACGCTATTTATCAAATACTATTCTGTTTTTACTTTCTTACTGACAATATTCATAATATCTTTGTTGTCGGATTTAAATTTGGAGAAAATGAAATATAATTTAAGTGAAGTAACCGAGTTGATGAAAGACAGAAGGACAATTTATCCTGAATTCTTTAGTGATCGAAAAGTACACAAAGAACAAATTGAATTGCTTTTAAACAATGCGATTTGGGCACCTTCTCACGGGTTAACACAACCTTGGAGGTTTAAAGTATTCATGGAAGAAGGAAAAACACGCTTAGGTGAATTCATGCATGATCTTTATATTAAAACCACACCAGAAGAAAAACAAAAATCAAAGAAACTAGATAGAATGACAAACCGTCCAGCTAAAGCATCTGCGGTTATTGCTATTTGTATGGAAAGACAGGCTTCAGAAAAAATTCCAGAGATTGAAGAAATTGCAGCTGTTGCTTGTGCAGTTCAAAATATACACCTTACTTGCACAGCTTATGGTTTAGGAGGTTTTTGGGCGACACCAAAACTTGTTTATACCGATGAAATGAAAGAATTCTTAGATATTGGACCAAAAGACCTTTGTTTAGGACTTTTTTATGTTGGATATCCAGGACAAGAATGGCCAAAAGGTCAACGTAAACCAATAGAATATGTAACCGAATGGATTCAAAAGTAGAGAATATAATAGATTTAGGTTTGGTGAATTATGTTCGCCATCCTTCCAATCCTAACTACATAGTTTTTCGTTTTGCCAATAAAATCAAAGCTGATGACTTCGAAAAGACTTTAACAGTCAGTAAAATTTGGTTCGAAAAAGGGCAGGAGGATACCCGAGGTAAAACCTACTTCTTATACGGAATTCATAACAGAGACTACTCTAAAGTTGAAAGAATCAATTATGATGTTGAAGGAAGAAATAGAACCTTCCTAATTAGCAATAAATTCTTCCGTTGGGCGTTAGTTTTGTTTTCTATGGGAGTTATGATACTCGCTACAGTTGGTTATTGTTCAAGACCCGACTTGCTAGGAGAAAAATCAGAAATACATCAAATTGAAGAATGAAAATAAAAAACTCACTTTTTTTACTTTTAGTATTGACATTTTGCAGTACTTCATTAATTGCTCAAAAATACCGCAATAAACCAGAGAATTTCTTTGGAATTCAAGTAAAGCCATTAATCCCAATCAGCCTTGTTGGGGATATAGCTTTTGATATGAAAGAAGATGGTTTTGAAACGACAATTTCTCCAATGCTAGGATACTCTTATGGTGGAGTTGTTAGAATTGGAATAACAGAACTGTTAGCAATTGAAACAGGCATTAATTATACGAGACGAAATTACAAAGCAAGTTACGCTGTGCCAGATTCTAACCTTTATGCGGAAGATGAATTAGGGTATGTAAGTTTTGATATTCCCTTAAATTTCCTCGTTTATATTAAATTAGGAAAACAGTTCTTTATGAACGTAAGCATAGGGGCTTCAGGAAATTTTAACGCCTCCAATATTCGTTCACTTATAAATCCAGAAGGCAAGCATCTATTTATCTTCGAAGGACGCAGATTAGGCTTTTTTGACTTTAATGCCAATGCAAACGTTGGATTTGAGTACAGATCCCGAAATAACGGAACCATATATTTAGGACTCTCCGGACGTGTTCCTTTCTCGCCAACATTAGCCATCGCCACCGAATACAGATACGGAACCAATAAAACAATAGCCTACGGAACAGTTGAAGGATCTACTTTCTCCTTAAATCTTAAGTATTTCTTCCACAACCAAAAGACGAAAAAAGGAATTCAATTCGAAGGAGGTCCAATAGAACAATAGTTTTTCTAATACTACACTACCGCGAGTTTTTCTATCGCGAGGTTACAACTCGTGGTAGTAGTTCTTTTAGTTTCGATAGTACTATAAGTACCATCGCAAGTTTACAAGGCTACCGCGAGTTTATAAGCCTACCGCGATTTTGCAACTCGTGGTATTGACGTCTAATATCTCAGAAAACATCATCCCATCAGTATCAATAGCCAAATATTTAACTGTCTCAATTTTATTTTCCAGACTTTCATCGTAAGGGTGCTTTACCTTTATATAGTTCTCAGTAAATCCATTGATATATCCATTGTCATTTGAACTTTCCCAAAGTACAACTCCCGTTTTCCCTACTTGTGATTCGTAAAATGCTCTTTTCTTCTTCTCAGAAAGAATGCGCAACATCTTACTTCTTTCTTTTCGCGTATGCATTGGAATTACATCATCCATTTTATTAGCAGTTGTGTTTGCTCTTTCTGAATAAGTAAAGACATGCAAGTAGGAAATATTCAAATCATTCAAGTAATTATAGGTTTCCATGAATGCTTCTTCCGTTTCTCCTGGAAAACCAACAATTACGTCAACCCCTATACATGCGTTAGGAGCGATTCTCTTGATTTGCTCAACTCTATCAGTATATGTTGCTCTTAAATACTTCCTGCGCATTTTTATAAGTAATTCATCAGATCCCGATTGTAAAGGAATATGGAAATGAGGAACAAAATGCTTTGCGTCATTTAAGCAAAAATCAATAATCTCGTTGCTTAATAAGTTGGGTTCGATAGACGAAATTCTAAAACGGTCAATTCCAGAAATCTGATCTAACCCTTTAATTAATCCAAAGAAATCTTCATCACCTCCTTGACCAAAGTCCCCAATGTTGACTCCTGTAAGTACAATCTCTTTAACTTCTGTGGCAGCAACTTTCTTAGCTTCTTCTAAAGTTTCTGCAATCGTTGCATTTCTACTTTTACCTCTAGCGAGCGGAATTGTACAGAAAGTGCAGAAATAATCACATCCATCCTGTATCTTAAGGAATGATCTTGTTCTATCTCCATAAGAGAAAGAAGGTTCGAAATCCTGAACATCTTTGATTTTACCATATTCTATGGTAACCCCTTCTGAATATTCGTTGCTCTCAATATGTTTTACGATGTCAAACTTCTCATTTGCACCCAATACCATATTCACACCGTATATCTTAGCGATTTTCTCAGGTTTTAACTGAGCATAACAACCTATGATGACAACAAAGCTCTCAGGATTAACCTTTTTGGCCTTTTTTACCAATTGAATACATTTTTTATCCGCATTCTCTGTAACCGAGCAAGTGTTCACCACGAATATGTCTGGTGTATCATCAAAATCTACCTTTGCATACCCTGCTTCCTCAAAACTTCTGGCTATGGTACTAGTCTCTGAAAAATTCAGTTTGCACCCTAATGTATAAAACGCGACTTTCTTGTATTGGATCATATTATTTTAACTTAATTATTTAATCATAGCGTTACAATACGTTACTATTGAAAAACTAGATTTAAATATAATACCTGGACAAAGTTTAAGTATTCTGTCAATTGACGGAAGGCATTTGAACTATTATCGGTAGATCTGCAAAATTAAGGAAAAGAATTTGAAATAGAATGGCTCTTTATTGTGTATAGTAGTAATAAGATGTTCGACGTGCGCTGTAGTGGATATTTACATACAACTTTTGTGTGAATTAACGATTCTTACAAAGGTGTTAAACCATATTCTTTGTTTTGTACCCCATAAAATCTCTTGTCAGCGTCTGTGACACGCACTGTTTGCAACAGTCCACACTAATGAAGACTATCTTCCATTGGGCAATCCCCACTTCTCAACTATCACGTATCTTATCATTATTACTCTAAACCTACTACTGCGAGACTTTATATAAGGGTATAAAACTTTATACCTTATATATAGGTCAGTATTTTTCTATACTCTAACTATTAAAGTCTATTCTCAATAAATCCAAAAATAATGAAAGATTCAAAGAGTAGGTTTTAAGAGACTTAAGAATTAATTTAAAAATAG
>NZ_SETE01000002.1 GCF_004152935.1 Brumimicrobium glaciale
AATGTTGGAACTTCATTTGTCGTTTAATCCACCAAGATACGAACCGCCGTATACGAGACCCGTACGTACGGTGGTGTGAGAGGCGTACTCCGTCAGTTTATCTGGCGGAGCCGTCTACTCGATTAGCGGTAGTTTTTGTTTTTATATAGTAAATACCAGAGCTTAAACTCGAAACATCAAGTACCAATTTACCACTAAGCTGTTCAATTTTGAGAGCTAATAAAGTGACATCTTGCCCAAGCGCATTATAGATGGTAATCTCAGCCAATTCAGTTGAATTAGCTAATATTGTAATCTGATTTTTGAAGGGGTTTGGGTACATTTCTATTTGTGAATTTTCCAGTCTTTCAATATTGCTGCTTCTTATTTCTGAGTATTCAAATTGTCCGTCAAAATCAGTTTGCTTTAAACGATAGTAAGATATTCCAATGTAAGGGCGAGTATCACTTGTAGAATAACTTAATAAAGATGAAGAGTTTCCTGCTCCGTCTACTAAGGCTAATTCCTCCCAAGTAGTTCCATTTTTCGAACGTTCAATTGTAAAGTAGTCGTTGTTATTTTCAGAAGCAGTTTGCCATTGTAGTTGAACTATTTCATTATTGATTGGAGAGGCATTAAAATTTAATAGCTCTATTGGAAGTGCACTTACCAATGAAACTACAATGTTGTCAATTATTAAACCACATGTTCCCGCAGAAGTCCCATTAAAATCAATAGTATGACTTGTAGCTGTGGCAGTGAAATTAAAAATTTCGGCTGTGAAGTTAAACACTCCCGTTCTTGAAATATTTTGGGTTGCCAGCGCACCACCATCAATACCAAAGTCTAATGTTTGGGTTGCCGGACCGCAAGTTGTTCTTCTTGAACAATCAAAAGTAATTTGATACAATGAACCAATAGTAAAGCCAGATATCGTTTGACATAGCCCAACTGCGGCATCCACCTCTGCCACTCGATTTGAACCAGTACCTCCATAAACGGACTCCGGATTTGTTTCTGGCGAGCAGCCCCACCCTAATGCGGCTGAGGTAAAAGCGCCATTTGTGACAGTTTGAGCACTACTATTTGAACTAACGAATAATATAGCTGCAATTAATATAACACTTAATCTATAGTTTTTTGCAGATTGCATTTGATACTTCATGTTTTTTCGATTTAGGTATTTTTATTCAATTAACGCTAACTTATTATATATTCAACAAAACTGCACAATAGACTCCATAATTAGAAGTATTGTACAGTTTTAGTGTGTTTATATCTGTAAATATAATAGAAATAAATCTACAAATCATCAATTAACCCCAACCTACAAATAAATCTCAATCCCTACATTAAACCCAAGCGCAAATGCCTTTCTAACATAAGCCGACTGCGAATTATAATTATTCATCAATTGTCTGCGTCCTTCAACCATTGCATAAATTCCGTAATGCTCTGAAAATTTAATCTGAGTTCCAACAGTCGCAACAGCATCCATTAAAAAGAAATTAAACTTATCTGTTTCTATCGTTTCAACAGTGTTTTCATTATTATTGATATCCAAAGTGGTCAATTCATTTTTCATGGATAAGAATGCTTTTGGAATTACTCCAATTCCTCCGTAGAATGAAATTTCGTCACCGTAAGAATAAGCCAGGCGGATAGGGAAGGAAATGTGGCGGTATGTATTTACATAACTAAACACAGAATCAGTTTCTTTAAAATCATACGATTCTCTATTTGTAGCATAGCCAACTCCGATTTCTAGCTTGAAATTTTTGGTCAATTGACTTCTAACGCCAGCATTAAAACCAGTTGTCCATTCACCAACTTCGTTTTCACGATAACCCAACTGTTGTCCAAATATTCCATCATTGATTTCTAAGGTGCGAAATGTATAGGCTGGACTTACTCCGAAATACAATTCTGTTCCTGTTTTTGGTTTGATTTCTTTTTCAACTTTGACCACCTCTTTTTCTTCGGGAGATTTGTCATTCGTAATGATTTGGGCAGTTCCAAAAATGCTTGTTGTTGAGAGTAAGAGAATTAAAATGTATTTCATAATGTTTTAGTATATCTTGGCAATTAATAATTGGATATTTCACGTATATTTAGCTAATTAAAGGATAATTTTAAAATTAAATACCTATAAAACTGTTTTATGTCAACAAAGAAAGATAAAAAGAAGAAATCTGTACTTAAAAGAATTCTTCAAATCACCGGAATAACCTTCCTATTATTAATTATCGCTATTATTTTAATCCCCATTTTCTTCAAGGATGAAATTAAAGAAATGGCATTGAAAGAAGCCAACAAAATGCTGAAAGCAAATGTTGCCGTTGGTGATTTCGATTTAACGATTTTCTCTTCCTTTCCTAAAATGAAATTAGCATTTGATGATGTTTCAGTAACAGGAAGAGACGAATTTGAAGGCGTGAAGCTAATCGACATGAAAAGCTTTGAAGCGAAACTTGATTTCTGGAGTGTGATTAATATGGAAGACATCGCTGTTCGTTCAGTAGTTTTGGTTCAACCAAATATTCACGTAAAAATTCTAGAATCTGGATTAGCGAATTACGATATCATGAAAACTTCCGAAGAAATGGCCGAAGAAGATATCGATACAACTTCTTCACCTTTTAAATTTTCATTAGAATATTATGAAATCAAAGACGGAAACATCAAATATGATGATCGTTTAGGAAATATGTTTGCTGAAATCAAAAACATCAATCATTCAGGTTCTGGAGATATGACAGCAGATGTTATCGATTTTGAAACTAAAACGAAAATTGATGAGCTGACTTATAAAATGGCCGGTGCAACATATTTGTCTAAAGTGAAAACTGACCTTGTGATGAATATCTTGATTGAATCGAAAGAGGGAAGTGATAAATTTACTTTGAAGCAAAATGAATTGACTTTAAATGCATTGAAATTATCATTTGACGGATTCTATGAAATGTTCAAAGGATACGACAATATGGATTTAAAATTGAAAGCTGATAAAACGAGCTTCAAAGATTTACTTTCTTTAATTCCAGCTTTTTACCACACAGGTTATGAAAGTATGGTGGCGAAAGGAACATTGAGCTTAAATGCTTTTGTGAAAGGTAAATATGACGACGTAAATTACCCAGCTTGGGATGTTGCTGCGAAAGTAAATGGCGCTTCAATAGTTTATCCAGATATGCCAGCTTCTATTGATAACATTAGTATTGTTGGTGGTTCTAAATTCCCAGGAGGAACAGAACTAGATAAAGCAACTGTTGATATTGATCAATTTAAAGCAACTTTCGTAGGAAATACAATTGATGCAAATTTCTACATGAAGAATCCAATGACAGATCCTTATTTGAAGTCTAAAATTCATGCAAATATAGATTTAGCAACGATAGGACAAGTTTATCCATTGGCTGAAGGCGAGCAATATACTGGTAAATTAACTTCTGATATTTCTATTGAAGGGAAAATGTCTACAATAGAAAAAGAAGAATATGATAAATTCAATGCAACAGGAACACTTAATTTAAAAGGATTCCATTATGCATCAGTAGATTTACCAGCTCCAGTTGATATTGAAGATTTACTATTTGAATTTTCGCCACAACAATTGAAGTTGGCTAATTTGAAAGCTACAATGGGTAAAAGTGATTTCTCTTTAAATGGAGAAGTAAAAAACTACATTGGTTATATGTTCAATGAAGGAGATTTACAAGGTGTTTTCAACTACCATTCTAATTTATTAGATATTGATGAAATTATGCCTCCATCAGCAACGACAAGTGAAACAGCTTCAACAGAAGAAACGACAGCAACAACTGATGCTCCAGCAGGAGAGGAAGAAGGAATTCCAGTTCCTAAGAAAATTGATTTTGTTTTGAATACAACGATCAATAAAATTAAATACGACGGAATGGATATCAATGCTGTTAAAGGGCGTGTGATTTTAAGAAATGAAGAAGCTATTTTAGAGGATTTGAACATGCAAACTTTAGGAGGTACTGTGGCATTAAATGGGAAATACAATACCCAAAATAAAGCCGTTCCAAAAATTGAGTTTAGATACAGTTTAAAGGATTTGGATATTCAAGAGCTAACGAAAAACTTCATTACAATAGATAAGTTAGCACCAGTTGCGAAATATACATCTGGAAAAATATCTTCAGATTTCGCAATGACGACAAGCTTAAAGCCTTCTTTAGAACCAATTTTTGAAACACTAGCTGGAAACGGTTCATTGTTTTCTAATAGAGTTACAATTTCAGGATTTGGTCCATTAGAGAAATTGGCGGAGACTATTAAAATCCCGAAATTAAGTAAGCAAACTTTGGACAATATAAGAGCGACATTTGAATTTTCGGAAGGAAAAGTATTGGTAAAACCATTTGATATTAAAATGGGGAAAATCAATACTACAGTAGGAGGGACGACATCTTTCTTGCAAGAAATTGATTATGAAATCAAGATGAATATTCCTAAAGAAGAAATTCCGGGTGAACTTTTAAAAATTGCAGAACAAGCGATTGAACAAGCGAAGAAGATTCCAGGATTTAAAATGAAGGAATTACCAGCCAATATTCCAATTACCGCTTTGGTTACAAATACAATTAAAGATCCTAAAGTGAAAACGAATATGAAGGAGAAATTGATGGAATTGGGTGGGGATATTAAAGGTGGAGTGAAAGACTTAATTGACGATACTGTAGACAAAGCCAAAGACAGTATTAAAGGTATAGTTGATGATAAAGTCAATGAAGCGAAAGCAGCTGTTGAAAAGAAAAAGCAAGAAATATTAGATGCTGCACAAAAACAAGCGGATAATATCAAAGCTGAAGGAAAGAAATTAGCAAATTCCACAAGAGATGAAGCAGATAAAAATGCAAAGAAATTGATGGATGAAGCTGGATCGAATCCTTTAAAGAAAAAAGGCGCTGAAATAGCAGGGAAAAAATTAAGAGAAAAAGGGGAGGAAGCTGCTCAGAAAATTGAAAGTGAAGCGAAGTCTAGAGCAGATGATGTGATGAATAAAGCACGTGATAAAGCGAATAGTCTGTAATAGACTTTGATTATAACGAATTGAGAAGAGGAAAGTGAGAGCTTTCCTCTTTTTTATGGATGAAAAAGTTTTGATTTCTCTATGTCAGTTTTAAAGCAATGTTTTCCATAAGTATAATACCCAAATCCTTGCGCAATCTTTCCACGCAGTTAATAAATTCCTCTTCCTTGAAAAGGATAAGCTTTTACGCTAGGAGGAAAGGGAAATATTTTCAGCGGTTATTCCTAATAAAAAAGAGACCAACTATTTAGCTGATCTCCTTCATTCTTATTTATAGATTTCTATTTATTTGCGAACAACTAATTTGTTCGTTTTGATAATTTCATCTCTTTTATTTCGAATTGTATAAAAGTATACTCCACTATTTAATTTACTAATATCAACTTGCTTCGTTCCGTTTGAAAAATTTTGTTTTACAAGCTCTTGCCCAGTAACAGAAATGATCGAGACGGAACCATTTTCTAGACCATCAATTTTGAAATTAACAAAATTGATTGCTGGGTTAGGATAGATACTGATTTCTTTATATTGATCAGACAAAGACAATGGTGAAGTTAAAGTAATTAGATTTGATGCTTCATAAACATTCATATAGCCACTTGCGCCTTCTACTAAAATATAAACTTTCATTTCAACATTCTCAACAATTGGAGTGGGTTCTATAATAAATGTTTTTGGATCGGTTCTCCAGTATACCCCAGCTGTTGTGAAATTATATGTTTGATCCGAGCCCGTTGTTGTAGTTTGATTTCCGCTATTCAAAATGAATCCTGCTCCGTTTCCTAAATCTGCAGGAGTAATACCCGACATTGCGATAACATAATAATTAGAGACTTTTGTTTCATCAGGGATATCAAAAGATACTTCTAAATCAGATCCATCATGATTATCGTTAACGTCACTGGCAATAACATTGGTCACATTAGGAGCGTCTTGTAAAATTATTCCTTCAACTATATTGTCTACCGCTAACCAAGAACCTGGTGCAATTGTAGAATTAACTGAAGCAAGAACTTGACCTTCGCTGCTAGCTATATTAATCTTATAACTAGCAACATTGAAAGGGTCATAACTCATGTCTACCGTTACTGTTGCTAATGTCGTTTGAGAACCTCCTAAATATACCTTTCCACTGCCAACTCTTGAACCGCTATTATCGAATGCATCGATCAAAATTACTGCTGTATCATTTGGTTTGATATCGTACGTTATATCTAATTCAAAGTTTAAAAACTTGTCTGTAGAGTTGAAACTTTGATAAGCAACTGAGCCTCTAATTCCATTTGGTAAATTTACAGGATCATTTGTATTCGCTAAATTAAATGATGTCAGTTTTATATAGCTATTCCCTTCTGTTGCTCCTGTTGTTTCTTCTTTTGCTGGAATAATTGTGTTACCGTTTTCATCTGTAATGTCACCTACACCATTAAAGTTTAACCAATCATCTGGTTCTCCAGTAGTCCAGTTTTCAAAGCTTGGATTGATTACTTGCGCAGTTATGCTTGTTGATAACACGGATATTAATCCTAAAAGGTAAAAGATTTTCATAATAGTTTGTTTTAATTCTTCTTAAATACACTTATTTTTTCTTAAGCTTAGTTATTGCAACCTCCTGTCATCCATTCCTTTCAATTTCACTCGCTGCATCATCCCCAAACTGGAATCCCAAATCCTTGCGCAACCTTTCCACGCAGTTAATAAATTCCTCTTTCTAGAAAAGGATAGACTTTAATGCTTGGAGGAAAGTGAACAGTTTCAAAAAAAATTCCTCCATAATCTTGGAAGGTTCCAAAATTTATAATCTCTCCGCGTTTTGTTCTGGTGGGTTTTATGGCCACTAAATATCCTTAATTTGTAGTGAGTTATTTCATAACCTTGGATCACCTGCGATACTCATTTTCTTAGATTGGATTACATTCATACTGCAAAATCCAAAACGTTCTGTGATTTTGCCAAAACAACCATAAATCCCCATTCCGATAATAGGATATTGATGAACTACGTTGGTAAAATGAACTGCATCAAAGTAATTTCCATCTTGATCAATAAAAGTACTTAATCGCATTAATTTTCCTTGTGATGTTTTATTGAAACGGGTAGTCACTAACTTGCCATATAAAAGCACATTCTTATTTATATGCAGATTCATTTCACTGGCTTTTGCATGAGGTTTAAATTCCTCTGTGACCAAAGAGAAATAATCATGGATGGTAAAGTCTAACAACTCCATTTCATCGTAAACATCTTCTAACCAATGTGAATTCAATTTCGGAATGGTGAAGTTTTGATGCTGCACACGGAATAATTGTACTTGTTCTTGAACTTGACGCTGTTTTGTAGCATTTAATCTAAAAGTCGCTTTCCAAAGGAGTTCTGTTTTCGGTTTTAAGATAAAACGAAAAGCATTAATGCGAATTAAAATGGTTATTTGCTCAATAGATATAGTAACACGGTCCATGAAGTCTTCCAAAGACTTAAATTTTCCAAACAGTTGTCTCTCAGTTAAAATCCGTTGAATGACCAATTGTTCTAGACTCTTTAAGTATCCAAAACCTAAGTAAATAGTTTTACCGATGACTCTATTTACATGTTCACTTGTATTAATGCAAGGCAATTCAATTTTGGCACCACGCATTTTTGCTTCATGAATATAATGTTCAACTGAATAAAATCCACCGCCATTATTTAATACAGCTACCATAAATTCAATTGGATAATAGCATTTTAAAAATAAACTTTGATAGCTTTCTACTGCATAAGATGCCGAGTGTCCTTTAGCAAATGCATAGCCTGCAAAACTTTTAATCTGATTCCAAATTTCAAAAATCAGCTTGTCTTCATGTCCTTTTTTTCTGCTGTTAGAAATGAATTTATCCTCCACAGCTTTAAATTCAGAAGCCGAACGTGATTTACCACTCATTCCTCTTCGGAGTACATCTGCTTCACCTAAAGTTAAATCTGCGAATTGATTGGCTACTTTCATAACGTCTTCCTGATAGACCATTACACCATAAGTTTCAGGCATAATTCCCAATAAAATAGGATTGGCTTCTTTTCTTTTTTCAGGATATCTGTGCCTTTTTATGAATTCATCTTTCATTCCCGAACCAGAAACACCTGGTCTAACAATAGAACTCGCAGCGACTAAACCAATATAATTTTCTGTTTTTAGTTTTTGCATTAATCCGCGCATTGCTGGAGATTCTACGTAATACGCTCCAATTGCTCCACCCGTTTTTAAAAGATTATTTATTTTTTCATCTTTTTTAAAACGTTCAATATCTGTGATGTCAATTTCAGGTGCATTTGGATTGTTTTCCTTAATTATCTCTAAAGCTTCTTTAATTTTTGCCAAACCACGTTGACCTAAAATGTCAAATTTGAAAATACCCACATCATCAGCAATATTCATGTCAAATTGAACAGTAGGAAAATCTTTTGGAGGAAGACTAGTGGCTGAATAATAATGAATTGACTTGTCTAAAATCAGAATTCCTGCAGAATGTACACTCACATAATTAGGAAAACCTTCAATTAACTTTCCGTATTTTAAAACAAGTTTAGAAACGTCATCTATTTGGCCTTCTGCAACGCCTTTGCTTAATTTATCGATTTCTTCTTTAGGCAAGCCAAACACTTTTCCCAATTCCCTTACTACAGCTCTATATTTGAAAGTAACGTAAGTTGCCATTAATGCTACATTATCAAAGCGATCAAAAATATATTGGGTAACGGTATTTCTATCTTTCCATGAAAAATCAATATCAAAGTCGGGTGGGGAAGCTCTAAAAGGATTAATGAATCGCTCGAAATACAAATCTAGTTCTACGGGATCTACATCTGTAATTCCCATAATGTAAGCGACTATACTATTTGCACCGCTTCCTCGACCTACATGGAAAAAGTTATTGCTTTTCGCATATTGAATGATATCATAATTGATTAAAAAAAAGGAAACGAATTTTAATTCGATTATCACTTTTAGTTCTTTTTGAAGTCGATCAAGTACTTTTTGAGTCGGATTTTTATAGCGTTCGTAGATTTTTTGATCGCATAAATCCAATAGCATTGCGCAATCTTCTTCAAAACTATTCAGGTATAAGTTTTTGTTTTGATTTTCACGTTCATCGTTAAATCCAAAATTGACGTCACACTGTTTGAGTAGTGCTTCAGTATTTGAAATAATAGTTGGAAACTCTTTAAAGTACTCCTTTAATTCTGATTTAGCGTGCATTTTATCGGTTTGAAAGCATTCTTCTGAAGTGCACAGCTTACTCAATAAAGTATTGTTGTCAATTGCTCTCAGCAGTCTATGTGCATTAAAATCTTTTTTATCTCTAATCGTAACTTGTTGCTGAATGACTAATTTGTCTTCAAATTTTCTCACATAAGAAAACCGAAGTTTATTTATTTCAGCAATAGAAATCCCAATAAATTCATCCTCCGAAAAAGTAGTGAGATTGAGTTCTAGAACTTTCTCGAAAGGATAAATGATAAAAACATCTTCTAATTTTTTGGGTTTTTCTGGAATAGTAGTTTTAGACTCTAAAAAAGAAGACAAGTAGCGATTTATGTTTTCAAAGCCAGTATTGCTTTTTGCAAGTGCCACAAATTGCTGATCGTTACCGTTCCTGAAATCGACACCAATAACAGGTTTTATATTCACCTTTTTTGCCTCCTGTATGAAATTCATACAAGCAGACGTATTGTTGATATCTGTTAACGCAATTGAATCAATATCATTATCGATTGCAAGCTGCAACAATTCAGTTTCGGAGAATGTTCCGTAACGCAAAGAATAATATGTATGACAATTGATATACATGCCATTATTGTTTTCTATGTGCTAAAACTAAAGGTGGCTCTCCATTAAATGGATTATTAAATCTCCCTATAGATTTCGCACCCATGGAAGATGCTCTCATGATACTTAATTCACCATATTTATCGCGAACAGCATCCATAGCATTGTAAAGTTTGAGCATTTGTTCCGTATCATCAAAGAGATTAATTTGATAATTTCCGCTTACAATATCAGAAACCTTAACACCTACTAATCGAATGAGTAATCTTCTTTGATATAGGTTTTTAAACAGTTCTAGAACCTTAGGAATGATAATATGGTCTGCGCTTGTGTATGGAATTTTTATTTGCTTATTATAGGTGTTGAAATCCGAATATCTGATTTTTACACTAATTGTTCCTGCTAGTTTATTCCCTTTTCTCAATTGATAAGCTAAATTTTCAGCCATTGCAAAAATGGTTGTTTTTAGTTTTTCCATATCAATCGTATCTTTACTGTAAGTTCTTTCGGTGGATAAAGATTTACGTTCATGAAAAGCAATAATTGGTTGAATATCAATTCCATTTGCTCGTTTCCAAATCGTTTTTCCATTCTTACCTAAAACACTAATCATCATTTCTAAAGGCATTTCTTGAATTACCTTTACTTTATCTACACCAAGATTTCTTAAAATATTATAGGTTTTTGTACCCACAGAAGGTATTTTCTTAATAGATAAAGGCGCTAAGAAGTCTTTTTCAAAACCAGCATTGATGAGTAATTGATTGTTTGGTTTTGCTTCACCAGTGGCTACTTTAGAAACAATTTTATTTTGAGACATCCCAAAAGAAATAGGCAATCCACTTTCTTTGATAATTTGCTGACGTAATTCAGAAGCATATTTATAGCTTCCAAAATAGGTATCCATTCCAGAAAGGTCGGCGTAAAATTCATCAATACTTGCTTTTTCAAAAATGGGTACTTTATCTTTGATGATATCTGTAACTATATTGGAGTATTTAGAATAGGTACTTGTATTTCCTCGAATGATAATTGCCTCTGGACATAATCTTCTAGCGATTTTCATTGACATACCAGAATGCACACCGAATCTTCTTGTTTCATAACTGCAAGCTGCAACAACACCTCTGTCGCCCGTTCCGCCAACCAATAGTGGTTTTTTCTGTAAACGACTATCAATTAAGCGTTCGCAGGAAACAAAAAAAGTGTCTAAATCGAGATGTAAAATATTCTTATTCATAGTGTAAAACTAGCTACAAATACGTACATTCGTTGCTCAATATTGTAGCATTATGAGTCATTTATCAAAAAACATAAAACATTTAAGACGGTTAAAGAAGCTAACACAAGAAGTTTTGGCTGAGGAATTGTCTGTAACAAGATCGAGAATAAGTTCTTATGAAGAAAACAGATCTTCACCAACCATTGAGTTTTTGATTGATTTTTCGACTTATTTTAAAATTCCAATCGATATTATCATTAAAAATGATTTAACAAAAGCGAAAGATGTTTCATTTATCGAAGTGGGAAATAAAAGAGTTTTGTTTCCAATTACTGTAGATAGTGATAATGAGAATCTGATTGAAATTGTGTCTTCGAAAACATCTGCAGGATATTTACTAGGATATGATGACCCTGAATATATTGAGCAATTGGAGAAGATAAAATTGCCGTTTTTACCCACAGGAAAACACAGGGCTTTTCCAATAAAGGGAGATTCCATGTTGCCTATGAAAGATGGTTCCTATGTAGTGGCAGAATTTGTGGAAGACATCAAAGCAGCGAAAAGTGGACTGTCTTATATTGTAGTCACAAAAGACGATGGAATGACGTATAAAAGATTGGAAAATTTGGTAGAAGAGAAGCAAACGTTTCTATTGAAGCCTGATAATTCAAGTTACCCACCTTATGAAGTGCCTGTTTCAGAAGTTTTGGAATTGTGGAAATTTACGTGTAGTATCAACACACAAGAATATGAGGAGCATGAGTTGAAATTAAGTAGTGTAATTCAGATGTTTAAAGGGTTGGGAGTGGAGTTGGAGGGGTTGAAGAAGTGTTTGGTTTGATGGTTGCGCTTTAATGGAACGCGGATGACGCGGATGCAAGCAACGCGGATGATCTCGGTTTTTTTTGCTGGTGGTGTATTCGGATATTTGCGGATTTGGAAAAAGAAGTTATTGCGTTTAGTTTAGTATACAATGATGCTGAAAGAGGTATTTTAAATTGAGTAATTGTAGTGGGATTGTGAAAACATCTCTTCTTTTATCGAGTAATAATCATTTATTCAGGTAGTTAGAAATAATATCTCACAGTAATCTGGGTGTTTTTTTTAGTTTAACAGGGGAACTTTAATTTAAATTCCCATTCAGCATTTTGAAGTTTTTTCCTTAAGTATTCTAGATTATTGATTAAATCCTCAAAAGACGGTTTAGTCTCTTCATATATCATATCCTCTTTCATTTTTGAATAGTCATCAGCCCACGCCTTACGCACTTGTTCAATAGGTGTAGGATTCAATGTTTTAGGATTGTGCAAGTTATAGTCTACATGTCCGACTTTTGCGTATTTGTATCTATGTGCAACGATGGTTTCATATAGTTCTTGATCATTAAATGCGCTTGCTGTAATACCTTGTTTAGACATTTGATAAATATCATATAAATGACGACTTAGTCGATTTACTCTTATTTTTTCTTCTGGACGATGAAATTCTTCATGAAGTAAAAATAGTTTTTCTAAAAAAGTTCGCTCTGGATTTACTGTAGGAATTTTAAAGAGATCTTCAACGAAAGGTTTGTCGGTATAAACTTCGTCTACTAGCGCACCAAATGTTTTTTCAGTAAAAGGCTCTCTTAAAGATCTGCAACTTATTTCTATTTGAACTCTAGGTAGTATGTAATCAGAGTTAGATTCTATTACATTGGGATAATATATTTCTAAAATCCTTGGATCCTGATCACTGTCTTGTGCTTCAATAACTTGAAATTCTAACTCATTTAACCCTTTCTCTTTAAACGCTTCTTTAAGCTCCTCAAAGAAGGTGATAGTTGTATATTTTCCTGCTTCTTTTCTTAGTTTTTTTATTTGAGATTTAGAAATATCTCCATCATAACCTTCAAAAAACTGTTTATCAATAGCTAAATCAATATCCTCAGAAAATCGATGTATTAACTTCCAAGCTTTACTCAATGAAGTCCCACCTTTAAATACCAAATGTTTGGCAATATCCATTTTAAATATGATATCTAAAGTTCGGCTCACCCACCAGTCTTTTTCTACAGCAAATGGCGTCATGCCCTTTTCATTAGCTATCGAATTAAATATGGCCTCTTTCTCGAGATTGCTTGTATTGTAAAATTTTATTTCACTCATCATTTATTGCTTTTTTCATTATTATCTGAATCCATACTGGAGCCAAAGCTATATCGTGAAGCAAATGTTTTTGATTCTCTTTTTTTAAGAGCGTTACAATTTTTTGTTCTTCTTGCTCGCTTACTTTTCCATTTCCTATTTCTTTAAGTGCTTGAATGGCTAATCGACTTACTTTTCCTTTTGCCATTAGGTTTTTAGGAGTAGTTTTTTTTAATTTTATAGTACGTTTTCCAATCTTTATGACCCTAGGTGACCCATCAGTAAGCAACACAATGTTTAAAGGAATTTGTGTACTTAATCCAAGAGCATTTAATGCGTAGCTTCCTGTAGGCACAGTTCTAATTTTATCACGTTTAGCAATAGCTTCGGCAACTTCTTCTGCGGTAGGAAGAATAGGTCCAATTAATTCGCTTATTTTTGGACGGACATAAATACCATGCGCTACTCTTACAATTACTTTTTTGTCCTCTAAACGCTCTAGTGATTTTTGGACAGCCTTAGATGTGCCGTATTGCAAAAAGTCACTAGGAAACATCAGTGTGCCTGTTGGTTTGCTTTTAATTGATTTTATTATTTTATTTTCAACGCTTTGCATTCGTTTAATCTATTTGCTATGTCGCAAATTTAGTAAATATTTGCGACAAAAAAACAAAATTATTAAATAACACATCTTTAAACCTCAAGTATTTAACAAAAATATTCTACGATAAAAACTGAAATCGAACGACCCAAAGAAATGAAAGGGCTTTTACCAAGTTCTGAAGAAATCGCTAGGAGACTGGACAATTCTCTGGATTGATACTTTCTAAAAGACTAACTAAGTAAGAAAGTTTGGCTCTTTTAATAAAAAAATGTAAGACCTCCAAAATGGTCACACAAAAACTCTACAATGTTGCATGACTTATGCAATATTTAGATATTTGTTGATTATCTAAAATATCTAATAATGAGTAATTTAAATTTAAAGAAGGTTTCAGCAGAATTTAAAAAGGAAATAGAATATTTTTTTTCTACTGCTGAATCAATAGTAAGAGTAGAAGCTTTTCATAGTCAAATGAAAACTAAAATGTTTAATACCTCTCAATATGAGTTTAATGCCCTTCTTCACCGCGGATGATTGTAGACAACTTAAAGTAGATTCAGATCAAGTTGGTGAATTTCTATATCTAGCGAATTATTTGGATAACAAGGTAGACGATTTTGAAAAAAAAGAGAGGTTAAAATAAATATTGACAGTTGATAATTAAAACCTCAGAAGTACAATATTCCATTGGAATTTCAATTCAAGAAGAAGGTTGTTTTGACAAATCTTTAGAAGATTAATAGAATTCTTTCGGAATAGATGGAATTTGTCAGTGTTACTGACAAGTATTTACGTGTAGTATCAACACACAAGAATATGAAGAACATGAGTTGAAATTAAGTAGTATAATTCAGATGTTTAAAGGTTTGGGGGTAGAGTTGGAGGCTTTGAAGAAGTGTTTGGTTTGATATGGAGGTTGCGCTGTAATGGAACGCGGATGACACGGATGCAAGCAACGCGGATGAACGCGGATTTTTTTGCTTTTGGTGGTTTCGGATACTCGCGGGTTTTAAAGCGATTCCCCAAAATGTAGAGACTCACGGCCGTGTGTCTCTACATTTTGGGGAATCATCAAATAATAATCTTCGTAGTATACTTCAACTCCTCCAACACAATCTGAGACTCAATATCACTGATATTAGAAATCGAAGCTACATCATTCACCAGAAAGTCACGGTATTCTTTAATGCTTGAGAATCTTGCTTTGGCCAAGAAGTCATAAGAACCAGAGATATGATAAAATTCAGTGATAGAGTCTAAGGACTCCATTTGTTTGATAAATTCTTTTCGTTTTGAGGCGTGGTGGTCTTTAACAGTAAGGTTTAGGAAGACAACGATTGATTTTCCAAGCAAGTCAGCATCTAATAAAGCGACATATTCCTTGATATATCCAGCTTTTTCTAGTTTCTTTATACGTTCGTAAATTGGAGTAGTGGTTAGCGAGAGTTCTGAAGCCATTTCTTTAGCTGTCTTTAAACAGTCAGTTTGGAGAATTTCAAGGATTCTTTGGTCAATACTATCCATATTTAGCTTTTTTAACTGTAAAAATAACAACTAGCAGTAAAAAATACTAATTTTCATCTAATAGTATTTTATATCGCTTTTTTGAAGCAAATTTGCAGCGATTTAATCTTTTATAAAAATCAAAACTTCTTCATCGAAGTTTATTTTCCAATAATAAAAAATGAAAAACAAATATCAAGATCTTATAGAGCAAACGTTCGACTTTCCGCAAGAGGAATTTAGTGTTGAAAATGGTGAATTGTCATACAGAGGTATCGACATGAATGCATTGATTGAAAAATACGGAACCCCATTTCGATTTACGTATCTTCCTGTAATTGGAAAACAAATTGAACGTTGTCGCAATTGGTTTAATACGAGTATCAAAAAACAGGAATACAAAGGGAAATATGAATATTGTTACTGTACGAAAAGTTCACATTTCAATTTTGTATTAGAAGAATGTACAAAACACAATACCAATATCGAAACGAGTTCTGCTTTTGATATTGATATCCTTATTGCTTTACACAAGAAAGGGAAATTAGATAAAGACACTTATGTTTTGTGTAACGGATACAAGACAGAAGTTTACATTAAAAAAATTAAAGAATTATTGGAGTTAGGCTTTACACGCGTCATTCCTGTAATCGACAACTTCCAAGAGTTTGATATTCTTGATGAACAAATTGATCAAGAATTAGAAATAGGAATTCGAATTGCTTCGGAGGAAGATCCAAAATTTGAATTTTATACTTCTCGTTTAGGAATTGGGTATAAAGATGTCGTTTCATTCTATAACTGGAAATTAAAAGACCACAAGAAATTTAAACTTTCCATGTTACATTTCTTTGTGAATACAGGAATTCGTGATAACGCATATTACTGGAACGAATTACATAAATTCTTAAGCGTTTACGAAAACTTGATTAAGAATGACGCAGATATTACTTACTTAAATGTAGGAGGAGGATTCCCAGTGAAAAACTCATTGGCTTTTGACTTCGATTACGAATATTTAGTAGATGAGATTGTTGGTCAAATTAAGATGTCTGCAGACCATGTTGGTGCACGTCACCCAGATATTTTTACAGAATTTGGTTCTTTCACAGTAGCTGAAGCAGGAGGGATGGTGTACACTATTTTGGATCAGAAAAAGCAAAACGACAGAGAGAAGTGGAACATGATTAACAGTTCTTTCATGACGACACTGCCGGATTCATGGGCAATAAATAAGCGTTTTATTATGCTGCCAATTAATCGTTGGGAGGAAAAATACGAACGTGTTTTCTTGGGTGGATTGACTTGTGATAGTGACGATTATTATAACTCAGAACAACACACAAACGCAATTTATTTACCTGTTTACAATAAGAAAGAACCAATGCATGTTGGGTTTTTCAACTGTGGAGCATATCAAGAATCAATTTCAGGATACGGAGGAATTAAACATTGTTTGATTCCAAGTCCAAAACATATTTTGTTAAGTCATGATGAAAACGGTGAGTTGGTAGATGAATTATTCGCACCACAACAAACGAGTGAACAAATGCTTAAAATTTTAGGATACTAATGAGAACATTTGCAGGAATCCCTGAAGAATTAGGGAAAGAAGAAAATGCAGCGATAGTAATTATCCCTGTGCCTTATGACGGAACTTCTACTTACGGGAAAGGAGCCGATAAAGGATTTGAAGCGTTAATGGATGCTTCAGAAAACATGGAGTTGTATGACATAGAAACGAACTCTGAAGTTTACGAAAGAGGAATTTTTGTTGCTCCAGCAGTAATAGAAGCTACTTCACCAGAAGCGATGTGTAATGCTGTAGAGAAAACGACTGACGTATATTTAGAAACTGGAAAATTTGTAAGTTTATTTGGAGGAGAGCATTCCATTTCAATTGGAGCGATTCGTTCATTCAAAAAGAAATACGAGAATCTTTCTGTTTTACAGTTAGATGCGCATTCAGATTTACGTCCAGAATTTCATGGTTCGGCTTGTAATCACGCTTGTGCAATGCATGCGGCATCAAAAAATACGAATCTTGTTCAAGTAGGAATTCGCAGTATGGATGCTGTGGAATTGCCTTTTGTGAAGGAAGAGAATTTCTTCGATATGTACCGCATTAATTCTACTCCAGACTGGATGGACGAAGTGCTTAATCAATTGGGAGAAGAAGTGTATTTGACAATTGATTTAGATGTTTTTGATCCGTCAATTATGCCATCAACAGGAACGCCAGAGCCAGGTGGAATGTATTGGTACGATGTGATCACATTGGTGAGAAGAGTAGTAGAAGAGAAAACCTTAGTAGGTTTTGATATTGTTGAATTGGCTCCCGTTGAAGGAGTTCCAGCGCCAGATTTTATGGCAGCGAAATTATTATATAAAATATTATCTTATAAATTTAATTCATAATGGGAAAAGTAAGAGAGTTTATTGAATACAATTACAGACATTTTAACGCTGCAGCACTTGTAGATGCAGCAAAAGGTTACGAAAAACACCTTTCAGAAGGAAAGAAAATGTTGGTTTCACTTGCTGGAGCGATGAGTACGGCAGAATTAGGTATTTCTTTAGCGGAAATGATTCGTCAAGACAAAATTCACATGATTTCAACTACAGGTGCAAACTTGGAGGAGGATTTAATGAATTTAGTAGCACACAATAGTTATAAGAGAATTCCAAATTACCGTGATTTAACACCACAAGATGAGTGGGATTTATTGGAGAATCACTTGAATCGTGTGACTGACACATGTATTCCAGAAGAAGAAGCATTCCGTCGTTTACAAGACCACGTTTTCAAAGTATGGAAAGACGCTGAGGATGCAGGAGAACGTATGTTCCCACATGAATTCTTGTTTAAGCTAGTGAATTCTGGAGTTTTAGAGCAATATTACGAGATTGACCCTAAGAACTCTTGGATGATTGCAGCAGCTGAGAAAAACTTACCTATGGTTGTTCCAGGTTGGGAAGATTCAACTTTAGGAAATATTTTCGCTTCGTACTGCATCAAAGGAGAATTGAAAGCTTCTACAATGAAGTCAGGAATTGAATACATGATGTGGTTAGCAGATTACTACACAAATAACGCTGGTGAAGATGGAATTGGTTTCTTCCAAATCGGTGGTGGTATCTCAGGGGATTTCCCAATTTGTGTTGTTCCAATGTTAGCACAAGACTTAGAGCGTGAAGACACACCATTCTGGAGTTATTTCTGTCAGATTTCAGATTCTACAACAAGTTATGGTTCGTATTCTGGAGCAGTTCCAAATGAGAAGATTACGTGGGGTAAATTAAGTATTGATACACCGAAATTCATTATTGAATCCGATGCAACGATTGTAGCGCCGTTGGTGTTTGCATATTTGTTGGATCAGTAGGGTAGAGGATTTATATTTTAAGGATAGCGTGGGACGTAGGTTCTGCGCTATTTTTGTTTGGGGTGGTGATCGAGTTTGGGATGACGGAACGCGGATGACGCGGATCTTCGAACGCTGATTTCCGCTGATTTTTTATAATTAAAAATACATTTTTTTTAAATCCGCGTATATCCGCGCTGCTTGCATCCGCGTCATCCGCGTTCCATTACAGCGCCACTATATTTATATTCACCCAACAATCCCAATCCCAACTTTAAATCGTAATTTTGCACCATGAAATTTGAAGATTATAAAATAGCGAAAGTAATAAAGACTGAAATTCACAACTTAGGTTGGGCACGTCCTACGGACATTCAGTTTAAGGCGATTCAACCTATTCTTAATGGAGAGGATGTTTTGGCCATTGCACAAACGGGAACTGGGAAAACAGCGAGTTTTGTTATTCCTATTTTGAATTCAATTCATAATCAGTTAGAGAAAAAATCAGAGCATTATGTGCGTGCTTTGGTGATGGTTCCTACAAGAGAATTGGCGGAACAAGTTCAGAAAGTTTTTGCCGAAGTTGGAAAAGGAATTAAAGTTCGTTCTCGTTCTTTGATGGGTGGAGTTTCTCAAGATGATCAAATAGCTGATTTAGACAATGGAATAGACGTTGTTATTTCAACTCCTGGTAGAATGTTTGACTTGATTTCACAAGGTGTATTAAAAGTTGACCGTTTACAAACTTTGGTGTTAGATGAAGCCGATCACATGTTAGATTTAGGATTTATCAAGGACATTCAAGATTTGATGCGTCACATTCCAGAAAAACGTCAAACTTTGTTCTTTTCTGCGACTATTGACAAGAACATTAAGAAAATCGCTTATAATTTGGTTAGAAATGCGATTCGTATTCAAATTTCACCAAAAGATCCAGTTGCTAAGAATATTGAGCACGCGGTTACATTTGTTGAAATGGACGATAAACGTTTCTTTTTAGAGAATATCGTTAAAGAAAACGAAGGCTTAAAAATCATGGTTTTTGTGCGTACGAAAGTCCGTGCAGAACGTGTTGTAAAAGCATTAGAACGCGTTGGAATCGAAGCGGTAACAATTCACGGAGATGTGGAACAGAAAGACCGTTTTATAGTTCTGAATAAATTTAAGAACGATGAAGTTTCTATTTTAATAGCGACAGATGTTGCTGCGAGAGGAATTGATATTCCTGGAATTGGAGCGGTAATTAATTACGATTTACCAGACGAACCAGAAAATTATGTTCACCGTGTAGGTAGAACAGGACGTGGAAAAGAGAAAGGTGTGGCTATTTCATTTTGTAGTGAAGATGAAAAGATCTTATTGGCATCAATCGAAGCTTATAACGGAACTGAAATTGCAGTTTACGACCTTTCAAAACAAGATTACAGTGCAATTATTAGTGACTCAGAAGACGGAAGCAACGATTGGAAACAATTGATGGCGGAAGAGGAGAAGAGAACTGGTAAAGGGAATGAATGGTAGAGTCAATTGATAATTGAAAATTAACAATTGATAACTATGAGGGATGAATGTTGAATTATGAATTTGTGGAGCGTTCAATTACGAATTGGTGGAACAGTTTAATTAGGAATACATCAGAGATTGACTTCAAATTGATTCGTTTAAAGTAAGAGTTTAGGGTTACTAAGTTAGGTCGCAAATAACTTATTTTAATGATGAACTATTTCACCGATAACATCCAAGAAACATATCAATTAATTTTATTTTAAACTGACCCTTTACGAAAAGAAAAAAGGGATTCCTCTGTTATAAAAATCACAGATTTTCTCAACAATCGGAATGACAGTTCATAGAGATTCTTGTGGGGAAAATTTCCTCAAGCGGAGCTTGAGGAAATTTTCCCCACCGAAACCAACCAAAGTCTGTTGTCATTCCGATGAAGTGCAACGACGAGGAATCTCTTTTTCCAATTGTTCATCGATTTTTCAGCGAGTCATTTTTAATTGTCAATTCGTAATTATCAATTATCTTTATCCCTCGCAGCTTACGCATTCAACCAAGTTCTTAATCACAAACTCTTTTCCTACGCTTTGGCTTCTTTGGTAGTACAAGGTTTTTATTCCTAGTTTCCATGCTTCAATAATTAATTTATTGATGTCTTTTACCGGAAGATTTGATGGAATATTAAGGTTTAAACTTTGAGCTTGATCAATAAATTTCTGTCTAATTGAAGCTTGTTGAATAATCTCTAATTGACTAATTTCTTTGAATGTCTTGAATACAGATTTCTCTTCAGCTGATAATTCTTTTAAATGTTGAATACTTCCTTGATTAAGCATAATGCTTCTCCAAGTTTCTTCATTGTCTAGCTCTTTTTCGATGAGTAGTTCTTTGAGGTATTTGTTTTTTCTTACAAAGTTACCTTTCGCTAACCCAGCTTTGTAATAGTTACTGCTCAATGGTTCAATTCCTGGGGAGGTTTGTCCTAAAATGCCAGAAGAAGATGTAGTAGGAGCGATGGCAAGAAGCGTTGTGTTTCTCATTCCGTAATCTTTTAGCAAGTCTGGTTCTCCATATATGTCAGCCAATTCTTTTGATGCAATTTCAGCTTCCTTCTTGATATGAGAGAAAATAGAAGTCGTTAATTGTTTGGCTTCCATTCCTTCAAATGGAATCCTGTTCTTTTGAAGGTAAGAATGCCAGCCCATTGCTCCTAAACCAAGTGCGCGGTGACGTTTTGCAAATCTATTAGCAGAAGCTAGATAGTAATTGTTTTCTGTTTTAGCGATGAATTCTTGTAAAACAGCATCTAAGAAAAAGATAGCCAATTGAACAGCATTTGTATCTTTCCATTCGTCGTAGAGCTCAAGATTCATTGAAGAAAGACAGCAAATAAATGATTCATCTTCGCTTGAAGGCAACATAATTTCAGAACACAAATTACTCGAATTAATGCTCATGCTTTTATCCTTATAAACTTGAGGTTTATTTTTGTTTACGTTGTCCGTAAAGAACAAATAAGGCAATCCTTTTTGTTGTCGTGATTCCAGTACTTTCGCCCAAATGCCACGCTTTTCCATATCTCCTTCAATCATTTCGTGCATCCAATAATCAGAGATACAAACTCCCGAGAATAGGTTTTGCAATGGACTTCCAATGTCTTTAATTTGAAGGAATTCCTTTATATCTGGATGATCAATGTCTAGATAAGCAGCAAAAGCTCCACGACGAACTCCACCTTGAGAAATTGTGTCCATTGCTGTGTCGAATAGTTTCATGAAAGAAACAGCACCGCTACTTTGTCCGTTGTCAGTCACTGCACTTCCTCGACCTCTTAACTCACCAAAATAGCCAGAAGTTCCTCCTCCGATCTTGGTTTGCATGATTACTTCACCTAGTTTGTGCGTAATTTCTTCAATTCCATCAGGAACGTGAACGTTAAAACAGGAAATTGGCAATCCACGTTCTGTTCCCATATTCGCCCAAATTGGAGAACTCAAACTCATCCATCCTTTTTCGATAAGGTCGATAAATGGTTCTTTTAATTCAGGTTTGTACAAGCGTTTACTCGCAGCAGTAGCAACTCTTTCTATAGCTCCTTTAACTGTTTCCCCTTTTAATAAATATCCTCGATTTAGAATTTGCTCACTTTCATCATTGAGCCACCATAAGTTTTCCATAATTGTATATCTTTTCTTTGACCAGTTAAAAGATCTAATTGATCAAAGTATTATCGTTTAATTAACATGAATTAGAATAAATCCGCTGCACTTATACTCTTGTCGTGCTTTGTATATTCTGTTGGACGCTTAGCAAAGAAATCATCCAAAGAATTCGCGAAAATCTCTTCTTCAAACCAAGCCATTGGTCGATACTGTTCTGTTGAAATATGGTACAATTTTTCTAAGCCAATTTCTTCTAGACTTTCATCGACTCTAAATTTCATAAAGTGAAGTAAATTCTCTTTACTGATTGAATCGATTTCTCCATCTTCAAAAATCCAGTCTAAGATTTCTGATTCAACGCTAATAGATTGTCGAACGATAGTTTTGATTTCCTCTATTGTTTCTTCGTCAAAAAAGTCAGGATATTCTTCTTTAATTTTATTGACAAGAAAAACTCCAGCTTTTGCGTGAACTTGTTCGTCAATGGAAGTCCAAGAAATGATATTGCTGACATTTTTCATCAATCCTTTAAATCTTGTGAAAGACAGAATAATAGCAAACTGACTAAAAAGAGAAACGTTTTCAATAAGGATAGAGAACAGAATAAGCGAGAAAATATACTTCTTTTTGTCATCGGATTTAGAATGTTGCAATGCTTCTTCTAAATATTCTATTCTTTTTTTGATGGCTGGAATTTCAATCACATGTTCAAACTCTTCATCGTAACCCAATACGGCTAAAAGTCTCGAATACGCTTCAGAATGACGGAATTCACACTCGGCAAAAGTACTACCCAAACCATTGAATTCCGGTTTAGGCATGTGTTGATAAAGGTTTCCCCAAAAGGACTTTACGGAAACTTCTATTTGTGCAATTGCCAATAAACTTTTCTTGATCGCTTGTTTCTCCTTCTCTTCGAGATGAGAATGGAAATCTTGCGTATCTGCAGTAAAATCTACTTCAGAATGAACCCAGAAAGTCCTGTTGATGTTGTCAATAAAATCCAGTACTTCTGGATATTCAAATGGTTTGTAATTAATACGTTTGTCGAAAATGCCCATTGCAAATAGTTTTTATTAAATAAAACAATGGCATAAAAAATAGGAGAGAAGATGGAGAATTAACTCGCTTCGGAACCTTGTTTTTCATGCGAAAACAAAATTCTACTTGTTAAGTTTTAGGTAATCTGGCTTATGGTTTTAACCACTTACAGTTGCGCAACAGCTCATGAGTTTAACATGATTCCCCTAATTTTCATTTGATATTAAGTATTCGTAATATCAATATGTCCTAACAAATGGATTTTTGTCAAATATAGAGAAGAATGTGAGGTGAGGAGATTAAACTTTTCCGTAGTTATTAACAAAGGGTATTTGTGAATAGGGTAAGTAATTGTTAAACAGGATATTGTTGGGTTGTAATTTACGAATTCAATAATTACTATTGGTGGGATGCTTATCAGTTGCAAAAGTGAATTTAGTTATTTCTATTATAAAATAAGAAATTTGCACTGTTATAGTGCAAAATGTAGAAGAAAAGAAAGAAGTGATGTTTTAAATCAAAAAAGATCCTTTGAAATTATGCCAAAGGATCTTTATCTATTTTATTAATACATCAAGCCAAAATGCCATAAGGGGATTGTATTTAAATACCCTTTTTCAATATTGTCTTTCACGATAAAGCCTTTTTCTGCATTATCTAATTGTTTTTGCCCTTTATTTTTTCCACCTATTTCAAATTCTATTTCATCAATTTTGAAGTCGGCAATTTTTGATGATGTGATTTCATGATTTACTTTCAACTGATTTATGAAAAAAGTTTCTCTGCGATTCCCTACATTCTGATTTTCTTTGGCAAGAGAATAGGCTAAATTGGTGTTGTCCAGGTATATTTTATCTATTTTCCCTAATGCTCTAATTCCCTCTGTATTATTTCTTAATTGCGCTACCATTCCTGCTTCTTCCATATATAAGAAGTAATCGGCAATATTGTTTCTGCTAATATTTAGCCTCTCAGCAATTTTACTCATGTTTGGTTTAAATGGAACGCTCTCTGCTACAACCGCCAATAATTGTTTCAATTTTCTACCTGTTGCCACGTTCATATCGGCATAGGTTGGAATATCAATTTCGAGTGTTTGGTTAACCACTTGTTGCAATTTCAAATTAAAATCTTCTTCTATAGCAAAAGGATAATATCCATTTTTAAGATAATCATCAAATAGAGACAATGGATTTAGAATATCTTGATTTTCAACTTCATGATTTAGAATTTGCTTTAAGGTGAATTCAGGAACATGTATACTATGAAATAACATTAAATATTCTCTGAAAGATAAACCTTGCATCGAATAAATTACTGCTCGTCGACTTAAATCTGCGTTCCCTTTTTTAATATCTAGCACTGAGGAGCCCGTAAATACTACGTTTAAATCCTTGTGATAGTCATAAATTAATTTCAATTCTCTAGACCAATCTGAGTATTTATGAATTTCATCAATAAATAAATACTTACCACCTTTCTTTGCAAAAGAATCAGCCAAATCCAATAATCGATTTTTCGCAAAATAGAAATCCTCCATGGTTACATATAATGTTTGACTTTGTGGAAGATTTTTTTTGATGTATTGAAGAATCATTGTTGTTTTTCCAACACCTCTTGGACCAATTAATCCTAAGAATCTATTTTTCCAATTTATTCTATGAAACATATAGCGAGTAAAGTCTGTTTGTGTCTCAGAAATAAGTTTATTCGAATATTTGAATAATGACTCCATAATATACTTTTTACGTAAAATTAATAAAATTGCACTGTCATAGTGCATTTTTTGAAAATATTTGCACTCACATAGTGCAAAATGCATAGAATATTGAAAGAAGTAATGCTATAAAACACAAAATCCTTTGACAATAATGCCAAAGGATTTAAAAATCAATTATAATTAAGATGAGTTTTCCTACTTTATTTCATAGAATTCTCTAAAAAACTTCAGTAGTACTTTTTTTAAGTCTTCACAATTAGATTCGTATTCACTCCCAGAGTCTAAAATCAACTGGTTATTGATGCGTAACTGCATATTGAAGAATCGAGGAGAACCAGAACCAATTTGTTCGATATTGAATTTAATATCAGAATCTTGGTTAACTACTAATTCTTTTTCTTTATCAAAAAATCGACTTCTGTAAACGATTTTTTTATTCAAAAAATCAAATTGAGCGTAATTGTATTTTGAATTAAGATAATGAAAAACTGCACCAACACATAGAATTGTGGAAAGTATTCCTGTCAAAATGCTTATTATGAATTGATAATCAAAAAAAGTGAAATTGACAAATAGTCCTAAAATTAATGCTAAATACAAATAGGCTAATTTTAATTTGTATTTTTCTCTAATTGTAAATTTATCTGTTACTATTAAATCTTCAAATGAATTTATACCATCAATTATCCTAGATAATAATGCTTCCCTTCTTAATACATAGTTTGTTTTGTCAACCGATTTATGCACCATCATTTAATCCAAACAAAATTATCAATTATCTCAGGATTACCTCTTTAAAAGTCCTAAAAATCAACTTAATATCAAACATAAAAGATTGCTGATCAATGTATTCTAAATTGTATTTTAGTTTGTCAGGCATGATGGTTTCTATGTAAACTTTATCAGGATCTTCTGCTTTTTCTAGTAGCTCGTTTTCGTTTCTATATTTTATTGATGCAATGTCAGTTATTCCTGGTTTTACTGTGAGAACCCTGAGTTGTTCTTTGGAATATAAATCAACATATCTTCTCACTTCTGGTCTTGGTCCAACAATGCTCATGTCGCCTTTTAGAACGTTGATTAATTGCGGTAATTCGTCTAGTTTATACTTTCTAATGTAATATCCAGACCTCGTTACTCTTGGATCTCTTCCACCAATTGTAATTAAACTTCCTTTATCGGCATCTTGGTGCATGGAGCGGAATTTTAGAATTTTAAAATCCTTTCCACCTTTTCCTACTCTGACTTGTTTGTAGAAAACAGGGCCTTTTGAATCAAGTTTTATCCATATAAATACGACCAAAAAAACCGGACTTAAAAACAAAAGTCCAATTGCACTGCTCACAATATCGAAAAGTCTTTTCAGCATTTTATTTCATTACTGTATTGTAGGCATTTTTAACTGTTTCGATTACATATTCTACTTCTTCTTCAGTTAATTGAGGATAAATAGGCAATGAAATCTCACATTTATAATTCGCATAAGCTTGTGGGTAATCTTCAATTTTAAATCCTTGATTCTTGAAGAAAGTCAACATTGGCATTGGAATAAAGTGTACGTTGACTGCTACGTCTTTCTTAGCAATTTCATCAATGATTGCATCACGCTGATCTTCTGATACATCCTTGATTCTCAAAGCATAAATGTGATAAGAACTTTCTTTTCCATCATGAATCGCAGGAGGAACAATTGACCATTTTTCTTGACTAAATGAATCATTATAGCTGTTAAAAATTCTTTTTCGATCATTGATTAAATCAGGATAAACGCGCATTTGAGCTAATCCAATCGCAGCGTTAACATCCGCCATGTTGATTTTCATTCCTAAATCTGTAATGTCATATCTCCAACCACCGGCTTTACTTTTTGAGAAAGCATCTTTGGTTTGACAATTCAATGTCATTTGTCTCAACTCCTTATATAATTCTGCATTGTCGAAAGGAGCATGGAAGTTCATACAAATTGCACCACCTTCAGCTGTTGTAACGTTTTTTACAGCGTGTAAAGAGAAAACAGCAACATCTGTTTCGCTTCCAGTTTTGACACCGTTAGCATAAGAGGCACCTAAAGAATGTGCAGCATCATTCAATACTAAAATTCTACCTAGTTTTTCTTGAATAGGAGATTCAGCAGTAAACATTTCTTTAATTTCTGAAGCATTAACCAGTTTCATTATTTCGTCGTAATCACAAGGAAAACCAGCGATGTCGACAGGAATAATGGCTTTTGTTTTTGGTGAAATTGCTTTGCGAATGGCTTCAACTGAAATATTAAAATCTTCATTTGAATCTACCATAACTGGAGTTCCACCGGCATGATAAACCGCAAGTGCTGTTGCACTATACGTATAGGCTGGAACGATTACTTCGTCGCCTTCTTTGATTCCTAACCAGCGCAACATCATAATTGCTCCAGAAGTCCAAGAATTCACACAAAGTACTTCTTGCGCACCAGAGAATTTTTTGATTTCCTCTTCTAAGGCTTTCACCTTTGGTCCAGTCGTAATCCAACCAGATCTTAGTGAATCAGTCACTTCATTGATAACATCTTCATTGATGTAAGGCGGTGCAAACGAAATTTTCATTTTTTATCGATTAATTTGTGCGTTAAAATTTTTACCGGTAACTATTTTTGATATTCCAACCAAATATCCCCAGCCATAAGCCAAGTGAATAGTCAAAAATATATAAGGTAAATAAATTATTTCTTTTTTCTCTTTGGCGTCTTTAAAGCTGAAAACTAAAGCAGCAGTAATGTAAAAACTAATTACGCTAATGTATGAATATAGAAAAAAGGGATGAACAAAACTCAAAGCTAATCCGAAAATAAGTCCCAAAACGAATAGCATTGGGAAAAACTGCCTGGTTGTAGCTGGACTTCCAATTTTTTCGTTCACCAAAGGTTTAAATAAACCATATTGGTAATACATTTTCCGCGTTTTCTTAATTGTATCTCGAACATAATATTTAACGACTAGATCTGGAATTAAGAAAATCTTCCCTCCATTTTTGATGATTCGGGCGTTGAATTCATCATCTTGATTTCTTGTTAATTCGACATCGTATTTCCCGATTTTATCGAATGTCTCCCTTTTAAAACAACCAAATGGAACTGTATCAACCTCCATGATTTTATCGGCTCCAATTCTGAAATAAGCATTTCCGACTCCAAATGAACTACTCAAAGCAGTTGCAATTGCTTTGGCTTCTGTAGTTTGATTCGCTGGTAATGTTAAACAAACTGGTCCAACATTATCTGCATTGAGTTTATATAACTGTTCTTTTAGAACGCTAATATAATTAGGAGGAAACTCTGAATGTGCATCAATTCGAACGATAATTTCTCCTTGAGAAGCATCAATTCCATAATTCATTGCAAAAGGAACCGTTCTTTCAGGATTGTCAATAATCTGAATAAAAGGATGAGTTTTCTGAAAGCCCAAGATAATTTCACGGGTTTTATCCGTACTTCTTCCATCCACAAAAAGCAATTCAATATCCGCCTTATCAACATCTTGTGAAAGCATAGATTCGATACATTTTTCAATGTACTTTTCTTCGTTATACGTTGGACAAATTATTGAAATCTTAGGCATGAATAACGTGACTTTTTGTTTTATATAATATGTTTTGAATCAATAACAAATTTACTATTTCTTATTGGTTTGATAATGCTCTATTGTTAAATTATGGAGTAGTTTCATTATTTAGAACTTCCTTATAAAGATTTGCATATTTAAGTGCAATTTTCTTCCAATCTAATTTTGCTACAATCTCTTTAGGCTCAAAATTAAATTGGCCATAATTATCAATCATTTTTTTTATTCCGTCGGCGGTTGATTTTATTGATCGTGGATTCACAGCAACACCAATATTTTCGTCATAAACCCCGTCAATTCCTTCATTTTCTGAATAAAGTACGGGTACTCCTTGGGATAGCGCTTCAGCGTATACTAATCCAAACGTTTCTTTTACGGAAGTCATTGTGAAGATATCAGTTTCATTGAAAATACTTTTTAACTCATTCTTGTCATATACGTTTCCAAGAAATTCAAAGTGTAGATTATTAGCGATCAGTTTAAAGATTTCTTTTTCCTGACTACCGCCACCACCGACAAATGTTAATTTACAATCTATGCCTTGTTCAATTATGTTTTTAACTGATTTTACTAGTTTAATTACGTTTTTTGTTTCTGTAAAAACACCAATATAGAGCAGCATATAAGGAGAGCTCAATTTCGTTTTCCTGGCTTCGATATTTTTCAACCAGTAAGGATCTAAGCCATTTGGTATAACGACTGTTTTTTTAACAATTTCATTTCCAAGCTTTTTTATCTTTTCTAATTCAAGAAAGCGCTCTTGATACCGAGGTGTTATGAAAATTATTTTTGTTGCGTGACTCAAAATCTCAATTCCTTGATTTTTTAAATGAGGTAACTTCCAAAATTGGTTTAAATCAGTTCCTCTGACTGCAATAATATATGGAATTCCGTATTTTTCATGTAATTTCAATGCAATCGCTCCATCGCTAAACCATGTATGTGCATGAATACAAGTGACCTTTTTAAAGTCAACTTTTGATTGAATATCCTTATAAATCTTATTTATTTTAACGTTAAACAAAACCCTATCGACATGCATATTCAGGATATTGCTATAGATAATCTTAGATTCTTTTTCCTTTAATTCAATTAAATTTCCGCCAATACTTTTTTTGCTTTTAACAGGAGTATATATAATTTGCTCAATTCCGTTTTGATCTAAATTTGAAATCAAGTTCTTATAAACTGCAGAGTTTGCATAATCATTTGTAATATGAAGAATCATAATGGGATTATTTCTATTGTTCAAATTAAATTAGTCAACAACACCTGTAAAGATGCCTTTATTTACAGTTTTATAATAATGAGTTCTAACAGCATTTATTTGCACATCATTTTGATTGTCATCAACATTCTCAGCTGATAAAGAAATGTTGCTAGTTATCATAATTGGAATATTCACATTGTATTTTGACTCAATTTTATAAATAGTTGTGCCTTGCAATTTACTCATTGCATTTAGCCAAACATCGTCTGCCAGTCTACATATATCCATAAAAACATTCTCATTAGCAGCCTCTTTACCTAAAGAATGTGCAGGGAAAAAAGTTCCACCACCACTTGTGAAAAGGACATTTTTGGAAGTACTGGAACCTTTATATTCTTTAGTCCATTTATTGTAGCTATCTAGTTTTTCATTGTTCGATGTCATCATGTGAGCACGGTGACATAAGATAAATGAAGGATTCTTTTGATGTTCTATCATTAACTCTTCAATGAGACTAGAAGGATAGAGAAAATCATCATCAACAGTAATGAAATGGCTATCAGGGAAATTTCTTAAGGTGTAAACGTATTTTTTATGTGAGCGTAAATCACCATCACAAAGTTCGATTTCTAGTCCACGCTCTCTTAATTTTAGTAACCTTTTAGGCAGAAGATTCAAATCTTTGAATTGCTCTTTTGAAAGCCAAAGGATAATTCTATCAGGTGTATGCGTTTGTCTTAACATGCATTCAATAACAATCCAAATCTTATTGATTCGAGCCGGAAATGTCGTCAAAGAAACAATTAGATCTGACTTTTGATTATTCACCAATTTGTAAGATTTACTTTTAGAAGTCCTTAAATAAACCGGTACAAAAAAGTTAGCTAAAAGTTTAATAATAGTTCTTTGTGCTCCATAGAATTTAATCTTGGAAAGAAATGGGTTTTTGTTTTCGATTGATGAATAGATTCTAGAGAAAAAATCAATCATAACTATAATTTTGTTTTTTGAAACAGCTTACACAGTATATACTAGCAAAGAAAACCCATAAAACAGGGTGAAGCAAGTAAATACTGTTTATAATAAATATGAATGGAGTAGAAAGCAAGAGGGATATTAATATGGCTTTCGGTAAAACTTCAATTTTCGGGATTTTAATAAACATTTTGAAAAATAAAAATGCTACAATTATACCTAATACAGCGCCAAATTGAACTAAAAATTCAAGGACTAAATTGTGAGGAACAAAAATAGTTACATTTTTCATTTCTGTCTGAATACTTCCAATACCTGAACCAAAAAATGGCTTTTGCAAGAATGCATTTATTGCACTAGTAAAAAGTTCTATTCTTCCTTGATCTTCAACTACAGATACTCCAGCTGCAGAACGATTAGTAACTTGATCAAATAATGTATGAACATGATATTTAATTACAAAAATCGCAATAGGAATAAGTAAAATCAATTTATTTCGAATGTGATGAACTTTCTGTTTTTGAACAAATAGGATCCAAATGAAGAGTATTATTCCACCAGCAATTAATCCACCTCTTGATGCATTAATCATCAGTACGAAATAAGAAAATGAGATGATTAAAATCGCAACAAATTGAGTAATAAACTTTTTATGTAAATAAAGATAGGTAAACAAAAATGGAAGCGCCATTGTGATAACCATTACATAGGTATTGTAATTTCCAAAAGTAACGGAAGCATATCTTTTGAAAACGTTTAGATCGTAATAACGAATATGAAAATCATCAGGAATAAGATTTACACTCATGTGTAGACCATAAAATATTTCAATAAAAGCGATGAAAGCCGTAAGTACAATCAGTATAAACCAACCTTTAGTTAATGATTTTAAAGGGTTTGTTGCTTTGGAGTATAGTGTTATAATTAATAAGAAAATCGAAAAATGAGCAAAATAATATACCACTTCTTTGGTTGCTTCTTCTATGTTTGTTGACCAGAAATAACTAAGTGCAATCCATAAATATAGAAAGACACAAGCTAAGTAAGCCCTAAATAATAAGGGATTTCTTTTAGATTTTATAAATTGAATAAACAAAAAAGGGAGGGAAGCCAGCGAAACCATTCTAATCGGTTGCATTGCTCCACCATACATTCCAAAAGCAACCAAGCATATTAAAATGACTAAAAAATGATCGTATTTATTGTTTTTTAATTCAGCTTCGGCGGATGATTGATTCATATAGGTAAAGTAGTATTTTGTAAGATTAAATCTGATTTCGTAATAAAAACGATCAAAAGTAACAATAATTGAGTTTTTATTGGAGTCATCATTTTATTTAGAATGAATCAATTTAGTTAGATTTCTAAATGGTTCCTATTAAATAAATTTCCTCAATAAATAGAAAAAATTATTCCATTCTTTCTTTACAGCGTAATATTTCAATTTAGTAAACATGAGTTTTTTGAAATATTTTTTTTCAAACTTATTTTTCATTCTGGAAAGATCCACATCTCTAAAAAAAGTCTTTCGAATATCTAAAACATTTGAATCACTTCTATTTTCAGCTTCAGTTCTGTAAATTGCAGTGACTTTATTCGATTTAATAATTTTATATTTTCTAGCTAACCGGGTCCACAAATCAATGTCTTCTCCGCGAACAAAATCTTCATTATATTTTTCCGTTTCGAAACATTTTTTTTTGATTACCACGACATCTGTGCACACTAGATGTTCTGTAAGTGATTCTTTGAAATAGTCTTCAATTTCATAATCTTCAACACCTGGACGATTAATGATACTTTCTCGAGGTGTTGAATATTCAAAACTAGAAGCAAAAAACAAATGATTTGGATACTTTTCTATAAGGTTTACAAATGTTTCTAAATGGTCTTGTTTCCATAAATCATCTGCGTCTAATAAAGCAATCCATTCAAATTTAGCTTCTTCAATCCCTCTATTTCTAGCTGCGGATACTCCCTGGTTTTGTTGATGAATTAGTCGGATTCTTTCATCATTAAATACATTCATAACCTCAACGCTGTTATCTGTAGAAACATCATTAATAACGACAATTTCTAAATCTTGAAATGATTGATCAAGAACAGATTGAATTGTATTTTTAATACTTAATTCTTTATTGTATAGAGGGATTACAACTGAAAACATGTTTTAATTTAAATAGAAGATTTGAATATTGATGTAATAATTTCAATCTACTTTTCAACTAATTTTTTAATTATTTCAACCATGTTTTTTTCAAAAAGGTATATAGCTCCAAAATATATAATTCCAAATACTAGGCTTATAATTCCCATCATTAAAAACCCACTATTAATTGAAGAGAATAAGTATTGATGTGTAAAATAGCTCACTACAGCAGCAAAGAATCCGATTATGAAAAGTTTTGAGACATCTTTTATTTGTTCTGTTAAGTGATAATTAATTAATCGACCACTAAACCACATATTGGACAATGTAAAAACGAAAGTCACGAAAGTTAATGAAGCTACTAAAGCCATAATTCCAAATGGAAGCGCAATAATAATGATTATAATTCCAAAGACTTTTTGAACGGATTCAATTTTTAGTAGCAAATCGCTTCGTCCTTTTACTTTTAGAATGTTTAAATTATATGAGCTGATAGGTCTAATTATAGAAGCAATTGCTAAAACTTGAAAGTAGGGTACAGCTGGAAGCCATTTTTCACCAAAGAGAAACATGAAGAACTCATTTGCTACAATCATCAGTATTAACATTATAGGTATCACAGCAAACAGGACTAGTTTTAATGTTATTCGGTAAGCAGATTTTAGCTGTACATCGTTCTTTATGTTTGAGAAAAGTGGATATGTTACTTTCCCCATAGCGTGAAAAATCTGTTTCACTGGAAAAAGACGCATATTTTCGGCCTGATTAAAAAATCCAACCGATGCGGGCGAGAAGAACTTACCAATAACAATACGGTAAGAATCGTTGTAAATAGTGTCTAATAATCCTGAAAGCGTCAATTTATAACCAAAGTTTAAATGGTATTTAAATCGGCGTTTATTGAAAACTAATGAAGGTCGCCATTTAATAAAAACCCAATTCAATACAACGTATATCATTGATTGTCCTATGTTTCCAAAAACTAAACTCCAGACACCGTATCCAGAATACGCCATAGTCACTCCAATGATTCCACCTGAAACTGCAGCAGGAATCTGAAGTTTCATTTGTATTTTAAAATTCATTTCTTTAGTGAGTTTAGCTGTGTGAACAGCAACTAAAGAGAGAATTACAAATGAAAGCGCATAAATGCGAAGTAAGTTTTTTAGAATTTCTTGACCATAAAATTCGGCAATATAAGGCGCTGCAATGAATGTTAATCCGTAAACAAACGTACTCACCATTAAATTAGTGATGAAAACAGTAGAGTAATCAAGTTGATCTGGATTCTTAGTACGAATTAAAGAACTAGTCATTCCACCATCCATTAAAGTCTGGCCAATAGAAACGAAAACACTCAACATGGCGATCAGACCAAAAAGTTCAGGCAACAGCAAACGCGCCAGAATTATTTGAACTCCAAAGGAAATAAACTGAACAATAAATTGCTGAGAGAATGTCCAAATTGCACCGCTGACTGCTTGTTTTTTTAAGCTCATTTAGAAATTAAGAATATTGAATTTTTTAATTTATAATTTAATAACTTACTCTTTAATCAGCTTTCTTAGGTATTCAAAATAGTTACCTTTCATTCCATAAACCTGATTTAATAATTGCTCTTTTGAGATCCATTTATTGTTATAAGCGATTTCTTCTAAACAAGCGATTTTCAAACCTGTTCGTTTTTCTATTGCTTTTACAAATTCAGTTGCTTCTGTTAAAGCTTCATGCGTTCCTGTATCTAACCATGCGAATCCTCTGCTTAAGAATTGCATTCTTAAATTTTCTTGCTTTAAATAATCTAGGTTCACAGAAGTAATTTCAAGTTCTCCTCTATCTGAAGGTTTTACTTGCTTGGCCACTTCAATTACTGAGTTAGGGTAGAAGTAGAGTCCAACAACAGCAAAATTAGATTTTGGATTTGTTGGTTTTTCTTCGATACTGATTACATTCTTGTTTTCATCAAACTCTGCAACGCCGTATCTTTCAGGATCATTTACATAATTCCCGAATATGACCGCCTTTTGTTCTGTTTTCACTGTTTCAACTGCTTCGTTTAAAAGCTTGTTTAAACCAGCTCCATAAAATATATTATCACCTAAAACAAGACATACATCATCATTTCCAATGAAATCTTCGCCAAGTATAAAAGCTTGTGCCAAACCATCAGGACTCGGTTGTTCTTTGTATTCTAATTTAATTCCGAATTTACTTCCGTCACCTAATAATCGTTCAAAGTTGGGTAAATCATGCGGTGTAGAAATAATCAACACTTCTTTAATTCCCGCCAACATCAATACAGATAGCGGATAATAGATCATAGGTTTGTCGTAGATAGGTAATAACTGTTTACTTACAACGTGAGTTAGGGGGTGCAATCTCGTTCCAGATCCACCGGCTAGGATAATTCCTTTCATAAGGTAAATATTTAATAAAGTGAACCAATTTCATTAAAAACTGGCATGGCTTCGCCTTCACGAGTCCCAATTGGAATGCATCGCAAAGGCTTAAAATAACATTTGCGAATATAAAGAAATTAGCTGTACCAACAATTTAAGCCTAGGTTTGAATGGCGTAATTTTGATTATTATGAATGCTTTTTTGAAAGAAACTGTGATCTATTGATTTGAGAATAACTAGAAAGTGATTTGAACCACTATTTAAACCAGAAAATAAGGTTGGAATTTGCTATTCATTGAAGCGTTCAATTGCAAAATGAGAATTAACAAGAGGGATGAAAAAAGTCGAAATACTTACCTAGAAAAATTAACTATGCTTCTGAATTACTTTGTTGTGCAGCAGTTCTTTGCTTTCTAATATTGCGAAGTTTTATTCTCAAGAACCAACTTGATTTGTTGATAATAAAGAAAAACAAAGTCAGAAGAATCAGAAGTAGAATAAAGAAAGTCAATAAAATCCAGTTACTGGTTGTTATCGCAAGAAAAGAGATTAAGATAATGACTAAGAAGTTAGAAACTCCTAAGACGAAACTAGCTTTTCTGTGTGAGATATTAAACTTATCAATTATAATGTGATGTATATGTGATCTGTCGGGCTTAAATGGATTTTTCTTTTTAACGATTCGTATCATGAAAACACGAACAGTATCAAAAAATGGAATGATCAAAATGGCACCTGTTACAATTGGAAGATTCTCACCTCTAATAGGCAATCTAGCGATGTCAGAAGGATCAAGTGCTAAAAATGATATAGCCATTACCCCAAGCATAAAACCAAGAATCATTGACCCTGTGTCACCCATGAAAATCTTTTGGGTAGAAGATAAGTTGAATCTTAAATATGCTAATAGTGTTCCTATCATTACGATACAAACAGAAAATAGGAAAATGTGATTAATTACATAAAAGGCAAATCCAAAAGCCGCAAACATTATAATAGATGCAGATGCAGCCAAACCATCAATTCCATCAATCAAGTTAATTGCATTAATGACAGCGACAAGAATAAATACAGCAATCGCACCGGCTAAAATAGGATTCAGATCTTCAATTCCCATAAAACCATATAATGTATTGATGGTTTTACTGTAATGATAAACAAAAAGAACTGCGGCAATTGTTTGAGCGAGAAGTTTAGAAAGTGGTGCTATAACTAAGATGTCATCTTTTAGTCCAACAATAAAAAGAATTGTTAAACCAGGAATAAGCGCGATTATAATATTACTAGGGTCGTAAACATCATTTTTTGCATCTAGACCTAAATATTCTGTAGATGCAATAAAGTAAAATGAAATCATGAGTACAACAAAGAAAGCTATTCCTCCTAAGTTTGGAATTGGAACATCATGAGAAGAACGATTATTAGGTTCTGCAGCTAGATTTTTACTTAGCATTAATGTTCTAATTTTAGGTGTTAAGTAGTTACAAACTAAAAAAGAACAAATAAAAAGAAGGGTGGAATAAATTAAAAAGTTCATTATCGTTACTTTAAATACTGTATAGTTTAAGTCTTTTATCTGTTTTCATTCTATTTATTAAAATTCTAAAACGTTAATCATCAGTATATTTTCAATTTAAGATTAAACAAAAGTAGCATAAACTATTCTAAAAAAGTATTTTATTCTTTGCTTTTATTACAATTTTCACTTATTACAACAATTTTTAATGATTCTAATTAAAAATCTAATATATCAGGACGACGTTCTTTTGTTCTTCGGTAAGCTTCCTGCTCGCGGTATTCTTCAATTTTCTTAAAGTTTCCAGAAAGCAAAACCTCAGGTACTTTTAGCCCTTTATACTCTGCTGGACGTGTATAAATTGGTGGAGAAAGTAAGTTGTCTTGAAAACTATCGGTTAAAGCGGAAGTTTCGTCATTTAATACACCAGGCAATAAACGAATGATACTATCAGCGACAACTGCAGCAGCTAATTCGCCACCAGAAAGGACATAAGATCCAATTGAAATCTCACGAGTAATAAACAATTCTCTGATGCGTTCATCAACTCCTTTATAGTGTCCACAAAGTAAAATTATATTTTTAACTCTGCTCAGTTGATTGGCAGCTGCTTGCTCAAAAAGTTCTCCATCTGGGGTCATATAAATGATTTCGTCGTATTCTCTTTGAGATTGAAGTTCTTCTATACAGGCTGCAATGGGTTGAATTGACATTACCATTCCTGCGCCACCACCATATTGATAGTCATCTACGTTTTTGTGCTTGTCGGTAGAATAATCACGGATATTATGAATATGTACTTCGGCAAGCCCTTTATCTTTAGCGCGTTGCAAAATTGAATGACTGAATGGACCTTCCAATAAATCAGGAACAACAGTTAAAATATCGATTCTCATGATGCAAAAGTAAGGAATTATGAATTATCAAAGACTATTAATTTTAGAGAAGCTAGAAAGAGGTAATTAAGGGTTACGCAGAGGTTCGCGGAGGAGCGGAGATTCGCAAAGAAGAGGAAAGGGAGAAATGAGTCAAGGTTTGAGGAGATGTGTAAGAGGAAGAAAAAGAATTACGCAGAGGTTCGCGGAGGAGCAGAGATTCGCAAAGAAGAGGAAAGGAAGAAATGTGTCAAGGTTTGAGGAGATGTGTAAGAGGAAGAATTACGCAGAGGTTCGCAGGAGGAGCAGAGATTCGCAAAGAAGAGGAAAGGAAGAAATGTGTCAAGGTTTGAGGAGATGTGTAAGAGGAAGAAAAAGAATTACGCGGATTTTTGTTGTGGAGGTTTCGCAAAGCAAGAATTTAAAATGAAGAAATGTTTAAGGCTTTCAGATTCACAAATAATAAAAGAGATTAGTTTTTAACTTTTAGTAATAATTCGTAATTGTCAATTGTCAATTCGTAATTGACTTTTAAGGAGTATTAACATTTGGTTTTTTATAACAACTTTTCATTTTGAAATATTGAAGGGCATTCTGATTTATCTTTGTAATGTGATAACAAAAACTTCGATACACGCCTTAATTAAGCTGATGGATGATCCTGACCAGATGGTTGTGGAGCATGCGAGGGGAAGATTATTAGAGTATGGGGAAGATATCATTCCAAATCTTGAACACTTAGAAGACGATTGTTTAACTTATCCAATTCAATTGGAAAACATCTCCGTTGTTTTGGATGCCTTGCGTTTTAAACGTATTAAAAATTCTTTACATTCTTGGTTGAAATCAGAGGATAAAAGTTTAATGCAAGCCGTTTACACAATTTGTACATATCAATATCCAGATTTAACAATTGAAGATTTTACTTCAAACTTTCAAAACTTAAGACATCAATGCTGGATGGAAATTAACTCTAGACAAACAAGTTTTGAGAAAGTTGATGCGATTAATAAAGTGTTTTTTGATGTTTTCGATTTTGTAAGAGTTAACGAAGTTCCTCATTCACCATTTGAGATTTTTGTAAATTCTGTTATGGAAAGTAGAGAAGGGACAGATATTTCTTTGGGATTGATTTATAGTCTGATTGCTCAATCACTAGATATTCCGATCTATGGCGTGACCACCATGAACAATAGAGCACCATTTCTCTTGGCATTTATGGATAAAGATAATTTGTTGCCTATTTTGGATTGGGGAATTGAAAATAATGGTGTCTTATTCTACATTGGTGTTGGTACTAAAGGTTTGATTATTGATCCTAAACAATTGAAAGAAGCTTATCTTTCTGAAGGGTTACCGCAAAATAGAGCGCAATTTGAACCATCACCAAATTCAATGATCATTAAGAAATATTTAAAGGATATTAAAAGAAGTTATTCCAATCAGGCTCAGTTTAGATACAAGTTGAGAGATTTGGAGGAACTTTTGGAATTGTTTTAAGACAATTACGAATTCTCAATTACGAATTATTCGAATTGATTTACAATCAGTACTTATAAAAATCAGTGTAAATCTGCGTTCGAAGATCAGCGTCATTCCGATTGAAATACGGGACAATATTCCGCCTTTCAATACAGCGTCCTATCTAGATTCAATTAACGCTTTATAATCTGATTTTTTTTATCAAAACTTATATATTCATCAATAATTCCAACTTGATTTATCAATTTCAAACATAACTTATTTAAACCAAAAAAAAATGACGACCAATTCGATCGTCATTCTAATATTACAATTTTTCAGGATACTAAAAAGTCCAGCTCAAACCTGCTGAGAACGGCATATAATCTGGGCCTTTACCTGACTCAAATAATCCATTTAGTCCGTAGTTAGCGAAAACGTTAAAGTCTCCAACTCCTACGCGAACACTAGCATCTATAAGGAAAGGATTCAAATGATAATGTCCTCTTTCAATGTCTTTTCTTTTTTGGTCTTTTGAGACATATTTTTGTTTTAATCGAGAACCAATTCTATAATTTACAATTGCTCCAACAGAAACATGGAAACTTTTATTAGGATCTTTTCCTGGCATGATGGACAAAAATAATGGAACAGAAATATATGATGTGTTAAAATAATTCTTATCGAATGACTTTAAACTGTCAATTGAGTTGAAAATTGTTGTGTCATTGAACGATAAGGTTGAATTCGTTGATTTGAAGGCGTATCTATTAAATCGAAAACCTAATCCTGTATAGAATCTAACTTTTTCTGTTCCTCCAATACGTGTGTTGAATTCGAATAGATTAAGATTAAATAGAAAACTTTTCGCGTAATCTAATTCTAAATATACGTTAGCAGGATCATTGTTGATTCCAAAATTATTATCAGTGAAATATCCATTTACTCCAAATTCTAATCCTCTCCATTGGTTTACATCCCACTTTTTATCATTTTCAAAATCCCCATTAATTGTTGAAATTGAGTCGCAATCATTTCCAGATGAAATAGTAATGACTTTACCTTTAAATGAAATTGTAGTTTTTTCTTGTTCCTGTTCTTTTTTATTTTCTTCTTCCTCTTTCTGAGAGAATGAAAATGTCGCAACTGAAAGTGCTAAAATAAATGTAATTGTTCTTTTCATGATTTTTAGTTTTGTTTGTTAGTAGGACGATTAACTATTTGATTTGTTACAGTGATAAATAAAATAACTTTTCTTTTGAACTCACCCTCCAGAAGAAATTAGTTACCGTCGTCTGGTTTTATTTTGGCTAGTCCCATATAGAACCAATAAAAATAAGTGTAATAATAACAAATTCTTAAATCTTTAAATCCTTGAATAATCCTTGAATAATCCTTGAATCCTTGGATAAATTAAAGAATTTGAAGGAATAAACCTCTAGAGTTGACCAAACATTATTATTTTAGCATTCCTAATCATTAATAATCAAATAAAAATTAAGAAACGTGATAGATAAAATAAAATTCGGAACGGATGGCTGGAGAGCAGTTATCGGAGATACTTATACAGTTAGAAATGTTGCGCGTGTTGCAGAAGGAACTGCAAAATGGGTAAAAAGTCAGTCAGATGAACCAAGCATAGTTATTGGTCATGATTGTCGTTTCAACGGTAAATTATTCATGGAAACAGCAATTAAAGTTTACCTGCATCATGGAATCAAGGTGTATTTTGCTGATGGATTCGTTTCGACTCCTATGGTTTCTATGGGAACAAAACAATACAACGCAAATATCGGAGTAGTTTTAACTGCTTCTCATAATCCACCATCTTACGGAGGATATAAATTGAAATCTAATTTTGGTGGACCACTTTTGCCAGACAAAATTCAAGAAGTTGAAGATTTAATTCCAGATACAACTGACGATAAAATTTTGTCAATTGATTTAGATAAAGCAATTGCAGACAAAAGATTAATTCAAGTTGATTTAGAAAAAACTTATATTGATGCAGTAAAGGCAAATTTCGATATTGAAGCAATTAAGAAGTCAGGATTAAGATTGGCTTTTGATGCAATGTACGGATCAGGTCAAAATGTATTGAAACCATTATTTCCAGACATGGCAATGTTGCATTGTGAGAATAATCCTGGATTTATGGGGCAAGCTCCAGAGCCAATTGCTAAGAATTTAAAAGAATTAGAAGCATTCATCAAAGCGGATGGAAATATCGACGCGGCTTTAGCAACGGATGGTGATGCAGACAGAATAGGATTGTACGGAAAAGATGGTGAATTCATCGATTCGCACCACATCATTTTACTTTTGATTCACTACATGGTGAAATATAAAGGAATGACTGGAAAGGTTGTAACAGCATTTAGTTGTTCTCCTAAAATCGCTAAAATGTGTGAACATTATGGTTTAGATCACCAAACGGTAAAAATTGGTTTTAAGCACATTGCTGGAATCATGATTGAAGAAGATGTTTTATTAGGTGGAGAAGAATCTGGTGGAATTGCAACGAAAGGACACATTCCAGAACGTGATGGAATTTGGATGGGAATGATCATCTGGGAATTCATGGCGAAATCAGGGAAATCTCTTGAATCGCTAATTGATGAAGTGTATGAAATCGTTGGAGCTTTCAAATTCGAAAGAAGCGATTTACATATTAATGAAGAATTGAAACAAGAAATTATAGCGAATTGTGAAAACAACGTTTATACATCTTTTGGAAAATATAACGTGGAGAAAGTGGAGACCATTGACGGTTTCAAATTTTTCCTTCCGAATGACAGCTGGGTGATGATTCGTCCTTCTGGAACGGAGCCAGTACTTAGAGTTTATGCAGAAGCAATCGATTTAGATGAAGTGCGCAGAATTTTAAGTGCTACTGAAGCGACATTACTTAAGAAATAGTAGATGGCCGGCAACTCGATTGGACATACTTTTAAATTAACCACCTTTGGCGAATCTCATGGAGAAGCCATCGGTGGTATTTTAGATGGAGCTCCTTCTAATTTTAAACTAGATTTAGAAGCTGTTCAATTAGAGTTAGACAGAAGAAAACCTGGACAATCAGATATCGTTACACAACGCAAAGAATCGGATACAGTGCGATTTCTTTCAGGAATTTTTGAAGGAAAAACTACGGGCTCTCCAATTGGATTTGTGATTGAAAACGAAAATCAGAAATCGAAAGATTACAGCCACATAAAAGATGTTTACCGTCCTTCTCATGCTGATTTAACCTACGATAAAAAGTATGGACACAGAGATTATCGAGGTGGAGGGCGTTCAAGTGCACGAGAAACAGCGAGCAGAGTTGTAGCGGGTGCAATTGCTAAACAGTTTTTACAACATTTAGGAGTTACAATTAACGCTTTTGTTTCACAAGTGGGAACAATAAAGCTAGCAGGTGATTTAACGAAAATTGCTTTACCGAAACAGGAGAATGATGTGCGTTGTCCAGACAGTAAAGTCGCTCAAGAAATGATAGCCTACATCAAGGCCATTCGCAAAGAAGGCGATACCGTTGGTGGAGTTGTCTTTGCTCGAATTACTGGAGCTCCAATGGGTTTGGGTGCGCCAGTTTTCGATAAACTGCATGCCGATTTAGGAAAAGCAATGCTGTCCATCAACGCCGTAAAAGGTTTTGAATATGGCTCAGGATTTTCTGGAGTTGAAATGAAAGGAAGTCAGCACAATGATATTATTCAACCAGACGGGACAACTTTAACGAACAACAGTGGCGGAATTCAAGGCGGAATCTCTAATGGAGAACCAATTTATTTCCGTGTTGCTTTTAAACCAGTTGCTACAATAATGCAAGACCAAGATTCAGTAAATTCCAAAATGGAAAAAGTGAATGTAGAAGGAAAAGGTCGCCACGATCCTTGTGTTGTTCCACGCGCTGTTCCAATCGTAGAAGCCATGGCAGCGCTTACGATATTTGACCATTACTTACGCAATAAAATGACACAAATTTAGAATATGTCGAAGGAAACTAAGGAGAAGAAGAAAAAGAAACTCGCATTGCATTGGAAAATCCTCATGGGAATGGGGTTTGGGATTTTGTTCAGTTTGCTTTTATTAAGTACTTCTTGGGGAAGTTCAATGACGACTATTAAAGCAGGAGGAGTTGACCATCCTATTTCAAATGCAGAGCTTTTTGTTCGCAATTGGATAAAACCTTTTGGAAACATGTTTATCAATGCTTTAAAATTGATAGCCGTTCCATTGATTTTAGGTTCACTCATTAAAGGAGTTTCCGATTTAAAAGACATTTCTAAATTGTCAAAAATGGGTATACGAACCATTTTGACTTATCTAGCAACAACAATTATCGCTGTTTCAATAGGTTTATTGATTGTAAATATCGTTCAACCAGGAAAGACCATTACGCAAGAAACCAGAGATAATTTAATTGAGAATTACAGTGGAGAAGCTGACAAGAGAATTTCAAGCGCTGCAGAACAGAAAGAAAGCGGGCCATTAAGAGCCTTAGAAGATTTAATTCCAGATAATATTTTTTCAGCTGCTTCTGATAACGGAAATATGCTGCAAGTAATTGTGTTTGCTATCTTTTTCGGAGTTGGATTAATCCTTATTCCGATTGATAAATCGGGTCCAGTAAAAGCATTCTTTGATGGATTTAATGAAGTAATTCTAAAACTCATTGACCTTATAATGTTGGTTGCACCCATTGGAGTTTTCGCTTTAATGGCTGGATTAGTTGTGGAATCACCAAGTCAAGATTTATTTGTTGCGCTGCTTTGGTATGCCATCAGTGTAGTCATCGGATTACTTTTGATGATTCTTATTTATATTCTTTTGGTTTGGGTTTTCACAAAAAGATCTCCAAAATTCTTTATCAATGGAATTTCTCCAGCACAATTATTGGCTTTTAGTACCAGTTCATCTGCTGCCACACTTCCCGTAACTATGGAAAGGGTGGAAGAGCACCTTGGCGTAAATGAAGAAGTTACCAGTTTCGTATTGCCAATTGGAGCAACGATAAATATGGATGGAACGAGTCTGTATCAAGCCGTAGCCGCAATATTTATTGCTCAAGCATTTGGTATGGACTTAGATTTATACGCGCAGCTAGGAATTATTGTCACAGCTACATTGGCCAGTATTGGTTCAGCAGCTGTTCCTGGAGCTGGAATGGTAATGTTAGTGATTGTTTTAGCGCAAGCAGGTATTCCGGAAGCTGGATTGGCTTTAATTTTCGCAATTGATCGACCTTTGGATATGTTGAGAACAACGGTTAACGTTACAGGAGACGCAGCAGTTTCAATGCTAATTGCAAAATCTGTCGGTAAACTTGGAGATCCTAAAGTAAAAGACTGGGACGATAATTATCAGAAGGAAGCAGTATAAATGTTTGCATTTAAGTTATTGGATACAGCAATTCAGGGAACTACTTTTTTAAGCAGTTTGATATTGTTAATGGTATTTGATGCGGAAGGTTATTTCTATTGGATCAATGTATTCTTATTGTTCTGGATTGTCATTAGCATGATTTTTAATTTAATCTATTTAAAACCAGTTCATTTACTAAGAATTATCTCCACACTGTTTTTACTTGTTTTGTCCATTATTTTTGTGGCTTCCTATTTTACAGGAACAACAATTCCTCGCTTGAATTTCTATTTCAAACCTTTTTCTATCATTATCATAGTTTTCTACTTTTTCACCTCAATGTTTGAAATGATTAAATTGAAAAGTAGAGGAGAGGTGGACTTAGATTTTTAATATTCTATTATTTCGTATAGATTTTTAGTGTTACCACGAGATAAAATCTCGCGGTAACACTTTATATAAGGTCGGTAGTCAAAAGAGAGGGTTAAAAAATAATGACGCCGCGGCGTCATTATTTTTTAACCCTCTCTTTTGAAAACACATATTCCCAAAAAAAAAGTTACCGCGAGATTTTATCTCGTGGTCATCTTTTTTTAAACCCCATATTCAAAACTTGCTACTTCAATATATCGGCGCTTAATGTTCTTTTCTCTGGATGATTCACTAAGAAGACTAAAGGTTTACTCATTAAAATCAAAAATTTAATTTTTTAATGATCAAATCAGTGCATTAATATATAAAAAAAGAAAATGGTTTAGGTTCTAAAAATTAGATCTGTTTTAATCAAAATACTCTTAATTTATAATGCACTAAGAAGAACAAATTAGTTTAAGAATAACTCTTGCTAACTAACAGTCAATCAGTGATTATAGATATTTATTCAGTGTTTCTAATCGCACCTCATTTTTAATACGAACAATATCCCACCAATTGTTAATAACCACGTTAATAAACCTTTCATTTAGGGCAATATTTCGGGGTAAATTTCGTATATTTGTTATTGTCTCAAATGTTACGAGACATAGGATTACATTTTTAAATTATTTGTAAACAAATGAGTGAAGCAGAAAAAAAGAAAGACGATTATTCCGCGGATAATATCCAGGTACTTGAAGGATTAGAAGCTGTAAGAAAGCGTCCTGCGATGTATATCGGAGACGTTGGAGTAAAAGGATTACACCATTTGGTGTATGAGGTAATAGACAACTCAATTGATGAGGCTATGGGAGGTTATTGTGACACAATTAGTGTTTCAATAAACGAAGGAGACTCAATCACTGTTGAAGATAATGGTCGTGGTATTCCAACTGCGATGCATACAAAAGAAAAGAAATCAGCACTTGAAATCGTAATGACTGTCCTGCATGCGGGAGGGAAATTTGATAAAGATACTTATAAGGTGTCTGGTGGACTCCACGGTGTTGGTGTTTCGTGTGTGAATGCTTTATCTTCTGATTTATCAGCTATTGTTCATAGAGATGGTAAAGTTTATCAACAAGAATATAAAATTGGTGTTCCCCAATATGATGTAAAAGAAATTGGTGAATCTGATTTGCATGGAACAATCGTAACTTTTAGTCCAGACAGATCAATTTTTGATGAAGTCAACTACAATTACGATACGTTAAGAGCACGAATGAGAGAATTAGCTTTCTTGAATAGAGGGCTTACTATCACAATATCTGATTTACGTGAAAAATCAAAAGATGATGACGGAGTTTCTCCGGTAGAAATTTTTCATTCAGAAGGAGGATTAAGAGAATTTGTTAGATTCCTAGATAAAAGTAGAGAACCGCTTATTGAAGAGGTTATTTACATGGAAGGTGAAAAAGATGGTATTCCTGTTGAAGTAGCGATGATGTATAATATGTCATATACTGAAAACATCATTGCGTATGTGAATAACATTAATACGCATGAGGGAGGAACTCACTTGTCAGGTTTCCGTCGTGGATTGACGCATACTTTGAAAAAATATGCTGATGAATCTGGATTATTAACCAAAGAAAAAATTGAAATTCTTGGTGATGACTTCCGTGAGGGACTAACAGCAATTATTTCTGTTAAAGTTGCTGAACCACAATTTGAGGGTCAGACGAAAACAAAATTAGGAAACAGAGAAGTTCAGGCTCCTGTTTCTCAAGCGGTTTCAGAAATGTTAACCAATTACTTAGAGGAACATCCTGCTGATGCGAAGAAAATCGTTGAAAAAATCATTATCGCTGCGCGTGCAAGAAATGCTGCACGTAAAGCACGTGAAATGGTTCAACGTAAAAGCGTTATGTCAGGGAGTGGTTTGCCAGGTAAACTAGCCGATTGTTCAGAAAAAGATCCTGCACTTTGTGAAGTATTCCTTGTCGAGGGAGATTCGGCAGGTGGAACTGCAAAACAAGGTCGTGATAGATTTTTCCAAGCGATTATGCCTTTGCGTGGTAAGATTTTGAACGTTGAGAAAGCAATGCAACACAAAATCTTCGAAAACGAAGAGATTAAAAATATCTACACTGCACTTGGTGTTAGGGTAGGGACAGAAGATGATGCGAAAGCATTGAATACTGAGAAATTAAGATATCACAAGATTGTGATAATGTGTGATGCCGACGTCGATGGGGCGCACATTGAAACTTTAATTTTGACTTTCTTCTTCCGTTATATGAAAGAATTGATTGATCAAGGTTATATCTATATCGCTACTCCACCACTTTATTTATTAAAAAGAGGTGCAAAATCTGAGTATGCTTGGAATGATAACCAACGTGATGTGATTATAGAAAAATTAAGAGGTAATGCTCCTCGATCTTCAGTTGGAATCCAACGTTATAAAGGTCTTGGGGAGATGAATGCAATTCAACTTTGGGATACAACTATGAATCCTGAATTCAGAACGCTTCGTCAAGTTACTATCGATAATGCTGCTGAAGCAGACAGTATCTTCTCAACTTTAATGGGAGATGATGTTCCGCCAAGAAGAGCATTTATTGAGAAAAATGCAAAATATGCGAAAATTGACACCTAGTAGGTTTTGAATGATATAAAAAAAGCCCAGTCAACTTTGACTGGGCTTTTTTGTTGGATAATGTTTTTGAAAGAAGATTTTCAAAGTTGCAATTTAATGCATCTCTATCCAATCTAGTTTAAACCAATTCAATTGTTGAATCGGTCATATTTATTTTTTTGTTTTTGTATAAATTCCCAACTGCCTTTTTGAATGATTTTTTACTCATTCCTAATTCTGTTCTTATTAAATCAGGGCTTGATTTGTCAGTAACTGTGCTCACGCCATTGTTATCTCTCAAATAAGAGAGCAATTGTTCAGAGAACTCATCAAATTTCTCAAGTCCGATTGGAACAAGTGAAATATCAATTTTACCATCTTCACGAATAAACTCAACAAAACCTTTTGTGCGTTCTCCATTTCTTAATGGACGAACTAAGCGATCTTTGAAAATTAGTCCGCTATATATTTCGTTAACGATTACTTTTCTTCCTAAATCTGAAATTTCAGCCACAAATAAATCTACTTCATCACCTTGTTCTAAATCTGTAACTTCGTCTTCAAGGTAACGGTTGATTCTTGCAGAACCAACTAAACGATTGGTTTGATCATCACGGTAAAGACGGATTAAGTAAACTCCATCCTCAACCATTTTGGCAGTTTGTTCTTTAAAAGGAACCAATAAGTCTTTTTCTAAACCCCAATCAAGGAATGCTCCGAAATTACTTACAGCTTTTACTTTTAAGAAAGCAAAATCATTGAGTAAAATCTTTGGAGTTTCAGTTGTAGCAACCGGACGATCTTCTGAGTCATTATAAATATAGACATTGATGGTTTGATTTTCCTCCATGTCATCAGTAAGGTATTTGTTGGGTAACAAAACCTCGAAACCTTCATCATCCTCTAAAAATGCTCCAACGCTTGTGAAACGATCAATTCTTAAGTCTGCGTATTCTCCAATATAAACCATAATCAATTTTTGCTATTGCAAAGTTAATCTAACTTTTTTAGTAATACAGTTTTGAGAGTAACTTAGCATTGACAATTAAACAGGGGAAATTTCCTTCGTTGGTAATTAAATTTTGAGTGTATTTTTCAAACTGTGAGAAAAGACTTGCAGAATGGTGGGAGACAGCAATCATATCACAATGATTTGCTTTGGCATATTCAATAACTACGGTATGAAAAGCTTTTTTATCTTTTAATATATGTACTTCTGCATCAATACCTTTTTCTTCAAATTGATTTTTTACTAAAGATATACGCACCTTTAATTGCTGAGATAATCTTTGATCAGACTGATGTTCTGCAATAACATGGATTTTACTGTCAAAAGTTTTAGCTATTTCACCGGCAAAATGAATGATTTGCAAACTTTCTTTAGAAGTCGAAATAGGAACTACAATATTGTCGAGTGTTTTTCTTTCAACACCATCTTGAACAACCAAGAAAGGAACAGAAGAATTACTGACAACTTTCATTGCATAAGATCCAAATAGTTTTTGCATTCCTTTTGCTCCATGCGTTCCCATTATTATTAATCGAGCATCGTTTTCTTTGGCAATTTCAGAAATATCCTCAAAAATACTTCCCTCAACGACCTTAGATTCAATTGAAATTCCGTCTGGAGGCAATTGTAAATCTGATATGATGGTTTTTAATTTTTTATATGCTGACTCCTCATCGCTCTTATTGCTTACTATGTGCATTAGCATGATTGAAGTTCTTCTGGGTTGTGCCAAAAATATAGCATATTTCAATGCATCGTCTCCAACGCTTGTAAAATCATGCGGTACAATATATAAATTAGCGCTCATAAGTGAAAAAATTTGTGTAATCAAATATAAGAATAAAATGATATAATAAGTTGAAAATATATTTACATATTAATTGATAGATAATCAGTAGGTTAGGAGTGGTTGTTAAATTAACTTAAAAATTTAAACATTTTAAGGCAACCTCTATAAAACAATGGGCGTCTATGTTGCAGGTATTAACACTACTACTAATGAAAGCTTAAAAATAAGTCCAAGAAATTGGGCTTATTTTTTTTTGCATGTATATACAAAAGCAGGAGGTAAGTTATTTGCTGTGAATTGTATAGATATCGAATTAAATATTTTAACCAACAATTTTCTAGCGTTTAAAGAGTATTGAAATTGAATATATTGACCTTCTGGTTTCAATGCAATTTCTGCTGATTTTAAAATACGCATTGTTAATTTCTGATCAAAATTCGTAAGCGGTAATGAGGAAATAATAACATCTGCAAAATCTTTACCATCAGCCTTTAAATATTTTCTAACATCAGCAGCACTGTCATTGATTATTTGGATCCTATCGTCGTCTTCATATTCTTTTTGAAGTTTAACAAAAAACGGTTCGTGTAATTCAAAAACATAAAGACTTGCATTAGGATTCATTTCTTCAATGATACGACGCGTAAAAACTCCTGTTCCTGGACCAAATTCCACAATTACATTTGATTCTTTAAAGTCAACATTCTTCAGCATTTTATTTGCCAAAGACTTTGAACTAGGACGAATTGCTCCTACTGTTTTACGTTCTTTAAAGAATTCTTTTAGAAAATTGTTTTTTTTCTTATCCAAGGTGTCTAATTATTTAAAGTAAGTGTGTTGTTTTTGATGATTCCGATTGCTCTTCCTTTAAGCTTTTGACCAAAGAAAGGTGAGTTTTCGCTTTTTGACAAATTTGTATCCTTATCTAGTTTCCATTCTATCGTAGGATCAAAAATAGTTAAGTCTGCTGCATTGTTTTCATTTATGCTAGTATCTTGACTAAAAGAAGCGATTTTTCTTGGTTGAACAGAGATTTTATCAATAAAATCAATTTGATCATTCAAGTTTTTTTCTACTAAAGAAGCGTAAAAACTTTGTAAAGTAATGCTGCCAAATTTAGCATTATCAAATTCAATGTCTTTTTCTTCTATCGTTTTAGGTTGGTGATTTGAAACAATACAATCAATCGTTCCATCTTTTATACCTTTCCAAAGTGCTAATCTATCTTCTTCTCTTCTATAAGGAGGGAAGACTTTATGATTTGTATCGTAATTTAAAGTGTCTAATTCATTGAAAAGTAATTGGTGCACGTGAACATCACAAGTTACTTTTGCGTCTTTTGCTTTCGCTTCACGAATTAAATTTACAGAAGCAGCAGAAGAAATTCCAGAAAAATGTAATTCACCGTCTGTATATTCCAATAAACTTAAATCTCGTTGAACTTGAATTTGTTCGCCAATTGCAGGAATAGCTTTTAATCCTGTTTTCAGAGAAGCTGTTCCTTCATTAACTTGTCCACCAGCACTTATGGATTCATTTTGAGGGAAAGAAATAATTTTACCTCCAAAATTCTTGACATATAGTAAGGCCCTGAATAAAATCCCAGCAGAAATGAAGTGTGTATTATCAGTAAATAAGCGAACTCCCACTTTGTACATATCGTACATTTCAGAAAGACTTTCTCCTTTTGCCGCTTTTGTAATTGCGCCCATTGGATAAAGATCCGTAATGTGATTTGAACTTTCTGCTTTTAGGTAATTTACTTGACCTTTGCTATCAATAACAGGAGAAGTGGTTGGAACCACGAAAACATGACCAAATCCGCCATCTGTAGCTGCTGCTAAACCAGTTTGAACATCTTCATTGTATTCGAAACCAGGGTCACAGAAGTCGGCTTTTAAATCCACCCAGCTTTGAGAAACATAAAGTTCCTTGCTGGATATTTCTTTAGCAGCTTCCTCAGATATAGAGTCTGCTATTTTCGAAATCTTACCCTCTACAATAAGGATATCCTTTCGCTGATTGAAATGAGCAGAAGCACGGTCTAAAATAGTTGCTTGTTTGAGTAAAATCTTCATTTTATACTTTCCAAAAGATGAGTATTAACATTTCTAAAAGAAAAAACGTTAATGCCAAAATTAAGAGAATTCTCCAAAATTCATTCGGTTTTTTCAGTGTTAATTGTTGAATATCCGAGAGTGTTGAAATTCCCTCTGTGTTGAGCTTTGTAACATTTAAATTCTTAAAATAGCTTGTTATTTCATTTTCAGAGGCATAATCCATATCAGATTCAAAACGATTGTAATTTAAAGCCAATTTCCCAATCTCATTTCCGCTATTTAAAACACTGTAAACACCATCATTTATTGATTGATTATCGATAGAATTACGTACAGAAACAGAGGTGAAGCCCCCATTTTTACTCATTTCAGGTATAAATTCGTATTCATCCTGCTTTAAAATAAGTGCACTTTCGTTTTGACCAGCCATGCGAATTCTATATTCATCAGACGAGCCAATCGTTAGAGATAAAGGCAATTGACCTTGACTTTTTTCTCCAACTCTTAATACTAAAGAAGAGAATAAAGCCGATTTCCCAAAGTTGTTAAATTCAGGATTGATAGGAGAGTAGAGCGCATAAACGTTTTTTCCTTTGGCTTGTTCAACCAATAAAGGCATTCCGTTCTCATATTGAATCAAAAGATTGTAATTGGCGTTCGTATAGGTTGAAGAGGAGATGTACCTTTTTAAAGGTGGCATTCTGATATTGTCGACATTCCCATCAAACATTCCGCTAAAGAAATCTAGATCAGATGATATTTTACCAATTCTAATTTCCTGTTCAGCAGCTTCTCTAAATAGTGGAAGTTGAAATGAACTCAGTAAGTTGTTGTAAGATTTACTGTCAAAATCTGCAGATGGAATAATTAAAACATGAATTCCATTTCCAGCCAATTGATTTAACTGTGTTTGAATTCCAGAGCTAATTGTATTTAAACCATTGAGCACAATCAAATCAGCCTCATTTAAGGAATTGCTTTTCAATTGTGCTACTGAAGTTTGTTCTACAGTATAAAAATCATCCGTCGCATATACCATTCCTGGGAAAGGTGTACTTTTTTCATCGTTAATGATTAATACATTGATTGATTCTTCTACATTATAATTAAAGTGGAAACGGTTATCAAAGAATAGGTTTTCATCAATTACTTCAATTATTCCTTCTTTAATTCCATTTGACTTATCGGTATAATTCATTGCGACAACCGTACTATTATTCGCTTCTAAATCCGTTAATGTTTGACGTTTATTTCCACCTACATTCAAATTTAATTCAACGTTGGTCAATTTTTCATCTCCTGTATTTTGAACACGAATATTTAGCGTATTGTTACTGTTTACACGCTGAAAAGGCTGTTCAAACCAAATAGAATCGATGTATAAGTTACGATTGATCTGTGGAGCAAGCTGCAAGAATGAATAATTTGCACTGGTATCAATGGCTGCTTTGGATTCTTTTATATTGCGTTGTTGAAAATCTGAAATCACATAATAATGCAAGTTTCCATCATAAGCGATAGAGTTCAAATACTCCTTCATACTTTCCAAAGGATTGGTGATAGAGCGAGAAATAGGCGAGAGGTTAACATATTCTAATTTGTCTTCCAATTCTGAACGTGTGATAATTCGATGTTCTGTTCCATCCAATGCATTCGTCACCAATAAATAACGCTGCCCTTTTGGGTAAGCATCTGCAATTTGTTGTACAGTTGTTTTCGCTTGATTCAATAAATTCCCATTACTTCCTTTAGCCGACATCGAAAAAGAGTTGTCTAAATATATAGGAATAAGATTTTCGTAAGACTTTGTTTGATTTGAAGTTGGAATATAAGGTTGTGCAAAAGCGAATATCAAGGCTGCAAAAGCCAACATTCTACAAGCTAGAATAAGGTAATGCCTTAGGTTCTTCGTTGCATTGGTTTCTTTCTCAACCTTTTTTATGAATTGCAGACTTGAGAAATAAAGCTTTTTGTATCGTCTAAAATTAAACAGATGTATGATAATCGGAATGATTAGCAACAACAGTAAATAAAGGATATTTGGGTACACAAAATTCATCCTTTCAAAATTAATAGAATTCAGTCGTTTGGGGTAGGTTTAGGAGGATTTATTTTTTTTAAAGTTAGGAGAGATGGAATCATATACTTATATAATTCGTTAAGTTTGAATAAGAAATGATTTTTTTCGTGAATAAATAGCTAGATTTGTATTGTAAATCATACAGTTAATTTATTAAATCTAAATTAATTAGCAGTTATTTTTAACTCTTAGAAAAATGAATACAACAACAAAAAACATCGAAATTGAAAACAATAATAGCATAATTGCTTTTTTAGCAGAGCAATACGGTGAAAAAGTTAGAGATTTACTTGGTGAAATACAAAACAGCGTTGTTACTTTAGATTACAAGGGAGAAAAAGATGAAATAGCAAAAGAGATTGAACAAATTCACAATCATCCAATTGAGTCAAATTATAAAATGGCATCTATTTCTAAAATGTATTTAGGGAATCTAATCCATAGAAAAATGATTGAAGAGATTTTCTCCAAAAGGAAAAAAGAGATAGAACTTTTATTTTTATCAAAGAATAATCTTAATTACTATGTGTTAAAACTCAAGAATAACACTTTTGAGAATAGAGATTCTTTTAGAAATGAAGTTCATGAAAAATTTAGTATCAAGCCGTATAGCAATATTTTAGAGGTTAGCATTGATTTTCTTCCTGAAGAAATTACAAAAGAAGATGTTATTTCTGATGATGTTATTGAAATCATAAATCAAATTTAATGTCAGATTCATCAAATAATAAATCTGAATGTCAATATTGTAAACAAGCAGTCTCAAATAATAATTTTCTAGAAATAGTTGAAAATAATAATCCATCTTCATTTTACGATTGGAAAATTACTATAGTATTCTATTGCGGTTTACATTATATGAAATCATTTGTCGCCTCAAAAGGAGTTAGATTATCCGATCATAAAGATTTTAATACTAAAACTCTGTCTCAAGGTGATGGTATTTTTCCAATATTGATAATTGATGGAAAAATAAGACAAGATTATATAAATTTGAGAAGTTTATCTTATCATGTTAGGTATGACGGTTGTTTTTCTGACAAAATCAGTAAAGTTTTAGTTAAAGGTAGACTGAAAGATTCGAAGCAATATTTATTAAATGTAAAGAATTGGATAGTTCCAAGATTAGAAAACGAAAATATTGAAACAAATTATACATTCTAATGTAAGCAAGTCATGTTTACAAAATAAGAGTAATTCAAACTTAAAATCAACTTAATAATTTTATAAGTCATTTTTATAAAGTTAAATCAACATTCTTTTATGAGCTTACATTATTAAAACCTGAACTGATTACTCATCACTAACAATCAGTTTTCTAACTGCAATAACCTCATTTCCTTCTGACAAATGAGCAAAATAAATTCCGCTTGGTAGCTTGTCACGAAATATTGTAATTTGTTTTCCTGAAATATTTTCTATCTTTTTTACTTCTTGACCATAGGAATTGAAGATGGTAACTTTTCCATTCTTTAAAGCAATCTCGGTTTCTAAAGTTGTCTGATTAGAAAATGGATTAGGGAAAATTATCGTATTAAAACTGTTGCTTAAATTTTTAATGCCCGCAGTTTCGCCACCGTTAGTAGTTTTATAAATTCCAATTCCACCTAAAGCGTAGCCAATAGTATCATTAGCAAAATTAATTTTACCAATGATGGATAATGGAGAAATGTTTTGTACTGTCCAATTTTCGCCTCCATCAATTGTTTTATAAATTCCACCAGCATTGTTGATGTATCCGATATCCTTTGTAATAAAATGAACTCCACTTAGATTATTGAAGGGATGAATAAAAGATTTAACCCAAGAAACTCCTCCATCTGAAGTTTTTAGAAAAAGTCCATTCCCTCCAACTGCAAAGCCATAATTATCGTCAACAAAAAACATTTCGTTTATTCTTCGTCTATTCAATCCAGATACTCCTGTCATTGTATCTGTGTAAACTTCTGTCCAGGATGTACCTAAATCTGTCGATCGAATCATGGAATAAATCTTACTGTTCTGTCCATTGTATTTAAACGTGCTCAAAATTACATTTGAAACGGAATTAAATGAGATATTGGTTACTGATGAATTAGTGGGTAAGTTTATTTGGGTAAAACTTGATCCGCCATCGGTAGTTTTTAATATAAAGGGAATATCGCCACTTACAAAACCAAGATCTTCATTTAAAAATTCGATATGCTCAAAATTATAGCCTGAATATGCATTTGATGTGAGTGAATCCCAGCTTGCTCCTCCATCAATTGTTTTAGCTATTACATTGGTATGAGTACCGAAGTTTGTTCCACCGCATGTATAACCCACTAATTTACTTGGAAAGTCGATATCTAAAAACCACGAAGTATTGAAAATTGTCTGAAAGTATGACCAATTTTGACCTCCATCAATTGAGCTGAAAATTCCCCCTTGACCATTGACGTAAAATAATGAATCATTACTTACAACTGTCATCGCATATGCTTGGTTGGGACTTGGTGTATAGCGAACAATGTTCCATTGTGCAGACAAAAATAGTGGAGATAAAATAACGATGATAAATAATATAATTTTCATTTGTGTAGTGTAAAATTTAATTTTTTTTTTGATGATTTAAAAAGAAAGTCCAAATAAAATATTCAGATTAACTCATTCATTATCAACAAAAGTAAAATAAAAAATCCGGTTATACTAATGGGTTGAAATAAAAGAATTATTCAATATTTAGTTATGGCGCTCATAGTCTAAAAATATAGAACTTAATAATTTCCGAATATAGAGTTTCCTATAAATACAAGCCTTATTAAATAATTGTGATATATTTACTCACCAAGATATAAATCACTGCTAAAAGCTTAAAAAAACCATTTAATGATAACATTAGTCTCAAAATTTTATTGGAAAATATTCGGTTGGAAAATTGTTGGAACAATTCCTTCAGAACTCAAGAAAATGATTCTCGTTATAGCTCCACACACCAGTTGGGTTGATATTTTAATTGGTTTTGCTTCACGCTCTAAATTAGGAATTCAACACGCGAAATTCATAGGGAAGAAGGAGTTGTTTGAAGGCTTTTTTGGTGGCTTTCTGAAAAGGATGGGAGGGATTCCGATTGATCGTAAAGGAAAACTTGGAATTGTTGAACAAATAGCGAAGTATTATGCTGACAATGATGAGTTTATTGTTGGAGTTTCTCCTGAGGGAACGCGAAAACGAGTGGATAAGCTTAAAACAGGATTTTACCATATAGCTAAAAGCGCAAATATTCCAATAGTTTTGGTTGGTTTCGACTATAAAAAAAGACAAGTGATATTAGCAGATCCTATTTATGCAAGTGAAAATGAAGACGCAGATATCAAGAAAGTTGTTGCGTTTTTTTCAACTATAGAAGGAGCGAAGCCAGAATATGATTTAAGACACTTGAGCTGAAGCATTATAAAATTTTGGAATAAACTCAAAAATCACAAATTTGTTTCTGAATAAAATGAAAGACAGATAAGAGCTTTCTCAATACTGTAAAAGATAGTCCTATTTTTGTATGTGTCTGTAAAGTAGGTGTTTTACGATTTTTAATGTGACATAACAAATTCTAGAGTTAGGGTTTTAATTAAATAAAAGTTACTTTTGTTTAAATTAACACTATTGAATTATGAAATCATTTCTACTTATTTTATCACTTTTACCCATTTCTTCACTTTTTGGTCAATACATTAATGATATTTCTCCAAATGAAGCGGACAATGGTGAAACATTAAACGTTACTATCACTGGAGCGAATACTTCTTTTAATCAGGCAACAAGCACAGTAATTAAATTTTACTTCACTGCTTCAACGACTACGGCGACGCTTCCAAATTCTTTTACTATTCAGAATAATCAAAAAATAGTAGCAAACCTTACTGTTCCAATAAACACGTTAAATGGATGGTATGATTATTCAGTTGAAAATGATGTTGATGGATTTATATATTCACCTTCTTCTTTCAAGGTAAACAGTTCGGTTGGACTAACAACTTACAATACAAATTCTTCTTTAAAAGTATATCCTAATCCATTCAATAACACACTATCTATTGAAGTTTCAAACGACCAAAATGGAAGCGCTAATTTGAGTTTAATTGATATCGCTGGAAAAGTTTTTGAATCAAGAACCGTAAACCTAATAAACGGTCAAAATACTTTTGAATTGGATAACCTTAATTTACAACCAGGTATATATTTTGTTCAAGTAGCTTATTCCAATGGGAAACGATTTAGTACTAAGATTGTAAAGCACTAGTTACTGATTGGTTTTTAATAAATTTATGAATATTATTTTTCAAAAGCTACCGTCTTGGCTTATAGCCATAACGGTGGTTTTTATACCTTTATTTTCATTTGATAATTTAATAGATCCGAAATTAACTTCAAGACATTTATTGATTGGTATTTTGGCAATCCTGTTGATTGTTTTCTCTATTGTGAATGTTAAAAAAATCGCAATTCATAAAAGTTATATTTATTGGTGTTTACCTTTCTTTGCTCTCTTCACAGCCTATTTTATCTCTTCTTACTTTTCTCTTAATATTCCCGAAGCCAACTTCTGGATGGGTAAAATAGGGGTGTACTTTTCTCTATTCACAGTTTTACTTTTACTCCGATTCAATGGACTTTTGAATACAAAAATAATAGCTCAGGCAGTTGTGATAAGTGTGTTTATAGGATTGTTCTTGTTTGTTTTTGAGGCAAATGAAAAGCAGTTACTAAAAACCACTACTCTGATTGACAAAAATCTTTATGCTTTATCAAGTCCTTTTGGGCATAAAAATCTATATGCTTCTTATCTCGTAATTTGTCTGCCTTTTCTTAGCTTTTTGATACTCACGAATAAGAAGTTTAAGCGCTTAATTTACATTTTTGTTTTGTTAATTGGACTAGGGACTATTATGGTGCTTCAAGCTAAAGCAGCAATTCTTGGACTTCTTGTTGGTAGTGCGCTACTCTTGCCTCTGGTTTTGCTTAATTTCCGAAACCAGAATAAAAATATCTTTCGAATTCTCTTAATTGGTGGTACTTTCCTGCTAATTTCTTCACTCTTGGTTGTTTTTATTTTTCAAGAACATTTCTCATTACTTTTCCAAACAGCTTCTGTTAAAGAACGCGTATTGGTTTGGGAGAATACAGTAAATATGATTCGTGAAAACCCTATTACTGGAGTTGGAGGTGGGAATTGGCAATTGTTTTTCCCTAAATATGGACTAAATTCATTTCACACAGTTAATGAGAAAATACATTTAGGTTATCAAACGTTTCAGCGTCCTCATAATGATTTTCTATGGGTTTTTTCAGAGGCTGGATTACTAGGGATTATAGCTTATATTTCAATTTTTGTAGCTGGATTTATAGGCGTTTCTACATCTTATAAAAAATCAAATACCAATATTGAAAAAATTATTCCGCTACTTTTTGGACTTGGTATTATAGCTTATTTGATTATTTCTATGTTTGATTTCCCTTTGGAACGCAGTGAGCATGTGTTTATGTTTATTTTACTTTTAGTGTTTTCTATTCCTGTTTCTCAAAAAAGCTATATTGGAAAAAAAGACTCGAAGCTTTTGCTCATATTATTTCCTTTATTATTTATTTCAGCCTATTCCGTTGACAATACTTTATTGAGAATGCATCAAGAAAAATTGCATTTAAAGGTTTTAATTGCGCATAGAACAGAGGATTGGAAGGCGATGTTAAAAGAAGAAAACAAATCAAATCATTCAGTTTATGAAATTGATAATTTTTCAATACCAAGAGAATGGTACCGAGGTGTTGCATTTTTTTCCTTGGGTGAACTGGACAGTTCAAGAGATGCATTTGAAAAAGCATATCATTTAGCGCCCTATCAAGTTCATGTGATAAATAATTTGGCTGGACTTTATCATACTATTGGCGAACATGATAAAGCAAGGGTACTTTATGACAAAGCATTGGCTATATCTTCCTTTAATGCTGAAATATTACTTAATAAAAGTGTTGCTTTATATTCAGAAAACAAGATTGAGGCTGCTTTCGATAATCTTTTAAAGCTTGAATATAGAAAAGAACATCCTGAGAATTACCATCATGCAATGAAAGTTATTTTTAATAAATATCTAGAAGGATTAAAGCAATTTGAACCCAATAAATACAATCATAAGAGCTTAAATAACATTCAAAAAAGTGACAGTCTAAAAATTGTATTTCTGTTCGAATATCAGTTTAAGGAGAAGTCAAAAACAGCACTTCTGAATACTTTTACGATGGATATAGAATGATTTTCATTAATTCATGTAAGTTATTTGAGTCTATAAATCGATTCATTTCCAAATCGATTTATTGAAATCAAGTATTAAAAGAATTATATTTGAAAATTCTAGTATTATTTCAAATTCCAATATCCATTTCCAAAATGAGTTTAGCTGATTTCTTACTTTCCTTAATCCCTTTAGACACCGAAGAATTGGAGGACATTTTATCTCATTTTGAAAAGGAGGATATTCCAAAAAACACCATGCTTATTGCTGAAGGAGAGATAAGTAAGAGGCTGTACTTCACTGAAAGCGGCATGGGAAGAAGTTATTATCTAAAAAAAGATGGTAAGGAAATTACTCAATGGTTTTTTGGAAGCGGAAAATTTATGTCTAGCGTAGACAGCTTTTTCCAACAATCGCCAAGCTTTTATTATTTAGAAACATTGGAAGATTCTGTTGTTTTTTCGATTACAAAAGAAAAGTTAGACCAATTATTTTCTAACTACCAGAAAATGGAACAATTAGGTCGATTGGTGTCGATTGAAATGTTGACCAAAGTGGTGAATAAGTTGAATGCCATCCAGTTTCAAACTGCCAAAGAAAGATATGAATACATGTTGGAAGAGTTTCCAGACATTTCTTATCGCGTGGCACTTGGACATATTGCGTCCTATTTAGGAATGACGCAAGAGACTTTAAGTCGCATCAGACGATAGTAACTTCATTAGGGAGTGTTCCAGATAAATGGGCACAGGGAGTCTAGAGTAAAGAGGTGAAATCAATTTTCTTTATCTAATTATAAGAGACGAAGATGTTGGTTTTGAATTGAAAAAGTGAAAAAAGTCTTTATTTAATTGATTGACAAAATAATTTATAGCCTAGACAATAGAACGATTTTAATCCTACCAGCCACAGAGTGTCAAAATGTTATTAGAAAATCAAATAGCAATTACACAAAACCCCAGAGGGCTGACATGTGAAAATTCAAACCAAAACCACCCATCAATTTTACTCCACTAATTCCAAAATAAAACAGTTTTTGATTTATGTCAAAGGAATAGGTTTTCAATCTCCTGACATTTGCAGTGTAACTATTAAAACCAAAACAATGCAAATACATAAATTCATAAAAATCCTTTTGGTCATTCCAATTGTAAGCTTTGTTTCACTTTCTGGATTATCTCAGGAATTAGATCCATATCTACAAGAGTTAATCAGCAAAGGAATAAACAAAAGTCAAACTGTTAAAATCAACAGTATCGAAGAGGAGCAAGCAGTTCTCGATCAACGATTGGCAAGATCAACATTTATTCCTAAAGTCACCTTAAACGGAAGCTTTACACGTTTAGATGATGACATTACATTTGACCAAGAAACGCAAGACCTTTTGATGGCAACGCAAAAACTGTTGATTAAAGAAGCGGCAGGATTGCCTTTTAATATGCCCTTCCCAGATGGAATTCCTTTGAGAGAATCTCCAAATCTTCAAGATAAAAATATATTGAGATCCTCTGTTGATGTAGATTGGATTTTATTCAGTGGAATGGAAGCAACCAACGCAATAAAAGCGAGTAAACACAAAGCTTCTTCATTGAATTATTTAGGAATGGCGGAAAAGGATAAAATCGCAATTCAAATTATAACGGCTTACGATCAATTGGCCTTGGTTTATGCTTCAGAGAAAGTTTTAACAACCTCGGAAGACTATTTAAGAGAGCAAGAGTTGTTTGTGAGAAAGGCCATTGAAAGAGGTTTAGCAACGCCAATTGGACGTAAAAAAATTGAATTAGCGCAACAACAATTGGAAGGGAAGAAGCTTGAATTTCAGAACAACAAGACATTGCTAATTGAACATTTGAATCAACTCACTGGAGAGAGTAGAGAGCGTTTGCAAATGATGGCGCCAAAACTCCAAATGATTGGAATCGGAGCAGTCGTTGAAACCGAAAAACGCAATGAAGTTAAAGCTTTAGAAGAAGCAGAGCAAGCTACTTTATACAAAGCGAAAATGCAAAAAAGTAACTTCATTCCTAAAGTTGCAGTGAAAGGTCACTATGAATTTATCGAAGAAAATCTATCGCTTCTTGATCCAAAATGGTACGTAGGAGTTGGAATTAAATGGAATGTTTTTGATGGAAATCAATCGCGATTAAAAGCAAAGAAAACAGAGTTAGAAAGCTTGAAATATCGTGAAAGAATTGAAGAAGCTGAAGAAATGATTGCTTTAAGTGTTGTTAAAGCTGAGATGAATTATTCTGCTAAAGTTCAATCGGTTAAGATAGTTGAGAAAGAGATTGAATTGGCACAGGACACTTACGATATGGTGAATCAACAATACAAGAGTAACCTGGCTTCGATCAATGATGTTTTGGATGCTTTGACGGAATTAGAAAAATCAAATTTTAAATATCAAGAAGCTGTATTTAATCAGCGAAGAGCCATAACAGAATTGTTGCATGCCAACGGAACATTAAACTATTAAAAAACTATAACCAAAATTATAAAAAGAGAGAAAATATGAAATCAATAAAAATACTCATTATGAGCAGCCTTGTTTTATTCAGTGTGAGTTCATGCAGTGAAAACGAGAAAATCACCTCAAATAGAGGTAAAGTAAAGTTTGAAACAATTTCTATCAGCGGAAAAATCGCGGGAAGAATTTCAAAAATATATGTTGAAGAAGGACAGCAAGTAAAGAAAGGCGATACGTTGGCTTTCATTGATGTACCTGAAGTTTTAGCGAAAATGATGCAGGCTGAAGGAGCAATTATGTCGGCGCAAGGTCAGTTAGAAATGGCTTTTAATGGAGCAACTGCAGAGCAATTGAGTCAGGTAAACCAAAAACTAATCTCTGCTAAAGCACAATTAGACTTCGCACAAGAATCTTTCAATCGTTTGGAAGGAATGTACAAGGATTCATTGGTGAGTCAGCAACAATTCGACGAAGTAAAAATGAAGTTAGCAATGGCAAAAGCACAAGTAGATGCTGTTGAAGCAAAGAAACAAGAAGTCACTAAGGGAACACGTTCAGAACAAATTAGCCAAGCCAAAGGTCAATTAAATCGGGCTTTAGGAGCGAAAGAAGAAGTTGCTGTGGCATCGAATGAAAAATACTTGATTGCACCAATCGATATGTCGATTGAAACAATCAGTTTAGAAGAAGGGGAATTGTTGACACCTGGATACACATTGTTTAACGGTTACAAAAGAAACAGCGTGTATTTTCGTTTTACAATCCCTGAATCTAAGATTTACGACTATAAAGTAGAACAAGAACTGAACCTTGTAAATCCTTATACCAAAGAAGAATACGTAGGTAGAATTGTAGCAATAAAACAATTGGCGCAATATGCTGATATCACAAGTACATCGCCTTTGTATGAATTGGATGAATCCATTTATGAATTGAAAGTTGTTCCTGTTACTGAAGTTTCGGACCGTCCATTTTACTTAAACAGTACAGTACTTATTAAATAATAATTACTATGAAAAAGTTTATAGAATTACTCCGAGTAGAGTTTAAACGTATCTTTTCGAATGGTGTATTGTTAGCAATATTCTTTGGAGCACCCATTGTTTATGGATTCCTATTCGGATATGTTTATCAACAAGCGAAAGTAGTTGATTTACCAATCGTTATTGTCGATCAGGACAGAAGTCCAATGTCAGACAAGATTATTGATGCTTTTCAAGACAATGAAGGTTTATTGGTGAAAGACGTAAGATTTACCGCTGGAAACATCATCGCAGAAATGCCGATAGAGCAATATGCAGCAGTGATAACTTTGCCTAGTGACTTTGAAGCTCAATTGCTACAGAAAAAACATCCTGAAGTGCGTGTGGACCTGAATATGGCGAATATTTTAAACGCAAATACGGCGAGTAAAAGTATTCAATCTGTACTCATGACAATCAACGCAGGAATAGAAATTGAAGGATTACAAAAGCAAGGAATGCATCCAGATCAAGCGATGACCTCTTATGAAAGCTTCAAAATTAATTTCAATAAACTATATAATTCCACAGGAAACTACGTGACATTTATGTTGCCCGGTTTATTGGCTGGGATAATGCAACAAATTATCTTATTGGCAATGGCGCTAGTATTTTCACGTGACTTTGAAGATGGATATTTTGGAACTTTGATTGGTCACAGTAAATCATCACTGTATCACATTTTATTAAAAGCAACACCATTTTGGTTAATGCTTCCGATAATGTGGTTGGCTGTAAGTTTATTCTTACCTTATTTTAGTGTGGATGCTGCGGTATTCAATTCACCTATGTTGGTGTTAGCAACGCTTTTAACGCTAGCTTCAATGTTTATCGGAATGTTGTTTTCAATTGCAATTCCAAGTCAATTAAAAGCGACGGAACTGTTAATGGTGATTTCCACTCCAGCGTTTATCTTAAGTGGATTCACTTGGCCAACAATGGCTATTCCTGCAGCGATTACAAATATTGCTCAGTTTATTCCATTGACACAATTCCTAGAAGGATTTAGAAAAGTCGCTTTCTATGGTGGAGACATGGCTTCGATACGAACTGAAATTAACATGTTAGTATTGATCACAATCGTTGCATTTGTTGCGATGGTGGTTTTATTGCAAGTAAAGATTTTTTTGTTCAATAAGAAAGCGAAAAAGGGTAGTGCTGTAGTTGAAAGATAATTAAGGGATAAGTTTTAATAATTCAAAAAATTAGTTCCTTGAGTTGAGTAGAATCTAGCGGAACGTAAAGTAAAGTTAGGTTCTACTTTTTGTTTTAAATAGTAAACTCCGCCCAAATTGAGCGGAGTTCGTTATTTAAAGTTGTAAATAAACTATTAAGTCACATCAACAGTATTAATATCAATATTCAAAGCATCAGCAACACCTTTTCCATAGGCTGGATCTGCTTTGTAGCAATTTCCAATATGTCTTTCTTGGATAAATTGTTCAGCTCCACCAATATTCCTAGCAGTATTTTCAAACAAAACTTGTTGCTGTTCTGGTGACATTATTCTGAATAGATTTCCTGGTTGAGTATAATAATCATCGTCTTCTCTGTGATCATAATGGAAAGCATCGCCATCTAATTGTGAAGCAGGTTCTGCAAATTCTTTACTTTCTTCCCATTGTCCGTAGCTGTTTGGTTCATAATGTATAGTTGAACCTTCGTTTCCATCCACGCGCATTGAACCATCTCTGTGCGGATTATGGAAGGGACATTTTGGTTTATTCACCGGAATTTGATAATGATTTACACCTAATCTATAACGCTGTGCATCTCCGTAGGAAAATAATCTTCCTTGTAACATTCTGTCCGGAGAAAATCCAATTCCTGGAACTACATTCGCTGGATTAAAAGCAGCTTGCTCAACATCTGCAAAGTAATTCTCTGGATTTCTGTTCAATTCCATAACACCGACATCATGCAAAGGATAATCGGAGTGAGGCCAAACTTTCGTTAAATCGAATGGATTAAAACGGTAGTCTTTCGCATCTTCTTCAGGCATGATTTGAATCTTTAGATTCCATTTTGGAAAATCGCTTTTCTCAATAGCATCAAACATATCACGCTGATTACTTTCCCTGTCTTTTCCAACTAAGGTTTCAGCTTCTTGATCTGTTATCGTTTCAATACCTTGAGCTGTTTTGAAATGGAATTTCACCCAAGAACGTTCATTATTTGAATTTAACATGCTGAAAGTGTGACTTCCGTAACCATTCATGTGTCTAAACGATTTTGGAATTCCTCTATCACTCATCGTAATTGTCACTTGGTGTAAAGCTTCAGGTAGGAGAGACCAGAAATCCCAATTGTTATTTGGGCTTCTTAAATTCGTTTTAGGATCACGTTTTACAGCTTTATTTAAGTCAGGGAACTTGTAAGGATCTTTCAAAAAGAAAACAGGTGTATTGTTTCCTACTAAATCCCAATTTCCTTCTTCGGTGTAAAATTTCATTGCGAAACCTCTGATGTCTCTTTCTGCGTCTGCAGCACCTCTTTCTCCTGCAACAGTTGAAAAGCGAGCAAACATTTCTGTTTTCTTACCGATTTCAGAGAATATTTTAGCTTTCGTATATTTTGTGATATCATGCGTAACGGTAAAAGTTCCAAAAGCTCCAGAACCCTTTGCATGCATTCTTCTTTCAGGAATAACTTCTCTGTCAAAATGTGCTAGTTTTTCTAAAAACCAGAAATCTTCCATCAACATAGGACCTCTTTTCCCTGCTGTTTTAACATTTTGATTTTCTGCAATTGGTCTTCCAGAAACGGAGGTTAGTTTTTTCTTTTTGTCTTCCATAATAAATATAATTTTATATAATTCTTTTATCGTTTTTAATGCTGAGGACCATTCAAATGCTGAAATCAGTGATTCAGAATTAGATTTTTTAAAATCGTCTCCTTCGCCAATTTAAGAATAATAAATTATATAGGAGGAGTTAAATTGGTGTTTGATTTTAGATAAAAGGAATGAAGTTATTAATAGAGGGAGACTACTTTTTTTTTTGTAATGCAGAACCTTTTTATTAAGTTACTACATTTTTAATTGTACTTACTTTATTTACATTAAGGCAGTTGAAAGAATAAACTCACTAACCTTTATGAAATATTCAATGTTTTTTTATCTGTTTAAAATTACCATAATCTCCCAGCTCTTTTATTGGTATCTGTCTTAATATTGTATTCTAATTTTTTAGTCTTTCCGTTGTGCATGTTCACCAATAATGTTTGTGGTGTTGAGTCATCATTTACTCTATAAAACCCCCAATACTTAGCCTCCTAATCGGAAACCTCCACTGCTTCAATATGAGGGAGTTTAAACCCATTTTCATTCGCAATTTCTAATGCTTTCCAATAAGTATATTGCAATGTGTCGTAGTCTCTGAAAATGTATGGAACTGTTGAGTCATGCGATGTCCATTGGCCAATAGGTGAGTTGTTTGGATAAATTGCTAAGCCACCATAACTTAATTTATTGTTTCTAAAATAAGTAACCGAGTCCATTTTTTGCTCCAAATTGATTCTGTGTATTGCGAATAATCCCTCATTATTTAGAAAATATTTTTTGATAATTCTAAATTCAGCGCTATCGGTTTCAATATATCTGTGAGCTGAATCTGAATACTCTTTAACTTGATAGTTTTCTGGGTATTTTACTTTGGATTTAAGGGCTAATTTTTCCAAATCATCATCAGTTGTATTTTTCTCATTTGAATTACAAGAGAGAAAAATACAACTAATGAATAATAAGTATAGGACGATGCTTTTCATCAATAAAGTTAAATTTTAAAATATTACAAACCTTAATTAAAAGTAACCCTAACACCAATTCCTTGGCTAATTCTGGTATTTGTTATTGTGTACAATTCTGGAATTGAAACAACATTTAATTCTGGTTTTATCTCATAAAATAAATGTGTTCTTTTCCAAAATTCTCTTTTATTTCCTATTCTGAAATCAACTCCAAATGGTATGTATGCGGAGAATCCATAATTCATTTCGTTTTTGTAATTTTCTGTAACTCTTTCATCAGAATTATAGTTGCTGTTGTTAATAGAAACATCGTTGTTTTGAGACTCCGTGCTTACAAACGTAGAATAATAAATCTGCGTTTTCGCATTGATAGAAACTCCCGCTGTTAGACCGATTCCTGAGTATAAAGACCAACGTGCTTCTGGATTTGTTCTAAATATTAAAGCCGCATTAAAACGAAGCTGATCAGAAGAATAATTGGCTCCAGAATGCTGCGTGTAAACAGAATCAACAAAAGTTTGAGCTCCTGTTTGAGAGGATGTTAGCGTGTCGAATGGATATCGGGTATCTTCAGAGTAATTTGAGGAAATATGTGTTCCAGAAGAATAGCTAAATCCTAAACGCAAAAGTGGATTGGACTTATAGGATGTTTTTTCCTTATTGCTGAATTTTATTCCCACCATTACTGAAAGTGCTGCACTTCCTGAAATTCCATAACCATTTGATTGTGAAAAGTTTTGGGGATATTCTTCAAGTAAATCTGATTGAGGAGCTAATGTTTGAAAATCGTTAATATTTCCTTTTTGATAACGTTCAAATAGTGGTCCTAAATGTATATGAATATCATCAAATTTGACTCTTTTTATAGGTTCTGTTTCTTGAGAAAATGAATTAAAAGAGAAAATTATAAGAGCAAAAAAAGTTAATAATTTGAAAGTTTTCATGTTAATAATTTTTAGTTGATAGTTTTCTTTAAAGTCATTTTTAAAGAGTCTAATTAGCATTTCTCGAGTAACGTTTGAATAGTTGTATTTATTGTGAAATATTAGTATTTAAGATTTTGACTCATTTTGTAGAAAATTAATTGAGTAACAGGGTGTTGTAATAAATTTTAAATTATTTTTCATTTTCAAATTTATTTTATATCAAAAAAGTTAAAAGAAAAGCTACTAGTGTTAATAGAATAGAGAAAATTTTGTCTTCAATAAGTTTTGCGTTTTTTTCATAAACAGGCTCTCTATTATATCTTTTTACATATAAAAATCTTAGAAAACGAAATGAAATGAGAAAGAAGAAGGGGAGTCTGGTTATTACTGACCAAAAATTTTCTTGCAATTCAAAAGATAAATAATAACCTAAACCACCAACAAAAATGGATAAAACCAAAAGTTTAAAGTAAACCGTATCAAATCTCAATAATTTTTCTTCTAGTATTGCCCAAAAAGCTAGTGCGAAAGTAAAAACACTTATTGTAGTATCAAAATCACTTGTGTTTTGAGTTATGTAAATTGAAATCAAAAAACTAAAGAAGTATATGATGGAAATCCACAAGAATCGTTTTTCAAATTTGGCTAAATCAACATCATCGTTTTTTTTTGAAATCTTTTCTTTATTAATTCCAATGATTTCTAATTTAGAACTGGTATAGCTGACTGCTGGTTTTGAATAAGATAACTCAGTGTCCATTTGAATAATTTTTCCACCGAAATCTATCTTGTAAGTATCTCCAGAAGGTATGACACCATTTACATTATCATATTCTGAGTCGTTTTTAGAAACATAAATTTGAACAGGTTGACCTAGTAAACTTGATGGAAATATTTTTTTATCTCTAATTTGCGTAAAGCCTTTTACAGATGATGCTTCTCTTTTGTTATCGGGGTAAGTGAGGTAATTCATTAAAAAGTTAAAAAGTTTATTTTCAATTTCCTTACTCAATTCTATAACGGTATGTGATTTATCATATTTGAAAAGCTTGAATTTTAAATCTGAATCTAAATCATCCAAATAGAGTTCAATCCATTGTTCTAAAGTAATTCTTATATCTAAAAAACCGGTGTTTTCTATATAGATTATATCTTGATTCATAGTATATTAGAAGTGTTCTTTTTGATTATTTGTTTTTTAAAATCACTATTTATTTCTCACTAAACGAACAAACACAAAAGTGAAAAATACAAAAAACAGCCAATCGTTAATTCCATAAATAGAATAGAACAATCCAGCCATTAAATCCTTTTCAAAAACATCAGCAATTGAATTATTCAAATGCCAATTTGTCCAGATGAAACCATAAATGAATTTCTCAATGGCAAAAACTGCAACGAGCCATTTCACTTGATTATAATTTTTGGAAATCGAGATATAAGCCAATCCCCAAATGAAAATCATTAATAATCCAAAATTTGACATAACCGTAGCATCAAATTCTGCGATGGTTGGATTGGTAAAGAATTTTGAGAAAACAAGCACAGAACTATTCATTAGTCCAGCAAGTACAAATCCTTTGGTAATTGTTTTGTTATTTATTGTCATGATGTATTTTGGTGAAATTTAAGAATTTAATTTTAAATACTTTCTAGATTTAAACCTTGGGTCAATAAAGCTTCTTTGAATTCAAAATCAGAATTTAAATCCACTAACTCAAATTTCAATTGTTTGTAGAAACGTTTGTAAATAGCCTTAGAAATTAATTCTTCTTTTCCCTTTAATTCTTCATTGAATCCAATTATTATGTAGGGTTCAACGTTTTTCTCGGTATCCACAAACAACCCAATGACAGGTTGAGATTTCAATATTCCTTCATCAATTAGTTTTTTAAAGACCTTTTTGTATTCCGGAATTTCTGATTTAGATGGATGAATAAATTTAGTGAAATGCTTTACTATTTCGAGTCTTCCATTATCGTAGCCCGTTCTGTCTAGGTTCAAGTAGATATCTTCTGTGACATCAACACCTCCATTATTATTCAAACGGACAGAACGATTAACGAAGATGGGTCCAAATGGAAGTCCCCACCAACCAATGATTAATGAAATTATATTGTATTTCTTGGCATATTTCGCTTGGTTTCCATCCTTTGGAATAAAGTAAACTTTAGACAATCTGCGCACAGGATAAAATAGAGGCAGAGGTATAATCCATTGATAAGTTACAAAAGAACCGCCATTGTTTTCTGCTGCCTTGACTTCCTCATAAGTGTAGGAATTATTATTCGCTAGTTTTATTTCCATGGAGTAGTATGTTTTAATTCAAATTTGAAAGGTAGTGATTCCAATATAATTGTTCATAAAACTCACTTTTATATAATCATCAAATGTATTCTCTGAAGATTATCAAAATACTCCGCAACGCAAGTTCTTTCTTCTAAATCCGTGTTGTAAAATTTCAAAATATACCAATACAGCATCCATCTCTTGTATGTAAAGTTGGCGTTTTTGACTTTTTATTAGTTCTAACGTATCATCAGTTTCAATTAATAAAAGTATTTCATTATTCTTTTCTAAAACATGGCCTGGATCTACGATTCAAAAACTAATTTTTTTTTCTATTTTTACTAAATCCATCTAAAAATTTTAAATATTGGCAAAATCGACGATTCACTAGTTAACACAGATCAATTTACACGAATTTGATCAAAGCAAACCATTTATAAATAAAAATTCTATATTTTTATAAAATGACTACTTCGAAAACTTACATCTTTAAACTCAAGACTACTTTGAGTTTGTTATTTGTTTTAATAACTCAGACTTGTTTGTCTCAATTTGAGTTTATGGGTACAATTCCTAACGACAAAAGAGGTAATTTTCATTTGAATGAGAGCAATTCTGTTATTAAGACAAGCTCAGCTTTATATTATCTATCAAGAGATTATCAAAGACAGCTTTTCGCACTAAAAGAAGGACAGAAGGAACCAAAACTTGTCAAGGACTTTGGATACGATAAAATTTACTCTACTTTTTATAGTTACGGTGAAAATGTATATTTTTTTACACAAGATGATTTCCCTGGGCCATTGAGGTTGTTTAAATGTAATGAAAATCAAGAGGTAACAGAGATTTACAGTCAATATGTAGATCAAGGAATGAGAGATTTTCAGCAACACAATGAAAATCTTTATTATCGCACGAAACAGGATAACTCAAATAAAATATTCAAATACAATACAGATTTAAAAGAATTGGACACGGTGTATCAAAGTAATAAAAATTTGGTATTGCTCGATGTAAATGATAATGGAATTTTATTTTCTGAAAGACAGTTTAGTAACTTGGTCGAGCTAATATTTTTAGATCAAACAGGCAATAGAGTGGTTTTATATCAGGGAGTATTCGGAGAAAGGAGCAATCCCTATCTGCGTTCTGAGTTAATTGAATCGAGCGACAATTTCAATTGGTATTTTAGAAATGTAGACAGTGATTCAACATCTAAAACCATACAGATAAATAAAAGTACTTTGCAAACATCCATCATAAGCGCTTCAAACATTGTAGAAATTCATCCAACAACTTCAAATCGTTTCAATGTTGTGATCAGAACAAACACAAATAATTTTTTAAACGCTGAAATGGTAAATGATTCTCTCATTTTAGGAGATCCCAAAGTAATTGTAAATGAGCAACAATCAACCTTAAGCTCATTTAATTTAGAATCTGCTAAAAATGGAATTTTCAGTATGGCTGATATAATATACGGAATTGAATTAGGTGTTGTTAATCAGGAAGATTCAATTCAAAGAATTACTGATCTAAATGAGGGAAAGTTTTCTGGTGTTCCATTTCGTTCTTGTGAAACAGGAGGACATCCTAATTATTCAGTACAAGTTTTTACGCACAATCAAAAAGATTATGCTTTTTTGAGCAATGGCAATGATAATTACATTTATCTATACGAAGTTCGTCCAGACACATTGATTTCATTAAGCAAAGCTCCTGATTACAATTCTGCACAAACAAGGATTTTACTTTATGATGACTATGTATATTACATAACCGAAAACAATTTTACCCAATTAAATCAGGTTTACCGATGGAAATTCGATTCAACTATAGACACTCAACCGACAGAAAGATCATTTGATTCCCTAACTTGGTATACCGAAATTGGGAATGATAGAGAAACTAGACCATGTTCAAGTTATCAGAACGGCTTACATTCTCAAAATACTATTATTGGTGATGATGGTTCTACCTACCTTAGTTATGTAAACCTTCATTGGTCTGGTGCAGCTTTTGATAACGTGGTTTATGACTTTGCCAGTAGAAAATCTGAAAAAAATAGGTTTTCTGATGTTTATGCGAAATACGATAAATATGGAGAACTTCAATGGTTACAAGGAATAGGAAGCACAAATAAATTATTCTATATCTACGATCAGTTTACTTTAGATAGCAATGGAGATGTTAATATATTTGGATATTTTTTTAAAAATGGATATTTCGGACAAGATACAATCGAAAAAGATGGATCTAATAGATATTGGGCGAAACTCAATGGTGAAACAGGTGAAGTGCTCAATGTAAAGTCCCTTTATGAAACGACATTCATAGATAACCCTGAATTTTTTAAAGTTAAAGCTGATAAAGAGGATAATTTTTATCTTACAGGAAAGTACAATAGTTATGAATTAGATTTAGTGGATACAGTGCTCATAAGTGATTGGGATCATCAAAGTTTTATTGCGAAATATGATAATGAAGGAAACTTAATTTGGGCTAGAAATGTCTTAACCAATTGGAATGACTTTATTGGTGAGATCAGAAGTATTGAACTGAATGAAGAAACAAAAGAGATTCTTGTTTTTTGTTCCCAGAATAAAACTTGGTCATGCACTACTGACAGTTGGGGAGGGGTTTTGTTAGTTTATGATTTTGATGGAAATGAAAAACAAAGGTTGGTTTTTTCAGGAAATAGCCTTCATTATAATGGCTTAGCAACACAACTAAGTGACAATAAAATACTTGTTAAAGGACTTTCGAGTGGTGCAATTCGTTCAGACATTTATGAATTTCAAAATGATTTCAGAAATGATTGTTATGAGGTCTCAGAATACTCTATTATTTATGATCCATTACAAAATAGAGTAGTCAGTGCAAATGTGACGACTGATAACAATGGAATGATTCCATTGCTTGTAAAGCAGGATGTTAATTTTATATACTTTATGGGTGAAGATTTTCATTCTGGAAAAGTGATGATTCAACGATATGATTTAGAAGGAAATTATAAAGGGAAAAAATTAATAAACCAAATTGCATACCAGGCTACCTTTGATGTGAAGGATAACTCGTTTGTATTGATCGGTTCAAATTTTTCGGCAGATAAAAACTATCCAATTGCAGATATTTGGAGACATTCTGATGTACTTTCTATTTTAAAATTTGAGATTAATGATTGGGATTTAACACCTCAAACAATAAGACCAATGGACATTAGAAATATCGATGCTGATTTAGGAATCAATGTTTATCCGAATCCATTTACATCAACTTTCGAAATTAACTTCCAAGACATAGAAATGCAATTTGAGAAATATGAAATATCAAATGCAATGGGTCAGGTAATCAAAAAAGGAAATATTTTAGACCAAAACTTTTTGAAAATTGATTTAAGTGACCAGAGACATGGAGTTTATTTCATTAAAGTTTTTGGAGCTAACGAAAGTAAAACAGCCAAGTTGATTAAACTTTAAAGGTTCTTAACGCATCTGGTATACATTCCTCTGTCATTGCTATTTCCTAATATTTCTATACTGCCTCTAACATAGTCAATGGATAGCATTTGTAAGAAGCTTTCAGTTCCTTGGGTGTTTATATATGGAAAAACTGCATAAGTGTTTTTACCATAAAAATAACTTGGACCATATTCTTGATACCCGCCTGGTAGTGCTGAAAATCCAGATAAATTATTTGCAAAACCATTGGGCTGTTTCCATAATCCTGTTCCTTCTTCCAGAGTTCCAGTAGTTTTCATTTTGCTACCTGTATATTTGTTATTTCCAAGATAAATAATAAGTTCACTCCAGTCATAATCTGTTGGCACTCTCCAACCACAAGGACAAATGTTTCTTTGGTCAAAAATGGCGTATCCATTATATAATAATCCATAGGTGTCATAATTATTGATATCAAAGTCATAGTACAAGGACTGAGGCTCATCATTTCTGTCTAAAAACTGAGTGATATCATTTGACAACGGTATTGAATCACCATTGCAATACTTAAAAGTTTTTAGGTTTTCAACCATCCACTCCTGATTCCCTAAAATTATTGTCTCATAATTATTACCAGATGCGTCTATAACTCCATTTCCGACTTTGTAATAAGAACCGGACATAAATGACTGAATTTCTCCATAAAGCGTATCTTCATAAGTAATCACATAAGGCCGCACAAAAAACTGTGTTTCTGCGTCTACGCCAAGGTTGATAGATACGTTTTTTAATAATTTTTCATCATTTACAACCTTAAAGTTAAAGTAAGAAACTTCTGGATCAACCGTTACAATTGTTCCGCTTTCCCGAACCAAAGGACTTCCTTCCACGATCACATTGTATTTAATAATAGCGATTAACTCACTATACATAGTGACTTCAACATCAGAAAAAGTGATTGATGTTTTGATATATTCTTCTTTTTTACAAGCAGAAAAGGAGACTATTATTAGTAGCAGAAATGCAATTTTTTTCATTATTTAAAATTATTGAATTTGTTATTTAATTCTTCAAACAACGTATAGAAACACCATCCTTTTTAGATTGAGTTACACCATTTAGTCGAGAATTACTCCAAGTATTCTCCTTAACATAAGTGAAATTACCTGTTGCTTCTGTTTGCGTCCACCAAATTCCTGAGAATGTCAGACCAAGAAATCCTCCACTTATTTTTCCACTTGGATGTGCTGAAAAACCAATAATATCAGTAGCATTTTCATTTGCACCATTCCAATATTGATTTCCAGTAACTTTCAATTTGTCACCTGCATCATTTCCACCTTCAACTGCTGAAATTGGATCAAGATAAACAACTAACTTATTCCAATCTTCATTTGTTGGCACTCTCCAACCATCAGGACAAACGGCACAATCTTTAACAGCATACCAATTGTATAGTTTGCCGTGTGGAACCTCATTTTGTTGATCATTATCATAAAATGCCCAAGCAGGCGTAATCGTATTTGACCATTGACTTACATCAGTAATATTTGGAATTGGAGTACCATCAGAACATGTCGACGTTCTCAAGTTTTCTGCCATCCATTCCTGATTGTTCCCTAAAATAATAGTTGAATAATTATTACCATCAATATCCGTTACACCTTGTCCAGGATTTGAAACAATAGAGTAGGTGGTTGTGAAATTTAAATCCGTTCCATAGGAGATGTCAGTTTTATTTTCAACAAAAGCCCTAACATAATAAGTTGTTCCAGGTGTTAAATTTGAAAGTTGAACTGAAATTGAATTATCCTCATCATCTAAAACGAAATTATCATCTTTTGTAGGAATTGGATTAAGCGACCAAGCAACACCGCTGTTTTTAATTTTAGAATTGCCATCATCAGTAATTTCTCCCTTTACCACTGCGGAATTATCTGTAATATTTACAACTTCAACGGTTGTAACTCTGGCTTTTTCTTTCTTTTTACAAGAAAACAGAAATATAAAAACTAAGGAAGTCAATAGAAGATGGTGTAATTTCATTTTGTAGTATTTTAAATTGAATTTAAGTTTGCTGCTAAAAATTAGGGCAAACTGAGTGTTTATGGTTCTAAAGTAACATAAAATATTCAAAAATGAAGTATTAGCGCAATTCTGATTGATGTAAAAAATAGAGGGTAGCGTTTGAAAAAAGTATTATTAATTTAAAATGCGAATACATTAAATATTGATGAACATGTATGAATAAAAGTAAATCAAACGAATCCTTTGATCAATTTGAATCAGCGTGCTACCTGTTTTTTACGCAGATTAAAATGATCAAAATGATTTTAAAACTTTTTGCAATTTCCGAAATTCAGTGAAATTATTAATTGTATTGTTATTTTTATCCTCTTGATAACGGAAAATAAAACTCTACTTTTAATTCATGTCCACATACTACGAAATATTAGGAATTACTGAAAATGCTGATGCAGCAGAGGTGAAGAAGGCTTTTCGAAAACTAGCTAAACAGTATCATCCAGATCTCAATTCGGCTGAAAATGCAAAAGAAAAGTTCATCGAAGTAGAAGTGGCCTATAGTTGTTTGTCTGACAGTAAGACACGATTGGCTTATGATAGATTATTGAAGCTCCAACGAATGGAACGTGCTAATCCAAGAGTTAAACAAAAATATCAACAAGATGTAAATCGTAAAACAAGGACAGGAACTCGTCGGGCACAATCGCATTCAAAAATGAGTTATCAGCAATACAAAAGAGATCAATTATTTAGAACCTCTTTTGCAGCTATCATCTTTAAAACGATATTTACAATAGTTTTTGGTGGACTTTTAATGTTCCTTTTTTATCAGGTTGGTTTAAAACTATACGGACCAACATCCGAAAAATGGGGACAAAATTCGAGTGCTTATATTCTGTCCACAGTTTATATTTTTAGTTTGATTGGATTGATTTATCTCTATGAATATTTCGTGAGGTATTTGGTAGTAGGTAGGCCTAAACGAGAAGTATAGGAGGAAAGAGAAATATTTAATTGGGCTACCAATATAGGTCGTTAATCCCTAATTTTAACGATGTGTTTTTTCAATAATACAGCCGATAATCGCATTAATTAATTTTATCTAGAGTTAAACTTTAGCAAAAAGGAAGAAGGGATTCCTCAGTTGTTAAAATCTAATATTTTCTCAACTATCGGAATGACAGTTCGTAGAGAAGTCTTTGGGGTAAAATTTGCTCAAGCTTCGCTTGAGCAAATTTTACCCCACCCAAGCCAACGAAAACAAATCACTTTATGGATTGATAATACCTTTCAAATGAAAGACAATTTGTAAGTAATTCCTCCTGAACATCAGGATAATTCGCTTTAATCTGATTGTAATATTTATTGCTGTAATAGACGAAATCAGCGTAAGAATCATATTTATCTCTATCGAAATTCCTATTGGATTCGAATTTTATCCTAATAGACTCGCATCTGCCGGCCATTCTCAAAGTTAGGGCTTGAAAATCTTTAGATTTCGCTGCTTCTTTTGCCAAGAGATAATACTTTTTAGCATTTATGCAGGTATTGTAATCTAAATCATCAGCGTAAATAGTGTTTTCAAAGTTTATGGACCAATAATATCGTTTCATCATCCACGAATTTCCGTGTTGCGTCATATTGAAATAACAATTCGCAATTCCGAACAAAACCTTTGCTTTTGCATCGCCTTTGAGACGTTTACTTTGTTTGATTCGACTTTGTAATTCTTGAGCGATTTCAAGTTTCGTAAATGAAACGGTATCTCCAACAGTTTCTTCATGACCAGAATAGAAATTCGCATAAAAAGGATTCGCTTGAAGGTAATCATCATAATTTCTTGCTTCTGAAAACCAGTATTCATTTGGTATGATTTCCCAAACTGCAATTGATTTTTCTAGATTTTCCTCACGTAAATACTTAGTTCCAATCATGTCTAGCCAATTCAATTTGTCTTTTAAAACGAGTTCAGACAATAAAGAGTCTTTATGATTTTCTATTTTCTTCCAGCTGTTTTCAATTTCAGAAGCAGAGTAGTTCGCATCAAAATAATCGAAACTGTCATAGTAAAAATCCAAATTATAAGCTGTTCGACCATTTGATTCATGCCAAGTGAATGAGTCATAATTACCTTTATCATTCAAGTGACTGTAAAGCATTATGGCAGCTGATAAATCTCCATTGAATTCAAATTCTCTTCCCAAAGCAAATATAAAAGCATTCTTATTTCTATAATCAGTCTTTAAAAAGCTTTCCAAATCATAAGATTCGAGTTTTGGAGATTTCGAATCTCTTGCTTTTAATAGCGTTAACATGTTGGATTTCCAATTCTTAAGTTCTACCGATGAAAAAGTTTCCTTTTCCAATTGTTTGATTCCATTTTTAGGATCTTTCACGATCAATGATAATATGGCAATACTTGCAGAACGAACTTCTGAATTCATGTTTATCGCAGTAACAGAAAGCCAATCCAAAAATTCTTTTGCATACAAACGATCTTCTTCTATTCGCTCTTTCATGATTTTATCATTGATGTTATAATCATAATCATAATCTCGAATTACAGGTTGATAAGCAGTAATCTCAGGTCCTAAAACCCAATTTTCCAATTTATTGACTTCTCGAATAACATAAAAGCTGAGCAACTCATTGGATGGGTCTAACTGATAGATTGTTTTGAGCTCATTTAAGGTTTTACCCGTTTCTCGTAAAATATACATAGCATGAACATTGGCCTTTTCATGATTGGTAGCTGCCAAATCAAGCACTCTTTCTTGATTAATCTTAGTATTATACAAATTCCATAATCCGTTTCGTTTTGAATGCACAGAAGAAAACAATTGCGCAACTCGATAATTTCTTTGGTATGAATCTTCTTTAAAGTGGAGGCGGTGGTATTCTGCCCAACGGTCAATTGCCCATTCAGACTTCCCATCGAAATAGCGGTCATACAATTCAATGACTTTTGCTTTATTGTTACTGTAGAAATGAAATCTTAAAGCCAAAAAAGCGTAACGTCTTTTGAGCCATTCATCCGTTGTGTTATTTGCATTTTTTACAGCTATTTGTGCAGCTACATTTCGCAAAGAATCTTCTTGTTTATCATTCCTTTCCCAATAGTTTCCGCTATTGTTAAGATGAGAATAAGATTTAGCAAAAACGAGGTAATCGATATAAGGCTTTCCTTTTTTATCAAGTAATGCCTTAATCATTGGTTGATTTTCTCCATCAATAACTTCTTTGCTGCTTAAACTATAAATGGTATGAAATACAAGTTCTTTATCAACTGCTTGGTCAATTAAGTTCCACCAATCCAGCGTGTTTTTATCATTTTCGGATGAGATTTCATAATATTCAGCTGTAACATCCGCCGAATAATAAAATTCAGAAAGTCCGCCATTGTCAAACCAGCCAGGATAAAGCAAAGAAAATCGAGTTTCCTCTCCATAAGGATACCAGGGGCCACAAGCAGTTGCAAGTGTGGAACTACTTAAAAATATCAAAAACGCTATCCAGTACTTCATGATTGTATTGTTTTAATTCTTCGTGATCTAAATGGTACAAAACCACATTAATTTCAGATTGATCAATATGATTTGCTAATAATTTTGCCGCTTCTATCAAAACGGCTTCACTCACTCTTTCAATTTTAATATTTTCTCCCTTTTTGAAAAATAGATTTCCCAAAGTTGTATCCTTTGTTACGACGTAATGCAAGTGTTTTTCCGTTGACAAAGTTATTCTTTCAAGATCTTCTGGAACGGCATGAAAAACACCTTCGAACCGTTGTTGGTCAAATCTATACCCAGAAGAGTAAGTTGGAAATGCAACATCAACAGGGACCGGATAAGGTGTGTCAAAATCTATGTATTTCTTTAATTCTTCGATTTCCAGAATTGAATTTTTATCGGTGTTTTTTGATGGATTCAATAGATTATAGCACAACAACATAATCCGATCAACTGGAGGAGTTCCCATTTGTTCTCTATATTTATAAGGATACAAACGCATGGTACAAGAAACTGTCTTTTGAGATTTTTCTTTGACCAGCTTAATCAACTGAAAGTAGCTTTCTTGGTTTCCTTTTGACCAATCACAGTCCAATTGAATTTCTTTATAATCTCGATTTTTTGCAGAGGGTTCAAATACACGTTCATCAATATATTTATCAATCAGAAAAACGATATTATCGGCTAATTCATTCAGTTGAATAGCACTTAATTTACTTAAAACTTCATTCTCAATAAAAACACAAGGAACAATCTCTGCATTCGACATAAATTGATTGCGCAATTTGAAATTTGTTTTTGAAATAGGAATTGCGCCCTCTGTTTCATCGTAAGTCACTTCAAACATTTTGAGATACAAACGTTCTGCATTAAAAGATTGAAATATTTTCTGATTTATAGTGTCGACCACATTAGAACCCGATTGCCAAGCGTAAAATCCTCGGGTTACTTTTGTTTTAGAGCAGCTAGTAATGAGAAGTACTAGTGAAAGAAGTAGGAAATATTTTAAAAGAGTTTTCAAGAGTAATGATTTATGTTTTAAAGGTAGTGGAAATATTTAAATTCAAAGGTCTTTCCTTCTTTTTCGTTTGTGAAAAAGCAGCTGTAATGGTGCGGACGATTTGCAAATCGTCCGTACGATGCGCAGGGAAATTTCATATATGAAATTTAAGGAAAAACTATTCTCTCCAGCGCAAATCTCGGCTGAGGGGTAGCAGCGGCATCCTCTGACGTTTTAGTCAGAGATATAGCGAATGACCCGACCTATTCAATTCTTTGTAATGGCTTTTTAAATGGAGCTATTTTAGTTAAAGAATTGAATGGGGCAGCCCCAAAAGAAAAGATTAAGTGCCAATCTATTTCCGAATTAAATTCGTAATTCGTAATTAACAAATTCGTAATTATTTTAATTATTCCCGCTCAATAATCAATCTCGACATAGCTTTCGGGTAACCACGTTCAATAGTCAATTCCGCAGCCAATTCGTCAATTTCGTCTTTAGAAATGGCATCCAACAAAGCATTTTTATTTGTTCTGTTTTCAATAATAGAAACAATATTCTCTTCTTGAATTTTATCTATAATCTGGTTCGCAACGGTTAATGCAGATGAAGCTTTAACAATTTCACTTCTTGCATAAGATTCATGAGGGAAACTCACTTCGCCAACTCTTAAAGTTTCATCATCACCCGGGATTTGTTGCGCACCAAATAGGGGAGGTCCGCCAACAGTTGCCGTTTTAAATGAAGGTACAAAATGAGAAACGGAATGAATTGCATTTTCAGTTCGCGAAATAACATCTACTTTTTCCCAACCTTGAAATAACTTCTGATTGATGTCCTCATTAAACTTTGGTTGTGCTTCATTTTCATTGGAATGAATGAGTCCATCTTTAAATAAAGTGATTTCTTTTGTCATACCATGAATCTGATAATAATCTCCACTGTAAGGCGTTAATTGAACCATTCCACCCGGCGTTCCGCGCTCTCCATGAAAAATAAGTTCAGGAATTAATCCCTCAATGGGTTGCCATTTGGAAACATAAGCTGCTTTAAATTCAATTAATCGTTCGGAATTTATATGCAGAGAATCATCAATCTCACCTGTTTTAAATCCACACGAATTGACTAAATATTTGACTTTATAAATCTCCTTCTCGGTATGGATTTCCCAATTATAATCTAAATCTTGGTCTCTAAGGTCTTTAATATCAAGAACCTTAGTATTTATTTTTAAATCACAATTTTCGGCTTTATTTAACGCCAATTGAGCCTGAGCTGTTAGTCTAAACATATTCCAGCCATATTCTTGAACAATAATGATTGGAGTTTTTAATTTTTTGTAATCGATTAGATTTATTGCGTTAATCAGCCATTGGTCTGGTGTCGATGGATTCTGAACACTTGATTTTCCGGATAATTCTTTTAAATCCTCTTCCGAGTAGGTTTTATAATATTGATCGGGTTCGCCTAAAATTTCATTTAAAGCATCTTCAGCAATCAAAGATTTATAATAGTCAACCAGCATATCCAATCGACTTTGAATATTTTCGACACTATATTTCTGTGTTTTTGGGATGCTTATAAAAGTTGGTCTTTCATCAATAGATTGCGGAAATAAACGTGCCATTTCAATGGATTGCTTCATCAAAATTCTACATTGTTCATCCGAAATGTCAGGATAAAGATTTCCACCAGCGTGCAAATGGCAAAAAGGTGGACCGTTGACAACGCTGTTTTCCTGTTCAAACAATACATTATCAATTCCGTATTTAGATAATTCTAAAGCCGTAACCACTCCAGAAACACCTCCACCAATAATTCCAACCTTATGCACTTTGTTCATCCTAAAATAAAGTTTTTAATTCCGAAAAAATATCAACAACTAATGTTGGATTATAATCGGCAATATTCTCGTTGTAATTGTATCCATAACTTACCCCAATGCTTTCCATTTTAGCATTTTGAGCAGCAAGAATATCATTTTTAGAATCTCCTATCATAATACTTTTTTCAATTGTCGAATTCAGTTCTTTAGCTAAATGAACAAGTGGAAGGGCATTTGGTTTTTTTTCTGTCAAAGAATCTTCGCCAATCCAAATTTTAAAGAATTGTTTAATTTCTAAAGTGCTTAAAATAGGCTCGATAAAGGCAAAAGGTTTATTTGTACAAATCGCCATTTTATAACCTTTTTTATCTAGATACTTTAAAGTTTCTTTCACTCCAGGATACAAGAAAGTATCTTTGCAAGTGATTTTTTTATAAGCCGACAAATAGATTTCAAAAGCTTCATCAAAATCTATCACAACTGTACTTTGATTTTCTAAAGCCGCCTCTAAAGCTCTTTTAACCAAAGGTTTTGCGCCATTCCCGATAAAAGGAGTGACTTGCTCTATTGTTAAAGGTGATAAATTATAATGCGATAACATGTTATTTATAGCCGAAGTAAGATCTGGAATACTGTTGATGAGCGTTCCATCAAAATCGAAAATGATTAGTTCTTTGTTTGTGAAGTTCACTTTGTTTTTTTGGTGTAAAGATATAGATTTATTGGGGTTAGAGGGTGATTTCTCATCTTAGAATTAACTTAACGTATTGATCAAATGATTAGAAAATTTAAATTTCATAATTCCAAAGACTTCTATATTGTTATTTTTGTAGTAATAGAATTGCTAGTAGTATTGATAAGGATTGAAATCAGAGAGATTTTAGTAGAAAGTTAAAGTTTATGTCAGAGAGAAAGTGGAATGGAGATTTCAGACTACCACTAGGTTGGAACCATACAGTTGTTGGATTGTTCAGTACTTGGGTAATTCAGCAATATGTCTCAAGTTTACACATTTACAATTAATTATTAAGATGAGAGAAAGGTCATTATATTTTAGTTTTATCCTAGTCTTGTTATTTTGTAGTTCATGCGAAGATATAACTACTTATGGAGGGAAAAACATGATTGGATGCCATAAAGTTATTAGTGATTCACACTTGACTGGTGATTTCTTAAATAAGATTGGAACTGAGAATATTTATTTAAAACTATTCAGTAATAAAACTTTCGAAATTTATACAGATATTAATTGTTGTATAAATAATTTAAAAGGAAAATGGAAAATAGAAAAAGACCTTGAAAGTGAATATTTCATGTTTAAAATAGGGAATGGCAATTATTCTAATGTACCAGGATTGATATTTAATGGACTCAATTGTAACGGACATAGTGGTGTACTTATATTTGATTTAGAAATACTTCCAAGTTCTCCAAGTTGCATCGCTCCCGATGACCATGACGAAGGCGAATAATTTTACTCCCGCGACCTCCAAGACTTTCCTAAAAAAGACCTACTGAAACTCGTATCTTTTTAGAAATCAGTGTAATATTAATTCTTGCTATTTTCTTTTAAAATTATTTCTATCTTTAAGAAATAATTAGTTTTTATTCAGTCAATCACAAGATGAATCCATACTGCTGCTTGATTTTGCTTTAACTATTCCATCTGGCAGGTCTAATGAGCAATAAAGTAAGGTTTACATACTTATAGAAATGGTGAAATTCTAAAGGAAGGAAGTTATCAAAATGAAGTTCTAGAAACAACTAAACGAATAATGAGAAAAATTTTATCATCGGTGATTTTTTGTTTAATCGCTCAACTTTGTTTTGCACAAAATGATTTAATAGGAACAAAATGGACTAATACGAGAGAGTTAATAGTTGATTATGACACGCTTATATTTAAGCCTGAGTTTTCCTATTATAAAGATTCTTTTGTTGTGAATGTAATCACACCTAAGTCTACTAGAAAAGAGCAATTTATTATTAATGAATGGTGTATTTTTGAAAGTCATTACAGAATTAAATATTCTGTTTCTTCTCGTAAAAGAAAAAATAGATTTATGTATGCTTATTTCTATTTTGAAGCTGATCAATTGATGTTTTTACCACATGATGAAAAAATTCCTTTTGAATCTATTAAAGAAATGTATGGGTGGATGATTTTAACTCGGGTTGAAGAATAAATTCGATATTTTTAGTAGAATCCTAATAACTGTGTATGTTACTATGAAGGAGGGGAGCAATAATATGTTAATTCGTACCCCCAACCAACCACATCTTTCCCAACTCGTGCCCAAGCTGCCGAAAGATTTAGCGAAGCTTCTCGTGGCCTTGGTGGCCGATGTTTACTTTTCTTTTTTTTTAATTTTTGATAACCTACAAGGTCAGCATATTTGAAAAATGTTGAAAGTCCGCAGGCTAGCATTTTTTTTACTTCAGATATTTAAATTATATTTGAATAAAAAAGTAATGGCTAAAGAAATAACAATAAGGATAGATGAACGTTCAAAGTTTGGTCAGATTGTGTTGCAAATGATTAAAATGGGTGTTTCAGAGGAGAAAGGAATCCAGCTGATATCAGCACCAAACAAAACTACTATTGAATCCATCGAAAATATTAATTCTAAAAAGGAGCTGACTAAAACTGAAAATCATTCAGATTTGATGAACAAACTTAACACATAATTATGTTTGAAATTGAATTCGAATCAACTTTCAAAAAAGATTATAAGAAGGCTAAGAAAAATAAGAGAAATCTTGATTTACTCGAAGAGGTTTTACTACTGCTAAGAAAGAAAGGCAGTTTACCATCATCATACAAACCACACAAATTAAAAGGAAATTATAAAGGTTTTTGGGAATGTCATATTCAACCCGATTGGTTGCTAATATGGAAATTAGATAGTAAAAACAAGATCATATATTTATCAAGAACAGGTAAGCATTCAGATCTTTTTACTTAATATTGATATTTAAAACCCCAAGCTGCCGCGAGATTTAGCGAGGCTTCCCGTGGCCTTGGGACAAAATGCAACCAATTTCGTCTTGGTCTCCACCTCAAAACCCTTATATTTAAGCTTTTCCAATTCAAATGTACTGTTTCTTGAAAAATAACAATTTTATTTATAATCTGCATATAACTTGGAATTTAGGTTATAAGGTTAGAAATGGTATACGTATAAATTCTACATTTATATTTGTACTATTATCCAAATTTTTTCTGAATTTCTTAATCATACCTGAAATTATAAATTATTTTCTAGTTTTAGCTGGAGCTATAGGTTACTTTTCTATTGATATGTTAATCCATGTCACTAAAAAAAAGATCAATAAAAAAAAGTTTGTCAAATATCAAAAATCATTAAATAGTTATGATTTTGTTTTAATCCCGATTAAGATATTTAGTATTTTAACAATTTTATTAGTGTTATTAATTTTATTATGAAACATAGATTAGTGTTTCAAACAATTTTATCTCCAAGCTGCCGCAAAATATAGCGAAGCTTCTCGTGGTAGCTTGATTTCCATACAAAAATCTCCTTTAAGAATCATGATTCACAAGTAGTCGCAATTGATTAAATCTTAACATTTCAATCCAAAACTCTTTTTTTAATTTATTTTTTTACCCAAACTTCAAAAACAAAGAACTTCAAAATCAAAGTAATCCTAAAAATCAAAACAATCACAGTACAGATAATTTAAACCCCAAGCTGCCGCAAGATTTAGCGAAGCTTCTCTTGGCCTTGGGACAAAACGCAAGCAATTTCTTCTTGCTCTCCCTTCCAAAATCCCTATATTTAAACTTTTCCATTTCAAAAACGAAATACCCTCTATGAAAATTACAAACGCCCATCAAAACAATCTTAAAAACATCAATTTATCCATTCCTGAAAATCAATTGATTGTGGTGACTGGATTATCGGGTTCTGGGAAGTCATCTTTAGCAATGGGCGTTATTGCGAATGAAGGATACCGTTACTTTTTGGAGAGTTTACCGGCTTATAATCAACAAAATGGAATGTTAATTCCAACTGCTGAAGTGGATGAAATTTCTGAACTTCCTCCAGTTATTAAAGTGGAACAGTCAAAGCGTTTTCAGTCTACAAATACCACTTTTGGGACGCTTTCAGAGCTAACGGATGTTTTTAGAATTCTGTTTGCTCGCTATTCAGCTGGTGAAAAAATGAGTAAATCGCTCTTTTCTTTTAACAATCCAAAAGGAGCTTGTGAAGTGTGTAATGGTATTGGTCAACAGGAATTTATTGATATCAATAAATTAGTAGGTGACGAAAATAAAACATTAAGAGAAGGGGCGATAGTCACCACTTTACCAAATGGTTATATTGTTTATTCTCAAGTAACAGTTGAAGAGTTAGATAAGTTGTGTACGGCGCATGGATTTAGTGTAGACATTCCATGGAAAGACCTTTCTGAAGAGCAAAAAGATGTTGTTTTAAATGGAAGCGAACGCATTAAAGTCTTTTATGGAAAGCACACTTTAGAATCGCGCTTGAGGTGGACAGGATTTAAAGCTAAACCGCGTGAAGAAGGCTTTTACAAAGGTGTTCTTCCCATTATGCAAGACATTTTAAAGCGAGATAGAAACGTAAATATCTTGAAATTTGTGAGTTCTAGATTGTGTCCAAGTTGTCAAGGCGCTAGAATAAAAGCAGAACATTTAAAGTATAAATGGCAAGGATTGAACTTTAATTCGTGGATGAATTACTCCTTGAATGAATTGTCTGAAAAGCTAGCTATTCAAGACTTAACAGAAGGTGAAAAGGTTTTAGTTGATAAAATTCGCAATCAATTATTCGACTTAACTCGTTTAGGAATGGGAGAATATCGATTGAGTTCTCCAAGTTTGGATATTTCTTCTGGAGACGCGCAAAGAATAAAATTGATCAATCAAGTAAACTGTAATTTACAAGGAATTCTCTATGTTTTTGACGAACCATCCATTGGATTATCAGCAGCTTACCAAAGTTATTTACTTCATATTCTGAACAGATTGATTCTCCGTGGAAATACCGTTATGGTGGTTGAACATGATTTGAATTTTATAAAATCTGCAGATTGGATTATAGAATTAGGACCGGAATCTGGCGTAAATGGAGGTGAAGTGGTTTATAATGGACCGATTGCAGCGTTTTTGAATGCTGAAAACCTTGAAAGTCCGACATTATCAGCGTTAAAATCAGAATCTGAGAAGGCTGTGAAAGCTTCCAAAACGCCTAAGTTATTAAAGGCAGATTCATTTCAACCGAGTTCGCAGCAATTGACTGTAATTACTAGGAAAACGCCTGAAGTAATTCAGAACATTAATGATTTCTGTGAAAAGAATGAATTGAATGTAACTACAGTTTCTGATCAACCGATTGGTAAAACGCCACGAAGTAATCCTTCCACTTATGTTGGTTTAGCGGATAAAATACGTGATTTACTAGCTAAAACTCCTGAAGCTAAATCTTTAAAATTAGTAAAAGGTGCTTTTTCGTTCAATAATAAAACGGGAAGATGTGAAGCCTGCGAAGGTGCTGGAGTAATCACGCTTTCAATGAGTATTTTAGGAAATATAAATCAGATTTGTCCGACTTGTAATGGAAAACGCTTTAAACTAAAAGTTCTACAAGTAAAATGGAACAACAAGAATATTGCTGAAATCTATAATTTAAGTATTGAAGAAGCATCTAAATTCTTTAAAACTGAAAAGAAAATTACTGAAATATTGTCTTTGATGATACAGTTGGGTCTAGGCTATATCAAGCTCGGACAGCCATCAAACACTTTGTCTGGTGGAGAAGCACAACGGATAAAATTGACAAAGTATTTCGCTAAAAAATCGACAAAAACATTCTTACTACTCGAAGAACCGAGTATTGGATTGCATTATCAGAATGTCCGTCAACTAATAGAAGCACTTCATCAATTGAAAAGCAGTACCGCAGGAATTATTTGCTTTGAAAATCATCCGCTTTTTCAATCTGAATGTGATGTATGGGTTGACAATGCTATAAAAGTAGAACCAATAGATTTCAAAAAAGAGGAAGATCAACGAAGAGATTTGATTTCTATAAAAGGAGCTAGGACGCATCATTTAAAAAATTTGAATCTAGATTTACCTAAGAATCAATTGACTGTCGTGACTGGAATTTCAGGTTCTGGAAAATCTTCTTTGGTAATTGATACGCTGCATGGCTATGGATTACAAGAAATGAGTAAGCAATTTTCCAGTTATCAGCAGTCACGAGTTGGTGCTAGTTTTCAATTCGATGTAGACAGTATTACTGGATTAACGCCGACAATTTGTATTACAAGAAAGCAAAAGAATTATTCTCAACGTTCTGATATAGCTAAGCAAACAGGAATTGAAAAGATTTTGCGTTTTGCATTCTCCCGAAAATCTCAGTTCGAAGGATTGGAATTATCAGCCAGTCATTTTTCAAATAATCATGAATTAGGCAGATGTCCAGTATGTGAAGGAGTTGGAGAGGAGTTATTGCCTGATGTTGATAAGGTGGTTTTAAATCAAGCGTTAAGTATTTCTGAAGGATTGTTTGAACACAACAAAGTACTTGATTACTATGGTCAACGAGGAAGTCAATACATGGCGATTTTAAAGGAAGTTGGTACACAATATGGTTTCACACTTGAAACGCCGTTTACAGCTCTTAACGACGATCAGAAAGAAATCATATTTAAAGGAACAGCTGAAACAATTTGGAAAACGGATTGGATTTATAAAACGAAAACAAATGAAGGAACTCAAGCTTTATCGATGAAGTGGGAGGGAATCTTCAATTATTTGAAAAACGAATACTATTTAACCCGAAAGAATAAATACACGAACAATCTGCTTTCGCTAATGTCCCAAAAAGAATGTAGCGTTTGTCATGGTAGTGGATTAAAGCAAGAAAGATTAGAAATTAAAATTGCGGGAAAATCGATTTTCGATATAAAGTCAATGGATTTCAAAGCATTGGAAAATTGGTTGAATAAAAACAGCGAAAGTGATTCTATTGATGCAAAGCTAATTAATCAAATTCAGCCGCATATCTCCAGTATAATAGACAGAGCGAAACAATTACACATTGATCATCTTCAATTGACAAGAAAATCTGCAACGCTTTCTGGCGGAGAAAATCAGCGTGTTGAACTGATTAAGCAACTCAATAGTCCGCTCAAAGGAATTACTTATTTACTCGATGAACCTTCCGCAGGATTATCAAATGACAATATTCCAGACTTGATTCAGATTCTAAATGAACTTATCGAAAAGGGAAATACGGTAATTGTAATAGAGCATAACAAAGAAATTATTCTAGCAGCAGAAAACATTATTGAGATTGGCCCTAAAGCAGGAAAGTATGGAGGAGCAATTACTTATCAAGGTTCACCGGAAGTATTTATTGAACAACCTGATAGTCATCCATTTCTTAAAGAGCAATCGAATTCTATAAATCTAAAACCAGGAAAAGAACACATTTCAATTCATAAATTAAAGAAACATACGCTTGAAAAAGACCTATTAGAAATTCCAGTTGGCGGAATTACCGCAATAACAGGAAAGTCAGGAGTTGGAAAAACGACTTTGTTAAAGGAAATCTTGATTCCAACTATTCAAAATGGCAAACCAGTTAATTGTGAATCAATTGACTTTCCAAAGCAATACGAAGGAGTTCATTATTTCGAATCCAAGAAACTGAGAACTTATGCAGCTACTTTATTGGTGGATTATTTGGGATTACTCAATGAAATAACAAAGATCTTCGCAGCAGAGACAGGACTTAAAGCCAAAGACTATTCCTATAAAACTAAGTCAAGTCAATGTCCGAATTGTAAAGGTAAAGGCTTTCTAGAAACGAGTTTAGACATTGCCGCCAATCACATTGAGCAATGTGAAGTTTGTGATGGAAAACGTTATCAAAAGCATATTCTGGAACATCAAATTGATTCTAAAAGCATTGCAGATGTACTTTCGATGAATTTAAGCGAGGTAAAAGAATGGCTTAGAGAATTTAAAGTATCAATTAAGATGATTAAATTCTTGGATAGATTAGACCAAATTGGACTAGGACATCTTTCCTTAGATCAAACTGTTCAATCCTTATCATCAGGCGAACAACAAAGGCTGTTGTTATTGAACTGGCTTCAAGATGAACCAAAAAATGAGTTGTTTATTTTGGATGAACCAAGTATAGGATTGCATTATGCTGATATTGATTTGCTTTTTTCGATGTTGGAGGAATTAAGTGAGGAAAATGATGTGTTGGTGGTTGAGCATAATTTGTATTTGTTGGGTAGGATAGGGGTTGGGATGGTTTTGAAGTAGGTTTTTGATTCTGGAGTCTATTTAAAGCGCTACCACGAGCTACAAGCTCGCGGTAGCGCTTTAAATAGCTTTATTGTTTTAATACTTAGTAGTATTTGATAAAGAGATTTTTTTTTAATACTAAGTTATCTTTAAAGGCTAGCGAGAAAGTAACTCCAAGCTGCCCCGAGCTTGCAGCTTAGCCCGTCCCGCATTTATCAGGATGGTCTTGGAGTTACTTTCTGTTCTTAAGAAGAAGCCAATTATTAAAAGTATTATTTGTAAAGATATCTCAACTATTTCACTATCTTAATCTTACCAAACTAAATCACATGAGTAGAAATTATAGATTCCACAATCCAAATGCCCCATATTTCGTAAGTTTTGCTGTTGTTGAATGGCTGAATGTTTTCGATCAAGATAAATTCAAGGATATTCTAGTTGATAATCTTAATTATTGTCAAAAAGAGAAAGGTATGGAAATTTACGCTTGGGTTATAATGCCAACTCATGTTCATTTAGTGTTTCGTAGCACGACTGAAACAACTCCTGGAAGATTGCTTGGAGAATTTAAATCACACACCAGTAAGAAAATTGTTAAGTTGATAAATGAAAATTATGAAGAGAAAAATAGACGATTTTTCATGGAAACTTTTAGACGTCATGGAAAATATCGATCAAATGTCAAGAATTTTCAATTTTGGCAACAAAACAATATGCCTATCGAACTATGGAGTAATAAAGTAATAACCCAAAAGATTAGATATATTCACAATAACCCTTTAAAGAAGGGAATGGTTTTTAATCCTGAGGATTATTTATATAGCAGTGCGGTAGATTATAGCGGCGAACAAGGATTAATAAATGGAGTGGTGGTTGTGCCGTTGCTCTGGTAAAATTTCCCCGAATAATTGAGGTTTGTCCTTTTGGAATCTATTTCTAGCGCAGCACAAGCTACAAGCTCACGGCAGCGCTATAAATAATATATCGTTTTAATACTAAGTAGTTTTTCTAATATTAGTAAAAAGAAAGCTCTACCAAGCTGCCGCGAGAATGGTAACTGAGCTTAGCCGAAGTCCAACTCGTGACCTTGGCTCTCCAAAAATTATCAATTATCAATTGTTAATTGTTAATTATCAATTGAAATCTTCCTAATCAAAAACCTTTTCGCCTTTTTTTAACCAAACTCCCCAAGTTTTCGAGTAGGCGTGTACCTTTAACGTTTGTTCGCCTTCAGAATCATAAACTGGTTTTCCTTGGTTTACCCATTCAAAAATACTTCCATAAAGATTACTGACATCAGTGTAACCGGCTTCAATCAATTTTCTTGTAACATCCTCACTTCTTGCACCAACAGAGCAATAAGCGATAATTTTAGTGTTTTCATCTATTTCTTCAACTCTTGATAATTCAAAATCATCATATCCAACCCAAACAGCATCTTTAATGTGACTCACTTCAAATTCTTTTTTTTCACGGGTATCTATAAAAATTACGTTTGAATTTGCTTGCTGAATACTGTCAGCTTGGTCAACGGTGAGTTCTGGAACATCGTTTTTGAGCATTGATTTCAACATCGTATTGTAGGCTCCGCTTTGAACTTTTTGTGCAGCGCAAGACGAAATGAAAAATGATAAAGCTATGAATAGAAAAATGTTCTTCATGAATAAAAAATTGTTGTTCTAGTTTTACTAAAAAATGGATGAACTAATGAATTCAAATCATTTTTAATGCCAAGTTACTTTATTTCTGAATAATACTCAAAGCCAATTGCTCAGATGCTGATAATTCATAACTCTTTTTCGGTTCTTTAAAAGGATTTTTAAGCGGAATCTCTTGATTATCGGCAGACTTAAAAATAGCTGGATGAACATAATAATCTCTACAAACTGTTGGTGTATTTCCTAGTGATTCAGCAACCATTTTAATGAGAATATTACTGAATTTTCTCCTTGGAAACTGACTGCTTTGTTCTATTGCGTGCGGATATAATTCAACCGCTAGCCTTGAGGCAACCCAAGTTCTAAAGTCTTTACTCGAGAAATCAGAACCAATTATTTCACTGATGAATTCATTGACATCACTGCTGTCTATATTTTGAAAACCCCCTGATTCATCTTGATATCTGAAAATTTCATAGCCAGGTAATTCAGCGCTTTTCTTTATGTTTTTAATCAACTCAGCATCATCGATTAAAACTTCTCTTTCTTGATTACTTTTTCCTTTATATTGGAATATTAATTTCGATTTACTAATTGTTAAATGTTTTCTGCGAAGAGTTGTTAAGCCATAGGTTTCATTTTCTTGGGCATAATATTGATTTCCTATACGAATTCCATATTCGTCTAATATCATAACTAATAATGCCAAAACTTTATCCTTATTCCATTCTTCTAACTCAATATTTTCTTGACAAATCTTTCTGATTTCGGGCAGTTTGCTGACAAAGTTCTCAATGCGCTCAAACTTTTCTTCTTGTTTAATCTTCTCCCAAAGTGAATGATAGATGTATTGTTTTCTTCCTTTAGCATCTCGGCCAATGGCTTGAACATGTCCATCGTCGAATTTACAAATCATCACTTGATCCCACATCGGAGGAATGACAAGTCCTTTCAACCGTTTTAATATCTTTTTATCAATAATCTTAGTGCCGTTTTCATCAATAAATTGATAGCCACGACCCACTTTCTTTCGTTGAATACAAAGCGCGGTATCGTCGATATGTTTGAGTTTTTCTTTCTTCATGTTAATTCGAATAGATATTTTTAAGGATTCTAAAAATAGTGGTTCTTTTATAAAAAATAAATAATTATCGTTTGAAAACTGGTGGAATAACGAAATCTTAAAAGATTCATTATTTCTTAAGAAAACGCTAAACGCTTTATTCTAATTCTATATAATCAATCAACAACTCAAAATCCTCTGCTTTTCCATTCGCTATCAAGAAACTAAATTGCTCAATCCTTTCAAAATTGAAATTTGGAGCATCTAATTTTCTACCTCTAAACTGTGGATAAAAGTCTTTTAGTTGAAGTTGAATTGTTTGCCATTCTCCATTGGTTTCAAAGACTTGTACATAAGATTCTCTTTGATTTATAGTGCCTTTTAATCGACATTGATAGGATTTACCATCACCTTTAATTCTCAAAACAAGCCCTGTATGTGATTTTTCTAAATCAATATCAGTTGGTAATTGTACGGATGCAAAACCACCATTGTTGTCTAAAGATACATGACCAAAGAATTTTCCGTGATTTTCAGCGGTAAGTTGAATAGCGCTTTTTGATAAACCACCCATTACGCCATCATTTACAATTCGCCAATCTTTAATTGGAGACTCTTTTGAAAAATTGAAAATACTCATTGTTTCACTTGCCATGACAAAAATTATAATTACCGAAATTAATTTAGTCAACATATTCAATACCTTGAGAATATAAAACAAAGAAAAGTGAATATAGTTTAGGCCTTAATGTGAAGTTGGGGATTTCAAAGCGTAATTAATTAACATAAAAAACATAAGAATTATAAGTCTTCTATATAATCAAGGGAAGTATACTTTGCGTGGTAATATTTATTTTGATTTCACTTCTTCAAACTCTATGTTTTGAATACTATTTTCTGATTTAGCTGTTGAATCAGTAGCACATTTTCCACCAAAGCAATTTCCAGAAGCACAACCAAAAGCGAACAAGCCCATTGAAGCGAAATAACCCCCAAATGCAACGCCAATCCATTGTCGGCTCATTATAGTTTGAACAATAATCATAATTCCCATCACTAAATAGAGTACACGAGCTAATGTCCAGTTGGTAAGAAGTCTTTCTTTCATGGTTTAATTTTAAAAGCTAAAAGTACTTGGTTAGAGCAGACATTAGCGTAACAATTGTAACACAGTTTTTATTCTTTGTGATCTATACTTTTTAACCAACTAAACATCTGTTTAAAAGTTTTATTACGCACATTTTCAGCGGATAGAAATAGATCATGTAAACCATTTTCTATTGCTAACATTGTCATTTTATCTCCCAAATTTACTCCTCGACTTTTAATGTCATTAATATTGAGAACAATATCTTGATGCGTAGCTTTTTCCGAGTACTTTGACAATCTAGCAGATGAACTGGAATGCATTACCAATATCGGAACTTTGATATTCGACTCCTTTAATTTGTTTTGAGCCGTTCTAATTGCTAAAATCCACTTGAAATAAGTTGGAAAACCCTTTATTGGTTTCCAATCTAAATTAAAGTTCCATTCCCCATGAAAATCTTTATGAATGCTTTCAGCATAAGCAGGAGATAAAGCTCCACTTATTTTTCCATAAGGAAAGAAGCCTGCAATTGGTTTGGAAATTATAAGCGCTAGATTTTTTTCAATACTGGTCAAATTAAAATCTAAAAATGGAGAATTTAAGATAAGTGCTTTAATTAAATCTTTCTCCTGACCATAATTCATATAATTTGAAGCAATTAAACCTCCAGTTGAATGTCCTAACAAGAAAATATCACCATCACTGGATTCATTAATTTGACGAATTGTAATTGAAATTTCCTCAAAATATTCTGCTATGTCTTTACAGTAATTTGGATGTTGATGTTTTAGAAGTGAGCGACCATATTTACGAAGATCGATTGCATAAAAATCAAAATCATGCGCGTTAAATTCCTCTCCTAAATGCGCTTGGAAGAAATAATCGATGTACCCATGAATATATAAAACGCTCTTTCTATTTCCACGGTTAAATTTTGAACTAATGAGCGTGGCTGTCACTTCACCTTCATAATCTGGCTTTAATTGAATGGTTTGACTTGAATAATCTTTGTTTAAATCCATCTGATTTGATAATGTAAATATGCTATAGCTTGTCAATATACAAACCTACAATGGTAAAAGTATATATAGCGATCCAATAAGTTGATAAAATTAAGATTTCGGCATTTTTTATTGGTTTTTTGAACTTATCGAAAGCAATAATAGCATCTGAAAATGTAAAAAATATTGAACCAATTGCTAATCCTATAATCGCAAAAGATTGATTATGATAAAGTAATCCAATCGCTTGCCAATTCATGATAAGAATGACAATTAGATAAACCAATACTGGAATTGTAAATTTATGTAAATATTTCCTCAGCGAATTAAAAAAAAGCGCACCAATAATTATTAAGATTACTAAAGGAAGTATTTCCCAACTAAAACCAAAAAGGTCTGTAAAAGCTACTGTGAATATAATGTGCGCAATAAGAAATGAAGAAAGACCTTGCAGAAAGTACTTTTCACCAATTAAAAATATATCACCAATTAATGCGAAAATTAGCGATACAATCAGCAAAGTGGAATAGGTGGTAGGTGATTCAAGATGCATAATTGCTGCTAATGAAATAATCAGAATAGTCGTCAGTGGCTTGAAAATAGAGAACATTTTGTTGTTCTTACGTTGTCTGAAAAAGATTGCAATTATTGCAGAAAATAATATCGTTAAACTTATCGCTTCTAGTATCATGTCTTTTAAAACTAAGTAATTGCCTTTAACATTCCAGTATTTACAATTTATATTTCAATAACCTTAAAGCATTTAGAACAACAAGTACCGTAGAACCTTCATGTCCAACCACAGCTGGTCCAATCGCTATTGTTCCCATAATAGTCAGGGGAACTAAAACTACTACCATTCCCAAACTGATGAATAAGTTTTGCTTAATGATTTGATTCGCTTTTCTGCTCAGTCCAATTGCAAACGGAAGATTATCTAATTTATCTGCCATCAAAGCAATATCTGCTGTTTCCAACGCTACATCTGAACCTGCAGCACCCATTGCAATTCCGACAGTGCTTTTTGCCATTGCAGGCGCATCATTTACGCCATCTCCAACCATAGCAACGCCGCCATCTTTCTTGAGTAATTCTATTGCTTTCACTTTATCTTCTGGAAGCATACTGCCCATTGGATCGGTAATTCCAATGTTTTTAGCAATGGCATTGGCCACTTTTTGATTATCTCCTGTGAGCATAACCATTTTCTTAATTCCAATTTTCTTTAAAGCAGCGAGAGTCGAAATGGCTTCTGGACGCGCAACATCCATTGCAGAAATAATTCCTATATATTCATCTCCTTGGTGAACAATCATAGCAGTATGTCCACCGGTTTCTAGCTCCGACATTTTTAGGTCAATTTCCTCTGGGACAGCTTTTCCGGTTAATTCTTCAAAAAGTCTGCGGTTACCAATGTGAACAATACTTTCCTTCCATTCCGCTTGAATTCCTCTGGCTGTTAATGCTTTTAAATTTTCAGCTTCTGGAATATCAATATTACCCAATTCCTTTCGCGCTCCTTCTACGATTGCCGCTGCCAAAGGGTGATCACTCAAAGCTTCAACAGCAATAGCAACTTTTAAAAGATGTTCTTTTGTGACATCTCCAAATGGAATAGCATGAGTTAAAGTAGGTCTTCCTTCTGTCAAAGTTCCTGTTTTGTCAAAAGCAATGGCTTTAATTCTTCCTAAGTCTTCAAGAGGACGACCACCTTTAATTAATACGCCTTGACGAGCTGCTCTAGCAATTCCAGCTAAAACCGCACTTGGTGTAGAAATAGCCAAAGCACAAGGAGAAGCAGCAATCAAAACAGACATGGCTCTGTAAAAACTTTGCTGAAAGGTTTCGTCAATTACAAGAAAAGCAAACAATAAGAATATTACTAAAAGTATAACAGAGGGAACGTAGTATTTCTCAAACTTATCGGTGAGATGTTGTGTTGGTGACTTTTGAGTTTCTGCTTCTTTTACTAAAAATATTAATCGGGAAAGCGTGCTGTCTTTTGCTTCTTTTAAGACTTTGATTTCCAGTGCTCCGTTACCATTAATTGTCCCTGCAAATACGCGGTGTTCAGATGGAATGCTTTTTATTTCTTTTTCTTTTTGCCAATCTGGACTTGGATACTTGGTGGTGGGAATACTTTCACCTGTTATTGCTGCTTGATTCACAGGGCTTGTACCTTTAATCACAATTCCGTCAGCAGCGATTTTTGAATTAGGTCTAACAACAATAATATCTCCGATTCTAAGCTCTTCAATATGTACTTCCTTCAATTCGCCATTTTGTCTAACCAGCGCCGTAGGAGGAGCTAAATCTGACAGTGCAGAAATAGATTTCCTTGCACGTTTCATCGCATAATGTTCTAAAGCATGTCCCAAACTAAACAAAAACAGCAATAAAGCACTTTCTCCCCATTTACCCAAAGCTGCTGCACCGATTGCTGCAAATAACATTAAGAAATCTATTCGAAATCTACCTTTTAATAAATCAATTCCAGCAGTAAATAGCGTGAATACTGCTCCGAAAAGAGCACCAATTATAAATAGGGTAGTGGCAACATATTCAGAAGCTGAAGTAAATGAAAATATAGCTCCAGAAATCCAGAAAACACCACTTATTATAGCAAAATAAAGTTCAGTATTTTCGCCTAATACCTGCAGTTTTGAGTGCGAATGTGAGTGAGATGAGCAGTCATCTCCATCTTTTTTTGATTGCGGTGAATTGCTTAATTTATTACTATTCATGTTGTTGAAACCTTGTTAATCATGCTGAATAAAAACCCTAGATTGTGAATACTTTTTTATCTTTTATTCTAAACGCTATTGTAGTCATTTTTCTCCAAAAATCTGCCATATTTATATGATTTACCATAATCAGGGACGAAGTCTTCATTTTTAAAAATTGTTTTTCCTGCAACCATTACTCTAGAAACAACTCCTTCATTTCTATTGACTAATCTTTCATAGTTTCCAAATTCTTCAATAACATCCAATTCAACTTGTTCTGTGATGTTATCAAACTTTCTAGGATCAATAATCACTAAATCCGCAATTTTTCCTTTGGCTAAGTATCCACGGTCCAATTCAAACCAATCTCCTTGTTCTTTGGTCAATCTCCAAATGCATTTCTCCATTGTCATTATTGGATTTCCATGATCTATTGCGTCTTGAACTGTTTTTATCATTTTTAAAGGAAAATTGTAGAAAGCCATATTGTTTAAATGAGCACCCGCATCTGAAAAACTAATTAAATTGTATGGGAAATTATACAGCTTTTTATATTTCTCTTTTCTATCATTGGCAATCGTTGTTGTCCACCTGATTTTCTTATCATATCCAATTATAGTGTCTAAGAAAACATCAACAGGATGAAGATTTTTTTCCTCAGCTATTTCATAGAAGTTTTTACCAATCATACTTGTATCCGGACAATCGATAATAACTGCTTTACTTAAATCTTTGTGCCATACTTTTGGAGCAAATTTCTTCTTTATTTCCTTTTTAAAATTGGCTCTGAATTGAGGATCATTTATCAGCTCATCTCTTGTATCTAATTCTTTTGCAAGGTGTCTAAGCGCTTCTCCACTTGGGAATTCTTCAAACATTACGGAATCTACTCCATCATAATAAACAGTAAATGGACAAGGTGGAGATTGCATTCTGAAATTTGCTTTTCCCAAGACATTTATAGTTCTTGAAGCCAATGCAATGACTGGATAAATATATCTATCACCAATTAAATCCATCATTGCAATCATTGTGGTTTTTAATGGTTTTCGGAAAATTCCAGTGCTAGAAAACATATAATTAAAAGCATTCACTCTGGTTACCAAATTTGGAGCACCTTGCAAAATAGCCTCCCTTTCTCGCAATAAATTGATTAGACTTTTCCTTTCTTTCCAAGAAGAGTAGAAGGAAGGTGTTTTGTGTGACCAATATCTGTCGCCATCCATTTTATCCCAAGGATTATCCATGGTTGACATTCCAACAAAACCCGCATCCAATGCCTCATTTAACATGGTGAGCATTATTTCTTCCTCTTGCTTTGTAGCGGAAACGTTATCTGACAAAGACCGATTTATGCCCATCGCTTTCATGCGTATATCAGAATGACCAATGAACGAAGCGATATTGATTCCTAAAGGTAATTTATTGATGTATGCTTTCCATTCTTTGGGAGTGTTCCATGTTTTTTCATTCTCTAATAAAGGAAGCATGACATCTCTTGGAATTGCTTCAACTCTTGCGAAGGAATCTGTTGTGTCTTCAGGAGAATTAAAAACCGCCGAAACAGAACAACTTCCTAAAATAATAGTTGTAACACCATGTCTAGCCGATTCCTTAAGTCCAGGAGAAGCTAGAAGCTCTGCGTCATAATGTGTATGTGAATCAATAAATCCAGGAACAATCCACTTTCCTTCTGCATCAATTATCTCTAAACCTTCATCAAAAATTGAATTGCAAGAGCTTATTTCTAATATTTGACCTGCATCATCAATTAATATATCTTGTTTGATAGCCTTTTCATTAAGCATACCAGAAAAAAACAATCCATTTTTGATAATTATTCCCATGATCTAAATAATAGATTAAAACGTTAAACAAATCACCAAAGCGCTTGATTAAAGATAGCTTAATTTGTGAGAATAGCAGAGAAGATCGAATGATTTATTCAACCAAATATTTCGCTAATAATCAGTGTATTTAGATATGATAACCTATCCATAAAGGAACATCAAATTGAAATATCCTAAAAAAGAATTACAATAAAAGAGAATTAATCATTGACTTTCCAAGCTATCCAAACAATTAAAAGAATAACAATCATTGCTCCTAAAGAGATTCCACCAAGAACCAATTTAATAGCGCCTACAATAAATGTTAGTACAGCAATTACAATTGCTACGATAACCAAAAGTGATATTACAAGAATTTTTTTCATAGTGTTGTTTTTTAGTTTTGAATTAATAGTTTAAAGCTTCCATAAAGCTCGAGAAATTCCATGATTATATAAAATTCATGAATTTCTAAAGTAAAAATGCAAATAATTAAACTAAAAATAAATTCTATTCACTTTTTTTATAATATGATTTGTGAAAATAGAGTAGTGGTCAAGAAATCTGCGCGATTGCGTTTGTTCTTGAATTAAATTTTGGCAGATTGAAAGGAAGAAGACAAATGGTTTTTAACCTTTATAAACAGCTAATTTTATGCAGAAAACGATATAGAACGGATTAATTGATTGTAACAACGAGCATCTTATCAGCTGTCAATCGGCATATTCCCAGAGTTTTATCTAATTGTATCCTGTAGATAATCACCCAACAAATCTTCTAAATTCTCTTTGTCTTGCAATTGATCATATCTAACATCACAAGTATAAAGTTGCATTCGTTGTGGTTCTGATAGTTTGATATTGAAAACAAATGCTTTGTAAGAATCATCCAAAAGTCCGATAAGATTTACAATAGCCAAGGAACTTGAAACAATCTCAGCAGTTTCAACCGCTTTAATTTCGTTTAAAACATGAATTATTTCCGGCGTAAATATTCCTAATGAAGCTTCATAAAATTCAGAAAATCCACCGTTAGTAACGGATTGATTTAACTTTACAATTATATAAACCATCTTTTCAGGAACTGTCAAATCTTGAACCGCTTCATAAGATTTTGACCAGCTTTCGCCATCTAGTCTAGCATCTTCTAATTGTTCTTCCGCTGATCTGAATAATCTACTAATTAAAGCTCTGTTTGTGATATTTTCCATGGGTGGCGAAGGTAAGGATTTTTATTTATTCATCCACAATGCGGATGGTGTTTGAGCTTCCCGAAGTTGAACTCACAATTGCTATATAAAAAAAAGCACCTACTTCTGAGAGTAAATGCTTTCTTAATTCAAGTTAGAAAAATATTATTTCAACTTACTGTTTATTCGTTCTAATTTTTCTTTTCGTTCTTTCAACTTGGTGTTGGCTATTTCTAATGCTGATGATTGTTCTTCTGATTCTTTGGTCAATTCTTCTATTTCTTCTGTTAAGTTTTCTATTTTTTTATTGTTTTTAGAAATATCCTTATTCAGACCTTTCACATCTTTAGACAATGTTTTAACCTTTTTCTCTGTATCTTTTACTTGGTCATTATAATAATCTGGCAAATACGATTTCAAGAATTCATTCAACATTCTTGTCATTATTCTGTATTCTTCTGGAGTTTCATTCTTGTCAATATAAATGTCATATCCAAATGAAGCAAAAACTTTCATTTCTGATCCAACTTCATCTTCAACTATTTCTGTATAAAAATTCATGCGTTTTGAAGAAATCTTTGGAATAATAACATCTTCTTTGTACAAGAGGTCTTTATTTGATAAAAATCCTATCCCTTTGATTTTAAAGTCATAATTGTCCTTTAGAAAATCTTTCCAAGCTTTTTTTAAAGGTTTTGGCTCTGGATCTAAGTTAACAAAAATACATGGTCTTTCACTGTCGTTGTGCTCAATTTTACCATCTTGTGGAACTACATTTTGTGCTTTTACTGTGTTATTAAAGCCTAGTGTTATTAGTGTAACAAAACTTAATTGCATTAAAAATTTAAAATAATTTGTCTTTATCATTTTGATTTATTTGAGGAGAAACTCTCCTTATGATTTATAATTAATATATCTCTATCAAAGTAATAAATTATTACCAATAAATCAAATTATGATTTTGGGTAAATAGCATTCAGAAATAACAAAATACTGATATGCAATTGTTTGGATAAATGTGAAAGTTTTGTAAAAGATGGTTAAATGACAAAATATCATTACAGTTAAGATTATTTAAAACCAAAAAAGCATCCACCCCAAAGAGTGAATGCTTTTCAAAATTATCAACTAAAAAATCTTACTTCTTCAAAAACTTCAAAGCTGTTCCATTTTCGAATTTCAATAGGTACAATCCATTATTTAAGCCTTGAATATCTAATTTGTCATCTTTATTAACAACTGCATCAAAAACTTTAACTCCTAAAACAGTATAAACGGATATATTTTCTGATTTTGTAATTCCATTTATTTGAATGAAATTGTTTGCTGGATTAGGGTAAAGACTGATATTTGGAGACGCTTTAGCTTCATCAAGATTCAATACAAGTTGGCTAGTATAATTAAACGTTGTTCTTTCTGTTGGGTAGAATGAATTTGTTACATCATCATATTGATTACCCGTGTAATTGAGGATTTTATTGGTATAAGGAAAATCTTCAAGAATACTTTCCAAACCTCTCAAATATGAAAATGGATTAGCAATGTTAGCCATTTGACCTGTTAAATCGTATTCATATTCTGCATAGAACTCTTCAGTTCCTGGGAAACTTAAACTCTTCTTTATAAGGTTGAAATTATTATCCAAAGTGTAATCTATTTTATAATCTTGTGACCAACTAGATCCATCATAACTCTCAAATGATGAATAGGTCATTTTATTAGCTGAATTGTAGAAAAACATAATTCTATCTTCAGATTCCCATTGCGTCCCATTTAATTCTTCAGTAACAAGTGTCGTGAGATTATTGCCGGTATATGTGGTTAAGAATCGACTTTCAACTTCCCATTGCGTACCATCATATCCAGCGTATTCAATCATTTCTAAAACACCGAATTCATAAGTAAAACTTTGTTTATCAAAATTTTGCCATGCAGAGCCGTCCCATTCTTGGGTAACAATATTAGCTAATAAACCAGATGAGAAATAAGTATAAGTCGTTTTATCAAGATTAGTAAATTGACTAACTCCGTCCCAACCCATTTCAATTTCTTCGGTCACTAGGTTATTCATATTGTAGGAACACAATGTTATATAATTGGGTGACCAATCCGATCCTGTCCATTCATAGTTGGATTCTTTAATCAGGTTTTTATTGGCATCATAATAATAATCGGAACCATAATTTTTAGTCCAAGTGGAGCCATCATAATATTCATCTATTGAAGATTCAACTTTAACTTGACTGTTTAAAGAGAATGCAAATGCGCATAAAATAGGTAATAGAATTTTTTTCATAGTATTAGATTTAAAATTTTAAATAAGAATTTAACTTTCGAAAATGCTCCTGCCTTAGGTGCTTATTTCATCAATTTATACAAGCTTTATTATCCACAATTTTAATAAATGGCTTTATCTTGTTTAGTATTGATTTCTATCTAAGTCTTATTTGAATAATATGCGAATCTACTTATATTAATTCTTATTTCAATCAATTAAATTTGGTTCTAAATGATTTTGTGTGGGTAGTTTTAAAATCTATGGTTTTAATTGAAGCTAAACGATTGTTAATTTGGTTCTACTTTTATTTAAATGGAAACTTTCTATCAAAAATCTAATTTGCTTAACTTTATAAGTTCCTGTTATTTAAGCATTTATTATTCTAAGTCCCAGAGGGACGGCATGTTAATAGGGATGGACGTAAGTCCATCCGCCAAACGATACAAACCGAAACCAAACCCCACAAAATCGACCTAATTGCATGCAATTAGGTCGATTTTGTGGGGTTTGGTATTATATCTATTTGTTTTAAACCAAGGACTTACGTCCTTGGCTATTAATATGCCGTCCCGCTGGGACTAATCAATTGAAATACAGACCACCATGTGCTTGCTGGTAAAAATGAAATGATAATTTTGATAAATACTTTAATTAGGCTACCAATATAGGTCGTTAATCCCTAATTTTAACGATGTGTTTTTTCAATAATACAGCCAATAATCGCATTAATTAATTTTATCTAGAGCTAAACTTTAGCAAAAAGGAAGAAGGGATTCCACAATTGTTAAAATCTAAGATTTTCTCAACTATCGGAATGACAGTTCGTAGAGAAGTCTTTGGGGTAAAATTTGCTCAAGCGAAGCTTGAGCAAATTTTACCCCACCCAAGCCAACGAAAACCTGTCATTCCGATGGAGTAAAACAACGAGGAATCTCTTTTTAAATAATTACGACTTAGCTTGGTAACCCAATACTTTAAAATACAACTCGTTTAGGTTACAGTTAAATTCGCAATATAACCATTAATTTTTCGAAGGATTAAAATTGATCACCCACAGTATTTCATATAGAGCCTAAAATTTGAGGTGATGAAAAATAATTTATGGACAGTTCTATGTGAACGAAATTATTGAATTAGACATCCTTTAATTATGCCAGAACAACTTGCTATAATCAAAAAAGCATCCACCCCAAAGAGTGAATGCTTTTCAAAATTATCAATCAAAAAATCTTACTTCTTTAAAAACTTCAAAGCTGTTCCATTTTCGAATTTCAATAGGTACAATCCATTATTTAAACCTTGAACATCTAATTTTTCATTCTCTTTAATAACTGCATCAAAAACTTTAACTCCTAAAACAGTATAAACAGAAACATTTTCTGATTTTGTAATTCCATTTATTTGTATAAAGTCACTTGCAGGGTTAGGGTAGAGGTTTATTGCTTGAATTTCTTTTGCTTTTTCAACTCCTAAAACGATTTGACTATTGTAGTTATACGTCGTTCTATCTCCAGGTGTAAAGGCGCTAGTTTGAGTGTCATATTCAAAATATGTTTCCGTTAAAACTTTATTCACATGAGGAAATTCTTCAACGAAGTATTCTAATGGAGAAGCCTCTTTAAAAGGATGTGCAAAACTAGATAATTGAGCTGATAGATCGTAAGTGTACTCTGTCTTAGATTCAATTAATCCATCATAAATATCAGTTTCTTTCAAGCGGTTAAAATTGGCATCTAAATCATAATTTATTAATTCGAACTCTGTCCATATTGAACCGTCAAATTCTTCTAGTTTAGTGGAGACGATTTTGTTACTTGAATTGTGAGTGACCATAATTCTCATTACTTCTTCCCATTGTGGTCCAAAATATAATTCTAATGAAACCTTACTAAGGTTAGTTCCTGTATAAGTTGTTGTAAACCTTGTGTCACTTTCCCATTGTGAGCCATCAAATTCACTAAACTCAACCATTGAGATTCTAGAATTAGTATAAGTATAATCTTCTTTTTCTGAGTTTTCCCATTGCGATCCATTCCAATATTGAATCATTGTTTGGCTTACTTTTCCTTCAGAATTGTAAGTATAAGTTGTTTTTTGCGTCTCTTCGAATTGACTTATTCCGTCCCAATCACTTTCAATCTGCTCAGAAACTTTATTGATTGAGTTATAAGTGTAAGTGGTTTTAGAATTTTCGGACCAACCAGAAATTGTCCATTGAAAATTTGTCGCTGCTAAAAGATTCTTGTTGTTGTCATATTCATAGTCAGTTCCATAAGATTTTTCCCATGAAACACCATCGAAATATTCCTCTACGGAAGATTCTAATTTTGTCTGTCCATTCACCGTGAAGGAAAGAATTGCTAAAATAAAAAGTATAGATTTTTTCATAGTATTTGATTTAATTACGTTTTTTTAAAGGTTTTGTTTTTTAGTGAAAGCTACCTGCCTTAGGCTTTAATTCACTTGCTTATTTCTTATAATAAGCTTGCATAACATCATTTTTTAAAAATGGTTATGCTTTGTTTAGTAGTGTTTTACATCTTTTTATTTCAATTGTTTAAACGAAATTACAATTAATTATTATTATTCCAATAATTAAAATTTCATGAGTAGAAGATTTTATAAACTGACCTTTATTTTTCTTAAAAATAAGGAGTAAAACAATTCGAGTTCTTTTTAAAATACCGTTAAAAACTTCCGATTAATTATGAATCAAATCATTCCTAAAGTTATAATTATAGAAAGAAATCCATCCAAATAGAAGTAATGCGTATTTCTAAAAAAAATTAGAATTCTTACTTTTTCAAAAACTTCAAAGCTACTCCATTCTCAAATTTCAATAGATAAAGTCCTTTCGATAATCCTTCTATATTTATTTTATCACCCTCATTAGTTACAGTATCAAAAGCTTTAACTCCTAAAACAGTATAAACAGCAACGTTTTCTGAATTGGTAATTCCAGAAATTTGAATGTATTCGTTAGCAGGGTTAGGATAGAGATTGATATTTTGAATTTCCATATTGCTTTTTGTGCTTAGAAATAAAGAATCAGTATAGTCATATCTTACTCTATCAATAATATAAGCTGAATTGGTTTGTGTATCAAAACCATAGGTAGTATTGTTTAAAATTTTACTTACATAGGGAAAGGTTTCGAAAATATAATCTATTCCTGTTTTGTCCTTAAAAGGATGTTGATAATCTGAGAGCTGCGCCGTGAAGTCATAGTTGTATTGTGAATCAAAATCAAAATATCCTTCTTCAAAAGAGATTTCATTTAATAGATTCAAATTATTGTCGAAATCATAATTAACCTTTTCATATTCAACATATCCAGTTCCATCAAAAGACTCTGAAATAACACTTGAAATTTGATTATTTGAATTGTAAGAAAATAAAATTCGCCAAGATAATTCCCAATCCGTACCATTGTGATCTTCGATTATTACTTGATTTAACCTATTCCCTATATATGTCAAGGTAGATTTCTCTTTAAGATACCATTGATTTCCATTGTAATGACTTAATAGACTGGTCGCTAATTTTGTACCGTTATAGGTAAATTCCGTTTTTCCAGAAACAACATATTGACCGCTTGTATTCATCATTATGTCTAGAAATTGGGTCGGTAAACCGTTTGCATTATAAGTGTACTCAGTCTTACTGCCATCAAGATATTGTTGAACAATTCCGTTCCAACCTTTCCTCTTTTTTAATGTCACTTTGTTATCATTGTCATAGGTAAAAAAAAGTATATAATTTTTCGCCCAACTATTTCCTACCCAATCGTAGTTCGTTTCTTTAATAAGATTATCGTTGCTGTCATATTCATAGTTTTTCCCTCTTATTGTTTCATAAGATGAGCCATGATGTTTTTCATAAATTGATGATTCTATTTTATTTTGACCAAATAGGCTACAGGCTAGCATTGTAAATGAAAGGAGTAGTGTTTTCTTCATAATTATGGATTTTAAAAAGTGTTTTTAGTTTTTTAAAAACTTCTAAATCATTACTAATCTAGCTAATTAAATTCATTTCTGCTAGTTTTATCTTACAACTTTTTAATATCTCAAATTTCGCCTTTTTTAATCAAGTTCCTCAACGCATGTTTAATTATCCAAGTCCTTTCTTTACTCATATTTTCCACTTTCCAACTTTCAATAAGTTGAATTCCAATTTCTTTGTTGTCTTTTAAGATATCATTTATACAATTGGCCACCGATTTCTGAACGTATTTGGATTTATCATCTTTCAAATTATTCAATATTGGAAGTAGAGGCGCAGGATCTTTTATAAATAAATTAAGCTTTGTAGCCCAAGGTAATCTGGGTCTGCCGCTTTCACTCGCTAAACGCCTGATGTGTTTATTGGAATTCTTTGACCATTCTAGCATCTGCTCCATTGTTTTCTCAGGATTTGCTTCAATAAATGGACGAATCGCATATTCTCCAGTATTTCTCTTCGTAATTTCTTCAATTAAATGCATTGAAGTCTCGAAATCATTTAATCCATATTTCTCAACATATTTTGCAATTGGCATTATCCAATAATAATTGGTAAACATTCCAGTTTCTTGTTCATTTTCAGGGCCTAATATCTGAGATAGAATATTTGTATTTACATTGAATTCCTTTGTTAAATAATTGGCTAATTCATCCGCTATGACTTCTATTCGATCTTTTAATTCTAGATTTGGATTTTTTCATCTATTGCCATCACAAAAGATTTCTTATCGAATGTTGAATGAACAAATCCAATTTTATCTGCTAGCATTTCTGCTAAATCCTTATCAAACCAGTATTTAAGTTTTTTAAATGCCATTCTTAGTTTGTTTCATTTTTTTCTTCAAAATGCATTTTCAATCATTTCCTCAAATGATTTTTCTCTAACTACTTTCACAGATAAAAGGAGATTATGTAATAAGTTTTAAATCCATAAGGAGCTCTTTGATTATTCAACATCAATTGAGTCTGATTTCAAGGATATTTCATAATTAAATCGCAAAACTTTCAGGTGCCACAATGTTAAACTCTGTTCTGCAATGATGCTTTCATGATTTGGAGAAACAATTAACTTGTCTCGAAATGACATTAAGTATTGAGACCAAAGATTGCCTTTTGAGTCGGTGAGTAAAAAATAGAATCCAGCATCGCCAAATTTCCGTCCTGATGAATTCAAAATTAGCGCTCCCTTTTCGTCAACACTTGGCGTCATAATCACAGTAGCGTTTCCTTTGGGTAAAGGGAATACTGCTTTTACACAGGTATTTCCAGAAGGTAGCTTACAGGTGCTATAAACGCCAGAATACACTGTTTGACCACTGGATTTAATGGTTCTGAACCAAATTGTATGCTTCACAAGCTTTGTTTTGGGATCAACTAAGGTAATTATTTCACTGCTCAGTGCTTTTGAAGCATTTAAATTTCCAGTCGGAATGTTCAATTGGCTTATTCTACGGCTAAATAATTTATTGACGAGTACACCGAAAAATTTAAACAGAGGATTCCATTTAACAGATAATTTCAAGTTGTAATCTGCTGTCTTTTCATAAAAATCAATAACCTTTGTAGAAAGAGTATTGAACTCATTTTCTGACAAATTCAAATTCATAAAAGGAGAAATTAAACCATGAGAAGTTGTGTTTCTTTGGATGATTAAACCTTCAGATTTAGCGAATTGAACAATGAAATCGTCGGAAATAGAGCCTAAATCACCAAATGGACCCATTAACCAAGATTCTTCAACTGCATCAATTTTCTTACCCCACAAAATAACCCATTGTTGAGTAAACCAATCTTTTAAATTTTGCTTCGGATAAGCTAAACTCATTTGTTTACTTTTATAATTGGAATAATGTTTTTTCGGCCATCCCATTCGCCATGTTCCGACAATGATTTAAAACGAAGTGTAGTAAATTCAATATGAAAATCTTTCCTTTTTCTTTCTTTCATCGCTTTTATGTGACGTTCAGGCTGAGGAACAGAACTGTGCCCATGAACCATATCAGTCATTTCTTTCTGAGATTTCCAAACAGAGAATGTTGAAACTGTTCTAGGCAATTTAATTGAAGCCAAAGAAAGTGTACTACCAGGATGATCTCGAACCAATCGCTCAACTGGCCTTCCCCAATGAATAAATCGAGGAACTTGAAAAAGCTTCATTCGGGCAATTGTTACCGCAACAACAGGAGCACTTGGATCATTTAATTCATCATTTTCCATTGGAATTTTAAATCCTTCAAACTCTCCCCATTGACGTAAAAACTTCAATCTTGTGTGCCACCCTTTTGATAGAACTTTTCCAAATCCATCATTCTCTAAATAATTAAGTAAATCCTCTTCACTTTTCCATTGAGCAAAAACAATAATCTTTCGACTAAAAAATCGAGCAGGAGAGAGCACTTTTGAACCTAAAGTCATAAATGACATGCATTCAATATGAATTAAACCCGAAATATTCTTTGGCTGTGGAGAAAAAACAAGAATTCTAAACGCTTTGTAGTAAGATGTTTTCACAAGATGATAGGAGAATATACTCATTGAAAACGCTAATTAGTTGTTTCTGATTCTCAAATATAACACTATTTTATTTCTGTATCTTTGATTAGAGAAGTATAAACGGTAAATGATATGATTAAAAGTATACTATCGATGTATTTACAATTTGTATGATTATGGCCTTCTCAAGATTCGATTTAAAATGTTTCCATGTTCCTTTAATAGAAATTAAAAAGCATTCAATCCTAGGAATGAATGCTTTTCTCAAGTAAAACAATTATTTCTTTAAAAACTTCAACGCAGTTCCATCTTCAAATTTCAATAGATACATTCCATTGTTCAAACCTTTAATATCTAATTTTTCATTCTCATTTATAACAGAATCGAAAACCTTCATCCCCAAAACTGAATAAACAGAAACATTCTCGTGTTTTGAAATTCCTTTAACTTGAATAAAGTCATTGGCCGGGTTAGGGTAGAGGCTTACTTTTTGAATTTGTTGAATATTATCTGTACTCAACACAATATAGTCATTGTAATTGTACGTAGTCTTTTTGTCCTCCTTATATATCCCCGTTAATGTATCATATTTGAAAGTCGTTTCTTTTAAAATTTTATTCACAAATGGGAAATCTTCATACACATATTCGTTTGGTTTAATTCCTTGAAAAGGATGAGCATAATTCGCCATTTGAGCAGACAAGTCATAATCATATTCTATTTTAACATGCGCAGAATTTACATCACCAGCATATTTAGAAATGCGGTTAAAATTAGCATCTAGATTATAATTATATCTGTCAAATTCGGTCCAAACAGAATTAGTACTGGATTCGCCAATAAACTCCTCAACCCTATCATTAGCATCATATGATAAAATATACCTGTAATCATCTTTCCATTGCGTACCATCAAATGAAGTTAAATCCGCTTGGGTAAGATTGTTTCCTGTATAATTGTTGACTATTTTACTATCAAAAACCCACTGGTTTGAACTGCGATAACTGTGGTTTACTTGTGAAATATTTGAATTTACATGAGTGATGTCAAACTTTCTTATTTCCTTCCAATTAGATGCGTATTGGTTATAAACTATATGTTCAATTACTTCTCCAGATGAATTATAAAAGCTTTCACATTTTTCCCAATTTTCTAGTTGACCTAAAGTATTGTTCCAAACCATTGTAATTTCCTCAAAGATTTTATTTTCGGAATTGTAAGTATAGGTTGTTTTTCCAGAAACTTCGTAATCAGTTCCGCTCCACGAATAATAAGTAGCCGACGAAAGTTTATTATTAACGTACTCATAATCTACACCTCCTAACTTGTCCCAAGTTGAACCATTATACTCTTCATACACGGAGGATTTTAAACTGTTTTGACCGTACAAAGAAAAAGAAATCCCAGCCAAAATTAATAGTAGTAAATTTTTCATAATAGTATTTTTTAATGTTCACCAACAAAATTAGGACATTTATGGGAAGTATAAAAATTTTAATATCAGTAGTTTAACGATAAGTATACAAGTTTAAAGGTTCTTCTGTTTTAGGTCAGCATGTTATTAATTTTGATGAAAAAACCAAACTCTCCCTAGATTCTACCCCTCTCCCTGAGCGCTAGCTCTACTTCATCTCCCCACTAACCCCCAAACCAAACAACGCAAAGTCATATTTACAAGGATCACTTTCATCCATCTTTCTCAAATTCTCCATCAATTCTTCCAAGGCTTTCCAATCGTCTTGTTTTCTGGTGATTAATCCAAGTGTTCTGGCTACATTTCCGGTGTGTACATCAAGCGGAACATAGAGTTCGTTCATTTCAATAGAATTCCAAATACCAAAATCAACGCCTTTTTCATCTTTTCTGACCATCCATCTCAAGAACATATTCAATCTTTTGGAAGCTGAACCTTTCTCTGGATTAGCAATGTGCTTTTCGCTGCGTTTTTCATGGGGAGTCTCCATAAAAGCCTTGCGGAAGTTGATGATTCTTTGTTTAACGCCACTTTCATTCGGATTTAATGCAAACCAAGCTTCCAATGAATCATTCTTAGTATAGCAGTCTTTTAAAGCACGAAGAATAAAATCTAAATCGTCTGTATTAAAAGTCCGGTGAACAAAAGCTTTTTCGGAAAGCATTCCGGTTTCGTAGTTCATCACATAATCGAACGGAGCGTGATCCATGATTTCAATCAACTTATTTCCATTGTCGATAATCATCTTTCTTTTTCCCCAAGCGATTAACGCAACGATGAATCCGATGATTTCAATGTCTTGCTTTTTACGAAAACGATGGGGCAGAAGAACAGGATCGTCTTTAATGAAGTCGACAGTATTAAACTGTTCAACCTTTACATTAAGTAAGTCTGCTATTTCGCTGAATTTGAGTTTAGATAAATCTTCCATCAGCCATTTCTAGTTTGCGGTCAGAAATATCTGCGAGCTGCGTATTGTGTGTTACAATAATGAATGTTTGTCCGAAATTCTCACGTAAACTAAAGAACAATTGATGTAATTCTTCCGAGTTTTTCGTGTCCAAATTTCCTGAAGGTTCGTCTGCTAAAATCACTTTTGGACTGTTCATTAATGCACGGGCAACGGCAACTCTTTGTTGTTCTCCACCAGATAATGCAGAAGGTTTGTGATCGTCTCTATTTCTTAAATTTAAAAATGAGAACAATTCTTTAGCACGTTTCTCGGCAACACTTTTTTGATCTCCACGAATTAATGCAGGTAAAATAGCATTCTCAATCGCTGTAAACTCAGGCAATAGCTGATGAAATTGGAATACAAATCCAATGGATTCATTTCTAAATTGAGCCAATTGTTTTTGGGATAATTCGAATGGAAACTTCTCTCCAACTTGGTAAGATCCTTGGTCTGGATGTTCCAACGTACCCAAAATTTGGAGTAAAGTTGTCTTCCCGGCACCAGATGAACCAACTATCGAAATTAGTTCGCCTTCTTTAACAGAAATATCAATACCTTTGAGTACTTCAACTTGGTCGTATGCCTTGGTAATATTTTTGGCTTGAATCATAGGAGGACGAAAATAATATTTAATTTGTGTATAAACTGGAATTAACTTAAATTTGTTGACGAGATATGGAAAATTTTGAACAACAATATCCCCAAAAGCCGATTTTAATGAAACGGAAGAGCAGTGGTCACATCTCTGTGACTATTCTTTCTATGGTTATTTTCGCAATTACTTTTTCGCTAATTCTAGATGATTACTACCTGATAGCTATATTGTTAGGTGTTTTATTATTTCATGAATTAGGGCATTTTCTAATGATGAAATTATTCAATTACGAAGATCTCAACATGCTATTTATTCCATTTATGGGAGCGATGGTCTCTGGTCGAAAGAAAGAATATTCACAAGTTGAAAGTTCATTGATGGTGATTGCCGGACCTTTACCTGGAATTATTCTGGGTGCATTTCTTTTACTTTATGGTTGGGACGAACCTTCGTCTTTATTTATTCAGTTGGGAGTGATTCTTATTTTACTGAATGTCATGAATTTGATTCCAATTGACCCTTTAGATGGTGGACAATTAATGCGCATTTTATTCTTTAATAATTATGAATTTGCACAATTGATTTTTACTGCAGCTTCTTCGTTAGCTATTGCTGGAGTTGGATTGTATTTTAATTCATGGTTAATGATCATTTTCGGATTGTTACTCGGATTCCGAATTAAGAACAAGCACAAACTTTATTTGATTCGCAAGGACATGAAGGATGATGAAATTCAATATGAATCCAATTATGATGACATTTCAAACAAGACTTATTCTAGAATAAAACGCATAATCATTGAACATACACCTGTTTTAAACGATATAGAAGAACATAACCAAGAAGACAGATATAATCAAATCGTAGCCAAGCAAGTAGAAGGTGTTTTGTTTCCGCCAACAAAGAAAGATGCATCTGTATTTTTTAAAATATTTATGATGATTCTATGGGCTGGAGGAATTTTCCTTTCCGCTTATGCTGCTGCCTCAATCGAATTCAATTCAATAATCAATGCGTTTCAAAATAGGTGAAAAAGTTGGCTTCCTGAGGGAAGTTGGAGGAGGAATTGTGCAATCGTACAAAAATGATCAAATAGTTATTGTTGAAGATGAAACGGGTTTTGACCGCGAATTTTTAGTGGAAGATTTGAACTCAATTGTGGGTGATCAAAGTGATATTCTAAGCAGTAGTTTCGACATTAAGGATGTTATTGAAGAAACTGTAAGCTATGGCAAAGACCTTGGAGATATTACTAGAAATAAAGATTTTTGGGAAATCGATTTGCACACACATGTTTTAATGGAAAGCGAAAGAGGATTGAGCAATGGACAGTTATTGAGCCATCAATTGCTTGAATTCAAACGCTTCTTTAGAAAAGGAAGAGAAAAAGGGGTCCGCAAACTGGTCGTGATTCATGGAGTAGGTGAGGGCGTTCTTAAATCTGAAATCCGAAGCTTTTTGAATGGAAAAGAAGGAATAGAAGTTTATGATGCTGATTTCCGCAAATATGGAAAAGGTGCGACTGCCATTGAATTGTTTTATCGCTAATTATTCTTTGGTAAATAACGTCAAATACTTCGTTATGCTTGTTTATAATTACAATCACTTATAAACATAAGCTCATATAATTATAAACTTCACAAGCCTTGTCTTTAACGTTATTACATCAAAGACTAAATTGATATCTAAATTTCGTTATAAAACTATTAATTACAGTTAGTGTGGCCCACTAGGAACAAATTTTAAATTTCATTGTTATGTTAGAAATTCAAATAAAATCAACATCGTATAAATTTTAAAACAAAAACAAATCAATATGAAAAGTATAATTCTAGGACTATTATTAGCGAGCGCAGCATTCACATTCGCTCAAGAAAAAACAATCTACGATTACAAAGTTGAAACAATCGACGGAGAGATGATCAGTTTGTCTGAATACAAGGGTAAGAAAATCATGATTGTTAACACTGCTTCTAAATGTGGATTTACGCCGCAATATGAGCAATTGCAAGAACTTTATGAGGAATATGGAGGTGATGATTTCGTGATTTTAGGTTTTCCATCGAATGATTTTATGAAACAAGAACCAGGAAGTGACGAAGAAATTGCTGCATTCTGTCAAAAGAATTATGGCGTGACTTTCCCTATGATGTCGAAAATTTCAGTGAAAGACGATGATATGGCGCCATTGTATGCGTATTTAACTTCTGAGGCTCTGAATGGAAAAATGGACAGTAAAGTAAAATGGAATTTCCAGAAATATTTGATTGGAACAGATGGGAAATTGGACAAAGTGTACTATTCTAAAACACTTCCAACTGATCAGGAAATTATCGATTGGATAGAAAAGAAGTAAGATATATTCTTAATTAGGGTTAAACAAATTTTATAGTTCAAATAATTTGCGTTTTTCACTAATAATTCCTTAATTTTGGAGAGTTGGATTTGTTGCACCAACCGCAGATATTAATATCATGCACAACTAATACGCTTTTCGTAACTAAAAGCACAAAATATTTTATAAATATAAATGGGTAGATCGCAGGAATCGTTTAGTAAACGTGAGAAAGAAAAGAAAAAAGCAAAAAAGAAAAAGGATAAAATGGCCAAGAGAGAGTCTCGTAATGAAGACAACAATCAAGGCGGTTCTTTAGATGACATGATTGCTTATGTTGATGAATTTGGAAATTTATCCGATACTCCACCAGACGAAACTAAAGTCCGTGAAGAAATCGAAGCTGAGGACATCGTAATTGGTGTACCGAAGAAAGAAGATTCAGGTGAACCAGAAGTAAATGTTGGTACAGTTGCATTTTACGATAGCAGCAAAGGATTCGGATTTATTAATGACAATAACTCCGGAGAGAAATACTTCTTCCACGTAAACAACGTAACATTTGACATCAACGAAAACGACAAAGTTACTTTTGATATCGTCCGCGGTAGAAAAGGAATGGATGCTGTAAATGTTGCATTAGCTTAGTATCTTAGGTTTCTTTTTCCTAATATATAATATTGAAACTGTCTTAACACGAAGATTCGAAAGGATTTGGTGGTGAGGCAGTTTTTTTTGTTTGTAGAGCCACAATGCATTGTGGCTCTACAAACAAAAAAAACTGCTAACAATAAATGCTAGCAGCCTCTTCAAAATATATCATTAAAGTAAAATATCAGTTCAGAGCACCTCAAGATTCAAGACTCCTAACTCAATACTGTTCTAAGCTGTTTCTAAATCACGCTTTGACTTTCTATAAAGACAAGTTGTGAAAATCTTTCTTTTACCAAATCTAAATTGTTTGTCAGCATTGACAAATTTGATATACAAAGGTTTTGAAACTCCGAAATACTCATAAGTACTTCCGTTTGTAAATTCAACCTCTAATACCTGATTTTTCCAATTGAAATCAACAACACCACAAGTGTCCAGTATATGATCGTATTCAACCAAGTTATTTTCCTTTGTTGCTGGAGCAATACTGATTAAGAATTCATATCCTTGAGTAATCTCACGACTTTTCTCTTCAGCTTCTAAAGCTTTTTCATCCTGTTCCTGAAATTTATCTGGATGCCATTCCTTAACTAAAGAACGGTAAGTTTTCTTAAGTTCTGCTAAATCGATAGCCGATTCAACATTAAAAAGTTTTTTGTATTGTGTAATACGTTTCATTGTTTCAAATTAAAATGTGTGCAAAAATACGCACTTATTATTGAGTGACATAAGAAATAGAAGTTTTTTTTATAAAATGTGTTTTTTGACCGTTTTAGGGTGAGTTGAAAGGGGAGTGGTGGTGGTAAAGCAAGAAATGATTTAAGTCAAAGAAAACTATATAACTTAAGACTATTTTGAATAATGATATTTTTGATTATTCTTAAAATAATTTCTACTGGTGGAATGCTTTTCTTTAAAAATGTAAATTGTTAAAAATGTTTAATTAGAATTGGAAATAAAGGCGAAAATATGATTATTTTTGAATTTCAACTTAATAATTATGCAAAAAGGATTTTTCGCTTATGGTTCACAGATTGCTTCTAGTGGTGAATGCGTAGAAGAAGCTATTGAAATAATAAACAACCTAGATCATGGAGTTTTAATTAAATCTTGGAGAAATATCTTTATTAATGGGAGACCAATTATTTCTCAAATAATAAAAGAGATTGATGAAGCTGATTTCTTTTGTGCCGATTTAACAGGTTTAAATGATAACGTTCTTTTTGAACTAGGTTACGCCTTATCTAAAGGAAAGCCTCTATTCCTAATTAATGATAATACACAATTAGAATCCGTTCATAAGTATAAAGAATTAGGACTGTTAACCACAATAGGTTATCATTCATATACTAACACGAAAAACATTGTTGCGGGATTTGCAATTGAAAGACCATTTGATCCTATTGATAAATATTGGGAAGATTTAAAGTCTGGTTTAAATGATGATTTATCTCAAAAAGTAGTTCTCGCATTGAACAGCCAACATGATACAAATTTTAATTTAGAAATCGTAAATCAGTTAAACTTTTTTCGTTTTCCAAGTGTTGTTGATGATGCTTCAGAATCCGTTGTTCAATCTATAACATGGTACTTAGAACAGCTGTACTCTGTGCCAGCTGTTTTGGTTCAGTTTTCGTCTCAATCTAGAGCAGGTTATGAGACTCACAATTCAAAATGTTCACTCATATCAGGAATGGCTTTAGGGTTAGATTTAACTCTTCAAATGGTTGCAGAGAAACCATATTCAATTCCAATTGATTTTAAAGATTTATTAAAGAAATTTTCGAATCGTACAGAGCTTTCTGCAATTATTAAAGAATATTTAGAAAATCTTAAAGTCAGCGTAGCCGAATTACTCATTAGTAAAAGAAGGGTTGAATCGAAAAGAAAAAAAGAAAATGAATTACATAATCTTAATTTTGGAGAATCTATCGCTGAACACGAGAGTGATAAAGTTTTTGATTATTATATAGACAATCAGCATACTAAACAATTAATTAAAAATGAATATAATATTGTTGTAGGTCGAAAAGGAACAGGAAAGACCGCTACTCTGTACTATTTAAACGAATACTTGGGCCAAGATATACGTAATAATATCATCCTAATTAAACCAATAAATTTTGAGGTAGATGGACTCATATCATTGATGGAAGAGTCTAACAATGAATTTGAGAAGGGATTTTTAATAGAATCAATATGGAAATTTTTAATTTTCACAGAAATAGCCAAATATTTATATTATAAAGTTAATTCTAAACCTTTATATGCTCAGGATGATACAGATCGTGAATATTTAGCATTCATTCAGGCAAATGAATCGATATATCTTTCTGATTTTTCTACAAGACTTGAAGAACAATTAAAATTATTAAAGGAAAATAAAATCAGTAAAATTGGAGGAGGAAATAATAAAGAATTTCGTTTAAAAGTTTCAGAACTTCTTCATGATGCTTCAATAGCAGAAATGAAATTATTTTTTAGTCGATTGATTACGAAAAAAGAAAAATTAATTGTTCTAATTGATAATTTAGATAAATCTTGGAGAAAAGATTCAAAAATTGGAATCCTGAGCAAGTATTTATTAGGTCTATTAAGTGTTTCAGGAAGAATATTCAAAGATTTATCATATGTTAAATCTACCAATACTAATATCTCTTTTCATTTAACTATCTTTTTAAGAAGTGATATTTTTAAGGAGATTATCTCTTTTGCCAGAGAGCCAGATAAAATTGAAGTTTCTAGATTAAATTGGGAAGATCCAGAAAAATTATTTCGTATAATCGAAGACAGATTTGTGGAGTTAAGTAAGGGTGATTATAAGGAGTCTGATTTATGGGATAAATTTCTAACTGATAAAGTAAATGGAATTTCAACAAAAGAGTTTATTGCTGATTGTATTTTCCCAAGGCCTAGAGATATTATATATTTTATTAGGGCTTGCAAAGAAATGGCAATTTCAAGAGGCCATACAGTTATTGAAGAAAAAGACATAATTAGTGCACATGGAGAATATTCAAGTTGGGTGTTTAAAACACTTTTAGTTGAAAATGGAGTTTCATACAATCAGATGGAAGAGTTTATGTATGAAATGATGACTTGTAATCAAATACTCAAAAGAGAAGACATTGTTCAAATGATGAAGAACGTAAACTTTAATATTGATGAAAATAAAATCGATGAATTTATAGATCATTTGGTCAACTTAACAATCATTGGTCGAGAAATTAAAGTAGATAAGTACGGTTATGAACATGATGTAGACAAGGCTAAAAAGTTAAAAGTTTTAGCTAACAAAGTTCAAAATGGAAAATATAGAGTACATAATGCTCTTGTTCCGTACTTAGAATGTACTTAGTTATAATATTTATATTCAAATTGATTCTGAAATGAGCTAAATATCACTGTAATTCATATTATATCATTTATGTCTTATAATGTATTGCGTTATGTTTCTTAGCTTGGAGACCTGTTCGTCACAAAGTAACAAACAGGTAGACGGTTTCTTTATTTTGATGATGTTGTAAATAAACGTCATTGAACGGACACCTTGTTAAATGGAGCTTGCGGAGTGAAATGGGGAAGGAGTGGGAGTCAAAAATAGGTGATTGTTGCAGTTTTGCAATAGAGATATTAAGTATAAATGCTTATTGATATTGTAACTATCTTAGTTACCTTTATTTAAATTCTATTATTTCTCAACCGAGCTGTCAAAAATGCATATTTCAGAATTACATATTTTCCAGAAAGACACTGATGCTACTGAAGCATTAAGAGGATATAAATATCAAGAATTAAAGACCTTAGAAGCTTGGTTGAAAAATCGAGTGGAGAATAACGAAGAATTTATTTACTGCGACTTTGAAGAAGACATATTCCAAAGAAATTTAGTTGAATATAAATCAAAGTTCAGACAAATTAAACTTTACAATTCAAAAAACTTTTCATTTGCAAGCAATGAAATTAAAAAGACAATTAGCCATTTCTTTATGCTCTATGTGAAAGGGGAATATTTACACGATGAAGTTAGTTTTATTTTTGAAACTAATACAGGTATAGCAGGCGCATATACTGGAAATGATGCAGAATTACTTAGAGAATGGCATGAGAAACAAGATGACCTTAGTCAAGAATTACTCGAGAAGATCGCCTCCAAAATTAAATCAGTTGTATTTGATGCATTGGAGGCAGATATTTATTCTGAGAAAAACACAGAGGTCTTAGCCGCTAAGAAGCAAATAAAGGATAACTTACAGAGTAAAGGTGAAGAAGTCTGGAAAGACTTCTCTAAAAAAATTGGATGGGACTTCTTGAATATTACTGCTGAAGAAGAGATGAACAACTGTTCAGCTAGAATCTTTGACTTCATAGGTCAACTACCATATCCCATTAGTAAAGATGATTACAATATTGTATTCTCTAGCTTATTAAGAGAAGTGGGAGAGAGATCAATTGAATTGGTTGGTGAGAATCGAGTTCTCTCCAATGAGCTAATTAATGATATACTTTTGAACTTAGGAGATACGGCGGATAAAAGATATAATCAAATCTATAAGGAATGGAAAGAAGTTTCATCTATTCAATCCTTCCTAGTAGGAGAGTTTTACGAAGTAATAAGTGGTGCTAATCACTGTGCTAGAAGTAAATATCTTGAACAACATTCAGCTCATTGGATAAGTTTGATAGAGCAATACATTAATTCCGCAGTTACTCCTGAGATGTTCAAGTGCGATGCTTTGTATCAATACATTTGGCTTAAGGTTAGACCAAGGTTTGGCCCTAATCCAATGAACTCTATTGAGGGTGAAGAGCTTAGAGTTAAGGAGTTCTTTGAACGCTCATTAAGTTATGATAGAACAATTGATTTTGAGCATCTTTTGAATATTCTAAACCTACTCCTTCCAGCAGTTAAGATGTCGAATTTGGATATTGACAACTCTCAGGTCCAAGAGTGGGAAGCTAGCCTTGAAGAAAAAATAACTAATGAAATTTCAACTATTGCGAGTTACAACAAAAAATGCGCGTTGTTTGAAATCACGGCTTTCTTCGACTTTTACAAAAGACTGAGATACCCTGAGGATGTTAGTATGGACAAGGTTAAAGAATCATTCGATCAGATTCTTGAGCACTTGCCGAATGCTGAATTATTTTCGGTATCACAATTAAGTTGGAGAATTGATTCTATTGTCGAGATGCTTAATTCGGTGTCGAGTGACTCTGACGAAATCGAGGTTTTCGAAGAGTTTGGAAATCAATTATTGCCTATTGTCGGAGAAAGAGAAGGTGATTTCAGTATGGCAAAGAGATTCTCCCAAAAAGGACTTTCTTTTCTCCAGAGTAAGAAGCCTGAAAACATTTTAAAGGCTCTCGATTATTTCCATAAATCAAAGAGACTTTGGTACAAAGATGAAACGATGGAAGGATTCCTTCTGGCTGTACTCAATATTTCTCAACTCTACCTTTCGATAGGAATGTACTCAGCTGCTAAATATTATGCTATGAGCGCTGCATGGTATCCAATGACTCAAGATAATCCTGATCATTATAAAAGAACGTCACAAGCAATGGGATTGGTAATTCACGCAGACATACTACAAGGTGCATGGATGGCTGTTTTAGATGACTTTAAAGTATTTGCTTGGAGTTGGCAACAATTTAGCTCTCAGGAAACTGGAGCGACTGAAAATGAAGATTTTTGGAAACCAATTTTTGAAACTGCCACAGTCCTAATGGAATCAGTAGAAAGATCGCCTCAACTTGATGGGTTCATTGAGTTTTATAAAGAAGGAAGCGTAAAAGAGTTCTATGATCAGTTCGTTAAACCTATTAATGACGAACTAACTAAAAGAATTTCTGAAACAGGTGGATTAAATAAACAGCTAGTTCGCACCCCTTTAAAGGATTTAGGCGAAATGAGAGAAATTGATTGGAAATGTTTTGGGTCTCAATGGAGCGTTCGTTTTAAAAATGACTTCGAAAATACAGTCGTTGCTGAGGAATTTGTTGCTGTATTACAAATTTTACTTGCTGAAATTGCTCTTACTAAAACGGATTTATATTTAGTTCCAAAGGAAGTGGTTCTTAACTTGGAAATTGGAGATAACATAGAAGTTGAACAAGACTTGGATAGTGACGGATTAGAATGGAATATTAGCCTGAAATCCATTAACCATCATGATATCCAGGAATTACGCGGACATAGTTCAATTCTCATAGCCAAGATTTGGAGTGTAATTAATGAAATAAGTTTACTCCCTCAAAAAGATCTTCAAGGTTATTTGCAATCCAGAATGCAGGAACATGACTTAATCAGTAAACTTTTCATTTTAACGAGTTATCAAAACTGCTTTAGAGATTTAATACTTGAAAGTGAGTTTAATGAATCACAAAGAAACAACTTTACAGATCATTTGGAATTTATTTACTATAAAGAACACCTGGTCTTCACTGAGGATAATTTGGTCTCGGATAGATACAATAAAGAAAAAAGTCTACAATGGATAAAGAATCGCTATAAAAGAGCGAGTCATTTGACTAACTTGACTCTTGATAGAATTAAAGAGGAACAAGATTTTATTGATTTTGTGAAAGAGCAAAGACAAAAAGGAGCATTGGATTGGCAAATTGTTATGGCTTTAATGAATACCATTATTGATTATAAAGCCAAAATAGCACTCAAATATTTATCAACTGAAGATCCGAATTTCCATCGTAAAATAAGAGATAAATTTCTTGAGTTGATGAAGATTCCAGAGAAAGACAATTATATCGAAATTCCAGTGTCCAAGATAATCGAAAACATGAAAATTCATTTGGTAGCAACACCGATTCAAGTTCTTGAGAGTTTTAATTTACAACACAAAATTCATCGATTTATAACTACAGAAGTAGTAACAGAAATGCTGAATAAGAAGTTTAATTTTAATGTGGACGATATTCCAGAACTAAGTCCGTTGGATTGATAATGCAAATAAATGTAAAGCATGAAAGACTTCAAATTCAACCCAGTAATGCAGGTCGTGCATTATACTTTTGAAAAAAGTGCTAATGTCAATCTAGAAAATGGATTTCTTAATTCAATTAAAGAAATTTGTGAAGGAGTTTCAGGAATTAACTTCAAACTAATCTGTGGCAATACATTGTCTTATAATTAATATTATGTTAAATAGAATAATCTAAAACTCCAAACTATACTTTAATCATCCATATTTGAAAATATTAAACAATTAAATAGATAGTCTTCTCCTTCACTTACTAAAACAATAGAATTCTAAAGAACTTGCCTTTTTCTAGAATAATGAACAACACGTATTAATCAACCAGTTCCTTAATATTTATCTAATTAAATTAACCATTCCTTTACTCATTTGGCCAGTTGAATTAGTTATTCCTTTGAATCTTACAATCCAAATATAAACTCCTTCTTCAACCATACGATTATCATAACTTCCATCCCAGCCAATTTCCGCATTATTTGATTCGAAAATTATTTCTCCCCAACGATTATAAATTTGCAATTGGTAGTTCATAGGATCAAATTCTGATGTGAAAATTGGTTTGAAATTATTATTAAATTTATCTCCATTTGGTGTAAATGCGTTAGGAATAAAATAATCGAGTTTCTCTTCAGTAATCAGTTCAAATTGTGCTGTGTCAGAACATCCATTTTCGTTTAAAGCTATTAAAGTTATCATGAATGAATCTCCATTTGATGCTTTAAAAGTATGAAAAGCATTAAAATTATTTTCTTTTGGTGAATCATCTCCAAAATCCCAAGTAAAGTTATTCGCGTAACTTGACTCATTAGTGAAATTTACATCAGGTTCACCAATTGGAATTGTAATTGGATCAGTTGAAAATTGAGTTATTGGATTAGGCATAACTTCTATATAATTCGCTTTAGAATTACTCGCTACACACCCATTTTCGTCAGTTACAGTCAGTGTTACACTATATATACCAGCAGAAGTATATAAATTTGAAGCCGAATTCATTTGATTACTCGTGTTTCCATCTCCGAATTCCCATAAACAATCAACTAAAGTTGTATTCGAAGTAATATTGAAATTGACAAGATGAGATTCGCAACCTTTTAAAAAGTCTGCTGTAAAATTGGTTGACGGTAAATTGTTTACTTCAATTTCAATCTGATCTGTATATAAACATCCTTCTACTGTGATTGCGTTGTAAATATATATTCCTTCCATCATTGATGCTGGATCAAAAGTCCCAAGGTTTCCTCCTGTTAAAGTTGAAGCACCTGTCCAAGTTCCATTGTTAGCTGGGTTCCCTCCTAGCTGATCAAATAAATTCAATGTTGCAGAATTATCACATAAATTAATCGTGTTGTTATTTCCAGCGTTTCCAGTTGAATTAATGTTTACCGTGACAGTTGAACTTTCTTGACATGTTCCAGTTCCAACAGTATAAGTGTAAATTCCAGCGTTCATTGTTGTTGGATTAAATGTTCCAAGATTTCCACCAGTTAAAGTTGAAGCACCTGACCAAATTCCATTATTATCAGGATTTCCTCCAAGCTGATCAAATAAATTCAATGTTGCAGAATTATCACATAAATTAATCGTGTTGTTATTTCCAGCGTTTCCAGTTGAATTAATATTTACAGTGACCGCTGAACTTCCTTGACATGTTCCAGTTCCAGCAGTATAAGTGTAAATTCCAGCGTTCATTGTTGTTGGATTAAATGTTCCAAGATTTCCTCCTGTTAAAGTTGAAGCACCTGACCAAATTCCATTATTATCAGGATTCCCTCCTAATTGATCAAATAAATTCAATGTTGCAGAATTATCACATAAATTAATCGTGTTGTTATTTCCAGCGTTTCCAGTTGAATTAATATTTACTGTGACCGTTGAACTTTCTTGACATGTTCCAGTTCCAACAGTATAAGTGTAAATTCCAGCATTCATTGTTGTTGGATTAAATGTTCCAAGATTTCCACCAGTTAAAGCTGAAGCACCTGTCCAAGTTCCATTATTAGCAGGGTTCCCTCCTAGTTGATTAAATAAATTCACTGTTGGAGAAGTTGAACAAATATTCAAGTTTCCATTTGAACCCGCGTTGGAAGAACTGCAGTTAACAGTCACATCATCAATTCTCCAGTATTCGGATCCAGCCCAAGTTTGAACAGAAATTCTAATTTGTAAATTACTTCCAGTATTCGGAATACAACCGGTTGAGTAGGTCATCAATGGAGTATCGTCAGACGCAACGACATTTATATTACCACAAGCACCACTACAATAAGATGAATTACTAGGGTCAACCCATCCATTTCCATCGATATTGTATTGAAAACGAACCCAATCCACAGAATTGCAACCCGTTCCACAACCTTCCATCGATCCAACACTTTCTATACTGAAATCAATTTCTATGTTATTGCAATTTGAAATATCAATAGGTGAGGTAGTTTCCCAAATTGCCTCTCCATTGGTGTCATTACCTTCAAAAACGCCAGCTTTAACTTCCCAATAATCCCCCGACAAACATGTTGGACATGAGGATGACCAATTTATTCCATTTGCAGTTCCAGATGTTGTTCCGTCTGCACTGTTAAATGATTCTTGAAATATGATTTGAGCATTGAGATTCGTTATGGAAGAGAAAATAATAATGGTATATATTACCATTATCAAAAACCTTCTATTGTAATCTATTTGAATTTTCATAAACTTAAAATTATTGGATCGCACGAATTTAAAATGAAACAAAATTGTCCTGATTTATGAATTTATGTTCCGTCATTGCGCAAAGAAATAGTTTTTACTTCAAGTTGTTATTAACACTATATTATTAAATAAACTATTTGTCATATTCTCGCAGAATTGTTTTTTTTTCTAACCACATATATTTATGTTTTACGACTTAATTTGGTATTCCACGAGTTGTTTTATGTCTTATCAAGAGAACCTAAAACTGCAAGTGAATTAAAAAAATATTTATCAATTAAAATATTCTTAAATGAATTTGGTTTAATTGAAAAGATTCCAAATCGCAATGCGATAAGGAATCTCTTTTAATAACAACATATTAAGTCTTCTATGGGTATTAAATATAATGTTCTTTATTTCTCATCTTTATCATCTGGCGAACTAAACAAATCCCATTCTACTTGCTGTGATGGTTTATCCTTAATTGGTCTTCTTGACAAACTTCTTTTACGAGCTTCGGGTTTTGGCGTTTCTTCTTCCTTAGGTTTATACTCATTTGTTTTCTGCTTAGGTACCGACTTTTCTTTTAATTCAGTTTTCTGAACCTGATCTTCTTTCGCTTCAGGTTTTTCCTTAACCGCTTCGGAATTTGATCCTTTATTAACCATCGAATCTTCCTTTATTATGGAATCCTTCTTCGCAGAATCTACTTCTTCCTTGATATTTTCTTTTACCGCCTTAGTTTTAACCTTTTTAACTTTCTTAACCGTTTTCTTCTTTTCTGAAACTGGCTTTTCTTTTACATTTCCACCATCTGATTTTGGTGCGTCGTTCTTTGGAGAATCGCCATCATCATCACCGTCATCATCGTCATTTTCCTCAGAATCTTCATCATCAGCGTCTTCGTCGTCATCGTTATCTTTAGTGATATCGGTATCTTCAGAGTCATCTGAATCATCATCCTCATCGTCGTCTTCGTCTGAATCGTCGTCGTCAGTGTCATCTGTAGCATCATCTTCATCACCTGGCCAAGGTGTTTTACCTTGTATAGGATGTGTTAATTCAATCTCCTTGGTTTTCATCTTTTCTAACTGATTACCAAGTGATTTCATTCCTTTCACATCAATAAATTCATCTAAACGCACTATTCTGTCCGGCAAATGTTTCGTTGCTTTCAGTAGTTTATTGTAAACGATTTTCACTTCTGGCTGATATGCTGTTGAAACTGCATCTAAATGTGAACCTTCTGTCTCACTGATAAATGGAACTCGACGGTCTGTTGTTACTTCACAAACAAATCTTTTAGCATAATGCATGTCTTTTTCTGCATCATAATAAACTGCAGAAAGTGCGTGTTCTGGATTCCATTTCTCAATGTGAATCATGTCATCGTCAAAATGCGTTGTTAAATCAAAAGTAGACAAACGGTATTCTCCATTCTTATATAAGGTCAAAATCTTATCGTCTCCTCTAAACTGACCAAGGAATTTTCCTCTTTGATCATCATTTAAACGTCCAACGATTTCGTCGTACCAGATTTTACGCGCTGCAAGTGTTGAACCTCCAACTTCTTTCTGAATAACTTTAGAAACTGTTTCTTTACTTACGATATTTCCTTTCGCAGAACGACTTTTTATAATTTGCTCCCCTAAATCTAAGTCAAAACGTAATTTTTTCAAATGTGTTCTTGCTCTTAAATTTATAGTAACTACTTCTCTTTCCCCATTTTTATGCGCTGAGAAATAAAGTAAAGTTGAACCTTTTTTACCCGTCGTTAAATCATATTCTTTATCTCGGGTAATGGAATTCACGAAGAAACGCTTCATAAATGCGTGTCCAGTCTTACCGTCTTTGTAGATCACATGATAAATTGTACGCTTATCCCCTCTTTTCCAGACGGCAGCATGCACAATTCCTTTACCGACAAATTTCTTATCCGCGACTTTGGTAATCATCATTTTACCTGTATCGAAAAAGATAATTACATCATCAATTTCAGAACAGTCTTCAATATATTCAGCTTTTTTCAGCTTATATCCAACAAATCCCTCTTTGTAATCCACATACAATTTCTCGTTTGCGATAATTACTTTCGAAGCATTGATATTGTCGAATACTCTAATTTCTGTTCTTCTTTCTTTTCCTTCACCAAAACGTTTTTTCAAATCCTTGAAGTAATCTACTGAGAAGTCAATAATGTTTTTAATATTATTAATTACAACAGTTAATTCCTCTTCAATCTTAGAAATAATCTCATCTGCTTTGAATTTATCAAACTTGGAAATACGCTTTATCTTGATTTCCGTTAAGCGAATGATATCATCTCTGGTTACTTCTCTTTTTAAATGTTTAGTGAATGGTTTTAATCCATTTTCAATTGCAGAAAGAACGCCTTCCCAGGTTTCCTCCTCTTCAATTAGACTATAGACTTTATTTTCAATGAATATTCTTTCCAACGAACTGAAATGCCATTGCTCTTCTAGTTCCTCTTTGCGAATTTCAAGTTCACGCTTTAATAAGCGAACTGTGTTGTCAGTATTGTCTTTTAAGATTTCGCTCATTCCCATGAAGCGAGGTGTATCGCCATCAATTACAGTCGAGTTTGGAGAAATAGAAACCTCACAATCTGTAAAAGCATAAAGCGCATCAATCAATTTATCTGGCGAAACATTACTCGCTAAGTGAATCATGATTTCAGCTTCAGCAGCGGTATTGTCATCAATCCTGCGAATTTTAATTTTCCCTTTATCGTTGGCACGTAAAATAGAATCAATTAAAGACGAAGTATTCGTTCCAAAAGGAATTTCTGTAATCGTTAATGTTTTGTTGTCAATCTTATTGATTTTCGCACGAACTCTGACTTTTCCACCACGTAAACCATCGTTATAGTTAGTGAAATCAGCCATCCCTCCTGTTAGGAAATCAGGAAAAAACTCAACTTTCTTTCCACGTAAATGGTTAATCGAGTTATCAATTAATTCAATAAAGTTATGTGGTAAAATCTTACAAGCCAATCCAACTGCAATTCCTTCAGCACCTTGAGCAAGTAATAATGGGAATTTCATCGGAAGATCTTCCGGTTCCTTATTTCTACCATCATAACTCGTAAGCCATTTGGTAGTTTTTGCGTTAAAAGCAACGTGTAAAGCAAATTTAGATAATCGGGCCTCAATATAACGTGGAGCAGCTGCACCGTCACCAGTCAGCGTATTACCCCAGTTTCCTTGCATGTCAATTAGCAATTCTTTTTGTCCCAATTGAACCAAAGCATCACCAATTGAAGCATCTCCGTGCGGGTGAAACTTCATGGTATTTCCGATGATATTCGCTACTTTATTGTAACGGCCATCTTCCAATTCCTTCATGGAGTGAAGAATTCGGCGTTGCACAGGTTTTAAACCATCATTTAACCCAGGAACAGCACGTTCAAGGATTACATAAGATGCATAATCTAGAAACCAATTTTCATAAAGTCCATCCAGTGAAATGATATTCTCATCCACCTTTTTGATTCCATTTACATCACTGTTATCATCATTGATTTCGTCATTGGTTTCTTCATTTGTATCATCATTTTCAGAACCTGGAACATCCTTGTTCTCTTCGTCTTCATGATTATTATCTTCCGCCATATTTTATGATGCTTTTTCTATTTTTTCTTTATCATTTTTGATTTCCTCCCCAATGTCTTTCTCAACGCGGAGATTATCAATAATGAATTCTTGTCGTGTTGGTGTGTTTTTACCCATATAGAAAGAAAGAACTTCTTCAATTGAAGCGCCTTTGCTTAACATAACAGGTTCCAAACGAATATCTTCTCCGATAAAATACTTGAACTCATCAGGAGAAATCTCCCCAAGTCCCTTAAATCGAGTAATTTCAGATGTTTTCCCCAATTCCTCTAATGCATTTCTACGTTCTTCCTCAGAATAACAATACCTCGTTTTTTTCTTAGTTCGAACTCTAAACAATGGAGTTTGAAGCACATAAACGTGATTTCGTTTGACTAAATCCGGGAAGAAGCGCAAGAAGAATGTCAACAATAACATACGAATGTGCATTCCATCGACATCGGCATCTGTTGCAATTACAATCTTGTTGTATCTCAAATTGTCCATGTCATCCTCAATGTCTAAGGCGGCTTGAACAAGGTTAAATTCTTCGTTTTCGTAAACAACTTTCTTCGTTAAACCATAAGTATTTAAAGGCTTACCTCGTAAACTGAAAACCGCTTGGGTATTCACATCTCGCGATTTGGTAATCGAACCAGAAGCTGAATCTCCCTCAGTGATGAACAAAGTTGTTTCATCGCGTCGGTCATGCTTTAAATCGGTTAAATGAACACGACAATCACGTAATTTCTTGTTGTGTAAATTCGATTTTTTCGCTCTATCACGGGCAATTTTACGAATTCCGGAAAGTTCCTTGCGCTCTTTTTCAGATTGCTTGATTTTACTTTCTAGAATATCAGCCGTTTGTGTATTCTTATGAAGGTAATTGTCAAGATTTGTTTTCAGGAAATCATTAATGAAAGCACGCATTGACTTTCCTCCTGGTTCAATTTCTTGAGAACCTAATTTTGTTTTTGTTTGAGATTCGAAAATTGGCTCAACAACCTTTACAGCAACAGCAGCAACAATCGATTGACGAATATCTGAAGACTCGTAATTCTTTCCGTAAAAATCCTTGATTACACGTGCTACAGATTCTCTAAAAGCACTGTGATGCGTTCCTCCTTGCGTTGTGTGCTGACCGTTTACGAAAGAATAATAATCCTCTCCGTAAGTTCGACCATGCGTAAAAGCCACTTCAATATCGTGCCCTTCTAGGTGAACGATTGGATACAAAGGATCACCATCTTGGTTGTTTTCTAATAAATCTTTAAGTCCGTTCTTTGATTCGAATTTCTCGCCATTCAAATAAATAGCAAGTCCCCTATTCAAATAACAATAATTCCAAATCATCTTCTCGATGTATGGAATTTTAAAAGCGAATTTCTTAAATATTTGTTCATCTGGATAAAACTCAACAAAAGTTCCGTTGCGTTCCTCCGTTTTTTCCATTTTAGGGTCTTCTGTCAATACTCCACGCACAAACGAAGCACTTTTCAAGTCTCCTTCACGTACAGAATAAACCTTGAAATGACTACTCAAAGCATTTACAGCTTTGGTACCTACTCCGTTTAGACCAACAGATTTCTTAAAAGCTTTGGAGTCATATTTCCCTCCGGTATTTATTTTTGAAACAACATCAACCACCTTTCCCAATGGAATTCCACGACCGTAATCACGAATCGTAACCATTCCATTCTTGGTTTTGATGTCAATTCGTTTTCCATTCCCCATCACGAACTCATCGATACAGTTATCGATAACCTCTTTCATGAGGATGTAAATCCCATCATCGGCAGAAGCTCCGTCCCCCAGCTTTCCAATATACATCCCTGGACGCAAGCGGATATGCTCCTTCCAGTCGAGTGAACGTATATTATCTTCTGTATAATTATTCTCTTGAGCCATATTTGTAACGCGAATTTTTGAGTATGCAAGCAAATATACTATCTATTTCTTAGTATTTTAGCACCTTTACGTTAAGGTTATACACGATGCATAGTTAATAGTAAAATCTATTTAATTTATGTTCTTAAAGTGACCAATATAAGGATTTTTTTTCAAAATAATAAACCGACTCGATTATGAAATTCAGGTCTTTAATTCTTACTTTACATATAGTTATTCTAATCACTAGTAATCAACTGATTGCTCAAAATAGCAACAGTATAAATATTACTCCAAAATTGGCATTAAATGCTTATTTAGAAACGTATTATGGTTATGATTTTGCTCAACCAGAAAATAATCGACGTCCCACTGTTTTGTATAATTTCACTGATCACAATAAAATTAACATCAATACAGGAATTATTGGTATTGATTATCGTGGAACTTATTTTCGATCTACACTTTCTTTCATTGGTGGGACTTATGCAAATGAAAATTTAGCAGGTGAACCTAAGTTTTTCAATCATGTTTACGAAGCCAAATTTGGAGTTAAATTACTAAAAAACCATGCTTTATGGTTTGACTTCGGAATTATGGAATCCAATATTGGTTTTGAGAATGTGAGAAGCAATGAATGTTTTACTTTAACCAGAAGTTTAATGGCTGAGGGTTCTCCATATTATTTGACCGCAGCAAAATTAGGATATACCACAAAGAATAAAAAATGGGAAATGGAATTGCTTTTCTCAAACGGTTGGCAACAAATGGTAAATGGCTTCCCTTCTGTCGGACACACACTAAAATATAAACCAAAAGATGACTGGTTAATCAATAGCAGTTCATTTATTGGAAGAGTTAAATTGCCTGGAATTGTGCCCATTTTAACAAGAGAAGAATTTAGAATTTTCCATAATCTTTATGCGAAATATGAAAATAATAAATACGGTTTTATAGCAGGATTCGACTTTGGAATAGATCAACTGGTAGAAAACCGCGATGATGTTGGAAGCTGGATGAGTACGACAGCTGTTTTCAAGTATAAATTCAATAAAAGATGGTCAAGCGCAGTAAGGGCAGAATATTTCCTAGACCCAAGCAATAGCGTTGCGAAAATTGATAATATCTATGGATTTGAAAATTTTGGAACTTCGTTGAATATAGACTATCAAATAGGCGGAGCGATTTTACTGAGAGTTGAAGGACGAATGTTAGCCGGAAAAGAAGCGTATTATATGATGAATGATTTACCTTCGAAGAGTAATTTTTATTTGGGTGGCGCGGTTGTGATTAGTATGTGGAAACAATAATTATTTTACGTATTGTAGAGACGCTCTGCCGTACGTCTCTACAATACGTAAAATAAAATACAATCTAAATTATCCACCTTTTTTCTATGCATACATAAAAACATTTATTAGTTTAGCGTATGGAAAACAATGAAATCAAAGCGGCATTGAGTGAAATGCTCAACATCCGCTACCCTATCATAATTGCGCCTATGTTTTTGGTATCCAATACCAAAATGATAATCGCTGGTGTTAAAGCTGGTGCTACAGCTGCTGTTCCTGCGATGAATTACAGAACTACTGACGAACTCAGGGTTGCTATTCGAGAAATCAAAGAAAAAGCTGGAGGTCCATTTGGAATCAATTTGATTGTCAACAAAAGTAACTTTACTTATAAGGAGCAATTGGCTGTCATTTGTGAGGAGAAAGTTGATTTCATCATTACAAGTTTAGGTTCTCCTGAAGAAACGATAAATCAAGCGCATAAACATGGAATCAAAGTTTTCTGTGATGTTACCAATCTAAAGTTCGCTAAGAAAGTGGAATCTTTGGGTGCTGATGCTGTTATAGCCGTTAACAAAGAAGCTGGTGGTCACGCTGGTAATATTTCGATTAAGGATTTAGTTCCAGAATTGAAAAAACATTGTAAAATTCCAGTAATTTCTGCTGGTGGTGTTGGAAATGGCTACGAAATGAAAGATGTTATGGAATTAGGTGCTGATGGTTGTTCTATCGGATCTATTTTTATTGCCACGGATGAATCTGATGTAAGTCAGGAATACAAACAAGCTTGTGTCGATTATGGAAAAGATGATATCGTAATGACAACAAAACTTTCTGGAACACCTTGTACCGTTATCAAAACTCCTTATGTTGAGAAAATCGGTACAGACCAAAATTGGCTAGAAAGGGTTTTAAATAAGAATAAAAGTCTAAAGAAATGGTTTAAAGCCTTTACTTTCTTACGTGGAATGAAAAGATTGCAAAAAGCTGCGTTTAGTGCGACATATAAGACACTTTGGTGCGCCGGACCAACAATTGAAGACGTGAAATCTATTCGTCCAATTAAAGAAATTATTGATCAACTTGTAGCAGAATACCATGAAGAAAAATAAGATTTCACTAAGCAAAATGCGTCGCTTGTTGTGGTTAATGGGAATGTTTAAAATTCCTATGATTGCTTTTGTCAGACCAAAGTTGATGTTGTTGGATGAGAACAGTTCTCAAATCAGAATCAAACTCAAAAGACGCACAAAAAATCATTTAAAGTCAATGTACTTTGGAAGTTTAGCTGTCGGAGCAGATATGGCCGCTGGATTACATGCTTTTTACTTTGCAGAAGAATCCGGTGTTAAAGTTTCATTTGCCTTCAAAGCTGTAAAAGCGGAGTTCTTGAAACGCGCAATGTCAGATGTTTACTTTAATTCTGATGAAGGTCAGATTGTTAAAAAAGCTTTTGATGAAGCAATGTCGACAAAAGAAAGAGTGAATAAATGGATTAAGGTTGAGGCGAAGAATACGGACAACGAGATTGTTGCGGTTTTTGATATGGAGATTTCGGTGAAGGTGCGGTAGGGGCGGTTTGCAGTAAGGGCGATTTGCAAATCGACCCTACTGCAAACAATCCCCAAACATTTCCTATTTTCGCAACAAATTACAAGAATCATGATTAAATTTCAAGGAACAGCCGACTACATAGCTTCACACGATTTGTCAGTAGCTGTAAATGCTGCAATTACATTAGAAAAGCCATTATTGATTAAAGGAGAACCAGGAACGGGGAAAACTTTATTGGCGCACGAGATTGCTAAAGCATTGGATAAGCCACTTTATACTTGGCACATTAAATCTACCACAACTGCTCAACAAGGTCTTTACGAGTACGATGCAGTCTCTCGTTTACGTGATTCTCAATTGGGGAATGACAAAGTGGATAACATCGCTAATTACATCAACAAAGGGAAATTATGGCAAGCTTTTGAAGCAGATGAAAAGGTTGTTTTATTGATTGATGAAATTGATAAAGCCGATATTGAATTTCCAAACGACTTATTGCTCGAACTCGATAAAATGCAGTTCTTCTGTTATGAAACGGGAGAAGAAGTTATCGCCAAGCACCGACCAATAATTATTATCACTTCCAATAATGAAAAGGAGTTACCGGATGCTTTCTTGCGTCGATGCTTCTTCCACTACATTTCTTTTCCTGACCGTGAAACGCTGAAAGAAATTGTAGCGGTTCATTATCCTGATTTAGAAGAACAATTGGTTGAAAGCGCGATGAAATTGTTTTATGAAATCCGAAATCAACGCAACATCAAGAAAAAACCTTCTACAAGTGAATTAATCGATTGGATTAAGCTTTTATTGGTTGGAAAAATCAATGCACAAGAGCTAGATGATGTTATGGAAGGAAAAAGTGCAACTCCATTTTTAGGTGCTTTGCTAAAGAATGAGCACGACAAAGCCATGATTCGCTAAAACCCAAAGACTATGTTTTTAGACTTTTTCTTATTGCTTAAGGCAAAAGGTATTCCTGTTACTTTACGTGAATATTTGGATTTATTGGCTGCTTTAGATGCTAACGTTGCTGAATATAATGTGGATGATTTCTATTTTCTTTCTAGAACAGTTTTGGTGAAAAATGAAGAACATTTAGATTTGTACGATCAAATATTCGGTGTTTATTTTAAAGGAATTGAACAAATTCAATCGTCAGATATTTTAAACATTCCAGATGAATGGTTACGCAAGAATGGCGAACGTTTATTCTCTCGTGAAGAATTGGAAAAGATTAAAAGTCAAGGTGATTTAGAGAGTCTATTGGATAGAATGGCGGAGCTTCTAAAAGAACAAAAAGAGCGTCACCAAGGTGGAAATAAATGGATTGGAACTGGTGGAACTTCTCCTTTCGGTGCTTACGGCTATAATCCTGAAGGTGTTCGTATTGGACAAGATAAAAGTAGACACAGAAAAGCAGTAAAAGTTTGGGATAAACGCAGCTTTAAAGACTTGAGTCAAGATGAGGAACTGGACACCCGAAACATGAAAATGGCGCTTCGTAAGTTGCGCATTTTAAGTCGTGAAGGAAGAACGGAAGAAATTGATTTAGGCAAAACAATTAAAAGCACCGCCAAAAACAGTGGAATGTTAGAAATCGAAATGGTTCCTTCTAAAAAGAATGTGGTAAAAGTGCTACTACTCTTTGATATTGGTGGTTCCATGGATGATCACATTGCTTTGTGTTCACAATTATTCTCTGCCGCGAAGTATGAATTTAAGCATCTAGAATTTTTCTATTTTCACAACTGCCTTTACGAAAACGTGTGGAAACAAAATGAACGCCGTTGGGATGATAAAACACCCACAGAAACCATTTTCAACACATTTAATGAAGATTACCGTGTTGTTTTCGTTGGAGATGCCTCTATGTCGCCTTATGAGATCTTTTCACGCATGGGAAGTGTTGAACATTACAATGACGAAGCAGGTCAAGTTTGGTTGCAGCGAATGATAGCACAATTTCCCTATTTTGTTTGGCTGAATCCAGTCGCAAAATCTGAATGGAAATATACGGAGTCTATTGGTATGATTCAAAAGATTATGAAAGACAGAATGTTTCCGTTGACGATTAAAGGGATTGAGGAAGCAGTGGATGTTTTGAAGAGGAAAAAAAAGTGACGCGGAGTTTTCGCAGAGGAGCTGAGTTCCGCAGAGCTGTTGGGACGCAGAGAGCACCTGCGGCATTTGGTATTTTTTCACAGAGATTCACGGAGGTTTTTTACAGAGGCCCACAGAGAAGGAAAAAGAAGGAATTCAATACCCAACCGTGTTAAACATTAATAATTAAACCTTAATAATTACTCTTTTTTCTTTCCGAACTTTGCGTGTCCTTTGCGCCCTCCGCGGTTAAAACATTAATAAGCTCCCGAATATCTACGTATTACCCACTCCGTGGTAAACAACGCCACAATAACCAACATCAGCCAAACATAATCAATTAACTTGTGGTAAGTGCTCGACTCATAAGCCACTGGAACGATGTCTTCTCGTTGATTAATATCATCTAAAATCGCTTGGTAATCGGCTAACATTGCAAATTTTCCTTGACCATTTTCCGCCATTTGTTTTAACAATTGGTGATTGGCTTTCGTGGTTTGTTTTTCTAATGCCAAATCCTTCACGCCAAATGTTCCCTCTTTGGCGAATGTTGATCCATTGTATGTCGTTGAAGCTTTCCAAGAATACCTTCCAGCGGATAATTGACCTAAATCTAAGCTGTATTCTTTGTCTAATGGCAGAAACGAGTATTCAAATTTTTCTCCGTTGGGTTTACTTAATTCTAAATCGATTGTTGGATCAGTAATCGCTTCATAACTTTCATTGTAAAACGATGCTTTGATGATCAAATCTTCTGTACTGCTCACCAATGAAGGCAATTGAATTCTTAATCTTGATGTATTTTCTTTTAGAATCAGGTATTGAACCGTTTTGTGAACGATTTCATTGAAATGTTCTTGATTTTGATTGGTTTGATAATCTGCTAATCTCCAACTCCAAAGTCCACTTCCATAAGTAACTGCAAACTTTTTGTCTTGCTTTCCTCCAAAAAAGAACAAAGGATCTGATTTCTTTATCGCTCCTAATCTTTGAAATGCAAGAATTGAAGCGGTGTTCGCATAATTTACATTGCCATAATGTGCATTCAACGGAGGAAAATTATCCATCATTTTTCTCGTTTCTGGAGATAATTTGAATAAACTGAAGCCTTGATTGTAAGCTGCGCCAAAATTATCAGCTGAGCCTGTTGTGTTAATATTTGCAGACAATTGAAGTTTGCCTATATCAAGTCGAGAGGTTTGGGTTGTAATAATGTACCAAGCCGGAATTTGCTCCGCTGTAATTTGGTCAAATGCTTTTTGATTTTTTGAAACTCCAGGATTATGCCAAATAATTAAATCAAAAGGAGAATAATCTGTAGGTAATTCATTCGCTGTAACAGTTTTTACTTCTAAGTTGTTTTCAGTAATCAATGCACTTTTTATTGCTCCAACGTCCGGATTTAAAGCTTCTGCGATGATTAAGACATTGCTTCTGTCGTCTAAAACCTCAACATAAAACGTCTTTTCGTTATTATCAAGGTTAAATTCATTGGCTATTGAACTAATAGTTACAGTATATTCATGAACTCCAATTGATTTTGCATCTAAAAGAAAGTCTGCTTTTACTAAACTGTATTCACTTTCTTGGTGTTTAAGCGACTTTGAAGCAATTACTTTTCCATCTTCTTTTAGTTGTAATTCAAAAGATGTAGATGGAGTTTTATTTCCTTCGATACTTATTTCAACTGGAAATTTATTGTCTAAAAATGCAATTTCATTGGCAACTATACCTTTTACAAGATGATCAACTTTTTGAATTGTGTCTCCTACACTTAATGTATAAACTGGAGTCTTCTTAAATTTCTCTGCAACTAAAAGTGGTGTTGAACCAGCGTTAAAATTCCCATCTGAAAGTAAAACAATTGCTCCTATATTTCTACCGTAGTAATTATCATAAGCTTTATTAAGGACATTACTTAGATTCGTTTCCGAATTATTAAAAACCAATGAATCAACACTTTCTAAATCATTATATAAAGTAAATATTGAATGATTATAATCAGAATTAAAACTAGAATTAGCCGTATTTAAAAATGCTTTTGTTTGGTTTTTGACTTCTGCACTGTCAGAATAATTCAGCATTGATTCAGAATCATCAACTATCGTAATTATGAGTGGTTGATCGATTTCGCTATCCATTCCTTTAATCAGAATTCCCAATAAAAGAACCCCCAAAAGGAATAATCCTAAACTGCGCAAACTGATTAAAAGAAAACGTTTGAAGTTAGAAATCTCTTTAACCCAAGATTTTTTTCTGTACAATAAAAGTGATAAAGCAACCGCCACAACTGCCCATGGGAGAAGCGTCCACATTGGTATGTCGCTAAATAATTCTGTCATTTTATAGATTAATGCTGGCTTACTTCTTTACCAGCCAAATAAGCTGACAAATACTTAAAATCGTAGGTTAACTTTCCATCTTTTGATGTTTGAGAACCTCTTTCAATAATACTGTGTGGATCTTCACCAAAAAGAGCTGGAAAAACACCTTTTATCAACTCATTACCAAAGTCTTTTGAAGCATCTTTAGGTAATTCACAAGGCAAATTATCAACCGCCATTACAGCAATTGCATTTTGATTTTCGAAATCAACTTCTTCTTCTGTCTCAGGATCATATCCATAAATAGGGTCTGCAATTGTGCTTGGACGAATTGTAGAAGCAACTGGGCCATCAATATCGCATGAAATGTCTGCAATCACAGAAACACGAATGTCTTTACTTTTGAGGTCTTCACGGGTTACTAAAAACGGTGAGCTGTTTTCCCAATAATGACAAGCAATGTATAAATCTGCTTCTTTTAAATAACGCGGGAATGTTGAGTGATGACCAGAACCATCTTCGAAATAAACATCTCTGTCAAATTCTTTTCCGTCATTTCGTGCAACATAATCTGCTGTTCCCAAATGCGTAAAAACGGGTTCATCAAAAGAGTCTTCCAAAAACTCTTCCGGCGTAACTTCTGATATCGGTAATTTATTGATCACTTCTAAAGCGCCATGTCCTACTCTACCAAATCCTGTAATGACTATTTTAGTGTCCTTTAGTAATTTAACTTTTAATAATTCACTTTCCATTTCTTTACGATCTGCGCACTGATGAGCAGGTTTTAAGTTGTAAAGTGAATGTTTAAGTCCGTATGTTCTAAAACCGTTATAACAACCAACAATTCCAGCATAACGACCAAATCCAATAATTCTTTTATCGGTTTTGTCGGTTAATACTTCGTAATCTGTTAATTGAATTCTTTTATCAATAATCGCCCTTAATAAATCTCTGTTGTAAGGTTGCTCCTTAAATGTATGAGAAAAGAAGAAGAACTGTTTGTTGGGAATTAAGTCTTCGATATTGACTTCTTTAACGCCCATTATGATATCACAATCTTCCAAAGAGTCTACAAGTGGAACGCCCAAATCAGAATATTCGCTGTCTTTAAAAGCCCTTACAGAACTTCTTTGTACAACTAATTCAACATTTGGATACTCTTCCATAACGCGAAGACACTGTTCTGGAGATAGAGGGACACGTGCGTCTGATGGAACTTTCCCCTCTTTTATGATACCAATTTTTGTTGTCATTATAATGTGTTTTTACAAAAATAACAGAATAAAACGACTTTAGGATTTGGATTACATGAAAACTATATGCTGTCTTTTCCGAATTGATAAAAGACTTTATATCTCTTTGTATATGAAGGCTGTATTCTGATTATTTAAACTAATTTTCAATACTATTCTTTTGGTAGGAGCTCTTAAATAAAATTACTCATCCATTTCAGCCTCCTTAACCTTCTCGCGTAAGACTTTATCTTTTGTTGTTAAATTCCCAAATTTGTAAGACAATGTCAGATATAATCGACGTGTTGTCCATTTGTAATCTGTTTTTTGTACTACATCTCCATCGTTTATTTCAAAGTAGAATCCCATTTGATCAAATATATCAGAAACCCGCACTCCTAAAACTAATTTCTTGTCCATTAAAGTACGCGTAAAGCCTACATCAATTCCTGGATTTCTTTGATAGAATCCTTGAACTGTGTAACGTGGTGCAATGTATTGCGCATTCACTTGAATTGCGGTTGTGTTATCGAAGAATGAAAATGTTGAATTCAATTTTGCATCCCAACTAACGCCTTTGTTGCTCAGTTGTGTTCCTCCTACGTTTGCTGATATACGGCTTTCGTAAGCATTTACAGAAATCATATTTCTCCACCAACTAAAAGGTGAATATGTTCCGATTAATTCTACTCCATAGTCATAGCTTTCGTCAACGTTTGCGAAAGTTGTTACACTTAGCCCACTTTCGTAAAACTGACGAATACGTTGAATTCTATCAACTGTTTCTTTAAAGTATAATGTGCTTGTTAAACTTACTTTCTTCCACATTTTCTCATATCCTAATTCATAAGAATTGATGTATTCTGGTCTGATTTCCGGATTTCCTCTCATTAAATTTAAAGGATCACTATAAGTTGGAAAAGGATTTAGTTCTCTTGATCCTGGACGGTTAATTCTGCGGCTATAACTAGCAAAAAGCTCTCCCTTATCTTTTCCTCCATAAACTACGTGCACTGATGGAAAAAAGCTGAAGTAATCGTTTTTGAAAGATTCATTTGTGGTGAGTAAACGAGGTTCTGTAAACGCTTGTTCTAACCTCACTCCTGCTTGGTATTTCAATTTTTTAGTGACTTGGTGACCAAATATTCCATAGGCTGAAAATATGTCTTCGTTAAACTGAAGTTCATTATTTACGTTTGGATCTGGAATTACGCCACCCGTTAACGTGTCATAATATTCAAGAAAGTTGGATTCATTTTGTCTATTTACGATTGCTTGAAGTCCTGTCTCATACTTCATTTTATCGTTTATGTTCCTTACTAAATCTGCTGTTAAAGTAAATTTGCTGTTGTAATCTTCACGAATTTGATTCTGGAATCTGTAATTATTTGCGGCTGGCGTTCCATCTGGATTAAAATAATATTCCTCAAACTCTCCTATCGAACTTTCATCTCCAATAGATTGCGTTGCTGCGAGTATTAAATTTCCTTTTTTGTCATTAAAATCTAATTTATAATTGGCATTCAAATCTATTGAATTACGATTTCTTGGATCATAAACTTCACGGTCCCAATATTGATAAAGTTCGTCATTATAATACAACTCATTGGTTTGTTTTCCATTTCTAATTCTGTCTGTATAGGTTCCAGATGCAGAAATTCCGATTACTTGATTCTCTTTAATAAAGAAATCTGCACCAACTTTTCCAGTATGCGATTCTCTAAAGTCAGTTCCTAATCGTTTTTGATTTAAAAATTCAATTGTATCTCCAATTCTTGATGTTCTTTCATTAAAGTTATTTCTAAATCCTTCTCGGTAACGGTATGAATAATTCGTGTAGAAATTCATTTTTTCGTTTCTGATATTGAATCCAACTGATGCACTGTATAGGTTTTCACTTGCTGCTGATAATTGCACGTTGGTATTGATTCCACGCAATTTTTTCTTTTTCAAAACGATATTGATGATTCCAGCTGTTCCCTCAGGATTGTATTTTGCAGATGGATTGGTTACCAATTCTATGCGCTCTATTGCACTTGCTGGAATTCCGTCTAATGCTCCATCTCCACTCGATAATGCACTTTGTCGGCCATCGATTAGAATTGTTACGCTTCCACTACCTCTTAAGGAAACATTTCCATCATTGTCTACTTCAACGGATGGAATATTGTTTAAAACCTCGGTCAATCCACCGCCAACAGCAGTCATGTCTTCACTAACATTGTAAGTTCTTTTGTCAATACTTGACTCCATTAAAGAAGTTTCTCCTTTAATGACAACTTCTTCAAATTCTTGACTTTTTAAAGAAATCATGGTAATCGTTCCTAGGTTTTCTTTTTGATTTGGCTTCGTTATATTGATGCCTTTAAGAGTCAAATCTTCAAATCCAAAAAAGGACAGAATTGCATAATAATTTCCTTGAGGTACATCGCTCATCGCTATTTTACCTGATGCAGCGGAATATTCACCTGACACAACTGATGAGTCTTTTGGTGAGAACAAACGAAAGTTTGCATATTCGATGGGATCATTATTTTCATCCATAACCCGCAAGGAAATTTGCCCTTGTGAAAATGTTGTAAATCCAATAAGTACTAAAGATAAACTGAGTAAAATACGCATAGAAAAAAATTGAGCTACGAAATTATAAAATTGCATTCGGATTATTGTTTAAATTAACGTTATAGTAACGTCTGTGTGAGAACAGATGAAATGAAGAGTTGTTTATTGTTCTCTAAACTTATTCAGTAAATGATTCAAAGTGTTTACTTCAACCTCGGTTAAATTTTTATCGAAATAATTATCTTCAAATTGAACATCTAGTTGCGATAGGGTTTCAAGTCCTAGGTCAGTGATTTCAATATTCACTATTCTTCGGTCCTCATTGCTTCGGGCTCTTTTCACAAAGTCTTTTATAATTAACTTATCAATTAATCGCGTTGTATTAGGTGATTTTTCAACCATTCTATTTTTAACAGTCTTAATACTGAGTTCTGTTTTTGCTCCACGCAGAATTCTTAAAATATTGAATTGTGCTAATGTTAAATCAAAAGCTTCTAACTGATTGTTGTAATAAACCCCAATGTAATTAGATGTATATCTAATATTGATAATTGCTTTGTGGTGTTCATCTTTAAAATTAGCGGTTATAATCTCCTCAATTTTCTTCATATTCTGCAAATATAAATACCTTGGTAACATATTCAAAATTAAATGCTTTTATTGAATCATTCTAAATTAGAGTTTTATGAATTGAGATTTTAATTAAAAGTTAAACACGACTTCTAAAAATTAATAATTAGTTTTAAAAAATGGGAAAACATAAACTGCTCTATTGGATCGTTCAACTTATCGCTTGGGGATTTTTATGCGGTATTATTGGAATAGCAGCTGTTATTCAAGGTGAATTTAACTTCCAAACGGGGCTCAAGTTGCTTGAGTTGTATATTTTACTGATTCTTTTCTCGAACAGTATTCGTTGGGTTTTTATTCGAAGAAATTGGCTTAACTTCAAGTTGGCTCCTTTAATCCCTAGAGTAATGACGTTTTCTTTACTTCTTTCAGCCTTGTTAATGTTGATTACCAATCTAACTAACGTTGCTTTTTATGATGAAAATTGGCTTACATTTTCTGAGTTTTTAGTCAATACCCTACTCTACTCCTTGTTTTTAATCATGTGGAGTGCTGTTTACCTGACTTATCATTTGCTTCAAAAATCCCGACTTCAAGAAATTAATAATTTGAAATTGCAAGCCAGTCAAACGCAAAACGAGTTAAAGACTTTAAGAGATCAGCTGAACCCTCACTTTTTATTCAATTCTTTAAACAGCATTCGTGCATTAATAGAAATTGAGCCGAATACTGCAAAATCAGCAATTACGACACTCTCTAGTTTATTGCGAAATTCATTATTGTTGGGTAAAAAATCTTTTATAAGTCTGCAGGAAGAAATGCAACTTGTTGAAGAATACTTAAAACTAGAGAAGATCCGTTACGAAGAGAGATTAAGTTATACACTTGAAAATAAAATTAAAAACACAATTCATATTCCTCCATTTTTAGTTCAAAGTATGGTTGAAAACGCTATTAAACATGGAATTTCAAAAAAAGTTAAAGGTGGTGAGATCTATGTGATTATTAGTTTTGATAAGGACAATCTCATCATGGAAGTAATCAACGACGGAAAATATAATGAGAATCAAAATTCCGGAATAGGTATTAAAAACACCAAAAGAAGATTAGAAATTATTTATGGACAATCAGCAGGATTTGAAATAAATAACAAGGAAAACAAAGTCCATTCTTATATTTGGATTAATAAAGTCAAATTAATAGAAACAAATTATGAAAGCAATAATAATTGACGATGAACGATTGGCCCGCCAGGAATTAAAACACTTGTTGGAGGCTCACAAAGACACTATCACTGTTATTGGAGAAGCTACTAATGGGAAAGAAGGAATTGCATTAATTAAAGAATTATCACCGGATTTGGTTTTTCTAGACATTCAAATGCCTGAAATGAATGGTTTTGAAATGTTGAAACAGCTGGAGGAAATTCCTAAAGTTATTTTCGTTACGGCTTATGATGACCATGCTTTAGATGCTTTTAAAGTTAATGCTTTGGATTATCTCCTAAAACCAGTTGAACCTGAGTTATTGAAGGGAACAATAGAGAAATTAGTGAATCATAGCGAAGAAGATTTCTTTTCATCTGATGAAAATCATCGGTCGGAGAGAAAACTCACAATTCAAGACCATATTTTTCTTAAAGATGGTGAAAAGTGCTTTTTCCCAGAATTGAAAGATGTCCGTTACTTCGAGAGTCAAGGCAATTATGTTCGTGTCTTCTTTAACAATGAACGTCCGATGATTTTAAGAAGTTTGAATGCTTTACAAGATAGATTATCTACAGAAGACTTTTTTAGGGCCAATAGAAAATATTTAATTAACATTCATCACATAGAAAGTATCGAAAACTGGTTCAATGGAGGATTAAAAGTGAAACTTTCAGATGATATCGAAATTGAAGTCTCTAGGCGACAAACAATAAGGTTCAAGGACATCATGATGTTGTAGTTGAAAAATTATTTTAACAAATTATAAGTATAAATTATCATTTCATTGTGATTTTTGAAATGTAAAATGTAATTTTGCTAATAATATTGAGAGAAACAATTTAAACATGACAAATATTTTTATCGCCAACCTAGATTTTGGTATAACTTCTGATGACCTTAGGGCTACTTTTTCGCAATTTGGTGAAGTTACTTACGCACATGTGGTTTATGACAATAAAACAAAAAAGTCAAAAGGCTTTGGTTACATTGAGATGGAAGACCTTTCACAAGCAAATACTGCTATCAATTCTTTGAATGGAATGGATGTGAACGGAAGAGTTTTAGATGTGAAACTAGCTACTCCAAAAGAAAAGCGTCCACAAACTATCGATAATCCAAAGCCGAAAGAAACTTTTGCCCCGAAAACCTCAAGAGAAACGAGAAAACCTAGAGAGCCTAGAGAGCCGAGAGAAGTTAGAGAGCCAAGAGCTCCTCGTCCACCTAGAGAAGATAACGTGGAAAGAAAAGAAGTTAAGGAAGTTAAGACCGTTGAAAAAAGGGTGATGAGACCAAGGAGAAAAAAGAAAGAAGATTAATAACTCTGCCTGACTCCTAAATCAGATCTATTTTCATCTTTTATCCAACAAACTGAGTATTCTTTAAATGCTTTGGGTTTAACCTCACATCGACAAGCTCAGTACAGATGTGGTTAATAATTAATTGTAAATTAGATTCCTCTTTTACGAACATCCCTATTTACTGTGCACTCGAATATATTTCTTGAAAAGACTAAGTTTCTATGCGGGCAGAAAGCCCAGCTCAAATCAGCAGGATACAGCGCGTCCTGCTGAATAAGTAATATAATCCAGCACCCTGAAAAAGCAAATTATTTTTTTTTAGTCAAAACCATCTAAAATTAATAAAGTAATGATTTTGCTAATCTTTGACGACTAGATCTTAAAAACAGAACACTAATTATCTTACACGAGGATTTAGCGCACCAAAATATAATTGGTTCTATATGATTTTGTGTGGGTAAATTTAAAATCTATGGTTTTAATTGAAGCCAAACGATTCTTAATTTGGTTCTACTTTTATTTAAATGGAAATTTTCTTTTACAATACAATTGGCTTAATTTGATAAATCCCTGTTATTTAAGTATTTATTATTCAAAATCCCAGAGGGACGACATGTTAATAGGGATGGGCTAAAGCCCTTCCGTCAAACGAAACAATCCGAAACAAAACCCCACAAAATCGACCTAATTGCATGCAATTAGGTCGATTTTGTGGGGTTTTGTATTATATCTATTTGTTTTAAACCAAGGACTTACGTCCTTGGCTATTAATATGCCGTCCCGATGGGACTAACCAACTGGAATAGAGACTATCATATGCTTGCTTGTGAAAATGAAATGATAATTTTGATAAATACTTTAAAATACAACTCGTGTAGGTTACAGTTGAATTCGTAGTAGAACTATTAATCTTTCGAAGGATTAAAATTGATTACGCACAGTATTTCATAAAGAGCCATAAAATTATCCCGGATACTGCGTGTTTATTAAAAGGAATACCATTTAAAAGATGAGTTAAAAATCAGATTCTAAGCTAAACCAAGCGCTACTTAAACAAATCTGGATGTAAGAATTTATAATGCTCCAGCTTATCCTGAATATAAACTATTAAATCATAGTCTGAGGCTGTTTTAAGAAAATGCTCGTCAATATTTAAGAAGTTTATAAAAGCAGTAAACTGTTCTTCTTCCAAATAAACAACATCATAAGAAACATAAGTACGCAAAAGTTCTTTTACAACATTCGTCATGTTGTCTTTGTGCTCCATTTCAGCAACGAGTCGCTTGGACTGCGCTTTGTCACTAAACCTTTCGTATAATGCTGTAATCGGACTCTTAAAAATATCTATTCCTGTTACTGTTCTTGTTTCTCTCTGACTCAATGCTTCACGTTCTTCCTTAATTTTCTCTAAAGATTTAATCGGATATACCTGAATTTCTTTAAAGTTCTGAATATTTGGACTTAAATAAATGATTGTGTCAATCGAACATTTGTTTTGAGCAGGAATATCAATAAATTTCTTCCCATAACCTTTTACAGAGAATGCAATCTTATCTCCAGGTCGTACATAAACAGAAAATTCGCCATTTGGTCTACCAAATACACCTTGTTGTGTGGTTACATTAATAACCATCAAGTTGTAAAAACTTTGCACCATTGCAGTATCACGGACAGATCCTTTTAAATAGATTTCTTCACATTGACCTTGAACCATTGTCCAACTCGCTAATGCTAAACCGAAAGTGAGTACTGTTTTTTTCATGCTGGTAAATATATTGAAAAAATGTTGTTCTTTGCTGATGTTACATTTGTAACCTTGTTAAAAGAATACAAAATCCAAATGTTTACTTTTGTAATTAACTATAAAGTCTGAGAAAATTCAACTATATACATTTGTAACTTAAACTCAAATTCACATGGATAAACGATGTTTACAATTGTAACATTTATTCATTTTGTTTAGCCATAAAACTTACGTAAATTTGCACTCTTAAATTTATAGAATGAAACGTGTAGTAGTAGGATTATCTGGAGGTGTAGATTCAAGTGTAGCGGCCTATCTGTTGAAGGAACAGGGTTATGATGTTATTGGTTTATTCATGAAGAACTGGCATGATGAGTCTGTTACGCTTTCTGATGAATGTCCGTGGATTGATGATGCAAATGATGCTTTACTTGTAGCCAATAAACTCGGAATCCCTTTTCAGGTGATTGATTTGAGTAAGGAATACAAGGAACGTATTGTTGAGTATATGTTTGATGAATATGCGTCCGGACGTACTCCTAACCCAGATGTTTTGTGTAACCGTGAAATCAAGTTCGATGTTTTTATGGAACGCGCGCTTGAATTGGGTGTTGATTACGTAGCTACTGGACATTATTGCAGACGCAAAGACAATCCGGATGGTAGTGTTAGTTTGTTGGCTGGACTGGACCGCAATAAGGATCAGTCTTATTTTCTATGTCAGTTAAACCAAGATCAGTTGAGTAAAGCACTTTTCCCTGTTGGTGATTTGCAAAAAGATGAAGTAAGAAGGATAGCGAAAGAACAAGATTTAATTACTGCTGATAAAAAGGACTCTCAAGGTCTTTGTTTTATTGGTAAAGTCAGTCTTCCAGAGTTTTTACAGCAGCAACTTAAAGTAATGAAAGGTAAAGTTATTGAAGTACCTGAAAGTTTGCCTGTTCTAACCAAATTCCATGAAATTCCTCGTGATTTTGATCATATTGAAGAGCTAGTTGCTCCTATTCATTTTAAGGAGGAAGACGGAATTGTAGTTGCAGAGCATCAAGGAGCTCACTTTTACACGATTGGACAGAGAAAAGGTTTGGCAATTGGCGGTAGACCAAATCCGTCGTTTGTACTTGAAGTTAATACTACAAATAACCTGATTTTCAGTGGACAAAATGATACTCATCTTGGTTTGAATAAACCTGCTTTAAAAATTGATAATGAGTCTATTATTTATGCTAATCTAAATAATGAGTTTAATATCAATAAGGTCACAGATGTAATGGTTAGAATTCGTTATCGTCAGTCATTACAAAAAGCGAAAGTTTTACGTAAAAATGACTTTACTTATGTTTTGTTTGATGAATTACAGCGCGGCATAACGCCAGGACAGTTTTGTGCTTTTTATGACAATAACGACGAATTATTGGGTTCTGGAGTAATTAGTGTTTAGGAACTGTCTCTTCAAATGTACCATCATCATAAAAAACTAGGATTTTTGTAATCTTGCGTTGACTATCTAGGTCGGGTTCTCTATTTTCGACAGGCTTCTCGCGCGACACACCCTTATATTCGCCAGGTTCTTCTTCATGAATGGTTTGAATTGGGGCATTCACTTCAGTGGTAACGTTTCGTTCTTCTTTAACTTCTATTTCTTCCGTCGATCCACTTATTTTACCTATTCTCTTCCCTGTTACCAGCCAATCTGCGTTTACTTTAGGAAAAGTTACCAAGATCTTTTGAATAAAATCTATACTGGGTTTATTACGTCCAGCCAATACATGTGAAATACTAGAACGCTGAACTCCAATTTCATCTGCAAAAGATGCGTTGGTCATTCCGTTCATTTTTATTACCATTTGTAATCTTTCGCTTATCGACATATACATTTGTTTATTGTAAAAGTAACATTTTTTAATCTAAGAGTTACATAAGTGAATATATTATTTTTGAATAGGTTTACTTTTGTAACCTTGGATAAATTCCAGATAGTTACTTTTGTAAACAGTATTTACATCATTATCCAAGTCGATAAAGATGTATTCGCTAGTATTCCCTGTGTATTGACGATGAAAAAAATTAAAAACCAATAGAGTTGATTACAATTGGTTATTCCCTGTTGTTAATGGTAGACTTCAGAATAATATTCTAAACGACTAACCAGTTAATATCTTTGTGGAATGACAGTCAATTTGGGAGTCTCTCGGGTACAGTGTTGCTCAATCTCTGCTAGAACAACACTTTCCCCGACCTATAGATCTTAAAACTTATCATTTCAGAATGCAACTACTGAGAAGCTCTCCTACCTCTGGCGGAATCCCTTCTTTTATTTCATAAAACGTGATTTTACGTTTTATGTTAAGTACATTCTAATGTTAATTTCTAGGTTTTTTTAACTGAGTAATTTCAAAATTCCATTAAAGTCAGGGTAGAACTTTGTTATTAAACTAAGGAATTGATTCACTCCTTCACTCCTATTAAAAATAGCGTTGTGAAAATATAACTAAACTATTTAGGGAACCTAAAAATTCTCTTTGGACTTCTTTTACTCAGATAATTAATGTGATCGTGATATATATTCTGATTTTGATACTAATTTATGGATTGAGTACCTAATACTGGGAAGGTAAATTAAGTAAGTTATGTTGTTTATGCTGGTTTTGTTGGTTCTTCAGCTACTAAAGTTTAGCTACCGTGTCTACTGTGCCTATTGTGTCAACGCTTAGTTACGCTGGCTGAGCGGAGTCGAAACCAGACAGTTCAACAAAAAAAGAGGAGCCATAACTCCTCTTTGATTAAATAAAACAACGTTAAACTATAAACTATTGAACAAAAGCATATTGCAATTAGTTTTTTGAGAATCCACAAGTAAATAGATCATCATGTTCAATTTTTTGTGATGGATATTTTCTTACAACATCCATTAATTGGGCTACTTCAAATATCGTTAACTTACTTTCAATTCCTTGATTATGGTGCTTTGTTAATTGCTCTTTGGCAATATTCAAACGATTAAGTGCTATTACATATCGATTCATCATATCTTTCTGATTAAAATAACTTCTCCTTGTTACGCGCAATTAATCAAGAGGTTACAATTTTCGAAATATAATTGACATATTTAAATTATTTTATGAATAATTCATTCAATTAACTGGAACTGAATTACTGAATAATAGACTAGTAAGGGTTGTATTTGTTTTTTACATTTTTATTCGACTTCTCATTACTTTCTGACCCTAAGAGCATTCCAAGTATTAAAATAAGGATGTAAAATGGAAATAAAATGACTTTAAATACTCTCTTTATTATGAACTTATACCCTCTTCTGGACTTTACTTTTGACTTAATGTTTGAATTTGTTTTTGACTTTACCTCTACTCTAGAATTGACTTTTGTTTTATGGATTAAAGTTTTTGACTTTATTCTAAAACGAAATTTAGATTTAGATTTTTCTTTTGATTTTTTTGGTCCTTCATCTCCTTGATCTAGTTTGAAGAATCTATTCGCCCGACTCATCAATATTTCAGCAAGTCCATATTCCCTAATGTTTGTCAAAGAATATTCTTTATAGCTTAATAAAAACTGAAACATAACTGTCTTTAACTGAATAAGTAATGAAATACTTAACTCGGTAGCTTCTTGCTTAATCTGAATTGCCTCTTCCCTGAGTTCTTCTATTGCAATTCTGTTCTCCTGTGAAATCGTTATGTACATGACTATAATTGTTGTTCGGTACAAATATCTTGAAGTTCACTGTAACTTTTGGAGCAATTAAGCGGTATACATATATTAAGTGAATTCATTAAACTTAATTAAGCAGATTAAGCTGTAGATTAAGTTAAGTTTTTCTATTTTTGCTAATTCATGAGACTTGCTGGCACATATCACCCCATTCCTTATCTTATAGAAAGGATAACTGAGTTTCTGCCCGGAGTCACGGTCACATCTGCTATTTGGGTAGATTTTGACAAGCAAATTTACACTACAAATGACGCTAACTCACTGAATGACTACCTAAAAGTTAAGGCGCAAAACATCAGAAATACAAAGCTTAATTCAGAATGGTCTAATCAATCAGAGCCATTTTCAGAGATAAAGAAGTCGAAAAACCAGCTGACTTTCGAAGATGAAGACGCTATGAATGTACTAAAACTGTACTTCCCTTCTCCTGTTGATGATTTTAAAGACTTAATCTTAATTGCTTTTCCGCAAAATGTCTTTCTTAAAAGTTTGAATGCTAAATTCAAAGGAATTAGTACGCAAGAGAAACATATTCTAAGTAATATTCTAAGTTCTATTTTCTCTGCTGAACACAAAAGGGTAATTGAAGAAAGAGAGTTTCTTTCTAGTGTGGAATATATTAATCGCAAAAAAGACGCACGAATTAAGCAATTGACTGATGATTTAAAATCTACTGAACAATTATACAGTTCTTCGATTCGTAATATTATCAACGATTTTAAAAATAAACTGGAAAAGCAACTCAACAAGACATTTGTGATTAACAATCATGTAATTTATAAATTAGCCAAAGAGCGATTGACAATTGAAAATATAGAATTGGCGATTAAAAATGCGGTTTACCTAGCTTATAACTTGAGCGTTTCGGAAGACTCTATTCAAATTACAGTGGATCACATTCAATTGGATAAATTGCAACAAATCAAAAATAAACCTGCTTCTGCAACAATCGTAAATGATGGCAGAACCGCTACTCTGCTTGACAAATATGAAGAAGCTGCAATTCGTGCTTCTGCATTTGGTATGGTCATCAACGGTAAGAATGTTGCCGCTCAATTGGATCCACCAGTTACTCCGCCTGCCATTACAGATGCGATTAAAAAGAAGAAAACGAAAATCGCCTATTTACTTCAGCAATATCCAGAAAAATGGTCAAACATTCGAAAAGAAATTCGACCAATTTCAATTCTAGATCAGTCAATTAACTCGATAAGTAACGCTTCTTAGAAACACCTGGATAAATTCTTGTTGAAAAGTCGGGACAACTCTTTAACTCATAAATCCATTATTTTCAATGCTATTGATATATTCGTATGAAATCATTAGTTCATGAAAAATACATTCTTAGTTCTCTCTTTATTGATGGGTTTTCAATTTCATTTATTAGCTCAAATCGAAGCTGGAATTGAGCTCAAAGAAATCATGTCAGGAAATTCTTTTATCGGTCACCAACCTTTTGATATAAAATGGTCTGTTGATGGTAATTCAATTTTTTATTCAAAAGATACCGATTCAACAGATTACGCTCAGATTTATGAATATTCCTTAAAGTCGAAAGAGACCACATTGATTGGATTAGACCAACGAAATGGTTTGAATTATTACGCTAACTCTTCTTTATTACTTAATAATAATGAATTGTATTATTTCGATTCAAAATCAAAGCAGAGAATTTCAGTTATTGATTCCCGAGATCAGAAAAGCGAATTACAACATGTAAATAATAATCAGAAAGTCTACTTCAGACAAAATAACAACCTCTTCTCCTACGCTTATTCTACTGGAAAATTGAAACAAGTCACCAATTTTGAAATGAAGTCAAAAAATAATGAAGAAAAAAATGACTACTATTCAAAAGAAGAATCTGTTTTGTTTGATTATTACAAAGATCAACAGAAGCTAAAAAATTTACCTAAAAAAGAAGATTTCGCTATTTCATTAAATGATAAAAATCTAAACTCAATTCAAATCTCCCCTAATGAAGAGTTTATAGTTTACAGAACTTCAGATAAATCAAAAGATAAATTCACAAAAGTTCCACATTATATTGCCAAAGATGGATACACACAAATAGAAAATGCCCGTGCAAAAGTAGGAACAAAAACACTGACTGATATAGAATTAAATATTTACAACATCAGTAAAGACAGCATTTATAGACTAGATTTTAGTTTTTTAAATGGAATTCGTAAGCGTCCTGCTTATCAAAATGAATATGGATTTACTGGCGAGCTTGAAAATGACAAAATCTTAGTCATTCATGAAGTTGACTTTTCAAAGTCGGGTAATTTTGCTTTGATTTCCATAAAAAGTCAAGACAATAAAGACCGGTGGTTAGCAATTTATGATTTTAAAGCAAAAAAACTAAAAGAGATTGAACATCAGCACAATGAAGCTTGGATTGGTGGACCAGGAATTTCAGGCTGGAATTTCATTAAAGGAAATATGGGTTGGATAAATGAGTATCAAGTTTACTTTCAAAGTGAGGAATCTGGTTACAGTCATCTTTACCTTTATGATATGAAATCCAATTCAACAAAGGCATTGACAAGTGGTGATTTTGAAATTCATAATGTAGAATTAAGTAAATCTAGAAAGCATCTTTTCATTACAGCTAATAAAACACATCCTGGAAATAGAGATTTTTATAAGTTGGATATTTCCACCAAAGAATTAACTCCACTTCTTTCAAAAGATGGAAATCATGAGGTGACTTTAAGTCCAGATGAAAAGTGGATGGCCGTCCGTTATTCTTACAAGAATAAACCTTGGGAAGTATACATCGCTCCATTGAAAGAAAATGCTGTATTAACTCAAATTACCACTTCAACAAAAGATTCATTTAAAAACACTAAATGGATTGAACCTGAGTTAATAACATTCACATCAAAAGACGGAAAAAATATTAATGCTAGAGTATATAAACCAGCCGAATCTAATGGAAATAAAGCTGCTGTAATCTTCGTTCATGGCGCTGGATATTTGCAGAACGCACACAATTGGTGGAGCTCTTATTATCGTGAATATATGTTCCATAATCTGCTCGTTGAAAAAGGATATACAGTTTTAGATATTGATTATCGTGCAAGTGAAGGTTATGGTAGAGAACACAGAACCGACATTTACAGGGAGATGGGAGGATTAGATTTAAGTGATAACATAGATGGACGTTCTTACCTTATTAAAGAACATGGAATTGATCCAGAAAAAGTAGGGATTTACGGTGGATCTTATGGTGGATTCATCACTTTGATGGCATTGCTGAAGCATCCAGGTGTTTTTGCTTGTGGTGGTGCCTTGCGCTCTGTTACGGATTGGGCACATTATAATCACGAATATACATCCAACATTCTAAATACACCTGAATTAGATTCAATGGCTTATCGAAAAAGCAGTCCAATTTATTATGCAGATGGACTTCAAGATCGTTTGATTTTATTTCATGGAATGATAGATGACAATGTTCAATATCAAGATGTAATTAGATTAAACCAACGCTTTATTGAATTAGGTAAAACAAATTGGAATTTAGTGAGTTACCCATTCGAAAGACATAGTTTTAAATCAACAAGTTCTTGGACAGACGAATACAGTAGGTTACTTAAAATGTTTGATGAGGAGTTGTTGGGTAAATAGTCAAATAATTAAAAACGAAGTAAAACAAAGACATTATTTAGGTGTTATCCAATTGATATGTCTGAATCAATAAATAAGCATTATCTTTGAATTGTAAAATAGAATAGTAAGATGAAAGAGTTTGATATCCCAGAGTTTTACCGCTCTCCTATTATATCCAAAGTTAAAAATCTGCGCAAAGTTGCAGATCCTAGAAAAAAAGACTTTACCCCTACGATATTGGACTTCGGTCCAGTTCGTTTCCATATAGCGCGCCATTTTGGATTTTGTTATGGTGTAGAGAATGCAATTGAAATTTCATATAAAGCAATTGTAGAAAATAGAGGGAAACGTATCTTCTTGTTGAGTCAGATGATTCACAATCCTAATGTTAATGCCGATTTACTTGACAACGGAATTCAGTTCTTACAAGATACAGAAGGAAATGAATTGATCAGTTTTGATGAATTGAAACCCGAAGATGTTGTAATTATCCCTGCGTTTGGAGCTCCAATTGAAACCATTGTTCGACTTGAAAATAAAGGTGTTGATGTGAAAGCATACAATACAACCTGTCCATTTGTGGAGAAAGTTTGGAACCGATCAAAAAGTTTAGGAGAAACAGAACACAGTATTATTATTCACGGAAAACACAACCATGAAGAAACAAGAGCTACTTTTTCCCATAGTTCGGCCAGCTCCCCTTCTGTTGTTGTTCGTGATATTGGAGATGCTGTTTATTTGATGGAAATCGTGTTGGGGAATAAGCCAAAAGAAGATTTTTATACTTATTTCAAAGATAAACATACTGTAGGATTTGATGTTGACAAACATTTAGACAAACTAGGTGTCGTGAATCAAACAACAATGTTGGCAACAGAGACCCAAGAAATTGCAGATTTTGTTAAAGACACGATGATTCATAAATACGGGGAGGATAAAATCAAGAATCATTTTGCAGACACCCGCGATACTTTGTGTTATGCGACCAATGACAATCAAAGATCTACCTATGCATTAATGGAGTCAAATGCTGATTTAGCGATTATTGTAGGCGGTTATAATAGTTCAAACACAACACATTTAGTTGAATTATTAGAAGAAAAATATCCAAGCTACTTTATCAATACAGAGGAAGATATTAAAAGTGAAACAGAAATTAAACACTTCAACATTCATTCAAAAGAAGTTGAAACTTCACATGAATACCTTCCAAAAAAAGATGTTTTAGATATCGTTCTTACTTCTGGAGCATCTTGTCCAGACGCTGTCGTGGATCGTGTTCTGCATCAAGTACTATCGTATTTCAGTGATACAAAGTCAATTGAAGAAGTGATTTCAGCATCAGCAAAGAATATTTAAATATTTTTAGAATATTGCTTGCAGACTGAAATGTAATTACTACTTTTGCGGCGGGGTAAGTCATGTACGACTAGCTCCTTCTGAACCCCCCAGGACGGGAACGTAGCAAGGGTAAGAAGTTGTAGCAGTGCGATGCATTAAGCTTACCCCACTTTTTTTTCCTCTCCACCACCATTTCCAAAATCTTCTCGCTTCAAAAATACAACAAGTCACTGTCAATGATTGGTAATCTAACCGCGTCATTTAATACAGCCTTTACATTACACAATCTTTATTATATATTCTTAATCTTTGAATTTGCGTCAAAATCAATTTTAAAATTAATTTAACTGATTTTGAAACACGAAATTAAAGAAGTTGCAAAACTATTTTAAAAACTATGAATTTATGTGTTTTGGTTTTTAAGAAAGAGAGCAGTGCCTTCATTGTTCTTGGCGGTGCTCTACTCGGTTTCCTACTGACCCTGATATAATTTTATTCCACACCATTAACTTCTAACAATTTAATATACAAGTGTTTAAAAGTGTTAAATTTCATGATTTAATTCAAGATACCTAGGTTATGCAAACATAATAAAGTACTTTTGTAACGATTTAGGTGGTTAAGTTAGGTTGATATGCAAGAGGAAAAGACGCTCGTTTTTTCCTCTTGTTGTTTTATATAATGTCAACTCCCTGTTTCTACTGCATTCCTGTTAAGAATTTTAACTAACCTTCTTATTCTTGAGTGAGTTTTAATAATTGTATTGTTTTATTTTAATTTTTAAAATCAGCCTAAAACAAAAAAAAGTTAATCAGTTATGTTTCATGAATAAAGGATTTTATACCACACTACCGTGAACATATTCAAAAAAAAATAAAGATTTCATACAACTCCTAAGTATTGTTGTATCTTTGCCCCCCGTAGTTACAAATCTATTTTATAATGTCAAATTCAACAAAATATATCTTTGTAACTGGTGGGGTTGCATCCTCATTAGGGAAAGGAATTATAGCGGCTTCATTAGCCAAGCTTCTTCAAGCGCGCGGGTATTCAACAACAATTCAGAAACTAGATCCATACATCAATATCGATCCTGGAACTTTAAATCCTTATGAACACGGTGAGTGTTATGTGACGGATGACGGTGCAGAAACCGATTTGGATTTGGGTCATTACGAACGTTTCTTAAATGTTACAACTTCTCAAGCGAATAATGTTACTACAGGTCGAATTTATCAATCTGTTATTAATAAGGAAAGAAGAGGTGAATATCTAGGAAAAACAGTTCAAGTTATTCCACACATCACAAACGAAATCAAGGAAAATATTCAAAGTCTTGGAAAAGACGGGAAATACGACATCATCATCACTGAAATTGGTGGGACTGTTGGAGATATTGAATCTTTACCTTTTGTTGAGGCTTTACGCCAGATGAGATGGGAATTTGCAGACGACTGTCTGGTAATCCACTTAACACTAGTCCCTTATCTTCAAGCAGCTGGTGAGTTAAAAACAAAACCTACGCAGCATGCTGTAAAGCAATTGTTAGAATTGGGTGTTCAACCTGATATCTTGTGCTGTAGAACTGAACATAAACTGGATTTAGAAATTCGTAAAAAGATTGCTAGATTTTGTAATGTTGTTCCAGAAGCTGTAATCGAAGCAATGGATGCTACTTCTATTTATGAAGTTCCATTAATGATGCAAGAAGAAGAATTAGACGAGATTGTTTTAAAACGATTGAACCTTTCTCGTAAATCTAAACCAGATTTAACAACTTGGAATTCATTCTTGCACAATTTAAAAAATCCAACTTCTGAAGTAACTATAGGATTGGTTGGTAAATATGTTGAGTTAAAAGACGCTTATAAATCAATAAACGAAGCATTTATTCACGGTGGAACAGCGAATTTATGTAAAGTGAATATCGAATGGATCCATTCAGAAAAAATCACTAAAACGAATGCTGAAGAATTTCTAGGCCATTTAGATGGTATTCTAGTTGCGCCAGGTTTTGGTTCACGAGGAATTACTGGAAAAATTAATGCTGTACAATATGCTAGAGAAAGTAAAATTCCATTTTTAGGAATTTGCTTAGGAATGCAATGTGCCGTTATTGAATTTGCTAGAAACGTTATGGGATGGGAAGATGCACATACTGCAGAAATATCTCCAGACTCTAAACGTCCGGTGATTAGTTTAATGGAAGAACAAAAATCTGTCTCTGATATGGGAGGCACCATGCGTTTGGGTTCTTACAAATGTGAGTTGAAATCAGGTTCTAAAATTTACGAAGCTTACAATACGGAAGTGATTAAGGAACGCCACCGTCACAGATTTGAATTTAACAGCGAATATCTAGAAGATTTCGAGAAAAATGGATTGAAGGCAACAGGATTTAACCCTGAAACTGGACTTGTTGAAGTTGTTGAAGCTGAGAATCATCCTTGGTTTGTTGGTGTTCAATTCCACCCTGAATATAAAAGTACAGTAGATAACCCACATCCCCTATTCAAAAGTTTTATAAAGGCGGTAATGGATAATAAAAAGTAGAATAAACATAAATAAGGTATAGAAATATAGTTTTAGAAATAAAGTGTAATGGATAAAAATACAATTATTGGTTTAGGTTTAATTGGTGTAATACTTGCACTTTTTACCTTCTTTAACCAACCTTCAGAAGAAGAGCTTAAAGAAAGAATGGCTCAGCAAGAACAAATTGCACAAAGTCAAAAAGATGCAGTTGAAAAAGCTGACAAAAAAGAAAAAGTTGAGAAAAAGGCTGTTGAAAAAACAGAACCTATTGCGAAATTAGATTTAAAAGGTGAACCTGTTCTTGATAGTTTAGGAAATGTTGTTTACACAACAGAAGTAACTCCAGTCAAAAAAGAGGGTATTGTTAAAGCCCGAGATGTTGAAGAGGAAACTTACTTCCTAGAAAACGAAAAGTTAAAAGTTGTTTTAACGAACAAAGGTGGTGGTGTTAAAAGTGTTTATTTAAAAGATCATCAAACTTATGATGACTTCAGAAAAAACGAGGGGACAGATAAGATTGAACCACTTCAACTATTCAATGAAGAGGTTGCTTCTAACGGACTAGTTTTTAACACTGATGATGGGGAGCAAAACACTTCAGGAATTGCTTTTGAGATTTCGAAAAACACGGATAGTTACATTTCATTTATTGCTAACTTTAAAGGAGGAAAATCAATTGAACAAATTTATTCTATAACTCCAGATCAATACCACATTAATTATGAGGTAAAGATGAATGGTTTTGAAGGAGAAGTAAATCCTGAGAAAGTATTTTTAGACTGGCACGTTGAGCTATTAAAAACAGAACGTTTATTAACTGAACAACGTAGGATTTCAACGGTATTCTTTAAAGAGAAAAATGGTTCATACGATTATTTATCTGAACATTCTGATGATGAGTTCAACGCTGAAACTGATGTTGATTGGGTAGCCTTTAAACAAAGTTACTTCTCCTCTATCATGATGCCTGAGAAAGGATTCAAAAAAGAAGGTACTTCATTTAAAGTGACTAATTATGCTGAAGGTTCTGAGAAAGATTCATCACATATTAAAGTATACAATTCTAGTTTAAATCTAGCAATTAGCAATACTGGTAACGGTAGCGCTGAGATGAAATGGTTCTTTGGTCCTAACGATTACGATTTATTAGAGTCTTATGCGAACGGAACGGAAGACATTATCAACTACGGTTGGGGATTGTTTAGATGGATCAATATCTATGCTATTCAACCATTATTTGTTTGGTTGGCTGCTTTTGGAATGAACTTAGGGATTGCAATTTTATTATTGACAGTAGGTATAAAGTTAATTTTAACTCCTATTCAATGGAAAATGTATGCTTCTTCTGCTAAAATGAGAATTTTGAAACCAGAAGTTGAAGAAATTAACAAGAAATTTCCAGAGAAAGATGACGCAATGAAAAAACAAATGGAAATGATGTCGCTCTACCGAGAGTCTGGCGCTAGTCCACTTGCGGGCTGTGTTCCTATGTTAATTCAAATGCCAATTTTATTTGCGGTATTCCGTTTCTTCCCAAGTACATTTACATTGCGTCAAGAAAGTTTCTTGTGGGCAGAGGATTTATCTAGTTATGACTCTGTTTTAGACTTGAGTTTTAACATTCCTTTCTATGGAGCTCACGTAAGTTTATTTACGTTATTAATGGCTGTGACTACTTTATTCTACACTGTTTTGAACAGTAGTAACATGCAACAACCATCACAACCTGGAATGCCAAACATGAAAGTCATCATGTACTTCTTCCCTTTTATGATGATTTTCTTCTTCAATAATTATGCATCTGGATTGAGTTATTATTACTTTATCTCTACATTGATGTCTATTTTAACAATGGTAATGATTAAAAACTTCTTTGTTAATGAAGATAAATTGAAAGCTAAAATGGCTGCTCGCCAAGTGGCAAGCAAAAAAGATGGTGGGAAGAAAAAAGGAAAGTCAAAATTCCAAGAACGTTTGGAGCAAATGCAAAAAGCACAACAAGAAAAATTGAAAAACGGTAAGAAATAAACACTGTTTTACTTTACAAAATACAGGATCAGCCTTATTCATTTTTGAGTAAGGCTGATTTTTTTTGCTGATTAGTTAATTATGGACAAACTCCAAATATTTTTATTACTATATTTATTGAGATTAATTAATAAATCTTAATTCCTTATAAATGTATAAATCTGGCGCTGCTCCACTCCTTCAAACATTCAACTTTAAAAAGTACTTCTTATTTTTATTATTTGGATTGTTCTTTGCTTCCGTTTCATTAACACAAAATAATAATTCAGGTAAACTAATTATTGAAGTCAGTAATACCAATAATAACAAAGGCAAGATTGGAGTGAGTGTATTTAATTCATCTGATGGTTTTCCAAACGCTACTAATAAAGCGAAATATTTAGTTCTGGGTAATATCGCGGGGAATGCTTCTCGTATTGAAATAGAAAACATGCCTTTTGGTGAATATGCCGTTAGTATAATTCATGATGAGAATGAAAATAATAAACTAGAAACAAATTTTTTAGGAATTCCTAATGAAGGAATTGGAATGAGTAATGACGCAAAAGGAACTTTTGGACCTCCCAATTTTGAACAAGCTAAATTTAAGTTTTCAAAAAATAATCAAGCTATTCAGATCAATATGGTTTATTACTAGAATACTAGGAAAACAATGATGCCTGAACAATAAATATCTCGGTTCTATGTGATTTTGTGTGGGTAGATTTAAAATCTATGCTTTTAATTGAAGCTAAACGATTGTTAATTTGGTTCTACTTTTATTTAAATAGACACTTTCTATTAAAATACATTTCGCTTAACTTCATAAATTACTGTTATTTAAGTGTTTATTGTTCGAAGTCACAGAGGGACGGCATGTTAATAGGGATGGACGTAAGTCCATCCGCCAAACGATACAAACCCAACAAAATCGACCTAATTGCATGCAATTAGGTCGATTTTGTTGGGTTTTGTATTATATCTATTTGTTTTAAACCAAGGACTTACGTCCTTGGCTATTAATATGCCGCCCCTCCGGGACTAATCTATTGAAATACAGACATCTATGTCCTTGTTTGTAAATATTAAATGTTAATTTTGATAAATACTTTGAAATACAACTCGTGTAGGTTACAGTTAAATTCGTACTAGAACTATTAATTTTTCAAAGGATTAAAATTGATTACCCACAGTATTTCATATAGAGCCAATATCTTTTTAAAGATTGTCTATTTTTGGCCCATAAATTATTTTACATTTCATTTTTTTGACTAACTTACTTGAGTAATCTAAAAAATGAATCTATGTTAATAGAAATTAATAACAACAACATCGATAAACGACTAATCGATGACATTGTAAAAGAGTTGAGAAAAGGCGAAATCATTATTTATCCAACCGATTCAGTTTATGCAATTGGATGTGATTTAAAAAACAAAAAAGCTTTAGAAAAGTTAGCTAAGTTTAAAGGTATGAAGCTTAAACAATCTAAGTTTTCAATTATCTGCAAAGATCTTAGTCAGGTTTCTGAATATGTTAAACACTTGCCCCAGCCTACGTTTAAAATGATGAAAAAATCATTACCTGGTCCATTCACCTACATTTTAAATGCTTCAAGTGAAGTCACAAAATTATTTGATACAAATAGAACCGAATTAGGGATAAAAATTCCAGATAACAATATCGTTTTGGCAATTGTTGAAGCTTTAGGAAATCCTTTGGTAACAACTTCTTTGAATAATAACGAAGATGAAATGTTGGAATACTTTATTGATCCTTATAAGATATACGAACAATTCGATGAACAAGTAAATACAATTATTGATGGAGGACCTGGGAAACTAGAAGCTTCTACAGTTATTGATTGTACTGGTGATGCACCTGAAATTATTCGTCAAGGTGTTGGACAATTAGATTAAATGTTTTTTTTAGTAATGTAAAAGGGTTGTTGGCGGTTTTGCCAGCAGCCCTTTTTTTTTGTTCAATATAGAAAAGTGTGGTTAATTTAATTTACGATAATAAAACTTGGATCTACCACGAATTTAGTGGAATATCGCGTGCCATTGAGAATAAACCTTAAAGACTTTTCTAAAAATATACTTTTTTTTTAAAATCCGCGATTATCCGAAAACACCACAGGTGAAAAAATCCACGATCATCCGCGTTGCTAAAACGGTGACTGAGTATTCTAAGATATAACCTAAATATTTTGATGTAATTTTCATTCTTTTAAAAACGTTTTCCATTTGCCGCATTTCCTTCGACAGGCTCAGTCAACGGATTGCTCTTCGGTGACTGAGCTTGTCGAAGGCCCGTGTCATCCTCGTTCCATTACAGCGCAGCCAAAAAGATCAATCAAAGCTCTTGGGTCTTCATTTTGCATAAAGCTTGTTATTTACAATAAACCATTAAAATCAGAGTAGAACTTAAAACTTTATAGTGTTATCCATTTAAATCGCAGAACCTTTTCTTTTAAATATTGCCTCCTTTAGAATGCGGATAAAATTCTTACAAATGAGTAAGTCAAAGGCGTGCGTAATCATCTTGCATAAATAAAATAGATCCTTCGGAAAACAAGTTTTATTGTTTTCCGAAGGATGACATTTCGATAAGCTCACCACGACAAGCTCTTTGCAACGCTGTGCAACGCGTGATTGTTATAGGTAGGGGTTAAAAAATGGGTGGATGAAATGGTCATCCTAAAAATCGATAAAATCTATGACCTTTTGGATTGAAGGATCGATTTTAGATTACTGATTTATGGCCATTATTGCCGGTTTGGAAAGTATGTATTATGCTGGTTTAATTCCTGCGCTCTAAATGAGTAATCCTAAAGCTTTATTTATTCGTTATAGGATCTTTTACTTAAAACAGAAATTATTCTTTCAACCTCCAAACCTTAATTTTTCGATCATCGCCAACAGTAGCAAAAGATTCCTCTGAAATTTTCACAATTCGATTCACTGTATGTCTGTGACCTCTGTCTTTAAATTCTATTCTTTCAATAATTGAAATATCTTCAGTATTCCAAAGTTTAATGCTTTTATCGAAACTTACAGAAACCATTTTTTGTTTATTGTCAAAAAAATCTAAATCGTAAACTGCATAATTGTGTGCAGGAATACTCAGCAGAAGTTTCTCTTCTTTCCAATTCCATTTTTTGATGTGTGCATCTTTTCCTCCGGTGTATAAAAAGTCACCATCAAACAAAGCACAATTTGCTCCGTCTTTATGTGCTTTAAATTCATGAATAAGATTAAAAAATGAAGTTTCAAGAATTCTAATATATCCGTCCTGACCACAGATTGCGATAAATTCTCCATTTTTACTCAAGGAAATCTCACGAATCTTACCGCAATTGTAAGGCAAGGTAATTAGTAAATCAAAAGTTTTAGCATCCCAAACACAGAAAACGCCATCATTATCACCAGAGTAAAAATGTTGCTTTTCTTTACTATAAGTCAGCGCAAAAACTGCAACTTTGTGTTGTGTTAGTAATCTAACCTCTTCTCTTTTTTCAGTATCAATAACATGAATACCACCATTATTAGACCCAACGGCCAATAGTTTCGATTCAGGAGAAAAAGCAATATTATATGCCGAGCGTTCTAATTTTACAGCAAAATTAGTTTGTTCACCAGTATTTGGATCCCATTGCGCTACAAATTTATCGGCACTTGTAGTAAAAATAAAAGGGTCACAAAATATCGCATCATAAATAGCACCATTGTGACCACTTATCGATTGAATATTTTCTAACCCCTTAATCTTTTCCATTTTTATTAATCTTCATCAATATCATCAGAATTTACTTGCTTTAAACGATCTGCATAATCAGCAGGAAGGTTTTCAAAGAAAGTATCTCCACGCAATCCAATACGCAAACATTCCAATGGAATAACTTCGTGAGGTGCTATATTTCCAAGGTTAACATTTGCTCCAAACAACTTAATAAACCAAACTTGTTGATTTTTAATTGGCGCTTCCCAAAGGATGCTATTAGGTTCTATCTTTGCAATAATCTTATTAATTAAGAAAGTATGCGCAGTTCCGTTAGGCCTAAAGACACCAACATTCCCACTCTCTCTACCTTCAGCAATCACTTTCCAAGAACCAGCTTCTAACTCAGTACTCATCATTTTAATCCACTTATTAGGTGAAATTAAAATTCCAGAATCCTTAGAACCAACTTCAGACAGAACAGTTCTATCTTTTGCCATTGTTCTAATTAACTCACATTTTTCATCGTGAGGAATAATGATTGAACCATCTGAAATTTCAGCCAAATCCAAATCATATTTATCAACCAACCTAAGGTAGTCTTCAAACATTCCTCTAGCATAAAATGCTTCGAAAAGTGTTCCCCCAAAATATGGACGAATATTGTGTGCTTTATATAGTGCTATTTTCTTTTCCAAATCATTGGTCACGAAAGCAGTACCAAATCCAAACTTCACAATATCTGTAAGGTGTTCATTGGCTTCTATAAAGTCTGCTGTTTGGGAAAGGCTTAAGCCTTTATCCATCATCATTGTCAATCCCTTTTCCCGAGGTTTGTCGAGTCTTTCAGGGATAAATGGTAAACTAAAATTCTTCATTGTCTTTACTTTCATCAAGTTCATGTAACCGGTCTATAAAATATGACGCTTTATTCATTTCAGGGAAATGTAAAAATAAACTTTTCGCTAAAATAATATCATTTTCCAAGACTTCATCAAAAATTATCATGGATTCAGATTGATTTCCAACCATCCAATGACAATAACAAAGTACCATTTTGGTTACATTATTATTAATTAATTCTTTATTCTTTTCAACCGCTTCAAAAACTAATTCCATAGATTGACCAGCTAAAAAAGAAAGATAATCAATGATTATTTCTTTATCGTTAGGTTCTAAGTTAATGGCTTTTTCGTAGGCTTTTAACGCTTGTTCATTTTGTTCTTTATTTTCGTAAGCATTTGCTAATGCTCTCCAATAATCTCCTCTATCCGGTTCTAAATCAACAGCTACTAATAACTCTTGAACCGCACGTGTATATTTTTCCATTAAATCACTCATGATTCCTTTACCCAACCAGGCATCTGATAATTGAGGCAAAAGAACTGTACTTTTATGGTACATTTCATAAGCTTTTTCATAGTTAGCTAATTCTTCATAACACTCTCCCATAGAACAAAATACCATTGGATCATTTTTGTCTAATTCAAGGCATTTTTTATAATACTCTAGAGCGGACTCAATTTTATTGGCATCTAAATAGGCATTTGCAATATTATATAGTGCAGGTACAAAATCATCTTGAATAACAATAGCATATTCGTAAGCCCATATAGCTTCTTCGGTTTTATCCATTTTCGAATACGTATTTCCTAAATTATACCAAGAAGTATACGAATACGGATCTTCATCAATATAACTTAAAAAGCTCTTTACAGCATTTTCGTAATCGCCTATTTTTTCATAGCAATGCGCTAATTCATAAGCCATTAAATCACTAATAAATCCTTCTTTGATGGTACTCGTTAAAATATTAATTGCAGATTGATAATCTTCCTTGCTTTCTAACTCCATCGCTAAATCAATCGCAATTTCTATTTTCTCGTCACCTGTTGCAACTAGAAAAGCCTTACGGAAATATTTTACAGATTGATCGCTGTGTTTCAATTGACTGTAACATGAAGCAATCGACAATAGAACATCTAAATTATTAGGTTCAATTTGCTCAAGATTAATTAATTTTTTTAACGCCGTATTTGTGTTGCCTGTCATGGACATCACTTGCGCTTGACGAATAATAATTGTGCTGTTAGTAGGGAAATGCTGAAGCGCTTTTTCAGCGGCCCATTCTGCTTTGTTTAATTGGTTTGAAATCATTAAATGATCCAAGATGAATTCCACATCTTCTGAATCTATATAAATATATTCATTTCGCTCATACATCTCATCAAAGTTGGCTAAACTTCGTTGATAATCATGGTTTAACCAATCTTCTTCATTTTCTTCTTCAAACATAGCGCTAAGATACGAAATTCTAATTCAAATGTATTTAAAATAACGTTGAAACACGCCTTTGTTTTAAACAAAAAGATGCACTAAATAAGTCTAGCACATCTTCTATTTTTCTAACCTACACCTGTATTTGCTTTTGGTGGAATGGTTAATATCGTTTCTTTATTCATAACACCTTCTAAAGTCCCTTCCCTGTTTGCATAAACCGCTGTGAGATGGTCAAATACTTCCCTTTGTCTGTCGGGGAAATCTTGAGCGATCTTCGGTGATAGATATTTATTTCCCGGATCGTGTCTGTCAAAAAATTCATTTAACTTTTGCTCGTACATTTGTGGTGTATATTTCATATCTTTTTTTTATCAAAGTAGAAATAATACGCTGAAATATAAAATTTTGAAAGTTAAAAAATGCAAAGTGTTTTGATTCAAACCCCCACCTTAAGCTGATGTCTAAAGCGAAATATTTAACAGCGATTATTTAATTTCTAACAAATCTACATCAAAAACGAGCACAGTATTTGGCTTAATAGAACCAGAACCACTTTCTCCATAGCCTAACTTTGAAGGAATCAATAAAACACCCTTTCCTCCTTCTTTAAAATATGGAATTCCTTCTGTCCAACCTTTAATAACTTGTTGTAAATTAAAAGTTATTCCTTCTTCATCACTTTGATCAAAAACGTTTCCATCAGTCGTGTATCCTTTATACCTTACTGTAACATTGTCATTTGATACTGGATGATTTCCTGTTCCATCATCAGTTATTACATAATATAATCCTGATGATGTTTTAACTGCGTCTAGCTTTTTATTTGAAATATATTCTTCTATTTCTTTCGTGTCCTTATCAAATTGATCTTCTGCACTTAAGTTTTTCTCACAAGAAGTTCCAAATAACAATATACCTATAGAAGCAAATAATATAATCTTTTTCATGTTTTATTTTTTTTCAAAATTAAGGAATACTAAATGATATATTCGAAAAATTCCATAAATGATTATAGCACTTTCCTAAATTTACACCAATTTAGACATTAGATGTTAGATATTGACATTTTCAGAAGCTTAAGCTAGATGCATTAAAGTGCATGGTTTAAACTATTTCTGATACCAAAAAAAAGGGACTAACGTTTCCGCCAATCCCTTCTTTAATAATATAATTCCTATATGATTAGAATCTCCATCCTAAACGTAAAGAACCTTGAGTACCTAAATAAGACTCACTACCACCAAGTGCAGTAAATTTATTTTCAGTTGGAGTTCCACCTAATAAGAAATTATCAGTTCTTTCACTGTCTTTGAAGTTGTAACCAGTGATACCAACACCTAATTCAACACCTACATATACATTCTCTACAAAGTAGAAATCCATACCTAGACCGATAGTACCACCAATTAATGAGTAACCACCCATTGCTTCGTAATTGTAATCAGCGTTATAACCTGTACCAGGAACCCCTAAAGCACCGTCATTATAATCAGTTCCAGTAGTCGTTTGCTTACCAAAACCAAAATTAATTCCAATGTAAGAATATGGATCTAATTTTTGAGTTCCTAAGAAATGGTATTCTGCTCCTACTTGGAAAATTGCAGCCATTCTATCTACTTCTAATGTTCCTTCTTCTCCAGTACCATCTGCATTTTCAGAAAAACGAGTAGTTGTATTCATTGCACTTCCTAAATTGTCTCCTAGACTAATTTGTAGACGTACACCTATGTTTTCATTTACGAAATAACGACCTCTTAAAGCAGGTGTTGTCCAAGTAATACCGTTTCCAAAATTCTCTGTTAGAGTCGTCTCTATAGAAAATGGAGTTGCGTCAGTTGCTTTTTCTACTTCTGCATAAGTTTGTGCGTTAACACTGCTTACAAATAAAGCAGACATTGCTAGGCAACCTGTTAAAATAACTTTTTTCATAATTATAAGTTTTAATAATTCGATTTAAAGATAACAAGACTTTAGATTTAATCATACTTTTTACGTCATATTTTTCAATAGCTAAATGTTAATAACCGTTCAATCAATAGACTTATAGACTTAAATTTATTCAATCTTAATAGTTAAACCATCAAAAGCAGGTGAAACGGACCTCGGAAGCTTAGCTTTTATCTGCTCATGGGTTCCAAATAAATGAGAAATATGGGTTAAATAGCTTTGCTTGGGATGTAAGTAGTTGATAATATCTAGGGCTTCCTCCAAATTCAAATGAGAAATATGTGGTTCTTCTCTTAAACAGTCGATAATTAACGTCTCCACTCCTTTTAGTTTTTTCAATTCTTCAACCGGAATGGTCTTAACATCTGTAAGGTAGGCAAAGTCCCCTATTCTATAACCGAAAACTGGCATCTTATAGTGATAAGTCAGGATCGGTGTAATCATTGGTCCATCTGGCAATTGAAAAGGTTTGTTCTCAATAATATTAATGTTTACACGCGGCGCTCCTGGATAAACATTGGTTCCGAAAGCATAATGAAATTCGTTTTTTAAAGCATCTGAAACAGCATCGGTACAAAATAGCTCCATGCTCCTGCCCTCTAGAAAATTAAAAGATCTAACATCGTCCATTCCTGCAACATGGTCTTTGTGTTCATGTGTGTAAATAACAGCACGCAAACTTCGGACGTCCTCTCTGAGCATTTGCTGACGAAAATCAGGTCCTGAGTCAATGACAAAGTTTTGATCATTCCAAGTAAATAAAATTGAACTTCTTAACCGATTATCTTTTGCATCTTTTGAAGTACAGACTTCACATTGACATCCAATTACCGGAACTCCTTGCGAGGTTCCCGATCCTAAAACTTTTACAGTAAGCTTTTCTTTCATATTCCTTAAAATTATAAACTAATACCAATTTATCTTTCAATTGATGGATAAAATTTCATTTACTGTAATTATTAGGCATAAAAAAAGTCCAGACGATAACGCCTGGACTTTTCTATATATAAGGTTAAGTTATTACTTAATCACTTTAAATGTTTTCACACTGTTTGCAGTACGAACGTTTACGAAATAAACACCAGCATTTAAATTTGCAGTATTTACAGTAACGTTTGCTGAAGAAACAGAAGAAGTATAAACAACACTTCCTGATGCAGAAACAACTTCTACAGTTTCAAGTAAACCATTCTCGTTTGTAATGTTCAATACATCAGTAACAGGATTAGGGTATACAGAAACACCTGTAAACTCATTATCTGATAAACCAACAACATCTTCAACAGAACATGGGAAGATTTGGTAACCTTCTGTAAATGGATTACTGTTGTCAAATTGTTTACCAATACCCATCATGTTAAATGCACCTAATGGTGTAGCTGCATTAGCTAAAGAAGAAGCATAAGTAACTCTTACCATAAAAGTAGTAGTTCCGTCTGTTACATCAATGTTACCATTATCTGGCCATGTAGCTTCACCATTTACTAGTGTAAGGTTTTCAATTTTAATAAATTGGCTTTCAGTTGACTCATCTAACATTGTTACAACAGTTGGAGCTTGTAAAGCAGCACCTTGAGAAACAACAGTGATAGTGATTGGGTTAATTTGAATTATTCCGTTGAATTGGCTGATTTCACCATCGATTGTAACTTCATCACCTTCTGTTGGCATGAAAGTACCGATATCATCAAAGCTAAATACCATTATTCCATCATTGTTGTCATCAATCAAAGTTAGATCGTATCCAGATCCTGTACCTCTAAAGTTATCACAGTGAAGAACACCAGTTAAAGTTACAAACTCACCATTTGAAGTACCAACACCGTCAGCATCAATACCTGTTACAGCAGCAACAGTACTAGCAGTAAAGTCAACAACTTGACCTTCCAAAGTAACAGTTACGTCAGTAGATCCGGTAGAAGTAATTAATAAATCACCATTTGATGGATTAGCAATTACTGCACCATTCAAACGAACATAAACAGGAGTCGCAGCAACTACACCAGTTCCAAAAGGAATTGTTACAGAAGCACCAAACCCAGTACCTGAAGTTAAAGAAATCTCATAGTCTCCTGAATTAACAGAAATCATAATATCAGCAGTCAAGTCAATTCCTGATACATCAAATGATTCTTCATCTGATGGCGCACCAACAATTTGAGTGAATCCAGCAACAACACCTGCAGAAGCAGTTACTGTTGGAGTTCCTGATGCAGTATAAATGTAAGATCCTGCGTTTGCAATAACTTCGAAAGTTGTTGTTCCACAAAGTCCGTCTACACCACCGTTAGCGAATGTCCAATTTCCTGGTACAAAAACTCCATCAGGACCTGTATAGTCCATTCTTTTTGCGTATCCATCTTTGTATTCCCATATTTCACCAGTTCCATCAATAAGTTCAACACCATAAGTATCTATAACATTAGATGTAGTTGTTTCGATAATTCTTACACCATCGTCACCATTAAAATTCATTGCACTTCCTGTAACCTCATAAGAGTTAGTTACGTTAGGAAATTCAGTTGAAAAATTTGTAGCTGTTGTATTGGTAGCATATAAATAGACAAAGTCATCTGTTATAGTTCCAAGAGGCGTTAAATCAAATGCATCTGCCCATGGATTACCATTCCCTTGTTTTTCTAAAGTATAGTTTGAGAAATCGACAGTTCCTTGTGCATAGATTTCAAGTACTTTTGGAGTTCCTCCTGTACAATCACCATCCAAAATCATGGTAATGATTGGAGTTTGTCCCATTACGGTTGATGTTATAAACAACATCATTAATAAGTAAATTTTTTTCATAGTTATTTTTTTAAATGATTTTTTACAAAAATATAATAACTTATCCTTAATCACATTAAGGAAACGTTAAGTCTTATCCAATAGTTATTAACAATAAATTAAATCATTACTCTTTAATGATGATTGTTTTGGTGTCATATCCAAAAACAGTAAAATGTCCCAGTGCTTCTTTAGACCAGTTAGATGTTGGATTTGCAGGTGCGGCTGAAGCTCCTGAACCTGATGCAATATCCTGCAACTCTTGAAAGTAAGTGTAAGATTTTTTACTGTAAGAAATTAACTCTATACTCACAGTATCATCCACTTGATATAATTCTGTGAATATTGGAACGCTTTGCGTATTTCCTTCTGAGAAACTATCATCAAACAAAAACTGATCTCTAATTTCTCGCTTATATTCTCCATTTACCTTACGTATTGCACGATAAAAGTTTGGACCTACGGGATCTGTTGCATTCATAAAAATGACATAACCTTCTTCAGAAAATGGTGATTCTTCTTGAAACTCTGCATTTAAAGAATCTAATGGAACAACATTTACTAAATCATCAGATGCTTCGTAGATATCACCAGCAACATTTATCCTAATTTTGTATTGACTGCCAAATATTGGAACATAGTTTTCTAAAAGATAAGTTCCATCCCCTTGATTACTTAGTAATGTGGTAACTCCGTTTGCATCCGTTATTTCAACAGTTGCACTATTAATTTGAGGATAATTATCAGCTGAAAATACACTTATAGTTTTTGAAAGCTTAACGAAAACTTCTTGTTTTATAACGTCGTATTTAGCTTCAATAACCATTTTTGGTTCTGCATCGTCTACTTTTAAATCAATTACCTTTTGACATGAAGTTGTTGCCAAAAGAAAAAGAATGGAGATATAAAATATATTTTTCATCTTATTTAAAGTTAAAGTTATAAGTAATTGAAGGTATAATTTTAAACAATGCGGTTTGAACAGCTTGTGTTTGCCCAGTTTGATTGTCTTCAAAATCATCAACAAACCTTATAGAGAAAGCGTTTTCTCTATTGTAAACATTGTAAATTGAGAAGCTTAAATTGTGTTTGTAGTTCTTGCGTTCTTTCAAATACCAAGTCAAACCTAAATCTAACCTGTGATAATCTGGTAATCTATTTGCATTTCGCTTTCCAACATAAGGTACTTCATAACCATCCATTTCATATAAAGCGCTTGGAAAAGTTACAGCATCACCTGTGTAATAAACAAAACTTGTACTCACAACAAGTTTTTTATTAATGTCATAAGTTAATACTAAGTTCAAATCATGAATTCTATCTTGTCTTGCAGAAAACTCCGTTCCTCCATCAATATCTTCAAATGATCTTAAAGCGCGAGATAAAGTATAATTGAACCATCCTGTAAGTTTTCCTTTTGTTTTCTTTATTTGAAACTCCACGCCATAAGCTCTTCCTTCACCATAAACTAACTCTCTTTCGATTTGACTATTCAGCAATAAGTTAGCGTTTGGTTTGTAGTCAATTTGATTTTGTAACCATTTGTAATATGTTTCAACAGAAACTTGGTACTCATCTTTTTTGAAATTTTTGTAATATCCTAAGGCCAATTGATCTCCAATTTGCGGTTTAACATTATTTGAAGTAGGAACCCAAACATCTGTTGGACTGCTTGTAGTAGCATTCGATAATTGATGAATGTATTGAAATATTCTATTGTATCCTGCCTTAATAGAATTGCTTTCGTTGATTATAAAACTTGCTGAAAGTCGAGGTTCAAAACCTTGATAATACTTTATAGATTCCCAAGAATCATAGGTTTTTTCAGATAAAACCTCTCCATTTTCAGCGAATTCATAAGCTGTTCCTGTTCCCATATAGTTGAAACCTGAATATCTCAAACCATACATAAACGCCCAGCGATTTCCAACAGTCTGTTCGTTTTGAAGGTAACCTCCGATTTCTAATGCATGTCTTTTGGGTAAATTGATTTGATTAAAACCTATATTGGCTCCACTCTCCAAGACACCTGGTTCGAAAGTATGGTGAATTCCATTAAAACCAAACTTTAAACTATTGTTTGAGTTCAAGAAATAACTATAATCTTGTTTTAAGTTAAAATCTCTTATGGAAGATCTTATTCCAAATCCATCTTCACCTTGTCCAATGCTGAATTCATAATCGAAAGAGCTATAAATAAATGAGGTGTTCACAAATAGCTTGTCGTTATACAAGTGATTCCATCTTAAAGTCCCTGTTTTATTTCCCCAATTGAAACCAAAATCTTCATTAACCGCAAATTTGTCTCTACCAAAATATCCAGAAATATAGATTCTATCTTTATCGCTGATTTTATAGTTAACCTTTGCATTCAAATCATAAAAAAACAATTTTGCATCTCTAATGTCTTCATCTGGAGCAAAAACTAAAAATAAATCGGCATAACTTCTTCTTCCAGAAATTATGAATGAGCTTTTGTCTTTAACAATTGGACCTTCAAGCGTTAAACGGGATGAAATTAGACCGATTCCACCAGAAGCTGCGAAATTTTTATTGTTCCCATCACGCATTCTAACATCCATAACAGAAGAAGCACGACCACCATATTCGGCTGGAATTCCAGACTTATACAATGAAACATCTTTGATAGCATCAGAATTAAAAACAGAGAAAAACCCTAATAAGTGTGATGCATTGTAAACAGTAGATTCGTCCAGAAGTATTAAGTTTTGATCTGCACCTCCCCCTCTAACGTAGAATCCTGTACTTCCTTCTCCTCCACCTTTTACACCTGGTGTAAGCTGCAATGTTTTCATAACATCTTGCTCACCGAATAAGATAGGAATTGTTTTAATTGATTGGGGATCTAAACGCGTTACTTCCATTTGAGCTGAAGTAATATTTTCATTGGTTCTTTTGGATGTAATTTCTACTTCTTCAAGCTCTTGAATTTCTTTAGACAGGAAAAGCTCCAAATTTATTAAGGTGTCTTGTGTAAAAGTTAAATCTAGCACTTGTTCCTCAAAACCTGAATTTCTGTAAATCAATTGATGTTTTCCTGCAGGAATGGAAAGCGAATAGAACCCATAAATATTTGTTCTTGCTCCGGTATTACTCATATCCGATACAATTACAGAAGCTCCAAAAAGGTCTTCACCATTTCTTCCATCAGTTATACTTCCACTGATGGTTATGTTTTGGGAAAATGAGTGTAATGCAGTAGTAATACAAAATGCTAAAATAAGTAAGCTTTTTTGTTTCATTGTTTGATGTTTATTTAATATAGGAGACAACTAAATTTCTAAAATGTTCGGTCGAATTAAATTTATACATATCCTTATTTCGTCAATATGCTGATTTACTTCTAAAATCCAAGAAGTACAAATGTAGTTTAAATTCAGAAATGCTTTACAATATTATTGATAGAGAACTCTTTATTTAAATTTTAACCTAAATACTAATGAGTAATTATGACCTTTCTTTTGAATGATGTGTTTTTAGTAGACGCATGAATAAAGTAAATTCCATTTGGAATATCTTTCGAACTAAAGCTATAAATAGTATTGAAATCTTTATTCATCTCAATAGGAATGAGCTTTCCATTTAAATCGATTAGTTGAAAATCAAGAACTAACTCAAGCGCTCCAAAATCAATATTCACTTGTTGATTGGCTGGAAGTGGATAAACTTTAATTTCTGTATTTGGCATTTCATTTAAATCGATTGAAACAGTATTCAGTGTTCCGCATGTGAAATTTCCTTTTTTGTAATAATATAGTTTTCTGTCTTCTAAATAGGGAAAAGGGCTGCTGGGATCATAATGATAAGTCCAAACCGTTCCTACTCCTCTGCCGGAAAGTCTAATGATATGATTAGATTCGAATACAGGTGGGTAGCTATCATATCCGTTAATTTCCAAATTGCATAAATTGACATCGTAATCTATAATCGTGTCTGGAAAATAAAAATATGTGGAATCTAGGTACTCATCATAGATTTCAAAACTACCGCCAAATTGAGAGATTGGATTATTTAGGTTTGTAATGTAATAGTTTGTTGTGTCGTAAGAATAATAATGCGCTGTTCCACCATTTCCATCTGGTCCGTTTGAATAATTTGATTCACTTTGGGTGTAGAAAATAGTGTCATTATTTTGAGAGAAGTGCTTATCAATAATCGTGTTTCGCTCGACCATTGTACCAGGGTAATTATTAAAACTATAATGAAATTCATCCCCTATTTCAAAATCCCAAACCTCACCTCTGGTCAAAACAGATTGACTATAAGCAACAAAAGAAGATAAAACTGTTAAGGCGAGTAGTAATTCTTTCATTTAGTAAATATAAGAAACAATTTATAGAATACTAAATACCAATAAATTGAATTATATAGTTTCTGATCGAAAACAGGCGGACTTTATAAATTCCATACTGTTTTCGACCAGAAAGTTTATAAAACTAGAATTACTTTTTATGCAATTGTGCAAAATCCTTAGCATGGTAAGTCAAAATAGCATTTGCTCCTGCTCTTCTCATACTTAAAAGTGTTTCTTGCATTGTAGCATCATAATTTAGCCAACCTTTTTCCGAAGCTGCTTTTACCATAGCATATTCTCCAGAAACATTATATGCAGTAATTGGAAGAACAAAGTTTTCACTTAGCACATGAATAACATCTAAATAAGAAAGGGCAGGCTTAACCATTAAAAAGTCAGCTCCTTCTTCAACATCCAGAATCGCTTCAAGAATGGCTTCTTTTTTATTGGCTGGATTCATTTGATACGATTTTTTATCACCAGATTTAGGCGTAGAATCTAATGCATCTCTAAAAGGACCATAAAAAGCACTTGCATATTTTGCACTGTATGCCATTATACTAGTTTGATCGTAACTATTGTCATCTAGAATTTCACGAATTGCTCTAATTCTACCATCCATCATATCAGAAGGTCCGATGATATCAAACCCTGCTTGTGCTTGTGCCAAACTCATATTTGCCAAAACAGGAAGCGTTTCATCATTCAATATAATTCCATTTTCAACAATTCCATCATGTCCATCAGTACTGTATGGATCTAAAGCAACATCGCTCATCAAAGCGATTTCTGGAAAACGTTTTTTAATTTCAGTAGCTACTTTAAGGTAAAAATTATTTTCATCTGCACTGTATTCTCCCCTTTTCGTTTTGTATTTTTCTGGAACGACTGGAAAAAGAACGAAATTTTGTATTCCTAGTTCGATACATTCTTCGATTTCTGCTAGAACTTTTTCCGTCCCCCAACGAAAAATACCAGGCATAGAAATAATCTCAGATTTTTCATTTGGGTTTTCAGCAACAAACAAAGGATAAATTAGATGAGAAACGCTTAAATTCGTTTCTTCCACCATTCCTCTAATGGCAGCTGATTTTCTGTTTCTACGTGGACGCTGATACATATCTAAATATTATTTTGTGATACAATTATTTTCGATTACAAATTTAAGATTAAAAGACATCGTTACTAGTTTTAACAGTAAAGAAATTCAAAATGATTCCTTTCTGAATTAAAGAATATGCCTATCCTTTTCTTTACCCCTAAATATTTACAAGCTGAACAATTTTAGGAATACATAAGAAATCCTTCAATCGAAAAATTAAAGATTTTATCGATTGAAGGATGACAGACTAATAGAGGTGTGCATTCAAAAAGTAGGAAGAAAATAATAATTAAGAGTATAACTTTTTTAGGGGTAAGATGCCCGATAAGCATTTTAAAAATAAATATTTTAATTCATAATAAATTTCATAATTATTTCAAGTCTAGTTAACACTAATTAAAACCTTCAAAAGATATCAATTTGAGAAATTAGCTTTATATGAAATGCTATGAGTAATCAATTTTAATCCTTCGAAAAATTAAAAGTTCTACTACGAATTTAACTGTAACCTAAACGAGTTGTGTTTTAAAGCATTTATCAAAATCATCATTTATTTTTTACAATCAAGTATATGGCACCCTGTTTTTCAGTTGGTTAGTCCCGGCGGGACGGCATATTAGTAACCAAGGACGTAAGTCCTTGGTTTAAAACAAATAGATATAATACAAAACCCCACAAAATCATATAGAACCGTAAAAATTATCAATTACGACTGGACACTAAATAAGTATTATTCGAGTTAATCCAAATCATTCGTTAATTTTGTGATAATTTCACGGGGACACCTCCCAATTTTAGTAGTTTAGTGTCCTAAAAAAAAGTAATTTCCCTTTTGAATGAATAGTAACGCATTGTTTCTCACAAAGAATATACAACTACTTAAGCGATTAGGGATTATTTTGTTGATGATGACCATTGCGCGTCTTGTCTTTTACTTTGTAAATTCAGATGCTTTTACAGATGTGAAATTATATGATTTTTTCGTCGGAATTTGGATGGACTCAATTGCAATTGGAATGTACACCATTCCTTTTTATATATTATCTCTTTTGCCCCTTCCTTATTATCATCAAAAATGGTATCAAATCGTTTTAAAAACAATCTTTCATATCACAAATTCAATCATGATTGCTTTGAATTTGATTGATGTTGAGTATTTTAAATTCACTGCAAAAAGAAGTACAGCAGACTTATTTTCTATGGTTTCAACGGGAAATGACATGAATCAACTACTTGTGACATTTATGGTTGATTTTTGGTGGTTGATTTTATTGTTTATCACACTGATTTTCATCAGTAATTGGCTGTATAACAAAACAATAAACTACGAAAAGAAAAAGAGAAATCTGTATGTTGATATATTGAATTTCATTATTGTCTTTGCAGCTATTTTCATAGTTGGAAGAGGCGGATTAGCTTACCGACCAGCTGATATGTTAACAGCTTCTCAATTAACGAATCCTGATAAAACAGCCCTTGTAGCCAATACTCCACTTTCGATTATAAAAACAATTGGGAAATCTTCCTTAATCGAACAAAACTTCTTTGAAGAAGGAAGTAGTAAAATATATTCACCGATACGCAAGGGAACAACCAAACACCAATTGCGAAAGGACGTGAACGTAATGGTAATTATACTAGAGAGTTTTGGCAATGAATGGATTGGGAAAAAGACAGGGGGAGAATTCACTCCATTCTTAGATTCCTTATTGGATCAATCGCTTTATTTTGATAATGCATTTGCCAATGGAAAGAAGTCAATAGAAGCTGTTCCGGCCATTTTTGCTGGAATACCAAGTATGTTGGATAATCCATATATTTCTTCTTCATACGGAACGAATTCTATTACTGCATTGCCTCAATTGTTAAAAGAAAAAGGATATTCTTCAGCATTTTATCATGGCGCAACAAATGGTTCAATGAAGTTTGATGTTTTCGCAGCTCATCTAGGATTTGATCATTATTTTGGTAGAAAAGAATACGGAAATGAAGACCATACAGATGAAACTTGGGGAGTTTTGGACGAGTATTTTATGCCATGGACGGCACAATCAATTACCAAGGAATTAAAAGAACCTTTTTTGGCTGGCTTATTTTCTTTGTCATCTCATCACCCTTATTTTGTGCCAGAAGAATACAGAGCTAAATTACCGAGCGGAAAACATCCTATGGCGAAATCTATTGCTTATGCAGACATGAGTTTGCGCTTATTCTTTCAGGAAGCAAAAAAACAACCTTGGTATGAGAATACTGTTTTTGTGATTTGTGCAGATCATACACCAGCCGGAACATCCGTTCGCTATAACAGAAGAATTGGTATGTATCAAATTCCGATTGCTTTTTATGATCCTCAAGGTCAAATACAACCCGAAGTGAATAGTCAACTGTTTAATCAAATTGATATAATGCCAAGCATTTTAGATTTAACAGGATATTCAAAGGATACTTATACTTTTGGGAATTCTTATTTATCCAATGATAATCAAGTTCCTTTTTCAATAAATTATATTGCCAATTCTCACATGCTTTTTAAAGGTGATTATATGTTGAATTTTGTTTTAGATAAACCTACTGGATTATACAATTACAAATCAGACACCTTAATGAAATTTGATTCACTTTCTTACTACCCAGAAGTAAAGAAAGAAATGACACAACAATTAAAAGGAATTATTCAGCGTTATAACCACGACTTGATTCACAATACCATGAAGTTAAAATGAAAAAAAGTATTCGTTTTATAATAAACCCTATCTCTGGGATTGGTAAGAAAAATATTTTACCAGAATTGATTCAAGAACATTTGGATCATTCAGCGTTTACTTACGACATTGTATTCACGGAACACAGAGGTCACGCGAGGACATTGAGCCAAGAAGCTGCTGAAAAAGGAATTGACATTGTTTGCGTTGCAGGTGGTGATGGTTCAGTAAATGAAGCCGGCACAGCTTTGATTAACACAAAAACAGCCTTAGCAATTCTGCCAACAGGATCCGGTAATGGAATTGCACGACACTTGGGTTTATCATTGAAGTTAAAGTCGATGATTCAGCGCATCAATGAATATAAATTAGATACTATTGACACGGTATCACTCAATAGTAGAAAGGCAATTGGCGTTTCGGGGTTTGGTTTTGATGCTTTAATTGCCAAAAGATTTGACGAATATCATACCCGTGGATTTTTAAGTTATGCTAAGCTTGTTTTAAAAGAATTCAGACATTACGAAGGAATAAGCGTGGTTTTAAATGATAATGAAGAATACTCGAACCTATTGTTTTGTAGTATCGCCAATACTTCCCAATTCGGTAACGGATTTTATATCTCACCCGAAGCAGACATTAAAGATGGTCAATTTGATATCGTTTTTATAGAGCTTCCTCCTATTTTTGGATTTGTTGGATTACTTATTTCGTCTATTCGTGGAACGGTTCATAAATCGAAATATGTGAAATTAGTTCAAACTAATGAAGCCAGTATTCGTGTTAAAAGTAGCACTGCGCATATAGATGGTGAACCCATAGACTTTAAAGATTTATCGATTAATTTAAAAAGTAATCCGGCTTCTTTATCTGTTATAGTATGATAGAAAAATTACATTCTTCTTGGAAAAAAGTACTCAGTGAAGAAATTTCTAAACCTTATTTTGAAGCTTTAGAAAAATCAATAGACGAGGAATACAAATTACACACTTGCTTTCCTAAAAAAGAAGATCTTTTCGCTGCATTTAATTTTACACCTCTTGATAAAGTAAAAGTCGTGATCATTGGTCAAGATCCTTATCACGGAATTGGTCAAGCCAACGGATTGTGTTTTTCAGTTAATCCTGACATCGCTCCTCCTCCATCGTTAATCAATATTTTTAAGGAATTAAATCAAGACCTTGCAGTTCCAATTCCAAACAATGGAGATTTATCAAGATGGGCAAAACAAGGCGTACTTTTATTGAATGCAACTTTAACTGTGCGAGCTCATGAAGCAGGTTCACACCAGAAAAAAGGTTGGGAAACCTTCACAGATCAAGTTATAAAATCGATATCCGATGAAAAAGAAAATGTGATTTTTCTACTTTGGGGAGGTTTCGCTAAAAAGAAAGCAAAACTTATTGATTCCGAGAAACACCCTGTTTTAATGAGCGGACATCCTTCGCCACTAAGCGCTAACCGAGGATATTGGTTGGGAAACAAACATTTTAGTCAGGTGAATGAAATTTTGAAGGGATTGGGAGAAGATAAGATTGAATGGTAGAGAATTGAATATCAATACGCTACCGATGATTTCGTCGCCTTCGACAAGCTAGTCACCGAAGAATAATCCGTTGACTAGCCTGTCGAAGGCAATGTAGGCAAATAGAAAAAAGTTTTGAAAAGACTTAATGCTGTATTCGTTTTAATCTTTCATCAACGTTTAGTCTAATAAAGTCTACTACTTCAACTTTTCCAAAATCTTTGTACAAAGGATTCAAGATAATATTAGATTCCAAGCTAACAATAGTGGACGGTACTTTTAATGCAAACATATTTCGATCTTTTGCAAGGTTTGTAAATAATTCAGTAGTACTAGAAGAGTAAGGATATTGACTCCACCTTTCTGGAAGTTCTTTTAATTCTTGAATTAAAAATTCATTCGGAAACTTTATTTTAGCAACTAATAATTCTTTGGGTAAGTTTGAAATATTTTCAGAGTGTACATAATATTCTAACAAAGCTAAAGAAATGTTTTCTGAACAATAAACAGCACGAGTACCCACTTCATTCCATCTCCCACCAACTTTTTCAGCTCCAATCCCAGTTAGTGTCGCCTCCTTATACTTCACATTAGCAATTCGATATACAATCATTAGCTATACACATTATATTGAATTCTAACTATCTCATTCTCGACAATTTCAAATCCAAAACTACTGTCCAATAATTCAAAAGGTTTCTTATTACCTAAGGCCTTTGATGGAGTCATTAACCAGTTTTTAAAGTTTTCTTTAGCATCAAAAACCTCATAACCTTGACCAAATAAACGAGCTAGCTTATAAATTCTTTCAGATGTTTCTTTATCATAAATAGATTTTTTCTGCATGCTACTTATCGATGTAGGCAAAATGAATTCCAGCTCTTTTTCTGATAACCCAATTATGGCTAATAAATGCTTCCATTCCGGTTTTTTCACACCTTCTCTAATACGGTTGATTAATTCTAATTTGTATTCTGGGGAATCCTTAGAGTTTTCAACCACCCAAGAAGGTGAGAATTTTGAAAAATTAAGCGCATTGATATCAGAATTTGATTTCTTACCTTTTCGTTGAGCGCTTAGCCTCTTAGAAGATTTTGACAATTTCGAATCCATGATTGTATTTTTACAAGTATCTAGTGGTAAATATACAATATTAATAGCTCATACCAATGACTGCGTTTGCCAAAGTCAACAGAATAGTTTGAAACGAAGTTATTCCGCGGTGACTGAGCGAAGTCGAAGGCTCCGCACTCACAAAAATTTTTCATCTTCCTGTCCTTAAATTTTTCCGTTCTCCACAAAACTATAATATCCAGTATCTGCGATTATCAAATGATCTATGATAGGCAAATCAATTAATTTCCCAAATTGAATTAATCTTTTGGTTAAATCGAGGTCTTGACTACTTGGCATTAATCTTCCTGAAGGATGATTGTGGAGCAGAATACAAGAAGACGCTTTCATGTCTAAGAGTTCTTTAAATATTAGTTTTCCATCGGCTACTGTTCCTGATCTCCCTCCTTTTGAAACGAGTTTATTTCCTAATATTCTATTGCTTCGTGATAAACCTAAAACCCTGAACTCTTCATGTTCTAAGTCTTGGAAATCTGATTTAACGTAATTGTAAGCATCTATAGCCTGACTGACTTTTGGAGGTATTGGAATTTCATCCGAAGCTCTTCGGCGACCTAATTCCATCACTGCGATAATACTAATGGCTTTGGCATCTCCAACACCTGAGAATTTCATCAGATCAACCTGACTCATTTTTCCCAGTTTATAAAGACTGTCATCATTGGCTACTAAAATTTCTTTTGCTAATTCAACAGCAGATTTGTTTCTTGTTCCAGAACCCAGTACAATTGCTATTAATTCAGCATTTGTTAAAGATGCTCTTCCAATGTTTTGAAGCTTCTCTCTTGGCCTATCTTCCTCAGCCCAAGACTTGATTGTTGTGTTATTTACATACATAATTTTGATTTAGGTTATATTAAGGTAGTGAAATATGTGAGATTGACAATTTTTTTGAGAATTTGTTTTTTTGTGAATTCGTGGATTCACAAAAAATAGACATATTTAAAACCACAACATTCTATAACTATAAAACGCTCATTTCTATTCCTCGTCATATTTTTTATTGGTGATACTTTAATTATTAAGACTTCAAAAAAATAATGATCCGATTCTGCAAGCTCTGTTCATTCCTAAAAAGAGTAAACCTTTAATATCAGCAAGATCACTCATTAAAATTTATTTGCAACAAGTTCGCAAAATAATTTTAGCAAGACATGTCATCCTTTAATCAAAAAATCTGTGATTGTAGTGATTGAAGGATCCTTCAGTTGACGGAGAGCTTTTGTTGGAGAACTTAGCCCTTGTGCTTTATAATACGTCAGGACATCTTTTTAAAAACTTATTGAAGTGAAAATAAAACCAACAACATGATGAGAATAATTAGAACTGCTCCCTAAAAGACAACTATAAACCAAAAAAAAATGCTGCTCCATATTGGAACAGCATTTTAAATATATTTCTAATTGTTTGAATTAGAATTTTCGTTAGCTAGACGCATGAAGATTTTTAGAAAGTAAGTTGACTTTTGTCAATGTCTTTTTAAAAATCAATTGCAACGAAGTTAACGGACATTCTAAACAAACTAAGCGTTTGCTTTTCTTCTGATTAAATTCAACGCAGAACCCGCTCTAAACCACTCAATTTGTTGTGCATTATAAGTATGATTCAATTTGATTTGATCTTTTGAACCATCTTTATGCTCAACCTCTAGCGTTAATTGTTTGTCTGGTGCGAATTCATTTAAATCAGTCAAGTTGAAAGTATCATCTTCTTTGATTTTGTCATAATCTGCTTCAGTTGCGAACGTTAAACCTAACATCCCTTGTTTTTTCAAGTTAGTTTCGTGGATACGCGCAAATGATTTTACGATTACTGCAATCACACCTAAGAAACGTGGCTCCATTGCTGCGTGCTCACGAGAAGAACCTTCTCCATAATTATGGTCACCCACAACGATTGATTGAATTCCAGCTGCTTTGTATGCACGACCTGTTGCAGGAACTTCTCCCTTTTCACCAGTCAATTGATTCACTACTGAGTTTGTCGCTTTACCGTATGCATTAACCGCACCAATTAAACAGTTATTTGAAATATTATCTAAGTGTCCACGGTAACGTAACCAAGGTCCAGCCATAGAAATATGGTCAGTAGTACATTTTCCGAATGCTTTGATTAACAACTTCATTCCAGTGATGTTTTCACCATTCCAAGGCTCGAAAGGAGTCAATAATTGTAAACGATCTGAATCTGGATTTACAACCACATTGATTCCGCTACCATCTTTTGCTGGTTCTTGATATCCGTTGTCTTCTACATCAAATCCTTTTTCTGGTAATTCAATTCCAGTTGGTGGATCCAATTTAATCTCTTCTCCATCTGCATTCGTTAAAGTATCCGTTAAAGGATTAAAGTCCAAACGACCAGCGATTGCCATTGCAGCAACTAATTCTGGTGATGTAACGAAAGCATGAGTATTTGGATTTCCATCAGCACGCTTAGAGAAGTTTCTGTTGAAAGAATGAATAATTGTATTCTTTTCTTGCTTATCTGCACCTGCTCTGTCCCATTGTCCAATACAAGGTCCACAAGCATTTGTAAAGATAGTTGCATCTAAATCTTCAAATACACCTAATAAACCATCACGTTCTGCAGTAAATCTTACTTGCTCAGAACCTGGATTGATTCCTAATTCAGAAACCGTTTTTAATTTTTTATCGACTGCTTGTTTTGCAATTGAAGCTGCACGTGTTAAATCCTCGTAAGAAGAGTTCGTACAAGAACCAATTAATCCCCATTCGATATCTAATGGCCAACCATTTTTCTTAGCTACTTCTCCTAATTTGTCAATTGGAGTTGCTAAATCTGGCGTAAACGGTCCATTTACGTGTGGCATTAATTCGCTCAAGTTAATTTCAATTACTTGGTCGAAATATTTTTCTGGTTCTGCGTAAACTTCAGCATCACCTGTTAAATGTTCAGCTACTTTATCAGCCAACTCAACAACGTCTGCACGTCCAGTTGCTGTTAAATAGCGACGCATAGAATCATCGTAACCAAAAGTTGAAGTTGTTGCTCCAATTTCAGCTCCCATGTTACAAATTGTTCCTTTTCCTGTTGCAGAAAGTGATTTAGCACCTTCTCCGAAATATTCTACTATACAACCAGTTCCACCTTTTACAGTAAGAATTCCAGCCACTTTAAGAATAACATCTTTAGAAGCTGTCCAACCGCTCAGTTTTCCAGTTAATTTAATTCCGATTAATTTTGGAAATTTCAATTCCCAAGGCATTCCTGCCATAACATCAACAGCATCAGCACCACCAACACCAATTGCTACCATTCCTAAACCACCTGCGTTAACAGTGTGAGAATCTGTACCAATCATCATTCCACCTGGGAATGCGTAATTTTCTAAAACTACTTGGTGAATAATTCCTGCGCCTGGCTTCCAAAATCCAATTCCGTATTTATCACATACAGAACTTAGGAAATTAAATACCTCATGATTTTTATTTAAGCTTTCTTGTAAATCCTTGTCAGCTCCAATTTTGGCTTGGATAAGGTGATCACAATGTGCAGTTGAAGGTACAGAAACTTTACTTTTTCCTGCTTGCATAAATTGCAATAAAGCCATTTGAGCTGTTGCATCTTGCATAGCCACTCTGTCAGGTGCAAAATCAACGTAAGAACCTCCACGTTTGAATTCTGTATCTGCAGCACCATCCCAAAGGTGAGTGTAAAGAATTTTCTCTGACAAAGTCAAAGGTTTGTTTACTATCTTTCTTGCCGCAGCTATACGTTCAGGGTATCGCTCGTAAACGGCTTTAATCATATCAATATCAAAGGCCATAATCTATTATTTTATAATTAAAATTTAATTTTTTTAAGCATTGCGAAGATAGCAAATTAAGGCTTTAATAGCAAGCTACGTAGTGCTTTTATGAAAAACTATTATTTTTAGCTGCTCGGAATATTCTTTACAAATATGTGTTTTGAGCGACTATTTGGTGCTTGACGTTCTTCAATTTGAACTGTTCCTATAGAATCCATCAAAGGTGTCAGTTTGTAAAAACCGAAGTTACGTGGATCAAAATTAGGCTGTTTCTTATTAATTAAAGAACCAACATCACCCAAAAATGCCCAACCATCATCATCTGCACAATCGTAGATTGATTGACGAATTAAACGTGTAACTTCTGGAGTTAAGTTTTGAACTGTTTTTTTCGCTTTCGCCTTAACTTTACCTTTTCCTTTCTTTTCATCTTTTTCATCAACTTCATCTGCTTTTAGAATCTCTAAATAGATGAATTTATCACAAGCGACAATAAAAGGTTCTGGTGTTTTTTTCTCCCCTATTCCAATCACGTATTGACTAGACTCTCTCAATCGAGTGGCTAATCTGGTGAAATCTGAATCTGAAGACACGATACAAAAACCATCCGTTTTACCGCCATAGAGAATATCCATAGCGTCGATAATCATTGCTGAATCGGTGGCGTTTTTACCTTGTGTATAACCATATTGTTGTATCGGTTGAATGGCATTTTCTAATAGAAGATTTTTCCATTTTGATAAATGCGGCTTTGTCCAATCTCCGTAAATTCTTTTAATTGATGGTGTTCCATACTTTGCGATTTCTTCCATCATTTCCTTGATGTATCTACTAGGTACGTTATCTCCGTCTATCAGTACGGCTAAATTTGAGTCTTTTTTCATATATTTTAATTTGATTTAGAAATGCTTATCCCTTTTTCCAGAATTGCCACCATTTCTTTGATTTTGTTGTTGGAACTTCATCATCTTCAGTTTTACCTTTAGATTTATCTCCTCCAAATGTTTCTATTTCATTACCATATTCATCAAAAACATGATTTTCAATTAATTCATCTTTTTTATAATAGGCTTGTCTTTTGAGTTTATTGTCAGGAAAACGTTCGATAAACTCACCATGCTTCATTCCTTTTTTATATGTTTCAAGCGATTGAATGTGACCCTGGATATAAAAGGATTTGAATGTACCTTCTTTAACGTCATCAGCCCAGTTTTCAGTTTTTAAAAGGTTTCCGTCATTATAGTAATATTTCCATTCCCCTTCTTTTTTACCTTGCTTATAAAGTCGTTCTTGAAGAATGTTCCCTTCGTAAGTGTATTCAATATATGCACCGTCAAAAAGTCCAGCTTTATAATTTATTTCAGTCTTTACTCTTGAATCTAAATAATAATCTGTTTTTAAACCATCCAATAAACCATTTGCATAGTTTTCTATTTTAAATGTATCATTTTGGTAGACAGCATATTCAATAAATCTATCGGCATTATCAATGGTTATTTTAAACTTTTCAGTTCCTGTTTTGTACTGTCTGTAAAAAATAGATTGTCCATGTTTTGCACCATTCAAATAGTTGATGTGCCAAGCAACCAATCCGCTTGTGTCATTATAGAAAGTCCATCTTCCATTTTCTTGACCAACTATATGATTTCTTACTACTTGTGGACAACCAGATTGGTAATAAGTTGTATCAATTCCGTCTACTTTTCCACCTGAAAAATGTACCAAACGCTCTCGTAAACCATTCATGTGGCATGTTTCACAATCTCCTGAGTATGGATTCCCAGATGTACGTGTAAGCACAAGTTTTGAATCTTGATCTACTTCAAGGTTTTCGTTACAATCTACAATATTGTCGCCATCCTTACATTCCCAATTGACATATTTTTTACCTAGTCTTTCGGCAGCTTTAGTAAAACAAGGAGCTCTTCTAACATCACCAATTTGTGAAAATACTACTGATGATATTATAATAATTAGGAATGTAAGACTACTTTTCATCATGCTGTTTCTTCGAGTTGTTTAAATGCTTCAATAAATTCTGGAAAAACTTTCACACTAGACTTACTTCTAAAATCAAAACAAACCAATTTTGATGCTCCTGTTGTGCGCAATTCGCCTTCTACAGTAACTTTATATCCAAATGTGAAACTTTTATCTCCAATTTCAATTAAATGTAGAGAAATTTCAGGAAAATCATGTAAGAAAATTGGTTTTAAATAAGTAACCTCATTTTTCACGAGTAATGTTCCTTGCTTTTTGTAATCCCAATCAGCTCCTACTAATTGACCAAAATAATGCATTCTTGCTTGTTCGAAATAACTGAGGTAAACCGCGTTGTTAACGTGTCCCATCATGTCGCAATCTGCAAATCTAACTTGAATTTTTGTTGGCTTAATCATTTATCTAATTTTGTGTATTTTGAATTATTACTAATAAACTCAGGTACTATATGTTTCATCTGTTTTACTATCGCTTCATTATTCTGATCTTCAAATAAAACTATTAGTTTTTCTATTTCATCAATCACACCATCTGGACTAGGACGATTTCTTGCTCTTAAAATTTGAGCATGATGTGTCGGTAATGCATTTTCTTGATCAGCTAAAAGCTCTTCATATAGCTTTTCACCGGGTCTTAATCCTGAAATATTGATTTCTATATCTTTATCAAGTTCTAAGCCTGATAAGCGAATCATTTTCTTAGCGAGATCAATAATCTTGATTGGTTTACCCATATCGAAAACAAATATTTCTCCCCCATCTCCCATTGCTCCAGCTTCTAGCACCAATTGACAAGCTTCTGGAATGGTCATGAAATATCGGGTAACATTGATATCCGTCACTGTTAAAGGCCCTCCTTGTTCAATTTGTTTTTTAAACAAAGGAATTACAGAACCATTAGAACCCAAGACATTCCCAAATCGAGTGGTTACATATTGCGTTTCAGAATTTTCATTTTTTCTTTGGGCATATATTTCTGCTATTCTTTTTGAAGCGCCCATCACATTTGTTGGGTTTACCGCTTTGTCTGTAGAAATAATCACCATCTTCTCTACCTTATATTCATCTGCTAAATCAACGATAGTTTTCGTCCCTAACACATTGGTTTTAATCGATTCAGACGGGTTGTCTTCCATCAAAGGTACATGCTTATAAGCAGCGGCATGAAATACAATTTTAGGCTGAAGCGTTTTAAAAAGATTCTTCATTCTATTGTGGTCATAAACACTACCAATAACGATTTCAACATTATCGGCCAATCCATTTGAAATTAAATCAATATGTAAATCGTAAAGTCCAGACTCCCATTGATCCAATAAAATTATTTTTTTTGGCTTGTAATTAATTACTTGTCTAGCTATTCCACTTCCGATTGAGCCAGCAGCTCCTGTAATTAATATTACCTTATCCTTGATTTGATTTTTTACCACTTCAACTTCTAAACTTATCGGATCTCTGCCCAACAAATCATCGATGTTGATTTTACGAATTTGATTTAAACTGAATTCACCATTGATCCATTTCTGGAAACTAGGAACACGTTTTATGTCAACATTCTTTTCTAAACACAATTCAACAATTTCTGTAATACTATTTTTATCAGGATTTTGAATTGCTACAATCAATTCTGTTACATTGTGTTTATCAATAAGTGAAGCTAAGTTTTTAGTATAGTAAATTGAAGTTCCTTCAAGTCTATTTCCTTCTAGCTTCTTGTTATTATCAACAAAACCAATGATTTTAGAATGAATTTTTGGATCCTTTTCAATTGTTCTTTTAGTTATTAATCCAGATACTCCAGCACCATAGATAATAATATTCTTTCGCTCTTCGTCCTTGGGTTTGGTTAGTTCATAATACAATATCTTGACCGTAAAACGAAGTCCAATCATTAATAACAATGAAGCTAGAAACTCAACAATAATGATTGAAATAGGCAGCACAAACTTTCCATCAAAAAAGTTAAAGCGAACAACACTAGCAACAGCAATAGTTAAACTGTAGGCCAGTAAAGCGAAAAATATTCTTTTCACATCTTCTAGCGAAGTGTGCCGTACTATGCCTTTGTGTATTTTAAAAATGTAGAATACGACAGGTTTAAGAAGAATGACGAATAATAGAACGTTTTTAAGATTTTTCCATTCTATTGCTACAGTTTCCTGATCAGCATAAAAATCGAAACGAATTAAATAAGCTAAAGTCAAAGCTATGATAGCGATGAAAATATCCATCATCATAACAACCCAACGAGGAGTATTGTCAATGTTTAGGATACTAGCAGTAAATTTAATTCTATTCATATTTTTAATAAATTAATGACTGCAGCCTTTTAATCTTATAAAACCAAATTTTATTTATTTCCGGCGGAGTATTAAAATATAAAATTAGTGTTGAAATACATTAATTATGATTCAAAAACTTCTTTCAATTCACCTGTCATGTGGTTGAATAAATTCGTAAGTGGTTTTTTAACCATCATTTTCAAAAAGGCATTTACTTCACCATCAAAGGCGATGTGTCCTTCTGTTTTACCGTCTAAGTCATTTAAATGAATAGATAACTTAAATGGAAAAGGAGATTTTTCACCAGAAACCATTTGAATTTCTTTGTTTGAACTCAAACCATTTTGGATCAAAGAAATTGTAATTCCTCCTTGCACTTTAAAAGAGCAATCTGTAGCTGTTCCTTTAAAATCTTTCACCTCATTTTTTGGCAACAATTCACCAAGATTCTCAGTGTTTTTTAAATATTCGAACACCTTATCGATTGGTGCGTTAACGATTGACTTATTGCTATCTATTTTCATTTTCTGCTATTATTTACCCCATGTATCAGGCGCAATTCGCCATTCACGAAGTGATCCCATATCTTTATCTGTAACTGTACCTTGTTTTAAAGCAATGTCAACCATCACATCATAATTTGAAAGTACATTCAATTGACAATTTGCTGCTTCGAAAGCTTTTGTTGCTGTTTCAAAACCGTAATTAAAAATAGCCACGACTCCTTTCACATTCAATCCTGCAGAACGCAAAGCTTCAACTGCTTTTAAGCTACTTCCACCTGTTGAAATTAAATCTTCGATTACCACAACACTAGAACCTGTTGAATAATCTCCTTCAATCATATTTTCCAGTCCGTGACCTTTTGCAGATGAGCGAACATATACAAAAGGAACGCCTAATTCTTGCGCAACCAATGCTCCCATTGCGATTCCACCAGTGGCAACACCAGCAATAATATCTGGTTTACCGTATTCTTCTAAAACTGCTTTGGAAAACCCTTGACGGATAAAAGTACGAATTTTAGGATAAGAAAGTGTCTTGCGATTATCACAATAAATTGGAGATTTCCAACCAGAAGACCAAGTAAATGGATTATTTGGTTGAAGCTTAATTGCTTTAATTTGCAATAAATATTCTGCTATCTTTGCAGCGTTATCAATATCATTAATCATAATCGCAAATGTATAAAGTTTTTGTCGATAATATCTCGATTTACTTTCAAAAAGACATTTTCTTTAAAAGTAATATTTCACAAGATTTCTTTCCATCTATTTCAACTAACAAGTATAATTATTTTTTAAAGGAAATCGGCAGAATAAAAGTTAAAGAGCAAATATTCGTTCAAAGTACTGATCCGATGGCTCAAATACTGACTCTTTTTGGAAATTTCACATGGATTGAAGCAGCTGGTGGAATTGTTCAAAACAAAGAAAGTAAAAAAGGATTATTCATATTTAGAAATGGTTTATGGGATATTCCAAAAGGTAAAATTGAGGAAGGTGAAAATCCCAGAGAAGGTGCTATTCGAGAAATCCAAGAAGAATGTGGTTTAAAAGACCTAACGATAACCGGTGAACTCTCCCCTACTTACCATATCTATTTTGCCTATGGAAAGCATTTTATCAAGAAAACACATTGGTTTACTTTAGAAACAAATGACGTTAATGTGGAGCCACAAACTGAAGAAGGAATTACTGAGGTGAAATGGTTTGATTTTGATGATTTGGCAGCTGTGAAAGCGAATACTTTCGCCTCAATTCTTGAGGTTTTAGAGGAATGGCTAAGGCTGCACTCAGCCACCCTCGATTAGAAATTTCTGAAAAGATTATGTCTTTTGAATATTTGGCGATTTGGTTTGGGGCGATTTGCAAATCGCCCGTACCATCGCAGTGCTTTTGCTGTTGCAAAAGAGGTGAAAAAGTCATTCATTCTGTGAAGTAGATATTATGAGCTAGAAAGCATTAGATCAGTCGATGCACTTGGGACGATTTGCAAATCGTCCGTACCAGTCACAGTGCTTTTGCTGTTGCAAAAGAGGTGAAAAAGTCATTCATTCTGTGAAGTAGATATTATGAGCTAGAAAGCATTGGATCAGTCGATGTACTTGGGACGATTTGCAAATCGTCCGTACCAGTCGCAGTGCTTTTGCTGTTGCAAAAGAGGTGAAAAAGTCATTCATTCTGTGAAGTAGATATTTATGAGCTAGAAAGCATTAGATTAGTCGATGCGCTTGGGACGATTTGCAAATCGTCCGTACCAGTCGCAGTGCTTTTGCTGTTGCAAAAGAGGTGAAAAAGTCATTCATACTGTAAATTAGATATTATGAGCTAGAAAGCATTAGATCAGTCGATGTACTTGGGACGATTTGCAAATCGTCCGTACCAGTCGCAGTGCTTTTGCTGTTGCAAAAGAGGTGAAAAAGTCATTCATTCTGTGAAGCGGATATTTCTGTGCTAGAAAGCATTAGATCAGTCGATGCACTTGGGACGATTTGCAAATCGTCCGTACCATCGCAGTGCTTTTGCTGTTGCAAAAGAGGTGAAAAAGTCATTCATTCTGCGAAGCAGATATTTCTGTGCTAGAAAGCATTAGATTAGTCGATGCACTTGGCACGATTTGCAAATCGTCCGTACCAGTCGCAGTGCTTTTGCTGTTGCAAAAGAGGTGAAAAAGTCATTCATTCTGTGAGGTAGATATTTCTGTGCTAGAAAGCATTAGATCAGTCGATGTACTTGGGACGATTTGCAAATCGTCCGTAACAGTCGCAGTGCTTTTGCTGTTGCAAAAGAGGTAAAAAAGTCATTCACTCTGTGAAGTAGATATTATGAGCTAGAAAGCTCTAGAGCAAGCGATGCACTAAGCCTGTCGAATGTGGCGCATCTTGTTTTGAAATCCAAGGAGCTGACTTTTGTCAGTGACTGTTTTTAAAACTCGGTACAACGCAGATATTGAACTTTCTTTTGAAGACTAATTATTAAAAGTGGTATTTCTGAGCTAGAAAGCTCTAGATCAAGGCGCATCTTGTTTTGAAATCCAAAGAGCTGACTTTTGTCAGTGACTGTTTTCAAAACAAGATGCAACGCAGATATTGAACTTTCTTTTGAAGACTAATTATTAAAAGTGGTATTTCTGAGCTAGAAAGCTCTAGATCAAGGCGCATCTTGTTTTGAAATCCAAGGAGCTGACTTTTGTCAGTGACTGTTTTCAAAACTAGATGCAACGCAGTTATTGAGCTTTCTAGCTCAGAAATTAGATGAATTTAAAATGCACTCGCCTATTCCTCTGTTTCCCGGCTTTCGTTTTATTCGTATCAATCGGTTGTCTTTTCCCTTTAAAATCTATTTCTAGTTTTTCGGGTTCTATTCCTTGTTTTTTGAAATAGTCTTTAATTGCATTTGCGCGGCGTTCGGAAAGTCCAATATTGTATTGATCTGTTCCAACAGCGTCGGTGTGACCGGTTATTTCAACACGTAAATCATGGATTCCGTCTAATACTCTTGCCATTCTATTTAGATATTCATTAAACTCAGGTTTGATTTCAGACATGTCATGGTCAAAAAATATAGGTTGAAATTTGAACTTTTGTTGTTCAAGTTTCATGATTTCTGGAGCAGGATATCCTTTTTTGTAGGCTTTTACAAATCTGTGTTTCCAAAGATGTGTTGATGCCGACTCTTTTTCCATGTTGACTTTGTGATCAGATCTGAAGATAACGACTTCTCCTTGAATATTTCGACAATCAGAGCTTTTAAAAGTTCCTTTTAGATAGGCAGTTGAATCGTTATATTCTAAAGTGTAATCTAGTTTGCAAATTGGAGAGTTCCTGGTATTCGATGAGCGACGTCCTAATTTTTCGGTTAAAGTTAAAGCACTTCCATCCTGTTTTCCTTCGAAGGATTTCACTGCAAATTCAGCATCATCTAGTAATTCCACCCTAGCTATTCCAGTGATCTGTTTTCCGCTCTGTTCTATTTTCAAATAGATGATATCCGCTTTTTCTAATTCTTGACCGTTGGTTATTAATATTCCCGACCAAGTTCCAGAAAGATCTTGTGCCATTGCATTTACTGCAATTAAGAATAGGATAAAAAGTAGTTTTTTCTTCATGGATAAGCGCAAAGATTCAAAAAATGTTCCATTTAACAAGAAGTTGAGTGATTTTATAATGTTATTGGTTTTAGTTTTTGATTATTTTTGAAGAATAAACAATACCGATAACACTATTTTGAACTCAATTTCAACAATTCATCCTTCTCAGAAACAAAATGCAATTATTGTATTTATCCTGATTTTAACAAACTTTATTCTTAAAGGAATATTCCTCGCATCCAATTCGTTAGGTGGCGACGAACCTTTCAGTGTCTATTTTGCTCAAATGGATGTTTCTTCGATTATTGAGTTGCTGTCTAAAGGAAATAATCCACCTTTTTATGAGGTATTCTTGCATTTCTGGATTAAGCTCTTTGGAATTTCAGAATTCTCTGTTCGTTTTCCTTCGTTGATTTTTAGCTCGATTACGGTTTTCTTTATTTATCAATTGGGAAGAAAACACCTAAATCATAGAATTGGAATTTATGCTAGTATTCTATTCATTTTCTCTAATTATCATGTGATATTCGCTCACGAAGCGCGTGTTTATGCTCTCTTGGGAATGTTGACTACCATGTCAATGTATTTATATTTGGAAATAATTAAATTGCTTTCAAGTGTTAATCAATCAACAAAAGAGCTTTCTAAAAAGGTAATAATTAGAAAATTGATTCTTCTGATTTTAACCAATACACTCATCATTTATGCGCATTATTTTGGATTCTTTGTTCTTGTTGTGCAATTCCTATTCTTCGTTTTTAATCGTTCATTAATTTCAAAATATTGGAAACAGTTATTATTGATTACTTTAATCATTGCAATGCTTTACCTCCCAAATCTAATCGTGTTTTTTAATCGCTTCATAGCATCTTCTGGAGAAGGAACTTGGATGAAAGAACCTGATGGCGTTGTTGACCTCTACAATATGATTTGGAAGTTTACCAATGCGCCAATTGTTGCGGCATTGGCAATTACAGTAATGGTTTCTGGGTTGATTAAGTATATTATTGTGAGAAAAAATAAAAAGTCACTTCTCCCCGCTCAACTAATGATTTTTTGGTTTGTATTTATCTTCTTTTTCATGTTTGGAATTTCTTATGCAGTTCCTATGTTCTTGGATCGCTATTTAATGCCAGCAGCCATCGCTTTTTGTTTTGTGGTTGGAATCAGTATGGATTATCTCATCAAAAAACCAAAATTCAGATACATTATTCCCGCTATAATTTGCATTTTACTAATTGTAACTGTCAAACCTAACAAATCGAATAAAAGAAATGCTGAAGAAGCGACTGAATTAGTTGAATCCATTAATAATTCAAATACGCTGGTTATTATTTCTCCAAAGAATTTCATTTTAGATTTCTCTTATTATCATGACCAAAAGCTCTTTAAGGATTACAATACCGAAGACATTTATGCCAATGCTGACAAAGGATTGAGAATGGAAAACATTCATGGGATAAATTCTATTGATGAAATTGATTTATCAAATTGGGAGCGTGTTATCTACTTGGATGCTTCTGCTGATTTTAATAATCCGAACAACAATATCAATAATGTACTGAATGAAAAGTACGATAAACAAAATCAATACGAGGTTTATGAAATTTATACAATTTCTGAATTTCAGGTGAAAAAGTAACACTATTAACAATAGGTTAGTAAATAGAAAAACGTCTTTATAATTTACAAGTCCGTTTTTGGGTTATTATTTATAGAAAATATTGTGTAGGCTTTCAGGTTCACATAAAATCCCATTCCAACCCAAAATGAACCAATCACAATCTCAACTGTACATCACACTTATGAATAAATATATCTACACGCTTTCACTTATTTTTATTGCCCTACAAAGCTTTGGTCAGAATAAAATAGAAGGAAACTACAACGCCAATTATAAGCTGTTTGAGACAACTGACTCAACCTATCACATTGATTTCTTTAAAAATGGTGTTGCTCGGATTTATCAGTCTGGATACATTGGACTAATGGACAGCACAGGACTTGTGTTAATTCAGCCAAAATATGATCAAATTTATGATTTTGAAGGAGATGTAGCGAAAGTCAGTCTTCATAGAAAAATTGGTTTGATAGACCGATTTGGAAATGAACTCATTGAACCTTTTGCTTATGAAATAGAAGACTTTATTGACGGATTTGCCAAGTGTAAAATCAATTATCTGGAAACTAAAATTATTGATACCCAAGGAAATTTCATTAATGAATTCGCTTACGACTACATAAGTGCTATGAATAATGGTCGTTTTACATTTATAAGAGAAAACAACTTCGGGCTTTTGACACCTCAAGGAAAAGAATTAGTGGTGATTGAAAACTATGACAGAAATGTCTATGGAGATTTAGTTCATTATGCACATTATGGAGCAGGTTTGGTTTTAGACAATGCCGATTATTGTAATTTATTTGAATTCAATGATGGCCGCGCAGTAACTTTCGATATGGTTAAAGGTTCGATTAAATTTGGTTGTATTGATAGCAATGCCAATATTGTTGTACCGATTATTTTTGATCGCATTGAACCATTTGAAAATGGATTTGCAGTTGTGAAACAAAAAAACTTATGGGGTGTCATAGATAAAAATGGTAAAATCATTCTTTCTTGTACGTATGAATCAGTGAAAGTAATTGATGCAAATCACTTCATTATTTCGAAGAATGAAAAGTATGGAATTGTTAATCGAAATGGTGATACGTTGCTTCCTATGAATTATGAATCTATTAAAATGATTCCAGATAATAATTTCATAGTCGCTAAAAATAATCGTTTTGGAGTCATCAATGAAAACGAAGAAATTCTACTAAAAATCGATTATCCATATTTAAAATATCTATTTGATGGAATGTTCATTACCAATAACGGCGAGAAATGGGGCGTTGTTAATTATTCAGGTAAAAAAATCCTTTCTTTTAACCATGACGGTATTATGCAATTGAACGACAGCACTGGAATTGCATCCGTACACAAATCTGACTTTTCTCTCAATACAGGTGTGCCCAGGTATGTTTACAATGGTGAATATTTTACTTTTGATGCAACTGGGAGACTAATGAATAAAAATTCGCCATTTTCAAAAACGATAGAAATGGTTGGTGACAATCATAATTCTGCGCATGTGATAAGAATGGGTCACAATACTTTTGTTCCTTTCTCAGGGTTTGAAAAACGGTCAATTAACGAAGCTGTAGCATCAGATAAATACAACTTTGTTCAACAATTAGAGAACGGATTTAAAATAGTGGGAGTCAAAAAGGAAACCCCGAATAATTATAATATACAACTACTCACACTTCAATTACCCAGCTATACCAAAGGAATCATAAATGCAAATGGTGAATTTGTTGTTCCGATGCGCTATGATGAAATTATTTACAATTCAGTTGAAGATTCTGAATCTTTTTTTCAAATGGTTCAATGTGCACCTCGTAATTTATTTACTGTTACGCTTGATGGATTTCAGGGCGTAATTAACCTTAAAAATGAAATTGTAATTCCAATTGAATATGATTTAATAAAATTCTGTTCTGGAATAATTTCATTAACAAAACTAACTGAAGGAGAATTAATTGATGGATACCAAGAGGATAATTACCAAATCGGAATAGCAGATATGAATGGAAGAATAATTATTCCTTTAGAGGAAAGAAGTTATGGAGATGATCCTCTGGATGCTTGGATTAGTGATGAGGAAAGGGGAAACAAATAGGATATTGTGATTATAAAAATTCTAAGTAAAATAAAATCATTTATTTACATTTGATCATCATTCTAAAAATTACACTACTGCCCTACTCAAATTATTGTCAACAACTTAAACACATTTTTCAACTGCTAATTATGAAAACAAAAGAGAATTCTAAAAGCGGGAAAGAACACGTTGACACAAAATGCGGAGTGATAGGAACAAAAAACCGAGAGAAATTCGAAGGGGAGTTTGAGTCATTTCGGATTGGTGTTCTTATTCAAAACGCTAGAAGAAAAATACGACTCAACAAATTATGCGTCTGATGAAAGAGGTTTTAGATTTGCAATGGAGATCATTGACCAAAATTCACAATATTTAGAAAATGAAAACTGCATTTATCCTATTGTTTATAATGGTTAGCCGCATTGGAAACAGTCAAGAGGGAAATTCTTACATTGAATATCATAAAAAATGTAGAAAAGCGGAACAACTCTTCCTTAAAGATATTACTGATCAATGCTTTGAGCTTTATAATCAAATTTTTGATTTAAATGATTCACAAAATCCTCAAAAATAGAATTAGAAAGGGATGTATTTAAAAAACAGGGAAAGGATATGATGTTTTTTGGTCTCCTTTTAGATGATAAATTAGATTCTAAATCAATCTTGACTCAAAATTCTTAAAATAAGATTAATTACTTAATTTAGTCCAAAATTACACGAAACACTTTACTATAAACTTAAAAAGAAACCCAATGACTAAGAATTTAACTTTCATACTATTGATTTTGATATCATTCACAAACTTTGCACAAGAGAGTGTTCTTTTTGAAATTCAATACAAGCCAAATAAAAATTACATAACTAAAACGACAACAACCTCACTCTCTGAAGTTGATTTTGTTGCGGATGAAGAAATAATAAAAGCACTAAAAGACAATGGTATTGACATGCCAATGATTGTGAATAGCGAAGTGAAAATCTCATCGAACATCTTCACGGACAATATAAATGAGAATGGTGAAACTCCTGCTACAATGAACTATGGTGAGATGATTTCTACAAATACGATAAATGGTGAAACAAAAACTGAAAAATTACCACTTTCAGGATCGAAAATTACAGGTAAATATGATAAAGACTTCATGTTTCATGTTGACTCGATACATGGAGAAAATATTTCAGTAGAAACGAAAAGAAACTTGATCACCACAATCGAAAGTGTTCAGCAATCAATCAAATTTCCTGAGCAACCAATGAAAGTTGGCGATACTTTTAAAAGTGAAGTTCCAATGTCTATTCCTATTGATGGAATGAATCCTGTATTAATTAACATTAGTATTGAATACTACCTTAAAGAAATTAAAGAGGAAAAAGCGTTTTTTGATATTGTTCAAACTGTTGGACTCGACATGAGTAGAGAACAATTTAATATGTCTGCAAAAGGAACAGGATCAGGAAGTGCTATTTTTGATATTAAAGAAGGGTTTTTAACAAAATTCATCACTGAATTGCCAATGGATATGACTTTGGATATCAATGAGGAAATATCAATGAAGCTGAAAGTGAAAACGAAATCTGAACAAATTACTGAGATTAAATAGATTTTCATTATGGCGCATAGATTTACTAGCATCGTTCGGCGCATTGCACTTTATCTGCTATTCTAAAGCATTCTGCATCGAAGAAACGATGATAATCTGAATGTTGATGGAAATTAAATTCTACAAAAATTAAATCTATTCTTTTCGAATTTCAACTCTACCTCTAACTTTCTGATTTTCATTAAATATTAAGTACAAAAAGGCAACTCATTTCATCTTACCACGTTAATCTTGTGAATTTACTTTTGATATTTTACTATCTCAGATTAGTAACTTATGAAAGTGCAATAAGCAAAGAAAATCATCTTGTTATTGTTGTTTTCTTAACTTAAAACACTGCTCACAATGAAAAATAGAAGCTACGTATTACTTGTATTCATGTTTGTCTCAATTTCTTCAAACTCACAGAATCTAATTCCAAATGGAGATTTTGAAACTTATACAAGTATACCAACTTCTTTATCGCAGCCCTACTTGGCTACAGGATGGAATAACGTGAATGGCGTTTACATAGGACAAGTAGCAACTCCTGATTATCTTCACACTTCAGGTTATATGGGAGTAACAATGCTAGGTACTGGTATGCCAAATAATGGTGCAGGTCAGATGGGTATGATTACTTACTCCTATAGTCACCAAAATTCTCGGGAGTATATTTCAAGACAACTTAGTTCAACACTTATAATAGGGCAAGAATATGAAATAAGCTTTTTTCTTACCCAAGGACAAGCGATACATACAGGAAACTCAGACAATTTTGGAGTACATTTTTCGGAGCAACAATTAGTACAACCCGATATTCAAAATATACCTGCCGCAATTCCAGTTGTCCCTCAAGTTGTAATACCTGGAATTTTAACTATTCCTGATTTTTGGCAACAATACACATTTACATTTATTGCAAATAATACATCTAATTATATAACCATTGGTAATTTCGCTCTCGACGCGAATACAGCAAAAACTGGTGTTGGAGATGCTTATTACTTTATAGATGATGTTGAGCTTATCCCCTTGCCAACTTTACAAATTCATGGCGACATTTCACTGTGCACGGGCGACTCTACAACTCTAACTGTAGCAAATGGAACAGCATTGGGCTGGGCAGATAGCTCTAATCCTTCCAGCATTATATCTACTTCATCCTCCATTACAGTGGCGCCATTAGTAACAACTACATACTTTGTTTACAGTTCAAGTGACACAGCTTCTCGAACTGTAAGCGTTAAGGATTATCCGGTTGTAGATTTAGGGAATGATACGCTATTATGTCAAGGTCAAAATTTAACTCTAGATGTAACCACTCCAAATGCTAATTATATATGGCAAGACTACTCAAGTAATTCAATATTTAATGTTTACCAGCAAGGCACTTATTCAGTAGAAGTAAATGTAGGCAGTTGCAGTTCCTCTGATACAATACTTGTAAATTATATTCCTACTCCTAACATTAACCTTGGGGCAGATACGGTTTTGTGTCAGGGTCAGAATTTACTTCTTGACGTTACTACTCCAAATGCTACTTATTTATGGCAAGACAATTCAACAAACCCAACTTTAAACGTTTCGCAGCAAGGAACTTACTGGGTTGAAGTAACTGCAAACAATTGTAGTTACATGGATACAATAGTGGTAAATTATATTTCAACATCATTCATAGATTTAGGAGCAGATACAACGATTTGTCAAGGATCGAATTATATTCTAGATGCTTCCATTTCAAATGCAACTTATTTATGGCAGGACAATTCAACGAATTCAACTTTAAACATCACCCAAACAGGATTTATTGGGTGGAAGTTTCTTTAAATGCATGTATAGTTTCAGATACTATCCAAATTAATGTTAGTCCAGCACCAATCATCGATTTAGGAACTGATACAGTGCTTTGCCAAGGGGAAAATTTGTTGCTTGATATTACTACTCCAAATGCAACATATTTATGGCAAAACAATTCCATTAACCCAACTTTGAACGTTTTTCAACAAGGTACTTATTGGGTAAAAGTAACTGAAAATAATTGTAGTTCCAAAGATACAATTAATGTAAATTATAATCCGATTCCAATCATTGATTTAGGAACAGATACAGTTCTTTGTCAAGGAGAAAATTTGATTCTTGACGCGACAACGCCAAATGCTATTTATTCATGGCAAGATAATTCGACAGGTCCATTTTTAAATGTGTTTCAATCTGGAACATATTGGGTTGATGTAAATGTAAATAATTGTAGTTCCATCGATACAATGATGGTGAATTTTATTCCAGTACCGGCTATAAACCTAGGAAACGACACAACCTTATGTCACGAAGAATCATTAAATCTCGATGTTTCTGCTCCAAATGCTAACTATTTATGGCAAGACAATTCAGTAAACCCGATATTTAATGTCACTCAGCAAGGAACTTATTCTGTGGAAGTGACTGTAAATAATTGTAGTTCCACAGATACCATTATAGTAAATTATAATCCTTTGACAATTATTAATTTAGGAGCAGATACAACATTGTGTCAAGGTGAAATTTTAGAACTAGATGCTACAACTTCAAACGCTAATTACATCTGGCAAAATAATTCAACCAATTCTACATTTAATGTAAATCAACAAGGAACTTATTGGGTAAAAGTTACTGTAGATAATTGTAGTGTCTCAGACACGATAACAATAAACTTCAAACCTTCACCAATTTTCAATCTTGGCCTTGATGCTGAAATGTGTCAAAATGATACATTAGTGCTAGATGCTACCACTTCAAATGCAACTTATTTATGGCAAGACAATTCTACAGATTCAATATTATATGTTACACAAATTGGTAATTACTGGGTTGAAGTAACTGTTAACGAATGTACGGCAATAGACTACATTACAATTAATTATAAATGCGAATCCATCCTCGAAATTCCAAACATATTCACGCCAAATGGAGATGGAATTAATGATTATTTCGTTCCTGTAAAAAGTGAAGGAATTGCTTCAATGAAGACTGTTATTGTCAACAGATGGGGAAATGTTGTTTTTGAAACAGACGACCTTTTGATCAATTGGAATGGACAAAATGTAAACGATGGAACTTATTTTTGGATTATTGAATATATTGATTTGAATGAAGGTGAAAATAAAATTCATGGCTTTGTGAATGTGTTGAAATGACAATAAATCATTATAATTGTCGCAACTTAAAATCCAAACTATGGGAGACACTCAAACAATTACATTCAGGGAAGATATTTTTGAAAATCATCCAAATTGCTTTAATGGATGGAGCGAAGATTATGTGCAATTAATTATTAAAGAAGCACTTAAAGTGTTGAATTATAAAGGTGATGTCGATAAAGTAACATTCTCTAAATATGCATGTCAAAAGCTAGATGAATCAAATAGATATTCAGAAGTCTGTTATGTGGCTACAAATCAGCCTGGATTTTTCTTTATCATGAGAGATATGGTAGATCATATTAATGTTGTTTATAACAGGTGGGATTAGTGGAAAACTATTATTCCTAAACTCATGAAAATAAAATTACAAAAGCATTTTCTCTCTCTTTTTATAAATACCTTTTCAATGATTTAAAAAATGGGATTTCTATACAAATATTTTCTTAGTTCAAGCCTTAGAATCTACTTATCAGTAAGTTTGTTTTTTGCAGTTGTATTTACAGTGATATTACTGTTTTCGACGGACGGAGATATAAAATTATCTCTGATTGTTGGTCTTGTGATATTTATCGTTGTTTTCATCTTCGCCTATTTAAACGATCATTTTGGAGAAAAGAAACACATCTCTTTTGTACATGGTAAGGTCTTTCGTGAAATTAAAGACAAAATGAATTTAGACATTGAGCGTCTGAATAACAATAAATACAAGGGTTTGAAAGGTGTTTATAAAGAGTATTACTTTAAGATATATTACGATTGGAATACCTCAATATCAAACAGAAATATTTACAGAGAAATTTGCATTATGCTTTATTTTTCACCGCTTTTGACTTCCGATGATTCGTTTGACATTCGACTATTAGACAAACTGAATGAAAAATATAAAGACAAAGGAATCTTTGTCTCAAAGTCTGAAATCAAGCTAGAAGCCTCCTATTTGAAAGTAAGTAGAGGTTATACACTATTTACGAGCACTGAAGACATTGCTAAACAAATAGAAAGAGCAGTAGAAATTGCAAATATCGAAAATTTAAAGCCTATTGATGAGAAAGTAGTTAATGGTCTCATTGAAGAAGATAGTTATTATTATGGCCCCGATATTGAAACGTTTTATGATGTTTAGTCTTTGCAATTAAAGAGTTGAAAGTATAAATATGATGAGTTTAGTTGCAGACATTAAAAATTCATGTTCAAATTGAAATCAATAAACTTAAATACAATTCATTAACTACTAACAAACTATGAACAAAGTAGAGAAAGTAAAAAACTTTGTAAGGGATATAGACAAGTATTCTTAGTTTACTTTTCGTTATAAAACGCTAATTTTGAAGATTATCTATAAACATTAATTTTACCATGAAATCAATAACTTTAATATTCCTTTTCTCTCTCTTTTTAACTTTTTCTTTCGGTCAAAACAATGCCAATCCATTTGAATTATCCAACTTTGAAATCAAAGAAAAAAAGGTTAAAAAAATAACGGAATATGACGGTGATAATGCATTGGTAAAGTTTGGAAAGTATGACGAACAAGGAAATCAAATTTACTTTAAAGAAGACAATAGAATTATTGAATTTGAATTAGACTATGACCCAAATGGATATCTAACTAAGGAAATAGCCACTGGTCTTAACTATGAAATCATCCTCAAAAGGGAAATAGTTCTAAATCAATCTGGAAAAGTAGATTCAGTAATTTATAATCTCCCGCTGCCAATGTATTATGAAGGATTTTCAGAAAAATACATTTATAACAAGGATGGTTCAAACAAAAGCATTATTGTATATGAACTTCCAGAGAAAAGAAAGCTCTTTCAATACAATTATACTTACAATTCCGATAAAAAGTTAAAAACGCTTCAAACTTTAGGTTTTGGTGATGAAGGAACTCAAAATTATTTCAAAAAAGAATTTGAGTATTTTGAGAATGGAAGTATGAAGATTGTTTCACAAATCACAGAGAATGGCGACACTATTTCTATATCTTCTTATAATATTGATGGAGAATTGATTAACGAAAAAATTTCAATCTATTATACTACCCCAAATGGATACTTGTACTCTCCTATTCTTTATGCTGAAGCTTTAAAAGATTTAGAAACCCCACTAACTACATTTTCGATTGTCACAAATATAAACCGTAAAAAAGATGATCAGAATTACTTAATGAATATAGATCACAGTTATAAAGGTGGAAATTTAATCAAATCAGTTCAAGCCTACATAAATGGAGATAAGGTTTATAAGATGGCTGAAATCAATTTCACATATAATTATGTAAATGAATTGGTTGAGAAAACCACTATCAATTTCAATAAGCCAGACACAACAATAGTAAGTTACAAGCAAAATCAGGGACAAAAGCGTATTGATTTGAATCAAAAATCTAGATCTTATGTTTTGATTAATAAAAACCCAAGACTAGAATTATCAGTTGAATCCTTTCTTCAACAATGGGAATGTAAAACGATTACGACCTATGATTCATTATTAAACACTGTAACAAAAGAAAGGTATTGTTTAGAAGAAGGAATATATCCTAATGATCCTGAGAAAGTAACAGTTGCTAAATTTGATTCGAAAAATCGCCAAATCAACGAAAAATCGTATTTGGAGTCAAGAAAAGCAGACCAAAACACCTCATATACTTTTTCAGAAAACGGATCACTTGTTGAATATCAATATAACGGACTCTACTGGAAGTATTATTACAACTCAACAGATTCAGTACTTACAAAACAAGCATATTACTCGGACAGTATCTATGAGAATATGATTGCGTTTTTCACTTATAAATATGATACTTCAGGAAATTATGAGGTGAAATTAACTTATTCAGACAAAGAAAATAAAAATCCAAACAATCCAATCTTACATCAATTTGATGCAGAAGGAAAAATACTAAAGCAAGAATGGGAAAGCTATAAAGGATCAGATAAAGGAACGATGACATTCATTTACAATGAAATGGGCCTTTGCATCGAAGAGATTTTTGAAAGAGGAAGTGATGGTTTTGTTACTCAATATGTTTATGAATTTTATTAGAGTGTCGATTCTATAATTTCAATTCTATTTTGTAATTAACACGAGGTTTTTGATTTATCTCAAGAATAGTAAAGCCAACTTCAAAGAACTGATTAATAATAAGGTAAAAAAAATGCTCCTATTGACGATACTTATTACTTCTGCAACTGTCAAGCAAATTACTAAAGCTTACGCATTAAGTTTTCAATCGAAATCACGGATTGAGAATTCAGTATCAGTTTAGTTTATATATCTTCTTCATTTTTTAATATTGAGTCACTAACTGAGCCACTATGGACTGAAATCACCATAAGTTCAAATGAGAATAAAATTCTATAACTGTCAAAATATTTAGATGTTAGATTTTAGAAAATTGAATATTATGTCCTTTGTCTATGATCTAAATTCTATTGTTAGATATAAAGCTTTTTAGAAGCTAATACTAGATGCACAAATGTGCTCATGGTTATAACTATTTCTGGTACCAATGAAATTTTTATCGATATTTTAACCAGTAAATCGATAAAAAAGGAGATTCCTCGGCATTTTAGTACTTTTAAATATTACAAAGGAAACTGCAAGAATTTTGTGAAATAGAAGCATCCGTAGAATTTGAAACCAATTTTGAAAAAGGAGATAAATTAGACAGTAAATTCAGTAAGATCGCAAAAGCACTTCACAGTAAAAAAAATGAGCGACAAAAATTACACTTATTCATTGATAATCAAAATAAAAGGACAAGTTATATAAACTATAAAATTAAGTATTTATTCTGAAAATAATTTAACAATTTTAGACTTCATAAATAAAAATATAAAACTTATTATTTGACTACTTTTAAATCACAAATCTCCTATAAGTTAAGCCATCACTGAATTTTATAATTTAAGTTAAAAACAAATATTTTTGAATAAAACTTAAAATAAATATTCAATATATAATTAATTTTAGTTACTTTTAAAGGGATAAAGTATTGTATTCGAATCATATATTTACTGAAACACTATACTTATAGATTGGCTTCCAGCTTAATTTTTAAAATCACAGATTTTTAAATAATTAAACTTCAAACTTCCGAAATTTTATAGAAGTTTCCGAATCCAATTATAAAATGAAACCATTTGAAAAGCTATACAAATAGCTCTTTTTTTTGCCTTTAAAAAGTACATTTTAGTTCCATACATTTAAAAAGCATGGCCTGTCGATTTAAAGCTTAATATGAATTATAATACAGATTTAATAAATGAAAAATGATAAAACACATTCTCTTGAATTACTTGAGAGGAGAAAAAAGATAGTAGCAAACGGAGTTGGAGTATTCAATACAGCAACCGTTGCACACGCTAAAGGAGCAATCATTACAGATCTTGATGGCAATGAACTTATAGACTTTGCTGGTGGAATTGGAGTTGTCAATGCTGGTCACTGTCCAGAACCAGTTGTTGCTGCGATTAGAGAACAAGCTGGGAAATTTCTACACACGAGCTTCAACGTGGTGACTTACGAGCCTTACATTGAATTATGTGAAGAATTGGTTGAAATTCTTCCACACGGAGAACATACCAAAGCGATGTTAGTGAGTACAGGCGCTGAAGCAGTTGAGAATGCTATAAAAATAGCTAGACAAGCCACTAAACGCCAAGCAGTAATCTGCTTTACTGGTGCTTATCACGGTCGAACAATGATGGCGATGTCTTTAACGAGTAAAATAACCTACAAACCAGATTGTGGTCCATTTGCTCCAGAAGTTTACCGCCTGCCCTTTCCAAACGTATACCGTTATAAAGGACAAAGAGATGAAGACACTTTTATAGATGACGAATTACACAGGTTACATGAAAGTATACTTAACACAGTTGACTTTAACTGCCTTGCTGCTATAATTATAGAGCCAATTCAAGGAGAAGGTGGTTTTAATCCGGTTCCAAAAAGGTATTTGCAAGGACTTCGTGATTTTTGTGATCAATACGGAGTTATGTTAATCATGGACGAAGTGCAAAGTGGATTCTGCAGAACTGGTCATTGGGCAAGTTGGCAACATTATGGTATTACTCCAGACATAAGTACTTATGCGAAATCTATGGGTTCTGGACTTCCAATTGCAGCAGTTTTAGGACGCGCTGAGATTATGGACGCTGCAGCTGGTGGATCCATTGGAGGAACTTATATCGGAAGTCCAATTTGCTGTGTTGCATCTTTAGCAACCATAAAATACATGAAAGAAATCGATCTGAACAAAAAAGCATTGGTTGTTGGTAAAACAATCATGGATCGACTAAATAAATTAAAGGAAGAATATCCCTCAATTGGTGATGTGCGTGGCGTTGGAGCAATGATAGGAATTGAATTTGTTAAAAACAATGATCCTAAACAGCCAGATGCCGAAATATGCACAGAAATCATAAAAGGATGTTCAGAAAACGGATTAATCATGATAAGTGCAGGTACACATAAAAATATTATTCGCATATTATCACCATTGGTAATCACTCCAGAACAACTAGATAAAGGGTTATCGATATTCGAAAACCAAATTAAAAAAGCTTCAAACAAATAATTATGAAACCATTCGCAATTGCCGGGATCCAAATGAAGGTATCCGCTGTCGCTTCCAATGTGGAAATGATGAAACTTAAAATTGATATTACCATGAATCTCTATCCTTGGATAGAAATGATCATGTTTAGTGAATTATGTGCTTTTGGTCCTTTGACGCACCATGCACAAGCGATTCCAAACAATTTTGAAGCAGAAATGCAAGCCAAAGCCAAACAATATGGTATTTGGTTACTACCGGGTTCTATCTTCGAAAAAAGTGAAGATAAAATTTACAATACTGCTTGTGTTATCAATCCAGAAGGAGAAATAATCAAGCGTTACAGAAAAATGTTCCCATTCTATCCTTATGAAACAGGAGTGACTCCTGGTAATGAATATTGTGTATTCGATGTGCCAGGTGTTGCCAGATTTGGAGTCTCTATTTGTTATGACATGTGGTTCCCTGAAACAATAAGAACATTAGTTACAATGGGAGCTGAAGTAATTATGCACCCTACGATGTCGGGAACAATTGACAGAGATATTGAATTGTCGATTGTTAGAGCAATGGCATCCATCAACCAATGTTATTTATTCGATGTAAACGGTTTAGATACAGGAGGATGTGGACGTTCAATTGTTTGTGGACCAGACGGAAGAGTTTTACATCAATCAGAAGGAACAGAGGAAATTATTCCTTTAGAACTCAATATTGAAAGAGCGAGAAGAAGTCGTGAATTGGGGATATTGAGATTAGGTCAGCCTTTAAAGAGCTTTAGAGATCATTTGAAGACAGGATTATTCAATATCTATCAACCTAATGTCGCAACGCCTTATTTGGACTCCCTAGGACCATTAATTAAGCCAACTCGACTTGATACAATAACAGAATTAACAATAAAAGAAAATGAGCTCATTCATAAAGAAGAAGATTCAATTCATTATAAAGGAGATGGAATAATATAAGAACACAGAAAATTCATAAATAAAATTACAAGTACTCAATGCATTTAGGTTTTCGAGCAATTAAATGAGTTTATTTTCTTTTTGCAAGACAAAATTTCCAATCATAGCATCAGTTAAGGTTTTAAATTTTAAAGCAAAGAAAAAGGAAAAGAAATAGCTGAAAGCAAGAAAAGCTAAATGTAGAGAGTTTAACCACTAAAAACGAAATAAACAATGGGAGGACAATCAATTAGTAAAAAGAGAGTAGCAATAAAAGATTACGTGAGTTGGTTTGAAATACCTGCCATTGATTTTGATCAAGCAGTGAGTTTCTACAATGAAATTTTTGGTATAGAAATGACACAAAACATTACAGATGTGAATGCTATGGCATTTTTCCCTGTAACATCAGGAATTGGTGGAGCGGTTATTTCAGGTCCAGGATCCATTCCTTCAGACAAAGGACCGTTGATTTATTTAAATGGCGGAAAGGATTTGAATACTATTTTAAATAAAGTGGAAGACGCTGGTGGTAGAATAATTATGTCCAAAACTCTCATTAGTGAGGACGAAGGTTATTTTGCTATTTTCATTGATTCTCAGGGTAATAAACTCGCATTACATTCTAAAAACTAATTTGTGGCTAAAAACAAAACAAAGAGTGCTCCTTATTACAACATAGGACAACTAAGGGTTGATTTTTGGAATAAACTAAAAATCCAAACTTCTGAACTTTCCCGTTGCAATAAAGGGTCGGTAAATGAAAAAGATCACAAACAAAGGATTAAAGAGCTTCTAAAAGATCTAAAAGGTGTCGAATGTTTTTTTGCATCTCCAGGAAAAGAACGGCTTAGTAAGTTGGAAAAAGCATATATAAATGAAGAGTTTACTTCATTGGCGAATTTAGTTCAAGAAACAACTAAACAATTAGTTGGTGATGGTTACAGAAGTAATCCTGAATTCATTGATTTTGATGAACACAGCATGGATTCCGTTGAAAATCATGAACAGCATAACAGCGTAAGAAAAAATCATTTTGAAGTGCTTTTCATTGATAATATATCTGAAAAAGAAGAAGTAAAATTAAAGGATACGCTAAAAAAGCTTCAAAATCCTAGTGATAATTTCACTTATGGCGTTGTCGTTCAGCGATCGTTTCAGGATGGACTCATAGCTTTGCTTTTCAATCACAACATTCAAGCAGTTGTTGTGCGCTATGCTCCACCCTATCGTTCAAAGAATATTTCACCTTTAATTAAACCTTACATTGAGGAAATTGGTAAATATGATTATTCTTTAAAATCTGAAACTGATTTAGGCCCTATTATGGGTGAATTGATAAAAGAAATTCGTCCTGAACTAGATACTTATTATGTGACCGATACTTCTTTGGGTCAGCTTAAAGACAGTACCATTAAAGATTTTAGAAGAATTTTTTACCAAACTGAGGACATTCAAGAATTGCATTTAACAATCATGCGAGGAATTGCAGAGCGTTACAATACACCGTTCTTTTCTGCACTTGTAGAATACAGTAAAAAGCCAACTGGAATTTTTCACGCAATGCCTATTTCGAGAGGGAATTCCGTTTTTAAATCTAGGTGGATTAGTGATTTTGGTGAATTCTACGGACGAAATATGTTCTTAGCAGAAACATCTTCTACAACTGGGGGACTTGATTCTTTATTGCAACCCACTGGGCCAATAAAGAAAGCGCAAGAGATGGCAAGAGATGCTTATGGATCTTGCAATACATACTTCGTAACTAACGGAACATCAACCGCAAATAAGATCGTAATGCAAGGATTGGTTAAACCCAATGATGTTGTGTTAATTGATAGAGATTGTCATAAATCTCACCATTATGGATTGGTTTTAGCAGGCGCTTATCCAGTTTATTTAGACTCCTATCCTATCGAAGAATACTCGATGTATGGAGCTGTTCCTTTAGAACAAATTAAAACTAAAATGCTTCAGCTGAAAGATGCTGGAAGATTAGATAAAGTCAAAATGTTGCTTTTAACGAATTGTACTTTTGACGGTCTAGTGTACAATGTTGAGCGCGTAATGGAACAAGTACTTGCCATTAAGCCTGACATGATATTCTTATGGGATGAAGCTTGGTTTGCATTCGCTGGTTTTGGTTATGATTATCGTCAAAGAACTGGAATGTTTGTTGCCAAAAAATTACGCAAAAAATACAGTACACCAGCTTATAAAAGACAATATGCTGAACACATTAAAGGATTAAAAGAAGGTGAACAAGCTCTGATGCCGGATCCAGAAAAAGTTAGAATCCGCGTATATGCAACTCAAAGTACTCACAAAACATTGAGTAGTTTCAGACAAGGTTCTATGATTCATATTTGGGATGAAGATTTCAGAAGAAAAACAGAGAATACTTTCTTAGAAGCTTATATGACGCACACTTCTACCTCACCAAATTACCAAATGTTGGCTTCTTTGGACATTGGAAGACGACAAGTTCAACTCGAAGGATTTGAGTTGGTGGAGAAAAGTATAGAAATGGCAATGGTTTTGCGTGCAAAAATCACGGATAATCCTCAATTAAGTAAGTATTTCGAAGTATTGACAGTGAGTGATTTTATTCCAAATGAATTTCGCCAAACTGGACTCAATGAGTATTATACGCAAAAATCAGGTTGGAACAGAATGTACGAAGCTTGGAAAAGTGATGAATTCGTTTTAGATCCAACTAAAATCACATTATACATAGGGAAAACTGGTGTTGATGGTGATACTTTTAAAAATAAGTATCTAATGGATAAATTTAATATCCAAATTAACAAGACATCACGTAATACCGTTCTTTTCATGACCAATATTGGAACAACAAAAGGAAGTATAACTTACTTAACCAATGCTTTGTTGCGAATTGCTGATGAATTGGATGAAGAATACAAATCATTGAACGATAAGGAAATAGAAATAAGAGAGAAAAGGATTTATTCCTTAACAAAAGAAGTTCCACCTCTCCCCGATTTTAGTTATTTCCACAACTCTTTCCGCGCTGTACCGGGTGTTCCTGGAGGAAATTTGCGTGAAGCATTTTTCTTGGCTTACGAAGAAGATAATTATGAATATGTTCCTTTAAATGAATGCTTAAAAGTTATGGAAACAGGAAGAGCTTTAGTAGCTTCTACCTTTGTGATTCCTTATCCACCAGGATTTCCAGTTCTCGTTCCAGGTCAAGTAATAAGTAAGGAAATCGTCAATTTTATGACTGCATTAGATGTCAGTGAAATTCATGGTTACCGAGCAGACTTAGGAATTAGAGTTTTTAAAGAGAAAGTGCTTGACAGACATAAAGTGATTACCTCAATTGGTGGAATGTCCACGGGTAAGGGTAAGACTAAGAAATAAACAATTGCATTAACAGATTAAAATAAAGAAATATGGCTATAAAAAAAACATCATTAACAGAGAAAGTTACAAAACCAACTGCTAAAAAAGCAACAGTGAAGAAGGCATCAGCTAAGAAAACTACTGCGAAAAAAGCATCTGATAGTAAACCAACTGCGAAAAAGGTAACTGTGAAAAAACCAGCGGCAAAAAAGAGCAATACTCCTGAAGTGCTTAATGGAATTCCAGATATTAGAAGATTTTTCCATAAAAATGAAACACCACTCTATTTTATTAGCGCTACAAACTTTAATATGTTGGGAGCTGATGAATGGATTAAAGGATTCAAGTTTATAAGTCATATTGAATGTTTTGATGGTGAGCATCCTAATGTTTTTTCACCGAAAGAAGAAATTCCGCACGATGATTTCACAGGTATTGAGGATATTAACAACTATTTATTACAACACCCAGAAGTACAGGATTATATTAACATCCGTAAAAAAGGTAAAACTGTTGGTAAAGCGATGTTCTTAATGTTTGATGAAGAAACTGAGAAATTAGCAAAAAAATTAGGATTAGAAATCATGTTCCCTCCTGCAAAGATGAGAACAATGATGGACAATAAAGTAAACACAAATAGATTGGCTGAAAAAGCGGGTGTCGCTTGTGTTCCTTATGTCCTTTCAAAAGTTGAGAACTACGCGCATTTGAGTGAAGTTTCTAAGAAATTAGGAAAAGATTTAGTAATTCAAACTCCATTTGGAGATTCTGGACACACTACTTTTTTCATTACCAATGAAGAAGAATTCAAAAAGCATGAAGAAGAGATTATAAAAGAAGACGAAGTTAAAATCATGAAGCGAATTAACTGTAAAGGTTCTGCTATTGAGGCTTGTGTTACTAGACACGGAACAATCGTTGCTCCTTTGATGACAGAATTGGTTGGTTTTAAAGAAATGACTCCTTACAAAGGGGGTTGGTGTGGAAATGAAATTTATCCAGATGCATTTACACCACAAATTAGAAAGAAAGCAGCCAAATACACTCAGTTATTTGGTGATCAATTAAGAAAAGAAGGTTACAAAGGTTATTTTGAATTAGATTTCTTAATTGACCAAGACAACGGTGAAATTTATCTAGGAGAATTAAATCCTCGTGTTACTGGTGCAAGTTCTATTACTAACCACGCTGTTTTTGCATTAGCGGATGCTCCATTATTTATATTCCATATTTTGGAATGGATGGGTGTTGAATATAATTTGAATGTAAACGAAATCAATAAACGTTGGGCAAAACAAGAAAACCTTGATGGTTGGAGTCAATTGATTATCAAACATACTGAAGATACAATCGAATATATTTCTGAAGCGCCAAGATCTGGAATTTGGAAAATGTTTGACAATGGACACATTCAATATGATAGAATGGACAGCCACAGAAGAGCAGTTGAATCAGAAAGTGAAGCATTCTTCTTGCACATTTCCAAAAAAGGAGATTACTTGTACGAAGGAGCAGATATGGGAATCATAGTTTCTAGAGGCAGAATGATGACTGATGATTTCAAGCTAAACAAACGTGCGAAAAATTGGATTAAAGCTATTCGAGGACAATATGTATCTCATTTAATAGAAGATAAAAGAGAAAGAGTTGCGCTTACAGGAAGTTTAACTAAATAATTAAGAACTAAATATAAAAACAAGATGCAATTACGATTTGATGCTGTTTCTGAACCATCAGTAGCTGGAGCAAAATGGAAACATTTATTTGATGCTTATTGGCCAGGCTACAAAACGTGGTTTTTGTCACAGAACACTGCGCTAACTCCAGATTTAAAAACATCTCAGGAGGCGTTGAAAAAATATATGCCTAAAATGTGGCCAACTTATGTCCATTTATGTGAAATAACGAATGCAGATGTTGATATCGCTCGTTTCCTGACGGGTTTTCAACCACCAGCTTACATTAGCGCTTGTGCTCAAGTTGTAATTAATACTGATGAAATTCAATTGGTTAGAAACTACGACTACGCAGCTGAATTACTGGAAGGAACTCTTCTACTAAGCAAATGGAACGACCTAAAAGTTATGGGGACTTCCGACTGTTTAATCGGATTAGTTGACGGAATAAATGATTCAGGGCTTTGCGTTTCTCTAACTTTTGGAGGACGTAAAGAAGTTGGATATGGGTTTGGAATTCCATTCATATTAAGATATGTTTTAGAATTTTGTACAACGACAAAAGAAGCTGTTAAAGTTTTGAAAAGCATTCCATCTCACATGTCTTATAATGTGACGGTTGTTGATAAAACAGGAGAAACTAAAACTGTAATGTTGGCACCAGACAAAGAAACTAAGGTTTCTAATATTCCTTTTGCTACGAATCATCAAGGGACAGTGGATTGGCCAGAAAATGCTGTTTTTAATCAAACAGTAAAGCGCTATAACTTCATTAAGAACTATTTAAAATCGAAAGATGTTAAAGCAGAGGAATTGGCAAAAGCATTCTTGCACCCTCCACTTTACAACACGAAATTTAGAGAAGGATTTGGAACGCTTTATACTGCGGTTTATCATCCAGAGAAATTAAGAATGCAACTTTTATGGCCAAATGTAAAAATGGTTCAAAGTTTCGATAATTTTGTTGAAGAGCAAGTCACTATTTATTATGAGCAATCTTCTGTTCAAACTTCACCAGCAATTTCTGCTCCTACTCAAAAAGCAACTGCAGATGGAGCTTACAACTGGCAAGATGCTGTTGTGGATTCATTAGTGAAAAGTATGGCTGGAAAAGAATCGAAAGCGAAACAAAAAGAATTGCGTGAGAAATTAATGCCTAATGGTATTATTGCTTGGGAAGAAATCGCTAATTTCTGGAATGAACCCACTACATATTAATTTTAGAACGTAAAACAATTAATGCAATTACAGTTTAAAACCGTTTCTGAGCCTACAAAAGCTGGGGAAAAATGGAAAAAGTTATTTGATGCCTACTGGCCTGGTTATAAGGAGTGGTTTTTGTCAAATAATTCTGTTTCTACGCCAGACCTTAAGACTTCTCAGGAAGCGCTTAAACAATTTATGCCAAAATTTTGGGCAACGTATCAGCATTTGTGCAAGTTAACAAATGCTGATGCGGATGTTGCCCGATTCTTGACCGGTTTTAGACCGCCAGCTTATGTTAGTGCTTGCGCCCAAGCGGTTATCAATACTAACGAAATTCAACTTGTTCGAAATTATGATTATCACCCTGACTTATTGGAAGGTACTTTATTGTTGAGCAAATGGAACAATAGAAAAGTTATTGGTTCTTCCGATTGTTTAATTGGTTTGATAGACGGTATGAATGATGCTGGACTTTGTTTATCGCTCACTTTTGGTGGACGAAAAGAAGTAGGTTGGGGATTTGGTATTTCTTTGATCTTAAGATATGTGCTAGAATTCTGCAATACAACCCAAGAAGCAGTGCTGGTTTTGAAAAGCATTCCTTCACACATGTCCTACAATGTAACAGTGGTAGACAAAATTGGTGAATTTAAAACTGTAATGTTGGCGCCCAATAAAAAAACTTTGACTACAACAGCTGCTTTCGCTACAAATCACCAAGGCGCTGTTTATTGGCCAGAAAACGCTAAATTTAATCAAACTGTAAAGCGTTATAATTTCATCAAGAATTACTTAAACTCGAAAGACATTCGATCAGAAGAATTAGCAAAAGCTTTTCTACACCCTCCTTTGTACAATACAAAATTCAAAGAAGGATTTGGAACACTTTATACAGCTGTTTATCATCCTGAAAAATTAAGCATGCAGCTTTTATGGCCTAATGCTTCATTAGAAAGAACTTTTGATAATTTTAAGGAAGAAAAGCTAGTGATTCAATATGATCAAAAAAGTCATACTGATAACTTAGCACAATCAAAAGAAATCTCCTACAGATGGGAAGAAGCTGTTGTTGATTCCTTGGTTAAAAGTTTGGACAGCAGAGCTTCAATAAAAAAACAAAAAGAATTGCGTGAAAAGCTTATGCCTCAAGGAGAAATTGCTTGGGATGCGATCACGAATTATTGGAATGAACCAATCTTATAATAAAAATCTAATTAAAAATAAATATGGAATTTAAAAGTATCAATCCTTATAACGGAGAAGAAATTGCAGTTTATCATTCAATTTCTAAAGAAGAATTAGCAGAAAAACTAGACAACAGTCAAATTGCATTTCAATCTTGGAAAAAAGTGCCACTTGCTGAGCGTTGTGCCCTTCTTAAAAAAGCTGGACAAATCTTACGCGATAATGTTGAGGAATATGCGAAAATGATTACCCTTGAAATGGGGAAACCAATTTCTGAATCAAGAGGAGAAGTAAAGAAATGTGCTTTGGTTTGTGATTATTATGCTGACAATGCAGAAAGTTTTCTTGCAGACGAAGTGATTGAAAGTGATGCATCAAAGAGTTTTGTTTCACATCAGCCTTTAGGTGGAGTATTTGCTGTTATGCCTTGGAATTTTCCTTTTTGGCAAGTATTAAGATACGCCGCTCCTACTCTAACGTCTGGAAATGTTGGATTATTGAAACATGCTTCAAACGTTTTTGGTTGTGCTCAATTGATTGAGGATGTTTTTACAAAAGCTGGATATCCTAAAAACGTATTCCAAAGTTTGGTTGTTAACCACGATGTTACGGAACAAATTGTATCGCATGAAGGTGTAAGAGCAATTACGTTAACGGGAAGCGAAAGAGCTGGTTCTGCAGTTGCGTCTTTGGCAGGTAAACACATTAAAAAATCATTATTGGAACTTGGAGGAAGCAATGCTTTCATCGTTTGGGAGGATGCTGATATTGATAAAACCGTAAAAATTGCATTAACTGCAAGAATGATGAATTGTGGCCAAAGTTGTATTGCTGCTAAAAGATTTATCATTCTAGAAGGTGTCTACGATGAATTTGTAGAGAAATTTACAGAAGCGGTAAAAACATTAAAATCTGGTGATCCGATGGATGATGATACAACATTAGGTCCTTTAGCAAGAATAGATTTAGCAGATGAATTACAAAAACAAGTGAAGAATTCTATAGATCAAGGTGCAAAATTAATTCTCGGTGGGAAACAAAATGGTTGTTCCCACGAACCAACAGTTTTAGGAGATGTTGTACCAGGAATGGATGCCTTTGATCAAGAAAGTTTTGGGCCTTTAGCAGCAATGATTAAAGCAAAATCGATTGAACATGCTTTCGAATTATCTGAAAACTCAAAATTCGGATTAGGTGTTACAGTTTGCACAAAAAACATAGAATTAGCATTAAGCCACGTTGACAAAGTAAGCGATGGTGCATATTTCATCAACGAACTTGTAAAATCAGATCCACGTTTACCATTTGGAGGAACTAAACTTTCAGGATACGGAAGAGAATTGTCAAAAGATGGAATGATGGAATTTGTGAATAGGAAGACAGTTTATGTGAAGTAGGGTTTTTTAATGATGAATTATGAGAGATGAATTATGAATTTTTCAGGGTTCAATCATTGTCAAAGTATTATGTGATTTAAGGATTCAAAAATTGAGAGATTTAAGATTTCAAAAGGATGAACATTGTACGAAGGAATAATGTAGGGACGTTTTGAAAACGTCCTTATCATTTCCAAAGTATTATGTGATTTAAGGATTCAAAAGTTGAGAGATTCAAAATTTCAAAAGGATGAACATTGTACGAAGTGATAATGTAGGTACGTTTTGAAAACGTCCTTATCATTGTCAAAGAATTATGTGATTTAAGGATTCAAAAATTGAGAGATTCAAATAATTAAGAATTCATGGGTGAAATTTTTATAGAATTTATTAATCCAGCTAGATGAGGAAATGTTTAGCTGGATTTCTTTTATTGCTGGACTGTATGAAAAAACGTGATACATGAGTAAGCAAAGTTCTAATTGGTAAACTACTCGAAGGAAAAGCTACCAAAAATCAAATAAGAATAGTGCTTGCCTATTTTTTAATTATGATTTTTTCAAGGAATTCTTTACTTGATTTAAATTGACAGAATACCTGTATTCAATTAACTTTTTGACAATTAGACTATAAATCCTTCTGTTTTCACATTCAGATAAAACTTAATATCTGTATCTTCAATTAAATATTTAAGAAACTTTACACCTTTACATTAGTCAAGTTCTTTCCCTGAACCACCACCCTACTCATTTGAATTTAAACTCAATTCCCAATAAATCCCAACAAAAGAATATTCTCAAATAATGTCCGTTTTGGAATAAATTCCATAGATAAATGACGAGCAACAAAAGAGATATTTTAGCAGTAATACTATTTTCAATTCTATTCACCTTCCTGTTTCACCAAAAAGCATTAGGTTTAAACTTACTCATTGCCGAAGTCGTATTGATTTCTTGGTTAGTCTTTTCTAAGCAGTTCCAATTTAAAGGATTATATCCCATTTCTGTGGGAATAGGATTTGTTATTACTTCCTTAGCAACCATTTTCACTCATTCCCTATTCTCTTATATTCTTCATTTTATAGTTTTCTTCATCTTTATTGGATTGATCATTTATCCTCAAACTAAATCACTATTGAATTCTGTTGGTCAAGCTTTTTCAAATATTTTTGAATCTCAAGGTCAATTCTTTAGAAAACTAACAAGTTCAAGGATAAAAGGTCGGAAACTGAGTACTTATACTCGAAAAGCTAGCATTTTTGTTATTCCAATTTTAATCATACTTTTCTTCGTTTATATTTATAGAAATTCAAATCCTGTTTTTGATGGGCTAGTCAATGATACATGGAATTTCATTGGAGATAAATTGAATTCAATCTTCGCAACTTTTGATTTTCTATTATTCATGACTTTTATTATTTGTTTATTTATCAGCATATTCTTGTTGATTAGAATTCCAAATAAGGAACTAATTAAGCTAGATAAAAATGCAAATGAAAAACTTCAGCGGAAAAGAAGAATAGAACTTAAATATTTCAGACCCAATGGACTTATCAATGAATACAAATCTGGTGTATTCTTATTGGTTATTCTAAATCTAATGATTCTGGTTTTGAACTTCATTGATATCAAATGGGTTTGGTTTAACTTCGAATGGGAAGGTCAATATTTAAAGCAATTTGTACATGAAGGAACTTATCTTCTCATCTTTTCTATCATTATTTCTATAGTTTTAGTATTGTTTTATTTCCGTAAGAATTTGAATTTTTACAAAAACAATAAGCTCCTTAAATACCTGAGCTATATTTGGTTAATTCAAAATGGAATATTGACGATTTCTGTTGCAGTTAGGAATTTCTGGTACATCAATTATTTTGCATTGGCTTACAAAAGAATTGGCGTAATCATTTTTCTCATTCTTTGTTTATATGGATTGTACACTGTTTTTATGAAAGTTAAACACAGAAAATCTAGATTTTATCTTTTTAAAACAAACTTCAATGCTTTTGTTCTGGTTTTGGTCATCAGTTCACTGTTCAATTGGGATTCAATCATTGCTAAATACAATTTCAGGAATTCAGACACTTCATTTTTACACCTCAATTATATGTCAACACTTTCAGATAAATCATTGCCCTATCTGGATAAAACACTTTTAGAATTAGAGCAAATTGAAATAATTCAAAATGAAAAGTTTCCATTTGGAAGAGACTATATGACTTCTGAAAGGTATTTTAATGTGATAGAAATGCGGAAAGAGAATTTCAGGGACAAATGGGAATCAAAAGGATTTCTCTCATGGAATTATCCGGAATATAAAGCTTATCAGAAATTGTTTAAAGATTGATTGATAATAAGGCTTATGTGACTTTTGTTGCAGAAATTGAAGTTGAATAATACTAACTTTCCCAAACTTATTAAACACAAACGATGAATAAAATTCATATTATCGGTCTGTTCAGCACTATTTTCTTATTTAGTTGTGGCAATGAACCAAACAAAGATATTTCAGCGGTAAATATAAATCCAAATTCAGAAACTCAAAATATTACTGTAATTTCCAATGAAGTTGCACTTGATCGACTTTCAAATAATTGCTTTGCTTGTCATAATCCAAACTCTGAATCTCACGATGATATTCTTGCGCCACCATTAGCTGGAATCAAGCACAAATACAAAAAGCATTATCCGAATGAACAAGAATTCATTACTCAAATGACGGAGTTTGTTGATTCACCAACAAAGGAAGAAGCATTAATGAAGGGTCCTGTAAAACGATTTGGAGTAATGCCGAAAACTGCTTTATCTAAAAAAGAAGTTCAAGAATTGGTTCAATATATCTACAATAACGAGATTGAATCTCCTGAATGGTTTGAAGAACATTTTGAAGAAAAACACGGTAAGTAATGAAAAACACAATCAAATTAAGTGCTCTTTTGTTACTTTTTATTGTCCATTTACCTGCTAAGGCACAAGACAATAAGTTAAAACAACATATTCAAATACTCTCCTCTGATTCAATGCAAGGTCGACTTGTTGGTACGATTGGAGAGCAAATGGCTGCTGACTACATTCAATCTCAATTTGAAGAATTAAAACTCTCCCCTCTTCCGAATCATTCCTATAAACATGATTTCTCTTTTACTTACAATAAAAATCCTCACAGTTATGAGATTAGTTATGATACCATAAAAGGTCAAAATGTTGTTGCCTATATTGATAATGGAGCAAAACATACATTTGTATTTGGAGCACATTACGATCATTTAGGTCATAATGAATATAATCTTTCAACAGATCCAAATGGAACTGGATTTATACACAATGGAGCTGATGACAATGCATCTGGAGTTGCTGCTGTATTAGAATTAGCGAAGATCTATAGTTCCAATAATATAAAGGAATCTGTAAATTTCATCTTCGCTTGTTTCTCTGGCGAAGAATTAGGATTGGTAGGGTCAAATGCTTTGGCAAAAACCATTAAAAGTGAATTCCCTAACACATCCTTAATGATCAACTTCGATATGATTGGTCGCATGGATTCGACTAATAATTTGAATATTGGAGGAATTGGAACTTCTCCAATACTAAATGATGTTGTGAAAAGTAAAAAGCCAATAGACTTTAATATTGAACTAGATTCTAGCGGTGTTGGCCCTTCTGACCACAGTTCATTCTATTATCAAGACATTCCAGTGCTATTTTTCTTCACTGGTTTGCATACAGATTATCACAAACCGAGTGATGATGAGCATAAAATTAACTACTCAAAAATGAATGATATTATTGATTATTCAAAAGCAATAGTTGACTCACTGGCGTTTTCTCCTAATTTACCTTTTACCAAAACCAAACTAAAAATAGAGAAAAGGTCAAAGACTTATAAATATTCATTAGGTATTTTTCCAGAGTATAAAAATTATGGAGATGGATTACACATTCAAGAAGTAATCGAAAATAGAACCGCTGAAAAGTATGGATTAAAAAGTGGTGACATAATTACAAAAATTGGAAAAACTGATGTTTCAGATATTTATTCTTACATGGAAGCTTTATCAAAACTGAAAGCAGACAAAAGTTATAAAGTTAAATTCACTAGAGATGAAAAAGAAATGGTCGTTAAAGTGAAGTTCTAAATCTAAATGCATTTTTCGGTTCTAACTATTTCAATCTATTGGAATTTTGAAATAAACACCGCTAACAGTTGCTAACAGTATAATTTCGGAAACTAAAAATAGGATTCATGTAGCTGTTTATACCAATAGCAATTGAAGCGCATCAATATTTGACAATAGGTAATTTCAATAATGGTTCCGGAACAAATACAGTTTGTGCCAATCTACCATCTTAGTTAACAATTAGCTGAAAAGGCAATTAGGACTAAAAGTAAAATTTTAGTCCTTTTGTGATTAAAACTCATTCTATTCCCAAAAACTTCATCCAACTAAACCCAATATAACTCCTTAATCTTTTCCTAAACCAAAAGTCTTATCAAAAGTTGACAATTCGTAATTAAAAATTCTTAATTCCCTTATATTTCCTTAAATCCCATAAATCCGAACTTTCTTTTTCTTAAAATAAGTGTTGTTCAATTTATCAACCAATTCATCGGCTTTTTTAAGTGGAACCGCCACAAATGCACAATCTTGTTTCAATTCAATCATTCCAAGCTCGTCTTTTGTTAAACCTCCTTTTTTCATAAATACACCAGCGATATCACCTTTCGAAATCTTATCTTTTCTTCCTCCCGAAATAAATAAGGTGGTGAAAAATGAAGTTGTAATTCCTGCCGTTTTTAATTGATCTAAAGCGCTTGTATTTCTAATAAAGTCAGGTAAATTCTTGGTTCTGTCTTTTATAATATATGCTGTTCCTTTTTCTGTAACACGGGCTGTACGCCCATTTCTGTGTGTAAATTCTTCGTTTGCATGTGGCAACTCATAATGAATAATATAACTTAATTCAGGAATATCCAAACCACGTGCAGCTAAATCTGTGGCAACCAAAACTTGTGTACTTCCATTTCTAAATTTAATCAAAGAACGTTCTCGGTCAATTTGTTCCATTCCACCAGAAAAACAGCTGTGACTAATTTTAAAAGTTTCTAAATATTCACTTACTTCGTCAATAGTTGCTTTGAAATTACAAAACACAATCCCATTTTGATTTCCAACATGCTTTAAAAGCTTAACTAAAGTCTCTAATTTTTGAGCAGCATAAGTTTCAACAACTTTAATTTCTAAGTTATTATTTGGCCTGTCTTTTAAATAATTTAAAGTTGAAGCTTCACTCATTTTTACAAATGTCGGAATTTTGATATTTGACGTAGCAGAAGTTAAAATACGTTTTTTTAAATTCGGTAAGAAGCTAATAATCTGAGTTAATTCCTCTTCAAAGCCAATTTCAAGAATTTTATCGAACTCATCCAACACCAAATACTTGATTGTATCTGTATCCATTCGTTCATCTGTGAAATGATCTAAAATTCTCCCTGGCGTTCCAATAAGTACTGATGGCGTATGTTTCAGCTCAGTTCTGTCTTTTGATTTTGAACGACCACCATAAACAGCATTCAATTTAAAACCTGTTCCCATGTGACGAAAAACTTGTTCTATCTGAATGGCTAGTTCACGTGAAGGAACAACAATTAATGCCTGAAGTCCCTCAATTTTAGGATCTAACATTCTAAACAAAGGCAGTAAAAAAGCCAAGGTTTTCCCTGTTCCAGTTGGTGAAAGCACGATTGTATTTTCCGTCTTCTCAATCACCTCCTTGGCATCCTGTTGCATTGGATTTAATCCGTTGATATTCAATTTATCTAAAATATCTTGTTGCGATTTTATAATATTGGCCATTTAAATATGTTTAATTTAAAATAATGTGAAAAATGTCTTTTTTTACTAGTTTCTTGGTCTTTAAACAAACTATACATCTTCAATTAGAAAGTTTAAAAGACAAGGCTTGCGAATCCGATAACTATCGGATTTTAAATATTTAGGCGTTTATCTTTATAAACAACTGAATTTTAAAACGAGCATAACGCAGGATTTTAAATTTTCTAACGAAGATTAATTATTCTCTCTCCAATAATTCGCCAATACCTTTTCAATCAATTCTTCTTTCGTTAAATGATGAAATATAGTTTTAACCTGTGTTTTTAATTCTTCGGGCATTTGACGATTGGGTTTAGTTTTGAAAACTTTTTTGGCCCAAACCAAAGTATTATTTTCTTCAATGTCATCCGCATTTGCTTTTTCAACGGGTTTGAAGTGAATTCCAAGTTCCTTTTCAAAACCAGCAATTTCTTCAACTTCTTCCTTTTGAATAATTGTCATTGAAAGCCCCTTAGCTCCTGCTCTTCCTGTTCTCCCGCTTCTGTGAACATAAGCTTCGTGCGTATCAGGAAGATGATAATTTACGATATAAGCCAATTCTTTAACGTCAATTCCCCTAGCTACTAAATCAGTTGCAACAAGAATATCAATGTGACCTTCACGAAATTGATCCATTATTCGATCACGAATTCCTTGCGATAAACTCCCGTGCAATGCTCCTGAAGAAATCTTACGAATTGCTAAGTTCTTTGCCAATTTGTTAACTGCTGCTTTGGTTTTACAAAATATAATTCCTCTGCCTCCTTCTTGTGTACTTAAGAAATGTAAAAGCACATCCAACTTCTCAATTGGTTCAACAACTAAATATTGATGATCAATTCCTTCATGACCTATTGTTGCCATATCTGAATTTACAGATACCGCACTTTTTGACATGTAATTATGAACAATATCTTTCAAATCGCCCGGCATTGTGGCACTGAACAATAGCGTTCTGCGTTTTTTAGGCAATGCTTTAAGAATTGGCATCAAGTCATCTTTCAATGCTTGAAACATCTCATCAGCTTCATCTAAAACTAAGTTTTTCAAAGATTTAATGTCCAACGCATTTTTCTCCAACAAATCTAAAAAACGACCTGGAGTTGCCACTACAATGTGCGTAGGTGATTTCAATTCTTCAACCTGCGTTTTTATCGGTGCTCCACCCGAAAGTAGTGTGATTGAAACTTCTGGAGAATGTTTAGCATAGTCCACTAGATTCGTATAAATCTGCTGACTCAATTCTCGTGTTGGAGATAAAATAAGTGTTTGAATACTATCGTTCTCCGTATCGACCATTTGTAACAATGGCAATCCGAAAGCAGCTGTTTTACCCGTTCCAGTTTTCGCAAGCGCTACGATATCCTCATTTTGATTGAGAATTATTGGAATAACTTGTTCTTGAATATCTGTTGCTTCAGTTATTTTTAATTCGTTTAATGCTTGTTGAATCTGTGGATTGATTCCTAATTCGGATAAAAGTCTGGACATTGCTATTTTTTCAGCAAAGATAGGTACAGTTTTTTGTGAATTGGTGGTTGTGGTAGTTTAATTAGAAAATTTCACTATTATTTTAATGAAATGAATCAGGAATTTCGCTAATTCAAGACTAAATAAGAAATAGGATAATAAATATCGAGTTGGCGATGGTTTAAGATTATCACGATTAAATAAAAGCTTGAGCTCAAAACTGAGAAGTATATTTTGAAGCTACATTCTACATAATGACATGAGATTGTGAAACCAACAGAATATATTCCTCCAGTTGAAAAATTCTTAAAATCCATATAATAAGATTTCATCAACTTTATAAATATAAAAGGCTCTATATGAAATACTGTGGGTAATCAATTTTAATCATTTGAAAAATTAATAGTATGATACGTATTTAACTGTAACCTGCACGAGTTGTATTTTAAAGTATTTATCCAAATTCATTTCATTTTCACAAGCAAGCATATGGGGGTCTGTATTTCAGATGGTTAGTCCCGTCGGGACGGCATATTAATAGCCAAGGACGTAAGTCCTTGGTTTAAAACAAATAGATATAATACAAAACCCAACAAAATCGACCTAATTACATGCAATTAGGTCGATTTTGTTGGGTTTTGTTTCGGTTTGTATCGTTTGGCGGATGGACTTACGTCCATCCCTATTATCATGCCGTCCCTCTGGAACTTCGAACAATCAATGCTTAAATAACAGGGGCTTATAAAATTAAGCGAAATGTATTTTAATAGAAAGTATCCATTTAAATAAAAGTAGAATCAAATTAACAATCGTTTAGCTTCAATTAAAACCATAGATTTTAAATCTACCCACACAAAATCATATAGAATCATATAAAATAATATGCTTACCATTTAAATCTCAGGATATAATTCAATTTTCATTTAAATACCTCCACCTTGACAAACAATTATTAATGAGCAGATAAAAAAAATACTTCAATGCGAAAATATAAAAATTTGTTTTTATGTTTTCCGAAGGATCTATTTGACTTCCCTAATATGTGAATTTAACAATTTTCAATTGCCATTTTAACAGATCTATAAACCTATACAAAAAGCAATTAAATATAAGAAAAGGTTTTGCGATTTAAGTGGGTAACCTAATAAAATAAATAACACAAAAAAGCCCAGACAATAATGCCTGGGCTTTTATATATTTTATAGTTAAGAAATTAAACAGTCTCTGCTGTCTCTATTTCCTCATGAATGTGTTTTTTACTTTTCATTAAGTCTGCTACTATTGGTGTTGCTATACATACAGAAGAGTAAGTACCTACAACAATACCAATCATCAATGCAAACACGAATCCTTTAATTGCACCACCATCAAAGATGAAGATAGTTAACAATACGATAAATGTAGACAAAGATGTATTAACAGTACGACCTAACGTTGAGTTAATCGCGTCATTGATGATTTCGTTTTGAGTTTTTCTTCTGTACTTATTCAAGAATTCACGAATTCTATCGAATACAACCACGGTATCATTTATGGAATAACCTACAACAGTAAGAATCGCAGCAACGAATGCCTGGTCAACTTCCATATTGAAAGGAAGTACACCGTGCAATAATGCAAAGATTCCAAGTACGATTATAACATCATGTCCCATCGCTACAATTGCACCCAATCCATATTGCCATTTTCCGAATCGGATCAGGATATAAACGAAGATAATTACTAATGACAAGATAATTGCAATAGAAGATGATCTTTGTAATTCCTCAGAAACTGTTGGAGAAACTGAACGGCTATTTTCAATTGTTGCTGTTCCGAATTGTGCTTCGGCTATTTCTAATGCTTTCAACAAGTCCTTGCGAACAGTTGCTTCAGAGTTAGGCACATTTTGCAAATAATCTGTAGCGATTTCAACACGGTAATCAGAATTTCTGATTTTTACTTCAACTGAAGCAGGTGCTCCGTCTACTTGTAATCCGTCTCTAAGTATTGATTTTATTTGTTCAACATCTTGTCCAACTGGCTTGTCAAAAACAGTTTCGTAAGTTCTACCACCAGAGAATTCAACAGATGGTTTTAAACCACGTGTAGAGATTGCAATAATTCCTCCTAATACTAAAATACTAGATAAGATATAGAATTTCTTACGGTTCTTGATGAATGCAATATTTACGTTAGTAAATGCATTTTTCGTCATTGGTGTAGAGAAAGCAAAAGTTTTCTTTTTATCAATTTGAGATTCAAAAATCAAACGAGTAATAACAACCGCTGCAAAAACAGAAGTAAAAATACCGATGATTAATGTCGTTGCGAAACTTTCAATTGGTCCTGTTCCGAATGTTTTCAAAACAATAGCCACTAATAAAGTAGTAACGTTGGCATCAATAATTGAAGATAATGCGTTTCCGTAACCATCTTTAATAGCCAATTTCATTCCTTTACCTTCACGCAATTCTTCACGAACACGCTCGAAGATAAGTACGTTTGCATCCACCGACATACCGATTGTAAGAACGATACCAGCAATACCCGCAAGTGTAAGAACAGCTCCAAAAGCAGCTAAGAAACCAACGATTAAAACGATGTTAATAACCAAAGCGATATCAGCAACTAAACCAGCACGACCATAGTAGAATACCATGTAAATCAATACCAATGCAAGAGCAAAAGCGAATGAGATTAAACCTGAACGAGAGTTTTCAGCACCAATAGTTGGTCCTACAACTGCTTCATCAACAATAATACATGGTGCTGGAAGTGCTCCTGCATTCAATAAGTTAGTTAATGCTTGTGCCTCCGCAACTGTAAAGTCTCCAGAAATTAATGTTTGTCCACCTGTAATTGGTCCGTTAATGATTGGTGCGCTATACACTTTCTCATCCATCGTAATAGCGATAAAGTTCCCAACGTTTTCAGAAGTCATTTTACCCCATTCTTCAGCACCACGGTCACTCATTTCAATACTTACTCCACGATCAGATTGATTTGGATCAAAAGATAAACGTGCATTTTCAATATCAGTACCACCTACTCTAGCTTTTAAAGCTTGTGGAATTTTCATTGCATACAAAGTATAATACGTTGTATCAGCTATTCCAATATTTTCTCCTTTAGAACCCCAAACGAATTTAATGTTTTCTAACATCAACTCTTCAGCCTTGTCATTAAGGATAGTATTTACTTTTGAAGTATCATTTGCTTTTGCAAAACCTAAACGTGGACTATTTTGAAATCTATTTTCAGCATCAATGTTCACTTGGAACATTCTACCAAAAGATGATAATTTAAAAGTTGTGTCCTTAGCTGCATCTTCTTCAATTGCTAATTCTTCTTCTAAACTTAATGCAGAAGAATCTTCTTTTTTAACGATTTCTGTATTTTCAGTAACTGTTGTGTCTACATCATCACTAAATAGGTCATCAAACTCGTCATTACTAACATCATCAGAACGTTCGATTAACAATTCGTTAAAGAATCCACCTAACTCTTCACCTTTATAAGCAAGGTAAAATTCTAGGTTGGCAGTACTTTGTAAACGTTGTCTTACCGTTGCTTGATCCTTCACACCAGGAAGTTCAATATACAAACGATTTGCATTATTGTCCTTAGTAATGTTTGGTTGAGCAACACCGAATTGGTTAATACGATTTTCCATAATCGTTTCCACACCATCCAATGCACCGTCAGAAAGACCTCTTAAATAAGCCTTAGTAGCTTCGTCAGTTGCTTTATTGGTGATTTTAGAAACAACATCATCAGATGAAAATTCACGAATCAACAAACGATCTGGGAACATCTCTTGGTGTTTAGCCACGAAAATGTCAATAAAGTCACCTCCTTTAGAGTTGAACTGATCTAATGCGCTTTCATAAGGTTTTTTGAAATGCAAATCTCTAGAATTTAAAGCTGCATTTTTCACTAATTCAGACATTGATAACTCAAGTGTCACAGACATCCCTCCTTCAAGGTCAAGTCCTAGCGAAACGCTTTTTCCTTTTACTTCATTGAAAGTGTTACCTAAGTAAACTACTTCATCATTTTTCTCTTTTAAAATCTCATTGATAAAAGCAGCTTTTGCCAAGGCATAAGCTTCGTTATCAGTATTGAAATTAACGAAAGTACCGTTAGGCAACTTTACAGAGTCCTCTTTTGCACTAGCTTTAAGTGCTTCTACTCTTTCAATTGCCAATTGCTCAGCTTCCTTTTCAATACCACCTCCAATGAAAGAAAATGAGATTTGGTATATACTTACTACCAGCAGTAAGATAGTAAAAAACCAAAAAAATCCTTTGTTACGCATAATTTTAAAGTGTCGTTTATTATTTAATAGCTGGCAAATATAGAATTATCATTTATTAATCACAACCTAAAGTTAAGATGTTATTCATTTATTTTAATTTACATAAATATTCGCTCGTCGAAGCTTTACTGTATTCGTCGATAAAAAGGTAAGTTGTGACAATAGAATATACTGAGTTATACCTCTATTATTAAATTATTAAGGAGAATTTATTACTTTTGCAGCCATCTGAAATCTCAAATAGATTCAGAATTACCATTAAATTATTAAGTAAAATTAGTTATGAAAAATCAAATTATTGCGCTTGCCTTTATTAGCACTCTACTTTTTTCGGGATTTGCTAGAGCTGACGAAGGAATGTGGCTACCATTTCTATTGGGTAGAAACTATGAAGACATGAAAAAACATGGGTTGAATCTTACACAAGAGGAAATCTATAGTATTAACAATTCCTCCCTTAAAGATGCGATTGTCTCATTTGGAGGTTTCTGTACAGCAGAAGTTATTTCAAAAAAAGGACTTTTATTGACAAATCACCACTGTGGTTATGATGCAATTGCAGATGCTTCAAGTGAAGAAGAAAACCATTTAGACAATGGATTTTGGGCAAAAGATTTAAAACAAGAAATCGCTATCCCAGGATTAACTGCAACATTCGTAATTTCTATTGCTGATGTTACAGAACAAATTACAAGAAACCTTACAGACGATATGTCTGAGGAGGAACGTGCTATAAAAATTAGAGAAATTTCTGCTGAATTAACTAAAGAAGCAATTGGAGATTCTAAATACAAAGCATTTGTTCGTGATTTCTTTGAAGGAAACGAATTTTATATTTTCGTTACTGAAACTTATGAAGATGTTCGCTTAGCGGGAACACCTCCAGAATCTATAGGGAAATTTGGACATGATTCAGATAATTGGATGTATCCTCGTCACACTGGAGATTTCTCTTTGTTCAGAATTTATTCTGGTTCAGACAACAAACCAGCAGCTTATAACGAAGAGAATATTCCTTATTCACCTAAGCACTCTTTACCTGTTTCTATTAAAGGATATGAAAAGGGAGATTTCGCAATGGTATTTGGTTTCCCTGGATCAACAGATCGTTACCTTTCTTCTTTCGGTGTTGAACAAGCAGTTAATATTGAGCAACCAAAAAGAGTTGAAATTCGTAGAGTGAAGTTGGATATCATGAAGAAATACATGAACGAAAGCACTGTAGATCGTTTAAATTATTCTTCTAAACATGCACAAGTTGCTAACTACTGGAAATATTTTATTGGTCAATCAGAGCAATTGAAAAACAACAAAGTAGCGGATAAGAAACGTGAATTAGAAGCAAGATTTAATGAATTCTCTAGTGGAAATCCAGAATATGCTTCTATCATGAAAACTATTGAGGAAACATACAAATTGACGGACAAACAAGTTTATGCTGATGTTTACCAAAGTGAATTTATTTACTCAGTTGATCTTAACTTAAATGTATTCCGTTTCGTTCTTTTAGAAGGTTATTTAGAACAAGGAATGGGTGATAGAGCTTATGCTAGCTTTAAGGAGCGCATGATGACTTTCTATGAAACGGCTAATATTGATTTAGAATTTGAAACTTTAGAAGCTGTTTTAAAAATGTACTATAAAGATATTCCTGCTGAAATGATGCCTGAATTGATCAAAAATGCAGGTGACAAAGGGAAGTTGAGTAAATTAGTAAAGAAAGCAAAGAAGAAATCTCTTTTTGCATCTAAAGCTAAATTTGAGAAATTTGACCAATTGGTTGAAAAATCAGAGAAATTCCCAATGGAAACGCTTAAAAAAGATCCTTTATTCCAAATCATTGAATCTATTTATGTAGAATATCAAAAATTAACTGAGGACGAAGAGTATGTGAAAGCTATGAGTGGACTTGAGCGCGCAAATAGATTGTTCGTTAAAGGATACAGAGAAATGGATAAAGACAAAACTTTCTATCCAAATGCGAACAGCACATTGCGTTTAACTTATGGTTCTATTCTACCTTATTCACCAGAAGAAGGTAAAGAATATGACATTTATACTACATTAGAAGAAGGTTTGAAAAAAGAAGATCCAAACAATCCAGAGTTCCACGTTCCTGCAAAATTGAAGGATTTATTTAACAAAAAGGATTATGGAAGATATGGAAATGACAAAGGTGAAATGGTTGTAAACTTTATCAGTAACAACGATATCACTGGAGGAAACTCAGGTTCACCGGTTCTTAATGCAGATGGTCATTTAATTGGAACTGCGTTTGACGGAAACTGGGAAGCAATGTCAGGTGACATCTTCTTTGAAAAAGATATCCAACGTACAATTTCTTGTGATATTCGTTATGTTTTGTTCATTATTGAAAAATATGGTGAAGCGCTTAACTTGATTGAAGAAATGGAGATTGTTGAATAAACGATTTTGAATTGATTTTGAAAGCCTCGACTGCAACGTCGAGGCTTTTTGTTTTTATATAAACGAATTGTGATTTTCAATCTGAATGAAAATTTGTATTTTTAACCAAAAACTATTGAAAAAACTTCTTTCATACGCTCCCCTACTGTTTATTCTTCCATTGATTTTCGTACAATGCAAATTAGACAATGAAGATAAAATTGATTATCATGGAAAACTCAAGTATTTTGACAATCAATATGGAGTTAAACATTTCATTGAAAACGATAAAAATTCAGGAGCTTACATTACCTTGCCAGAATGCTTTACCAACGAAAACTCTTCTATAAGCATCACCAACAAGAATAATTTTGTATGTTCAGAAAACAAAATTTACTTTAGTGTTGATGTGATTCCAAAAGAAGAAATCAATCATTACGCTGAATACTTTAATGACACAAAAATAAAAAATCAAGAAGGAGATTACATCATGAGAGATTACTCGGTAGAAACAAGAGCTAATGGTTTGACAGATGCAACGAAATCAATTTACTCAAACATTGTTTCTTTTGACAATAAACCAATTCATTTAGGAAGCGTTAAAGGCAAGGAAGGATCTCAGGGAAAAGAACTATTCTATCAATTTGGTGTTGTTTCAGGAAAGGACTCTTATTATATTTTGCAAGCAATTATGAGCAAAAATAATACAGCCTTTTTATATGATGATATTTTAGAAATATTTAAAAGTTTTAGAATAGAAAAGTAAAAATGACATGATGCTTACAATTGAAGAGATTAGAAAACAGTTAACTTTCCGATTACCGGGAGAAGATGCGCATATTCCAATGTCACCAACTGGTCGAGGTCGTTCTTCTGAAGCAATTAAACAAGCCATAAACTATAGAGAAAGTGCAGTTGCTCTAGTTATTTACGAAAAACACAACGAGCTTAAAGTAATCCTTACCGAACGTTCACCCTATCGCGGAATGCACAGTGGAGAAGTTTGTTTACCAGGCGGAAAAATGGAAGATTTTGATGAGGATTTACAACAAACTGCCATTCGAGAATGTATTGAAGAAATAGGTTTAAAATATGAAGGATTTGATTTATTAGGAAAGCTCACTCCGGTGTTTATTCCAATAAGTAATTTCAGCATCCAACCTTATGTTTTTCATTACACAGAACCACCAGTTTTCATTAAAAACAGTAGAGAAGTAGCAGAAATATTCTCCTTTCCTATTCACCAACTTTTCGAAAAAGATATAATTAAAAAAACCAGAATCGAACTCACTGGAAGAACGGCGTTGGATGATATTCCGTATTTTGATATTAATAATAAAGTGGTTTGGGGCGCTACGGCTTTGATATTGCATGAATTTAAACATATTTTTATTCGATAGAAGAAAAATAATTACGAATTGGGAATTATGAATTACGAATTGTAGATTTTCCTTTATGACCAAAGCTCTCTTTTAAATGATGAATTCTAATTTCCTGATATACTATTAAAACAAACATCCAAACTAACTCATGGTGCGTTCTATTAGAAGGAATCTACGTTTACATTTTATAATATTTTGTAATCGAAATTAAAACTCCAACACAATTCGTAATTAACTAAAAAGCCCATATCCCACATACCCAACCACCTCTTTAATCAAACCAAACCAGCCATTAAAAGTATCTGAACTGGGAATTATAAACTCATCCCAAGTATAATAGCGTTCTTTTCCGACATATTGATCAGTTGAAAAAGGAGTAACATTCATTTCCACTTTTTCAAAAGAAGCTTCCGCTCTTTTCATGTGTCTGGCTGATGTTATTAATAGGAAAGAATTGAAATGTGGATAGGACTGTTTAAATAAAGCCGCTGTGAATTTAGCATTTTCGTTCGTATTTCTTGATTCTGTTTCAATGAGAATATCAATTGCTGGAATCCCCCACTCTACAAGTTGTGTTTTGAGTTGAACCGCTTCATCTAACCCTTTATCTATAATATTTCCATGCTTACCGACAATGCATATCTTTTTAATTTTATTAGCCTTGTACAAATCAATGGCTTGCCAAATTCTGTCTCCACCTCTTCTAATACTTAAACGGTCTGCATCATTGTCATATTCGAACATTCCACCCAAAACTATTCCAACATCATGTTTTTGAATTTCAGATTTATTAATTGCTGGAATTTCCCATAAACGAAGTGCTTCTTTGTAAATAAAAGTATTTGAAAAGAACAAAATGATTACAATTGCAGACACTTTTGAAATCTGTTTAATTTTCTTTTTTTTCGCAAAAGCCCACGTCAATATTGCTAGTATCAACCATGTTAACGGAGTTATTAAAAAGTAAACTATTTTAGAAAGGATCAAAATCATGGTGGAAATTCTTATGTAAACACAATAAAAGATTTATATTTGTGCCCAAATTTAAATTATTTAATCAATACATTAATTATGAATACAGATATTCTTGATACAGAGAAATATTTTGGCGTTTCTCAAGGTGAAATATTTTCTAAACTTATTGAGGTTGGAGGGAATCTTCTAATTGCAGTCATAATCTTTTTTATAGGGATGAGATTAGCGAAGTTCTTCAGTAAAATGGTTGTTAAGATTCTTGAGAAAAGAGATTCTGATAAAGGTTTAATCACTTTTATGAAAGGTTTAGTAAGTGGATTAGTTAAGGTATTAACGATAATTACTGTATTCTCACAAGTGGGAATCGAAATGACTTCTTTCATAGCAATACTGGGTGCTGCTGGACTGGCTATTGGTATGGCATTCTCTGGAACATTAGGAAATTTAGCTGGTGGAGTAATGTTATTGATTTTCAAACCATTTAAAGTTGGAGATTTCATTACAACGCAAGGAGAATCAGGTACTGTGAAAGAAATTCAAATTTTTCATACAGTAATGACAACACCTGACAATAAAACGATTATTATACCAAACGGTCCTTTATACAATAGTAATATCACAAACTTTAGCATGCAACCAACTCGTCGTGTAGATTTTACATTCGGATTCGGTTATGGTGAAGACTTTAAATTAGCAAGAGACACGGTCTTAGAAATAGTTAATAGTCATGACAAAGTATTTAAAGATCCAGAGCCATTCGTAAAACTAGGTTCTTTAGGAGATTCATCTGTAAACTTAGCAGTTAAGATTTGGTGTAATAAAGAAGATTATTGGGATATCCACTATTACGTAAACGAGAAAGTTTATGAGAAATATGGAGAAATTGATGGATTATCTATTCCTTTCCCACAAATGGATGTGCATGTTGATGGGGCAATAAAAAGTCAGAATTAATTAGAACATATTTAGTATAACATACTTTTTAATGCCGTATGCTATGAGCCATAAGCTTTAAGCATACGGCATTTTCTTTGGGATAAATTTAGATTTATGGAAACCCCGCCTAAAGCTTAAAGCATAAAGCCTACCGCCTATTGCCTATTGCCTAAAGCATTTCTCCTACCGAAAAATAAGTTCCCCCAGAAGTAATATTCATTTCCACAACATCCCAAGTAATAAACAGAATAAGTAATCTATCGATATAGGCTTTTTTGAGTTTTGTTTCTTTGTATAACTTACTCAAAGTGATTTCACCGGCTTCCTTGATAGTATTTAAAATCAACTGTTCGTCTCTATCAAAAGTTTGCGGAGTTGAGGTTTTTGTTCGTTCCTTTTTCCAAACGCCAATCAAGATTTTACTTGCTAATAAGGTATGATCTTCTCTGCGGACGTAGGTTTTCCATTCTCCATCATCGTCCAATGCTTTTACGGGTTTGTTTTTAACTTCATCAACAGTTACTTCTAATACCAATTTATGATCGTCTTGCATGATTTGCGTTTTCACAACCAATTCTGGCTTGCAATACATTGCTGCTGCACCTTGAATCACATGAAATTCTTCTTCTGGATTGACTCCAACGACCTTTCCATTGTCTTTCACACCAATCAACAATCTTCCACCGTCTGTATTGGCAAAAGCCGCTAAAGTGCGTGCAATTTTCTTGGCGTCATCCACACGAAATTTGAAATCCTGTGTCTGATGTTCACCTTCCCTAATATAAGATTTAAGAATATTCATAGGAAACTTTTTATCGGTTATAATCGTTTTTAAAACGATTGGAAACTTTTAATATAATCTGCTTTTATACTTTAGTTAAGCCATGGCGAAGGTAAGAAAAAGGTATGAATTCAAGTTGAGGCTAAAGCTATTTTAACGAATGAATTTCAAATATTGCAATCTTAATTAATCCTAAAAGTTTCATAAATAAAATTCGCATTTTCCGGTCTTTGATAAGAAGACGTTAAAGACAAGGCTTGTGAAGTTTTTAATTTCATGATTTTATATTTATAAATGATTGCAATTAAAAACAAGCATAACGAAGTATTTGACGCCTTATTGCAAAGATTAGCTATTCCATATCTCCCAAGCCCTCCCCGCCTGTTGTTTCAACATAGACAAACCATTTAAAGTGTCAGCTCCACTTTCTCTTGCTAATTTCAAAAACAAAGTCTCTGATGGATTGTAAATCAAGTCAACTACAAAATGATCTTCTCCAACCAATTCAATTGGGAAGTCTGGTTTTTCATTTACATTTGGCGAAGTTCCTAATGGTGTGCAATTCACAATCATTGGAAAAGATTTCACCATTAAATCATTGGCTTGGTCATATCCAAAAATCATTTGATCTTCTTTTGGAGTTCTTGATAAATGCGCAACCGTAATTCCTAAGTTTTCTAAAGTATAAGCAACCGCTTTTGAAGCTCCACCTGTTCCTAGCAATAAAGCGCGTTCGTGAATATTTCTCAAAAATGGTTTAATGGATTGACCGAAACCAAAAGCATCTGTATTGTGTCCAATTGATTTTCCATCTTTAAAATGAATGCAATTTACAGCGCCAATTTTTTTCGCTTCTGGACTTATTTCATCCAAGAAAGGAATCACTGCTTCTTTATATGGAATTGTTACACTGACACCAGTAAATTCAGTCGGAGCAGTTTTCATCCACTCTTCTAAAGCTTTGAAATCAGGCAATTCGATATTCTCAAAAGTAGCATCAATCTGTTCTGCCTCGAATTTCTCCATGAAGTGACTTCTTGAAAAAGAATGTCCAAGCGTTTTACCTAATAATCCAAATTTTATTGTGTCTTGCTGACTCATAACTAAACTTTTTCAGATTTATTACCGAATTTATCCATTAAATAAACCAATAGATATCCGAAAAGTGCCAAAAGAACAACATATAGAATTTGCGGTTCACCAATGAAATTTCCAGGTAGTACATTCGCCATCATCCAATCTTCTTTTCCATCAGAATGAACAACGATTGGTGCATCTCCCATAGCATTTTTCCATGGCCAAATCTTTAGCAATGAACCAATAAGGAATCCAGAAAGAATCGCTAAAACAAGGTTTTTATAATTTTCAAATAAATACTTTAATAGTCGACTAAAGGAAAGAATTCCGACTAAACAACCTAAGCAGAAAAGTCCGATAATCATGAAGTCTAAATTCTTTAATCCTTCGATAATCATCGCATAAGAACCTAAAAGCACTAAAATAAATGCTCCACTAATTCCAGGTAAAATCATGGCGCAAATTGCAATAGCTCCACTCATTACGATATACCAATATTCACCCCCACTTGCGGTAACATGAACAGTTGAAATATAAGCCGCAATTGCAGTCCCTATAATTAATCCGATTACATTTTTCACATCCCATTTGGTGACCGTTTTCAAAATCAACTGCGCACTTGCTACAATTAATCCGAAGAAAAACGCCCAAAGTAAAACAGGATATTCAACCAGCAAATAAGTTACTGCTTTTGCCAATGATAATACACTGATTGCTATTCCTAATATTAAAGCAACAAAAAAGTTTCCATTAACATGCTTCCAAAAAGAAGAGATTCCTTCATTTTTTAGTTTTTTAAGCGCTGTTAAATTGATATTACTGATGCTACCAATCAGTTCTTCGTATATTCCAGTAATAAAAGCGATTGTTCCTCCAGAAACTCCTGGAATAACATCAGCAGCTCCCATTGCAAGTCCACGCAAGGTAATTCCCGCTAATTGGGAAAGTGATCTAGGTTGTTTTTCCATTATACTTCTATTGATTGATCAATTTCATTTGCATAAGCCTCTACTCCACCAATCACAATTCCGATATTCGAAAAATTATGATTCGTATTTAGAAAATTAGCCACTGCAGCAGCACGTTTTCCAGATCTGCACATTACATACGTCTCTTTTTGACAATCTAACTCTGAAGCACGCTTAGGAATTTCATCCATAGGAATATGCACGCATGCAATATGTCCAATCTTAAATTCATAGTTTTCACGCACATCCAGTAATATGAATGTTTTATTCTGCTTTAAAGCAGCGGCAAGTTGTTGTACTGATATATCTTTCATCGGTTTCAATCAAAATAAATTCTTGGCGAATTTAACAAAAAACTAATTACGAATGAAGAATACAATTACGAATTACGAATGTGATAATTACGAATTTGTGGTCCTACTTCCACAATTGGTCTTTGATGATTCTTAAACTAAGAATAGAGATTCAAAAATTCAATTACAAATAAGAGAATTAGGAATTTTTCAGGCTGACTTTGAGAAACATTTTTCATTCGTAATGCTTTTTTTTCAATTCGTAATTCGTAATTGATAATTCGTAATTATTTTATTTTTTATCTTTAGAAAAAATTAAACAATGAGTAAAGCAATAACTAAGGAAAGTAAAGAATTTTTAGAGAAATATTTGAACAATGCATCGCCAACAGGTTTTGAATCATCAGGTCAAAAAATGTGGTTGGAATATATCAAACCATACATTGATGATTATATGGTGGACAATTACGGAACTGTGGTTGGAATTATAAATCCAGAAGCGGAATACAAAGTTGTCATTGAAGCACATGCTGATGAGATTGCTTGGTTTGTGCATTATATAACGGATGAAGGGTTTATTTACGTACGCAGAAATGGAGGTTCAGACCACATGATTGCTCCTTCGAAACGTGTAAATATTCACACAGATAAAGGAATAGTGAAAGCTGTTTTTGGATGGCCAGCAATTCATACCAGACAAGAAAAAGATCCTAAACCGAGTCTTAAAAACATCACATTAGATTGTGGATGTGACACAAAAGACGAAGTGGAGAAATTAGGAGTTCATGTAGGTTGTGTTGTAACTTTTGAAGATGAATTCATGATTCTCAACAAAAAACGTTACGTGGGTAGAGCTTTGGATAATCGAGTTGGTGGATTTATGATTGCACAAGTTGCGAGAATGTTGAAAGAAACTAAAACGAAACTTCCATTCGGATTGTATATTGTGAATTCTGTTCAAGAAGAAATTGGATTAAGAGGAGCGCAAATGATTGCTCAGAAAATCAAGCCAGACGTAGCAATTATCACAGATGTTTGTCACGACACAAACACACCAATGATTGACAAAAAAGAACAAGGAGATTTAAAAGGCGGAAAAGGCCCAGTTTTAACTTATGGTCCAGCGGTTCAGAATAATTTATTGAAATTAATCTTGAAAGCTGCCGAGGAAGAGAAAATCCCTTTCCAACGCTTGGCTGCTTCAAGAGCAACAGGAACAGACACAGACGCTTTTGCATACAGTAACGATGGAGTTCCATCCGCATTGATTTCATTGCCGCTTCGCTACATGCATACGACGGTTGAAATGACGCACGAAGAAGATGTAGAGAATACGATTAAGTTGATTTTCGCTTCGATTAAGAGGATTGAAAACAAGCAAGACTTTAGATATTTCACATAGTTTTTGTTTATAGAACTCAATATCGGCGTTGCACATATTTTTGAAATCAGTCATTGACAAATGTCAACTCCTTGGATTCCAAAAATAAGCGCGCCTTGCTATTGAGCTATATAATTCAAAAACTAGGTTTCGGTATTTTGACTAAAAAGACCGTTTAGAAGTAAAATTCTAAGCGGTTTTTTTTATGGAAAAAAGTAATTTAATTCTAATCTTCTAACTCTGATTTTTGTCTCTTAATTGGTTTTATCAGAAGTAAAGTCAAAAGAAAAATCAGTGAATTTAAATAAAGTGCAATTGTTCCGAAAACGGCAAAATGCATTCTGTAATCTCTATTATCGTAGAAGTAAGAAAATAGGACAACCGCTATTTCTAAAGTCACAAATATAGTGACAAGCAAATATCTTTTGCGATAGATTCCATAGAAAATCATGGCGCTCCAGAGTATGATTAAAATTAAAGCCCATGATTCTAATTCCATTCTTATCTAACTTTTAAAAATTCTTTCTTTGCTTGCAGTTATTTTTGATTGATGAAGGTAACGCATTTTGAGATTCCATGAAATTAGAGTTCGTTTTTCTTCACAGATCCTTAGTTCAAACGCAATATTCTAAACCCATCGAATTCGATGGGTTTAAAATTCCAATCCAAATAACAGATATTCTAATTAACCCGAAATCGGTACAATTAGAAATTATTAGTTCTAGATTTTCTAGATTTTAAAGTGATCGAATTCTAACATTTTAAAAACTCTAATCCAGTCTTACGCCTCAATCAATTGGTTGACTTATAATTACATCAAAAATAAATCAATTAAAACATTTATGGAGGCAATTATTTTCATATCTTAAATAAGCGTTTAAAAAATCAATAACCACAAACACTTAAATCATGGCAAAAAATAAAACAATAAATGTAAAAGGATTTGATGTAGTTTTCTATCAAAACAAGAAGGAAGATTTCATTTCTCTAACCGATATTGCAAAGTATAAGGACAGTTAAAGGACTGATTACATTATTCAAAATTGGTTACGAAATAGAAATACCATTGAGCTTTTAGGCCTGTGGGAGACAATGAACAACAAAAGTTTTAAACCCATCGAATTCGATGGGTTTAGAAAACAGGCAGGATTAAATAGTTTTACATTAACCTCAAAACAATGGATTGAAAAGACAAATGCAATTGGCTTGGTATCCAAACAAGGTAGATATGGCGGTACTTTTGCACATAAAGATATTGCTTTTGAGTTTGCATCTTGGATCTCAGTTGAATTCAAACTTTATATAATCAAAGAATTTCAACGACTAAAAGAGGATGAAAATGACCGATTAAGTCTTGAATGGAACTTGCAGCGCACACTCTCTAAAATCAATTACAAAATTCACACAGACGCTATTAAAGAAAACATTGTCCCTAATCTAATTTCACAATCACAAATTAACTTCGCTTATGCAAGTGAAGCTGATTTATTAAATGTGGCGCTTTTTGGAATGACTTCAAAACAATGGAAAAGGGAGAATCCAGATTTAAAAACCAACATGCGAGATGAAGCAAACATAGAGCAATTGGTTGTTATGAGTAATATGGAAAGTATAAATGCTTTATTGATTGAACAAGGTTTACCACAAAAAGAAAGGCTTATTCAACTCAATAAAGTAGCTATTATGCAAATGAAATCACTTTTGGCTAATGAAGATTTGAAGAAATTAGATCCATGATTTAAAACTACTTAAAATTTAAATTTGTAATTTTAATTCAACTTTTTCAATTCGTTTAAAATGAAATATCTCTTCCTTTATACCGCCTTATTGTTCCTCACAAGTTGTGGAACAAAAGTTCAATACAATGATCCTGTTCCAAATCACGACACTTTTACTATGCATTCTCCACAAATTGGCGAAGACCGAGTAATTAATGTTTGGTTACCACCACAATATGATTCTAGTACCGACTCATTTCCTGTTTTATATATGGCAGATGGAGGAATAGTTATGGAGGATTTTCCTCATATCGCAAATACTTTGGCTAAGCTTATCGAATTGGATAGTATTCCGCCCATCATTTTAGTTGGAATAGAAAATACTGATCGCAGAAGAGATTTGACTGGGTTTTCGGATGTGGAGAAGGACTCAAACTACTGTCCTTTAACGGATGGCGCTAAAAACTTTAGAGCATTTATTACCAATGAATTATTTACTAAAATAGAGAGTAAATACAGAGTGAACAATCAAAAAGGCTTGATTGGAGAGTCGCTTTCTGGACTATTTGTCATGGAAACATTCTTTCTACAACCAGAAGCGTTTGATTTCTATATCGCAATGGATCCCTCACTTTGGTGGAACGACGGCTATTTGGTAAAAAATACAGGAAAACTAATGACTAATTTTCCAGATGAAGAGAAAAAACTATGGTTTGCTGGCTCTGTTGTTCCAGACATATCAATTAACACGAATCAACTAGAGAAAAAGTTGGAGAAATTCGCCCCTCAAAATTTAAAATGGACCTATTCGGATGAACCAGAAGAAAAACACCACACAATTTTTCGTGCTACAAAGGAAAAAGCTTTGATTTGGAGTTTGGGGAATTCGTAATTGATAATTTTGAAGCTGGAAGTTGTTATTTTTTTTGGGCATTACCCTTTTCCAACTAAAGCGATTACATTGTACTAAAACACTATATTCTATTGGAAAAGGGTCGGGCTTTCCGCTATATCTCTGAATGAAACGTCAGAGGATGCCGCTTTTATCCCTAATGCGGAAGTCTACAATTAAGAATTCACTAACTTTACTTTTATCGGAAGTACCAAAAACAAAATTGAACTAAGAAATTATAAATCCAAAACGATGAAACTGATTGCTTACATTTCTGGATCTCTATTTACCAGTATTACATTATTGTCAATGTTGTTTAAAATTATGCATTGGCCCGGCGGAGCTATTGGACTCATAATCGGTTATTGCGGATTGGCTTTAATTTTCGTTCCCTCCTTTGCCGTTTACCGATACAATAAAATTAAATAGAAACTATGAATTGTCAAATAACTTCAGTTCGTTAAGTTTCCTGAAACACATTAATGGATTCGTCATTCATAATTGATATAATCTCCCATTTTTGTTAATTTTGAGAACCATAATTATAAACTCAAATTTAATGATCAAACAAGGGAAATCATATTCAAAAGACGGACATATAGCATTTATTGTAGGGAAGGAATTCACAACAATAGAAGGCGTTTCAACGATTGTAGAAGAACAAGCAAAGAAATTCATCGCATCTGATGAAAAGACAGATTATATAAAATTAGGGGAACAGTTTATTTTCTTCGTAAAGGAGAATGACGATTTAGAGAAAATTCGTGTGGCTGGTCATGAAATCAGAACAAAATTATCTAAATCAGCTGAAGAGATTTTTATTTCTGGTAAAGGAACGAATGCTTTGGCGCTTGCTGAAGGATTGGCATTGTCAAATTATCAGTTTTTAAAGTATTTCAAAGATGCTGACAAGAAACGTTACCATTTAAAAAGCATTGTTTTATTGGATACTTTTGAGGCAAAGCAAATTAGTCGTTTAAACAATACTACAACTGCTGTTTATTGGTCAAGAGATATGGTGAATGAACCACTCTCCTACTTAACAGCTCCTCAATTAGCGAAAGAAATTCAATCATTCGAGAAAGTAGATAACCTAAAAGTTACTGTTTTCAATAAAGCGAAAATCGAAGAATTAAAAATGGGTGGACTTTTGGCAGTGAATTTAGGTTCTGTTGATGAACCAACTTTTACAATTGTAGAATACAAACCAAAAAATCCAAAGAACAAAAAACCAATAATTTTAGTTGGAAAAGGTGTTGTTTACGATACTGGAGGAATGAGTTTAAAGCCAACTGCTGGCTCCATGGATATTATGAAAAGTGATATGGGAGGCGCAGCTTGTATGGCTGGAACTATCTATGCGGCGGCAATGAATGAATTGGATTTACACATTATAGCATTGATTCCAGCAACGGATAATCGTCCGGGTGGAAATGCTTATGTTCCTGGTGATGTAATTACAATGTATGATGGAACAACAGTTGAAGTTTTAAATACGGACGCTGAAGGAAGAATGATTTTGGCAGATGCTTTGGCTTATTCCAATGCATTAAATCCGGAATTGGTAATTGACGCAGCCACTTTAACTGGTGCAGCAGTTGCAGCGATAGGACAAAAAGCAGCTTGTATAATGGGAAATGCTAATCAGGAAATCATTGATGAGTTAGTTAAATCTGGATATAATGTTCACGAAAGATTAGCACAAATGCCATTTTGGGATGATTATGCTGAAGAAGTTAAATCTTCAATTGCAGATTTAAAAAACATTGGAGGAAAGTATGCAGGAAGTATTACCGCTGGAAAATTCCTTGAGCATTTTGTGAAATCTCCTTACATTCACTTGGATATCGCTGGTCCTGCTTTTTTAGGTTCTGAAGAAAATTACAAAGGAAAAGGTGGAACTGGAACTGGGGTTAGGTTGTTGAATAACTTTTTAGAGAATTACTAATTCTTTGTGACTTCGACAGCCAACAAATTCTCCTCTGTAGTCGTTCCCTTCGACAGGCTCAGTCAACGGATTACTCTTCGGTGACTGAGCTTGTCGAAGGCGACGAAGGAATTGAAGAAATTGAAGCCAGTCGAAGGGAGCGTCTCGAAAGAGGAATCCGTTGACTGTCAAAGGCAACATATTCAGAAACTAAAATTTTGCTGGAAAAACGAAGGTTAACTAGCAAAATTTGTGTTATTTTAACCCCTTATTGATTCAAATTAGCGTGAAAGAAATTATAAAACAGTTTAAAGATAAAACACCAAATGCATTGTATTTACTGCATGGTGATGAATCTTTCTATATCGATCAAATTACTGATGCAGCCACTAAATACATTTTAGATGAAAGCGAACGTGACTTTAATTTGACGGTTTTATATGGGAAAGATGCTGATATGGGTCAGCTTCAAGAGCAAGTAAAACAATATCCGATGATGGCTGAACGCCAGTTGGTGATTGTAAAAGAAGCACAAGATGTAAAGGATTGGGGAATGATGGAAGCTTATTTTGAGAATCCATCACCGACCACAGTTTTGATTCTTGCACATAAACACAAGAAAGCTGATTCTCGAAAGAAGTTCTTTAAAACCATTAAGAAAAATGGTGTTATTTTCGAAAGTAAAAAGCTTTATGAAAATCAAGTCGATGGTTGGATTATCACTTATTTGAAAGGAAAAGGATATTCCATCAATCAAAAAGCGACAATGCTTTTGGTTGAATTTTTAGGCGCTGATTTAGGGAAAATTGCCAAAGAACTTGAGAAACTAATGATTGTTCTTGAAAAAGGAACACAAATTAGCGAAGTTCATATTGAAGAAAATATAGGAATTTCTAAAGATTACAATGCTTTTGAATTAACGAATGCTTTGGCTTCTCGTGATATTTTGAAAGCCAATAAAATCATAAATTATTTCGAACAGAATCCAAAAGCGGCGCATATTACACAGTTGATTCCATTATTATTTGGTTTTCATGAACGATTGATGAAAGCACATTTTTCTAATGCAACTGATGTCAATGGATTAATGTCAGCATTAAAAATGAGTTATCCAGCGGCAAAAGAAGTTTTACAAGCCAAGCGAATTTATAATCCAAAAAAGATTGCTAAAAACATTGCAACACTTCAAGAATACGATTTAAAAAGTAAGGGAATAAATCATGGGCCAGGTTCTGATGCAGATTTATTGCGTGAATTAGTTTATCTATTAATGCACTAGTCTAAACAAATGAGAAGATTTTATATTGATATCGAAACTTTGGATCAGGCTGAAATAACATTGCCACCTGACGAATCAAAACACGCAGCGAAAGTTTTGCGCATGACGCCAGGAGATCAAATGGAGATTGTGAATGGAACTGGAGTTGTATTTACTGGTGAAATAACCGATAGCGCTCCAAAGGCAGTCGTAGTAAAAAGAATTGATTTTCATAAAGCTATTCAAGACGCACACCACATTCACATTGCGATTGCTCCTACTAAAAATAACGACCGTTTCGAATGGTTTTTAGAGAAAGCAACGGAATTAGGAATTCATGAAATCACACCGATTTTATGCAAAAATGCCGAACGCAAAAAGATTAAAAATGAACGATTCCATAAGATTTTAGTTTCAGCGATGAAACAATCAAAGCGTTTGTTTATTCCAAAATTAAATGAATTAACTTCTATTGAAGCCTTTATAAAGCAACATCCAAATGGATTAATTGCACATTGTTACGAGGAAGAAGAACGAAATACCACAATTCAAAAGCAATTAGCATTAGATTCCAGCAAATGGATTGGGAAAAACACTCCAATTTTAATTGGACCTGAGGGAGATTTTACCTTAAATGAAGTTAAAAAAGCCATAAAAAATGGATATCAAGCCGTAACTTTGGGTAATACGCGTTTGAGAACTGAAACGGCGGGTGTTTATGCATGTATGAATGTCAAACTATTTTTTGAAGAACGTTAGAATAATTACCATGAAATTAATATTGAGCATTTTTTCATTTTTCATCTTAACTTTCGCTTTCGGGCAAGGAAGTTATCAATTGGCAGTACTCAAATACAGCGGTGGCGGTGATTATTACGCCAATCCAACTGCTGTTCCAAACCTAGTGAAATTCGCCAATCAACAATTAAATGCGAACATTAATCCAGAAGTTCCTTATGTTGATGTGGGCTCTTCCCTCCTATTTACTTATCCATTTGTTCACATGACAGGACATGGAAACGTTGTATTTTCTAATTCTGAAAGAGAGAATTTAAGAAATTATTTAATTGGAGGAGGATTTCTACACATCGATGATAATTACGGAATGGATCAATATATTCGTCCGGAACTTGAAAAGTTATTTCCTAATTTTAAATTAGTAGAACTGCCTTATAATCATCCCATTTTTAATCAAAAATATAAGTTCAACGGATTACCTAAAATTCATGAACATGACGGAGAAAGAGCACAAGCATTTGGAATTATAATTGAAGGCAGATTAGCTTTACTTTATACTTATGAAACAGATTTAGGAGACGGTTGGGAAGACATTACTGTGCACAGTGATACGCAGGAGAATCATGAAAAAGCACTTAAAATGGGACTCAATATTTTACAATTTGCACTAATTAACGGAGGATTAGAATGAATAACATTATGAAATATTTACTTTTTTCAATTGTACTATTATTAAATGCGCATTTGGTAATTGGTCAAAAAATTGACTACAAAAAACCACCTAGCCAAGAAAATACCTACTTATTTAAAGTAGTTAAATACCATAGACAGCCTGCTCCACCTGCATATATGAAAAACCGGATTTCAGAAATAGCAGATAAACCGACAACTCAGTGGACAGCGCAAGACAGTTTATTTTATGCTTACGAAAATGTTCATTTAGAGAAATTTGAAAAAGCTTTGAGTATTTTTGCGAGATTACAAATTGATACTATTCAGGAGCCTCACGCGCAGATGCTTTACCGAACAACTTTACAGCATTTAGAACGGTATGAAATGCTTAAAAAATTCAATAAAAAAACAATTCCAGAAGATCCTATTTCAATTTACAGTATAAAAAGCGCTGTACTTGACTTAAATGACGCATATATAAAGTACAAAAAGAAAACTTTCATTCCTGATTCAACTTTAATATTTCCAATTCTAAAAGATAAGGCATTAGAGGAAATGAATCCTAAGAAATCGCCAAATAATAACAAATTGGTAGAAATTGCTTTTGCTATTGATTCTGCTTTTCGTCATTTTACTATTCTCCATGATGAAAAAGATTATATTCTATCTCAAGCCTTTGAAGAAATGGCAGATTTTCAAAAAGAATATTTCTATACCACTAATGCTTTATTTTATTACGCTGGCTCAAGACATTATTATGCACCTGACATGGCGGTTGTTGAAAAATACAATAGCACTGTTGAAGAAATGAACGAAAACAATTATATTTCTATAAGCTTTAAAACGAAGTTTGGGAAAATTATTAGTAATCGTTTTCGAATGAAAACAGATTTTACCGAAAAAGCCGCAAAAGATTCATCTGTTGCTCCGAAATTCACTCCACCACCAAAAAAAGAAGGTCAGAAAGATTATTTACCCTGGATAAATAATTCAATTCTCATAATGATCATTCTTGCCTTGGCTTTAGCGTTTGTAGTGTTTTTCATGAAGTCTAAGAAGTAGAAATCTCGAAAAATCGAGACAGTATTGAGTTTGGAGTATTGAATATCGTGGCGTAAAAAACTGAAATTCAAATAAATAAAATACGTTTCATGAAATTCACATTAAAAACCACATTTACTTCTAACTTTTATTTTCAATTTTGGAGAATTGAAGAAAAATTCCTAAAGGCTGATATACATTACCCTTCCCAACATCATTAAACATTGATAATAATGCTCAAAAACCATCCCTATCGCGTTAATAATTAATCCTTGACAATTAACCATTATATTCTAAAACTGCTTTCCTAACAGATCCAAATTCCAACAATAAAGCCTTCGCCTCTTCAAACTCAATCCCGCATTGCTCTGCTACCATATTTGCTCCACGGATAACCAATTTAGCATTACTCAATTGCATATCTACCATTTTATTTCCTTGCACTTTTCCTAAACCAATCATCAAACTCGTTGAAATCATGTTTAAAATCAATTTCTGTGCTGTTCCTGATTTCAAACGTGTACTTCCAGTCACAAACTCGGGCCCAACCACAGCAACTAATCCATGTTGAGCTACTTTACTCAATGGACTATCAGGATTACAAGTAATTCCAGCAGTTAAGTTTCCCGCTGCATTTGCTTTTTCTAAAGCTCCCAAAACATAAGGTGTTGTTCCAGAAGCTGCAATTCCAACTATAATATCATCTTTTTGGATATTCATTTTCTGCAATTCCTCCCAACCTAATTCCGTATTATCCTCCGCATTTTCAACTGCAATTCTAATCGCAGCATCTCCACCAGCGATTAATCCAACCACTAAACCTTGTTCAACTCCAAATGTTGGGGGACACTCCGAAGCATCAAGAATTCCTAGTCTTCCGCTCGTTCCAGCACCAAGATAGAATAATCTTCCACCTCTTTTCATGCGAATTAATGCTTCTTCAACAAATGCTGTAATTTCGGGTACGATTGCCTCAACTGCCAAAGGAACCAATTGATCCTCTTTGTTCATTGCCGTTAATTGTTCATGAATTGTTAACTCTTCAAGTTTATCGTAATTGCTGGATTGTTCTGTAACTTTATTCACTGATAAATGTTTTATAGAATGGTGTTAAAAGAAATAATTGAAAATAATTCCTATTCTAAGAATAGCTTTTTGGTTGTAGTTTTCCATCCTGCTTGACTTTCATATTGCACATAGTAGATTTTAATATCAGCTTGACTCTCATAATCTACAAAGAAAATACTTTTATCAGACTGACTTTGAAATTGTACAAAAAACCAATTTCCGTCGTTTATTCCAGCTTCACTTTCATATTCAACTCTATAAACCAATAGGTCCGCTTGACTTTCATAATCTACGACATAAGCTGTTAAGTCAGCACCACTTTTATAATCTGAAATATGAATTTTCTGACCAAAAGAGATAGTCACAATGAGCAGAGTAAGTATTAAAAGTAAGTATTTTGATTTCATAGATTTTCGACTTATAAACTACTAAATTAAGTAAAAAACTCGCCTTCAAAGCAACCCTAATACGATTAATGTAAAAGATGGATCAAAGAATAGTCTGTGTTTCTTCATTACAGAATAAAAATAGTATTTTTGCACCCCATTAAAAAAATACAATGAATAAATTTATCCGAAGATTCACCACTAATCCTAAAAACGACATTCTAAGCGGAATTACCGTTTCATTGGCAATGATTCCAGAAGTGGTTGCATTTGCTTTTGTTGCGCAAATTGATCCGTTGATGGCGCTTTCAGGTGCATTTATTGTTGGATTAATTGCTGCTATTTTTGGAGGAAGACCAGGACTTATTTCTGGTGCTGCAGGTGCGGTGGCAGTAATATTTGTTGCTATGATTGCTGAAGGTCATTCTAAAGGAATGCTTTTCGACCAACCCATTGAAAACATGGGATTCTTCTATTTAATGGCTACCGTTATTTTAATGGGAATTATTCAAATTTTAGCGGGTGTATTTAAGTTAGGACGCTTCGTTCGCTTAATTCCTCACCCTGTAATGTTGGGATTTGTGAACGGTTTAGCTATTGTTATCTTCTGGGCACAAGTAAAAATGTTTACACATAAATCATTGGTGGTTTCAGATACTGGAGTGAAAGAATATGCGAGCACATTTATGCAAGGTTCGGAGCTCTATTTGATGATTGGTTTGGTTGCTTTAACCATGGCAATTATGTGGGGATTACCTAAAATCACAAAGAAAATCCCAGCTGCTTTAACGGCAATTTTAGTGACAACCTTTATCGCTATTGGACTTAATCTCGATGTTTCAACAGTTGGATCTTATATCATTGAAGGTGGTGGAACAGGATTAAAAGGTGAATTCCCAACTCCTAATCTAGAGCTTTGGCAGCATCTTCCTTTTAATTTAGACACCCTGAAATTCATCTTGCCTTATGCATTTCTAGCCGCTTCAGTTGGATTAATTGAGTCACTAATGACAATGAATTTAGTCGATGAATTAACCGAAACCAGAGGAAATGGTGACCAAGAATGTATCGCTCAAGGAACTGGAAATATCATGTCAGGACTTTTTGGAGGAACTGGTGGTTGTGGAATGATTGGTCAAACGGTAATCAATATTAACGCTGGTGGACGTGGTCGTTTATCAGGTATTATGATGGCGCTGACTTTACTTACATTTATTCTTTTTACAGATAAATTGATTGAACAAGTGCCAATCGCAGCATTGGTCGGTGTTATGTTTATGATGGTTATTGCAACTTTCGCTTGGTCTAGTTTCCGAATCATCAAAAAGATTCCTAAATCTGATGCAATAGTTTTGGTAATCGTTTCTGCTGTTACTGTGATTTTCGATTTAGCAATTGCAGTATTCGTAGGTGTGATAATTTCTGCATTATCATTCGCATGGCAGAATGCGATTCGTATTCGCGCTAGAAAACGTGTTAAAGAAGATGGTACTAAAGTTTACGAAATTTGGGGTCCTTTATTCTTTGGTTCAATTCAAGCTTTCAATGAAAAATTTGATCCAAAAAATGATCCTGAAAGTGTGGAAATCGATTTTGTCGAATCTCGTGTAAGTGACCATTCAGCCCTCGAAGCAATTTTCAACATAGTTGGAAAATATGAAGCGGAAGGAAAAACCATTAAACTTAAACACTTGAGTGAAGATTGTAAACAGTTGATGTACAAAGCGAGTCCGAAGTTTAAAGAAGTGATACTTAATGATATTGATGACCCGAGATATCATTTAGCAGCTAATCCTGAGGATTTTCCACGGCCACTTTCGGAATACCCTCTATAATTGTTAATTATCAATGGTTAATTTTAAACGCGATAGGGATGATAATAATTAATGGGTAAGAGATTTATTTTAATTCAGAATTGGAATGATTGATGATTGATATTTGCCAAGTAAGTTTCATTTGCTTTAATGTAGGCTATGTTTTAACTTGGTAGAATAATTCTTCATCAAAATATTTTGTTATGAGGCTACACTTTACACAAATTACATTTATACTACTACTCTTATTCCCTATCCATTCTATTGCGCAAGACAATATTGGTATTAAGTTTTTTGGTTTGAGTCTGCACCCAAAAGGAGAACACGAAAATGCTTTTCTGATGCCTAACAAGTTAGATGAAAATGGTTATTTCGTAATGAATTTTGGTACGGAAATCATGTATGAAAAATTCATTTACAAAGATATTTTATCAATTAAAGTTATTCAAGCAATCTATTCAGACTGTGCTGCAAGATTAGGTGGCTTTAGTCATATTGGATTAAGAGCAAAGATTTTCAAAATAGGAAAACACACTTTAAACGGTGGAATTGGGCCGACACTAGTTTTTAGAAGAAACTGGTTAGATTTAGAAGGATATGTCAACCCAAACCGTTTCAAAGGAGGTCCTGAAAATACGTTCCAATATTTATTCCTTTGGTATGGAGGAGAATTTGAATACAAATATCAGATGAATGAAAAGCTAGATTTTGCTATTTCCTTTGTCCCCGGGTATCCCGATTTAATGAGTTTGGCCTTTGGAGTGAATTTAAGATTTAACTAATAACTTTTAGGCTATTTGTCAGAGAGATTTTTAATGGTATATGGAATAATTATATACTATGCTTTTACCCCAACAAAATCATTATAATTGCTAACCATTGCACTCTATTACTAAATGACTAGATTTAAGCATTCAAACGACTGTTTTATTGCAGCCAAATAATTTCATTATGAAATATCAGAGAGGATTACTTTTGTTTTTTTCCATAGCACTATTTACATCTTGTGTTAACGAAGACAAACCTGCACGTGTGATTCCTGAATATAATAGTTGGAAAAAAATGACCGTTAAAGCTTCGGCTTACAATTCGCTGAACAACCAAACAAAAGGTAATCCCGTGATTGCAGCTTGGGGAGATTCATTAAAAGAAGAAATGAAAGCCATAGCGGTATCACGCGATTTAATTGCCCAAGGACTTACTCACAATACACGCGTTAAAATTGACGGTTTTGATGGATACTATCTTGTAAAAGACAAAATGAATGATCGCTGGAAAAACAAAATCGACATTTACATGGGCACAGATGTGAAAAAAGCACGAAAATGGGGAAGGAAGAAAGTGGTTATTTATGTAGACACTTTAGAGGTGAGTGAATAAAGATCTTGATTTCAATTCGTAATTCGCAATTCTTAATTCGTAATTAATTCAACCTACATTTAAATAATACTGATTTTTCATTTTATTGAATTATTTCTTTCACCAAATCTATTTAATTCGTAATTTTCAATTCGTAATTCATAATTAATTAACACTATGTCGCGATTCAAGATTCGAAAGATTATTCTTTTTACCGTTACAATTCCGCTACTGGCTTTGGCTTCGTACTTTGCTTATAACGTATATCAGGATTCAATTAAGCGATCTGAAATCAAGGATGATTACAGTACGCTTAACTATATCAATAAAGGAATGCTGTCTGTAACCGCTTGGAAAGGGACGATGATGAACATTGTTGAACATCAAATTACGGATTTTGAATTAACCAAAAGTCAGGACAGTTTATTACATCTTCAATTGACAGAATTGATTCGCAGTTTGGTAGATCAAGCGGATAAAACTATTCAGGCAAATGATGAAGGTTTCAAAAATACCATTCGTAAATGGGCTGTTAATACTTTTGTTGATGCAGATGAAATTAAAGCTGGAGCTCCTCAATTTAGTCGACGAATAATCGACGAGGTAATGAAGGAGAAGAACAAAGATCGAATGAAAACTTTGGCAATTAGTAAATTGACTGAGTTTGCAGATGAAACTTATGATTTGCAGGACTCACTCGAGATAAAAGACATTCATGCGAAATACGATATTTCTTTGGGTGAAGATATCAACTCAATTCTGCTGGTAAAAGCGAAGGAATTAGAAATTAAAAACTACAGAGAAACTTTTTTCATTTTAGGAATTGTAGTTATCTTCTTATTGCTTTGGTTTTTTGTATTCAAATTTATTGCTTTACAAAAATCACTTTTCTTTTTATCCGTTATTTTAGCGATAATCGTTCTACTCGTTGGTCTCACAAGCGCCATGATTGAAATTGATGCGCGAATAAATCAATTGGACTTTGTTCTACTGGGAGAAAGTGTGGTTTTTAAAGATCAAGTAATTTTCTATCAAAGTAAAAGTATTCTTCAATTGGTAAATATCCTGTTACAAACCGGAAAAGTGGATTCAATTTTGGTTGGAATTTTAGTTCTTGGCTTCAGTGTGGTTCTTCCTATTACGAAATTGATATCTACTCAAGTTTATCTATTTGGTAAAGATAAATGGCAAAATAACAAGCTCATTTATTGGCTAGCATTCAAGTCCGGAAAATGGTCGATGGCGGATGTTATGGTCGTAGCGATTTTCATGGCTTATGTAGGATTCAATGGAATTTTAGAAGACCAAATGGAATACCTCAATGTACAATCAGATGCCATGAATAGTATTGCCACTAACAACACTTCGTTGCAACCTGGTTACCTCTTATTCATCGCTTATGTTCTTTTCGGATTAATCCTAGCAGCAATTTTAAAGCACATTATTAAAAAACAGCACAAGAGAAGCGTTTAAAAATAATGGTTAATGTTCAATTATTAATGTTTAACGCGAACAGACAATTTAGAATTGATAATTATTTTCACTCTCACCTTTCTACTAAACACTACTTAGTTGGGTGAGGTTACTTTAAAATATACAATTTCGAAAAGGGTGCTTTTTGAAATTATCAATTGTCTATTGTTAATTGTTTAACGCAAACAGACAATTTAGAATTGATAATTATTTTCACTCTCACCTTTTTACTAAACACTACTTAGTTGGGTGAAATTACTTTTAAATAAACAATTTCGAAAAGGGTGCTTTTTGAAATTATCAATTGTTAATTATCAATTTTCAATTAAATTGTAACTTTAAGAATAGTTAATCGTCATACACGTAGATTTGAATTATCAATTGAATTTTTGAATCATTGAATCATTGAATCGTTGAATCATTGAATCGTTGAATCGTTGAATTTCTATATAATTGAATAAAAAAGAATACCATAGCGCAGTAAAGGATTTCAGTGATGGATTATATCGTTTTGCCATTAAATTGTCCAAAAGTGAGGCTTTGGCGCAGGACCTTGTTCAAGATGCTTATGAGAAAGTGTGGATTAAAAAAGAAACCATTCAAGCAGAAAAAGTCAAATCTTATCTTTTCCGAACCGTTTTCAATCAATTTTTGGATGGAAAGAAAAGGAATAAAGTTATTTCTATTGATGAATATCATACCGAGCCAGAAATTCATCAAGAAACTAGTGATTTAAAGGAAATTCTTGAAAAAGCTTTGGCCACTCTTCCTCCAATTCAAAAATCAGCTCTTCTTTTACGTGATTATGAAGGCTATAATTATGATGAAATCGGAGAAATTCTTGAACTCAATGCCTCACAAGTTAAAGTTTACATTTATAGAGCAAGAAAACAATTACAAAAATATATCGGAAAATTAGAATCAGTAATATAATGGAAATTAACAAGGGAAATTATGAAGCTTATTTACTTGATCTTTGGGAAGGAAATCTTTCTGAGGAGTTGAAAGTGATGCTGAATAAATTCTTGGAAAAGTATCCTGAGCTTGATGATGGTGATCATTTGAATTTATTGAGTGACATTTCAATTACTGAATCTAAACTTAGTTTTGATAAAACATCAATCAACTTTGATGAGATTAATTCAAAAAATTATGAATTCTTTTTTATCGCTTATTCAGAAGGTGACCTTTCTAAAGATGAAATGAATTCAATTGAAGGTTTCTTAATTGAAAATCCTGAATTAAATAACAAATTCCTACAATTCAATAAAGCTAGATTACCATTAGAAACGATTAAATATCCAAACAAAGAAAAATTGATTTTAGGAAAAACCCACATTATTTCTATTCCAGCAAGACGATGGTTTATGGGAGTTGTAGCAGCTTCAATTGTATTCTTAATTTGGATTAAACTTCCAATTGAAGAATCACCTTATTTATATACGATTTCACAGCCAGTAGATTTAGAAATTGAAAAGTACACATCGGATTCATTTAAGATTGATTCAAATGAACCAATTAACTCAGTAGTTCTTAGATCAGAAAACAAAATTTATAAGCAACTTTTCACTTCGAATTCTCCAATAGACTCTATTCAAAATAGTATAAAAATTAAAGAATTAGACAAAGAATCTTTAGCTAATTCAGAAAGCAAAAAACAAAAGGCAGAATCTCCATTAAAAGATCAAAATAAAGCACAATCGATAGATAACGACCTAATAAATGTTTCACAATTAAAAGCAATAGAAATCTCCGGAGTCGTTACCTCTGTTGCTTTAGTTAAAGAAATTGATACGAATAAAGGTTCAATAATTTCAGAAAACGATAATCAAAAAACTCCAACCATAGTTGATTTAACTGCTGAATATCTACAACGAAAAAATATTCTTAACGAAGAACGTAGACCTAATTTAAAAGGGATTATAAACAATACGCTCACAAATGTGAATAAAAATGAGAAACCGATTATTTATATTCAAGATATGCCAAAAACCAAAACCACTATTTTTCAACTTGGAAGTCTCAAAATAGAGCGTCAATCAAGAAAATAAAATTAACTACATTATTTGAATCAAATCTTAATGGTATTCTTAAATCCTAAAAGTTCAGAAGTGAAATTCACTTAAATAAAAGTTCTTTTAGATATTATACCAATGTCATTTTAGGTACAAACTTCAATTAATAGAAGGTTTCTAGGTAAAACATATTATCTTAAAAAAGTATAAATTGTTTGTCTAAGCGGCAATGAATTAGTATATTTGAAGGAATCAAAAAAAACAATATTATGAATAAAATTTACTTATCCGCATTGGCTTTAATCGCTGGTGCTAGTATTAGTGCTCAAGTTAACAACGCTGGTTTTGAAAACTGGACAACTGGATCACCAAATGACTGGATCAACTTTAACATTACATCAACTATTGGTGACATTACAGACGGAAGTACAAACGTAATTACTCCAGCTACAGAAGTAACAACTGGAGCAACTGAAGGAAATAGTTTTGCTAAACTTACTTCTTTCAATTTAGCGAACTCAACAGATGCAACCAACTATCCTGATGGAGATTATGGTTCTATATTAGTACAAGACATTGTTTCTACTGACAAGTATGAAGACTTTACTTTTGATGTAAAGTATGATGTTAAACCAAATGATACAGCAATCTTTATTGTACAAGCTTATGATGGTGCTGGTAATTTAGTTGGTGCAGGTTCTGAAATATTTGGAGGAACACAAAATGCATTCTCTACGGTAACTGTTGATATGAATTATATTGGTGCAGTAACTGAGTACACTGTTTTTATTGCAAGTAGTGAAGGACAAATTTTTAACAATGCATTATCTACTTTGGCACCAGGATCATGGATATCTGTTGATAATATTGTTGTAGGAGCTATTATTCCTAATGTTCCTGATGTTACTAACGTTTTAGCAACTGATATTTCTGATAATGAGGATGGTTCTGATTTAGAACTTACTTTTGATATTCCAGATGAATCAAACATTAATGCTTATTATGTTGTAGCAATGCAGTCTAATGTTAGCCCATTTGATTTATCAAACGCTGAAGCTTTTATTGCAGGTAGTGGTGTTATGATTGCAACAACTGGTGCTAATCAAACTTTTAACTTTACAGCTGCTGGTGAATACTGGAGAATTAATGCTGCTGGAGATGCTGTAGAAAATGTAGCTATCGAAGAAGACGTAGAAATGAAAATTTATGTTTTAGTTGAAGCAGCTACTGGATATAGCAGTGTTATTGCTACTTCAAATGCTATAACATTAACATCTCCTGTTTCTGTTACAGATCAGTATAAAGAAATTAGTATCTACCCTAACCCAGCAAACAATTTTGTTAACTTCAAGATTGATGGTTTAGAGAACGGTACAGTTATCATTAACTCTGTTACAGGACAAGAAGTTGTGAATACTACAATTTCAAATGGTATGAAACAAGTTGATGTAAGTAACCTAAACAATGGTGTTTACATTTACACAATTCGTAACAACAACAATGAAGTTATTAAAACAAACAAATTGGTTGTTCGTAAATAATTGAATACATTTTATGTTAAGGAGAGGTTATCTGAAAAGGTAGCCTCTTTTTTTTTGCGCTACATACTAAATCAATAGGTTCAACTTAACAATTGCGTTTTATGAAGATTTCCTAAAAGCAATATGCCATCAACCCATCTCTATTTATTCTATCATTCATATTTACCAGACAATTCAAAATAATATAATTAATGTGACACCATAAAATATGGATTTATAACTTTTTAACAATTGATTACCAACGTATAATATATTTATATTTTAGAATTTATTGTGATATGTAACTTTGAATAACCTCATTAAAAACGTATCTTTATTAAAAGAAATATTAACAAATAAAAAACAAAATTATTATGGACGAAAAATCAAAAATCATCGTAGCAGCATTAGCAGGAGCAGTTGTAGGAGCAGGAGTTTCTTTATTATTAGCACCAGCAAGCGGGAAAGATACGCGTGATGCAATTGCAACAAAGTTTGGAGAAGCAAAAAATGCAACTGTAGATGCTTTAGGAACTGCTAAAGATGCGGTAATGGAAAAAGGAGATGAACTTTTAAAAAAAGCACACCTAAAGTCGTAAATTACTTACTGCGATTAATAACTACAAGAGACTATGAGGGAAAATAAGACTACTGAAGAAGGTATAGATGAAGTTAAACGACTATTAAAGTCTACTTTGACTTTGCTAAAAATTAAAGGAATTAAGAAGATTACTGGGGTTTTAGCTAACGCTACCTATGGATTCTTGAAAATTATTCTAATAATGACAGGTTTATCTTTCTTTGGTTTTGCTTTGGCAATCTACTTAGGTGGTTTATTAGAAAGCTATACACTAGGTTTCTTAATTGTTGGAGCGCTTCCCTTTCTAGCTATTATTTTAATGCGTATCTTCAATAAGTACACACTCCGTTATTTACTCAATGGTTTCACACGTATAATGACTAAGAAATTATGAATACAATAAAGAGCTATAAGGAATTACTCTTAGAAGAAGAGCGCATTGAAACAGAAATTCAGTTGTCAAAAGACTTTATTGAAGAAAACATCAAATCCTATTTAAAGCCGAGTAACTTATTTAGTTTCTTGGAAAAGAAAGTAGAAAAAGAAGATAATCAAAGCTTTTCAGGCGATTTCAAATTAAAGAAATACTTGGTAGGTTTATCGTTAGACTTCTTGTATAATAAAGTGTCAGATAAGTTGCTCACAAGCAAAGATGAAAAGGATGAAGGTATAGATTGGAAACTTATCGTTAAAAGTTATGCTGACCAAATCTATATCGGTAACAAAATCGCAGTTACCGATGCAGTTTCTGAATTCATAGACCAAAACATTGAAAAGTTGAAGAAATAAAATATTATTTCTCAAACAAAAAAGGCGCAATACTATTGCGCCTTTTTTGTTTTTATAATTATTTGCAAGGTAACGTCAAATACTGCGTTTCAACAAAAATATCATTCTGCCAAATTACCATATAAATCATAATGATCCGCTGACGTAATTAAGATCGGTGCAAAGTCACCAATTCTTACATAGTTATCTTTTGCTTTGATTAAAACTTCGTTGTCCACTTCTGGAGAGTCAAACTCTGTTCTTCCAATGAAATATTCCCCTTCTGCTCTATCAAACAATACTTTTCTTACTTGACCAATATGTTTTTGGTTTAAATCGTAACTGATTCCAGATTGTAATTCCATGATCGTATCGGCACGTTCACGTTTTAAAGCTGCTGAGACATTATCCTCAAATTTATGAGCATGTGTATTTTCTTCGTGTGAGTACGTAAAAATCCCTAAACGTTCAAATCTAGATTTCTCAACCCAGTCATACATTTCATCAAAATCTGCCTCTGTTTCTCCAGGGTAACCAGCTATTAATGTCGTTCTGATTGCAATTCCAGGAACTCTATCACGAATATCAGAAATTAGTTTTTCTGTCTTTTCACGCGTTGTACCTCTTCTCATGGCTTTCAACATATTCGTTGATCCATGTTGCAATGGCATATCTAAGTAATTACAAACATTACTTCTCTCTCTCATTACATCCAAAACATCCATTGGGAAACCTGTAGGGAAAGCATAATGTAATTTAATCCATTCTATTCCTTCCACATCAGCTAAACGGTCAACCAATTCAGCTAAAGCACGTTTCTTATATAAATCTAATCCGTAATAAGTTAAATCTTGTGCGATTAACATTAATTCTTTCACCCCTTTTGCAGCTAAACTTTGTGCTTGCTTTACCAATTCCTCAATAGGAGTTGAACGGTGAGCACCACGCATAATTGGAATAGCACAGAATGAACATGGACGATCGCAACCTTCTGCAATCTTAAAGTATGCATAGTGAGAAGGAGTTGTTAATAAACGTTCTCCAACCAACTCATGCTTATAATCCGCTTTTAATGTTTTCAACATACGTGGCAATTCACGTGTACCGAAATAAGCATCAACCTCTGGAATCTCTTTTTCTAATTCGTCTTTGTAGCGTTGAGATAAGCAACCTGTAACGTATACTTTATCAACTTGACCATCTTTTTTTGCTTGTGCATAACGTAAAATAGTATCAATTGATTCTTGTTTTGCGTTATCGATAAATCCACATGTATTGATAATTACAATCTCGGAATCATCTTGCTTTGCCTCATGCTCAACATCAAATTTATTTGCTTTCAATTGTGCCATTAGCACCTCAGAGTCATATATATTCTTTGAACACCCTAAAGTGACAACATTCACTTTGTTTTTCTTCAGCGTTTTTGTCTTCATGCCGCAAAGTTACAGCTTAAAAAAGATTTACAAGCAATCCGTTATAAAAAGAATGATAAACAATAAAACTATTCATATCTTTTTTGGCTCTATATGATTTTGTGTGGGTAGATTTAAAATCTATGATTTTAATTGAAGCCAAAAGATTGTCAATTTGGTTCTGCTTTTACTTAAATGGAATTTTTCTTTTAAAACACAATTGGCTAAATTTGATAAGCCTTTGTTATTTAAGTATTTATAATTCAAAAATCCCAGAGGGACGACATATTAATAGGGATGGGCTAAAGCCCTTCCGTCAAACGATACAATCCGAAACATAACCCCACAAAATCGACCTAATTGCATGCAATTATGTCGATTTTGTGGGGTTATGTTTTATATCTATTTGTTTTAAACCAAGGACTTACGTCCTTGGCTATTAATATGCCGTTACTCCGGGACTAACCAGCTGGAATACAGACCATCATATGCTTGTTTGTGAAAATGAAATGACAATTTTGATAAATACTTTAAAATACAACTCGTATAGGTTACAGTTAAATTCGTAGTAGAACTATTAATTTTTCGAAGGATTAAAATTGATTACCCACAGTATTTCATATAGAGCCATATCTTTTTTACTAAAATGGATAAATTACCAGTGATTCAAACAAATTTATATCTTTGTTGTCATTGCTTGCAATACAATTATGAAATTCATAAACTATGACAAAAATTAAAGCTTTTAAAGCAATTCGTCCTGTTCGAAGCAAAGCTCATTTAGTAGCTTCTCGTGCTGTTTCTACTTACAAAAATTCAATTCTTGAAGCAAAGCTGGAATCTAATCCTTTTTCATTTATTCATATAATTCACCCAGAATTTTTTGAAAATGACAATACCAGAACTTTGCCCAATACAATAGAGCGTTTTCTAAAGGTAAAGGACAAGTACGAAGAGTTTGCGGAAAGAGGAATTCTGCAACAAGATGAAGAAGAAGCTTTTTATGTCTACAGACAATCCACTCCAAATCATTCGTACTTAGGTGTAATTGGTGGGGCGAGTATTCAAGAATACAAAGACAATAAAATCAAAAAGCATGAAGCAACATTGGCTTCAAGAGAGGCTATGTTCACAAATTACCTTGACATAGTTGGTTTTAATGCTGAACCGGTACTATTGAGCCACAAAAAAAGTGAGGAACTAGATTTAGTTCTTTCGAAAATTGTTGAGAAACGTCCAGAATATGAATTCGCTACTACAGATGAGTCAACCCATGAGTTATGGATTACCACTCAAGAAGAAGTAAAACTAATTCAAGATGCTTATGCAAATATCGAAACTTGTTACATTGCGGATGGTCATCACAGGTCAGCTTCTTCAGTTCGATTACATGATTTAATTGCTGCAAAAGGCGATTATTCTAAAGAAAAAAATTACAATTCTTTCTTGAGCTTTTTCATAGATGAAGAAAGATTGAACATCATGCCTTTTAATCGTTTATGTAATACTTTAAACGGCCATTCAAAAAGCAGTCTATTGAATTTGGTGGAGAGTCACTTCGAAGTAAAAGAATTAAAAAGACCAAAACCGCCAGAGCAGTTACATGATATTCATATGTTTATCGACAGAACTTGGTATAGACTTCGTTTAAGGACGGACATGCACAGTAAATTAGATGCAGTGAGTAGCATTGATGCTGAAATATTAACACGTTATATCCTCTCCCCTGTTTTAGGAATTCATGATTTAACAACAGATGAAAATATTTCTTTTCAAAGCGGTGAAGACGGAATTCTAGCCATAGAACATTCCGTAAATTCTGGTGTTAATCAAGTAGGTTTCTTATTGTATCCAGTAACAATGGAACAACTCAAAGCAGTTGCTGACGAAAATGCGATTATGCCACCAAAGTCAACATACATTGAACCAAAAATGCGCAGTGGCTTAACAATTTATAGAATAGACGAATGATTTCAGAGAATTTATTAAAAGTAAAAGCTAACCTTCCAACAGATGTTACACTGGTTGCTGTTTCCAAAACTAAGCCCAACGAGGCTATTTTAGAAGCTTACGCAACTGGTCAACGTATTTTTGGAGAAAATCGTGTACAAGAACTGGTCGATAAATACGAAGCGCTACCTAAAGATATTGAGTGGCACATGATTGGTAATTTACAAACCAAAAAAGTTAAATATATTGCTCCTTTTGTTACTTTAATTCATGGAGTGGACAATTTTAAATTACTCAAAGAAATTAATAAACGCGCCAAAAATGAAGATCGTATTATTGACATTTTGATTCAATTTCATATTGCACAAGAAGACACCAAATCTGGTTTCACCTTTGATGAAGCCAAAGAAATGTTGGAGAGTGGTGATTTTGTAGAACTTGAAAACATAAATGTTCGTGGAGTTATGGGAATGGCGACATTTACTGATAACAAAGAACAAGTACAAGATGAATTCAGAACATTAAATAATTATTTCAATGTTTTTAAAAGTCATTTCTTTAAATTTAACGAGACCTTCTCTATAGTTTCAATGGGAATGAGCGGTGATTATGATATTGCCATTGAAGAAGGAAGTAGCATGGTAAGAATTGGAAGTACTATTTTCGGTGAAAGAAATACTTAGATTAATTTAGATATTCTACAATAAACGTATAAAAACACTGCTATGAAGTTAAACTTATTGGCTGCATTATTTTTCTTATCCTTAGGAGTTGTTAATGCTCAAAACTATTATTTAGATTCTATTCAAATAGAAAGAGATAATTTTGAGCATAAATTATTACAAACAGATTCAATTATAAATAAAGAAGAACAGCAATCAATTGAAAAGCTGAATCACTTTCCTATCGACTCATCTTGGGTTTTAACGGCAAAGTTTAAGAAGAAAAAAGGTAAGATTTTTGACATGCCAACTACCACAAGTAGAACTCCAAAATACCAAAGAATAGGCTATCTTCATTTTGAAAAAGACAATGAAAAATTCAAATTAGCAGTTTATAAAAATTTAGGTTTGACAGCTGAAGAATATAAAAACTATGTATTCGTCCCTTTTGTGGATGCTAATGCACCAGAAATCACTTATGGTGGAGGAAGATATTTAGACCTAGAGATGTCTATCAAAGATAAAACAGTAAGCGTTGATTTTAATAAGACTTACAATCCTTATTGTGTTTATTCTTATCGTTATTCCTGTCCTATTACACCAAAAGAAAATCACATTGATGTGAAGGTGAATGCTGGGATTATGAATCCTGATAAAACGTTGTAGGCACCCCTATTCCGTTTCACAATCCAATTTATAATCCCAATCGAAATCTTTGAATGTAATTCTAGATTCGAACCAAATTGTCTTGGCGTTGACTTCTAATGTATCATTTTGAATAAACTGAATTTGCTGAACAGCTTTTGTTAACATCAAATCACTTTTTGAAAAATCAACTCTTCCTGTTGTTTTCATAGCCTTGATGATTTCTTGTTGATCTTTTGTTGCTAATCCCCTGGCTTTACACTGAGAATAATTTGATTTATCGATAAAAACTAAAGCAGAATCTTTCGGTAAACGTATCATTTCTCCCCAGCCATCAAGGTGTTCATAACGTTGTGGTTTTTCTTCTTTTTTCAAGGCATGAACGATAGTTATGTAACTGTCTTCGTACAACGAAAATTGTAAACGCTTGTCTATAGAATCGTTTTCTTCAATTATATATACCTTCGGGAATTTATCTTTTAGACTGTTTGAAAAATCTACATCTCCATTTACCAGAAACTTATAGATGTTGTCTTTATTTAATCCAAGTGCTTTCAATGAAACAATCTGATCCTCTGGAAAAACAATGATTTTATCTTGAATGGAGTTTTTTACTCTATTAGCAGGTGTCCAAGAACAACCACGGTCTTTAAAAAGAATACTAACGAAAATTGTTCCGATAAGAAATCCGATCAAATAATATCTAAGCCTTTTCCAAATTCCTTGCATAATCACGTATATTAAAATGCAAAAATAGGAGGATTACCAACATGTTTATCAAATGGCGCATAAGAATCTGAATTATCTTTTAATTCAATGAAATAAAAAAATTGTTCCACCACTATTTTAATGGAAACTAATTGAATTCTATAACCAAAGTATTTATCAATATAACTTTCGTTTTTCAATTAATAAGCTGCAGAGGAATTACATAATGATAGCTATGGACACAAGTACTTAGTATAAATACAAACCCGAACTCGGTAAATGTGGTATAACCTTACATTCCCATTAATAAAAGCTCGATTTCTTTATAATTAAGGTCAAATATTTTTCCAAGCACTTCACTTGTCAATGTTCCTTTATACATATAGACTCCACTTCTGAATCCGTGATCTCTTTTTATCAACTCTTTGTCACCTCCTTTTTCTCCCATTTTAATTAAAACAGGTGCAAAAATATTTGAGATTGCAAAAGATGCCGTTCTTGAAACACGAGAAGCAATATTAGGAACACAATAATGAGTTACACCATATTTATCGAAAGTAGGCGATTCGTGATTGGTTAATTCTGAAGTTTCAAAACAACCCCCTTGATCAATGCTAACATCTATAATTATAGCACCCGTTTTCATGTTACTCACCATTTCTTCGGAAACGATACACGGTGTTTTTCCAAATGGAGAACGTACAGCACCAATTACAACATCCGCTCTCATTAAAGCTTTACTCAAAACTTTTGGTTGAATAATCGAAGTGTAAATTCTATGTCCGATAGCTGTTTGTAATCTTCTTAATTTACCCAAAGAATTATCAAAAACCTTCACAGAACATCCCAATCCCAATGCAGAACGTGCGGCAAATTCACCAACAGTTCCAGCACCTAGAATTACAACTTCTGTTGGCTGAACTCCTGCAATACCGCCCAACATTACTCCTTTACCATTCTTAAAAGCATTGAGCAATTCGGCTGCGATATGAATAGATGTATTTCCAGCAATTTCTCCCATTGCACTCACAACAGGAAAATGACCTTCATCGTCACGCATATAATCCCAAGCAATTGCAGTGATCTTCTTTTGCATCATTTTCTGCAAAATCTGTTTTGGCTGTAAACTGATTTGAAGTGCAGAAATTAAAGTTTGACCCATTCCCATCATATCTACTTCTTCCTCAATTGGAGGAGAAACTTTAAACACAATATCACATTGGAACACTTCTTTTCTGTCGTAAACGATTTCAGCTCCTGCTTCAGAGTAAGCACGATCCGAGAAATTGGCGTTTTCACCTGCTTTGGTCTCGATTTTAATATCATGTCCATTGGCAACCAATAGCGATACAGCCTCTGGAACAAGTGCTACACGGCGTTCTTGAAATGAATATTCTCTTGGAATCCCAATTTTGAGACTGCCTTTTTTACGGGCAATTTCCAACATTTCCTCTTGTGGAAGTAACCTTCCCTCTTTCATTAAGCTTTTTAAAATCTCTGGATCTGTCTTCATATATCTACTTCAATCTCCCGACCTTCATGATCATTCTTAGTAATATTTACCCATACGCAATCTTCAGGTAAAAGGTTCTCAATATTTTCCGCCCACTCCATTAAGACTATGTTGTCACCATAAATATATTCCTCAATTCCAATATCATAGGCTTCGTCTTCACTTTCAATTCTATATAAATCAAAATGATAAACCTTTCCATAGAATGGACTTTCATATTCATTAACATAACCATAGGTTGGGGAACTTACTTGATCCACAATTCCCATTGCTTTAGCAAGATAAGAAATAAAAGTGGTTTTCCCGACACCCATTTCTCCTTTAAAAGCAAAGCATTTGTATTCCTGCATTAAATCAAGAAATTCTGTGCTAACACTAATTAAATCTTCTTCTGTTCTGGCGTAAAACTTCATATAAAGAGGAGTTTCATAAAAAAAAGAATACGAAGATACTAAATTAGCGGCTTCGTATTCAAATTGTAAAACCTATTTTTTTCCTCTCATCTCAACAAAAGGAATTAAAATCTCTTCTAATGAGATTCCACCATGCTGAAAAGTATCATTATAGAACTTAGAATAATGATTGTAATTATTAGGGTAAACAAAGAAATCATTGTTTCTACTGAACACATAATTATCTGAAATATTGTCCTTTGGTAAATAGGCTTCATCAGGATTTTTAACTTCGAAAACCTCTTTTTCCTTGTAATTTAAGTTCTTTCCAATTTTATAACGCAAATTGGTATTCGTCTCCCTTGGTCCAACAATTTTAATTGCATTATTTACTTTTATTGTCCCATGGTCTGTTGTCAAAATCACCTTTGCTCCTGTTTTAGCAATCTCTTTCATGATATCTTGCAATGGAGAATGATCAAACCAGCTTGAAGTCAATGAACGGTATGCAGCTTCATCATCAGCCAATTCTCGAATTACCTTCATATCTGTTCGGGCATGAGAGAGCATGTCTACAAAATTGTAAACAATCACATTTAAGTCATTATTCTTTAATTGATTGAAGTTTTCATAGAGTTTCTTTCCTGCTTCTAAATTGGTGATTTTTCTATATCCAACTTTTACATCACTTCCAAGACGTTTCAATTGCTTGTTCAACAATTCTTCCTCGTGGTTGTTTTTACCACCTTCTTCGTCCTCACCTACCCAAAGGTCTGGATATTTCTTTTTTATTTCGCTAGGCATTAATCCCGCAAAAAATGCATTTCTCGCATACTGAGTCGCTGTCGGTAAAATCGAATAAACAATATCTTCTTTATCAAAAGAAAAATATTTACTCAACGCCGGACGTAAAACTTGATATTGATCGTAGCGTAAATTATCAACGACCAATAAATAAACAGGTTCTTTTAAATGTGGCGCAACTCTATCCTTAAATAGTGTGTGCAACATTTGTGGTGCTTGTTCCACTCCATTCAACCAATCTAAATAATTTTCTTCAATAAATTTAGAGAATGAAGAATTGGCTTCCTTCAATTGCATATCGAATATTTCTTGCATTCCCTGGTCTTCCATTTTTGAGAATTCTAAATCCCAATTGACCAGTTTCTTATACATTGCACTCCATTCCTCTGCATTCAAGCGATCGCCTAAATCCATCCCAATCTGTCTAAATTCTCTTTGATAGTTGGTATTTATCTTTTCAGAAACCAACTTAGATTGATCAAGATTCTTCTTCAAACTCAAAAGAATTTGATTCGGATTTACTGGTTTAATTAAATAATCAGCGATTTTTCCGCCAATTGCTTCTTCCATGATGCTCTCCTCCTCACTTTTGGTGATCATCACCACGGGAACCATTGGACGCAGTTCTTTAATTCTCGCCAAAGCATCCAATCCAGAAATTCCAGGCATATTTTCATCTAAAAAGACGATATCATAAGCTGTTTCCTCACATTTTTCAATTGCTTCGCCTCCACTATGAACGGCCTCCACCTCGTATCCTTTCTGAGTTAAGAATATAATATGTGGTTTTAATAAATCGATTTCGTCATCTGCCCAAAGAATTTTCACCTGCATTGTCTGATTATTTTTAAATTTGTATGATTTATAAAAGTAAAGATTTGCGTCCAAACCTCAACATAATTAACAAGAAGAAAATTATTAACGACCCGGTGTATGGTTTTATTTCCCTACCGAAGGATATAATTTTCGATTTAATAGAACATCCGTTTTACCAAAGATTGAGAAGAATCAAGCAATTGGGAATGTCTCATTTGGTATATCCTGGAGCTTTGCATACGCGATTTCATCATGCCCTTGGTGCTACTCATTTGATGACCAAAGCAATTCATGCTTTACGTTATAAAGGAATTGAAGTTACCGAAGAGGAAGAAACAGCTGTTTTAATTGCGATTTTGTTACATGATATTGGACATGGTCCATTTAGTCATACGCTAGAAAGAGATATTGTGAAGAATGTAAGCCATGAAGAAATTTCTTTATTGTTTATGAAACGCTTATCAACAGAATTTAAAGGCAAGTTAGACTTAGCCATTGAGATTTTTGAAGATAAATATCCAAAATCATTCTTACATCAATTGGTTTCTAGCCAATTAGACATGGACAGAATGGATTATTTGAACAGAGACAGTTTTTACACTGGAGTTTCTGAAGGAGTAATCGGAAGTGATAGAATAATTGCCATGCTTGATGTTGTAGACAATCAATTGGTTGTTGAACAAAAAGGAGTTTATTCTATTGAGAAATTTTTGGTTGCTCGCAGGCTAATGTATTGGCAAGTTTACATGCATAAAACGGTGGTTTCATCAGAAGTGATGTTAACTTATATACTGCGCAGAGCGAAAACTTTAGTTCAATCAGGTAAAGATCTATTTGCAAGTCCAGCCTTTAGGTTGTTTTTAGAAAGAGATATTGGATTAGCTGATTTTGAGAAAGATAAAGGTTTGTTGGACCAATTTGCTTTGATAGATGATTTCGATATAATGGGAGCTGTTAAAGTTTGGCAATTCAATGAAGATAAAGTACTTTCATTGTTGGCGGAACAATTAATTAATAGAAAGTTATTTAAAATTGAAATCTCAACTGAAGCTTTTTCAAAAGAACGCATTCAATATGAAGTAGATCTAGTCATAAATAATTTTGGTTTAAATCAAGAAGATGCAAACTATTTTGTACATACCGACGTTTTAAGAAACAATGCATATAATGAACAAAAGGAAAACATTAATTTATTGATGAAAGATGGAAGTGTAAAAGATATAAGTTTGGCGGCTGATAATTTGAATATTCATGCTTTGTCGGAACCTGTTGAAAAATATTTTTTATGTTATCCCTCGCATAAGATGAATTAAAGTATGGAAATAGGTGTTTAAATCACCTATTAAAGTTGAATTGTGGAAAAATAAAGCGAATCAAAGGGTTTTGAACAAACTCTTTTTATATTTTTGAAGAATGGAATTTTCAGCAGAACAAATTGCGGGCATCTTGGAGGGTGAAGTTCATGGTAATGGACAAGTTATGGTATCTGGCCTCTCTAAAATTGAAGAAGGTCAACCCAATACTCTTACCTTTTTATCAAATATGAAGTACGAACCTCATATTTATAACACAAATGCTTCTATTGCAATTGTTGCCAAAACTTTCAATCCAACGAAAGAACTACCTTCTACCCTTACCTTGGTAAAAGTTGAAGATCCATATAGTTGTTTTGCGAAATTACTGGAGGTCTACGACCAAATGAACCAAAAAGCTCCTCAAATTGAAAGAAATGCATTTATTTCTGAATCTGCGAAAGTGGGGAACGAAGTTTATATTGGTGCAAATGCTTACATTGGTGAGAATGCTGTTATTGGTGATAACGTACGGATTTATCCCAATTCTTATATTGGAGACAATGTGAAAGTTGGAGACAATACTACAATTCATCCAAATGTTTCTATTTATCATGACTGTGTGATTGGAAAATCATGCTTAATTCATGCAGGAGCAGTAATTGGATCAGATGGATTTGGATTTGCGCCTAACGAAAAAGGTGAATTTCAAAAAGTTCCTCAAATTGGAAATGTTATATTAGAAGATCATGTAGACGTTGGAGCAAACGCTACTATAGATAGAGCTACATTGGGTTCAACTATATTACGCAGAGGTGTGAAAATTGATAATTTAGTTCAAATTGCACATAACGTTGAAATTGGAATTAATTCTGCAATGGCTGCACAAGCTGGAGTTGCTGGATCTACAAAGATTGGTAAAGGTGTTCTTATAGGAGGACAAGTTGGAATTAGTGGACATATCAAAATTTCTGATGGAACACAGATTGTAGCACAGTCAGGAATTCCAGGAAGTGTGAAAAAGCCAAATACTGTATTAATGGGCTCTCCTGCCATTCCAATGGATGACTTTAAAAAATCATTTGTTGGTTTTAGAAGATTACCTTTAATATTGAAACGTTTACAAGAAATAGAAGAAAAACTTAAATAAAATTACCCGAATCGGATATTATTAAGATATGATTGAGAATCAAAGAACATTAAAAAGTGCTGTAAAGCTTGTCGGTGTAGGATTACACACTGGTGAAAAAGTGACAATAGAATTATGTCCAGCTCCAGACAATTACGGATACAAATTCCAACGTATCGACATCGAAGGCGAACCTACTATTGATGCAGATGCAGATTTAGTTGTTTCAACTGAAAGAGGTACAACATTAGAACAAAATGGTGCTAAAGTTTATACAACTGAGCATGTTTTGGCAGCTTTGTATGGAATGCAAGTCGATAATGCACTGATAAAAATTTCTGGTCCAGAGATTCCAATTATGGACGGAAGTTCTTACCCTTTCGTTCAAGCGATCGAATCTGTAGGTTACGAAGAACAAAAAGCAATTAGAGAATACCTTATATTGGATGAAGTTATTCCATGGGAAGACACCGAAAAAGGAATTGAATTTTTAGCTGTTCCAGACAGTGAATATAGATTAACTGTAATGGTTGATTATAATTCACCAGTTTTAGGAACACAGCACGCTACGATATATAAGATTGGTGAATTTAAGGAGCAAATTTCTACTTGTAAGACATTTGTATTCTTGCGTGAACTAGAGTTTTTAGCAAAAAATGGATTGATTAAAGGTGGAGACATCGATAATGCAATCATTTTAGTTGAGCGTGATGACGTAAAGCAAGAGGAATTAGATCATTTAGCAAAAATATTAGGCAAAGAGGCTTTAAAAATTAAGCCTCAAGGAATTGGTACTTTGAACAACTACCAAATGAAATTCCAAAATGAGCCAGCACGTCATAAATTGCTTGATATCGTTGGAGATTTAGCTTTGGTAGGTAAGCCAATTAAAGCGCATATTTTAGCTGCACGTCCAGGTCACTCCGGAAATACGCGTTTCGCTAAAGTATTGAAAGATCAAATCAAGAAACAGAAAAATGCTCCACGTAAATTTGATTTAACGAAGGAACCATTATATAACATCAACGATATTGAGAAAATGCTTCCACATCGTTATCCATTCTTATTGGTGGATAAAGTGATGGAAATTACTGAAGACACAATTGTTGGAGTAAAGAATATCACGATGAATGAGCCACAATTCACAGGACATTTTCCAGGAAACCCTATTTTCCCGGGTGTTTTGCAAGTTGAAGCAATGGCACAATGTGGTGGAATTTTCGCTTTAAGTAAAGTAGATGAACCACACCTCTACTCGACTTATTTCATGAAAATTGATAATGTTAAGTTTAAACAAAAGGTAATTCCTGGTGATACAATAGTTTTTGAATTGAAATTATTATCTCCTATGAGACGTGGTCTAGTAAATATGGGTGGAAAAGGTTATATTAACGGAATATTAGCTGTAGAAGCTGAAATGTTAGCACAAGTAATTAAAGATAAAGTAGAAAATGATCAGTAATCTAGCGTCTGTTTCCTCTGAAGCTAAGATAGGAACCGATGTAACCGTTGAAGCCTTTACATCTATTTATGAAGATGTTACTATTGGCGATGGCTGTCACATTGGTCCAAATGTTACCATATATCCTGGAACAAGAATTGGAAACAATTGTAAAATTTATCCTGGCGCTGTGATTGGTGCTGTTCCACAAGATTTAAAGTTTGGGGGAGAATACACAACTGTAGAAATTGGAAACAATACTACGATACGTGAATGTGTAACAATTCACAGAGGTACCACAGATAAAATGAAAACTTCTGTTGGTGATAATTGTTTACTAATGGGATATGTGCACGTAGCGCATGATTGTACTTTAGGAAACAATGTGATTTTAGCGAATTATGTTGGTTTATCTGGCCATGTTACCATAGATGATTATGCAATTATTGAAGGCAAGGCTGCAGCACAGCAATTTGTTCATATCGGAGCACATTCATTTATAGCCGGAGCTAGTTTAATTCGTAAAAACGTTCCTCCTTTCGTTCGTGCAGCACGTGAACCATTGAGTTATGCAGGAATTAACGCTGTTGGTTTACGCAGAAGAGACTTCTCAGACAACGACATTAAAGTTATTGAAGATATTTACAGAATTCTTTTTATTCAAAATAATAATATTTCCAACGGTTTACAATGTTTGGAAACTGAAATGCCAGATCATAGATTAAAAACTTTGGTGATTGATTTCGTGAAAAGCAGTGAAAAAGGAATTATTCGAGGATTGATGTAATTATTCTTCTTCTAAGACAATACATAACAATAAATTAAGTGTCTGAACTTGATAAGTAATTTTAAATTCAGATACCAAATAATCATATTAAACTTCATATTCAATTGGTAAAACGCGGTGAAACAATAGAACTAACTATTGAAAATTTAGCTTTTGGTGGTCAAGGAATTGCTCGTATTCACGATGATAACGGTGCATTTATACTCTTCGTTCAGAATTCTTTTCCAGGTCAAAAAGTATTAGCAAGAGTAACCAAAAAAAGAAAAAAACACGCTGAATGTAGTTTATTGAAGGTTTTGGAAAGATCTCCTCAAGAAATTATCTCAGAATATCAAGAAATTAGTGGTGCACCTTACATTCATGTTCCTCCAACTATTCAAGAAGAACAAAAAGAAAAGGTGACTTTAGAAGTTTACCGCAGACTAGCGAATCTTCAGAACATTGATGAAATATTTGATGAATTTATACCTTCACCAGATCATTATCATTACAGAAATAAAATGGAATATTCATTTTCAAGTATTGAACATGACATCCATACAGATGAAGAAATAGATGATGCATTTGCACTAGGGTTTAAGCACCGCGGAACATGGTGGAAAGTAGAAAGCTTAAACAAAGCTTCTGGTTTATTTGATGAGCAATGGGAAAACTTCTTAAAAGAATTTAGAGAATTCTTATTTAAAACAGGTTTACCAGCATGGCATCCACCAAGAAAAGATGGATTCTTTAGACATATCGTAGTCCGTAAATCTTTCCATGAAGATAAATTATTGATTAATCTTGTTACTTCATCTGAAGGAATTGAAAACTTTGATCTTCATTCTGTTGCTGAATTCTTGAAAGAGAAAATGGGCGACAGAATTGCAGGCTTCCAACATACAATTAACAATAATGTAGCAGACAGAGCCAAAATTGAAAATGGCGATTGTGTTTTAGCTTTCGGTAAAGATCATGTCATCGAAGAACTCAATGGATTATTCTTCGAAATAAGCATGGAAAGTTTTTTCCAAACCAACCCAAAAAGTGCTGAACGTTTATACAATAAAGCATTGGATTATGTTTTTGAAGGAAATCGCTCATTAAAAGGGAAAGTCGTGATGGACTTATTCTGCGGAACTGGAACAATTGGTCAGCTATTGACGCAGCGCACTGAGGACACAAAAATCATTGGAGTTGATATTGTTGCAGAAGCGATTTCTGATGCCAAAAGAAATGCGAAAAGAAATAACATCAGTGGAGTTGAATTTTATGCAGCGGATGTGGGTAAATTCTTAAAAGCTTATCCAGATTACGAAGGAAAAATTGACACAATTGTACTAGATCCTCCTAGAGCTGGAATAGCGCCAAAAACATTGCTTAAAGTGATTCAATTGGGAGCTGAAAGAATAGTTTACATTTCATGTAATCCTTCAACTCAAGCAAGAGACATCAAAACACTTGAAGAATATGGATACAAGACAAAGAAAATTAGTTTAGTTGATCAATTTCCACATACTAGCCATATTGAGGCTATTGGATTATTTGAAAGATAAAATATTTTATATATCGATTTATAAAAGCTGCTCCTTAAAGAGTGGCTTTTTTTATTTATGCTTTTTCCAATCCATAATTAAACGTTCAAATAAGGCTTTATTTTGATCAATATAGGATTTGCCATCAGCTACAAGTTTTTCAATGTTTTCAGGTGTTGCATTGTCCATTTGTGGCATTGCTGTCAAAATATCTGGCTGAAATCTGTAGTAGATTAAATTATCATTTGACTTAGCCGTTTCAATCAATAAATGATCCACTGCATCTACATCCTTTTCTATATCGTCATACATTTCTCCTGTTAGCTGACCTGTTCCGAAGCTTAGCAATAAGTATGCTTCATCAGGATAATAAGTCTTTGAATGATTAAATGCAATTTCAGAAGGATTCTTTGCAGCCATAATTCCATCTATCAATTCGAGTTCATTGATTTTTACAGGAGAAAAATATCCAGGAACTGCGCTACAAGCAGCCAAAGCGGTACTTAGTGCAACGGTTGATAACTCACTCCTATTCCTTCCAAATACAAAGGGAAGCTTTGTGGTCTTGTCATAACTTACAAAGGCATAATGGGATTCTAAATCCGAGAGTAAAATGTCTTTAAAGCGTCTTTTGAGAACAAGTCTAAGTCCTTCCGATTTTTCATTTGACGGACTAGATAAATTAAATAATTGTGGACCTCTCAATGTATAAAGAGCCAACAAATCATCAATTGAATAAAGGTTCTTATTATCTTCTTTTACAATTAATCCAGCTGAAATAATTGCACCAGTTGAGGTTCCAGCAATTAAATCAATATTACTGCTAAGGCTGTCTCCAAGATCGTTTTGTTTGATCAATGTTTCAATATGATTAAGAATTAAAAGCGGTAAAACACCCCTTATTCCTCCACCATCAATTGAAACAATAACTTTTAGCTTTCTTTTATTGATTTGCATTTTATTAAGATAAATAAAAGTAAACTAAAAACCTATAGAAATTTTTGAGATACTCAATCTACCTTACCCTAAGTCTTCTACCAATTTTTAAAGTAGTTGAAGGTTTGATATTATTTAATCGACATAACTTACTAACAGTAGTTCTGTTACGACTAGCAATATGCCCTAAAGTATCACCACTTCTAACACGGTAATAAGCTTCAGAAACCTTTGCAGAAGAAGCTGCCATTGTATGTCCTGTTGAAGCAGTTAAGTTATTTGGTGAATGACTTGGAGAAGCACCTGGTCTAAACAAGCCGTTGTGCACGAACAAATTCTCATCTCTAATTTTCTTATTCTTAAAATCAATAAACTCTTCAGGATTCATTGGAGCATCATAGAAACGTGTTTCAAAATGCAGGTGTGAACCGTAAGAATTCCCAGTATTTCCACCTAAACCTATTAAATCACCAGCTTTAACAAATTGATTTGGAACAACAGTTAATTCAGATAAATGCGCATAGAAAGTTTCTAATCCGTTGTAGTGACGAATAATTACTAAGTTTCCGAAACCTGATTTATTAAATTTAGAATATCTAACTTTTCCATCAAATGCAGCAACTACAGAATCTCCAGTGTTTAAATCAATATCAATTCCATTGTGGTAGCGACCTCTTCTATAACCGTATCTTGAAGTTACTTTACCATTGAAAGGCATTACAAAATCAGAGTATATTGAATCCGTTATACACAGCCATAGTGTATCCTTCATTAATGATAAATCGTTTGATTTGTTAGAAGAATAGCATAATTCACTGTCCCATGGCCACTGATAATTCAATAACGAGTCATTTGAGAAGTAATCGTGAACAAGTTCATTCAATACACCATCAAAGGCTAAATCATCAAGGTATTCCCATGTGTGATTATCATACATTAAGATTTTCCCGTTAGGAGAATCAATCGTGTCTTTTACTGACTGAGCAGATAAAGGGTTAACTATTGCTAAAAGAACAGTTACTAAAAAAAGAATCTTCATTAATGTGTAAATATTTCTCAATCTTAAAATTAGATTGAAATTAATGAAACAAATTTAGAACTAAATGTAATCGGAAAATTTAATTTATGTTAAAAGTTGTAAACAGAAGATTTATGAAAACTCATTTGCAAACTCTTCAATGGCATATTGCAGTTTCATTTGCGCTCCATCTTGCGAACCAAAGAAAGAATATAGGACCTCTTGTTTATCATTCATTAAAACCCAATGAGGTGTTCCTTCACACTGAAAAAAGTCATACAACTCATGGTTTGACTCTCTGTAGATTGGGATCGGACTTTCTTGATCAGTAAAAACAGATAACACCTCACCTCCTGAGAAAGATGTTTTTCTAAAATTGGAGTGAATGACAGTTAAAGCCAAAAAAGAATGTTGTTGATGTAATTTATAAGCCAATGGTATCGCTCTTCCTGTGCAACCCAAACAATTTGTATTGTAAAAAAGAATCAAATTCAATTTATTCTTCTGAATTAAAGAAGTTAGAGAATGTGTCTCTTCTTTGAGATCTATTAATTCTATATCTGGAAATATCATTGTCCTATTTTTCCTGCGAAGTTAGTCTTTTAACTCATCTTAAAAGGTGAGTTTTGTTACCTAATAATTATAAAAAAGAATGAACAACTATTTAACTTGCACCGTAATCTTTGAAGATGCTTCTGCAGAAAGATTCAATTCTTTTCCGTTCAAAAGAACTTCTGTTGAATGATCAAATTCAAAACGGTCTTTAACTTTTACAGTAATACCCAATTGAATACCATGTTTGTCAAGATATTTTAGAAAAGATGCCGAATTATCTGCTACACCGATTACAATTGCAGGAACATCTACTTCCAAGTCAATTAATTTATAGGTTTCTTCTCTTAGTACAAATGCACCGTTTTGATCAGGAATAGGATCTCCATGCGGATCAAATTTCGGGAAATCTAAAAACTCATCTAATCGATTGGTTAATTTAACAGATTGAATATGCTCTAATTGCTCTGCGATTTCATGTACTTCTTCCCATCCAAAGTTTAATTTCTCAACTAAAAATGTTTCCCAAAGTCTGTGTTTTCTAATCGTTTTCAAAGCTGCTCCTTCACCTGTTTCAGTTAATTCGCAACCTTTGTATTTTTCATAGATAATCAACGATTTTTCAGACAGTCGTTTTACCATATCTGTAACAGAACTCGCTTTCGTATCCATTCTACTAGCCAAATCATTTGTTCCAACAGGTTTGTCTAAAACTTTTTGTAAGTAATAAATAGCTTTAATGTAGTTTTCCTCACTTTGTGTTAAGTAATCCATTTGGCATAATTAAATGATGTACAAATATAAATACTTATTTAGTTTTATCTAAAAAATGTCAATTTCAATCTTAATGAAATTACAAACTAATTTTAAGAAAATGCTTAGTGTCCGCAAGAAAACCAATGATTTTTAAGACTTTGATAAGAAAAATTCAAAGATAATCTCTACCAAACATTAATTATCAGGAGTTTATCTTTATAAATGCTGCTCTTCATTGTGCAGCGTTGCGGAGAGCTTATCGAAGTATGCTTGCAGAAGGGACTGCAAATTAAAACACCTGCGCAGAGCTTGCGTTGCATTGAGCATACTAAGATATAACTTAATTATTTTGCTCTTATTTTCATTCTTTTCAAAACGTTTTTCCATTTGCCTGCATTGCCTTCGACAGGCTAGTCAACGGATTACTCTTCGGTGACTGTGCTTGTCGAAATGTCGAAGTGAGCATAATGCAGTATTTGGAGTTTTCTTGGAAAGACTTCTTAAAACAAAAACGACCGTTATTGCTAACGGTCGTTTTTCTGTTGGTTCTATAAGCTAAATTATTTTAAGATTGTCACAGTACCGTTAAATTCATATTTATTATCATTCTCGAAGTCATGCGCTTTAATTATCCATACGTAAGCACCTTCTTTCACAATTCTACCATCACCATAAGTTCCGGCCCATTCTCCATCTGGATCTAATGATTCGAATACTTTTTCACCCCATCTATTAAATATTTCTAGTTGGAAGTTTTGAATATCGATTCCTTGAATTTGAACTTTCCAAGTATCATTCAAACCATCACCATCAGGTGTAAAAGTATTTGGAGAAAAAATCAATACCTCGTTTTCAATTCTTACTAATTTCTGCAATGTATCTGTACAACCGTATCCATTTTCAACGACAAGTATTAAAGGATAGTTTTGTATCTCGTTTGAGTATTTAAAAGTCGGATTCTGAATTGAAGAATAATCTGGTTTTGCTCCTTCAGCAAACCATTTAGTACTCAAAACATCACTACCAGATTGGCTGTAAGCCGTTACTTTAGGTTCAAAGATAGAAGCTGGGTTTGGATTAACATAAAAACTTGCTTCTGGATAAGGGAACCCTTCAATAAGATTAGGGAATGACTTTTTATAACTACACCCTCTATTTGTAACAACTTCCATATCAATTCCAAAAATTCCTTCTCCAAATTCATGAACTACAGGATTTTCTCCTGGAACTGTATCTTTTTCTCCATCCGAGTAAGTCCAGATTGTATAACTTACTATTTCAGTAGTATTTGTTGTATTATCAAAAGTTACTTCAATTGGGAAACACTCACCCGTTTTATCTGGAACTAAACTAGGATTTACTTCATCCGGATATTTAACAGTAACACAAGCGTCTGCCATTGGTGAACTACATTGCTCACTTAAAACTAGACAATACTCCGTCAATGGTCCACTAGGAGTTACATAAATCTCACTTCCATTACCTACACCTTGATTGTTTTTAGACCAATTATAAATATATGGACTACTTCCACCTGCACCTTGAGCATAAAGTCGAACTGAATCGCCTATACATATTACTGTATCCTGTGACATTTGAGCTATTGATAACGCTGTTGGTTGACCTATGCTAATATCTTCTGTTACAACACAAGCTTTAGCATCTAAAACAGTAACTGTAGTTACTCCAAAGGATAAATCATCAGATAATTCAGTGTTTGAATTAGAACCTGTCCAAGAGTAAAAATAAGGTGCAGTTCCATCTGTAATTAATATTTCAGCTATTCCATCATTTCCGCTATTACAAGTGACATCTACTTGATTTACCACTTGAAGAATCATTTCTGGAATTTCAGATACAATTACAACAACTGTTTCTGAACAACCAATACTTGATGTAACCAAACATTCATAAGTTCCAGCAGCTAATCCAGTTGCTGTACTTGTTGTTTGATTGTTTGGATCATTCCAAGAATAAGTTACGTTTCCTAATACTGGTAACATTTCTGCCGTTGCAGTTCCATCAGCTCCACCAGGACAAGAAACAGGCGTTACACTTGATGGGAAAGTTGCTGGTGTATCACCAACTGCTACGTTTGTAGAAGATGAACATCCATTACCATCAGTCATTTGCACGGTATAAGTACCTGCTGATACATTATTTACAGTTGCTGTTGTTGCGTTTCCAAGACCTGGCCACAAAAAAGTGTAAGGAGCAATACCTGATGTTGGAGTCGCTGTTACACTTCCAATACCCGCAGAACACATATCGTCAACTTTTGAGGCAGAAACGCTAGAAGTTAAGCCTGTAACAAATGTTGTATCAGAAACAGCACCTACTTGTGAAGTACAGTTACTTCCTGTTACTGTTAAGAAATAACCGACTGTACCTGTTGCTGCACTTGGTATATTTAAAGTACCATTATTGTAAGGGAAGTTTTGACCATTAGTGTTTTGCCATCCAAAAGTTGCGCTACCAGAAAGTACAGTTTTAGAAGGAATCACAGTATTCACATAAGCGGCTGTATTGGTAGGACTTGTTGGTTGAAAAAGCTGTCCATCATTTAATGCTAACCATTGCGTATTATTCCTACCAGGAGTAATAGTAGCAGCCGTACCAGTATTGTTTTGAACACCTTGAATGGCTAAACCTCCATTCCAACCAGTATTTAAAGTTTTATTTGAAATGTGATATTCAATATTGTTACTTCCTTCAAACAGAATAAGAGCCATATAGTTACAATCTTGAGCTGAGAACATAGGAATATTCGCATAAACAACATAAAATTCTCTATTTGGCGCTGTCCCAATTGTTTTATAAAAAACAGAACCCCCAGACGCTGGATTTATATCTGAATAACACAGCATCGCCGAATTTTTAGTGTTATTGTTGTTGCCATTTGGTAATTGTCCAGTTCCACCAAGACTCCAACCATTTGAACCATTTGCACTTGAAGTATTAAAAGTAACTACCCCGTTTGATCCTATCAAACATTGCGTATAAGTAGTTCCGTAAAAGCTAAATGAAAAACCGATGTTTACCACACTAGACCATGAATCATCAGAGAGTGAAACAGTGGTTGGATTTTGCAATACAATTGCTGTACCTCCAATTACAGATCCTCCACAATTACTAATTTGAACGCTTGTTCCTGCACATACAGAAATATCATTACCCAAACAGACTGTTTGCTGCGACATAGCACTTGCTGAAGCAAACAAAACAGATATGGCTATAAATAAATTCTTGAACATAGTTTCTAACATTTTACGGGTTTATTATTGTTAAAACGTTTTGTCAACGCTTATGGTTGTCTAAAATAGAAAAGATTAATAAATTATTTTGTAATAAAGGAAAGAATACTGTCTGAGTATATTTCTAACCCCATAAATTGAGGCACATCGGTATGTCCAGCGCCTTGCATTTCGTTTTTCATTTTCCAATTTCCTTTGTGATTATTATACACCAATCTTCCGTGTGTTTCAATGGCTAAAAAATCATCATTTACACCATGAAGCCAATATAAAGGAACAGTACATTTCTTTATTTGTTCAGCATTATCAATTTTAGAATTTACAAAATACGAAGAAGGCATACCGATAATTGAAGCATCTTGAACCATAACTTCACTACTCGCAAATGGAGCCTCTAAAATAATTTTACTGGGATTCATAACAAAAGGTTTATCACCAACAGACTTACTTGCAGGAGCGCTACCCAAAGAATAGCCGTAAATGATTAATCTATCATCTGTCAATTCTTTTTCTTGTAACCACTTCATAGCTCCATTTGTTGCAGCATATACATTTTGTTCTGAAGGTATTCCTTGTGACAAACCAAAGCCAGGATAATCAAACATTAAAACTCCAAACCTTCCTTGCTCCCCTATATGACTTAACAGTTTTTGTCTAGGCCAATAATGATCCATGTGGTCTTTATTTCCATGACAATATAGAATAACTGTATCCGTTTTAATTTTATCAATATTACCCACGAAAATTGCAGATACTTTTAATTTCGATCCTTCATCCATTATTTCATATTCAAATAAATGAATATCGCTATTTGGAACAAGGTAATCTATTGGAAGGTTTAATGCTAATTCACCGCCATAGCTGTCTAATTTATATTCTGTTATGGAATTATCATTATTAAAAAGAAAACTGTCCAGTCTTTTTTTACATCCTATTGACAGAAATAGAATTCCAATGATACCTAATGGTAGTAATTTTCTCATTTGACTAAAATTTTCTGATTAAACCTAAATAAACTCCTGTTGCTCCATTCTTTCCAGTTAAACTAAAATAATCAACAACTAGGTTTTCATTTGAAGTAAATGGTGCGATCAATTTAAGCTCTGTTTTTAAAGTCCATCTACTCCAATTTAAATCATGTCCAAAATTAAGCATGGGTATTACTAAAGTCTGTTGTCTTTCACCATGGGCTTTTGTTCGGTCTAATTCATACCAAGTCCCCACTCCGAAATACAACAGATTAGATACTTTACGGCCACTGGTCAACAAGTCTTCTTGATTTATTTGTTTATGGTTATATTTAAAATAATAATGCGCATCTAATTGTGGCCAAAATTTAAAGTTATTCTCAAAGACATCAATGGCGGTATTAAAACCAAGCATTGTTGAAATACCATGTTTATTTCTTTTACTCTTCCAAATACCATAAGTTGCCCCTGCTCCTATTTGAGCAACACCAAAAATAGCAGCTGTTGTATACCAACTTCCGTGAATAGTTAATTTATTGGTGATTCCTCGACCATACGTAATTGATGAAAATGGAATCGGTGTAGTCGCAACATCAGGAACACTAATTACAGGACCACCTACATCCAATGCAATAGCATTTTGATATTTCCTGAGCGGTTCAACAAATCTTGCTGGACCACAAGAATTCAAACCTATTAAAACTCCTATTATAAGGAAGAAATTAAAAATTGATTTCATAATTCAAAAATAGCTAATTTTATCAATATTAGGAAGGTGACAAATAATTACAATAAATTCTCTGAAATAGAATGAGAATTTTAAGTATTATGTAATTTAATGCACAATTTGCATTTATGATTTTTTCATTGAGATTGCCGCTTATTTTTGGTATTTTGTCAGATTAAATAGATTCTAAGCCCTAATTTTGAAGGAAATTGATAAAAAACCCTTAACATGAATTAACGGTTTTGAATTAAATATTGAACCAGAAATAGAAATTAATTATATTCATATAAAGAAAACCTTAATACAAAAACTATGTTGAAAATCGATATGCATACCCACATCATCCCTAAAACACTTCCAGATTGGACAAAGAAATTTGGTTATGGTGATTTTATATTTTTAGAAGGAAGAGATGATGGAAAAGCAGACATGATTCAAGGTGGTAAATATTTCAGAACCATTAAAGAAAACTGCTGGGAAGAAGATGTACGTATTAATGAGTATAAAGAATTTAATACTTCGGTTCAAGTGGTATGCACCATTCCTGTGTTATTTTCTTATTGGGCCAAACCAAAAGATGGATTGGAAGTGAGTGAATTTTTAAATGATCACATCATAGATTTAGTTGATCGTTATCCAAAACACTATATTGGATTAGGAACAATTCCTATGCAAGACACAGAGTTAGCGATTCAAGAATTGGAGCGCATTGCTAAGCTAGGAATGAAAGGAATTCAAATTGGATCAAACATCAATGGATTAAATTTAAGTGAAGAAAGATTTTTTCCAATATTTGAAGCTTGTGAAAGATTAGGAATGGCAGTTATGATTCATCCGTGGGATATGATGGGCTTTGATGATATGCAAAAATATTGGCTCCCTTGGTTAGTTGGAATGCCTGCAGAAACTTCTCGTGCAGCTTGTTCATTAATTTTTAGTGGAACTTTAGAACGTTTACCTGAATTACGTGTATGTTTTTCACATGCTGGAGGTTCTTTCCTTTCAACAATAGGTAGAGTTGAGCATGGATTTAACTGCAGACCTGATTTGGTGGCTATTGATAATCCAATTAATCCAAGAGAATATATCGGGAAGTTTTGGATTGATTGCATTACTCACGACATTGACATGTTGAAGTATTTATTAAAAATGCAAGGAAGCAAGAAAATATGTTTGGGGTCAGACTATCCTTTTCCTCTGGGTGATCTTGAAATTGGTAAATTTATTGAAGACAGTGATTTATCAAATCAAGTGAAAGAAGATATTTTTGCAAATTCTACGGTAGAATGGTTGAAATTAGATAAGAATAACTACATTTAATTGAATATTAAAAAGTATAAATAAGAAGAATGAAAAAAATAACAGTATTATTATTGTCTTTTACCCTATTATCTCTTGGGTCATGTGGCAATTCTAAAGAAAGAGAAAACAAAAGTAACGATAAAGTGACATCAGAAGTTTCACATCAAGACATTAGCGGAGTTGATTTCCATGCAGAATCGAAAGATGATTCTTGGAAATTATCAATCACCTTTGATGGTAAAATCGTTTTTACAGACACAGAAAACGACATTCAATTTATGGCTGAGGAGAATGAGCTAATTGTGGCTCAAGGAGCTGATGTTGTAAATGTTATGGCACAAAATGCAACACATGTAATTCGTGTAAACATTGACATTGCTGATTGCATGCGAGATGGAAAGCAAGTGAATATCATGATAAGAAAAATCAAGGTGAAAGATGGTTTAGACTATACAGGATGCGGGTATTACCGTGGAACTCCACAATTACATGATATTTGGGCGCTACATCAAATCAATGGAAAAGAAATCTCAGCGGATCAATTTCCTAAAGAACTTCCTCATTTCGAGTTTAATTTAGTTACAAAACAGATGAGTGGCTTTGCAGGTTGTAACCAAGTAAACGGTGCTTTAAAGTTTGAATACAACAAAATGATTATTGAACCATTATCATCTACAAAGATGTATTGTGGAGAAGCATCAAATCATGAAAACGAAATTTTAAATATTTTAAGAAGTCAACCTATATATAGTCTCAATAACTTACATTTAACCCTTGAATCAACAGTAGGAAGTATCACATTAAAAAAAGTTGACTAATGAAATCAGAAGATAATGACAAAGTACCAACAAAACATGAAGAAACAAGCGCTTCTTCAACTGTTGGAGTGAAAGAAGAAAAGAAAAAACCGTTTTGGAAAAAGCATTTCTTAAAGCTGTTTTTGGTATTGCTACTCATCGTGAGTATTGTTTGGGGATATGCTGAAAAAAGATCAACAATATCCACTTATGAAAAGCAAATTACAGAGATCAATACTGCTCATGAAAATGAAATAGAAGTATTAGAAGGTGAACATTTGAAACAATTAGTGAGTACACTTGCATTAGCTGTTCGTAGCGAAATGATTGCTGAGAATATGAATCAAGTGAATCAATATTTCGTTCAGTCTTTGAAAACTGTTAATGTTCAAAGAATACTTTTAGTTAATCAAAATACTGGAAAAGCAATATTGAGTACGAACAAGAAGGACGAAGGTGCAATCTTTGATAAAAAGGAATTGGTTAACACTAAAAACCCAGTCACAAAAGTTTATGATAATTCAACTTATGCTGCTACACCAATTATGGGATTAAATACGCAATTGGGTGTGTTGATCATGCAGGTGAATTAGAAAGTTAATATAATGATTAGAAGCATTCTCAATTTGAGGATGCTTTTTTTATTGAAAAAATTGAAGGAAAGAAAACCAAGAAATGAAAATAATTATTAAAATTGGAATCATTCTTGCTTAACTAATATCAAATTAAGAAATCATGGATTTACAAGAAGTAAAAATACCGAAATGGAAAAACAAAGAAGAGTTGTTCAAAAAACAAACTTTTGACGCTGCACTTAAAGAATTGGGTGAAAATGGGTCTTTTATTAACCCAAAGGAGGTGGAGAAACAATTAAAGTCCCCTACTCAATCTTCTGAAACGGAAACAGAGGTAGAAACAGCATCTAAGCCATGCACTGCGGAATAAAGTAATTGATAATTCACAATTGATAATTGACAATTGTGTTTTACATTCCATATAGAAAATACAGCATAAAAATAGACACTCCTGTCTAATCTTAAAGCATCGAAGTCATCTCCGATAAGTCAAATTTCAAATAAATCAATATCTAGCTTTTTAGATTAATCTTTTACACTATAAATTTGGAATGTTTTATTTTGTTATCGTCAAACATAAACATGTTCAATTCAATAGTCCTTCCCCTGATTGTACAATTTGAATCCATAAAAGATAATCCTAACATCATTACCAGTTTATTAATTATCAATTGTTAATTGTTAATTCAACCCAGTGGCTCGTCTAATAAATAGTTATCGATAAATTCACGTACACAACCACGACCACCTTTGCTATTCAAAACAAGATCGACTTGTGCTTTTACTACTGGCACAGCATCTGAAGGCGCAGCAGAGAAACCAACACTTTTCATCACTTGCAAATCGTTGATATCGTCTCCGATAATTCCAACTTCCGACAAATCAATATTTAGCTTTTTGCACCAGCCGTTTAGAATGTCAATTTTAGGATCTCTTCCAACATAAAGATGTTCAATTTTCAATAGTTCTGCTCTAGCTTTTACCATTTGTAATTTGAATCCAGAGGAAATAATTCCTACCTCAACACCAGACTTTTTCAGGGCCATTATTGCCATTCCGTCTTTGGCGTTGTACTTTTTGATTTGGTCGCCATTCTCAGTAAAAAACATTCCAGCATCCGTCATCACTCCATCGACATCTAAAATCAATAATTTGATTTTCTTTGCTTTTTGAGGATCAACTGTCATGTTGTATGACAAAAGATTGACGAAATCTAGATCATTTCGGTAACAGAAAAGCTCAAGTGTGCCTAAAGTTAAATCTTCAACTTTAGACACCTTGTTCTCTTTTAAATATTGTTCTAAACTGCTTTTGTTTTTAACTAAAACAGCTTCGATATTTGCGTTTAATAATTTCATTATACGATTTTATACCCAACACTATTTGCAACAGGTTCGATTGCTGATTTCATCGCTCTAAATTGATCATGAGTTAATTGCTGCGCTGCATCAGACTTCGCTACAGAAGGATCTGGATGCGCTTCTATAATTAATCCGTCAATTCCCATTGCTACACAAGCTTTGGCTAATTTTTCAACTCCGTAACGGTAACCCAATGCATGACTAGGATCCAAAACGATGGGTAAGTTTGTGTATTCTTGTAAATAAGCTACTCCACAAAGGTCAAGCGTAAATCTTGTTTTCGTTTCGAAAGTTCTAATTCCACGTTCACATAAAATAACTTGGTCGTTCCCTCCTGCTAAAATAAACTCAGCTGCCTGAACGAATTCCTGAAGTGTAGAACCAAATCCACGTTTTAATAAAACTGGTTTGTTAATTTTAGCACAAGCACGTAAAATCCCTTGATCGTACATTGCTTTTGCTCCAATTTGAATAATATCACTGTGTTCAATCACTTCATCAACATGAGTAGCATCTCTTACTTCTGTAATAACGCTTAATCCGTGTTCTTTTCGCATTTGAGCTAACAATTTCAACCCTTCCAAGCCTAAACCTTGGAAACTATAAGGCGAAGTTCTTGGTTTGTAGCATCCACCACGCAAAGTTGTTAATCCTAAAGATTTGATCAATTGAGCACTTTCTTGAATTTGCTCTAAAGACTCTACAGAACAAGGTCCACCAATTAGAATCGTGTTTTTTGAATTTCCACCAATTGTTAAATCACCGATTTTTACCTCACGTGTTTCTTTTTGGAATTCACGAGAAGCCAATTGCATATCATTTGCGAATACCCAATTTTGATCAACCTTACCTTCTAAAGCTGCTGGAACTTCTTTAACAGAAGAAGAAGTAATCAAATGTTCACTTCCCTTGTAAGAAATGTGAAACGCTTTGTGCTGTTCTGCTAATTTTGCAGCTTCCGCACTATGAACCGATGTATTTAGTTTTAAAATCATATTTCTCCTTTAATTAAGTTTATAAAGGTAACAATACCTTTTGCTTTATTATTATTGTCAATCACGGGCATATACATTACCGGATAGCTTTGCTTTCTTACCATCAATAGCATTTCATCTACGTTTGCCTCTGCATCAATCGTAATTGGATTACTGTTGATCATTTCTTTAACATGCAATCCTGGAATATCTTCAAAGTTTTTAATCAATGCTTTTCTAACATCGGCATTTGAGATAATTCCTTCGAAATCTCCATTCTTTTCAACTAAAGTGAATCCTTGTTTCCCACTGTCAATGGCTTCTAAAACTTGCTTGAAAGTCATAGTTCCAAAATCAACAGTTGGACACTCTTCAATTGGAATCATGAAATCTTTAATCATAAACCTAGATTCGATTGCACGCTTCGTTAAATCCATCAATGCATGACCAACGCTTGCTCCTTTAAACAGAAAGCTTCCAGAAACTGAGGAATGAACTCCCATGTTTCTTAATATAAATGATACTTCACCATTTACTCCACCATCAACGTGAACGTTTTTACTTGGATATTTCTTTTTGAAAGCTCTGATTTTTCTAAAGTTCTCAGGGTCGAAAACTCCACCGCTTTGTCCAGGAATTGTTGCCATAAACAATACAAAGTCAAATGAACTGTATTCGTCAAAAGCGGTAACTGGCGTTGGAGTGATTAATGCTAAGCCTTTTTCTCCTGTGATATCCGCTGGAATTTCTAATTTCTCTGATAATTGCTCATACTGAAACGTAACATATTCGACTGGATGTTTTCTCAATAAGTCAAAATACTTTTCTGGTGTTTCTGTGATAATGTGCAAATCAATTGGCATATCGCACCAAGTTCTAATCTTTGCTATATCATCAAAAACACGGACATCATCGTTACAATCAACATGAAGTAAATCAACTTGATGTGCTTCAAGATCGAGGATAGTTTCCTTGAGTGTTCTATTTTTATCAGAGTATATTGATCCTGAAATTTTCATATAATTATCTTTTTAATATTGGTCGAAAAGTATTGTCGGTAATCATTATCTCCACGTCTTCGTGAAAGATTTCCTTTTTCAACGCTCTTTCTAATTCTTGTAACATTGCTTCCTCATTAATTGTAAATGAATCTGAATGATACATTTCGCGTTCAATAAGTTTTATGACTACTGTTTTCTCTTCTCGTTCCAATTGAATTATTTGTTTCTCTTCCCCTAGAAAACCATTGTTTCTCCAGTATTTAGAAAATTCAATGGCTTTTTCTTTATTTATTCCTTCCAAAAAATAAACACTTAAATTTCCGTTATCGATTCGGTCTCCCATCGATATTCCACAGCCTTGAAAAAGTAAAGCAACCAAGAATATAACAATCCAATTTCTCATGATGTTCAAAAATATAAAGATAATCTTAATTGGGATTGGTTTAGTGAGGAAAAAGATGGGTAATTAAAGGAATTATCGAATTCAACAACCTTTTATTCTAACTTTTTAATTTGATGGCTATAATATGTCTTTTTATAATCTAAATTAGAGGGAATAGAAGAACTAGTCGAAATACTCTTTACAAAAGCAGATATTTCAAAATCTGTATCTTTTGTTTCTGAAGTCAACGTACTCAAATAATCCTGTACTATTTTTGTTCAACTCATTTGTTTTTCGAATGCTTAGACTTTTGCTTTGTCAGCAATCTGCTTATCTATTATTAGTGTTAATTGGACTCCATATCTGAAAGTAAATATTGAACTCCATAAGTTAAAGAAATCAACTGAATGGGACAAGGATAAAAACAGATGATTCAGCAGGCTCTTAACAACTGCTAGCAACGCTGATTAAAAAGCGTTTAAAAAAAAATAATTAAAGGACATCCCTCAATTCTTTAAAATCTTTAGTTGAAAATATCGATTTAAACGTCATCACATTAATCCGAATTTATCGCAGTGAAAATTACTGTAATTTCTATTTAAGAATTACGACTTAGTATAGCTTAATCATTTATGAAATAAAGCATATTATAAAGTATTCAAAATTCGATTTTGTAAACAACTCACTCATTCCATTTATTTCCTCAAAAAGCAAGCTAAAGTACATGAAAATCCATTAGATTTACAGAAAACAAGGAAAGTCAAATGAAGCTTACAAATATGTTTTACGAAGGAGCAAATGGTCGAGAATCACAAATTGATTTTGAAGCACCAGATAGCTTTGAATACACTGATATTGTGGTTTTTATTCATGGTTACAAAGGATATAAAGATTGGGGAGCATGGAACTTGGTTCAAAAGTATTTCGTTTCGAATGGAATAGGATTTTGCAAGTTCAATATGAGTCATAATGGTGGAACGGTTGATGATGGTATTGACTTTCCAGATTTAGAAGCTTTTTCTCTGAATAGATATAGTTACGAAGTGGAAGATGTTAAGCATGTTTTGGATTGGTTAGCGCAAAAAGTTGATCTCGAAAACAAACGTGTACACTTAATTGGTCACAGTCGAGGAGGTGGAATTGCAATTTTATCGGCAAATGATCCTCGTGTTTCTTCTGTAATAACTTGGGCTAGTATTTCAAATATTGAAAGTCGTTTTCCTAAAGGAGAAACTTTGGAGAAATGGAAAGAAAAAGGTTTTTATACTGTAAAGAATTCGCGTACAAAGCAGGACATGCCTCATAAATATGTTTTATACGAAGATTATTTAGAAAATAAGGACAAGCTTGATATTGAATTTAAAGCTAGAAACATTAAAGTTCCGGCATTACATATTCATGGCGATGCAGATGATTCGGTTTCTTTAACGGAATCTGAAGCGTTAGGACTTTGGACAGGTGGTAAATTAATTATTATCAATAAAGCAAATCATACTTTTAATACGTACCAACCCTACGAAGAAGATGATATGCCAAATAAACTACATGAAGCCTGTGTATTGAGTTTTCAGTTTATTGAAACACAAGCAGAAAACGACTAAAAATAAGTAATGTTAGAATCCCTTAGAATAAAAATTAGTAAAATGTCGTTGGGTGTGAAATTCATCGTTCGAATCATATACCCAGTGTTAACTTATTTAGTTTTCTACTTTATTTTGCATGTGAATATGCAGGTAGAATTACAAACAGTTCAAATGTTGTTTATATTTCTGTGGCTATTGATTGAATGGCAGGTATTTTTTAAGAAACCGCAGGAGGAAAAGTGATTTTTTAAGCCATTTTTAGGGAGCTTCATTCAACGCTGTACACTTTAAAACATGGGATTTTGATAGTTAATATGTATGTGTAAACATATTCTATTTCACCACCGTATAAACGGCTCCATCAACATGCAAAAGATAAACTCCAGAAGATAAATTTGTACTATTGATTTCAGCCGAATTCTCAGTATAATCAACTTCAAAGTTCAGCTTCTTTCCATCAATTGAAAATAGTCTTAATGTTGAATTCTCTTTGATTCCTTCAATTGTAATTTGATCACTAAATGGATTAGGATAAATGCTTACCAATTGTTTTTCAATACTTTCTAACTCATTACCTAATGGACTTCCATCAGTAATATAGAAATTATCAAAAGCGGCGTTAGTGATGTTATTCGACAACTCATAATTTGAAGTTTGCACAAAAATCTGCATTGTAGAAGATGGAGTAAGATAATCCGAAATTTTCTTAAAAACTGGAACCCAAACACCTAAAATAGAGAATTCATATCCTTGTTTATCAATTTCAATAATTTCAGTTCCATTTGAAATAGCAATTCTTAAGGTATCGTTGAATGGCTGAAATCCATGAAAATTAAAAAACCAACGTTCATAATTTAAAAATGGCTCATTGAAAGAGGATAAATCAAAAACTGGAGAAATCAATGTTACTTCTCCTCTCATAACGCTTACGCCTTCTTGGTTTCCAGTAATAAAACAAGATTCACCACAATCATTCGGACTATCATTATCTGGACTTGAACGCAAAGTTGGATCAGCATTAAAAAATGGAACACCTCTTTCCCAGTCGCCAGTTTCGGCAGAAGAAGTTTCAGACCAACCAAAATCAAAAGTAAAATCGTCCATGTAACCTTTCTCCAGAACCAAGGTCAATTGATTGATATTTGGCGAGAACTCAAAGTTTTCGCAAGTTGTGATCTTTTCCCATTTACCGGCAGCAACAAAGAAAGTATCGGTATAACTTACGTCCTGGTTCACAATACCTAAACCATTTGTTTGCAATTCAAAGACAACTCCTTCATGAACAATCTTAACATCTGCGCCTAAAATTGGAGTATCGAATTCATCCACAACTTTTATTTCTATACCATATTGTTGGAGAGGCTCTAGTTGAATATCTTGATTGTAAACAGTGTTAGCTGATAATGTCAATTGTATTTCTTGGGGAACAAATCCATATTTCTCATATCTTATTGAATAATTCCCTGGTACTCCAATTCCAGTTTTATAAGTTCCATTCACTTTAGAAATTTCAGTCTGCACATCTCCTAAAATTGTCACATCAACACCCTGAATTGGATTTCCATTATTTTGATTCGTAATTGTTCCTTCTATTCTTGAAGCATAATTGAAATCAGAGCCAAGAATAAAAAGTCCATTCTCAATATCTGTTGCTAAAATGGTTCCAGATGCAAAATATGGGAAAGCTCCCCAATTTCCAATCGTGTAATTGGCTGACCCTGGATATGTGTCGTAACGTGCAACTTCAATCATGTTGCTTGGGTCAGAAATATCGTGTACTATAATTCCATCAGCATAATACGAAGTGAATAGAAAATCTCCTTTCACATGGACATTATGTGGTACTACTCCACTTCCAGGACTTGACTGAGTGCGGTCAACTTCAATAATATTACTTGGATCTGAAACATCATAAGCTCCTATAAATGATCTTGTTAGTTCATCCGTTGTAAAAACAAAATTCTGATCATCAGTTGGCCATATATTATGAGCGAAACTTGAAGGTGTAACTTGACTTCCCAGAATAATAGGATTCGCTTTATCTGATACATCCACGATAGTGAAAAATCCATCATTTATATGAGCGGCATATAGCATATCGTTGACAACATAACCGTCATGAATGTACCAATTATCGTAAATTCCTACTTCAATTGGCTGCATTGGGTTGGTAAACAAATCAAGAATTATTGCACCTCCATTTCCTCGATTACTTCCAAAAATATATCCGTAACCATTTTCATCGATATATAAATTATGTGCTGAAGACCAATAATCTGAAGTATTGTAATAATTTGCTGTGTTAATAATCGGGTTTCCAGGCAATGGAGATAAATCAATGATTAACAAGCCGTCATCCGCTTCTGTTGTTACATAAGCGTAGTCTCCAAAGGTTTTGATATCTCGCCAAATGCTTGACATTCCAACATGCCAATATACTTCAACTGGATTTTGAGGATCAGTAATATCAACAACACTCACTCCTTTTTCAGCACCAACTAAGGCATATTCATTCCCTAATTCGTCGGTATACCCCCAAATATCGTTTAATTCTGAACTGTGCAGTACATTATAATCAATATGTGAAAGGGAGTCTAGGTTGTAGTTTTGAGTCCAACCAGATAAAGAGATAAGAAATGTCAGTACAAAAAGATATTTCATAATGTAGTTTGAATGTTTAGAGATAGAACAGAAGAGCCAGAATAAATAAGATAACAATGACTAAATATTGCCATACATCGACAAAATAAGGCAAATACTTCTTTATAAATTCCTTCACAAGCCGAAGTTAGTTCAAATTTTTAAATTCACTAAATCCTTGAAAGCCTAATTTCATGAATTTGTCTTTTGTAGCTTCAAAAGCGTCTTTTCCTGAGTTCTTTTTTGGTGTTGGATAAACAATTGTAATCTGAAATTCTTGCAGCGCATTACTAATCAATTCCAATTCGTATAATTTTCTATTCAAACTCGTTTCGCTTAGATCAAAATCAATTCCTTTAATGATTTTCTTATTTTCTAAATCTGCTAAATCAATTCTTAAACTTAAAGATGAATTAGGAAGAATTGAAGAAATAGGTAGATCTCTTTCCCAAGCTTTAAACTTTACAGAATGATAAAATGATTTCCACTTTAAATGAAAAACGGGTCTTTTATTCGGTGAGGAATTCCTTGTTTCGCCAAAGAAAGACTTGGTTAATTCAGTAAAGAAGTTGGAGTCCAACCATTCATTAATCGTTGTTGGCTGACTGTATGCTATTGTGTTTTTTGATCGTTGAGACAATAAGTCCATTTGTTCGACAGAAAAAACGGGATCGAATAATAGAATTCCAGCGGCTTCGTTTCTGTGCTTTCCAACTTTTTCAAATAGAAATTTGAGATGTCTCCTTACGGAAAGAAAAGTATTGGGATGCAGTACTTTTTTCAATAAATCTAAACGCGCATTTGAAATATACATAAATGGCCCTTCTCCTCCACCTGCCAAGAGTCCGATACTCACCATTTCGTCGGTAAGCGGGTTTGTTTTGTAATATATTATTGAATAGAAAGATTCCATATTTATAATTTCAAGAGGTAATTTTCAGCCTCTGCACGAGCATACGTCTTAAATTCAGGTTCAAAACATTGTTTAAGTTCATTCCAGTATTTATTTCTAATTGTTGGATACAAACTCACTTGATATTTTAAATCTTTGTACAAGTTATCGTGATGTAAAACTAAAAAATCATCTATTATTTGTGCTAAATCTTTATGTAAATAACTGAAAAGCTTTTTGAATTCTACTTTAGTCAGTCCTAATTCATTTAGATTGACTGGACGAAAACGAATTCCTTCATTCTTTGATAAATTGGGATAGGCGTCCATCACAAATCTGTCTTTTTTCCCTGGCAACATCAACTTTCTTGTTGTTGAAAATAATGGAAAGAAAAGATTAATTAAATACATCTTAAACAATGCATTTGGATTCAACAAGTGATTGAACTTCCTTTTTGAAGTCCATAAACAATCTAACCAATCATCAACATTGAGAACTCCTTCAGGTTCTTCAGCTAATAAATATTTAACTTCCTTCAGTTTAAACGTACCTGCTTCCAGCATTTCCACTTTAAAATGCTTGTGAATTAAGGTATAAATCGTTTGGGCAAGAATAAAATCTGGATTTAAAGGTTGGATAAAAGAGAATTTCTCCATCTCTGGAGTTAATAAAACAGACGGCGCTGACTTTATACTATTAGATATTGTAAGCGGCCGTAACTCCCTCATTATTTAGCCGTTTTGGTCAACATTGGAACAAAACTAAAATCTCCATAGGTTTCAGTTTCAAATTCACCATTTTCCAACTTTGTGAGTCTTGTCATGATTTGCATTTTTCCTTCACCAATAGGAATAACGAGTCGTCCTCCAACTTTCAATTGATCTTTCAATTCTTGAGGTATAAATGGAGCTCCACAAGTCACTAAAATAGAATCATAAGGAGCATAAGAAGCTTTCCCTTTGTAGCCATCTCCATAAAATAAATTTGGAGAATATCCCAAATGAGAAATGATTGGTTTTGCTTTAATGTATAGCTCTTTTTGACGTTCAATTGAAACAACTCTAACACCAATAGCACAAAGAATTGCAGTTTGAAAACCACTACCAGTTCCAATTTCTAAAACACGGTGTCCACGTTCCAATTCGAGTAAAGTCGTTTGAAAAGCCACAGTAAATGGATGGCTAATTGTTTGTTTAGCTCCAATTTGAAAAGCCATATTGGTATAAGCTTGATTCATAAATGAAGAATCTAGAAAAAAATGCCTAGGCACTTTATCAAATGCGTCTAAAACTGCTTGATTAGAAATTCCTTTTTCTTTCAACTCATCAATTAGTTGGCGTCTGAGCCCTTTGTGTCTATAACTGTCAATCATCGGAACAAAAATAGGGAAACAATTAAGATTTGCTTACTTACGTTGGTTTTCTTTTCGGTTGTGGAGTTTAAATTGTGGTTAATATAGTCTTGGTTAATTTAACTTCCAATTAAATCACACTGTTCGTTTCAGTACAATTTCTTAATGAACAATAGAAAATCGTTTTACAAATAGCTTTTCATCTGAATAGAAAACTTCTACTTTAATCCATTTTGTTTTCTATTTTTACCCAAAATTATATCCTTGGGAATTTTATTAATATTAGTTTATACTTCTCTCTTCCTACTGTTGTGTTATTGGCTTAATAAAAAGTACATCAAAGTACTGCCTAGTTATACACTCCCTCTTTTATTTTTGGTTAAAATAGCCTACGCATTTTTCTTTTTATATGTGTACACTTACCATTATGGTGGTGGAGAATTGACAGCAGATGCAGGTGTTTTCTTTAAAGAAAGTAAAGTTTTACATAGTGTTTTCCAACAATCTCCTTACGATTTTTTTCAGTTCATTTTTGGACTTAATGATAGTCAAGAATTTATAAATAAATATTTAGAAACCACGATGCATTGGAATGGTGGAGATCGCTTTCTACCCAACGATTCACGTCATGTAATCAGAGTAAATGCACTGCTATTGTTCATTTCGAATGGTGAAGTGATTATACATTTTATGTTTTTTAGTTTCGCTTCTTTCATGGGCGGATTTGATCTTTTTCAATGGCTAAAAAAGAAGTCAAATATTCCTCCTCTCCTACTTTTAATTCTTCTAACACTGGCTCCAAGTCTTGCTTTTTGGAGCAGTAGTATTATTAAGGAACCTTTAATGATTTTAGGTTTATCTCTGTTTATTCGCGGTATTTTCGATGACATTTCTATTTCTAGAAAAACTTGGAGAATCATCATCGGTGGAGTGCTTACAATCGCATTTAAACCTTATGTTTTCATTTGTTTAATAGTGGTTTTGATCTATTACTTCATCTTTAGCAAGTTCTTTCAGAAACAATGGAAAGCAATTTTAGCATTTGGTATTTTCGGAATTAGCGTTTTAGTAATTACAGGCTATTCAGATAAAGCGGCATATATAATCGCTAATCAACAAGAAGATTTCATCAATTTAAGAGATGGTGGTCTTTATCTTCATGGAGACGAAGAGCATTACTACTATATTTATTATTCGAATAGGGATCATTTCAGTATTGAGAATGGAAACGCAACGCTATTGGAGCCAGTTGGTGCTTATTATTTAAAAAAGAATGAAAATTTTGAGCGTTTTCCGATGAAATTAAATGAAGTTGGAGCAACTTATCCTGTATATTTAACTTTAAACGAATCTGGAAGTAAAGTAAAAGTCACTTTAATTAAAGACAACTTTTGGCAAATGTTATTGAATATTCCCGAGGCTATTTTTAATTCATTTTTACAACCCATTCCGAATAAAAAAAGCACGTGGCTTCAATATCCAGCGTTTATCGAAAACCTGCTTTATGTATTTGCAGCTGCTTTAACATTCTTTTTATTCCCAAAATCGCTTTCTCAGAAAGAAAAAAGAATTGCTATTTCATTGAATTTATTTGCTGTTTTTATTGCTATGATTGTAGGTTGGACAACTCCAGTTTCCGGAGCAATTGTTAGATATATCATTCCTGCGCATGTTGCAATTTTAGTGATAATCGCTTTAAAACTAGATTATGAAAAGTTGAGGAAAAAGATCTTTAAAGGGTGATTTTAAATTCTGTTCCTCGTCCTTCAGTAGAATTCACAACAATTTTTCCTTTGTGCATATTAATAATATTTAAAGTTGCAGTCATTCCTAATCCAAGACCATTTTTGCGGTTTGTAAAGAACGGGTCAAACATATTAATTTGTGTGTCTTGATCCATTCCTTTTCCATTGTCACGGATATAAATCACAGGGCTTTCCTCCTCTTCTGTCAAAGTAATCAGTAATTCAGGAATACCGGTTTCTCCCATCGCTTCTATCGAATTAATGATAATATTTACCAAAGCAATTTTAAGTTTTTCAGGATCCCATTCCCCTCTTATTTCATGATTACAGAAGTCTTTTTCTAGGTTAACATTGAGTAATTCAACGCGGTCTTGACAAAAATCGATTGCGGCATTAATGATGGTTTTTAAATCCGAAGGAACTTTTTCCAATTCCGATGGACGTGCTGATTTCAGTAAATCATCAATTAAATCTGAAATTCTGATTGTATTTCTTTCAATCATTTGTTCCAACAGCTTTGCATCGCTATTTTCTTCTGTTTGATCCGATAGAGCTGATAATTCACCAACTGCCAAGCGAATATTCGTTAATGGATTTCTAACTTCATGTGCGATCATTCGTGCCATACGCCCAGACATACTCATTTTTTCAGCCTTTTTCAGTTCGGCTTCTTGCTCCATTATTTTAGTTAGATCACTTATTGCAACATGATAAGCATTCTCCTCAATATCACCACTTTTTGGAAGATGAGCAATGGAAAGAATAGCTACGACATCCTTGTCATGGTCAAGAAGTGTAGTTTTAAATCCTTTTACAAAACCCTCTTTTTCTAATTGTTGTATTAGTGCTTTAAAATCAAAATCATATTTAAAAAGTTCACTAAATGCTTTAGATTTTAAATGATCTAAAGGTGTATTTTGATCATGAAAAACATGCAAAAATGCAGCGTTGTATTCAGAAATATTTAATTCTTCATCCAACACTAAAAAGGGTTCTAGACTGAGCTCAAATAAACTTCTGTACTTTTTTTCTTGTGCTCTGATATAGCGTTGCTGATGATATCTTTCAATTGCATAACGCATGGCACGTTCAATTGTATCCACGCGAACCTCTTTCTTTACTAAAAAGTCAGAAGCTCCTTTGGCCATGGCTTTTTCATCAACAGAATAATCACTTGAACCAGTTAATAAAATCATTGGTTTCAAGATGTTTCTTGCACGAATTTTCTCAATAATTTCTATCCCCTCGCCTTTTCCAAGAAAATGATCGATAAGGTAAATATCGTGCTCGCCTTTTAGAATTTCCTCTTCAGCAAAATCGTAATCATTGCACCAAAAAACTTCATATTCTTCTGTTTGAATTTTTGACAAGAAGTGACTCATGATTACAAAATCATCTTCATCATCATCTATAATTAGTACTTTGATACTCATTATTCTAATTTACAGGTAAATAAATTACAAATGTTGCTCCTTTTCCTTCAACTGAATGAGCAGAAATACTTCCTTTATGATTTTCAGTGATTTTCTTACAAATTGAAAGCCCAATTCCTGTTCCTTCATAAGCTGAACGACCGTGTAGACGCTGAAAAACTGCAAATATTTTGTCTACATATTTCTCGTCAAATCCAATTCCATTATCAGCAATTGAAATTTTCCAGTAATTCTGGATATCGCTATTCACTAATTCTTCTATTTCAATTTGATTGCTATTCACTCGTTCACTATGAATTTCAATTATTGGATCTACATCAACATTTTTGAATTTAATTGCATTACTAATTAAATTTTGAAATAATTGACGCATCTGAATTTGATCAGCATTTATTGCGGTTGGTAATTCATGAATATTAACAATCGCATTATTTTCTTTAATGCTAACTTCTAAATCACTAATCACGGTATTCACTACCTCTTTTAGGTTAATTTGCTTAACAATATCAAACTGGCGAGAAATTCTTGAATAAGAAAGTAAATCTTCAATCAATTCTTGCATTCTCGATGAAGCGGCTTGCATTCGATTGACATGTGAAACTATCGTGTTGTGATCAACTTTCTCATTGGCTAACTCAATTTCTATCAGATCACCAAAAGTTTTTATTTTTCTAAGTGGTTCATTTAGGTCATGCGAGGCAACGAAAGCGAAGTTCTCTAAATTTTCATTCATCGAGCTCAGCTCTAAATTAATTTGATTTATTTCTTTTAAATAACGCTCATTTCTTAGGATTTCTTTTCTCATTTTGAAAAAGCTGATGAAAACAATGAGTAACATTACCGCTCCAAAAAGAGTCAATAAAACCATGGCGTTTCTATTTGACATTTCAGCATCTTTCTGACTCTTTTCACGCATTTCAGTATTCATAGCGCGAATTTTCTTGAGCGTATTCAGAATTGCCATGGTCGTTTCATTACCGAATGACATTTGCTGCATTTGCATTTCTGTGGTCATTGAATCTTGGACCATCATATTGTCTAGGGTGGCAATTCTTTGAGAAATTAGTCGATTGAGCTTTTCAGTTTCATGATTTGCGAAATGATGAGCAGAACAATGATCCCCAAGTTTTTTAGCATATTTGATTAACCTTTCCTTCTTGTGCATGTAAATCGCCTCACTTTCTTTTGTTTTAGTGATCACATAGCTATAAGAAGAAGTTTCTAATTGTGTAATTTGTTGAATAACGGAGTTTGTCTTTTCAACAGTCATCCCAAACTGTTCGGCTTGTTTCCCTGATTTGGAAGTCCTGTTCAAAAAAATTAGAGAAGTAAAGAAATAACCAGCAATTAGCGCCAGTGACAACATTAAAAAATAATTATAATAACTTGATTTCCTACCTTTTATCATTCTTCCAGTAAACCGTAAACATTCAATTTATTGTATAACGTTTTTCTATCAACGCCTAAAATATCAGCAGCTTTGGTCTTATTGTTATTAGCAATAGATAAAGCTCTCAAAATAGCTTTTGTTTCAGCCTCAGCTGCAACATCTTTCAATAAGAGAGATTTCTGCTTTGTATCAGTATCATTTTTACTGCCATTATTGTTCCAATTTGTATTGTGTGGATTTAAAATATCATAAGGCAAGTCATTTTTTGAAATAGAATCATTTTCGGTCATTAAAACAGAAAGTTTTATTGCATTTTTTAATTCACGAATATTCCCAGGCCATGAATAAGAATTAAATACTTCCCATACCTTGTCGTCTATTTTATTTACTGATTTTGAGAGCTCTTGGTTTGATTTCTGTAAGAAAAAATCAACAAAATCTGAAAGTTCTTCTTTGCTCTCTCTCAAAGGTTTTAATTCAATTTTAAACTCATTAATTCTGTAATAAATATCTTCTCTAAAAGTGGACTTATGCATTGCTACTTTCAAATCTTCGTTTGTTGCGACGATTATACGTACATCAATTGGCATATCCTTCTCACTTCCAACTTTTCGAATAACCCTTTCTTGCAGTACACGTAAGAGTTTCACTTGATTCTCATAAGATAAATTACCAATCTCATCTAGGAATAAAGTCCCCCCATCAGCCAATTCAAAGCTTCCTTTCTTATCAGAAAATGCTCCCGTAAAAGCACCTTTAACGTGTCCAAAAAGCTCACTTGAAGCTAATTCTTGAGGTAAAGCTCCACAATCTACAGGTATAAAAGGTTGTCCTTGTCGAGTAGATGCTTCGTGGATCATTCTTGCGACTACTTCTTTTCCGGTTCCACTTTCACCTAATATCACGACAGTCATGTTTGTTGGAGCAACCAACTTTATGAGTCTTTGCGCCTTTTTCGCTGATGGACTATTTGGAATTAGAAAGTTATCGTTTTTGGTATTGGATTTTTTTACGGATTTAGGCTTAGGTTCTAAAACAACATCCTTTTCCGTAAATTGAGGTTCGTTTTTCTGTTTTTTTAAAGCATCTTGAACAAGCAATAATATTTCCTCTGGATAAATTGGTTTAGTAACATATTCATAAGCTCCTAAGCGAATGACTTTAACGGCCTGATTGACATCTGAATAACCAGTAATTACAATAACAGGGATATTTTTATTGATTTCTTTAATGGCTTCAATCATTTGAAAACCATCTTTATCAGGCAATCTGAAATCTGTTAATATAATATCAACTTTTTCGTTTTTCACGTAATTTAATCCCTCCATACCTTTGAAGGCAATCTTTACTACGTACCCGTTACGCTCAAAAAAACGTTTGAGTAACATGCAAATATCGACATCATCGTCAATAATAAGAATCTTATCTTTTGTCATTTACCATGATTTATGCATTTGTTTAAGGTACTCCACAAGTGCTTCTTTTTCAAAAGGTTTTGACAACAAACCAACCGCTCCGAGCTCTGCAGCTCTATTTTTTTCTTTGCAGTGATTAAAAGCTGTAATGACTAAAAACTGAACATTTGGATTCGCTTTTTTTAACGCTGGAACTACATCGAATCCAGAACCATCTTGTAAACATAAATCCAAAAGTACATAGTCAGGAGCACAATCCATCAAAACACTCTGTAGCGCTTTAATAGAGTTTGCTTCAACAATATCAAAATCAAAGTGTCTATTCACAATCGATTTATACAATGCTTTGATATCACACTCATCGTCAACTATTAATAAAATTGGGCGTTTCATTACAAATAAATTAATGCTTTGAATAAGAAACAATGCAACACTTGCTTAGTTCAAAATTAACACAAATTAAAGATTGGGAATGCATGAATCGAAATTATTGTAGAAAATAATTCACACAATCGGGAAATAATCTACAGTTATGTAAAAAACTGTAAGTTCAAATCTTCAGAAGCAAAATATCCTTTAATTAAAGGAATAATTTGATCTCCATTTATTCTAGAACGATAAACTGTAAGCTTATTGATACCAGAAAAATCTAGATATGGATTGGATGGCTTAGGAAGTCCGTCTATTACCGTTACAAATAATTTTTGATGTTTAGCAAAACAGATTTTTATCCAATTGTCAACTTTCTTAATTGCTTTATCCTTTCTTATTTCTTTTAGGTCATTAATCATCGGTTCTGAACCTATTGGTGAAACCTTCAATTGAATAACAATAAACAAAGGATCAGTTGTTCTACTAAAAAAACACAATCGTTTTTGAAACTCTGGTTTGAGCTCGTCTTCTTGTATATATAATAAGTTTGCTTCCACTTTGGCAAAACTCATCAAAATATCAGTGTAGAAGAATGATTTTGGTGGTAAAATAAAATGATTAAAATCAGTATTTGAAGGAAATGAGGTAATTATTAGATTTTGGAGTGGCGTTAACTTTTTTTTCTTTACCACAAAGGTTTAGCTCTTGTTTGGAGTCCGTCGCAGTTAAGGTTAGTAAAGCTTATTTATCATCAGTGAAATAAAGAATAGAGAAAAAGAAATTGAAAAATTAAGGAAGTGGATGAGATGCGGTAAACGAAGATCCAGAAAATTCGATCTATATAAATTGCAGAGCACCGTTATACATCAAAGTACAACTATTATGAAATTCTAAAACAATCTTCTTCCTTAAAAAATGTATTAACAACAAAGCTTTAGGTTTTAAAATTCAAAATAGTTCAATTGATATAACAGATCATGTTTCAACTAGGATTCCACCACCTTTCACTTTATTAAGGATTTGGAATCATCATTTAAAAATTCTTCTGCATAAGTGATTTCATTTCATTCACCTGATTTTGGATTGATTTTACAGACTTCAATAAATCATTTTCTGAGATAGTCACCTCAGGTAAATCATGAGAAATGTAGTTAACGAATTTCCATATCTCAATCACCTCGTTGATATCCAACATATAAGGTTCGTACATTGGATTAGTTGAAGACAATTGAATAAAATGCTCTCTGCCTGGAACTTTGTTGACAATTTTAAAAACTATCCCATCTTCTTTTGTTATGATAATATAGGGATGATTGTTTTTTATTGATTCCCAATTTTGAATGTATTCTGCAACAACATAAGAACCTGGGGAAACAGGCGGCATACTGTCACCAGAGATTGGAAATGAACGGTATTTTTTATCTTTCTTCAGAAAAGGCAATTGGAATGTTGGCAGAACTTTAATATAATCTGGATCTGCATATCCTAAAGTGTATCCAGCACTGGCTTTTTGTGGAATCATTTCGATGACGTCATCATTCGTTTCTGAAACCATCGCTGTTAAAACACGCAATTTTCTTCCTTTAACATCAGCATAAACTCCTTTTTCAATAGCTTCCCAATCACTTTCGGTCAAGTCTACCATATTTTTCTTTAGCAAATCGTCCAATGGAATTCGGTAAAACTTACTCATCTTCACCAAATTTTCAATTCCAGGTTCAGCTACTCCATTTTCATAACCGGAATACGAAGATCGGGTCAAACCAAGTTCTTGAGCAACATCTTCTTGAGATTTCTTACGGTTCTTTCTCAATAATTTTAAGTTTGATGATAAGTAAATTTGCATGTTTCGCCGTTTAATTGTTTATATATTAATCAAATATACGAAAATATTTTAATCAAATAGAGTTTTATTAGAAAATAATATTGATGAGCATCATTAATTTAGACAAACCTTATACTATTTTGCAGCTTATCCAAAGAATGAATACATCCAGTTTTTTATACCGTAAAACCCTAACGCCAAAAGCAGTTGTTCAGAAATACCAATCAATTAAATTTTAATGTGAGATTTTGTATAAATAACAAATTGATATCAAAAAAACCCATAAGTAGCTGTAAATATGGGTCTTTAAATCAGCTATACATCTCATTTGTTTTATTGCAAATATATAAAAACAATATTTTAATCACAATAATGTCGATATATTAATCATATTTACATATATTCGTAAAAATATTGAAAGTGGATTAAAACCTAAACACAACGTAAAATTTTTACGTTCTGCACTTCTATATTTGATGATAATTAACTAAGAACACTTCTATTTGAAGAGAATTAACTAAAAACTAAAGCCATGAGTAAAAAGGAAATTGAAAATCAAATTGTAGCGCTAGAGAAGGAAAAAATTGAAGCTATTAAAATTCAGAATTATGCTCATGTGGCATTGATGAGAGACAAAGTTCGAGAGATGATGTATAAGTTGAGGGAGCTTTAAATTGAGTTTTGAGTGGTGAGTTTTGAATAGAGGTAGAAGCGGAAATAATATGCGTATTCATAGACGCTATTCAAATGTATTAGTGATAAAAACTTTGAAATCTCAATGTTGAATTATTCAAAAGTCTGAATTATAAATTATTGATTAAAAGTCAATTCATTCAAAACCTCAAACCCACAAAAAAAACGCCACTTCGACCATAACCAAAGCGGCGTTTTAATAAATAATGTAATAATATCAAAAGAACTTTCTGTCTTCTCTGACCATTCTTTTCAACATTGGACTAGGTCTGTAACGATCTTCTCCATACTCTTCGAAAAGTTTATTTAATTCATTCAAGACATTGTCTATACCTAATTCGTCAGCCCATTTCAATAATCCTTTTGGATAATTTACGCCTTTGGTCATTGCTAAATCGATGTCTTCTTTTGTAGCAACATTCAAGAATAAAGCATCTGCTGCTTCATTAATTAACATCACTAAAATTCGATTTAAAATTTGTTTTCCTAAAACTTCATCTTTCTTTGGGGATAATGCAACAGCATTTTCACTGTAATCGAAATAACCTCTCCCCGATTTCCTTCCTAAATAACCAGCTTCTGAATGTCGTTTTTGAGTAAACGAAGGCTTATATCTTGGATCGTAATAAAACGCTTTAAAAACAGATTCTGTAACCGTATAATTGATGTCGTTCCCAATGTAATCCATTAGCGTAAATGGTCCCATTCTAAATCCTCCAAGTGCTGTCATTGCCCAATCAATTGTCGCAAAGTCAGCTATTCCTTCTTCGTAAATGCGCAATGCTTCTCCGTAAAATGGACGTGCAACTCTATTCACAATAAAACCAGGTGTGTCTTTCGCCAAAACAGTAACTTTCTCCCAGGAATCAATGATTGATCTTGCTTCTTTTGTTACAGATTCACTTGTTTGAACCGCTGGAATAATTTCAACCAATGGCATTAACGGTGCTGGATTGAAAAAATGAATTCCAATTACACGACTTGGATTCTTTAAAATAGATCCAATTGCAGCAATTGAAAGTGAAGAAGTGTTTGATGCTAAAATGCACTTTTCATCAACTATTGATTCTAATTTTGAGAAAACAGCGTGTTTTACTTCAATATTTTCTACAATTGCTTCGATAATCATTCCTGAACCTTCGAAATCCTGCATTTCAGTAGAAAACTTGATTCTACCATAAACGCCATTTCCATATTCATCTGTCCATTTTCCTTTCTCAATCAAACGTTCAATGATTTTTCTTAGCTTTTCTTTGGCAGATTCTATTGCGTCTTTATTGACATCAACTAAAACAACCCTGTGTCCAGATTGAGCAGCAACTTGAGCAATTCCTGCCCCCATCGTTCCAGCACCTAATACACCAACTTTAATTTTACTCATTATTTTAAATTCTTTAAATATCGTTTAAACAGTATTTTATCTTCCTTTAAATTCTGGTTTACGTTTTTCTAAAAACGCTTGTGTTCCTTCTTTAAAATCTTCTGTTGAACCCGCTTCAGCTTGCAATTTCTCTTCAACATCTAATTGTTCTTTCAAAGAATTATTAAATGAAGCATTTACCGCTTTCTTGGTCAAACCATAACCTCTTGTTGGCATTTTCGCCATTTTGGAAGCCATTTTCTCAATATAAGCATCAAAATCTTCATCTGCGATTGCTTTATAAATCATGTTCATCGCTTCTGCTTCTTCGGCCAAAACTTTATCTCCTGTCATCATTAAAGCCAATGCCTTTTGCGCTCCAACTAATCTTGGCAAAAAGAATGTTCCTCCGGAATCTGGAATTAATCCAATGGCTGCGAAAGCTTGAATAAACGCTGCCGATTTTTTCGCTACCACAATATCACAAGCTAAAGCAAGGTTTGCCCCTGCTCCTGCTGCTACACCATTCACGGCTGCGATAATTGGTTTTTCAATTTCACGCAAACGCATAACGATTGGATTGTAATGTTCTCCAACGATGTTTTTCAAAGGCGGTCCATTCGGATCTGTTGCTTCTGCCAAATCTTGACCAGCACAAAATGCTTTTCCTTCTCCTGTGAGAACAATTACACGAACCGAATCATCGTCTTTACAGTCATCTAGTGCTTTTTGAACAGCGAATGCCATTTCTTGATTGAAACTATTGTATTTATCTGGGCGGTTAAACTTTAACGTTGCAACGCCATTTTCTTTTGTGAATTGTAGAACCATTTTTATTTCTTTTTTGCTAAAAATATAAAAGAATCGACCATAAATGGAACTTAGTAATTGATTTTTCAATTTATTCTCTTCATTTTTGAAGATTAATTCAATTAGACATGGTAAAAAAGTATTTCGCAGTTTTCAAACCTTATGATATGTTATCACAATTCACAGGAGATGAAAATGCTAGTTTGTTGGGTGATTTACATAAATTTCCAATCGATGTTTATCCTATTGGACGTTTGGATAAGACAAGCGAAGGCTTATTGCTTTTGACCAATGACAATGAATTTAAAAATCGTGTTTTAGATCCAATGAATAAATCCCCTAAAACATATTACGTTCAAGTGGATCACGAAATAACTCCAGAAGCTTGCAAGGAATTAGCAGCAGGAACGATTTCCATCAAACACAATGGAAAACAACACCGAGTTGCTAAAGCGGAATGTGAGAAAATAGAAACACCAAATTTACCAGAAAGAAGTGTTCCAATTCGCGTGAGAAAAGAAATTCCGACAAGTTGGATTGCTTTGACCTTAAGGGAGGGTAAAAATAGGCAAGTAAGAAAAATGACAGCCGCTGTTGGATTTCCAACCTTACGATTAGTAAGATTTTCGATTGGTGAATTTGATTTGGGAGAAATGAAACCCGGTGATGTGGTGGAAATCGATCCGAATGATGTTATTGCGGGTTGGCGGTTATAATTGAATACTGTGGCAGTTGTATAATTATAGCAATATTAAATGCTAAGCACAGCTACAGCTGCACTACTGCGGCTTACTTTTAGCTCCATAAACAATCTCTAAAATCACAACTTCTCGCTCCTCACCTCCTAAAGAAAGTCGTGCTATTTCTCCTACTTTTTTTCCAATCATGGCTTTGGCAATTGGGGCAATAAAGGCTATTTTCTTTTCTCGAATATTTGCTTCATCCACTCCTACGATTTTTAAAGTAACTGGAGTTTTTGATGAATCAATTTTATAAGTTACCGTTGCACCAAATCTTACTTCATCTAAATTTTGATCTTTAGCATCTAGAATTCTTGCAGAATTTATGCGTTCATTCAGTAAATTTAGTTTTCCGTCAATTTCGGCAGATTTCCTTCTTTTTTCTCTTTCATCAGTCTTTTCAAAATTCGACAATTCATGCAAAAGTTCAATTTTTTCAGACTTCAGTGCTTCGAAGCCTTCTTGTGTAACGTAATTTGTTACATTATTCGGTAAAGCAGCTCTAGGTGGAATAACTGGTGCTTCTTCTTGATCTCCTTCTCTAACAAATCCTCTGCTCATTTTGACTCTGTTTTATTTTGAGTGAAATCTGAATATACGGATTTTAAACTTCTGTTTATAATTCTAAGGAATTCATAATCATAAGTTTTCACAAATTGAAATAAAAAAAAGCAATTAAACCTCACTTTAATTTGTAATGTAAAAGTTGCTCTAATTGTCTTCTACTTCTGCTTATACACCTCAAACTATCGCTGTTATTTTTCAAATAAAAAATTTATGAAAAGAGCGTTTGAAAATAATTAAATGTGCTTTAATATTGACAGATAGTTTAATATAGCTTTTTTTATAAAATGTATTTATGTATTTTTAGAGTATAAATTTGAATTAACATGCGCATCACTACATTCTTATGTTTCATTATACTCTCTCATTATATGGTGGGACAGGATTTCAGAAAAACTAACTTTTCGATTAACAAGTCAAAAACTATCACTGATTTTCAGAAACAAAGTCCATATTTAGAAGTGGTCAATAATTTAGAAATGCCCTTGCCAGATGGAAACTCAACAAAATCTCATTTATTGAGACAGAAAAAGTTGAGTAAAGAATATTTTAGCACACAAAAAAAAGGTTTTCAATCTACTTATCTTAAATCAGTTGCCCAGCCAGTTGTTGGTGATTCGTTTATTCCTAGTCGATGGTACAATGGTTCAAAAAAACCAATTCCTGGAGGAATACCAAGTGACAATACCTTAGCTATTTCAAATGATGGAATCCTTATGTTATCGATGAACAGTACTGTTTGGGCTTATGACATGACTTCGGACACTACATTATTCGAAGATCAAATGATTTCATTAAAAAGTTTTGTTGCTGGAATTCCTTCTAGTAATTATTACGATCCAAAGCTCGCCTACGATTCTGAAGAAGATAGATTTGTCCTTGCTTTTCTCAAAGACAATGATCCATTGAAAAGCGAAGTTATCATGTGTTTCAGCTCCACAAATGATCCACGTGATCCATGGTTTATTTACAATTTACCTGGAAACCCGCTTAACAGCAATAGGTGGACTGATTTCCCTACTATTTCAATAACGAATGACAAAGTATACTTCACTGGAAATTTAATTGTTCCTAATGAGCCTTGGCAAACTGGATTTGATGGTTCTATCATTTGGGAAATGGATAAATTTAAGGCGTACTCTGGAGACACCACAATGCAAGCCACGCTTTATGACAACATCACTTATGATGGAAATTATCTTCGTAATCTGCACTTGATAACTGGAGCAAAAGGAAATTCGGATAAACAGTTTTTACTTTCTAACAGGAACTTTGATATTCAAAACGATACTATTTTCTTTTTAGAAATCGATAATGGATCATTACTCATTTCACCCTTAACTTCTGATGTTTCTTACGGTGTCCCACCAAATGCAAGACAGATTGATACGGATACATCTGATGCGACCAGTGGTCTTCAAACCAATGATGGACGTGTACTTGGCGGAATTCTAATAGATGATGAGATACAATTTGTAAGTAATACCATTGATCCTTCTACAGGCTATTGCGGTGTTTATCATGGCTTAATATCCAGTGTTTACAATTCTCCAATTGTTTCAGGACGTATAATTGGAGATTCTGAAAGAGATTATGGATATCCAAATATTGCATGGTCTGGAAATGAGACTTGTGATCGAGAAGTAATTATTGGATTTAATCATAGCTCATTTACTGATTACCCTGGTAATTCAACCATTTATTGTAATAATGAACGTCAATATTCACCAGTTCTCAAAATAAAAGCTGGAAGCAATTATGTAAATCGATTGAGTGGAGGCTACGAAAGATGGGGCGATTATTATGGACTGCAGCGAAAGTACAATACTGGAGAGATTTATTCTTTTGGATTTCTAGCCTTATCAAATAGTGGCAATTCAGGTTTTATGGCTCAACTATTCAGTCCAGATACCACAAGAATAAGATTGCAATTAAAAGTCATAGACTACAGTTTTTGCAATGTCGTGATAGAAGCTTCATCCATTGGAGGAGTTGCACCTTTTGAATACTCTTGGAATAACCAAAATTATTCCACTGACAATAAATTCAAAGGTGGTTGTACAAACGACACCGTTCAATGCGTAGTTAGAGATTCAAGAGGTTGTTTTGACACACTTAAATATGTTATTCCTCCAAATAATATTTCGTCAGGTAATGTTTATCCAAATCCAACATCTGATCAAGTGGCTATTCAATTTGAAATAGATCAAGCACAAATCGTTTATATTGAGATTTATGATACTGGTGGGAAATTGGTGAAGAAATTAGAAACATTACCAGCAAAAAAAGGACTTAATGAATATGTTTTTTCAATGAGTCCACTAGCAAACGGTATTTATACTGTCCTCCTTATTTCAAATGAAGAGGTTCTTCAAAAAGAGAAAATTGTTAAACAGTAAGTGAAACAGTCTTCAGTAGTGAGTAGAAAGTTTTGAGTAGAGAGTTAGGAGCAAGGAATTTTGAATTTATAGGAATTGGGATTAGAATGAAACCAATTTCATAAAAAGATCTCAATCTACTATTGTTTTCAATTAATCTATGCTTTCAAGCAATCGAATGATTATTTTTGCGGCTTATTGAAAATTTGATATGCAGCTTTCTATTTCATATAAACAAATCTTAAAAGTCGCTTTACCTTTAATGCTGGGAACGTTTATTCAGTCAATCGTTATGATTACTGATGCCGCTTTTCTTAGTCGATTCAGTACTTTAAGTTTTGATGCGAGTGGAAATGCAGGATTAATTTACGTGACATTATTCATGGGATTAACTGGATTAGGTGATGCAGCTCAAATTATCATGGCGCGACGAATTGGTCAAGGTGAAAATAAAGCTTTAAATGCCACTTTTCAATCTGCCCTTTTTGTGATTTTTTTATTTGCAATTGTATTCTTTTATTTGATTCAAAATCATGTAGGAGATATGCTCATGGGATATTCTAGAAACAAAGAATTAGCGCAAGAACAAATTAACTTCCTTTCTATTCGGTCCTACGGATTTTTCATGGGCGTTTTAATGTTGGCCCTGAATAGCTTCTTTATGGCGACTGGAAAAACATGGGTAATCATGGTCAGTACAGCATTTTTTGCTACTTCAAATATCATTTTAGATTATTTACTCATCTTCGGGTTTTGGGATATCGAACCCATGGGTGTTAAAGGGGCTGCACTGGCTTCTGTGATTTCAGAAGGATTAACTGCTTTGGTACTGTTGGTACTTCTATTTTCTTCGAAAGAACGCATAACTTACGGAATTTTCTCCAAATTCCAGGTTACACTGAAAAGTCTGCGTCGCTTATTTAACGTAGGAATGCCATTGGTAATTCAAGGTTTTTTCGCTTTAGCAACTTGGACAGTTTTCTTTACTTGGATAGAACAAATGAGTACTTATGATTTAACTGTCTCACAAAACATCCGGGCCATTTATTTTTTGGCATTTGTTCCCATATTTGGATTTGGAGCCACCACAAAAACTTATGTAGCACAATATATGGATGCCAAGGACAAAACCATCATTCCAAAAGTTGTGAAGCGGATTCAGTTCTTAACGATGTTATTTCTATTGGCAATTTTCCATGGCGCACTGCTCTATCCAGAACAATTAATTTCCATAATTAATCCGGAAGAAGCATATTTAGAAGACAGTGCTTATATATTAAGGATGGTTTTTGGTTCAATATTGATATTTGGACTTTCCACGCCTTACTTTCAAACGATTAATGGATCTGGAAATACAAGGGTCAGTTTGGCAATTGAAATTTTCGGAATGATTGTTTATATTGCCTATGCTTATTTCACTATTAAAGTATGGAACTGGAGTATCGCAGCAATATGGACTGTTGAATATCTCTACTTCATCTCTCTTGGGGCATTGTCACTATTGTATTTATCTATATTTAACTGGCGTAAAAAAGAATATTAATGAAAGAAAAGAAGGATTTGAATATCGTATTTATGGGAACCCCAGAATTTGCGGTTACGATTTTAGAAAAATTGATTTCAGAATCATACAATATAAAAGCGGTAGTTACTGCACCGGACAGACCAGCTGGACGTGGACGTAAATTGCAAGGAAGCGCCGTGAAAGATTGTGCTATTAAACATGATTTAACTGTTTTACAGCCTACTCAATTAAAGGACGAAGATTTTATTCAAGAATTACAGTCCTACAAAGCTGATTTATTTATTGTTGTTGCTTTCAGAATGCTGCCGAAAGTTGTTTGGGAAATTCCAACAATGGGTACATTTAATTTACACGGATCTTTATTGCCACAATATAGAGGAGCGGCCCCTATAAACTGGGCTGTGATAAATGGAGAAACAGAAACAGGAGTGACTACTTTTTATATAGATGAAAAAATAGACACAGGTCAAATCTTGATGAGCGATAAAATATCGATAGGTAAAAATGAAACAGCTGGTGAACTGCATGACCGTATGATGGTTTTAGGAGCACAAACAGTTGCAAACACAGTTGAATTAATTCGTTTAGGGAATGCGCAAGCAAAACCACAACCAGAAAGTGATTTAAAAGCAGCTCCAAAAATTTCAAAGCAGGATTGTTTATTGGATTTGAATCAACCTATTGAAGCAATTCATAATTTTATTAGAGGAATGTCACCATATCCTACAGCTTGGATTAAACTTCAACATAAGGAAAGTAAAGATGAAAAGACCTTGAAATTATTTCACTCCGAAGTACGCGATACTGAAAAGTATTCAGAAACGGTTTTAGTAAATGATAATAAAAGTTTAATCTTAGAAACTTCATTTGGCGCATTAACTTTAAGTGAAGTACAATTAGAAGGAAAGAAAAGGTTAGCTGCAGTTTCATTTTTAGCTGGATTTCCAATTGAGGATTGGGAAATTGTAAATTAAGCGATCCTATTCTTGATTATATTACATTCGAATTGATGTTTTTTTTGTTTTCGAATGGTGTAATTAGCCTATTTAGAAGGTGTTTTAGTCGATTAAAACTAAACTTTAGTTAGAGAAATAGTTTTTTAACATTTCATTGAAAATAAACATTAATTGATCAGATCGCCCGAAAACAAAGGAGAAGAGCAATTGTTTACCCTTATTTTGATGATTTTTTCAACATATTGTGATTTTTTTTCACTCAAACGCTTGTGAGTAGTGGATATTCCGCTATATTTGCTAGAGTATAATTTTTAACAAAAAAAAACCATAACTATGAACAAAGCAGAATTGATCGAAGCAATGGCTTCAGAAGCTGGATTGTCAAAAGCAGATTCAAAAAAAGCTTTAGACGCATTTATTAACGCAACTACAGGTGCATTAAAAGAAGGTGATCGCCTTTCTTTAATCGGTTTTGGTTCTTTCTCTATTTCTGAGCGTGCAGCTAGAACTGGAAGAAATCCTCAAACAGGAAAAGAAATTCAAATTGCAGCTAAAAAAGTTGTTAAGTTTAAAGCTGGTTCTGAGTTAGCAAGCTCTGTTAACTAGAAAGCAATTCTTTTAAAAAAATTGCAGGGAGCCCGAAAAGCTCCCTTTTTTTTGTTTAAAACTTTAATTATATGAATGAAAAGTTGCTAGAAGCGTTGTATTCTATTATTACTCCTGCTAAAATTGAAAAATTTGAAAGAATTGCTGCTGAAAGAACCCGACATGTAACAGTGGCAGTTGAAAATTTATACCAAGAACACAATGCAAGTGCGGTAATGCGCAGCTGTGATTGTTTTGGAATTCAAGATTTACACATTATTGAAAAAGACAATAAATTTAATGTAAATAAGGATATTGCACTTGGCGCTGGACAATGGGTAAATCACTATCATTATACAGATATACTTTATCCGACCACGACTTGTATTCAAACATTGAAAGACAAAGGTTACAAAATTGCCTCCACTACTCCACACACCGACGCTTATACCATAAATGATGTTCCGATTGACGAACCAATCGCATTTCTTTTTGGAACAGAACAAACTGGACTTTCAGAAAAAGCACTCGATTTATCTGACTATTATGTAAAAATCCCAATGGTTGGATTTACGGAGAGCTTTAACATCTCCGTTTCTGCTGCATTAACGATAAATACGGTGCGCACACGATTAGAAAATCAAGAAAACTTAAACTGGAAAATTTCAAAAGAAGAACAAACCGCTTTAAAGATTGAATGGTGTAAGAACATTATCAAAAATCCAGAGAATGTTGTAAAAGATTTTATGAGAAGAATTGCGCTGGAGAATGGTTAGTCTGTGATTTTAGGGTTAGATTTTATAGGTAAAAAGTTTGATATACTTAGGCAACTAAACATATTTTTCTTTGGACTCTTTACTAATGTCTCGTAGATATATTAAGTCCAGGTATAAAATTCCTGAGATTTGAATACCACTTTTTCAGTGATTTTTCATCCTTAAAATCAGAATGTTTACGTATTGGTTGAGTCATCCATTGATCAAATTCTACCTTATTAAAACGATACTTGTCAAATATAATTTTCTTATCCTCTTCTAGTTTGTCTTTGTATATAGGTTTTTCTAACTCCAACAAAACTTCATCTCTGGTCATTACACCAGAAAGAATCAAATTAGAAAAATGAGCTCTTCTCTTATCAATCCCAAATCTTGTTGGAAGAATATGACATTGATAAAATCGAGTCCAAATAGATTCCCCATGTTTCACTCGAACACGCTCCCAACCATAAATAGATTTCATTTCTTCGGAAGCTTTTTCTTTATCGTAATCTAGGTAATTGAGAATAAAAATCATCTCAATTTTTCTAATATTATAATTGAGAAATTTTTTCCATAAAGTTAGCATTGGGTAGGATTTTAAAGAAGTACCATCTCCATATTGTTTATAAATATCCATTATGTTTCTACTATCAAGCTTGTCCGTAATCCAACTGTTCGGCATTACACATTCTGTTTCGAAATTATGCCCCGTTAATATAAATGGCACATTCTTATCTCTCGCTACCTGGTAAAGTGATCCATATAAAGCATGATCTATAGGTATGTCAAGATCTATTACTCCAGCTTTTAAATAAGCTATTTGAAGTGCTCTGAATTCTTCAAAATTAACCGTAAACTCATACAGATCTACCCCAATAATATCTGTCATAGATTTGACATTATGATTTGCCTCTTCGCTATTCCATCCACTATTGTAATGCACTGCTAGAACTCTAAGTCCACAGTCTTTAAGTTTATGCAACATATAAGAACTATCAGTTCCACCACTACAACCCACAATACAATCGTAGGGATGTGATTTACCTCTTTTCTTGATTCGGTCAATAATGGATTGAAATTCTTTGTTCCAATTCTTGTATTCAACATTGCGTAAAAAATTATATTGATTACAATGATTACATATTCCTTCTGAATCGAAGGAAATATCTGAATCAGATGTATCCATAACACAGTTCTTACAAACTTTATAATTACTCATGATTTGTACATTTTCAGTCTAAGAATACAACGGTTTAATTTTTAAGATATTGCGGTCTATTATTTTCATACTTTTATAATTTTAACAAAAGATTAAAATATATTAAATGAAAGTTTAGGCTTGGTAGTTTCTGTTCTTCACCATTAAAATTTGTTCTTTTGTAACAACCGAGATGAGCACAATATCCGGAAATATAGGATCGATATTCTGGTGAACCTAAAAAAAAGCACATTGCAAAATACACCAACTACTAGGAGAAGGCCCTATAAAATATTGTCCACGAAAGATTAATTTTTCAGTTTACCTTAGAAAAAGATGGGAGTTTGTCGGATATTGGAGTATTAATAGGTAACTAAAATAACTCGATGCTGAGGCGATATTTATGATTTCAAGAATACCAAATTTGACATCTTAAATTTATGAACGTAAATATTTACGCTCACAAGTAAGGCTTCAATCAACTGTTTTTGAACAAATTATATTTAGATTTTGTATCTATTTGATGATAGTTTATACAAAATACAATGGTTTTGACGACTTCATATGCAAAACTATTATAATTGCAATACTTTAAATCATTTGAAGGAAATCATCAACACATTTTACTCCGACATCCAAAATAAGGGTAAAAAAAACTTTTCAATACTCCACGCGTAAAAAAACATATTTTACGCTAACATTGAAAATCATCCATTACTATGGTCCAAGCCCTTCACGATCCTTAACAACCAAATCGTACTTCCCCAAAACAGTACAAACATAATCCAAGAAATAATCTCAAACACTCCAATTTCGGTTATTCTTAAAATTTCCATTAACTCGGGAAACATTGCAAAGAAGGACAATTGCATTATTGTCGTTACAATTCCAATCCAAAAGAACCATTTTAATTTTCCAATTATTGCTGGAACCATAGAAATTGATGACGCTACAAAATTAGCCATTAACCAAGGCGAAAGAACTGCTGCTATTTGACCAGACAGCCTCCATTCCTCTCCAAAAACAAAGGCGAATATTGGAGCTCCCCAAATATATATTACTGTAAATGGAATTATCCCTATTAAAGTCAAGAGGATTACCGAGCGCTTTAGTAAAGGATAAATGACTTTTTTCTGAGCGAAATCAGCTGAAATTTTATTGTATAAAACTTGTCCCACAGCTACACCAATCAACAGTAATGGAATCTTTAACATTCGAAAAGAATGGTCATAAGACCCAAATAAAGAAGTACTTAAGTATAAAGTCAAGAAGAAAGCAATGATTAATTCTCTACTTGCGTCAATTAAAGAATGTGGAAGATTCACTTTAGGGAATTCTCGGTATTGTCTTGCGACAACTGCTCTACGAAGCTTCGACTTCTTGTTGTTCCTTTTATAAATCCCAAAAGCGTCAAAAACAAAAACCAAACTCCCAACAATTACTCCTAACAAAGTCGAAATTACCAATCCTATAACTCCCAAGCCGGCAATTCCAGCGAGTAACTTTGCCGTATTTGTCGTCGCTGAGGCTATTAAGGTGGAAATAGAAATATTTTTAAACCATTTCATTCGAATTGCCCAATGTCGACCAATACTTATGAAAACTGTAAAGCCAGTAATAGCGCTAATAGTTACAATGTAAAACAATAAATTATTTGATTCAGATTTGAATAACCAAAATATTCCTCCGGCTAACAATGTCAGTCCAACCGTCCACATTAAAATCCTAAGCGACAAGCGATAAATATGAAACGCATGTTCATTCTTTTTAGGTAAAGGAATCGCATGTTCATATCTTGCAGCGCCAATCACAGCGAGGAAAGCCACTATTCTCATAATGATTCCAAATTCTCCAAAATCTTCAGGAGAATATAGTCTTGTGATAAAAGGAGTAAGTAAATAACTTATCGCTTGAGCCAACACAGTTCCAGAAGAAAGCACTATTGCAGACTTGATCAACTCAGATTTTAAATTGATTTTGGAGCGCATTTATTGAATTATTAATTCAGAAAACAAGTGGATAGTATTGTTGATCGTTCTTTTATTCAAACCAAATGTCATTGACCACTTCAGAACCAGCAAATTCATTTACTCTTTGAATAATTACGGTTCTACCATAATGCAATTCATCACGCATCACTGAAGAATTCAATTTTATGTGCAGGACTTTGTTTCTGATATAGATTTTTTCAGTTCGATTGGCAATTCCTTGTCCCATCATTTCTGGCCATGCATTAATGATGTCCATTTCCTTCATTTTTCCTTCCAAGCCCCAAGCTTTCATCATTTTATCAATGATTTTATCTATTCCTTGGTCTTTTTGATTACGCTCTTTATCACTCATATAGCTGCAATTTTTGTCTCTGATTCAACAATTGTATTCTCATCAATATGAAAAGCTTTGTATTCAATTTGATTATTTTCAAAGATAGTAGCAATTCGTTCTTTGTCGGTATCTGTAATTAAAACTTGTCCGAAATCTTGATCACTCACCATTTGCATCAATCTTTCCACTCTTCCATTATCTAGTTTATCAAAAATATCATCTAATAAAAGAACAGGTTTACGGTTTAAACGAGATAAAAGCCATTCATATTGCGCCAATCTCAATGCTATTAAATAAGATTTCTGTTGACCTTGCGATCCGAATTTCTTAATTGGGTGACCTTTTATAGTAAAAATGAAATCATCTTTATGTGTTCCAACGGTTGTGTATTGTTTTCTCTGATCGCTGCGTTTTGCACCTTCTAAAAGATCTTCAAATGAATGATCAAATAATTGAGACCGGTATTCTAAACTGACCTCTTCCTTGTTATCAGATAACCACTGATAATACTTTTGAAAAATTGGAATAAATTCTTCCACGACTCTTTTTCTCGCTTTATGAATGTTATTTCCGCAGGCAACCAATTGTTCATCCCAAACACTGATACTTTCTTGATCGAAAAATCCATAGCTCCCCATGTTTTTTAAAAGCGCATTTCTTTGACTCAATACTTTTCCATATTTTATTAAATCTTGAAGAAAATCTCGGTCAAATTGGGCTATAATCCCATCCATCCATTTTCTTCTCACTTCGCTTCCTTCTAAAATCAAGTTCCTGTCATAAGGAGAAATCATCACCGCTGGAAAAAGTCCAATATGATCAGCTAACTTCTCATAAGTGACTTTATTTTTCTTAAAAACCTTCTTTTGACCTTTCTTTACACCACAATAAACAGTTTCTTGAACATTATCTTTATTCCAAGTACTTTGAATCACAAAAAAAGATTCATCAAATAAAATGTTTTGACTGTCGATTGGATTCAAGTACGATTTACACATACTTAAATAGTAAATAGCATCGAGAATATTCGTTTTACCGGCACCATTTGGACCAATGAAACAATTGATATCGGGCGATAGCGATACATCGGCTTGTTTATAATTTTTAAAATTAATCAAGCTCAATTTTGATAGAAATATATGATTACTCACCCGGTAAATATAGGGAAATTGTAAAGTATTTACAGTATTTAATGACACTTAAAAAATTAAAAATAGTTACTAACACAGGACTTTTTATAAATAGTTCGTTTTGGATGAAAAAAAAACTTATTTTTGCACTTGCTTTAAAATAGCTAATTATGAGTGAAAACATTACAAAGGAAGAAATAATCGAACAATTTAAGGGCAACAAGATCCTTAAATACTCTACAATGGTTGTAGGTGTAATTGCAGTGATAGTACTTGCTGTACTAGCATATAAGAACTTCATTTCTGGACCGAAAGAGAAGGCATCTGAAGCAGAAATTGCAAATGGTATAATGTATCTAGAGAACGATTCAACACGTTTGGCAACAGAGGAGTTTGAATATCTTACATCTGAATACGATGGATACAAAGGTGGAGAAGTAGCACAGTACGCGCTTGGAAATTTATATTTCGAGCAAGGAAACTACGAAGCAGCATTGAAGGAGTTGAAAGGTGTAAAAATCGAAGATACATATTTGATGACTTTGGCTATTGGAACACAAGGAGATTGTTATTCTGAATTAGGAGACTATAAGAACGCAGTTAAAATGTACGTAAAAGCAGCTGAACGTAAAACAAATGATGTAACTACACCAATGTTCTACTTCAAAGCTGGAATCAATGCTGAAGAAGCGGGAGATTTCTCAAAAGCAACAGAATTTTACAAAATTATCAAAAGTGATTATCTTTCATTTGCTAGTCAAAAAGGAATTGATAAATATATCACTAGAGCAGAAAACTCAGTAATTGAATAATTGTGGCTACAGTAAATAAAAACTTATCGCATTACGATAAAGACAGTATACCAAACGGTGCCGATTTCAAAATCGGCATTGTTGTTTCTGAATGGAACGAAAATATCACTTTTAACTTACTTAAAGGTGCTAAAGAAGCGTTACTAGAAAATGGTGTCAAAGAAGAAAATATTCATGTGCATTACGCTCCTGGATCATTTGAATTACCGCTTGCTTCCCAATGGTTACTTGAAAAAGAAGACATTGATGGCGTGGTGGCAATTGGTTCCGTGATTCAAGGTGAAACAAAGCATTTTGATTTTGTTTGCAATGCAACAGCTCAGGGTGTAAAAGATGTTGGATTGAAATACAATAAACCAGCTATCTTTTGTGTTTTAACAGACAACAATTTGCAACAAGCAATTGATCGTTCTGGCGGAAAGCATGGTAACAAAGGAATTGAAGCTGCCATTGCTTGCATAAAAATGGTACATTTAAAAAAATCTATTTAAAACCTTATAACGTGACCTTAATTAAATCTATATCAGGAATTCGAGGAACAATTGGTGGAAAAGTCGGTGAAGGACTTTCTCCTCTTGATGTTGTTAAATTTTCATCTGCTTACGGAACTTGGTTACAGCAGGAAAATAACGCAAAGAAGTTAACTGTTGTTATCGGTAGGGATGCCAGGATTTCTGGTCCAATCGTAAACAGTTTAGTAATTGCATCATTAAGAAGTTTAGGAATAAATGTTATTGATTTAGGCCTCTCCACTACTCCAACTGTTGAAATGGCAGTAACAATGGAGAAAGCTCATGGAGGAATTATAATTACTGCAAGCCATAATCCTAAGGAATGGAATGCATTGAAATTACTTAACGGAGCAGGAGAATTCATATCTGGAGCTGAAGGTGAAAAAGTACTAGAAATCGCAGAAAAAGAAGCATTTATTTTTGCTGACGTTGATAAACTAGGGAAACTTACAAAGAATAACGATTATATTCAAAAGCATATTGAAGCTGTTTTAAATCTTCCTTATGTAGATATTGAAGCAATTAAGAAAGCTGATTTCTCAATTGTTGTTGATGCCGTTAACTCAACTGGAGGAATTGCAGTTCCATTACTTCTAGATGCTTTAGGCGTAAAGAAAGTAGCTGGAATTCACTGTGAACCAACAGGAGTTTTCGCTCATAATCCCGAGCCTTTACCAGCTCATTTAACGGATCTTTCTGAAGCAATTTTACAACACAAAGCAGATTTAGGAATTACTGTTGACCCAGATGTTGACCGTTTAGCAATGGTTTGTGAAGATGGTACAATGTTCGGAGAAGAATATACATTAGTTGCTGTAGCTGACTTTGTTTTAGGACACAAAGGCGGTTCTACTGTTTCTAATCTCTCTTCAACACGTGCTTTACGTGATGTAACAGAGAAACATGGTCACGAATATTTTGCATCAGCTGTTGGTGAGGTAAATGTTGTTGAAAAAATGAAAGCTGTAAATGCAGTTATTGGTGGTGAAGGAAATGGAGGAGTTATTCTTCCTGAATTACACTACGGACGTGACGCATTGGTTGGAATTGCACTTTTCTTAACGCATTTAGCAAACAAGAAAATGACTGCTTCTGAATTAAGAGACAGTTACCCAAAATATACGATCTCAAAGAACAAAATTCAGTTAACTCCTCAAACAAATGTTGATCAGGTGCTTGTTGAAATGGCTAAGAAATACAGCAAACAAGAAGTAGATTCAACTGACGGAGTAAAAATTTATTTTGATAAAGAATGGGTACACTTACGTAAAAGTAACACGGAACCTATCATCAGAATTTATGCTGAAAGCGAGAACGAATCAAAAGCAGACCAATTAGCTAAGGAAATTATGGCTGAAATTGAAAGTATATTGTAATCATTTATTTTCATAAGATTACAAGAATAGAAATTTTTAAAAATTCTATTTTAAATACTTAGTCTGGTTTTTAGTTAATTTGCACAATTAAATAATAAGTCACTTTTTTAGACTTAAAGAACAATACACAACAATGAGAGTTTATTTAGACAATGCTGCAACTACACCAATTGCTCCTGAAGTTTTTGAAGCAATGGTACCTTTCTTAAAAAATGAATTTGGAAACCCATCTTCTACTCACTCTTTTGGTCGTCAGGCTAAAGGAACAATTGAGACTTCAAGAAGAAAAGTTGCTAGTCTAATTCACTCAAAACCTTCTGAAATTATTTTTACTTCTGGAGGAACTGAAGCCGATAATATGGCTTTTAGCATAGCCATTAATGAATTAGGCGTTAAAAGAGTAATTACTTCTGAAATTGAGCACCATGCTGTTATTCATACTGCTGAAGATGTTTGTAAAAAGAACGCTTTAGAATTCGCTTTGGTAAAATTACTTCCAAACGGACATGTCGATTTAGCACATCTTGAAGAACTTTTGGCCAATAGCGATAAAAAAACATTGGTTTCATTAATGCATGGAAACAATGAAATTGGAAATTTACTTCCTTTAGAACGTGTAAGCGAGATTTGTCGTAAATACAATGCTTATTTTCATTCAGATACTGTGCAAACAATGGCACATTACAATTTCGATTTAAGCAAATTAGACATTGATTTCATCACTGGAGCGGCACATAAATTTCATGGACCGAAAGGAGTTGGGTTTTTATACATCAAGAATAACATCAAAGGTTTACCATTTATTCACGGAGGTTCTCAGGAACGCGGTTTAAGAGGTGGAACAGAGAATTTATATGGAATTGTAGGTTTAGCTAAAGCAATGGAAATTGCTTATGAAGATTTAGAAGCCCATCAAAACCATGTTCAAGGATTGAAATCGCACATGATTAGTGAATTGAAGAAGAACATCGATGATGTTGGATTTCATGGAGATATTAAACCAGAAAATAGTCTTTACACTGTCATAAATGTTTGCTTGCCTAAAACAAGTAAGTCAGCAATGCTCTTGTTTACGCTCGACCTAAAAGGTGTAGCATGTTCTGGAGGTTCGGCTTGCACATCAGGAAGCGCCAAAGGTTCACATGTTTTAGAAGGAATTAAAGCAGATACTACAAAACCAAACGTGAGGTTCTCATTTTCTCGATACACAACAAAAGAAGAAGTTGATTTCGCAGTTACAGTTTTAAAAGAAGTGTTTGAAAAGGAATTAGTTGATTAAATTAACACTCTATGTTATTTAATAGTATAGTATTTCTATTTGCATTTCTGCCGTTACTATTAATTCTATATTATTTAACTCCAAAAAAATATAGGAACTACACCATTTTACTGGCTAGTTTACTATTTTATGCATGGGGAGGTGTTTCTTACACGTTAATTTTAATTGGCTCAATTCTGGTTAATTACCTATTTGTAAAACAGATTGAAAAGAATAATTCATTAAAGAAAACTTGGTTAATTATTGGTTTGATAGTGAACATTCTCATTATCGTACTTTTTAAATATTTAGATTTTCTAATTGATAATATTAACATCGTTGGAACTGCAATAAATTCAGATTATTCAGCAATTCCATTTCAGAATATCGTTTTACCCTTAGGAATTTCATTCTTTACTTTCCAACAAATGTCTTTGATTTGGGATGTGTATAGAAATGAAAACACCGAGAAAACTACACTTTCAAACATTGCCCTTTACATTAGTTTATTTCCACAACTAATCGCTGGACCTATTGTAAGGTACAATGACATTGTTGGCCAAATTAAACACAGGGTTTCTTCCTTCCCTCTTTTTCGATCAGGAATTCAACGCTTTGTTCTCGGATTATTTAAGAAAGTAATCATTGCTAATACTTGTGGAGAATTAGCAGATAACATTTTCAATAGTTCTTTTGATTCCCTAGACACTCCAACAGCTTGGTTGGGAATAATTGCTTATTCTCTTCAAATTTATTTCGATTTCTCTGGATACTCAGACATGGCCATTGGATTAGGGAGAATGTTTGGATTTAAAATTCTTGAGAACTTTAACTTTCCATATATTTCTAAAAGTATTCAAGAATTTTGGAGAAGATGGCATATATCTTTGTCCACATGGTTCCGCGATTACGTTTACATTCCATTAGGCGGAAACAGAGGAGGTCCATACAAAACCTATTTCAATTTGATAACTGTATTCTTCCTCACTGGAATCTGGCATGGAGCGACTTGGAGTTTTGTTATTTGGGGACTATTTCATGGTTTTTTCTTAATCATGGAGCGTTTAGGATTTAAAACAATCTTAGATAAACTCCCAAAAGGTATTCAATGGTTTTATACCATTCTTGTAGTAATGATTGGATGGGTTTTATTTCGAGTAGAAGTCTTCTCTGATGCGCTTGATTATATTGCAACGCTTTTCAGCTTTCAACTGTCAGAAAACATGAATTTCTTAACTTATTTAAATAATGAAAGGATTTTAATCTTGTTATTGGCAATACTTTCAAGCTCTTTGTTTTTCCTCAAAATCAAAGAATTCTTGATAAAAAGAAAACTATTTCAAAAATTTGCATTTCAATCATTCATGGATTTTGGTGTGGTAGCGCTTTTACTCATTTGCATTATTTATATAAATTCTGGATCTTACAGTCCTTTTATTTATTTTAGATTCTAAGATATGAAGGAAAATAAATTCATTAAATATCAGCTCACTATTCTATTTCTCTTGATTATAATGGTGCCGTTTTTCTTCAACATTTCTGGTGTTAAAGGCTTTGATCGTAAAGATGAGAACAGGACCTTCAGCGATTCCGTGTCTTTAAACATCAACAAATTAGACAATTTCCCCGGAGATTATGACGCTTATGCCAAGGATAATTTCTTTTTCAGAACTCCAATGTTGAATTACTTTCATCAAATGAAATTTAATATTTTCAACATTTCACCACATCCTGAAAAAGCGATAATAGGAAAAGACGGTTGGATGTTTAAATCTGGTAGAGAAATAGATATTATCAATGGCAATTCTGATTTTTCGCCTGAAACACTGGATTCTTTTTCAAATGAATGGAAAGAAAGAATGCGCTATTATGAAGAGCTGGATATTCCTGTATTTTGGATCATTGCGCCTATAAAGCAACGAATTTATAAAGACAAATTGCCTTATAGTGTTTTTGTTTCTGAAACAAATAGAATTGAATCACTTAAAGCGCATTTTAAGAAAGATTTCCCAAATTTAATTATTGATCCAAGTGATTTATTAAAGGCGAAGAGAGACAGTTTTAAGGTTTACTACCAATTAGATAATCATTGGAATGATCGAGCTGGCTATTACATCAGTAATCTATTAATAGAAAAATTAAGAGCTGAGTTTCCAACGAAAACCATTCTTGATATTCCTAAGATTACATGGGAAATTGATGAAAATCATAAAGAAGGATTCCACCATCGTGTTATGGGAATTGATGAATTAAGTGAAATTAATGAAACTGCGGTAATAGATAATCCACAAGCCAAGGAAGCAAAAAAATATGGATTTGAAAGTATAAAAGGTTTTGCTTATCCGTGGGATTATGAAAATCGATTTATCAATAAGGATTTAGATAATGGTATAAGAGTGCTCTTTATTCGTGATTCGTTTGCCTTAGCGCTACGTCAATTTTTAAAAGAAGCATTCAAAGAAAGTGTGTTCATTTTTGATGCGTGGCAATTCAAAGTGAATGAAGAAATTGTAGAGAGAATGAAGCCTGATGTGGTGGTTTATATTGGACTGGAAACGAACATTGAAAACTTCTTGAAAGATTATGAATAAAAAAAACGTGATTGGTTTGTGTTTTATGTGCAGTAGGCTTGCGCTATTAGCGCATGCCTACAGCGCATAAAACACAGCGCAAACACATAGCAGATTTGTAAAACACAAACCAACCCTATTTTTTAAACCTTATTTCTTTTCTCTTAACCAATATGTTCCTAATTTATTTACTTCGTATGTAAACTCATAACGCGGCGACTCAATTGTTCCCATCTTAGCGTCGATACTCATCAATTGATCACCTCTTGCGATTATCAAATTGAATTCATCATCTACAGCCAATTTACCTAAGAAATCTTGAAGGTCACTAACACCAACTCTAAATCCGTTAAAGGCAATTATTTCATCGTTTGGAGAAATCCCAGCACGCTCAGCAGCACTATTCGACTGAACTCCATTTACGATTAATTTTCCTTCATTATTAGACATTGTAATTCCTAATGAAGTTCTAGTTTCTCTTATTTGTTCTATTTTCAATCCTAAGTCCTTGAAGTAAGTAGCATAAGGAATTGTTTCTGTTCCATAAACGTATTTCTTAAAGAATTCATCCAAGTTATCACCTAAGAAATCTTCTAAAGTAGTTTTGAATTGAGCAGGCGTCATTCCTGTATTGTCTTCTTCGTAAAACTTAGAATATAGTACTTGCATAAACTCATCCAATGACTTTTTACCTTTCGTTTTCTTGATAATCATCGCTTCAATTGCATGGGCCAATAAGCCTCCTTTTGAATAGTACGAAATATTTGTGTTTCTACTGTTTTCATTTGGACGGTAAGACTTTATCCAAGCGTCATAAGAAGAGTGTGCAACTGGTTGAATGTTGTTTCCTGGTGTTCCTTCCACATAATTGATTGTGCTCTTAAAAACATCCATGTATTCTTGTTCAGTATAAAAACCAGCTCTTCTTAAAATCAATTCATCATAATAAGAGGTGAATCCTTCCATTACCCATAGTAAATCTGTGTAGTTTTCATTGCTGTAATCGTATTCAACAAGATTCGCTGGACGTAAACGTTTCACATTCCAAACGTGGAAATATTCATGGGCAACCAAAGAAAGAAATTTATTGTAGTTTTCTGGCCCATAAGTCCATCTGTTTACATTTAAAGTTGTAGAATTCATGTGCTCCAATCCTCCGCCTCTGCTGTCTGTGTTGTGAATGATGAACCAATATTCTTTGTTTGGATTTTGTCCAAAAACAGCTGTGGTTGATTCAACAACCTTTGCCATATCTACTTTTAATTTTTCTATATCGTAATTTCCAGGTCCATACATTGCGACATTGTGCTTTATTCCAGCAGCTTGAAAGCTAAACAATTCTTGATTTCCTATCTCGATTGGTGTATCTGCAAGTTGTTCAAAGTTTTCAAAAACAAAAGTCTCCGCATTGTTGTCATTACTAAATCCTTCTTTTGATTTTTCTAAAGGAGCTGTAATGGTTTTAAAAGATGAATGAGGAATGATGGTTAAAGTTCCACCTAAATCTGTGTGACCTTCAGGGAATGTAAAAATGGTGGTTCCGTTAAGATAACCATGTGTTTTATCTAAAAATGAAGTTCTTACTGTTAATTCAAAAGAATAAACTTCATAATTTACAGTGACTTTTTTGGAATTTCCTTTATTAATTTCCCACTTATTTTTGCTCACTTTTTGAACAGAAAGATCATTTCCATTTTCGTCTTTTGCACGAACAAGATTCACATTTTTAGGAAATTCTCTCACTAAATAAGATCCTGGAGACCAAACTGGCATAACAATAACCAATTTTTCTTCCTTAAAATCAGTAAGTGTAGTTTCTACATGAAAGTAGTGGGTTTCGGGAGCGGGCATTGAAAGTTCGTGATGTACTTTTTGACCTAAAACTGTTCCGCTAAACAATAAAATTAAAGCAAGTAAATTGTAAATTTTCATAATATATCATTGAATTTTCTCAAATATACGATTTACCCAAAGAATTCGTTAGTTTTGTGAGTAGAATCAAATAAACAAATTAATGAAATACTTATTCTTATTTACACTACTTTTCGTTTTCGCTGCTTGTAAAGGCGATGCTAACGATGATGTCAATGCTACTTCTGAGAAAGAAGCTGAAATGGTTGAACTTCGAAACAAAGTTGCTCAATTAGAACTCGAAAGTTCACAAAAAGACGCTGCACTAAACGAAGCAATTTCTTTCTTTAATGAGGTACAAAGTAACCTTGCTAAAATTAACATTAAGGAAGAAGAAATAAGAGTAAGAAGTGACAATCCAGAAATATCAAAAGATGATCAAGAATGGATTCTACAAGAGATTCAAAATATCAACTTTTTAAGAAAGCAAAACGCACAAAGCCTTAAAAATCTAAAGCAGAAATTAAAAGAAAAAGATTTAAAGATTGCTGAGTTAGAAAACATGAGAGATCGTTTGGTAATGCAAATTCGTGCAAAAGATGAACAAATTTCTTCTTTACAAAGGACTTTGGCTGACTTAGACATGGAGTATTCAGAATTATTTGACGAGTACCAAGAACAAGTTGAAATGACTTTAGATGTCATAAAAGAATTGAATACTGTTTATTACGCTTATGGAACATTGGATGAATTAACTGCCAATAGTGTCTTAGTGAGAGAAGGTGGATTTATTGGAATTGGTCGTAAAACAAATATTGCAGCTAATTTGAATGAAAAATACTTCCAGAAAATGGATAAGACTAAAATTAAAGAAATTAGAGTTGTCGGAGATAAACCAGATTTGATAACTGACCACCCAATCGCATCTTACGAATGGAAAGGAAATAAATTGATCATTTTGGACTCCGATAAATTTTGGAAAATTTCAAATTATTTAGTGATTACTGTGAAGTAAGGAATTGATTTAAAATATTGGAAGCGTGGTGATCTTAGGGTTATCACGCTTTTTTGTTGAATGTATATCGGATATCACTCTCTAGACTGATTAATTGAACCTTATTTATTTTTTTGAACAGCGAAGGCCAATAATTATTTACTTGAATTGCAACCATGTGTCGCCAATTCTGTGGCTTATAGAGGCATATCAATAGTGGTTTTAATAACACTGCACCACTCTGTGGCGGTGATAAATATTAAAACAAATTACGAATAAGTTGAATCTTAATCATCCTTTTTTAAAAAATATAATAGTTCTCCTATTGCTGGAGATTTTTAGTTGGTGACGATAAGTTTTCTTTTTAATAAATTATGGAATTATAGATAACGACTTATCTTGGTAACCAAATTATTTATTAATTTCTATAGACTCGCCAACGTCGATTCCCTTTTCTATAATATCCTTGATTATTCACCTTCCCATTCCAAAGTTCTTCATAATAAAAAGAACCTTCCAAACCTTTATATTTTCTAGACCAATCCAGTATTTCATTGAATGAGCTTATTTGAGGATTTTTTTTAGAATATGCATACGATTTAAAATACCAAGGCCAGCCATTTCTATATTCTTCATGGTTTGAAATTCGTCCGTCACTTAAATACCATTTAAAAACACCTGTCAATAATTGCGGCGAACCTTTCTTTGGCCATACTCCAATGTGCGACATCGAATCAGCATCTACATTTCGATTTTCATAATGTTTAAATACACTTTTACCATTATCATACGACTCAAAGGCGATAAAAAATGCTTTACCTTTCACATCTATTTCAAAAAGTGAACTATCCAAATAAATTTGCCAAGTGCCATTTTTTTTTCCACTTGTATTATATTGATTTAATGAATCACTTTGTGCGAAAAATGTGAAGGGAATAAAAAGCAGTAATATTTTGAGTAAGTTTTTCATTAAATAATATTAAAATGGGTTTGAGATAGGACAAACTATTAACAAATATAATGATTACTTTTTTTTTCTAAGGTCTTCAAGCGATGTATGTTTTGCTGTAGATTCCTAAGCGTTTATTATTTAAAGACCCAATAGGACAACATTTAATGAGGATAGACAATTGTCCACTCAGCAAACGATAGAAACCATTGTAAAACCCGAAAAATTGAAATAATTAATAAAAGCTCAACTAACTATACATCTGCAAAATGCAAAAGACATCCATTTACAAGACTACGTTTTTATAAAAATTATAAAAATCAGATTTTCAAAGTTCCTCTTGAGTTTATGGTATAATCATTAATATTTGAAAATATTAAAATTGATTGCCTACAGCATTTCATTTAGCGCCTACTTTTTTTTTCAGATCGCTAATAAATATTTAGCTACTTTTTTCTCCCAAAACAGTCTCCATAAAAAACTTCACCCAAACTACTTTCATAGCTAATTTCGAAAAAAATTGAATCATTAGTAGCAAATCCTGATGAGTTTCTAACGTTAACATTATTAATGTCTTGATCAAGAACAGTAATAACATTGTTATCTACTTCACAAACTACTTCAAAAGCGGTTCCACTTAAATTCTTATTTGCATAATTTGAAATCCTTATTTTATTAGGAGAACAAGTTGAAGCCAATATCTCTAGATCATAAGATTTGTGGTCATAATCTCCTGGACTCATACCTCCAGATATTGAATCTTTTACTGCATACTCCCCTATTAAGTAATCATGGCACAAATTAGAGCTTTCTTTTTTACAAGATAGAAATGATAAAGAAAGTAGAATAGATAATGTAATTATTTGAGTGTATTTCATAATAGGTATTTTTTAAAATAGTTTAGAAGATTCATTAGACTGTTATTTTGCTGCCATTTCTAAATTAGTAAAATTTAATTTTATAGCGTATAAAAACGAAAGAATTTAATTGGGTATTGTTAGAACGTTGCTTAAATCCTAGATATTAACCGCTTTACAATATTCAAAAAAATGAGATCATAAAATTTGATCCGCCTTTATCATACCCGTTCTTTTTATCAAAATAGATAAGAATCAGGTTTCTAGATTGAAAAGAAGAGAGTTCTCCGTCTCTGATCGGATTCCTCGGCATTGTTATAAAAATCAGAATCTATAATGGTGAATAACCAAAAAAGAGATCCAGACTTGCGCTTGTAAACGTCTCAGTTGTAAATTGAGGCTACTGGATACTTTATGTAGAGTCAATCATAAAAAGCTATAATTACCAAGAGAATTATATTGACAGTATAAACTTGTTTGGGTTAACAAGCTAAGTCGCACTTCTTTTAAAAGGGATTCCGCCAGAGGTCGGTGAGCTCCTCAGTGGTTGTACTTCTTCGGAATGACAGGCTTTTCGAGCCTTGGGTGGATAGAAATATTTTAATTCTCAACAACAACCAATTGTTTATACTCTTTACCCTCTGTTCTTACTCGCATGATATACAATCCTGAATTCAAAGTAGAAACATCCATTTTAATTTCTTTATCGTTATAGTTAATGCTTTTCATCATTTTCCCCAACAAATCAAACATTTGTATTTCATAATTATCTGCGTTATGCTCCTCTGGAATGGATATATTGAAATAACCATTTCTAGATGGATTTGGATAGATTAAAATTGAATTATTTTGGTCATTTAAATCTACTGTACTTGCAGTACTTACTGATATTCCATTAATAACCATAGAGAAATCTTGGATTCCATTTACCAAGTTGTTTTTATGGGTTACGGTAACTGTGTAAACGCCTTGTGGCAAAGTATTGATATCAATTCGTTCAACATTATCTCTAAAATTATCGCCTTTTGTTGCAGCATCATCAAAATTATCAGAAGTAGCATTTGGAGTCATTACCCAAGGTTCGTAAATTTCAGCGTCTTTGGTGATTCTGACATCTAAATCATTAATCAACATTGGTGATTGACTATCTGTACCTCCAACAGGACTTCCATCAGGATCTGTCCAGGCTATTGTTAGCGCTAAGGGAGATAATCCATTTGTTTCAAAAGTAGTTGTGTATATATTCCCGTTGGTTAATGTGAGTTCATCCATTCTTGAAGTCGTACCATTATTTGAAATTACTTGTGCAGCACGTTCGGCATTGATTAGTCCCCAACCATTTTGAAAATCTGGACCATCATTCGCACCAGCTTCTTCAGTTGTTCCTAACAATAAAGCTTTAACAGTTGCTGCTTTCATATAAAGACTATTCTCGTTGCGATAATGCTGCTGTAATAATGCAATAGCTCCAGCTACAGACGGTGTAGACATCGACGTACCACTTTTAACTGAATAGTCTGTATCATTCGCATTGTCTGCTGAATAAAGTGATACACCATTTGCCACTAGATCAGGCTTTATTCTCCAGTCATCGGTTGGGCCCCAACTACTAAATGAAGATTGAGAAACAGACAATGGACTGCTATAAATACTCACATCACTTACAGCTCCAATGGACAATAAATTTTTAGCTACTGCCACGGTATAGATAAGATCGTAACCGTTATCGCTCACATTTACGCCATCATTCCGTGTGTTTCCTGCCGATTTGCACAACGTTAAATAAGGAGCGTTATACAAAATTTCATCCCATTCTCCGGCGTTAGTAGTATATGTACCATAAAGTGGAATATTACCATTCGGATTTCCTGTGCTGTAGGAATGATTCGATAAAATTCCTCCTGCAGCGCCAAAATTTGCAATTTCAGCTTCATCATTGCTGCTTCTGCGCGAAACAATAGTTGAACTTGAAGCCATTCCACGTGTGTCAGTATCAATTCCGGTTCCGATCATGGTGCAAGCTGTGTGTGTTGAATGGCTACTCACCGCTTCATTTTCAGCATGCGTAATTTTGCCCGCAAGTTCTTGATGCGTTGTTAAAGCCAAACCACCTGCTTCCCAATGTCCGATTTCTATTCCTGAACCATCAAGATTGAGTCCACTGGTTCCACCACTCCAAATTTTATCTACACGACTCGTTATTGCTGAATTTACATTATCGTCAAAATCATAAACAGGATTTCCTTGTGCATCAAATCCAGACAAATATCCTATTTCATTATTGCTATTTAGGATTTCTGTCTCTACTCCTTCCGCTAGTGCTTTTTTAAGGGCCGTAATATAATGAGTATTTGCTTTTTTCGATAACTCATTTAGTTTCTTGGTATTGGTTTGTTCTATAATTTTCAATCTGTCACTCTCACTTTGCGCTATTAATTCGGATTGAAAGAAGAATAAAACGCTAAAGAATAAAACAAGTTTTTTCGTAGTAGTTTTCATGAGTATAAATTTTGAACCATTGCTAATCTATAAAAGTAATAAATTTAAAGTATTGTTGTTCAGTAAATTGTTTCGGCTTGAGTTTTTTTTTGGAGATCATTTGAAATATCTAAACCCAACATATTTTAGTGAAGTTATTTATTAATTCAATAAAATATTGCCGTCAAATCACTTTATGTAGAAAAATTACTTTCCCTAAATTTTAAATTAGAGTTTTACAAATCGCTTATTTATAGATCCTTTTTCTGTACTCAAGACAATAAAGTAGGTTCCAGAACTTAAGTCTGAAACATCAATTTTATCAAAACCATCAATAGCTGTTTTTAAAATTTTACCTGTAAAATCGAAAATTGTTACTTTATTTAAACTTAATTCAGTTAGGATTGATAACTGATTTGAAGTAGGATTTGGATAGATGTCTACTTCTAAATTCAAATTTACTTCATTATTCAGACCTACAGTATTAGGCGTTGAACTTACGTTAATGGTAAATCCATTTGCTTTAAAAACAACACCATTTTCACCTATAGAATCACAATAAAAATCAACACAACCCGCTTGATTATCTACTGTTAAGCAAAGATAGAAAGGGCCATTACTGTTGTAATTATGAGTAGGATTTTGTTGAGTTGAAGTTGTTCCATCACCGAAATCCCATAAATAGCTTAGGTTATTACCTGTTGAACTATTTATAACATTAACACCTCCATTTGTGTCTGGATAAACAACAAACCCAGCATTACAATCCAACTGAACTGGTGCATTTGAAACTATAATTGTATCGATAAAATAATCAAAACAAGTTATCGTATTCACGGAATCATTAACAGTTAACACAACATAGTAAGTTCCATTAGTATTAAAGGTATGATTCGGGTTTTCTAAAATAGATGTCGAACCATCACCAAAAGCCCAATGAACATCGGTAAAATCTCCTGTAGAGCTATTGGTGAAAGAATAATTTCCGTTTCCATTGTCTACATAAGAATAGTCTGAAATACTATTACAAAAATTAATGGTAACACAATTCGAAGTATCTACACAATGGTTAAGGGTTAGTTCAACAGCATAAGTTCCAGGTGTACTTGGTGAGAAATACTGATTTGTTTCTCCAATAACTGTAGCGTTAGAGACGCAATCAATCCAATGATAACTGTATCCACTTTCTTCGGCAAATAACGTAAACTCATCAAATTGACTCATGTCTTTAATAAGTGTATTGTTTAAAGTAAGCGTCAGGGAAACAATTGAGTCTGTACCCATTGCAGATTGCAAAGTGTCCACATAAGTACCAGGCAGCACTGGGTCTATTAACCAATTTCCAAATTGATATGTTGTATCTTCACAATCCACTTGATCCGTTAGAAAAGTACTTCTGTGTAATCTAGCAATACCATTGCGTTTTACAGAGCCAATGTAATCAAAATTACCAGCTACAATAATACGTCCGTCAGACTGAATATCTAATGCTCTAACTTGGCCCATAGAAAAACTCTCTGGTACATCAAAAAGTGTATCTCGTTGTCCACTATTGGATAAAATAAAGGCATTTCGTGTTCCATTAGGTACACTAGGAAAAGTACCTGACACCAAAATATGGTCATCTGAAATACGATTTATTGTTTTAACCAAACTGCTTGAGTAGCCAAAATATCCAGGATTTGTTTCATTGAAAGTCGGGTCGTAAGATCCATCGGAATTTATTCCCATTAAAAGATATGGAACTTGTCCATTATTAGAGAAGGCCGTTCCTCCAATGATGTATTTACCATTATCTAGTTCCACAAAATCATAGACAGTTCCACTCAAATTGAAGTAGAAACTTCCATCTATTGTTCCATTAGCATTGAGTCTAACTACTGGATTACAACAAGCGAACTTTCCTGTAACCATTATTTTTGAATTGGAAACAATTTGAATTTTATTGGCAGACATTCCAAAAGTAACGTTATCCCACAAAGGAGAAAAGAAAGAATTGTCGTATGCTCCGTCCACCTCCAGACGTGCTATATAATCTTGAGGACTGCCATTTACGTATCGAAAATTTCCTCCCACAAGAATTTTACCATTGGGTTGAACATCTATTGAGTTAACTCCACCATGCAAAAATGTTGGACCGTTGAATGTGGTATCTACTGATCCGTCTGCATTAATACGAGCAATTCTATCTGCAGGATATCCATTTACAGAAAGAAAGTTTCCTCCAACCAAGATTTTTTGATTCGGTAAAACATAAATGTCTTGTATTTCTCCCGCTACTCCAAGACCTAACTTATTTTGAAATGCTGTGTCTAGTTCTCCATTCATATTTAAACGAGCTAAACCTCTAGAAGCTTGTCCAGCATAGTGAGTAAAACTGCCTCCAACCAAAATTTTATTATCAGGTTGAATTGCCAGTGAAAAGACAAATCCTTGCTGAATTCCTAGAGGGGGAATGATGGTTGTTCCCGTTAAATCAACCTCCGTTAAATTCGTATGCATTGCCATATTGACCTTAGTGAAAGTCCCTCCAATTGCAAGATTACCAGTGATAGTTTCAGTGATGCATTTTACACCCGGAGAATTTCCATTTATTTGAGTATTAAAAGTAGTATCTACAGTTCCATCATTATTTAATACAGCTACTCTTTTTGAAGGATGCCCGTTGAAACTGTTAAATCCACCACCAATAGCTATTTTACCGGAAGAAAGAAGTTTTAAAGCGTGTATGCTTCCACCATTTGAATTCGTGAAACTGGTGTCAATAGTTCCATTAGAATTTATTCGGTACAATTTTCCTGACGATTGAATTATAGTTTTATCGTCATCCTGTACTTGACTCTTATGCCAAAAATTTGCGACTCCTAAAAAGCTATCATATGTAAATCCAGTAACTGCAGTACCATCCGAATTCAACTTTGCATAACCTTTACAGCTGATTCCATTTAGAGATGTAAAGTCTCCAGTTATTATTATCTCACCGGTACTCAACAAACCAATATCGTGAATGTAACTAATTGTTCCATTGACGAGAAATGTTGAATCAATAGTTCCATCTGTATTCAATCGGATAATTTTACTCGGACTCCCATTCCAACCTGTAAAATTCCCTGCAACAAGAATTTTACCATTTGGCTGGATTTTAATTTTCCTCACATAACCTCCTGGCGTTGGACCAGTATCAAAAGTTGTGTCCACTGTCCCATCTGAATTTAATCTTACAATATTTCTATAACCTAGATTTGTTACGCTGATACCACCTCCAACAATTATTTTCCCATCTCCTTGAACATCTAAGCCGCTAATGCTGAACCCAAGATCAAACTGAGATTGATTGAATGAAGTATCGAGTGCTCCTGATGAAGTTATACGAGTGATGTATTTTTTTAACTCACCATTGTAATTCAGAAACTCACCCGCTACAATTCTTTTACCATCCAATTGCTCATATATAATTTTCACTTCATCATCAGGACCAATATAAGTTCCAAATAATGTGGTGTCGTATGGGTTAAACGAAAGATCTACTTCGCCATGTTGACCTATAGCACAATGAACGATGAGTAAATTAAGTATTAGAAAAGATGCAAATTTAAATTTCATAAGTAGGATATTTCATTTGACTTCAAAATTAGTGAATTTATCTTAAATAGATGATGTTCTTGAAAATGAGTCTTTTATTCATTAATATATATTGAAAAATCTGATTTTTCTATGAGCTCTCCGATTGGTTCAGCATAAAGTCCCTTGCTTTTTAGAATAGATTCTACTTTTTGAGCAGCTTCTTTCTTTACAGCAATGAGTAATCCTCCGCTGGTTTGTGGATCACACAAGATATGTCTTTGTCTTTCGTCTTCAATATTCAACTTATGTCCGTAGCTTTCCCAGTTTCTTAATGTTCCCCCTGGAATACATTGTTGATCAAGATAGCTATGTATTTCTTTGAAAATCGGAACTTTACTATAATTGATATGCGCTGATACATTGCTTCCTTCACACACTTCCAATAAATGTCCCATTAACCCAAATCCAGTTACATCTGTTAAAGCGGTAACGGCATCAATTTCTGAGAGTGCTAATCCAACATCATTTAAAATGATCATCGAATTGGTGGCAATGTCTTTGTGTTCCTTTTCTAGTAACCCTTTCTTTTGTGCGGTGGCTAAAATACCAATACCTAAAGGTTTGGTTAGGTAAAGAATACTTCCTGATTGCGCGGTATCATTGCATTTTAAATTAGCGATTACAGCTGATCCTGTAACTGCAAGTCCAAAGATAGGTTCTGGATTATCAATACTGTGTCCGCCAGCCAATATAATATTTGCATCAGCACAGGCTTTTCTGCCTCCTTCCATTACTTGCGCAGCAACTTCAGGAGCTAATTTATCAATGGGCCAACCTAAGATAGCAATTGCCATTAAAGGCTTTCCTCCCATTGCATATACATCGCTGATTGCATTAGTAGCAGCAATTCTTCCAAAAGTGAAAGGGTCGTCCACTATAGGTAAGAAAAAATCTGTTGTACTAATGATGGCTGTTCCATTTCCCATATCATAAACAGCAGCATCATCTCTAGTATCGTTACCTACTAAAAGACGCGGGTCTTCAATTTTAGGTGTACTCGTTTTTAATATTGTAGTTAATACTTTTGGTGATATTTTGCAGCCACAACCGGCACCGTGACTAAAACTTGTTAATTTTATTGGTTCATCCATTATTTTCATCTATTAAGCGTATTAAAATATCCGCAATTTCTTCATGATTCGCGGAGGTGATTTCAAGTTCTTGAATTGAAGATTCTTGACGTTTTTGTAATCCTTTTAAGTAGTATTTATCGTAATAGAAAAGGATAATCTCTACAACTTTATAATAATTTTTATTTTCAAGCGCATCCAAAGCAAATTTAGCTTTATCATATCCAAGCTTTTTACCTATTCGACCAATTGCATCTGCCAATTTATCCTGACTTAAACTAGCGTAAGTATCAACAAGGTGTTCTATTCTTTTCTCAATAGGAACATTTAAGAAATAGACAGGCATTTCCTTCATTTTAATATAAAATAGATTAGGAATTATTACAGTCCCAATTATTCTGCTTTCATCCTCAATCCAAATAGGTAGGATCGGATTTAAACTACGTAATTTTGAACATAGATTGTTTTCGAATTGCTCTGTTGTTGGCTGAGGTTGAAGATCTATTCCTCCAAATGCTGACCCTCTATGGTTTGCCAATCCTTCTAAGTCAATCACTTGTCGCCCTTTATTTTCTAAAAAATGCAGTATTTCAGTTTTGCCTGTCCCTGTATATCCACCTAAAATTTTAAGATTAAAGGGTTGTTCAAAATAGTGTAATACATAATTTCTAAAAGCTTTGTATCCTTTTTCTATAACGTAAACTTTATTAAATCCATTTTCGATAAGATGATCGGCAAAAGCATTACTTCTCATTCCTCCTCGCCAACAATGAACTACAACTTCATTTTCAGGAGCAACGCCAACAGATTGAGTGAAAAAATCATTTAGTTTGGGAATTACAAACTCATATCCAAGTTCAATAGCCCTTTCTTTTGACTCTTTTTTATAGGCCGTTCCAACTATTGCACGTTCTTCATTTGTAAATAAATCAATATTGTGAGCATTGGGAATATGTCCTTTCTCAAACTCTCCTGGCGACCTAACATCAATGATTGGAATGTGTTCTAAATTCTGATAGTAAAAGTCTACGGTAATGATTTGTTTCATTTTAAAGTCCATGTAATTTTTCAGCGGTAAACTGTATTCATTAAGAGAGACTCTAAATTTAAATAAAAACCTCAATAATTTTAGTATTAAATACAATACTGTAGGCATAGAATTTATATATGCTTCAATTGCAAATAGTAAGGTAAAAATAGATATTTCTCTTGGCAATTTTCCCGACAGGCATTTAAAAGTAAAAGGTTTTTACAGGATAATCGCTAAAGTCAGTTTAGATGACTTTATTCTTTGTTTAGCGAGTCAAGCATTTTTAACACTTTTTCCATGGTCAAAGAGTCTTGTTTATTTATCTCACTAACATCGAAACTTATTTTTTCACCAATAGTTACCGTGTTTTCAGTATAGCTTTTAAGAACGACATATATTTTATTGTTTTCTTTCGCTTTAAAAAAAGTATCATTTTCGGACAGTCTATTGTATTTAGGTTTGTCAGCATAATACTCTAATGTTAAACTATCAATATCCACTCCTCTATGAGAATTATGATCAAATAGTTTTCAGGATTTTCTGACGTAAACCTAGCTATAGTATCATAATAGACTTTATCAATATAAGATTTATAGGTGTCTTTTGGATTGTTCGGTAAAAAATCAATTTCTTCAATTTTTTTCAGATTGAAAATTTCGTGCGTGTTAATTGCGGTGTTTTTAATGATTAATTTAAGTTTGTCACTTCTCTTTTCAATTGAAATTTCGACATCCTTCTTATAATAGGCATGGTAACTTGTATACTTATCTTTGCTTTTAATAAAAACGTGGTTTGCATGGAAGTCAGCTCCTTGAGTTGCATTATCTGATCCAATATCAAATTTCCTTAATTCATAAAGAACAATGTTTCTACGTTTACTTTTTTTGAAAGTAAAGTTTTAAGTTCTTCTAATTTTTCTGCTCTTCACCCACATAAAATAAGGTTGTTTCCCTCTACTGCAAGTCTAATAGCTGTTGCTTTTCCTATTCCAGAAGTCGCTCCTGTAAATAAAATATTTTTATTCATTTTTGTCAATTCGTGATGCATAAAGGTTAAATATACATTTTCAGAAATTAATAGTTCGAATATTTTTGAATTAAAGAATTTTAGTCATTTTATTCTGGTGATTGCAGTATCAATTTCATCGCCGTTAAAAATGAATCGCTGTTTTATTATAATTGCTATACACCCATGTTCCTGCCTCATAGATAAAGCAAAAATAAGATTTCGGCTCACTCACATAATTTTTATCTCTTAGCTCAATGAGTAGATCTTCTTCTCCGTCTTCATTAACGTCAATTAACTGCATATTTACTTTTACTCTCTCATCAAAACCTTCTAAACGGTTTGTTATGAATATTTTCTGTATTTCATCTGTTGGTGTCAAGAAATCGCCAAATGGTGGCAACCAAAAACCAGTTTGCATTGAAATATCCATCGGGATTGTCAATTCCATTCCATTCGCTGTTTCAATTTCCGTTGACATAGAGATAGCGTATCCTCCAAACATACTGGTGTCTTTGTAATTCAATAATAATTTCAATTGCATCTTTCCATAGGTTTTACTCTCTACTTTGTGTGATGAAATAGCTAATGAGGCTTGTGGTAAAACCCTGTAAGAATGCCCATGGTTTGACGCTAATATCTGACCTTTTTCATTAATTACATATCTCTTTGAAGAATAGGTTTTATAAATAAAATTATTCATATCGGAATTGATTTCATCGAAATCTACTATTTCTTTGTTAATGAACATTTCTTCTGGAGTAAAAACGGTATTTACTCTTGAAAAACTCTCTACATAATCACCTTGACCAATTAAAATATGGTCTACATAATTTCCTTTCAAATCATAATTCACTAAATAGGTTTCATATGAATTATCGTACTGAAAATCAACAACAATACTATAAATATTTTCACTTAAATCAACTGTCCCCGTGATAAAAACGTCTGTAAACTTTTTGCAAATATTTACTAAATAAAGTTTCGCGTAAGCTTCATCATCAATACGCAGTTTCTTCTGTCCCTTTTTATTCTGCTCGGCATGAAGAGGCAGAACAATTGTGTTTTCATTGAGTTCTCCAGTGGTGTATAATTTTGATACAAAAATCTCGCTTTTATTGAGATTAGGGTATCCTTTCAACTGAATGTTTTTTGGAAATAGCGGTTTAGTGTTACTCAATTTACTCTTTAAAAGATATAAATTATCGTTTTTGATTTCATTTTTGTGATAACGACTAACGTAATATTGATTCTCGTAAAACAAATCAGAAATAGGCTCATTTAAAATTAAAAACCTATCTCCGGGAGGCAAACTGTCTGTCTTTTTTGAATTCAGAGTAGGCTGATCAAATAGGAATTCCTGTGAAGTACTTGCATTGTATTTAAAGATATATTTCCCCGATTTTTTGAATTTTTGTTCTTTAATAGGACTGAATTCGTGAAATGGATCAATCGTGAATAATAAATCTCCCTCTTCGATTACAATAATTACATTGCTTTTAGCTCCATAATAATCACCAATAATTTCTCCTTTATCAAAGCGGACATTTTCTATGAATCTATCCTCATAACCATCACTATATGAATTGTATTGTATAAAAACAGAGTCAGTCTTAGGGTTTTTAGAAATGTTTAATGTTTCGGCATTCTGCCCATATTGCCAGATTCCAATAAAATCATAAATAGTGGGCTTAGGAGATGAACTTGCTTTCGATCCGAGGTTTTCAGTTTCAACATGATTTGTTTCTAAAATTGAAAGTTCGTTTTGAGCAAATAAATGAATAGGAATTAAAAGAAAAAAGGATATAAATTGTTTCATATTTTCAATAATTATAAAGGTGAGATTGTAAGTGATTATTGGGGAAAGTAAATATAGTTAAATTCAATTGGTTCGTGTAATTAATGAGTCTTTCCATTATTGGTTTATCTATTGAAATAATGCTAATAATTACGAGTATAATTAGTTGCAAATTCTCTTTTAACACATATATAATGCCAAGAATAACGCAATATAAATTTTACTCACTTTCTGATTGATAAAAGAGCATATAATTAAAATACAGTAGCTTAGTTATGGCTTTAATTAACATCATCTTTTAAAATCCAATCCTTTTGTATTAATGCATTGTAATCATCCGTGAAATTTCCAGCCTCTTCTTTTCCTCGCCAATTTTCAACCAAATGTATGTCCTTTTCTAGACCTTGCCACATATCCATATTTGCATGCTCAAGTATTATTACTTGTACCTCATGATTAGTTCTCTCCATGAATATTTTACATACCTCAAATATCTTCTTTGTATTTGTTTTGTCCTCGGATTCCTCTGTACTTAATTTTTTCTTATCCGCAATTCTATCTGGGAAGTAAACTTGACTTGGTTGATCCAGAACCAAAATTGTTGGAACATAATTCTTCTTTCCTGATTCCTTTAGATTATAGAAAAATTCGTGAATCCCCAGCATAGTCGCTAGATGATAGCACATGTAATTTGAACCACTACCTATTTTGTTTAAAAAAGTTGTTGATTTATTTAGCTTATCCTCAATTCTAATACCTAAATGTTTATCCGGATCAAGTAAAACATTGCAATGTTCTCTGTTTTCTATAGGTAAAATATCTACGTATGTTTTAATTGTTTTTGTCAGCCTTTCTAAAGTCGATTCTTTATTAAATTTTTTCCTTAATCCAGAGACTTTAGTTTTCTTAGTATGTAGTTCACCAATAATTTTCTTAAGCTGCTCGTCATATTGATCAGATGGTGACTCAATATGTTTTAAGAAATTAGAAACTTTTCCAACAAACTCATAAACTCCCTGATATGAGTTTTGATCTTCTTCTAATTCTTTATTTAAAATACCGATAACGCTATCGACTTGTTTCATCTTCTCTTCAAGAACTGAAATTCTATTTCTTAAGCTCAATTTTTCTTTTTCGAATGAAAAAACTTCATCTTTTTTGCTGTCTAATAAGTTGATGTTCTGACTATTGACCTCACTAAGTTTTTGAAGATTTTCAAGAGCTTTTTTTGAGTTAGAATCACAGAAAGGGCACAAATCATTTCCCTTTCTTTGAAGAAACCAATTTACAGGTTTTAATCTAGTCTCAATTTCTTTGGAAACATTTTCAATATAATCATCTTTGGTTGCTTCAAATTTAAGAATTTGATTATATTCCATTTTATTCTCTTGTAAACTTCTTAATGTATCTCTTCTTTGAACATCTAACTCCTTGAGCTTTGTGCTAAAAAGAAGTCCAGAACCTTTTTTGTAAGTGTTACTCTTTCTGACTTCATTGAAAACAGATTCCAATTCATCCCTAATTTGGGTAACATTTGAACTGATGATATTTATGTCAGTACTCGATAAACCAAGTTTTATAGCCTCACTGTAATATTCATACATCTCCTCTTTCCAATTCTCATATCGAAGTGTGATATCTTCAATTTTGTCCTTTATTTTCCGCTCTATTTTCTCGAGTTCTTTTATTTCTGAATCAAGAATTAGTATTTCATAAGATTTGTATCCTAAAGCTAATGGAAAAAATATTTTTAATCTATCTATATAATAGAACTCCTCAGTCTTATAGAAAATCGTATTTCCATTTGCAATTAGACCCTGAGGTTGAAATAGAAATGAGCTAGTACTTCTAAATCCTATTGTCAATGGCTTGTCTGTAAAAAAAGAATCTTCTTCCAAATTTTGAAAGCCACCTTTTGTATTTAGAATTTGAACAAGACTTTCTTTATTAATTTTGTATTTATCTAGGTTTTCCTTCCACTTATTTGTGTTAAAATCAGGGTACTCACCTTTTGAAGACACCTCTTGATAATACATTATATCTGAACTTTTACCTGTTTGCCCAGGACTGTTTCTTCCAATAAACGCATACGTTCCATTAATAATTACTTTAAGCGCAAAAACGGAGACCATATTTCTAATCCTACCTATTGGAATGTTTGGCTCAGTATTTCCTAAGCAATAATCAATGATTTCGATTATGGAAGACTTACCTCTTTTGCTATAACCAGAAATAACGTTTACCTTTTTATAATTGAAAGGTAATATTCTTGGTTTCAAATCTGTATTGACTGGGTATAGTATTATATCTTTTACTTTTAAATCCATGTTAAAATCTAATGTTTAGTGTCAGTTGAAGCATTTTTTCATCTTTCCTCCCAAAAATATTTCCTAATCGAAATGATGCTTTACGAATATCTCCAAAATATTGATCTGGTATTTTCATCTTGTTCAATATGCTCTTATTTTGATATTTTTCTGTGATTCCTATTCTCATAGACTTTTTATCCAATGTGAATATTCCTTTATTAAATCCTAAGTTCAAACTGTCAAAAGTTTGTGTTGACATTTTGTTAGCAAGCTCTTGAAGCCCAAGAGTTAGAGTTTTATCTTTAGAAATAGCAGTGTAAAGCTCTCTTGAGGATATAAATGTTTCAACGGAAGAATTTTCAAACACAATTGGAAGAACGTAAAATAGATGATTAATATGGGGTGAAATTGTTTTGCTTTTTGAATCTTTAGTCACCGCATTATAGCCAAGGATGAAACTTTGAATTGCGATTACACCTATTGTTGTATTTTGAAGAATGTCAAATAAATCTAATTCTTTATTCATATCGTATACTTTTTAATCCAACTAGGATTCCACCCTATTTTAGGTTCATTAGATAATTTTAAAAAAGTTCCATTTTGAACGTATTTATTAGAATTATTAAAATCGAATGTATTCATAAAGTCTAGTTTAACATCCAACATTATTTCATCAAAAATTTTGATGGCTATATTATTCTGTTCTTCATCGGAATAATGACTTTTATCCTTTGGAGCATGTTTTCTTTTTACTTTTTTCCAGATATCTATACATGATTCTTTAAAATCTTCGTAATCGGGTTTAGTAAAAGTGTTCATTGAGGTAATCAAATGAGAAATTTCGATGTCACATAGAATAAAGTCCATGACCGCATCTTTGACTATTTCCTCCTTATCCTCAATATCTCTTTCGATATCTTCAATTTGTTGAATGTAGGTATCACTTCTTATTTCTGTCAAATTGATTTTTAGAAATTCAGGGATATCTTTTTTATTCCTGAACAATGCCTTTTTTAATGGGTGAACTTTCCGAAGGTGATCATATTTTTCCTCAAAATCTTTCTTTGTAAATTGTGCTTCATTTTCATTGACCCAATTTTCTTTTGATCTACTCACAACCCAACCTAGAAAGTTATCGTATAGATTAGATTTATATGAATCATCTGTGATTGAGCCTAATTGAATTGAATCAAAAAAGTCATCTTTTAGTTGATATTTTTCTTTAAAAGAAAATTTTGATAGAATAATTTTCAAATTTGATAGATCATTTAATACTAAATCTATTCTTTTGAGAGTGGCATCTATAGCCGGTGATTTTTTTTCTTTGTTTGCATTCTCTTTGATTTTTTTTTCTTGATTAATTTTTATATTTTTAATCTTATCAACAACGACTTCAAACTTTTCAATTCCGAATTCCCTGACAATAGAAGTCAATGGTATTTTTACGTTGGTAATAGCAATGAAATTATTCCCCTCAACTATATGTCCTTTCTTGAGTTTATCCAACCAATTAACCAGTGTCTTCCACAAATCAACAGAAGTGCTACCAAAGGTTGATCCAGTCATAGAAATGCTATGCTTTGCTTGCATTGTTAAAATGTAATGACCTTTTTCATCCTGAATAGCCAAGTCATCCATTCTTTCAATAGACAAAACATCATCTTTACTCATTTTAGCTAATTCGACCAAGGCGAGTTCAAATTGATATATATATCCTGCCGCAGGACCTTTCGCAGAATCACTCATACTCTAACTTTTTAATTAGCCTCAACATATTGATAACTCTTATATTTTTTAGCAACTAATTTAACAATTATTTCTTAACCACTCTTTCAACAGCAAATAAACACCTCGCCTACCCTCAATCTTCTTCAATAATTCCTTATCAAAATCTGAAACATAATTTTGATCTTGACTCTCTCCTTTAATAGCAAAATGTTGATAGGTATGTCGGAAATTCCAACATACTCAATTCTCATCCAACTCTTCATCTTCAAATATTATTTTTAAGATGCTCAGTAATGATAGAATGTCCTTTTTTAAAAGCTCTGAATAAAGATTTTTAATCATAGCCCATCAAAATAATCACTCTAAATCACAGTACAGACATTTTAAATTGCACTACCCTCCTTTCCGCTTCGTTTTATACCCATCCTTCTCCAAAAGCTCCATCACCTTATCTCTGTGATTTCCTTGAATTAAAATTTCGCCATCTTTTACAGTTCCTCCGCCTCCGCAGGAAGATTTTAACTTTTTCCCTAAATCTTTCAAATCGTCTTCAGTACCTACGAAACCTTCAACAAGGGTGACATCTTTTCCTTTTCTTTGCTTGCGGTCTATGGAAACATACAGCAATTGTTGGTTGTTTTCTAAGGTTTCCTCTTCCATTTCTTCTTCATCGTTGTAACCGAAATTTGGATTTGTGCTGTAAACTACATTTTCGCGTTTTTTACTGTTTTTTCCCATAATTCTATTTTGTATCTTTTTGTATTACATCCATTTTTAAAATACTCAACAATCGCTCTAACGATGCATGATTCTCTTCTGAATGAATTGCATTGATAATTTTCTCTTTTTCCTTTTTTGTTAAGTGCCACGACAACGAAATTTTATCGTTAAAATTCTCGCGCAAATTGAATGTCACCACTTCAATAGGGTAATTCATCGAGCGAATTGCAGTAGAAAACAATTCATCTTGATTGAAATCTTGAACCCTTGGGAAGTTTCCATACATGTTTCCAAAAGGCAATAACAAACGATCAAATAATCCAATATTTTCGAATGTTTCACCGACTAAAGTCTTTTTTGTATCCCTAATTTTTAAGACAATTACTCCGCTGGTATTTTCTTTAATCCAATTTCTTAACGCAATTAAATACCTGACAGTTATTTTAGAACCATAATTATCTCTAATTCCTGCATCCATAACTTGCATCCCTGGATCTGTAGGCATCGTAATCATTGGCATAATGTATGGAAAAGTGGAACTCATTCTCAAGACAGAAGTAAAACTCACCTCTTTTGGATTATTCTTTTTAAAATATTTCAAATATTCAATATTCTCCATTTGTGGATTCAAACCAACCCTTTCATCTAATTTATCAGTGGCTTGCAAATAGCCGTGATGCTGGGAACTCACCAACAATCTTCGACCGTCATTTACAATAGTTGGTGTAAAGATCATCGTTGGAAATTCTCCAGATCGTTCATACGCTTCATATTCTCCTAAAGTTCTTGAAAACGCACCATCTAGATTCGAAACCAAAGCTTGTTCAAACGCATAACCTCTGTCTTTGCTGTATTTAAAATTATTGATTTCCACTTTTTGAAAACGGAAAAACATATCATTTGTAGAAATTGAAAAAGACAAACGATTCAGTAGATCTTTAGAAATATTGATCAGGTATTTTCCACTTGTTCGTGTGGTGATATCGTCTTCTTTTTCCATGATCATTAAATCACGGTAATATGCAGCGCCTACCATTCCACCAGAAGCTCCGGTAATCATTTGAATGTTTTTCATAAACTCTTTACCGGTTAAACTATCGAGTTCCTGCAATACTCTAAAAGTCCACATTGCGCTTCTTAACCCACCTCCACTGGTATTCAATAAAATTAATTTCGGTTTCTTCTTTCCAGTTTGCTTTTTCCAGTTTTCTAGTGTATTTATATAATTCGCATAATCTTTTTTAATCACTGAATCAGAATATTTCAAATCAATAAGCGATTGTTTGGTATAATCTACTAGTTTATCTTCTTCATAGGAAAGGCCGAAAGCGTAACTCTTAAATTGAAATAAATCTGTGACTGTGCTTAAGTAGTTCACTAAAAAGAATGCTGCTACAATAATTGGGTAGGTCCAAGATTTAAACCATGAAAAAAGCGCACTAATCAACATTATAATTATCGTCAAAATCATCATTACACTTACACTAGCAGGAACTTGGAAGAATTCATAATCTCTAAAAAAACCAATAGCAATGTAGGAAAGAACAAGTAAAATCTCAAAAACGGATGCATTAATATGATTTTGAGAAAAAACTTTATTGAGCACATTAATATCGTAATGAGAACTACTGCGCGATTGCATGAATTTAAATCTCGAACCAATATAATAGTAACGATCGACATTTTTTGCCATAAAAGGTTCATACCAAATTTGCTTTCTATGCAAAGTCGCCTGTACATTACTAGCATTTCTTTGAAATTCTTCAGATCGTTTACCTGTAATTGAAAAAAGGTCTTTATTCGTTGGGAAAAAATAAAGTAGAGAAAACAAAATAAAAAGTGTAATTCCCAATACTAATGATCCAATTAAGCCATAAACTTCATATTCACCAGCATATTCTTGTCCCTTTTGAAAGTAATACACCCGAAAGCACAGATTGACAACAAAAATTAACGGGAGTAAACTGTTGTTTAAAGAGAATTTATAAAATGGTCTGGAAAGCGTTGCAATAAATGGATACTTGGGTCCTATTTGGATATAGCTGTATATATGAAAAGCCATAATAAACCCGCCAATGCTGATTCCTAATATTAAAAATGCCAAGTAACTAGAAAGTCCGAGGTATTCTGGAGATAAAAATAAATAGGGTAATCCTATTCCAATTCCTATACTACTATTAATAATTCCAAAGAGCAAAATCCAATAAAATAGGACAATGAGATTATACTTTACCTGTGAAAACAGTAAGTTGATAGGGAAAAATGTACGTATTCCTTCTAGAAATTTTAGTACTTGCTTAATCATGTAGTTTTATATATAACAATATAGCACAAAGAATTTGATTAACCATGTACAATAATAAAATCACTTACTAAATAGGCCAAAGTTTTTCCAACGATGCGTTCTTCTTCATCCGTTTGTGGTGCTCCTTCTGGTAAATGCAAATAGGCAACTTTTTCATTTGTACCGAAAATACGTAAATATTGTCTTGCTGTTTCTATCGAAATTCCAACTGGTGAAGATGCAGAACTAGGCATTCGCGCAATTACATCTAAATCGAGTTCTATTCCTAAATAATTTTCTTGATTACTTTGTTCTTTCATTTTAGTCTTGAAGTCATCTAAATAATTGCGTTCCTCCATTAAATAAGATTCATTGAACGTGAACTTATGTCCATCTCGACGTAAATCATCGAGTGTACGTTGGCTGTTATAACGTTGATGTAATCCAAAAACATGGTAGTTTTTCAAATAACCTTCTTTGAAAGCATAAGAAAATGGATTTCCAGAATGCCTTCCTTCCAATAAACGATAATCTGCATGTGCATCAAGATTCACTACATCAATTGAATTCGAAAATCTATGCTTAGAAAAGCTAATCAAAGGAAACGCATTATTATGTCCTCCTCCTATTATTATTGGAATTTGATTTTCACTGATATGTGATTTTAATACCTCAAAAACGAAATCATCGAGCTCTTCAACAGTTTTAGAAAGATCATTTTCATCTTCTTGGTGTTGAATGACTTTTCCTAAAATCTGAATATTGTCTCCCACTAAGGATTCATTGGACTGCATAGCGTTAAAAACGCTTAAAAACGATTTGAATCCATTTTCAGCACCTGATCTACCACTATTTGCTTTTGGCCCAATACTCTCTTCAATTCCCAAAATAACATACTTAGGTTTTGGTGAATTGTTAATAACTTGACCCAACTTGGTTTCACCATCTCTCTTGGAAAAACACTTATATATATCGTCTTTATCGAATTTCAACAGCTCAAATGACTTGGAATTACTAAACATCTTTTTTAGATTTTTTAGAGTGCAATAATTTGACAAAATCATCAGGTGGAAGGACGGGCCTCATTGTCTTCTTGTCGACAAAAACCAACACTGTTTCCGCAGTTGCTAATAAACGATTTTCTTCATTCTTCACTTCATATTCAAAGTACAATCTTACCCCATTTAGGTCCACTATTTTTGTAGTGATACTTAACAAATCATCATACAAAGCAGGAGCAATATACTTCACACTAAAAGTGGAAACAGGAAGCATAAACCCTTTGTTTTCAATGTCTTTGTAAGACATCCCAAGATCTCTCATGGCCTCTACCCGACCTACTTCAAAGTATTGAGCGTAGTTTCCGTAGTAGCAATAGCCCATTTGATCAGTCTCTCCATATCTTACACGAAGTTGTGTAATTGCTGAATGTAAACAGTCGTTATTTTTACTCATTATTTTTTAACAATTGAAAGTTAATAATCAAAAAAAGATATGTATATTGTGAACGAATCAATCAATAGAAAAATACTACAAATCTGACTTAATTGTCGATTAAAATAGTAAAATTTTACGACGAAAACGATTATAAAATTTATATTTTTTTATTTGGTGTAGGTGTAAAAGTTTTGTAAAAGTCAATAGGGTTTTGATTTTTTTTTAAACTTTTTTATCCAAATATTTGCCCTTCGATAACGAGACATAAAAGTGATAAAATATCACTTACAATTATATTTATTTGCTATAAACGCGTTAAACTGATTAAATGAGCCAATTGCATGAACAAAAATGGGAAGCTTGTCTGAAAGTAATTAAAGACATCATTCCATTACAAGCTTTTAAAACTTGGTTTTCACCGATTGTTCCCGTGAAGTTAGATGGAGATGTATTAACAATTCAAGTTCCCTCTCATTTCTTTTACGAATGGTTAGAAGAGCATTACATTGGATTACTGAAAAAGGTAATCAAAAAGGAATTGGGTGCCAATGGAAGATTAGAATACAGTATTATTATGGAACGTAATACACCAAATTCTACTCCTTACACAGTGAAAATTCCAACATCAGGAGGTAGTTCTTTAAGAAATGCACCTGTTTCTGTTCCTTTAAAGGTTGGCGAAGATCAAATTCGTAATCCTTTCGTTATTCCAGGGTTAAAGAAAATTGAAGTTGAATCTAACTTAAATGCCGCTTATACTTTTGACAATTTCGTTGAAGGAGATTGTAACCGTTTGGCAAGATCTGCTGGTTATGCAGTAGCAAACAAACCAGGTGGAACAGCTTTTAATCCATTATTGATATATGGTGGAGTTGGTCTGGGTAAAACGCATTTGGCGAACGCAATTGGAATTGGTATTAAAGAACAGTTTCCGAACAAAACAGTTTTATATGTAAGTTCTGAAAAATTCGTTCACCAATTTATTGACTCTATAAAGAACAATACTTCAAATGATTTTGTACACTTCTATCAAATGATGGATGTATTAATTATTGATGATGTTCAATTCTTCTCTGGAAAAGAAAAAACGCAAGATGTATTTTTCCACATCTTTAATCACTTGCACCAAAACGGTAAGCAAATCATTTTAACGTCTGACAAGGCACCTGTTGATATCCAAGGAATGGAGCAACGTTTGTTGAGCAGAATGAAATGGGGATTATCTGCAGATTTACAAGCGCCAGAATTAGAAACGCGTATTGCTATTCTTGAAAAGAAAATGTACAGCAATGGTATAGAACTTTCGAAAGAAGTTGTTGAATACTTAGCTTACAGCATAAATACTAACGTTCGTGAAATCGAAGGAGCATTAAACTCATTGATTGCACAAGCATCGTTAAACAAAAAAGCGATTACTCTAGATTTAGCGAAGCAAATGATTGACAAATTCGTGAAGAACATCACCCGTGAAGTTTCTATCGAATACATTCAGAAAGTTGTTTGTGATTACTTTGACATTGAAATCGAAATCTTGAAATCTAAAACTAGAAAGAGAGAAATCGTTCAAGCCCGTCAAATTGCTATGTTCTTCTCTAAGAAAATGACAAAGTCTTCATTGGCTAATATTGGAGCACATTGTGGAGGAAAAGATCACGCAACTGTATTGCACGCTTGTAGAACGGTTAATAACCTATCAGAAACAGACAAGCAATTCAAAGCTTATTTGAATGATTTAGAAAAGAAATTATCGATGCAGTAAGCTGTATTGTTAAGATATAAAAAATGCCGAATGAGATTTTCATTCGGCATTTTTGTTTTATAAAGGTTTTTGGAAAAGCTTTTACTCTTCATAAAGTGAAAGTAAATACTCTTTTACAATTGCAGCTTCTTCAATAGTTTTAAGCGCATTTTTTCTTCCGTGTTGAATGTAAACTAAAACACCAAGATTTTCTTTTTCGTCCATCTCTGAAAGTTTCAACTCTTTATCTTTTGTGTTTTTAAATGTCAAAAATTGAAATTGATAAGTTTCTTTTTTTACATGAAGTCCTTCGTGCAATCTTATAGTAACAGGATCATCTATTCCAGGAATTTGAATTTTCTTAATTTTCCAGATATAGCGATGCTCCTTAAAATCTGAAAAAGTTAAAAGTAAAGACTCTTTTAATCTTGTTGATTCCTCTCCATACATCTGAAAATTATATCCTCCATAATCTTCTCCTCCTCGCGATTGTGTAATAGTCAAAGCATTTGGAGTGTGAAATTGTGCAAACGAGAATTCGGAAAAATTTAATATACCAAGAATTAAAAGTAGCTTTTTCATGCGTAATGTTTTTGATTTATTTAAGTTTTCGTTAAATATACACTTTTAACTACTTAACATCTATCACGCTAAGATATTTAACAATTGATTTTTTTGGATCTGATCTTCAATCACTTAATCCAGTTGTGTTTTTAGCGATGAATTGAGTTCTAAAAATATGTCTTTACTGCAAACTCAAATTGGTTAATAAAAATCTATTTTTAAGGCTCTACCTGAAATACTGTGGATAATCAATAGTAATCCTTCGAAAAATTAATAGTTCTACTACGAATTTAACTGTAACCTACACGAGTTGTATTTTAAAGTATTGGGTTACCAAGATAGGTCGTTAATTGAAGAATGTTTTTAATATGCCTTAACTTCATCTTAGCCCACGGAGTGGGTGACATGTTAATAAAAAAACGAATAACGTTTTTTAAAAAACCACAGAGTGGTGACACGTTATAAATACATCGCCAAATTCTCTTAAACAAAATAGAGTTTTCGCAAAATTGAAACACATTCACATGCCGCCACTCTGTGGCTTTATGCTATTACTGGGTAGCTAAAGCTACTAACATTTCACCACTCCTGTGGCGATTATACATAAGCCGAATCATAATCATCCATTTCAGAAAAGTATAATAGTTTTTCTGTTACTCGAGATAATTAGGAGTGATAATAAGTTTTTATAATGAATATGGGATTACAGTTAACGACTTATCTTGGTAACCAAATTAAAGTATTTATCAAAATCATAATTTCATTTTTACAGGTAAGCCTATGGTGGTCTGTATTTCAGTTGATTAGCCCATAAGTTGGTAGGCTACTAACAATAACCACTTAAATAACAGGAACTTATCAAATTAAGCGAAATGTAATTAAATAGAAAGTTTCCATTTAAATAAAAGTAGAACCAAATTAACATTCGTTTAGCTTCAATTAAAGCCATAGATTTTAAATCTACTCACACAAAATCATCTAGAACTATTTTTAAGCTCAAAATTTTATCATTTGTGGCTCAAAAAATTGCATATTTGAACTTGATTCTAATATAAAATGAGCTACTAATGAATTTTTTCTAAAATATTATTCATTTAAATCTTCTCTCACTCTAATATATTTCACAGTAGAAGTTTTCGGATCTGAGCTACCAGCACTTAATCCAATTGTGTTTTCATCAATGAATTGAACTTTAAAATCTTTAGATGTGTCTAAACCATAAACAGAAAATAAAGCACCTCCTATTTTCTTTTCGGTTAACTTAAATTCATAGTTGGAGATCTTGCTAATTTCAGAAATCCATGTATCCTCTTGCTCAGCAAATAGTTGAACGAATTTGTTTTCGTTTAGAGAAACGATTTTTCCTTTCAATTCTCCATTTTTATTTTTATCGATTTGAATTATAACACCATCAAACATAGGCCGACCTTGCAATTCCCAATTTCCTTCAAATTTATCGATGCTCACTTTCTTAAAGTCATCTCCATCACAGCTGGTAAATAGAAATGCAAGAAGTATTATAGTAGAGATAATTGCAGTCTTTGATCTTTTAATTGTATTCATAATTAGAAATTTAAAATGCTATAATTTCATAAAAATAGTAAATAGATGTCAATACAGCTGTTCAATTATTTGAATTGAAAAAGCATTATGCAAATTGTTGAATGTTGGATTTCTTAAATCACTCTATGTTTGAATGTTTGAATCCTTGAATCTTTAAATTCCAAAATCCTCAAACACAAAAAAGGACATCCGCAGACATCCTTTCAAATTCAAATCCATCAAAAATACTATCTAAAATTCTGATCTAATTCTGGAGAATTCCCTCCACCTTCACCTCCTGTTGGCCCTTGATACTCTGCATCACTAAATGCTAAAATTGGGAAGAAAATAATTGGCAATAAGATCAAACCTACTGTGAAACCTACATCCTTACCAAAAGATAAAGAAAGGTGATGATAAATTTTAATACCAATTACAATATTTACAATTGGAATAAACATAAGTAAAATCCACCAAATAGGTTTTCCAACAATTTCCAATAAAACAACAATATTATAAATTGGAACAATTGAAGCCCAACCTGGTTTTCCAGCTTTTGCATAAACAATCCAATAAGAAGCTATGCTTAGAACAAGAATACTAAGATAAATTATTGATAAGAAAACAATTAAAAGGACTCCCATAAAGTGCAGTGTTTAAAGATATACCTACTCGTATGGCTTTTCGGTATCGCCCTGTTTAGTTCAGTGGTTGCTGGTCTCCACTTTGAATTTATGAATATAGAGATAATTCTATAAACGGAAGTTTTTAATCCCAATATTCTTTATGGAGAAAACCCTTTTTCAACAAATACCTGCAATAGAAAAAGAATAAAACGGTTAACAAGAGCATCGATAAATCAACACTCGCCAACATAGATCCAAAAAACTCCCAACGATTCATGAATCCAAAAGTGTAAATTGATAATAATGTCATTGATACAGCAGATATAAATGATAATCCTACCGCCCATTTAGATTGTGCAAATTAGAACACAACCGCGATTGGAGAACTAAAAACATTGACTCCCCAAATTAATGATAAAACAGAAGAATAGTTTTTAAAATATACAAATAAATCACCCTCGGCATCTATTGAATTAATATAGTCTATGTTTTTAGTATGGATATTTATAAAATCATAAATTCCAATGGAATATGCTAGAAAAATTATAACTCCAAACAACCAGGTGCCAAGGTCTTTTCTTCATATTATAAAGATAATAATTTTAAATAGAGGCTTTCCTATCATTCGGCAAACCAATCAAAAACAAAAAAGGACACCCGAAGGCATCCTTTTCTCTAAATATTTCATCTATTTCAACTATTCAGCAAATTTATCAACAACTCCTTGAGTAACTCCAGTTGAGCTGAAACCTCCGTCGTGGAAAAGGTTTTGCATTGTTACGTATCTTGTGTAATCCGAAAACATAGAAACACAATATTCTGCACAAGCTTCTGCCGTAGCATTTCCTAATGGACTCATTTGATCACTAAAATTAATGAATTCATTAAATCCTTTAATTCCTTCTCCTGCGGTTGTAGCAGTTGGAGATTGAGAAATCGTATTTACTCTTACTTTATTTTTGATTCCATAATGGTAACCAAAACTACGTGAAATTGACTCCAATAGTGATTTAGCATCTGCCATGTCATTGTAATCAGGGAAAATTCTTTGCGCACCAATATAAGTCAATGCCAAAACAGATCCCCATTCGCTGATTGCATCTTTCTTCATAGAAATAGCCAAGACTTTGTGCAGTGAAGTAGCAGAAATATCTAAACTTTGGCTGTAGAATTTGTAATTTAATTCCGTGTAATGCTTTCCTTTACGCACGTTTGGCGACATTCCAATAGAATGTAAAATAAAGTCAATTTTACCTCCAAGAATCTCCATTGACTTTTCAATTAAATTCTCAAGATCTTCATCACTCGTTGCATCAGCAGGAATAATTTGACTATTTGTTTTTTCAGCCAACTTATTAATTTCTCCCATTCGCATAGCGATAGGCGCATTTGTTAAAACAAACTCTGCTCCTTCTGCGTGAGCCACTTCAGCGACTTTCCATGCGATTGATTTCTCGTTCAATGCACCGAAAATAATTCCGCGCTTTCCTTTTAGTATATTGTTAGCCATATTTAATTTCTTTGGTCACAAAAATAGAAAACTTCCTTAAATAGCGCTTCTAATCCCAATATTGATATGAATCAAATTGAAAAAGACTTTAAACTTATGAACCAAATTCATATCTTCGTGTTATACCTTCATAGCAATAAAAAATTACTAAAAGCATGTCTAAAAATAACTCCGACGAAAAGAACAACACTGAGTTTATCAATCCAGTAAATCCAGATCACATAACTGAAAATCCACATAATTTACCTTATCCTCACACGCAAGGAAGTGCTTTGGTAAAACCTGTGGACGAAGGGAAAGTAAAAGGTCGTGCCTTAAACGCAATGGAGCATCAAACGGACATGCAGCTAAAACAGCTTTATGATCAGATGAATCTTTTGGCAAGTCAAGCGAAAGGTTTACAAGATAGAAAAACTGTTTCAGAGAAGATTTATAATGCAGAAATGCGCTTCGAACCGTTGATTAATCATATTTATCACCTGTATCAAAAAGATAATAAAACATATTTGCTTTCATTGATTGCACCTGACCAATGGGGAAGATCTAAGAAAACGTTTGAGTTTGTGGCTACAGTTCAGTTACTGGCGGATCATACTTGGGATGTTTTGGAGAAGAGTGACCTGGAGATATAGATTTAGATTTAGAAGAATAACGCGGAGATTCGCAGAGGAGCGGAGATTCGCAGAGAAGAAAGAAAGAAAGAAATCATAAGCTTATTTTATAATCTTAATAAAGAATTTGGTATTTGAAATTTAATTATAAAATTTGGACTTCGGGTAAACTTAAAGGTTGCGCAGCTGTGCAACTGCAGCGCAGCCTTTAAGTTTACAACAGCACTTTAAAGCAAATCTATAAACTACTCACTTGTACATTTATAAACAAGAATTCCAATTCCTAAAACAACATACATCCAAAAATTGAAATTGCGGATTAAATCAAATATACTCAATCTGTTATTTTCTTTGTCTTGCTCGCTATTCTTCATGATTATTTATGATAAATCAGTTGGTCTTCAGATTTGGTATTTAATGATAAATTTTAGACTTCGAGTAAACTTAAAGGTTGCGCAGCAGTGCAACTGCAGCGCAGCCTTTAAGTTTACAACAGCACTTTAAAACAACTCTAGAAACTATTCACTTGGAAATTTATAAGCAAGAACCGCAATCCCTATAACAACATACATCGTTAACCATTAAAAATTAACCATTAATCATTATTTAAAACCTTACTCTCAACTGAACTCCTACTTCACTCTTCACATTTCCAGTAATTTCTTCAGATCCGCTGCTCAATGTTTCTTCTTGATTGTACACAAATGCAGCATAACGTACCCATAAATCGCATGTTTCATTGAAGAAAGTGTATCTCAACATTAAATACGCTCTACTTCCCTTATTGAAATAGGCTGGAATACTGAATACGTTTTCAAGGTTGTATTCATAAGCGTAAACTCTAGTATCGTAGCTGTCTGTATTGAAAATTGCATAACGCATTGAAACTTCAACTGGGAACTTTTTACTGCGGTACAATAAATCTTGCGTCAAGGCAAATCCTTCTTGTTTTCCAGAGCTTATTCTTTGATCTGTTACGTAATCAATTCTTGATCTCCATTTCCAACCTGAACCTAAATCTGCAGTTAGTCCAACTTGATATTTGCGTTGTTTATAATTTTCTATTGGACGAATATTCCCTGTATACTCACTAACATTAATCATTTTGTTCTTTTCTCGAACACGTAAATAGGTCTCAAAGCGTGTACTTGGGCGGTATTTTAATTGAGCGAGTACTTCTTGACCTTCACTTGGACTGTCTACTCTGAATTTTAACCACGGAGATTTAAAGAAGTCAACATAAGAGTTCAAACTCCATGCTTTATTCAATTTAAATGAACCACCTAAGTAGATTCCAGATTCATTATTGGTATTGCTTCCGTCTCCAAATCCTTGTGCATAAAACGTGTGGTAGTCTTTTGGATAGTTTCTATAAAGCGCAGTTATTGACGCCCTTCTTCCCATTGCAACTGTTGCTCCTTGTAAAATTGCAACTGCATTAGAACCTCTACTTTGTGCAACTTCACCATAAATACTAAGGCTTCTATAAATATAAGAGTAATCTGCACTTAAATTTGTCAACTCTTTTCCTGCAAATTGATACTTGTTTACCAAGCGATCTGCTCGTTCATAATACGCATCATAAGCTTGTTGGACAGCGGTTACTCCAATCTGAAAACTTCTGCTTTCATATTTTACATTTGCGCCGTAAACCATTTCCATTAAACTGTTCTTGCGTTCCAATTCAGATGTTGTTCGGTGATATCCTGACATATTGATTGAGGAAGCCATTCTCGCTTCTTCGGAATCCAAAGTATCCAACATTTCAACGGAACCATCGACTCCTTTGTAAGAAGCCCACGTTGTTAATGAAAAGTTTTTTATTCCTAACTCTACCCCAGCTCCACGCATAAATCTAGTTTCATCGGTCGAACTATAAGGTTTTAATCCTTTGGCGTTTTTTCTAGCTGAAGTTGCATCGGCTGTTTTACTGAATCCATAACCTGTCCACATCGCCAAACCTTGACCAAATTGAACTTGATAATCTCCAATCACAGCTTTTCTTATAAATTTACTTCCACTATAATAAGCATGAGCACTATAAAAATCGAATCCATTTGGTGATTTATCTCCAAATAATTGTTCACCTGGATCTTTTTCCATCGTGACTCCAATACTTAAATCAGTTTGGTGTGTATATCGAATTCTAGAATACAATTTGTTTGGATCGCCCCAATAGTACTTACTGCTTTCCTCCTTTTCTTCATCCGTGACATCGGCGTAACCCGATTTTTCTTCAATATTTCTCTGGTATCGGAAATACGCTTCTACTTTTCCTTCCTTTAAATATTTTTGAAGATTCCCTTTTTTCTTCTCTTCAACTTTGGAGACAAGAACAAAAGGTAAAATGTTTTCCAATGTAGGAATATCCCAATACTCGATTTCCTGAATTTCATAAATCGTATTAAAAGAACCTATCTCATCTCTCCTTGTCAACAAAGCATTGATCTGAAAATCATTAAGCAATAACAATTCCTGAAGTTCTTCTTTTGTTGCTGTGTTTAAGTTTAATGGATTGTCGTAGTAATTATTAAGTACGTCAAATAAATCCTCTAAAGAAAGTTCTTCCTCTTCCAAATCTTGCGCAATGAACTCGATTCTTTGCTGAATAATTTCATTTTTGGATTGTCCGAAAACAACTGCTCCAATTACTAAAAAGGATATTAAAATGAGATACTTCATTATTTTTTCGGTTTATAGAAATCAAAAATAAATGAAGCTGCAGGAGTCCAACCTAAGATTTGATTGTATTGAGAAGAAATATCTAATTTAAGTCTTTCATATTTTAAGCCGAATCCAAATGCGAAATCCATTGGTGCTCCTTGAACACCAGCGCGGATGTATAATAAATCAATAGGATGATATTCTATTCCTGCTCTTAATCGTGTATCAAAATTAATTTCTTGTTCGATTTCAGCAACAATCAATAATTCTTCAATAAGTTGGTAGGAAAGTCCCAGTCTAATAAGTGTTCCGTATCGATCATCTTTATAATCTGCAAGTCTAGTTCGACTAATATTTACGACAGAAAATCCGACATTCACTCTGTCATTAAGTTTTGCCAAAGCACCAAACTCGGCACTAACGCCATGTTTTACTCCATAAGCAGGATCTAAACGCGTTCCTAAATAATTAATTTGAACTCCAGCTGATATTTTTTCAGATAATTTCATGCTATAACCCAGTCCAGCTCTCGTTGTTCTATAGGTATCATAACCATAAAATTGTCCACCAGTAGAAATAACTCCAACTTTAAGTGGAACAGCAACTGCAAAGCTTTGTGTTTGTAATTCTTTTAAAGCATATCGACTTTCATAAGATATTCCAGCGCTTCCTTCTTCAATAAATCCTAATGCTCCAGGATTATGATGATAAGAAAAAGCATCAACCAAAGTCACACCATTGTTTGCCATTGCGCCGCTTCTAGCACCTTGTGACAACCAACCTTGTGCGCTAACAGTGAATGCACAAAGCATAGTTAAACCTCCAATGAGTAATGTTTTCATAATTCAATTTTATGAATAAGAAATTGTAAAAATGAAACGGTGATTGTTTACGTTCGTACTTTATTTCTTAAATAATATTTTCAAATATAAGGATATTCTAAACTTTGCAAAAACAAACCTTTCGCTGGGACAGAACAACCTGCTTCTCCTCTATCTTCTTTCGCTATAATTAACTTGACTTCCTCTGGAGGAATGTTCCCTTTTCCTACTTCCAATAATGTTCCAACAATCGCTCTTACCATGTTACGTAGGAATCTATTGGCACTAATTTCAAACCGCAATTGATCTCCAACAACCTTCCATTCTGCGTTATAAATATCACAGAAATTATTATTCACATCCGTGTGTAATTTTGAGAAAGAAGTAAAATCCTGTCGCCCTAACAAAAAGGCAGCAGCTTCATTCATTCTTTCAATGGATAATTCTGAAGGATAAAACCAACTGTCATTTTGATGAAAAGGCAATTTCTTTTGGTGAATGAAATAATGATAAGTCCGCTTGGTAGCGTCAAATCGTGCATGAGCCTTAGGTTCTACGTCAATAATATTACCAATAGCAATTGCTAAAGGAAGCATATTATTCAATTTATACTGTAACTGTTCGTTCGAGAAAACAGGTTCTAAATCCACATGAAAATACGCTTGTAAAGCATGAACTCCGGCATCAGTTCTACCGCAACCCACAATATCAATGGTTTGATTTCCAAACAACATAGATAATTTTTCTTCAATTACTCCTTGAATGGTTTTTACAACTGGCTGTTTTTGCCAACCAGAATAATCCGTTCCATCGTAAACACATTGAAAAAATAGACGTTTCTTCATGTTGTGAAAGTAGTAAAATTATAAGATAATCGGAAAGTAGTATTATTCAAAACAAGATATAAAATGACAACACAGTGAGTCCTGGTAATAGAAAAAGAGAGCTACATATTGTAAACTCTCTTTTAATAAACTCTTAATTTTGGGATTTTTAGATTTAAAGCTTTACAGTTAACCCTAAATTTAATATTGCCATACCATATCCTAACTCAGCAAAAGCACCAACTTTTTCATTAAAATAATATTTACCTCCGACATGAAAACCGTAAGCTATTCCACTTACTGAAGCAGGTTGTGGAGTAATAAATGGATTAGGACCTTCAATCTCAACCCTGGAATTTCCTATGATATAACCTAAAGTTGCACCACCATACACATCTATTTTATCGGTATTGTAAAAATGGTAACTACCTCTTAGCCCCAAAATGATGTAAGAATACTTGAAAATATACTTAGAAGCACCAAATGATACTTCCTCTTTAGATCCCATGTAGGATAAAACCCCACCTACACTAATCTTATCAGTAAAACCATGCTCGAAAGATGCGGAAATTGGAGGTAATGTCGTAGTTCCCGTTCTAAATGCTGATCCCAAACCTATTCCAATATTCAACATATTGTCTCCTTCATTGTAGGTTTGCGCTGATACTGTTCCACCTAAACCCAAAACGATTGCGATTGTTACTATAATTCTTTTCATAATTGTGTTTTTAATTGTTCAAAACAAAAATCATGACTTTAACACATTTATGAAATACGACATCTGACGTATATTCAGGAAATTTTGATTCCTTCCTTTTGAAATCTATAGTTTAATGTTTCTAAAATTATTTCAAGATAGCTTGAGCACCTATAAGTAATTCTTGGTGACTTACTGATTAGTTATTTACATTTCGAATTCCAGTTATAATTATAAATTTAAACTAGTTTTCATAGTTTTAAGTACATAAACACTCCTTTCAACACATGAAAGTTAATAGAAAATTGATTCTACGATTCTAACCCCATTAAAAGATGTTTACTTTTAACATTCAAAATATATCTCATGAAAGTTCATTTTATCGCCATTGGAGGAAGTGCTATGCACAATTTAGCTATTGCATTATCAAGAAAAGGATTCGTTGTGACGGGTTCTGATGATGAAATATTCGAACCGTCAAAAGGGCGATTGAAGAAAGAAGGAATTCTTCCTGAGCAGATTGGATGGAATGATGATTTTATTACTGCCGATTTAGACGCTGTAATTTTAGGAATGCATGCGAGAGCAGATAATCCTGAATTAGCAAAAGCAAAAGAATTAGGTTTACAAATCTTCTCTTATCCTGAATATATTTATGAGCAAGCGAAGAACAAGAAACGTGTTGTAATTGGTGGTTCACATGGAAAAACAACCATTACTTCAATGATTTTACATGCATTGCAAGTTTTGGATTTCCCGGTGGATTATATGGTCGGTGCACAATTGGAAGGTTATGATTGCATGGTGAAACTGACAGAAGACAACGATGTTATTATTCTTGAAGGAGATGAATATTTGAGTTCACCAATTGACAGAAGACCGAAATTTCATTTGTATAAACCACATGTTGCTTTAATTAGTGGAATTGCTTGGGATCATATTAACGTTTTCCCAACTTATGAAAACTACGTTGATCAATTTGATATTTTCTGTAATGTCATAAAAGACGATGGTATATTAGTTTATAATGAAGAAGATGCCGACACTGAAAAAGTCGCTTTAAAACAAATAGACAGATTGAAGATTGTGCCTTACTCAACTCCAAAATACGAGGTTAATGACGAAGGAACAATATTTCATTACGAGAATCAAAAGTTCCCATTAAAGATTTTTGGAGCACATAATTTACAGAATTTATACGGAGCATTAAATGTGGTAGCAGCATTAGGAATTGCACCAACAGACTTCTTAAATGCAATGAAAGGCTTTACAGGAGCTGGAAAAAGGCTGGAGAAAATTAGTGAAACACCAGAAAGAATAGTTTATAAAGACTTTGCACATTCGCCAAGTAAATTAAAAGCTACAACATCAGCGGTTAAAGAACAATATCCTGATAGAAAACTAGTGGCTTGTATGGAATTACATACTTTCTCGTCATTAAAAAAGGATTTCCTTCCACAATATAAAGACGCAATGAAAATGGCTGATAAAGCCTTGGTTTACTTCAGTCCGAATGTTGTAAAACACAAAAAACTAGATCCAATCACCAAAGAAGAGGTTTACGAAGCTTTCGGAAAGAACGTCCAAGTCGAAACTGAAACTGAAAAAGTTTTACAGTTTATTGAAGAAGAAAGTACTGATAACATGGTGCTTTTAATGATGAGTTCAGGGAATTTTGATGGGGTGGATTATAGTCAATTATAAAATAATTACGAGTTACGAATTATGAATTATTTAAAGGTCGCACAAGAGGATGAATTATAAATCCAAATTTTTCAATTCGTAATTCGTAATTAAAAAATTCGTAATTAACTACTGCTCTCGCGTAAACAAAAACTTATTAGGACTCACTAAATTAGCTTTCACAGCATACATAACAATTCCGGCAGTATTTTTCGTACCGAGTTTCGCCATTATATTTTTTCTATGTGTCGTAACAGTGTGTGGACTCAAACAAAGAATGTCCGCAATTTGGGAGTTGGTATTTCCTTCAGCGATGTATTTAATAATTTCTAATTCTCTTTCTGAAAGTAAAACTGGTTCACAAGAAAACTTTTCACTGTCCAAATGCTCTACATCAATTGAAGAACGACGAATACTGTCTAGGATTTGGCCACAAAAGAACTTATTTCCTCCAGCTGTTTCTCTGACAGAAGCAATAATCTCTGGAATATCGCAATCTTTTTTGATGTAACTCATTACACCAGATTTCAAAGCATCTAAAATTACAGATGGATTTTGTTCAGGAGTAATTGCAACGATTTTTAATCTTTTATTGATGTTTAAAGCTTTTGGAATAACATCAATTGAAAATCCAGGCGCAGTATAGTCTAATAAAGCCACATCAACCTCTAATGATTTCAATTGATCAAGGAATTGTTCACTCGAAACAGCCTCTCCAACGATATCTACAATAGAATCGGAAGCCAAGATTGACCGTAATCCTACGCGAACAATATCGTTGCTATCTGCTATTATGACTTTCATGAAAACAAAGGTAAGATATTTATCCTCTTAATTAGAATCATTTTAAATAAAAAATAATCAAAATAATATACTGTCTTTTAGTTCCATAAATATTGGTTGATTTTATAGGTTGATTAACCGTTATAAACGGCTATGGGGTTGATATGACAGGATTATAGTAAAATCTATTCTTAAAAAATATACAGAAATTCTAAAATACTTGACGAATATCAAAGATACGATAACCGTTATAAACGACTATGGGATTGATGTGACGGGTTTATTGGGATATTTATTCTTTGAAAGTCAGTAAGGAATTCAAGAACCTTCGATCATTTCAAAGATTCATTAACCGTTATAAACTGCTATCGGATTGGAATAAGTGGTGTCAGGAAAAATATTCTTTAAAAAACAACGAGTTTTCTAAATTCAAATAATTTCTCAATGGTGTATTAACAGTTATATAAATAAAAAAACTAAAGCTGTTTATTAGTTCAGAGAAAAACTATTACCTAATAAAGCTTTATTCACAAAAAAGTTAACGCAAAAATAAAGGGCTATCGAATAATCGATAGCCCTTTAGAGTACTTAAAGCAAATTATAATTAACCGATAACTTTTACGTTAACTGCGTTTAATCCTTTTCTTCCCTCTTCGATGTCGAACTCAACTTTATCGTCTTCACGAATTTCGTCGATTAATCCGTTCGCGTGAACGAAAACGTCATTTCCATCTTCCGGTACGATAAAACCGAATCCTTTCTCTGTGTTAAAAAACTTAACTGTTCCTTGTGGCATAATAAATATAATTAAAAATATAAAGCACAAAGATAGACCATCAATTCTGATTATGCAAGTAAAATCAAAACTTATTTCATAGAAAATCGATAATTTAACATATCACATCGATTAATATCATCACCAAAAAACCCTACCCCCCTTACTACGACTAACATATTAAGCGAAATATTGATTTTAAAATATTTAGAAAAAAAACATTAAAAAAACTCATCAGGTTCCTGATAGGATCCTAAAACACATTAAAATGAATAAATAAATGAAAGAACATGTGTTGTTTAAGCGAAATAAATAGGCCAAAAACACTTTGTTCTTCTTGTAACAGTTAAAACTTCTAATACCCATGGATATTATGCTTCAAAAAATGATAAAAACTTGTCCCTATTAGCTCTCCTGAGAATTTCACAGGAATATTTGAGATAAATGTCCTTTGAATAAATGGACGTTTCTAAACACTAAATGGGAACGGCATTAAAATCAATGCAACACTTAAACAGTATTACATTACAAAATTGGTGTAAATGAAGAATCATAAATTGATTAATGCGCTTAATTAACGCCTAACCTTTATATATGTTCTTCGGGTATCAAATAGCACTTCTAATGAGAAGGCTTTAAACTTTATTCAACTCGTCTATTATATCTTCATAACGGTATGAATTTATAACATCAGAACTTTGAAGGTAATTAAAATCATTGGAATAAATAAAGAAACAAGTCCCTTCTTTTATTTCATCGATTAATTCTGTTGCGTCGTCTTTAGGTAAAGCTGGACAACCATAACTTCTTCCCAGCACTCCCCCATTGCGTTCCAAGAACTCAGGAGTTGCATAATTTGCTCCATGAACAACAATTCCGCGTTCACGTGCTCGAGAATTTGCTTTTTCTAATCCATCCAAGCGCATCGCATAATCAAACTTCCCAGAATAAGTTTCCGCAGTTAAGAAAAACCCTAAACTACTTTGTAAACTTCCATTTGTATTGGAAAAACTTGTAGCCATTGCAGCTCCAGTATTTTTTCCATGCGAACACAAAGTCTTTTTAATGATCTCAAAAGTGTTCACGTTTATAATGTACATTCTTTCTTTTGAGGAATGTTGTGTAAAATCAACAATCGTTAAAACTCCCTCTTGCTTTAATATTCCTTTCTCTTTTAAAGCATAGTAACCTTTCAGTCCATTATAAAATGCTTCGTAAGTTAAAGTAGTGTCACCCAAACATTCATAATTGGAATAAACATATTGTTCCCAAAAATTAATTGCTGTAGGTTTACCTTTTACACTAATTATGTGCTCCTGATTATGAAAATCTAGATTTACATCATTGGTACTTACAGGAATGTTTTCAGTCGTAAAACTAAAAAATAAGACCATTACACTAAGCAGTGCAATAGTTTGAAGGGGTTTTTTATTTAGCATAGCGGAGCAAAATAATAAATTGTCACTACATTTGTGCACAAATTCGAATGCTATTTTCATGTATTCGACTAATGTCCCGATATTTATGACGAATCAAAAAGAGATAGAAAAAAGACGCACGTTTGGAATTATTGCTCACCCTGATGCTGGAAAGACTACGCTGACTGAAAAACTATTACTTTTTGGTGGGGCAATTCAGACTGCTGGAGCGGTAAAAAGCAACAAGATTAAAAAAACTGCGACTTCCGATTTTATGGAAATTGAGAAGCAACGTGGAATTTCTGTTGCAACTTCTGTTATGGCTTTTGACTATCGCGGTAAACACATAAATATTTTGGATACTCCTGGTCACAAGGATTTCGCTGAAGATACTTACCGTACTTTGACGGCTGTCGATAGTGTGATTTTGGTAATTGACAATGCCAGCGGTGTGGAAAGTCAAACCGAGAAACTCATGGAAGTTTGTCGCATGCGAAATACTCCAGTAATTGTGTTCATTAATAAAATGGACCGTTATGGAAAAGACGCGTTTGATGTTTTAGATGAAATTGAACAAAAATTAGGTATCGGCGTTCGTCCGCTTGCATGGCCAATTGGAATGGGAGACGATTTCAAAGGTGTTTATAATATGTATAAGCATGAATTAAGTTTATTCGATGCCAATAAGACAAATATTAGTGAGGAGTTAGTAAAATTCAATGATTTGTCGGATCCTGCTTTAGATGAAATCATAGGTGAAAAAGCGGCAAGAGAATTACGAGAAGAAGTTGAATTGGTAGATGGAGTTTATGATCCATTTAATCAAGAAGATTATTTAAGTGGGAAAATAGCTCCAGTATTCTTTGGAAGTGCAGTGAATAACTTTGGTGTTCGTGAATTATTGGAAGCTTTCGTTGAAATTTCTCCTTCTCCAAGAGGCAGAGATACTGATGCTGGTTTTGTTGAACCAAATGATCCTAAATTTTCAGGATTTGTATTTAAAATTCACGCCAATTTAGATCCTAATCACAGAGACAGAATTGCGTTTTTACGGATTGTTTCAGGAAAATTTGAAAGAAACACTTTCTACAAGCACATTCGTAACAATAAGAAAATGAAATTTGCGAATCCTACTTCTTTTATGGCGCAAGAAAAGAGTATTGTCGATGAGGCATATCCGGGAGATGTAATTGGATTATATGATTCAAGTAACTTTAAAATTGGTGACACACTTACCGAAGGAAAAGACTTCAATTTTGTAGGTATTCCATCATTCTCGCCAGAATTCTTCCAAGAATTACGTAATGACGATCCAATGAAATCTAAACAATTAGAGAAAGGAATTCGTCAATTAATGGATGAAGGAGTGGCTCAAATGTTTATTCAAGAACCAGGAAGTAGAAAAATTGTGGGTACAGTTGGACAACTTCAATTTGAGGTTATTCTTTACCGTTTACTGCATGAATATGGAGCAAAATGTTCATTCACCCCAATGAATTACCACAAAGCATGCTGGATTACTTCAGACAAACCTGAAGAAATTGAGAAATTCATGAGAGCAAAAGTGGGAAGTATAGCGAAAGATAAAGACGAAAACTATGTATTCTTAGCGGAAACTTCATTCTTGTTAGAAATGGCGGAAAGAGATTATCCAGAGATTACTTTCCATAAGACGAGTGAATTCAAAGTAAAATAATGGTTAATGTTTAATTATTAATGGTTAACGTGTTGGTGGTAAGGAGTTTTGGTGGTTAGTTTGGAGATAATTATTAGTGTTAAACGGGTTGATAATAGTAAGCTGATATAATTTTTATGTTTTGAAAATTCATGAAACTTTACGACAATTTGAAAAATAATTTTTGGTTTCCCTCTTTGGAGAGGGATTAAGGGAGAGGACTATTGTAATTAATAAACCTTCAACATAAATCAATTTTACACAAATCTCAGTCAATTCACAAAGCACACATTATCAATCGACTGAGGCAAAACCTTGAAAATTAGTAGTTGTCTTTATTAGAATCAATGCCGGTTTCAAATTCGTAATTTCCACATTCGTAATTCGTAATTGATTACTCCAGTCTCATCAGAAAGTTTCCATTCATGCTGTGGTATAAATTGGCAATATGCAGCTTTCCTTTGTACACTCCGATTTCACCAATTTTCTCTGTAACAGTATTCGGTAATCCTATCCAATTGCCGTTCTTCCATTTGATGATATTTCTTGAATTCATGGATGGAGTTCCAGAAAAATCTCCTCCTACGAATAATTGTTTTCCATACACGAAAAGTCTATGTACTCCACTTGAACCACCAACAAGCCCTTTTTGCATCGACTCCCATTCCGAACCATTCCAAATCGCAACATAAGAGCGATCAGAATTTCCATCAGCTTCAGTAAATTTACCCCCAACGACTAGATTTCCATCAAGAACTGCAAGATCACGCACAGCTTTATTCACTCCACCTCCCAGTGCAACCCATTCACTTCCATCCCATTTTGCTATATTGTTTAAAATAGTTCCATTTGAAGAAGTAAACTCACCAGCACAATACAATTCTCCCTTGTATTCAATAAGAGCATTAATTCTCACATTACTGGAATGCTCAAAATCGATAAAATTTATATTTCCAGAAATGGACCTTACATAAGGTGATGTTCCAACTCCTATGATTTTATCTGTTCCGTATCCGGCAAGGGCTGTGGGTTGAGTTCCGTATCCACCAGATACAGGATCCCAACTGTTGTATGGCAAGCTATTTATCTGATCAATTTTAAATTCCCACAATCCATTGCCGTCCCAATATCCCATCGAATAAACTTTACCATCTATGACCTCTATATCTTCCAAACCTAGTCCGCTCGGCCAGTAATGCAGCCCATGTCTAACTAAATTAGTATCTCCAGTAAGATGACCAGATAAAAAATATGTTCCTTGATCGATATAATCGAAAAAAGTAAGCACCATATTTCCGTCTACCGTCCCAATTCCTTCAATTACTTTATCTGAAAAATAAACTTCTTGAATCTTCTTCCAAGAGGAACCTGAAAGATCAACAAAAGTTTCACCAACTGGTAAATTAGGGACATTTTGATCAATAATTTTTAGCTTTTCCTTTTTACAAGATGAAAAACCAATTAATCCAACAATTATTATAAATAGTAATGCTATATTTTTCATGCTTATCAATTATGGTTTATGCTTAAAACCTTCATTTACTTCCTATTTTCAACCAATAGCTTACAAAAATAATCAAACCACAGCCTTTATACAACCTTCACCCGATTTTCAACCCTTTTGGGTCAATTCAATTGTAATTATTTCACTTTTAGAAAAACGTCATACACACCTCCTTCCTTTCAAGGATATCAAAGAATCAGTAAATTATCAATTAATTTTCGTTCCATTCTCAACTCCTCTTTCTGGTTCAATTAAAACCACCTTCCCTTCGCCTTCTACTCCGCCAAGTACAAGACATTCGCTCATTATATTAGCAATCTGTTTTGGTGGAAAATTCATTACAGCGATGATTTGCTTTCCGATGAGTTCTTCAGGTTGGTATAATTTGGTGATTTGAGCGGAAGTTTTACGAATTCCGAATTCTCCAAAGTCAATGGTCATTTTGTAGGCTGGATTTCTTACTTCTTCGAAGTTTTCAGCGGTAAGAATCGTTCCTATGCGCATTTCAATTTTCTCAAAGTCTTTCCAATCTATATTCATAACTAAAATGTTTTCTGATTCTGCTAATCTATTAATTAGTAATGAGAATATTGAAGAAATAGCATATTAGGTTTTGGAAGGACTCAAATAGCACGCTGTAATGGCACGCGGATGATACGGATGCAAGCAGCGCGGATTTAAAGCGGATTTTTTATTTATCTGCGATAGATTGGAAACTCAGAAAATTAGTGACAAATTAGCGTCAATCACATGCTATTATAGCATATCATCCCAGTGTGAAGTTGAAGAAATCATAAAATGATTCGGAACACTACATGTATTAAAATTTATTTACTGAAACTTTGAGCTAACTCAACATTTTGTGTATCTTAGTTAGACGTCAAAATCTAAATCAAAAGCAATATGTACTTAATGCACAAAAACTTAACTAATCAGATAATTAAAACTTTTTATGATGTTTACAACGAACTTGGACACGGATTCCTTGAAAATGTATATCAAAATGCTCTATATCTTGAATTAAAAAACAGAGGCTTTTATGTCGAAGCACAAAAACAAATTAAAGTTTATTACAAGAACACTCAAGTCGGAGTGTATTATGCTGATTTAATAATAGATGAAGTAATTATACTAGAATTAAAAGCAGCTGAAGTAATTGTAAAGGAATTTGAATTCCAACTATTAAATTACTTAAAAGCCACTGAAATTGAGGTTGGTCTTTTATTGAATTTTGGTATTAAACCAGAGTTTAAGAGAAAAGTTTTTACTAATAAAAGAAATTTAGAATCGAGTTTGGAATAAATAGAACATTAAATAAGGAGTTTCGGAGCAAAAACGAATTCAAAAAAATCCGCTTTAATCAGCGGTCGGAGATCAGCGTCATCCGCGTGCCAATACAGCGCAAACACAACGCAAACTAAGCTTATCAACAAATCTACATTTTTTGTTGATAAGTTCCTTCTCAGATTTCACTCCTAACACCTATTTTCTGTTTAATTTCATACTGTTTTGCTCTTTTTCAAGTGGATTGAGCCCAAATTTTACAAATACCGATTCAAAATTTAGATATGAATACATATTTCATCAACCGTAGTTTCCTTTTCTTTCTGACATTAACCTTAATCCTTGCGGGTTGTGGAAAAGATAATCCCGAAGATTTTCAGATAAATCCTGAATATCAAAAACACATCAGTTCATTTACTTCTGGTGTTATTTCGGCAGCTGCTCCAATTAAAATTCAGTTGACGGAACCTTATCCGAAAAAGGTAACACTGAATCAGGCAATCAAGGAGGATTTCATAAGAATAACGCCATCTGTAAAAGGAAAAACAGTTTGGAAGGATCAATATACTATCGAATTTATTCCTGAAAAAAGATTCAATTCTGGCGAAACTTATTGGGTTGAATTTGATTTAGGAAAAGTAAGTGATGTTCCAAAAGAATTGAAAACTTTCAAATTTCCTTTCAGCATTATCAAACAAGCTATCAATTTTGAAGTCGATGGATTGAAGAGTTATTCAAGTGAATCTATGGATTGGTATCAGTTTTTAGGAACTGCGATTACTGCTGACGTTGTTTCAACAAAAACTTTAAATGAGAACTTCAAAGTTACTGTAAATGGGGAAACTAAAAAAGCAAAATGGGTTAAGCAAGGGAACGAAAGATTATACAATTTAGTAGTAGACAGCATCCATAGAAAAAAGAAAGCTGGAGAGGTGAAAGTTGTTTGGAATACCTATCCAAAAGGTGATAAAGAGGAATACGAAATTAAGCATGAAGTTCCTGCAATGGGAGATTTCAAAGTAACTGGAACAACAGTAATTCAATATCCAGAGCAATATGTTTTAGTGCGCTTTTCAGATCCTTTATTAACCAATCAAAACTTAAGTGGATTAGTTGAAATAAGAGGTTTAGGGAATGTTAAAACAGCCATTTCAACCAACGAATTACGCATTTATCCAGGAAGTCGATTAGAAGGAACGCAGACTTTGGTCTTAAACGAAGCAATCGAAAACGCTAAAGGCTATAAATTCAAGAAAACAGTTAATATTTCTGTTGATTTTAAAGCCATAAAACCAGCGGTTAGATTAGTTGGAAAAGGAAGTATTCTGCCTTCATCAAACAATATGATGGTACCATTTGAAGCAGTCAACATCAAAGCCGTAGACATTCGCATCATTAAGATTTTTGAAAGTAATGTTACGCAATTCTTTCAAAACAATGATTATGATGGAAGTGATGAATTAAAGCGTGTAGGTCGCGTTATTCGTAAGAAAACGATCTATTTAGCGGAAGATAAACCACTCGATTTAGGAAAATGGAACCGATTCAATTTAGATTTATCTCAATACATTAAAGTGGATAAAGGTGCAATTTACCGAATAGAAATTGGATTTAGAAAACACCATTCTGTTTATCCTTGCAGCGGTTCTGCTGATGAAGATGTTCAAAGAGACGAAACCGATTGGGATGAAAAAGATTATGCAGAAGCTAATGAGTGGGATTACATCAATGATTGGAGTCATGATTATTACGATTACGACTATTTCGATGGATATGACTACCGTTTAGAAGACGATCCTTGCTCTTATTCGTTCTACAGAAATAAAAGCGTTGTTAAAAACATCTATGCTTCTGATATCGGGATTATTGCGAAAACTGGAACGAATGGTCAAACGCTTGTTGCCGTGACAAATATCGTTAGCGCACTGCCTATTCAAGGAGCTGTGGTGAGATTGTACGATTACCAGCAACAACTTATGGAAGAAATTCGCACGGACACTAAAGGAATGATTAAAACCAAACCTTTCAAAAGAGCGCCATTCTTTATTGTGGTTGAACACGATAATCAAAAAGGATATTTGCGTCTTGGAAATGGAAATTCTTTGCCACTGAGTCGATTTGACATTGATGGTGCAACAATTCAAGAAGGAATTAAAGGATATATCTACGGAGAACGCGGTGTTTGGCGTCCTGGAGATACACTTTTCTTGAATTTCATATTGGAAGACAAAGACAGAATGATTCCAGCCGACCACCCTGTTATTTTTGAATTACACAACGCACGTGGTCAATTGGTGAAAAGAGAAGTCCGCAAAGAATCAATGAACGGGTTCTATAATTTCACTACTCCAACAGATGCAGATGCTCCAACAGGAAATTGGAATGCAAAAGTTGAAGTCGGTGGAGCTACTTTCTATGAAACTATTAAGGTTGAAACGATTAAACCCAACAGGTTAAAAATAAACTTGAAGCTAAATGATGAATTAATTAGTGCTTCAGATCCATTTGTGAAAGGTAATTTAACGGTAAAATGGTTGCACGGAGCACCCGCAAAACAATTGAAAACTGATATTTCATTGAAGTTTGTTCCGACGACAACGACCTTCAAAGCTTTCAAGAATTATACTTTTGACGATCCAAGTAAATCCTTTTATCCTTCTGAAGAAATGTTCTTAGAACAAAAATTAAACGACGAAGGAAAATTGTCTTTCAGTCAGAAAATTGAAGTACAGGACCAAGCTCCGGGAATGTTAAAAGCAATTTTTAAAACCAGAGCATTTGAACGTGGTGGAGATTTCAGTACGGATCAAATGGCAGTAAACTATGCTCCTTACGATCATTTTGTTGGAATTCAAACACCTGAAATTAATAAATACGGTGCTTTACAAACCGATACGACTTACAATTTCCCAATTGTTTCTGTAGATAAAAACGGAATCAGAAAAGGAAATCGCCAACTACAAGTTGAAGTATATAGAATTGAATGGAGTTGGTGGTGGGAAAGCGGTTCTAACAATGTAGCGAGCTATATCAACAGAAACAACGTCACTCCTATTTCGCGTGAAGTAATCTCTACCAATGCTAGTGGTGATGGAAAAACTTCTACTAAAATAGAAAAATATGATTGGGGACGTTACCTCATCAAAGTGACAGATTTAAACAGCGGACATTCTACGGGAATGATGACTTATTTTGATTGGCCGAATTGGATGTCAAGAGCTGGAAGAGAAACTCCAGACGGTGCAAATATGTTGGTTTTTTCTTCAGATAAAAAAGAATATTCAACTGGAGAAAAAGCGAAAATCAGTTTTCCTTCTGCTGCTTATGGTAGAGCATTAATCAGTATTGAGAATGGAAAGAAAGTAATTGATGCTTTTTGGATTGAAACAATTGGAAGTGAAACATCATTTGAGTTGCCAATAACTAAAGACTTGGCTCCAAATTGCTATGTTCATATTACCTTCCTTCAAAAGCACGAAAAGACAACCAATGACGCTCCAATTCGAATGTATGGAGTTGTTCCAATTATGGTCAAAGATCCACACACGATTCTTGAACCACAAATTAAAATGCCAGATAAATTAGCGCCTGAATCTTCGTTTACGATTGAAGTGAGCGAGAAAAACAGACGTGAAATGACTTATACCATTGCCGTTGTGGATGAAGGTTTATTGGATTTAACAAGATTCAAAACTCCGAATCCGTGGAATCATTTCTATGCACGTGAAGCTTTAGGCGTTCAAACTTGGGATTTATTTGACCATGTAATTGGCGCTTATGGAGCAAAAGTCGAGAATATTTTAACAATTGGTGGAGATCAAAACATTAATCCGGGAGATGATAGTCCAATTCGCTTTAAACCTATGGTTCGTTTTATCGGGCCTTTCAAATTGAATGCTGGAAGTACTGCAAAACATAAAATTAGCGTTCCAAATTACATTGGTTCAGTGAGAACAATGGTTGTAGCGGGTCAAGATGGCGCTTATGGAAGTGCTGAAAAGACGACGGCTGTCAAGAAACCTTTGATGGTTCTAGCGACTTTACCTCGTGTTTTAGGCCCTAAAGAGAAAGTTTCTTTACCGATTAACGTTTTCGCAATGGACAAAAAAGTGAAGAACGTAACTTTACAAGTCAAAACGAATAGCCTGGTAAAAGTAATTGGTTCGCCACAAAAGCAAATCACTTTCGATAATGTGGGTGATCAAGTGGCTTATTTCGACTTAGAAGTCGGAACAATTACTGGTGCTGCCAAAGTAGAAGTTATTGCAACAAGCGGAAATGAAAAATCTACGCATGTTATTGACCTCGAAGTGCGCCAACCCAATCTTCCAATTACAGTTTATAATGAAGGAACAATTGATGGCAATGCTTCATGGATGAACAGTATTGACTTGCCAGGAATGGACAACAGTAATTCAGCGAAATTGGAATTATCGACCATCCCTCCTATTAATTTAGAGAAACGCTTGGGTTATTTGATCCGTTATCCGCATGGATGTTTGGAACAGAAAACTTCTGGAGCTTTCCCACAATTATATTTGTCTTCTCTAATGGACATTGATGCGCCTACAAAAGCGCGTATTGATAATAATGTTCGTTCGGTGATTAATAAAATCCAAAGACATCAACTGAATGATGGAGGATTCTCATTCTGGCAAGGCAGTGGTACTTCAAGCGATTGGGGAACAACTTATGCCGGACACTTTATGTTAGAAGCTGAGAAAAAAGGCTATGCGCTTCCTTATGGAATGAAAGAAAAGTGGATCAATTATCAGAAAGACCAAGCGAAGAAATGGAGTTCACGTAATCACAACAATTACCGTAATTCTGATTTACCACAAGCTTATCGTCTATATACATTGGCATTGGCTGGAGAACCTGTTTTGAGTGCGATGAACAAACTACGTACACAAAGCGACTTATCTATTCAAGCCGCTTGGAGATTGGCTGCAGCATATCAAATTGCTGGGAAAAGCGAAGTTGCTAATGACATTGTGAAGAATAAATCGACCAAGGTTGATCCTTATACGGAATTGAGTTATACGTATGGTAATAATGACAGAGATCAAGCGATGATTATTGAGACTTTGACTTTGATGGGAGAAAAGTCTAAAGCAGCTGCTTTGGTGAGAGAACTTTCTGAGGTTTTGAGTCGAGACAGATGGATGAGTACCCAAACGACTGCTTATTCTCTCATGGCAATTGCGTTATTTACGGAGAACAATAAACCAAAAGATGGAATGAAAGCTTCTTATGTTTACAATGGTAAAACCGTTGATATCAAAAGTTCTAAAGCAATTGAGTTAATTGATTTAAAAGTTAATGGAACTCAGAAAAAGGTAGATGTAGAAATCAAGAATGCTGGAGAAAGTTATCTCTTCGTTCGATTAATCGCAACAGGGATTCCATTGGCAGGAAATGAAGTTTCTAAATCGGATAATATTTATATGGATGTTGTTTACCGCAATGCAGCGAATGAAGTCATCAATATTGAAAACATTGAGCAAGGAACTGACTTCTCGGTTGAAGTAACGGTTTCTAATCCGGGAATGAGAGGAAACTATGAAGAATTGGCATTGTCTCAAATCTTCCCGAGTGGTTGGGAAATTCACAATCAACGAATGGATATGAATTACTCAGGAAACGAAGGAAATCTTTTCAATTACCAAGACATTCGCGATGATAGAGTTTATACTTATTTCGATTTACGTAAGAACAAGAGCAAAACGATTAAAATCAATCTTCACGCGGCTTATGTTGGAGAATATTACATGCCAGCTGTTCATATTGAAGCGATGTATGATGCTACGATTTCTGCTTTGAAGAAAGGTAAATTGGTTAAAGTTGTTTCGCCTGGCGGAAGATAATCGTGCGTTTAAAACTAGGTAAATATCGCTTTTACTTTGCTCCCAGAAAGTTAACTTACTTTGCACTCTTTGCATTTACGGTTTACTTTCTGGGTTGCTTACCGACTCCATTATTTGACAGTCCTACTTCCACTATTCTGTTAAGTAGAGATGGTCGATTAATGAATGCGCGAATAGCTGAAGACGGTCAATGGCGCTTTCCAGAAATGGACAGTACTCCAGTAAAATTCAATGAAGCAATTATAGCTTTTGAAGACCATGACTTTTATGCGCATACAGGAGTTAGTATTAGAGCAATTGGTAGGGCAGTAATCAGTAATTTCAAAGCGAAAAGGGTGGTAAGTGGCGGAAGTACAATCACAATGCAAATTGCTCGAATGGCGAGAAATTCTGATAGAACATTCTACAATAAGTTTATTGAAGCCATTTGGGCTTTTCGAATGGAAACAAAATACAGTAAAGAACAATTACTGACTATCTATGCTTCTCATGCGCCTTTTGGAGGGAACGTTGTTGGATTAGAAGCAGCTTCTTGGCGATATTACGGTTTGCCTCCTCATGATTTATCTTGGTCGCAAGCAGCAACCTTAGCTGTTCTGCCTAATGCTCCGGGATTAGTTCACCCAGGAAAAAACAGGGAGATTCTTTTAGAAAAACGAAATAAAGTACTGACTACCTTATTTGAACAAGATAAAATCGATGCAATAACTTATGAATTGTCATTGGACGAACCGTTAATTGGCGCTCCAAAGACTTTACCTTCTCTCGCTCCTCACCTATTGGACAATGCGATTTCTTCGGGTAGGAAAGGTCAAAGAATTACGACAACACTCGATGATAGAAAACAAGAAAAGTTAACGGAAATTTTAGCACGTCACCAAAGACATTTGAATCAGAATTACATTCATAATGCTGCTTTGATAGTTATTGATGTCAAGACAAACGAAGTCGTTACATACATTGGGAATTCAGCAACTGAGAATAAGTATCAGAAATATGTGGACATTGTTCGCGCTCCAAGAAGTTCAGGAAGTATTTTGAAGCCCTTCCTCTATGCTGCAATGACGCAAGAAGGAATGATTCACAACGATCAATTGATTCCTGATGTTCCAATGAATTTCGATCACTTCTCTCCTCTAAATTACAATGAAAAGAATGAAGGAGCTGTTAAAGCTGGCGATGCTTTAGCGCAATCTCTGAATGTTCCCGCTGTTTATCTATTGCAACAATATGGAATTGACAAGTTCCTGCATAAATTACGTTCAATCGGTCAAACACATGTTTCGAAAAGTGCACAACATTATGGATTGTCTTTAATTCTTGGAGGAGCTGAGTCTTCTCTTTGGGATGTTGCTAATGCCTATGCAGGAATGGCGAAAACTTTGAATTATTATAATACGGAAAACAAATACAATTCAAACACATGGGACGATGCGAGTTTGTTCAATACTTATGCACCACAATCTTCAGCTGTCACAAGAACGACTTCAAAATTTGATGCCGCTTCAATTTATGAAACATTTCAAGCTTTGCTAAGTGTAAATCGACCTTATATGGACGCTTCCTGGGAACAATACTCCTCTTCATCACGCATTGCATGGAAAACAGGAACAAGTTACGGAAACAGGGATGCTTGGGCAATTGGTTGCACTCCTGACTATGTTGTTGCGGTTTGGGTAGGAAATGCAACTGGCGAAGGGCGACCGGGAATTATTGGAACTACCGCTGCTGGTCCAATTATGTTTGATGTTTTCTCTCATTTGTCTTCAAAAAGAGGCTGGTTTATTCCGCCTTATGATGAATTAGTGAAAATGAGTATTTGTAAAGAAAGTGGACATAGGAATACTGTAAATTGCACAAAAATAGATACAGTTCAAGTGCATCAAATGGCTTTACGAGGGCCGTCATGTAATTTCCATGAAGTTTTCCTCACTGATATGAAGGAAAAGTTCCGCTACAACAAAGGTTGTGCGCATGATGTGAGAGTAAAAACAGTTTCTCAATTTGTCTTGCCGCCACTCCAAGCCTATTTCTATAAGAACTCTCATCCGAATTACAAAGCTATTCCACCATTTCATCCAGATTGTGAAGGCGTTACAGAAGACAAGACTTTCTCCATTATTTATCCTGATCACAACAGTAAAATGATCGGAACGGTAGATTTAGATGGGTTTTCCAAAGGAATTATCTTTGAAGCTTCTCACCCTGATAATTCGGCAACGCTATTTTGGCATGTGGACAATCAGTATTTAGGAGAAACAAAAGGTCAGCACAGTATAAAGTACATTCCTGAAGAAGGTCAGCATTTATTGACGGTGCTGGATGAAATGGGGAATCAAAAGAAGATAATATTTACGATTTTGGGGGATTAGTGTTGCGCAGCAGTGCAACTGCAGCGCGACACTAATACTTAAATTATTGAATCCTTAAATCTTTGAATCCTTAGAATTGCGTATCTTTATAAATAGACAAAAAAACAAATATGAAAAACTACATCATACCATCCCTCCTTTTATTCCTAGGAACGACTTTTACTTCCCAAGCACAAGCCCCTGTAATTTCGCAAGAAGTAAAGGAAAACATAATATCTCGAGTGGACAAAGAAATAACGCCTGCTATCGTCGTTGGTGTGGTTAATGCTGATGGAATTACTTATTTCAGTTATGGAGTAAAATCATTAAAAACCAAGGAGCTTGTAGATGAAAATTCGATTTTTGAGTTGGGTTCTATTTCTAAAACTTTTACAGGAATACTATTGGCGGATATGGTCGTAAAAGGAGAAATAGATTTAGATGAACCTTTACAAAATCTTCTTCCGGAAGGAATTACCGCTCCTACAAAAGATGGAAAATCAATTAAGTTATTTCATTTATCCAATCATACTTCAGGATTGCCTAGATTACCTAACAACATGAATCCAAGTAATCCAGCTAATCCTTATGCTGATTACACTGTAAAGGAAATGTATGATTTCTTAAATAGTTATGAATTAACCAGGGCTATTGGATCTGAATTTGAATATTCGAATTATGCTGTTGGATTATTGGGTAATGTCTTGGCTGCCAAACGCAATATGACTTATGAAGAATTAATGTTAGAAATTATTGCTCAACCTTTGGGCATGAAAAATACAGCTATTGTTTTCACTACAGAAATGAGAGAGAATTTGGCTTATGGTCACAACACTGGACTGGAAGTAGAAAACTGGGATTTACCAACTTTAGCTGGTGCGGGCGCTATTCGCTCCTCAGCTGCTGATATGGTAAAGTTCCTATCTGCCAATATGGGAATTCTAGAAAGTGACCTTTATTCACCGATGAGATTATCCCATCAAATTACAAGTGATGAAGAAATTGAACAAAAAGTTGGACTAGGTTGGATAATAGATGAAAGCGACAGTGTTGAATATATTTGGCACAATGGCGCAACAGGGGGTTATAATACTTTTACTGGATTTAAAAAAGATGGAAGTCTAGGCGTTATAGTACTCACCAACTCAGAATCTGGAGTTACAGATATCGGAATGCATATATTGGATCCTTCGAAAGCGCTAAGCGATCCAAAACCTTCCATTGCAACGAAAGTAAAGCACATCCTCGACAATAAAGGAATTAGAAAGGCGACTAAAGTGTATTGGATTATTAAGAAAAACGAAGAAGAAGCTTATGATTTCGGTGAAGAACAACTAAATGCTTTGGGTTACTCCTATTTGCAAAAGAATGAAATCAAAAAAGCAATTTCAATTTTCGAATTGAATGTTGATGCTTTTCCAACATCTTCGAATGCTTATGACAGTTATGCGGAAGCTCTGATGAAAAATAAGGAGAATAAAAAAGCGATTAAAAACTATAAAAAATCTGTAGCACTCAATCCTGGAAATACGAATGCGATTGAAATGCTTAAAAAATTAGGAGTTGAAACCAAAGACATGGTTGAAGAGATAATTGTTGAAGATGCTGTTTTAAAAAGTTATGTGGGTGATTATGAATTGGCTAAAGGATTCATTTTAACTATCAGTAAAGATGGTAGTCAGTTGAATGCACAAGCGACAGGACAAGGCGCTGCCCCAATTTTTCCTAAGTCAAATAATGAGTTTTATTATAAAATTGTAGACGCTCAGGTAGTTTTTAATTTGAATGAAGCTGGAGAAGTGGAGAGTTTGACTTTGTTTCAAGGTGGACAAGAGTTGGTTGGTGTGAAGCAATAAAACTGCTTTACAGCTGCGAAAAAGTAGGCGCAGCAGTGCAACTGCAGCGCTGCCACGTTACAAAAAAACAAAAAAATATGAATTTGAATAAAGACAATATGCTAAAAGAATTACGAGACGAAAATGGGAACAAAATTAGTCCCAAGTTAGGTGAAAGTATGAAAAACTACCTTATTGATATTGATGGAACTATCACGGAAGATGTGCCCAATGAAGAACCTGAAAGAATGATTACTTGCGTCCCTTTTCCTGATGCGCTGGAAACGCTGAATAACTGGTATGAAGAAGGTCATATTATAACCTTTTTTACATCAAGAACGCATGAACACAAGCAAGTCACAGAAGAATGGTTGGATAAACATGGATTCAAATATCAAAGTGTAGTCTACGGAAAACCAAGAGGTGGCAATTACCATTGGATAGATAATCATATAGTTAGAGCGACTCGCTACAAAGGTAAATTCACTGATCTGGTGAGTAAGAATGTTAATATTGAAGTTTTTAATGATAAAGAGTAGCGCGCAGCAGTTCACCCCATAAAAGCTCGAGAGTTTCGTAACACAACTTTATCTTTTGGAATACTTCAAATACTCTTCAATATTCATATTTTTGTAGGGATTGATTAAAATCATAAATCCATTTAGAATTACATAAGCAAAGGAATATAGTGGGAATCGTACAAAGGCAAAGTTTAAAGAACTCTATCGTAAATTACTTGGGCATCATCATCGGTGGATTAAGTACGATGTTCATCTATCCTTTGGATTGGGAACTTTATGGTGAGATTCAATTTAGTTTGTCTAGTGCTATTTTACTCAGTGCCTTCTTTTCATTGGGAAGTCATGCTTTGGTGAATAAGTATTTCCCCTATTTTGAAAGTACGAAAACGAAGGGATTTTTATCTCTTCTTTTCATTTACAGTGCTATTAACACTGTGTTTATTTCATCGCTTTTATTTCTTTTTAAAGCTCCTTTCTCTTCAATGTTAGCATTGGGTGGTTTTGAGGTCGATAAAATAAGCGATAATCTATTCATCATTCTTCCTTTGGGAGTTCTGATGGTTTTTATCGCTGTATTACGCGCCCATAGCTTTAACTTTGGTAGAATCGTTTATCCTGATATTATTTCCAATTTCAGTTTAAAAATAATCGTTCCTGGAATTATTCTATTGAGTTATTTTTCTTTAATAAATTACAATGTTGCAGGTTGGATTCTCGTAGTTTATCATATTATCATCGCCATTGCTTTGATGCTTTATCTAAAATCTTTGGATGGTTTAGATTTCAAATCTGGCGTTATCAGAAGAGTTAAGAGAAAGAAACATGCTGAAATGATTCGATACATGCTTTATGGAGCTATGAATCACGTTGGAAATATTTTGGTTTATAAAATCGACATTGTGATGATTGGTCTGCTCCTTTCCACTACAAAAGTTGGTTATTACAGTATCTTCCTTTTCCTGTCTGTGGTTATCGAAATTCCAACAAAAGCAGTATTCCAAATTACCGGTCCAATGATTTCAAAAGCTTTTGAAGACAATAAAATGGACGAAATTAAAAAGTTGTACAAAACTTCATCAGCGAATTTATATGTGGTTGGAATTGTTTTATTTTCCTTGATTTGGTTGAATATTGAAACTTTCTTCGTGGTAATGACCAATGGAGAGGATTTAGTGATGTACAAAACGGTTTTCCTCTTATTGGCGTTAACGAAAATCATTGATATGGTAACGAGTGTAAACTTCTCCATCATCTCTTATTCAAAGTATTTTAGAGTAAACACATTGTTCATTTTCATCCTAGCAATATCAAACGTGATAATGAATTATTACTTTATTAATTCATTTGACATCATTGGAGCAGCCTTATCTACAGCTATTTCAATGTTAGTATTCAACTTATTGAAAACGTTTTTCGTTGCCATTAAATACAAAATGCATCCTTTTACTTGGCCATTAATCATCATTTCGCTCTTCCTTTTGATGGCGATATTTATGCCTTTGTTCTTCCCTACTCTATTTAAATCAATCCTACTCTCTGTGTTGATTTCAGGAACATTTATTTTATTGTTTATTTTTGTGGTCTACAAGCTCCATATTTCAATAGAAATTAATAGATTTATCGATAAATACAGAGCTAAAATTCTAAAATAAAAGCGTTAAAATGAAGATTCAGAAAATTGTATTAGTGGGAAATTCCGTTGCTTTACGCAATCGACCGCACAACAATTTAACGAGTCAAAATTATGGTCAAATTTTAGAAAAAACGCTCAACGAAGGAAAGGAGAACGAAATCATTCAGGTAAATAATTTGGCTTTTACAAGGGCTACTGTTTATGATTTACACAAGGTTTACCCTCAAATTATCAATAATTACGGAGATTTATACATTATCAATATTGGTAGTTCAGACGCTGCAACGCGCGAAATCCCAAGATGGTTTGCTGACTTTCTATTCTCTAACAAAAGAAGTTTATTCGTTAAAGCAATGAAAGCTTTTCACTTGTATGCAATCAAGCCAAACATTAGGTTATTAGTCAAGTTGAGGGGAAAACGTGCTTGGACATCTGCCAAAGTATTTAAGCAAGAATACAGCAAATTAATTCATGAAATTCAGCACAATACGAATGGAAAAGTGATTTGTGTAGCTATAAATTTACCGAATCAACGCATTGAAGATAAGATTCCAGGAACTTACAAGAATTATCAAAAGTTCAATAAAATAATAGAAGCGCTTTGTTTGGAAAAAGAAGCAATCTATTTGAATCTTGATGATTTAAAAGCTGAAGAACACTTCCCTGATGGTATTCATTTTTCTGAAGAAGGGAATAAAGTTCTCGCTCAAAGACTGTTAGTAATTATCAATCAAAATAAAATTCTAAAATAAAACTATTTACATCACATGGATTTCAAATACCTCAAAGAAACACAAGCTGCATTGCTTGAAATGGCAAAAATAATTGATCAAAAATGCAGAGAACATAATATCACTTATTGGATTTGTACTGGAACTGTTTTGGGTGCTGTGAGGAATAAAGGTTTTATTCAGTGGGATGATGATTTAGACATGTGCTTTCCGGTTGCTGAGTATCGAAAATTGCTCAAAGTATTGAAAGAGGAGGTTTTAATTGAGCATCCACATTATATTTTATACAACGAAAACAGACCTTTTCCACATTATTCGGAATACTTGGCAGATACGCGCATTATGAGTGACCACTTGTACCCTATCAAAATTGATTTGGTAAAAGTTAAATCTATTCCTAATACGCCCGAAGCAATTCAAAATGATGTAGATAGAGTGAATTTATACGCTTATATTTTTGGGAAAAAGAAGAAGGTGAAAATCGAAAATAAAGCCTTGATTAAAGAACATCTTTTAACAGGCAGTTTCTTATTCAAACGTGAACGCTACCTTAAAAATTTCATCAGTTACGTTGATGAACTTGATGTTATGGACGAAAATCACGTTTATGAAAATATCTATAACGACATCTTCTTTTCGAGGGAAGTAAAACCATATAACTACACTGATCTATTCCCATTGCAAGAGCTTGAATTTGAAGACACGAAGTTTTTTGCGCCAAGAGACACGAAAACATATCTATCTAATTTATATGGTGAGAATTTCATTATTCCTCCACCAGAAGATAAGCGCAAACCTTACTCAAAATCACTTGGTCCAGCTAAAATCCCTGTATTCTTAACAAAGAAACTACTTTGGACACTTTATGCTTTAAAAGCTATTAAAGGAAGTTTTACATTGCCTACTAAAATCAAAAATCTAGATAAGAATACGATATAGAACACGAAATTTCAAAGTCATTTATTGCATTGTCTAAATTGCATTTAAATACTGAACGAGATTTCATTATCTTTACCGCTTACATTTTTGAAACAGTAAATTATTTTACTCAATAATCCTCACTTACAGAAAACAAAATGAATAAAAGCCAAGCAGTAAACAACCTCAAAGAATTGGATACAATTTTTAGAGAACTAGGCGTAGAATACTGGTTATCAAACGGAACATTATTGGGTTTATACCGTGATAATGATTTAATTTCTGGTGATTCTAATACTGATATGTCTGTTAATGTGAAAACAATTTCGAAAGATATGTTTCAGAGGATCAATGAGGCTAACTTTTCTATTGTGCGTTTTTTCGGAAAATTAGAAGACGGATTTATGGTTGAAATAGCAAAGAATGATGTTAAAACCAATCTATTTTTCTTTTATAAGGAGAAAGCGAAATGGTATCATTCTGTTTATGTAGATGTGGATGGAATCGAAAGCTTGAAATATGATTATGTTTACGCACCATTTGAATTAACTGAAGCAACATATCATGGAAATCAGTTCTTTATTCCTGCAAGCACTGAAGATGTTTTAAAGCAGCAATATGGCCCAACCTGGCAAACTCCAGATAAAAATTGGTCAATTACTGAATCTCCAAATAATGCAATTAAGACAGAGGAGCGTTTTAAGTTTAGTGAATCAGAAAGTGATTTCAATTCGCTAATGAATTTTGAAAACAAATCTTACTGGGATGAATTTTACAAATCAAATAAAGACCTCAATAAAGAATCTGATTTTGCAAGATTTGTATTGTCCGATTTAGAAAAAAGATACGCTGATTTAGGAACAATAAAAATGGTTGACCTAGGTTGTGGAAACTTAAGAGACACAAAATACTTTCACAGTAATGGAGTAAATATCGAAGGAGTTGACCTTAGTTTTAACCTAAGCGACCCTTTAATCAAAACTTACAATGACAGCGTTCTAAATGTTGATTTACAGAAATATAACGTTTTCTATGCTCGTTTCTTTGTTCATTCAATTAAAGAAGATATTCTAGATGCATTATTGAATAAAATTAAGTCAGAATCAGAAAATTTCATCTTCTATATTGAAACTAGATCTTCCAAAAACATTACCAACGACAAGAAATCAATCACATTTTTCAAATCGTCAATTGGAGATAAACATTACAGATATTTGTATTCGAAAAGCTATTTAGAGGAAAAGTTAAAACCACTTTTCAATATAGAATATATGTTAGAAGACAATGATTTGGCTATTTACAAAGAAGAGAATCCTTATTGTATTAGAGTTACGTTAAAATCCTAACATATAAGGTATTCGTGTTTAAGAGCACGCTGATTATGAACAAATAATAGTCAAGCAAAAATATTTAGTAATCCCCTGTAGACTTCTGTTTACAGGGGATTGTTTTTTGAGTAAGATGAGATTTTTAAACGTATTCTTTCTTGTTTATAACGGAAGGTATTGGTGTTTTTGACTCAGAAAAGCATTCAGAAAAAGAAACTCAAAACAATTCAAAAGCACTTTCAATCAATTCTTTCACGTCATCAGAAAGCAGTATTACTTCATCTCCAATTGTAACATCAGTTTTATAAATTGGAAGCTGAACAATTGGTTTTGCATCCAAGGCGCTTAATGAAAACAAGAGAGATTTCATCGCATTTTCTCCTCTTGGTTCATAGGGTGTAAAAGTAATGGGCAATACCTTTTTATCAGTAAACTCTCCTGAATGCGTGCACCACTCTATCATATTTTTCAAAACAGCCGGAATGTTATGCGTATATTCTGGAGTAGAAATCACCACTGCATCAGCTTTAAAAAGTTGCCCTTTAAAATCTTGAACAATTTCAGGAATCCCTTCCTTTAAGCGTTGCGGAGTAAACAATGGGAATTCTGACAGCGAATCATAAATAGTGATCTCAAAACGGTCTTTAAACAGTGTTTGAATGGCTTTTAAAAGATAGTAATTGCTGCTTTTTATGCTTGCAGAACCAGAAATTGCTAAGATTTTCATATTTATGTTTTTAGAATTTGTTTTATCAGATGAATGAGTAAAGATAAAAAAACTAGCATTAAGTTTTGAGAATGGAATTAGGTAAATCGAGGGAATTGTAGGTTTGGAGATTCTTATTCTTTCGCTTTTAACGGAAGTTCTGAGTTTGGTGCAGACGTTTTATAAAACGTCCGTAATTAGCCCGAAGGGAGTTTCATTTATGAAATTTATGGATAAATAAAAAGTTACTATTTTCCGATGCATGAAGTAATAGGCTTTTGTTTATAGGGCTTTAAGAAACAAAAACACATATAGAACACAATAAAAAAATGTATTATTAATTTAGTTAATATTTCTTAAGTTTAAAATTAATCTAATCAGTGTAAGATTTAAGGTGAAAATCTGCTTTATTATTTTTAGTTCACCTTTTTATACTAATCGTTTATTATATTTGAGAATAATCAAATCCAAAACAATGACCACTATGAAAAAATCCAATTCTACTTCTTTAAAGTCTTTCAGTAAATTCTGTTTAATATTGAGTTTACTCGTTTTCATCCCTATTTCATCATGTACTGAAAAGGATTCCACCAATATAGAAACAGAAGTTCCACTAACGGAAATTGATACGAATACTGTTTTTGTTGCTGATATAGATACTTTAATAGAAGAAGTTATAGTTGAAAACAACATTTCCAAAGCGAATAAAATCATAGCTCAGTTAGACTCAACAACTTCTTTAGGAAAGAAAATAATAGAAATACAAAAAGAAATTTATCCTGACCCAGCTAAGTATGATCATATTTTTAAAGGCTCTCAAATTGAAATTAACATAGGCATGGAGCAAAAATATATTGACAGAAAAATTCTTCTTGCCAAGGTTATAGAAACAATAAAAGAGGATAATAAAACCAATGATAGTTACCGAGAAAGTAGAGGTAAAAGTTTCATTAGCAATCTAGACAAGTCTCAAGACCTATGGTATAAATATATGCGTTCCCAAATACTGGTAAAGTATCCAGAAGATTCCTACTCTCGTGATGTTAGCGCATTTAATCTTTGCTATTTTGAATATTTAATCGAGTTAACAGACCAGCGTATTGTAATGCTTAATAATTGGCTTATTGGCGAAGTAAGTGGTAAAATGTGCAGTGGTACAATAGAAAATAAGAGATAGGAATTAATTGGTTTGGACTACTTTTAAAATATTATAAATTAACCTAAATTAAGATGTGGTTCAAAAACTTAACCGGCTTCGAAGAGAAAAACCCTCAATATGTTAAAGATAATTAGAAATTCAGGGAGAATATCTACTTTCAAAAATAAATAACAAGAAGTTTTGTTTTGGATAATTACACCCCTATCTTAAAGGAATTAACGGATAGTATTGATTTAATATATACAGCTGTTTTTAATTTGTTCTTCACATATTAGGAAACCACTGTTACAATTAAATTAGGATAGCTTATACTTTGAATTCCAAATCAAACTTATCTCAAGTCTTGTTTAAACGAAACAGAAAATGTATGTTTATAGGAAATAAATAATTTAATCTATTAACCCCAAGCACTTAAATTTTGAAAAATAAAATCATCCTTCATATACCTCATTCGTCTACAAATATCCCATTCAAAGAAGGCTATGTTGTCGACTCCGCTTCATTAGATAAAGAAATATTAAAATTAACCGATTGGTATACCGATGATCTTTTCTATCCCAAGGAAGATGAAATGATAAAGGCTGAATTTTCTAGAATATTTTGTGACGCTGAAAGATTTACAGACGATGCACAAGAGGTAATGGCGCAATTTGGAATGGGAGTTCTTTACGAAAAAAATGATAATGATGAAACAATAAGAAATGTAACACCAGAGCTCAAAGAAAAGGTCCTTACAGAATACTATTGGAAGCATCACGAAAAGCTAAGTAAAGCTGTAAAAAAACAATTAGACCTCTTTGGAAAGGCATTAATTATCGATTGTCATTCCTACCCAAGTACTCCTTTGATAAGAGACCTCGATAAAAATTCAGATCGTCCAGATTTTAATATTGGAACAGATGCTTTTCATACACCACAGAAACTCGTTGATTTATCTGTTTCATTCTTTAAAAATGCAGGATATTCTTTAGGAATCGATTGGCCTTACAAGGGCTCAATTGTTCCATTAGAATATTATAATAAGAACAAAAATGTTCAAACAATAATGCTTGAAATAAATAGAGGATTATACTTAAACGAACCTACGAATGAAAAGTCAGAACGATATTTAGAAATAAAGGAAATCACATCTGAATTCATGAAGACAATTAAAAGTAGTTTATAAATAGGAGTGATAAAATTGTTGATTAGAAGGTGGGGTTTGTTCTTGTCAAGGTTTGGGATGACAGAGGGTTTTAAGTTCAATTCTTGAAAATTATAAAGGCTGTTTTGATAAGTAAAAGGATTGATTTTTGGGAGGGATTAGTAGATAAATAAATATAATATAGCTCTACCAAAAGGTTCAATCTCGTATTTTCAACCATTTGTTAACAATACAATCATAAATCATACTGTCGACATACCTAATAAATCAAAACAGATGAAGTTATATTATTGGTTAAGGTTCATCCTTTTCACTTTCGTATTTTTTTTAGTTGCAGCTTGTAAAAAGGGCAAAGGTGCAATTTGTCGAGATGGATGGAGAAGTCATTCTACAGGCAGCGGGACATGCAGTTGGCACGGAGGCGTTGATTACTATTTGGATCCAGATGAAATAGCTATTGGTAGAACGATTGGCTTAGTAGTCTTTATAATTATTGTGATTTTTGTAATAAGATTCATTAGAAAGGTTGATTAATATAAAATGAACCAAAGTGCTACCAAAAATATACATCAATTAATATTTTATAATAAGTTTACTGAAGCAACACCAATAATGGAAAAAGAAATTGTTAGTTTTATTGAACAGTATATGAACGGTGTTCATAGCCATTTATTTTGGGAGAATTGTAAGACGGAAATTCCTTACTAATGGGACGATAGATTTCATTTTAATTGTTACTAGGTTATAATTGTTTACTTACCTAAATCACAATGATTATGTTTGTTATCTTCGGAACACTTCAAATAACTACCTCCTTTGGACCTGTTGAACAAAACCAATATCAAAATTATAATAACACTGAATTTTGGCAACTCAATCGATTATCAAAATTCTTTACATTATTTTTTATCCCCATTTTTCCTTATAACACGATCTATTGGTATTACTGTCCTATATGCAATTATGGGATTGAACTAGATTCTGTAGGATTTAAGAGTTACAAATCGATTGCAGAAATAAATTCATCATTTATAGAGAATAAAATTTCTGAAGAAGAGAAGAATATTCAAATGCAAAAAATACACAATGCTTTACAGAAAAATGCAGAAACTGAAAGAAGCAAACATCTTGAAGCCAGTAAAGAATGGGTGGAAACTGTATCAAAAAAAAATGACGCTGAATTAATAGAGATTTTATCTTCGAAATCAAGCGGATATAATCCAGCTTTTATTATTGCAGCAGAAGAGAAATACAAGAAGCGGAATCTATTGCTGTTAGAAAGTAAGACTATGCCGATTAAGATGATATTAAAATAACACAATTTAAAACAAATAAAACCTTATATTATTTATTCACTTTTATTAACATTTTCGAAAGATTAATATTATATTTGAGTGTTACCTTTTATTTAGGTTCATTAACCTAAAACTTATTATTTAAAGGCTTTTTATATCTGAAACCAAATTAAACCAATAAAAATCAATGATCTTAAAAAAACTACTTTTTCTATTCCTTATTCTCACATCGGGCTTTAGTTTTGGACAGAACTTCAAGAAAGAAAAGCGTATTTATATGCTTGACATCACGAAATCTATGTGGGGATCAGATAATGGACCTGATATATATGAAGAAGTAAAAAATGCTCTTTTCAAGGGGATAGAAGATATAAAAGATCCAGAAACTATAGTAACAATTATTCCTTTTCAAGCAACTCACACATATGAAGCTCTAGGCTCTTGGACTTTTAAAGCTGGAGACGTTGATAAGTTCAATGAAGCAAAAAAGGTGATTAATTCTTATACTTTGAAGTCTGTTCCTGGAGGATACACAGATATTTATTCCGCCTTAGAAAAGGCTAAAGAGAAGATAGATAATTCTAGGGTTAATTATATATTCTTACTTACTGATGGTAAGCAGTCCACTGTTCCTAGCTCTCCAAATAAAATTAATAAGGTAGATTTTAGTGAATCAGAATTATTATCCTCCTTAAATAATTGGTGTGATTATTCAAATAAAAAAGATGTCCATTTGTTTTATGTAATGCTAACAGAAGTTGCTGCAAGTGAACAGATAATTGAAATAGTTAAGAATGAATGTAATGCTTATGCAGTTAAAGGAACAAATATTAATATTGCTTTCATAAAGCCTAGCTCAAATGAAATTAAAATTAATTTAAACGATAATCCGGAGAGGATAGAGATTGCCTTAACGGCTAATGATTGGACTTATATTGGCAATAATCTTACGATAGATTTAAATCTAGAAGAAAATTCACTTTTCGAATTGAAAAGTAAAAGTGCTACTATTAAAAACAATAAAATCCTCATTGAACTTAAAAGAAAAAATGATGACTCTTTTGAAGAGTTAATAAAAAACAATCCTGATGGAGAATCTAAAATGATTATGAAGCTATCTACTATTCAAGATGTAAAGATTCTAAATCCTAAAATAATTATCTCTGTTCGAAATAAAAAAGAAAGAGTTTTAACCTTAGAATTTACTGATGATGAATAAAAAAAAAATATCAATTCTTATCTTAAGTATTCTCTTTTTGTATAGTTGTAAAGAGGGAGATAAATATCAAGGTCCAACAAAAGATTTTGGTATTTCAGAATATTACAAACCTTTCTTATTCAGTAAGAGTGATACATTAATCATTTCGAAGACTTTAAAATATGATTTTAATGATTATGCCTTCGAGCAAAAATCTAAAATAGCAATCAAACTAGTTGACACTTCCCAAAACATTCTAACTAATAAAAACATTAGACTTTATATCAATGATGAATTTGTTGTGAATAATGAATTTGAAATTAATAGTGAGAAATCTGTTAGCGGTAAGATCAGAATAGGTATACAACTTTTACCTGATTATCCAGCGGGGTATACTTCAGGGTTTATTTCTATTTCAAGCCATGATTTAGACATCGTTAATAATACAGATTTAAATACATCCTCAGAATTGAGATTGTTTAAATGGGAAGCAAATCATAAACTAATAATGAATCCATTAAAAAAAGGATTAATGTGGTTTAGTGTAATAGTTCTTTCAATTCTTTTGTTGTGGTTTTTAGTTTTTAGAAACAGAATCTATCCAAAATTTAAAAAAGGAAAAATTCAGATTCTAAAGCCTTATTTTGGTGGGATCACTTTTAATCGAAAAGCAAAACTTATTGTATTAACAGCTACGCAAAAAAAACAAAAGCTTTTAAATAAGGTATTCACAGGGAAAGTTATCTACGAGGTAAACACCATGTACCAAGAAGACATTATTTTGAGACCTGGCAGAGGTAGCAAATTGAAGATTAAGTTGCCAATCGGTGCTCGAATTAGTCCCTCAGTTATCAATTTGGAAAAATTTAATAAATACTCTATTCAGTATAATAATGAATCAATAGAAATACAATATTCATAATTCAAAAAACACATTATAATGGCAAAATTAAAAAGAAGTTTATTTATAGGATTAGGAGGTACAGGATTAAGATCAATCTTGCATACTAAAAAAAGATTTATTGATACGTACGGAGAAATCCCCCCAATGACTGCTTTTTTAGCACTCGATACAGATGGAGACAGTAAAAACACAGTACTTGATAGTAATTTAGGAGATCAAAGAATCGGCTTAGACAGTTCAGAGTTTCTTTATATAAAAGTTCATAGCCCTCAAGAAGTATTAAAGCAACAAGCGGAGTTATTTAATTTTGTTCCTATTGAAAATAGACCTTTGCTTGTGAGTTTAAAAGATGGTGCTGGACAAGTTAGGTCAAATGGTCGATTTGCTACTCATTTTAATTATGGTGCTATAGAGCATGCCATTCAAAGTAAGTTAACCTCTATTTTAAATGCTGATTCAATTTCAAATAAAAAATTTGAAGTAAATGGTGATGATGTAGAAGTAAACATGATGTTTTCTGTTGCAGGAGGAACAGGAAGTGGAACATTCTTGGATATAGCTTATATTGTTAAAGAGGTTTCAAAAAGTATTAATGCTAATGTAGGCGTTTCAATAATTGGTTTTGCCATTCTTCCAGATGTTTTTAACGCTATGATGACTGGGCCTGCTATGGCAAACGTATTACCTAACGGCTATGGAGCATTATACGATTTAGATTATTTAATGCACCATAATTTTGATAAAAAACCGCTTGAAATTAAATATGCGAATAAAACCATAGAAATTGTAACTCCTCCTTTTGATTTAGTTTTCACGATAAACAATAGTGATAAAAACGCTAATACTTATACGAAAATCAATGATTTAAGTGAATTGATAGGCTTAGCTATGTTTACTGGGGCAAGTGAATTAAGTGGATCTATGGCTAGCTCTTATGACAATGTTAAGACAGTTATCGCTGGTGGATCCATGAAGGTTGAAGACAAACAATCTTGGGCATGCGGTCTTGGACTTAGTGAGCTTTATTATGATGGTAATAAACTTGGAAATATATACGCTCACAAGGCATCGGTAGCAATTATCAACAATTTAATAACACCAGAAACGAACTCGTTTGATTTGGATGATATCTTTATTAGTGATGCCAAAATTAGAGAGAATAATGGTGATGAAAATAATGATTTAATTGACTCTCTCTTATCAGAAAACCCTAGTATTCCATATAACTTCATACAGGATGAAAAATCAATAGAGACTGAAGCAGCATCTTACTTAGGAAATATCTCTGAGACAGCAAAAAAAGAAATTATAGAAAACTTCAATTTTAAGCAAAGGGAAGTAAATGAAAAATTGGATAAGTTTATTGTTGATCATATCAACAAAGCTTCTGGAGTAGGAAATGTAGAACGCTTTTTAAATGCTTTAACTAAACATGTTAATGTTTTCTTAGAAGAAATGAAGGCCGAGGAAAAAGAAAAAAATTTAAATGATAAAGCATATAGAAATCAGTTAAGTCAAAACATTTCAGAATTGAAGGAACTAAGCTATATGCAAAAAAAGTTTGGCTCTTCTTTAAATGATACTAGGGATGGAATTATACAAGCGGTAAATATAGTTGCTAGTAACTTACATGAAGTTTATAGACGTCAACATGCTATAATTTTCTTCAACCAACTCCTATTAACTATTGATAGTCATCACTCAAGAGTTAAAGACATCATGTTTAAGTTGACAAATATTGCAGAAGACTGTGAATCAAGGTTTATAGGCTTACAAAATCAAATTAATGAGGTTCCAAAAAAGTTTGTCAAAGAATTACATCGTGATTTTGTGAATAAGGTGAAAGTATCTGATACTGATTTAAGCATAAGTGATTTCATCAAGAGCATTTCTAATGATCATAATAATGGTTTGTATGATTATTCGGAGATGACAGATAAATTGATTTATGATGCATTTTGGTTTTTTTCTAAAGAATTACCAAAAGCTTTAGAATATCGAAATAGAAAGATTGACGATATATTATCATCGTATTCTACAGAAGAATTAAATGATATGATAAAAGAATTAATCATTAAATCGAATCCACTTTGGTCCTATAATTACAAAGGACATGTTGTAAATAGACAGCATCATGAAGCTTTTATTGTGGGAGTTCCAAATAGCAGCAATTCAGTTTTCGTGAAGGATAATTTGTTTACGAACCTTCTTGGAACGAATCAAAAAGCAAATTTCAATTCCACCAATATGCATGATAGAATAGTAATTTATAGAATGGAAGCAACTGTTCCTATTTATGCAGTTTCTAATATGGCATTGTATGAAGAGAAAAGTAAATTAAGCAGTATCAATCATCATATAGATGCAAACTGGCTAGTTAAAATGGAGCAAGAAGGTTTTGATATATATCCAACGAAACGTGAGGATCATAGTTTAGAGTATTGGGTATTTGGATTGATTTACGACTTCATAAAATATGATGGTAAAAACTACCTGGCTTATAGCCGAAAGCATGGTGACCCTATCAAAGGCTTTTGGTTTGTTTTGGGTAAATATAGAGATGAAGCCTTTGATGAATTTAAAAGAAGAAAATTACAAGTAGAGTTTAAAAAAATGATAGATGATAAAGTTAGCACCTTAGGAGAAACAGGTAATCAAAAATTAATTGCTGAAGTTGTTTCTGAATTGAATTATGTTGACAAATTTTCAAAAAGAGATTTTGAGATGGAAGAATTAGATGATTCTAAGATGTCTAGAGTGAGAGAGTTATTCAGTAATGAAATTCTTTTTGTTACAGATTTAGAAGCATAACGTACTTATATAAAGGCTATATCATTAATGATATAGCCTTTTTAAATAACTTTAAACATATAATTCATGCCAGCATCTTCCATTATCATCGGTATTAATAAACAAGGTAAAGAACTCGTTTCAATGATTGATTTACACTTAAATAATCATGAAAATAATTTCTATGAGAATTTCATTCTTTCTTCAGCGATGGAATTGAAAGATTCAATACAATCACTTTCTATAATAAAAGATGGAGAGCTTTATCAATCAGAAAATGTTAAGACATGGTTTGATTCTGAATTATATGGGAAAATTAATAGATTAAGGAATGTTGTAGATGGTAAAGTTGATGGTGATATAAATGTGAATATAATTATCTCGATTTTTGATAAATACTCAAACACTCAATTAAAAGTACTTCTAGAAGCTATTAAAGAGCTAAAGGAAGAACAACAAATAGCAGATGTTAATGTTAAAGTTTTTGTAGTTCTTTATGACATTAATAGAAGTACTAACATTCAAGAAATCAATATTCACGATGAATTATTGGCTTTGGAGCAAATAACCGATGAATATGACTCTGTAATTAGAGATATTTATTATTTGGATGATAGGAATGAAGAAAGGGTGGTATTGAACTTAAGCTCTGAATGGCTGGGTTTTGCTATTAGTGAATTTATAGTTTTCCAAATGATCTGTGAAACATCTGGAGCAATAATGAATAAGTCAAAAGTCTTTGGCTTAGGTGTTATTCATTTTAATGAGCTGCTTTTCAGAAATGTCGTAACCAATACCATTTTACAGTTTAAATTTAAACAAGAAGGTGTTTTAGATAAAAATGGTGCACAATTAAGAGATATAAGTAAGCTTTGTAATCCTTTTATTGAGAAGCATCAAAACTTCTTCACCCAATTTTTAGAAGACTTCCCATTTTCTGAAGAAAATAGTAGGGCATTAACTTCTAATTCAGAGAAGTATATATCAGATTTTAAGGACAAGTTAGAAGAACTGATTTTAAGTAGAAGTAAAACTATTGGTGAATCAAAATCACTGCTCGCTAATCTGTTAGGAGAGAGTGATAAAGAGATTGATGGCATTGACTGGGAAAAAGAGAGATTAAACATTGCTGACTTAGAGTTTGATATAATTGATTATTTTAATGGTTTTTTGAATGAAAATGAGCGAGTTGATTTTTTTGAACAAAAAAAACTCAAAAGCAAGATTTCTGATTTAATCCAAGGCATAAAAAGGGATGAGAAAAATTTAAAAAAACTAGAAGATCAATCTTTTGAATTACGCAGTGACTTAAATATATCTTTCGATGAAGGAATATTTAGTGTGGATGGGCAAAGAATAAACGCTTCAGGTTATATCCCGTCTAAAATTAGTCCGAGTGATGAGTTTTATTCTTATAATAAAGTTGATATACCAAACAGTTTAGACCTTTCAGCTGACTTTACAAAAGTAAAGAACCAAGGCGAGTTAGGGAGTTGTACAGCTTTCCCCATTACAGCTGTTTATGAATATTATGCAAAACGAAATAATAAAAAGGTCGATATAAGCGAACTTTTTGTTTATTATAATACTAGAGAATTAAATGGCAACACTGATGTCGAGGTAGGTACGAGTATATTAGACGCTATCCATTCCGTTAGGGAGAAAGGAGCTTGTACTTCAAAGCTCCATCCTTATAAGATTGATGCATTTATGAACAAGCCGGTCGATGAAGCTTATTCAGAAGCTCAACGTCAGTTAGTTAAAAGTGCATCTAGAATTGAAATAAATGAAAATGAATTTAAAAATGCTATAGCTAATGGTCATCCTGTTATTATTGGTCTGAAAATTTTTAAATCTTTCTATCCTAAAAATAAATCGGGAATAATTCCTTTTCCTTCAACTAATGAAAATAGTTATGATAGTCACGGTAATCATGCTTTATTAATTGTTGGATATAATGATGAGGAAAAACTGTTTAAATTAAGAAATAGTTGGGGGGAGAAGTTCGGTGATAAAGGGTATTGTTATGCTCCATACGATTATATTACTGATCCTGAGTTTTGTCAAGAGGCTTTTGTGATTACGGAAATAGTAGATTTGTCATTTGCTGAATTTAAAATAGAGAATAATACAAGCTTTAATTTCTTGAGTGATACTATAATCCGAAGAAAAGTAATTAGAGAATATAATTTAAGAGAAAAAAGAAGAGACTTAGCTAATGCCAAACAAGAACATGATGAACTGGCATATTTGAATGATGTTAATGCTGAAAAAATTAAAGATCCGCTCTTCAGAAAAGAACTCTTCGAAAAATCAGAATCAAATCTAACTCAAAAACCTGTTCAACCCGCTGTAAGTGATATTGAATTAAAAGTTAATAAAAATAAACCCTTACTTATTATAGCACTTGGAGTTATTATTTCAATTGTTTCTGTATTATTTACTAGTTTTATTTCATTAACAGGAACTCTGTTAGGAGTAGTTATTGGGATAGTTATTTTGCTTGTTGGTGCCTCTCAGCTCGCAAAGAAGAATAAAATGTTAGCATCAGAAAATCCAATTAGTAATGATTCTAAGGAAAAAGAAATGTATACTTTTGAAACTGCTGATGCTTTGTTTGAAATGTTTGAAGATATGAATCTGAGTTTGCTTAAACGATATAAAGCGATGTCGAGTTATCATTCAGCAATTAAAGAATGGCAATTAGAAAGTGAAATAGCCCTAAATAAAATTGAATTCGATTCACCTGATTTCGTAATAAATGTTGTTGAAAAAGAGCCGTTGCTTAAATATCTAGTTAGTGAAGAAAAGAAGTTTCTTCAAAACTTACCTTGCTTCACTGATATGTTTTATGAAAAATACAAACAAAATTCAGATAATCAGAATGAAGTATTTGAAGAATTGGAAAGCTACCTATCAAAAGATATTAATGTAAGTATTGCCGAAATTTTAGATATAAGCATAGTAGATTATATTCAGGGCGAAACCAAATATGCCTATTTTGATTCAGCGCCACCTCTTGATGGCTTAATAAACAAAACTCAGAAAATATCCATGCCGTTTTGTAATTTAAAACACTCTTCTAAATCACTAGAGATTCAAAACTATGTACTTCATGAGCAAATCAATAGTAATGAACATGGTAAACTTAAAGAGTTTGCGAGACATAGAGATGCAGCAATCAAACCGATATTGACTTTTAGAAAGGATAATAGTAAGAAGTATGTTGCTATCCAAGTTGCGCCTTTAGATAGTATTCAAAGTTTAGTTAGCTATGACTTGTAATGACAATTATTTTCAAAGGTTAGAAACTTACCATAGACTACAACAGAAATGAAATTATTTTTGAATAGATTCATATTCCTAATACTACTCACAACCGTCATCTTAGGTTGTGAGCGAAACTCATCTAATCAGAATAAAACTTCTGAAACAAATCAAACTGAAAACCATCCCTTCGCTCCTACCCAAGTTTCATCTTTTACCAATCCACAATTCGAATTACCCAACTCTTCTAAATCTGGCACAATATCATTAGCCTCTTGGAACATACGTCATTTAGGAAGATCAAAGACTCCTGATGATATTTATCAAATTGCTAATCTTCTTCGAGATTTTGACATAGTAGCAATTCAAGAAGTAGTGGCTAAAGATCCTGCAGGAGCTCAAGCAGTAGCGAAAATCGCTGATGAATTGAATAGAATGGGATCCAAATGGGATTATCAGATTAGCGACCCTACTAAGAGTCCTTCAGTGTATATTAGCGAAAGATATGCTTATGTTTGGAAAACATCAAAGGTAAGCATTGTGCATAGAGCATATTTAGACAGTGAGTTAGAGAACCTTTGTTATCGTGAACCTTTTATTGCCGAATTTAAGGCAAAAGGAAGTTCTGAATCTTTTCATATAATTAATTGCCATTCCAGAAAGCACAACGATAAACCAGAGGAAGAAATTATTCACTTTATTGATTATCAAGAAAGACTTAATTCTAATAAAATACTTATCGCTGGAGATTTTAATCTTAGTGAAAAACATGCAATTTGGAAACCGTTTTATCGTAAAGGTTATCAGAGTGCATTACTTAACCAACGTACAACATTAAAAACAAAATGTAACAATGGTAATTATTTAAGTCACCCTATCGATAATGTCTATTTTACATCAGGAATAAAAATGATTAATTCAGGAAGTATTGATTTTATAAAAGACTGTCAAAATTTAGAGAGAGCCCGAGAATTATCAGATCATTTGCCAATTTTTATTCAGTTTAAACATTAATTAAATAATTCTTAAAGTACTAACCCCAATGAAAAAACTAGATAACCCCTCTTCTATAATAAAAGTAATACTCGCCATCTTATTATTCATGCTATAAAAACATAGAAAAAAGAGCAATATTACAACACCTTACCCCTTAAAAAGGCAAATCACCATCGTCATCATCCATTAAATCTACCTCTTCTGGTTTTGGAAGTGAACTAAACGCTGGTGCCTGTCCAATTAGAGGCTCAATTCTCCATCCTTGAATCGTATTGAAGTAAATAGCTTCACCTTTTGGATTAATCCATTCACGGCCCCTGATGTTGATATTGATTTTCACCTCTTGACCTACAGAGTAAGTTTCTAATAGTTCACATTTGTCTCGGGTGAATTCAATCAAGATAGATTGTGGATAATTCTCTTCAGTTGTAATTACAACTTCACGTTTTTTAAATCCCTTATCCCCTAGTGTTTGAGTTTCATTAATCACTTTTATTTTACCTGTAATTTCCATAGTTTTTAGTTTTATAATGAGGGTAACATCATGTATTTATAGTATAAGTTCATATCGTCAGAAGTTTCTTTGTTTTCTGTATTTTTCATTACCTCTTCGATTTTCCAACCAAATAAAGAATGTTGAAATTCTTTATTTCCTTGCGAGTTTTTCAACTCTCCTCCTAAAAGCCGTGCGAGCACATTAACATATTGACCAGCAATAAATCCTTCTAAATGATTTATTCTTCCATCTGAAAAAGTGACAAGATATTCACTACGATTAAAGTCATCAATTTCAAGTAAAAGTCTTCGCCTTCTATAGGCACTTTGTTTAACGGTTCTCTCAAATATTTCTATCTCATGGATTTCTTTAATCGTTCCTTCGAATACGATCGCTTTACTGTCTTCCATTAATTCAACAAATTCAAGAGTGTACTTAAAATCTTCTGGATTAAGCACCAATTCATTTAATGCTAAACGATAAAGAGTTTGCTCTCTGCTGTCGTAAAACATAGCGTTAAACAATTCATATTCTTGTTTATTCTTGCGATGAAAATCAAACCATTCTCTTCTTTTAGAAATACTGTCTTCTACTTTTCTATATTCAGATAACTGTTTTTTAAAATAGCTTTCCTTTTTATAAAGCATTGATAAAATAAGTAGCTGACCATATAGCTTCTCAAATTCTTTATTTAATAACAATGTAACTGGATCAAGTTGAAATCGCACTTTATGTTCCAATAAAGAGGCTACTATATTTGAGTTGTAATGTGCATATTTTTCTAACCAAAATTCTATTACATTCATGTTACAAAAATCTCTTTCACAAAAGAAATAAAACTCTTTGAAAGGTTCTGATTTGCCTCTAAACTGTAAATATTCTGTCGTTTCTTTAGGCTTTATTTTGAAGTAATGAAATTGATTTAATTGGGTATCTTCTTCGAGTATTATTTCTTTGCATGTCTTATTCAAACTAAAGTAATTTCGCTCGCTTTCTTGGTAGCTTAAAGCAAAATAATCTCTTGATAGATTCCCTACAAAGCACATCACATTTCTGCAGTTATTACAACTGCAACCTCCTGTTCCTGTATGGATTTCAATACTTGTGTCACCTTTATTTTTAAATACGGAAAAAAACGCATCCAACTTTTCAATAAAACTAATATTGTTAAAACGTCCAAAGGCATTTTTCACCAAAACGCTTTCAAGGGATTTAGTATTCATTGTAGAGAAACATTTCAGAAATTGTTCTTTATTGGTCATGTTCAAAACTTAAATTAATTAAAATTTTCAGAGAAAATATGAATTATTAAACAATCGGTTTAAGGCTTAAAAAAAAACGGCCTGTGGTATTTAATTATTCCACCAATCTATTCTTGTTATTGTCCTATTTTTTTTATCTAAAAATATATCGAATTTCCTCATGCTTTCATTCTTACAATAAAATTCAAAAGATTTTTTTTGACTTTTAATATCACAATGGACTATACTTTCAATATACAAATTTGTTTTTGGAAGATATCGAATTAGGCCCAATCCCCAGTAGTCTGAAACAGCTAATATTATTGTCCCCTCAGGATAAAAAAAATAGTAATAATAACCTGGATCACCATCTTCTTTAAAATATTCCATGTCATCAGGATCACCTAATTTGTCATAGACCAATTCCATATCCATTTCTGGCTCTATTCCTTTAAACATTGAAAAATTTACATCTTCCATACAATTATTTAGTTGGATTTCCTCATAAGAACAAGAATAGGATAAGACCATAAGAGTAAAGAAAATCAGTAATCTGATTTGTTTAAAAGTTCGCATAAGTGATGTTTTTTATGATAAATCAATTTATTTTTAATGCTGCCAACAATTGGTATCTCCAGCATTTGAAACACAATGTTTACATCTTGCACCTGTACTCTTTGCTGTAGCTTTACATTGGCTGTACTTACAATCTAACAGCTCATAGCTTATTGTTTTTTGAAAGTCGTTAGATGAAAAATCTGAGCTTGTGTTTGTAAATGATAATAAGAATACGACCCCCAGAATAAAAATTATTGTTTTCATGTTTTAGTTTTAGTTAAGTATCAAAAATAGGGTATTTATGTAAGTGCTTAAGTTATTTGCAACCTTGCAAATCAGAATTTAGAATCCCAATCAATTAACTCCTTGGTAAGTTTTATCCTTTTAGGCATATTTTTACCTCCATCAATAAAGTAGTTTTCCGCAATATGCTCAATAACGACCTTTATAAATGCAGACTTTATTCTAGACAAATGAACATAAATAGCATTCGATTTTAAATTAATTAAATCATCAATACTTTCATTCATTTTCCCAAAATCAACGCGATTAGAAATGGACTGATAAAGTTCAAAAAGTTCATCACGGTGTTTACTCAATTCAGATAATAAGATGCCTTCAGAGTGATTTAGAAAAAGTAAATATAAACTTTTTGTAAGGTGGCTTAATTTAATTTCTAAATTATAATCAACTAAAAGTATGTTATATTCATTATCAACCTTAAGCATACTTAATCCCTTCAAATCTTGAATTTTCACATCTTGAACATAGTTTTCTAACAAGGGTAAAACTTGAAGAAAACTACCATTTTCTCTTAGAGATAAAAATTGTTTGAAAATGATTTCAACAGCCTCTTTCGTCTCATCATCTAATGCTATAAGATCATCTTTATTATTAACATATTCTCCTCCAAAACAAGGTAGTTCATCCTCTATGTAAATTCTATGATATTTAATAAAACCAATATACAATTGCTTAAATTTAGCTACAGAATCAGTCTCAAATTCAATAAATTCACATTCATCATCAATAGAAAGAAGACCTGTTTTGATATTTCCTTTATAGCCCAGATAATTTTTAACAACCTCAAAACTCAAGTCATTGACATGGGATACACTTGGTAATTTAGGATAATAATATCGAAGAGTGTCTAAAAACCCATCCTTAAACTTAATATCAGACAAAAGAATAAAACGCTTATAATCAGTCCGAAAAACACGTTTAATTTCATCATAATTAGCCTTTATGAAATTAACAACTTCCTCTTGTTGACCATTATCAATAAAAAAAACATTTCCATATAGGCTAATTGGAAGCTCGTTATTATATCTAAATAGATCTCTTTTTGTTGAAGAAAAATAGTGCATTATAGATTGATGAATTAAGCGTTAGTATACTGGCCTACAATAATAACTAAAGAAATCGAATATATCATGAAGTTATTTTGACAATAATGAACGTTTATTCTATTAATTAAATAACGACTTACATTAACAATCCTTTCAAAATAAGAACTAAGGTATTAAATTTAGAAAGAGTCCAAGAGTTATCGGATAATTTGATTATTTTTATTTAGTTTCGACGTTAATTAAATAATTCTTAAAATACTACCACCAATGACCAAACTAAATAACCCTTCCTCTGCAATAAAAGTAATCCTCGCAATCCTACTATTCATGTGCTTACTCAACATGCCTTATGGCTTTTTTACGCTCGTTCGCTTTGCAGCATTAGTAGGCTTCGGAATTCTAGCTTACAAAGCAAGTGATAAGCAAGACAAAACTGAAATGATTATTTATGGTACCCTTGCCCTACTCTTTCAGCCATTTTTCAAAATTGCATTAGGAAGAGAAATGTGGAATATTGTGGATGTGATAGTTGGTGGGTGGTTGCTTTATTCTGTTTTTGTAAAAAAAGAAGCAAATGAAGACAACTAATCTATTTATTTTAATTTTATCAATAGCCCTTAGCTCCTGCTCCTTTTTCGGAAAGGATAAAAAGAAAGAAAAAGAGTTATTTAACCAACGGATGACTGAGTTTTATATCGAAGAATTAAATTCTGATGTAAACTCAATAGCTGATAAATCCCAAATTGAAAAAGCAAGAATCAAGGCGATTCTATTGGAATATCTAGAGGAATTTGAAAATTATGATTATCAATATATAACTACAGGTGAATTTAAAGATGATACAACTACTGTTGATTTAGATACTTTAGAAACAATTAACGAAGATGATTTCTTAAAGAACTACACTGAAAGTGAACAGCTGGTAATTATGCATTATAGAATAATGAAACTTGAAGATCACATTTATTATTTAGAGGAGGAAATGCGATATTTAGAAGATGAATTAAGAAAATAAGACTTATAACCAAATGATTAGGAACTATAAAATGTGTTTTATCAGATATATACATTAGCAACATTTACGAAAAAAAACAATGGAAAATTTTTACGCAATATTAAATATTGACATAAATGCGTCAAAGCAAGAAATAAAAAAAGCATACAGAGTTTTAGCTGTAAAATATCACCCCGACAAAAATCAAGGAAATGACAAATTAACTCAAAAGTTTCTTGAAGTAAAAGAAGCCTATGAAACACTTATCGATCCTTTGTCTAGACAAGATTATGATATTAGATTTACTGCATCTTTTCACAATGCCGAAAACCAGAAAACAAAAGAGAACAGCTTCCATGAGAACCCATTTAACAGTTCAACTATTGAAGATGATTACACACCTCAGTATAAACCTTCTTTTGATTTATTTGGTGAAAAGGCTCCAGAAAATATAATCTTTTTTAAATTACCGAAAAACATTGGAGTGATAATCGGCGCATTCAGTCTACTAAAAGAAGATGATAAACCTTTATCAAAAGAAAAAAAGAAATCTAATATAATTAAAGGAGTTGTGGTCTCTATTATATTGTACTTACTAATATTTTATATAGGAAATCCAAGCCAAAATTGGTCAATTTTTTGGTTTCTAGCAATCTCAATAATTACCGCATTTTTACTAGACTCAATTAACACTTTTCATTTCCAAAACTTTTTTGTGGGAACTAATGGTTTTGCTCATTTTGAAATTAGAGGAACAAAAGATAATATTACAAAAGAATTTGAGATAAATTTTAACGAAATCACAGATATGTATGTTCATTTGACAGAAGTGAAAAAAAACTTAATCTATGAAAAAACAGAATACGAATATATTTTCATAAATAATGGAGAAAAAGTCTATTCGGAATCGGGTTCTTTTAAAAAAGATGAAGAAGTTGAAATTCATAAGGTTGAATTAAATTTCTGTCGAAAAATTGAACAATCGTGGAATATCTATTTACTTAATACAATTGAAGATAAGCTCAAAAAAGACGGGTGTCTTACTTTTCACTTATACAATTATGGAAATGTAAAAAAGTATATCAAAATGGGAGTTGGAGAAATTACTTTTATTAGAGATGACAAAGAATTTACATATAATTATGATGATATAAAATATGTTTATAGAAAAGGGAATGATTTGTTTATTGAACATATAAACTTCGAAAGAAAATTTTATTTTATGAAATCGGGAGATGCTGATAAAATACCATTATTAGATCTTTGTAATAGAAATTTTTTCTTAAAGTCATTTGAGATATTAATAGGGTATAGTTTATAAAAAAAACGTAGTTAAAACAGGATGGGCTAAATACAGGTGTTTATAAACTACCTTATCTTTAAGTTATTCCTTTGAACTACTAATTGACTATGAATAAAGCAGATAATAAACAACACCTTTTTAGTTCTTAAACATTATTTAAAATAACTACATCCAAACAATTAAATCAACCCAATTCAGAGAATTTCATTAAATTGGTGGATTAAAGTTTTCGAACCATGAATCGTATTTTAAAAGTGACTAATAATCAAGGAGTAAATAGAATTGTATCTTGATTCCATATATTTAATCACCTCAAATTTAGAAACAATAGAATGAACTTAACAGCAGGCCAAAGAATAACTACCAGAGGTGAAGATTTTTTAATTACAGATCTCGTTACCAATCAGGATGGTTCTTTCATCATTGATGTAGAAGGGATTAGCGAACTTGTAAAAGGAAAGAAATTTTGCTTTGACACAAGCATTGATAAAGACATCAAACCTGTAGACCCCATAAACACAAAGTTTATTGCAGATACTGCAACAGGTTATAGAAAATCTAAGCTTTATATTGAAACGCACATTCGTAATTCGACTATATTTTCAGATAAAATTGCAATAGCAAATAAAGGAGCGTTTAATACTTCTGAATACCAGCTGACGCCAACCTTAAAAGCTCTACAATTACCACGTCCTCGAATATTAATTGCAGATGGTGTTGGTTTAGGGAAAACCATTGAAGTTGGAATCTTCCTTACTGAATTAATGAAGCGAGGTAAAGGGAAAAGAATAATGGTTCTTGCTTTAAAATCTATTTTAGGGCAATTCCAGCAAGAAATGTGGAATCGTTTTGCAATTCCGTTGGTCAGATTAGACAGTGAAGGAATTGCACGAATTAAAACACAACTTCCTGCCAATAAGAATCCATTTGATTACTACGATAAGACGATAGTATCCATAGATACACTAAAGAATAACGCAAAGTTTAGACATTACATTGAAAAATCTCACTGGGATGTCATCGTGATTGATGAATGCCATACTGTGGCGAATATAGATAGCCAAAGAGGTGATTTAGCGCAGTTTTTGGCAAAGAAATGTCAGTCCTTGGTGCTGACTTCTGCTACTCCCCATAACGGGAGAAAAGAGAGTTTTGCAAACCTCATCAATATGATTGAACCTACTGCAATCCCTAAGAGTGGGGACTACACCAAGAAAGATGTAGAACCTTACTACGTAAGAAGATTTAAAAACGATATTGAAGATGCAGCAGTTCGCGATAACTTTCAAGAACGAGAGATTGTACGCTTACAAACCGATCTTTCTCCAGAAGAAATTGAATTTTTAAGATACCAACAGAATTTAAAGATTCAAGCTTTAGGAGCCTTAAAAAGAGGGAAGTCAAAAGAAGACTTTTTGTTTTCTATTATGATATTTAAAGCCTTTATGTCCTCCCCTATTGCTGCTTTAAATTCAATTGAAAATAGAATAGAAAAAGTAAGTAATCTATCTTCAGTAAGTGACAAATACGAAGATAGTCTTGAGGTCCTAAAAGAACACCAAAGATTATTAAAAAACATCTTAGATAAAGGTGCAGACAGTAAATACAAAAGGTTAAAAGAAAAACTGACTGATCTTAAATGGTCAGGTAAAAAGAACGATGATCGATTTGTTGTTTTTGCTGAACGTATAGCTACCTTGGATTACTTGAAAGAAAAGTTGACAAAGGACTTTAATTTATCGGCAGATGCGATTGAATCTTTTAGCGGAAGTGATAGTGATGTAGAACAACAAAAGAAAATCGAGGACTTTGGTCAAGGAGATAGCAAAGTGAGAATTCTATTGTGCTCTGATGCAGGTTCACAAGGTGTGAATTTACACTTTTACTGTAACAACATGGTGAACTATGATATTCCTTGGTCATTGATCACGCTTGAGCAACGTAATGGTAGAATTGATAGATACGGTCAGAAGAAAGTGCCATACATCTATTACCTAGTTGCGCATACTGATGTAGAAGATATAAAAACGGATTTACACATTATAAATAAGCTTACGGTTAAAGAAGAAGAGGTGCATAAAACTTTAGGTGACGCTGGTTCTGTAATGCATTTATACGATTCAAATGAAGAAGAAAAGAAAACCATTGAAGCACTTGAAGAGGGAGATGAAAGCTTTTTGGATAAAGTAGAGAACTTTGACTACAGCTCACTTTTTGATGATAATGAAAACACTTCTGCTGTCATTACAGATAATCCTTACGAAGAAGCTGTTACGGTGTATGCGAATGATTACGCTTATTATAAACACTTATTCGCACAGTTAGAAAGTGCCAATTTGATTGATACCAATTCTTATGAATTCAATGAAACTGATGGCTATTTAGAGTTAGCCAATTCAAAAGAGCTAGACAGTATTTTATATGATATGCCACCTGAATCCAAACCAAAGGTGGGAGAATTATTCAAATTAACCTTGGATAAGGATTTAGTACAAAAAGCAATTGAAGATTCAAGAAAGAAGAAAGGAACTTGGGCAGAGTTTCAAATTTTGTATGATTTACATCCTGCGATTAAGTACTTTATGACCAAGCTTGAAGCCAGTGTTCCAAAAGATCAGGCTTTAGCGGTTAAAATATCTTCTAAATTCCCAAAAGGTTCTTCTTGGTATGTTTTACATGGACAGGTGTCCAATAACTTGGGCCAACCTGTAATTTCAGACTTTTTTGTCATTGGTTTTGACGGTGAGAAAGTAATTGAGAGTTTACCCATCGCCACTTTTATTGAAAAGTTTGAGTTAGATAAAGAGTTGTTTACCGAGGAAATAAGTGAAAAAGAATTGAAAAAACTTCACGACAATCTTCCTTTAGTAATTGATTACGCTCAGGACGTTCAGATGAAAGAAAAACAAGATGATCTTGTAGATGTGATGCTTGATAAAGCAACAGAACACGAAGCACATTTAAACAGATGGAAAGCAACTTCTATACAGCAGTTAGAAATGCATTTTGAAGAAGTAGCAGATACCGTTTTTTCAAGAAAGAAAAAAGAGAATGAATTAGAAGAAATTGAAACCATTGCTTCTAGTTCTAGTCAATACATGAAAGACATGGTAGCATTGGATCAAGATGCATATATTAAAGTAATGGCAGTATTTTTTAATTAGTAAGTGATGATAAAATTTATAAATAACATTGGTGACTTTTTCTCTTCCAACTACTATGATGAAGATTTTGTAAAAAAAGTTCATGAAAAATCTGGTTATAAATCAGAGGATCATAAAGGCTTGCAAAAACGAATTTCGCCACTAAAGGATAAATACTACCGTTATAAGCAAAACATTATTGAGGGAAGGTTAAGAACGAAAGATAAAATATACGAAACACATCAATTCCATTCACATTTGTTAAATGCATTGGGCTACGATGGAGATCACCATCAGTACAATGAACCTTTTCACTTTTCTGAAAAAGAAGTACTTCCTGTAAGGCATAAATTGTACAGAGGAGATAAACTGCATTTAATTATTATGGAAATGCAGCCATTGATTAAAGAAGGAGATGAAGAACCTGATGGTTTATTTGAACAACGCTATAATATAGAGGATGAAGAGCACGAATCGAAAGAACAACGCTATCACCGTGCACAATGGAGCCGTGTGTTTACTGTTCCTGATGAACTGAAAATTTCTCCAGTAATTATCAATAAGGCAATTTCTCAATTGAGCTTATTGGATCAAAAAGAAAGACCGCAATTCATTATGTTATTGGCGGGAAATAAAATCTTTTTGGTGGAGGTGGAAAAATGGTTTAAAGGAGCGTATTTACAGCTTGACATAGAGGAACTGTTTTCGGAAGCGACGATTGAACGTAAATACTATTCTCTTTTCTTCTTAATGCTCTCTAAAGAAATGTTAGCACCTGATAGTGAAATGGTACTGATGGATCAGTTGGAAGAAGACAGTCATAAAAGTGCTTACGAAGTTACCAAAGACCTAAAGGAAGGAATTATACATGCAGTGGAAGCTTTGGCGAACGAAGCTTTGTATTACCGAAAAGAAAAGCTCGGTGAAAAATTTGATGAAACGGACGATTTATTCGAAAGTCAAGTGAAAGATGATTGTTTGAATATTGTGTACCGTCTGCTTTTTGTGTTTTATGCTGAATCAAGATCAGATTTAGACATTCTACCTATTTCTGATAGTGTTTACCAAAAAGGATACTCTTTGGAAATGCTACGTGATTTAGAGCAAACTCAATTGATTACAGATGCCAGTAGAAATGGATATTTCTTTCACGATTCTTTGAAACAACTGTTCGAATTGATGAGCAGGGGTTACCGTGAAAATGAAGATCAAACCATACAACTTAAAGATGGAGAAGTTATATCTACGCTAAAGAATAAAAGTTTTAGAATTCGTCACATTGATTCCCCGATGTTTGATGACGATAAGTTGCTTCAACTGCGCAATGTGAAATTCAGAAATTACATTTGGCAAGATGTGATTTGTCAACTATCATTGTCTCGAGAGCAACGCGGTAAAGCCAGAGGTAGAATTTCTTACGCTAACCTTGGAATTAACCAACTGGGAAGCGTTTATGAAAGCTTACTCGCCTATAGAGGATTTTATGCCGAAGAAGATTACATTGAAGTACACCCAAAAAAGAAACCCAAAGAAGGAACTTTATTGGTGCAAAGAGCAAGAAGAGATGATTTCCATACAGATGAGGTATTGAAAGATGAGTCTGGGAAAGATGTGATCATTCCGAAAGGACAATTTGTGTACCGCTTGAGCGGACGTGACAGACAGAAATCTGCTTCTTATTATACGCCTGAGGTGTTGACGCAAACTACAGTGAAGTACACGCTGAAATCTATTTTAGAGAAGGTGGAAAATGGGGAAATGAAAGCCCTTGAGTTACTGGATTTAAAACTCCTGGAACCAGCAATGGGAGCAGCTGCTTTCCACAATGAGTTGATTAACCAACTGGCTGAAGCTTATTTGAATTACCGACAAAAAGAGAAGAAAACGAAAATCTCTCCGGAGAAATACATTGAAGAACTTCAGAAAGTAAAAGCGTACATCGCAACGAACAATGCCTACGGAGTCGATTTAAACCCAACAGCTATTGAACTAGGGAAACTATCGCTTTGGCTGAACGTAATTCATAAAGACATGGAAACGCCTTTCTTTGCCAACCGCTTGGCAGTAGGAAATGCAGTTGTTGGGGCTTGGTTTAAGGTATATACCGAAAAACAGCTGAAAAAGAAATGGTGGGAGAAAGCTCCGAAAATGTTGCAGTTAGGACCAGATGGGGATAAGCGAAAAAAGAATGAAGTTTATCACTTCTTATTGCCGGACAAAGGAATGGTTCCCAGTGCTGGAATTAAATTATTGAAAGATGAATTTCCAAAACATGCCAATAGAGTAACGGAATGGCGTAAAGATGCCATTAAACCAATTTCTGAGACAGAGTTCCGCCAATTGCAAAATATATGTGATGCGATTGACGAGCAATTAGAAGCGTATTATATTTTCCAAAAACGATTAAACCTTCAAACCAAGAATAAAGTTGATATATGGTGCGGTTATGAAATAGAGAGAAGAGATAAAGGTTTTCAAAAGAATTTAAACCTGCGTTCTTACGATGAAAAAGAACAACTCAACGATCAACGTAATCGTCAATCTTCTCCGTATTATAAATTAAAAATGGTAATGGATTATTGGTGTAGTCTGTGGTTTTGGGATGTGCGGAAAGCAGAACATTTACCTACACGCCAACAGTATATAAATGATGTGGCAAATATCTTAAGGATTGACTTAACTCAAAAAGATAAAGTATTCAAAAAACAGCCTACCTCCTATTCCGAGAATAATCAAACAGCGTTATTTCACGAACCTTCTATTGGAGAACAAGCACAACAACAGATTATTGAAAAAACCGAAAAAAGCGACTTGTATGACAACAAAGAACGTTTAGAAGAAGTAAAGAATTTAAGTGAACAATATCGATTCTTTCATAGTCAATTAGAGTTTGTTGAGGTCTTTAAAGAAAGAGGTGGTTTTGATGTGATTGTTGGAAATCCGCCATGGGTAAATATAACTATGGATGAAGCAGGGATTCTTTCTGAGAAAAATCCGGAAATATTTATTAGAAAGTTATCTGCCCCACAGATAAAAAAACAAGCAATAAAAATATTAAAAGAAAATGCAGATATAGAGCAAACATATATTACTGAAAATATGTGGGCTGAAGGAACTAAAGAGTTTATAGGTGCCTTTCAGAATTACCCTTTACTTCAAGGTCAAAGAAATAATTTGTATAAAAGTATTTTAACCAATTCTTTTAATTTAGTTTCTAAAAATGGATTTTGTGGGCTGGTTCATCCTGAGGGAATATATGAAGATCCTAAAGCTAGTAATTTAAGAGAAAAAGTGTACCAAAGATTAAAATTTCATTTTGAATTTAAAAATGCTTTATTCATTTTTAGCGAGGTTCATGACCAAATGAATTTTGGCATAAATATTTATCGTGGTTTTGAAGATGAAGTTGATTTTATTTCAATTCATAACTTATATATCCCTCAAACCATAGATGGTATTTTTATAAGTAAACCAAGCCTCTTTACTGAAGGAAAGAAAATAAAAGATGATAATGGTAAATTTATTTGGAATACTAAACCTAGTTCTAATCGGAAGGTTAACATAAATGAAAGTGCATTGAAAATAATATATAATGCGTTCGGAACAGAAGAGGATAATTATAATAATACAAAGTTAATTGAAGTACACTCTAATGAAGTATTGACTATCCTAACAAAATTAGGTAAATTACAAATGAAATTAGAAGACAAAATGAAATATTTTGTGACCATGTGCTTTAATGAAACAAACGGTGTTAAGGATGGCGTAATTAAAAGAAAAACAGAATATAGTAATTTTGAAAATAGTGCAGTAATATTTAGTGGACCTCACTTTTTCGTTTCAAATCCATTTAACAAAAATCCATATGAAGCCTGTAAGTTGAGTTCTCATTATGATGTTTTGGACCTTCAATCAATAGACAAAGATTTCTTACCTAGAACAAATTATCAAAAATCATATAATTATTCAAATTACATTAATAAAATTATAACTCCATGGGGCTCGCAATGGGAACAAGAATTTAAACTAGCTTTTAGTAAAATGCTAAACACTGCCAGTGAAAGAACTTTACAACCAGCAATCTTACCTTCAAATTCTTCACATATTGATGGTGTTATTTCGATTACTTATAAAAATGAAATAGAACTGTTAGAATCAGTTGGTCTATTTTCCTCAATCATTTATGACTTCTATATTAAAGCTTTAGGTAAGAGTAATTTATATGACGACACGTTAAGAACTTTAAAAATAGGTGTAGACGAACGATTCAAAAACTTTTTAATTTCTAGAGGTCTATTATTAAACAGCCTGAATTCTAATTATGCGAAGCTATGGGAGAGAAACTGGAATGATGATTTTAAAGTTGATTTTTGGAGCAAGAAAGATAATAGACTAACTCCTTTTGACAGCTTAGAACCAAAGTGGGAATGGGATACACCTTTGCGTAATTGGTATGAACGCAGATGGGCTTTAGTTGAGATAGATGTAATATCTGCAATGGCTTTAAGCTTAACTTTAGAAGAGTTAATCTTAATTTACAACGTTCAATTTCCAGTTCTCCAACAAAACGAAGATGATACTTGGTATGACACCACAGGCAATATTGTATTTACTTGTTCCAAAGGTTTAACAGGCGTTGGTATAGACCGTCCAGTTTGGAACACCATAAAAGATTTAAAAGCAGGAGAAACCTACGAGCACACCATAGAGAAAAGTGAATTGTATTTCGGTAAAAAAATTACGTATTATGCACCGTTTGATAAATGTGATCGTGTAGAAGATTATAAGACTGCTTGGGCACATTTTGAGAAGGTATTTAAAGAAGATTGATTATGGAGGAACCTACTAAAAGTTGGATACAAGATATTAAGAATAGTATGACGTCTATTCAAGAGACATATAAAGAATATCAAGGTATGATACTCACTGAAGGTGATTTAGAATGCCATGTATTTAATGCGCTCATGGCACAAGAAAATTTAAAAGGTTATCATAATTCCAAAGGTAATTCTTTAGGTTTTATTGTGGATGAAGGTGAACGGAAAACATCTTTTGTTCATTCACAGGTTACTTGGTTTAAGGAGAATGAGAAATCTGGTTTTGAAGTTGATTTAACTATTGGTAGCCCAGCGCTATTAGAAGTTGTTAATATTGAGCTTTTTGAAGAGTACACTAGTAAAGGTTTCGCGTATGACGGACCAGCTGTAGCAATAGAGTTGAAATTTATTAGAAGAAAAGATAAAGCATCACAAACAGCTCATGAGGATCTCCTTAAAATAATGAATAGACTAATTCCTGCCAAATACGCAAATATTGAAAACGATAAATATGAAATAAGCTCTAAAAATAATGTCGCATTTGTATCAATTGTTGGATGCAAAGATGAAGAAACTTATAATCTATCAAAATATTATCTTGGTAAACATCTTATGCTTACAAAAGGAGAGGCACAGGACAATTTATTTGTTTGTTTATTCAGTCCAGAAAAAATCACATGGTGTAAATTTGATATGATTGCTGAGTACAATAGAGTTGAGTCAGAAGAAAAAAACAAAAGACAACAGAAAGCCTTGTAAAACAGTATTAAGAAATTTAACTAACCGAACCAACCTTAAGTAATTTAAAAGGTATCAGATAATTTATTTCCCTGTAACGACTTACCAGTAAAGTTTAGAATTAGAAATTATGACAGAAATTAAAAAAAACAAAGTTCAATTATACTTTGACTATTATGTAGCACATCATGAGCCGAAACTTGAAAACTGGTATCGTGGATTGACAAAATACATAAATATTGTACAGGCAATAAAAAAAACATTGCAAGCGGAAGAGAACTTCGCTGAATTGTCAATAGAAGACCAAGAGTCAAAACTAAATGAAGTTTTTGCAGAATGTTCTGCTAATGAAATCACAAATACTGAATCGTTTTTAGAAAGATACATTTTTCTACAAGGTAATGGTGTGGGAGATGTAAGTCAAGGAGTGGTTTGGGATACTGAAAAAAATCCACACAAAAAAATAATTAGAGAGAATGCATCTGCTTTATTACTTTACAACATCTTGGTTGAGGATGATCGTGTAGAAACGGATAAAAAAATCGATGAATTGTTGAAAATGGATAAAAATCAGTTTGCTGTTAAAAACCGGTTTATCAGAACTTTACATCCACATACTTTTGGCTCGCCAGATGCTAATGGAAAAATGGATAGGTTGCTTAGTGTTTTAGATACTAAATTAGGAGTTACTGTTTCGGGAAGCACTCCAATTGAAAAACATGATGAATTATGTAAATTAATCGAGACGGATGATCCTGCTTTAAGACAAATGTTTACATGGGAACTTTACTATATGCTTAATGATGAGTTGGATTTAAAAAAAGCGATTGTTTATTATGGAGCGCCTGGAACAGGAAAAACATTTATCTCAGATATAAATGCTAGAAAATATATTGACCTGCATAGAATAAAAGTGGGAAGGTCTGTTTTAAATGATTACAGTATTCAAACTGTTCAGTTTCACCCAAGTTATTCTTATGAAGACTTCTTCGAAGGAATTCGTCCAACTGAAGATGGGAAGTTGAAATTGTTTAATGGTACATTTAAACAGTTTTGCAAGGATAACAGTATTCTTGAAAGAGCATTGTACAAATCAGATGATTTTATTGAAAATAAAAAATTTAAAAAATTGGAATATGATTTTTCACAAATCCGTATAAATGATCTTAACGATGAACAAAAGAAAATTTTAGGATGTAATGATAAGGAGTTTGCCACTGAGCTAACAATTCAAGATTGGATTGAACCGGCTTTTTTCATCATAGACGAAATTAATAGAGCAGAACTTTCTAAAGTTTTTGGAGAATTAATGTTGAGCCTTGAATACAGAGGTGTAAAAGGAAAGATAAAAACTCAGTACGCTCATTTATGTAAAAATAAAAACGATGATTCTGCTTTTTATTTTGAGGATGATCAAAACTGGTTCTTTGTACCTCAGAATATATATCTAATTGGAACAATGAATAATATTGATAGATCTGTAGATACTTTTGACTTTGCGTTGAGAAGACGTTTTATGTGGGAGGAAGTTCATCCGAATTATTCTGTAATTAAATCTGTATTGATGTCCTCAGGGAGAGGATGGAGCTATGAAGATTGTAAAAACCTTTCAGATTCATTACTGCGTCTTAATAATCTAATTGAGGGTGATGAGATTCTAGATAAGAACTACCGCATTGGACAATCTTATGTTTTAGAGTTGCGAAAAACAAATCGTGATCGGTATGATTCTATTGTTAAAGCTAAAGAGTTTTTATGGGGAAGCTTTATACAACCATTATTGGAAGAATATTTAAGAGGTTTAGGAGATGAAAAAAAATCCAATGAAAAAATTCAAAGGTTTAGAAATTCATTTGTTTAAGATATGATAGCTTCAGAATATTTTAAAAATCATATCACTGACAATGACTATCGTTTGAATAGGATAGCGGATAGTATTGAGTTAACTAAAAACTTTAATTGTTCTACTTATAATAAGGCACGAAAAAATTATGGCCTTATAAGAAGAGAGGGCATTGAGGTTTTTTTACAAGGTATAAGAGAAAACATTGAAACATATGATCTAAGCTCTTCAATAATTAATTTTATAAATCGGGATGAAGAGTTTGATGTTAATCAAGATCAAAAAGTCATTGAAATCATAGGTAATTCATATGATACTTTTAAAATCAAGACAGGAAATATAGTAGGGTCGTTTATTTATAAGGGCAATCAGCTTAACATCAATTGTCGTTTTGGGAATTCCTTTTTGGAATACATGATTGCCAATACTAGTGGTTTTATTGAATTAGAAAACTTCGGTGGTAAAAGCGATGATTTAGGTTTAGGAGAGTGGATAATGATTTTATATTGGAGAATGCTTTTAAAGAAAGCATTTACTCTAGGGATGTATAAAAATTATAAAAGTATTACAGAAGATATTTCTACAGTGAGAGGTGCTATTGAGATTAATGACTTTATTAAAAAACCTTTTTTTAACGGAAAAACCACCTGTACCTTTAAGGAACATAGCTATGAAAATAATATAAATAGAATTATTAAACAGGCTATTGCAAAGGTTGCTAAATCAAAATACAGCAATTTAATTAATGATATAATTGATATCAAAAGAGCTTATGATAATGTTCATTTTGAAAATGACAGAAAACGAGATTTATCTACTAGAGTTAAAAACCCCTATTACCAAAAGTATAATGAGGTTTATAATTTATCAAAAAACATCATCGACGATAACTTTTTAAGTTATAACAATCCTAAAAGTGATTTCTCAGCTTTCATCTTCGATATTTCCTTATTGTTTGAACATCATATTCGTAAAGTTCTTAATCAAGAATTTACTATCCATCAGAAAAATAAAAAAGAATTTAAAGTTCCAAACGGAATAGATGAAAATAATTTATTCCCAGACGTTATAATTGATTACGGAGATAATAAAATCGGAGTATTTGACGTGAAATACAAACGATTCCGTGTTGATGGTAAAGATAAAGGAGTGAATCGAGAGGACAGGTTCCAATTAATTACTTATTTGGCTTCATATACTAGTACTTATGAGGTTGTTAATTCTGGTTTTATTTATCCTTGCGAAGAACATGAGCATGAGAGATTAGTAAACAGTGTTGGTGAGCAGCAACAATATGTGGCTGTAGGAAAGTGTGAAATCCCCTTCAATATTTACTTTTATAAAGTTACTAAAGAATATGATACTCAAAGAAGTTATGATAAGGGCTTCTCAAAAGAGTTTTGTTGTTTTGAAACTGAAAAAGAATTTAAAATTGTATAAACTATGCTACCATTACAACAAGCCTACGAGGTAAAACAGTCCATCATTGAATACTTAAAAGCTACATTTAGCTTTAAGGAAAAGAAGGTGTCTGATGCTTTTTACAACTTTATAGAAGATCCAAAAGAAGGAATCTTTAAAGGACCTTATGTTTCATTGAAATTACCTTTTGAAACTGCCGCTTCGAATGAAGAAATGCCTTTAGAAATTTCACCTAACTTCTCAGCTTATAAGCACCAGTTTGAGGCGTTTAAAAGATTGCATACAAAAGATGGACATCAACCAAAACCTACCTTGTTAACAACAGGAACAGGTTCGGGTAAAACGGAGTCCTTCTTATTCCCTATTCTAGACTATTGTCACAAACACAAGGATGAAAGAGGGATAAAGGTAATTATATTATATCCTATGAATGCTTTGGCAACCGATCAAGCCAAACGTTTGGCAGAGTTGATTCATGGGGATGAAAGGTTGAATGGTAAAATTACAGCAGGCTTGTTTATTGGGGAAGGGAAAGACAAATCGAAGTTTCCAAAGAACATGGGAGAAACCCATATCATTGAAAACAGAGATGAAATCATTAGTAATCCGCCTGATATCTTGCTAACCAACTTTAAGATGTTGGATTACGGTTTAATGCGTCACAACTTTCATCAGCTCTGGACACACAATTTTGATAATCCTGAGTTGCTGCGTTTCTTGGTATTGGATGAATTACACACCTATGATGGAGCACAAGGAACAGACGTTGCTAATCTTATTCGTAGGTTGAAGCTTAAATTAAATACGCCGAAAAATCATTTATGTCCTGTAGGAACTTCTGCGACCATTGGTAAAGGAGAAGATTCAGTTAAATTGTTGACCGAATATGCTTCGGATGTTTTTGGAGAGCATTTCACAGCTGATTCCGTAATCATTGAACACCGATTGAGTTCAGATCAGTTTTTTACCATACCAGATGAAGAATTGGATACTTTTATTCCTCGAATTGTTGGCTTACAGCAAAGTAGATTGGGTATAAATGAAAACTATGTAGATTACGTTATTCGCCAAAAGAAATTATGGCAATTACCTGAAAATATTGATGCCTATAATCTATCGAAGGAACTAAAAAAACTAAAAGTTGTAAAAGACATTTCGCGTGTTTTATCTGATAAAATTGTCTCCATAGCTGATTTAATCGAAGGCGTTGAAGCCATCAATCCAGAGTTTAAAAGATTAGCAGAATACGAAGCAGAGGGTGACTTTTCGCCAAAAGAGGAAGTGATAACTTCTATATTAGCATTGGTTGCTGAAGCAAAATCAGATGAAGAGGGAAGATTTCCATTTTTGTTTCTTCAAATTCAGATTTGGGTAAGAGAAATGAGTGGTTTGTTGAGAGAATTCAATGAAGAACCAACATTCACTTGGAGAGATAAAATTGTTGGAAAAGAACATAATGCAGCTTTACCTCCTTATTTCTGTAGAGAGTGTGGCGCGAGCGGATGGTTAGCGGTAAAACATGACAACAGAAATCAATTTGAGCTAGATCCTTTAGAAGTTTATGAACAGTATTTTACGAATCATAAGAACATATATTTTACAAACACCCATGAAGAAGCACATTATGGGATAGATGAATATGATCCAACAACTACAATTACACCTTTCGTCCATCAAGTAGATTTAAAACACATGGATCACATCACCGAACAGCGTATGCACATGATTGCATACCGGAAGGTGAAAGACCAAAAGAACATTCATACCTGTCCAGAATGTAATTCTGCAAACGACATGAGTATCATCGGTACACGTATAGCTACTTTGAATTCAGTTTCTATCAGTCAAATCCTATCCTCTGATTTAGATGAACGAGGAGAAAAGTACCGTAAGGTATTGGCTTTTACGAATGGAGTACAAGATGCTGCGCATCATGCAGGTTTCGTAGAAGCAAGAAACTACCGTTTTACATTCAGAGCATCTTTACAAAAAGTGATTAATCACATTGGAAAACCAGTTGATTTAGAAACTTTAAAAGATGAGTTTATCAGCTATTGGAAAAGCAATTCTGATCCTCAAGAAGCGAATCATTTAGAAGCTTATTTCTACCGTTTCTTTCCTTCAGATTATATTGGGAAAGCACAAGTAGAAGATTACCGTAATCCAAATACCAATTCATTTTCTAAAGCTTTTGAGAAAGAATTTGACACCCGAATTCATTGGGAGATATTATCTGAATTTGGATACAATGCTTCCATTGGACGAACATTAGAAAAAACAGGTTCTTCAGCAGTGAGTTTTAACAAAGAACTCTTTGAATCTACTTTTGATGACATGCTGGACTGGATGCAGGCCAATATGTTGAGTAGTATTGAAAAGGAACAGTTTGTTAAGTTTTTAAATGGAATTCTGCACCGCATGAGAAAACGTGGAGCCATAGATCATGAGTTCCTATCTAAGTTCAGAACGAATGAATTGAAACTATGGGATTTGAATTGGATGAGAGATTCAAGACACTATTTAAATAAAAACTTTGGTCCAAAATCAAGAATTCCAAAATTGATTAGTAACGGTGTACATACCAGAGGAGTTTTAGACACTACATTTGCCAAGACAACCAATTGGTATCATTCCTATTTCGCGAAGAGTTTCCAATTGACTGTGGTAAATAATGCTGTTATCAATGAGTTCTATGAATTGTTATTTGATAAACTAACATTCAACGGTCTAATGAGTCAGCAAGTGACTAAAGAAGGAGAGAACTATGCGCTACTTCCTGAAAACATAAAGGTGAGTAACAAAGTCGCTAATTATCATTGTGATACGTGCTCTTCAACTTTACAAGTTACAGAAGGAGACGATATGACTTTAGATACTTCTTGTTTAGGTTATCGTTGTTCAGGACATTATAAAAAGTCTGAAGAGAATAAGCTCAATTATTATAATCTGATTTACAACAGAACAAACTCTCCTAGAATATATGCAGCAGAACATACCGGTGTTTTAGAAAGATCTGTTAGAGAACATACAGAGTCAGACTTTAAAGAGCGACCAAAATATAACTCATTAAATACATTAATTGCAACATCTACTTTAGAAATGGGAATTGATGTAGGGTCATTGAACACAGCTATAAATACAAGTGTCCCTCCCCTCCCATCCAACTTCTTACAAAGAGTTGGGCGTGCAGGGCGTTCATCAGGAACCGCTCTAATAGAAAACTTCGCACAGAACAAAGCGCACGACTTGTTCTATTATGAAGAACCTTTAGAAATGATGGAAGGAGACATTGCTACGCCAGGATGCTTCTTAAATGCAAAGGATATATTAATTCGTCACTTTACAGCCTATTGTTTTGATAGTTGGACCAAGGATGATCCAGAACGAAACCGTATTCCTGGAATGATAAAATCATTGAATCTTCTTAAAACGAAAACTACTGATACTTCGTTTTTTATTAATCAATTAATAAGTTTTGTCTTTGACAATCAAAAAGAACTTTTCGATAATTTCATAGCTGTTTATGATGGAAAAGTTGACGTAGAGTTAATCGAAACAATTAAAACGAGTTTTAAACAAGGCGCTTTTCAACGCAAAATATTAGATGTTTTTGAAGATTTAAGAAAAGAAATCTTCTTCCTCATTGAAAAAGAGAAAGAGATTGAAGAATTCATTAAAGACAAGGATTTAGGAAAAGAAGATGATGAACGCAAGTTGCTCGAACAAGAGATAAAATCTTTGTGGCAGCTAAAAAAGTCATTAGAATTAAGACAAGTAATTGAGCACTTAACGAATGTCGGTATTCTTCCAAATTATGCTTTCCCTGAAACAGGGGTAACTCTGAATGCCCATGTTTATGGCTTTAAACCAGAGGGAGCTGAGCAGGATCCAGTAAATCAATCCTACGAAATTATTCGTTCAGCAACTGGTGCTTTAAAAGAATATGCACCGGACAACTTCTTCTATAGCCAAGGAAATAAGTTGGAAATTACAGGCCTTAACACTTATGATTGGAGTGGTCAAAAGTCAAGTTTAGTTACCATGAGGTTTTGTTCTAATTGTGATCATTTAGAAGAAGATGTAAAAGCAGAAAAAGGAGCTTGTCCAAAATGTGATCATGAATCGTGGAATTCTGCATCCAACAAACATAGGTTTGCAAAGCTTCATTCGGTAAAATCAGTTAATTCAAGAAATAAATCTGCTTTAAACGATTCCAAAGACGAAAGAGAGCAAAAAAACTATCGCATTTCAACTCATTTCAAATTCAATCCAAATACGATTGAAGGAACTTGGGGAATGACGAAGATTCCTTTTGGAATTGAGTACGTGAAAGATGTTGAGTTAACTCAAATCAATTTAGGAGCTGGGGTTCCACATTCAAACCACTTGACCATAAATCAACACGAGGAAATTGCTCGTCATGGTTTTGTTACCTGCAGACATTGTGGTAAATCAACTTCTAAACCACGAGAAGTACACCAGTTTGAAAATAAGAAATTTCACTATGGCTACTGTAAGCACAAAGAGGAACAATATAACAATATCACTGATGACATTTTTGAAGAAGTTTTCCTCTACCGAAGTGTAAGAACCGAGGCAATAAAAATAATACTTCCAGTTCAAGAGTTTCTAAATGAAGCAACTCAGCTTATGTTTCAGTCAGGCCTCCAATTGGGATTAAAGAAATACTACAATGGAAATCCAGACCATGTTGCATTCGAGTTTTACTCAGAATACAACAAAGCAAACGATCGATTTGATAGGTATTTAGTAATGTATGATACAGTTCCTGGAGGAACAGGTTATCTCCAAAAACTTTTTAATCCTATTGAGTTTACTAAACTATTAAAAGGAGCTTATGAAAGCATCAGAGACTGTTCATGTAAAGATAACGGAAAGGACGGTTGTTACAGATGTATTCTCTCTTATGGAAATCAATACACAAGAGAAGATCTTAGCCGTGAAGGAGCTGAAGAATTATTTGGTAGAATAGTTCGCGCAGCAGGAAAAAAAGATTGGGAAGAAATCACCCAAGGGATATCTTCACTAACCAAGACAGGAATGATTGAGGAAAGTGAATTGGAACTAAAGTTTATTCATGCGCTTAGAAAGTATGTGAAAGGTCAGAAAAACACTAAGTACACCTTTGAAGACAAGAAAGAAAACGGTAAAGTTGCATACCACTTAGGACTTCCAATTAAAGATGGTAAAATTACATATTTGATAAAACCCCAACTTCTATTAGGAGAAAAAGACGGTGTAGGAATTGATACAAGAACAGACTTTTACATCAAATGCATTCAGTTGGAACGAAATGGTGAAATTATCGAAGATATTGATGAGCTTTTAGCATATAAGGAAGTAGCGATATACCTTGATGGCTACACTTACCACGCTTCAGATAAACACATGCGCTTCTATAATGATTTAGCCATTAGAAACGAAATTAACGCTACTCCGAATATTAAGTCATGGTCATTAGGCTGGTCAGATGTAGTGATTTTAGAATCAACAAATGATGAAGATAAATTAGATGAGTTATTCGTGTCAAAAAATCGATACAACGATTCAATTAAAAAACTAAAAACCTTACCAGCTACTTCCATCTTAACAGCGGGTTTATGGGAAACTAAAAACTCAATCGAACGCTTATTATGGTATTTACAGAACAGTAATTCATCACAAATAAAAAGTGAAGTGGGCTTACTGCTCCTTTCATTTCAAGAAGAGTTTGGTAAAAAGGCCTATTCGCTTCTTAATGCTGAAAAGTTGATAAATGGAGACCTAGATGTCGAAATGGCATCTATCAATGGTGATTCCTATTTGTTATCAGACTTAACAGAGGCCAATGATTTATTTAAGTTTACAGCTTTAGCCAGATTGAAAGATTTTGATGTATTGACTGGTTTGAAAGTAGAGCAGCTTGAAAAGATTGATAAGGTGATGTGGGAGAGGTTTTTGAGGTTGTATAGTTTGATTGGGGTTATCAGTTAAATATATGATACAATTTGAATCAATAAGAATTTATGTAGAAATTAAAAAGAGCTTACTATATTTATTCTATAACCCTATGTTAAAAGTGAGAAGACAAACGATATTTAATTTTAAAGTGTAAATCCCATGTCATCAAGACTAGAAAAAGTAAAAACCTGCTTCCAAAACATGGACATAAACGGCTTGAGAAAACTCTTAACTCAAGAGGATTATCTCTTACAAACAAGTCCTAAAGTCTTTTTAGAAGCCATCGATGATGTATTCAACACATTAAAACAGAGAGGTAACACTTCACTTTTTCTTTATCCAACAATTGGCCATGGTAGGGATGGTCAGCCAAAATCTGCTATTCAGTTTATAGCTTGTAAAACGGAGAACGTTATTAATGAAAGTATTGATGCGGATCATTTTAAGTTAATCCTTTATGAAGAAAAAGATATCATAGTTTTTGAAATTGGAAGAGTCATAAGTTATAGTCAGGATTTCAAATCGAAAGGTCAATCACTCGATTTCTGTATTGAGGAAATTGATAAACTACCACAATTTCAAAATGAGTATACTATAGAAAAAGATAGAGAAGGTAGTCAAGCATTTAAAGAACTTATCCAATTACAAAAAGACATTAGAGATCTTTCTGAATATGTCGCTTGGATTGAAAAATACTCCTCTCTTTTTGAAGAAAGTCTTTATTATGATAGAAAAGGTTTAACTAAGTTTCATAAGTTCTTCAGAGCATTTCTACGGATCAGAAAATTAAAATACTTCAATTATGAAATCTATAAATTTGTTGCACAAAAAGGCTATCACGAATTCTTAGAAATAGATCCAACAAAAGTAGAAGAAATAATCCCTTGGCTCGCTAGGTATGAAAGATTACCTATTTGGTTAATATCTTATTATGACAAAAAAATTGAATCCAATTTAGAAAAAGGATATTTTGAGTTTGAAAATTGTAAAATCAGGATAGACGGCTTAGATGAAATTTTAAAATTCATTCATTATTTCAATCTTTATAAAGAGCAATACAAAGAAGAATTCAAACATATGAGGTTTAAATATGCATTTGATTCATATGGTTACCATGATCCTAAATACAAAGGTTTTTTTGAGGTGGTTTCAAAGCACCTGCATATACCTACAAAGCCAATAAAAATAAGGAGTGAGGAAGACCCAATCGAAAGACATCATCATTTATGGCATTTATTTAGAGAACAATATCCAGTTATAAAAAAATAGTATCTCATTTAAATGAAGCTTCCCATTTCACCCTAGTGCTGTAATTCATAAATAACGATGCTTAAATTTCGCTTAATTTTTTTCTTTAGACAAGGCAAAATTTTCAAGCATAGCCATAGTTACGGTTTAAAATTTTAACGAAGAATAAAGGAAAAAGAGGAGTGAAATAAGTGATGGAATTTATGCATTAGAGCACTAGCCTAAACCCCAACCTATCCAGTATTTCAAAGTAAACTTTATTAACCTTTTCGTCTTCATTAAACAAAACTTCCCAAAAGGCATCATGGATTGGATTTAGGTGTTTGTCCGACAAAGCCTCAATCTCTATGATTGTTTCATTATCTGAATTCGTTATTGTATGATAGATTTCGGAGATATTATCTAAATCAATTTCAAACAACTCTATTGGCTCCAACCCCGATGGACGATAATCATTAATTTTGTCTGCATAAACAACCATTGTAGCATGATTGCCTTCTTTTATTCCTGATCTAATTGACAAAAACTCATATTCCTTTCCAACCTCTAAGAACCACTTTCCATCTTCGTTACCAAAGTAGTCTAGCGCATTTGTTTTGATACAAATTCCTTTGATTATTTTTGAATCCCCCATTTTAAATCCCATTTATATTCTCGATTTATTGTATAACACGTCAAGCCTTTTTAACGCGATAAAGATTTTAGAGTATTTTAGAAAAAACTTGCTCACTCCCCATAATATTCTAACCAATATAGTATTTGTTCTTTACGCACTTCGTCAATAGCATCACCTAGGCTATGGGGCAGTAATTTTTGATTCCAAAACAATTCACTAAATACCTTGCAGAAATATAAGGTAAAGCAAAAGCGATTCCAATCTACAAAAAATCCAATCTCATTCCATTTATCACCTATCCATAATGTTCCGCCAATTGTAAAATAGCGATAATATGACCAAATAAATTCAGGAAAATCACCAAGTCCTACCTTTTCATTTTTGGCGAGCCATTGTGTTGTTTTTTCACGGGAATGCAATATTTGTCGATATTCTCTGAGTTCTTTCTTGAAAAACGCTTCTTTTTTTGCAATTAGAGAAATTTCATCCATAAAATTAAAATAGTATATAAATTCCATATAAGGATTCATAATTGTATCTTGATACTCAGTGTAGACTACAAATTTGGTATCATAATTAACATTCTTCTCTTTGAAATATAGCATAATCTCAGCGTAAGCATCCGAATATTTTAGAAGCCACCACTCTATCTTTTGCAAACTCATAATAGGCTCGGTATTGAGCTCTTCAAAGTCTTCTAAGTAGTTTTCGGGTTCATTAGGTTTCATATTATTTAGGTTAAAGAGTTTATATTAATTTAGATTATGTTGTGATGGCTTCAAAAAATAATTTCAACAAAAATTAAAATTGGTTTTGTTAATCCCAAAAACACTTAGCTAGGTTTGATTTATTATTTTTGAAAATAATAAATCAAACCTAGCTATAAAGAAGTACTTACTTGGCATCAATAAAGGAACACTTTTATTTTTCATTAATCAAATTTATCATAAACCTCACTCTTTAAATGTTGTAAAGTTTCAACTTGAAACAAAATGGTTTTAATTTAAAGAGAATATCAAACTTATTTTCGAAATATTTCTTTCTAAGAAAAATAAAACAATTTAAACTATGTACATAAAAAAAGATAATCCTTTTTTAAAATTATTTTCAATTTCTTTTGAAAAACAAATGTTAGACTTTTATTAAACAGGAAACTTATTAACAAAAATCAACTTATTTCCACACCTTTTTCTTCCATTTCAAATTAGATTAAAACAAATCAATTTAAATCAAATTATCACTTATAAACCTTCATTTACTAAGTTTTAATTCAAGTAAAAAGAGCAGTATCTTAGTTAAAAAAATTAATTATGATACAACAAAAAGACCCTTACACTGGAGAAATATTTTATGCAAAACGAAGTAATCAACGTTTTGCAAATCGAGAAAATCAAGTAGCTTATAACAATGCTAAAGCGAAGGAATTACGCGACCAAATGGCTGAAGTTGACATTCAAATCAAAAGAAATTGGCAAATACTTTCTGATGTTTTAGAAAACGCTGATAAACTTATCCAATCAAAAGACTATTTACTTGGATGTGGGTATAACTTCAATTTCTTTAACAACATAAGAGAAAGCGAAGGAAATCAATATTTCGGAGTTTATGATTATGGTTTGAGACTAATTGAAATCGGAAAATATGAACTAATAAAATTCAATAGAGATGAGTAGATATTTAGAAATAGGAGAAGTTATTGAAACTATACCAAATCATTTAAAGATAGTCAAGGCACCAAGTGTTGGATCTGTATTAAATATTGAAACAAATGTCATATCTGATAATCCACCGGAAAACAAATTCAATTGGATATTGATTATTGGAATTGCAGCTTGTGGCTTAATAATTTACTACAATATAAAGAAACATGAAGATATTTCTACTCGTAACAAATCATAAATAACTTGCTTTCATAATGATTGTTAAGGAATTAAAAGAAAGAAAAGTTTCTTTTGAAACTTTCAAAATTCAACATCTTAAAAAAGCAATTTAAATCAATTTTAAGTAAAGGAGTAGAATCAAAATTATCAGGTAAACATACGGTTATATCCTCAATGCCTGATTTACAAAAATTTTTAGTTGAACAATTAGAAATAAGATAGTTAGATACAAATAAATGCGCCTTGAATTACATTAATTTATATTCAAGGCGCATTAAAATTAAATTATTTAACCAATTTTGCTAAAGCAAAGCAACTTTTTAAATGAAGATAAATCTATAACCATATCTTTATCAAATGATTCAATATTTTTCCCTAATATTGGATGACGCATTATTTTAGTTTTAAGAATAGTATTAAACTCTGTTTCCAATTGAGCTTTTATATCATTATTCCTTACTAGAATATCTGCTAAATCTAAACCTTTTTTAGAATTACTTTTAACTGACTTCTTTTTCAAAAAATCAGAAACATCTATTTCTATTTTTAGATCAGTAGAAATTTCAGCAGCCTTTTTGACCCAGGCATCATGCGCATCTGTATCGGGAAAAACAATTATACTACTTTCTTTTAATACCTGTAATGATTTAGGTCTGAATAACTGAAATGAGCCTGTCGCTATCCAATTAAATTGAGGAAACTCTATTGCGCATACTAATGTTGTTTTTTCAGACTCGACCAAACAAACCACATTTTCATTATTTAAATCAGATAGTAAATGTTCACCAAAAAGCACTTGTTTTAAATTAAACTGATTCAAATTGAGCAGAGAATGAGCCCATGTAATCAAAGGTCTTGGTTTCTTCACTCTTTTACCACTATCAGCGTTGTATTTCATCACTTTTCCAGACCTTAATTTTCCAGAGCCATCCATCTGCCAAAACACAGTAGATCCTCCCCAAGCTTTCGAAGTTCCAACATTGTATTTAAGAAAAACATATTTTACTAAGTTTTCATCATAATGTTTTATCAAATACTGATACAAATTGTTTCGTTCATATCCACGCATTGATGCCTCAAAAATTTCTCTTTTTATAAATGACGTTGGAGGTTTTGGTTTTGGTGGATAAATTACATGCATATTGGATATATCATCTCCTCCATTAGGCTTATTAAAGTAGCCACATTTCAAGACTCGGTCGCACCTACCGTACTCTGCTGGTAGATAATCACCATCAAGATTAATAAATCTCACCATACGTTTTTTGCTACATTTTGGGCAATAGAATTTCTTACTCGACTTGTCGAGTTCATTTTTATACTTCATAATCTTTGGAATTAAGGAATTAGGATATTCTGCAATAGGGTATATCCTAATTCATGTTATATTAATAATAGGGTATACCCTATTTAAAGGAATCTTAATTCCTAATTCTAAAAAGACTTATTTTTTCACTATTTCTACTTTCTGTAAAAAACTCAATTGATTTATTCTGGTGGTTAAAAAAGCTTTTTAACTTATTACTAAAACTGCGCTGCGTACATTTTTCATCTCCGTCTTCATAGAGATCTTTATACTCTTTAAATTCAGTTTTTGTATTGTAGTTTTCACCTACTGTATACTCCTTGAGCTTTATCCATTTATACAAGTCTTCTCCGATAATTTGTCGCAATCTATTTTCTATTATGTTTATACCCGGTGCAGGAATCAACCCTTTGCTTAAATAAAGCTTAGCACAGTCAATCATATACCAATAAAATCGATTCCATTCTACATTATCCCATTCGTCAGTAAAAAACCTAGCACCATGTTCCGCTACAATTGGCTCTTCGATTCCTGTAGTGATTTTAGAGGAATAATAATTTGATAATTCAATGATGAATTGACGTCTTTTCCTTGTGGTACCAGAACAGTCAAGAATAATATTAGAACAAATTAAAATTTTTGGAGATGATGCAGGAGGAATCAAGATTGATTTTTGGTGTTTTTTCTCAATATTAAATCCATCTGTGGAAATTGAATTAAATCTGTCGATATCCATTTGTTTACCTACATCATCCAACCATAGGACCCTACTTGATACTGTGACATCCTGAAAATCGAAGCGGTTATCACCTTTAAATTTCTTCCCATCCATTTTAACTGTTTCACGAAGCGTCGCTATAGCATTCGCTATAACTCCTTTTCCTGTTCCTCCCTGCGGACTATCTAAGTTAGTAATAGACTCATCATATAAAAGAACCATCTGTCCGCCTGACTTTCGATTAAATGAATGAAGTAAGTAACCTAATGCTGACTTTAAAGCTAGGACTCTATCTTCATCATTATTGCAAACATTATTTATGAATAGTGAAAAATTACACTTCTCAACATCTTTGATACCTAGTTTAAAATCTATTACACTTTCTCTCCAAACTAATCCATCTGTAAAAGAGCTATAGCTGTTTAAATTAACATCAGACTCAGTAACCTCAAGTATACCATTATCAAAAAATAAGATGACACTATCAGAGGTATCGGTTATGATAGATGTCTTGTCTTCTTTTAAAAATTCAAGAAAACTATCGTTTAGAACCAAATTTGTTTGTCGATAAAAAAGTTCAATTTGTGCTTCAGGAGAAAACGATTCAGTTGAACCATTAATTTCTACTTCTAAATATGGGAGTTGATATAAATACTCGCTCACTAAATCCTTTATCTCTTTATGAGAAATTTCATAAATAATATTCCTTTGTTTTCTAATCAAGATGAAAACGCCATGTTCTTTTTTATAACAAAGTCCCATTTTATGAAGGAGGTTGACAATCCCATGTTTATACACTCCTCCAATCTTAACGACATATCCTTTTTCTTCTTTTTTAACAAAAAACGTAAAGATATCTTTTCCATACCTACCGTTTCCTAAGTCATATTTCTTCTTAGAAAAATGACCCTTAATTTTGGTTATATTAAAAGAATCAAGGATTTCGGATACTAAAAATTCTTTCTTTTTCATCTCTTCGCTTTTTTAGAGTTCATAAATTCTTCTGCGATCATATCAGCTACTGTCGGTCTACCTTTTAGCATCCATTTAGTTAATTGCGCTCTTGAAAAAGTAAGTGGACGACGAGAAGAGATTCTTGGTAATTCACCACGGGAAACTTTCGTGTAAAGTGTACTTTTAGTATAATTTGTTAATTCAGCAGCTTCATCTGAATAGATTATATCAGGCTTGGATTCTTCGACCTTTTCAGGTTCTAGATGAAGATATTTATATTCTTGTTGAAGTGATTTGTGTAATTCAACATATTCTTCTACAGAGAGAGAAAATATCGGTCTTTTATTTTGTTCCATCTTTTTAATTTTTAAATGTTAATAAAAAGTGCAAATGGCCATTGCTGGAACGAATTAACGATGAATCACAAACTATCACAAGGCAGAATTACTCGATTTCGAGAAACATTCGAGCAAATGGTTTGAATGATGCAGTAACAATGAGGAAATAATTTAATCGAAGATCCTTCTATTTCGAGGTTTCGAAAAGCGAAATCAATTTACCACAAAGTTCTTCAAGTTTTGTAGTATTGTCCTTTTTAGAAATTTTGGATTTTGACAAGCTTTCATATTTTGGAATATTTCCTGGCTCATTCATCCCTTTAAACTTAACCTTAAAACAATGAGAGGCTACAAACCATTGTTGTTGAGTGTCCAATTTTTGGATCGAATTAGATTGTGCCATTGTTCTTGTGAAAATTTTCAAATCCCACGGAGTACCCATCCAGTAGACCTTATCAGAAGGAGGGATTTCTTTGCCAATAAAAAGATTTAGGAATTCGATTTTCTTCACAGAATTACATATAAAACCAAAATTCACAAAGTCATTAAATATTTTTGTTACAGGAAAATTAAAATCTTCATGGTTAAAATTCTTATAACGGTGAATTGCTTTATCAGAGTAAAACGTTTTGTATAATAAAATATTTTCCTTTTTAAAAGTATAATTATTATTGATTTTCAATTTGGATTCAACCCCTCTAGCTGTGTCTTTATTATCAGAGAATTTAACCATAAAAAAATCACTCCTTTTATCTAAGTAGGTTTTTATTTTGTTTATTTCAGCAGCAGCAAAAGTACCACCGCCTGCTATTACATCTAAGAATGACTTTAAAATATTACATTTTTTTTGAAAAAGAATTAATGAAATAAATTGTTTAAATACTTCTCTTCTGACCTTATCAAATTCATTCCTATTTAAAATCTCATAAGTCGGAAATGCAATATTAAAAGAAGTAGGTATTTGGTATATTTTTTTCTCTCCTTTCATCACCTTTGAAGGAGCCTGATTCATTCGTAAAACTCCTCCACTAACTAATTCTTTATAAATTGATTCATATGTATGTATAGAGTTGAGCTTTAGGTTTAAACTCTCGCCTTTAAGATATGTCTCATTTAGAGTTTTAAATAAAGGTTTTTTCAATAACTCAATGAGTATAGACTCTTCAGTTAATACCTTTGAATGATGCTTAAGTTTATCAAAATTGACGAATCCATCTTCAATCAATTCAGATTGAATACTATTCTTATATGAATTCGTCAGTCTTTTTAATATTTCGTAGAAATCAATCATTATAAATCTAATATAGGAATTGCATTAGTAGCATCCACTTTTTTCTGGTCTATAATCTTAGCATACACTTGTGTAGTTTTTAATTCACGGTGGCCGAGTAGTTTTGATACAGTATAAATGTCAGTCCCATTAGTTAATTGAAGAGTAGCATAGGTGTGTCTAGCGCAATGGAAAGTGATGGTCTTTGATATGCCTGCTTTCATCACCCACTGTTGTAATTTCATATTGTGCCAAGCAGAATATTTTAAACCCTTGAATATTCTTTCTTCGTCCGCTTCTACTTCAGGAAGTAAACTGTGAGCTTGTTGCGAAATAGGTAAAGTTTCTACACCTTTTGTTTTCTGCTGACGAAAACGAACGAACCAATAACTGTTGTTTTCTGAATATTGCAAATCTTTCCATAGAAGGTTATTAATATCAGACCATCTAATTCCAGTCAAGCAAGAGAAAAGGAAAGCTGATTTTAATTGTGGTATCTCACAATCAACTTTTGCTACTTTTTGAAGTTCCTCAAAAGTCAAATATTCCCTTTCAACTTCTCCTTGTTTAAAACCTTTTACTTTTTCGGAAGGGTTCTTCAAAATAAGGTCTTCTCTATAAGCTTGTTTTAAACATGCTCTGACTTTATTAAAATAAGAGTAAAGACTGTTTTGAGAAAGTTTTGTATTGCTTTTAGTTCTTGCAATATGCTCAAGGTAATACTTAAAGTCTTCTAAGAATTTTGCGTCAACTTGATTTATGGAAATATCGTCGGGACAGAATTTGCGTAAATATTTACAAACTGAATCCCAATTCCCATAATTACCAAGGCTATCGTATCTCTTATCAGTTTGCTCTTGAAAATAATCTATAAAATTTATTACTGACTTATCTTTTCCACTCAGCTCAGATAAGGAATTGTTATCATATGCAAATTCAATTGTCTTTTTAGCTCTGATTCGTTCTGCTGCTTCAATCGCTTCTTTGTTGCTCTTTTTTTGCGACCCTTTAGGATTTTCATAAACAAAGAGATCGAGAGTAATTGATGTTCTTATTTTCTTTGCAGAAGGATCGTAGATATCTAAAAAAAGTTTTGACACTCCGTTCTTTGCTTTTCGGCTTCTTACTGTAATCTTCATGTTTGTGTTTTTATGTGTTATTTGTGTTTACAAAACCAAATGTAACACAAAAACCATCAATATAACACAAAGTTGAATTAGTTTTGTGTTATATAGTTTTCAACAATAATCAACTAACATACTAATAAACAATACTTAACATTGATACATCTTGTTCTACTTTGATATAGTTACTTTCCAATACAGAAATTAGCAAATATATTCCCCAACAAATCATCAGAAGTTATCTCACCAGTTATACTAGACAAATGCCTTATAGCACTGCGAATATCCATGGCCAATAAATCTCCAGAAATCTGCAATTCTAAAGCTTCTTCAACCTTGGACATATCGGCCAAAGCATTTGAAAAAGCTTCGTAATGTCTTGCATTGATTACAATCGTATCGCTTTCTGTGGCCAAAGACGCTACAGATTTAGCCAATTCTGCTTTTAAAGCATCTAAGCCAGCGTGTTTTTTAGCCGAAATCGCAATGACTGGATACCTTTCACTGTAATCAGCAAACTTAGCGGTATCCATGTCTTCCGTTTTGTTGGCTAGGAGAATTATAGATAAACCATCGCGCTCTAAACGTTTTAAATCGATTTTAACATCTTCTTTTGTAAGGTCGTTGGCATCAAAAACATAAAGTAAAATGTTCGATTTGCTCACTTGAGAAATAGCTCGCTCTACTCCTATTTTTTCAATTTCATCTGTTGCTTCACGAATTCCAGCGGTGTCTATAAAGTTGTAAAGAATTCCGTCTATTGTTAAACGTTCTTCAATTGTGTCTCTTGTTGTTCCTGGAATTGACGAAACGATTGCGCGTTCTTCGTTGAGTAATGCATTCAACAATGTTGATTTCCCAGCATTCGGCTGACCTGCAATTACAGTGCTTACTCCGTGTTTTATTGCATTTCCATAAGCGAAAGATTCAGTAAGTAAGGTTAACTTTTCTTTTAACTCAATAACTAAATCATTCAATTCTGTTCTGCTGGCAAATTCAACGTCTTCTTCTGAGAAATCAAGTTCTAGTTCAATTAATGAAGCAAAGTCCATTAAACGTTGACGTAAATGTTGAATATTATCAGAATAACCACCACGCATTTGGTTCATTGCGATCTCATGCGCTTTTTTAGAATCCGCAGAAATTAAATCAGCGATTGCTTCAGCTTGAGATAAGTCCATTCGTCCATTGAAATAAGCCCGCATGGTAAATTCTCCAGCTTTTGCCATTCTACAACCTGCTTTAAAAAGTAGATTGAGAATTTGCTGCTGAATAAATGTTGAACCGTGACAAGCAATCTCAGTGGTGTTTTCACCAGTAAAACTTTTTCCTTCTTTTAAAACAGTGACTAAAACTTCATCGATTACATTATTGTCTGCATCTCGAATTGTTCCAAAATGAACAGTATGCGTGTCCACCTTCGTTAAATCCTTTGAAAATATTTTCGAAGTCAATGTTAATGCTTCTTCACCTGAAACACGGATAACAGCAATTGCTCCCACTCCATTTGCAGTGGATAATGCACAAATTGTATCTTTCTCAATCAATAAAGCCATGATAAATGTTCTAATCGTTTAATTCTGCAAAGGTAGGGATTCGAAAGGGAGTTATTGGTCGAAAAAAGATGAAAGTTGATGAATGTGTAACTGATAAAGTATGAGGTCGAAGATGGCATTAGTGAGCGGTTTTGGTTGCGCTGTAATGGAACGCGGGCCTTCGACAAGCTATTCACCGCAAGATAACTGCAATCAACGCAGATTATTGCGGATTTTGCACTTCAAAAAGCTATTAGATTATCATTTTAATTTACATCAATTAGCATTAAATATTAGTTCGGAGCAACTCTCACTTTGGAGAGCCTGTCCCGAAATAATCGGGAGAGATACAGAGGGAGGACATTAAAAAAAATCTTTTCTGTTACTTCGAAACGCTTTTCCATTTGCCAACATTGCATTCGACGGTCAACGGATTGCTCTTCGGTGACTTCGGTGACTGAGCTTGTCGAAGGCGACGAAGACACCGAAATATCGAAGACAATGTACACTTCGCCAATGAAACACTTAGATTTTGAAGCGAATCAAAATTGTCTAACATCTAATGTCACTAGTCTAATGTCCACAAGTCTAACATCTAACATCTAGAAATCTCACTCCACTTCCTTCTTAAACCACTTCCACAACGGATCATTGGGAACATCTGCCGTAATTTCAATTGGTTCCTTCTTCACAGGATGAATAAATTTGGCTCTTCTTGCATGCAATGAAATACTACCATCTTTATTGGAACGTTTTGCGCCATATTTCACATCACCTTTAATAATACAACCGATGTTAGCCAATTGCGTTCTAATTTGGTGATGTCTTCCTGTTTTTGGATTTACTTCTAATAAAAAATAGCGGTCACTTTGAGCAATTAATTTATAATCTAAAACAGATTCTTTTGCTTCTGGTGTTCCTTTCTTTACAGAGTAACTTTTGTTTTGATCAGTGTTCTTTTTCAAGTAATCCAGTAAACTTCCAGTGTCAGTTTGGGGTTTTGTTTCCACAATAGCCCAATACACTTTCTCAACTTCTTGATTTTTGAACAATTCATTCATTCTGGAAAGTGCTTTACTCGTTTTTGAGAAAATCACTAACCCAGAAGTAGGGCGGTCTAATCGATGTATAACACCACAAAAGACATTGCCCTCCTTCTTATATTTTTCGGCTAGCCAAAGTTTTATTATTTCAGGCAACGGCATATCACCCGTCTTATCGCCTTGGGTAATGTCACCCGAAGCTTTGTTGACCGCGATCAGATGGTTGTCCTCATAAATAACGTCAATTGCCATTCCTAGTATTGTTCTTCTTTATTAGGGAAATCTCCAGAACGCACATCGCTGATATAGCTTTTCACTGCGTTTGTCATTTCTTCGAATAAGTTATGGTATTTACGCAAGAAACGTGGATTAAAGTCATTGTTGATCCCCAACATATCGTGAACCACCAAAACTTGTCCATCAACTCCTCCACCAGCACCAATTCCAATAATTGGAATATTTACTTCCTTAGCAACTTTTGCTGCTAATTCAGCAGGAATTTTCTCCAAAACGATAGAAAAACATCCAGCTGCTTCCAATGCCTTAGCATCTTCAATCAAGCGATTTGCTTCTTCCTCTTGCTTAGCTCTTACCACGTAAGTTCCAAACTTATAAATTGATTGTGGCGTTAATCCCAAATGTCCCATAACTGGAATTCCAGCCGTAAGAATACGTGTAATAGATTCAATGATCTCTTGTCCACCTTCCATTTTCACAGCGTGTCCACCAGATTCTTTCATAATTCGAATCGCAGTCACCAACGCTTCTTTCGAATTCCCTTGGTAAGAACCAAAAGGCATATCCACCACTACCAAAGCACGTTCTACCGCACGAACTACAGAAGCCGCATGATAAATCATTTGGTCCAAAGTAATTGGCAAAGTTGTTTCGTGTCCAGCCATCACATTCGAAGCCGAATCTCCAACCAAAATGACATCAATTCCAGCAGAATCAATAATTTTAGCCATCGAAAAATCATATCCAGTTAACATCGAGATTTTCTCTTTGTTATCTTTCATTTCTTGCAACGTATGAGTGGTTACACGCTTCACATTCTTATGTACAGACATAATTGTTTTGTTTTCTGCAAATGTACGAGAACAAATCAAATTGGGTGTTGAAATTTGGGAAATTTGTGTGGGATTTGCGTAGGGGCGGTTTGTGTAAGGGCGGTTTGCAAACCGCCCCTACACATCATCCCAATTCCTCACATTATCATTGATGTATTTCTTCACATTCATCAGACTAGGTTCATCTTTAATTATTCTATCATCAAAACTTCGCTGCCAAAAAGAGGATTTATACAGATTATTTGCAACTACTTTTCTAGTTACAGCACCTTTAAAACCTCTAACTATCGCGCCCAATGAATTTTTCGGAGCTTTAAATTGACCAACTTCATTCTCCTTGTTTACAGAATGTCTTATCTCTACGATTGCATGAAAATGATTTGGCATAATTACATAGTCGTGAAGTTGAATGTTTTTACGCAATTTCTCTGTGATTTTCCATTCTTCTTCCAAAACTTGTCCAATTTTGGTTAATTCTAGCTTTCCATTTTCTATACGACTCAACAATTTCAGCTTATCTTCTACATTAACTGTTATAAAATAAAAGCCCATGGAAGAGTAATCATAACCTTTAAGTCGAACGCTTTTGCGGTGGTGTTTTTCTGGGTTAAACATAATATTTGATTTAAGTATTATGTTAAGATAGTGAAAAAAATGAGATTGTTTGTAATAATGTAGGGGCGATTTGCAAATGTGTAATGGATATGTGCGATGGATATGGGTGGTGGATGTTGGGTGGTGGATGTTGGGTGGTGGATGTTGGGTGGTGGATGTTGGGTGGTGGATGTTGGGTGGTGGATGTTGGGTGGTGGATGTTGGGTGGTGGATGTTGGGTGGTGGATGTTGGGTGGTGGATGTTGGGTGGTGGATGTTGGGTGGTGGATGTTGGGTGGTGGATGTTGGGTGGTGGTGTAGGGGCGATTTGCAAATCGCCCCTACACCATCACCAAATCATGTCGCTTGTTCCTCTTCTTCTCCCCTAGAAAGAAATCAATCCTCCCCATAGCCAATCCAGCCCAACCCACCTGATTTATCAGCACCTTTTCGCCCAATCTGTTAAAATGAATTTCTGGTTTAGGCAAAAAGGTATGCGTGTGTCCACCAATAATGAGGTCTATGTTTTCTGTTTCGGAAGCCAATAATTGATCGTTGTCTAAAAATTGTTTGGGTTTGTAGCCTAAGTGGGAAAGACAAATCACTAAATCACATTTTTCTTCAAAGCGAAGATGTTTGGCTATTCGGTTGGCTATTGGAATTGGTTTTAACCATTCTGTATCTTGGAAATGCGCTTTTGCAACTAGGCCGTTTAGTCCAACTCCTAAACCGAAAACTCCAACTTTAAAAGGTCCTTTATTGAAGATTTGGTATTCCTTTGTGACGTCTTTTAGGATAGTATTGTCGAAATTATAGTTTGAACAGACGAAAGGAAATTTGCCATATTGATAGGCGTTTATGAAACCATCTAATCCGGCATCGAAATCATGATTCCCCATTGTTGCACAATCGTAGCCCATGTGGGTCATGAGTTTCATTTCTAATTCTCCGTGGAATTTATTGAAATAAGGTGTTCCTTGGAAAATATCTCCTGCATCAAATAACAGTACATTTTTCTCTTGTTTTCTTATTTCTTTTAATAAAGCGTATCTTCTAGCTACTCCTCCTTGATTTGGATATTTGGCGTGAGTAGCTGGAAATGTTTCAATATTTGAATGGGTGTCGTTGGTATGAAGAATGGTGATTTTCTCTAAGTTTTGAGGATCTTTTGGGAAACTCAATAAACTTGGACTAATGGCTAATCCTGCTCCAACAACTATGCTTTTTTGTAAAAATATGCGACGTTCCATATTACCATTTTATGCGGTTATCCAAAATTGGACGAAGTGTATCTATTGCTTCCACCCTTTTTATTAATGCTTCTCTGAGGAAGATTCCAGTATCTGTAGTTTTATAGCTTCTTTTAAAAAAGCTCATGTTATCTCCTCCATTTGACAAATAATCGGTGGTGATGACATATAATGTATCTTCTAAAATTGCTTGGTTGTTAAAACTAATTTCAACTCCATTAATTTGAAATCCTCCGATGGGTTCGCCACCTGAATTCTTTAAATAAGCAACAATCGATGCTAATTCACTTGTTGGAAGTTTTGCCAAAACAATGGTGTTATCGAATGGCATTAGTCGGTAAATATCTCCTACAGTAATATTCCCTTTTGAAATGGGTGATCTTAGACCACCATGATTCATAATAGAAATATAATGTTTGCCTTTCAACCAATCGTATTCTTTGAGGTAATTTTCTGTTTCATCGATTACGAAATTTCCCAAAGCTCCTTCAGGTCGGTCTCGCAATAAATCTCCAGTGGCAAATCCTATTACTCGGTCCATATTGGCAGCCAATTCTTTTTTAAATGGCGCAATAAAAGCCTGCAGACTATCATCTGGAGATGTAGCAGTATTGATTTCAACTTTATCAGTTTGGACAAATACAGAAGCAGAAGAGCAGGCCCAAAGACCTGCTCCTAATGCTAATATCCATAAAATTTGAAAAACTTTCATGGTTTATATCATCTATTATTGAACGATAATTCTTTTTACCAAATTACCTTTTTCTGTATTAATATTCAACAAATAAGTTCCTGCATTGAATTTCGTAACATCTACTTCAACGAATTCTGTTGCTGCAGTGAATGTTCCAACTGTTCTTCCAGTCATATCCGTTACATTAATTGATGTGATTTTAACTCCATTCAATTGAACATAAACGATTTCATTACTTGGATTAGGGAAAATAGACAAGTTGTTTTCAATAAAGTTAGAAGACAATCCTAATTCACATCCTTCTGAAATGTAAGAAACAGCGTAGAAATCAACATAACAAGCGAAATCAGCACTATCAATGTAAGGATTTCTATTGTTTTGAATACTGTAAATTAACTCATGACGAGCAATTTCGTAACTATCTGGCACATCATCAAAGTGCCATTTTTTCAATACGTCTTGCTCTTGGTTTGAAGGCATTCCCCAGTTATCACCAGTTCCACTAGCACCATTATATGCTGTTGCCATGTAGAAAATTGATCTCGCTAAGTTTCCTTTTTGCTGATCTCTTGGTTCATAAACTAATGAACCACTAGCATTTTGTCCTCTAGAACCTTCTAAATATGTAAAAGCTGGTGTTCCAACGATTTCACCGAAAGGTAGATTACTTCTTGGCGTATTTGCTTTATTTAAGTTTGTTGGATACAAGTTGTGATAATCTGCATACTCTAATTCCTCCGGTGTTCCGTTTGCTGGATTAGTTGGGAACCAAGAATGTGCATAAGTATGTTCTCTTGAATATCCTGTTGCAGTCCAATCAAAAGATCCGCTATACACTTTTTTCTCACCTGAGTAAACACAAGTAATGTAGCTTTCTCCTGCTAATGTATCTAAAGCTTCAAAACCATCCATTAATAATGTCTTATATAAAAAGTAAGAACTATAATTATGAGGATTAATTAAAGCAGTTAAGTCATCAGTTAAAGTTGATGTTCCAGTATTTAAAGCACCATAATAAGAACCAATGTTACTTCCACTCGACATTTGATTATCAATTGCAACATCTGTTTGGTTGTAGTTAACAAAGTTTCCATAACCATTTAAAACATAAACCGCAAAATGGTAGTCTATATCTGCACGAATTCCTCTAGGAGTAAAAGTTTCAGAATTTCCAACATAAGCAACTTTACTATCACCGATCACATCTCCTCTTAAGTACGAAGTTCCATCAACAGGAACTCCAGTTGGAGTGCTTCCTTCTTTCCAAAGAATAAGGAAACCTTCACCATCAAAAGAAGCATGGCTCTGAACATTCATAGTGTACGCTTGAACATTTGTAATTCCAATAATCGATGTTCCAAAACTTGGCTCTGTTGCTAAATTATCATTCCCAATTCCGTATAAATTCAAAGTAAAAACTGGATCAGTAGGATCATCAGATGATATAGCAATTGTTGAAATTCTAGAACCGTTTACTGTTGTAGAAAAAGCTATATTTCCAGTAACACTTCCAGCACCTGCGATAGCTCCAGTTACTAAATTCGTTGAGAAATCAGCTGCAGCAGCACCAGCGAAATTAATCGCAGAAACTGTTAAATTGTTAACTCCAATATTTTTTAATTCAATTGGTGTAGAAGCTGTAGTTCCAATTTGAATAGTAGCACCGTTTAAAACAGGTGTTCCATCAACTAAAACCTCAATTTTCTTGTCCGGAGCAGTATATCCAAAGATATCATTTATATCACGCGGCAACAATTGGAAAAGTCCGTTATATTCACTCAACAATCCAACAACTGACTGCGCTCCACCTGGAATCGTCTGTCCTGCCATTGCTGTTCCAGAATTAATACGAAGCGTTCCTGTATTTGTACCATCTGTAAAATTGTAGTTTGTACTATTAGCGAATGCTGCCCCTGAAGTTGGGAAAGTTACATTATCAATTCTTACCAAACGCCCTTCATACGTATTTCCTAAATCAACAATATTTATATTCCAAGGTGCAATTTCTGTTCCTGCTCCATTTGGAGTCAATGAAGTTATTGGATCTATTTCCAAAAGTCCACTAAAATCTTTAATTACTCCTGTTAAAGTTACAGAGTCTCCTCTATTCACTCCGTTTGCCATACTACCATAAATTGGTATTCCACCCGTTGCATCTTGAATATAACGAATTGGACCTAATTCTCCACTATCAGAAGAAACCCCTTTAATAGTAACAGTAGCTCCAACTGGAAAATTACGTGCGTCATCGATACTTGTTTGAGCAAACAAGGCTGACATCGAAAACAACGCACCAAAAAGTAAAAGTTTATTTTTCATTTTATTCTAATTTATTATGATCCTCAATTATTAAAATTCGAAACCTAAGGAGAAATTCACACGAATTCCTTGACCAAAGAAAACACCTGAAGAAGTAGCGTCGAAACCACTTCCATTTTGGTTATTTCTAGCATCAGAAATATACAATGTATTTAATGCATTAAATACATTACCTCTCAAAACCAAGCTTGATTTTTCAAATTTGAAACGGTAACCAGTATGAATTGACAACATTCCATAATCAGGAATTTGCCATGACTCTTTACCTCCATTACCACTTGCAACACTTAAAGAGAAAGGATCAAAATCACTGAAATATCGAGCGAAATGTGTATATCCTGCTTTTATATATAAACTTGGCAGGGGCTCAAAACGAATTGCTCCAGCAAATGTACTTTGCGCTGCATCTCCTACATGAACACCTTTTGCATCAAACTCAAAGATCTGACCAACAACATTAATTTGCTCAGATGATTGCCAAGTCCAGTCACCAATAGAAACCATTCCTTCAAGTGAAAGTTTTTTAAACACTTTATAAACAGCATCAAATTCAATTCCCATGTGTAATGCATCCATTCCATTCACGTTAGCCCTAACAAACTCTGTTGGATCGTTTGGATCAGGTACAGATACACCAAAAGGAAATGGTTTATTTTGCCACATTGTGTAGTAACCATTAACATTTGCACTGAATTTTTTAGATCTAAATCCGTATCCAGCTTCAAATGCTAAAATATTTTCATTCAAAATTTCTTCAAAGAATTGATTGTCCTCACTGTTAATTACATTACTAAACTGAGGAGTTCTTGACAAATATCCAGCATTAACAAAAATATTCATTTTCTCTGTAATATTGAAGTTAGCACCTGCTTTTGCAGTAAAACCAGCCAATAATTTCCAGTCAGTTTGATTGTATTTTAAATCTGGATGATCTGGGTGATAGTATTCACCCTCATATTTCACTACATCTTGTCCTCCAATATATAAAATTGTATCAGCCAAATGAATTTCTCTTTTTTGGTGATAATCAATTCCTTTATATCCGTTAATAACAGTAGATAAATTTACAAATGATGACCATCTTCCTTTATTGTATTCTACTTGTCCAAAAGCTCCTCCCCATTGAACCAAAGCATCACGGTAATTATGGTAAGGTTGCCAACCCACTTTATCACCCACTTTTTTCATGTTGGTAGATGCGTTTTGGTCATTAGAATTAATCCAATAATTTCCTCCTAATAAATCTGTCAATTCTGTATAATGTTCTCCTTTGTAATAACGGTAATCTAAACCTCCAGATATTTCCCAGTTATCATTTAATTTATAATCGAATTGTGAAACACCTCCAACCCACATATGATTATTTACTGCTGAAGTAATAACTTGAGAAGATTTCAATAAAGTTGGATGATGTGATGGATCAACACTTGGAACAATAGTTCCAAAAAGTTTAACTTCTTGGTTATTTTCTATAATTTGATCCCAATCAACATGTCCTTCCTCATCATAAAGAATTCCGCTTGAATTTTTCAAACGTTCTCCTCCACCTCTACCAATCGACATGTAAACCATGTTTGAAATAGATAATTTTTTATTCACTTTCCAAAAATCTTTCAACGTGATTTGTGGTTTGTGGTAGTAATTTCTTCTTTCTGCTTTTTGTACTCGATCTCCATTTGAATTTGTTATGTAACCAAAATGTTGATTAGAACGAATTCCATTATCAATATTAACAGCATCTGCAGCAACTTCAATCCCTTGATTTCTTGCATATTCTGAATCCCAATATTCAATTGGTTGATTATATGTACGCTGAGCATGTTCTTGTGGAGCACCAAATCCACTTAAAGAGATCAAGTGTTTTCCCACTTTCTTTTGAATTTTTAAATAATAGAAGGCACCACGCGTACTCAATCCGTCAACCCATCCATCACCTTGTTTGTATGAACCAGAGAATAAAACTCCCCAACCATTTTTCAATTTACCTGACTTATAAGACAAAGAAGTTCTAAGGAAGTTCCCTGACCCATATTCTTGGTTCACTTTAATTTCGCGTTTCCCACCTGTAGGTTGAGTAATGATATTCATGGTTCCACCAACAGAAGGCATAGCTAATTTTGTAGCACCTAATCCACGTTGAACCTGAATTTGATTTGTAATTTGGTCTAATCCAAACCAATTACTCCAATATACTGCTCCATTTTCCATGTCGTTTACTGGAACACCGTCTATCATTACACCGATATTTCTTTGGTTAAATCCACGAATACTAATTCTTGCATCACCATCACCACCACCTTGTTGAGTTGCGTGAACTCCTGGAGTGGAATTTAGAATCATTGGTAACTCTTGAGATCCCAATTCTTCGGTAATTTGCTTGGCTGAAATACGGGTAACAGCAACAGGAGTTTTTCTATCTACTGCCAATTGACCAATAACTTCGACTTCTTCCATTTCTTGGGTATCTCCCATAGAAAAGTCTTTAATTACAACTGGCGCATTTATAGTGATAGTTGTAAATAAAGTATCGTAAGAAAACATTGATATTCTTAATTCATATTTACCATAAGGCAAATTTTGAATTGAATAAGACCCGTCAAGTTGTGCTTTTGATCTATAATCATCAGAAATATAGACATAAGCTCCAATAACTGGCTCATTGGTTGCATGATCTTTAATTTTTCCGTTTAGGGTTCCTTTTTGCGCAAGAGCAAAAAATGGAAGTAGGAAAGCGAGGAATATAATTTTCTTTATCACAATGGAAAAAATTGATATGAAAAAGGGGAGCTTTTATACTCCCCTAAATAAATTTTGAATTCTTATTTAACTATAACACGACGAGAAGTTACAACTCCATTTGATGTCTTTAGATTAACTAAATAAACACCTGGTTGATTTCCGATTGTGAAAGATTGAATACCTGTTTTGTTCTCTTGAGAGCATACTTTTTGACCAACTACACTGTAAACTTCAACATTTACGATATTGCTTTCAGTTGCAAAGTTAAATACTCCATTTGAAGAAGGATTAGGATAAATAGACAATTTGATTGCTACTTCATCATTTACTGACAATGCATTACATTCACAGTCATGGTTTCCTAAAGTCGCCCAGTTTCCTTCAATACGAGGATTTCCAGCTCCATCTAAAATAGGATCTCCATTAGCATCCAACATTGGAAGAACTGCTGGTATAGAATCCCATTTTGCTAGTGCATTGAATTCTGTAATAGTAACCGCTGTTACACCTTTTTTAACACCTGGCTTACGGATTAAAGAATGGTCAACTGTAAGCACTGTTCCTACTCCGTAGAATGGAGAAGTATCTGTCCATCCATTGTAAGGATCTCCAACATCTGGATCTTCACCAATTTTTCCGAAAACATCAATTAATTGAGAGTTAGCAATATCAGACAATGTACCTTTTGCTAAAACCATAGCATCATTTCCGTTGAAGTACATTGCTTTAGAAACATTGTACTCTGGAGAGTAGAAACCATCAGCACGGACTTGTAAAGAATCCCAAACCGGTGCTTCTTGACCAATTCCGTTTTCGTCTCTTTTGTCTATTACTGCTACATAAACATCGTAAGCTCCGATTGTACCATTCAATTGAACTCCTGACTCAGGACCTACAAAAGTAGCTCCGTTAGAATAACGTACTAACATGTAGTCATTCAAATTAATTGGTGAACCTGTTGGATTGTAAATCTCTATTGCCTTGTTGTTTGACCAACCTTCAACGTATTCAGAGATAAACAAACCGTCACAATCTTGTGCGCTAACAGCAGCACTTAAAAGTAGACCGAATGAAAGTAAAATTTTTTTCATAGTTATTATATTTATTTGAGAAATGTTACAAATTTAAAAAAACAAAAATAGTTGCGAGTTTGAACAAACTTATATGGATACAACTTATTTTATAATCGTTTTTTAATGTTTTATTGTTTTATCATTTAATGGTTTCAGCATGAAATTAAATTGCCTCAAGGAGAACATAAAATGATTTTCAGTACAAAATTAAGGCTTTTTATTGAACCTTATATTATCAAATTATGAACAATTTATGTTTTTTTGGTAAAATCGTGTGTAATAAATGTATAAACACATGTAAATACTTGACTAGGTACACTTAATTTTAAATTGAATAATTGCATAAAACATGGATTAATAACAGGATATAGCGAAATATCACTTTTTATTTATTAAAAGAAATTAGAGAAAATAAAATTGTTGAAAAAATATGTGAAATACTATTTTAGTCTTTTAACTTTCAATTGACACTTTGAAAATTTTTCTTTCTGAACTAGAATATTGGCTCTACATGAAATACTGCGGGTAATCAATTTTAATCTTTCCAAAAACTAATCTTTATACCACGAATTAAACTGAAACTTAAAAGATTTGAATTTTAAAATATTTATCAATACGCTGTCAAGTCTTTTCGAAGGATATCTTTTGTAATTTATAAAGATATGATTCTACCCTGATCTTAATGGAAGGTTTTAGAATATTAATTCAATATTAATCTGAACTACTTAATAATAAAGATATTTGAAGAAGTGATTCCTCGGCACTTTAATTATTTGGTAAGAATTAAAACTTTGTCGGAATGACAGTCAAGTTGGTAGGTTTTCGGGGAAAGTGTTGCTCAAGCGGAACTTGAGCAACACTTTCCCCGACCAATAAATCCGAACCTCTTGTCATTCCAACAGAGCACCGCGACGAGGAATCTCTTTTTTTATTTTATAAAACATTACGATAGTTTTGTAAATAGAGTGAATCCGTTTAGTGACTCGAAGCTTTATATAGTTGAAAAAATTCAATATTCCATTAAAATAGTGGTAGAACCAAATATACAATGAACTATATTTCAGAACAATAAAGCCAGCAGGACGGCGTATTAATAGCCAAAGACGTAAGTCCTTGGTATAATATCAACAGAGACAAAACAAAACCCAACAAAATCATATAAAACTAGAATATTTCGAATTAGCAACCATTTGGAATTTCATGAAGCAACTTGAGAATAAGGAATTTCTTTTATCTTCGTAAAAAAATAATTTCGGCATGAAAAACATCATTTTATCAGCATTGATAATAGCTTTTACAAACTTTTTAGGTTTGGCACAAGAAAAAGATTCAACTAACGAATTAACAGTTGAAAAAATCTGGAAAGAATATCAATTCTATGGAAATGGAATTAGTGGATTCCGTTCAATGAAAGATGGAGAACATTATTCTCGTTTCGCTTTAGTGGATGAAAAAAAATCTATCATGCGTTATTCGTTTGAAGACCTTTCGGGAACTGGTGAAAACATCCTCGATGGAAAAGAACTTGTTTATAAAGGTGTTGAATTAAAAGTTGACGGATACGAATTCAATGATGATGAAACAAAACTACTGCTCACCGTAAATCGTCAAAAGCGATACAGAAGAAGTTTCTCAGCTGAATATTACTTGTATGATTTAAAGTCTAAAACTCTTTCTCCGCTCGATTCAGATAGAAAACCACAAACTTTAGCATCTTATTCTCCAGATGGTGAAAAAGTGGCCTATATATATAGGAATGATATTTACGTCAAAACTATCGCAACTGGAAAAGTTAAAGCCATTACTAAGGATGGAAAAGAAAATGAAATTATCAATGGAACCACGGATTGGGTTTACGAAGAGGAATTTGCTTACACGAAAGCTTATGATTGGTCTCCAAACAGTGAAAACATTGCGTTTTTACGTTTTGATGAAAGTGAAGTAAAGGAATTTACGATGATGTATTTTGAAGACCTCTACCCTAGTCCTTATACTTTTAAATATCCAAAAACGGGAGAAGACAATTCAAAAGTATGTTTGAAGGTAGCCAAAGTAAAAAATGCAAAGACCACAACCATTGAATTAGGAGACTACGAATACATTCCAAGAATAAAATTTTCATCTGCTGAAAATAAATTAATGGCATTGACTTTAAACCGTCATCAAAACCATTTAAAATATCATTGGATAGATGTTGAAGAAAAGAACATGACAGCCAAAGTTATTTATGAAGAAAAAGATGATGCTTATGTTGAAATAGATGATAACTTATACTTCCTGAAAGACGGAAAACACTTTATCAGAACAAGTGAAAAGGATGGTTACAATCACATCTATAAAATTGGAATTGACGGATCGAGTCAGCAAATTTCAGAAGGAAAGTGGGATGTTATTGAATTTATGGGAATCAATGAAGAAAAAGGGATTTTGTATTACACATCAGCAGAAGAAGGCCCGCAATATACAGCACTATATTCTATTCACTTAGATGGAACAAAAAAAGACCAAATCAGTGATAATAAAGGAACAAATTCGGTTACTTTTTCTCAAGGAATGCAATATTACGTTAACCGTTGGTCAAACATCAATACACCTCCTGTTTATTCTTTACATAATGCAAGTGGAAAATTGATTATGGAATTAGAGAATAATGAAATCTTAAAATTCTTAATCAATGAAATGGATTTTCAACCGAAGAAATTTATTGAAGTTGAAGGCGCAGACCATGATTTGAATGCGTGGATTTTGTATCCGCCAAACTTCGATAGCACAAAACAATATCCTGTATACTTTAATATATATGGAGGTCCAGGTTCCAATATGGTGAAGGATGCTTATGATGGAGGAAATGGAGCTTATCACCAATTATTGGCACAAAAAGGATACATTGTAATGAGTGTTGATCCAAGAGGAACAATGTACAGAGGTGCTCAATTTAAAAAATCGACTTATTTACAACTGGGAAAATTAGAGACAGAGGATATGATTGCTGTTGCTCAGTACATAAAGAAATGGGATTTCGTTGATCCAAATCGCATCGGAATAATGGGTTGGAGTTATGGTGGTTACATGGCTTCATTGGCAATAACAAAAGGTGCAGATGATTTTAAAATGGCTATTGCTGTAGCACCAGTAACGAATTGGAGATATTATGATAATATTTATACAGAGCGTTTCATGCGCACTCCACAAGAGAACCCTTTAGGATATGACGATAATTCCCCTATTTTTCATGTCGATAAATTAAAAGGAAATTATTTTATCATTCATGGTTCTGGAGACGATAATGTGCACGTGCAAAACACTATGGAAATGATTACAGCTTTGGTGAAAGCAGATAAAGATTTTGATCAATTTATTTACCCAAATAAAGACCATGGAATTTATGGTGGAAACACTCGAAATCATTTATTCAGAATGATGTTAGCCTATACTTTAGAAAATTTATAACGAGTTTTATAAACTAGGATTAAAGATGTGAAATTTTCTTGTAAAGAAAAATTATTAAAAGTTTAGCGCTTAGGCGAATAAAATTTTACAAAAAGATTAAAAAAAATAAGTCTGAAAATTAAGAAGTTGTGAACTTATTGACATTACGTATGTTCTATAGAGAAAAGAACTGCCAAATAAAAGTGAAATAAATGAAAGTTTTCATTAACTTAGGCAACCAAATTAAAATACATTAAAACGAGTAAAAAAAAATGAGCGAGACTGCAAAAATAGAAATTGGAGGGAAAACATACGAATTCCCTGTTATCACTGGTACGGAGAATGAAAAAGCAATAGACATCAAGAAATTGAGAGGTACTACTGGAGTAATTACAATAGATCCTGGTTTTAAAAACACAGGAAGTACAACTAGTGCAATCACCTACTTAGATGGAGAAAACGGAATTTTAAGATACCGAGGATATCCAATTGAACAATTAGCAGAAAAAGCGACATTTTTAGAGGTGGCTTTTCTTCTTATCTATGGAGAATTACCTACTGAAACTCAACTAACAGATTTTAAAAAGAGTATTACGAATCACACATTGGTTCATGAAGACATGAAGCAGTTTTTTGAAGCTTACCCTTCAAAAGCGCATCCAATGGGAGTTTTGGCATCAATGGTAGTTAGCTTATCTACTTTTTATCCTGAATCTCAAGATCCAAACAGATCACCAGAAGCAGTTGATTTAACAATTCACAGATTACTTGCTAAACTTCCAACTTTAGCAGCAATGTCATATAAAAATGCTGTTCGTCATCCTTTTATTTACCCAAAAAATGAATTGGATTATGTTGAGAATTTCCTCAACATGATGTTCGCAATGCCAACTGAAGAATACAAACCAAATCCAGTTGTTGCAACAGCATTAAATAAATTATTAATTCTTCATGCTGATCATGAGCAAAACTGTTCTGCATCTACTGTAAGAATTGTTGGATCATCTCAAACTAATCTTTACGCATCTATCTCTGCTGGTATTTCAGCATTGTGGGGACCATTACATGGTGGAGCAAACCAAGCAGTTATTGAAATGCTTGACAAAATTCAAGCTGATGGAGGTGACTTAGACAAGTGGATTGCTAAAGCAAAAGACAAAAATGATTCTTTCCGTTTGATGGGATTTGGACACAGAGTTTACAAAAACTTCGATCCACGTGCTAAGATAATTAAGAAAGCAGCTGATGATGTTCTTGAACAATTAGGTGTAAATGATCCAGCTTTAGCAATTGCTAAGAAAATGGAGAAAATTGCATTGGAAGATCCTTACTTTATTGAAAGAGGTTTATATCCAAACGTAGATTTCTATTCTGGAATTATTTACAAAGCATTGGAGATTCCTTCTGAAATGTTTACTGTAATGTTCGCAATTGGTAGATTACCAGGATGGATTGCACAATGGAAAGAAATGGTTGAAAACAAAGAACCAATTGGAAGACCTCGTCAAATTTATACAGGTGCTACTGAACGTGACTACGTTTCTATTGAAAAAAGATAATTTCAAAAACATAAATTTATATAAAGTCCAGGCGTTATCGTCTGGACTTTTTTTTTGATGAATTTTTAAGTAGAAATGCTTTTGTAGATTCTAAAAAGCTTCTTCCCTCCTTTCTGGTTAAAATTTAAGAATTCTTTTACTTTCCTTTTGTAAACAGTCAATCAATCCTATTATATTTATTTTTCACCTCTTGTTTTTCGAATCAAAATATCACTACATTCGACTTAAAATTACGGAGTGTTTCAAACCTACTTCCACAAAGCCATATACCTTTCAAACATTGATAAACAGGCTTAGAAATATGTTTGGATTTCCAACTTAAAAAGGAGAAATAATGACATTAATAAGTATACTCGATACAACTCTGCCCCTTACTGACCCAATATTAAAATTCCTTTTGATATTGATGATTATTCTATTTGCTCCTATTCTTTTGAACAAAATCAAAATTCCACATTTACTGGGGTTAATTATCGCTGGAGCAGTAATCGGACCTTATGGAATTAACCTAATGGAGCGAGACAGCAGTATCATTTTATCCGGAACTGCGGGACTACTTTATATCATGTTCTTGGCCGGATTAGAAATGAACATGGCTGACTTCAAAAAGAACAGTGGGAAAAGTATGGTTTTTGGAATGTACACATTTTTAATTCCGATGGGATTGGGATTTATCTCTGGTTATTATGTATTGAATTTTACTTGGCCAACCTCTGTATTATTAGCAAGTATGTTTGCATCACATACGCTCATCGCCTATCCATTAATCAGTAGCTTGGGAGTCGCTAAAAACAAAGCGGTAAATATTACGGTTGGCGGAACAATGATCACTGACACCCTAGCACTTTTAGTTCTGGCGGTGATTGTTGGGGTAACTACTGGAGAAGTGAACACTGAATTCTGGATTAGACTTTCTGTTTCACTTGTATTGTTTGCGTTGATTGTCATGTTGATATTCCCAATCATTGCAAGATGGTTTTTCAAACGTTTCGATGATAAGGTTTCTCAATACATCTTTGTGTTGGTAATGGTTTATTTAGGAGCTGTATTGGCCGAATTAGCTGGTGTGGAGGCTATAATTGGAGCTTTCTTAGCTGGACTCGCTCTCAATAGATTAATTCCATCAACTTCTCCATTAATGAACAGGATTGAGTTTGTTGGAAACGCCATTTTCATTCCCTTCTTTTTGATTGGAGTTGGAATGCTTATCGATTACCGCGTGTTCTTCAAAGACAATGAAACAATAAAAGTTGCTGCGGTAATGATTGTTGTTGCTACATTTTCGAAATTCCTAGCCGCTTGGTTGACTCAAAAGACATTCAAGTTTTCAGCGGATGAAAGAAGATTGATTTTTGGATTAAGTAATGCACAAGCAGCAGCAACTTTAGCGGCGGTCTTGGTTGGATACAATATTATATTGGGCGAAACTTCATCAGGCGAACCCATTCGATTATTGAGTGAAAGTATTTTAAATGGTACTATTTTAATGATTCTCTTTACTTGCACAATTGCATCATTTGCAGCTCAAAAAGGAGCGAAAAACATTGCTTTAGCCGAAGCAAGTGACATAACTGATGAAACGGAAGATGAAGAATTAGAAAGGATTTTAATTCCAATCAATAACCTTGAAACGACTGAAGAATTGGTCAATTTAGGAGTTACCATAAAGTCCAAAAAGAATACAGATGGTTTATATGCTTTAAAAATCATTGACAATACTACACCAGATAGTTCGGATAAAAAAGCGAAGATCATATTGAATAAAGCAGCTGTTACGGCTGCAGCAACTGACAATAAACTGCATGAATTACTCCGTTATGATTTGAATATTGTGAATGGAATAACAAGCGTTGTTAAAGAAAATAAAATCACTGATATAATTCTTGGACTACATGTAGCCAAAGGAATTTCAGCTAGTTTTATAGGACATTTAACTGAAGGCATTTTAACAAAGTGTAATACGACGACTTTAATTTACAAGCCAGCTCAACCATTTGGAACAATTAAAAGACATGTTATTATCGTTCCAGAACATGCTGAGAAAGAATTAGGATTTCCGTTCTGGTTGATAAAAGTTTGGAACATCGCAAGAAACTCAGGTGCAAAGCTTCATTTCTACGGACACAAAGACACTTTGAAAATCATAAAAGAAGTTCAAACAAAACATCCAATAGAATGTGAATTCGAAGAGTTTAGTGCGTGGGAAGATTTCTTAATTCTCTCTCGAAACTTTCACAAAGATGATAACTTGATTATCATTTTAAGTCGCAAAGATAAACCTTCCTATCATTCAAGTATGAATAAAATCCCACATTATTTGAACAGGTATTTCGAAACAACGAGCTATATTCTGATTTTCCCAATGCAAGCTGGAGTAATGGATAAAAGTCAGATGAATTTAAAAAATGCGACTTTCATAGAACCAATGGAAATGTTGGAAGATATAAGAAAGAATATCTCGAATATATTTAAGCGGAAGTAAGAATTTGAGTCGATTAAACGTAACTTAGAAATAATACACTTTCATAGATAGATTAGTTTTGCAAAATAAATTGTAATAACCTTGTATTTAGACAAAAATACAATGGAAATTTCAATAATTAAAATCGGAAAATCAAAAGGTATTCTAATTCCAAATGAGATTTTAAAGCAATACAACATAGGTGATAAAGTTGAAATGACTTTAGAGGAGAATCATATAATCTTGCGTCCGATTGAAGAGCCTAGGACAGGATGGGATAAAGCGTTTAAGAAGTTGCATGAAAACGGTGATGACAATTTATTGATTACAGATGTTTTCGAAGATGAGTCGTTTGAAGATTTAGGCTAAAACTCTGAGCTGCACTTTCAGCGCGTGAAAACACCCTCAATTCAGCAGAACGCGTTGCGTCCTGCTGAGTTGATCTGGACTTTCAGCCCGTACTAATTTTGACATAATCACTTAAAATGACTTCGGTTTGAAAAGGCAACTCAATTTAAAATCTTCCGTTAACTCAAATAAAAATATCCTAAGAATTAGAATCTTTCACGCTTTTATCTAAATTGATTAACTTTAAAGATTAAGAAAATAAGTTTTCATGATCAGAATAAGAGTGGATTTCCAATACTATTTTGAACGAATAACACTTTAAACTGTACAAAATTAAAATCCCAACAAATTTAAAAATGAAGATTTACCATAAACTCATATTCCTTCTGCCTTTCCTCCTATTCAACTCATTTTATTCATTCTCTCAACCAGGGAATAAATTCAACGATTCTTACAGGAAACTGGCTGGAAATGATACAATTTTTAATAAGAAAGAAATCATCATTCTTAATGCTTCAAAAGACACTATAGAAATTAGTGGTTTTAAAAACGGAGAATTAAATGGAGATCAAACATTGTTTTTTGATAACGGAGAGATAAAACTCATTGCGAATTATAAAAACGGATTGCTTAAAGGAAAAGTAGAATACTTTGATCGAAATAATAAGCAATTAACACGAACTGAAAATTACAAAGCCATCCCTAAAGAAGGCATTTCTGTTTTACATGGAAAAGTAATTGCGAATTATCTAAATGGTGGAATTAAGGAAGAATACATTTACAAAAATGGATCTAAAAATGGAAAATACACTATTTACCAACAAAATGGAGGTTTAAAAGAGAAAGGAAAGTTTGAAAATGATTTGAATATTGGGAATAAGTTGTCTTATGGGAACAATGGTATTTTACAAAGAGATGAGAATTATATCATCATTGACAATCCGAAATCTATTGACAATATATCTAAGAAGGAGAATAGAGAAAAAAGTTCATCTGATGTAAGGAAGGAAATTCAATATGTACCTGAAAAAATATCAGTTTTAGATGGTTCAATTAAATATTACCATTACAACGGGAATATTTCTTCCGATTTACAATTCAAAAATGGACAAAAAGATGGATTATGTAAAGAATATCACCAAAATACAAACAACACATTAAAGTCTGAGGTTATTTTTAAAGACGGATTGGAACATGGTTCATTTATTCATTTTGACAATGAGGGCAATGAAGCACGAAAAGGAATTTACTATAGAGAAATAGCAGTTGGAGACACGGTTTACAAAAACGTATATGATGGCAAAATCACGATTTATAATAGTGGTAAACTTCAACGCATAGAAAATTGGGAGAACTTTATGAGAAATGGAGTTCAGGAAGATTACTCCTATCACACAGGAAAACTATCAATTAGAACACACTTCAAAGATAATCTGAAGTCTGGAGTTGAAGAACGTTTTGATACAGATGGACTAAAAATCTACGAAGGACATTTTGAAATCCTTCATATTGATGGAAAAAAAGTCTCTCAACAAACAGGACTAGAAACTAGCTGGACGAAAGGTCAACTTCGTTACACAACCATGTGGGAAAATGGCAAAAAAGAAGGGGCCACAAAGCAGTTCTATGAAAATGGTGCACTTGAAAGAATCATGCATTTTTCTGATGGAGAACTAGATGGTTTGTACAAAACTTATTATGAAAACGGACAAATCAAAGAAGACTATATGTATCAGCGTGTTTATAGTTCTCGCAAGCACATTGGTTGGAACAGGACTTATGATGAATCTGGTGAACTAACGAGAGTATTTCATGCACAAGGAAATGACAAGAATAGCATAGGATTAAATTATGAAAATGGGAAATTAAAAGAATTAAGTATTACTGATGCCCTAAACTTTGAGATTTCACTAGACCAAAAGATAAAATCAATTCACTGGTTAAGGCATTCTCGACCTAGTTTCGGATATAATATGTTCACCAATCAGCAATTGAGGAGAATTCATTTTATTGCAGATAAACATTATACTACAACTGCAAATTTCACCTCCAATGGAAAATTAAATCAAGTTTATACCAGTACAGGTAATTCCGTTGATGAAGAGGAAATTGATAAAATCGCAAAAAAAATAGCTGACCAATACAATCCAAATTGGAATAATGAGAAATTAATTACAGAAGGATTCAAAGATGGAAAATACCAATGGAATTATAAAAATGGATTTCCGTTTTTTGAAATAGAATTTAAAGACAGTTTACCCAATGGGACTTGGATTTCTTACAATCCAATTGATGGTGACACTTTAACTCATGCAGAATACAACAAAGGACTTCCGATTGGGAATTGGGTAGATAAAACGGTTGACGGAGTGATTAAATCACGGATTTCTTACTTTCCAAATCATAAAGTGAAAAATGGCTATTCTTATGCAAACGAAGGCTTTTTAAGGGAGGTGAGAAAATATGACAGTCTTGGAAAAGAACAATATTTCGCTGATTATTACGAAAATGGAAATTTGAAAAGCATGCGAGAGCCGGAATTGAGCAACAGTATTAGTATGTGGGAAAATGGTGATACTTCAAACTTTAATTTCTTAAATACGGCTGGAGATTCTATAAAGCTAGAACGTCAATTCTATAAAGGGAACATTCTAAGATTACAACGTCGAAACAATTTTACAACAGGTTTAGGGGAAGTAAAAACATATTATGAAAATGGTCAGCTCAAAACTTCACATGAAATGAAGGACAGCAAGACTCATGGCCTTTACAAAAATTTAGATGAAGACGGGAAGCTTATCAACACAGGATATTTCAAGGATGGAAAAAGACATGGACAATGGATAAAGTATGACGAGAAAAGTGATGCTGAAATTAGTCAATTCGAAAATGGTGAGTTTATTATTGACAAAAGTTTAGAAGATGAAAACTCATGCAGATGTTATGACAAAACATTGAAATCTGGTAAAATTGGATATGCTGGTTCCCTATCTCGTTTTGAAGAATTTGAAAATATCAAAGATTTTATTCCAAAAACGATAATTCCTATTGACAGTTTTAACTATGAAAATATTTTCTACGTTGGTTTACAAACCAGTAACAGTCATTCAGGTGGGTTTACAAGTATGAAATTATTGATGTTTAAAGAGTTTTCTTTTCATTATCCAGCGGTTAATTTCCTGAAATTCAATTTGAATCCATGTAAAACGGAAGGATACATCAGTAACATAGAGGGGAACTTTAACTACAGTTATTCAAATGAGAAAACTGTTTACGCATACTTGGGTACAAAAACAATTGCGATTGGTCTGCAGCAGAATCCGTTGGTTGATTTGAACAATAAACCTTTTACCATTCATTTTGAAACGAAAGGAATGAATTTCGATGAAAATGACATTAAAAGTATTCAATTTATTGATGAAGACAGCACTTGTTATCCACTAGGAATCATCAATGATTTAATGAAAATTGAAATCTCTAAAGCTGAATTAGATATTCAACCTTCAAGAGGGAAGTACTTTGATGTTCCTCTATTACCGAATGAATCTCAGCAGTTCTATGGTTTCAATATCACCGAAGCCAAAGTAGATTTTGATTATGTAAATGGAAAAGATTCTATTCAAATTAAAGCCAACGTAAATCGAATTGTTGCTGGAGCTAATTATGTTGCCGGAAGAATTGAAGTGGAAGGGAAATCCGATAACGTGAATGAATTTACACTCAAAAATGGTAAAACAATAATTAAGACAGAAGAACTCCAAAGATTCCTAGAGCAAAAAGGATTTTATCGTGTGAAAACAGAAATCAAGGAAGGGCTTTTATTCATCGAATTTTACACAGAAAAATAGTTTAAAGACAGAATAATGAAAAGAATTACAACAATATTGGCTTTATGCTTATTCTCAATAATGGGTCAAACCCAAATTTTAGACGTTTTTCAGAATAAGGAATATTCGGTTTCTTCTTATGTGTTAAGCGCTGAGATTAAAAAGGATTATTCTCCAAGTAAACTGGAAATTGTTCATGACAAAAACAAGGATAAGAATGAGGTTTGGTCGAAAATTGAAGATCAATTCTTCTCAAAAGCAACAGCGACTGTGAACGATGAAGTTTCCTTTTTTCAATTGAACAGTAAAGCTTTAAAACAACAAAGTCAGATTGAAAAATGGAATCGTTTGCAAGGAAATGATACTAGATTCTCCACTAATCCGAAATTCAAATCTATTGACATAGAATTAGTTAGTGTGCTTAATAATTGTGGAATCTATTCTATTAATTACAATTTTGAAATGAATAGCGGAGGACATTACGGAAAAGATGAAATTCCCATTAAACAATTTTATTTAGCTGATTTTGAAAAGAATACTATAATTGAAATCAACGACTCCCCGAGTGCTAAGCAGCAAGATGAATTGAGGAAATTAACACTTTCTAAATTCAAGACGCTTTACTTATTGAAAACACAGAAAATAGATTTAGACAATTTAGAAAGAATTGAGCATGCGAAAGAAAATAAAGCTATAGGACTAGAAATTGAATCGAAAATCTACTTCTCAGAAGCACTTGTTTATCCTTATTTAACTGGTGTTATAGTTGAATTCCCAGAACGATCCAATTCCTCTGAACTTTTCAATAATGAGTCATTTCGTGTGTTTCTAAAGGATGAAGAAGTTCAAGAATTACTGAAAGTTTATCCTGAATTTAAACCTGCTTTCAAAAATGATTTGACTCCATCCTCAAAAACACAAATTGAACAATTGAATAACGATAACAACTTTGATTTGTCAAGGTTTCAACATGCTCCAAAAGAATTGCAAATGTTGGATATTCTTGATTTTGAACAAAAAGTCTACACGATGAAAATCACGAGTTACCAACTCAATGATACCAATAGGAGATTTATGGGAACGAAAAAGATATTCTTTAATAAGTCCCAGCAGGTTAATCTAATTGAGTACAATGATGAATACGGTAAAATCAGAAGTGAAGAAATATATAAGTACAATGCTAAGAATCAATTGGAAAACATAGGAACTTCGGATCGTGATAAATCATTAAAATTGTATCATTATAAAAATGATATTTTAGATTATACTGAGAATTATGAGCTCGATGTTGAATCAAGTTACCAAGGAACAAATGTTGATTTAGAAATAGAACAAGAGCATATTATTTACAGTAACAACTATCAATATACGCTAAGATTAAACCTAGTTGGTGAATTTAATACCAGAGCTTATACGCAACTTCGATATTTAGAAAAGAACCAATTCTGTACAAATTCCTATTGTGTTCTCACTGATGAAAATCAAAATATAATTGGAGTTAAACAAAAAAGATCCGGATTATTTGATATTCTAACCAATGACAAAAATCAACCAGTTGAAAGTTATATTGACAATGACAGGCACCAACATTTCTTCACTTATGACGAACAAGGAAGAATTATAGAACTGAATTCGAAATCTGACTCTCGAAACTCATTTCTAGTTACTTACAAATATCATATGGATAAAACTAAAGCCTTAGTGATTAAAGAAGTAAGAGGTTCTTATTCAAATGAAACTGTTATTGAGCATGTTTATGAGTTTGGGTTTTGGGAGGAATAATTATGCGCTGTAATGGAACGCGGATGACGCGGATCTCCGAACGCGGATTAAAGGCGGATTTTTATTTTTGTAAAATTAAAAAACAAAAACACAGACTGATTTTTAAACTAAAAAATCCGTGATTATCCGTGTTGCTTCAGCATCCGCGTCATCCGCGTTCCGTCATCAGAACAACAACTTTTGTGGATTAAAAATTAAATTCATAAATTTAACCATCAATAAATTAAAAACACGAACATGAAAACACTTCTACTCTTCTCATTTCTACTCCCTACTCTCCTATTCGGACAAATCATTAACCATTTTTCTCACCAAGACGCAAAATGGAATGTTGCTAAAACTTTTATTGCTGGGAACCCAGAACATCCAAGTTTTGTAGCTACAACAACGGCAATTTATGGTTTTCAAGGAGACAGCACAATAAATGGCGAAACATGGTCAAAAATGTATTCTACAAGCGATTCTCTATTTCAAAACAATCTTGTATTTGAAGGCTTAACGAGAGTTGAGAATGATTTAATTCTTTACAGAAACTCGAATAATCCTGTTGACACACTTTATAATTTTGGTTTATCAGTTGGCGATAGTGTGCTTTATGATTTTAATGGAACACCAGAATGGTTATACCTTGAATTAATTGAAAATATTCAAATCGATGGACAAACCTATCGGAAATTTAACTTTACAGAACCAAGTTTAATGGGATTCTTTCACCTCGGTGAAGAATGGATTGAAGGAATTGGAAGTATTCATGGTCCGCTATTCCCTCACACACCTATTCTTTTCAGCGAAGAAATGCCAGATTCATTGTTTTTAACTTGTACTTACGCTAATTCTCAGGATTTATATCAAAGTCCTAAATATTCAAATTGCTACGTCAATATAACTTTAGGTATTGAAAACCAAGAAGCGATCAATTTCAGCATTTATCCAAATCCGGTAAGTTCAATTTTGACGATTGAGAGTTCTCAGAAATTAAATTGCGATATTGAGATTTATGATGTTAATGGGAAGTTGGTGCATTCAGTAAAAGCTAATGGAGAAACGACGACAATCGATGTTTCTGATTTTGAAAATGGAGTTTATTTCTTACATTTTGAAGTTGGAGGTCAGAAGATGGTGAAGAAGGTTTTGGTTGAGAAATGAGAAAAATCAGTAGAAGGAAATTTGTAAAAGGAAGTGTTTTAACTGCGCTGGGATTAATTCTACTCGACTCTTTATGGTTTGAGAAATATGTAATCGATTGGAACTATTATGATATTGCGAAGTCAAATGATAACAAAATTAAAATTATTCAAATATCAGATTTACATTTTGACAAACTACGGTATTTTCATAAAACAATCGCTAAAAAGATAAATTCAAAAAAGCCAGATCTAATCTTTATTACAGGAGATTCTCTTGACAAGCCTAACAATACGGAAGCCTTAAATCAATTTCTAGAATTGATAGACAACTCTATTCAAAAGTACGCCATTACAGGAAATTGGGAATATTGGGGAAATGTGGATTTAACAGAGCTAAAACAGGTGTATGAAGCTAACAATTGTCAATTACTCATCAATGAAAACCGAACAGTTTCAATTCGAAATAGAGAAGTCTCAGTTATTGGAGTTGATGATTTAGTTGGTGGGAATGCTGATTTCACAAAGTCAATAGAAGACCTCACTCCTTCTGATACAAATATCGTTTTATCTCATTGTCCAATATACAGAGATACGATTACGGAGCAAAAAGGTGATTTGAATATTGACTTAGTTCTTTCTGGACATACACATGGTGGACAAATTACCTTATTCGGTTATGCACCATTTAAACCTGAAGGAAGTGGGAAGTATTTGAAAGGATGGCACAAAGATGTTGAACCAAAAATGTATATTTCAAAAGGTATAGGAACTAGTGTTTTACCTATTCGTTTTGGAGCAAGAGCAGAAATGGTAGAAATGGATATTTAAAGCGTTGAAAGATAGAAAAAAAATTCAAAATACATTTTATGGGGACTTTATTTATTTAATTATGTGTTTCGGTATTCTAAAAGTGTTACAAATTATGAGATTATTTTATTATTTAAAACATTAGTTGACAACTTTAATTCTTGATACTTTAATATAAAAAAATAAGAATCTTTAATTTGGGTATATTTGATGTTATTCGAACAATGTTTAAAAAAAATTAAAGGTTATGGATGTTCATTTTGATATAGTACGTATTGGTGAAATTAGAAAAAATTTTCTTGCTGAAAAATTATTAAAACAAAACTTAATATCTCTTAAAGACAATATCGTTCGTTTTTTTAAAGAATACACAGACAAAGACTTAAAAGTTATTCATTTGATAGTAATAATTCCAGGAAAAGGTTATGTAGTATCAGTTGATGCAGAAAATATTAAAGATTCCCTGATGAAAATTGATTTTATAAATGCTTTTTCAAACTTTATTTACAAAGGGAGATCATCTACTATTGACCAAAACATGCACAATAGAGTATTTTAAGTATTTCTCATATTATGATTCTACCTCAAAACCAACCTCTTCTTCTTGCCATTCACCTCCAAGATATAAATCCCACGCTCAACACCTCTCAAATCAACTATCTCCTTATGACTTCGAACCATTCCATCAAAAACAACCTTCCCTTCTAATGAAACAACATTAAATGGAATATGATTTTCGAATTTACTCATTGAAATTGTAATATTTCCATTAGATGGATTTGGGTAAACTTCAAAGTCAATAGATTCGGCTTTATAGTCGTTTACTGAAAGATTGCAGTCTGCTCCGTTATAAAACAAATAGTTGGCAGGAATATTTGTAAAAACATGTCCTGCTTGTTTGCCACCAAGATTAAAAGATGTCATGGAGAAATCGCAATTTGTACCCAAAGAATTTGGACAATTAATAACCCCAGGAAGTGAACCTGCATCAACATTAAAAAGGTAGACTCTAGCATCTGGAGTTAAATACAATCTACTTGCTGTAACACCAGAATTAATAGTCACTTTACTTCCAAAAATATTTGTAGCAGTTAAATCATATTGATTCAAATTACCACTTCCAATTGCGTATAAAACTTTTCCATTGGGAGAAAATGCAAAAGATGATTCTGGAAATGATCTAATAACTGAAAGTTCATTCAATAAATTATTATAATTATATAGTATTCCTCCAACAATAACGTGTTCTTTAGAAGGTGAAAATACAATTCTCTTCGCTCCTTCCACATGAACTTTTATATTTCCAATTCCATTATCATCCACTTCTATGCTGTATAACGAATCTAGAGTATAAGAGAATACAAACCATCCATCATCATTTGCATTTGAAATTGCTGCAAGTGGTTCATGGTTCGTGCTCAATCCAAAGCCAGGATCAAACGGAACAACTTGATTCCCCTTATTCACAACTTTACCCAATCCATTATTAGCATCCATATCAATTTCACAATATGTTAATCCTGAATTATAACTCGGAGTTGTGACTGAACTTTCAACACAATCACGCATGAAAATATAATAAGTTGAATTACTTGGGCTTGCGCTACCATCAAAATTTGAATTACTTGGAGATTTAGGAAAAGCAACCGCACCATCAAAAGAACTAATACATCCGCTTTCACTGCCTAAGATTCCATTCTCCATAATTACATGATTAGCGTTCCAAACAGCGCCTACACTTGCAGGAACAGTTGGACTATCACCTCCATTACTATAAAAGAGTAAATCTCCATTTTGAGAACACATTGAAGCGGCTGACTCAACTCCTATCATTTGACTATTGGTCAAAACGTAAGGATTTCCTCCTGTAAAATCAATTCCTGCCGTTCCGAAATAGCATTTATCATACTCTCCTTGAGCATACAAAGAACCGCAAGAAATAAAAGTTAAAATCGTGTAAAATAGTAGTTTCCGCATCATCTTTTTGTTACAATTTACGAAAATATTAATGGAAATAAAAAAATCCAGCTACCTCGAGTTTACAACTCGTGGGCTGGATCTTTTTTATTATCAATTAAATAAGTTCGAAGTTCTTTCGCTCTTTGCTCTAACTCTAAGCATAAATAAAGCTGCGCTTTATTTATGCTGCTCCCAAATTTGAACCAACTCTCCCATCGTCTGAACAGCCTTCTGCATATCTTGAACACTCACGTATTCATGCTTAGAATGTATTGCCATTTCACCTGTAAACAAGTTTGGACAAGGTAATCCCATGAAAGATAAACGTGAACCATCTGTTCCACCACGAATAATAACTGGACGAGGCGTGATATCCGCTTTTTTCATTGCTTCGATTGCATAATCAGTAACAAAAGGAACAGTTTTTAGAATTTCCTTCATGTTTCTGTATTGCTCTGTTATTTCAAACTCCATGCTCGCACCAGGATATTCGGTAACAACTTTCTCAGCTATTTCTTTCAAACGAGCTTCATATTCAGCTAATTTACTTGTTTCGTGATCACGAATGATAAATCCGATTGTAGCCTTCTCTTGAATTCCATCAAATGCTGTTGGATGAACAAATCCTTCTCTACCTTCCGTAGTTTCTGGTGACCAGCTGTCATTTGGAAGTGCAGCAAGTATTTTACCTCCGATTTTTAAAGCATTAACAATTTTCCCTTTCGCATAACCTGGGTGAGCGCTTACACCATGAACTGTGATTTTAACTGCATCTGCAGAAAAGCTTTCGTCTTCAATAGAACCTAAAACTCCTCCATCTAAAGTGTAACCGTAGTCAGCATTCAGCTTCTCCATATCTAAATGATCAACTCCTCTACCAACCTCTTCGTCTGGTGTGAATAGAATACGAATATCTCCGTGCTTAATCCCAGGATTTCCCATCAAATATTCCACGAAATCCATGATACATGCAACACCTGCTTTATCATCTGCTCCAAGCAAAGTCAAACCACTTGCAGTAATCAAATCATCTCCAATCTTTTCCTTTAGGTAAGGATGCTTTTCTGTTGTGATAACCTGAGCGTTATCGTCTGGAAGTGTAATTGGATTCCCGTCGTAGTTTCTATGTAGAATTGGCTTAACATTTTTCCCTGTCACGTCTGGCGCAGTGTCCATGTGTGCACAAAAACATACTGTTGGAACATCATTCGAAGTATTTCCTTTTACCGTTCCAAATACATAACCCCATTCATCCATTTCAGCATCTTTTACACCTAAATCAAGTAATTCTTGAAGTAAGAGTCTACCTAAATCTTTTTGTATCTCTGTAGATGGAAATGAAGTTGAATTTGGATCTGCTGTTGTATCGATTTGTACATAACGCATCAAACGCTCTGCTACCTTGTGATTATAATCTTTTATTGCCATAATTTTTGATCTTTTATTGAATTGCTAAGTTAACGAAAAATCAGGAATCTTGAAGCAATTTAAGCAAGGAGAATTCAACACATAAACCAAGGCTGTTCGCTAATTAAGAATCATGAAAAGGAGTCTTAAATTTCAGAAAGGAAAAAATTTAACCGAAGTTCCAACGGGCTCCGTGTATGAGAATATCAATAAAAAAGTATAACAAAATAAAGGTCAGCCCAAATAACGGAGCAATCAAACTTCCTTTGATCCATAAACGAATCTTTTCGTCTTTTGAAGAATTTTGATTTAATAAATGAACTATAACAGCGTTAGTGGTTAAACAAACTGAAAAAACCACCAGATAAAATAATGCGCCGTAGCTATAATCATCTACCCGTAAAGCCTCAATTAATGCTACCCAGTTGTACAACTTATAAAATACAAGTGGACTGATTACAGCGCACAATAAAATAGTTATTCGTCTCCTGAATTTAAAGCTCTCTGCAATGCGTATCTTCATTCTTCAAAGGTAATTAAATATAAATTATGTCAAAAAAAAGTACAATTACTTGTAAGTCAAAGTAAATATACTTAATTTCGTGTAAAGCAATAATTATGAGCACAAAAGAACATCCATATAAGATTGAAGAAGCACCCGCTACAGTATCTGATGTAGAAATGGTTTACTACGTCAATTCAGTCAACATAGCAAGTAGAGAGTTTAAATTCTTCAAAAAATTAGCTCGAAAAACTGATAAAATAATTTCTGAATGGTTCAATATCAGTGAAAAAACGTTTCAAAACTACAAAAATTTAAAAACAGAAATCTCCATGCCATTCAAAGAGAAGTTTTTACTTTTAGTATCACTTTATAAAAAAGGCGAGTTGGTTTTTGGTTCAAAAGAAGCTTTTAATCATTGGTTAGAAACTCCAAATTTTCAATTCAACAACACGCCTCCAGTGGAGTTTTTTAAAAGTATTTCAGGTATAAGGTACATCGAAGATCGTTTAACAGGAATAGAATACGGTGATAACGCCTAAATATGGAAGTATTTAGAATTTCGCATACAAAACATTCAAAAGAATTATCGAGTTCTGGTTCTGCAAATCGATGGAATAGAAAAAATGAATTTGTCATTTATACAGGCTCCTCAAGGTCTTTGTCTACCCTCGAATTAGTCGTTCATCGAAGCTCCATAAGTCCATTCCCAAACTACGAGGTTATGATTATTTCTATAGCGGATGAAGAAGAATTGGTTGAACAAGTTTCAATTACGAACTTACCAAAAGACTGGCGAAAATTCCAAATGTACCCTAGACTGCAAGAAATTGGATCTGAATGGTACAAAAGTAAACGTACGTTAATTCTCAAAGTTCCTTCTGCTATAATCACCCAAGAATATAATTACATCATCAATACACAACATCCTTTATTTATAGAAAAAGTGAAATTGGTTAGAAATGAAGATTACTTTTTTGATGGGAGGTTGTTTTCTTAAACCTTTTATTTTTCATGCTTAAACAGCACCCTATCGGAGATGAAATCACACCTGCTAGTTATCCTTTTTTAGAATAATGCTTTTGAATCAGATAATCCACTGATAACTTATCCCATTTTCTCGGTAAGAAAAGCAACGCCACTAACAAGATTGTACGGTTCATTACATGAGACAAATCCCAAATTGGTTCAGCTAAACCATGACCAAATGTTACGATAATCAAAACTGAGCCAAGAGCATATAACGCAATGTTCGCTCTCAGGCCTACGACCAATAGAAATCCACCAATCAACTCCACATACGAAGTATAATAAGCTGTTATATGAATAACATAGTCCGGAAGAATATCTTTAAACGTATCACCGAAGAAGTCAGCATTAATGACATTCTCCATTCCCCAAGTAAAAACCTTTCCAAATCCTTGCATTAGAAAGATCAAACCTAAAAGCATACGAATAATAAAAACACCTACTACTTTATTTACATCAATCATTTTCATGGATTTTTACTAAAGATTAAAATATTTATTCTTCACTAATCATTTCAACAAAGGCGGGCTAAGCATGAGATTATAAGAATTGAGGCGCAATCTCTTGCTTTTTTGATGGCAGGTTGTTTTGAATAAATTCCCGTGGGGGGTATTTCCGTGGGGAGGTTATTTACGTGGGGCTTTTTATTTCCGTGGGGGTTTTTATTTCCGTGGAGGCGCAATGCATTGCGCCTCTACGGAAATAAAAATTATGATCTTAATTCCGCTTTTAACTGTCCTTCTAATTGCATACGGATATTTTCCATAACCTTATCAATCTGATCATCTTTCAATGTTTTCTCTTCATCTTGGAAATAGAAACTAACAGCATAAGACTTCTTACCTTCTGGTAATTTATCTCCTTCATACACATCAAAAAGATTTACTTCTTTCAATAATTTTCTATCCGTTTTGCGTGCCACTTCTTCAATTTCTTGGAAAGTAACAGCCTTATCTAACAGCAGAGAAAAGTCACGACGCATTGCAAAAGTCTTTGGTAAAGGTTTGAACAAAACTTTGTTTCTATTGCCTAAACTAAGAATCATATCCCAATCTAAATCAGCGATATAAACCCTTTGTTTTAAACCTAAGCTTTTATTCATTTTTGTACTTGTCCAACCAATTTCTCCAATCTTATCTTTCTGAACATACAATTGCATTCCGTCTTCAAGGATTGATTTCTTTAAACCTTTCATTGATGCCATTCCATCCAACCCAAGTCGATCTAAAATCGCAGTAACAATTCCCTTTAGCGTAAAGAATGAAACCTCTTCTTGGTTTGAATTCCATTGTTCTGGATCTTTCACACCCGTTAAGAAAATCGATAAACGTTTGTTCTCATGAAATTCTCCGTTAAACTTTTGGTAAATCTTACCAAATTCAAATAATCCTAAATCAGAGTTTTGACGGTTTTTATTGTGAGCTACAGTTGATAATCCTTGAAAAATCAATGATTGACGCATCACATCTAAATCTAAACTCAATGGATTAAGCATCTTCACTGAATTGTCATTCGAGAAGGCTTCTCCTCCATGATCATCTATTAAATTACTTGATGTCAAGGAATTATTCATCATCTCGAAATAACCTTGAGACACCAATAAATCAGCAATTGTATTCAGTTTCATCTCTTCACTTCTCAAGTTTTGATCTGAAAGACTGATGTTCCATTTCTGTGGAAGTTCAATATTATTAAATCCATAAATCCTCAACACTTCCTCGATAACGTCAGCCTCACGGGTAACATCAACACGGTAAGTTGGGATTTTCAATTTAACTTGATCTCCATTATTTTGTAAAATCTGAATATCTAATGCATTTAAAATCTCACCCACTTTCTCCACATCAATATCATTCCCAATCAATTGATTACATCTTGAATAACTAAACATTACTTCGTTTGGTTCAACACGTTTTGGATAAAATGGAATTGGTTCATGAGAAATATTTCCTTCGGCAAGCTTTGCAATCAATGTCGCCGCTCTTTTCATTGCGAATGGAATCATACAGATATCCACACCTCTTTCATAACGGAAAGACGCATCTGTATTCATTCCATGACGTTTTGCAGTCTTACGAACGCTTATTGGATTGAAATAAGCCGCTTCAAGGAAAATTGAAGATGTTTCATTATTCACACCTGAGTTAGCACCACCAAAAACACCTGCAATAGCAAGATTCTTTATTCCATTGGTAATCATCAAGTCTTGGTCTGACATTGTGCGCTCAACGTTATCTAAAGTCATGAATTTCTCACCTTCTTCAGCGTGCTTCACAACGATCTTCTCACCTACTTTGCTTAAATCGAATGCATGTAAAGGCGTTCCCAATTCATGCATTACAAAGTTGGTAACATCAACAACGTTGTTGATTGGCGTTAATCCAATTGTCAACAAGTAATTCTTCAACCAATCTGGCGAAGGCTTTACTTTCAAATTAGAGATAACGCAACCCATATATCGGGTACAATCATCTGGTGACTGAACTTCAATTTTCACTTTCTCACCACTCTCAAACACTTCGTAAGCGCTAATATCTGGTAAAAGTAAAGAGCTTTTTTCAACCTTATGAACTTTGTTATAAGCCACAATATCACGTGCTACACCCAAATGACCTAAAGCATCACTTCTATTTGGTGTTAATCCTATTTCAATTCTATAATCATCTGCTAAGTTAAAATAGTCAGCAGCTTTTTGTCCAATTTTAGCGTCCTCGGGCAATACCAAAATTCCATCATGAGAAACGCCCATTCCTAATTCATCTTCAGCGCAAATCATACCGAATGATTCAACACCTCTAATTTTTGCCTTCTTGATTTTAAAAGGCTCATCAGGATTTGGGAATAAAGTAGTTCCAACAGTCGCTACTACAACTTTTTGTCCGGCAGCAACATTTGGTGCTCCACAAACGATTTGAACTTCTTCATCTTCCCCGATATTTACGCTCGTAACATTCAGACGGTCAGCGCCTTCATGAGGCACACAACTCGTCACCTGACCAATTACAACGCCTTCCAATCCACCTTTAATGATCTCAACTTTTTCAAGACCTTCAACTTCAAGCCCAGTATCCGTAAGGATTTCACTCAAACGTTCAGGTGAATGCTCAGTTTTAACGTAATTTTTTAACCAGTTATATGAAATCTTCATGCTTCTTTAATTTCGGTATTTTTCAATATGCAAAAATAGTCAAATTATTGTGGATAGAGGACAATGGATAATAGGTAATTGACAATTATCAAATGTTAATTATCAATTATAAAATCTCATGTCTATATTTGCATCAAATTTCAATTCCAAATAGCACAAGTCAATGCAAAATCCTTCAAGATTTATTCCTTTTAAAACTGAATTACCCGCTATTTCATTGCCTGAGCAATTTACTTATCCGTTTTATTATACTCCGCATCCATTAGCCCTAACTGCTACAGAAGAATTGCAATCATACATAGAAACGCATGACTGGAACCACAATTTTGGAATAGATGCGAATGCGGATGGACTAGAAATAGGGAAAATGTTTGGCGTTTTGGTTGTTGAGAATCCTCAAGGAGAATTGGGATATTTAGCAGCTTTCTCAGGGAAATTGGCGAATTCTAATCACCACAAATACTTCGTTCCTCCGGTTTTTGATATGTTGACAGAAGGAAGTTTCTTTTTGGAAGGCGAGTTAAAAATTAACGCAGTGAACGCTAGAATCGCTGAATTAGAAGGAAATGAAGAATTTATAAAGCTTAATCTAGAATTCAAAATTCTTCAGAAATTATTAATTGAAGAAGAAGAAGCACTGCGTGAAAAAATGCGGAATGCAAAAGCCAATCGAAAGCAACAGCGTCAAGAAAACGAAGGGAAAATGAATTCTGCTGACTTTGAAACGTTGATGAATTCTTTAGCGGATGAAAGTATAAAATACAAAACTGGTTTAGCACAATTTAAACGCAATCAGAAGGAACAACTTACTGATATTCAAGCTAAGTTGAGTCCTTTTACAGATGAGTTAGAATTACTACTTCAAAAACGCAAGACAGATTCAGCACGATTACAGCAAAAGCTATTTACTTCTTACAAATTCCTCAATAAAGATGGTAAAGAAGAGGCATTACTAGATATATTTAAAGATACTGCATTCAGGAAGCCTCCTGCTGGTGCTGGTGAATGTGCTGCTCCAAAACTATTGCATTATGCTTTTAAGAATGATTTAAAGCCTGTTGTGATGGCTGAATTTTGGTGGGGAGCACCTCCGGGAACAGAAATTCGTAAACACAAACAATTTTATCCTGCTTGTTTGGGGAAATGCAAACCAATTCTCTCTCACATGCTGCAAGGAATGGACGTTGAGGTGAATCCTTTATTGGCTAATCCGGGAATTGACAAAGTTATAAAGACAGTTTATGAAGATGATGCAATTTTAGTCATCAATAAACCACATGATTTACTTTCTGTTCCAGGAAAAGAAATTTATGACTCTGTTTATGCTCGAATTAAAAAGCAATACCCTGATGCCGAAGGTCCACTTTTGATTCACAGATTAGATATGTCGACTTCTGGATTATTGATTATCGCTAAAGATTTGAAATCACATAATTTTCTGCAGCAGCAATTTATCAAACGTAAAGTTAAAAAGACCTACACTGCCCTATTAGAAGGTTATTTAAAAGAAACTGAAGGAATTATTGATTTGCCTTTACAGCAAGATATTCTAGACAGACCGCGTCAGAAAGTAGATTTTAAAACTGGGAAATCGGCCAGAACAGAATGGAAAGTTCTAGAACGCAAGAAAGGAATGACCAGAATTGAATTAACTCCTATTACTGGAAGAACACATCAATTGCGCGTTCATTGTGCGCATGTCAAAGGATTAAACGCACCGATCAAAGGAGATGATTTGTATGGAAAAGTGAAAGATAGACTTTATTTACATGCAACAACGCTAGGTATTAAACATCCAATTACAAAGGAAGATATGTTTTTTGAAGCGCAACCAGAATTTTGATAATTGATAATTCACAATTGATAATTGATAATTGTGGTTCTACCACTATTTTAATGGGAACTCATACAATATGGATTCTAAAATATTTATCAATAATTATTCATTCCTTAAATAACTAGCTCCAGAGGAGCGACATATTAATAGCCAAGTACACTAGTGTACTTGGTTATCAATAAACAAAAAACAAACCCACCGAAATCGGTATAATTGCATGCAATTATACCGATTTCGGTGGGTTTGTATAGAGATGGATTTCATTCATATCTATTAATATGTCGTTCCTCTGGAACTGAAAATATTAAACCCATGTATTGCAGTTATTTGAACTCAAAAATGGAAACATCTATATAAAACTAGTTTTGATAAAATGGAAAGGTTAATGGTTTAACCATTAAAATCAGGGTAGAACCTCTTTATTTAATTAAATCTGCCTTTAACACAAAAGAGATCCCCCTTTTTTTCACTCCAAACCCAATCTAGGAATGTCATTCTTTAATCAATATAAATCTTTGATTTTAGTGATTGAAGGATCTTGCTGGAGCGCGAAGCATAATGATTTAAATATATGCTCAAATTAATTCTATCGGCTATTCTCTAATTACATTATTATTAAAGTGTTAATTTAGATAGCTCTGGGGATAGTAAGAAGTAAAACCATCGCATCCATCGGAGTATTGAGATTGTTTATAAATTTCTAATCCATATTAGATGGGAAAGACTTTAATTTCTATTATTTTTGTATCATGAGTGATTATATTGTTTCTGCAAGAAAATACAGACCCAAAACCTTCGATACGTTGGTGGGTCAAGGCAATATTTCTACAACTTTAAAAAATGCAATCAAAAACGATCAGTTAGCGCAAGCATTTTTATTTTGTGGTTCGCGTGGTGTTGGTAAAACATCCACTGCTCGTATTTTAGCAAAAACAATTAACTGCTCTAATCGCACTGAAAACATTGAAGCATGCGGAGAATGTCCATCATGTAAATCTTTCGATGAAGGTCAATCTTTAAACGTTTATGAATTAGATGCCGCTTCTAACAATAGTGTGGACGACATCAGAAGTTTAATTGACCAAGTTAGAGTTGCTCCACAATTAGGAGATTACAAAGTCTATATTATTGATGAGGTGCACATGCTTTCAACAGCTGCTTTTAATGCTTTCTTAAAGACATTAGAAGAGCCTCCAAAGCATGCAATTTTCATTCTTGCAACAACCGAAAAGCACAAAATAATTCCTACCATACTTTCCCGTTGTCAGATTTTTGATTTCAGTAGGATTCAAATTTCTGATATCGCTGAACACTTGAAAAAGATTTCAGTTAGCGAAGGAATTGATGCAGAAAGTGAAGGATTACATTTAATTGCTCAAAAAGCAGATGGTGCATTAAGAGATGCGCTTTCTATGTTTGATCAAATTGTAAGTTTTACAGGAAAAACATTGACTTATCAATCGGTAATAGAGAATCTAAATGTTTTGGATTACGATTACTATTTCCGATTAGTTGATTACGCTATAGAGGAGGATATTACAAGTAGTTTATTATTGTATCACGAAATCGTAAATCATGGATTTGATGGTCACCAATTCTTAGTTGGACTTTCTGAACATTACCGTAATTTATTGGTGGGTAAAAATCCAAAAACCGTCGAATTACTCGAAGTTGGAGATTCTATTAAGCAACGTTACAAAGACCAGTCAGCAACAATTGACGCTAAACACATAATGCGTGCACTTGGAGTTATAAGTAGCGCTGACACTAATTATAAAGCAGCTAAAAATCAGCGGTTACTCGTTGAATTAACTTTGATGCAATTGTGTTCGATTAAAAACGAGCTCGAAAAAAAAAAGCCTTAACTGACCCTGTTGAGATCATTCCTTTTAAAGGACAAAAAGACAGTAAAGCATTACGCGATAATAAAGGAAATTCTGCTCCACAAGCGAAGACAGTTGAAAAACCAAAACCGATAACTTTAAACAAGGAAGCTAAGCAGCTCTCCGCTCCTACTCGAAAGCTCAATAATTCCTACTTAGGCATCAACGATTTAATGTCTCAAGCGAATGAGAAAAAAGAGGAAGTTGTTGAAGAAAACCACGACAATCGTCCAACAGATTCATTTTCTATTGATGATTTAAGAATGACTTGGAGAAAGTTCGCATTCAAAGCTAAAGAAGATGGAATGGGAACACTCTACACAGCGATGATTGGAAATGACCCGGAAATTGGAGAAAACTTTTTGATAAAGCACAGAGTAGATAATGATGTTCAGCTAGGATTTATTCAAACGCATGAAACAACATTAGTTGGATATTTAAGAAAAGAACTCAATAACTGGTCTATTCAATTAAAACTAACTGAAGAAACAATTGAAGCAGGAAAATTCTACTCAAGTCAAGATAAATTTAACGACATGGCGGAGCGTAATCCGCATTTAACAACATTACGTCAAAAATTTAAGCTAGATATTGATTTTTAGTAAGCCAATAAGCATTGTAGTAATTAAACAAATATGTATATTTGCACCACTAATTAAACGCGAATTAAATTTTTAAATAATATTCAATATCCGGCGTGTTTAATTCATAAATTATATGTAATATTGCACCCCAATTTCGGATAAGAATAAAATAATAGTCATGGATTTAATAAAAGAAGTTCAAAACGAATTTTCAACGGCATACGACGCACCAGTTTTCGGAGCAGGAGACACAGTAGCTGTTTCATATAAAATTAGAGAAGGTGAAAAAGAGCGTATTCAGCAGTACACTGGGGTTGTTTTACAACGTCGTGGTGTTGGATCAACGGAGACTTTCACTGTTCGTAAAATATCAGGTGGTATCGGAGTAGAGCGTATCTTCCCATTACACTCACCTTTTATTGACGATATTAAAGTTCTTAAAAGAGGTGCTGTACGTAGAGCTCGTATTTTCTACTTCCGTGAAAGAACTGGTAAAGCTGCAAGAATTAAGGAAAAAAGAAGATTCTAGAATTTTCTTTCCTAAAATATATTTAAGGACTTTCTTTCCAAAGGAAGTCCTTTTTTTGGTTGAATAAATTTCAATTAGAATGAAAAGGAAACGAAAGCGTCCAGTCATAATCCCACTTATTCTATTCCTAATCATTTTCAGCTTGATCCTTTGGAGTTCATTACAGTTTAAAAGCAGTGATGATTTCAATTATGCAATTCCAAAAAACTACAAAGGATTCGGAATCGACGTTTCTCACCACCAAGGTAAAATTAATTGGGACACTTTATTTTCCAAACCGCTTTCTCCAACTATTCAATTTGTTTATGCAAAAGCAACTGAAGGAAAGGACCATACAGACAGAGAGTGGGGATACAACCGATCTGAATTGATAAGAAAAAAAATAAAACATGGAGCCTACCATTTCTTTCGACCAGAAACAAATCCTTTAGAACAAGTAAACCATTTTTTAAAGCAATACCAACCCCGTGAAACCGACTTAGCTCCAGTTTTAGACGTGGAAATCGAAGCTATTTCTGATGAAGTACTTCTAGAAAACATGAAGATCTTCTTAGTTGAAGTTGAAGAAAGAACGGGTAAAAGACCAATTATCTATACTTCATTCCATTTCTACAGAACAAAATTCAAGAATCAATTCGAAGATTACAAATTTTGGATAGCAGCCTATTCAGAGCCTTTTCTTTTACCCAAAGACGAACGAATTCTATATTGGCAATTTACAGATCAAGGAGATTTACCGTATCATAAGAATGTGAAATTAGATCTGAATGTGAGTCGGGTGGCTTTTGATTAACAACTGACTTCGTCTCCGCTCAGCCAACTGTTAATTTTACTCAGCCGACTAGCGTTTTATTGATTATTAAAGTTCCCCTGTATTTAAAATCCCCCCCAAAGCAACAAGCCGATCATCTAAAAGAAAAAACACATATAGAATAGCTCTTCATCCTCGCTCTCCACTTTAACAATCGACAAATTAGGGAATGAGGCGAAATCAAATGGAATATGCTATATCATAAAATTGAAATAATCATTATTTGACTCAATAAAATTGCGGAAAGAAAAAATATATAAAGATAAACTAAATCAATTTTCTTCAAAAGTGAAAAAGCACCATAAATCAAACCAAAAACAACACTTACTAAAATTGAAATAAAAGCAATTTGAACAATGATAAATTCTGGGCGTCCATTATAAATCAACTCATGATATATCATCAGCAAAAAGCCAGACGATAGTAGTATGCCAGTTTTGATAAAAATTTTAAGTTTCATTATTAAAATATTTAGCAACTTTAAAACATAATGTAAAGTACATTTTAAACTTTAAATCGAGGCGGCTGAGCTTTCGGTTATTGAGCCTGTCGAAATACCGAAGCCCCGACATCACCCAAATATAACAGACAACAAAGTCTCGCTTTTATCTTCTGTTTCTTGTAATTCTTTTGCTAGATCTGAAGCAAGCGTAATTCCTCCTCCAACATATAAAGCGAAGTTTTCTTTTAAAACTTGCATGCAGCGAAGGTTTACATAAACAGCCAATTCATCTTTAGATTTCAATCCAACAAGTCCTGTATAAAACTCACGTTCATGTGGTTCGTTGGTAAGAATGTGTTCTTGTGCTAAATCACTTGGGGTTCCACAAACAGCCGGTGTTGGGTGAAGCGATTGCATTAAAGCATTCCATTTTTCTTTTGGCAATTGGAATTCATAATCTGTTTGCAAATGATAAACTGCTCCTTTTTTTACTGTTTCCGCTTGCGAAACAACTAGTTTTCCTGGAGATTGTTCATTGATTTTATCTTTTACAAAATCTACTACATATTGTTGTTCTTCTTGCTCTTTTTCTGTCCATTCAGTTTCTTCAGAACTTTTTGTTCCGGCCAGAGCCATAGATTTCATACAATTTTCATTTCCAGAAAGTAAAGTTTCTGGAGTCGCCCCTATCCAAGTTCCGAATTTTTCATCGCTTGCTAAATAGACCAAAGCTTGGCTTTTGTATGCTTTTGCTAATCGATTAAAAACAGTTTCCATTTCTAACAAATCTTCTTTTTCTACCAATTTAATTCTAGAGAAAATAGCTTTTTGGATACCGAACATTTCGAAGCCGTCAATGAAATATTGAAGTCCGTTTAAGTAAGCTTTTTCGTTGGCTACAAAAATATTGTCTTCATTATTAAAAGTTAAATCAGCATTAGAAAAAGAACTGATTTCCTGATCTATTTCAAAATAAAACGACTTTTTCTTGGTGAAATCTGTAATAAAAAAACAGTCGTCAGGAAGTTTTTCCAGGCCTTTCTCTACCCATTTACCTTTATACATCTTTGCAGTTCCATTTGGAAACTGATATGCTAAACAAGCCATAATAATTCTATTTTCTAGGTACAACCATAACTGTTAAACGTCCTGTACAAACCAAAACACCTGTTTCATTATCAGTCAAATCAACTTGCCAAACATGCGTTCTTTTTCCTGCATGCACAACTTTTCCAACCGCTTTTACTAAACCAGATGACATTCCACCCACGTGATTTGCATTAATTTCAATTCCAACAGGTACTTCCTTTTCAATATCTAGCATCAATGTTGAACCCATCGAACCAATACTTTCAATTAAAGCTGCACTTGCTCCACCATGAAGTAATTTCATAGGTTGATGCGTTTTTGAATTCACAGGCATTGTTGCCACTATATAGTCTTTTCCTAGTTCCACACACTTTATATCCAAAACTTCCATCAGCGTGTCCTTACTAAAAGAATTGATATAATCTAAATCTACTTGTTTGAGCATAAAATTGATTTTAAAAAGTTTTTAAATACTGAATAATGATAAAACAATCAACTTCTGTATTTGTGCACCCTAAAAGTAATTACATTCGTATAAAAATTGACAAAATGCTTCAAGAAAACGTAAATCTTAAACCATTCAACACTTTCGGAATAACTGTTCATTCGAAATATTTCGCTACTTTCTCATCAATAAAAGTGTTACAAACCCTTCTTTCTGAGGTAAAAGACAGAAACTTATTGATTTTAGGTGGAGGAAGTAATGTACTATTTCAAGGGGATTATGATGGCGTTATTTTACGCAATGAAATAAAAGGAATTGAACTTATCCAAGAAACTGATAAGGAAGTAATTTTGAAAGTTGGTGCTGGGGAGAATTGGCACGAATTAGTTCTACATGCAATTAAAAAAGGATGGGGAGGAATAGAAAATTTATCTCTTATTCCGGGAAGTGTTGGCGCTAGTCCTATGCAAAACATTGGGGCTTATGGAGTAGAAATTAAAGATGTCTTTGAATCTTTAGAGGCATTAGAAATTGCTACAGGTCAAATCCGTACTTTCTCGCATGAAGATTGTCAATTTGGTTACAGAGAGAGTGTTTTTAAAAAGGAATTAAAAGACAAATTCGTTATTACTTCTGTCAATTATAAACTCAGGAGATCTTCACAACTCAACACAAGTTATGGTGCAATAGAAGAAGAGTTGAACTTGAGAAAGATTACAGAGCCTTCAATTAAGGATGTGAGTGATGCGGTAATTGCTATTCGTCAATCAAAACTACCTGATCCTAAGAAAATTGGAAATGCTGGGAGTTTCTTTAAAAACCCAGTAATTCCTACAAAGCAATATGTAGAATTACAGAAGCGTTACGCGAATATTCCTTCTTATAAAGTGGATGAATTGAACGTAAAAGTTCCAGCAGGTTGGCTGATTGATCAATCTGGATGGAAAGGCAAAACAATTGGTGATTATGGTGTGCATAAACGCCAGGCTTTGGTCCTTGTGAACTATAAAGACGCCAAAGGAGTGGATATTTTAAATCTATCAGAACAGATAATTCAGGATATTTTTGAGGGTTATGGGATAAAACTCGAACGAGAAGTGAATATTATCCATTAAAAGTAGTATTTAAAAAAGTTCTAAACAACTTACACCACTATAAAACAACTATTTAAACAATATATGATTTAATAAATCATCATTTAGAGTATGAAAATCTCTAAAAATCAGCTATCTTTGCAAACATAATTAATAGCAACTTTTTATAAGGTTGGCTAAAAAAAGACTTTTATGGCTAAAGACATATTTGAAAAAATAAAAGAAAATAGAGGTCCGATAGGACAGCATGCTAAAGGAGTTCATGGCTACTTTACTTTCCCTAAATTGGAAGGTGAAATCGGAAACAAGATGTTATTCCGAGGAAAAGAGTGCCTTGTATGGTCAGTAAACAACTACTTAGGTTTAGCAAATCACCCAGAAGTTCGTAAAGCAGATGCTGAGGCGGCTGCAAAATGGGGGATGGCTTATCCAATGGGAGCTAGAATGATGACTGGTCAGACAAGTGAGCACGAAGCTTTAGAAAATGAACTTTCAGATTTCATGGGTACAGAAGACACCATTCTTTTAAACTTCGGTTATCAAGGAATGGTTTCAGCTATCGATTGTTTAGTAGACCGTAATGACGTTATCGTTTACGATAGTGAATCTCACGCGTGTATTTTAGACGGAATGAGATTGCATGCAGGAAAACGCTTTGTTTTTAAGCACAATGATATGGAGAGCTTTGACACACAAATGTCGAGAGCAACTAAATTGGTTGAAAACAATAACGGTGGAATTCTTGTAATTACTGAAGGTGTATTCGGAATGGCTGGAGATCAAGGAGACCTTAAAGGAATCGTTGAATTCAGAAAGTCAGGAAAATACGACTTTAGATTATTCGTAGATGACGCGCATGGTTTCGGAACTATTGGTGAAACAGGAATGGGTGCTGGTGAAGAACAAGGTGTTCACGAAGAAATCGATGTATTGTTCGGAACTTTTGCTAAATCAATGGCTTCAATTGGAGCATTTATTTGTGCAAAAGAACACATTATCGAATTCATGCGTTACAACATGCGTTCGCAAATGTTTGCCAAATCACTTCCAATGCCTTTAGTTGTTGGTGCGCGTAAGCGTTTAGAGTTATTAAGAACTCAGCCAGAACATAAAGAGAACCTTTGGAAAATCGCAACTGCATTACAGAAAGGATTGAGAGAAAACGGATTCAACATTGGAGAAACTAACTCTGCTGTAACTCCTGTTAATCTTCAAGGAAATCTTGCTGAAGCAACAAATATGACTTTTGATTTACGTGAAAACTACAGTATTTTCTGTTCAATTGTTATTTATCCAGTTGTTCCTAAGGATACAATTATGTTGCGTTTAATTCCTACAGCGGCTCACACCCTAGAGGATGTACAATACACAATTGATACCTTCAAAATAGTGAAAGCTAAATTGGATAGAGGAGAATACAAAGCAGAAGAGCTTGCAAACGTTGAAGTTGACAAATAAAATTTCTGAATTAGAAATTGAATATATATTTTGCTTAACTTGTTAATATAATTAAGTGCTCCCCAACTATGTTGGGGAGCATTTTTTGTTGGCTCAAACTATATCAGCATTAATGAAATTCCAATTTTCAAGCTATAATACTGTTATAATGATTTTATCTTTAATTGTTTTAAATCTTTACCATTCCTTCGCTTGAGAACCCAAGGCCCCAACATTTCATTTTTTTCTATTTAAGCCTTAATTCAACATCTTTTTATTTGACCAAAAAGCCACATGATTTTACATAAGATTAACAGTCTTTTAAGTAAAATAAGCTTACGATTCCTTTGAATCCTCTTTAATTATTAGCCGAAAACAAATACTGAGTTAGCTCATGTCCTATCATGACTTATATCATTATTTTGTCCTTGTTAAGAATGTATGTTGCACCATGATAAGTTAGACTACTATCTTAATAAGATGGATGAAGTAGAAAGTCTATAATTCAACGAATAATAAATAAATTGGAATAATTATGACAAATAATAAAAGCAATGTTCAATCAATTCTTGAAGGCAGCACGGTAGATTTACTTGTTGTTGGATCTGGTACAGGAATTTCTGCCGCATTAGCTGCAAACGAAAAAGGACTAAGTACTATGGTGATCGAAAAAACAGAATTCGTTGGAGGATCAACCGCACTTTCCGGCGGAGCGTTTTGGATTCCTGCCAATCCTACTTTAAAAGCTGGTGGCTCTAAAGACACGATTGAAAAAGGTAGGACTTATTTAAAAACCCTTGTTAAAAATGATACTCCTTCAGAAAGGTGGGAAAACTTTTTAGAGAATGGAAGCGCAACTGTGGAAATGCTATTGAGAACAACACCAATGAAATTTTTCTGGGCAAAAGGATATTCCGATTATCACCCGGAAATTCCAGGAGGAGATCCATTAGGGAGAACATGTGAGTGTAAACCTTTTGACCTTAAAAAATTAGGTGACAATTTATCCAACTACCGCCCTAGTCAGATGGAAGCTCCAGTTCCAATGCCTGTAACTGGTTACGATTATAAATGGATGAACTTAATGGTTAGAAAGCCTTTTAAATCATTTCCTATAATTTTCAAAAGATTATTTCAAGGTATTGGAGGTTTAATAATTGGACGAAAGTATGCTGCAGGTGGTCAGGCTTTAGGAGCGGGTTTATACGCAGGAGCATTAAATGCAAACATTCCAGTTATAACGAACACCAAACTAGTAGAACTTTTAATGGATGGCGAAAACGTTGTTGGCGCTGTTGTTGACCAAAATGGAACTATAAAAACAATTAATGTTACCAAAGGAGTAGTATTGGCAGCTGGTGGATTTGATCACAACATGCCAATGCGTCAAAAGTATCAATCTGCCTCCTTACAGCCGAATTATAGTTTCGGAGCGGAAGGAAATACAGGAGATGCTATTTTACTTTCTCAAGCAATTGGAGCTGATATCGACTTAATGAAACAAGCTTGGTGGTTCCCGGCGGTTGCTCCAGTGAAAAAAGGTGATTCCCCACAGGTTCTCTTAGCTGAACGTTCGCTTCCTGGAAGTTTCATGGTAAATAGTACAGGGAAAAGATTTATTAATGAAGCAACCGACTATATGAGTTTTGGTCAAAAGCTTTTAGCGGATGAAAAAGAAGGAACACCGATTGGTGATATGTGGTTGGTATTCGACCAAACCTATCGCAACAGGTATATTCTAGCTGGATCATTATTTCCAAGAGCCAAACTTCCAGAAGAATGGTATAATGCTGGAATTGCCTATTCCGCTGATTCAGCTGAAGAACTTGCTAAAGCTATAGGTCTGCCAGTAAATGAATTCAATTCAGCTTTTAACCGCTTTAATGAAATGGCTGATAAAGGTAAAGATGAAGATTACAAAAGAGGTGATAGCGCTTACGACAGATACTACGGTGACCCAACGGTTAAACCGAATCCAAATTTACTCGCTTTAACAGACAAGCTGTATGCAGTTAAAGTTGTTCTGTCAGACCTAGGAACATGTGGAGGACTTGTTGCCGATGAGCATGGTCGAGTATTACGTAAAGACAAATCTACAATTGAAGGATTATATGCAATTGGAAACACAGCTGCGAACATTTTCGGAAAAACATACCCAGGAGCTGGAGGAACAATTTGCCAAGGACTTGTATATGGATATATTGTTGCTCAACATGCATCAAAAAAAGCGCCTGTAAATGTCAAACTTCAAAATGCTTAATTTGAATAATAATTATACTATTTAACATTTTACCATTCACACTTCAATTAAGTGCCATTCAAAAATGAATGGCACTTTTTTTATTTATACAGTGTGCTTTTCTTAACAATTCAACTGATTTCTAACTAAAAAAGAAGTGTTAGAGTTTAAGATGTACTACTTTTGTACCCGTTGATTATATTATCACAAAACACAGGGGTTTCATATCTCTACTTGTTAATAAAATAAATGTCTAAACTTCCTTTAGAATACAAATTCATTGACGTATCAGATTATGGTAGAAAACCAGGTAGATGGTTTGCACAATCATTGGTCAACACAAAAGCCACTCCAATTCATGTAACTTCATTGTTCATTGTTGCTGGATTAGTAGCAATTGCGTGTATTCTTAGTGGATATTATTATGCTGCGGCATTTTTCATAGTTTTAAAATCAATTATCGATGCTTCTGATGGAGAATTGGCGAGATTAAAAAATACTCCTTCTTACACTGGAAGATTCTATGATTCACTGGCAGATCTTTTTCTAAACTTCCTATTTCTTTCATCAATTACCTACGTTACAGGAACGCCGTTTGGAGAAATGCTTTTGGCCTTTTTTGGAATCCAATTACAAGGAACACTTTATAATTTCTACTATGTTATTCTAAGAAATAATGTCAACGGAGATTCAACTAGTCGTGTTTTTGAAAATGAAGTACCTATAGCACTTCCAGGTGAAAAGCAAAGTACTGTAGACAAATTATACAAAGCCTATATTGCATTTTATGGACCATTTGATAAGATTATTTATGCAATGGATAGAGATGCAGCCAACAGTAAACCTTTCCCAAAATGGTTTATGACACTGGTCTCAATTTACGGGTTAGGATTTCAATTGTTAATTATGGCGGTAATGTTAATGATAGATTTAGCAGAATACATCATTCCATTTTTAACTTGGTATTCAGTTTTCATTTTGGTATTTATTGGAATAAGAAAGCTATTTTTAAAGTAACGGATTTTAGCTTTTGGATATATACTTTAAGCTGTATGCCGTTAGTTTAAATCGATCACTAGTTCTACATTGAATAAAATTAGTAATCGGAACAAGAAAAGGTGTGGTTTATTTACTTTCATTCTAGACACAATAAAAATAATGAATATCAACTTTAGAAAAGCAGACAATTCAGATTTACCTTTAATTTGGAACATCTTAAATCAAGCAATTGCAAGAAGAAAAGCTGATGGAAGTAACCAATGGCAAGATGGCTATCCGAATGAAGATTCTATAAATTCAGACATTGAAAAAGACGCTGGATTTGTTCTTACTGAGAATGATATAGTAATTGGATATTGCGCGATTTTGATTAACGATGAGCCTGAATACGCTAATATTCAAGGGAAATGGTTGACAAATGGAGATTTTGTTGTTTATCACCGAGTTGCTATTGCTGAAGGTCATTTGGGAAAAGGTTTGGCCAGAAAAATGTTGAATTTCATAGAAGAGTTTGCTTTAGAAAATAAAGTACACAGTATTAAAGCGGATACAAATTTTGATAATGGAGCAATGTTAGCCCTTTTTGAAAAACTGGGTTATGTGTATTGTGGAGAAGTGTTTTTTAGAGGAAGTGCTCGTAAGGCATTTGAGAAAACTGTATTGAGTAGAGAGTTTTGAGTAAGGAGATTAAAAAAAGGCAAACGAATCGTTTGCCTTTTAAATTTAAATAATATTGTCTTTAAACCCTTTCAATTATAGCTGCGTAACCTTGACCAACACCAATACACAACGTAATCAAAGCATATCTTTTTTGTGTTTTTTGAAGTTGAATCGCTGCCGTTTGCAAAATACGAGAACCTGTCATACCCAGTGGGTGACCCAATGCAATTGCTCCACCATTTGGATTTAATCTTGGGTCATTATCTGCTAATCCCCATGCTCTTGTACAAGACAATGCTTGGGCTGCAAAAGCTTCGTTCAATTCAATGATGTCCATATCATCCATTGTTAAGCCTGTTCTTTTTAGTAATTTATTGGCAGCGTAAACAGGTCCAATTCCCATGATTCTTGGTTCAACTCCTGCAACAGCAGCTCCAATAAATCGAGCCATTGGTTTTAATTGGTGATCTTTTAAACCTTGTTCACTCGACAAAAGTATTGCTCCTGCTCCATCGTTTAATCCTGAAGAATTTCCAGCAGTTACAGAACCGCCTTCTTTCTTAAAAGCTGGACGTAATTTACTTAATGTTTCAACAGTTGTTCCTGGACGGAAAAACTCATCTTTATCAAATATTAAAGCATCTTGTTTACGGCGTGGAATTTCAACAGCAACTATTTCTTCTGCTAAACGACCATTTGACCATGCAGCTTCTGCTTTTTGTTGTGACCATGCAGCAAATTTATCTTGATCTTCACGAGAAACACCATATTTCGCGACCAAGTTTTCTGCGGTTTGCCCCATTCCTTCTGTTCCATAAACTTGATCCAGTTTAGGATTTACAAAACGCCATCCGAAAGAAGAATCATACAATTTAGCATCACTCCCAAAAGGAACAGCTGATTTACTCATCACCCATGGTCCACGTGTCATGTTCTCTACTCCACCTGCTAAATAAATATCTCCAGCACCGTCCTTGATTGCACGAGCGGCAGTTACAATTGCTGACAAACCAGAAGCACACAACCTATTGATCGTTTCACCACCAATTGAGCTTGGTAATCCCGCCAATAAAAGTGACATTCTTGCCACGTTTCTATTGTCTTCACCCGCTTGGTTAGCGCAACCAAAAATCACATCTTCAATTGCATTTGGATCTAACGTTGAATTTCTTTCTACAACAGTTTTCATTACTAATGCTGCCATATCATCTGGACGAACATTTGATAATGCACCTCTAAAACTTCCGATTGGCGTTCTCACACCGTCTACTATATATACTTCCTTGCTCATCTTTGTATTTGATTTTGAATGGCTAAAATAAGAACAATTTTAGAGAATTAAGGTAAATATGCACATCAAGACCTTGAAGAAACCCATTTTTATCTAATCTCATTTGGTGATTTCATTCTAAGGAATCCAATAAATTATTTTACTTTTAAGATCGATAAAATTATAGATTATGATAAAACGAAAATTATTCTTTGCTGGAATTTGCTTATGCTTTTTCGGCCCAGTAAGTTTTGCTCAGGAACTCACAGAAAAAGAACAAGCTTACATGGATTCTATTGCCGCTGAAAATAAAGAAAACAGCACAATTGCAGCAAGCCAAGAAGCTTACAATAAAGGAATAGAATTATTCAAACAGAAATCTTATACACAGGCAATAGCCTCTTTTAAAACTTCTATTGCTTCAGATCCAAATTTCACTGCGGCTTATTACAACAAAGGTGTTGCAGAAAATGAAGCGAATCAATTTAGTGATGCTTCAAAAACTTTATCGACCTTATTAGAGAAAGATCCAAGCTATTCAAAAGCATATTTTCAACGTGCACGCGCTCATCAAGGAAGTTTAGAATATTCTAAAGCTGAAATTGATTACAAAAAGTCAATTGAAATAGATCCAAAAAATCCAAATGCATATTATAATTATGGAACACTTCAATTCTTACAAAAAGATTATGACAAAGCGATTCAATCATTTACTACAACCATAGAAATGAATGGAAATTTGGCTTATGCATACAATGATCGCGCAAGTTGTCACCGAATGAAAGGTGATTATTCAAAAGCTATTGCAGATTATGAACAAGCAGAAAAGAAAAATCCAAATTTGGCTTTCGTGTTAAACAATATCGGAACAACTAAAATGAAAATGAAAAACTACGATGGAGCAATGGCCGCTTTTAATCGAGCTATTTCTATCGATAAGAATTTTCATTTAGCGTATAACAATCGTGGAGCAACACAGATGGAGCGTAACAAATTAGATGAAGCCTTATCTGATTTCGAGAAATGTGTCAATGTAAGCAGTAAATATGCACCCGGTTATGCAAATATTGCTGCTGTAAAATTCAAGAAAGAAGATTACAAAGGAGCTAAAATAGCTGCTGACAAGGCGATTCAATTGGATAAAGATTATGCAACTGCTTATGTCAACCGAGGAATGATTAACGAGATGTTACGTGATATGAATGCAGCTTGTGAAGATTGGCAGAAAGCCAAAGAATTAGGTTCTGAAACAGGCGGACAATATGCTGCACAAAACTGTGGATTCTAAAAATTGATAATTATGAAAAAAATAAACAGATATATATTAGTTATTTCACTTTTTATCAGTGGATTTACTACAGCCCAAAATGTTGAATTTAAACGCAGTAATTTTAAAGATAACGTTGAAGAATTTAAAGAAGCAACTGATGCTATCGACAAAGGGGTTCCACTTTTTGAAGAAGGTTCAGTAGCTATTTTTGAAGTTAAAGACCCTAAACTAGCATTTAAAAAAGCTCTTGTCCAATTCAAAATTGCGCAAAAGTTAAATGCAGAAAATGCTTTGAATAATTTTAGAATCGGTGTTTGCTATATTCACTCCTCAACTCCTTACAAAGCAATTTCATACCTAGAAAAAGCTTATGCCTTAGATCCTGAATGTGATCCATTCTTATATTATTACCATGGAAACGCAATGCAGTTGGAAGAAAAATTTGACGAAGCTTTAGTTTCTTACAAGAAGTTTGAAGAGAACTATAGAAAATCTGATAATTTCAACAAATTCGTTTCTATGCGCAAACTTGAATGCGGCTATGCTAAAAAGTATAAAGCTGAGCCAGTGCGCTGTTGGGTTGATAATGTAAAAACATTAAATACGGAGTTTGACGAGATTGCTCCAACTATTACTACAGATGGATCTGAAATTATCTTCAGTTCTAATCGTCCAAATTCAAATAAACCAAATGAAGTTGGAGAGTATGATCATGACATCTATACTTCTCTGAATGAAATGGGAACTTGGAAAAAAGTGAAAGCTATCCCTGGAAGTGTAAATTCCCCTTTAGATGACATCGTAAATAATTTATCTTATGACGGAACAAAAATGTTGATGCACAAAGATAACGAAGGTCAAATAGATATTTATGAAACTGTTTTAAATGGAGCAAATTGGGGTACTCCTGAAATTATGCATTTTCAAATAAGTACAAAGCGTACAAATGATATGTATGCATCATACAATCATGACGGTTACAACATCTATTTTGCGCGTGGAAATGAAAATTTAAGCAAAGGAACAAACATCATGTATTCTGGAATGCAGAGTATGCTGAAGAAAGATTATAAAACTGCAACAACGATTAATCAAGTAAATAGTCAGTTCAATGATGGACCAATTTACATGCATATTGACGGTAAAACAATGTATATCGCTTCACAAGGACATGAATCTATTGGTGGTTATGATATTTTTGTTTCTAAGAAAATTCAAGGTGGATGGTCGAAACCAGAAAATATGGGTTATCCTATAAATACACCTTACGATGATTTTTTCTTTGCAGCAACAGCGAATGGAAAATATGCTTATATTTCTTCTAATCGTCCGAATGGCGCAGGTGGATTTGATATTTACAAGGTCACTTTTTGGGGAGCTCAAAAACAACCAATTGTAGATATGGAAGATTACCTATTGGCTTCTATTGCAGAACCAATAAAAGACCCACAAATTGAGGAGGTCGTAAGTGTTAACAAAGTTTCTTTGACTGTTTTTAAAGGAAAAACAATTGATGCACTTTCAAGTAAAGCCGTTGAAGCAGCTATTGAAATCACAGACAATAAAAGCGGAAAAATAATTGAGCGTTTCACAACAAATAGTGCAACAGGTAAATTTCTACTTTCGTTAACTGCAGGTAAAAACTATGGAATTGCTGTTAAAGCAGATGGATATTTATTCCATTCAGAAAATTTTGATGTACTAGATGGAAGTGCATATAATCTTATCAATAAAACCATAGAACTGAAAAACATTGCTGTAGGAAGTAAAATTGCATTGCGTAATATTTTCTTCGATGTTGGTCAAGCTACTTTACGCAGTGAGTCAAATGCTGAACTAGACAGATTGGTGAAATTACTGAAAGATGTTCCTTCATTAAAAGTGGAAATCTCCGGACATACTGACAATACTGGTTCTTCTTCTATCAATGATAAATTATCTCAGAACAGAGCTGATGCAGTTGTTGTGTATTTAAAAGGAAAAGGAATTTCTGCAGGAAGATTATCAGCGAAAGGATACGGTTCATCAAAACCAATGGAAAGCAATAACAATTCACAAGGAAGACAAGAAAATAGAAGAACAGAATTTGAGATTATAGAAAATTAAAAAAAATTAAACTTCATCAATTAAAAAAAGAGATTCCTCGGCGTTTTAATTCTTTAGGCAGAACTAATAATATCTAAAATATGATGTTTTAGGTATGTTTAGCTGGATAAATTATTAGCATAAGCTTTAACTTCACACCATGACAAAAGAACAAGTAGAATATTTAATGAAAGAATTTAAGGACATCGCCTTAACTGATACTGATTCTTTGGATAAATATGGAAGAGATGAAACGGAAGATTTATTGTTTCCTCCACACATCGTTCTAAGACCTTCAAAAACTGAAGAAATCTCTGCTATTCTGAGTTATTGCAATGAAAATAAAATTCCTGTCACACCTTCGGGAGCTAGAACAGGATTAAGTGGTGGAGCTTTACCTATTAACGGTGGAGTTGCTTTGAGCTTAGAAAAGATGAATAAAATCATCAACATTGACGAGAATAATTCTCAAGTGATCACGGAACCTGGCGTAATTACTCAGGTTTTACAAAACGCGGTTAAAGAAAAAGGTTTGTTTTACCCTCCTGATCCTGCTTCAAAGGGAAGTTGTTTTATTGGTGGAAACATCGCCGAAAATAGCGGAGGACCAAAAGCAGTCAAATATGGAGTAACAGCAGATTATGTTTTGAATCTAGAAGTTGTTTTACCAAATGGTGAAATTATTTGGACAGGCGCTAACGTTTTAAAAAATGCAACGGGATATAATCTCACGCAATTGATTGTTGGAAGCGAAGGAACATTAGGAATCGTGACAAAAATTGTATTGCGACTCATTCCGCATCCTACAGATGACATGTTGATGTTAGTTCCCTTTTTTGATGCAAAGAAAGCTTGTGAAGCCGTTGCAGCCATTATGAAAACAGGAATTACACCCAGTGGTTTAGAATTTATGGAACGTGATGCAATTCAATGGACATTAAATAATATTCCGACGATTCAAATGGAAATTGATGAAAGACATGAAGCTCACTTACTAATTGAAGTAGATGGTTTTGATGAAAACAAACTCATTGAAGAATGTGAAAAAATCGCCGAGGTTTTAGAGCAATTCGAAACGGGCGATATTCTTTTCGCAGACAGTCAAGCACAAAAAGATAAACTTTGGGAAGTCCGACGAAAAGTTGGAGAAGCAGTAAAATCCCATTCTATTTACAAAGAAGAAGATACTGTTGTACCCAGATTTGAATTGCCAAATTTATTATCGGGAGTGAAAGCAATAGGAAAAAAGTATGGATTCAAATCTGTTTGTTATGGTCATGCTGGCGATGGAAATCTTCATGTGAATATTATTAAAGGAGCACTAACAGATGACCAATGGAACAACGAACTTCCTTTGGCTATTCGAGAAATATTTACGCTAACAGTAAAACTTGGCGGAACTATTTCAGGAGAACATGGAATTGGACTCGTTCAAAAATCTTACATGGATATCCCTTTTACAAACGTTTCATTGCAACTTATGCGAGATATCAAGAAAATTTTTGATCCAAACAATATTTTGAACCCGGGAAAAATTCTAATCTAAACCAGCAGATTTTAATCCCAATATTTATCGTCGTTATTCTCTACAAATTTCAATTCATCATGAAGCTCTGCAATCTTTTGCATTTCTGACGGAGTTGCTTTTTCTTGAATTACCATAAATAATTCTCTTTCTTCAAACCTGATATGTCGATCAAGTTCCTCTTCAATGTGATTGATTGTTTTGTCAAGATCATTTTCCTCAGTAAATAAACGGATTAGTCTTCGGTGTTCTGTAAGTGCTTTTTTAATCATTTCATCTTCATCACCAAGAATAGGGAAAATATATTTCTCTTCATCAGCGAAATGAGGCTTCAAATGATTTTCAAAAAACCAGTCATTGTATTTTTTAATTCTTTCTACAGAAACTCCATTTTTAATCCCTTTTCGAATTTTCCAACACAAAAGAAGCCCTTGGTGATGCTCTCTACTAAACGATTTAATTGATTCATGTCGCTTAAGTGGTTTCATTTTGCTTTCCATTTTATCTAATTTGTCTATGTAAGTGTGAAATTATTGTTGAAGTATCAGTGTCAGCATATACACCGTACGCATTCAGAAGTACACCTTTCACATCATGCTTATTTGAAGAAATCGCATACACAATCATTGAGTCTCCTGGATCATTTTCTCCTTCAAAACGATGAATTTCATCAATAACGAAGTCTTTTTCAGACAATGCTAAATCTGATTTTCTACAAACAATACAATCTTTTGTAGCTTCAATATAAAAATCAGTAGTATAACCGCGTTTCATTAAATCATTAATCGCCTCGGATACTGTTTCATACGTTGGTTTTCTTTTCATGATTTCAAATTTAAAGCAATACCTAATTTGGCATTACCATGATATGAGCTCTATGAGTACCTGGATCCATAATCCAAGGCATTCCCGGAGCAGAAGGTGAAAGAGGAAGCCCTGTTGACTCTTGAGTTGCATAAGGAATGTAAATCACATAACGTAATTTACCTTCCTCTAAAACTCCTGTTTTTACATCTAAATTTTCTTCTTTACCACTAAAAACATACATCATGCTTTGACCTTTAGGAAAATCCAATTCTCCAGAATCAATTTCAACTTTTCTAATCTCTCTTACTTCAATAGGAGATTTTCCTTCTGACTTCAAAACTCTGCCGCGCTGAAAGAAGTCTTCAAGCTCTGTATAATAGCACACAATTTGAATTCCGTCTTTATTTGGATCATCTGCAACACATGTCAAATAACTTTTAGAATCTCTCAAAACAGTCATTTCTACACCGTCGGCATAACCAATTACTTTGGCTTCATTTTTATCTTTTTCAGGTAAAAAATGAGTTGCTAAATTAATTTTAGCTTCATTACTCAATGCTTCTTGTGAAAATCCAGTTGAAACCAATAAAAAAGAAATTCCTAATATTATATTTTTCATATTCTTATTTTTTCGATAAGGTATGAAAATAAACACACTTTATAATGTCAACACAGAAACAAGTTTACACTTTATCTAAAGCTGCTTGATAATCTGGTTCGTCCGTTACCTCCTGAACTAATTCAGCATATTGAATTACTAAATTTTCATCAGTAACAATTACACCTCTTGCGTGTAACCCATTTAACGGCCCACCTTCCATCACGATTCCCAACTTATTAGCATCTCTGTAACGAAAATCAGATGCTGTTACAGCATTTTCAATTCCTTCCGAAGAACAAAAACGTTTAAATGCAAATGGTAAATCCAATGATGCGAAAACTAAATCAACATCGTTTCTATCTTTCAATTTGTCTGCAAATTTACTTAATTGCATTGCACAAACAGCCGTATCAACACTTGGGAAAATATTAAAAACTACTTTCTTTCCTTTTAAATCTTTCGTGTTTAATTCAGATAAATCTGCTTTCACTAATTTCATTTCAGGCAAAGTATCTCCAACTTTTGGGAAGCTGCCGTTTGTCTTAATTGCTGTTCCTTTAAATTTAATTTCCATTTCTTTATAATTATTAATGTTTAATTATTAGTGTTTAACGACCCTATTACTTATCATATTTCACTTTTTTCTATTCACTTATCTAGTCTTTGAGATTTCTTATCAAAGACTAGAAAACGCATAGTTTTCTTGCGGACACTATCTATGTAAACTGTTTTCTGGACGATGATTCCAGATTGCTAAAAACAAACCTGTCGACATTTTTCTTGCCCCATTTTTTGCTCTATCTGCTAATCTTCCTTCAAACATTTCGTCAATGGTTTTAAACCATAAACGCATCCAATGGGCAAAATGTTCTTGCGTAACGCCATAATTCATATTTTGATCAACTTCGGCATGGACCCTTGGTGGATTGCCTTTAAATTTAGGAATTCCAAATAAATTAGTTTCCCAAAAATCTGTAAGTTTTTCTAGATGTGGCGGCCATTGTTCAGCTGAAAGATGCGCATTAAAAATAGGTCCCAAGACTTCATCCGCTCTTATTTTATCATAGAAAGCATGAACCAATTTACTTACATCTTCTCTGTTTTCTATCTCTTTCATGATTTAGAATCTTCGGCTACTTTTTCAACACGTTCTGGTGAATCTAATTTCGATAAAGTTAATCGAACTACACTTTCTTCATTGGCCAATAAATCATGAGGTATATTTCCCTCAAGGGTTAAAATATCACCTTTTTTAAGTTGATGCTTCTCCCCTTTTACTCCAAATTCAATTGAACCTTCTAGTAAATGTACTACAATTGGAAAAGCAGTTTTGTGTTCTTTCATTATTTGCCCTTTTTTAAAGGCAATTCTAATTTCCTTAGAGAAAGAAGTTTCTAATACTACAGATATTTTTACTTTATCATCTGTAAAGACTAAATCGTTATAAAAAGAATTTTGTTCCATTTTGCTTGACATTATATTTAACATTAAATATAAGCAAAATTAAGCATTCAGCCAATAAAAGACAAGTTTATCCTTTATAGTTTTTAGGAAATAAAAAGAGGAGAACTATAAAGCTCTCCTCTTCAATATGTTTATAGTTGGGTCACTATTTTTTCATGTGACGCGCATATCTATTCTTAAACTTATCAATACGACCTGCAGTATCAACGTATTGCTCTTTACCTGTGAAGTAAGGGTGAGACATGTGAGAAATATCCAACTTAATAAGTGGGTACTCTGCACCATCTTCCCATTCAATTGTTTCCGTAGATGCAGCGCATGAACGTGTAACAAATGAATACTCATTCGTCATATCTTTAAATACTACTAAACGGTAGTTTTCTGGGTGTATATCTTTTTTCATTTCAACTAAAATTTCTTGTTCTATCTAAAATCGGATGGCAAATTTAATAATTAAAATTCAATTCACACAATCGAAGTGCGAAATATTTCAATATTAAATTTCTTCTGACAAATATAACCTAATTAGTTTGCTATTTGAAGCTTGACAAGAAATAAATTCCAAAATATTCATTTCTGTTTGTTTTGGGGATCCTTTAGCAGACTTATTTTTGATTAAACCTTTTCAATAGTTAGAAAAATCAGCTTCTATTACTTTATTAAAATCCTTATTATTACCACAATTGAAAATGAATTTCTCAAAATAAAACCGATAATAAATCGTTACATTAGCAGCATCAAAAAATATCACTTTGAGAAAATTAATTTATTTACTTCCATTTATACTATTTGCTTGGTTGACCTCCTACCTTACAAGTTGTAAAAAAGACGTTTTATTCTCTAAAGATTACCTCTCTTTTTCTGCAGATACAGTCTTGTTTGACACTGTTTTCACCACGATAGGTTCAACTACAAAAAGATTGAAAATTTACAACACATCTAATCAACCTGTAAAGGTGAAAAGTGTTATTTTGGTTGGTGGAGAGAACTCTCCATTCAGAATAAATTTAGATGGAGTTTCCGGAACAATTTTTAAAGATTTCGTAATTCCAGCTGATGATAGTCTATTTATGTTTGTGGAAGTGACATTGGGAGAAAACAATGACACCGTACCAATGATTATTGAAGACATAGTTGAATTCGAAACCAATGGAAAAATGCAAAGTGTGCAATTGGCTGCTTGGGGACAAGACGCGTATTTTCATTATAAAGACTTGAACGAAGGAATATGGGATAACTTGAAACCACATGTTATTTATGATTTCGCCTTAGTAGATGAAGGTAAGTCTTTGACAATAGAGGCTGGTACACGAATTTACATGCATAAAGGGGCTATTCTTTATGTAAACAAAGGAGAATTACATATTGAAGGTGAATATGAAAACAAAGTAATTATTGAAGGAGATCGATTAGAGCCATTTTATAAAGATGTGAAAGGTCAATATTATGGAATCTATTTTAATGAAGCACTTTCATCCACCATTGATAATGCAATTATAAAAAACGGGACAGCTGGTGTTCACGTTTTTGGAAACAATTCTTCAAATAGTGGATATACAGTTGAAATTACCAATACTGAAATTTCTAATCACGCCAGTTATGGAATTTTTAATTACTCTGGTGGAAAAGTTAAAGGTGAAAATTTGAATATTCATAGTAATGGATTATATGCCTATTTCTTATTAGAAGGAGGAAGTCACAACTTTAGACACTCTCAATTTTTGAGTTATGGTTCTGATGGGAATCAACCAGCTGTGGCGATTAAGAACTACTTCACAAGAGAAGATAAAATTACATATATCGGAAATGTTGGCGAAGGCGCTTTTTACAACTCAATAATATACGGTGGTGGAGATTTTCAAATTGCTTATGACACTATTACCAATAATGGAGCAGTTTCGATTGATATAGAATACAACACCAATTTCATTAGACAAAAAACGGTTCCAACAAATGCGGGATTTGTTAGCAATACATGGAACGTAAATCCTAATTTCGAAAACGTTGCGGGTAAAGAATTTATCATTAGAAGTAATTCTTCATGCAGAAACAATGGCAGTAGTGCTTTTGCTACTCAAAAAGATATTATTGGTACTTTTCGAGATATGGCTGCACCTGACATCGGTGCCTACGAGTTAGATTGAAAATGAGATTAAAACTCTATCATATTCTTTTTTTAACTCTATTGAGTTCTCACTTGACAGCCCAAAAATGGTCAGGAGAATATTGGGGACTTCAAGTAGGAATTTCTGCTGACATTGGAACACACATCAATCAAATTGGATTGAAAGTTCAAGGTTATTACACATCAGAATTTATTCAATTCAACTTAGGAAATCAAATCAGATTTAACACTTCTAATTTAGGCGGTCGGAAAAATTATGTCACACAAAGGATTAACACTGGAATTGCTCTTTTTGGAGGAGAAAAAAACAGTAGACCACAACTGATTCTCGACGGACTAAATCACCAAAGTCAGCATGATTATGCCATTGCTTATAACTATCTCTGGTATACTGACAATGCAGGAACTTCTCAACGTTCTGGAGGATTTGGGCTCCACATTAAACAAATTAGTTTTTATGTGGAGAATGATTTATTCTCTGGAACAGGTGGCGATAGATTCAGAACAAGTCACGCAAGCGTAAGTTATCATGACGATTTATACAACTTTAGTTTGAACACACAATTATGGACTGGTGACACCAGAGGAACGCGACTCTTAAATACTGTTGACAGCATGTACATCATTGGATATAAAGATTTGAGTACAACACAATATGGAAGGTCAAGTAACGGAATTCTTAGTGTAGGATTTGATTATCAAATAATCTATGGAAATCATTTTTCGGCAGTTGCAGGAATTGATAGTGAACGCGTCCGTCATGGATTGCAAAATAGGTTTATGCACAATAAGAAATTCATTCCAATGCGTTGGAGAAAACCGAATGTTAATTACCCAATGCTCAATTCAGATGGTTATCCAGTGCATTATAAAGAAGAAGCTGCGCCCGCTAAACTTTTCTTCCAGTTTGGATTGAATAGGAGTTTTACTTATTAAAAAGGAATGAATAATTAAGCGAAAATTCGCAGAGGGGCAAAGTTTCGCAGGGTTTTCACGGAGGTTCGCAAAGGAAAAAGAAAGAAAAAAGAGTTATGCGGAGATTCTCAGAGTTTTCGCACTTGTACAGAGCATTCTAAGATATAACCTAATTATTTGTATATTATTTCAAGTCTTTTCAATATGTTTTCTCTTGCCTCTTCAATGCCTTCGACAGGCTCATTCAACGGATTACTCTTCGGTGACTAGCCTGCAGAAGTAAATTTTCGCAGAGAAGAGAAAAAGGGAAGGTTTGAGGAGTGAATGGAATAAAGAATTATGCAAAGACTTGAAAGAACAAAAACGCTTGTATTGATTTGAGGCGGATGAAAAACATGAATAAGGAGATTGAAAAATTGATAAGTTAAACCACATAAAATTATAAATAAAAAGGGCGACATAAATGTCGCCCTTCTTTTAAAATATTTTAAAGCTGCTTAGTGATTAACCACTACTTGCATTGTGTGAGTCATGTTGTTTGTCAAGTATACCTTAACGATATAAACTCCATTCTCAACACTTGCTACATTCATAGTTGCAGTTTCAGCATTGTTAGCTACATTTTGAGAAACTACTGTTTGTCCCATCATGTTAACTAATTCAACCTTATTCACTTCGTTACTTTTGAAATCTACATTCAATAAGTCAGAAGCAGGAGAAGGATAAGCATTCATTTTGATTGCTAATTTCTCTTGGTTTAAACTTACTTTAGCAGCATCAATAAATCCAACAGTTACACCCGTTACAGTTTCTGGTCCAAATCCTCTTGGGTCAAAATCACCAGCAACTTCAATAGGGAACATTGGTTGTAAATAGTAATCAATATTGAATGTGTAATCTCTAGTTGCATCATGTCCTAAAAATACATTTTCATCATACGTAGTTGCACAGAACATGTAACGAACGTCATTTTCTAAAGCCATAACATCAGCATTATCAAATGGAGCTGTAACTGTTACACCTGCAGCATCAGTTGTATATTGGTAAATTTTTTCATACATCAATATTGGCGCACCGATTGGAACAGTATATCCTGGGTCGTTAATATCTGTAAACAAGTCATCATATTTAATAACTTGAATCATAATATCTAAACCAACTAAAGAAGGATCTATTGCATCAGCACCTTTTGAAGCTGAGAAAGAAATGAATTTTGGAGCTAAAAGACTTGCATTAGCATCTTTAAATGTCATACAAGAAGAAAACTGAGCTACTGGAGAAACTGCTCTTAAACCAGTCAATCCTGAAGGCTTCATTGTTGTTTCATCAATATTTGCATAAGACAAGTCAGTTGGACTGATTACGAAATCAGATTCCAAAGCATCATCAAAAATATACTCATCAGTTGTACCACTTGAAATTGAATACATTAATTTGTAATACCCTTCTGCCCAAGTAGCAGGAGCGAAATCTGGCAAGCTAAACAAAATACTATCACCTGAAACGATGGTAGCTGAAGTTGAAGTTTCGTTATAGATTTCATTTCCATTAAAAGTAATCACTGCATTAAGCACTACTTCTGTTTGATCAGCACTACCATAGTTAAAACCATAAGCAGCAAGATCAACTTGATACTCGTTTCCTGTAGCTGCTAAAGCAGAAGGAATTGAAGAGTATTTTGGACGTAAAATTTGTGAAGCTTTAATTCCAAGGTCATTAGCAAAGTAACCTTCTTTGTTACCGATAAAAACGTTAACAGGTCCATTTTGCATTTCTGCCATTATAGTAGCTCCGTCTGTTTGAGAAAGCATGATCGCTGGAATATTAACTAATAATCCGTCAGTACCACCTGCCATAGCAATTGGAGCACCTGGAATGTTATTAATAATTACACAAGCAATTGCTCCTGCAGCTTCTGCTTTCAACACTTTTGATGAAAACGAACAGTCAGCTCTATAAACTACTGCAATTTTTCCTGCTATTGCTGCTGCATTTGTTGCTGAAGTACATGCTGTACTATCAGCTCCATAAGCAACTAAGTCACCTGTTACTGAGTTAGCTGGAAGACCAAAGTCTGGATTTGCCCAGTCACTTGCTGGCATTCCGTAGGTCATTTCATAACCTCCTGCGATATTAGCTGGGCTAAGACCTAGGAAAATTACTTGGGCATTCATTGCTCCCGCAAATAATAATGCCAATCCTAAAAGTAAATTTTTTTTCATAGTATTTATTTTTCAATTATTTATAGCGAAATTAACGTATTTAAAGTTAAATAAAAAATTAAAGTGAATCTAAATAACTAGTAAATAGTTAGAAGTTCACTTTTTATATATTCTTCTGAGAATTTTTGTGCGTAATTACAAATATTATTTGCACTGTAATTTGACTTTGAAAAGCTTTTTAAAGCCTTAAACAACCCAGCTACATCTTTAGATTTTATTTGTACTCCGAGTTTAGAATCGTTTATTTCAGTAAGACCTCCACATTGACTATAAATTGCAGGTAATCCGGATGTCCACGCTTCTGCCAATACAACAGAGAAGGTTTCATAATTGCTAAACAATACTAAACAGTCAGCTGCACGCATTGCATTACCAATTTCATCAACTGATAGTTTACTATTAACAATACATTTCGATTTGGGAATATTGTATTTCTCCAAAGCAGTCCATACTTCAGCCTCTTCTCCCTCAGTTATAAGGTGTAATACAAAATCATCTTGAAGCTGACTAAATGCCGACAACATCCCCGAAATGTTTTTATGTTCATCATCAAATGTCGAAATATGTAGAAATCTGTTTGGCAAACCACTTGACTCCATGGTTTCCTTCGGATAAAAATATTCGGATTTCACGACATTATTAAGAACTGAATAATCATTGATCAAATCAAGTTTTTGCAAAGATTTACCTAAATGGTCCGACACAGGTAAAACCTTACTTGCATTATTAAAGATTTGTTGATAAATGCGCTTTACATAAAAAGGTAAGGATTCATAAATCTTATGATGCGACAAGAATCCAGTCCAATGCACAGTGGCGACATACGGAGTTCCGTAATTATTTTTTATCCATCTGGCAAACATCCCAGCAGGAAAAACAGCATTAAGGTGAACAACATCATACGTGTTGTCTAAATACTTGTAACCTGTTCTTAAAGCGAGTAAATAAGTCTCTTTTTTGAGAACAGTACTAATAAAAGGTACATTTGATTTAATAGGTGGGTAGTAAACGATAACAGTGCGTACATTATTAACCAGTTCATCAACAACAGTGATTTCATCTACAGTTTCTGAATCTACTGCGTAGAGTACATCCACATTTGCAATTTCATTTGCTAACTCAGCATGTTTTTGAACAAAATTGCCAAGTGTAGAATTCTCTTTGCTTGGATACCAACTAGCTAAAAACAGCACTTTTTTCTCTGATTTCTTCCCCATAAGTAAAAAGTTAGTGTTTTTAATAGGATGAAGATAAAAGCTTTTTTTTAATAACTAAAGAAAATCTGAAATATCATTCGTACCAACCGGTCTTTCGGTAATAAAACCTTCGCCATACTTAACTCCAATATCCCTCCCGTATTGTACTAAACGCGCTTCGAGTGCAGCTAAAAATTCTTGTCCAGAAATAGGCGTTTTAGGTCCTGTCATATCTGATTGGAAAAACTGTGTTTTATAAGCCAAAATTGCTTCAAACTTTTGATCTCTTTGCTCAGAGACATCTACAATAAAATTAGGCGTTAAATACCTGTCTTGGATATAGTGGTACACAACTTTTGGACGCCAATGTAATTGTTGCTGTCCTTCCTCTTCTGTTTCAATTTTCAGTAAACCAGATAAAAAACAAGCACGCGAAATCAATCCATTACCCCTTCCATGATCTGGGTGACGATCAGATGGCGCATTGGCAAAAACAATCTCAGGTTGATATTTTCGAATTGCAGTGATTACTTTTATCAAACTTTCTTCGTTTACTTCAAAGAAACCATCTGCTAACTGAAGATTCTCCCTAAAATTAACGCCCATAATTTTAGCTGCATTTGCTGCTTCATCGTAACGGGTCTCAATTGTTCCTCTAGAACCAAGTTCTCCTTGCGTTAAATCAACAATAGCAACTTTCTTTCCCTGTTGAATACTTTTGATGATCGTCCCTCCTGCTGCTAACTCAACATCATCTGGATGTGCGCCAAAAGCTAATATATCTACCTTATTAACCATTGATCCAATCTGTGATTTCTTTTGCATTTGGAAGTGTTTTCGGGTGAATCTCTTTCACAAAATTACCCTCTTCATCAATTAAGAATTTATGGAAATTCCAAGCTACTTCTTCTGCTCCGCCATTGTTTTGACTTTCTTCTAGTAACCAAGAATATAAAGGGTGTTGTTCACTTCCTTTAACAGCAATTTTTGACATCATAGGGAAGGTAACTCCATAATTCTTTTGACAGAAAGAAGCGACCTCATCGTTTGCTCCTGGTTCTTGCGCTCCAAAATCATTTGAAGGAAAACCAATAATCATAAATTCATCTCGAGAAGATCCTTCAAAAAGTTCTTGCAATTGCTCGTACTGAGGAGTCAATCCACATTCAGAAGCAGTGTTCACCACCATTACTTTTTTTCCTTTCAACGCACTTAAGTCAAAAGACTCGCCGTTGATTTGATCTACTTTAAAATCGTATAAATTCATAATTTTATTTTTTTGATTTCTTTGAAGAATCCATTAAATACTTAACTGTAGTCAACAATGTGAATCCACCAAATATTCCAAGTGCAACAAATACAGACGTTGGCCATTCCGCAACACCATCTCCTTGTGCGTAAGAATGTAATCCTACAAGAATAAAGTTCACTCCGAAGAATGTAAATAAAATTGCAGAATAACCCCACAAACTCAACACATTAAATAGGAATCTACTGCTCAACGCTGGAATGAAACGCAAGTGAATAATGATGGCATAAACCAACACTGATACAAGCGCCCAAGTTTCTTTTGGATCCCATCCCCAATATCTTCCCCATGATTCATTGGCCCATACTCCACCCAGGAATGTTCCAATGGTTAACATAAATAAACCTATGATTAAAACCATCTCTGAAACAGATGTCAACTCGACAATATTCATTTGAAGACGTTTCTTGTTATTTTTATTTTTCAATAAATACAAGATCATGTTCACCAATCCTAGCACTCCTGAGATTCCCAAGAAACCATAAGACGAGGTAATAATAGCAACGTGAATCATCAACCAATAAGATTTCAATACAGGCTGTAAAGGTGTAATCTCAGGATCTAATAAATTTAATTCTGTTACAAACAACATCATTGCAGCCAATAAAGTTGTCGCAGCAATAACAGCTGGGTTCTTTTTCACAAAGAACAAACCTGCTAGAATAGTTGACCAAGCAATAAAAATAACTGCTTCATATCCGTTACTCCAAGGAGCGTGACCAGAAATATACCAGCGCATCCCCAAACCAGAACCATGTCCTATAAAAACAAGGACAACTCCTGCCAAGAATACATAGTTAATTTTCTTTATGATTGATTCACTCTTCAATGTTGGAGTTGCCAAAGTTCTGTAGAAGAATAAAATCAACATTAAGAAACCGAATAAAAAGTAGAAAGTTTGAATTTTATCAAATACTTTAAATTTGTTGTAGGCAATTTCTACGTCCACATGACTGTGCGTCAATTTATTCAAATGAGGATTTTCTGCTTCGTACTTTCCTAACTCTTCCCATTGGTATTCTTTCAATGGAACTAAATATTGTTGAACATCTGAAAACGCTGATTCACCTTGAGACACAGAGAACAAATTGGTCAGCAGATTCATCGCTAAGGTATTTGCTTTTTGATCTTTCTCTCTTAATTCTAAAGCAAAAGGCCAAATCCATTTCCCATTATCGTCACCTGGAATTGGAACAATTCTCAAATGTTTAAATTGAAAAATCTCTTTTAAAATTCGATAACGTTCTCCTAATTTTATAAGTTTTTTATCGTACTCATTCTTTTGACCATCAGATTTTCCGTGAGCAACTTCATATTCTTTCATCCATTTAAAAACACCGAATTCATCTTCCATGTTTGTAATTGAAACATACTTTCCAGTCCCTAACTCTTTCCTGATTTTACTTGAAACGAAGGCAATATCGATATCCTTCCATGCATCTGGACCGTATAAATGCATTGCTAGCAAAGTTTGGACAGCATTCTGTTCACCAAACTTATCTGCATGATGAATTTTTCTCAACAACTTATCAGCCATAGTATGGAATGGAATAATTCTTCCATCATAATCTTGAACCAATAAATCATCTAATTTTTGTGCATTCTCTACAGAAAGGTAATTGATCTCAATTTTACTCGCTTCAAATGGAGCACTTTCATGAGTTGAATGATCGTGTCCACTTGCATGGTCGTGGTCGTGGTCGTGGTCGTGGTCGTGGTCGTGATTATGTTCTTCTAATTCATGATTATGTTCCGTTTCATGGTCATGTGTGTGCGTGGTATCATCGCCATGAGCATAAGTAAAGCCTCCTAATCCAACACCAATCAACAACGTAATCGTTTTAAGCATTTTAGAACGGTTTGTTCTTGACTTTTTAATTAGATTATTTAATTCTTTCATTCTTCCTTTGTAATTGAATAATGACATAATCATTCCAATTGTCATAATTAAATAAGCAATATAAGTAACGGTAGTTCCCCACCAATCATAATTCACACTTAAAACTGTTCCTGATTCATCTGGAAAATAACTTGATTGGAAAAATCTGTATCCATGATAATCCATCACGTTATTCATAAAAATTCGTTGGTCATGCGTTACTCCTCGTACTGAATCTATCACTGTAACTTGCGAAGCGAATGAACTTGCCATTGAAGAACCAGGATATTTGTGCAAATTAAATTCATTACATTTTAATGAGAACGGAATTTCGATTGGTTTAGCGCCATACCCGATTTCAAAATTGAGTCCAGCAAATTGAATATATTGTCCTTGTAAAATATGATTAGAACTTCCTTGAACTTCTACAATTTTTGATTCTGATTCTGTTGAAATCTTCATTGTTAGGTAGTCTAACCCTCCATCTTTTTCAGGCGATTTCATTTTACTAATTGAAACTTTCTTTCTATAATCTTTAAAAACCAAACTTTCTGTACCAATCATGTACAATTGATTTGGATAAAAAGGCACCAAAGTATCTGCAGGAATTAAAGTTACCGCACTAGGATCAATATTGTTTGTCATTCTGTCCTCCTTAGAAAGTAGCGACATATCAACACGCTTGTAAGGTTGAACAGTTTGAATGTATAACATTCCACCATTTTCATCAATCCTCACACCTGGATGTGCAGCGTTATCATTTTCAAAAGAGAAGTTGACTCCTCCAATCACATCTTGATCACCTTGAAATATATATTTATTCTCACCACGAATCATTAATTCAATGGCATTTCTACCATTCTCTGAGTCTTCGATTAATGAATCAATCATCCCTTCTTTATAAGAAATGTAATCAACATTAATTTTAGGTTGATCTGGCAATTGGAAATTAAATGAAAATGGATTCTCTACTCCTTCAGACAACCATCGTTTTTCTTCATGAGTATATTGATTAACGAGATCATTCGATTTTAAAGTAAGGTAAGGAATGGAACTGTAGATAATATTGGTTGTTTCTCCTTCTCCAATTCTCATTTGTCCTTCAAAACCAACATATCGAGTTAAAGCGGCACCAACTATTATTAGCAGAAATGAAAGGTGGAATGCGAAAGTTGCCCATTTACCTTTTTGGTACATTCGATATATCACGATATTCACTACCAAGGCTATTGATAAATGAAGTAAAAGTATTTCGAACCAAACGGCGTTGTATATAGCGATTTTTGATGCTGGTGTTCCGTAATCTGATTCGACAAATGTTGCTATTGCAATTGCTACTGCGAAGATAACCATACTTACGGCCATCATTTTCATTGAGAAAATTCCTCTAATTATTTTATCTAACATTCTCTTTTCCTGTTTTACCTGACAAAACTACGAAAGCTTTGCTAATTTAGATTGATTTTAAATGTTAATTTTGGGCTAAATAAGGGATTCTTAAAAAGTATTTATGGCAAAAAGACAGGAACATATAGTAATTATTGGTACGGGAAAGGTGGCTCAGCATTTAGGACTCCACTTGATGCGAAGTGGACATAAAATTAAGAATGTTTGGGGCCGAGATATTTCAAAAGCAAAAAAGCTAGCAAAGCTTTTTGAAACCACTACAATACCCTCTTTAGATAAATTCCCAGTAGAGTGTCTAGCTTTAGTTTGCGTTACAGATGATGCAATCGAGGAAGTGATCTCTGAGCTTCATGCGGATGTGAAAGTGGCTTACACCTCTGGTAGTGTTCGATTAGAAGATATTACAGATAGAAAAAATCTAGGTGTATTTTATCCACTTCAATCTTTTAGTGAAAATAGAAATGTAGATATTTCAGTGGTTCCTTTTTTAATTGAAGGAACAAATGAAGAATTCGAAGCCACTTTAAAACGTTTAGCTAAAACAATGAGTTCTAAAGTAACAGTTGCGAATTCACAAGATAGATTCAACACACATATTGCGGCGGTGATGGTTAATAATTTCACCAACTTTATTTATCATTTAGCACAACAGCATTTGAATGAAACCAAAATTGATTTCGATTTATTAAAACCATTAATCAAAGAAACTGTTAGTAAACTTAATGAGCTCACACCTTTGGAGGCTCAAACGGGTCCAGCTGTAAGAGGAGATAAAAATATAATTGAAAAACACATAAACTCTATAAGCAGTCCTGAAACCAAACAAGTTTATCGTTTGTTTAGTGAATTAATAGAAAAAGAAATAAATAAATCATGAGTTATAAATTAAAACTTCCCTCAATAAACACTTTTATTTTTGATGTTGATGGAGTACTGACAGACGGAACTGTAATACTTTATAAAGATGAAGTTGTAAGAACTATAAATGCCCGAGATGGGTATGCTCTGCAATATGCTTCAAAAATGGGATATAATATTTTCATAATTACTGGCGGAGATTCACAGGCAGTAAAAGACAGGTTGATTAACGCTGGAGCAAAAGAAGTGATTCTAAAAGCTTCTAACAAAGTGAAAGTATATGAAGAACTGAAGGAAAAATACAATTTCAAAGACGAGGAGGTTCTTTACATGGGAGATGATATTCCTGACTATAATGTAATGAGAAAAGTAGGTGTTTCTACTTGTCCTCAAGATGCAGCAATCGAGATTAAAAATATTTCAGATTATCAGTCACCATTAAAAGGAGGACATCATTGTGTAAGAGACGTTATTGAACAGACTTTGCGCGTACAAGGTAAATGGTTTACTGACCAAGCACATGAATGGTAGACAGTCTTTAGTTTTCTTGTAGACACTAGATAGCGCCTACAAGAAATCCTATTTTTTAATGATTTTTGTTGACCAGATTTGGTTTTGATCATTTATGTTCAAGAAATAAATTCCATTCTCCAAATTATGCATAAATATTTGAGAAGTCACCTTTCCTGATTTTACTATCTGACCTTGAATATTTCTTAATTCGTAAGCATTATTATTCAATTCATTTGGAATATTAATGAATGAACTGGTTGGATTTGGATGTACAATGAAGGTTTTCTTTTCTTCAGTCATTACGCTTACTAAATCTAAGTCTAAATCGGGAAATGAGGTTATTTCATCATTTAACCCAATTTTTACTAGCATAACATTTGTTCCCATTGTAAGAGCACCGGGATCATCGCTTACAGTTCCTACAAATGCAACACCACCATCGTTTGTAACAATCATATTATTAATAAAATCTTCATCGAAACCTGAGTAACTCTCGCCTGATAAAAAACTCAAATCATATAAAAAACAATGCGTACTAGCATCCAATCCCCCAGGGTATGGATTTAATTCTTGAGTTTCAGACATAATTCCTAAATATATTTTATTATTTCCATTGACAACAATGGTATTATAAAAACTACTTGAAGTATAGAAGGGATTCATTTCTTGACCCAAGAAACCACCTGTCAAATCCGTTTTAACAAACCAAATATCCGTTTTATCTTCTACTGGATGTTGTAAATCTCCAGCTGCGTATATATTACTTTGGTGGATTGTAATGTCATTAACCCTTGTAATGCCTGCCTGATCTAAAAATTCAATCCAGTTTTCTGTTCCATCAATATTGTAAGATGCTAACATACCTTTTGACAAACCAAACTCACCTTTATTTCCTCCAATTATAAATTCCGTTGGTGATAAAACCTCTACAGCACTTACATAATCATCTTCTGGGGTTTGAATGGTTTTGGTCCAAACCGTATCCCCAAGTGGAGTTGTTCTCACCATAAAGATGTCTTTCTTTTGTGATGAAAAACCTTCAGTTTCTCCAACTAGAATTAATCCTCCATCTGATAAAAGTGCGGCATCATGTAATTGTTCCCAATCGAGTCCACCGTACATTTTCTCCCAAAGCAAATTACCTTGTTCATCGGTTTTATAGAGAACAAAATCAAAATTACCATTACTTGTAGATCCAGAAAAACCGGCAATAAAGAATCCATCATTAGGCACATGAATTACTCTTACACCAATATCCTCACCGAATCCGCCATAATTTTTCGTCCACTTCTGATTTCCTAAACTATCCGTAATCATCAAAAAAGCCTGACCTGAATTATTATCAAAGGCAGCAGATGTTCCAGTTACAGCATAGCTTGAGTCAGGAAGTTGGGTTAATCCATTTCCTTGATCAAATGGTCCGCCTGTATATTTTTTATAAAAAGTAATTTGTGAAATTCCTACAAAAGGAAAAGCACAGATAAAAATGAATATTATTTTTCTTAAAATTTCCATGCTAATCTTATTAATCCTGAATGTCCGTATTGACTTTTTAATAAAGCACCAAGAATATCTTCAGTACCTATACCTATCATTATATTTTTCGCTGTGTAATTAGCATAGAGTCCAAGTCTAAATCCGCCATAACCGCCATAACTAATTTGTGACCCTAATGAAAAGCTTGTCAATGGTTGATAATGAACTCCTAAATAAATCATTGGTTTGTAAAAATAGTTGGTGTACATTCTCACACCAAAAGTTGATTGTAGTTTATGTTTAGAATCAGCAGTTGCTACTTTACCCACCTGAATAAATCCTGGTAAAAGTCTCGTTGGCGAAGTTGTTGACTCTCGCACACCCAAAGTATCTTTTAATGTTGTCATTTGTGAATCATTAGCAAAATCTGCTAACTGAAAACCACTATAGGAAATACTATTATCGATTTCTTGAAGTTTTGCATTGTGTAACTGATAAAAACCTAAATTTCGACCAGTAACCTTCATTACACCGCTGAAAGACTCAGAATTCCCAAAAGGAATATTAAAATCAAAATTCACTGCTGCTCCTAGTCCTTTAAAATAAGGATCAGCTGCTGCTTCCAATATTTCACCTTGCAAAATCAAATCAATGTTTGCGCCATCTTCAGCAAAGGAGACATTACCTTTATTGACTGATAACATAAAGAAATTTTGAGGTAAAATTGCGTTTAAAGAAATGAAGTTTTTGTTCTTTCTATTGTGAATTCCACCTCCAATACTTAAATACTGAACATATTGAGCAGAAGAGTTTGAGAAATTCACAGATTCACCTAAAAACGAAGCATTCCCTAAAAATGCAAGACCTAATAGATCACCTGAATAATCAGCTGTACCATGAACTTCATTTGCTAAATCAATCATCCAACTCCAACTGGGTTTTGATTTAAAAATTTGATTTGCAGATTTATAAGCAATTCTGAATTTTGCGCCTCCTCCTATTCTATTGTATTTTTTCTGACCCTCGTAAGTTCTTTGACTCAATTCATCTGATATTTCACCCCCAAAAATAAATTTTCTAGAAAAATCATTCTTTAAGGAGGAACCATGCTGAAAAAAGCTTCCATTCATAATAATTTGACGATTCGCCAATGTAGAATCATACATCACAGGTAACAACTCTTGACCATTCACATTATTCCCAATCGCAAATAGAATTCCGAAAAATATCAGGTTTATTTTTTTCAGGATCATAATTCAGACTTTAATTTTAATCGGCTTGTGAGTAAAAGCTTAAGCGCGGCATTTGCAAAAACTTTATTATTGGTATATGTAGTACTTGAAAAAACAGCTGTTACCATAATCGATTTCGTTTCAGCAAGTAAATCAGCAGCTTCTTCATCTATCATAAATTCAAGTTTTTCTTTAATTGGAAGATGTGCATTTCCAGCACTATTTATTTGCGCTGGAGAAATCAACCCTGTTGAACTTATTTGTTTTATGCTATTGTTATTTTCGTCTAACAATTCCAGTTTCACTTCAGCTCCGAAAGGAAAAGTATTTGTTGTATTCAATATTAGCTTTCCATTTAGTACACGAACCAATTTACTGTCATTTTTAAAATCAATTTCAAAAGTGTCTCTCAATGTTAGCTTATCCGCTCCAATCAATAATGGAAAATTTGCTTTTAAATCAATTCCCAAACTACTTTGCGGATAGAGCACATCGTTTCCGCTTGAAGTATTTCCAAGGGGATTCAATTCAATAGCGTATCCTATTTCATATTTACTTCCAATATTCTCAATAAAGTTTTCCATATTCCCAGTTGTTTGATCAAACAGGAAAGGTAATTCTGAAGGCGCAAGTGAATTCCATGCCCCTAAAGCAGGTTCTATATTGAATTGTTGTCCAAAATAAGGATGCGTTAATCCTACAACGTTGTTGTTATAATTGATACTTTCAAATAAATTAACTTCTCCAACCGCTCTTACTTTTATTCCATTTCGGATAATTAATTGCAAGTTAATGTCTTCCACATTAATAGAACCGCCAGTAATTTTAGAAAGTTCTTTAACATCTACAATTGTGGTATCTGAAAACATTACGTTTCCAAAGTAACCTTTTGCATAATCTACTTTTAAGCCTTCAAACTTAACTCTTGTTTTAAAAACATCTTGATTTGTTATAGTAATTGAAGGTCCATTTGGATCGGTAGAAACTTTCATTTTAGATTGAAGTAAATTGTAGAGTTGTCCACTTTCGCCAGTCATATCAATTGTATAACCTTTTAAGTTGAGCACCAAATTCCCTATTCCAGGATTAGCGGCTGTTCCGCCAGACACTATCTCAGTAAAAGAGAATTCTACACCATCTTTAATTACTCCGGGAAGAGAAACTGTAAATACACCTTTGCTAGAAACTGGATTTTCGATGCGAATAATAGCTTTTCCTGATTTTATTCTTGCTGAGGTAAGTACAATTTCTTCAAAAGAGAACTCATGTTGTTTAATTTCGTCTATAAAACTTGAGCCTGGCGCCAAGGTCAAAGATGGTAATCCAATTGCAAAAGACTGAACAACTGAAGTATCCGGAATTTCAATTATTGAAGAAAGATCCAAATTGATAAGATTTCTTTCGGCTATAATTTGAATGGTTTGATCACCGTTTATTGCTAAAGTACTATCATTTACATAGTCTTTAATTAAAAGCGAATCGTTAATTAACGGAACAACCCAATCAGAGTTCCAGGTCGTTTTATCCTTACGACAGCCAAAAGCCATGGAAAGAATTATGGTGAAAAATATATATTTTATTTTCATACAGTTAATCATAATAGTAAATAGAACGCTATTCACATCACCAAAGTTGGCAGGCTATAAAACCATTCGATTAAATTGAACCAAATATACCATTTCAATAAGTAAAACGCAGTAAGGAACAAATTTAATCAAAAACATTTATTCAAATGAATTTCATTGGATTAATAAATAATTCGAGATTTATAAGTCGATATTAATGAAAGCATGTTAATTTTGATGAAATCATATTTTTAAAAAATGGAGTACATAACTTATATAATTGTTGCCTTAGTGCCTGCCCTAGCTGTTATTTACATTGTTAATACGTTTCTTAAAAAACAAAACGAACGTGAAATCACCAATTTGAATGTTAATTTAAAGATGGAGCGTCAAAAATTCTTTTTAGAGCCACGAATGGAGGCTTACCAAAGAATTGTTTTGCTTTTGGAGCGCATTAATCCTCAAAGTTTAATAATGAGATTACATGATGCAAATAAATCAGCAATTATGCTTCAAACTGAATTACTGAGCAATATCAGAAGTGAGTTTGACCACAATGTTGCACAGCAAATATTTATTTCTACTTCTGCTTGGGAAATGGTAAAAAAGAGTAAAGAAGAAACGATTAAAATCATCAACGTAGCTGCTCAGACCTTGGATGAAAAAGCTACTTCAATAGAATTGAGCAATAAGGTTTTTGAAATCGTTGGTGAACTAGATGAATTACCAACAGAGATAACTATTAAGCTTTTGAAAGAGGAACTTCAAAGGTTATTTTAACACTTCAAAAGAATCGTTTGAAGATTTTTTTTTGTAATATTGATTAAAACAAAACTATGAGGATTTTTATATTATTTATCACTTTACTAATTGGCTTTTCTTCTGCTTTAAATGCACAGAATGGAGGAAAGAAAAAAAGCTTAATTCAATTTTCAGGAGTACTGGTTTCAAGCGATAGTTTGGACCAAGTATCATACGCTTCTGTAGTCGACAAAACAACTGGAAAAGGTACAATGTCAGATTATTACGGATATTTCAGCTTTGTAACAAGACCTGGAGACACTATTCTTTTTAATGCTTTTGGATACAAGACAAGTTCATACATCGTTCCCGATTCGTTAAAAGAAATTCGTTATTCTATTATTCATGTAATGACACCAGACACTTTATTATTGCCAGAGGTAGATATTTATCCTTGGCCTTCAAGAGAAGAATTTGCTAGGGCATTTGTTGAAATGGATCCTTACGATGATGCTTTAAGAAGAGCTCAGAAACAACTTTCTGGTGAAAGCTTAGCATTTATAGCTTCAAGAGTTCCAACAGATGGAAGATTATCTTACAACTGGGAATCTGAACAAAGACAGACACAAATTTATACGCAAGGTCAAACACCAATGAACAACTTGTTAAATCCTGCTGCTTGGGGTAGATTCATTGATTCTTGGAAAAACGGTCAGCTTCAAAGAGAATAGGATAACTTATGTTAGACTTTAGATGTTAGACTATTAGATGTTAGACATTAGATTTTAGACAATTAGACTATAGACTTTTTAGAAGCTAAATCTAGATGCACTAATCCCGATGGCTTATCGGGAGCATATTTTCAGTTCTCTCTGAGACCAATAAAAAAAGATTCCGGCAGAGGTCGGAGAGCTCCCCATCGTTGCACTAATGCTTAATGATGGGGTTTTGTTGTTTTGAGGGAACGTGATTGCTTTTTTAATCACCACCTCAATTTAAAATGAAACTAGCTTTTTAGAACAGTTTAAAAAGAGCTTCCTCAACTCTTCTTGACAATTAGTGCTTTTTGAGTTGTATTCAAATCCGTTTTTTCATTCTCTAAATACGGGTTCCAAGCTCCTTTGACAATTGATTCACCAGAATAATCATGTTTGCTATTTATTATATTAGCTAAAAAGAAGCGCTTGTTTTCATAATTAATCAACCAGCCTTCTTCGGAGCTTTGAAAATAAACACCATCAATAATTTTCAATTCTTCTCCTTTATTTAATGGAAGGATTTGTGCTTTTACACCTACAGAGTTTTCATAACCTCTTACTAAAAAATCGATTGATTTCTGGGTTGTTGGGTAGGTGTCGTCATAAATAAAATACAATTTTCGATTCGTTTTGAATAAAACTGATTTTCGATAATGGTTTAATACGATAAGTTCTTCTTTGGATTTATTATACTCTCGATTGGCGATTAAACTAAGGCCTAAAAAAAAGAGCACAAGTATTCCTAATCGGAAAGCTTTGCGTTTTCTTCTTTGCCAAAAATAGAATGTGAATCCTAGGACTAAATACAACAAGGTGACTTGTAAAACACTTGGTGTGAATCCTGTGCTTACTTCACCGGGTAAAGAATTAATCCATTTGATAAAATTAGTAAGCGTGTCATATATAAGGTTGACACCATCAGCCAACAAATCGTTTAAATAAGGAACTGCATGAAATATAAACAACACAACAACGCTAATTAATGCAATGGCAGCTAGCACTATTAATCCAATATTGGTCAAAAAGAAATAATTCGGGAATTGATTGAAGTAATACAAAGTCAAGGGAAGTGTTCCAATTTGAGCTGCAATTCCTATTGTAGTTCCTTGCCAAAAGTAGTTGACAATTTTATAGCGAAAATGGACTAAGTCAATTATAGGTCGATAGAAAAATGCTATTCCAAGGACGGCTAAATAGGACAATTGGAAGCCGATATCAAATAAGAATAAAGGATTTAAGATGAGCAATATTAAAGCGGATGCAAATATAGCTTGCAAACCAAAGAACTTCTTCCCCATTAATTGGCCTACAGCTAAAATACTAAACATAGTTACTGCTCTAGCTACAGATGCTGACATTCCTGTTAAGAATGCAAAAGCCCAAATTAAAATCAAGGCAAAATACAAGTATAGATTTCTTTTCCTAAGTGGTTTGATTAGAAAGAAGATCCATTGAAGAAAACCAAGCAAGATTCCAACATGCATTCCTGAAACTGCTAAAACATGCATTGCTCCGGCATTGGCAAAATGATTTCTTTTCTCGATTGTTAGTTTTGATTTGTCTCCCAAAGTTAAAGCGACTACTAACCCTTGATTCTCTTCTGAAATTTTTTCTTTTATGATATTGATTAAATATTCTCTTGAATTTGTCCAAAAACCTGAGAAACTATTTACAAAACCCAATTCAGAAACATTTTCGTCTCCTAAAAATGAAATTGTTCTTATGCCTTTCGCTTTCCAGTATTTCTCGGCGTCAAATTCTCCTGGATTATTTTTGTTTTTTATGGACTGTAATTCTGGCTGTAAGATCACTACACTTCCTTCAGATAAATTTTCTGAACTGGTTTTTATATAACACAGCAATTGACCTTGCGCATAAATATTAGTATGTGGTTTAACAATTTGCTGTACTGAAACGATTGCTTTATCGTAATCCCCTTTCCCCTCTTGATAATCAATAATTCCTCCAATCAGTTGATCATTTTCGAGATAAAGTCCATTAAAATCTTGTTCGAAAGAAGATGGCATTTTCAATTGATAACCTAACATTCCGGAGAAGAATAGGACGATAATTACATTCCAACTGATCCATTTTTTAAAGAACAAAACTTGTTCACCGAATCTAAGAAGTATGATTAATGTCAATAATAAAGTTGCCCAAATAGTAAAAGTCAGCACCCAATGAATGTCTATCCTATCGCCCGCAAATATTCCTACTAGGAAAGCGGATAAAGCAATGAAGATTGAACTTTTGAGCAAAATGATTTAAGTTTTATGTAGTGAATTTGACTTGAAATTAAAAATAATAATTGAAAATGAGTAGGTTGAGAGGTGTTTTTTTTGGTATTGAATGAGTTTTGGGTGAGAGAAAGAGGAGGTGGACAAGGGAGAATGACGCGGAGTTTCGCGGAGGGGCGGAGTCCCGTACAGCTGTCGGGACGCAGAGAGCACCGGCGGCACTTGTTTTTTTACACAGAGATAAAGGGAGGTTTTTCACAGCGTTGCACTGAGCTTGCCGAATGTGAGGGTCACGGAGAAAAAAAAGTTATGCGTAAAAAATGGATACCAAGTTTTGGGGAGCGCCTTTGGCATTGGTTTATTTACACAGAGATAAAAGGAGGTTTTTCACAGCGTTGCACTGAGCAAGCTGAATGTGAGGGTCACGGAGAAAAAAAAGTTGTGCATGAAAAATGGATGCCGAGTTTTGGGGAGCGCCTTTGGTACTGGTTTATTTTACATGGAAAAAAAGTTAATTCCGAAGTTATTATTCGGTTTTGCGTGAGGGATAGTAACGGCATCCTTTTTATTACCACGAGTTGAAAATTCGCGGTGATAAAAAGATATAGTGGAAAGCCCGACGCAGTTAATTTTCCGATTCTTTTCAATAAATTATTTTTAAAAGTAGAGCCGGAAAATTGACTGGGGCACGCCCAAAAGAAAGATATTCAGCTACACTTCATATTAAGCGTAGAAATTTTCTATTTTTGCTTAAAATATTTTAAAAATGGCTCAAAAACCAAGTATTCCAAAAGGGACACGTGATTTTCTACCTTTTCAGGTGAACAGAAGAAATTATATTTATGACACGATTAAAAATGTGTTTAAAAAATATGCTTTCGCTCCTATTGAAACTCCATCGTTTGAACTTTCAACGACCTTGATGGGGAAATATGGTGAGGAAGGAGACCGTTTGATTTTTAGAATTTTAAACTCTGGTGACAAGGTCAAAAAAGCAGATTTAAAAGCGCTTGAGGAAGGAAACTTACCGAAATTCGCTAATTCACTTTCTGAAAAAGCTTTGCGTTATGACTTAACTGTGCCTTTTGCACGCTTCGTTGTACAGCACCAAAATGATTTGACATTTCCATTTAAAAGATACCAAATTCAACCCGTTTGGAGAGCTGATCGTCCACAAAAAGGGCGCTACCAAGAATTTTATCAGTGTGATGCTGATGTGGTAGGAAGTGATTCCCTCCTATTTGAAGTAGACTTTATTCAGATTTTTGATGAAGTACTTTCAGCGTTAAAAGTTCCAGATTTTACGGTTCAAATTAATAACCGCAAGATTCTTTCTGGAATTGCAGAAGTAACTGGCGAAGAAGATAAAATCATTGATATTACTGTCGCTATCGACAAACTGGATAAAATCGGGGAAGATGGCGTGATCAAAGAATTGAATGAAAAAGGAGTAAGCGAAAAAGCAATTGCTATGATTCGTCCTTTGTTTAGCTTGAAAGGCGACACTGCAAAAATGTTAGCGTTCATGAATGAGTTTCTTGCTGAGAGTGAAATTGGGAAGAAAGGAATTGAGGAATTAGCATACGTATTTAAGAAAACTGAAATTCTAGGATTGAAAAATGCAAAACTAGAATTTGATGTTACACTTGCACGTGGATTAAACTATTACACAGGCGCAATTTTCGAAGTGAAAGCGAATGGTGTAAATATGGGTTCTATTTGTGGTGGTGGTCGATATGATGATTTAACTGGATTATTTGGAATGAAAGATCTTTCGGGAGTTGGAATTTCATTTGGTGCAGATCGAATTTATGATGTGTTGACAGAATTGGAATTATTTCCAACAGACATCAATGAAACGCTTGAATATTTGTTCATCAACTTTGGCGAGAAAGAAGTTGAGTATTCCTTACCTATTTTACAGCAATTGAGAAACAACAATGTTACGGCGGAACTTTATCCGGACGAAGCAAAATTGAAGAAACAGTTTAAATACGCAGACGATAGAAATGCAAAATATGCAGTTATTGTTGGCGAAAGTGAACTTAAAAATAATGAGATTACCATTAAAGAAATGAAATCTGGAGATCAAGAAACGATGTCCGTTAAATCATTCACCGAAAAATATTGTTCATAATGAAAACATTAGTTCTAGATCATCAGCAATTCGAAATTGACGAATTATTTCAATTTATTCTATCAGGAAACAAAGTAGAATTAGGAGAAAATGGACGTAAAGCCGTACTAAAATGCCGTGAATATCTTAACGATAAAATGGAAAATACGGAAGGAAACATTTACGGTATCAATACTGGATTTGGATCACTTTATGACCAATCGATTTCGAAAGCAGATTTAGCGAAGTTACAAGTGAACTTAGTTCGTTCTCACGCATGCGGAACAGGAGCTGAAGTTCCTCAATCTATTGTGAAAACAATGCTTTTATTTAAAGCTATTGGATTGCATTACGGACATTCCGGAGTTCAGGTAGAAACTGTTGAACGCTTGATCTATTTTTACAATAACGATATTATTCCAGTAGTTTATGAACAAGGAAGTTTAGGCGCTTCTGGTGATTTATCTCCATTGGCACACATCGCACTTGCTTTAATTGGCGAAGGCGAAGTCTATTATATAGGAAAGAAAACGAATACTGAAGAAGTAATGTCTTCATTGGACCTCGCTCCTATTCAATTACAATCTAAAGAAGGATTGGCATTATTGAACGGAACACAATTTATGAGTGCATATTTAGCGCATTGTGTTTATGAAGGAAAAAACATTCTAAAACAAGCGAATATAAACGTCGCAATGTCATTAGAAGCTTATGACGGAAGAATTGATCCATTTACTCCTTCTGTAAATAAGATAAGAAATCAGGCTGGACAAATAAAGGCCGCTGCGGCGATTTCTAAACACTTAATTGGCAGTCATTTTATTGGTCAAGAAAAAGTGCATGTTCAGGATCCTTACAGTTTCCGCTGTGTTCCTCAAGTTCATGGCGCAAGTTGGGATACTTTAGATCACGTTGAAAAAGTGGTGACAAGAGAAATTAACGCGGTTACAGACAATCCTACAATTTTTCCAGATGAAGATTTAATTGTTTCAGCTGGAAATTTCCATGGTCAACCTTTGGCTTTGGCTTTAGACTTTCTAGCGATAGCATTGGCTGAATTGGGAAGCATTTCTGAAAGAAGAACTTACAAATTAATGGCTGGAATTAGAGGTTTACCTGCATTTCTAGTTGCAAAACCAGGCTTAAACAGTGGATTTATGATTGCGCAATATACTGCAGCATCCATTGTAAGTCAGAATAAACAATTGTGTACTCCAGCTTCAGTAGATTCAATTGATTCATCGAATGGACAAGAAGACCATGTAAGTATGGGTGCAAATGCTGCGACTAAATTGCACAGAGTGGTTGAGAATGTTTGGCAGATTTTAGGAATAGAATTAATGGCAGGAGCTCAAGGATTAGAATTTAAAGGAGTCGAAAAAACGAGTCCCTTATTACAAGACATCCACAAGAAGTTTAGAAAAAGCATTCCATTTATCAACGAAGACGAATATATGTCTGCTTATTTAAGAGCGAGTAAAACGCATATCAAAAAAGAAAATAATTCTTTAGTATGAATAACCAACAAGAAAATTTAATTGATTCCGAGCTTTCAAACGCAGATGGAAAACGTCCACGATCGCTTAATGTTCTCTTAATACTGAGTTCCATTTATATTGTGATGAGCTTTTCTGCAACACTTCAATCTCTTTCAGATGGTCCACGAACTGAAGTTCAAATGGAGACTGATACTGCTGAATTTTATAGTTCAATTGTTGAATTGAAAGACCAAGGAATTGGCGAAGGCTTAACGGATATGGCTGGAGTAATGATCGAATCTTCTTTTTACATCAATAATGAAGCTTTTTATTTGACCAATAACCTTAGACTACTTGAGCTTATTATTGGAGCAATTAGTATTGTATTGATGTTTCAATTGAAAAAGACTGGATTTCATGTTTACCTATTCTACAGTCTATTTCCAATTATTACGACCTATATCACTTTACCACAAAAATTTATACTTACAGCTTCAATTGTTCTCATGTTAATTTTTGCTGCGTTATTTGCTTTCCTATATGGTTCGAAGTTAAAGTACATGAAGTAGAAATTACTTAGGAATATAATATCTCCTCTCAAGTATATAATTTTTGAAAAATCCAATTAATAACATGGTTTGAGACAAGAAAAGTTTCATTACGACAAAAGAACATCATTTTACTCATAAAAAAGAGGTTTTAAACTCAGTTAAATCACCTAAGAAACCCGTTATATCTTGTTTTTAGAAAAGCTTGGTCGAATCTCCGCTATAAAATCAACTTTTTTCTGAAAATATTTATTTTAGACGATTAAGGCGTTTTCAATGCTTAACGATAATATAAAAGCGACAGACCCAAGAAAACAGCAGAATATCGAATAACGAATTTTCGAGAATTCCAAGCTATTCGTCTAAAACATTGCTAACATTAGAAAAAACATTGTACATTAGTGTAAGTAACAAGTGATATTTTCATGTAAATACCGTGAAAAATATCGAAACTACAGATAATTTAAAATACACTATTATGAACTACTCAAACGAAACATATGTTGAAGATTATACTTCTTTAAGTACGACTAAAAGACCAAAATTATTAAGCTTCTTACTTCTATTGAGTTCTATATTTATTCTTTCAACATTAACAGCGGTTACACAAAAACTAATTGATGGTCCAATGACACAAGTTCAATTGGAACAACAAATGTCTGAACTTTATGGGAATACTCAAATTTTGGTAAACCAAGGTGCTAGTAATGAGTTCATGGAAGAGACGCAACTAATTGTAGAAAACTCTAGATATATTAATAATGAAATATTTTATTTATCAAATGTATCGTTACTTGCTACGCTTGGAATTGGATTGATAAGTGTTTTCCTTATGTTCTTCGGATTTAAAATAGGATTATGTTTTTACTTAATCTACAGTATGCTTCCAATTATCAGCACTTATCTTATTACTCCATCAGGCTTGATTTTAGAAACTCCAATTTTCATCATTGCATTTACATCTGCAGTTTTATTTTTCCTTTACACAATTGGTTTCCATAAACTTGATGTAGCGAAGAAAAACAACAAGTCTTAATATCGCTTATTAATTAGATCTGGTTTTTTGGGATAATAACACGTTTTACTGCTACTGTATTAGGGGATCAAATGTTTTTCACGCGGATTGTAATGATTTAAAAGATCTCTGAACTGCCTTTTAATGACAATTTCGTCACAAATGAAGAAGGTACAGTTCTAATTGGATACACAGATAGATAGCAAATATAAAATCTCTCGTAAGGTATCTGAATAAAAATACTATTAAGGTGGAGGTTTATTTATTTCGAATTCAAAACAGGTGCTTATGCTTATCTAGTTTCAAACTGTGTCTTTATAATACACTGTTTATGAAAATAAAATCTATTCCTTTAACACTATAAAACGTTTTACTCCTACTGTATTCGTGTATCAAATATTTTTCACGCAGATTGTAATGATTTAAAAGATCTCTGAACTGTCTTTTAATGTTGATTTCGTCACAAATGAAGAAGGTACAGTTCTAATTGGATACACAGATAGATAGCAAATATAAAATCTCTCGTGAGGTACCTGAATCAGAATACTATTAAGGTAGAGGTTTATTTATTTCGAATTCAAAACAGGTGCTTATGCTTATCTAGTTTCAAACGGTGTCTTTATAATACACTGTTTATGAAAATCAGATCTATTCCATTAAGATTATAAAACGCTTTACTCCTAATGTATTAGTGGATCAATTTTTTTTCACGCAGATTGTAATGATTTAAAATATTTTTGAACTGCCTTTTAATGACGATCTCTTTATGATCAAAAAGGCAGATTTGTTGCTTGGTCTTTTTTAAACACTCATATAAAAACTGAGACCCCTGTTATTAAAAGTTCGATAGTTGAGCTAAAAAATCATGGAATTGAGAAATTTCTTACGGATATGACTAAAGTAAAGACAGAAATTTATTTTTACAAAACAATGAAGTTTTAATGTGAGTTTCAGCCTGACACTTTAATACTATAACAAGGAATAAGCTAATTATTTTAAAAAAAATCAAGCAATATACGTTATGAGGTAGGAATAGTTTCATTTCGACAAAAGAATACTTATAAATGGAGAAAATGAGCTATTAAAAACTTCTAAAAACGCTTAATATCGCTTATTCAACATATTTTAGTCGAATCTCACCAAAGAAATCTAACTACTATTTGGCGCTTGTTTTCTTAGATGATTAAGCATTATTTTAAGCTTAACAATGTGATAATTTCGATAAATCTATAAAAAGATAAAAACCTTCTCAAAACACATTTAAGAATTCCAAGCTATTCGTCTAAAACTTTTTCGCCATCAAGAAAAAACGAATACTTTAGCACAAGTAATAAGTGAATTATTCATCACAATTACTTTACAAATAAGAAATACTTTTAATTTAAAATACACTATTATGGATTACTCAAACGAAACATATGTTGAAAATTACACTTCTATAAGCACTACTAAAAGACCAAAACTATTGAGCTTTTTACTTTTATTGAGTTCTATTTTTATCCTTTCGACATTAACAGCAGTTACACAAAGATTAATAGATGGCCCAATGACAGAGGTTCAATTGGAGCAAGAAATGTCTAAACTATATGGTAATACTCAAGTTTTGGTAAACCAGGGTGCAAGCAATGAATTCATGCAAGAGACACAACTAATTGTAGAAAACTCTAGATACATTAATAATGAAATATTTTATTTATCAAATGTATCATTAGTGGCTACGCTTGGAATTGGATTGATAAGTGTTTTCCTTATGTTCTTCGGATTTAAAATAGGATTATGTTTTTACTTAATCTACAGTATGCTTCCAATTATCAGCACTTATCTTATCACTCCATCAGGATTGATTTTAGAAACTCCAATTTTCATCATTGCATTTACATCTGCAGTTTTATTTTTCCTTTACACAATTGGTTTCAACAAACTTGATGAAAATAAGAAAAAGGCCAAGTCATAACAGTATTAATTTTAATGACAAAACAAACAGATAATAGTATTTCAAAAAGAGTATTTCTAATCAATGGATTCTAATATTTAGATTTAGACCTAAATCATTATGGTAACAAAATGCTTAACGTCTACTTATTTAATGCATTAACTACTTTTTACACGGATTAAAAAGATTTAGAAGATTAAAAAAATACTTTTCAATCATGTTTCCTTTACAAATAAAGAGGTACAATTCTAATTGAAATCACAAATAGATAACACTTTTAAATCACTCGTAAAATTTTCTGAATCAAGACGCTAGTAGGAACTATAATTTACCTACTCGACTTACCAATAGCGCGCAAACGGAAATTCACTAGATAAAAGAACGCTAAAACACTACCTATACTTGCCAAGCCAGCTCCAACAAGTAATGGCGTATTGAACGCATAACCCAATCCGATTGGAATAGCGCCAAGATAAGCACCTAGACTATTTCCGATATTAAAAGCACCTTGTCCGGCAGAGGCAGCTAGCGTTTCTGCACCTTCAGCACTATTGATAAGCATCATTTGCAAGCTAGAACCAATACTAAAGGCAATTCCTCCAGTTAAGAAAGCCATTGGATAAGCAGCCCATTCTATGTGAGATACAAAATACCCGAAAACTAAGCATACTGCCATGGCCATAAATGAGAACATTGCGGCTTTGGTAGGAATTACTGTATCGGCCAATTTTCCACCAATAAGATTTCCGATAAACATTCCTAAGCCCACTAAAAACATAATTATTGGAACGTGGGTTTCATCCAACCCAGAAACTTTAGTCACCAATGGTCCGATATAGCTGATCCATGCAAATAATCCACCTGTACCAATTGAAATAACAGAAATAATTAGCCAAGCTTCTTTTCTAGAAAAATAATTCATTTGCTTGCGCATATTAACTTTAGGTTTTTCAATTTCAGGAAGCCAAAAATAGATGGTTAGTGCAGTCACCAAACCCAAACAACTGATTACACCGTAAGTAATTCTCCAAGAAAAGTGCTGACCGACATAAGTTCCAAGAGGAATTCCGGCCAAGTTAGCCAAGGTCATCCCGGTAAACATAATTGAAATTGCTTGTGCTTCTTTCCCTGGTTTAGCGAGTTTTGCAGCAACCACTGAAGCTACTCCAAAAAAAGCTCCATGCGGCAAACCAGAAACAAAACGAGAAATGTATAAACTCCATTCATTAGGTGCAATTGAAAAAATCCCGTTGAAAAAGAAAAACAATAACATTAAGAAGAAAAGTACTTTTTTAGGGCGCATATTTGCTGTGGCAATAACTAGAATTGGAGCCCCAACCACCACTCCTAAAGCATAAAGTCCGATCAAGTTACTCGCTTTTGGAATACTGATGTTGATGTCATCTGCAATATTCATGAGCAAACCCATCATATTGAATTCGGTCATCCCCATTGCTAAACCTCCAAATGCTAATGCGATTAATCCTTTGTTCATCTCTACTACTACCGTTTAAAAAAAGAGTGCAAAGATATTGATTTTTTCGTGGGTTGGTTTGTATTTAGAAGAAGATGGGAAATGAAATAAATAGTTTGGAATCCAAAATTTAAATCACATTAAACTTTAAGGATTAAGAAAAGTTGCTATTTTTGAAAGTAAATGAATATGTATTTTCAACACTATATATATTCAAAAAAAACCTCTAAACACTTACAATCATGAAGTTAGAAAAAATATTAGATAAGCTTGGTTCTTTAGAAAAGAATTCTTTCATAAAAATAATTGATAATATCATATCAAAAAACCCTAAAAACCTTAAAGAAATCAACAGTATATTGAGCTCCTCGGATAAAGGACTAAAATCAGTTGATAATCAAAATATTTCAAAAATATTCTCTTTAATATCTTCTGAATTTCAAGAACATATAAAATGTGAGTTTCAAGAAATTACAAATCAACTAGACGTTTTAATAGATATAATAATCCGCGATGGTAATTGTATTATGAAACAAGATTGGTTTTCAAGACTATATGATGACGAATTGAAAAATTTAAAATCAAATTTAAAAGATTTAAACACTGATTTTGAAGATGAAAAATCAGAGCTAAGTATCTCGAGAAAAAGAGACTATAAAATATATAAAGCGTGTTTACATACGGCCTACAATAATGACAAAATTAATAATAGAGATGCTAAAATAACATCAGATGAATTATCAATAATATTGACTTTATCAAAACACCTTGGACTTTCTCAGGAGGAGATTAAACTGATAAACTATTCAATATTACCTATTCAGAAAATCGATATTCAAGAGGTGATAAAGAGCTTGAAAAATATTGGTGTAATATTCTATTCGACTAAAGAGAACACTATTTATGTTGCAGACGAAATGGTAAGAATATTAAGAAAAGTTCGTGAGAAAGAGGTGGCTCAAAAATTTTATCGTCGAACTCTCATTCTACTAAAAGAGCCAATCATTAACCAAATTGCTAAAGAGCATAACATCGACAGAAAAAAATCATATTCTGAAAAAATTGAAAAAATAATTAATGGTGGTGTTCCTTTTACAAATTTACTCCTAAATAATATTTATAAAATGGGAAGTAACTTGACAGAAAAGAAAAAAACTTTAAACGAACTTTGCGAAAAAGGCTTAAATATAAGCACTTTGAAAGGCAGTACACTAGATGAGAAGATAAATAGTTTAATTGAACATTTTGAAAATGTTGAACGTGATGAGAAAGTAGGAATTTCAATAGATGGATATGACAAACTATTGACAGAACTGAATGAAACTCTTACCGGTTTAAACCAACAAATCAGAACTCAGTTTGAGTTACAGGAAGAATATGTATTAAAAGCAGACTTTTTACTTGATTACAACATCAAACCACGAGACATTTTAGACTTAATAGAAAAAAATGACTTAAACAGTTTTATAAAAGAATACGGAGTAAAACAAAGAGGAGACAACATCTTAAATATTTTAGATCATTATAAAGATGTTGAGAATCTATATCTGGAAAATTATGAGAATGTAGCCTATAGGAACTTAAATATTCTGAAAGAAAATGGTATTATAGTTAAAGAAAGTGAGTTAGGGATTAAATTTGAAGAACTCACAAAAGTTATCTTTAAAGATTTAGGATTTAATCTCGATGATACATTAAAAAATCAATTAAATACCAAAAATGATTTAATGGATTTACTCATAAACTTAGGGAATGATGAGATAATAATAATTGAATGTAAAACCAGTAAAGAAAGAGGTTATAATAAATTCAGTTCAGTTTCAAGGCAATTAAAATCATATCAAAATGTTGCTTTAAAAAGTAACTTACGAATTGTAAAAATCCTACTTATTGCACCTGAATTTAGTGATGACTTTGTAACAGATTGTGAAATGGATACGGAAATGAATTTGTCACTAATAACGGCCTCCACTCTTTTAAATATTTCAGAAGCTTTCAAAACATCAAAATATACTGAGTTTCCTCATGTATTATTCCGCGACATCGTTATTAATGAAGAGAGAATTATTAAGGCATTAAGTAAATAGCTAATTTGATCCCCATCTATTTAAAAGTGGACCTAAATTAATTACAACCTTGTAGTATTTCTTAGCTCAAAATTAATATTAGAAACATCAATAAAATGAAGTTTTCCTAAGGTTCACCGACTGAAGAGAGCTTCAAAGTTCATCTTAAAAAGCAATGATAAAAGTAGGCTTAATATCTTCAATAAAAAGTTTTACTGGCATTTGAACTTAAGCGTCAATCCAGCCATCAGCAATACAATACTGTTTAATTTTTTAAGCACAGAATAAGAATTTCCATTGGAATAGAGTTAGTCGAAACATAAATGGGGATATGATGGAATTTGTTGAGAATATATTTAAAGATAGGCTATAATTGTTGACCAATATAACTGGTAGATGGTCGGAAATCAATTAATGAAAAGCTATTAATTAAAAAGAAGTGATAATTAATGTCATGGATTAGAAAAATGGTGTTTATTTTGCAATTCTTTTTTCTCAGGAATAATATTTCTGGTAAATTTTAAATATTAATTAAGGATTAATTAAATGACTATAAAGGATTTTATTAGAGAAGCTTTGATCTTTTCGCATATTGATTTAACTAAAAATCTAAAATACGATAGACTCACAAAAGCTATCATGAAAAAGCACATCAAGAATGATTCAAACTGTGTAGATATTGGTTGTCATAAAGGTGAAATCCTCAGTTTAATGATTAAATTCTCTCCAAAAGGAAAACATTATGCTTTTGAACCTATTCCTTATTTATTTAATGAAATAAAGGAGAAGTTTGAAGACAAAGCCAAAATTTATCCTTTTGCACTTTCTGACACCAATGGAAAAACCACTTTCCAATTGGTTAAAAATGCCCCTGCATATAGCGGAATCAAGCAAAGAAAATATGCGATAAAGAATCCAGAGATTGAAGAAATAGAAGTTGAGATGAAAAAACTGGATGATGTGATATCATTAAAAGAAAAAATTGACTTTATAAAAATTGATGTTGAAGGAGGAGAATTTGGTGTATTGAAAGGAGCACAAAAAATAATAAATAAAGACAAACCGATTGTTCTATTTGAATGTGGAAGAGGTGCAAGTGAATTTTACGGAACCAAGCCAGAAGATATTTACGATTTCATCACAAAAGAAATAGGCATGAAGATATTTACCCTACAATCATTTATTAAAAACAATAGTTCCATGGGTGCAAAAGAGTTTCAAAATTGCTTTAATACAGGTGAAGAGTATTATTTTGTTGCAGCGCCACACCAAAATTCATAATGACAATACTGCGTTAATTTTGATTAAAGCCTTCAGCTAAGAGAAAGAAAGTCTAGTCGTTAACTCTTTAAAATCCAATTCAAAAACATTGATATTCAGCAAGAATTCTAATTCTCGGGACTGTTGAAAACACATCAAAACCTTACTTAATTCACCCGGATTTATAGATGACGTTGTCACAGATTGTGAAATGGATACGTATAAAAGAATTGGCCTACCAATATAGGTCGTTAATCCCTAATTTTAACGATGTGTTTTTTCAATAATACAGCCGATAATCGCATTGATTAATTTTACCTAGAGTTAAACTTTAGCAAAAAGGAAGAAGGGATTCCTCAGTTGTTAAAATCTAAGATTTTCTCAACTATCGGAATGAAACGATGAGGAATCTCTTTTTAAAAAATTAAGACTTAGCTTGGTAACCCAATAAAAGAATTGGGCTATAACATCGGCTTACTTGCATTTAAAATAATTAAGAAGCTTTCAATACATCAAGATATACTGAGTTTCCTAATGTATCATTCCGCGACATCGTTAATAACGAAGAGAGAAGTATTAAGGCATTAACTGAACTACTAGGGACGAAAATACAATAGGTTCAAATGAGAATGAAATTCTATACCTATCAAGATATTTAGATACTAGACATTATATTTTTTGTCTTTTGCCTAAAATCCATTGTTTGATTTAAAACTTTTGGAAGCTGAAGATGCATGTACTAATCCCGATGGCTTATCGGGAGCATATTTTGAACTATTTCTGAGACCAACAAATTCACCACGAAATTTGGCTAAATGCTGAAAATTATTAATTTTGTTATGACTAATTATTGAAACATACAGCAAATGAAATCTACATTCCACTTTGCAATAGCTCTATAAAACTCGATTTCTTAGCGTTTTTAAAGCGCATCAATTTGATTATATCGTTCTAAAACATAAAGGTTCGTATTACATTTATTTTGGGAAATTCTAAAAAAAAACACTTTATACAAATGGAGCCAGAAACCATTTCAAAAACGGGGCGATACTGAAAAGCCTTACGAGTAGGAAAGATCTTAATTTAATAAAATATGAATGTGTTAAAATTTTTAATCATTAGCGTAGCATTGGCTGGAACTTCAGTTCTTTCAAGCTGCAAAAAAGAAGGTTGTATAGATTCATCTAGCGTAAACTATAGCGCTGATGCAAAAAAAGACGATGGTTCTTGTAAATATGAAGGTGAAGCAGTTATTTGGTATGGTGAAGATACATCTCAAGAATTAATGCTTCAAGGAGTTTCAACGTTGAAGTTCTATGTAGATTCTAAACTTGTAGGTTCAACTTCTGCTTCTGTTTATTGGGCTTCCGCACCAGCATGTGGAGCGAATGGTTCAATCACGATTACCAAAGATTTGGGATCTGCCAAAAACAAAACTTATACGTATACTGTTGAAGATGATCTTGGCTTTACAGTTGCTGGAGGTATTTTAAACTTTGAGGCAAACTCATGTGAATCTGTTGAAATAGTGTACTAAACATCTTTTATATATTCCATAAATGAGGTAGCTTATTGAGTTACCTCATTTATTTTTCACTAAGGATCTTCTAGCCCATCTTTTAAAATAAAGTCAAACTAAAAAATTTAACCTATTTCTTTTCCTATATTTATTCCATGGACATCAACTTTAGGAGAGTGTTAGGGTTTACTCAACTATTTGTCGCGATTGGAGCAATTCCAGCTGGTTTAACGATGATTTTAGAACCTAATGGATTTACAATTGGAATGTCTACTGAGATTTTTAAAGACACACCTTTTAATGATTTTTTAATCCCAGGAATATTCTTGCTGGTTGTGAATGGTCTACTCAATCTATTGGCGTCTTTTTTAACTTTCTCTAAAAACAAATATGCTCCAGCCATAGGAATTACGTTAGGAATCTTTCTTATTTTATGGATGCTCGTTCAAGTCTACTTCATAGGCTTATTGCACTTCTTACAAGTGTTGTATTTGATTATTGGAATTATGGAAACGACACTAAGCTTTAAATTGCGTTCAATAAGCAAAATTCAAAATCTAATTGATTAGAAAGAAGTCAAATCGTTTTCAAACAGCTTACATGATTTTCGATTAGCGGATCAAAACCAAAAGACTGTTAAAACAAATTGAAATATGCCATTTTATTCTTAACTTTCATAGAACATTTAATTTATAAAAAACAGTTATGAATTCTAGAAAACTTATAGGAAACGCAATTATTACCACTGCAATAGGGATCATCATAGCAAGATCTAAAAAAGATAAGATCGTCTTTGTTGATACGCTTCCGCAGATTATGAAAGATTATGTTAATATTCATTTCCCTGCTCATACAATCAAAAAAGCCGTGAAAAGCAAAGATATTTTTAATAGAACTTACGACGTATTTTTAGATGGGAAAATCAATTTAGAATTCAATAAAAGAGGAGAAATAATTGAAATTGAAGCAAATTCAAAATTACCTGATTCAGTTATTCCTGAAAAGATTATTGCTTTTGTGGCGGCCTATTTTCCTGACAATTCAATTATAGAGTGGGAATTAGAGCGAAGAACACAAGAAGTTGAATTGGACAATGGATTAGAATTACTTTTTGATTTGAATGATGATTTCTTGAGTATTGATAATTAACATGTGCAAAGTAATTGTTCTTGAAAAACCCATTTAGGAATTATTAGAAGTTGCTTGGTTACGTCTTTAAATTCAAAAATATCGTGTTCTTTAAAACAAATTAACCCCTTATTATTTATCGTTTATATTGTATTTATTAAAATTGATTTGTTGTGGAAAAAATTAGAAAGATAGAAGCAGAAATCTCTGATTTGATAATTGAATTAAAGAACCACAAACTTTATGATAATCTAGAAGAGATCTCTGATGTGAAAATTTTTATGGAGAGCCATATCTTTGCAGTTTGGGATTTCATGTCTTTATTGAAATCACTTCAAAGAAATTTAACGAACATTGAAGTGCCTTGGGTTCCAGTAAAAAATGCGACTGTTTGTAGATTTATAAATGAAATAGTTTTTGAGGAAGAAAGTGATGTCAATGAATTAGGTGAACCCAAAAGCCATTTCGAAATGTACCTTGACGCGATGAAACAAATCGGTGCAAACACAACTTTGATAAATCAGTTTATAGATAAAATCCAAGCAGGTAATTCAGTTGAACAGTCTTTAAATTCGATTAAAATTGACAAAAGAGTTGCAGATTTTGTGCGTTTTTCATTTGAAATTATCGCGACTAACAAACCTCACGTTATAGCCTCAGCTTTTACATTTAGCAGAGAGGGAATAATCCCTGAAATGTTTATTGCTATTTTACAAAAAGGAAATGCTGAAAACAAATCTTATAATAAACTGACTTACTACCTTCAACGACATATAGATTTAGATGGCGATGGACATGGGCCTGCTTCACATAAAATGATATCAGAATTATGTGCATCTGATGAAAATAAATGGAGTGAAACACTTGAAATTGCAAAGCAATCTATAAAACAAAGGATTTCACTTTGGAATGCTATTGATGAAATGATAACTGAAAGTAAATCTTAAAAACATTATTTTATAGATTAAAAAATAGTAGAGATTCTATAGGATAAAACATTTGAAAAGAATAAGTTTGAACTAACTACATAGGTGATTGATATTTAATCAACACCAATTAAAAAAACTTATGTCTTTCAAATACACCATTTGTCATCCAGATAAACAAGCAATAGAATATCCCTCAGAGGTATTGAATAATCAGCAAGTTATTGATTTAGCTAAAAAATATCCTTGGAAAGAACAAATTGACTTATGCTTCAGTTTACTTGAAGAACAGATTTTTTATAGTCCATCATTGGAATTTATAAATACCACTTCTAAGTATTCCTTAACACTAACAGCAGATTTTATCGATGGAGAAATTAGCTTTGCATTGTGGTTTAATAGACCTAAGAAAGTGAAAATACTTTTTGGATTATTGGGACAAACTGAAAGAATGGAAGTAGATGATGTATGGCCTTTTACGCTAGACGAATCAATTAAATACTTAGAGCATTTTGTGAATGAAAATTATTCAGTAATCGAAAAGTTATACCAAAAATAATGGAAAAGAAAATTGCAATTCTAAGAGGAATAAACGTTGGCGGAAATCGAAAAATTTTGATGAATGATTTAAAGTCTATGTTTCATGATTTGGGAATTCCTGATGCGATCACTTACATTCAAAGTGGAAATGTGATTTTTGAATCAAGCCTTGATCCAATAGAATTATCTGATCTAATTGAATCTGCTATTCTTGAAAAGTTTGGGTTTGTTGTTCCTGTAATTATTAGAAAAGCGAAAGAATTAGAGAAATCTATAAAATCTAATCCATTCTACGATTCAGAGGCTGATGTAAATAATTTACACCTAACTTTTTTAAAGCAAAAGCCGTTGAAAAGTGATTTAGATTTGATTCAGTCAATTGATTATACTCCTGATTTATTTGTGGTAAAAGACATGAATGTTTTTATATATTGTGAAGGGAAATATCATGAATCGAAGTTGACCAATAACTTTTTTGAGAAGAAATTGAAAGTTGGGGCGACGACGAGGAATTGGAAAACTGTTTTAAAATTGATGGAGTTGAGTGAAGGTTGAAATTATTTAATCTGAAATAAGAATAGTATAATCGATTGTATGGTTTGCTCATTTGCGCTGTATTGGAACGCGGAACTTGTCCCGCATTTTAATCGGGATGACGCGGATGCTTAAAAAAGCTACGCGGATGATTGTAGATTTTGTGGTGCGCATGTATTATTTTATCAAAAAATAAAACTTGCTCGGTCACTGCATTCATTTGAAGGGAAATTCAACTTGGAACTTGTTCCATAATTTACGGAAGAAGCTAGTCTTTTTCATCCTCCCAAACTAAACTACCTTTTCTTGCAGACGCGGAAAGGTGAAGAAAACTTCTTTACATTCGAAAAGCTAACTTTAAAAATAAGTTTGTATATTTATGTTATGAAAGAAGTAATTTTAAAAATACCCGAAAATAAGTTCGACTTTTTTATGGAACTTGTGAAACAGTTAGGGATTAAAACTGCTGATCAAGATGAGGAGTTCGAAACTCCTGAATGGCACAAGGAGCTTGTTCTTGAGAGAATGAAGAATGCCAAAGAGAAGGATTTCTTTCCTTTAGAAGATTTGGATAATAAAATTAAACTTTAAAATGTGAAGCACTTTTTCAAAGTGATTATAAATGAACACGCAGCCCAAGATATTCAAAAAGGTGTTGATTTTTATAATGAGAAACAAGATTCGCTTGGGACAAGATTCTATACTTCATCAAAAGCAACACCAAAGTCCCTAAATAAAGATGCACTTTTGTATCAAATAAAATATAGTAGCATAAGGTGTGTAAAAGTTAACAACTTTCCATATTTAATTCACTATTCAGTCAATCAGAAATCAAATACTGTTCGTGTTTATTCTGTGATTCCTACCCGTAAAGACCCTCATACAAATTGGGTGAGATAAATAAATTTTAACCTATTAAAAGAAATCGAGGATAAATTACCTAAATGCAATATTGATATTTTTATGGATATCTTAACTCAAGGCTGAACCTAGAAATAACAAACGTATTTATTGTTCTAGCATTAGTATGAGGCTTGAAACTTCTAAAAAAAAAGAAGATTTTGTAATTCTAAAATGGTCAAAGAAAGTTGTGATTGAGCGTATTAGATAAACAAAAAGCAGGATTTACTCCCTTGGGAAACAATATTCCATTAAATTCGTGAGAAAACTATGAAACATATCTATACATTACTAAGTTTCGCCTTAGGAATGCTTTTATCCTTCACAGGGCTTGCACAATCGAATGAAATTAAAATCAAATTTATTGGAAATTGTGGCTTATACATGACCGATGGAGACTTGAATATTTATTCGGATTTTCCTTATAAATCAGGCGCTTATGGCTATATGGAGTTTGATAATTCTGAACTAGATAGCATCAAAGAAAATTCAATTTTTATTTTCACTCATAAACATGCTGACCATTATTCAGGCAAAAACATGAGGAAAACTTTAAGAGCAAAAGGCGGAAAGAAATATGGTCCATCGAATATTAAAAAACTAAAGAAATTTGCTGATTCAAATCCAGATTTTGAAATTCAGACCTTTAAAACCAAGCATAGATTTTCTTTCAGTCAGTATTCATATCTGATTACATGGCATAGAAAGAAGATTTTTCTATCTGGAGATACTGAAAGTGCTGAAACCATTGGAGAAATTAAAAATATGGATATGGCATTTCTTCCGTCTTGGATTTTTATAGACGCTAAAGAAAAGGATATTAAAATAGACGCCAAACGAATTGGTCTCTATCATCTTTATCCTAATGAAACTGTTAGTGGTAATATTCCTGACAATATGATTATTTTACGAAAACAAAAAGCAATTATCTCGCTTCCTTATTAAACATAATGAAACATTCAATTGAAGAAATAGCAATAAATTTTGCAAATGGAGAATTTGATAAAACATCAGATCATTTAAATGAAAATATCATTTGGAATGTTGTAGGAGAAAGTAAATTTAAAGGTATTAGCTACTGCGCTGCAATAATCGAATTTCAAGAGTATAATTTCAATTCATAAAAATCAATTCTTCTTCAGTCGATCTGTTTTTGGATCATAACCATAAGGACAATGTCTGCAATTGTTTTTACAACAATAGCCTCGCCTCAGTAAATACTGTTCTGTGAAAACGATATAACCTTCTTCGGTTTTGTAGTAATCGCCTTCTATCATTGGAATTTTCTTCTTAAACATACTAATCTTTGTTTCTGTTTAATGGAAAGAAAAATGCGATACGATAAATTATCGGCATGTATTTACCTAGATTTGGATTATTGGGATCAGAAACTCTAAAGAAATAGTCTCCACTTAATGGTGAAGGATTTGAAGTCAAAGGATCAGAAATTGCATCTGCAACATCATAAAGAATTCCTACGTTTAATCTTACAAAGTCGAAATCCTTTGAAATCCCTCCTCCTAAAAATGCGGTTAATTTCCAATTTTTCTGTGGATTAACATAGCGGTAAGGATTTTTCAATACTTCGACCTCTGTCCCCAAGAAAAACCATTCTAAAAATCGATAATGAAGAAATCCACCACCTCCAAATACAAAAGCACTACTTGATGTTCCGAGATAAGTGTTTTGACTAAACAAATATTGGAATCTAAAACTTGGTCCATACGCTAAAGATTCTTCTTCAACGAAAGCCCATTTTAGAGCTCCACCGATTGTTCCTCCCATATTTGAGAAACTTGCAGCTTGAACTTCAACGCCAAGTTCTGAGTGATAGGACTGCGCAAATCCAAATAAGGAAGTAAAGAAGAATACAACTACAAAAGTAAATCTAATCATGCCTAATATTTTTAACGAAAATAAGAGTTTTCAGGGTCTTTCTAAACTATTTACTAATTTGATGTCTTCCTTTGACCAACATTCCTTTCCAATGTCCTGTTTTGTAATAAATAAAACCAACTAAGGCTGCCAAAAAGTTTGAAATTGGGAAAGACCACCACAATCCAACCTCATCTAAAGACGTATTATTGGAGAGTAAAAATGCAACTGGGAAACGAATCATCCAAAGTCCAAAAATAGAAATCAATAATGAAATTTGTGTAAATCCAGCACCATTGAAAACACCATTCAAAACTTGCTGTAATCCTAAAAGTCCAAAACTAGGTGCCATAATCTTGATAAACAAAGCACTTTCTTTAATTACTTGTGGATCATTTGGAACAAAGAAAGCAGTAATAGGTTCAGCAAAAACAAAGAGTAAGATCCCTACTCCTGTCAAACCAAAAAAGGCGATTTTAGCACTTAAATCTCCAACTTTTTCTGCTCTTTTAATTTGATTGGCTCCGATGTTTTGTCCAACCAAAGTTGTTGTGGCAATAGAGAATCCAAGTGCTGGAATTACGATTAAACTCAAAATCCGCACTCCAATTCCATAAGCGGCGACGACTTCACTTCCGAAACTGGTTACCAAAACCACCAACATTGTCATTGCTCCTGCTCTTGTGGATTGTTCCAAACTTGACGGAATTCCGATGGCAAACATTTGTTTGGTCCATTTAAAATCCCATTTCATTTGAGGGAACTTTATTTTAATTCCCCGTTTTCCTTTAAAGAGAATGATCATTCCGATAACTGCCGAAATTCCTTGGGTAATTACACTAGAAATCGCTGCTCCTGCTACTCCCATTCCTTCGAATGAACCATAACCAAAAATGAATAATGGATCGAGCACCAAATTTAAAAGTACTGTCCCCAATACGATATACATTGGCAGCCAAACATTTCCGATTCCACGCATTAAAGATTGGAAGACGAAAAACATGAATAGAAATACAAATCCGAAGGAAGAATATTTAAAATAAATAACTGATTCGGTTAGAATTTCTGGTCCAGCACCAACTAATCTCATCAGAGGTTCGGAAGCATGATAGGTTACAAATGACAATAAAATGGATAGAAAAAAGATGACTACAACAGTTTGTGACGAACTATAATTCACATTTTTCTGATTCTTCGCTCCTTTTGCTTGAGCGACAATTACTGATCCAGCTAATGTTAATCCAGCTCCTAATGATAGAATTAAAAATAATATCGGGAAACTCAAACTGACTGCGGCAACGGCATTAACTCCTAATCTACCCAGCCAAAAAGTATCAATCAATTGATACATACTTTGTAAAGCATTCGCCAAAATAATAGGCACAGAAAGATTGATTAAGGAGCTTAAAATGCTTCCTTGCGTTAAATTTCTATCTTTTAATTGCTTCACTCTATTTCTATTTTTGTTTACTTTTGAATTTATACCCAACGCTATAAAATCAGTTTTGTTCGATTAGAATTCTATTCTTTCACTCTACGGCTTTACCATAAAATGTTGAACCGCTGTGAGCACATCTCGATACGCCCAATGTACTAATTTATCTTCTTCGATAAATGGTAATCCACCAGCTAAAAATAAGGTTTGAACAACTTTAAATATTTTCATATTGTTTCCCCCCAACTCTGTTCGCATATTTTGCTCATCTTCCGCTTGATATTCTCCAGCTAAACAAGCTTTTTCAATTTGACTAGCGAGTGCATAAAGCTTTTCTGCTGAGGAATGAAGCAAAGGCAATAAATCAATTTCTATAGTCGATATAACCAATGGTTTTCTTAAATCTTTCAGACAAATCTTTACTAAACATTTAATTACTCCCAGGTAAGATGCGCTCATACACAAGCGAGCGAAAGATTGAAATGGAATATGAAAAACACCGTAATCAGCATTATTTTTGATGACATTCATTTGAAAATCATAGCCTGTTGGAATTTCAACTTCATTTAAAGTTATTCCAAATGATGAAGAATTCCGCATTCCCATAATTGGCCATTTCTCTTCAGACAACTGAACTTTATCTTTTGGAACAACGAAAATTTTGGAATTATGTTCGTCATTATTTGCCGCTAAACTGAATAACGTAGCATGATTTGCTCCGGTACATTTACTCCATTCTCCCGTGATTTTAAATCCTAATTCTGTAGGTTTGCAATTCCCATTTGTAGTTCCACTTCCTGCGATTACAGCATTTTCTGGAGTAAATAATTCTTTGGCAATTTCATCATCGAAAAATCCAGAAAACCAATTCGCACCAGCACCCAGATTAACTGTCCATCCTAAACCTCCTTGAATTTCGGCAGTTTTCAATAATTCCCGACAACCATCTTCCATTGAAAGTTGAAGTCCGTTATAGGATTTAGGAACAAAAAGCTTAAACCATTTCTCGGCGTAGCATTTTTGTAATCTGTCTTCGTTCAGATGAAATTGCTGGTATTCTTGGATTGTGAATGCGTTCATATTACTTTTAATTCAAAGATTCAAGTATTGAAAAATTCAAAAATTAACTGCGTTGAGGGCTTCGCCGTTCGTCATTGAAGAATTCAAAAATATTTTAAAATTATTTATTCAGTATATATTCATTTGGAAATTTATCTCCTGCCAAAAGAATGGGCTTTTCCAAGCACTCTTTCATTTTATTGAGTGTCCAAGCTACACTTTAAACATCCTCACCACCAACGCTTATAGCATTTTCTGTGTATGAAACAGGAGTACCATTGTCGCCATAATAAACTTCGTGAATTTCTAAATAAACCTCACCATCATCATTGTGTGCTAATACCCTGTGATTCCAACCCTTTATTTTTGATTCAACATTCATAATTAATCACTTATAATTATTTAAAAACATCATTTAACGCTTCTACAATTTGTTCTTCTTCTAATTGATAATCCACTGTTGATTCTCCAATTGCATTCAATAAAGTGAAATTGATTTTATCTCCTTGGTTCTTCTTGTCATGACGCATCAAATGAATAAGATTTCCAAATTCGGATTCATCTATAGTCAATTCAGGATAAGTTTTTCGAATAAAAGTTTCAATTGTCTCTAATTCTTTTTCAGTTAAACCAGCAAATTCATAAGAGAGATAAGATTCAACCAACATTCCCCAAGCTACACATTCGCCATGGGTGATTTCAACACCTTTCTCTAATAAATATCCTTCTATGCTGTGTCCGATTGTGTGACCGAAATTCAATTTCTTGCGTTCCCCTTGTTCCTTATAATCTCTATCTACAATATCTGATTTAATCTGAATCGCTGCTTCGATTAACTTCTCAGATGGAATTTCGTTTTTATCTTTCAATAAATCATTAAATAACGATGCCGAAGCAATCAATCCATGTTTAATCATTTCAGCCTTTCCAGAAAGTAATTCTTTTGGCTCTAAAGTATGTAGAAATGAAGGATCGCAAACTGTTAATTCAGGCGCTGAAAAAACCCCCAATTGATTTTTATGTGCTCCCAAATTAATTCCCGTTTTGCCACCAACAGAGGCATCAACCATCGATAAAAGCGTAGTTGGAATATTAATAAAGTCGATTCCGCGCTTATAAACTGAGGCAATAAATCCTCCCATGTCCGTCACTACTCCTCCACCGAGATTAATCACTAAATCGTTGCGTTGGATATGATAATTCGTGAAAGCTTCCCAAACTTGAAAGCAAACTTCCATGACTTTATTCTCCTCACCCGAAGGCAAAAGAATCACTTCAGCATCACTCAACGCTTCAAAAGTGGTCAATAAAAAAGGCCAACATTCTTGTTCCGTATTTTCATCGACGATAACAATTTTCTTGCTGTCTTTATATTTTGTGGTTAGAAGCAAGTTAAAACTAGAACTTGTCAACAATCCCAACTCTATTTTGTTACTTTTAGAGGCGATTTGCTTTGCCATACTTTATAATATTATGTTGATGGAGGACAAAGCAACTGAAACTTTTTAACTTTCGAAAGAAGATCAGTTAAAAAAATGAATAACATCAGTTAAAAAAGCTTGTCTATAAAATATTAGAAATTAAATTTGCCGAATGATATCATTTGATAATACAGAAATCGCGTTTAAATATAAGTCTACAAAAGACTTGAAGCGCGCGTACACCATGTTTAAACTAGTGGGTAAATCTTGGTTAGTACAATTTGGAAAATTCATGGTTCCTATTGCTTTCAAGCTTAGGCTACCAATCAATGGAATTATAAAAGCCACTATTTTTAAGCAATTTTGTGGTGGAGAAACAATTGATAATTGTGATGACACTATTAAAACCCTTCATGAAAACAATGTAGGAACGATTCTCGATTATTCTGTTGAAGGAAAAACTGATGAAAAAGATTTTGATTTCACACGTGATGAAATTCTAGCAACAATAGAAAAAGCCAATGGAAATAAAGGAATTCCTTTCTCTGTATTTAAAGTTACTGGGCTTTCGCGTCATGCATTATTAGAAAAATTAAACGATGAAAAAGCTGAACCAAGCGCATTAGAAAAAGCAGAATTTGCAAGAGTCGTGAACCGCATAAATGATATTTGTAAACACGCGCATGATTCTAAAGTTCCCATTTTTATTGATGCCGAAGAATCTTGGATTCAAGAAACCTTAGACAGAGTTGTTGAGTCCATGATGGCGAAATACAACAAAGAGCAATGTATAGTTTACAATACTTTTCAAATGTATCGTCATGACAGATTGCAACATATTAAGGAAGGAATAGAAAAAGCGAAAAGAGAAGGATACAAATTTGGTGGAAAAGTTGTTCGTGGTGCTTACATGGAAAAAGAACGTGAAAGAGCTGCGGAAATGGAATATCCATCGCCAATTCAACCTGACAAAATCTCAACTGATATTGATTTTAATGCAGCGATTAAATTAATGGTTGAAGAAATCGAACATTGTGCACTCTGCTGTGGAACACATAACGAGGACAGTTCGCACATGTTGGTCAACTTAATGGATGAAAAAAACATTGCAAAAGATGATAAAAGAATCTATTTCGCTCAACTTTTAGGAATGTCAGACAACATTTCATTCAACCTAGCCTATCATGGTTATCAAGTGGCAAAATATGTTCCTTACGGTCCTGTTAAAGAAGTTATGCCATATTTGTTGAGAAGAGCGGATGAGAATACTTCTGTTGCCGGTCAAACGGGAAGGGAGTTGAATTTGATTTCTAGAGAATGGAAGAGGCGGAAGCTTTTGAAATAATTGATAATTCACAATTGATAATTGATAATTATTAATGTTTAAGGTTTAATTATTAATGCGATAGGGGTGTGTTTTAATTTTAAACGAAAAAAGAGCTTCGAAATATGCTGCTTTTTGGAAGAGTAATTCTTGATTTTAAGCTATGTTTCTTTTACTACTAATTATTAAGCATGGATTTTATCCTAAACAAATTGCTGGTTATTTGCCCTTTACTTTAACTCGCCAGAAGGGATTAAGTTAGGGGTTTTTAGCTAATCTGTGATTTCAGAGTTTTTCACGACAGTGTAATCTTTTCTATTTTCTAATTAAATTTCGATTCATTTTTACGAGAAGATAATTAAATATTTATTCACGTTAGAGAATTATATTTAATTGAAAATAGTAAATCCATAAACTAAATCATCGCTTATGATTAGCATTTATTTCCGAAATCACTCATAATCAAATACAAAGCGTGGAAATTTTTAATCTATATATTTCATAAAAAAAACTTAACTTAGTTTTCTCAAAACTTAAAGAACTACTTTATGAAAACTATATTAGCCATATTATTCTCACTCAACTTACTTATAATCAACGCGCAATTAACGACTAACAATAGTTTAAGTCCTAATTTCCTTGCACAATCTATACTTTCTGGTTATGGTGTTAATGTTTCAAATGTGAGTTATACAGGGAATGTTTCCTCAATGGGCTTATTTAATGGAGCAAATACTGTTCTAGAAATTCAGTACGGTTTGATAATGACAACAGGAACTGCGGGATATAGTGAAAATGGTCCTCACGGTCCAAATGACCAATCAAATGCTGGGGTTGATAATGGCGCGCTCGGCAACGCTTTACTAACACAATTGGCAGGTGTTGAAACTTATAATGCTTCTCTTTTAGAATTTGACCTAGTTGCAAATTCTGACACATTGAAATTAGATTACATCTTCGGATCTGACGAATATCCAGAATTTGTTGGAACTAGTTTTAACGGTGTTTTTGGAATATTTATTTCTGGACCTGGAATTGTTGGAGGGATTCAAAATATAGCTACAGTTCCTAATACTTCCCAACCGATTAATATCAATACTATTAACCAACTAACCAACCCTATTTTTTATAATAACAACGGTAATGGAACAGAAGCTCCTTTCAATCAAGATGATCAATTCATTCAATACGATGGGTTCACGACTAAATTAACAGCATATTCTCAAATTATTCCTGGTGAAACCTATCATTTAATCATTGGTATTGCAGATGTTGGTGACGGCATTTATGATACTGGAGTATTTATAGAAGCCAGCAGTTTATCAACTAGGCTAACTGAATCACAAAAGATAAAACACGTCAATTTATATCCTAATCCCAATAAAGGCGTATTTTCGATTGAAAAGCCTTCAGAAAATGATGTTGAAAATTTGAAAGTTATTTCATCATTAGGACGAGAAGTTTCTTTTAAAATTGAAAAAAATAACGATTCTCAAATTAGAATTAAACTTGAGAAAGCAAATCCTGGAGTTTATTGGATAAATTTCAATTCTAAAAATGGAGATTTTTATTCATCTAAATTTGTGGTAGAATAAGCGGGAAAGACAGGAAGGCTTTATAATTATTAAGGCTTGATCTAATTAATAATGTTTAAGGTTTAATTATTAACGCAATAGGGATCTTAATTATTAACTCTAAAGGTTTGATTATTAACGTTATATGGATTTTAATTATTAATATATAAGAATATAATCCGCCAGTTGTCCGACAAGTGGTTTAACGCTTTAGGAGATCAGTTTATTTTATTAGAGGTATTGCATTTTTACTTATTAACTTGCACCACTACAATTCCAAAAGCTTCATCGCTACTAATAGCAATCGAAGGAACATCGAAGTCTTGAATAACCAACAAATTCCCTTTTTGAAGTAAATAATCTTCTCCTGAAATCTCTACAGTAATATTTCCATTAGTTGCGTAGAAAAATAAATCTTTGCAATTTAAAAGGGGTGCAAACTTGAAATTCTTCGCTCCGTTCATCCTCAAGGGATACAATCCAATCTCTTTATCACCAGTTGTCATGACATTAAAATCTGTGCAAGTTCCTATAGAAGTTGTTTTCCAATCTCCTTTGAAAGTATCTACATCGAAAGGTTTCAGGTGTTTGCTGTATTGATCTTCATGCGAAATAGTGATTCCCCCTTCCAAAATCATCAACTTTCGATTTATGCCAGGCAGAGAAGTGAAAGTAGATTCGTTTGCTTCGACTTTGGCTGTACTGATTCTTAGATTGAAATCTTTATTTGCTAAAGTTGCGCTCTCTGGGGAGATGTAGAGTTGCGTTGTTGTTCCTCCAGACCAATTTGTGGTTTGGAAGTTTTTCGGGGTGAGTATCTTGAATTTCATTTGAAATTTTTGTTATTATTTTGGATGTCAAAATGAGCAGTTAAATTATCAAACACAATATACTACGATGTTTGATTTTTACTTAACAAATCGCTTACATCTTCACCATTCCATATTCCTGCCATTTTATAAGGTACAAATCGAGCAAACAATTCCTCTTTGTACCAATTCAATTTACGCGTGAGTTTGATAACTTTTTTATGCGCTTCGTTCTTATAAGCATAATCCATCATTTCAGCTTGCGTTTGCCAAATACTAATCGTTGCTTGCTGGATAAGTGGCCACTCGCCTATTCCAATAGAAACAAGAACACCATCGTAATTCTCTAAACTGTGACTTACTTTTCCTACTTTCCTCCAAAAGGAAATTAATTTAGTAAAACGAATTCTTGCTCTTGTTAGCACTAAAACAGGTTGATCCAACTCCAATTTTGCTTTCTTTTTAAAAGGTTGTTTTTTATCCCAAAAACCATGTGATTCAGCAGCATTTGAAAACACAGTAAAATTTTCAGTGCTTTTTTCTTGATAGTTTTTGAAGAAAGTATTTTCATTGAAAAAATTCTCCGCCTCTTTTTCAGAGTTCCATACGCAAAGCAAAACATAAGTACCAAAATTAGGAATAGAACTAAAACCGTTTTTGGATCCCGATCCTAATATTTTAGAGAATGTTAAACCTTCAACATTTTTTAAAGAATAATGTCCCAGCTGCATTTGCTTAAATGCCCACCATTTGGCGGAGAGAGTGTCTAGCTTAAAAAAACTGCATGTGGTGACTTGATTCATATGTAATTGTTATTATACTTTTTGGCAAATTGTTCAATTTGGATTTTTTTTAACAAGCCTGCTTATACGAATAAAAAAACACCGTAACACGTGTTATTGTTTTGAATGTTTATAGTTCATGTAGGTGAAAATCAAAAAACGAAGGGTAAATTAGTTCAATACCAATCGCTCCTCACTCATGTTTTCTTTAAAATCCTAAATAACAAGAAAGCAAAAAGACCTGTTACAAGCGCAAAAAACTTTTCGAAATTTGTTTTTGCAAAAACATTCCCTATGGTATTGAGAATAAAGATTACAAAGAAGATCCAGAGAATTATATTGACAATTCGATTAGAAAACTTAAATTTTACCAGATTACCTCTCATTAATAAAATCCATATCAAAAATAGATTGACTAGAATTGAAATGGATTCAAACACATACATTTCTTGGTCATTTTGAAGCCTTCCACCCCAAGCTATGTCGTAAGGAATTATTTTTAGAAGAATACAAATATGGAAAATGGTTATTGCTGTCAATAATCCCAATAGCAGCTTAATTGCATTTTTAGATAAGAATTTCATGATATTTAGTGAAATCTAACCAAAATGAATCACTAAAAACAATACAATTACAAAAATAAAAACTCCATAAATCGCTATCTTAAATTTTGAATCTATGTTCTCACTTTTATAAAGTCCATACAAACCAAACGGAGGCCAAAACATCAATAACGTTCCAACCAATTGCGGCTTGTTGTACCATTTTTCTTTAGTTTCCATAATTGTGTTTTTTAGGTGAATCTTTGAAATAGCTATGTTTGCAGTTAATTACCTGAAAGTAAATATAATAAATCCACCTGAATTCAAAGATTATATTCCTAGTAAAAAGGAGAAAAGGATTTAGAATTGAACAAACATAAATACTCTATCACTTCAAGCCCAAATAATAATTTCTAGTCACCTGATCGAGTTTTTCAATCGCATACCGAAGCATTATTCTCGGCATATCCACAGCATATTTATCAAGAAAATCCCTCAACTTTTCTTCATCTCTTTTCCCTGCTTCTCTCACCCAACTTCCCACAGCGGTTTGAACAAAATGTTCTGAATCATGAACAAGGATTTCAGCGATTTTAAAGGTGTCTTCAATTTCATCTTTGCGAATGAAATAATAGGTACTCACAATTGCTGTTCGGCGCTCCATTGGATTTTTGGATTTCGCCAAATCATACAAAGGCTTCCTATCCATATCATACAAATATCCTCCTACAACATAAGGAGCTGCTCTATCCACCATTCCCCAATCGTCAATGAACTCATGATTTTGAATGTAAGCTTCATAAACGGCTTTTTTTTCTTCTTCGGAAGTTTTCTTATTTCGTGCTTTCCAATCTAAAATTGAAATAGCGCTGATTTTTTGATTGTTAGATTTGCCTTTCAAAAGTTTCACCACCTCATCCACTGGCATTTGCTGATATTCTTTCGCTAAAGCAAAGATTTCCCTTTTAGGAATTGCTCCAAGATAATCTCGGCCTATCATTTCTAAAGTTTCGATGAATTCTTCGGCTGACATTTGATTTTGTTTTTAGAATATAAATTTAGGATTCTAAATTGTAAAATGAATTGTCTTATGGTAAAAAAAAGAATGTTTTATGTATTAATATTGTTGAAATTAAGAATAGTTCTACCACCAATTTAATGGAATAAGGCATGCCATTGAGAATAAACTTTAAAGATTTTTCTAGTAATATACTTTTTTTAAAAATCGGCGATTATCATAAAACACCACAGGTGAAAAAATCCGCGATCATCCACTTCGACTTCGCTCTGCACATGCGCGTTGCTTGCAGTTCTTTCGCGGTGACTGAGCATGCGCTGCATTGAGCTTGTCGAAATGCCGAAGGTCCGCGTTCCATAACAGCGCACTCAAAAAGATCAATCAAAGCTCTTGGGTCCTTCATTTTACACAAACCTTATTTATAATTTAATTTTCACAAACAAGCATATAGAACCCTGTATTTCAATTTCTTATCCCCGACGGGACGGCATATTAATAGCCAAGGACATAAGTCCTTGGTTTAAAAAAAATAGATATAATACAAAACCCCACAAAATCGACCTAATTGCATGCAATTAGGTCGATTTTGTGGGGTTTTGTTTCGGTTTGTATCGTTTGGCGGATGGACTTACTTCCATCCCTATTAACATGCCGTCCCTCGGGGACTTCGAATGATAAATAATTAAATATCAGTAACTTATAAAGTTAAGCCAATTGTATTTTAATAGAAAGTTTCCATTTAAATAAAAGTAGTACCAAATTAACAATCGTTTTGCCTCAATTAAAATCATAGATTTTAAATCTACCCACACAAAATCATATAGAACCTTTGTTATTTATCAATTTTTTCTAAATATTCCTCCAGAACATGTTTTGCTCTACTTGTCTGTTCAATAAGATTATTTCGATGTTGTATTGTTAACCTTTTAGCTGCAATTGTCATGGATAAAAAGTTGAAGAATTTTTGATTAGTCTTAAGTTCACTAAAATTATTGGGTCGCATAGAAAAAAATGATTTACCTGTTTCAAAATAAGCTATAGATATATCATATCTGCGGTTTACTATATCTAATTCAAAAGCATTCCCTGCTTGCTCTATCATTGGAAGCGATTGTTCGAATAATTCTATCAAAACCCGTTTTAAGGTATCGTTATGAATTAAGTCTATTCCCCTTTCTTTCAGATTTTCATAAGCACCATCTATTACGAAGTAAGGGCTATATACTCCTATAAGACCGAACATTATATCTAATGAATCATGATAGGTTGAGTTTTCATCCTTAAGAATTTCAATCAATTTCTCGCCATTATTTAGTATAGTGGAATCATGTTTCAAATAACTCTCTTGCTGAATAATATTTTGGTCAAGGTTTCGTCCAACTTCTTTTAAAGCTGATATTTCATTTATTCTTAGTTTTCTATTTTCATTCCAGTTGTTTACCTGTAAGGCTAGCAAAATACCAATCATGACAAGCAGTATTTCACCAGTGGCATAAAGCAAGTATTTACCAAACTTGTTTTCGATAAGCATGCGTTGTCGAAATTTTCTAAAGAATTTTATCATTGGTTAGTGGTTTATTGAAATATAATAATTGGTTTATGACATAGCATAAATTCGAAATAGATGTTCATCAAATTTAAAAAAAAACAAACTGTCTTTCAGTCATTTAACTCTATCTGTTTAAAAACTTAGGATGATTCATACTAATGCAATGTATTCCGCCACCACCCAAATTAACAGCAAGAGCATCAATCATTACTATTTTTCGGCGAGTAAAAACAGATTGCAATATTTGCGCTGCCTTTTCATCTTTTTCTTTCAATTCAATAGGCATTCCTTCTCGCCAACAAGTTTGACCAACGATTACTTTGTCGGTAATAATAAAGTTGAGATAACTAAATGCTGGCATAACCTTTACGGTGTCTCCAGAAGGGAAAATACTTCCATCAATGTAATCAAGTGTTTTAATGTATTCATAAACATAATCACCGGGACTCAATGTTGAAAAAATAGTTACTGCTAGTGGCATTCGAATAATAGTAAATGGGTTATCATCTTGATCTGTTGCTGCGGATAAGATTTGATAATTTTCTTCAATTCGTTTGTGATTTTCATAAGCAATTGGGTCGCTAAATTCTGAACTATCTATTTGTGCCAAAAGGATTGTGGAGTCATTTACAAAACGCGCAAATTCGTCAATGTGCCCGTTTGTGGTAACAACAGTGTAGGCTTTTGTTCCGTCAGAAGTTAAAACAGGGCCTAGGAAAGTGTGGCTGTCTTCAACTAAACCTTGTTTCAGCCAAATCGTTTTTTTAACTCCTAAAAGTCGATTGTATTCAGCCTCCATTTCCTTTTTGGTCATGGTTGGATTTCTTCCCATTTCAACCGATTCTGTGGTCAACAAAATTCCTTTTCCGTTTACTTCTCTATTCCCGCCTTCACTAATCATTGTACTCGAAATAACAGGTAAGTTATAATGTTCAGCTGCTCTTACATCATACATTTCTTCTGTTTTCGTATCGTTGTCTAAAGTATCTGAATATCCCCAAGAATTAAAATTAAAGTCCGCAATTGCCAAAGTATTTTTATTTGTTTCTACGAATGTTGGCCCCATGTCTCTTACCCAAATTTCAAAAGATGGGATTTCTATAAATTTAATACTTGGCTGATTACCAAAGTGATTTTCTACCGTTTGTTTTGCTTGTCCTAGGAGTTCTTTATCCTTGCAAGTAACTACAATGTTACTATTGTCAATTAAAGCTTCAATAATAGAAAGGGTAACATTTTCAACCGATTCTCCTTCTTTGTGATTCGTGGATGGCCATATCAACCAAATCGCTTCTTGGGCTTCAAACTCTGCTGGTTGGTTTACAACAATTAGAATGTCTGTTGATTTTGGAGCAGAGCATGAAATGATAAAAAAGACGATTAAAAAGATGGAAAAAATCGATTTCATAAGGTGTGTTATGTGTTTTGGTGCTGTTTGAAAATTGGTTAATCTTTTTTGGATTAATTAAATTAATTTTGATATTCAAATTTAGTAAAACTAATTGATTATCAAGTATCTGATTTCAATTTATAGTTAGGAAAGAAAATAGAGTTTGTGAATGATTAGTTAAGTGGTTTAGCAAGGATCTTTTTTAATACAAGCTGAATTTAGAAAATCCATATCTTTATGTTTTAAAATATTCACCCATCAACTTCCACAAAAATACACCTAACCTTCTTGTTCAAAAATAATATTTCTTTCCGAATCTTTTTTGTACATGTTCTTAGGAATAATCCCTTTGTTCGCATTTGAACGATAGCTTTTATTATGTGGATTTAGAATACATTCGAGTTGATACTCAATCATTTTTTCAAAAGGAAAAAGGAAATTCTTCGTGTCGCATTGTTCTAAGTTGCCTTCTTTAAGTAAATTTATGACAGTAAAAACTGACTCAATAGTACTGAGGCAAAGAGATGCTGGTTGCTGCTTAATTATAAATTTTGATTTTATTTTATTATCAAAACTCACTCTTTTTAGTTTTTGCAAATTCTTACTTAGTTTAAGCATTTTACGGGCGCAAGGCCATGTGCCATCGAGAAGGAAGATGCTTGGGTTATTACCCATAAATGAATTTATTTCTGAACCTTTGCTCGTCGATAAGTTGAAATTTTCTTTTCCTGGATAAAGCAAAAAAGAAGAACTATTTTCTTTATTCAGTATTTCATTTACACGTTTATTATCGGTAAAATCGACACCCACTATAATTTCTGAATTTTCAAGTTGAAGATTGGTCATTCGTCCCGTTCCGTTTTTTTCTTTTTTGTACTCCATTGGGTGCATAAGAATAATAAAACGTGTTTTGGTCTGTAAAGGATTAGTGTGTTTACAAATACATGCACTCGAAGGCCTCATGCATTTGTAACATTTGATTCTTGGATTTTTTATTTCTACTTGCAAAGTGAATGTTTATTTATTTTTCTGATTACCAATCTTTTATATCATGGGCGCAACTGGTTAGCGTATTGTTTATCGAAAATACAAATATTTAATCTTCAAGAATACAAAAGTAGAAGGTTTTTACATTCATGCAAAGGCTATTCTAGCAAAAATGTTTTAATAATTCTCAATCAAAGATTCATAAGGAATATTCAATTTTTCGTGTAAGTTTCTAATCATATTAAGAGAAAGTTTTCTTTTTCTACTTAAAATTTCAGACACTCTGCTTTTATAACCTATGATTTGAGCTAAATCTTTATTTGACAAAAGTTACCAATATGGTAAAACTAAATAAAAAGAGTTCCTTGAATTACTCATCCTCCGTCTCTTTAGAAAATTGGTTTATATGCTAAAGATTTAATGAATGCTATTATTTTATTACCAGAAATGATAGGAGAGTTGAGTTATAGTTGTTCTATTTAAGGTTTGCTAACAGATAAGGCTTTGCGGCGGCCTGTTTAATAAATGTTTTACCGAAGATACAAACATTTAGATTTACATGAATGTAAAAATAGAAGGTTATTAAAGGCTGACCGTCAAAGGCTGTGTTAGCAATTTACTTTTATTTTCTTGGCCAATTAGATGATTTGTAATCTGCATTTCCAATTCCTAAAGGTAATCTTTGTGCAAAATGCGGTTCAGGATTAAAAACTGCATCTTTTTGTAAAACAAAATTCAGCAATGCAAGTGAAGAACTTACTCCCATTGCATCTCGCATTGTTATGAGTAAAAAACCTGTATCAATAACGCAATTAATCCATATTGTAGCTTCTTCAATTGTTATAATCAAAGATGGTGGGTCAAAATGCATAAAGTGATTTCTTAATTCACGAAGCTTTGTGAAACTTGGTAAAAACTTTTCAGCTTTCAAATGATTCCCTGTTATTTTATAAATCCAATTTATTTTATCATCAAATTTTCTACCATGTCTTTTTCCTAAAACTTCAATGTCAAAAGTCCAATTCGGTAATGGATCATATTCAGCTTTAATATAAAACTGTGTGAGTGTTATTTCAACGAGAGAAATGGTATCACTTATTAATGACCTTAGGTCAAAAAACCAATCGTCATCAACAATAACTTGAGAGTTATTTATCAGTCTATCACGTAACTTTCTTATTCTATTTAAGAGTTGCGGTTGCAAAGTTGTGAAAGACCTACCTTCTCTACTCATTATAGGCTCAATAGGATATTTCTCGCCAAATTGTTGTTTAGTAAATCCATCAAAAACTGATAAACCATTTGGTGCTGTATGATCAAATTTGTGCCAATTAACAGCAATGTCAAGTGAAGTGTCAAGCCAAAAACATTCCAATGGTGATAAATTGAAATATTGATAATCGAAATAGCCTTTTTCTCTTATGTATTTCGCTATTATTAGATAATTGATTGGCTTACTACTTTGTTTTATTTCGTTTCCATCAATCCAATTTACATTATAAGTCTTGTTATCCTTTTTCCACTTTTTTCTAGTCTGTGTTTTCCCGAAATAATGCTCTATAATTCTGAAAGATATTTCTGTATTAACTCCAACCCTCTGTTTATCACTATAAATTATATATTTATGTTCGTTCATAACGATAGTTGTTAAAGTTTTTGCTACAATTGGCTAAACGTATTACGCATACCCAAGCTATATCTTTTCAATCAAATTTAATAATTTAATTAGACTTTTCATTGTTTAAACAATCACAAAAACTTAACTCTACATTTTCCGAAGTTAATCCATGTAAAATCCATTCACGAAAACGAAAATCCACTTCCCCCACCATAATTACCAGCAGAATTCCATCATTCAAAAAAACCTACAACAAAATTCAAAACATACCCTTACCAATCCACCAAATACTCAGATAAACCCTGATTTTTAAACTATTCAATTTGTTTTTGATAACATTACCAATTCGAAAGTCGTTCTATTTCTAACTCAAGCCTATTCAAAATACTTTCACATTCCTTCTTCGCTCTACTGTACCTGCTAATCGATACATTTCTTACTTGTGCTGTATATGCTAATCTACTGTGAAACACAGTATCTTTACTAATTTCATCGAAACTCCTTGGCTTTGCCGACTCAAAAAGTTTCCAATTGGTCATATTCTCAATCATAAAGATTTTGTTTTGTTCTAAATCTATGTAGTTAAAATTCCGCTGATTCTCCAAGATTTCAGAATAGATAATATCATACATCAACTGTACTTGTCTTCGCAAGCTGTCATTGCTGATAATGTCCAAACCTCTGGATTTTAAAGTCTCATAAGCACCAGTATTATTTACGAATACTGAAATAATATAGAATTGACCGAAATGGCGATCTAAACTATCATGATACGGCAATCCCTGATCGAAGGCAGAAATCAACTGCTCACACGCATAAAGTCCTTTCTTGTTAAAGTTAAGATTGAAGTTAATGTCATTCAAATCTTCCCTAAAAGACGATTTCAATTCACTCAATGTACTTATCTCTAGTATTTTTTCATTATTTTTTTCTTTCCAATTGTTGAGCTGTAACGCTATTAAAATTCCAATTACAACAAGTATAATTTCTCCACTGGCATAAAGTAGGTATTTACCCATCTTGTTTTCCAGAAGCATGCGTTGGCGAAATTTTCTAAAGAATTTTATCATTGGTTGGTGGTTTCTGATAATGAATCAAAACAATTGGATAGTCCAAAGCATAAATTCAGAATATATGTCAATCCAAATTTAACAAAACAAACTGAATTTCAATTATTTAATTCCATTTCAAACTTGAAACCATCATATTGAATAATAGTAGTTTTTATGGTTTAATTGAATCCTGTGTCAAGCAATTGTTTAGTGTATAGACGAGATGTTAATAAATTTAATCTTCTATTCAATATTGTACTTTGCTAATTCCATTAATTTTTAACCTCATTATAGGATTCCAAATCATCTATCAATTTATTCAGATCGAGAGAAGATCTTTCTAATACGCTGTTTAGGCGATTGCAGGTATTTAGAAATAATTTAGCATAAGAAATAAATTCTTTATCCACACTTTTAATTCTTTCCTTAATTTCTAAATTACTTTGATTTAAATCAATCAAATTATTTGGGACTAAAAAATTTAATTTACAATGAGTCCCATATTCAGTAGCTTTATCTAATTGTATTTTTACCCCCATTATTTTCAGACGGTACATATTGTCGATTTGTTTAGTCAAACTATCTGGTAATTGATTTAATAAGTCTGAGTTGGATAGACTGTTGTAGAGAGGCGAATTTTCATTTTGAAAATAAATATCCGTACCCAACCTTTTTAAAGTCCATTTTAGATTAGTAGTATCAATTTCTTTTTCATTTTCCCAATGATCTATTGTTTTATGAAATGATTTAATCACATTTTCAGTGTCTTTTAAGTCTGAGAAATGCTCTCTTTGTTTTCCTTTTAAATCTGAAATTAACAAATCAATTAATTGCCCCTCCAAGCGCTGTTCCTTTCTTTCTTCATTCCAATTATTAATCTGCAACGCTATTAATATTCCAATTACAACAAGTATAATTTCTCCACTGGCATAAAGCAGGTATTTACCCATCTTGTTTTCAATAAGCATGCGTTGGCGAAATTTTCTAAAGAATTTTATCATTTGGTTGGCGGTTTTTGCTGTTGGAGTAAAACAATTGGATAGTCTCTGTTAAGAGTTCCAGCCTAAATCTATTAATTTTAAATTTAATAAAACAAACTGAATTTCAGATATTTAATTCTAATTTCTACCAGAAAAGAAAATGTGAATATTCGTAAATTTTATTTATTTTGAAACCATCCTAGCTCTAAATTGTTAAGCGAATTTATCCAGAGAAGAGGATAGGCTTTCCATCTATTCTAATAATATCAATTCTCATTTATAATTTTGTCAATTTCTAAAATTAATCTCTTGGTTTTTTCTAACAAGATTGTTCTAAAATAATTGACTCCCTGAAGTCCAAATATTTTCGAAGAAATCGCAGCATTTAAGTCTATAATTAGCTTGTTGTGATCAATTTGTTCCCAAAACGGATTCAAAATCTGACCATTAATTGCGTTAGTGGCAATGTTTAGCGGATAACTTTGGGAATATTCTACACCGACATTTGCAGCAATTTCTAGATTAAAATCAATTCCTTTTAAAACGGTTAACTGGTAAGCATGGTGTTCTTGAATTTTTTTAACAAAACCCTTGTCAAGCAAATCCAAATTACCCGTTGCAATCAATGCATTAAATGTGCTTAAGTTCAATTCATTTGAAGGGTCAAAATAAGGTAAAAATTCGTAACGCGCTATTTCTATTATCGTGTCAATATCAGCAGTGACAGAGGAAAGTCGTTTTGACAAAGCCAAATTATTTGACATATCATTTGCAAAACGCGCTATTTGGTCTTCGAGTAAAATAACGTCAGCTCTTAAATCTGATTGCAATGCGATTATGTAACTATCACTGATTTTTTCCTTTTTAGATTCCTCATTCCATTCATTTACCTGTAAGGCAATTAAAATTCCAATGACAACAAGTATAATTTCTCCACTCGCATAAAGCAGGTATTTACTGAACTTGTTTTCAATCAAAGATTTTTGTCGAATTTTTCTAAAGAATTTTATCATTGGTTAGTTTTGATTTTAAAAGATGAACAATATTAGGCTAAATGCATTGATGAATTTACACCAAATGTCTTCCATTCAAAATTAACAAAACTAATTGATTTTGAAATATTTAAGGTTTTGTTAAATTGAAATGGTTATTTTGGAAATCACGTGATTGTTTTGGTCTATTTAAGGAGAGGAAATGATTTAAATATTTTTTATTCTACGGTCGACATGCAGACCAAGTGTGAAGCATGAAAATCATATATCTTTATTTTATACTTCCATTAATCATTCAGATATTGAAGATGTTTATCAAGTTGAATCAACACCAAACTCACTTCCTTTTGAACGTCAATATATTTGTTCTGCATAAAATTCCTCAAGAAAATGTTCAATTTAATAACTTCTAAAAATTCTCTATCTTCTATTAATTCCTCATAATTTTCTGGAGTTCCTGAAACCCACAGCATTTCAATATGAATGTGTTTTAAAACCTGAGGATAAAGTTGCTTCCACTGATACCAATCATCTACGCCTTTTTCAACATTTTCTAAGTAGACATATTTTGTAGAATATAGGCGAGATAATGAATTTCGCAATGAATCATTTGAAATCAAATCAAAGCCAATAGATTTCATATTTTCCCAAGCAGATGTATTCTCCGTTAATTGAAAATTTCCAAAAGTATTTCCAAAATGATATTTTAAAGAATCATTGAAGGGTAGTTTTGTCTCAAGAGCAGTTTTCACAGCTTCATTTGAACGAATTCTCTCTTTATTTGCTCCTATAGTCCCATTCAATACAGATAAGTCTTCTTTTAAATTGAGTTGCATCTCAATTAAAAGAATAAGCTCTTTATGTTTTAACTTACTTTCCTCATTTTGATTATTAATTTGAAGTGCGATTACAATTCCAATAACCACTAAAACTATTTCTCCAAGTGCATAAATCAGGTATTTAGTGAACTTATTTTCGATTAAAGATTTTTGTCGAATTTTTCTAAAGAATTTTATCATTTGGTTAGTTTTGATTTTAAAAGATGAACGATATTAGGTTAAATGCATTGATGAGTTCACATCAACTGTCTTCCTTTCAAAATTAACAAAACTATTTGATTTTTAATAATTTAAGGTTTTATTTTAAATTCGAATTGTATAGATTTACATACTTAACTCAAACGCTAACAGATTTGGATAAGCAATGAACACCATATTAATAACGAACATGAATAGCTTTATTCTATCACTCTAAAATTCCGTGAATTCGTTTAAAAATATAACCCCCTAATTTATCAATGCTTTCAGCAACTAAAATTAAATCTCTTTATTTCTTAAGCTGAAAAGCTTATCATAAAAGTTTTGGCCAGTGGCGAATCTAAAACACAACTTTCATCATAATTCCGATTATTAATTTCATCCTTAAATTCGCCACTAACCTCCCTCCTATTTTAACTAAAAACCTCTTCTATTCTTTAACTATTTTAACCGACTTCATACTGTTAGCGGTATTGATTACTAGAACATAAATTCCCGAATTCAAATCAGTTAAATCAATAACATGGTCTGTTTTTCCTTTAGTAATTTGAGATTTCAGAGTTTTACCATCTAAAGCAATTATGCTGTATGATGTAATTTCTAACTCACTCTTTAAGTGAATTATATTTCTTGTAGGATTAGGGTAAACTTCCAAATTATTTAGTGCGCTTATATTGTCAGTACTTAAAGTTAAATTTTCAATCACCCTAACATGTCCTGAACTTGCGCCATTTGCATCATTTAAAGTTGCACCAGCTGCAATTATAGCCCCATCATCACTAATATCAACTGAAAAGCCGAAAAAATCTCCCTCAGCTTCTCCTGAAATTGTGCTTCCTTGTTGCATCCAATCTGTTCCATCAAATTGAAAAGCTTTTACATAACCATTTTCTGCAGCATTGCCGTAAGCACCTGCCACAAGCGTATTACCATCGGCACTCAATTTAGCTTGACCGAAAAAATCTGTTCCTATTTGTTCTCCCTCTAGTATACTTCCTTTTTGATTCCAGCTTGCTCCATCCCAAGAAAATACTTTTACATATCCTGTTCCAAAGAGGGCATTACTCTGAGCACTTACTGCCAAAGTATTCCCAGAAGCATCCAAATGAACGGCAGAACCGAAACCATTATTTTCCTCACCTAACAAAACGTTTCCTTTTTGCAACCAGCTTGAACCATTCCATAAAAATAGACTACATTCTCCACCAATTCCTGCTCCCATTGCACCAACAGCCAAAGCTGTACCTGATTCATTTAAACTAACTGAAGCTCCAAATGAATCAAATTGCGCTTGTCCATCAATATCGATTCCGCGTTGTAACCAATCTGAACCGTCCCACTCATAGATGCGAACATGTCCGGTATAACTGGTAACGTTTGAATTACCAGATGCACCAATTGCTATTACGGTTCCGTCACTATTCATACTTACTGATGAGCCTGCTCCATTTAAAATGTTAGCATTTTCACCAAGAATAGTGCTTCCCTTTTGTAACCATGCTGTTCCATTCCATTCATAAACTTGAGAGTATCCTGGAGAACCAGATACTGCTGCTGATGGCGCTCCAACGAGTATTGTATTTCCATCTGAACTAACATCTACACTATTCCCAAATTGTGAACCGCCCTCTAAACCTAATAAACTCGCCCCTTTTTGCATCCAAGTTGTTCCATTCCAATCGAAGACTTTAACTTGACCTGTGCTCGTATCGTTTTTTGGAGCTCCAACGATTAAAACTTTTGCATCTGCACTTAAACCTACAGTTGTACCAAATTCATCATTGGCGGAATCCCCATCCAAATCTGAACCTATTTGGGTCCATTGTCCGAAGACGAAAGTTGGAATGATTGCTAAAACTAAAATTATCTTTTTCATATTTCGTTATTTACTTTTTTTGTTCAACAAAGGTCAACAATCAATGTAAATAAGGCTTCACGGCTAGGGGTGAAATCAAAAAAACACCTTTAGACGTAAAATTTAAGACGGTAAAATTGGATTATTGGAAATTTTTATTCCTTCCAATAGCAGAGATATTTTTTTGTATTTAGTTTCCTTAATTCCGAAGTAATCATACATCCTACGCAATGAAGAACCAATTCCATCAACACTTTTGAAAGCTTTCTCTGCTATATCTTTATTTGTAATTACAGGGTCATCCAATAGAATATTAAGCACTGTCCAATCAGTTTCGTTTAATTTCCTTTTAATCGAAATTTCTATTTTTTCTCTCACCAATTCAAATTTATTAGCATCAACAATAAGATTTGAACTTGCATTAAGTTTAAGATTTTCTATTTCAACAAGTAAATCTTCTCTCTTTTTATGGTTTCTTTTTATGCGAGAAGAATAGTAAATAATAATCAATGCAATTAATAAAGCGGATGCAAAAGTAATAGCAAACGTTATTTTTAATTGTTTCAATTCTAGTTTTGCTTGCTCTTTTTCATTTTCTAGCTTGGTTTCAAATAGTTTCACTTCAAAGTCATTTTTAACGGCTTCCCTAGCAACGGCAAAATTGTTTTTTTCTAATTGAATACTGTCATTGAAAATGGTGTACTGCTCGTGCATCTCAAGAGATAATCTGATTTTATTTTGTGCTTTATAACACATATACAATAAATGGTATGCCTCTTTTTTTATGTCTTTGTCTGTTTCCGGAAGAATTAAAGTTAAAATAGCTTCTCCTTGTCTTGCTGCTTCATCAACATTAGTTTCAAATGTTATCTGCGCAATTACTAAAAGGGCTTCAGCAGTTCCTCTTTCGATATTGAGTTCTTTATTAATTGCTAAATTCTTTTCAGCAAATACAAGCGCTTTCTCTAATTTATTTAATTCAAGATATATTTTAGCCAAGAGCTTATAACATCCCGCAATAAAGAATTTCTCATTTTTTATTTCAAGTATTTTTAGCGCTTTTTCAAAAGGAATTATAGCTTCATTGTACAATTCTTTCTCGAATTTTATTAATCCAATATTCATTAGATTTACAGCTGTTCCAGTATTTTCAACCCCACTATTTTTGGCTATTTCAAGAGATCTATTGTAATATTCAATTGCTAAATCACGGTTACCAATTGTTAAATAAACGCTTCCTAAACTTCTCAGCATCCTACCTTCGCCTTTTTTATCTTTTTCTTTTTGGAAAATTTTTAAAGCTTTAGAATAATATTGAGTTGCTTCTTGATAATTTTGTTGCTTTAAAAAAATATTTCCAATATTACCCGTTATCGTTGCTTGTAGAATTGGATTTTCTAGTTGTATTGCTAATTCCCCTGCTCTATTATAGGATTCCAAAGATTTAGTAAAGTCACCTTTGAGTCTGTATATATTTCCTCTTCTATTTAAGGCACGAAACATTTCGCGTGTTGCCTTCTTCTCTTTGGCTAAATTGTAATGGTAATCGATTGAAAATAACGCTGAATCCGGTTGAGAATAGCTGAAAATATCATGATATTCTTTTAGCGCCTTAAATCTTATTGAATCTAATTCTTTTACATTAGAATATATCGATTGCAAAGAATCTCCTTTGTTTTGGGAATAACTTGTCTTAGCAATAGACGACACTAATAGAATGAATATGAACAATTTTAGTACTAATTTCAATCGCATTTAAGGGTTATTTTTCTGAAATAAATTTTTAAGCTAACGCATCTAGCTTTTTTTCAAACTGGATTTATCTTTTGCATGATCCGTTTTAATGATCTGGATTTTATATCTCAACAAAATTACTTCAAATAAGCTACAAAACAAACTATATCCTAATGCATGAAATTAGAAAAAGACGCACTTTATTCTCTGCGAATTTGTGCTTTTTTTTGTTCTACATAATCATCAAAATTGGGATGGTCTTTTTTGACTGGAAAACTAAAACGACTAATCCGATATTCGCCGTTTTCTTTGGTAAGTATGAGCAAATACATTCCGCTTTCGACTAGGTGAACTGGACAAGCGGCTTTGGGTTCCTCTTTCTTGGCTTTTCGGAAAAAGGAATCAAAACGATCAGTTATTATTTAAATTACTTGAACAATTCCTTTTCAATTAAATGAATCAAATTGAGAATATCTTCTTCAAAATCGGGATAATTGGTTTTGTGCAGATGCATTGAAGTTGCCAATTGAATTAATAAAATATTTTCAAACTCAGTTGACGATAGGATTTGTTTATTACTTGTAAAAGATGATAATTTAGGGATTTCAACATAGTCCGAAAAGCTTGAATAATCAAAAACTGTTCTAAAATTACCATGATTTTCAAAATAGATATTGGCCCTATGCCATGATATCCGCAGTCCTTTTTCTTGATCTCTCAGTTTAGAAACTTTACCTTCCCAAGACGCCAGTTCATTAACAATAACCAGGTTTTCTATGTCTTTTAAACTTCCAGATGCTATTAATTCACTTAAGATACCATTTTCGTAATCAACCTTAATAGTTGGGGAAAGAACAGCGGCTAACACTTTTGAGAGAACCTTTTCGCTTATCGTGTCTAAGGTCAATTGATTATGCATAAATTCAATTAACTGTCTTTGACTATTGACGTTTTTAGCCAAACTATTTCTTTCCGCTTTTATCGATTCAAGATTGTTAAGCATTTCGCTTTTAATTAGAGATAAATAAGTATCCTGTTTATCGTGAATTTTATCGGTTTCATTCTGATTATTGATCTGTAAAGCAATTAAAATACCAATAACAACAAGAATTATTTCTCCACTGGCATAAATAAGATACTTACCGATTTTATTTTCAACAAGCATTTTTTGGCGAAATTTTCTAAAGAATTTTATCATTAGTTATTGGGTTATTATTGTTTCTTCGCTAACAGTCTAAATGATGAATCATAGCGTTTTATTTCATTTTAAATCAGAAGATTAATTACATTTAAACAGTCTAGAACTCGTTACTTTTCTAGTTCTAATTCTGAAAGTACTTTTATAGCAGACCCATTTTCTGGATTTAATGCTAATGATTTTTTATAAGCTTTAATGCCATTTTCTTTATCTCCCATGATCAGTAAGCAAGCGCCATAACTGTCGTATGTGCCCCAAGCTTCAGGATATAGTTCTGTATTGAGTTTAAATAATTTAAGAGCTTCCGTGTTCCTTTTGACTTCAGTCATAGTATAATAACCTATAGCATTGATTTCTGTTTCAGAGATATCAAAATCTATATTTTCTATATTTCCCTTATCTTGCTGTTTTATTACTTCAATGATTTCATCAATAGTCCTGCCTGCTTCATATAAAGAATATAAGCTAACAATTGTACTTTCAATATCCTTATCAGGAATGCCTAGTTCTGCATTAATGATATTATTTAGAATATTTATATAATATTTACCCCCTTTTATTGTACTTAATTGAATTTGTTCATTAACGTTTTTAAATTTAAAAGCTGCTCTTAAAATCAATACGATTTCTCTATAATTATCATTTATGTTTAGCGCGTTGTACAGGGGATATGAATCATCAAAATTGGCTACATGCACCGTTCTATCTGGTAAATCGTACCCTAACTTTGATACATTCATTATTTCCTTCATAAATAGTTCATAGTTTGTTTGCGCTTTATTCGTAACAACAGCTTGAATATTTGCCGTTTCAAGAAGCTTATTCCTCATGAACGGAGGAATCAATTTAATATCTCCGGTGGTTTCGAGCGTTTTAATAGTATTTGCGTTAAATTTAATAGCATTGTATTGTAGATTGAGCTTATTGACTAGCCTCAAAGCCGCTTCTGGATTCATTTGATTTTGAAATTCTTCTTTAAATTCGTTGTACATTTTAATATTCGTTTCCAGGTTATAAATTGCGATATTTATAAGGTTATAGTCCTTTTTTAAATCTTCTTGTATCTGGAAGTAATAATTCTCTAAAATTGCAGCGCTTTTTCTATTCTCATTCCAAGTGTTTATTTGAAGTGCAATCAAGATTCCAATAACAACAAGTATAATTTCTCCAATGGCATATTTAAAGTACTTTCCAGTTTTGTTTTCTATCAAAGCGAGTTGGCGAAATTTTCTAAAGAATTTTATCATTTGGTTCTTGGTTGTTAAAATGATGAACAGCGGTTAGTCTATGAAGCATAGTATCCCTTGAGGCACTGTGATCTCATAATCTTTGATGTGCTTTCGTTATTTATTTTCAGCTAATTCTGAATCAATTGAACTCAATAATTTTTCAGTCATCAAAATCATCTTTTTATAGTCAAGAATGAGCCTATTGTTACTGAAAATTGAAAGTACAAATCCATTCTTAAATGTTTGATTTTTTAATAACAATTCCATTTTATCCTTTGATAATTCTGCTTTTGTTCCTTCTGTTCCTTTTGATACTTGAAAAGTATAGTTTGTAATATCTGATTGAAGGTCAGTAATGCTAAAATAAATTGGGTACAAATAACTTTCGAAATCTTGCCTCATGTGACGCTCTATAAATTCTATTTGCTTGTAATTCAATTCCATATTGATAAGTAAATTCTTTATTGAATCATTAGATATAATTGCAAGGTTTCCAGAGTTTATCAATTCTTGATATGCATTGTTGTTCTTATTAAATGGATACCAAATCTGAACATTTAGATTGTGAAAATTAAAATCTTCTGGGTCGACGTTTTCTATATTTTCAAAAAATTCGAGTATAGTTTCAGCTGAATTTACCGATCTTTCTCTTGTTATAATATAAGCTTTGAGTTCGATTAAATTAAGATGTGAATCGGCTTTTATATTTGCCAAATAGCTAAGTTCTTTTATTTTTATTTTACGTTCTTCGTTATTATTATTTATTTGTAAAGCAATCAAAATTCCAATCACGACAAGAATAATTTCTCCAACAGCATAAAGTAGGTATTTGCCAAACTTATTTTCTATAAGCATGCGTTGTCGGAATTTTCTAAAGAATTTTATCATTGGTTATTGGTTGGTCATAATGAAGTACAATATCAAAATTAAGAAAACCATTTGACTTTCAATCATTTAATGAACTTATTTGATTTTCAATAGTTTAAAATATTATTCCTGTTCGGTCAAATTTCATACTGCATACTTATAATTTATTTGCTTTCTCAAAGCCTTAAAAGTACCATTTGGTTGAATTAATATCATTTAAACTATTCCACACTCCTGCTTAAAATCCTTTGGTGAAATTCTAAAGAGTTTGTCAATGTGCAAGGTGTGTGGTATAAATCTTTAGTTTTCTTGCAGTCGTTATATAAAAAGGCTTAGAGAATACATAACCACTTCATCAAAAAGCACCGCCAATTGACGATGCTTTATTTCAAGATTTGATATCCAAAAACTATTTTTTCACAACCGAAATAGTCGAAACTCTTGAATTACTTTTAATTCTTAAAAAGTATATTCCTGAATCCAAATTCCCGATATTCATTGAAGAACTATTTACAGAAATTTCTTTCACTATTCTTCCATTCGCATCAATTAAAGCAATTGAATTAATATTACCGAATTGATCCATATTTTTAATTTCAAGTACATCAACTACTGGATTTGGATAAACTACAACTGACTCGATATTAAATTCATCAACAGAAGCAACATCAACGAGTGTGCAAGCTGATGTTTCCGTACAATTATTAAGTGTAATTTCCACAGCAAAATTTCCTGTCACCAATGGCGTGAAAGACATATTTGTTGCTCCAGTTATTGCAGCGTTACCATTATCACAATCTACCCATTGGTAATCCGCTCCAAATTGATTTGCAGTTAATAGGCCACCGAAAAGTGTTGTTGTGATATCAATCACTTCAACAGCTAATGTCAAGTTCACTGTAGAATCACAACCGTTCATCGATTGGAAAACTTCGGTGTTTAAACCAGCGTTTGATGCATCCAAGACTTGCGTTCCAAATGTCAAAGTTTCATCTGCACAAATTGTTTCAGAAGTTGAAGTGATATAATCTGGGTAAATTGTCACGTTTGTATTTGTTGAACCTGATGCATAAACATAGTTAACAGTATACGTTCCAGGAGTTGAAGCGCTCACATCAATTACACCAGTATTTGCATTAATTGATAAACCAGCTGCTGAACTATAAGTTCCATTTGCAGTTCCAGTTACCTGAGGTGATTGATTTGTTGCATCTCCACAAAATGGATTTCCTGTGTATGTTACACTAGTTTGAACTGATTCTGAAATTGTTATAACTCCAGGAGCAGTAACTTGATCTCCTGAAGTTCCGCCGTTACTGTTTGAAGCTAAACCAATACCATAAAAGCTAATTGATCCTGAATTGGCAGCAGGTGCTGTCCAAGTTGCTTGAAAATTTGCATTCGATGACAAACCTAAATGTTCGACATAAGATCTTCCAGCTATAGTTACTGTTTGACTCCCTGCAGATGGTGCACTAAATGAACCTCCCGCAGCATTTGTGCTAGTTAATGCCACCCCTTGAAAACCAAATCCACTGGAAGTTCCAGCAACTGTATATTCAATGGTATATGTGGTTCCAGCAGTATAGCTAGTTACAGGAACTCCACCATCTAAAAGTTGCATTGAAATTGAAGCACCAAAAGATCCACCACTGTGACATTGTGCACATGTTGCAGACGAAAGTGGACTGCCTGTGCGATCTCCAAGTCCACCTGAACCAGGCCCTCCTGAATAAGTTGGAAGCGGTTTGTAGGATTCTATTTTGTTAGATGTCTCCGAGAGACCAGCAGAAATTAAAACCAATGAAGCTGATCCAAGTAAAGCTATAAATAAGTATTTTTTTATCATTTGTAGTGTTTTCACAAGTATAAAAAAATCCTACATAGCATGCTAATTATTAATTCATTAGTTGAATTTACCCGCTAATAAAATGACTGTTTTTAATAAATGAGACAATTAATAGCTGTTGTTTTTTGGTTATATTCTGTCTTTTATTAAGTATATAATTGTGGTTATTCCCCAATTTACAGAGAAGTGTTTAAGCTGTTTTTTTGGAATGTTAAATGTGGTGCGTTTTATGAAAAAAAGAATCATACTGAATCGACATAATAGAGCATTTGCAAAAGTTATTAAAGCTTTAGACATACTAAACAATTTCCTCTATCCCTGATTTCCATGTTACAAATCCTTTTTTGTTGTCTGAATAATCGTGGATGATTCTTGTGAAATTTTGATGGCTATTTTCCAAAAACACCTGTCTCCCTTGTTCTCTAATAATTCCCAATTGTTTATCAATTTGCTTTACTTCTTCAATTAAAGATTCCTTGTTGTTGGCAGTTTTCCAAATATAAGTTGCTTCTTCAGTATCTAAAGTCTCCAAGACAATAAAGTAATTATTCTCACCAGAAAGAAGGAAAACAAACGAAAATGGCTTTAAAACAAATCGAATTTTCATGACTTGTTTTTCGTGTCTATCCGCTAAATATTGAATGTGTTCTGAATGTTTGTATTGTTTATTTTTCAGAATTTCATTTAGTAAATCTTCTGCGTTATCGTAAACCCGTCCTCCTTCTTGTAGTTCATCTGAAGTTAAAACATTTTTCTTTTTTGTGCCGAATTGCTTTAGTAATCCCTTATTTAAAAATTGAATTTTTACTCCCTCAACTACTTCTTTATTTATTTTCTCGATATCAGTGGATGAAGCTAATTGAGAAACTAATTTTCCATTTTCAAACTCAGCAAACAACCCCACTGAAATATTTTTAGATTTTAATACTTTGATTAAATACGGTTTAAGCACTTCAAATTCAGGACGAATTTCAATGTTTTCGATGTAAAACTCAAGAGTTATATTCATTTCCTTTATAGGATAAGTAAATCCGACATTTCCGTAATTAAACTCCAATTCCTCAATCGGTATTTTGATTTTCTTTTCTATGGATAAAAGGTCATTTGAAGTTTTAATTTCTTTGTCTGGTTCATCAAACAAAGTTGTTTGTCTACTGATTTTCCTATAATATGTATTCCGTTTTAAAAAGAGTTTGTTGAGATAATCAATTTTAAAATCCCTGTAATCGTAAATAATAGGATTTATTTCAGAGCGCTGAACTCTACCGATGTATTGGATTAACTTTCCTTCAAATGAAAAAGGATAAACTAAAAATAAACAGCTAATGTTTTGCAAATCTGTTCCCTCACCAAAATATTGTCCAGTAGTTATTAATACTTGAAAATTACCTTCGTTTAATATTTCCCATTTATATTTTTTTGAAATTTCTGAATCTTCTCCGCTTAATGTGATGGTTTCATAAGATTGTTTCAAAAACAAATTCAACGAATCAATATGTTCCTTTCGTTCGGTAATAATTACCGCCTTTTTACCTTGATTCAATTCAGTTTTCACATCCGCTAATATCAGCTTATTTCGTGCAGTATCGTGAATCAATATTTTTGATAATACTTCGAAATTATCCGTTTTAGAATTGTAAGGAACAGCTAATTCTGTATTCCGAATGATAATTTTCGCATGTTTATAATTTTCTATTTCTGTAGTTTGAATATTGGCAATAATTTCTCCCAAATGCGTAAAAATCATTTTTCCGTCACTGTATTTTCTAAAAGGTGTAGCGGTCAATCCATACAGATAATAACTTTTTAATTTCTCAATAGTTTTCCTGAAAGTCTCTGCTGGAACGTGGTGACATTCATCCACAATGATAGTTCCAAATTGATCTTGAATAGATTCTATTTGTTTAGGTAAACTTTGAATCGTTGCAACCGTAATTTGTTTACCGATTTTTGACCTGCCTTTCCCTATAACACCAATATCTTTTTTAGGAATACCCAAAAATGCTTCAATTCGATCTGTCCATTGCTCCAATAATTGTTTTCGGTGAACAATAATTAAAGCAGGCTGACTTTTATCAGCAATTATTTTTAACCCAACCACTGTTTTTCCAGAACCTGGCGGAGCTACAATGACACCAAAATCCTTTTTAGCAACCGTTTCAATTACATTCTTTTGATGGGATCGTAAAGAAGCATTAAATCCATAAGGAGTTGATGGCTTTAGCTTTCTTTCATCGGCAAAGTCAAATTCGATTTGTGCTTCTCTACAAAATCTTAAAAGCTTTCCGATAAAACCCCTTGGAATGAAAATCTCATTTTCCGATTCCTCAACCAGTTTGAAATAACGAGTAGTTTCATAAGTATTTCTACCAGATTTCTTTTTAATGAAAAATTCAGAATTGGCAAAGTTTAATTCTTCTTTTAAATAATTGATAAGTATTGGCGTTAATCCAATTCTGCTTATTTTTACATTATTGTTCAATGAAATCCCTAGTTTTCCGTTTGTAGGAGGTTGTTTTACAACACTAACATCAGGTTTTAATCCTTTATGAAATTCATCTAAATAATCAATTGAAACCCTTTGAATGTTTTTCAGAAAAGACCATTGTTTAGGTAATGGTTCAAAAGTTTCAGGATTTACAAAACAACTATTCCCTTTTTCAAAAGTTGGCTTAAAAAGTGGCAAAGCGATAAGATTTCCAAATCCTTTCCCTGAAAGATAATCCTGATTAGGAAACAATCTATCAAAACTTGAGCTTTTATCAAAGATTGAAAATGCTCCCGATTCTTCTAAAATAGAAATGAATATTTTCCGACTTCGTATTGCAGGATAAGGTTGATCAAAAAATATCCAAACATGTCCTCCATTCCCAGAACGTGAACGCTCCAAATAAGCTGGTATTTTATGCTCTTGGCAAGCATCTAGAAAAACAATCACCTCCTTTTCCCAGTTCTCTTTATCAAAATCAGCAACTAAAAACCAAGTGGTATTGTCATGCAATAAAGGATAAATTCCGATGTGATGATAACCATCCAAATGTTTTTGAATTTGTTCATCCGAATATTTCAGATAAGATTTCTCTGTGAAATTTTGGAATGTACCTCCATTCATTCTATGCATTCGATAACGATAAGGATCATAAAAATAAGCAGGCATATAGCCTGATTTCTTTCCTTTCTCCCAACGAATAGCAAACACATCATCTCTCCCGTTGAAAAGGGATTTGAATACATTGATATTGTCAGAAGTACTTTCCATTAACTATAAAGTTAACCCCAATCTTCATATTCTCTTTCCTTCATGGGGGTTTTTCTTATTTCAGTTATGTTTTTTAGAATTATATTTAAGGTCTTTTTGAATTCAATTTTATTTACATTGTTTCCAAAAAACAATTCTTCGATTATGTATTCAAAATTCTTTTCGCCAAGCCAATGTTTGATTAAAGCTTCTGCATTATTTAAATAATCATCATCGTCTTTACACTGAGAAGCTAAAAGTCCAAATTGCAAGGTTAAGTCGCGATTAAACTTCTCAGCTTCACTGAGGATACCGTTGTATGTTGGGATTGATAAATCGTCTGTATCCATTTTGATTAGAGTTTTAAGGTTACTTTCTATATTTTTTTTATTTATCCGATAACTAACTGAAATTATAGCGTCAAGTTTATAAAACAAATGCTGCCTTTTAAATTCTCGATTTCCTTCTGTTTGATATATAACTATTTAAGAATTATTTTCTAGCATTATTAATTGTTTAAATATATCACCAATCAATATAAACTACAATCTTTTCCTAAAATTTCATTCATGAAATTTCCCTGCGCGCTGTACGGACGATTTGCAAATCGTCCCTACCAGAGCTCGGGCTTTAACGCTTGCGTTAAAGACGCAAAAACCTTTGATATCACATTACAATTCTAAAATTCAATGATAAATCCCTCGATGATTCATCACGACCGCGAACCATAATTTTTGGAAAAATCAGCGTTTCTAATGATTTAAAATTCTCTATTTGCTTTAACGAATAAGAATCAGATAATTTTAAATGACAATTCAATTGACTAAAGGCAGTCTGGGTTGAGATGAGAGATAAGATTATGAATAGATTTTTCATTCCGAAATGTAGTTATTTTCATTAAAAAGGGAATAAACCATTATTCAAACTCTACTAATTGAACCTCTTTATTTACAAAGAAATCATATTTCTCCTGATGGAAATCTTTAAAAAACACAGTGTGCTCTCTTTCCCAGAATGCAATTCTTATTGAAGAATTGGTTTTCTTTGATTTGATAATTAATGCTTCCTTTTTCTCGAACTCAAAGGTTACGTGAGGTAGTACTTCAATTATTTTGACAAGGTCTGTTTTTACTTTCATTTGATGAATGATGACGGTTTTTCAATTGGCTATTAGTTAATATTTCTATGGAGTCATATTATCCGTCATTTTGATGTTTCATTTTTTATTCTTAACCATTTGATTTCATATTGATCAAGCCAATAAAATATCAGCGGGTATTTTCAATTCTTTGTATAAAGTTTTAATCATTCCCAATGTAAGTTTTCTCTTTCTATTAAGTATCTCACTCACTCTACTTTGGCTACCCAAATATTTAACCATATCAGCATTGGTCATTCCCATTTGTTCCATTCGGAATTTAATCGCATCAATTGGATCAGGAGGCGCAATTGGATAATGTTTCAACTCATAGGATTCAACTAAGGTTACAAGCAAGTCTAATTCATCGCCTTCCATAGTATCTTTTTTTGCTCCCCACAGTTCTTCGATTCTGTCAATTGCAGCAGTATAATCTTCCTCTGTTTTAATTGGTCGTATATTCATAATCAAATAGTTTTAGCATCAATTTTATCATATTCCTTATGTGTTCCTACAAATCTTATGAAGATTACCTGAAACTCATAATCTATAGCAACTACTAATCTGTAATCATTGCCTTTAATATTAAAAACAACTCTAGTATTTCCGACAATACTTGCATTTTTAAATTGCTTTTTCAAATCATTAGAATTTTCCCAATCAGCAGTTTTCGCAACTTGATACCAAGCTCTCAAAGAAATTTCTGAGTCAGCATACTTTTGTTCCTCAAAAAATTCTCTTAGTCTTCGAAAAGCAATAATTCTCATGCTACAAATATACGAAACAAATTGTGATTTCCCAATTTGGGATATTTCATTCATAAAATTTGCCTGCGCGCTGTACGTCCGTACTACCAGTGCTCGAGGCTTTAACGCTAGCGTTAAAGAGGGAAAACAAATTCCATCCTTTCCAACATTCATCGTTCATAATTCATCATTAAACATATTTCGAAAGGTTTCACATCGCTCCCACTCTCTTTCTCACTCTCTTTTCCTAAGCCCTATCCTCTTCCGCTCCACATCCAACTGAATCACCTCCACCTCCAAATGCTCATGCAATTTCACATAATCTGCCGGATTCTCAACATAAACATCCGCCATATTCGATTTAATAATTAGCAATATTTTCAAATCCATCTCAAATTTGGACTACAACTCAAATTCATTTATATTTACAAACTCATTTAAGAAACCTATGAAAAATAAATTAATATTTTCGCTTTTATTGCTATTGTTTTCAAGTTTTGGATTTAGCCAAGAAGCTGTTATTGAATGGCAAAAATCTTTAGGTGGATCTGGACAGGATGAGGCAAAATCTGTTCAACAAACAACAGATGGCGGATATATTATTACTGGTTTGTCTTATTCGAATGATGGAGATGTGACAGTAAATAATGGTTATAGTGATTATTGGATTGTGAAATTAGATGCAATTGGTAGTATCAGTTGGCAGAAATCATTAGGCGGCTCTTCGTCCGATATTGCATGGTCAATTCAACAAACATCAGATGGAGGATATATAGTTGCAGGAAGTTCTTTCTCAAATGATGGAGATGTAACAGGAAATAATGGATCGAGCGACTATTGGGTTGTTAAACTAGATGCAAATGGAGGTACAAATTGGCAAAAATCATTAGGCGGCTCTGGTAATGATGTTGCATATTCTATTCAACAAACAACGGATGGTGGATTTATAGTTGCTGGGAGTTCTTCTTCAAATGATGGAGATATAACAGGAAATAATGGATTTATTGACTATTGGGTTGTTAAATTAGATGCAACTGGAAACATAAATTGGCAAAAATCATTGGGTGGCTCTGGACAAGACAAAGCAACATCAGTTCAACAAACAACAGATGGTGGATATATTATTGCTGGATTTTCATATTCTAATGACGGAGATTTAACAGTAAATAATGGAGGGTGTGACTATTGGATTATAAAGTTAGATACAAATGGAAACATCATTTGGCAAAAATCAATAGGTGGCTCTGGAAATGATGAAGCATGGTCAATCCAACAAACTATGGATGGTGGCTATATTGTTGGTGGATACTCTAATTCAAATGATGGAGATGTAAATGGTAATTATGGAGCACAAGATTATTGGGTTGTTAAACTAAATACAGCAGGAAATATAACTTGGCAAAAATCATTAGGTGGCTCTGGATATGATAGAGCGCTCTCAATCCATCAAACAGCTGATAAAGGTTATATTATTGCTGGATATTCTGACTCTGACGACGGGAATACAACTGTAAGCAACGGAGGTCAAGACAGTTGGATAGCTAAATTAAATACAATTGGAAATATCATTTGGCAGAAATCATTAGGCGGCTCTTCGTCCGATATTCCATGGTCAATTCAACAAACATCAGATGGAGGATATATTATTGCTGGAACATCTAATTCCAATGATGGAGACGTAACTAATAATAATGGATCATTTGACTATTGGATTGTAAAACTAGAGGATATTCCTAACATATTCGGAAAAACATACAACGACCTAAATGGAAATTGCATTAAGGAAAGTTCTGAGCCTAGTTTGTCGGGGATGCATTTGATTATTAATCCGGGTGGCTATATTGCACAAATCAACACTAACGGTATGTGGTATCTTGATTCACTGCCAATCGGAACTTATACCGTGACAATTGACACCACAAATTTAAACTGGACACCAACCTGTTTTGCATCACAAACCTTCATAGTTACTGATCCACAAATTTTTACACCCGGACCCAATTTTGGATTAATAAATAATAATCCTTGTAGTAGTCCTGAAATTAGTATTCAAGCACCTTTTCTGAGAAGATGTTTTAACGACCAAGTTATTTACGTTCAAGCTTGTAATAAAATCACAGCAACTGGTGTCCTTAGCGCATCTTATGCAACAGTGGAGTTAGATTCACTTTTTACACCAACTTCCTCATCTTTACCGTATACAAGTCTTGGAAATAACACATATCAATTTGATTTAGGCGATCTCAATCCAGGTCAATGTGTAAGTTTTACTATCAACACCACGATTAGTTGTAATGCATTTTTAGGTGAAACACTTTGTATGGATGCAAAATTATATCCAATAGACAGTTGTGCTTTAGATACAATACCACCAACCCCATTGCCTTCAAATTATGGAAACAACACTAACCTTGTTATGCCTCAACCCTGCACATTACCTTGGGATAACTCAAGCTTACAAGTCGATGGATGGTGTCAAGGAAATTCTGTTCAGTTCTCGATAACTAATAATGGTGATTTAGTAAATGGTGATATGGAATGTTATGCTCCTATTTTTCTCTATGTAAATGATACTTTAGTGAGCATAGATTCTGTTCAACTTCAAGGACAAGAGACAATTTACCTCTCTTATCCCGCAAATGGCCAAACTTGGATTTTAGCAGCGGAACAACATCCTTTACATCCTGGAAATTCTCATCCTAATGCCCATGTTGAATTATGTGGATCTGATTCGACTCAGTGGATATCTAACATGGTAAATAACTTTCCATTGGATGATGCAGATCCCTTTGTTGACATCTACTGCGATGTTGTAACAGGAAGTTATGATCCTAATGATAAGAGAGGTTTTCCTTCAGGTATTTCAGATCAAAACTATGTAAAACCAAATCAGCAATTGCAGTATATCGTTAGATTCCAAAACACTGGAACAGATACTGCTTTTACTGTTGTAATTCGAGACACCTTAGATATTGATTTAAATATTTTTACTGTTACACCTGGAGCATCGAGTCATAACTATACTTTTAAAAAGTACGGCCAGAGAGTGCTAGAATGGACATTTGACCATATTCTTTTACCAGACAGCACAACAAATGAGCCTGGAAGTAATGGATTTGTAACGTTTACTGTTGATCAAGTTCCTAACCTTCCAAACGGCACTATCATAAATAATCAAGCAGATATTTATTTCGATTTCAATTCTCCGATAATTACAAATGAAACGGTTCATCGCATAAATGATATGATTGCGAGTTCACCTCTTCAGGTAAATGAAATTTTGCTCATTGAAGGAAATGTTATTAAGGTTTATCCTAATCCAAACAGTGGAATGTTATTCATAGAATTAGAAAAAATCGTTGAGCCAATTGATTACAAAATCACAAATATCAATGGTCGAATAGTGTCATCTGGAAAGCTTTCTCAACAAAAAAACAAGATAGATATTCGTAATTTAAGCACAGGATTGTATTTAATTCATATCGATAAAAGTGAAACTATTAAGATAATAAAGAGATAGAAGTACTGACTAAATGATTTTCTAAATGCCCTTATAACCCACCGCGATAAGAGCTGATAGATTGTAGTGATTTGTATTGTGGTTTTGCCCATCAGTAGCAGTTGTTGCAAAATTTGCAACAACTCTATCTTATTGTAATTTATTATCGATAAAAAGTATCTCCAATTTGTTGGTTTAGTAGAAAAATCGGAATTTCCGATTTTTCTTTTTAAGTCTTTATCAAAAAGGTTCGATTATGATAATAATTCAGAATAAAAAATTATATCGCTCATCTTTCTATTTCTTTTTATACCATTAATTACGAATCAATCACAACCGCGATTCTTTTCTTAAAATTTAATACATGAAGTTTCCCTACGAGCTGTAAGGACGATTTGCAAATCGTCCCTACCAGTGCTCGGTCTTTAACGCTAGCGTTAAAGAGGTGAAACAATTAATTATCAATTTTTACACCCTCTTCAATCCTATCCTCTTCCGCTCCACATCCAACAATATAACCTCGACAACCACATGCTCATGCAGCTTAATATAATCCGCAGGATTCTCAACATATACATCCGCCATATTTGACTTATGAATTAAGCCATTCTCTTTGATTCCGATATTCACAAATGCACCGAAATTTGTCACATTCGTCACAATTCCATTCAGCACTTTGCCTACCGATAAATCACCAATCGTCTTGACCGTACTATCAAATTCCAGTACCTCAACTTTCTTTCTTGGATCTCTTCCTGGCTTTTTTAATTCTTTAATAATGTCTTCAAATGTAAAAGCATCTATATAAGGAAAGTCTTTTTGATTCAAACCATTCAACACTTCTGCATTTCCAATTAAAGCAGAAACAGTCATTTTTAATTGCTTGGCCATTTTCTCAATCGCTGGATAAGTTTCTGGATGAACAGCCGAATTGTCTAACGGATTTTTACCATCCAAAATTCTTAAAAATCCAGCACATTGTTCGAAGGCTTTTTCACCTAGTCTTTTGACTTTCTTTAATTCTAGTCGAGATTTAATTCCGTTATTTTCTCGTCGGTATTCAACAATATTTTCTGCTAGCTGTGGCCCTAATCCAGAAACGTAACTCATTAAATAGGGTGATGCGGTATTGAGGTTCACTCCTACTTCGTTTACACAAGAAATTACAACATCATCTAAACTTTCTTTGAGGAGTTTTTGGTCTACTTCATGCTGATATTGACCAACTCCAATCGATTTTGGGTCAATTTTCACCAATTCTGCCAAAGGATCCATTAATCTTCTACCAATAGAAACCGAACCTCTTACTGTGACATCATAATCAGGGAATTCTTGTCGGGCAATTGCACTTGCACTGTAAACGGACGCTCCATCTTCAGAAACTACAAAAATCGCAACTTCAGTTTTGAATTTTATTTGTTTCACCATGAATTCTGTTTCCCTACTTGCAGTTCCATTCCCAATGGCAATTGCGTCAATTTTATACTTTTCAGTCAATTCTAAAATCTTATTTTTCGCTTTTTCTAATTCATTTTGTGGTGCGTGAGGGTAAATATTAACGTTCTCTAATAATTCTCCTGCTTCATCCAAACACACAACTTTACAACCCGAGCGAAACCCTGGATCGATAGCTAGAATTCTTTTCTTTCCTAAAGCTGGTGCTAATAAAAGCTGTCTTAGGTTTTCAGAAAATACATCAATTGCCGTTTTATCTGCTTCTTTTTTCTTCTCTGATAAAGCTTCATTTTCCAATGCTGGATGCAACAATCGTTTGTATGCATCGTGATAAGCCATTTCGATTTGCTCATTCATTGGAGAATTGTTCTTCACATAAAGTCGATTCATGAAATCAAAAATATAGTCTTCATCTACCACAACTTTCATTCTCAAAAAGCCTTCATTGTTCGCCCTGTAAATTGCTAGAAAACGATAAGATGGACATTTTTTTAAAGACGAAGAATAGTCAAAATAATCACGGTATTTCTCTGCTTCTTTCGCTTTTGATTTCACCACTTTTGAAGTCAGTAAACTTTGATTTTCGTAAGACTTTCTCAATCGACTTCTGACCACACTATTTTCATTGATCCATTCAGCGATAATGTCTCTTGCTCCAGCTAATGCATCTTCAGCGTTTTTCACTTCTCCTTTTACAAAATTTTTAGCTGCAGCTTGTGGGGATTGATTTCCTTGCGACATGATGATTTTTGCCAAGCCTTCTAAACCTAACAGTCTGGCAGATTCAGCTCTGGTTTTTCGTTTTTTCTTGAACGGCAAATAAAGATCTTCTAATTCATTGATATTAAAACAGCCGCTGATTTTCTTCTTCAATTCATCCGTCAATTCACCTTGCTCATCAATGGCTTTTAAAATCGTTTCTTGACGTTGAGAAATCTGCTTGTATTTATCGGCAACATCTCGAATTTCTGCAATCTGAACCTCATCGAGTCCGCCAGTCGCTTCTTTTCTATAGCGTGAAATAAACGGAATTGTTCCTCCTTCATTCAGCAATTTTAGAGTTGCTTCAATGTTTTTATCTTTGATTTGTGTTTCCCCAACGATGTAACTTAGTTCTGTCATTTATCCATTTTTAAGAAGGCTAAATTTAGTAAATTCAATGAGTGAAATGGAGATAAACACCAGTTAATGTTATATTGAATTAGGATGGTTAGTTGCGCTGTATTGGAACGCGGATGACGCGGATCTTCGAACGCAGATTATCGCAGATTTTTTTTTTAATTTGTTAATTTGAATATCGACTTTTATTAAATGAAGATGACTAATTCGAAGCACCTCTCCCTTTGAAGAGCCTGTCCCGAAAGAATCGGGAGAGATACCGAGGGAGGACTTTTTAATCATTTCATGATATGGATAAATTATTACAATACCCTCATAATAGAATTAAACTTTTTATATTTAAGTTTGTTAGATTGAACAGACTTAAAACAAACAATATGAAGATCATTTACACCACAATACTCTTGGCTGCAACCTTAACATCTTGCAGCAATGCGAATTCCACATCTGAAAAAATTCAGGTGGTCGCAAATCAGGAAATCAGTGATACCTTACCTCCTGTAGAAACCAAAAAAGGAAATGCGGATTATAAACCCGCTTTTGAGGGGCAAACAAGAATTGCTGGGGTAAAGACGACCACGCCTTATGAATTCAAAGTAATTACGGAATCTTTAAATGCGCCGTGGGGTGTTGTAGAACTTCCAGATGGTAGATTGTTAATCACTGAAACGGAAGGCGTAATGCGAATTGTAGACGCTTCGAGTGGGAAAGTGAGTGAAGAAATCACTGGAATTCCAGAAGTAGACGATCGTGGTCAAGGTGGATTATTGGGTTTGACTTTATCTCCTGATTTTTCAAATGACAGAATGATATTTTGGGCTTTTACCGAAAAAGTAGATAAAGGAAACCATACAGCAATTGCGAAAGGAAAATTGTCAAAAGATGAAAAATCAATCGAAAATGCGCAAGTTATTTATCGCGCATCACCAACTTATGATGGGAAATTGCATTATGGAGGACGAGTAATATTTGATAAAGAAGGAAATTTATTTGTAAGCATTGGAGAACGTTCAGACAAAGAAACACGAGTGAAATCTCAAGATTTGAGTACTTCATTTGGTAAGATAGTTCATATCACAACCGAAGGAAAACCTGTTGCAGGAAATCCTTTTGAAGATCAAGCCGATGCACGTCCAGAAATTTACAGTTATGGTCACCGTAATCCTCAAGGATTGGCTTTCCACCCAGAAACAGGTGAATTGTGGTGCAACGAATTTGGCCCACGAGGTGGAGATGAATTAAATTTAATTAAATCAGGGAAAAACTACGGTTGGCCAGTAATTACTTATGGAATTGAATATATCGGAACTAAAATTGGTGATCCTGTCATTCAGCAAAAAGAAGGAATGGAACAACCAGTTTACTATTGGGATCCTGTACTTTCTCCAAGCGGAATGACTTTCTATAAAGGAAACAAAATTCCAGAATGGGAAAACAATCTTTTCCTTGGAGGATTAAACAGCAATCACATTGCAAGATTGGTTATCGAAGGAAATAAAGTCGTTGGAGAAGAAAGAATTTTAGCGGACGAAGGAGAACGTTTTAGAGATATTACACAAGGGAAGAATGGTGAATTGTATGTTGTTACTCAAGGTGGGAAGCTTTATTCAATTGATGGGAAATAATTTTTAATGTTTAATTATTAATGGTTAACGTCAAATTTACAATTTAATACTTGACGTTAACCATTGATAAAACAAAGTTGTTTAGCTCTCCTTTTCCTCCCTTCACCAACGGTAAAAAACTCTGCGACCTTTGCGATTCCTTTGCGGCTTCGCGGTTAATTTTTAAAATCTCACTTTAAATGCACAAATTTCTTCCACTCACATTATCTATATTTTCATTTGCATTTCTTTTCGGACAAAAACCAGACAGCGTTTCTAAGTCCCAAGAAATTGAATTCGAAGCAGTGGAAATCATTGCTTATTTCTCCAAACAACCTTTGTTGGGATTAACCTCATCAGCTCAGAATATTTCTTCTCGTCAAATTGAAATCCAACAGACCACGACTCTTTTACCAGCATTGAATACAGTTCCCGGAATTCGAATGGAAGAACGTTCTCCGGGAAGTTATCGATTGGCAATGCGTGGAAGTTTGATTCGTTCTCCTTTTGGGATTCGAAATACTAAGATTTATATGGATGAATTTCCTTTGACTGATGCTGGCGGAAATACATATTTGAATTTGTTAGATCCTGCTTCAATTTCTTCGATTCATGTTTTAAAAGGTCCAGATGGTTCACTTTATGGTGCTAATTCTGGTGGTGTAATTCGAATTCAACCCAAAGGATTTGATGTCAATAAAAACCAAGGTTCATTGTTATTAGGCGGAGGCTCTTTCGGATTATTTCAAGAGCAACTTTCCATTCAGCGAAAAGTAAATGATAAATATTCATTTTCAGTTGATCAATCTTTTACACGTTCAGATGGTTATCGTGAGAATTCAGCATTGGATAAAAAGACTTTCCAAACGGCTCATAATTTGCAATATTCAAAGCATAATGAATTGCGGATTTTGGCTTTGTATTCTGATTTACATTATGAAACTCCAGGGGGATTAACAGAGTTTCAATTCAAAGAAAATCCAACAATGGCCCGTCCAGCTGGTGGGCCAAATCCATCTGCAAGCGAACAAAATGCGGGGATTTATAACAAAACTTTTTTCGGAGGAATTGCGCATGATGCCCAAATTACCAAAAATCTCTCTCATACAATTAGCATTTTTGGTTCACATACTGAATTTGAAAATCCTTTCATTACGAATTATGAATTTAGAACAGAGAAAAATCTAGGATTACGCACCTACCTTTCTTATAAAGACACAATCAAAGAAAATATTCAATGGCAAATGCAATTGGGTTTTGAAGGTCAAAAAGGATGGAACGAAATTGAGAATTATGATAACAATCAAGGAGTAAAAGGTAATCCACAAGCAAAAGACAATTTAGACAATTCACAAGGAAGTTACTTCTATCGTGCAATGGCCAACCTATACAAACGTTGGACAATTGAAGCTTCGGTTGGCTTGAATCAAGCTAAAATCAATTACAATACGCTTTTTCCAATAGCCCAAAATTCAAGTGGAGCAATCAATTTCGGGAATATTTTAATGCCTAGAGTTGCGACTTCTTATTTAATTACAAAAACGTTGGCTGTTCGAGGAAGCATCTCAAAAGGGTATTCTCCACCCACAATTGCTGAAGTTCGTTCTTCCAATAATACCATCAACACAGAATTAAAACCTGAAACAGGGATCAATTATGAAGTTGGAATGCGCTGGGAAACTTCCAACAGAAGATTTATTGCGGATGTGAGTTTATACAATTACAAAATGAACAATGGAATTGTAAGGCAAATCAACGAAGATGGAGCTGACTTTTATGTGAATGCAGGAGAAATCAATCAACAAGGAATTGAAGCTTCGGTTTGGGCGTTTATTTTGAAGCCGAATTCTAGTCGATTTATCCGAAAGTTGAATTTACAATCTGCTGCTACATTTAATTATTATCGTTTTGGAAAATATCAGGTTAAAGAAAATGACTTTTCTCAAAACAAGGTAACTGCGGTTCCTGATTGGGTATTATCAAACACATTGACCATCACTTTCCCAAAAAGGTTTGGATTAAATATTTCTCATAATTATACTTCATCAATGCCTTTGAATGATGCAAACACTGTCTTTTCAGAAGAATTTCATTTGGTGCAGTTAAAAGGAACATGGAATTGGAAAATATCTTCAAAATTAGAAATCCAATTTTTCGCAGGAATAGATAATTTAATGAACGAAAAATACAGTTTAGGAAATGATATCAATGCTTTTGGAAATCGCTATTTTAATCCAGCGGCGAGTAGAAATTACTTTGGAGGTGTGAAGTTGGGGTTTTAGGGAATTTGCGCTTTAATGGAACACGGATGACGCGGATCTCCGAACGCGGATTTAACGCAGATTTTTTACTTGATTCTTAAGATCCGTGAAAATCCACGTTGCTTCTAGAAGTATCCGCGTCATCCGCGTTCCAATGAACCCTGCGCCTAAGCTGAATTATCACGCATTGAAAATTGAAGTATAATGCACTTTCGTGCCGTTTAAAGAATAAATCTTACAAATAGTGCATTATAATACAATCCATAATTAACTATCTTTACAAATAAGAAAAGCGAATTTCAATGTCTACACAATCTATTTTCAAAAACCTTAAAGTAATTGATTTATCAACAGTTTTGGCAGGTCCATCAGTTGGTTCATTTTTCGCTGAATTGGGTGCTGATGTCATTAAGGTTGAAAATCCTGTATATCCAGATATTACCCGTTCTTGGAAATTACCAATGGAAAATCAATCAAGTTCTGTTTCCGCTTATTTTTCGAGTATCAATTACAAGAAAACTTATCAGCAACTGAATTTAAAATTAGAATCTGACAGAGAAAAGCTTTATGAATTGGTAAAGACTGCTGATATTCTATTGATGAATTTCAAATTTGGAGATCAAGAGAAATTAAAGATTACGGATGAAATTCTTCGTGAATTCAATTCTCAATTAATCATCGGGAAAATCAATGGATATGGTGATAAAAGTGATCGTGTCGCTTATGATTTAATCTTACAAGCAGAATCTGGAATTATGTCTATGAACGGAACTCCAGAAAGTGGTCCTGTAAAAATGCCTGTTGCTTTTATAGATGTTTTAGCAGCTCATCATTTAAAAGAAGGGCTTTTGATTGAGTTAATTTCCAAAAAAAGCAATGAGAATTACAAAGGAAAAAGTGTGACGGTTTCACTTTACGAAGCTGCTGTAAGTTCTTTGGCAAATCAAGCTTCGAATTATTTAATGAATAATGCTGTTCCACAAAGAATTGGTTCTTTACATCCTAATATCGCTCCTTATGGCGAGCTTTTCAACACTTCAGATGACAGAACAATAACTTTTGCAATTGGAAGTAATACGCATTTCAGTAAGCTGTGTGACTATTTGAATTTATCAGCATTAGCAATGAACAACCGCTATTCTACTGTTCAGGAAAGAGTAAAAAACAGAACTGAATTATTTGAGTTATTGAAAGTAAAAGTGGTTGAACATTCAGCAGATGAAACTTTGGAATACATGAATGAACACTTTGTTCCTTGTGGAGAAATTAAGAATCTAAAAGCTGTTTTTGAGACTAATCTTGCTCAAGATTTAGTGAGAAGCGAGGTCATTGATGGAGTGGAAACTAAGCGTGTTACAGGGATTGCTTTTCGTTCCAAATAGTAACTGGCTTCCGTAATTAGACAAGCTCTATAACTCTTCGTTCTAAAACCTTCAAAATATGCTAACTTCAAATAATAATATAAAATTTTAGTCTCTAAAAACGAGTGACTACTTTTTAATACAATTTACAACTTGAGATATACATACTTTTAAGAAAGAAGAACATGTAAATCATTCAAAATCTTTTGATGACTTAAAAATAATTGTATATTTGATCAATCAAAAAAACCAATTAAATATATTTGTTACACATTTTTTTATTTCGTGTTAAAAACAAAATATTAGCTAAACAAAAAACTACTTAAATATATCCCATTTTTAAAATAGTTAAAAAAGCATCAATGCTTTAAAAATGAATTCAGTCTACAAATATGTCTAACAATTATAGCAAACATACATTACTTAAAAGCCCAACATTATTTTCTAATGCTGTGCAAGCCTCACTTTACACAGCGAAACAGATAGCTGAACTTATTCTTGAAAAACAAAAACAGGGTTTACCAGCAGTTTTGGGATTAGCGACTGGAAACACACCTAAAAAAGTTTATAAAGAATTGATCCGTTTGCATCAATATGAAGGCTTGAGTTTTCACAATGTCGTTAGCTTCAATCTTGATGAGTATTACCCAATTGGCTCAGAAAACGATCAGAGCTATACTTACTTTATGAATCAGAATTTATTTAGTTATATAGATATCCAACCCAAAAATATTCACGTACCACATACAGATTCTTCACCAGATCAAATAACACAATACTGTCTAGATTATGAATCTAAAATAGCCGGTTTTGGTGGTATAGATTTGCAATTATTAGGAATTGGTCGCAATGGTCACATCGGTTTTAATGAACCTGGTTCTAGCTTTGATTCTACAACACGCTTGGTAAATTTAGACTCCATTACAAGAGAAGATGCCATAACAGATTTTGGGACGCTCAACAAAGTTCCTCATCAAGCGATAAGTATTGGTATTCATACCATAATACAAGCAAAAAAAATCTTATTACTCGCATTAGGAGAAAGAAAATCTGAGATCATTAATGAAGCCATAAACGGTGAAATATCTATCCAAGTTCCTGCTTCTATTCTTCAAACAATGCCACAAGTTGAGTATGTGCTAGATAATGAAGCGGCTAGATTGATATAGATTGAACAACAATTGACTGAAAGTACCATTGATTCGTACGAGAATAATATTCTATGAAAATCAAAAGATATAGACAAAAGAGGTTAGACAATAGACCCTCTTTTTTGTCTTTCTCACAAAACTAAGCACTTATTATCGAGACCCATACAAGCTAAGTCGAGACGAATTAATCCCGATGGATTGTCAGGAACATAGTATTCCACCTCTTTTTGAGACCAATAAAATTATGCATTCAATTAAACATTATATTTTGATTGGGCTACAAAGATAGGTCGTTAATCACTAGTTTTAACGTTGTGTTTTTCAATAATTACAGCCGATAATCGCATCAATTATTTTTTTCAGAAGTTAAACTATATTAAAAAGGAAGAAGGGATTCCTCAGTTGTTAAAACCTAAGCTATTCTCAACTATCCGAATGACAGTACATAGGGAAGTCTTTTTAAATAATTACGACTTATTTTGGTAACCCAATATTTTCATAAAAATGACAAAGGGCGAAAATTAATTCGCCCCTAAATTTATCGTCAATGAAAAAAATATATTATTTCACAAAATCATTTACCTCTGAAAGAAGCTGCGTATCTCTTACTGCTCCTAGAATTCTTTTTTCAACTTTACCTTCTGCATTGATCAACATCATTGTTGGGTAGGCACGAACTTGATATCTTTTAGCAATTGCTGGACCTTCACCTTTTTCCATATCTATTTTGATATTGATGAAATTTTTATTGAATACTTCTCCAACTTTTTCATTTTTGAATGTCGTTCTGTCCATCATTTTACATGGTCCACACCACACTGCATAAGCATCTAGAAAAATTAATTTCTTTTCTTTTTTAGCTTTTTGAATTGCTTCCTCAAATGAAAGCGTTTCAAAATTAATTCCTGCTTCATCATTATTAGCAGGCGCCCAAACGAAAGAAGATGCAATTAATGCAAATACAATCGTAATAACACTTAGATATTTCATATTCATATTTTTATTATGCTAAAGTTACAAAACTAGATTTAAAATCAGCATATTTGGATTAATATTAAAACAACGTGATTCAAATTCCGTGCCCTTTAAATAGATTGAATGCGCTTACAAAAACTAGACATTTCAAAAGACAGTATTTCAGATATTGAGACCTTCATTTCAATATGGAATAATGATAGCCAATCGATTACTCAGCTGAGTTCTGGCTCTACTGGACCTCCAAAAGCAATAGAAATTTTAAAGTCAAAAATGGAAGCTTCGGCAAAAATGACAGGTAAATTCTTGGACTTAGACAATTGTGAATCAGCGCTCCTATGTATGTCAATAGATTATATTGGAGGAAAAATGATGGTGGTGCGTTCTCTCCTATTTGACCTCACATTGTATGTAACAAATGTCACTCGTAATCCACTCAAAAACCTTTCTCACACTATAGATTTCGTGGCAATGGTTCCCATACAAGTGGAAGAAACGCTACAAGAGAATCCAGAAAAATTGAATTACATCAAGCATTTAATTATTGGAGGTGCGCCAGTTTCGGATGAATTGATTGAAAAGATTAAGAATTTTGAATGTAACGCCTACTCTACTTTTGGAATGACGGAAACGGTTTCTCATATTGCTTTGCGAAATTTAAAAAATGAAAACGAACCGTATCGAGCAATTGGAAATACGAAATTCTCAACTAAAGATGATTGTTTGGTAATTGATTGTGAAGAATTAGAGATTAAAGGATTAAAAACAACCGACATTATTCAATTAATTGATGAAAAAAGCTTTCATTGGTTAGGTCGTGCTGACTTCGTAATTAATTCAGGTGGAGTTAAAATTCACCCTGAAGAAGTCGAACGAAAAATTGCAAACGTCATTGATTCTACGGACTTTATTATTGGTCAAATTGATGATCAGAAATTGGGAAGTAAAGTTGTTTTTATTGGTGAATCTTACTTAGATACAAAAGATTTAAAAGAGAAGATTGACAATGAATTGACAAAATATGAACGTCCAAAAGCTTACTTTTTTATATCTTCGTTAATCAAAACACCATCGGGGAAAATTGACCGAAATAAAACTACCGCAGAAATTCTATGAGTATGAAGCGTTATTTTGAAATACTAGGAATTCCACCAATTAAGAATGAGGAAATCGTTAAGAGAGCTTATCGCAAAAAAGCGATGAAATATCACCCTGATAGAAATCCTTCTGAAGCAGCAAAAGACAAATTTATTCAAGTTACAGAAGCTTATGATCAAATTCTTCTGGCTCTTGAACAGGCGAAAAAACCTAAATATACTTCTCAAAATACTACGTATACACAAACGAATACAACAGGGCGTCCTCACCAATCAAGAACGCATACAAATACACAGCAAAGTAAAAGTCCCCAACAAAGTAAAACCAACACAGAATGGGAAGAAAGAGTGAAAAAAGCTCGTCAGCGCTACGAAAAAATGCAGCGCAAAGAAGCGTTGGAAAACGAGCGTTATTATAGAGACATAACGTCTGGACGAAATTGGAAAAGATTCAAAATCATCATGATTGCTTGTTCATTTATTAGTCTTCTCATCATATTAGATTCGCATTTTTTTTCAACACAAACAATTCCGTCATCAGTTGAGAGCAAAGATTCTCAACCAGCTTACGGAAGGAGTCCAAACATGAATTCATTGCAAGTGGTTTTTGATAACGGTCAAAAAGCTTGGATTGCGCGAGATTTCCTCTCATTGACTAACAATAATTTTATCTATCTGGAAAGGACGCCTTTATTTAAAGACATTAAATATGTGAAGTTTTATGAACACGATAGGTGGTTTTATTATACACCAATCTACAGTCAATCGTTCACTTTTCCATTAATTCCTATAGTATTACTAATTCCTTTACTAACCTTCTTTATTAAGAATAAAACAATTTACTTTAGCGTTCTTTACCATGTAAGCGTCAAAGTTATGCCTGTATTCTTGGTGGTTCTTCTTTTTTCAAATGACAGATGGGCACAGTTGATCACTTTAGGAATGATGGGTTGATTTTTTGATGTTGAATTGGATAAACGATTTATTTTTGGTTGATGCGGACAGTTGTGATGAGCGCAAACTCATCATTTAAAACCTTCCACAATTCATTGACTGGCAACCCCATCACATTGTAAAAACATCCTTCAATTTTTTCAACGCCAATCATACCAATCCATTCTTGAATTCCGTAAGCTCCGGCTTTGTCGTAAGGTTGGTATTTGGTAACGTAATAATCAATTTCTTCGGTTGTTAATTTCTTAAAGAATACTTTTGTGCGAACAGAAAATGATTTTTCGTGGTTTGGATTAAACAGATAAACTCCAGTTACCACTTCATTGATGCTGTCAGATAATTGTTCTAACATTTGAACAGCATCTGCATAATCTTTCGGTTTTTCTAAAATCTGATTGTTATGAATTACTACCGTATCGGAAGTCAGTAAAACCTCATCTTCAAGAATAGAAGCTTTGAGCGGTTCTGCTTTTAATTTTGATAAATATTCAGGAACATCATAATGCGAAAGTTCTTTAGGAAAAACCTCTTCAACTTCCTTTTTGCGAATTTCACAGCTTATTCCAAGTTGTTCAACCAATTGTTTTCTGCGTGGAGAAGCGGAACCTAATATTATCTTTTTCGAGAACATAATTTATGTTTTAATTCAGCAATTGGATAACCCAAAACAATGGTAAAATCATTCCAAATATCATTGTGAACTTAATTCCTAGATTAGCTTGTTTAAGATTTTTTTGATTTATTGGTCTAAATAAAATCATTAATGTAATAACAGAAGAAATTGCACTCAAAAGCAAAGGAACTAATGCTATTCCATCGATATAACCTGTTCTCCAAAACCAAATAATTGGAATGGTTAAAGTCATTGTAATGAGCACAAAAATGATTGCTATTGTACGCGATTTTTGAAGTCCATAAACAATTGGAATCGTTCGTGCTTTTAAAACCAAATCACCTTTTACATCTTCCATGTCTTTGATTATTTCTCGTGTCCAATTGAGAACAAAAGCAAATAATCCTAGTCCAAGTCCTATGTAAAGCGGAAAGAATCTGTAATTATTCAAATGAAACGGATGTGCTTCTTCAAGAACTACTGTTTTGAAATAATCTTGATAATAAATCCCAACCAATACAGGCACTAAGGCTGTCAACATCGCGATAACGACATTTCCAATGACTAAAGTTCTTTTCAAATGCATAGAATAGAACCACAATAAATTGATAGACAATAGATGAATAAATACATACCAAAAAGTATCTAATACAAGTCCTAAATGAATAGCAATTCCGAAGGCCACAAAGTTGAGCACCCAATGAAAGACAATTGCCCATCTTCTTTTGATGTGCTTCATTATGATGGTTCTTTCTGGTCTGTTGATTCGATCTGCTCTTACATCAAAATAATCGTTGATGATATTTCCTGCAGCTGCAATCATAACAGTTGAAATTACCAACAAGAAAAAGTTGAATGATTGAACTAGCATTATTCCATCATTGAAACTCGAATAAACGAGGTCTAAATATCCACCAACACTGTACATTGTTACAGCGATGATCAATAAATTGATTGGACGAATTAATCTTAAAAAATGAATCATTTTACAATTCTATATTCTGTTCTTCTATTTTCTTGGTGTGCTTTTTCCTTGCCAGCTTCTGTAGCTATTTTTCCAATTTGCTCATCAGAATTAATTGGTTTTGCCTCTCCATAGCCTTTATAAGACAAACGATTCGCATCAATTCCTTTTGTTATTAAGAAATCATAAACTGCTTTTGCTCTGTCTTGAGATAATTTTTGATTGTCATCGTTATCACCTCTCGTATCCGTATGACCGCCAATTTCAATCTTTATTTTGCTGTTTTGAGTCATTAAAGCCGAGAGTTTATTTAACTCAACATAAGATGCTTTTCGTAAAGTTGATTTTCCTAAATCAAAGAATACATTGGCCAATAAAACAGGCTGTTCGTCACTTAAAGGAACTAAAGGAATCTCCATAAAAATAGGTTTATCGCTTCCTGCTATCATGTCAAAATTCTTAGAAAAGAAACTATAACCTGGGAAAGAAACATTCAGTGCATATTCTTTTTTTGTTGGCAAAGCAACCAAGAATTCTCCAGTAATAGGATCTGCTTCAGAAGCAATAACCTGTTCTCCTGTTGCCAAATCGATTAACTCAAACTCTCCTTTTAAAGGTTTTCTAGTTGTTGCGTCAAAAACTAAACCTTCAAAATAAGTTGTTTTGATTGGACGATATTCTTCTGGTAATTCAAAGTAATAAATATCTAATTTCCCTTCTCCTCCATCTCTATCTGAAGCAAAAAATGCGATTTCTCCATCTGGCCCAACCAATAATGAATTTTCATTGCTTTCGGTATTAATTGGATATCCTAAATTGACAGGATTACCCCAATTTCCTAAAGGATCTTTTCTTGACATATAAATATCCGTTCCACCCATTCCTACGTGTCCATTAGACGCAAAATATAAAGTTTGTCCATCAGGATGAATCATCACTGAAGATTCAGACATTTCGGTATTGATATTATTTGGCAATTGAACTGCCCTTCCCCAAGAACCGTCTGACAATTTTTTACTCATGAAAATATCACTTCTGTGGCGATTATTTTTACCTACTCTTCTGATAAAATAAAGTGTCTTTCCGTCTGCTGAAAGTGAAGGTTGTGTCTCCCAATTGTAACTATTCACCTCACCAGGAAGATTCTCAGGATTTGTCCATTCTCCACCTATTTTTTCAGTAATGAATAAATCACAACTTCCTTTTCCTTCACGATTTCTACCGTAATATGTTCCTGTGATATCTGTACAACCTACAAAGATAAGCGTTCTTCCATCAGCTGATATTGTTGGCGCGCCCTCATTTTGCTCTGTGTTAATATTGGGTGGCATTGGAACAGCGGTTGACCAAGTATTATTTTCTGTTAATGTGGAAATAAAGAAATCTTCTTGGCCTCTTGGCATACCATCATTATTCGGAATTTCTCTAGTGAAAAGTAAAGTTTTACCGTCAACAGTTATCGTTGGAAAATACTCAGGATGTTCTGTATTAATAGATGTCCCAATATTTACAGGGCTTATCTTCGATGGATTTTTCATTGCGAAAATTGAAAACTCAGCATTGGCTTTCAATTTATGTGCAATCATAATTAAGTGTTCTGGTGTTGACCTACTATTGGATTGCAAAACCATATCTGCAAAGAAAATAGCATCTTCAAATTCATGATTTCGGAGTTGTTGATCACTAATATCGATGTACAATTGTCCATTCAAATTAGCAGAAGGTTGAATTTCCAAAGATTTTTTAAAATGAAAAACGGACTCTTTGGGTTGATTCGTTATTCTGTAATATTCACCAATCAATTGGTGTGCTTCCAAAAAGTTATTGTCTTTTTCTAAAGCTTTTTTCAGTAGGTCAATTCCAGATTGATAATTTGGTCGACCTCTTTCCATATCGAAATTTTCTTGAGGAGCGTTTCTTGCTTCTTCAAAAAGCTTAATTGCCTTTTTACTTTTTGTTCCATATCCCATTTGGGCAGTTGCGCAACTTGAAAAAAGCAAAAGAGAAAGTGTGAAAAGTAAACTGATATATTTTGTCATATCCTAAGGTATATTCATGTATTTATGCGTCTGTAATGAAATTCTCCATCTTGGATTATCTTTTACATAATCGATAATCAATGGCAACATTTGTGCCTCTTTTGACCATTCAGGTTGAAGATACAGTAAACAATCGTCATTCACTTTTGCAGCATGTTCTTCTGCCCAAGAGAAATCATTTTTATTGAAAATTACAATTTTGAGTTCGTTTGCTTTGATATAGGCTTCGTCAACAGGTTTTTTAAATTTCTTAGGTGAAAAGCAATACCAATCCACTTTCGCATCCAAAGGATAACAACCAGAAGTTTCAATTGCGACTTCTTTATAATTATCTTGTAATGCCGAAACGAGTGTTTCAATAGGATACATTGCCGGTTCACCACCCGTAATTACAACAAAGTCTGTAGGTGTTGAATTCACCCCATCCAATAAAGTTTCCAAAGAAGTATCAGGATGATCTTTAGCCTCCCAACTTTCTTTTACATCACACCAAACACAACCCACATCACAGCCACCTGTGCGAATAAAGTAAGCAGCTCTCCCTGAATAATGTCCTTCTCCCTGAATAGTGTAAAATGACTCCATTACAGGCCAAGATGTGCGTTTTGATTCAATACTATTTTCCATTACTTCAAAAGTAGTGAAAACCTTTTAAACTCAATTAAGAATTATCAATTAGGAATTACGAATTCTGTACAATTCCGTAATTGATGATTTCGCTTTTACTTTTGCATCTCCAATACTTAGATAGTATTATCTCAATAACTCCAAACAAAATTGGATTAACTATAAAATTAAAATAGGATAGGATAGAGAACTAATAATTGAATCATGAATTTTAAAATTCGTAATTCGTAATTATCCAATTCGTAATTGATTTTAGTTCATCAAAGTAATATACCAATCTTGTTTCAATTTGGCATATTCATCTTGAAAAGCTTCTAATTGTTCCTGAGCGATTTTTTCATTGCTTTTTGAGCGATTCTTTAACTCATAGTAAGTATCTTTTATCAAGGCTACAATATTAGATCCTAACAAGAATTCACTTGTTCTAGGGTTCACATTATAGGTCTCATAAACGATGTCAATTCGTTTTTTATCGTCTTCCGAATGAACACTATGTGGTTCATTTCTAGTTATTTTCTCGTAAATAGGAAGTAATGTAGCACTCAATTCTACAAAATGGCGCATTACATATACAGCTGAATTTAACGACTTGATGTTTTTTGCTTCCATGGTGTTTGGTTTCTTACTAGACGCATGAATGAAGGGATAGGTTGGTTTGTGGTGTGAAAAAAGTTATGAATGCATAGAAAAATACTCGTCAAAAACTTAATCAAATTGTAGAATAAGAGCTCATTACAATAGTATAGAATTAAATTTTATTTTGAAATTTTATATGAATGCTTGATCAACTAGAAAATTAAATATTTGAAAGAAAAAAAGGGATTCCTTCTCGCTGTGTTCTGTCGGAAAGTGAGGATGGTTTGTTGTGGGGTTTTAAAAAAAATAGATAAATCTCATTTTAAAGTTTTAGGTGTCAAATAATTAAACATAAATAGAGCGCTTCTGTAATCATGTATGGACTGAACCCACTATGGAGTGAAAGTAGCATAGGTTCAAATGAGAATAAAATTCTATAACCATCTAAAATCAAGATGTTAGATATTAGGTCTTAGACTTATCGTCTTTTGTCTAAAACCTATTGCCTGATACAAAGCTTTTTAGAAGCTAAAACTAGATTTACTAAAGTGCATATTTTTAACTATTTCTGAGACCAATAAAGCTTAATTGTTAAAATAAAAAATCCCTCAGATTGCTCAAAGGGATTTTTTACTATTAAATTATGAAAAACGCTTAATTAACCTACTGCAATTTTATGTTCAAATACGACCGTTGAAGATGCATTCGTTGAATTAATTACTTCATTATAATTCGAAACCCAATCGTTGGCCAATTGTATTTCGCCACTTAACATTCTGTTATTATCTTCATCAAAGAGTCTAAAACAAATGATTTCATCCCTTTTATTTTTAGGATAAAAACAAATATTTAAACTGTGTGTAACTTTATCTCTTTCTCCATGGTAATCAACATCGCGCACTTCACGATCCACTTTACAAATTGATATTTCAGATAAAGCAATGTGACGTGTTTCGTAACTCACTCCATCCACTTCAACAAAATAAGCTAACTGATTTACATTATCAATTCCTAATGCTAAATTCCCTACAGACTCCCATTTATCAAGTTGAAAGCCATTTTTATTAGCGTACTCTTTTAAATTTTTGATTAAACCTCTCTCTGTACTTTTGCTTTTGCGGTACATGATAATAAAAGGTAAAACGATTGCGATGATGGAGATTACTCCAATTAAAATATTTCCAGTTTCCATTTTTTATGTTTTAAATCCGATGTTTCACGGGGTGAATTTCTTTTTAACAATTTAAAGATGTGCTATTTATTAAAGCACAAGAATTATGACCAAGCGCATTGGTCATTTCAATAAAGCAAAAGAATTTTACCAGAAATTATGGAAAGGGAAAATGATATCCTCTGTTCGGAATTGTAACTCCAAGGTTTTAGATTCCTTGATAGAACTGATGTTATTTTGAACAATCAGTTTACTCAAATACTGAGTCGCAATAAATGCCTTGTCAGTTCCACCATCAAAAGCAGGGGTAATTGGAGCGATAGAAACACCGTATCCTTCCGCACTAATTGCTTGTGGGAAGAGTATTTTGGATAATTCTGTTAAATGAACTCCTTCTGTTTGTTGTTGGTCAGAGAAATTTGTGTCAAACGATGGTAATGCAACTGTGCTGAATACCGATAGACAGTAAACAGTAAAACAGAGTGTCAGAAAAATATTTTTAAATATCGTTTTCACAGGACAAATGTAAATTAAATTATAATTAGAAAATTGATTTTATGATATTTTATAAGTGGAATAAATCAATTCAAGCATTCAAGGATTGAAAGATTCAATAATTCAGAGATTAGAGGTTTCCAAGACAAAAGTAGATCAATTAACATACTTTAGTACTCTTGAACCTAGAGAAATAGATGAGATTGTATATTTTGACGCATTGCAAAACTAAAATTTTAATTATGATAAAATATTTACTTTTCTGCATCTCATTTTTCATTTGCACCCCTTTGATTTTCAGTCAAAAAAACGAAGAAAACACTGAGAACTTACCAGTTAGAGAACATACATTGACTATTCGAAAAGAAATGGTTAATAAAGCAGGAAAAGAAGTTATGGGAATGACAGTCAATGGAACAATTCCTGGACCGACTTTAGAATTCGAAGAAGGAGAATACGCCGTTATTTACGTGAAAAATGAAATGGATGTAGAAACGTCAGTGCATTGGCATGGATTTTTACTTCCTAACTTTTATGACGGCGTACCTTACCTTACAACTCCACCAATTAAACCAGGAACGACGCTTAAATATGAATTTCCAATTCGACAATCGGGTACATATTGGTATCATTCGCACACCATGTTACAGGAACAAAGCGGTGTATTTGGTTCAATTGTAATTCACCCAAAAGAAAAAGAGTTAGCTTATGATAAGGACTTAGTATTGATTTTATCAGACTGGACAAATGAAAAACCTAAGAATGTATTGCGAAATTTAAAACGTGGGAATGAATGGTACGGAATTAAAAAAGGAACTTCTACTCCACTGAATCAAGTGATTAGTCGGGGAGCTTTAGGAGCACAACTTAACTTTTGGAAACAACGCATGGAAGGTGCTGATATCGCTGATATTTATTACCCAGCATTTTTAGTGAATGGAGAAGATTCTATTTCCTATCCCGATTTTAATCCGGGAGAAAAAGTACGTTTACGTATAATAAATGGTGCTGCTTCTTCCTCTTTTTGGATGACTTTTGGTGGAGAAAAGCCGATTTTAGTTTCCGCTGATGGTTTAAACGTTGAGCCAATAGCTAAAAACAAAACATTTATTGCCATTGCAGAGACTTATGATTTCATCGTGACAATTCCAGAAAATGGTCAAATAGAATTTCAAGCGATGGCACAAGATGGTTCAGGAAAATCAAATGCTTATTTAGGAAAAGGTGAAATTCTTCCAGCAGAAGACATTCCAGTTCCAGATAAAATTGAAATGATGAAAAAAATGGCGAAAATGGACATGAAAATGGGTGCTCCAGCTATTAAATTTCGTCCAAAGAAAGATGAACGTCACGCCATGATGGAAAAGTATGGAATGAAAATGGAGGGAATGGACAAAGGTGAAGATGAAATGAATCATGAGATGTCAAAGAAAGAACATCAAGAAATGAGTAAAGATTCTTCTGAGATGAAAGACATGGATCATTCCAAAATGGATCATTCTAAGATGAAAAATATGGATATGGATATGGATATGGATATGGAAGGGATGGATATGAACTCAGAATACAACTACGATTATTTAAAAGCAAAAGAAAAAACGATTTATCCTGATTCAGTTCACGTGAACAATATTCTTATGAATCTGACTGGAAACATGAACCGTTATATATGGAGTATAAATGGTGTTCCATTAGGTGAAACAGACAACATTAAAATCAATAGCGATGAAGTTACACGAATGACTTTCAACAATCTTACAATGATGCACCATCCAATGCATTTACACGGTCACTTTTTTAGAGTTATTAATAAAAACGGAGAATATTCACCTTTAAAACACACCGTAAACGTTGCTCCAATGGAGAAAGTTACCATTGAGTTTTATAAAAATGGAGGCGATGAAAATGGAGATTGGTTTTTCCATTGTCACGTACTTTACCACATGATGAGTGGAATGGCGCGTGTAATTAGTTACGATACACCTCGTGATCCTAGAATGGAGGATTATCCAATGAAAAATATAACTAAAGAAGGGAATAAATTCTTTGCTTGGCATACACTAGATCTCGCTTCAAATGATGTGGATTATGACTTTGTAGCTTCCAACATGCGAAATCAATTCAATTTATCAGCAGAATATGGATGGAATCAAAATTTTGAAGGAGAATTTACCTATGAAAGATATTTACAAGATTACTTTCGCGTTTTTGGTGGAGTGAATGTAGAAAACGAAAAAAGTGAAAACTTAGATGATTTTTCTACAACTGCTGTTGCAGGTATTCGTTATTTGACACCATTTCTATTTAATTTGGATGTTAGAATAGATAATAAATTACGTCCACAAATTAGTTTGGAAAAGGAGATTATGATTTTCCCAAGAACAGTGCTTTTTGGAGAAGTTGAATACCAAGCAGATTTTGGCTGGGTTGATGAATTTAAACCAGGAATTAATTACAGAGAAGAAGTGGTTTGGAATGCTGGAATTGAATTTCTGATGACTAAGCATTTTTCATTAATGGCAAGTTATGATAATCGATTTGGAGTTGGTGGAGGATTATCGATAAGATTCTAAATCACTATTGTCCGATTAACATAACTCTTCCATCACTGAATGAAATTTCCGATTAACAAAATTCTTTTTTCATTTTTTTATTCAATTCCTAAATTGCTTTTAAATTATTTTCATGAGCTAGCTTCACGTCGGTTCTTGATAAAAAAACGAAACAAAAAAATCATCCCGATTATACATCGGGACCAAGGCATTCATATGACACCATGAGATTTTCTTATGCTGAATGCTATATTTCTTTGCAAGAAATGTAATTCTGCATGAAAACTCACTTTCGCTGAGGAATCCCAAGCGCTTCGATTTTAGCATTTATGAAAATTCAAGCCTATAGTTTTTAAGAAGAGCTACAAACTAGAAAAACTATCGAATCTGGAATGAATTAGAATTTTTAATCGGAAAGCAATGATTCTAAATATCATTTAAACAATAGTTAAGACTCAAATAAAATCAAAAAGTGAATTTTCATATTTGATTCTCACGAATAATTATTATTTTCATTGTCAAACCTTTTTTCAAAATATGGAAAAGACGGATAAATCAGCAATACTAAAAGGAGCGATAACCACAGGCGTCATCAATGCCATTATCAACGGTGGAATCCAATATTTCCTATTGAATGACAAAGAAGTCATTCCAATTTCTGTTGATGCGATTACAAATACGGAAGTCACTGTTTTAGGAACAGCGGTCTCTTTAGCAATTACATTATCAATAATTCTTACATTAATTGGCTATTTTACCTTGAAAGGAGAAAAAGTAAAATTCTTTCCAACTGCCTTTTGGTTAACCATCAAACATGGATTTTTTACTTTTGGGGTAATTACATCTGTAGCAGTTTTATGGCAAAAGTATATGGGAACAGTAGAAGTTTCATTGATTTGGGGATTAGTAATTATAGGAGTAATCACGGGAATTGTTTCTGCAGTCATTAATTATTTAACGTTGAAAAACATTCAAAAATAAGCAATCACAATATTTAAAAATCATGAAGAAAATTATTTATTCACTGTTCTTTCTTGCTTTATTTTCCAGCTGTGGCCAGAATGAAACACAAGAAACAGCTCAAAAAGATGAGACGCCAACTCAAATGTATTTCAATGGTGAAATTCTCACAATGGAAACAGATGAAGTCGTTTATGTTGAAGCAGTTGTTGAACAAGAAGGAAAAATCGTTTTCGTAGGGAGTCAAAAAGACGCTGAAGAAAAGTATGGAAATGCAAAGAAAATCGATTTAAAAGGAAAGACAATGCTTCCTGGATTTATCGATCCACATTCTCATTTTGGAATGGTTTCGAATACTATGGGACAAGTAGATTTGAATCCGGCGCCCGTTGGAGATGTGAATAACATTCCAGCCATTATGGAGAAAATGAAGCAATATAAAGCGGACAATAACATTCCAGATGGTGAATGGATTTATGGTTGGGGATATGACGATGGACAATTAGAAGAAAAACGTCACCCAAATAAAAGAGAGCTTGATGCTGTTTTGCCGAACAATCCAGTTTACTTGCAGCATACGAGTGGACATATGGGCGTTGCGAATTCTGCTGCACTTGCGAAATTTGATGTTACAGCGGAATCAAAAAATCCAGATGGAGGAAATATAGAACATTTCCCAAATTCAACAGAACCAACAGGATTAGTTCAAGAAACTGCGATGTATCCATTTGTAGAGAAAATGATGGGAGTGATGGCAGCAGCACAAGCCGAACATTTTGGGACAACACAAGATTATTATGCAGCAAACGGAATTACAACTGCTCATGATGGAATGACAGGTCGCAGCACGATACAATTTTACCAAGATCAAGCAGATGCTGGAAAAATGAAAATTGACTTGGTTGTTTTAGCTGGCTATTCTGAACTAGAAGACAACATCAATGATTCTACATTGGTTTTTAAGGAATACAAAAACGGATTTAAAACGCAAGGAACTAAAATTGTTGCAGATGGTTCGCCACAAGGGAAAACAGCTTTTTTCACGAAGCCTTTCTTAACAGAAGTCCCTGGTTGTGCGCATCAATGTAGAGGATTACCGAGTTTAACACAAGAAGCACTCGATAAATTATTCTTGACCGCTTATGATAACAACAATCAATTATTTATTCATTGCAATGGTGATGCAACGGTTGACATGATTATGAAAGCGCACGAAAACGCATGTGAGGAATTAAATCACCCGTTAGATAAAGACCGCAGAACTATTATTATTCACGCTCAATTCTCTAGACAAGATCAACTAGAAAAGTTTGTAGAATACAATATGCAACCTTCCTTCTTTACAAATCACGCTTATTTCTGGGGTGATGTTCACGTAGAAAATTTAGGAAAAGAAAGAGCAGATTTCTTGAGTCCAATGGCTACTTCGATTAAATTAGGTTTAAAACCAACAAATCATTCTGATGCAACGGTTACGCCTATTGATCCAATATTTACTATTTGGTCGGCAGTAAATCGTATTTCTCGTTCAGGTAAAATCATAGGAGAAAATGAAAGAGTAACGCCTTACCAAGCGATTCAAGCAATAACTAGCAATGCTGCATATGAATTATACGACGAAGATTTGAAAGGAACATTGACGAAAGGAAAACTCGCTGACTTTGTGATTTTGGATAAGAATCCTTTGAAAGTTGAAGCTGGGAGTATTAAAGATATTCAGGTTGTGGAGACTGTGAAGGAAGGGAAGTCGGTTTACTTGAGGGAATAAGGAAAAAAAAAGAATTACGCGGAGTTTCGCTGAGATGCAGAGATACGCAGAGAAGAAAAAAGAAGTAAAGGAGGATAAAAAAGAATGACGCAGAGGTACGCTGAGGCGCAAAGATGCGCAGAGAAAAAAAAGAAATAAAGCGAATAAAGAGGAACCAATTTGCGCCACCCTTCTTATCATTGCGAAACTCCGCTCCTCTGCGTGTCTCTGCGTAATTCTTCCCTTTCTTTAAAGTCCGTTCACCATTCTTCTAATCCCATGCTTCAATAGTTTGGTTTTGAAATTTAGAATTAAACCCAACTTATAATTTCCAAGCTTCAAATATGTCATTAATTGAGCTTCATGAATATCAATTATAGCATCAACAGACTTTAGTTCAATGACAATCTTCTTTTCAACTAATAAATCTATTCTGTAACCATGATTTAAAGTTAAGTCTTTATAAACTATAGGCATTTTCAATTCTTGCTCAACAAGGAATCCTATTTTCTCTAATTCATAAATTAAACATTTTTGATAAGCCGACTCTAATAGTCCGGGACCTAATTTATTATGCACTTCTATCGCACAACCAATAATTACTGAGGAAATTTCATTTTCTTTCATTATATTTTGATTTAGTGGTTAACTCTAAATTAAGATAGTGAAAGTTTTGAGTTCTCAGATACAAATAGAAATAAAAATAAAAGATAAAAAAATCTCTCTTCTTCATCTCTGTGAGCCTCCGCGAAAACCATCCTCATGTTTTTCTCCTCTGAAAGCTTCTCTAATCTCTGCGTCACCTTTCCCCTCTTTTTCTTCTCCGCGAATCTCTGCACCTTTGCGAATCTCTGCGTTCCTTTCACCTCTCTTATTTAGACTCATTCAAAATACCCTGTTAATGGTATTGCAGAAAACCATCTTCTACTCTATTTTTGTGTCATGGAAGATAGAAGCATCACAACATTGCGTAAAGGAGCTAGCGGAATAATTACTGAAATCAGACACAGTAAGGTTTCTCAGCGTTTAATAGAAATGGGATTAACTCCAGGAACTCCATTTGAGATCCGTTCAATTTCACCATTTGGCGATCCAATTGCTATTCGTTTAAATGATTTTGCAATAAGCTTGAGATTGTCTGATGCATTGAATATTATGGTACGCTCAAAATAGAGAATCTCTATAAACTCTAATACTTATACAGTAGAATTAATGTTCTACCACTTATTTTATTTTTCTATTTAAGCTTCCTTTTTCAGCGTTTCCAACTTCTAACAGTCGATTTTTAAACTTCCACTTCAATTTCCTTTGTTATTTCTCACCAAAAAGAATAACTTCACTGTAATGATGCAAGAACTAATTATTTTCTCAGGATTAGCGGGAATTACTGTTTTTATTGGTGGACTTTTAGCGAATTATTTTAATCACCACGTAAAAGATACACCAGTTAAATATGAAATCACACATACGATGATGTCGTTTGGTGCAGGGATTATTTTATCGGCATTAGCTTTAGTTCTGATTCCAAAAGCATTGGAAGAATTGGAGTTAATCCCTATGGTTTTATCCTTTTTATCAGGTGCTTTATCTTTCATGTTTATTGATCGATACTTAGCGAAAAAAGGAGGTCAAACTGCTACGCTACTGGCTATGATGATGGATTTTATTCCTGAAGCCATTGCATTAGGTGCTGTTTTTGTAATCGATCCAAACATGGCAATGTTACTCGCCGTTTTTATCGGACTCCAAAATTTACCAGAAGCTTTTAATTCATTTAGGGATTTAGTCCAAAGCGGATTCACTCCAAAAAAAACATTAATCATCTTCTTTTTCTTAAGTTTCTTCGGAATTGTTGGAGCTTTAATCGGACATTACTTTTTGAGTAATCACCAAGGACTGACAGCTCATCTGATGAACTTTGCAAGTGGTGGAATTCTCTATTTATTGATTCAAGATATTATTCCAGAAAGTAAGTTGAGTAGAAACTATTTAACCTCTCTGGGAGCTACTTTGGGTTTTTTAGTGGGAATAATTGGTGAAAAGTTGGTTTAAACTCAATTAATGCGCCATGGAAACTTAATTACTACCTGTAAACTGAATAAATCTTAACTTTCTTTCCAATCTTTGATAATTACGTTAATATTTATTTCATTCAGAAAAAATAATTATTAAGTTTGGCAATGGAATCAAATAAAGTAGCTTAGAAAGTATAATAAATTTAAATTTTGCACACTATTTATCGCATGTAAAATGAACAGTTTCACTTTCAATAAAATCTATTTTAAAAAAAATATTAATATTATAAACTTTACAATGGAGTCTAGAAACCATTTTAAAAAACGGGGCGAATCTGAAAAGCCATAAGAGTAGGAAAACTTAAAACATTACTTATTATGATCAAAAAAATCAAATCAATTGTAGCTTTATTAGCTATCGTCGCTATGGTGTCAAGCTGTTCTTTGACCCTTCCTGTTAACGCTACAAGTAATCCAATTGGAGACAAAGTGGGTACTGCAAAAGCAACTGGTTTCTTGGGTATTTTATTTTTTGATGCAGATGCTAGCATTAGTACTGCTGCTAAAAATGGTGGAATTACACAAATTTCTACAGTTGATATCAAGCACACTAGTATCTTGAATATTCTCGTTACTTACGAAACTATCGTAACAGGAAAATAACTTTACTTATAGGAAGGAGAGTTAATACTTTCCTTCCTCTATCATTCCTTTATGAAAAAATTTATCATTTTCTCACTATTACTTTTCTTTACCGCTTGCACTTCAAACTCAGATAATCAAAAAAGCTTAGATCTTTTCAATGGTTCAACATTTGAATTAAATGAAAGTGAAAAAGAACTAGCTATGACATTACACATTAAGGAAAGCTACCTTGATCTTATTAAAGAAAAAAGCTTACAAATCCCATTATTTAAAATTGTTAAAGGTCCAAAATATCATATTTTCATTGGTCTACCTGTAAATACTTCATTGACAGAAATATTTAAAGCACCGCTGTTTAATGACAGTATTAAACTTGAATTTAAAACCGATACTACTTCCTATGACTATAAAAAATTCAAATATGAAGAGAATTATATTTCTGAATATGTTTCAGAAAAAGAGGGTAATTTAATTTATATTTTATCGGTTACAGATTCAGAAGAAATTTCAGATAGTTTATTTAATTTTGAAAAACTATCTAACAGATTACAATTAAAAAACAACGAATAATGAGATTAGTAAAAAGTACATTTAACCAATCAGCCACTTTAGGAGTTTTACTTATCATTTCTATACTATTTCTACTTTCCAGTTGTATGTCTATAAAACCAGGATCTTCAAAATCTGGAAAAAAATATTACGAATCCTTTTATGTTGGTGAAGGTGGAACGCAATATTTCATTAAGCCTATAAGCTTTGAAAAAGAAAAAGGAAAAGATGAAGTGTTTTTGGATTTCACTTTTCGATACAGAGACAATATGAATAGCAATGCTGTCATTAATTACAGCGTTCAAATAGATGAAATCATCAGAGAAGTGGATAGCTTGGTAATTATCAATGCATCAAATTCGATGACCAGTTCAGTTAATAAATTATTATTTAACACCAGAGAAGGTGATGGATTTCAATCGCGTTATTCAACAGAAGTACCGCTGAAAAAATTGAAAGATTTATTTGGAAATAATGAATGGGCAGTAAAAGTTTACGCTACTGGAAAAGAGCATATTTTTTATCCTTCAAATAAATCGAAAAAAAAGATTAAAATACTGAACGATAACGTGTTTATTTTGTTTAACTAAGTAGAACAAATAAATAGCAAGAATGAAAGTTGTCTTAATTATAATTGGAGTTATAGTTGCCCTTTTTATTGCAGTGCAAGTTTTCGCTATGAGTACACAAAGAAACACGGAGTCTTATCCTTTTATTGTCATTAAAAAATATGATAATTTTGAAGTGCGTGAATACGAAGCAAGTTTATTTACTTCGGTTAAACTACCTTATAAAGAATATAAAAAAGCGTCGAGTAAAGGATTTTCCATTTTGGCAGGTTATATCTTTGGCGGAAATGAAAAAAACGAGAAAATCGCCATGACTTCTCCTGTTGCCATGTCGCTTGAAGACTCAATGACAGTAATGTTTATGGTACCAAAAGACAAAAGTAAAGAATCCCTTCCTAAGCCAAATGAGTCTCAAATTCAATTCAAAGAAGAACCTGCAAAAACTGTTGCTGCTATAACTTTTGGTGGTTGGGCAAGTGATGAAAAAATTCAGGATTATAAAAAGCAATTAACTGACGCTTTAGATGCAGAAGGAATAACTTACACAAAACATTTTTTCTTTTTGGGTTATAATCCTCCTTTTGATATGGTGAATAGAAAAAATGAAGTGATTGTTGAATTGGATTTAGGAGTTGAAAAGCCATAAAATCTAGAATATCCGCTAAGTTTTCAAGCATATTCGAACAATTTCTATTCAAAAAAGCATTTCAATCAATCTTTAAAAATATTTTCGCATAATAATATCTGATTTTATTGGTTATAAACGTGTACAAAAAATGTAAACGAAAACCTGCTGAAATTATGAAATCGATATTATTTCTGACTGTAATCACATTCTTTTCAACTGGTATTATTGCTCAAGAAAAACTCATTCATGTTTTTGTAGCGCTTTGTGACAATGATTCTCAAGGAATTGTTCCTGTTCCAAAATCTATAGGAGATGGCACAAAACCAAATACTAATCTTTATTGGGGAGCAGGATATGGAATGAGAAATTTCTTCGATAAAAAAACAACAGATTGGGTTTTAATCGCTGATTTAGAATCGGAAAACCCAATGATTTTAGACAGAATACTTTTCAAGCATAGAACCAAAGACATTTACCTTTTAGCAGATGCTTACAATGGACGAAACATTAAAGAATGTACCGAGAATTTCCTATTGAGTTCTAATGGACAAAGTCCCGAAACAATTACCTATCAAAACAAACAATTTGAGTTTGGAGGCGGCGCTGATTTATTTGTTTATATCGGCCACAATGGTTTAATGGATTTCGATTTGAATCCTAAATTCAAAGAAAACAAAAACCCGAAAGACGTGATGATTTTGGGTTGTTATTCCAAGTCGTATTTCAAGGAACACATCAAAAAAGCCAATGCCAATCCGGTACTTTGGACAACTCATTTAATGGCTCCAGAAGCTTACGTTCTTCATGGCGCTTTGAACGGTTATGTCATTAATGAAACTGGAGCTCAAATTGATGAAAGAGCGGCTCAGGCTTATAATACATATCAAAAATGCGGGATTAAAGGAGCACGTGGGTTGTTTACGAGTGGATTTTAGGGCGGATGGTTTTGATTATAAATAATGAACAAACTCTAATTATCATTGTATCTTTAACCTTAAAATCTAATGCAAATTTATGAAAGCAGAAGAATTACAAGAGACTATCCTAGAATTGTGGGGCATTGTCAAGAAACTTGAAGACAATTACAAAGAGGACAATAGAAAATTCACAGTTGATGGTCATTTATTAGGAAGTATAGGAGAGGTTTATGCAAAAGAAAAATTCAACTTGAAATTATTGGGAAATTCTGAAAAGTGTCATGATGCCATTAATGAATTAACTAATGAAAAATATCAGATTAAAATAACTCAACGCAATAAGGTTGGTTTAAGATATGAACCAGATAATCTAATTGTCATAAAAATTGAAGAAACTGGTATACCCATCATTACTTATAACGGATGTGGAAAGCTTGTTTGGGAAAGTATAAAACATAAAAAAAGCAAGCAAAAATTTATTTCGATTAATCAATTAAAAAATTTAAAAAAGAATGTTTAAATCAAATACAACCTTTAATATTTCACTATTCTTAATAGGAATTCTATTCATCTCCTTGAATTTCAATTCATCAACTGAGGAAATTTCCAAATACGATGAAAATTCTCCAAGAACTTTATTGGTGAAATATGGAGAGCAAGTATTTGAAAATGAAAAATGTTCTCGTTGTCATGTGCTCAATGTTGAAGATGAAAATAAAAGAAAGAAAAGTTTGGATGGTTATGGTGGATTAAAATCATCAACATTCATCGCAACACTTTTAATTAATCCTAAAGATGTAAATCCGGGTACAAGGATGCCTTCATTCAAAAAACTGTTAACTACAAATCTTGAAAAAAGTGTTTTAAGAGATGTTTTCAAAGATATAAGTATTTCAGATGCGGATTTTGAAACTGCTTGGAAAACTATAAATCAGGAAGCGAATTCATTAAAAAAAGAAATAGATAAGGAAGGCGTTTACACACATCCTATATCTGAAGCTACTGCTTTGATTGCTTTTTTGCAAAATATCCCAAGTAGTGAAGCTCAGAAAGAAATTAATCAAATTAAAAAACAGGAAGTAGATAAAGAAAATAAAGCGGAAGGTTTTTTTATTAAAAATAGCGATAGCATTGTTGAACAATTGGCCAAAAACGACAAAAACATTTCTCTTGGAAAAGAATTATACGAAAATCGATGTGCAATGTGTCATGGCGAGAATGGAGAAGGAATGATTGGTCCAAATTTAACTGATGATTATTGGATAAATGGAGGGAGCACAAAAGATATTTCGGAAATTATAATCAATGGTTCACCTAGAGGAATGCCAGCTTCAAAGAGTGTCCTGACTCCAATAGAAATTGGTCAAATCGTAACTTACATGATGGCTATTAAAGGTACAAATCATCCTGATGGTAAAGAGCCTCAAGGTGAGAAAGAATAAAATCTTATAAGAAAACAAAAGCCTCTATTCCACTGAAATTTATTCTAAATTAGCACATTAATTTTCAATTTTGATAAAATGAATAAACTAATAAAACCATTTCTTTTATTATTCCTTTTTGGAAGCTTTCAAAGTTTCAGTCAAGAAAGAGATAGTTTATCAGAAACGCAACTTCCGAAAGAAATTTACACTACATTTTCTTTTGGATTAACGAATCCTATTTACCGAGATTTTGCCACTTCTCCCCTATTTTATAGCGGAATTGGAATTGAATTGAATTCAGCTCGATTGATGCGTTCAGAAAAACGAGAAAGTTTATTTGAAGTAGGACTTGGAATTAGTGCTCAAACTGCACGCGTTCCAAAAAGTGATTTCATTCAACCGGGAAGCTTTGCAGGTTATGGAAAGTTTCAAATATTCTACCAAGAATTATGGAAAATTGAAGCGCTTTCGGACATTAAATACAACACGAAAGTTGGAGGAGCAATTGTGAGTACTCAAAATGTGAGGGCTAATCCTGATTTACAAAACAATACTATGGGTTTGGAAAATATTTCAAATTTAATGGCATCAGCGCAATGGTCACTTGATGTTTCTAGAACAGAAACTAAGCAATTGAATCTTTGGTTCTGGAAACCCACTTTAAAACCTGTAAAAAGAGATTTAAGAATCTTACTTAATGTTGGTCTTTTGAATTTCAATTATCGTCCTGGCTATGCTTATTCCTATGATAGTGAATTAAATGGAATGGAAACCAATCCTGTTGAATGGGCTTTTGAAAATTATAAATGGTCACTGAATGGTTGGAGATTAAAAACACAAGTAGAATACATCAAATATCTTCCGAATGGGAATGCCACAAGCTTATCCTACGTTTGGGAAGCAGCGCATGCTCCAGGGAAATTTGAGGACTTTCAAATGGCGAGTCACCAGCTTAAATACACAATTTATTTTCACGCTAAAACAAAATAAATCATGAAACATTTACTTTTAATATTATCGGTTTTACTTTTGACTTCGTGTGAGAAAGTTTTGTTCAAAAAAGATATGGGTTCAGCAAATCCGTTAGATAATTTCGATTATTTATGGAATGAAGTCGATAAGAAATACAGCTACTTTGAATTGAAAAACATCGATTGGAATGAAATGCGAGATACGTATCGTCCTATGCTGAATGAAAATTCATCAGAAGTGGAATTATTCACCGTTTTAGCTTCTATGTTAAACGAATTAAAGGATGATCACACAAATTTGATTTCTCCTTTTAATGTTTCGGTTTATAATGTAGCACTCAATGGAGCAAAGAATTATCGTGCAAGAACAATTGATGAATTTTACCTAACAGATCCTTGGAGAACAGGAGCTTTAAAACACGACTTCTTGAGCAACGGCGAAGTTGGATATATTCGCTATGGAAGTTTTATGTCAAACTTCAGCGATGCACAAATGGACTTGGTCTTAGAAAGATATAAAGACACCAAAGGAATTATTTTAGACTTGCGTGAAAACGGTGGAGGAAGTATCTTCAATATTCCGAAATTATTGGGCAGATTTACTCAGTCAAAAACATTGGTTGGTTATAGTATTACAAGAGATGGTGAAGCGCATGATGATTTTGGAGAGAAAGAGAATTTTTACATTACTCCGCATGGAAATGTTCAATATTTGAAACCAGTAATCGTGTTAATTGACAGAGGTTCGTACAGCGCGACAACGTTCTTTGCTGTTGCAACAAAAGCGTTTCCAAATATCACACTGATTGGCGATGCAACTGGCGGTGGAGGAGGTTTACCAAATGGTGGTCAACTTCCTAATGGCTGGACTTATCGATTTAGCATAAGTCAATTACTTGATTTGAATGGAAATAATTATGCTGAAAATGGCGTTCCAGCAGATATAAATGTGGCTTTTGATTGGAATGATTTGGAGACGGATGAAATTTTAGAGCGAGGAATTTTGGAGATAAAATAGAAAAACAATAAAATCGAAAACATGGGGTTTTACCCCATGCGGAAATACACCATCCCGCTGGGATTTACATTGAGTGAACCCTGAAGGGGTGGTGTATTTCCGCATGGGATTTTAATCCCATGACTAAAGATTTTTTTGTTTTTTTTCAGTCCCAAAGATATTTTTCATCATAGTCCATATTCTCATCTTCTAAAAGTTGAATATATTCTTCTTTAAATGTTTTCTTGGAATGATGGGCATGTTGGTTTTTGATATAATTTATCACAATTGGCGCATCATTATCTCTTAAAGCAAATGCAGCATATCCCCTTTGCCAACTGAAATTCTCAAGACTTTCATCTTTCGTTTTCATCCATTTCGAAGATTTAGCTTTTACGTTTCTAAGTAAATCCATTAATGCAACCCTGCTCGATAGCTTGCATAATATATGAACGTGATCTGTATATCCACCAACAATTATGGCTTGACATCCCATTGCGTTGCACACACCGCCAAGATAGGCATGCAATTCCTTTTCGATAGGGCCTTTTATAAACTCTTTCCTGTATTTTGTGCTAAACACGATGTGTAAGTAATTCTTAACATTTGATTGTCCCATGGTGATTTATTTTAGGTTAATTTGATGGCTATTTTCCATCTTAATTTTATGCCGTTTGATTTAGATTTTGACACGTCTCTAAATTAAGATAGAAAAACTTTTGGGATAAAAAATAAGATTTCTTTATTTTATTAAGTTATTTGATTTACAGCCTCGGCAAAATCATGGTCTTTTTTAGTCACTTTCATCCCTTCATCGTGAGTGGTAACTTCAATTCTAACATTTTTGTAATCATGTAAAATGATATCAGGATGATGTTTTTGAGCTTCTGCAATTTCACCTACTTTGTTTGTAAAATCAAGAGCTTTCTTAAAATTTTCGAATTCAAATTCTTTTTTCAATTTATTGTCTTCTTCTTTCCAATTCATATTTTTTGTATTTTTGAGTGAGTTCATAAGGTAGAGATTTCTTTTTATTTAGAAAACAGTTTAATGCCAAAATTGTATAAACCAAACAATCCTCTTATCTTCATGAATCGAAAAATCATCACAATTAAATCAAATTTATGGCACTCAAAATTCTAGTCACAGGAGATATTCATATCGGGAAGAAATCATCAAGTGTTAAGCAGGATACAGACGAAAGCGCTACGAAATCTACATGGGCGAAAATCGTTGATTATGCTATAATGAATGATGTGGCTGTTTTGGCGCTTACTGGAGATGTTGTGGATCAAGACAATCGTTATTTTGAAGCTATTGGACCTTTGCAGACCGGATTTGAGAAATTAAAGAAAGCTGGAATTGATGTTTTTATGGTTTCGGGAAATCATGATTTTGATGTACTTTCTCAATTGGTCGACTCTAATTCTTACGAAAATGTTCATTTATTGGGGAAAAATGGAACTTGGGAAATGAAAACCTTTGCTAAGAATGGCGAATACATTCAATTTGTGGGATGGTCATTTCCGAAAAGACACTTCAATGAAGATCCATTGATGACTTTTAATATTGAAGGAATTGATTCTAGTTTGACGACAATTGGACTTTTGCATGGAGATGTTGATGTTCCTGACAGTAATTATGCGCCAATTGATTTGAATAATTTTTCGAATCTTCCTGTGAATGCTTGGATGTTGGGACATATTCACAAACCTCAAATATTGAGAGCTGCTGAACCTTTGGTTTATTATCCAGGATCTCCGCATGCTTTGAGTTCGAAGGAAACGGGGATTCATGGACCAGTTTTATTGACTATACACTCTACTACTTCGATTGAAAAAATTCAGATTCCTTTATCGCCAGTGAGGTATGAAACTATCGCGATTGATATTACGGATCAAATTACTGAAGCTGATGTTAGAAATAAATTGACTTCTACTTTATATGATGATGCAAAATCAAGAATTATGGAATTGGAGAAAGTTTCATTTTTGATTTATGACATTCATTTAGTAGGTCAGCACAGTAAAATCAAGGAACTAGAAACTTGGGTTAAACCAATAATCGACGCTTATGATCAAGAAATTGATGCTACCGAAACCCGAATTTCGGTAAGAAAAGTGGTAATGAATGTCCGACCGAAAGTTGATAATTTAAAAGAATTGGCTTTGGAGTCTTCTCCTGCAGGAATTTTAGCGAATACAATTATTGCTTTAAATAATGGCGAGACAACTGATTTTTCGGAGAAACTGCTTTTGCAATGGAAATCGATTCATTCAAATATTAAACAAGCTCCCGTTTATCAACCGTTGAATACTTCGGAAAGCTTCGATCTTGAAGAAAATCATAATGCAGAAAAGTATATCCTTAATGAATGTAATCGCATTCTTACAGAACTAATCGAACAACAGAATCAATGAAAAAATCACCTTACATATTAAAAGAGCTGTCGATTAAAAAAATGCCGGGATTTCCATCTGGCATGGAATCTTTGAATGATTTGGCCGCAAATGTGAATATCATCACTGGCCCAAATGCTTCGGGTAAAAGCTCGACTGCTCGTGCAATTCAAGAATTGATTTGGCACAACAACACCAAAGGTTTACGCCTTCAAGGTTCTGTTAAAATTGACAATGACGCTTGGGAAATTGATATCGATTCTGGTCGAATTCGCACTGAAAGAAACGGAATAGATGAACAACTCAAAGGACTTCCATCTTTAGAAGGACACAAACGTTATTTACTAGCTTTGCACAACTTTGTGGAAGGTGATGAAAACGATTTAGCGAAGGAAATTGCTAAACAATCGATTGGTGGATTTGATTTAGATGCTGCACAAAATGAGCTTGGTTATTCTGATAGAATTCAAAATTTAGGAGCGACAGATTTTAAGAAATTTAAAGATTCAGAGAATAAATACAGAGCTATTCGAGAAGAACAAAAGTCTTTAAAGAGAGAAGAAGATTCGCTTGTTCAATTGAGAAGTCAAAAAGAAAAAGCTGAAATAGCGAATAAACTGAATGAATTTTATACCAAAGTTGCTGAATACCTTGAATCGAAATTGATTTACAATCAGCTGACTGATCAAATTAATGAATTTCCAGAATCGATTACTAAATTGACTGGAAATGAACACAATCAAATTCAGGAATATGAAAAAGAAATTGAAGAATGTGTAATCAAAATTGACAAAGCTTCAGCTGAAATAGAAAAGAGTAAAAACGAATTAAAGAAGTTAACGATTTCAGCATCTGGAATTGAAGAAAAAACAATTTTAGAGATTCAAGAACGATTAGAGAAATTAGGAGATTTAGATAGAAACATTGCAGATTTCAAAAGTCAGATCATTCAAGAGAAAATAAAAGAGAAGACTGCTTTAAATAGTGTTGACGATTCAATTGATCCTTCAGAATGGAAGAATTTGAATATTCAAGATGTTACTGGATTAGACAAAATGTTACGTGATGCGCATCAAGCATTAGGAGAAAATAGATTTTTAAATTCAGAAATTGATTTACTTGAAGTAGAAGCGAAAAAGTTTCAAAAGGAAAATCTAAAATCAGAAACCTATACTTACGGAATAAAAACTTTAGCGGAATGGTTGAAAGACCCAACTGATTCAAAAGGAATTCCTCTAAAAACAGTGATTGTAATTTCTACTTCTGGAATAATCGCTGCGATTGTAACTTATTTCATTGGTTGGATTGGAATTTTGTTGGGAATACTACTTTTTATAGCTGCGTATTTATTTGCAAAATCAGCAAATGGAAACGGCTCAAACTCTCTTGATATTCGCGAAAATGACTTTAAAAAGTCGGGATTAAAATCACCATCAAGTTGGGATAATGAAAATGTAGCGAATCGAATTGATGAATTGATTGCTCAACTTTCTGATGGAAAAGAATCAGAAAGAATTGGTCAAAGATTGAAGGATTGTCAATCTAAATTGAAGAATTTACAAATCAGAATGGATTCGCTCAATGCTGTTCGTCAACATTGGATAGAAAAACTACAAGCTGCTCCAGGATTTCCAGAAAGCAGTTCCAATGATTTCAGTAGTTTGTATTGGTTTTTGACTCACGTAAAAAATTGGCAGGAAGCGTTTATTCAACGAAAAGCTTTAGAAGTGAAAAGTTCCGAAGCAAAAGAACAATACGAAAACGAATTAAATAAAATCAATGCATTATTTAACAATTCTAACCTAACTGAAACAAAGGATATAATTGAAGCCAAAGCGACTTTCTCTGAATTGAAAAAAGAAGAAATTATTCGTAGAAACGAGACGCAAATTATTCAACAGAAAGAAGAGGGTATTAATGAGCTATCAAATTTAAAAAAGAAAAGTAATGAAAGACGTTTAAGTATTTTTCAAACCATCGGAATAGATGAAAAGGACAAAGACAGTATTCAAGAATTGATTAAGCAATTAGCGGGATTTAAACTATTGGAGAAAGATTTCTATTCTTCAGAACAAGCTTTTCTGAAACTTGAAAGTCAATTACACGCGCATTCTTTATTCAATGATTACGAAGAAGAAATTAAAGGTTTAGCAATTGATGAAGCGAAAGAAAAAGCGAATTTGAATAAAGAAATCGCCAATAAAAAAGAAGAGATTCAAAATGAAATTGTAGGAATTGAGACTTTAATTAATGACAAAAAGAAAGGTCACGAATTAGAAGATTTACTCACCGAAAAAGAAGAAGCTTTGGATGAATTACATCTACTTTATGAAAGAAATCTTGCTTCTACAACTGGAGAGTTAATTATCAGCGAATTAAAGAAAGAAACGCAAAATAAAAATCGTCCAGAAGTTTTTAAACGTGCTAATGAAATCTTTAATAAAATCACATTAGGACGTTATGAATTGAAATTAAACGAAAAAGAAGGTTCTAGTTTTGAAGCGAATGACAAAGTGCTAAAACGCAGTTATAATTTATCTGAATTATCTACAGGAACGCGTGTTCAGCTTTTACTTTCTGTAAGATTAGCGTATGTAGAAACTGTAGAATCGGCAATCAAATTACCTTTATTAGCAGACGAACTTTTGGCAAATAGCGATGACGAACGTGCCAAAGCAATCATCGAAGCATTGATTGAAATTAGTCGAGAAGGCAGACAAGTATTTTACTTTACAGCACAAGCAGACGAAGTTGGAAAGTGGATGGCGCATTTAGCTCCAACAGATCTTGAATATAAAGTAATTCAATTGAACAGTAAAGGGAACGAAATTTATAATGCTGATCAGTTTCAACCAGAATTGAGTAATCTAATTTTTACGCAAGACATTCCAAAACCGATTGGAAAATCACATAAAGAATATGGAGGGATTTTGGCTGTTCCTGCATTTAATTTACTAACTCAAGAAAACAGTGAACTTCATCTTTGGTATTTAATCGAAGATCTTGAATTGCTTTATTCTGCTTTAAACAGAGGATTGAAAACGTGGGGCCAATTAGAAAGTTACCACAAGAACAACGGAAAGATTGAGCATTTCGATGAAGTAATTTTCAATCAACTTTCTGATCAAATTACAGTTTTAAATCGCTTTCAGGAACTACATAAAGTTGGACGTTCTAAGCAAATTGACAGAAGTATTTTACAAGACTCAGGTGCTATATCAAGTTCGTTCATAGACAAAGTTTCAGAAAAGGTAATAGAGTTAAAAGGAGATCCAGTTTTATTAATTCAAGCATTAAGGAGCGGAGAAATCTTACGATTTAGGTCAGACAGCGCTGATGAATTGGAACATTATTTATTGACTGAAAGATTTATTGATGACAATGAAATTTTAGAAAATGAGGACATTCTGGTTCGCATGCAGGCTTTGATTTCTAATTTAGATTTGCAAGCTGAGGACATAGAACGTTTTTTAAAGAGAATTTAACTTATTTCAAGAATAGCGAAAATTAATTTTATTGGCTCTGTTTGAAATACTGTTGGTACTCAATTTTAATCCTTTGAAAAATTAATAGTTCTACTACGAATTTAACTGTAACCTACATAATTTGTATTTTAAAGTAATTATCCAAGTCATCATTTCATTTTTACAAGCAAGCATATGGAAACCTGTCTTTCAGCTGGTTAGTCCCGTCGGGACGGCATATTAATAGCCAAGGACGTAAGTCCTTGGTTTAAAACAAATAGATATAATACAAAACCCAACAAAATCGACCTAATTGCATGCAATTAGGTCGATTTTGTTGGGTTTTGTTTCGGTTTGTATCGTTTGGCGGATGGACTTACGTCCATCCTTATTAACATGCCGTCCCTCTGGGACTTAGAACAATAAATACTTAAATAACAGAGACTTATAAAATTAAGCGAAATGTATTTTAATAGAAAGTTTCTATTAAAATAAAAGTAGAACCAAATTAGCAATCGTTTAGCTTCATTGAAAACCATAGATTTTAAATCTACTCACACAAAATCATATAGAACCATTTTATTTAGCATATATCACAAAAAGAACATTAGTTATATTCAATCTAAAGATGTAGTTTTATTCTCGATAAATGCATTATCATTGGTTAAGGAAAACCAGATAAAACACTAGTAAACTTACTCTTAAAACTATACACAATGACGCTGTCCTTCCAAAGATTATTTTTTGCTGTAGCATCAATATTTGCCCTTTTCGCAATCATGATTTTGGCAAAAACGATTCTTATTCCGCTAAGTATAGCATTGCTGAGTTCATTTATACTTCTACCAGTAGTAAAAAAACTCGAGAAATGGGGAGTCAATAAATCTCTTTCTGTAACGTTTTCCATTCTAGGAGTGTTTATAATAATTGGAGGGATTTTACTTCTGTTTTCTACTCAATTCATCAAATTATCATCTGAATTTTCTGATTTTAAAGAAGAAATACTGACGGCTTTTACTGACCTTACTTTATACATCAACGAACATGTTCCTTTTCTACCAGATTTAGAAAAAGAAGATCTAATTGAAAAAATTAAAACCTGGGCTAGTGAATCAAGTGGAACCTTATTAAGTAAATCCATCAGCGGAACGAGTGCATTTTTCGCTGGATTCATCATCTCTATTATTTTTACTTTCCTATTCTTAATTTACAGAAAAGGATTAACGAATGCATTCGCTAGTTTTGCTAAAGTAGAAAACAGGCCAAGAGTCGTTAAAATGTTAAAATCTGTTCAGCAGGTCGGACAAAAATATATTATTGGAATGGTTATTCTTATTAATTTGGTCGGATTAATCAACAGTGTAGGATTATGGATTATCGGTCTAGACAACCCCTTCTTTTTCGGATTCTTAGGCGCCACTTTCTCCATTCTTCCATATATAGGAACAACCATCGGAACGATTATTCCAGCGGTATTTGCATTGGTTTCTTACGATACGATTTGGGTAGCTGTTGGAGTAATCATTCTATTTTGGGCTGTCCAATTGGTGACAGATAATTTCCTCACGCCAAAAATCGTAGGAAGTAGTTTGGATGTCAATGCCCTTGCCTCTATTTTAAGTATAATCGTTGGTGCTTCAGTTTGGGGAGCCGCAGGAATGATTCTGTTCCTTCCTTTTGCCGCAATGCTGAAGGTGGTTTGTGAAGAATTTGACGAACTGAAACCAATTGCTTTGCTGATTGGGACCAAGAATTATGTAGATGATAATGGCAAGAAGAAAAATGTTGGGAAGTTTAAGAAAGCTTGGAGTTGGGTGAAAGGGAAGTTTGGGAAAGAGAAGTAGGATGGTTATAAAAAGATTAATGGACTTGAATTAGAACATTATTTATTGATATCAAGTAAATTTTAGGGAGTAAAGACATTATCATTCGCTTACAAACTTTGATTTCTAATTTAGAATTGAGAAGTTCATGAAGCCGTAAAATTAATCAGACGAATTTTAAAAGAAAGTAAACCTTCAAGTTATCAGGTTGAAATAATTACTTTTAGCTCTTTTTAAAACTACAAATGATACTTTAACTTTAATTCTACTCAACTACAATGGCAAAATTAAAACCGAATGAAACCAGAGCAAAAACAGCTATCATACTTATATGGATTGTTTTAGGATTTGAAATTATCTCATTAATTTCAAGTTTTTTACAACTCAACCTACTCCACAATTCCGAAGCAGGTGAACTAATCACCATGGAAGAATTAAATAGCAATAATTTAAGAGTTCAGGTTATTGCAATAATGTATATCATAGTTTCAATAATTTCTGGTGTGACTTTTATCATGTGGTTTAGACGTGCATATTACAATTTACATCAAAAGGTTTCATATCTTTCTTATGACGATGGATGGGCTGCAGGAGCTTGGTTTGTTCCTATAATGAATTGGTTTCGTCCTTTGCAAATCATGAAAGAGTTATATACTTATACGCCAGAATTCCTCACAAATAAAGGTATTGAATTCGAAAACAAACTTCAGAAATGGTCTCTAATAGTCTGGTGGACTTTGTGGATTACAGGTGGTATATTGGGAAATATAGGGTCTCAATTAAGCAGAAGGGCTGAAGAAGCAGTAGAATTTATTTTTTCAACAAACATCTCAATTATAGGTAATGTTATTGGAATAGTACTCGCAATAATTACTGTGAAAATAATTTCAGATTATGCCAAAGTTGAACCGCTACTTTTCGAAACAGAAGATCTGAATGATCAAATTAACTCTGATTCGTTCAACATCGGAACCAGTACAACTCTTTTGGATGATTAAAACACTGTATTCTGCTAAGCTACATCGAACTATTCTTAAGGTAAAAGTTAGAATTGAAAATTAGAATTGAAATAATTGATTAGTAATTCCTTAAACTTTTTTCATTTCTTTGTAAAATAAAACACTACTTTTAATACCGATGAGTGAAAACGAAATAATCCAAAATGTTGCGAGCCTGCAATTAGGCGATCACGTTGCTTTGGAAAAGATATACGATAACTATTCCCCTGCCCTATTTGGGTTGTGTTTAAAAATCGTAAAAGACGAAGCATTAGCACAAGATATTTTACAAGAAGCATTTGTAAAAATCTGGTCGAAGGTAAATACTTACGATAATAATAAAGGTTCATTTTTTACGTGGATGCTTAATATCACTCGGAATTTGGCCATTGACAACTATCGTAAAATTACAAGACATCAAACAATTTCAATCCAAAACAACGAAAAATCCGTACATATATTAAAGGATGATAAAATGGATATCCCAATTCATCATATTGGACTGAAGGATCTCGTTAATGGATTACCCGATGAACAAGTAGAAATGATTGAATATTTATATTTTAAAGGGTATACTCAACAAGAAACTTCTGATGAGTTAAATATTCCACTTGGAACTGTTAAAACAAGATCGAGAACAGCTATTGCATCCTTGAGAGAAATTTTTAAATTATTCGTATTATGGATGTAAAAAACTATATTTCATCTGGCATATTAGAGCGCTATGTTTTTGGCGAAGTTTCTTCACAAGAGAAGCAAGAAGTAGCGTGTTTATCTAAAATTTATCCAGAAATTCAAAAAGAACTATTTGCACACCAATTAGGTGTTGAGAAAATGGTTTCAAAATATTCAGTTACTCCTCCTCAAGAATTAAAGCAACAAATTCTTTTAAAGGTTAGCAACACGTCGCAAGATCATTCTACCACAGAGGACAAAGATGAAAAAATCATTTCTATTAATAGGACGAATCAAAAATTGGAATCGAATAAGAATATTTATAAATATCTAGCAGCAGCTTGTTCAGTAGGAATGATATTGTTATTGGCTGGTGGCTTTTATTTGAATAATCTTAACACTGATTTGAAAGGAACCATTGCAGCAAATGACAATAAAATAACTGATCTAGAAGGTGATTACAATCAAATGGCTGCAACGAACGAATCTATAAATCAAAAGTTTGAGATAGTAACAAGTGCTAGTACTTCGAAAATTTTGATGAAGGGAACAGAGAGTCAACCCACTTCTTTGGCCAATGTATTTGTTAGTGAAGAAAATGAAAATGTTTATCTCCAAGTAGGGAATCTTCCAGGTATTTCTGAGAATAACGATTATCAACTTTGGGCAATTGTTGACGGAAAACCAGAAAGTTTAGGTGTATTTAATACAGAAAACAAAGAAGAATTACTTGAAATGAAGTATTTCCCTAAAGCACAAGCTTACGCTGTAACACTTGAGCCTAAAGGAGGTAGTGAATCACCAACAATGGAGAATATGTATGTTTATGGTGGGGTTTAGGAATTTGAAAACATCTTATATTAATAGAAAAGAGAGCAGATTAGTCTGCTCTCTTTTTGGTTTGCGAATGATGCTTATGTTTATTAGATAAAGTAAGATGTTATAAGAAAAATTGACCTTTATAAAGAAATTACGCCTATGCGAATAAAGATTCCAAATAAAATAACAAGCGAATTATACGGTTATAATTAAATTATTCGATTCATTAAAAGTGCAAGTGATATTAATAATACTACAATTGAATTAGATTTTGAACTTGTCTCATTTTTGGAGGCTAATTTATGTGCGGTTTTAGGAGTTTGTTTTGAAATTCTAGAAAAAAATGGTAATGAAATTAGACTTATCAACCTTCAACCCAAGGTAGAGAGAATAATGCGAAAAAACGCTTTCCTACTAAAGTATGGTTATGGAGCAATAGATGATTTTTATCAGACAACAATAACTTATCATAAATTTACTCCTGACAACGATGAAGGATTTAATGAGTATATAACGCAACAATTACTAGCAATGTCGGGCTTTCCATCACATAGTAAAGCTTTAGGCAAGGCCATTTTACGTAATATTTTTGAAATTTTTGAAAATGCTAGAACTCATGGTTCTTGCGAATATATTCATACTTGTGGTCAGTTTTTTCCAAAAAAGCCAGATAAACCTCTTCACTTTACGATTGTAGATAAAGGAATTAACATTCAACAAAATGTACGTGATTATTTAAAAAAGGACATTAAAGCTGATGAGGCAATCAAGTGGGCAATGGAAAAAGGAAATACAACAAAGGTAGGCGACACATCAGGAGGGTTAGGTTTAAATGTAATTTTTGAACTCAAGAAACTTAATTTTAGTTACAGATGATGGAGATTTTGAAAATATTTTTACTGGAAAGACATTAGTTTCTATGAGCTAGTTCTCTGTAGTCTTTCTTATTCATTTTCCCCATTCCTATAGGTTTACACTACCAATTTGAGAAGTTATCAAAACACATTTTCATTTAAAGCAATAACATCTTCATTTCTTCCTTTCAAAATCTCAAAATGTTCCCATCGCCAAGCCCTGACGGAGATGAATAGCTTGCTGAACTTGCTTGCACAGTGTTTTAAGTTGGTGAAAGCGACCTACGGAAGCTCTTTGCCAGCTTTTTAAACACGTAACAAAGCGAGAAAGCAACTAGAAAACGCAGACAGATTAAGGCTCCCTAAAGAAAAAAATCAACCAATTATAACGCAACTAATTAAAGAATAAATAGTTATATTTACTGTACGTAATTCTAAATCAATAAAAAATGTCAGACTTCACTATTTCACTTCCTTCCTCCCTACTCCGACTTTTAGAAGAAAAAGCCATTGAAATGGGGGTTGATAAAAACATCCTCATCGAGAAAGCGCTTAATAATTATTTAGACGAATTGAATAGAAAGGAATATATCAAGTCTTTTAGACGCATGAGGAATGATAAGGATTTACTTGCTATTTCAGAGGAAGGGATGGATGACTATGCTCGTAATATTATTTGAATCTTAACTTTTTAAAGGAAAAAGCTTCATTTTAACCTCGTTAAAAAACATAAAAAGCTGGTCCCAAATCGAGACCAGCTTTTTTAAATTGCAGTAAAATTAGTAGTTTGAATTCCTTCTACTTTTTCACTATTTTCTTAATCACAACTCCTGAAATGTTGCTTATTTTCAAATAATAAACTCCATTTGGTAAATCTCCAATTTGAATCGTTTTCTGATTTTCAAATTTCATTAATGTCTGTCCTTGCGTATTCATCAATTGTCCTACAAAATTCACCTCATCCGTTTCAATGTTTAAAACATCAGTTGCTGGATTTGGATAAATATTCACATTATTTACTGCATAATCTGATAAACCTAAATCTGAACAAGTCACTTGAACAGCTTGTGTTTGCTGAGTTTCATTTCCTACAGCGTCTACATAAGTCCAGTTAATTGTGTAAGTCCCTGCTGTTGCATAGCTCAAAGGATCAACTGTGGTTGCAATAATAATTCCAGCACAGTTATCTGTTGCAACTGGGAAGTTTACAATAATACTATCACACGACAATTCCAAAGTTGGCAAAGGAGTTACATCCGCCATTGGTGCAGTTTCATCTTCAATCACAACTTCTTGTGTTTGCGTTTCTGTACCATTTGAATTTGTGTAAGTCCAAGTAACAGTAAAAGTTCCTTGCGTTGAATATGTCAATGGATCATTAGTTGTCGCTGTGATTGTTCCTACATCTGCAGTTGGTGCGGTCAACGTAGCTTCACATTCTGCATTTACAGTTGCTAAAATTGCAACATCAGGAACCGGAACAGCACTTCCAGCTGGGAAAGTTTTTAGAATGCATTTATTTGCAATTGCAACACCAGTAGCTGATCCAGAATCAATTACAGTAAATGTTGTTCCGTCAACTACTTCAAAAAGTGAAGGTGCAGCAAATCCATCTGCTGAACAAATTGCGAAATCTCCAGTGTTTTCGTCGATATCAAACGAGCGACCGTATCCAAATGACCATGAACCACCAGCCAATGTGCTTGTGTACGATGAAACCAATGGTAAAGTTGATGACGTTACTGTGTTATAGATGAATAATTCTTTATTTGATAAATTCCAGAAATACAATTTCGAATCATATTTACGCAATAATGTTGATCCAGGAACGCCAGTTAAGATTTCAGTTCCTATTACATCACTATTTAAAACATCAACAGAAATCAATGATCCTGAACCATTCATTACCCAAACTAAATTTGTTAGTTCATCGAAAACCATTCCTTTGATAGTACCAATTCCTGGAGCAACAACACCAGAAATAGTCTGCGTGAGTGTGTCCACTTTGATAACGTTTGATCCCATTTGAGCATAAATAAATCCATTCGCTTGCAACATGAATTGAGCTGTTGCGCTTATATTATTATTTGGGTCAGCAACAGGTGCAATTGTGTTATTCACTAAATCCACAAACTGAATTGTTTTCGGATTTCCAGTTGCAACGTACCCTTTAGTTTGACTCGCCATTACCAATGTTTGTGGTGCATCTGAAGTTGTAAAAGTATGTACTTCTGTGAATGCTGGATAATCAACAATAGTGATTCTGCCTGGTCCCGAAGGTTTTTCGATCATCAAAGCTTTGTTTCCAAAAACTCCAAAATCTTGTAAGACATCAAACCCTGCTGAGGAGTTTGCTGTTTGATACGCTCCTGCCGATGTTGACGTTGGATTTGTATAGTTAGTCACTGTGTAAACATCTGCATTTGTAGAACCAAAGTTTCCTTCGGCAACAACCTCTAGGTTGTAGAAAGTTTGCGCGTAACTAAACGCTGAAAAAATTACAAATAATAAAAAGGTAAATTGTGTTCTCATTTTAATAATGATTAAAAATTAATAAAATGGAAAAACAATAGAAAGCACAGACAAATGGCCAAAATGTCTCTCATTCTACTTTTTCTCCGAAAGTGAATTATTTACATTCTGGCAGGTCTCCTGACTTAGCTCATTAATTAACCTTCCCAACTGTCGAGTGACAGTCAGTGGTATTTCTAATTAAATACGAACTTTTACAGTTGCGGGAACAGTTTCTGATTTTCACAGAATTCCCTTTTCATTCACAAAGTGAAACCGAAATGTGGCGCGAAAGTAGTGATATTATTGGAAGGTTAGCTTTCTTTTTAATAATTAACCAAGACCATGAGATAAAATCTCGCCGCAGCTTGGTTAATTATTAAAAGCCATAAATTTCTTCTTCCTTGCGACCTCAGCGAAAATTTCTGCAACTTGGCGGTTAATTTTTAATTTGCCACAGGCACAATTCTTTGTATTAAAACCTTCAAGTTTCCTTACCTTTGCACCCTACAATTCCAAGCATGACAAAAAGTAGACGCACAAGATTTGAGTTATTCATAAAAAGCTCCCACTTTTTCAGAGGTGTGGTCATTACTTTGTCGTTAATTATACCTTTGCTGTCCTTCAATGCGCTTGGTTATATGAGTCTTGCTCCATCGTTTATTTTTGGAGCTTTTCTAAACTCTCCAAGTGATATTCCTGGGAGTTTACGCAGAAAAGTCAACGGAACTTTAATCAGTATTTTACTCACGACTTTAATGACCGTGCTGATTTTATATGCCAGACCCAATTTCTATTTAATTTTGTTTTTCATCAGTATTCTCACTTTTGGATTATCGTTTTTATCTGCTTTCGGATTTAGGGCTTCATTGGTTGGATTCTCAAGTTTATTAGCCATGACATTGGCCTTGGTGGTTGACAAAACTACATCTGCTGAGATCTGGATCCATGCTTTTTATATGGTATTGGGTGGACTTTGGTACATTTTAGCTTCAGTGACTTTCCACAAAATCATTCCTAAAAAAGATGATGATCAACTCTTGTCGGAAACATTAAAACTGACTGGAGAATACCTTGAAGTTCGTGCGAAACTATTAATTGAAGAAGGAGATAGAAAGCCATTAATCAAGCAAACTTTCGTTTTACAATCTCAAATTAATGAAAAACACGAAACTTTAAGAGAACTATTATTGGCTAGTCGTAAACGTTCTGGTCGTTCTCATTTCGATGAAAAACGTTTATTGATTTTTATTTCATTAGTTGATATTTATGAATTGGTGATTGCCAATAGCTGGGATTATGAAAGTTTTGATAAACTGTTTGGAAAAGAAAATAAGCACTTAGAAAAATTTAGTCGACTGAATATGTCGATGAGTGAACAATTATCAGCGCTTTCAACTGTGCTCATAACTAAATCAGCAATTCCGAGTAAAGAAAGTATAGAGAAATGTTTGAAAGAAGCGCACAATACCATTGCGGATTATATTGAAATTCACAAACTTCCACAAGCACGTGAAGGCGCTTTGATGATGCGGAATTTACACGATTTCCAGAAACAAATATTTCAAGAAGTCGAAGCTATTGGTTATGCTTTAGCGAACATAAATGATACTTCTAAAGTTACGCTTAAACGAAGTGAGGCAAAGCAATTCTTGACACTTCAAGAATATAAACCGAAGATTTTATTGCAACATTTTGCTTTAGATTCTGTGATTTTGCGCCATGCATTGCGATTGACAATTGCTATGGTCTTTGCTTATGTTTTGGGAAACATCTTTGAAATACAAAATGCATATTGGATTATGTTAACTGTTTTGGTAATTCTTCGTCCAAATTATGGATTAACAAAAGAGCGTGCAAAAGACAGAATTGTTGGAACTGTGATCGGTGGTGTAATTGCTTTTGGGATAGTCATCATTACTCAAAACCCTTATGTATACGGAGTTCTTGCAGTCATTTCTCTTATTCTGGCGTTTTCATTAATGCAGCAAAATTATAGATGGGCAGCTGCTTTTATTACTTTGAATGTTGTCTTTATCTACTCATTTATTCATCCGAATGCATTTTCCGTTATTCAATACCGCGTTATAGACACCGTTTTAGGAGGAGTCATTTCCTACTTGGCGATTGCGACTTTATTTCCGAGTTGGGAGGCGCTCAACCTAAAAACAGTTTTATTTAAAGCGGTGAAGAAAAACAACGCTTATTTGAATGCAACACAAGAATTTTACATCGATAAAGAAGCTAATTCTCTTACTTATAAATTAGCTCGAAAAGAGGCTTTTTTAGCTTTGAGCGAATTGAGTGCAGCATTTCAGAGAATTACACAAGATCCAAAATCTAAACAAGTAGAATTCAAATTGATTTATGATATTGTAACGCTAAATCAAACTATTTTGTCTGGAATTGCTTCGTTAGGTAGTTTCATCCAAAGTCACAAAACGACTCCAATTTCTGTTGAAACGAGTGCATTATTTTCGAAAATAACGAATACTTTGTCCAGAACGGCAATTTTATTAGATACCGATCACCAATTCAAAGTTCAACCTCACGGAAATATCAAAGAAGCGAAAGAAAGGCTTTTGGAAAACTATCAGGTATTATCTGAAGAGCGTGATGCGAATATCAAGGAAGGTGTTTTAAAAATTAATAAAGCAGATTTGCATGAATTGCAAGAAGCGCACTTGGTGAGTAATCAGCTGATTTGGTTGGTGGCTTTGTCTAGTAATTTGAGAAAGGCTATTTTGAGGTATGAAACAAACTTCGGAGATAAGTAAGGAAAAGTTCTTCAGGGAAGAATGACGCAAAGATTCGCAGAGGGGCAGAGTCCCGTACAGTTGTCGGGACGCAGAGAGAGCCTAAAGCACTTGTTTTTTAAACGAGGATAAAAGAGAGGTTTTCACAGAGTTGCACGGAGGGAAAAGGAAGAATGACGCAAAGTTTCACAGAGAGGAAAAGTAAACTTTAGAGACGAATGAAAAAACAATATTCATACGAAAAACTTGGTAAAAGAACAGCGATAATTACATTCTTAATAGCCTCACTAATCTGTTTGTTATTTTTATTTACTGGAGATACGAAATATGGATTTAGGGGATATTTCTTTTTTCTCGGTGCTTTGGTAGTTAATTTTGGCATCATGATTTTTCTATTGGTAAAAGCTTCAAATTCTGAGAATTCTAAAAAAATTTACCGAAGTATTACTTGGATATTGTTGAATATTCCGGTGGCAATATTCTATTTTATGATGGGTATCTATTTTATTGGAACAATACGAATTACTATTGAAAATAACTCTGGATCAGATATTAAAAACATGAGTATTACTGGATGTGAAAACAAAAACATCGATTTGATTAAAAATGGAGAAACTGAAAATGTTTGGATAAATATTCCAAATGATTGTTCTATTCAACTGCATTATCAAAATGCTAAAGGTGATGCTCAATATGAAACTATCATGAGTTATGTAACTTCAGGAATGGGTCGAAAAATAATCCATAAAGTAGGAAAAGGTGAAAACTGGTAAAACAAGCAAGCATTTTATATTGTCAAAAAGAATATCTTTAAAACAAAAATGAAACGAGAGTATTTATTTTAAAACCCAATTATGAAAAACATCAAGAAAGCCCTAAAATATATCTTCTCAATAATTGGATTTTTATTGCTTTTCTCCATACTTCTTGGACAAACAGATATTGGGAATTTTTATCAAGATGAAAATGGAGAAAACAGCTTTATTTCTATTGGAAATGAAAAAATTAGATTCATCCAAAAAGGAAGTGGTAAAGATATTTTGTTTATTCACGGAACGCCAGGATCAATTGAAGATTGGACGATTATGATTGACAAATTAGCAAAAGATTTTAGGGTTACTGCTTTTGATAGATTGGGACATGGTTTTAGTTCTTCGAATGAATATACTTATCATTTAAAAGACAATGCTGAACTCGCTGAGCAATTAATTAAGGAATTGAAATTAGAATCTCCGATGATTATTGGTCATTCTTATGGTGGTTCTGTTGCGGCTTATATGGCTGTTCATTCAGAAATGAAAAATCGGGAATATCTGATTATTGATTCGCCATTTTACAAAGTCGAACCAAACATCACTAATAGATTGGTCTCCGCTCCTATTTTAGGAAAAGGTATCGCTTTTATTTCAGCTTTTACTATTGGGAAACATGAGATGAAAAAAGGAGTTTTATCCATGTTTAAATCTCCAGAAAATGAAAAAAATATTGATTTCTATATTGAAGAAAGACAAAATATTTGGTCTCAGCCGAAAGTGATTTACTCTAATGCAAAAGAGATTGTTAATCTACCAGAAGATTTAAAAGCTATATCAGGAAAATACAAGAATATTGATGTTGAAATGACTTTTATTACAGCGGAAAATGCTAAAAGTACATTTAGAAAAGATGCTGAGAATTTACATAGCGAAGTTCAGAACAGTAAATTAATTTTGATTTCAAATACAGGACATTACATTCAATTGGAACAGTCCGGAAAAGTTTTGAAAATCATAAATGATAAAATGGAAGACGAATAGTATATCGTTATTCCTTCTTCGCTCTAGCTCCCTATTCTAACCCCAAAATTGAAACTTAAACATTCAAGAAAAACAAAACACCAAATCGAAGCCTTTTTCTCCGCTCTCATTCCCTTTCTCACTCTATCCTAATTCCAAAATTGAAACCAAAACCTTCGAGAAAAACAAAACAACAAATCGAAGCCAAACCTCCGCTCTCATTCCCTTTCTCACTCTATTCTAACACTAAAATTGAAACCTAAACCTTCGAGAAAAGCAAAACAACAAATCGAAGCCTTTTTCTTCGCTCTTACTCTCTTTCTCACTCTATTCTATTCTAACCCCAAAATTGAAACCTAAACATTCAAGAAAAGCAAAACAACAAATCGAAGCCCAAACTCCGCTCTCATTCTCTTTCTCACTCTATTCTAACCCCAAAATTGAAACCTAAACATTCAAGAAAAGCAAAACAACAAATCGAAGCCTTTTTCTCCGCTCTCATTCTCTTTCTCACTCTCTCCCCCCCACTCTTCACTTCCCTCTATAAAATTTCCAAACCACTAATCCTATTAATGCAAAAAAATGCAGAATCACTAAGGTGAAGAATACGTAAGCTATTGTCATAATATGTAGTTGTGTTTTACAACACTAAACTAACATATTTTATTTATAAACGCTCTTTTATTTTACTCTTTTTGAAATCTCGAGGTGTAATCAGTCAAAAGATGTGCAGACTAGACTTGGTTAAAAAAGATGGTAACACCAATCACATTTACTTTGATATTCAGTCATGTAAGTTATATAACACAAGAAATAGATTAGGGTTTTTTCTTGAAAATTTTCCAAAAAACATAACCAAAACCAACCACAATGTGAAGCATTACTATTCCAAAAATTATATAGGGTGTGCTCATATTCTAATCGTTTAAATTCTCATTACGAAAGTATCAAAATATTAAATAGACCAGATTAATAGTTCTTACAATTAATTGAAAACCGTTCAAAAGTCATGTTTCAATAAAAACATAAATCGGTGAAAAAGTATCATTTTTAATTGTACATTTATTCAAAATACATACACTATGAAAAAATTTGGAATAATTGAGCTTTCAGCTATACTTCTAATGACTTTCGGAATTACTTATTTGGACTTCGACAATTTGAATTTCCAAGACAATTACAAAGCCTATATTCAATTGATGATTGGAGGAGTATTGATCGTATATATACTTTACAAAAGATCTCAGGCCAATAAAAGAGAATGATTTCCACAACAAAAACGCATGCTAAACAAATATTAATGAATCAATTTTTCTCTATTTAACTCAACCCATTTGAACTTATTAAAGAAAATCATATTTCCATTACTTTCCATTTTTCTAGCATTTAGAATGATCGAACTAATGAGGATTCTAATCTCGACAGAACCAAAAGAGTATGGATTTGGATTAACTTTCTTCTTTGCATTTCTACTCACGCTATACATCACCGGAATTTTCGCCTTTTTAGGTTTTGCTTATCCAACAAATAAAGTTTTACCCAAAAGCTATTACAAACTAAAGAATCCAAAAATCTTAGTTAAAATTAGCAGAATTCTTGGTGTTAAATATTTTCAAATGCTTCTCATGCTTGCCTTTTGGGGAACTAAGAAGAATAGAAAAAAATACTTTAATGGAACAAAATCTGGATTAAAAAACTTCATTTTTCAAACAAAACAATCAGAATTTGGTCATTTCGCCGCTTTGATTGGCATATCTATTCTTTCAATTATTCTAATTCCACGAGGATATTATTCTCTCGTAATTATCATGACAATAATAAATATCATTGGAAATTTGTATCCAATTTTATTGCAGAGATTGCATCGGGTGAGGATTTCGAAAATTATGGTTGATGAATGACACGGATCTCCGACCTATGATTTCCACGGATTAAAAACCCATAATTTTTTATCTTGTATCACTAGTATTTATCTACCTGCAATTCTAAAATGTCTATTTCAAAAAAAAAGAAGGGATTCCTCTATTTTTTAAAACCGTTGGTTTTGAAAAACATTCGGAATGACAATCTTATAAGGAGGTTTTCGGGAGAAATATTGCTCAAGCTCCGCTTGAACAATATTTCTCCCGTCCCATAACACCCCAACACCTGTAATTCCGATGGAGTGCAACGACGAGGAATCCCTTATTTCTTAAGTTTTACACTTCTCCGCACCAAAATAAAATCCGTGTAAATCCGCGCTGCTTGCATCCGTTATGCGGTGACTGAGCTTGCCGAAGTCCCGCGTTCCGTCATCAAAACCACCACCAACACAACCCCACCAACCATTCCCCTAAATACATTTTATTCAAGCCACTTTTTAAACCACATTCTCATTTTAAAAGCTTAAATTTGCAGCCATAAAATAACATTCAAATCCTATATAATGATTCACTTCTTTGGAAACGTAAACGGTAAAGTATTTACTGTTCAAACAACAAAAGAATTATCAACTGAAACTACTGCCAAATTGGTGTGGTTATTTGGTGACCAACCAAAGATAGAACAAGCATCATTAGGTGCTTTTTTTGTTGGTCCTCGTGCGGCTATGATTACACCGTGGAGTACAAATGCAGTTGAAATTACACAAAACATGGGGATTTCTGATATCCTCCGTATTGAAGAATTTCAAGCGGTAGATAAAGATACAACGGATTTTGACCCGATGATTTCTGAAAAATATGATGGTCTTCAACAAGATTCATTTAACGTTCAGATTGATCCAGAAGCGATTCTAAATATTGAAGACATTGCCGGATACAACCAAAAGGAAGGTTTGGCATTGAACGATGAAGAGGTTGAATATTTGGAAACCATGGCTAAAAAAATCGGGCGTCCTTTAACGGATTCTGAAGTTTTTGGATTTTCACAAGTGAATTCAGAACACTGTCGTCACAAGATATTCAATGGAACGTTTGTTATTGATGGTGAAGAGAAAGAACGCTCTTTATTCAGAATGATCAGAGATACGGCAAAAGCAAATCCAAACGGAATCGTTTCGGCATACAAGGATAACGTGGCTTTTGTAAAAGGTCCAAACGTTGAACAGTTTGCTCCAAAACGTGCTGACATTCCAGAATATTACGACATAAAAAGATTCGATTCAGTTATTTCATTGAAGGCTGAAACGCATAACTTCCCAACAACTGTTGAGCCTTTTAACGGTGCTGCAACTGGTGCGGGTGGAGAAATTAGAGATAGATTAGCAGGTGGGAAAGGTTCTTTGCCACTTGCTGGAACAGCGGTTTACATGACTTCTTATTCTCGTTTAGAGCAAGAGCGTCCATGGGAACAAGCTTTCGAAGAAAGAAAATGGTTGTACCAAACGCCAATGGATATTTTAATCAAAGCGTCGAATGGTGCTTCTGATTTTGGAAATAAATTTGGCCAACCTTTAATTACGGGTTCTGTTTTAACTTTTGAACACCACGATGCTGGGAATACGCATGCAGATGCTGACCACAGAAAATTAGGGTTTGATAAAGTCATCATGCAAGCCGGTGGAATTGGTTATGGAAAAGCAGACCAAGCAATAAAAGGTATTCCACAAGAAGGCGATAAAATCGTTTTATTAGGTGGAGAAAATTACCGCATTGGAATGGGTGGAGCAGCAGTTTCAAGTGCTGATACTGGAGCGTTTTCTTCAGGAATAGAATTGAATGCTGTACAACGTTCTAATCCAGAAATGCAAAAACGTGCGGCAAACGCTGTTCGTGGAATGGTTGAAAGTGATGAGAACTTCATCGTTTCTATTCACGATCACGGAGCTGGAGGTCACTTAAACTGTTTGAGTGAATTAGTTGAAGATACTGGAGGATTAATCGATTTAGATAAACTTCCTGTTGGAGATCCTACTCTATCGGCTAAAGAAATTATCGGAAACGAATCACAAGAACGAATGGGTCTGGTGATTGCCGAAAAACATATTGAAACACTTCAGAAGATTGCAGATCGTGAGCGTTCTCCAATGTACACGGTAGGTGATGTTTCGAACAACAATCGCTTTACATTCCAATCGAAATCTACAGGTTTAAAACCAATGGATTTTGCTTTGACAGATATGTTTGGAAGTTCGCCAAAAACAATCATGACAGACAGCACAGTTAAACGTGTTTATTCTGATTTAGATTATAAGAAAGATAAATTCTACGACTACCTAGACCAATTATTACAATTGGAAGCTGTAGGTTCAAAAGATTGGTTAACGAACAAGGTTGACCGTTGTGTGGGTGGGAAAGTTGCCAAACAACAATGTGCTGGTCCATTGCAATTGCCACTCAACAACGTTGGGGTGATGGCGTTGGATTACAAAGGAAAAGAAGGTGTTGCAACATCAATTGGACATGCTCCAATCGCAGCATTGATTGATCCAGCGGCAGGAAGTAGAAATGCAATTACTGAATCTTTAACGAACCTTATGTGGGCGCCGTTAGAAGAAGGTTTGAAAAGTGTTTCTTTATCTGCAAACTGGATGTGGCCTTGTAAAAACCCTGGAGAAGATGCGCGTCTATACAAAGCGGTGCAAGCGGTTTCAGATTTCTCTATCGCTTTAGGAATTAACGTTCCAACAGGGAAAGATTCATTATCGATGAAACAAAAATATCCAAACGACGAAGTAATTTCTCCGGGAACGGTGATTATTTCAGCGGCTGGACATTGTAATGCAATTTCAAAAGTAGTTGAGCCAGTTTTCAAAAAAGAAGCAGGTCCAATTTATTATATCAACGTTTCACAAGATGATTTCAAATTGGGCGGAAGTTCTTTCTCTCAAATTATGGGTCAATTGGGGAATGAAGCACCAGATGTTAAAGACGCTGGGTATGTTAAAACGGTATTCAATACGATTCAAGAATTAATTCAAAACGATCAAATCGTTGCAGGTCACGATGTGGCTTCTGGTGGATTGATCACTACACTATTGGAATTGTGTTTTGCAGACAATAACCTTGGAGCAGAATACGACTTGACGAGTTTGAATGAAGAAGATTCGTTTAAGGTATTATTTGCAGAGAATTCAGGAATTGTTTTCCAATCGAAAGATGCAAGTATTACGACTGTTTTAGAAGCGAACAACATCAAGTTCCATGAAATTGGTAAAGTGGTAGAAAACGATTTCGTAAGTATTATCAACGGAACGGATGCTTTCACAATGACGGTTTCACAATTGCGTGATACTTGGTTTAAGACTTCTTATTTGTTAGACCAAAAACAAACGGCAAACGGATTAGCGAAAGCGCGTTTTGACAATTACAAAAATCAAGCATTAAAGTATACTTTCCCTAAAGGGTTCACAGGTAAACTTCCAATAATGGAAAACGTTCAATTGCGTCCAAAAGCTGCAATTATACGTGAAAAAGGAAGTAATAGTGAGCGTGAAATGGCAAATGCGATGTATTTAGCTGGATTTGACGTTAAAGACATTCACATGACGGATTTAATTGAAGGCCGTGAAACTTTAGAAGACATTCAGTTTATTGGTGCAGTTGGTGGATTCTCTAACTCGGACGTTTTAGGTTCGGCGAAAGGATGGGCTGGTGCATTTTTATACAACGAAAAAGCAAAATTAGCCTTAGAATCATTCTTTAAACGTGAAGACACACTTTCAGTTGGAATTTGTAACGGTTGTCAGTTATTTATGGAGTTAGACCTGGTAAATCCAGAACATGATGCCCACGGAAAAATGACCTACAACAATTCGAAGAAACACGAAAGTGGATTTACCTCTGTGAAAATTCAAAAGAACAATTCAGTGATGCTATCTTCATTAGAAGGAACAACATTAGGAGTTTGGATTTCGCATGGTGAAGGGAAATTCAAATTACCATACGCTGAAGATAAATACAACATCGTAGCGAAATATGCCTACGATCAATATCCAGCAAATCCAAACGGTTCTGATTTCAACACAGCAATGATGTGCGACGCTTCAGGAAGACACTTGGTAACAATGCCACACATCGAACGTTCAACATTCCAATGGAACTGGGCGAACTATCCAGATGGTAGAAATGACGAAGTTTCTCCTTGGTTGGAGGCTTTTGTGAATGCAAGGGAATGGATTGAGAGGAAGTAAGAGGTTTAGTTTTATATAGTATTGGAAGAGGAGTTTCAGAGATGGGGCTCCTTTTTTTTGTTTATAATACTGGATTATAAGGGGTTGGTTTGGAATAAATGTTAAATTTGGGGAGAGGGTCAAGTCAGTATGACAATTATGAGTTAGCTAGTTGATAATAAATTAATGTAATAAATAATATGGGAATTGATAATATAACGCAAGGTAAACTGACTGAATTATTTAAATACAAATCTTCATCAAAAGATGTACAAGCTATTATTGAAAGAGGTTTTGTAGCTGCTAAATTCAAAAAGGGAAAAGCATTATTTATTGGTATTAATCCATCATTTCCGTTAGGATCTATAAATGAATCATTTCAATATGATATTGATAAAGCGATAATTGATTATCCAAGGCATTATAAGGCTTTTGGCGAACTTCTTATAGGAACAAAATATGAAAATGATTGGTCGTACATTGATCTTTTCCAATACAGAGAGACTGACCAAAATAAAATAAATTTATTTTTTAAAAATGATATTCAATTCATTGTTGAACAATTAAAATTAAGCCATAGTCTTATATCAGCAATAAATCCAGAAATTATTATTGTATGTAACAGCAGAGCGGCAAATTTCTTTGGAATAGACAAGTTTGAGAAAGATAATAAACACGAAAATATATGGTTTGGTTATGAATTTATTTTTGATGAACAGTTTGGATTGGATATCATAAAAGATAAGCATTCAGAAAGTATAATTGAAAGCTTAAACGACGTGTTAATAAATACTCCTATCCTATTTACTAGCACTTTGGCATACATGAGTCGATTTGATAAAAGAAGAATCAATTGGCAAGTGAAAAAAATTGGTAATAGTATTAAATAAATAACCATTCATGAAATAGTAGCTTTTAAAGTTCTTAAAATACTAACGAATCAGATTACACAGCAATGATATTAGACGCTACAGGAATATACTTTGTTGCAAAACGACTCATACATCGTTCTACTTTAATAAATCTATCAATTAAAAAGATAAGTGATTTTTCAAAACAAAAGCTACGCTAAATACCACTAATTCTGATTATAATTTAGCCTTCAACCTTGGCGTATTCAATAACTGTATAAAAACCATTTACCCATTCAACACAGTTCATTAAATATTCATCGACTAAAGCTGTATCATTAATATCTTCAATTATGCGAATAATATCTTGTCTTGCATTTTTTAGCCTTTTACAATTTAGATTAAGTGATTCAATTGTGTTAATAGCAGCAGTATCACCTGAAACAGATGGAATGATCAAACCATTATTCGTATAAGTAAAGCGCTGGTCACAAACACTATCCGGTAATACCATTTTATTATAATTAGCATGACCTTTAAAGTGACCACATGAATCATTGAATTGACATGAAGCGTAGATATTATCAAAATTAAACCTTTCAATAGGATAATTATGTCTACTTTTTAAATGTTCAAGATGAGCCTCTTTATTAGTATTTAAGCTGATTTCACAATAACAACACATTTTTTCTTGAATTGTTATCATATACTCTCTCAACTCATGATAAGCAAAAGAACCAGAGAAATCACTCCATTCCTTGTTTTTATTTTTTTTCAGCCAAAAGACGAATGACATAGGCTCAGCCCTATTAATAATTTGCCTCATCTGTTTAACCTTTTCTTTCTAATTAACATCTCTGCACGCAAAAGCTCAGGATCATGAGGCATCTCAATCTTTAACTCTAAAATCATTTCTTTTGCTTTTAATAAATTATTAAATTCAATAAGTTCAAAAATATGATCTATTTTTTTTTGTACCTCTACTGGCCTAGCTTCATCATCCATGATATTTTCAACAACTCGATCTATTGACATTCCGTAAGTTTCATTAATCTTTTTGAAAGAAAGACTATTGTTTTTCTGTTCAAATAAAAATAGACTTTCAGGTTTTATATGACTGATTATCTGAGGAGAATGCGTCGTTATAATAAATTGACAATTCGGAAAAACCTTCAATAATTGTGGTATCATTAATCTTTGCCATCTAGGATGTAAATGCATGTCGACTTCATCTATTAACACAATACCATCTCCACTCAACGGGTTGTTAGAGTATGGATTAGCAATAGCCAGCCTACGTGCTATATCCCCTACAAGTGTTATTAAGTTTTTTTCTCCATCTGATAAATGATTAAGATTATATTCTAAATCCCCCTTATTTATTAGCATGTGAGGCCTTGGCGTTCTTTTAACTCTTAATAATGAATATTCAGGTACGAATTGCTCTATTGCCATGGCGACTGTCTTTAGTTCTTTACCCTCACTTCTTTGATTTTTCTTTTTTTGTAATAGCTCGCTTTTAATTATTCCTCTTATCGCATTATTAAGATCATCAAAAATTAAGTCGAAATATCTAGAACTTTCTTTGATATATATAAAGGAATCATTGAATGCTATTTCAAGCTTTTTTCTACCTCTTTCACTTATCCACCATAAACTTAATACAATGGCCAAAGAGAAAAACTCCCATAGAATATGTGTTAATTCAGAATTCTGTTCATTTTCTTTATAAATAAATTTAAAATCACTAATAGTGTCCAAAATAATTTCTTCATATCGAACATTCATTGATATTAATTCATCACCATATTCTTTACTATATATTTCCATTTTATGAAACATATATTCTAATTCATAAAAATCTTTTTGGGAATTTCGATCACTTCTTTTTTCAATGATTCGTATTAAGTTTAATAGCTCATGAAAAAGAATTCTAGGGTCTTCATAAATAAATTTATCTCTCAATAATCGATTGGCACGGTGCGTCAATTCTTCTTTAGATTCATGAGATCTAAATGAGTCCTTCAGTAAATTTACAATGTTACTAACCCTAGTTTTTATTAACATCTTATTTTGCAGCATCCATTTAGTTTTAGATACAGATTTTTCATTTAAAATATCATCTTGAACTCTAAACCATTCGAAAAAAGAATGATAATTTCTTTTTCCACTTAAGGCATTATCGTATACATCTAAAATGTATAAATTCTCTCTATTGCTAATTCTGGGTGTTGTAATATCAACAGCTCTGGATATGGGGTAGTACGCAATAACTGGGAGCTCTTCCTTTTGGGTCAGATTCTTTTGAAATTGAATAGCCAATTCGGACACCTCATTTAACTCTGATTTTTCTAAAATATTTATTCCCCTAGCGCCTTTAACAATTTTCCATTCATAATTATTCTTTTTTTCTTCAACCAAAATCTCAATTGATGAGAAAGAGTTATCATATCTAATATCGTCATCTTGAATCCTCAAACCTGATGCATTCTGTCTTTGTATCCTATTGACTAACCATGATAAAGAGATGGATATGGCGTCTAAAACAGATGTTTTACCTGAACCATTAATACCTACGAAAACATTAAGATTTTTAGAAAAATCAATAGTAATGTCACTAATACTTCGAAACTTTTGTATCCTAATTTTTTTAATTTTCATATTAAACATGTATCTATCGTTAAAGATAGTATTTTAGATGACTATAATTTAAAATCATATTTAGTAATTTTATAAAAATTACATCAACGCATTTATAACACTTTTTATAGATAATGAGAAGCGCCTTGTACAGGGATAATTACGCTAACTTTTTTTTTAACTCAAAATAGGTTTTCAAAACCTCCTCCCTCATTCAAAAATATTGATACCTCAACAAAAAACACTAAAGTAACAAGCAATCAGATATTAAGTGTTTATTTAAATCATAACTCCCATGCCCTACAAAAAAACACAAATCGGATGGCTCATAATCGGAATATTCCTCCCCATCCTATTCATCTTTTATTTAGCCTATGAAAACCAATGGGGCAGCGATCCAATTCCTTTGGATTCTTTTAAAGCCATTGTGTTAATCTTCGTAATTATAGTTGCTTTATTTTACAAGCTAAGCATTGAAATTGATGGAAGAGTTTTAAAACTCAGCTATGGAATTGGACTCATCAGAATCAAATTCAAAATTGACCAGCTTGAAGAAGTTCAAGTAATAAAAACTCCATGGTATAACGGCTTAGGAATTAGATTCACTTCAAAGGGAATGCTTTACAACATTCATGGATTGAAAGCAGTGAGAATAAAATACATCAGCAATGGTAAAAGTAAATCTGTGATGGTGGGAACAGCGGAACCGGAACGATTGAAGGAAGCTCTTGAGGAGAGTTTTTTGTGACCTTCGGGTAGGGATTAAGTTTTTCAAAAATAACCTCATGTAGTACAATTAGTTATGCTGATATTCAGTTATCAAGTAATCCTTGACAACTGCTTAAATAACATAGAATATTGAAGAAAAATGTTGCCGGAAATAAATTGTTTAAGAAATCATTCTCAATTTACTAAATCCAATCAGTAAAATCTTTTTTTGTTAACCCTAGTTGTTTCAATGCATTTTTAATAATAAATTCTGGAACTGGATCTACGTGTGTTTGAACTGTAATTGGTCTTAATAAATCTGATCGGGACCAATGCTCGTGTCCTCCTTTTGTCCTATTACATGAACAACCTTGATCTAGTAAAAAATCTCGATAAAGTTTGAGTGGTATATTTCTTAAGTGTTTAGTCGACATGAAAATTAATAAGCAAATTCAACGTTTTCTCTTGACACTTTATAACTTTTACTATTTACAATTTCATTATACATTGCATTTGAAGTAACTAATTCGGAATCTTTTGGTGGATCAAATTTAGGCTTCTTTTTGGATCCTTTAATATTCCATCCTAAGTCTTTGAGCACCTTGTCTAAAGTGTTTTTATTATTGGTATATCTGAAAAATTCATTTAAAGCTTCAGAAAAAGAATCCTTTGCTTCAGAATGACTATAACCATAGCCACTTAAGTCTAACGCAGGAGAATATATTATAGTAACGTTATCTTCTTCAAATTCTACTAATGAAAGACCTACATGATACTTCCCATCATTAAAACCCAAATCAGCTCTGACATGTAAACTAGACATAATAAAAGTTTATTTAATTATTCAAATGTATGCAATATAATACTAAATACAATATACGAAAAGTTAAATCGATGTCAAATGTATCAAATCCAACACTTCCCTTACACTCTTCAAACTAATTCCTTATTTTTAATCTTTCAAAAAACAAGTTCAATGGACAACAAACCAAATATAATCATCTATAAAACTGCTGATGGAAAAGCAGCTGTTTTGTTTTATGCGCCAAAGGCGGCAATATTTGGATGAACCAAAATAAACTTGTGAAACTTTTTTCCACCTCTGTACCAAACATTAGCATCCACACATCAAACATACTGAAATACGGAGAGTTAGAGCAGAATTCAGTTATTAAGGATTACTTAACAACTGGCTAAATAACATAGAATATTTCAAAACAACTACGACAAAGAACTTTGTCATTTGGATAATGGATAAAGCTGTTCGTTTTGTGCCAGTCATTTACTAGCAGTTAGATGATAAGAAAACAAATTCTAAAGGTGAAGTGATATTTTTATTCTTCGATTTTATTGATTGATCCATTATGGAATGATTAGTTTGTTTTGTACATTTATATATTAAATGCTCAATAAGATAGAAATCAATTGTTTGATTGATTAAATGGCGCGAAATTATTATTAACCTTATGAATTTAAAAACGATATCTGTTTAAACTGAAATTGATTTATGAAGCTAGACAAATACGAATTGAAATCAGTAGTTCTGATTGATAAGTCATTAGATTTTTTTAATGATAAAATACTTTTTCCTAAAAAACTTGAGAAAGCAAATGAAATGTTAAATAAAACAGGGCTCCCAAAGCTTGAGCTTAAAGAATCTTAACAGCCTATCAACAGTATACTTTATAAGAATCATCTTAATACATCATGAAAGCCAATAATAAAAATATGAAAAGTCTTGATCAGTTTAATGACCATAAAATCGATATCAAAGGAACTGATAGACAAGAAGAATTTCAAGCAAAATATGAGGCTTTTAAATATGGTATTCAGAAACAAAGCAGTAAAACAGATTGGGCAGATGAGATATCTAATCAAGAAAATAAATCTATCGAATTAGGAATAGCTGATGCTGATAATGGGCGATTAAAGTCAAATTCAGAAGCAAAAAACATTTATGGAAAGGGGCTATAGAATATAACATAAAAAACCCGAATCTATTTATATCTTTCGAATCGATAAAGTCCAGATAGCACCCCAAATGATAACATACTCCACATCTTCCAACAAAACCGACCTCCAAGGCATACTCACCCTTCAAAAAGCCAATTTAAAGAAAAACCTTTCACAAGAAGAAATTGAAAAGAACGGTTTTGTTACTGTTGATCACACACCAGAAGCACTTACTGATTTAGCCAATATCGAAGCTCATGCAATTGCAAAAGACGGAGATAAAGTAGTCGGTTACGTGCTCGCCATGACCAAATCTTCACGCTATGAACTTCCCATAATCTTTCCTATGTTCGATGAATTTGATAAAATCATTTACAAAGGAAAAATAGTTTCTGACTATGATTATATGCTGGTCGGTCAGGCTTGTATTGATAAAGATTATAGAGGTCAAGGATTAATCGAGAATTGTTTCCGTGTCTATAAAGAAGCTTTTTCTGGGCGTTATGATTTCTCGATTACTGAGATTGCTAAATCTAATATTCGTTCTCTAAAGGCACACAAGAAAGTAGGCTTTGAAGAGATTCATAGTTATGTGGATGGTGATGGAGTTGAATGGGCTGTTGTGGTTTGGGAATGGAGAGATAATTAATTCAAGCACAAATAACCATTAACACAACAAGCCTATTTTAAGACATAAGCCCTCTATGTCATAATAAAGCTATAAACAATACTTATGTCTTAAAAAGGATATATGCTAATATTATGTCTTATTTAGACTATATTTGATATTTATGATTATATTTAAATGATGATAAGTAAAGTAGCAGTAATATCGGGGGATATATTAGCTTCCACCAGCCTAGATGAAAGAGACAGAACATTTGTAATAGAGCAATTACAAACTTTGTTAAATAAAATAGAGTCTAAATATGAAGCGTATTGCCGAATTGTACAAGGTGATTATATAGAATGCGTAACGCCGCATTCAGAAAAGGCTATAGAAATTGCGTTAATACTCAAAAGCTATATTAAAGCTCTTCCTATCAGTAATAATCCACGATATGAAAATGACAATAGGGTTAAAGCCTTTAGAACCTATGGAATTCGAATCGCTATAGGGTATGGGGAAATAAATCGAATAGATCCAGAACAGGAAATTATTGATGGTGAAGCAATATATATGTCAGGCAGATTTTTGAAAGAACATTCTACTCATGACAAAGAAAGAATGAACGTACGGACAACTTTGAATTTTATATCTAAAAATGAACATTTAAATGATGGTTTTAACTCAATATTATCGTTGATCGAAGTTCTAATAAACAAAGCAACAGCTAAACAAAGCGATGTCTTGTACAGAAAATTAATTGGTCAGACTGAAAATGAGATAGCTAAGCAAACGAATGTTTCTCAACCGGTTATCAATAGGCAATCGACCAGTATTGGTTGGAACGCTATAGAACAAGGCATGATGTACTACGAAAAAGTAATACTACAAAACCGACAAAACAATTTCGAATGGACATCTCGACACTGATAACACTACAATTTATCGCTCATTTATTGACTGATTATATTTTTCAATCGGAGAAACAAGTAGAGGATTTAAACGAAAAGGGTTTTAAAAGCAAGTTTCTACCTCAACATTTTTTAATAGCCTTTATTTGTTCATGGGTACTTTCATTCCAGCTTCTTTTTGTTGTTGCAGCTATCGTAATTGCAGCAATTCATGTAATAATAGATGGCTTAAAAAAGTATCTCGACAAGGATAGGAAAATTGGGAAGTACTCATTTTACATATCTCAGCTTTTACATTTGTTGATTTTGATCATTGTTTCACTATTATTCGAGAAAACAACTCCACTAATTGATTTTTATGAAATGAAATTCGATTGGTATATTGTGCTCTTAATTGCAGGATATTTATTCTGTCTAAAACCAGCTAACATTCTTATCAAACAAATTTTTAAGTCTTATTCTATAACAGACCAAACAAATGACGATCTCCAACGCGCAGGACGATTAATTGGATCACTAGAAAGAATTCTTGCACTTACATTTGTTATTCTTAGTCAATATGAAGCTTTAGGGTTTCTAATTGCCGCTAAATCTATATTAAGATTTAAAGATGGCGCAACTAGAAAAACAGAATACGTTCTCATTGGAACTATGTTAAGCTTTGGTATAGCAATAGGAACAGGAATTCTAATTCTACATCTAAAATAATGGGCTTCAAAATTTAGCTATTTTACTAAAATAACTCCAAAAAACATTGACTTATAAAGAAACCATACAACGTCTCCACTCCCTTCAAGACAAAGAGAAGGTAATTTTCAAAGAAAAGAAGTTTGGAATAATATCAAACAACTCTTTGGGAATTTACCACAAGGATTTAAAAGTGATTGCCAAGGAAATTGGTCACGACAATGAATTGGCAATACAGCTTTTCGATAGTGGAATTTACGAAGCTCGTATTTTATGCAGTAAGGTTTTCAAAGCAAAAGACGTTACCGAAGAACTCATGGAACATTGGGTAAAAACCTTTGAGAATTGGGAGGTTTGTGATAGTTTCTGTATGGGATTATTTTCCAAAAGTAAATTTGCACACGAAAAAATAATGGAATGGTCAGAAAGAGAAAGTGAATTTCAAAAAAGAGCAGCATTCACCACTTTGGCTTCTTATTGCATGGCAGACAAGACTTCTGGCAATGAACAATTCGAACAGTATTTCGAACTTATTAAACGTGAAGCCAACGATGATAGAATTTATGTAAAAAAAGCTGTAAATTGGGCACTGCGAAGCATCGGAAAACGAAATATTGATCTTCGTCAAAAAGCGATTATTGTAGCTGATGAAATTTTAGAATTCGAAAGTAAATCGGCAAAATGGATTGCAAAGAATGCTTTAACGGAATTAGAAAAAGAAGGAATTCGGATGTCTGATTATCCTCGGGTTGATTATAGGAAATGAAGGATTGAAAAATTCAAGAATTCAAAGATTCAAGGATTGGAACGCGAATGACACGGGCCTTCGACAAGCTAGTCACCGTAGTGATCGGATTACTTTTCGGTGACTGAGCTTGTCGAAGGCGTCGAAATGTCGAAGGTTTCGATGTCATTATGGATTGAAAACTAAACACAAAAACCATTAAAATGAAACAAAAACACTTCACTTTCTTCTTGGCACTTATCCTTTCCCTTTCTCTCCATTCACAAAACATGGCAGATTACACTTCTAATTGGGAGGGGAAAATCGAAAATCCAACAACTTTCAATTTAAAAGTAGAAATTTCGAATCTTGAAACAGAGATTGCCACTTTCAAAATCTATAATGAAAGAAGTATTGTGGAATATGAATTTGAGTCCGATGGTGAAATAGAATTAAGAATTCCCATTACCAAAAATATCTATTTCAACGGAACGATTTCAGACGATGAAAATGAAATCAATGGATTTATTAAATCTGGATTATTACTTTATCATTTGAAATTAATAAAGTCAGAATCCAATATTTATTCTGGAATTTGGAATATTTTGATGGTTGACGAATTGAAATCACAATCTTTTTATCTGAGTCTAGAAAATGGAAATGGCGAAGATTATCAGGCCTACCCTATTCTAGCGGATAATCGATTTACTGGAACTTGGTGTGCTGACTTCCAAAAAGAAAATGATGTGATTTCATTCTCTGATTTAAAAACAGGATTACAATTCAAAGGAAAATTATTGGCTGATAAAATTGAATTAGAAATTCTTTTAGAAGATCATTTACTTACTTTAATTAAACTGAAAAAATCTACTCATCCATGGAGAATCGTACGAATGAATGTCAAACCTGAAACTTTTAATGAAAAATTCTCAAATCTAGAAAAGTATGTTCTAAACGATTCTTTACCCAATACACATTCAGTTTTGGTATCTAAAAATGGAAAATTAATTTACGAGAATTACTTTCATGGCTACAATTCCAACATTCCCCATGATATGCGTTCAGCCTCCAAGAGTATTTCTTCTGCATTTGTTGGTTTAGTAAAAGAGCAAGAATTATTCGATAATGTCAATCAATCCATATTTGATTTTCTGCCGTCAGCATATCAAAAATACAACACTGGTTTAAAATCGAAAATTGATATAAAAAGTCTTTTAACCATGAGTTCTGGACTCGATGCTATTGATTATGGAATCAATTCAAATCCTAAATCTTCGGCGGTAGAAGACAATTATCAAATGTCGCAAGACTGGGCTGATGAAGTTTTAAAAGCTCCAATGATCAATGAGCCCAACACCAAAGCAAATTACGGTTCTGCCAATCCATATTTACTAGGATTAGCAATGGATTCATTGGTTGAAGATCCTTTGGAATTGTTTATAGATCAGCATTTATTTCAAGCGCTTGGAATTTCAAATTACATTATTCAAACGGATTTGAAAGGGAGTCCATATTTTGGTGGAGGAATGTATCTTACCCCAAAAGACATGGTGAAATTTGGTGAATTGTATCTGGATTCAGGCAAAGTAAATGACAGACAAATTCTTTCAAAGGAGTGGATTGAAGCTTCCTTCAAAAACTACAGAGTTTTAGAAAACACCGAAGACAAAAACGGATATGGATATTTATGGTGGCATCATGAATATCATTTGAATGGAAAAACATATAAAACCATAGAAGCAAGAGGAGCTGGAGGACAATATATTTTTGTTGTCCCAACTTTAGATGCAGTTGTGGTTATTACTTCGGGGAATTTCAGAAATGGTAAAACACAGCAACCGGAGATGATTTTTGAGAAATTTGTATTGCCGGGATTAATTATGAATTATGAATAAAAGGATCCAAGGATTAAAATTTCATAAATTTTTGTCAACTTTATCCGAATAAATTAAGTCATTGTAGCAAATGTTAGAAATAGTAATCTTAGTAACACTTTCAGGAATAAGCTTCCTAGCATTTCTAACGGTTTTGATTTTCGGTTTGGTCAACCGCAACAAAAATCTTTTAATTAGCGCATTAGTTCTATTTTTTGTTGTGATCGGTTTAGGAACTTGGACAACTTATACCGTCATTAATAAGTCATTCAACAAGATTTCTGAAATAATGAAACCACGAACTGGTGAAGAAATCTATGATGCTTTATTCGACAAAAGAGAAAACAATTGTGTGAATGTCATTCAGTACCAAGAGCAAACAGTTCCAATATTAGATGCTGCTATTTGGATGCATTTTGAAACTTGTCCTAAGGAATTAGAACGCATTTTATCGAAACATGATTTCATAGCAGAGAGGAGTTTAACAAATAAGCAAATTTCTAGAATTCCGTATGATAAAAATTCACACTGGTTTAATCCCAAATTATTAGGCGATACCATTGTGATTTATGAATATAGTTCAGAAAATCACAGAAATATTCAAACAATTTGGAGTAATTTAGACAGTACAGAAGTATTTGTTCGAGATGTTTTGAATTAAGGGAATTTATTAAAACTGAGAAATCTATTCCTGAAACGAGAAAGAAACATCATGAAATATATTTTTACATTTCTATTGACTACCTTCATTTGGCAAAACTCAAATGCGCAAATGGACAAATACACTGGTTATTATATCGGAACAGTAGTCACAGATTCTATTTCTGACAAAAAGCTCGACACCACTATTTCCATGAAAGCCGAACTTTTTCTAAATCCCGATTCTACCTATAGAATGACTTGACACATTCAAATAAAGGCAGTTTGTAATTTTGACACCTTGTGGACAAATACCGGAAGATGGCTAGCTAATGATAGAGTTTTGTTCTTTACTTTAAATGAAGATGATGACTATTTGAGTAATAAAAATGGAACAATTGATTTTCCTATTGATGTTGCTCACTCAAAAGATCCAGCATACAGCTTAAAAAAAAGAGACCTTCGTAGGTATTTAAAATTCGAAGAAAACCATCCTGAATATAAATATGAAATGATGATTGAGGAAGATGATACTATTTGGTTTGGAGCTGGATGGGATTGTCTTGAAGAAGTTTGGCCGAACAACTCAATGGTAAAAGTAGAACTTTAAATAAATATGAATTTTTATTGGTGGTCGGACATGATTTGAGGAAGATTTTTGGGATATCTAAATCAAAAACCAAAGATTATCTATAGAATACTAGAATTAGAAAGTAAATCAACAAATTGGATTGATACGAATTCTTTGGGTGATCTGAGAAGGAAAGAATTCGGATGTCTGATTATCCTAGGTCGGTTTATAGGAAGTGAAGGATTCAAGGAATGAACATTTCTATTGAATGGTTTTATTTGGCAATATAAGTAATCATTTATCGAAACTATTAAGATATATATTATCTAATTTGGCAATATATATATCTATCTTTATATCTACTAAACTTCTTAGAAATGAATTATGGCATTTATTCTTGACCTAGGAAGTAACAAACTTATTAAAGTGGAAATAATCTCCGCTTCTGGAAAAATGCCAACTAAAAAAGACGGATGGAAATTTGATTGGAAAATACTTTCGAAAGAAAAAGGTTCGGAAAGCTATGTATTACGTCTAAAAGATACTTCTCAAAATATTGAAGGTATTTTACAATTAAAAGTTGAAAGTAATATGTTGATAATGGATGTTATAGAAATAGCGCCGCACAACTTGGGATCTACAAACAAAAGGTATGATTTCGTGGCAGGATGTTTAATAGCATTCGCTTGTCGAGAAAGTTTAAAGATGCAGGGCGACTACAGAGGTTTTGTCACTTTTACTTCAAAAACTAACTTAATTAGTTGGTGTAAATCAAAATATGGTGCCACACAAGCAATTGGACAAAGAATGTATATCGATGATGTGGTGGGACTGAAATTAATCAATAAGTACTTATACTAAAAATAAGAGATATGAACGTACAAGAAAATAATAAAAACAGACCTTCTGTTTTAACAGAGAGAACAGACGTTGGCTCGCAAGAATTCAATGAATTTCAAGCGATCCTTTTGAATAAATCGAGAGAACGTAGTAACGAACAAAAGAGAACAATTGAATTATTGGCCCTTAAATTCAAAATGGAGGATTATTTAAACTCGAAAGACAAACACTCTAAAAAAGTTGGTGATTTCATTAAAGCATATTTAAAAGCTTTCGATATTAGACAGTATAAATTTGCAGAATATATTGGAATAAAACCTTCAAACTTAACTAAACTCATAAAGGGTGAGCGTTCATTAAATCATGAATTAGCTTTAATACTGGGTTCCATTTTCGGAAACGATCCAATGCTATGGCTCGATATTCAGGATAAAAACAAACTTTATGAGTTATCTAAGAATAAAAAAGATATTAAAAAGTACTCGTTAGATGATTTAATAGCTTAATAAAATATTCTGCATTTTTTGACGAATAATTAAATGAGCTTACTTTAAGAGGAGTTATATGTTTAAATATTGAAGTAAAACATTCCTGCAGTATTCGCTGATAGATGCATCTCTTTAATAGAAATTTAGAATTAAACAGTACACAGAAGTTCAGAATTATTTATTTTTAGAATCGAATTCATAAATCATCTACCATGGACGAAATAGAAAGAATTACCCAATGCATTACTGACTTTGTAAAGGGTGGCGACAATAGCGACATTGAACTTTTGGACGCAGTATTGCACGAAGATTTTCGAGTAACCAATAACGGCTTTATGGGAACATCAGGTGTTATGATTATCGACAAACAAGATTATTTGGAAAGAATCAGAAATGGAGAATTTGGCGGGATTCCGCGAGAAATGGAAATATTAGCTATTGACCATGATGGAATTATTGCAATGGTAAAATTAAAAATTGAAAGTTTCGAAAATGATTTCATTTCTTACAACTCATTGGTTTTAGACACTGAGAACAATTGGAAAATAATTAATAACCTGGCTGTAGTAAAAGCTAAATTGCTGGTTTAATTCAAAAATACAGTACAACAATAGAAGAGCCCAAATCAATAAAACCCAATCGAAATATAAAATTTAGTGAGCATTACAATCTTTATTAAATAGCAGTAAACCTTTAAAATCGAAAATATTTTATAGCCAGAGCGTTCAATAATCCCTATACCATGACGGAAAATTGTAATCAACTGGCTACTAAGCCTCATAAATTATTTTATTCTTTAAATACGCGTTATTCATCGATAAATTGTTTAATTTTATCGATGAATATTAAATTCCGTTCATATTCTTAATACTATGGCAGTAATTTAGTTCAATTCACTAAACAATAACTAATTAAAATGAAAGCTTCTATTTATTTATTTACAATATTTCTTTTAATATCCTGCGTTCCAGAAAAATCAACATGTAGTGATTTTCACGTAGGTAAATTTGCATACGCAGATCCAGATTATGCTCAAATTGAAATTACAAGAACTGAAAAAACACAGATCGAAGTCAATAGTAAGTCGAAAGTCGAAGCTTATACTTCAATTGAATGGAAATCTGATTGTAAATATGTTCTCACTTATGAAAAATTCAAAAATGCTCCAGAAGAATTTCAATCAATGATTGGTCAGAAAATTCATGCTGAGATTATTGAAATGGGTAAAGATAAATTCACATGCCAAGTCAAAAGTAAAAACTCGAATGAAGTAATGGATTTTAAGGTTATTAAAGACTAAAGTAGCATCAGTACTGTTTTAACACCTCTAATATTTACCAGTATATTCGTTTAATGGCGTTTATTAGAAATCAAATTCTTGAAATCTAAGCCCTAAATTCGTCAACTTTCACACTTTTTACGATAAAAAAGCACACTAAACATTAGCGCTTAAGATAATCCTACTATTTTAGCGACCCATACAAGGCTATGTGATCTGCGTATGGAGCAAAAATCTCAATATGAAAAAAGAATTCAAATTTTCTTACCATCATTTAGCCTCTTTTGAAGAATTAAATGAAGATCAAAAAATAGTTGCCCAAGCCGCTGAAAAAGCAACTTTAAAGGCACATGCACCTTATTCAAACTTTAAAGTTGGAGCAGCACTTTTATTGAACGACGATACTATTGTAATTGGAAGTAATCAAGAGAACAAGGCTTATCCTACAGGACTTTGTGCAGAACGCGTAGCTCTTTTTTCTTATGGCGCGCAACAAAATAAGCAAGGAATTAAAATTTTAGCCATCACTTGTGTTGGAGATTTGCTGAAAGAAGGAGATATTTTTTCACCTTGCGGTGGTTGTCGTCAAGCGATGGCAGAATATACTGAAATTCAGAAAGCTCCATTTGAGATAATCATGAAAAACGGAGATGGAAGCTATTTGATTTTTGAGGGCGTTCATCAACTCCTACCCTTTATTTTTGGAAGCAAATAATATTTGATAGAAAACTCCAACTACTGCGTTATGCTCGTTTTAAATAGCAGTCATTTATAAAAATAAACTCCTGCAATTAAAAACGTCACAAGCCTTGTATTTGAAGCTTTCTTTTCAAATATTAAGTAATACTTAGTATTCTTGCATACACTAGTTAGGAATTTCAAGAATTCTCTTAATGGATTATCTATTTTAAAAAAATATAAACTCTATATTTGTCTAATCGAATTAAACTGTATTAAACTATGGCAGCAAAATCATCAGAAAAGCCTACAAAAACCACTAAAAAGGAAAGCTCTTCAAAGAAGCAAAAGTTTTCAAAAGAAACTTATATCAAATGGTATAAGGATATGCTTTTGATGCGAAAATTTGAAGAAAAGGCTGGACAACTATATATCCAACAAAAATTTGGAGGATTTTGTCACCTATATATCGGACAAGAAGCTATTGTAGCGGGAACTGTGAGTGCGACAAGACCAACAGATTTCCACATGACAGCTTACCGTGATCATGCGCATCCTATTGGATTAGGAACGGATGTTCGCCGATTAATGGCTGAATTATATGGTCGTCAAACTGGAGTTTCTAAAGGAAAAGGTGGCTCAATGCACTTTTTTGACAAAGAGAAAAACTTCATGGGTGGACACGGTATTGTTGGAGCACAAATTCCAATGGGAGCGGGTGTTGCTTTTGCTGAGAAATACAAAGGTACGGATAACGTAACTATGGTTTCTTTTGGTGATGGAGCGGCACGTCAAGGTGCACTTCACGAAACATTCAACATGGCGATGCTGTGGAAACTTCCAGTAATTTTTATTGTAGAAAACAATAATTATGCAATGGGAACTTCTGTAGAACGTACTACAAACGTATTGGATTTATCAAAACTAGGTTCTTCTTATGAAATGCCTTCTTTTGTAGTTAACGGAATGTCACCAGAAGATGTACACGAAGCTGTTGCAATGGCTGCAGACCGTGCACGTAAAGGTGAAGGCCCAACTTTATTGGACATCAAAACTTACCGTTACAAAGGACATTCAATGTCTGATCCTCAAAAATACAGAACAAAAGATGAGGTGAAAGAATATCAATCAAAAGATCCTATTGAGCACTGCTTAAAAGTGATTAAAGATAATTCTTACTTATCAGAAGATGAGATTAAAGACATCCAATCATGGGTAACAAACGAAATTAATGAAGCAATTGAGTTTGCTGACAGTTCGCCTTATCCAACAAAAGATGAATTATACAAAGACGTATATAAATCTGAGGATTACCCATTTATTAAAGAATACTAAAAAACTAAGGAAAAATGGCTGAAGTTATTTTAATGCCAAAACTATCGGATACGATGACTGAGGGTGTCGTTGCAGAATGGCACAAGAAAGTTGGTGACGATGTAGAATCAGGTGAATTACTTGCTGAAATCGAAACGGATAAAGCAACAATGGAGTTTGAGTCATTCTATGATGGTAAACTCTTATATATAGGAGTTGAAAAAGGTCAAACTGCACCAGTAAACGTTATTTTAGCTATTATCGGGGAAGAAGGAGAAGATATTGATAAAATAATAGCTGACTCTAAAAAAGGAGACGATAAAGAAGATTCTGCTGAAAGTAAGGAAGAAACTCTAGAAGCAGAAGAGGAGAAAGAAGAGGAAAAGCAAACAGAGAAAAAACCTGCAGCTGATAAATCTTCTGATGACAAACCAAAAGAAACAACTGAAAAATCTGAAACTTCTACACAATCAAGTGGAGACGGAGAAAGAATTTTTGCTTCACCTTTGGCTAAAAAATTAGCAGAAGACAAGAATGTTGATTTGAATGATGTACAGGGTTCTGGAGAAAATGGACGTATCGTAAAACGCGATATTGAAAATTACAAGCCAGAAAACAAACCACAGAATAGTGCAAAAGCTCCGGCTGCTGCAGGTTCAACATCAGGTTCAACTTTAACAGAATCTTACACAGATACCAACATTTCGCAAATGCGTAAAACCATTGCAAAACGTTTGGCTGAAAGTAAATTTACTGCACCTCACTTCTACTTAACGTTAGATATTGACATGGACAATGCAATGACGCAGCGTTCAGCAGTTAATGCAAACGAAGGTGTCAGGGTTTCATTTAACGACATGGTAATTAAAGCCTGTGCTGTTGCATTAAGAAAACATCCAGCAGTTAACAGTGCTTGGTTAGGAGACAAAATCCGTAAATACGACCACATCAACATTGGAGTTGCTGTAGCAGTTGAAGACGGTTTATTGGTTCCTGTAGTTCGTTTTGCTGACACAAAAGGCTTAATGGAAATAGGTGCTGAGGTTAGAGAATTTGCTCAAAAAGCAAAAGAAAAGAAATTACAACCAAAAGATTGGGAAGGAAATACATTCACAATTTCTAACCTAGGAATGTACAATATCGAATCATTTACTGCGATTATTAATCCACCTGATGCTTGTATATTGGCAATTGGAGGAATAAAACAAGTGCCTGTTGTTAAAGACGGACAAGTTGTTCCAGGAAATGTGATGAAGGTAACTTTATCATGTGACCATAGAGTTGTAGATGGTGTTACAGGAGCAGAGTTCTTGAATACTTTCAAATCTTACATGGAAAACCCAATGATGATGATGGTATAGTATGCATGCCCTACTAGGGAAAGCATACAATACCACATAACCTATATTTAAAAAGTCCAGACGTTAGCGTTTGGACTTTTTCTATTCCTATAATTTCCAATACTATAAGTTTTCATACTTTTATAAGCTTCCGAGGAAATTATTCTAAACCTATACCGCATTAATCGATATGATCTTTATAAAAAACAAACATTTCTCTTCTCTTCTCTTCTCTTCTCTTCTCTTCTCTTCTCTTCTCTTCTCTTCTCTTCTCTTCTCTTCTCTTCTCTTCTCTTCTCTTCTCTTCTCTTCTCTTCGGTGCTCTCTGTGAAAAACATCAAGTGCCGCAGGTGCTCTCCGCGTTCCTTTGCTCCTCTGCGTATCTTTGCGTAATTCTCCTTTCTCCGTGAATCTCTGTGAAAACCCTCCTTTATCTCTGTGAAAACGCCAGGTGCCGCAGGCGCTCTCTACATCCCAACACCTTTGCGTCACCCTTAAAACACCAACGATCTCTCCTTTTCTCTCCTCTGCGACCTTTGCGCAAACCTCAGCGAATCCGCGGTTAACAACAAAAAAAGCCATACCTCTCGGTACAGCTTTTCAATTCTATATATGTAAAAGAAAATTATCCTACCAACTCTTCTTTTGAAAAGTGGAATTCTCCTTCTATCATTGCATTTTCGTCAGAATCTGAACCATGAACAGCGTTTTTCGCTTTAGACTCAGCATATTTTGCACGGATAGTTCCTTTTTCAGCTTCAGCTGGATCAGTTGCTCCAATTAATGTTCTGAAGTCAGCTACTGCGTTATCTTTTTCTAAGATTGCCGCTACGATAGGACCAGAAACCATATAATCAACAAGTTCCATGTAGAAAGGACGCTCTTTATGAACAGCATAAAATACTTTTGCTTGCTCTACAGAAAGCTTAGTTAATTTCATTGCTTTAATTGAAAATCCTGCATCAGTAATCATTTGAAGGATATTCCCGATGTTTTTGCTCTCTACGCCATCAGGCTTAATCATTGTAAAAGTTCTATTCGTTGCCATTTTATTGTTTTTTCTAAATGTGGCGCAAAAATAGTGAATACGAATTGAATAAGTAAATTTTCTAAGAGAATATTTTTTAAAACAGAAAATTGAAACCCTTATTTAGTTATAATCGAGAAGAAATTAAAAACCAGCGTTACAAAAGTCACCTTAATAACAAATAAAAATGGAGACTTTTGTGAAATATTTTATCACCAGAGAAAACAAGAGAGAGAATGCATTTACTAAAGAAATATCTGCCTATTTTAGATTGGCTACCTAACTATAAAAAGAAGAATTTACAGGGTGATATGTCCGCAGGAATAACTGTTGGAATTATGTTGATTCCCCAAGGGATGGCTTATGCAATGCTGGCTGGAATGAATCCAATTCATGGTTTATATGCGGTAACAATTCCTATTTTATTGTATGCCATTTTTGGAACATCGCGACAATTAGCGGTTGGACCTGTTGCAATGGTTTCCTTATTAACAGCTGCCGGAATTGGAGCTTTGAGTCCAAGTTCTCCTGAACAATATTTACTTTATGCGTTAACATTGGCATTTCTGATTGGATTAATTCAATTTGGAATGGGAATTTTGCGTTTTGGATTCTTTGTAAATTTCCTTTCTCATCCAGTAATTAACGGATTTACCTCCGCAGCTGCAATTATTATTGGACTGAGTCAAATCAAGCATTTATTCGGAATTGAATTACCACGAAGCGAATATGTCCAAGATATTATGGTCAGTATTTTTCACAATATTGGAACACTCAACTGGACAGCTTTTGCTATTGGAATTGGTGGAATAATCATTATTAAATTCGGTAAGAAAATTCACAAAAGTTTACCAACACCTTTATTAGCGGTTGTTTTTGGAATTCTATTGGTTTGGGGATTTGGTTTAACTGCGAATGGAGTTGCTGTTCTTGGAGAAGTTCCATCTGGACTTCCTGGCGTTTCTACCCCTTCATTTTCTATGGAAACTTGGAGCATCCTCCTCCCTATCGCCATCACGATTTCATTGGTAGGATTTGCAGAAAGTTTTGCCGTAGCGAAAGTCATTCAAGGAAAACACAAAGACTATAAATTAGATGCCAACCAAGAATTAATTGGGTTAGGAATGGCCAATTTTGGAGCAGCATTTTTCATGGGACTTCCTGTAACTGGTGGATTCTCAAGAACAGCAGTAAACGATCAGTCGGGAGCGAAAACTGCTCTTGCTTCTATTATTAGTGTCGTCTTAATAGTTATTACTTTACTTTTCCTTACTGAGTTATTCTTCTACTTACCAAAATCAATTTTAGCGGCTGTTGTTATTGTAGCTGTTTCTGGATTAATTGACTTTAAAACACCAAAAACGCTGTGGAAAGCAGATAAAACGGACTTTTTATTGTTGATTATCACATTTATCTCTACTTTAACTTTAGGAATTGTTGTTGGAATTTTAATTGGAATGGCACTTTCTTTAGGAGCTGTTTTATACAAAGCTTCTCGACCACACATTGCAAAATTAGCACAAGTACCCAACACGAATATCTATAGAAACACAAGTCGTTTCAAGGATTTAGTGGAAGGAAAAGATGAATTATTTGTACGTATTGATGGACAAATCTATTTCGCTAATATCAGCTTTATTCAAAAAAGAATTGAAGTTTGGGAAAAAGAAAAAGGCGCTGCTTTATCGAAAGTTGTCCTCAACTTTGAAAGTGTAATTTCCATTGACAGTTCCGGAGCACATGAAATTGAAGAATGGATTCACAATTGGCAACAAAAAGGAATTCAAGTGGCAATTGCCGGAGCACGTGGACCAGTTCGTGATATTCTAAAAAAATGGAATATGATTGAGAAAATCGGAAAAGAATATATCTTTATCAATATGAATGATGCCGTTCAATATTTGAATAAAGTGGAAAATAATCAGAATTTCGATAGAGAAAAATATGCATTGCAAAGCAATGTAAACTAATGTGAATACTTTAATTCAAATTGCGATAGATAGGTTGAATTGCAACATATCCAAAATGCAATATTTTTTCGTATCTTTCTTTCTTTAAATAAAATTACAAAATCTTGAAAACAACACCAACAGTAGACAGTCTAGACCAGACATTTTGGAACTCGAAATACGAGAATAATTTAACCGGATGGGATTTAGGAATGGTCTCTCCTCCTATCAAGGAATACATTGATCAAATTGAAAACAAAGATTTACGTATTTTAATTCCTGGAGCTGGAAATGCTTATGAAGCAAAATATTTAATCGAAAATGGATTTACTTCTGTTACTGTAATTGATATTGCTCCTCGACTAATTCAAAAATTAGAAGAAGAGTATAAAGACAATTCAGCTATTCAATTAATTCACGGAGACTTTTTCGAACATCAAGGAGAGTATGATTTAATTATCGAACAAACCTTCTTTTGTGCGATTCATCCTTCTCTTCGTCCACAATATGTTGAGAAGATGAAATCGTTACTTTCTAAGGATGGAAAATTGTGTGGATTATTATTCAACCGAGAATTTGTTGGAGGTCCACCATTCCAGGGAAATAAAAAAGAATACTTGGAATTAATGCAAGACGAATTAAAAGTTGAAACAATGGAAGCTTGTTACAATTCCCATTCAGCGAGAAAAGATACAGAATTGTGGATTCATCTTCAGAAGCAATAAGTTTTATAGAAAGCAATATTTACCAGGGTAAAAGACTGTAACAATTGTAACCCATAAATGAATAATGAATACCGACCTTTGCAGTGTCAATAAGAAAAACAAAATAAAAAGAGAGATATGAACATAGAACAAATTTATACTGGATGTTTAGCGCAAGGTGCTTACTACATCACTAGTAATGGTGAAGCGGCAATCATTGATCCACTTCGTGAGATTCAACCTTATCTAGAAAGATTAGAAAAGGATGGTGTAACATTGAAATATATTTTTGAAACACATTTCCACGCAGATTTCGTTTCTGGACATTTAGATTTAGCAAAAGCAACTGGAGCAGATATCGTTTTTGGGCCTACAGCTCAAACAGAATTTGAAAGTATTGTTGCAAAAGACGAGCAAGTATTTGAAATTGGTGATATCAAAATCAAATTAATGCACACACCTGGTCATACAATGGAAAGTTCAACTTATCTATTGATTGATGCAGATGGAAAAGACCACGCAATTTTCTCAGGAGATACTTTGTTTTTAGGAGATGTTGGACGTCCAGATTTAGCTCAAAAAGCAGCAAGCATGACACAGGATGAATTAGCTGGTCACCTTTATGACTCGTTAATGACGAAAATTATGCCTTTAGCAGATGACGTAATCGTTTACCCAGCGCACGGTGCAGGATCAGCTTGTGGTAAAAACATGATGAAAGAAACGGTGGACACATTAGGGAATCAGAAAAAGATGAACTATGCATTGAACCAACCAAATAAAGAAGCATTCGTTGCAGCGGTTACAGATGGTTTACTCCCACCTCCAGCATATTTTGGAGCTAACGTAGCAATGAACAAAACAGGATATAAAAACGTTGACGATGTAATTAAAACAGGTCTTAACGGATTATCTCCAAAAGAATTTGAAGCAGCTGCTGAAGGAACAGGAGCTTTGATTTTAGACACAAGAGACAACGGTGACTTCGCTAAAGCATTTATCCCTAACTCTGTAAGCATTGGAATTGGCGGTGATTTTGCACCATGGGTTGGAGCAATGATTGGCGATGTTCAACAACCATTACTTTTGGTTACTGAGCCAGGAATGGAAGAAGAAGTTGTGATTCGTTTAACACGTGTTGGATTTGATAATGTTATCGGATATTTAGAAGGAGGATTTGAATCTTGGACAAAAGAAAACCGTGAAACTGATAAAGTGGACAGAATTACACCAGCTGAATTCGAAAATCGTTTCAAATTAGAAGAAAGTATTGTTTACGATGTTCGTAAAGAAACTGAATATGAAGCGGAACACGTTGATGAAGCATTCTCTCGTCCTTTGGCAAGTATGAATGACTGGATCAAAGATATTAATCCAGAAGAGCATTTCTTCATGCACTGTGCCGGTGGTTACAGAAGCATGATTGCAGCAAGTATTCTACAGTCTAGGGGTTACAGAAACTTCACAGAAATTGAGGGTGGAATGGCTGCAATTGCAGAAACGAAACTCCCAAAAACAGACTACGTTTGTGCTTCTAAAACAATGAGTTAATTCATAAACATATTATAAATCACAGTGGTTCAAATCTTTTGGACCATTGTGCATTTTTAACCATTTGAGATTTAAATAGGCTTTAAAAACCATTTAATCTCAATTTAAAACTAAACAAAATGAGTTACTTAAAAAATATTAGTCTGAGTGCGATAATGTTTGGAGCAGTTGTTTTTACAAGCTGTTCAAACTCGCAAACTACAGAAAGTCCTAAATCAGAACAAAAGGTAGAGCAAAAGAAAGAAGAGAAAGTAGATTTCGAAAATGCTTTTATTGTTGATGTTAGAACTACCCAAGAATTCGAATCCGGACATTTTGAAGGAGCAATAAATATTCCTGTTGATGAAGTGGAAGATTACCTATTGGAATTTGAAGGACATGATCAAATTGTTGTTTATTGCAGAAGCGGTGCTAGATCTGGAAGAGCGAAAAGCATTTTAGAAGCTGAAGGACATCAAAATGTAATCAACGCTATTAATCTTGATCATTTGAATAAACTAAAAGCTAATCAAAAGTAACATCATGGAGGAGGTGACAAAAATTAAGGTTTTAATTCCAACAGATTTTTCAATCGAAGCGGAATATGCTTTTATGATGGTGAACAACCTATCGAAAAAGGCAAACATGGAAATTACTTTTCTTCATGTTTTAAATGTTCCTGATACTGTTACTTTGGGAATGGACAATGTGATCAATACATGTGGAGAAATTGATGCGAATTTTGTTGAAATTCAACGCAATATGGCAGCTGTAAAACTCACTGAACTTCAACAAAAACATGAAGGTGTTAAGTCTGAGCTTATTTTTGGACATACTGCAACAGGGATTATCCAATTTGCAGAGGAAAATAATTTTGACCTCATCGCACTAGGAACCAAAGGAACTTCAGGATTAGCAGAAAGATTTATTGGTAGTAATGCTCAATTAATTGCCAGAAAATCAAATGTTCCTGTAATGACTTTGATGTGTGACCGTTCAGGATTAGAATTAAAAGATATTCTTTTGGTTCATAATTTTGAGGAAAATGAACCTCAGAAATTGAATTTGGTCAAAACATTTATCAAAGCTTTTGGTACGAAACTCCATTTCTTGCAAATCACGACCAGGGATGACAATGAGGAAAACATCAGAGAAAGCATGGCTATTTTCGCTCAAAAAAATGGTTTTGTGAACTATGAAATGCATGTCATCCGAGATAAAAATATCGAGGAAGGAATTAAGCATTTTACAGAGGAAGAAAACATGGATATTATCTGTATCGGAACACACGGAAAAGGTGGTATATTTCACAAAAGTGCAACTGAAACATTGATAAACCACCTTTACAAACCTATTATTTCATACAAAATTAAATAGAAAAAAATGTTATATTTTTTAATGCAACCTTGGCCATGGTGGTTCTCAGGGCTTATACTCGCGTTCATAATGTTCCTGCTATTGTTCTTCGGGAATTCATTTGGATTCTCAGCAAACTTACGCACAATATGCTCGATTGGTGGAGCAGGAAAACGAGTAAAATTCTTTGATTTCGATTGGAAAAAACAAACTTGGAATCTCGTATTCCTTGTTGGAGCAATATTAGGAGGGTATATTACCAGTGAATTTTTAAGTAATCCTGATCAAGCAGTAGCAATTTCAGAAAATACAATTAAAGATTTAGGAGCACTTGGTTTCGCTGCTCCAACTTCTATTCAACCTGCTGAACTATTTGCCTTCGAAGCGATATTCACACTCAAAGGATTTTTAATTCTTGCTTTCGGTGGATTGTTAGTTGGTTTCGGTGCAAGATACGCTGGTGGATGTACATCAGGACACGCAATCAGTGGTTTGGCTGACCTTCAACTTCCTTCTTTGATAGCAGTTGTAGGATTCTTTATCGGTGGATTAATCATGACATTCGGAATATTCCCACTTATTTTTTAAAAATTACAGAGAGAGATGAAGTTTATAAAATATTTAATAGTGGGAGCACTATTCGGAATCGTAATGTCAAAATCAGAAGCTATTTCTTGGTACAGAATTCAAGAAATGTTCAGATTTCAAGCATTTCACATGTACGGAATTATTGGAGTTGCAGTAGTTACTTCGGCAATTATAGTAGCGCTGATTAAGAAGTTCAAAATACGTGACATGGCAGGAAATCCTATTCTTTTTTATCCTAAAAACAAATCAACTGCAAGATACTTGATTGGAGGAATCCTTTTCGGATTAGGTTGGGCATTAAGTGGCGCTTGCCCTGGGCCAATGGTCGTAAATATCGGATATGGATTTATGTCGTTTGGTGTAATCTTCATATTTGCACTTTTAGGAACATTCCTTTATGGAGTAGTGAAAGATAAAATACCACATTAGGTAATTGACAATTTATAATTGATAATTGATAATTATTGGGTGGTAATTGTTGTTTGGTAAAGACTAGATTGTTGTCAAAAACTTATTGCAATCTATATCAATTAACTACAAAAAAGGGATTCCTCTATTTTTTAAAATCAATGGTTTAAAAAAATAGAGGAATGACAGGATCAGAGAGGATATTTGGAGGAAGAGAAACGACTGAAATCTCTTTTTAAAATAAAACAAAAGCGAGTAAAATGATAATAAACATGAGTATTAAGCTTCAAAATTTAATTATTCACGTGATTATTTTACTCGCTTTTGCATTTCCTTTTCAGGGTTTTGGACAGGATGATTCACTGGTAAAATCAAAAGGTTTGCGTGACTTTCTAAAGAAAGGCGAATTAAACTTTCTTTCTAAAACTCAGTTAATGTCAACGGTAAACGAAGGAGCAGGAAATGACTTTTTCGCTTTAGGAACAGGGATTGGAGCATTTTACAAAACTCCATCTTTTCATGGATTTCAAGTTAAAGCAGGAGCATTCATGACTTTCAATTTGGCGGGTTACAACTTGGTGAATTCAACTACAAATAAATGGAATAACACCCGTTATGAAAAGGCACTTTATGACATAAAGGATCCAAGTAATAAATACAACTTAGGTGCTTTGGATGAACTTTATTTAGCTTATACATTCAAAAAGTTAAGTTTTAAAGTGGGTCGTCAAATTCATGAAACACCTTTATTAAACAAGAACTACAATCGTTTTCGTCCAAACATCTTTCAAGGTTTATCGGCAAAATACGAAAACAAAAAATTGACATTTTCTGCAGCTTGGTTTATCTCTGAAGCCATTCGTGGAACGATGAATACTTATTCAACCGCTAACTCTTTTGGAGTTTATAGTGAAGGTTGGAATCCAGATGGTTCAAAAAACGATTACCACGGACATATCAAAACTTTAGGAACAGGAGTTTTTGGCGTGAAATACAAACACAAGAATACGTCAGCTATTAAATGGGAATCCCAAGCTTGGAATTATCTTGGAGAAAATGTTTTCAATCTTACTTTCGTACAATCTGATTTTAAAATAAAACACAAGAAAACTGAATTCCTTTTTGGAGTGCAGGGCTTATATCAAACAGCCTTAAACAATGGAGGGAATCCCAATCCAACTCACGCCTATATCTTAAATGAGGAAAGTACTTATGCTGTTGGAGGAAAAGTAGGCGTAAAATTCATTCAGCAGCATGAAATAAGCCTAAACTACTTTGGCATTTCGGATGAAGGACGCTATTTATTTCCAAGAGAATGGGGACGCGAACAGTTTTATGCAAGTCAAACTACAGAGTTATTTGAAGGGTATGGAGGTTTAAATGCTTATGTTTTTAGATATGAATATTCATCAAAAAACAAGCGCCATTCTACAAAACTTAGTGCTGGAATTATCGATCAACCAGACATTCAAAATCTACGGTTAAATAAATATGGATTAGATAATTATTATCATTTCCTAGCCCAATACAAACACCAATTTGGCAAATACTTTGAAGGATTGAGCATGCGATTTATTGTTACTTACAAAAAGGAAATGAACCCTGGAAGCATGACGAGTTCTCAAAAAATAAACAAAGTGGATATGATGCATTTCAATTTGACATTAAACTACTTTTTATAATTCACAATTGATAATTGATAATTATGTTTCTCAATCGTTATCTAGAGAAGCTAATCATTTTATTATGACACAAACAGCAAATTTGTTAAGCCAAAAAACTACGTAAAAGATCATTCGCAAATTTCTTAAAAACTTGTTTTTAAAAATTTACTTCAGGATGACGTGGGTTGCGTGGGGATGTCAAAATTCGGATGGGGAAAATAAATTAACTAAACTTTCCGATTTTTCTTATTTCTAAAAGTCAATTTAAAAACTGTTCCCTTGGTATTCTCCAACTGTTCAATTTCACCATCAATTTGTTCCACTAAACTATTGATTAATAAAACACCTAAGCTTTCCCCAGCGAAATCTAAAACATTCTTCATACTGTTGCATCCGTTATCACCTATAGTAAGTTCAAGCTTATCATCATCCAAGGCCTCTATAGCTGAGAAAATATTGATGTTTCCTAAATCATCTGCTCCATGTTTGATAGAATTCGTTACCACTTCATTAATTAACAATCCTAGTGGAATAGCAGTATCTAGGTTCACATGGATTGAGTCAATATCCAATGAGAACGAAATAGATTTATCTTGGGTAGAAAATGATCTTGATAAGTCTTCTATGAGCTTATTCAAATACATTCCAAATTCAATCTTATCCAATTCTTCCGACAGATAAAACATTTCATGAATGACAGCCATTGATTGTATTCTATTTTTACTGTCTTCATATAACCTAAGCAATTCTTTTTGATCACTATTTCTTCCTGCTTGCAGTGAAAGTAGACTCGATATAATTTGTAAGTTGTTTTTTACTCTGTGGTGAATTTCTCTTAACAATAATTCCTTTTCACTCAGATCACTTAACAACCCTTTTTCAACTAACTTAGACTTTGTTATATCTCTTGCTGTACAATAACCTAAATCTGTTTCAGGATCAATTCTCGCTCTCCAACTCAAATAAACCACCTCTCCAGATTTTTTAATGTACCGATTCTCAAAAACCAAAGAATCATCACTCTTATCCACCTCAACGACAGCACCGTAAGAACCTTCAACATCATCGGGATGTATGATATTCAAGTAAGAACGTGAGAGCAACTCCTCCTCTGTATACCCTAAAAGCTTAACCCAAGCTGGGCTTACTTTTAAAAAATAGGTATCCAAGTGAGTAATACAATGCAAATCACTAGACATACTAAAGAAATTGTTCAATCCACTTTTACCGCTTATTTCATCTGTAACATCAATAACGTCACCCTCAACACCTATTAATTCTCCATTATCATCCAGTAACGGAAAAGATGTAAAAGATAGCTGTTTCTTTTCGCCAGAGGGTGTAATTATGGTCTGACTCATTACATTACTCTCTTCTTCACCATGAAAAATTTCAAGTATTTCGGGAAAACGCACGATAGTTTTTTCATCAATACTAGACAAATAAAACTCAAGTAAAGTTCCCCGATAATCTTTTGGATAATCAAAGATTCGGAAGGTTTCAGGAGACCATTCTAAAATACTATAGTCATGATAGTAAGCCCAATTACCAATTTTTGAGTATTCCTCATTCTTTTGAGCCTTACGTTCTCTAGCTTTTTTATTAATATTCGAAGTCTTTAACGTTTTCTTATCAAGAACTATTTTCACATGCTCTTCGACTTTAAAACGAAACATTTCAATCATTTCCTTAAGATCAAATTGCTTACCTACCGTAAGTTTTGATTCTTTATAAATTTTATTCCGCCTATCTTTCATGAGGTGCTATTCTTTATATATGCAATTTAGGGTAAGTTATTCTTGTGTTATTAAGAACTGTCTATCATGGACTTATACTTGGTCTATTCTTAAAAAACAATTTAAAAGTGGTTCCAACATCACTATCCAATTGCTCAATTTCACCATCAATTTGCTCCACTAAACTATTGATTAATAAAACACCTAGACTATTTCCTTCATTACTTAAAATATCCTTCTGCGTGTTTATTCCTTTATCCCCTATCGTGAACTCAACTAAACCTTCTTCTGATTTTTTGATAACAACAAAAATATTGACATTTCCGAATTCATCTTCCCCATGCTTGATAGAGTTCGTAACCATTTCATTGATCAACAAACCAAGTGGTATTGCTGTATCTAAATTCAAGTAAACTTTTACTGCATCAAATGAAAAATCTATAATTTTGTTCTTTGAAGTAAAAGCTTTTGATAAATCACCTACAAGTTTTTTCGTGTAAGTACAAAATTCAATCTTATCTAATTCATCAGATTGATAGAACATTTCATGAATAGCAGCCATAGATTGAATTCTATTTTTACTGTCATCATAGAGTTCTGTTAACTGCTCATGCTCACTATTTGCGCCCGCTTGAAGTGAGAGTAAGCTGGAGATAATTTGTAAGTTATTTTTTACTCTGTGGTGAATTTCTCTTAACAATAATTCTTTTTCACTTAAATCATTTAACAACGAATCTTTAACCAACTTAGTTTCGGTAATATCTCGAGCAGTACAATACGCCAAATTAGTTTCTTCATCTATTTGAGAATTCCAACTCAGATAAACAATTTCACCAGATTTAGTCAGGTATCTATTTTCAAATGTTGACATCAGTTCTGCGTCTTCCAACTTGTCATATACAACAGCGGACTTTTCGACATCATCAGGATGTACAAAATCTAAGAAGGAATTTGAAATCAACTCCTTTTCTGAATACCCAAGAAGTTTGCTCCAAGACGGACTCACTTTAACAAAATGGTGGTCCATATGAACAATACAATGCAGATCATGAGATAAATTGAAAAAATTATCTAATCCTTTATTGCCAGTAATATGAGAAGTCAAATCTTTTATATAGCCCTCAACGCCTATTATATCACCTTTTTTATCAAGAATAGGAGTTGAAACACAAGATAAATTTTTGGTGTTCCCGTTTGGCGTGTGAATGGTATGATTGATCATCACATCATTATAACTGGTTTTTAGCTTTTCTACTTGTGTAGGAAGTAAATTTGTTGTTCTTTCATCTATACATTCAAGGTAGAATTCATTCAATGAACCTTTATAATCTTCTGGATATTCAAAAATTTTATAGGCCTCTTCCGACCATTCCATTACGTTGGTTTCAAAAATATATTTCCATCTCCCCTGATTAGAAAAGTCTTCAGAATTCTGAATAAGCTTCTCATTCAACCCTACTTTAAATTCATTTAATTCTAGTTCATTCAAAAAGCTTACTGAAGCCGAATCTACAGCCTTCAGTTCAAACTGTTGGGATTGGACTTTCATCTCTAACAACCTTGCCTCAGTCTTCTTTATTTCTTGAAGCAATTTCTGATGTTCGTTTTTCATTAGATTTAAGTTTCGAGAAGCATATTTTACTAACTCTTCACTAAAAGTAGAAAAATTTTGTAATTATCGCAAGGTAGAGAGACAAAGTTTATAGATAAAAAAATTGAGTAAGTCTCTTATTGATTGCAATTTAAGAATATATATACAATTCAATAGTAGCCAAATAATAACCTTCAATCAATTAAATAAGCTTTTCCCGTTATATCTAAAAGTTTAGAAATATTATTAATGTTTACTTTCTAAAATTCATAATTATCTAAATTTCTCTATTCAATCGGTTCTTAAAAATCAATTTAAATACAGTTCCTTCAAAATTATTCAACTGTTCAATTTCTCCATCAATCTGATCTACCAAGCTATTAATCAACAAAATCCCCAAGCCCTCCTCATCGGAATTTAAAATATCATCCAGACTATTTACTCCATGATCACCTATTAAGAGTTGTAAACTACCTTCTTTCAAAACGTCCAAAGTCGCAAAAACCTTAACATTTCCTTTAGTATCGCATCCATGTTTAATTGAATTTGTCACAACTTCATTGACCAATAAACCCAATGGAATGGCAGTATCTAAATTTACATAAATAGGATCTGCAACAATATTAAAATCAATAACCTTGTTGCTTGAAGAAAAGGACCTTGATAAGTCGGCGATTAGTTTATTCATATATAATCCAAAGTCAATCTTATCGATTTCATCAGATTGGTAGAACATTTCGTGAATGGCTGCCATAGACTGAATCCTGTTTTGGCTGTCCTGATAAAGTTCAGACAAATGTTTTTCATCGCCATTTATTTTAGACTGTAAAGACAATAAACTTGAAATAATTTGAAGGTTATTTTTTACACGATGATGAATTTCACGCAATAACAATTCCTTTTCGCTCAAATCACTGAGCAGCTTCTCTTTTGCTAATTTTGACTCTGTGACATCTCTAGCTGAGCAATAAATTAATTCTGTTTCTGTATCTACTTGTGAATTCCAGTTAAGATAAACCACTTCTCCTGACTTCTTTATGTAACGATTCTCAAATTTAAGTGTAGAACCCTCAACGTATATTACATCAACTACTGTTTGCGTATCAACAATATCGTCAGGATGTATAAATTCCTCATAAGATTGTGTAAGCAGTTCTTTTTCTGTATACCCTAGAAGTTTGCTCCATGAGGGACTCACTTTCAAAAAATAACGGTCTTTGTGCACGATACAATGTAAGTCATGAGATAAATTAAAGAATTTATCTAACCCATTTTTACCTGTGATTTTATCAGATAAATCCTTAACCAAACCTTCAACCGCAATAACCTCACCTGCATCATTTTTTATAGGTGATGAAGAAAATGAGAGTAATTTTTTATTTCCTAAAGGGGTTGTTATCGATTGATTAATAACGTTGTCCTCACCTTCTCCAGTTAGTATTGTAGAAATTTTTAAGAGACGACTAGCTGTTTCATCATCTATACATGACATATAAAACTCCATCAAACTTCCTTGAAAGTCATCAGGATATTCAAAAATCTTATACGTTTCATCGGACCATTCAACGGTTTTACTTTCAAAATAATATATCCAACGTCCAACATTAAAAAACTCTTCCGTTTTTTGAAAAAGTTGTTCTTTTTCTTCCAGTTTCGCTCGTATATTTTGAACATCTCCTTTGTTCAAAATAGAATTAGATTCTATTATATTATTTTGAATTGAAAAGTCTAATTTTAAAGCATTTCTCCTGAGCTCTGCTAAATTAATTTCAGCATTTTCAATTTCAATATTTATTTTTTTGAGTTCGTCTTTCATTAATTGTTTATTTCTAGAGCTTAGCAGTTACGGGACACTTAAAGATAAATAAATAATGTAAAGTTTGTTGTATTAAAGGAAATATTAAAAAATGATTCCCAAAATTGACATTTGAATTAAGATGAAAACACTTTGAAGTTCGTTTTAATTTAATTGGGTTACCCATTTAAGTCGCAGTATCTCAGAGACCATCGACCATACAATAAACACCTATTAATTAACGCATTAAAAAGATCCTTCAATCCAAAAAAAATCATTTTTTTTTTATAGATTATCAGGATGACGATTGTGTGGGTTGTACGATCAAAAAGCGGATGGCCACATTAATCATTGTCATCCTAAAGCGAAAACATGAAAATTTGTTTTTGTGTTTTGCGAAGAATCTCTTTTACTTGTTGAATAACAAGCTAAATATTATCAAATAACTTATAAATAGATACTCTTGTAAGGTTCTAGTTAAATTAAGTTTTTGGGCTACCAATATAGGTCGTTAATCCCTAGTTTTAACGATGTGCTTTTTCAATAATACAGCCGATAATCGCATTAATTAATTTTATCTAGAGTTAAACTTTAGCAAAAAGGAAGAAGGGATTCCTCAGTTGTTAAAATCTAAGATTTTCTCAACTATCGGAATGACAGTTCGTAGAGAAGTCTTTGGGGTAAAATTTGCTCAAGCTTCGCTTGAGCAAATTTTACCCCACCCAAGCCAACGAAAACCTGTCATTCCGATGGAGTGAAACGACGAGGAATCTCTTTTTAAATAATTACGACCTTTATTGGTAGCCCAATTAAGTTTAATAAATAATTTTGCGATTTAAAGGGGTAGCCGCTTAATTTAACAAGTATTTCGTTAATCAAATCAAACATTAAACACTTGTAATCAAACTATTACTAAACTGAACCACTAAGGACTAAAAGTACCTTATGTTCAAATGAGAATAAATTCTGTAGTTATCAAATATTTAGATGTTAGACCAAAGACAAAAAGTATAACATCTAAACTCTATTGTTCGATATAAAAATTTTTAGAAGCTAAAGCCAGAAGCACTAAGTGCATAGTTTTAACTATTTCTGAGACCAATAAATTAAGACGTGCTGTTAATAGCATCAGAAAAAATCATTTGAAAAGTTGTTCCACCACAATTATTCATTTGTTTGATTTCGCCATCAATTTGATCGACCAAACTATTGATTAGTAATACACCTAAACTTTCGTCTGAAGAACTCAAAACATTTTTGATACCATTTACACCAGTATCTCCAATCGTAAGCTGAAGTTTACCATCTGAAAGCGATCTCATTTTTACAAAAATTAATACATTACCCTCTTTATCCCCTCCATGTTTAATTGAATTTGTAACCACCTCATTTATGATCAATCCTAAAGGAATAGCATTATCTAAATTCAAATATACCGGCTCTGCTTCGATAGTGAAGTTTACAGCGTTTTCGGCAGATGCAAAAGAGATGGATAAATCATTGATCAGTTTTTTCATGTATTTACCAAATTCAATTTTATCCAATTGCTCCGATTGATAGAACATCTCATGAATTGCAGCCATTGATTTAATTCTGCTTTGACTGTCCTGATAAAGCTTAAGCAACCTTTCTTCGTCCCTATTTGCTCCTGCCTGCAAGGACAAAAGGCTAGAGATAATTTGAAGGTTGTTTTTTACCCTGTGGTGAATTTCTCTTAATAATAACTCCTTACCACTCAAATCACTTAATAACTCATCTTTTTCTAGCGTCGATTTAGTAATATTTCTAGCGGTACAATATAGTAATTTGGTTTCTTTGTCTATTTTGGAGTTCCAACTTAAAAAAACAGTCTCACCTGATTTTGAAATATAGCGATTTTCAAATGTAGTTGTAGAATCCCAATTGTCAACGTCTTCTGGCGAAATAGTTGATTTTTTGACATCCTCGGGATGAATGAAATCAATAAATGAACGAGACAGAAGTTCTTTTTCTGTATAGCCTAAAAGTTCTGTCCATGCAGGACTTACCTTTATAAAATACATATCCAAGTGTAAAATACAATGCAAGTCCATAGACAAATCAAAAAACTTTTCTAAACCTTTTGAACCTGTAATTTTATCAGAAATATCCATCGTTAAACCCTCAATTCCGATTATCTCACCAGCATTATTATGAATAGGATTTGAAGTAAAGGAAAGAAGCTTTTTATTGCCTAGCGGTGTAGTTATAACTTGATTCATTATTGAATTCTTAGGCGGATTTTTCAATAAATCTGATTGTTCTTTTAGCCTAGCAGCTGTTTTATAATCAACACAAGTCATATAAAACTCTAGCACTGTACCCTCAAAATTTTCGGGATATTCGAATATCTTATACATTTCATCCGACCATTCTAAAACATCAAAATTATAACTCCATCTCCCTATTTTCAGGAACTTCTCTTTTTCTTGAATTGACTTTTCTTTTTCCGAAACTTTAAATTGAATATCAGCTAATTCTTCACTTTTAGAATCAGAGAGGACTTCATTATCAAAAACAAAAGAGTCTTGCTCTATCAATTTCTTCTTTATCGAGGATAGTTTCGCTTCTGTTTTTTCTATTTCAAGAATTGACTTTTTGAGTTCTTCTCTCATGGAATGATGGTTTCTTTATCTTTATGTAAAATAGGGTGTTACTAGCAAATATAAAAATAAATACAATTAAAACTATGAACGCTGAGTAAATTTGGTGTGAATATATTTTTTAGGTTTTAGAAGAAACTAAACAAGTAAATTCCTGATTAACGATGTTTAAAGGATACTTTTCACAACAAGAATAATGGTTCTTTAGAATACTAAATACATTGGTTAACTAGGTATTATATATTTAGGTTTCACTGAAAAATTTTAGCTTACGGTTTTATCTTAGGTTTATCGGAGAATATAAATTGAAAAGTTGTACCTCCACAGTTTTCCATTTGTTCTATCTCTCCATCAATTTGTTCTACCAAACTATTGATAAGCAAAACACCTAAGCTTTCATCAGAAGTATTTAAAACATTTTTGACACTATTTACACCTGTGTCTCCAATCGTTAAAAGTAGCTTACCATATCCAATAGACTTCATTTTAATGAATATTGTTACATTCCCATCTTCGTTTCCACCATGTTTAATTGAATTTGTGACGACTTCGTTAATTATTAATCCCAATGGAATTGCAGTGTCTAAATTCACATAAACAGGTTCCACATCCATAGAAAACTCAATCATTTTGTCGCGAGAAATAAAAGTGTTGGATAAATCTCCAATGAGTTTTTCAATATATTTCCCAAATTCAATCTTATCTAATTGTTCTGACTGATAAAACATCTCGTGAATTGCAGCCATCGATTTAATTCTGTTCTGACTGTCTTGATAAAGTTTTACCAAGTGCTTCTCCTCACTATTAGCTCCTGATTGCAAGGACAGTAAACTAGAAACAATTTGAAGATTGTTTTTTACCCTGTGGTGAATTTCTCTGAGCAATAAATCTTTACTGCTCAACTCACTAAGCAGCTCACTTTGCGCTAACTTTGATTTTGTAATGTCTCTAGCTGTGCAGTAAGCTAATTGCGTCTCATCATCCATTTTGGCACTCCAACTTAAATGAAAAATTTCACCCGATTTGGAAATATATCTATTTTCATAAATGGATGGAAGACCATCACTTTCAAATTCATTGATTTTTAATTCTGAATCTTTTAGATCACCCGGATGAATAAAATCAAGAAAAGAACGAGAAAGCATTTCTTTTTCTGTATATCCTAAAAGTTCTGTCCAAGCCGGACTAACTCTTAGAAAGTATCTATCCATATGAACTATGCAATGTAATTCTGTGGATAAGTTAAAGAAATTATCTAATCCCTTTTTACCTGCAATTTGTTCTGTGATGTCTTTTACAAACCCTTCAACACCTATAATCTCATTATTTAAATTACAAATCGGTGTAGAGTTAAAAGTCAACAGTTTTGTTTTACCAGTAGGGGTATGAATCGTGTGGTTCATCACTTGGGGAGACATAGAATTTTGCAGTTTTTGAACTTGTTCTGGAAGACGATCAAAAGTTATTTCGTCTAAACTGTCTTTATAAAAGTCAGTCAAAGCTCCAGCGTAATCGGCAGGATAATCAAACATTTTATATGTCTCATCCGACCATTCTAGCAACTTACTTCCAAATATATAGGACCACCGCCCTATTTTAGAAAACTCTTCTGCTTTCTGAAGAAGGATTTCCTTTTCGGCTAATTTAGCCTCTGCAACCTCTATTTCTTTTAGTAATCTTTGTAGCTCCCTCTCCATCAACCGTTAATTATTAGTCCCCTACAAAGTTTATAAAAAAATAAGACTTTCGCTTTGCATTAGCGTTTTTATTTAAAAGACAGATCTATCGGAGAAAATAAATTGAAAAGTTGTACCTTCAGAATTATCCATTTGTTTTATTTCACCATCAATTTGCTCTACCAAACTATTAATGAGTAAAACACCTAAACTTTCATCAGAACTATTTAAAACATTTTTGACACTATTTACGCCAGTATCTCCAATTGTCATAAGCAGCCTACCGCCTTCAATCGTTTCCATTTTAATTAATATTTTTACATTTCCTTTTTCATCTCCACCGTGTTTGATAGAATTCGTGACGACTTCGTTAATTATTAATCCCAACGGAATTGCAGTATCTAAATTCACATAAACAGGTTCAACATTCATAGAAAACTTAATTGAATTATCTTTGGTTGAAAAAGTATTAGATAAATCATCAATGAGTTTTTTAATGTATTTTCCAAATTCAATTTTATCTAACTGTTCTGATTGATAAAACATCTCGTGAATTGCAGCCATTGATTTAATTCGGTTTTGACAGTCTTGGTAAAGTTTCACCAAGTGCTTCTCCTTACTATTGGCTCCTGATTGAAGGGACAATAAACTAGAAATAATTTGAAGATTGTTTTTTACCCTGTGGTGAATTTCTCTGAGTAATAAATCTTTACTGCTCAATTTACTAAGCAGTTCATCTTGTTCTTTCTTTGATTTTGTTATGTCAATAACAGTACAATAAGCAATATGAGTTTCTCTATCTAACCTTGTGTTCCAGCTTAAATGAACCACCTCTCCTGATTTTTTAATATATCGATTTTCGAAAGATCTAGTTGAGTCCCAATTTTCGATAATATTGCTTGTGATTGTAGATTCTTCTCTATCATCCGGATGAATGAAATCAAGAAATGAATGAGAGAGAAGTTCCTTCTCAGAATATCCTAAAAGAGTTGACCATGCAGGACTAACCTTTACAAAATACATGTCCAAGTGAACAATACAATGTAAATCATAAGACAAATTAAAAAAGTTTTCTAAACCATTTATTCCTACGATATTTTCAGAGATATCTTTTACAAGTCCTTCGACTCCTATGATCTCATCTGCATCATTAAAAATAGGTGCTGATGAAAAGGTGAGTAGCTTTTTATTTCCTGAAGGAGTGATAATAGTTTGATTCATTACTCGCCCTTCATGTGAGAGTTTCAACAATCGACCTTGTTCTTCAAGTCGAGACAGTGTGATTTCATCGATACAGGACAAATAATAATCTTGTAATGTTCCCTTAAAATCTTCAGGATATTCAAATATCCTATAGGTTTCAGCAGACCATTCCATAGTTTCAAAATCAAAACTCCATCGCCCAACATTAGAAAACTTTTCTGTTTCTTCAATTACTTTTTCTTTCTCTTCTAATATGTTTTTATAAAAAGTTTCATCATTCAATGCAGCGTCAAGACTTTCTTTAGTATAAAAAATAGGTGATTTAAGATCTATAACTTTTTCCTTGAGTTCCGCGAGTTTTAATTCTGCATTCTCTAGGACTAGATTTAGCTTTTTAAGTTCGTATCTCATGAGATTCTAGTTTGATTAACAATACTAATTATTGTTGTCACTCAAGCTATGAATAAATTTCGCCCGAAACTAAATAATTGTCTTTTTTTTTACAAAAACGATACTTTATTTTTAAAAAACTGTTTAAGACTTGATGTTCAATTTATCTGAAAAAATCAACTGAAAGGTTGTTCCTCCACAGTTATTCATTTGTTCTATTTTTCCATCAATTTGATCTACTAAACTATTAATAAGCAGTACACCTAAAGTTTCATCTGAAGAATCCAAAACATTTTTGATCCCATTTACACCTGTGTCTCCAATTGTAAGTTGAAGTTTATCATCCAAAAATGTTTTCATCTTGACAAAAATCCTCACATTCCCAGCTGCATCACCTCCGTGTTTAATAGAATTCGTAACCACTTCATTAATTATCAGTCCCAACGGTATTGCATTGTCCAAATTGACATAAACTGTTTCAGCATCAACTGTAAAATCAATTGTATATTCTTCGGATGCAAATGTGTTGATCAAATCTCCAATGAGTTTCTCCATGTACTTGCCAAATTCAATTTTATCTAACTGTTCTGACTGATAAAACATCTCATGAATTGCGGCCATCGATTTAATTCTGCTTTGACTGTCTTGATAAAGCTTCACCAAGTGTTTCTCCTCACTATTAGCGCCTGATTGTAAAGACAATAAACTAGAAATAATTTGAAGATTGTTTTTTACCCTGTGGTGAATTTCTCTGAGCAATAAATCCTTACTGCTTAAGTCACTGAGCAATTGATCTTGTGCCATTTGTGATTTGGTAATGTCTCTAGCAGTACAGTAAAGCAATTGTGTTTCAGGATCAAGTTGAGAATTCCAACTGATCAAAACTGTTTCACCTGATTTAGTAATATATCTGTTCTCAAACTGATAAACTGAAGTAATACCATCGAAAACTTCAATTTTCTCATATGTTTTATGGACATCATCTGGATGAATAAATTCCATATATGACTTAGACAATAACTCCTCCTCAGTATAACCTAGAAGCTTTACCCATGAAGGACTAACCTTTAAGAAAAAACGATCAAAACTTGCAATACAATGTAAATCACAGGACAAATTAAAGAAGTTATCTAAACCATTTTTACCCGTTATTCTATTCGTAATATCTTTAACAAGTCCTTCAATTCCAACGATCTCTCCTGATTTATTCAGAATGGGATTCGTAGTAAAAGTAAGTAGCTTTTTATTGCCTAAAGGTGTAATTATGACCTGATTCCTGACAGAGTTTTCACGTGATTGTCTCCTTAATCTACCCTGTTCTTTCAACCGAGCCGCAGTTTTCTCGTCAACACAAGACATATAAAACTCCCTTAATGTACCTTTATAATCTTCAGGATATTCAAATATTCTATAGGTTTCAGCAGACCACTCCAGATTATCAAAATCAAAACTCCATCTTCCAATTTTAAAGAAACTCTCCGTATCTTCAATCAGCTTGTCTTTCTCTTCTATTCTGTGCTGAATTTCATTTAAATCGTCATTATTAAAATTAGAATCAGAAAACTCTTTATCAACTTCAATGAAAGACTTAAGTTCAAAAACCTTCTTTCTAAAAGAGGATAATTTTGTTTCTGTTTTCTCTATTTCAAGAATTAAAAGGTCGAGTTCTGTGTTCATGGAGTTTCGAATAACGCACATAATTTTAGTAGTCATTAAAAATATGAAAATTATTCAACCAAAAACGAGTAAAAGCACTTTTTATCAAGATAGAATTATCTTATGCTACTTATCACTTCATTATAAAACATTTGACTTTAAATTATAATTTACGATTGAGTCTATTTTTAAAAATCAATTTAAAGACAGTTCCTTCATAATTCTTAAGCTGTTCAATTTCTCCATCAACTTGTTCTACCAGGCTATTGATCAACAAAACGCCCAAACTACCTCCTGTTTGATTCAAAATATCATCCTGACTTTGAACTCCATTATCTCCTATAATAAGTTGAAGTCTGTTATCATTTAAAACGACCATATCAATAAATATTCTGACGTTTCCTTCAATATCTCCCCCATGTTTAATAGAGTTAGTAACCACTTCATTAATCAGTAATCCTAATGGAATAGCAGTATCCAAATTCACATAAACAGGTTCAACATTCAAATTAAAATCGATTGTTTTATTCAACGAATTAAAAGATCTTGATAAATCTCCGGTAAGTTTATCCATGTATTTATTAAAATCAATTTTATCTAACTCATCAGATTGATAAAACATTTCATGAATTGCAGCCATCGATTTAATCCTATTTTGACTGTCTTCATAAAGCTTATTCAAGTGCTTTTCTTCACTGTTTGCACCAGCTTGCAATGACAATAAGCTCGATATAATTTGAAGATTGTTTTTTACCCTGTGATGAATTTCACGCAATAACAATTCCTTTTCACTTAAATCACTTAGCAATTCATCTTGTGCTATTTTAGATTGAGTAATGTCTCTAGCGGTACAATAAGCCAGTTGGGTTTCCTCATCCAAGCGTGAATGCCAACTTAAGTAAACAACATTACCTGACTTAGTAAGATAGCGATTCTCAAAAGAAGTTATCGCACCTTGAACATCCAAATCATGAATTGATGAAACAGTTATATTCATATCATCTGGATGAACCAATTCCATAAAAGAACGAGAAAGCAATTCTTTCTCAGAATATCCTAAAAGCTTTGTCCATGAAGGACTCACCTTTAAAAAATGTCTATCCATGTGTACAATACAATGCAGATCGAAAGACAAATTAAAAAAGTTATCTAAGCCATTCTTTCCTGTAACTTTATCAGATAAGTCTTTGACAAGACCTTCCAAAGCAACAATTTCTCCCGCGTCACTATATATTGGTGTTGATGAAAATGATAACAGTTTTTTATTTCCCAAAGGTGTTACTATGGTCTGATTTATCACCCTATTTTCGTCTGCTCCGATAAATATTCCTCCCATTTCAGATAATCGACGAACTGTTTCATCATCAATACACGACATATAAAACTCCATTAAACTTCCTTTATAATTATCTGGATATTCAAAGATTTTATACGTTTCATCAGACCATTCAACAGACTTGTCTTCGAAATAATAAATCCAACGTCCGACATTAAAGAACTCTTCCGTTTTTTGAAAAAGCTTTTCTTTCTCTTCTAACCTTACCTTAATTCTTTGGGAATCTTCAGTATTACTGGAAATATTTAGGTTACCCTCTTTTTTTTTGTTTGAGGAATTAAGTTGTAAGGCTGTTCTTTTAAGCTCCAACAATTTAGCTTCAGTATTTTCTATTTCAAGATTTATTTTTGTGAGTTCACTTCTCATAAAATGATTATTTCTAAAGCCTTCTGTTATCAGACTCACAATAAAAGTAAGAAAATCAAGGGAATAGTATTGTATAGTAGAAAACTATTTTACACTAAAAATCAAACTTGATATTTGAGAAGCCGTTAAAAATTCCTTTGCAATCGCTTGAATTTCTTCTGGAGTTATACTCTCAATAGCTTCATAAATCTCTGCCAAAGTATCAATTTGATTAAAAACCAATAAACTTTTCCCGAAATTCAACATCACTCCTCCATTGCTGTCCATTCCCAAAGCGAAGTGACCTTTCATTTGTTGCTTGGCCTTCTTTAGCTGATTATCTGTTAATGGTTCATCTATAAATCGCTGAATTTCTTTCTTGATTAATCGCGTGGTTTTCTTCTGATATTTTGGATCTGTTCCGGCATAAACATTCCAATATCCCACCTCTTCAAAAGGAGTGTAACTTGCTTCGATACTGTAAGTGTAGCCATATTTTTCACGAATCGAAAGTCCTAAACGAGAGTTTAAAGCTGGCCCGCCTAAAATATTAATCAATAATGTAAAAACACGTCTATTTGGATGATTGTATCCTGGCGCTCGACCACCAATCATAATATGTGATTGATAGTTAGCTTCTGCTTTTACAACATCAAATGGAACAAGTGGTTTGGGTTCAATTGGCTTACTCAATTCTTCACGGTGAGAGAATTGACCAAAGTCTTTGTTTAATTGTTTTAAAACTGCTTCTGGTTTTAAATTCCCAACAAAGGAAATTACCATGTTTTCTGGATAGAAGAACTTTTTTACATAACGTTCTAAGTCAGCTTTCGTAAAAGACTGAACAGATTCTACAGTTCCTAAAATGTTATTTCCAAGCGGATTATTTGGGAATAAATAAGATTCAAAATCATCAAATATTTGATCCGATGGACTGTCTAAATAAGAATTGATTTCATCTAAAACAACTTCCTTTTCTTTTTCGATTTCCTTTTCTGGGAAAGTAGAATTAAAGATGATATCTGCCAATAAATCAGATGCGCGTTTTAGGTGTTCTTTCGTAAATGAACTGTAAACACAAACCTCTTCTTTTGTGGTGTAAGCATTCAGCTCTCCACCTACAGAATCAAGTCTAGACAATACATGGAAAGCACGTCTATTCGTTGTTCCTTTAAAAATACAATGTTCTAAAAAATGAGCTAATCCTTCCTCGTTTTCTGATTCATATCTTGAACCAGCACGAACAGTAACTCCAAGATGCACTACAATTGACGGATCGTGTAAATAAACAACACGTAATCCATTGTCTAAATGATAAATAGTTGGTTCTACATTCATGAAATTACCTTAAGGATTGCGTCTTATTACTTTCCATTCTTTACTTTCAACGTCATTTTTCTCAAAACAAATCCTGTCATGCAAACGGCTGGGTCTACCTTGCCAAAACTCAATAGTTGTTGGTCTGATTAAATATCCACCCCAAAAAGGAGGTCGCGGAACAACTTGGTTTTCAAAACGCTTTTCAATCTTTTTGTATTCTTCATCAAGCGTTTCTCTATCTGCAATAACATTACTTTGGCGAGAAGCCCAAGCACCCAACTGACTTGGTCTTGGACGCGAATCAAAATAGTCATCAGACATAAATTCTGGTGCTTTTTCAACAATTCCTTGCACACGAATTTGACGTGACAATTCATCCCAATAAAACAATGCTGAAATCTGCGGGTTCTCTTCTAAATCACTCCCTTTTTTACTTTCGTAATTGGTATAAAATATCAAACCTTCCTCCAGCAATTCTTTCATATAAACAACACGAGAAGAAGGCATTAAATCCTCCCCCACCGTGCTTATTATCATAGAGTTTGGAGAAATACATTGTTTTTCAAAAGCTTCTTGATACCATTTTGTAAATAATTTCATTGGATCAATACTTTTTAGTCTGTCATCCAATTTCCCCTGATCAAAATCAGAGTGATCATTACGTAAAATATCAAGAAATTCTTTCATTATTTATTTCGTTTCGTCTTCAAAACTTACATCATTCTCTTCTTCGTCATACTCTTCTTCAGACTCCACCTCTTCTTCATCAGAAGATTCGTAATCATCTTGCTCTTCATCTTCTTCATCAGAACTTGAAGGAGCAGCAGATCTTGGTGTATTCACAATTTCTTCACCTTCTTCTAGTGGACGTCTTCCGATTTCCACATCCAAATCTGGGTTGTATGGCAATACCTCAACAATTGGCGTCAACATAATTGAAGGCACTTCAAAAGTTACCGTCATATCGCTCAAACTCTCTTGAATACGTTCATAAGCTTGTTTTACATTAGCTGCTGTAACCAAAAAGTTGCTTGTGATTTTTTTCTCTTTTCCTTCGTCACCATCAATAGAAACGTAAGTTAATTTACATTTGTACCAATCTTCAGAATCATCGTAATAGAAAATATCTGCGTATTCTGTTTTTGTAATCCCTGTAATCAAAAATTCTCCAGTCACACTTTGACCAATTTCTTCATACATACGTGCTTCTGCATCAGTGAATGATACTGAATCTACCAAATAAGGCTCAGTCACACGCTTCAAACGTCCGTCTTCTAGCTGTTTGGTGTATTTTACCTTTACCGTAAACCAATTATTCATAGCTCTATTTTAATTTTTTAAAGTACTCTTTTTAATACCTTTTATTCCATAAAAAAGGAATTGAGATAAGACCAACAAAGTTAGTAGAAATTAAAGTTTTTATCGAAAATATATGTGAGTAATTTTGAGAAAGCGTTGCCAAAGAATGTTATATCTGTTTTTAGACCAAAACGTTGATAAAAATGAAGATTAGTAAAATTGATAATTGTCGATTAATATGGAGGTGCCCCAGACTATTCTCGCCGCTTCGCTTTTAAGAATGTCTGGGTCGGGTCATCCACTGTATCTCTGACAAAACAGTCAGAGGATGCCGTTTCTACCCCTCACCTGAAAAGATATATTCCCTAAATCAAAAACCACAATCCTACGCTTGAAGTAGCAACTCATCTCAACCCAACGGCAACGCCTAGAGTTATCGACATCACAACCCCACGCTCTGAAGGAGCAACTCACCTCAACCCAACGACAGCGTCTTGGGATCGCCCTGAGGGGCAGCCGCCCATCCTAACCAACCTCCATTACTCCGTAATCTAAACCAGTGAAACACAGAGATAGAACCAAATAAAAATCATCTAATATATAAAAACAACAATAAAAATAAAAAATGTTTGTAATCTCTAATAATTCTATCTAACTTAGAATGAACCATAAAATCAAAAATATGTCACAATCACTATCAAAATTATACGTACACATCGTATTCCACATCAAAAACAAAAAAGTAATAATGAGAAAGCAAGAACAAGACTCATTATATGCTTACATGGGATCTGTTATAAAAGATAACCAATCAATACCCATAAAAATTAATGGAGTTGATGACCATATTCACATCTTGTGTATACTATCCAAAAATGTTGCGCTCTCAAAACTTGTTGAAGAAATTAAACGACACAGCAGCAGATGGATAAAAACCCAAGATGACTATTATAAAAAATTTGCATGGCAAGGTGGATATGGAGGTTTTTCGGTTAGTCCATCAGTACTACAAAGAACAGAAAAGTACATAGAAAATCAAGAAGAACACCATAAAAAACAAGATACCAAAAAAGAGTTTATATTATTTTTAAATGAATATGGAATTGAATATGACGAACAATACATTTGGGAGAATGAAGATTAATTGAAGTATTCAGAAATAAATACTAATATAAGTTGCCCTTTCAGGGCGCAAAAAACATCTAACATTCAGCAGGATGCGCTGCATCCTGCTGAAATAAGCTGGACTTTCAGCCCGTATAAATCATCATATTCAAGAACCTTAATACTAACACCACAACCCCACGCCCTGAAGGAGCAACTCACCTCAACCCAATGACAACGCCTTGGGATTAGAACAATATAGCTATCAAGAACAACTCATTAACATCAATTCGCATCACCTAGGCAAACATCACAACCCCACGCTCTGAAGGAGCAACTCACCTCTTCAAGACCCCAATCCACCATCCTATATGACAAAACAGTCAGAGGATGCCGTTTCTACCCCTCACCTGAAGAAAAATAATAAATAAATGATTAAAATCGTCCACTAAAAAGGGTAACCTATAGCAATATGAAATTGCGGTTGAAAAGGATTAGGAAAGTTTATTCTTTCACTTTTATAATAATAATCTCCTGTGCTTGGATCAATTCCCCATTTATCAATCGCTTCTTGAATGTAAGGAGCGTCATCTTGGAAAATCCATTGCGCACTCTTAGGTAAAGTTGGGTTTCTTAGTGGAATTCCAAAATCTAAGCGCACAATAAGAAAGGTAAAGTCTAAACGCAAACCTATTCCTCCTGAAACACTTAATTGCTTGTAAAAGTCATTTGTAATTTGACCACCTGGACGGTTAACATCCTCATTATAGGTCCAAACGTTTCCTATATCGCTAAAGATGGCACCCTCAAACAGACTTGTGATTTTAAATCGATATTCTACTGATGCACCCAAGCGCATATCCCCCATTTCAGTTACCGTTCTACTGGAATCTAAATAGTATTTATACACTCCAGGACCTAAAGAACGTGCTCTAAAACCTCTATTATCGTTGGATCCACCACCAAAGAAACTGTAATCAAATGGTAAACTCGGTCCGTTATTTTTTAATGGAACTCCGGCCCCAACTTGAATTCGATAATGTAAAGACTGTTTATTCAAATAATGGTGCAATCTAAACTGATTGTCCAATCTCATAAATTGGGAATAACGCTGACCTAAAAATTCTTTAAATCCATTTTCATTGACAGGGTTGTTTTTGGTAATTAAACTCATTGCCATTCCTGCCATATCAAAACTAAAACCATAATTAAAAATAATTTTACCGTCTTTTAATTTAGGATTTGTATAGCTGTAAGTCACCGCAGCGTCTTTATAAATTGCCTGATTACTATAAGCATTGATTAAGAATAAATCATTTTGTTCTTCTAATCGTTTTTTAAATTCATCTGTTTTATCAATACGTACAAATTGAATTCCTCCAATTACAGGAATCCCAACAGTGAAAACTTGTGTTCTGTCTATATCATAAAATTTCCACAAATAATTCAACTGAATGGTTTGACGTTTAAATTCAGGTCTTTGTTGGAAGTTATAAACCGCAGAGAAAGTTGTTACAGGATTCTGATTTTTTGACAGGCGTTTCATTCCAATCGGAAATAATCCTGGTATATCTAATTCTATGGATGGACCAAATTCTATAGTATTCAAACTTCTTGTCCCATCATTTAAAACTGTTGATTCGTCACCTTTTGAAAAGACATCTGGTTGAGATTCAAAACCTCCACTGAAACTAATTTTTAAACGATTTCCTGAACGGTACAAATTACGATTGATATAATTTAAAGACGTGGAAACCCCTAAATAGCTATTGGAGTGTGTTCCCTTTGGTTCAAAACTAAAAGTACGCTGTTTTTGTGGCGTTAGATAGTAATGTACATCAATACTATTGTCTTCATTTTCTATAATTTCAGGTTTTACTGTCTTAAAAATATTGAGGTTAATCAAACGATTGTAAGATTGTCCTACAAAATCTCCTTTGTAATAGTTGTTTTCCTCTAAGTAATTTTGAAATTCGACTAATTCAGCCCTTGTGGTTAATTTTCCATTAAAGAAAAAAGTAGCGGTTCTAAATTGAGCATTTCGTCCGTCATACCAATCATACAATAAAGTATCAAAAGTAGGTATATTGTCATAAGGCCCTAATTGTATGCCTCTTGGTTCTAACTGCTCTTTTTGGAAGTTCCCAGTATAATTCAAAGTATCCATCAAGTGAAAATGAACTTTTCTAATCTTTGTACTGGCAAATGGTTTTACCTTTTCAGTTTCATCTTTACCGATTATTCTTTTGGAAATATCAACTGCAATTTGAATAGTATCGCCAGCTCTTAAGGTATCCACTTCAAAAGAGATGTAACTCTCTTTAAATCCATAAAGCGCACTATTCTTCATGTATTCTGACATTGATTTTCGCATAGTTGCTAAAGCCTCAGAGTCAAAACGAAATGGTGGAATCAAAACGTCTTTACCTTCTTTTAGGTACTTTTCATAAGTTAAACGAACAATGTTATTCTCTGTTCGCAGAAACATAGAATCCACATAATGCAAATCTTTTGGAGTAAGAAAATAATCAACTCTTGCGTATTGCTTTTCCGCGTTGAGGTCTACTTCGGCACGAACCTCACCATTGAAGTAACCTTTCTTTTGCAGAAAAAGTTGAATTTGATCTTTTGAAACAACCATAGAAGCAGAATCATAAATTACTGGTGATTCCCCATAATCGTATTTAAATCGTTCACGCATAGTAGGTCTTGGATCTAAAGTATCTTTTAAATCTATTACTTTTGGTTTGTAGAAATCCTCACCACGTTTTAAAGCTTTCTCAATTCTTCGTTTATTCACTTTTTCCTGACGCGCCAAACGTTTCTTGTTCTTCTTACGGTATTTTAAATAACGTTCCCGTTTCCCTATTTCTGTTTTAGTTGAATCAATGGAATTAAAAGCACGTAACTTTAATCGTAATCCTAAAGTTTTATAATTGGGACGCTGTCGAATCACGCTCTCCACATCGCTTTTACTGACTTTGGTACCCTTTGGCATGTTAACTTCATTCTCCACCAACAAATAGTATCCGTCGGGAACATTCCGCGTAATATTACACGCTGCAACAATGCAGAATAGCGCAGAAAGGAGAATATAGCGTTTAAATTTCTTCACAACAGACAAAAATACGAATCAGTTGGTGATTAATTTCCAATTGATAATTAAAAAATGATAATTGATAATTGTTCAATCACTATTGTTGATACAAATAGACTTCATCATTCAAGAATGAAACTGACATTTAAACTTTAAACAGGACAGTAATGATTGTTAATTCTCTTTTTTAGTTAGAAAATAAGTATATCTAAATACCGTAGTATTATCGCCTCCATTAGAATTGGATTGGTCGATAGAAAAACCTTTGTTTAACCATAAATCCACCTCTTTCTTAATCTCAATTAAAATATGCTTCCCTTCTTTTCTACTGTACTCTTTTGTTTCAAGCGTATAGTCGGGCTTTACAGTTTCGATAATAACATTTCCTGGACCCCACTTATAACCAGAAACAATTACACTAGAAATATTTTGAGCAAAACTTTGAAAACTCAACATTGCTATCAACAAAGTAAGCATTGCTATTAAACTTAGTTTTTTCATTTTAAATTGCTTTTAATTCAAATATACTTAAAACAGATTTAAAGATAAAAGCTTACGCCATTTATCAATTGTAAATTGTCAATTACCACAAACATTTCTATTTTTACACTCCAAGACAATTACCATGATCTCAAAAGAGCAAATCAAATATATCCGTTCATTACACAGAAAGAAATTTCGTGATATCAATCAGCAATTTATAATTGAAGGACCAAAAATGATTGCAGAAGCGATTCGATATGCTCCAGAAAGTTTAATTCAAATTTATGGAACAGAAACTGTTGACGAAAGACTACCTGAGCATGCCTTGTTTGAAGAAATTGACAATAAAGCACTTGGACAAATATCAACTTTAAAACATCCGCAAAAACAAGTGGCAATTTGTAGTTATTTACCAAATGTTTCCACTCGACCAGATTTCTACATTGCTTTAGATACGATTCAAGATCCTGGAAATTTGGGGACAATCTTGCGTTTGGCTTCTTGGTTTGGCGTTGAACACATCATTGCTTCCAAAGAAACTGTAGATTGCTATAATCCAAAGGTAGTTCAAGCTTCTATGGGTGCGATTTTCAATGTGAATATTGAATATGTTGAATTAAAAGAAGCTTTTGAAAACACCGAATTACCGATTTACGGCTCGCTTTTAGAAGGCGAAAACATTTATGAAAAACAGATTTCGAAGAAAGGAATTCTTGTTATGGGAAATGAAGGAAATGGAATAAGTGAAGAATTACTTTCTTTTATTACAGATCCTGTTACAATTCCACAATTTGGAAAAGGAGAATCATTGAATGTTGCAATGGCCGCTGCGGTACTTTTATCTGAGTTTTCTAGACCTAGGTAACTTCAGGCTATGAGGATTTGTAAATTCGTTAATTTGTGAATTTGTTGATTCATACCTTACGAACATAGGTTTCAACAAATCCTTGAATCTTTGAATTTTTCAATCCTTGAATTTTCCTCTTTTCATTTTTCATTCTTCATTTTTCATTTCTTCAATAACCCTCGCAATCGCCTGAATACAATTCAATCCGTCAACAGCTGCTGAGGCAATTCCTCCGGCATAACCTGCTCCTTCACCACATGGATATAATCCTGAAATTTCAACATGTTGTAATGTTTCTGGATCACGCGGAATAGAAATGGGTGAAGACGTTCTTGATTCTGGTGCCATTAAAACAGCATCATTTGTTAGATATCCATCCATTTTCTTACCAAATGCTTTTAAGGCTTTACGCAAATTATTGGCGATAAATGTTGGAAGAACTTTATTCAAATCAACAATTTTCATGCCCGGTTGGTGACTACTTTTGGGCAAGTCTTTAGAAACTCTTCCGTTTACGAAATCTATCATGCGCTGTGCTGGAACAGCTTGTGTTTTTCCTCCTGCTTCCCAACATGCTTTTTCAACAGAAGCCTGAAAATCTAATCCGACAAATGGATTATTTGGTTCGTAATTTGGTAAACGCGTTGGATCAATTTCCACCACAATTCCTGAATTAGAATATGGATTATTTCTTTTTGAAGGCGACCAACCATTGGTAACTACTTCTCCTGGAGATGTTGCACATGGAGCTACAATTCCACCCGGACACATACAAAATGAGTAAACGCCAGTGTCATTCACTTGTGTAACTAAACTATAAGTTGCTGGTGGTAAGAAATCGTCATTTACCCTGCCGTGATATTGAATTTTATCAATCAATTCTTGCGGATGCTCAATTCGAACTCCTAAAGCAAAACCTTTGGCTTCCATTTTGACATTCTTCTCTTTTAAAAGACTAAAGATATCTCTCGCTGAATGACCAGTCGCTAAAATAACATGTTCCGCTTCTACTTTTGAATCATGATTTAATTCTAAACCTTTGATTTTATCATTTTCAATAATAAAGTCAGTCACTTTTGTATTGAAATGAACTTCTCCTCCACTTTCAATAATTTGCTCGCGCATTGCAGTAATAATCGCTGGCAATTTATTTGTTCCGATGTGTGGATGTGCGTCTACTAAAATATCATAAGGCGATCCAAATTGAACAAAAAGCTCTAAAACTTTAAGGACATTTCCTCGTTTTTTTGAGCGTGTGTAAAGCTTTCCATCAGAGTATGTTCCTGCTCCTCCTTCACCATAACAATAGTTCGATTCAGGATTAACAATATGTTCTTTATTGATTGCGGCCAAATCTCTTCTGCGTTCTCTAACATCTTTTCCACGTTCGTAAATAATTGGCTTTAATCCCAATTCAATGGCTTCTAATGCGGCAAATAATCCTGCAGGTCCAGCTCCAATAATGTGAACTGGTTTTCCATCAGATACGTTTCCGTATTTCACTTCTGAAACAGTCAATTCTGGCTTTTCCTTAGATAAAACTACTTGTAGATTATATTTTACAGGATTTTTCCGAGCGTCAATTGATCGTTTGCGGATAAAGAAAAAAGGCAAGTCGTCTCTATTCCCTCTGTTTTTCTTATTGGCAAGATTGAGAATATAATCTTCGTCCTGCAGCTGCTCTGGCAAGATTTGAATTTGAACCATGTTTTCCATTATCCTTCGAAAGTTAGTGAAATCCACCACACTCTGTTATACAAAGCCTCAATTGGTTTTGACAGACGGGTATCATCTTGTATCAATGCATTTTTAAGTCCGTGAGAATACTTCACTTCAATACCGAATTTAAAAAACGGTAAGAAGAAATCTACTCCTGCACCAGCCTGTACTTGAAAATCATCTCGAAATAATTTGATAAAAGGATCTCCAAATTTCTGTGAATTTTCTTGTTTTGACTGTAAATCTAAGGTGTATTGTGCCCCACCAATAAAATAGGCTGCAAAATTATTATAGCGCGCTGTTCTAAACTTCAATAAAAGTGGGAAGTCTAAATTTGTTGAACCGACGCGCTCTTCATATTCTTCAAATTCCTTTAAAGGATCGTCAGAATAATAGGTAAAATACAAAATTCGTTCTTGAAAAGACAAGGAAGGAACAAATCGCAAACGCAATAAAGGTGTCCCCAGCTTTAGCGAACTAATTAATCCCAATTGGAATCCGGGCTGACTTTTGTTTGTAATCGAATACATATCGTAATCGACTAGCATATTGGGCTTATATTCTGTAGAAAAATCAGACGTATTTACACCCAACATAAAACCAAAGTGAACAAGTTTGCGATCAAACTTTCTATAGTTCTGCGTAAGTGGACTACGTTGTGTTAAACCACTATTAATTCCTACAAGAGAAATCATCAATATGAAGATTAACTTTCTTACCATGCCTTAATCAAACGTTTTACAGTTCTTTTTATTTTACACCCGTGTAAATAGTCGCAATTCCACCAGATACTAATCTTGCTGTTGTATTTTTATATCCAACTTTATTAAGAATATCTAAGAAATCTTGACCTTCTGGAAATGCAGCAACAGATTCTGGAAGATACTCATAAGCTGAGCTATCTTTTGAAATTGTTTTCCCCAAAGTAGGAATAACATACTTGGAATAAAAACCAAAAAACTGCTTGATTGGAAATTTCTTAGGTTTTGAAAACTCAAGAATTACTGCTGTACCACCAACATTGATTACTCTCAGCATTTCAGCCAATCCTTTTTCTAAGTTTTCGTAATTTCTTACTCCAAAACCTACTGTTAGAGCGTCAAATTCATTGTCTGCGAAAGGTAAATCTTCAGAATCTCCGTACACCATAGAAATGATATCTTCCTTTCCTCTTTTCTTCATTTTTTCGCGACCTTTTTCTAACATTCCATTAGAAATATCCACTCCAACTACTTTTTCTGGATTCAATTTTAATGCTGCCAAAGCAAAATCACCAGTTCCTGTAGCTAAATCAATAATTTTCTTTGGCTTACTTGCTTTCAACATATTGATAGCTCGCTTACGCCATAAGTGATCAATTCCTAAGGACATAAAATGATTCAGAAAATCATACTTTGCTGATATATTATCAAACATTTCAGCAACTTCCTCTTTTTTAGATTTATCTACTTTGTTATACGGTTTAACAACTTTCTTCTCTGACATAATTAACCAATCATTGTGTGCCCTTTCGGGTATTTATATCTTCTACTCATTACTTGCTTACCAAACAAATAAGCAATCGTTAATGTTCCAACACGACCAACAAACATTGCAATAATTAATACAATTTTCCCAGGCTCTGTTAATTCGGCTGTTATCCCAGTCGATAATCCAACAGTACTTGCTGCTGAAACATGTTCAAATATAATATCAATTAATGCAATTTTCCCTGCTTCTATAGCTTCGTATTCTGTTACTAAAAGTGCAAAAATACCAATTAAGTTACCTACCACGAAAAATACGAAGATAGAATATGCTTTTAATACTAAATCATTATCAATTGTGCGTTTAAAAAGCTCAACATGCGGCTTCCCTTTAATTGTAGAAACTACAGAACTCACCATAATAGCGAAGGTAGAAACACGAATTCCCCCACCAGATGAACCTGAACTTGCTCCAACAAACATAAGGAATAGGAAAAACACAAGTACTGGTAAACTCAAAGCAGAAATATCAACTGTACTAAATCCAGCATTTCTTGTTGTCATTGAATGAAATAAAGTTGTAATCAATGTTCCAAACCCAGATTTATCACTTAGACTTCGGTCGTATTCAAAGGCATAGAAAACAACAGCACCTAATACCAAAAGAATTAAAGTTGTATAGAGCGTGATTTTCGTATCAAATCTCAATGTTTTCCAAGGATATTTCATTCTTCTTCTCAAACTACGAATTCCAAAAATATCAAACAAATAAATCATCCCAAGTCCACCTAAGAAGAACAATCCTAAAGTCACACCATGCAATAGATAATTTTCAACAACTAAACTATTCATTAATCCATTTGGAATGGTCGTTAATCCAGCATTACAAAAACTTGAAATAGAATGAAATAATGCATGAAACATTCTAGTTGAAGTATTTTCAAACATTCCCGAAGGTTCTAGTAAAATAAACACACAAATGAAGCCGAGAAACTCAATGACTAAAGTCCATTTTACTATTTTATAAAACATCGTTTCAGTATCCAAAAAAGAGGTATTATTTACAAAATCTTCAATTACATCGTGTTGTTTAATTCCTACACCAAATTTTGCAATTAGTAGATAGAGTGCCGCAAAGGCAATGGTATTTAAGGCGCCAAGTTGAATTAATAACATTACCACAATCTGTCCTTTTGTGGTCAAAATTGTCGCTACATCCACCGTTGCCAAACCAGTTACACTTGTTGAAGAAGTAGAGATAAATAGACTATCTATAAATGAAATATTATAATCTACAACGGTCATTTCAGGCAACATTAAAAGTCCTGTTCCGATAAGGATAATTCCAAAAATTGATAATGTAAAAAGTAAGCCAGGATGGATCTTGAAGTATTGCCTAAAATCACGTTTCTTGAAGATTTCCATGAATATATAAGCAACAAAAAAGAGTTGAATTGTTAAATTAGAGAAATCCGTGAAATCTTCAAAACCAATAGATTCGAAAAATTTAGAAGCGATAATAACACCAAACAAATTATACGAAACTCCCTCTATAACAAGCAGAAACACTATTATGGTTTCTACCCAATGCCGCTTCATATATTGAAGAGGATCATAATCATAAATGATCTTTACAATATATCGAATGATGTAAAATAGAAAACTAAATTCTATTATTCTAATTAAGAATTCTTCTGATTCACTTGTTTGAGGAAACCCATAATAATAAGTGAGAACCCCCATCATTGACAATGCAATAATGATGTGCAACCATCTGAATAAAGAGAGTACAGCGTTTTTAGAATTGTACAGGCTTAAATTGACCTTTTCTCTAAAATCGCTTAGCATTTAATTTCTAGTTTTTTAGCCTCATCAAGTAACTCGTGTGCTTTAATTGCCACAACTCCTCTGTATTCACATACAATTCCTCCAGCCAAATTTGCCATTGCGGCAAGCGTTTCAATATTTACGCCAGCGGCTAAACACAATGTTGCAACACTGATAACTGTGTCTCCCGCTCCTGAAACATCAGAAATAGTTCTTTTGTGCGCTGATATATGATGTTTTTTATCTTTATTCTCAATAAAAACTCCATGCTCACTCAGTGTAACAAATACAATATCTGGATGAACAATTGATTTTAACTTTTCAATTGCTTTTTCAAACTGAGATGGTTCATTAGCAAAATCGATTTTCATTTGCACACCTTCACTCAACTCTTTTAAATTCGGCTTAAATAAAGTCACTCCTTTATAAGCCAAAAAGTTTTTCAATTTTGGATCTACCGTTGTCAAAACATTGTATTGCTTTGTTAAGGCAATCACTTTTTCAATTAATGTCTCTGTCAGTACTCCTTTATTGTAATCTTGAAAAATCAATGCATCACAACCAGCTTTCAATAACTTTTCAAGGTCATTTAAAAGTGCTTGCTCTTCTGATTCCGATATATCATTGGTTTGTTCTTGGTCTACACGCAACAATTGTTGATGATTTCCAATAACACGCGTTTTTATTGTCGTTTGACGCTCTTTGGAACGAATTATTCCTGAAGTAGAAATAGATCGCTCTTCCATCAATTGAAGCATTGTTTCGGCTTCTTGATCTTGACCAATTACCGTACTCATTGTAACCTGAGCACCTAAACTTATTAAGTTTAATGCTACGTTAGCAGCTCCTCCTAAACGTTCTTCTCGTTTTGAGAAATTTACGATAGGAACAGGCGCTTCTGGGCTCACACGATCTACACGACCAGAAAGATATGCGTCAATCATCACATCTCCCAGTACAATAATTTTCTTTGTCTTGAATTCTTCGAAGAGCGTTTCCAATGTCATTACTTTAGTTTTTGTAAAGCCGTTTTAATGCGGTCCATTGCTTTAGTTAATGTTGCTTCATCAGTCGCATAAGAAATACGCATACAATTTGGATCACCAAAAGCATCTCCTGTAACAACCGCTACCAATGCTTCTTCTAGTAAATACAAAGCTAAATCGTTAGCATCTTTAACTGTTTTCCCATCATAAGACTTTCCGAAGAAACTAGAAATATCTGGGAAGAAATAAAATGCACCTTCTGGCTCATTAACCTCTACTCCATCCATTGATCTCAAAGCATTCAAGACCAAAGTACGTCTATTTTTAAAAGCTGCTAACATATCCTTCAAATAAGAAGGGTCTTTCTTTAAAGCCGCAATTGAAGCACGTTGAGCAATAGAATTTGCACCACTTGTAAATTGACCTTGCATTTTACTACATGCCGCTGCGATTGCTTTTGGTGCACCAATGTATCCTATTCTCCATCCTGTCATTGCCCAAGCTTTTGACATTCCGTTGATGGTTACTGTTTGCTCATAAACCTCTTCAAATTGAGCAATACTTTCGTGTTTTCCCACAAAATTAATGTGCTCATAAATTTCATCCGAAATAATAGTGATGTCTTTATAATCTGCAAAAGCACCAGCAATATCTTTCAATTCTTCTTTTGAATAAACTGAACCCGTTGGATTACAAGGAGAAGAAAATATAATAGCTTTTGTTTTATCAGTAATTTTCGCTTTAATTGCTGCGCCATTTACTTTAAAATCAGTGTCGATAGAAGATTCCACAATTACGGGAACTCCTCCTGCAACTTTCACGATTTCAATGTAGGAAACCCAGTACGGAGCAGGAATTAAAACCTCATCTCCAGGATTAACAAGGCTCATCATTAGATTAGCAATAGATTGCTTTGCTCCCGTAGAAACTACAATCTGATCCATATCATAATGCAATCCATTGTCACGCTTGAATTTATCAGCAACAGCCTGACGTAATTCATCATAACCAGGAACAGGTGTATACGTTGTATAATTTTGTTCCATCGCCTCAACCGCTGCCTCTTTAACAAAATCTGGAGTATGGAAATCTGGCTCCCCTAAACTCAAAGAGATAATATCCAGTCCTTGACTTTTCAGTTCACGACTTTTGCGAGACATTGCCAAGGTTGCCGATTCCTCCATGGCCAACAAACGATCTGATAATTGTAGCATTAAAATAATGTATTGATTTAAGGGACAAATTTAAAATTTTTTTAGGCTTTTCCTTTGGTATATGAAAAGAATGATCGAAAGTAAATTTTGTAATGGGTTTGGAGGGACCGAAAAGGATGGTTCTTATGATGAAACAACCCATCTAAAGAAAAGTAGAATCCGGTTGACAACACTACTCTTTATCTCCAAAAAGATCCTTCCATCAGAAAAATCTTTGATTTCTAAAATTAGAAGGATCTCATACGAAGTGCTGATGTCAATCCATCGATATAATAAGTCATTGTAAGAAGCTATTTATAGTTACCACAGGTAACATTTATCACTCTTAACATTTGTAAAGATTTTCGTTTGTGTTTCCTTCTTCTCTTTACTTATCTTTGCTTTTATGAAAACGAAGAAAACATTAGTAATTGGCGCTAGCGAGAAATTAGATCGCTATGCAAATAAAGCGGTTCGCATGTTACAAAAGCATGACGTACCTGTTTTGGCTTATGGAAATAAAGCTGGTAAAATAAATGAGACAGTTATTTCAACTGAATTTCCGAGTAATGAAGAAATTGATACAGTTACCTTATATCTCTCAGCAAAAAATCAAACTTCTTATTACGACACAATAATTGATCTCAAACCGAAACGTGTGATTTTTAATCCTGGAACTGAAAATCCAGAATTTGAAAAGCAATTAAGCAAAAACGGAATTGAATCTGAAATTGCTTGTACTTTGGTTTTATTGAGCACAAATAGCTATTAAGAATGAATGATAAAACTAAAACTTGGTTAAAGAAAAGAAAATGGGATATAGTTTTTGTCGCTTTTATAGGATTGATGTTTATTCCGAGCGTAAGAATGCCCGTGATGTCATTTGTACAGCGGATTTTTGCTGGTTCTCCATCTGAAATTGCAGCAGACGAACAAAAAACCGTTAATTCTATGGATTGGGTTTTGGTGGATCTAGAAGGGAAACAACATAATTTCTCCGAAGCGCAAGGAAAAATAACAATCGTGAATATGTGGGCTACTTGGTGTCCGCCGTGTGTTGCAGAAATGCCTTCGCTACAGAAATTGTATGATAAATATGGAGATCAATTGGCTTTTTACTTCGTTAGTAATGAAAAGCCTGCAACTATTAAAAGGTTTCTAGATTCGAAAAATTATACTTTCCCTGTTTATATTCCTGGAAGTAATTACCCTAAAGAATTTGAGTCGAATAGTTTGCCTACCACTTATGTTTTAGACCAAGAGGGAAAGATTATAATGGAAGAAGTTGGAGCGCACGATTGGTTTAGCAATAGTTTTTTAGAGAAAATTGATGGGATGTTGCAGTAGATATGTTTCAAAAAAAATACCGTGGATTTATTGCTTTACAATATATCCACGGTAAATGTTTACAGAATCAACAACCAGAATCAAATCTAACTATTTCCTATGCAGGAACATAATTAAACTGTACTCCTTCAGTATCTTCCATCCACAATTCTTTGTTTTTTAATCTTATGATTTTAAATTCATCGATATTGTCAACACCTTCTTTTTTGTAAGTGAAGTAAACATATTCTTTTTCTTTGGCGAAGGCCCATGTTCCAAATCTCGTTAATGAATCGGCAACAAAAATGTCGAAAGAACCACTTTTATTGATTTTCAAAACTTCATTAGTTTGAAAGAGTTGCACATCACCCGAAGCAGAAATTCGCTTTTCTACTTTCCAATCTCCAGTTAATCTTGCTTTTTTAGTTAAAACACTAAGCATCGGACCCTCTTCGTATTTGTTACATGCTGTGAATACGAATACAACACTCAAGATCGCTAGGAAAAATTTAAAATTACTTTTCATTTTATTAATTATCAATTGAGTAACAAAAATATTGTTTAGAACCCATAACACAAAATTTAAACCTTCTTATTTAATGACTTTGAGGAAAAAAAAAGCGAGAAACATTTTGCTCCTCGCTTTTAAACTTTATAATGAGTTAGTCTCCAATGTTAAAGATAAAGAAACAACTACTCAATATATTATTGAATAATCAATCTTTTTGCTTCAATTTTACTTCCCTCACCAAATAATTGAACAAAGTAAAGTCCTTTTGTAAAAGTTGAAACATCAATATTTTTAGTTTCAAAATTATTTGTGTTTAAATTCAATACCTCAACACCTAAAGAATTTAGGATCTTTACAGAAGAAATATTTAAACCGTTTTCATTCTGAATTGAAATATACTCTGTTGCCGGATTAGGATAAAGGTTTATCCCTGTTTTCATTGATTCTGAAACAAGTCCAACTCCACCTTGACCTCCTTTTGCTCCCGCATCGATTGCTTCACCAGCAGTTGAATTATAAGCGTAATCTTTATAAGTAACGGTCGTTCCATTTAATTCAAATCTTACCCATCCGTAATAAACTTCCGTTCCACCTAAATTGAATTTCATAGCAAGATACTCATCTGCTCCTTCTGTCACTGTAGGATTTGTACCTCCCCAAGCTGTGATTGAGGCATCTCCTTGACCTTCCCAATTATTAGAAGCATCTATTGTAAATCCATCAGCAACACAGTCTGGCGTATCCCAATCACCTGCTGTCATATTACCAATTGCGTGAATATTGTTATCTGCTCCTCCGTTCCAATAAGTGATGTAATCAGCTGTACCACTCCCGTCAGTAATTTCAAATTCTAATGTTCCGTCAGTATCAAAGTCAATTCCAGCAGGAATTCCATCAGTTATGTCAGTATAAACGATTTGAGCATTCACCGTTGAAGCCATAAACAATGCTGCAAATCCAGCTAAAAAGTAATTTTTATTCATATTTATTTGTTTTGATTTGCCTTTAGACGACAGGTAAAACAAAGGGTTGGCTTTTTATATAATTATTATAAAAAGAAAGGTGGAATTCTTCGATAGAACAGAAGAATTCCACCTTAAATTAAGAATATCAGCTGCATAGCCTTTAGTATAATTAAAGAATTGAGAAATGGAAAATAGATTATTTTATTTTTTTGTAGCGGTGATCAACGCCAAATTCATCTTCCAGCAAAAACTCTTTATTTTTAAGTTTTATGATCCTAAACATCTTATAAGATGAAGGCTTGAAGTAATCATTGGTAATAGAAATGGATTCTTTATCTTTTATGAATTCCCAATTTCCAGTAAACCTAGTAGTATCTAATGTATATGTTATTAATCCGTCCTTGAAGATTTCCATTTCTCGAATCCCTTCATTTTTTACTTCAAAACCATTGCCTGAATAGGTCAAATGTTTTTCCCATTTCCCTGTGATTCTTTGTTTTTTAGTTAAAATAGTTAATCCAGGACCCAATTCATACTTGTTACATGAAGAGAATATCAAAACAAAAGATAAAAAAGCAAATAGAAATTTGAGAATGTTTTTCATAATAATAGTTTTTTTTAAAAAAAATTATTAATTAATGTTTAATATTTAACGTATTTATCGCTAGACGGTTGTCTTTAAATGACTAAGGTTTAAGGTTTAATTATTAACGTGTGTTTTTAATGTTTAAGTAGAAAGTTTCAACCCATTAAACATTATTAATTCACCATTAATAATTACAAAAGCTTTTCCTTCAAAAACTGACCCGTATAACTTTCCTTCACTTTAATGATATCTTCTGGTGTTCCTTGTGTAACGAGATTCCCTCCGTTCACTCCGCCATCGGGACCTAAATCAATAACCCAATCGGCATTTTTAACCACATCCATATCGTGTTCGATAATTACAACAGAATGTCCGATATCGATTAATCGATTCAATGAAATCAATAATTTATTGACATCATCAAAATGTAATCCTGTTGTTGGTTCGTCAAAAATGAACAATGTCTTAGTTGGATTCTTTGCTTTGACTAGGAAAGACGCCAATTTAATTCTTTGTGCTTCTCCTCCTGATAACGTTGAAGAAGATTGTCCCATTGTTAAATAACCTAATCCGACATCAACTAATGGTTGAATTTTATCGACTATTTTCTTTTCTAGATTCCCTTCTTGCGCTTTAAAGAATTCTAAAGCTTCTTCAATATCCATCGCTAACAAATCAGCTATAGATTTATCTTGGTATTTAATCTCTAATGCGTCCTCTTTGTATCGCTTACCATTACAGGCTTCACATGTCAATTGAATGTCTGCCATAAATTGCATGGAAACGGTGATCAATCCTTCTCCTTCACAAACCTCACATCTTCCACCTGGAACATTGAAACTAAAGAAACCTGGTTTAAGATTTCTCATTTTTGATAATTTCAAACGAGAATATAATGTTCTGATTTCATCAAATGCCTTCACATAAGTCACTGGATTACTTCTTGAAGAACGTCCAATTGGATTCTGATCTACAAATTCTATTGCTTCAACTTCTGAAAAATCACCCGTAATTTCAGCGTGCTTACCAATTGGATTTCCATGAATTCCTAATTGTTTTGATAAGGCTGGATATAAAATATCTTTAATTAATGTCGACTTCCCAGAACCACTTACGCCAGTAACGCAAACCATACCGTGCAATGGAATTTTAACACTGATTTTCTTTAAATTATTTTCTGATGCCTCAATAATATGAATAGCGCTTTTTAAATTTCGCCTCTTAGCTGGAACGGGAATTTTAGCTCTTCCAGTTAAATAATCAGCGGTTAGACTATTTTTCGCATTGATTAACTCTTTGTGCGTTCCTTGAAAAACTAATTCCCCTCCATTTACACCAGCCAGCGGACCAATATCGATTATTTCATCGGCTGCTTGCATAATTGCTTCTTCATGCTCCACAATGATTACGGTATTTCCTAAATCTTTCAATTCATTCAAAACACCTACTAATTTCTCAATATCTTTTGGGTGTAATCCTATACTTGGTTCATCCAAAATATACATTGAACCGACCAAACTACTTCCTAAAGAAGTCGCTAAATTGATTCTTTGAGATTCGCCACCAGATAAAGTATTGGCTTGTCTATTTAAAGTTAAATACCCCAAACCAACTTCATTCAGCCAATTTAAACGGTTTTGAATTTCTATTAAAATTCGCTTTCCAATCTCTAATTGTTGTGCATCTAATTCAATATTCTCAAAAAACACCAAATTATCCTCAATGGAAGTCAAAATCATTTCTGAAATGTTCTTCCCTCCTAGTTTTACATAATTGGCATCTTTTCTTAACCGTGTTCCTTTACAATCTGGACATTTCGTTTTACCACGAAAACGCGCCAACATAACACGCACATGAATTTTATATTTTTTGGTATTTAAGTAATCGAAAAAATCATTTATTCCATTTATTCCTCTTCTACCATTCCAAAGAATGTCATATTCCTCATCCGTTAAATCCTTAATTGGTCTATGAATAGGAAAGTCAATTGAAGATGTTTGGGAAATGAATTGATTCAAATATTCGCTCATTTTCTCGCCTTTCCAAGGAATTACAGCTTGGTCATAAAGCGAACGTGAACGATCTGGAATAACTAAATCTTCATCCACTCCAATTACAGATCCGAAACCTTCACAAGTTCCGCAAGCTCCGTAAGGATTATTGAAAGTAAAAAAATGTAAATTGGGCTCAGCGAATTGCATTCCATCTAATTCAAAACGATTAGAAAACGGAACAATTTCTTCATTTTTAGGGAAATAAATCCAACATTCACCATCACCTTCAGCAAAACTCAATTGAATGGAATCTGCTATTCTTGATTGATGGTCTTCATCTTCTTTACGCACTCCTAAACGGTCGATTACCAATTCTAAAGTCTTGATTTTCTTTAAAGATTTCTCAAGTGCTTCATCCACTTTTAAAACTTCTCCATCAATGCGAATTCTGGCAAAACCTTGTTCCTTAAAGATGTTTAATTGACGTTCAATTCCGTAACGTTCATAATTCTTAACCGGAGCTAAAACCATGAACTTTTCACCTTCTTCTTTGCTGTTGATCAAATTTACAACATCAGTAACATCGTGCTTCTTTACTTCATTTCCACTAATTGGCGAATATGTTTTTCCTACACGTGCAAAAAGGACTTTTAAATAATCATATATTTCTGTAACCGTTCCCACAGTTGAACGCGGATTGGTTGAAGTAACTTTCTGTTGAATGGCAATTGCCGGTGCAACTCCTTTAATGAAATCAACACTTGGCTTGTCTAATTTACCAAGGAATTGTCTCGCATAAGCAGATAAACTTTCAATATATCGGCGCTGACCTTCGGCATACAAAGTGTCAAAAGCTAAAGAAGATTTTCCAGAACCCGACAATCCAGTAATCACAGTCATTTTTCCATGTGGAATTTTAACTTCGATGTTTTTAAGATTGTGTTCTTTGGCTCCTTTTATATGAATAAATTCTGTTCTCATTTTAAAAAAAAATTACGTTCCGATAGCTATCGGAATATCAATTACGAATTGACGTTACGAATTATCAATTGTCAATTATAAATTATCAATTATTAATCCTCTTGTTCTTCCAGTAATTGCTTGTTGTATGTCTCCGAATAAACACCACCTAAGTCCAAAAGTTCATCATGTGTTCCTTCTTCTATTTTTCCACCTTCAGCTAAAACCAAAATTCTATCCGCATTTCGAATTGAAGAAACTCGGTGACTTACTATCAATGAAGTTGTTCCATGAAGCGTCTCTTTTAAATTATTCAAGATAATCTCTTCTGTTTCGGTATCAACAGCAGATAAACAATCATCAAAAATCAATAATTTTGGTTTTCTGATTAAAGCTCTTGCAATGCTTATTCTTTGTTTTTGTCCACCACTAAGATTCACACCTCGTTCTCCTAAAACAGTATCTAAACCTTGTTTAAAGTCTTTGATATTGTGCCAAACATGCGTTGTTTCCAAAACTTTAATTACATCTTCTTCGGTAGCTTCTTGATTTGCAGCCAATCCAAATCTTACATTATTCCGAATAGAATCTGAGAATAAGAATACACCTTGTGGCACGACTCCAGCTTGTTTACGGTAATCATTTACGTTGATATCCTTCAAATCTTTTTCATCAATTGCTATAGTTCCAGAAGTTGGATCAAATTGACGCATCAATAAATTAATAACGCTTGTTTTCCCAGAACCCGTTCTACCAATTATGGCCAATGTTTCGCCTTTTTTAATGGTAAAACTTAAGTCCTTTACTGCCTGAATACCAGAAGTAGGAAAAGTATAACTTACATTTTTGAATTCAATATCTCCATCAAAAACAAAAGGTGCATTCGTCGCATTTTCAACGTCTGGCTTTTCGCTTAAAAACTCATTAATTCGCTCTTGACTTGCCGCAGCTCGTTGAATCATAGAGGTTACCCAACCCACACTCGCTAATGGCCAAGTCAACATATTAACGTAGAAAATAAATTTTACGATATCTCCTGAAGTCAATCCATTTTGAGTTTCAAAAGAAAGAATTCCTCCAAAATAAATAACCATGATTGTACTCAGTCCAATTAAAAAAGTAATCGTTGGCATGAAGAAAGCATTTGTCTTCACTAAATCCATGTGACGATCTAAATATCCTTTCACATGAACATTAAAATCAGCTTGGAATTTTTCTTCTGCGCCATAAGCTTTCAACACCGTAATTCCAGAAAATGATTCTTGTACTTTCGTTGAAATCTTCGATTGTTGAAACTGAACTTTAACACTTTGTTTATTTACAATACTTGAAACTTTGTAAATAATAAAAGTCAATAATGGAAGTGGCAATAGCGTATAAAATGTCAATTCTGGACTAATATTCACCATAAAAGTTACGGTAAAAGCGAAAAGAATAGTCGTACTAATTGTGTACATTATTCCGGGACCTAAATACTGTCTCACGTGTGAAACATCTTCAGAAATCCTGTTCATTAAATCACCTGTATTATTTCTTTTGTAAAAGTTGTAAGAAAGCTTTTGATATTGGGCGTAAATTTCATTTTTTAAATCAAATTCAATATATCGAGAAACAACAATTATAGTTTGGCGCTGCATGAATAAAAAGATTCCTTTTCCCAGCGAGAGTAGAATATACATTCCACCTAACGACAATGCGAAATTGAGCCAATTATCAGCATCAAAACCAGATTTGAATTGATCTACAGCATCACCCACAATAACGGGCATATTTACATATAGAAAGTTGGATCCTATAATGAACAAAACACCTAATAAAAGGCGCCATTTGTACTTAAAAAAATATTTGTTGAGATAGCTTAGAGACTTCATCTATTAATTTCCTATTTTTGCACAATGAATGAGCATTTTTGTTCTACAAAAGTAGCCATTTGATTTTATATGAAGTATAAAAAAGCATAATACAATGATAGAAACAAGAAAAGTTACCGCTGAGGATTTGGTAGACAATCCAGTCATTGCAGCAATGAGTGAGTACGATCACGAGCAACTATTATTTTGTAATGATAATGCAACGGGATTAAAAGCAATAATCGCTGTACATAACACAACTTTAGGTCCTGCTTTGGGAGGAACAAGAATGTGGATGTACAACAACGAAATTGAGGCATTAAACGACGTTTTGCGTTTGTCTCGTGGAATGACTTACAAAAACTCTATCTCAGGATTGAACCTTGGAGGTGGAAAAGCTGTAATCATTGGTAACTCAAAAACAATGAAATCGGAAGCTTTATTCCGTCGATTTGGAAAATTTGTTAACGGTCTTGCGGGAAGATACATTACTGCTGAGGACGTTGGGATTTCTCCAACAGACATGACGTGGGTAAATATGGAAACTGACCACGTTGTTGGATTGCCAGGTAAGAGTGGAGATCCTTCTCCAATTACTGCTTTGGGAACTTACATGGGAATGAAAGCATGTGCTAAAAAACAATTCGGAAGCGATAGTTTAGCAGGTAAAAAAATAGCAGTTCAAGGAGTTGGACATGTTGGTGAATACCTTGTAAAACATTTACGTGCTGAAAATGCAGAAGTTTATATTTCTGATATTGATGAAGGTACTTTGAAGCATGTTTCTGAAACTTATGGAGCTAAAGTTGTTGGATTAAATGATATTTATGACATCGATATGGACATTTATGCTCCATGTGCTTTAGGTGCAACGGTAAATGATGACACACTTTCTCGTTTGAAATGTTCAATCATTGCTGGATCTGCAAATAACCAATTGGCAAACGAAATTAAGCATGGTCAAGCTGTTCTTGACAAAGGAATTATTTATGCTCCTGATTATGCAATTAATGCTGGTGGTGTAATTAACGTTTACGCAGAGTTAACGAGTAATACATCTGCTTGGGCATTACAAAAAGCAGAAGGTATTTACGATACAATTTACGAAATCATAAAACGTTCATCAGACGAAAATATTCCAGCTTACGCTATTGCTAACAAAGTAGCTGAGGAAAGAATTGAAGCTGTTGGTAAAGTTAAATTACCTTATTAAAATAGATGTTAAACAGAAGACACTTACGTATAAAAGTACTCCAAACGCTTTATGCTTTTTCACAGCATGAGGACAAAGAGTTTTTGTGGGCTAAAAAAGAACTATTCAAAGCAGTTGACCAAATGTATGAATTGTACATTTCGTTGCTCATGATTTTCCCTGAGTTAAAACTAAAGGGAGAACATCGTGTGGAAGAGAATAAAAAGAAAATGTTACCGGCGGAAGAGGATCTAAATCCAAATCTAAAGTTCATTGACAATAAAATTATTCAAATCCTTGAAGAAAGTGCAGAATTGCGTCATCAAGCAGAAGACAACAAAGCCAATTGGATTGGTGATGATCGTCAAGAATTGATGCGTAAATTGTACAACCACATCCGTCAATCAGAGATTTACTTTGAATTCATGAATAATGAAAAAGAAGGATTTGATGAGGACAAAGAATTCATCGTTCAGTTATTTAAAACTGAAGTAGCGAACTTTCCACTTTTATACGATTATCTAGAAGAAAGAAGCGTTTATTGGATGGACGATATCGATTTGGCTTGTTCTATGGTGATTAAAACCATCAAAGGATTCAAAGAAGGTAGCGAAGAACATGCTATTTTACCTTTGTACAAACCAAATGACGATGAAGAAGATTTTATTGCTGACTTATTGAGACAAGCAATTAAAAATCGTCCTGAGAATTTAAAAATCATCGATGAATTAACGGAAAACTGGGAACTTGATCGTATCGCTAAAATGGATGTTTTATTGATGGAATTGGCGATTACTGAGTTAACAACATTCAGTAATATCCCTACGAAAGTTACATTGAACGAGTACATTGAAATTTCTAAATTTTACAGTACTCCAAAAAGTAATGCGTTCATCAATGGAATTTTAGACAAAGCGATCACGAAACTTGAAGGTACTGGTGACATTCAAAAAGTGGGTAGAGGTTTAATGAAATAAAAAATAATAAGATGAAAAAAGTATTTTTAATGGCTGTAATTTCTCTTGGTCTACTTTCATGTGGAGGAGGACAAACAGAAGCACAAGTTGGACAATATACGACTATTGAAGTTCAAGAGTTGTACAATGCCGGTTCTGTTGCTAAAGGAGAAATCGTTGAGGCAGAAATCAAGATGAAGAATACAGGAGATTATCCACTTGTAATAGCGAAAATTTCTGCTGCATGTGCTTGTACAGTTTCAGAATATGATCAAGAGCCAATACAACCAGGAGAAACAACAATCATCAGAGCTTCAATCAATACAGATGAAACAGGGAATGGTGTAATTAGAAAGCCAATATCAGTATCGGCAAATACACGTCCGTCTTCAACTGTTATTATGATTCAAGCAACGGTTTTAGACTAGTCTAAACAATAAATAGAATTTTAAATTTTAAATTAAAAAGTAAGTTATGGGAGAAGGTGGAATGCAATTAGTTATGTTATTACTTATTTTGGGTGTATTTTATTTCTTTATGATACGTCCACAAATGAAAAAGCAAAAAGAGCTTAAAAAGTTCCGTGAGACATTAGCTGTAGGAGACAAAGTTGTTACTATCGGTGGAATCCACGGAAAAGTTTTGGAAATGGGTGATACAAGCATCTTGCTAAGTTGCGAAGGAAGTTCTAAGATTCGTGTAGAGAAATCTGCAGTTTCTACTGGAGCAGATGAGCAACAGTTAGCACAAGCAAGCAAATAAGATTTTTATTTATAAAGCCCAATAGCTGCTTTGCGCTCATTTTTAAAAACAGTTATCCCAACTTATATAGTCGGGATGCCTTGGATTTTAAAAATAAATGCGCCACATCGACAATGCTCAGTGCAGCGCTGGCTATTGAACTTTCTAAATCAAAAATTAGTTTCTACTCTTAGAAATTAGTTTCTTTCAAAAATATTTAAAGACCAGTTTTGACATTTGATGTCGGAACTGGTCTTTTTGGTTTTGTGATGAATAAGTAAGCTCTAGTTTATAAAAGATTTTTTTTCTAGGCATTCAATGCATTTCAGTTACTTTACCAATAAACAAAAAGAGATCCTATTATTTCAAGAAATTCCAGATTTCAGAAATAGAAGGATGACATTTCCACAAGCTCACATCGGCAGAATAGACAACGGATAACGCTTTGAAATTGAGATATTCTTCGGCGAATGAGTTTATTGAAGGTACCGAGATCAATGGATTCTTCATTTCGACTGTTGCCTTCGACAGACTCAGTCAACGCATTACTCTTCGAAATTGGAATGTTCATTTGTTGCTCTCTACAGGCTCTGCAGCGCAAGCTTCATTAACTGATTACTTTTTAAAATTGGAATGTTCATCGGTGACTGAGCTTGCCGAAGGTACCGAGATAAATGGCTTCTTCATTTCGACTGTTACCTTCGATAGGCTCAGTCAACGGATTACTCTTCGAAATTGGAATGTTCATCAGTGACTGAGCTTGCCGAAGGTACCGAGATAAATGGATTCTTCATTTCGATTGTTGCCTTAGACAGGCTAGCACATCGCTATGCAGCGCATGGTTTAACGTGTTTAATCAAAAAGGAGGAGAGAAATAACTAATCTTTCCTTCTGCCCTATTGAAAAAAAAAGATTCCTAAATAACCACTGAGAATCACAAATTACCAATTGTCAATTGTCAATTGTCAATTATTATTATTTGTCAATTTTTCATTTTCGATTTGCTTCTGTCTTGCCATTTCTTCCAATTGTTTTAGTTTTTCCTTGTTTTGCTTTTTACTCTTTTTATATTCTTTCTTTTCCTTTTTAAATTCTGCTTTACTTAAAATATCAAACGTAGGATCGAAGGCTACTTTTCCGCTTTTGATGTCGTTAATCACACATTCAATTACAAAATCTTCAGTGTTTGGATAGTAAACTGCATCTAAATCCTGTTCGAAGAAGCCAGCCAATCCAGTATAAATAGAGGCTTGCATTCCACTTTTGTATTTTGCGATGATTTCTGTTACTGTCATTCCTGTTTCACGATAAATTAATTTCGTGAGTACGATTCCTTCTGACACATATAAATCTCTTAGCAGAAACTTAAAGTCATCCTTTAAAGAATTGTGTGCTTTTCGCATCATCTTGTTTTGCTTTCGATTCTTTTCGATATGCTCCAATTCTCTATCTAATGAATCTATAACTCTTGCTGCTTCTAATGCTAATGGATAAACTCGTCTAACTCGACGCAAAGCATTCCTGTATTGATTCTTAAAGTCGCTGGGAACATCAAAGCTTTCATAAACTTGAAGCCTCCTTATAACGGAATCTGCGTAAGTAGTATCCTCATTTTCGGTTTGACTATTAGCAAATCCACTCACCAAAAAAGTGAACAATAAGAGGATTAGTCCTTTAGAAATTGAATTTATATTTTGATACATTTTGTTCATTATTTGTATTAACGAATGGATAGATACAAATATTTTGCCATGAATGAGAGAATTTATTGTTTGAGTAGAAACAAACCTATAAAGTAGCTTCTTCAAGAAAAAGTCTATCAACTTCAAATGTGATTTATACAGAAAATCAGATTTAAGCTAAGCATAAGCTCATCAAATAATGGGAGTTTTAATAAATAAAAAACTCCGTAAATGAAATCCCTTTCAAATACGGAGTCTAATAACCTCTACCCTCCACCTAAGGAATCAAAACATTATATCCCAAGGCTTGCAATTCAAAAATTCTTACATAAGCATCATCGACCACTTTGAAACCTTTAGGTAAATCTTCTTTAGTTACACCCAATTTATCTAAAGCAACGGCACAAATAGAAACCGTAAGTCCATCATCCATGTACTTTGTAATAAAATCAAATAATTCTTTATTCTCTTTGATGTCTTTAACGACCATTCCCCAAACAACAATCTCATAGTTATCAAATTTCACTTCGCTTTGCTTCAATTGTTCATACATCATAAATGCAGAACGCAATGGACGCTCTTCGGAAACTCCAAACCCAAGATTAGGTGTTTTATTTAGGGTTTTTACAACTGATTTATCAATTGTATTTGAACTGTTTTGTGATATTACAGCAGTAGAAAAAAGCATTACTGCAACTAAACTCAAAAATTGAAAAGTTTTTTTCATCATCTCTCTATTTATTTTGGTTAAAAATTAAAGTTAACGCTAAATACAAAGTTGAGCCGTGACAATTGTTACACTCTACATCATTTGAATTACAATACTTTTATTAAATCAACTACTGATTCAGTGTTATAGATAACTACTAGAGATTTACTACCGAATCTACTTCAAAGCAAAATGCTTCTCCGCTTTTTCCGCAATTTGACCTCCAATAGCCAAAGAAGCGGTCGCAGCAGGTGAAGGAGCATTCAAGACATGAATAGAATGTCCATGATACTCAATTCTAAAATCGTCTCTTGTATCACCATCTTGACCTAAAAGCAACGCTCTTACTCCGGAACCACCTGGACGTAAATCATCCATTTCTAATGACGGAATTAAACCTTGAAGTGTTTTTAAGAATAACTTTTTAGAGAATGCTCTTCTGTATTCATCTACTCCAAATTTCATGTTTTTGAAAAACAGTTTCCATGTTCCGCTATACGCCAAAGCATCAAAAGTGTCTTTCATACTGAAGTCCGTTTTACCGTATCCTTCACGTTTGAAAGTAAACACCGCATTCGGTCCACATTCGGTATGTCCGTTGGTCATTCTTGTGAAATGAACGCCCAAGAATGGGAAATCTGGATTTGGAACTGGATAAATTAAATTCTTTACTTTATGTTTTGCTTGATCTGTAAGTTCGTAGTAATCTCCTCTAAATCCAACGACTTGTTCTTTTAGTTTTACGCCATCTTTACGTGCCAAACGATCGGCTTGTAAACCAGCACAAAAGATTAAATGTTTTGCTTTAAATTTCTTTGTCGCTCCAACAACAGTGGAGTAATCAGCATGTTTCTCAACTCCTATTACTTCTTCACCCAAAACAGTTTTAGAATTAGAATTCATTCCTTCTGCATTGGCTATCATTTTTTCAGTTGCATCTCTATAATCAATGATTCCAGTACATGGAACCCAAATTCCAGCGATTCCTTTTACAAAAGGTTCGTGTTCTGTAACTTGCTCAGCGGTAATCTTTTCAATTCCTTCGGTGTTATTTTTCAAACCATTTTCAAAAATCTTGTCCATAAAAGGAAGCTCAGATTTTTTAGTAGCGACAACAACTTTTCCACAAACATCATGAGGAACATTATTCTCTTTTGCAAAAGCCACCAATTCATGACGACCTTTTACACAGTTTTCTGCCTTAAGAGAACCCGGTTGATAATACAAGCCTGAGTGAATCACGCCAGAATTATTTCCAGTTTGGTGATCAGCAAAACGCTTTTCCTTTTCTATTAAAATGATATTTAATTCTGGATTGCGTTTTTGAAGCTTGTAAAATGTTGCTGCACCAACGATTCCTCCTCCTATAATTGCGATGTCGTATACTTGATTCTCCACGTGAAATAATTTTGTACAAAAGTAGTAAAATTGTTAATGGTTAATTGTCAATTATTAATTGTTAACGCGGAATTACTAGTCAAAGAATAATTTCACTACTTAGTTAATCAAATCAGGGATGATTATAACTAATTCATAATTTTGATATGATGCTTTCCATAACAATCTATTTTCTTCATTTAATTCTACAAGATTTACATCCATAAATGTAAAATATCCATTTTGAAATTCACCGATCACAGACTGTTCATTGACAGCATAAAATCCTTTGGTAAAAAAGCGCTTCCTAAATACAATCACCATTCTTTTATCTTCTTTTTCCATAATTAAAGAAGCTTCTTCTCCTCCCATTGTTGAAAATGAAAAATGCATACTTAATAGAGAAGTATCAATAGTAATGTTATAATCAGCTGTTCTCGAACCTTCTACTGCGAAAAAAGCTATACTATCAATGAGTTCTTTAGAACTAATATTGGTAAACTTTATTGAGTAAGATTTTGTAAACCAGTTTTGAGCTGAGACCGAATTAAATAGTAAAACAAAAGATAAAGTCGAAAAGAGAATTACACAGCGCATGACTATTCGTATAGATGAACATGAAATCGGTTCAAATAAATGATAAATATTAATCAAATATTCAAATCAACAATTTTGAAACTAAATCAGCGATAATCTCACCAAATTCGTAATTAAAAATTCGTAATTCCTAATTAATTAGTCTTCATAATTATCAACCCAAATCTCTGGAAAAAACTTACGCTGTTGATACCTAGGATGCAAATATTTCTTCCATTCACTTCCTCCGGTCGCTGCTTGATTTTCTCCTTTTTTATCTAAATAATGTTGCGCTGTTTCTAAATGCACCATTGGCCATTTAACATTGTACAATTGATCAAATTCTTTTAAAATCTCAACTAATTCTGGAGAAGGATTTTTCATTTTAGCAAATTTCTGCGCTAAGTTTTCACCCTTTAATTCATTTGCTTTGGCTATCAATTGATCTTGATATTTCTCTTCAAACATTCTCAAAGTCAAAGTTTTCTTGCCCGTTTTCCTGTCCATTCCTGCATCTTTCCAATAGATATGCTCAAAATATTCCTCTGTAGTTGGATTTTCAGAAATACGCTCTTTACCTTTTTCGTTCAATAAATTATTTAACTGTGTACAGTAAATTTCAATATAACGGAAAGAGACACTTTGGAATCCACTTGCCGGAGCTAATGTCTTTCTAAAAATATTATAATCGTCATAATCCATTCCGTGACTCATTACACTAAACGAAGTGATCAACATTGAAGTATAGCGATTTAAACGGTTAATTTTATCTATCCAAATAGCATCAGAAAGGTCTTCATTTACCAATTGTTTCAATTCATGAGTCATCATTCCAAGCACTAATTCTGTAACTTGGTGATACATAATAAAGATTTTCTCATCCTTGAAATCTGTTCTTGGTTTTTGTAATGAAAAAAGAGTTTCAACTTCAATATAATCCCAATAAGAAATTGGTTTTGCCTGCAATAAACCTTCTAAATATGTGTTTGGATTCTCCCCCAAATCTTCATATTTCTTATTTAATTTATCAATCAAATCTTGGTTTTTGTTTTCTTCGCTCATGGTTTATTTAAATTTTGAATAGCATATATCCTAAACATGCTAAAATAACAACTTTAATCAATTCAAGAATAATGTAATAAATATGAATTGTATATTTTAGACTATTTATACCTTCAATTTTATCTTTTGATATACCTTTTAATTTATGCAATAGATAAGTCGTTTGAAACATTAAAAGAGAAAGGGGCAAAACTACAATTCCCAAAATAGAATAGGAATGGTGTTCTAAATTAATTAACAACACAATACTTATTAGTAAAGCAAGCGTCCATTCTACTTTATTTAATGCCGAAAAAAACAGCTTACCAATACCTAAACCAATTTCTAAGTTTACTCCTGGAGCACGAAATTTTAACCATCCCATCTCTCTAATTTTTTAATTAAAAGATTTAGAATACTAAAAGACCTTTTTATCTTTTACAATGCTAAAGTAAATAAAAATTATAAAAACATCAAAAAAATTGTGTGCTTATCTTTTAAGGAAAGTCAATCCCGAATCTAATCCTGTAGCCAACTCAAGTAAACTCGTATTTTTCAGCATATCAGCCAAGTCATCACGAATTTTTTTAAATTGATTATGCACTGGACAAGGTTTTTCTTCATTACATTGATTCAAACCAAGACCGCAGCCAATATAAATTTGATCACCATCAATAGCTTTAACAATAACGCTTAATTTTATTAACTCCAATCTATCTTTTGGAATAAAAAAACCTCCAGAAGGTCCTTTTACGGAGTTAATAATTCCCTTTTTTGTAAGAATCTGTAAAATCTTAGCTGTGAAAGCTTCTGGTGAATCAATTGCTTTGGAAATATCTTTAACACCCGTTTTTTTATCACTTTTTAAAGCTTGTTCAGCAATGTACAATGTTGCTTTAATACCATACTCACATGCTTTAGAAAACATCTTTTTATCTTTTGTTAATTTATAGAGTCTGCAAAATTACTTTATTTTTATTGAAAAAAATAACATTAAGATAAAGGATTTAAATGTCCTATTAAAAATTATTACTTTTTAAATCAATAAGTTAATCCTTTGTTCAGTTATTATATTTTCATCTAAACGACTTGTACCAATAATGACGCATACTGATTTTACTATGTTTCATCGCATCAGTACAAAAATATATTAGTACATTGCATGTATATTTAATTTATTTATATTTTTGAATTACTTAACTAAAAAACAAATTATGAAAAACTATTTTAAACTAGGAGTTCTTCTATTAGCTGTTTCGCTTTACAGCTGTGGAGGTGGTGATGCAGGAGCTGAAAACAAAACAGAAGAAAAAGCACTTGTTAATCCTAACAACCCAAACAATCCTAACAATACTGCTTCATCTAATGACGCAGATGATGCAGGAGCAACAGATGAAGTACCTGCTTCTCAACGTATTGATTTAGTAAACAAAGGAGTTGGACCAATAAAAAGCGTAACTATTCCTGCAACAATCGATCAAGCTTTAGCTGCGAAAGGACAAGAAGTATATGAAAAAAACTGTACTGCATGTCACAAACCAGACAAAAAACACATAGGTCCTGCACCAAAAGGAATTCTTGAAAGAAGAACTCCAGAATGGGTAATGAATATGATTATCAATCCTGACAAAATGGTTCAAGAAGATCCTTTAGCTAGAGATTTATTAATCGAATTTAACGGATCACCAATGTCAAACCAAGGTATCTCTGAAGATGATTCAAGAGCTATTTTGGAGTACATCCGTACTTTGTAATCAAAAACTCTATATAACTTTTTAAGTTATTTTTGAAAACGGTGCTGAAGAAAAGTTAAAATGTTTGAAATTACTAATCAAATATTTTAACCTCCTTCAGCACCGTTTTTTTTTTATTATCTCCCAATTTAAACACCAACCAAAATCACCCTTTTTCATAAAAGAATTGATCAATCCAAAAAATCATTAATTACCCAATCGTTAATTTGTAATTTGTAATTAACTATCCCCCTCATTAAATCTATTCCCAAAATCATAAAAATCAATAATCACAACTCGTAATTGTAAATTCTCAATTCGTAATTAATTATTTCCTGTATAAAATCACTTTGATTAAAAGATATTAAGGTCTTTATATGATTTTTGTCATATATGCTGTAGTTTTTTGCTAACTTGCATTCATATAGATTTCATACGTCTATTTTTGTATTAATAAATAAAACCAAAAGAATAAATTATGAAAAATTATCTTAGACTCGGGTTACTTTTCCTAGCTGTTTCACTTTACAGCTGTGGAGGTGGTGGAGAGGCTGAAAGCGCTAAAGAAGAAAAAGTGCTTGTTAATCCAAACAACCCAAATAATCCAAACAAAACGGCATCCTCTGATGTAGAAAAAACAGAAGCAGAAGAAGTGCCAGCATCAAAGCGTGTTGATTTAGTTAATAAAGGAGTTGGACCAATAAAAAGTGTTACAATCCCTGAAACTATCGATCAAGAATTAGCTGCGAAAGGACTTGAGGTATATGAAAAAAACTGTACTGCATGTCATAAACCAAACAAGAAACATATCGGTCCTGCACCAAAGGATATTCTTGACCGCAGAACGCCAGAATGGGTAATGAACATGATTATCAATCCTGACATAATGGTTCAAGAAGATGCTTTAGCAAAAGATCTACTAATCGAATTTAACGGATCACCAATGTCAAACCAAGGTATATCTGAAGATGATGCTCGTGCCATCTTAGAGTATATCAGGACTTTATAAACAAATAAGTAATCATTAATAAAAATAGACGTATGAAAATTCTAAAATTAGGAATCGGGTTTCTAACAGCTGCGACGCTGTTAGCAAGCTGTGGAGGTTCCGGAAACAAAAACGGTACTGATGGTGCCTTGAATAAAAACAATGCTGAGAAAGTTTATGTAGCACCAGGTGAGCATGATGAATATTATGCCTTTATTTCTGGAGGATACAGTGGTAACTTACTTGTTTACGGACTGCCATCTGGCCGTATGTTTAAAGAAATCCCAGTATTTAGCCAATTCCCTACAAACGGATATGGTTATTCTGAGGAAACAACTCCAATGTTGAATACCTCTTATGGATTTATTCCTTGGGGAGATTCACACCATCCAGACATTTCTCAAACTGAGGGTGTTTTAGATGGAAGATGGGTTTTCATCAACGAAAACAATACGCCACGTATTGCAAGAATTGATTTAGAGACTTTCGAAACTGTTGAAATCATTGAGGTTCCAAACAGTGCAGGAAATCACAGTTCTTCTTTCGTTACTGAAAACACAGAGTATGTTGTTGCAGGAACACGTTTCTCTGTTCCAGTACCACAAAGAGATATGAGCATCAAAGATTACAAAGGTGAATTTAAAGGAGCTTTGTCTTTCATTGGTGTTGATAAAGAAACAGGTAGCATGGAAATCGACTTCCAACTGTTAATGCCTGGATTCAACTATGATTTATCTCACCCAGGTCGTGGAAAATCACATGGTTGGTTCTTCTTTACAACTTACAATACTGAGGAAGCAAACTCTCTATTAGAGGTGAATGCATCTCAAAATGATAAAGATTTTATTGCAGCAGTAAACTGGAAAGTGATAGAGGAATATGTTAAAAATGGTGGAGGTACAATGATGCCAGCTGAATATGCGCACAACGTATATGATCACCATACACATTCTGCTACTTCAACAATGAAAAAAGAAGTTCGTGTAGTTAATCCTTCTGAAGTTCCTGGAGCTGTTTATTTCTTACCTACTCCAAAATCACCACACGGTTGTGACGTTTCACCAGATGGTGAGTACATCGTTGGAAATGGTAAATTATCTACTGACTTAACTGTTCACTCATTTACTAAAATGATTGATGCAATTGAAAACAAGAAATTTGATGGAGAAGCTTATGGTATTCCAATCTTAAACTTTGATGATATCCACGCTGGATCAGTTGAAAAAGCAGGTCTTGGCCCACTTCACACTGAATTTGACGACAAAGGTAATGCATACACAACTTTCTTCATCTCTTCTGAGGTAGTGAAATGGAAATTAGGAACTTGGGAAGTAATCGATAGAAAACCAACTTATTATTCTGTTGGTCACTTAACTATCCCTGGAGGAAACTCAAGAGAACCAACTGGGAAATACATGTTTGCAATGAACAAAATTACAAAAGACCGCTACTTACCAGTTGGTCCAGAGTTAGAACACTCAGCACAATTGTATGATATCTCAGGTGAAAAAATGGAACTAATTTTAGATTTCCCAACTCACGGTGAACCTCATTATGCTGCTGCAATTAAAGCAGATGTGATCAAAGGCAATGCAAAACAAATCTATGAATTAGATGAAAACAAGCACAACCATGCTGTTAAATCTGAAAAAGATACACGTGTTGAAAGAAAAGGAAATGAAGTACATATCTATATGTCGACTATCCGTAGTCACTTCTCTCCAGACAACATTGAAGGAATTAAAGTAGGTGACAAGGTATTCTTCCACGTTACTAACTTAGAGCAAGACTTTGATGTTCCTCACGGATTTGCAATGATTGGTCAAAACTCTGCTGAGCTATTGATCATGCCAGGACAAACTAGAACAAGTATCTGGTATCCTAAAAAAGTGGGGGTTTGGCCATTCTACTGTACAGATTTCTGTTCAGCGCTTCACCAAGAGATGCAAGGTTATATCCGCGTTTCTCCAACAGATTCTGACATTGAATTGTCTTGGTCTTTAGGTGATGACTAAACAAGTAGAAAACCAAATCTACTCAAATCAAAAAAGGTAAATTTTAGTTTACAATTAGATATAAGAAAAGGATGAGCAACATTAAAAAGCTCATCCTTTTTCATAAAAAATAAGTGTTATGAAATTAGCAAGTACAATAATGATAATTGGTTCCGCATTACTTTTTGGGTTGTTCCTCTTCCCATTATGGCATGTTGAATTACAAGCTCCTCAATATCCTCAAGGATTAGGGATGCACATTAACATAGACGGAATCGTTGGATATACGAAACACGATGTTCATAATATTGATGGATTAAACCATTATATAGGAATGAAAACGTTGCCAACAAAAGAAGAGATGTGGGAATTTACGGTATTCCCAATAGTAGTTGGTGGTATGGCTATACTAGGAATTATTATTGGCTTTTTCGGATTCTTTAAAAACTCAGCTTATAAATGGTTTATGGGTTGGTTCGTTTTAATGACGGTTTTAGGAGTCATGGGAATGTTTGACTTTAACGCATGGATGACTGATTACGGAACAAATCTTGACCCAAAAGCCATCTTGCAAATGACAGATGATGCTGGAAATCCACTGAGTTACAAACCACCATTATTGGGTTCAAAAGACATTTTAAATTTTACAGCGGATTCATTTCCTTCTTTGGGAGGAATTCTATTAGGTATAGGAATGTTGTTGACTTTCATTTCCTTTCTTGTAGGAAAAAAATTCAACGCAAAGAAGGCTTAGTTTCATAAATTAGAAAAAGTATATAAAATGAAAAAGTTAATTCTATTTGTTCTATTATTGGGCTTGTTTGTAGGTTGTAGCATCGAAGCAAAGCCTATTACTTATGGCGCTGATGCATGTGATTTTTGTAAAATGAGTATTGTTGATCAAATTCACGGTGCTGAAATCGTTACTGATAAAGGAAAAGTCTACAAGTTTGACGCAGTAGAATGTCTGATTGACTATAAAAATGAAATGAGTAAGGAACAGCCTATGTTGTTCCTTACCAATCATTATCACACACCCAAAGAATTAATATCCGCAGAGGGAGCTACTTTTATAATTAGCGAAAAACTGCCTAGTCCAATGGGTGAATTCATCACAGCTTTCGCAAGTAAAACAGCCGCAGAAGAAGCGCAAAAAGAACTAGAAGGAAAGCTGTACACTTGGGAGGAGTTAGTTCAGCAGCAAAGCAATAAATAAATGACAAAAGCAGCTCTATTTCGTTTTCTATTCATTGTGTTTATATCTTTTAGTTTCTCTAATGGATTCGCACAAATAGAAGTGTGTAAAACTTGTCCTATTAAAACAATTAAAGAGGGAATTAAACAAGCTAAACCACATCAAAAAATTATTGTTAAAGAAGGTGTGTATAAGGAATACATGCTTATCATTGACAAACCATTAACATTAATCACTAAAGAAAAAGCAACTATCGATGGTGAAAACAAAGGAGATATTATTCAAATTTTCGCTGATAGTGTAACAATAGATGGTTTTCATATCATTCATGTTGGATCTAGTCACACAACAGATTATTCAGCAATTCGAGTAGATAGATCTTCTCATTTTTTAATCCAGAATTTAGAATTAAGAAAGATTTTCTTTGGCATTATGCTAGCAAAATCTAAATACGGAACCATTAGAAACATTAAGGTCTTTGGTGATGCCGTACAACAACATAACTCAGGAAATGCTATTCACTTATGGCATTCAAACCATGTTTTAATCGACAACAATACACTCATCAAATCTAGAGATGGAATTTATTTAGAATTTTCAGACGACTGTGTTATTTCTAATAATATAAGTAGAGAAAATATTCGTTATGGACTTCACTTTATGTTTTCAAATAGAGATGAATACAGAAACAACACTTTTGAAAACAACGGCGCTGGTGTTGCAGTAATGTTTTCCAAGAAAATTAAAATGATCGACAACCATTTTCAGTACAATTGGGGATCGGCCTCTTATGGGTTATTACTTAAAGAAATCAATGATGCTGAAATTATTGGAAATACTTTCGAACAAAATACTATCGGAATAAACGTAGAAGGTACTAATCGAATTAATTATAAAAACAACACTTTCAAAAGAAATGGTTGGGCGATAAAAGTGAATGGTGCATGTTATGAAAATGTTTTTACACATAACAACTTCTTATACAACTCATTCGATGTGAGTTACAACAGCAGAATAAACAACAACACATTCAACGAAAATTTTTGGAGTGGTTACACAGGATATGATTTAGATAAAAATGGTTTTGGAGATATTCCTTACCGTCCTGTCAAACTTTTTAGCTACGTTGTTAACCGCACACCCAATACAATTATCTTAATGCGAAGCTTATTCGTAGATATTATAGATTTCTCGGAAAGCGTATCTCCGGCCTTTACTCCTGATAACTTGATGGATGAAAGACCATTAATGAAGCAAGTGAAATGATTAAAATAGAGAACTTACATAAAAAATACGGGAAGAATAAAATTCTTACTGGAGTTGATTTAGAGATTCCGGAGAAAGGTATATTCGCTATTCTAGGACCCAACGGATCTGGAAAAACCACAATGATAAAATCTATTTTGGGAATGGTTGTTCCTGAAAAGGGAAAGATTTTTATTGATGGAAAAGCGACTCACCCGAATGGTTTATACCGTAAAGACCTTGATTATTTACCTCAAATCGCAAATTTCCCAGGAAATCTTGGCGTAAAGGAGTTAATCAAGATGATTAAAGATTTACGTGGAACAAAAGCCAATGAGGAGGAACTAATTCAACTTTTTGGATTAACTCCTTATTTAGATAAAAAGCTCAGCAACCTTTCTGGTGGAACAAAACAGAAAGTAAATCTCGTTTTAGCATTTATGTTTGATAGTCCAATTATAATTTTGGATGAACCAACATCTGGATTAGATCCTGTGGCTATGCTAAATCTAAAACGACTTATTGCGAAAGAGAAAGCAAAAGGAAAAACGATTCTAGTCACTTCTCATATCATGAGTTTTGTTGAAGAAATTTCAGATGAGATTGTTTTCCTTTTAGAAGGTAAAATCTATTTTAAAGGAACAATTCAGGAATTGAGAGAGAAAACGGGTGAGGTAGATTTAGAACACGCAATTGCTAACATTTTAACAGAAAACAATGCTTAAAATACTCAAATATAGTTTTTACGATTTAATCAGAAGTAGATGGAGTTATGTTTATCTCGCGTTCTATCTTCTATTGGGATTCGTATTGCTTTTCTTAAATAATGACCTCAGTAAAGCTGTCATTACTTTAATGAACGTAATTATTATTTTGGTTCCATTAATCGGAACAATATTCGGGGTCATGTATTATTACAACTCCAAAGAGTTCACCGAGCTCCTCCTCGCCCAACCCATCAAGCGTTCGTCCATTTTCATCGGACAATATTTAGGTGTGGCATTATCACTTGTGATGAGCCTCGTTTTAGGGTTAGGAATCCCCTTTGTCCTTTACGGATTGTTTGAATCTTCCGCAATTTGGGATTTCTCTTTGCTGCTGGTTACTGGAGCAATGCTAACATTAATTTTTACGGCATTGGCATTTAATATAGCATTGTACAATGAAAACAAAATCAAAGGATTCAGTTATGCAATCTTATTATGGCTTTTCCTCGCTGTAATTTATGATGGATTATTTTTACTTTCATTAATTATATTTGAAACATATCCATTAGACAAATTTACATTGATAGCCACGGTTTTCAATCCTATAGATTTATCGAGAATATTGATTCTATTAAAACTAGACATCTCTGCATTACTTGGATACACAGGAGCAATTTTTAACCAATTTTTCGGAACAAGTTTAGGACTAATGTCTGCTTTGGGAATGTTAACGTTATGGGTTATATTACCCGTTTGGAACATTAAACGAAAAGCACAGAAAAAAGATTTTTAGTGATAAATGATACAATTTAGGAAACATGCAATAATAGCCCTTATCTTCTTTCTAGCGGCAGCTACTTTAGGATTACTATTGCGTTATTTTGCTGTTTCTTCAATCGAATTCGAATACAGATATGTCGTTCACGCGCATTCACATGTAGCACTTTTAGGTTGGGTATACTTTGCATTGATCACTTTAATTGGTCACTATTTTCTAAAAGATGCTATACCAAAGAAAATCTACAATAGTATCTTTGGTTTTACAATGATTACTGTTGTTGGAATGATGGTGACTTTTCCTTTTACGGGTTATGCCCTATTCTCCATCATCTTCTCAACGTTGTTTTTATTTGCGAGTTACTTCTATGCTTGGGCATTTTTTAAGTTTACACCAAAAGGACAAAAGAATTCTCCAGCCTACAAAACCGTAAAATATGCTGTGATTTATTTACTCATTTCAAGCATTGGACCATGGACAATTGGCGGTGTAATGGCAACTTTAGGCCCTGAATCATTATGGTACCGAACTTCAATCTACTTTTACCTCCATTTTCAATACAATGCTTGGATGATTTTAGGAGTTATTGGAATATTCTTAAAAGTACTAGAAAATCATGACATTAGAATTGATAAAACACTGTTTAAACGATTTTTAATCACCTTTAATTCTGGAGTGATTCTTACCTTTTTCATTTCAATTCTTTTTACTGAACCACACATTTCTGCTTATGTCTTATCTGTTATTGGATCAATGATTCAATTGGCTGCTTTGCTCCTTCTGTTAAAATTTATTCGTACTTACTACAGAGATATAGGTCTTGTTTTCGGGAAAATTGGATGGCAATTAATGCGTTGGTCTTTCTTTTTGTTATTGATAAAAATGTTGATGCAATTATTGGGATCATTTCAATACACAGCTGATTTAATCACCAACAATACCTATTTAACCATTGGATTCTTGCATTGGGTATTCCTTGGTGTTGTCACCATGGGATTATTGGCATTGCTTCAAAAAGCAGAACTCATTCGCTTAAATCCTATAAATATTCGCTTGTATGTTATAGGTTTTGCACTCACTGAATTAGTTATTTTCTACAAACCAGCCGAACAAATTTTAGGATTCCCCTATTTACCACAATACGATTGGTTACTCTTTGTAGCAAGTATATTAATGGTGATTGGGATTACCTCTATTCTGATTTTTCAGATGGGTAAAAATTCAAAAGATCGAAGTTAGAGTTTTAGTAATTTAAGCTAATTCTGGAAGGAAGCGATGATTCGATCATTCCCAAGAATTATCGGTACAATTTTTCATACTCATTCTGGTGTTCAACCTCATTTTCTTTCTCTTTCTCTTTCTCTTTCTGTCACCCGTCCTTTCCAAGCCGGCTTATAAAATACTGCCAAAATCCCCACGACCAAGAACAAAACAGGATAAATCACTTGGAAAAATGGCAACATCAATACATTCTTTGAATCTCTCAATTTTTGAGCATAATTCAAATAAACCAATGCGTCAATCAATAATCTAATTAAAAAAATGCTGCCAAAAACCAACCAACCTCCTGAGATTGCAGCTAACAATAATGCTGCAAATCCACCAATAAAATAGATAAAAACAAATAATCCAATCAAAGAATCAATCCAATCCATATTGAATTTACTTTTACTTAACCAACGCACCCTTTGATCAAAATAAGCTTTCAACGACTTTGGGGCATCTGTTTCAACACTATTTCGATATGCATTACTGATATAAATTGGAAGACTGTTCTTTCTGAATTCTTTTAAAAGAAAATAATCATCTCCGGATGCTAAATGTTGATGAGATTTTAATTGTTCTTTATAATCTATAGATTTAGAATCAAAGATAAGGTTTGCTCCACTAATAGAAATTGGCCAGATAGAAGAAAATAAAAAATTAAAAGCATTAAAAAATGAATATTCTGTGCTGAATAATTTACCGAGAAACCCTTTTCCTTTCATTACTACAGGCAGCGATGAAAGACCTTCAGCATATAATGACGAAAAGGATTGAAAATAATCTTCGTTCAAAACAACATCTGCATCTAATGTTAAAATGAATCTTGAATTAGCTTTTTCAATTCCATAATTTAAAGCAGCTTTCTTTCCTGATTGATTGAGTGGCAATGAAAACAGAAATCCAATATTATGTTCTTCTATAAATGAATGAATAATTGCTTCAGATTTATCATTAGAATGATCATTTACAAACAGAACTTCGTTGGGGATATGTTGCTGTTTTAAAATTGAAGCTAATAATTGAGGCAAATTTTGTTCTTCATTTCTAAAAGGAATAACAACTGATATTTTAGATAATTCTATTCCTTCTAACTTTGGTTTTCTAATCCCTAAGGAAAAGAACTTTATTCCTGTAAATAACAAGAAACTGAAAAGCAGAAACAGTAGATAAAACTCAGGCATTGACTATAGTTTTTTTCCTAATGATAAAGACTAAACCAAGCAATGACGGAATTCCAAGGTTTATAAACCACAAAAGCAACGAGGAAATTACAATGATTGCATCGTTTTCAACGAAAAGACTTAAAATAATAAGTCCTGCCGTTTCACGAATAATTAATTTCCCAAAGAGTAAACTTGGGGTAAGCGTGCTCACCAAATACACCAAAAATATTCCAGCATAAAGCATAAATGAGGGAGATATTCCAAAAGCCATAAGCATGAATAGAAACTGTGTTGAAAAGACAAGATAACGCATTCCACTTATCGTTAACAATGGAAATACAAGATATATAGATTGCTTTTGGAACTGAATCAAAATGTTCTGCTTTTTATTGAGAAACTTAATTCTACTTAATGGAACAAAAGGTACAGCAAAATAGAAGAGAATAGAAAGAACGAATATTACAATTAACACACTCACAATTGCATTTCCAAATGAAGACAAGAGGAAATCAAAGAGAAATAAAAAACCTATTCCACCAAATATTAGCGTTACTATAAATTGAGCAAAATTGCTGTAAAGCGTTCCTAAGATTAATTGTCCACGCACTTTACCTTTAAAGAATAACATTCTACCAATAAAATTTCCTATTCTATTCGGCGTAATTATTCCAGTGGTTACCCCTGAGAAAAGAGAATGTGTGAGATCTTTTAAACTATAAGAAATTTGATTTACTTTTAAGATTCTTTGCCATTTGAATAATTCTAACCCCCAATTTAATGGTAAAAAGAATAAAACTAAAATAAACCAAATTGGGTTTTCAATTTTTAAAGATTGAAACTGATTAAATTCAATACGCGATAATTGCTGCACGAAAAAATACAACACACCGATAAAGAGCATTAGTTTTAATGTCCAGACGAAAGTCTTTCGTACCTTTATGTTTTTAATCACGCTCACATTTAATAATGGTTGAAGATAAAATAATTCTCGGAATTGACCCCGGAACTACGATAATGGGATATGGAATTATTCACATCAAAAACAAGAAAATGTCTCTTGTTACTTATGGTGTGATTCATCTTGCAAAGCTAGCAACTCATCCTGATAAATTAAAAAGAATTTTTGAAAGAGTTGACGGTTTAATCAAAGAGTTTAAACCAGATGAAATGGCAATTGAAGCGCCATTCTTCGGGAAAAACGTTCAATCAATGCTGAAACTTGGAAGAGCACAGGGCGTATGTATAGCGGCCTCATTAAACCTTAACGTTCCATTTGAGGAATATGCTCCTAGGAGAATTAAACAAGCCATAACAGGAAAAGGATCTGCAAGTAAAGAACAAGTTGCTGCTATGATTCAAAGTTTATTAGGTTTAAAAGAAATCCCTAAGCAATTAGATGCTACGGATGGATTGGCGGCGGCAATTTGTCATTACTATTCTAAAGGTATAGGTGAGCATAATAAAACAAAGGCCTCCAATTGGAAAGCCTTTATTAGTCAAAATCCAGAACGCAATAAGAGTCCAGAAGCAAAAAAGAAATAACCTTAAGCTTCTTTAATCATTTTGGCAATACTTTCCATTTCTTCAGACGGTAAACTCAATTTTGCCTTTCCAAAATCCATATCTGCTATTCCATTAATAGGAATAAGGTGAATATGAGCATGAGGAACCTCAAGACCGATCACAGTCATTCCAATTTTCTTACAATCGAATACTTTATCCATTTGCTTGGCTACAGATTTAGCGAAACTCATGAACTCACCTAAAAGATTATCTTCAATGTCGAAGATATAATCAATCGGCTTCTTAGGAATTACTAGAACATGCCCTTTTACAATAGGTTGAATATCCAAGAAAGCTAAGAACTTATCATTCTCTGCTACTTTATAACTTGGTATTTCACCGCTTATTATTTTTGTAAAAATTGAACTCATGATCTAGTGATTTCTAATATTTCAAATTGTATAACTCCTCTTGGGGTTTCAATGTTTGCTACATCTCCTAAGGATTTACCTAAAAGACCTTTTCCAATTGGAGAATCAACTGAGATTTTCTTTTCTTTTAAATCAGATTCATTCTCTGCTACAAGCGTATAAGTAACTTCCGTATTATTCGAAAGATTTTTTATTCTCACATTAGAAAGAATTAGCGCTCTTGTAGTATCAATGTTTGTTTCATCGATTAGACGAGCACCCATAATTACAGTTTGCAATTTAGCAATTTTCATTTCTAGGAGCCCTTGCGCTTCTTTTGCAGCATCATATTCAGCATTCTCAGATAAATCTCCTTTATCGATAGCCTCACCAATCTGAGCAGAGATGATAGGACGTTGAACACGCTCCATATCCTGCAACTGGTCTCTTAATTTCTTAAGTCCAGCTTCTGTATAGTAATTTATTTTTGTCATTTTAAAAAATATTGATAAACAAAAAAACAAGAGAGCCATATGACCCTCTCGTTTCCACAAATGTAACTAAAATTTTTATTACTTCAAACTAAGTGTAATTCCAAAAGTATTAATAATACCAAATGGGTTTGAAGTACGCATTGCATATTCAAAACCTAATGGTATACCTTTGTCTCCTAGTAAAGCATCAACAGATATCCCAGCAGTTAAACCGGTTAAACTACTTGTAGATTCTTCACGGTTAAAAATTGCTTTTTCACCAACAAAACCAGCTCTTACATTGAAAGCAGCTTTCTTGAAAGCCATTCCATAGTCAAGACCTACGTTGAATTGATCATTTGTAAATGAGTTAGCATGAAATGCTGCTGCTGCAGTTAACTTACTCGTCTCATCAAAGATGAAATCATAAGAGAATCCCATTGCTAATAAAGAAGGCATTTCAAAAGATGCAGAACGTTGAACCATAGTTGCAACTCCTCCAGCACTTTGATAGAAAATCTCCTTAGATAAACCATCCCCTTCAAATTTCATTGGCGTACCAACGTTTTTCAAAGTAATACCAAATTTAACTTGATCTTGCTCACCCGTCACATAACGAATACCAGCATCAAAAGCAACACCAGAAGCTTTCATGTTAGCTATGTTTTCATTCATCACTTTAATGTTTAATCCTGCATAAATAGAGTTAGAAAACTCACGTGCAAAACCAATGTTAATGATGTTTTTTCTTGGACTAAATGAACCTATTCCACCTTCTGGTAAATCTACAGTTGTAATATCGATATCTCCATATCCAAATGCTTGAATAGAAAGAGCGACTACTGTTTGAGCACCTACTCGTTGTGCAATACCGGCAGAATTCAAAGAAATTCCAGCATCACCTAACCAGTTAGTATAATTAAACTTAATCTGAGTTTTATCTGTGAAGGCTAAACCTGCGATATTTACAAATTGTGCTTCTAATCCATCAGTTGATGCAATTCCAGCAGTTCCAAAAGCCGTTGAACGGGCCCAAGGATTTACTAACATTTCACTAGCACCTGCAGAACCGATTCGATCTTCGTTACCGGCCAATGTTGGGAAGCTCATAGCTAGAGCTCCCACAATCATTGTACCTTTTATTATCGTTTTTAACATATTCATTGTTTACTAAAGTTAAGTGTCTGTTGCTTATAAATTCTCTAAATCTGATTGACGCAATCCACCGAAGAACTTAACAACTCTTTCTCCGATACCTTCAACGTTAACGTGAATTAGATAAACTCCACCAGCAACTGCAATATTATCGCTGTTTTTCAAATCCCAATCAATTGATGTAATAGGACTGTCTTTATCGTAAGCTCTAATTAATTTACCTGAAGTATTGTAAATTCTAACTTTACAACGCTCTGGTAAGTTTGTAATCTTAACACGTGTATCTAATCTTCCTCTTTCGTATTCAGAATAACCATAGTATGGATTAGGAACAACATTGATCATATCAAGAACACTTGCTAAAGTAGCTGCGTCATTTTTGATTGTTCTAAAGTCATCCATTGACCACTCGTAAGTTGGTTTTCCACCAAAGACACCAGACTGATTGTAATTAGCATATTGCTTATTAATTCTGATTCTCATTCTAACATCAGTTTCAAGCAATTTACTGTTAGCAGCTAAAATTGGATTAACTACCCATGATAAACCACCATATACATCTTTGTATGCAGCTTGTGTTTCTTGTGCTAATTTCTGATAAACATAGTTTCCTTTATCATAAGTAGGAATCAATTGATCTTCATTACCGAATACATAAACAACATGTTGTCCACCGAATAATGGGCTACTTGTAGAGTTCACTAGTTTTGAAGTTGGGTTCCAAATCATATCAGCACCGTTTTCACCTACTAAGAAAGAATTCTCACCATAAGCCATATTTAATCTTCGACCAGTTTCAACATCAATTGTATATCCTGGGAACCATCCCATTCCTGTAGGAGTTGTTCCATCAGGATTTGCTTCAGATGCTTTATAACCGTCGTCACCTAACTGTCTTCCGTTTTTGTCAATTGAAGGACTCATACGTAATAAACCAGCTTTACCACCATTAACATTTAAGTTTGCGTCTTTACCAAGTTCGATAACTGGACAACGTGTCCATTTAGACTTATCACTTGTTACTACGATATCAACACTAGTTTGATAAACAGATGGCATTTTAAGCGTCTTAAGTGAAGTAAATGATCCAGTTGAAATTCCGTTTGTATTAGAAATCCCAATAGTCATGAAACCACAGTCATTTATTCTCGCCATTTGACCTAATGTTACTGTACCTCCAAGTATTTTTGTAAATACTTTATCAGGATCAGCTCCTACGAAGTCACCATAACAACATGGATTATTCAAACCTGCTTCAGGTAAACAGTCATCAGGTTGTGTTGGAGAGTAATCTCCTGAATAAATCCAGTTTCTTGGATCGTAAGAATCAACATCTTCTATTCCAGACAACCATCTTTTTGAACTATCAGCAAATTCTAACGTTGTTTCGATTGGCATTGCTATTCTATCTCTAAAATTACAGTTAGCTATATCTTTAGCACATGGATATAGATCCTGGAAGATAGATACTGAAAGACCCCATTTTGGAATCAATTGCTCGTTATTGTCTTTGATTGTTCTTCTTGAAGATACCTTTTCAATAAAAGCACCACCTTTTGAAGCATATCTATTGATTGTCCAGCTAGCTGTATCAATTTTAGAATATTTATCAAATGCTAATGTAAAGTAACCATCAACTAAGTTTAAAGGGTCTACAACTTTCACGTCAATTGGACCTTTACCACGTTGGTAAGTTGGTGTATCAACAGAACCATTTTTCACGATGAAATCTTCTGTCGCTTTTGTTAAATCAACAACTCTATTCCCATTTCCTTGACCATCTAAGGTTGTTATCTCAGGAGATGAACCATAAGGCAAACTTATGATAGTACCGTCAAATCTTGGTTTTGGAGAGTGAGGAATACCTACTTCAGCCTTAATTGCTGTTCCATCAGCTGACAAACGAGAGCTTATGTAAGGTAATTTTTGACCATCAATTAAATTTGCATCAGAAGGATCATAAGGTTTAAACTCATTATGAGCATAAGCAATCGCAATGTAATAGTACGTTTTGTGATTCACTAATGCTTTTCCTGTAAATGCATCTTCATTGATTTGGTAAGAGTGACGAATACCAGTGTTTCCACCATCAGCCATAATACGCGGCTGAGCAAAACCTAATTGTTCGTTAAATTCAAAGTTAATCAATCTATCAACATCATTTTTAATATCACTTTGAGCAACAAGTCTAGCTTTATCATTCAATCCAATATCAGAAACACCTGCTTCAATATTCACCATTTGGTAAATTTGGTAACCTTCGAATCTGTAAACTTTATCTATTGCAGAACCATCAATTGGGTCAACAATGTTGATATTATCTTCTTCAGCATAAACTTCATCAACGTTATTTCCGAAAGGATTGTCGATCATCAATACCAACTCATTTTCTAATTCTACAATTTTTAGAACTGGAGCAGTTGGTGGATCTAAGATCTCAAAACAGTTATCAAATAACGCTTGTGCTTTCGTATCGTTTTTACGTAAAGCCTCAACAGAAGCAAATCCGTTACCTTCAAAAGCACGACCGTAAACAACACCTACAGTTAAGTTATTCACTGCACCAGGAGTTAATGTAAAAGGACCAGCAGATTGTAAGAAACGTCTATCACCAATTGGGTTAGAAGTATTGTTACCATCTACATTAATCTCTGACCAATTCCATCCCATATCCTGACCATTTGTTCCAAAATGTAATGGATCTGTATCATCTGGGTAGGTATAAGCAGCAGGTACATTTGTACCTCCAGTAGAACCTTGGTAAGCAGTACCTCCATAAATGAAAGCCGAACCATCTTTCCAGAAACCTGTCATATAGCTATAGAAATCACTAGGGCTTGAAGGGTCATCCGTTGCTGGAGTTCCAAGGTCACCTCTATTATAGTAATTAAACCTACGCATTCCGAAACGTTCGTTATCAACAATTCCATCAGAATAACCAATACCTATACCTTCATATACAATACCTTTTCCTGCAATTGCTTCGTTTACTGAAGGAACTACATAAAGGAAAGTACCGTCTTGTTGTTCTTCCATACGTGGACCAACATTATCAATATTATCAGCATCTTGGTATGGTCCCTCAAAGAAATCAATACCTACAGCAGGAGGGTTTTCACCATATCCTGGCGCACCATTTCCACCTTCATCGAAGTTATCACCGTTGTAAGCATAACCTAAACCTCTAGAAACATCACAACCAACATAATCATCTTCTGCAAATCCTACATCTGCATCAGCATATTGTGTAAAGTAAGTGTCTTTTAATACAGTTGAACTACGGTTAATCATTTCATAGTTATAGAAAGTCATTCTATTTACTTCATCATTTGTTGCAAAAGAGAAAGCTTGAGCACGAATTTCCATTCCAATAGGATCAGCTCCTGATTCAGTATGAATGTTTCCTTTGTCATTAAATACCCACCAGTTCGTTTCATCACCAAATAAGGTAACACGTCTGTCAAAACCACATTTAACGTCATCTCTTCCAAGAATGTCGTCAAACCATGGAACATCACCTTGGTTAGGGTCATACGTTCCATCTCCAGCACCACCTTGTGAAGGATAGTCATAGAAAGGAGCTAAATAATAATCTTGCTTTTTATTAACATCGTCACCATGAGCTGGCCAGTTGTTAATTCGTTGAATCGCATCATTTGTTAATGGAAAAACATCATTACAGTTTGGATCTAATCCACATTCATAAGTCAGAGTGAAATTAATCACCTCTGATTTCTTAATAGGGAAAAACTTATCGTATTCTTTACAAGTTTCCGGATCGATTGTTGCTAAACCAAAAGGTCTAATAGCGTTATCGCCAACAGGCTGACTTGGATCGTAATTTCCACTTGATGGAATTACTGATAAAGGTCCTGCCCAAAAGTCATTTCCTTTAGTACGGAACAAAACAGCTGCAAGCTTCAGTTGACCATTAACGTCAACTCCACCCATCCAAATTGAACCAGAATACAACACGTGGTTACCACCATCAATAGGCACTTCGTAAGAAGGTACACTCGTTTGGCGATTTTGCCATAATGATCCACCGACTTCAACCAAAGCCTTCACATCATTAAATTGCATAAAAAGTAATCCATCTGAAGGCGGACAATTTGCCTTATTATAATTCTGCTCTCCACCTAAAGGTTTCGATTTACCAGAATCAGCAGTTGGATCAATGGCGGCGTTTGTTCCAAATGCGAAACCAAACCCGATCAATACTATTAATAATAATCTCATAATCTTTTTGTTTTAATCTATTAAAAATCAAATTTAACACCCAATCTTATTGTTCTTGGTTGACTTATATTGTATGGGTTATTCATGTTCATACTGTACAAATCTCTGTACGCCTGCTCATCTAACTTATTTTGAATAGTTGATTGCCATTCCGCAGCAGCTAAGTAACCATCGTCATCAACAACACCAGTTGCTCTATATACACCTAATACGTTAAATTGATTAAGAAGGTTGGTAACTCGAACATAAACATTTAAATAAGCACGTTTTTTCTTTTCATTTTCTTTTCCAAATTCAAGATCGATAGTCTTATCAACTTGAAGATCTAAACGGTAAGTCCATGGTTTACGTGATCCATTCAATCCACCTGTCAACTGAGGCGTACCTGCAGTAATAGCTGCTGGAGTAATATTCTTTTGAGCTGAATAAGGAGTTCCCGAATTAACTAATGTTATAACGTTTAATCCTGTATTTTCAAAAATGTTTACATCTTTAATTACTGGTCCATTATAATCTTTTCCTGATCCGTAACGGTAGTCAACTGTGAATGCAAAAGCATGTCTTTGATCATAAGAGAAAGGATAAACAACACGTAAATCTGGTTGATTTGAGTTAACAAATGACAAAGCAGATTGAGCGTCAGATCCAGTTCCTTCAGCAAACTGTAAAGTGTAGTTAGCTGTCATTCTTAAGTTACCTGTTCTTCTTAGGTCATACTCTAAAGTCAAACCTTTAACAGTACCAAAGTCACGGTTACCATAAGTCTTATATGTTACAGGGTAAGCTTCAAAAACATTTCTTACTTGAATTTGATCTCTCAACTCACGGTAGAAAGCACTTACTTTTAAAGAAGAAGTACGTGTTAATACTTGTTGGAAACCGAATGAGTAGTCAATCGTTTTATCTGGACGAAGATTCGCATTATTGATTACAATGTTTCTTGCTGTAATGTATTGATAATCGATTGGGTCAAAACGCAATCCTGTAGAAGGTCTACTTGTCAAGATATCGTAGTTAGCAAAGAAGTTTGCTTCATCAGAAATCGGGAAAGAGAATGCAATACGTGGCATAACGTTAATCGCAACTTTATAATCTTCAAAAGCATCTGCTGAAATAGAAGTTTGTTCTGGTTTCAACAACCAAGGCGCAATACCTGAAGCTCCTCTTAATGTAGAAGGATCTTGTGTAACTGTACCATCTTGATCGAACCAAACTTCACCATCTCTAAATCCGTTAATTTGTGTTGGATTAGTTACATCGTTTACATAAACAACGTAGTCCTCACCAATACTTTCAGGAATATTTACCCAACCGTATGTACCTTCATCACTAGCTTTTAAAGATTTTGCTTCAGCCACTGAACGTGAATTATAGAATAAATATGGATCTTTTAAAACTGGTTGATTCGCATCGAAAACATCTACACGAACTCCAACGTTAAATACGATATCATCAAAAGAGAATTTATCCATGATGTATCCAGAAACATAAGTTGGTTGGAAAGCACCGATAAATCTTTTGTAGTTACCATTTTCATCTGTATCATTAAAATACTTGTTAATATCAGTAGCTCCAGAAACTTTTTCACCAGTGTGATCATAACCGTAGTAAGAAATAAGATTACGACCTTGGTTAAACAACTCATCTGGAGAGAACATATCTAAATTAAAGATACTTGGATCATAACGGTCGATATCTACATAGTCAGTTCCTGCTGGATCAAATCCAATAGCTTTTCTGAAATTATAGTCAAAGAAATATTGTTCATCATTTTGTTCAACACCTCCATACTCACCATTTCCTTCATTTGCAGCATAACTTGTGTTCAAACGTTCATAAGTTACACGAGGATATGTTCCGTAAAAGTCATAAGATGGTTTACTCAAGTCTAGCTCTTCGATATGACTGTTCATATACAAACGAGATATTTCCCAAATCCCCATTGGTCCACTACCTGCTCTAGAGAAATAGTTTCCTGATCCCCATCCACGGTCCCAACGTTGTTCGTACTCAACACCTAATGAGATATTGTGTCCACCAATTACAATTGATGCAGAACCTGTGATACGTAATTGTTCTTCTTCACCTTTATAGAATGCGTTATAAGGAGTACCTAAGTTATTCCAAATACCGTAAACTTCTCCTGGAGAATCTCCATTTCTTAGTCCACCACCTTTATTGATTTGCTCAATGTTTTGGTAACTACCATTTGGATCTGGATTCAAAGCATAATATTGACTCGTAATTGCAGATAAAGTAGGATTAAGATCTGAAGGAGTAAAGTCAACTATGATAGATTCAAAATCATTGTGAATTAAACTATCTGGAGTATCATTAAACTCATAAGTTGGTCTAAAAGTAGAGTTAAAGAATCCTACGTGACCATAGTTAAATACATCATACTCGTGCTTTTCATCAAATACTTTTCTAGTTGATTTTGAATAATCTACCATTAAGTTATAATAGAAGCTTTTTACTTTAGAACTTGATCCTTCTGTATCATTTCTAAATCTTTGTGTTAAACGACCATAAACTCTCCAGTCAAAATCACTTTGGTTACCAAAGTTTTCAAAATTATAAAGAGATTGTTTAAAGTTGTAATTTTTACCACCACTATAATTCATAGATCCACCAAAAGTTAAGTTAACAGTTGGTCCAGTGTTTACATCAATTTTACCTGCAGCAGAAATAGTTCTACGGCGTGCATTCATTCTGTAGTTTGTTTTTTCAAAATTATCTTTTCTCAAGAAATCTGAGTTATTAAAATAACCTGTTCCATCTGCTGAAGGTCTTAGTGGATTATCTAATAATGATTGTCTTGCTTCTTTTGTAATTCTATAAGAACCATCAGCAAAAGGACGTGAATCTATTTGATCATTAAAAGATGCAGAAAGCAAGAAACCTAAAATTGGCTCTGTTTTTCTACCATTTGAATCTTTTTTCATCAAAAGTGGACCAGAAATCATTCCTTCCACTAAGTTATAACCGAATTGATCTAAACCAATTACTTTTCCGTCATACCCTAATTCATCTTCTCCTTTAAAGTAGAAACCAGAAGACACTGCTTCCAAACTACCAAAGTACTCTGCCGTAGGGCCCCTTGTTGTTACTGAGATAATCCCTCCTGTAGCATCACCATAATTAGCAGGAACTCCACCTGTAATTACCTGAACCTCTTCAAGAGCTGATTTCGGAAGGTTAGAAGAACCACGTACTTTAATACCATCTATATAATAGTATGAAGCTCCCTCACGAGAACCCCTAACGCTAATCTCTCCAGAACCTTCTGATTGATTCACACCACCAACGGTAGATGCAACACCAGATGCAGAACGAACAGGAAGTTTTGAAATATCTTCACGTGTTACTGTAGAACCCTGTGCTCCACCATCCTTATTAATCAAAGGCACTTTATATGCAATAATCTGGACTTCATCCATTTCTTGCACATCATCTGGCTTTGACAACTTCGTCTTATCTAAGAATGTAATTTTTTCAGCTGAAACTGAAACATTCTCTATTTTCATCGCTTGGTATTCTTGCGATCGAAACTCGACATCATAAGAACCAGATGAAATTGATGGGAATTGAAATTTTCCATCAAAATCTGACTCAGTACCTCCTTTGATAATACCACCTTGGTATAATACAACTTTAACAAAAGGAATTGGTTCATTTGATTCGCTATCAAGAACGGAACCTTTAATAGTTCCATTTCCGGCCTGTCCAAATACAGTACCTACCGACAATGCGATGCTTAAAAACAAAAAGTAGAATCTACGTATCATAAGTTATTGTTATTTATTCTTACTCATTTTATTCGAAAAGTGTAAATATAGAAAAAATTCATTTAGAAAAATTAACATCTAAGAAAAAAACTATTCTGATTTACATATTTGTCATTAACAAAGGTAATTGGTTAATTCAAATTAAAATATTTGTTAAACTGTAAAGTAGTTCGTAAATATACAAGTCTATATTTCGTCATCAGAAAACCAACTCGCATACATACCGTAATTTTTGGCAATGCGTTTTACTTCTCCTTCAAAAGTTTCGGCAGATAAAGTTTTGATTTTCTTAGCAGGTACACCTGCATAAATAGAATTGGATTCTAAAACAGAATTTGCTAAGACAACAGAACCCGCAGCAATAAGTACATTGTCCTGAACTATTGCATTGTCCATAACAATTGCTCCCATTCCTATAAGCACATTGTGTCCAACTTTGCAACCATGAACAATTGCATTGTGTCCTATAGATACATTGTTTCCTATTATCGTTTTTGATTTTTCATAAGTGCAATGAATTACAGCTCCATCTTGGATATTGCAATGATCACCGAATTCAATGGTATTGACATCTCCACGAATAACGGCAGAGAACCAAACGGAACAACCTTTCCCCATTTTCACATCACCAACAATTGTGGCATTTTCCGCCAACCAACAATCTTCTGCAAATTGAGGCGTAAAACCTCGACATTCTTTTATTAAAGCCATTATTTAATTTTAATATGTTCTACATTCACATCTATTCCTAATATAGTAGAAGCCAAAACTTCGAAAACTTTAGGGTCTTCTGTGGTTAAATACCTTGAATTGTTATTTTTTGAAATTTCTTTATCTAGCCATTCATGACGTAATAAATAAGATTTTAAAGAAGTGGCTACAATTTCTCCTTGACTCATTACCAATACTCCTTCTGGAACATTTTTTTCGATAAAACACTGTAATATTGGATAATGTGTGCAACCCAAAAGAATTACATCGGCTTTTGGAAATGATTTTAAAATCTTTTTAAGATCATTTTTAATAAATGCTTCTCCTTCTTTAGTATTGTATTGTGCATTTTCAATAAGTGGAACCCAAAGTGGGCAAGCATATTGATTAACTTTAGTTAGAGGACTTAAATTCTTAAATTCATCGACATAGGTATTTGAAGCTATAGTTCCTTCAGTTCCTAGCACAACAATATTTTTATTTTTACTAAAATCACCAACTACCTCGGCACTTGGCCTGATTACTCCAAGCACTCTCCTACCCGGAAAGTCAGATAAATTTTCTTGTTGAATTCTACGTAGTGCTTTTGCTGAAGCTGTGTTACAAGCTAGAACCACGAGAAAACACCCTTGATCGAATAGCGTTTTTACTGCTTCCCATGTATATTGGTAAACAACATCTGCAGTTCTGGTTCCATAAGGAGCTCTGGCATTGTCGCCTAAATAAAGGTAATCGTATTCTGGTAATAATTTTTGCACTTCTTTTAGCACGGTTAATCCTCCGTAGCCTGAATCAAAAAAACCAATTGGATTCGATTTATTCATATTCAAAAGTACAAAAAAAGCCGTTATGAAGTCATAACGGCCTTTTGATAAATATTAAAAGATTTAGACATTGAATGTTAGGTATTAGGCCGTTTGCCTTTTTACTAACACTAAGTCGAATATCTTAAGGAGTTTAAATACTAAAAAGAAGAATTAATACCGATGGTTTATCGGGAACATCTTCTTAACTATATCTATAACCAACAAATTATTTTCCTTCAGTAGTTTTTGCAGAAGCTTCTTTTTCAATTCTAAGTACTTCTTTAATCACTGCCATTGTTAAATCTCTACCACCACTATACAATAATGAAGACTCATCGATTACGTAATCAACTTTTTCTGTTTTAGACACTTTCGCAACAGCATCTTGCACTGTTTTAAGAATAGGTGCATTCAATTCTTGACTTAAGATTTGAATTTGCTCATCTAATTCCTGTTGACGTGTTTGAAATTCTTGAGATTTTTTCATTAAACGTTCTTCTTCAAACTTATAAGCTGTTGGGCTCATTGTTGGTTTTTCTTGTTGAAGTTTAGTATAATCACCTTGTAATTTTTGTTGCGTTTCTTGCAATTCTTTTACAGCTCTTCTTTCAAAATTTTCCAACTCTGTCATCGCAGCTTTACGTGATGGCATTGTATCTAATACTTTTTGCGTGTTCACGTGTGCGATTGAAGATTGACTGTAAGCAGCACCTAAAGTTGTAACTGCCATTAATAATATTAACATTAATTTTTTCATGATTCTATTTGTAGTTTATATTCTTATTTAAAATTATCGTGCATTAATTCCCATTTCTCGCAACACCATTTTACTGATATCAAATTTCGGATCAGCAAAGATAAGATTTGATTGGTTTGCTTTATCAAAAACGAAGGAGAAATTTCTATTGCTTGCTACTTTTCCTAGTGCTTCAAAAACTTTATCTTGAATTGGTTCAATTAATTCTTTTCGTTTAGCAAATAAATCTCCGCTCACTCCAAATCTTAATTGTTGCATTTCTAAAGCTTCTGATTCCATTGTTTCAATTTCCTCTTGTCTTTTTGCTCTTTCCTCAACTGGTAGAATTGCCTCTACTCTCAAAAACTCTTCTTTTCTTTTTTTAATTTGCTTATAGCGCTCATCGATTTCATTTTGCCATTTTGTAGCATAACCATCTAGCGCATCTTTTGCTTCACTATATTCAGGCATACTTTCTAGAATGAAGTCTGAATCGATATAAGCATATTTCTGACCGTACGAAGCAAATGACGTACCAAAAACAAGGGCTATAATTATAAGTAAATTTCTCATTGTAGTTTTGATTTTATGAATTCGTTATATATGATTCATTATTAATGAAGTATAACCATCTTTTACAAAATTATTATAAATCTCCTAGATTAGCTCCGATAATAAATTGGAATGCTCCAATTGGTTTACCTCCCATACGGGTGAGGTCATTTCCAATACCAGAACCTTTACTGTGCGGATCAAGAGTATCGAATCCCCAACCATAATCGAAACCTAACATTCCAAACATTGGAAGAAATATTCTTACTCCACCCCCTAAGCTTCTTTTCACATTAAATGGATTAAAAGTATCAAATCCTGTATAGGTATTTCCTGCTTCAGCAAATGCTAAGACGAAGAAGGTAGCAGAAGGATTTAATGAAATTGGGTACCTTAACTCAAGTGTAAAACGTGAAATTAAAGGGTCACCTGTTCTTGATGAAATTTCAGAATCTTCATAACCACGAAGAGAAATAATTTCACGTCCGTCCATTCTTCCAACTCCAGTCAATGCATTTCCACCTAAATAGAATCTTTCAAATGGTGATAAACCTTTTGCTTTTGAATATCCTCCTAAGAAACCAAATCCAATTTTAGGCATCAAAATCAATTTCTTATCTGGTGTAAGAGGTAAATACCATTCACCAGTAAATTTCAATTTGTAGTACTCAGTAAATTTAATTCTTTCTTGTGTAGAAATTGTACTGTAATCAGAAATCCCATCAAATTGTGAATAAGGCAAAGTTGCTTTTGCAGTAAAAGACAAACGTGATCCACTTCTTGGATAAATTGGTGCATCAACTGAATTTCTTGCTAAAATATATTTTAAAGCAATATCATTTGAATATCCGTCTTTAAAGGCAAACTCTGCATAATTAGTTACATCATAATAGCTGTATGAAAGTTCATAATAAGCACTAAAATAATCATCTGGAATTTTCTTTCTTCTTTGAAGCCCTACTCCTAGTCCTGTAATAGAAACGTTTGTATAATTTTCACTTGTCTTATCAGTTCCATATCCATATTTTGAATGGTTCATCCAAACAGAAAAAGCATTTGGTTTTTTACCTCCCAACCATGGTTCAGTAAAAGCTAAGTTATAAGATTGATATTGTGAACCATTTGTTTGTGCACGAATAGAAAGCGTCTGACCATCTCCTGTTGGAAGTGGTTGCCATGCTTCTTTATTGAACATATTCTGAATAGAGAAATTGTTGAATGTCAACCCTAAAGTTCCGATAACTCTTCCTGCTCCGTAACCACCAGATAATTCAATTTGATCTGAAGATTTTTCAGTTACAACATATTCAATATCTACTGTTCCGTCAGCTGGATTTGGCAAAGGATTAATTTCAAAAGCTTGTTCATCAAAATATCCTAATTGTGCCAATTCTCGCTGTGTTCGAATAATGTCATTTCTATTGAATAAATCTCCGGGTTTAGTTCTAATCTCACGGCGAATTACATAATCATTGGTTTTAAAGTTTCCTTTGATAATGATGTCTTTCACTCTCGCTTCTTTTCCTTCGATTAATCTAATTTCATAATCGATATGGTGGTTTTCGACATTTACCTCAACTGGAGTTGCTTGAAAGAACAAATGTCCTTTGTCCATATATAAAGAAGTAATATCTCTACCATCCATACTTTGGAAAAGTCGTGTATCTAATAAAGTCTTATTATAAAGGTCACCATATTTAATTCCTAAAATGGTATCTAAATACCCAGAAGTATATTTTGCGTTCCCCACCCAAGTAATACTTCCAAAGTAATATTCTTCACCTTCTTCAATATTAATATCAATAATTAGGTTTTTATTATCTCTTCTGTAAACAGTATCACTCACAATTTCTGCATCTCTGAGTCCAACTTCTTTAAACTCTTGAAGCATTAATTGTTTATCTCTACTGAAAGCTGATTCTGTAAATTTAGATCTTTTGAAAAAACGCCAAAATGCTTTTTGTTTGGTGTCTTTCATTTTACGACGCAATTTTCCTTCTTTAATTGATTCAGCTCCATAAATATTAATTTCAGCGATACGAACAGCTTCACCTCTATCAATTTGAATAATAAATATTTCAGAATTATTCATTAATGAGTCGTTTACGCGTTGTATGTCTACCTGAACATTATAGAATCCTTTTTCTCTGTAGTAACCGACAACTTTTGCTCTTGTATTAAAAATAAGGTTTTCGGTAATATTCTTTCCTGAAAAAAGATTAATTTCTTCTCTAATATTGTCGGCATCTTTTTTCTTTGCTCCTTCAAATTTAAAACGAGAAAGTTTTGGTCTAGGCTGAAGATTTATTGAAATGTAAGCGATTTCACCTACAGTTTTCTCTAATTTAATTTTAACATCTGAGAAAAGACCTTCATCCCAAAGGTTTCTAATTGCTTTTGTTATTTCTTCACCAGGAATAACAATTTTAGAACCTTGTTTGAGTCCAGCTATTAATTTTATGGCTTGGTGATCGAAGTTATCTGCACCATTTATAGAAATTGGTCCAATTTCATAAGTTTGCGGAGTTTCATAATCAATAGTTTGTCCAAATGTAAAGGTGGACAATAGGATTGATAAAAATACGATCGTAAATTGTCTCATATTATTTTTTCAATTGTTCTGATACTTGACCGAAACGTCTTTCTCTATTTTGATAATCTAAAACAGCCCTAAAGAGATCTTCTCTTTTGAAATCTGGCCATAAGGTATCGGTAAAATATAATTCAGAGTAAGCGATTTGCCAAAGCATAAAATTACTTATTCTACATTCTCCTGAAGTTCTAATCAACAATTCAGGATCTGGAATATCATTGATACACATTTCATTTGAAAAAGCTTTTTCATCAATGTCTTCCGACTTCAATGTTCCTGCTTCAACTTTCTGTGCTAATCTTTTTGCTGCATCGACAATTTCCCATCGTGCGCTATAGTTTAAGGCTAAAATAAGATCGAGTGAATTGTTTTTTTCTGTCGCAACCATTGCGCTGTTCAATTCATTTCTACAAGCATCAGGCAGTCTTGACTTATCACCAATACTTCTGAGTCTTATATTGTTCTCATCTAGCTCTGAAACTTCATTTGAAATAGTTTCCACCATCAAATTCATCAGTCCATCTACTTCTTCCTGAGGGCGGTTCCAATTTTCCGTAGAAAAAGCGTATAATGTAAGGTGGCGAACACCAAGGTCAACACAAGCTTTTAAAACTTCTCTTACAGCTTCTACTCCAATAGAATGCCCAAATAAACGCACTTCACCTTGTTGTTCAGCCCAGCGACCATTCCCATCCATAATGACGGCAATATGCTCTGGACATTTCTCAAGATTTATTTTAGTTAATAGACTCATTATATTTTACAAGACGACGAATTTACAATAACAAAAACGATTTTTACACAAAAATCAAAAGAACCTTAACGTAGTTTAACACCTCGTATTGTTTTAAATCTTCAATTTTTTAAAACCTAGATCAGCGTTACACGTTTTCAACTGAACCACTAGGGACTAAAAATGCCATAGGTTCATTTGAGAATAAAATTCTATATCTAGCGAAATATTTAGATATTAGACTTTTTGTCTTTCTTCTAACATCAAAATCTAATGTTGGATATAAAGGTTTTTAGAAGCTAAAGCTAGATACACTAAAGTGCGCAGTTTTAACTAATTCTGAGACCAATAAAAGCAAGCATTCCCTTAACAAGTTATAACAAGAAAAGGGAATTGCTTTATACAACTCCCTTTTTCAATATTTATTTTAAGCTTAATCTGCAAGTACGATAATTTTATCATTTTGCATCTCCATTACTCCGCCATTAATTGTCATTCTAATAACACGAGAGTTAGATGAATCTGGTTCAAAAGAACCTGAAAACTCATCAAAATCTGTTTCATGATTTGCTATGTCAACTTTAATTTTACCTTCAGTAAGTGAAGATATAATTGGCGCGTGTCCTTTTAAAACTTGGAATGCTCCGTCGATTCCTGGGAAACGAACAGCATCAACCTCGCCTTCGAACATTTTTTTCTCTGGAGTAATAACTTCTAACCACATAGATCTATCGTTTTAAACTTCAGCAAGCATTTTCTCACCTGCTTCAATTACATCATTAATATCTCCTTTCAAGTTGAAAGCTGCCTCTGGATACTTATCAAGATCACCATCAAGAATCATATTGAATCCTTTGATTGTATCTTGAATATCTACCAATACTCCTTTCAAACCTGTAAATTGCTCAGCAACATGGAATGGTTGAGACAAGAAACGTTGCGTACGACGTGCTCTGTGTACAACTAATTTATCTTCCTCAGAAAGTTCATCCATTCCTAGAATCGCAATAATATCTTGAAGTTCTTTATAACGTTGCAAAGTAGATTGAACTCTACGTGCACAGTTATAGTGCTCATTTCCTAAAATAGCAGCAGAAAGAATACGAGAAGTAGAATCTAACGGGTCAACCGCTGGATAAATACCTTGTTCTGCAATCTTTCTTGACAATACTGTTGTAGCATCCAAGTGAGCAAATGTATTTGCTGGAGCCGGGTCAGTTAAATCATCCGCAGGTACGTATACCGCTTGAACTGAAGTAATCGAACCGTTCTTAGTTGAAGTAATACGCTCTTGCATCGCACCCATCTCGGTTGCCAACGTTGGTTGGTAACCTACTGCTGATGGCATACGTCCAAGAAGTGCAGACACTTCAGAACCAGCTTGTGTAAATCTAAATATATTATCGACGAAGAAAAGAATATCTCTTCCAGCTCCTTCACCCTCTCCATCTCTGAAGTATTCAGCTAAAGTAAGTCCAGACAATGCTACACGAGCACGTGCTCCTGGAGGCTCATTCATTTGACCATAAACGAAAGCAGCTTTTGACTCCTTCATTACGTTCATGTCTACTTTTGAAAGATCCCATTTTCCTTCTTCCATTGATTTCATGAAATCATCACCGTAGCAAATAATTCCTGACTCCAACATCTCACGAAGTAAATCGTTTCCTTCACGCGTACGCTCACCAACACCTGCAAATACAGATAATCCTTCGTAAGCTTTTGCGATATTGTTAATCAACTCTTGGATCAAAACAGTTTTACCTACTCCAGCACCACCGAAAAGACCAATTTTCCCACCTTTAGAGTAAGGTTCAATTAAGTCAATTACTTTAATACCTGTAAATAAAACTTCTGAAGAAGTTGAAAGATCTTCAAATCGTGGCGCTTCTCTGTGAATTGACATCCCAACCGTACGGTCAGTTTCTGGCAATCCATCGATAGCATCTCCTACAACGTTAAATAAACGTCCTTTTACTTGATCTCCGATTGGCATTTGGATTGAGTCTCCAGTAGAGAACACCTCAATTCCGCGACTAAATCCGTCAGTTGTATCCATAGATACAGTTCTTACAGCATTTTCTCCTACATGAGACTGCACTTCTAAAACGACTCTAGTACCATCTGCTCTCGGCACATACAATGCGTCGTAAATATTTGGTAGCTCGACACCTTTTTCGAAGCTTACGTCAACTACAGGGCCTATCACCTGTAAAACTTGTCCTTTGATTCCCGACATTATTCTGTCTTTTAAGTTATTCAATTCGGGCGCAAAGATAGTTTATTTATTTCGTACCCGACGAATATTAAACTATTTTTTTCCACAATTGAAATATGATTGTTAATTACTTTTTATTTCCTTAAACGAAGAATGAATTCCCCGACTTATTTAAACCATCTGTCAACTGACGTATTTAATGCATTTATTTTAAAAACTCATTAGTCATGACCACCTGGCTGGCAACACCCTGGCAATGCAGACTGTGCTGACTGAACCGCTTGTACATCATCAGCATTATACCCTATTGCTGCAATTGTATTTCTAATTGTTTCTAATGATGTTTTATTGGTATTGTATTTTACTTCTACAATTTTTGTATCCAAATCCATATTTGAATAAATGATTCCTGTCTCGAAATTTAAAACACCTTCTATTCTTTCCTTACAATCTCCACACTGCGCATTGGTTTGAATAAATGCTGTTGGTTTTGATGTCTCACCACTCTTTGACGTTGCGCAACTTGTTAATAAACTTATTACTGCGACGATTATCATTATTGTATTTTTCATATTTTTTTTATTTTAAACCATGGGATAAATCCTGTGGTTGGATTATAAACTGAGTTACATCACCCCTCCGGGGTTTTTATTATTTTCCTATGTCGAATCTAAAACCTGCGTAGACGTTTACACCGAAAATTGAAGAGTAGACTCTTGTGGCGTCGAATCTTTCACTGAACGGGTTTTCTGTGTCTATAATTGGATTGTCTAATCTGTAGTCCAATAAATTTTCTCCACCTAAATAGATTTCAAACTTTTTGAATTTATGCGTTATTTGCCCGGACAACATTGGAACAACTTCACTCGTATTGTCTGTTGTTAAGGTCCCATCTGGACGCATAACTTCAGGCAAACGTTGTGCTCCAAAGACAGAAAGCGTTAAATCATATAACCACCTGTGATTTCTTGATTCATAAGCGAAATTCACAAATCCACGGTGTGTCGGTACCATTAAAACAGAACTCAATACTCCGTTTGTTGTAGCACGAACATCTAAGAATTTATAAGCTGCTTTAATTTCGAAATGCTTTAAAGGTTCGAATTTAATATCTGTTTGGAAAACATTTGAAAAAGATTCCCCATCTAGATTCCCCATTCTGATATAATCACTTGATTCATCTCTATCCACTACTAATTGATTTTCAAATAAAGTATGGTAAATATCTGCTGTCCAAGTTGCTTTTCTATTGAACAGTTTGAAATCCCACAACCAGCTAGCACCAAAATTCCATGAAACTTCCGGAGCGATATCATTATCAACATACCATGGAAGGTTTGTTGCCATCAAAGATAAATTATCTGTTACATAATTCGAAACGCGGAAACCTCTTCCTGCTGTTAATCGGATATCCATATGTTCTGTTAAATCAAATTTATAATTTGCACGCGGCGTAAACTGCCAATCGTAAAGATTATGATAATCTGCTCTTGCTCCTAAAACGACAATTGATCTTGAACCTGTGAAAGTATACTCAGTAAAAACGCCTGGAACTATTTCTGTTCTGTTGAAATTTCTGATTGTTGTATCATTTGGAAGATTATCCTCCATAGTTTGAACTAAATCATCATAGACAAAGCTCAATCCTGATTTCAATTTGTGATTTGTATTTCCAAGAATCGTTTCATGCATTGCATTAACATATCCTCTTTTTTCGGTTGCATCCAAAGATCTGTTTCCAAAAACAGTATTTAATTCATTGTATTTCATATAATAAACTACACCAATTGAACTAAACAAATCTTCTTTAAACAAGAAACCTGTTTTACCAAAAACTTCTACGTTAGTGTTTCTAATTCCGACACCATAAAGTCCTTGACTTGATTGATTTTCATATCGGTTATACCCAACTTGCCCACCTTGTTGGTCTGAGTAACTCACTTTAGCACCAATTTGACCTCTAAAAAGTTCAGTTGCATATTTCCAACGGTTCATTAAGATGAGATTATCTCCAAGAGGCATATCCCTAAAACCGTCTTTATTTCTATCATTTTCAACCTTAACAGAAGCACCGTGAACAAACCAAGCAGAACTCCATTTATCATTCACTTGTTTTCCACCGTGGAGATTCAGCTCTGCACGACCTTGAATACTTCCATATGCATTTACAAAAAGACGTTCTATATTGTCTGGTTTATGGTATTCTAGATTGATTAATCCCGCCATAGACTCATAACCATTGGTTACTGTTCCCGCACCTTTTGTAATTTGAATTGACGAAATCCATGTTCCAGGCACAGATGCTAATCCAAAAGCTTGGTCTAGATTATGCATAAAAGGAATGTTTTCGAATTGAAGTTGTGTATATCTTCCATTTAATCCCATCATTTGAATCCTTTTAGATCCTGAAACACCATCTGCTAGACTCACATCAACTGTGGCATTTGTTTCAAAAGATTCTGAGAGATTACAGCAGGCAGCTTTTCTTAATTCACCTTGCGTTAGATTTTCGACATTACGAGGATCTAGTCGAAGAACACTTGAATTATCTCTTTTTGCTCTAATAATAACTTCTTCCGTTACAAATTCTGGAAAAAGTGTTATTCTGAGATTAACTGATTCGTTACTATTAATTATCGCAGTATCAGAATAATAACCAGACGCACGAATAATCAAAGTATCTACTGTATTGGCTCCTGCTTTAATAGAAAACTTTCCTTTTTCATCGGAAATATCTCCTTCTTTGGCATTTTTCAAAAATACTTCTGCACCAAATAAAGGTTCGGTATTTTTACCATCTATGTAACTGCTTATTGTTCCTTGGATACTTACTTTTTGTCCGTAAGCAAATCCACTCAATAGAATTACTAATAAAATTAAACTGTTTTTCATTTCTAATATAATTTGACCTATTTATTATTGAATATTTCATGTTGACGCTTTATTAAAAGGTCAAAACATGGAGAACAATAAATTCTAGATCAAATACATTTGGATAAGGGAGAGTCTTTCTAGGGTGGATAAGACAGGTGGTGCTTTATTTAAAGTTGAAACCTCTTTGAATTCAGGAATTGAAAAAAGAACTGAATTTGAAAAAGAATATGTGAAATTATTTACGAATTCAAATTTCACATCATTGGTTGCAAGATCTGTATCAATTTGATACATGCGCACATCACTTGTGCAACAATCTTCTTCAACTTTCAAACCCGACTCACCTGATGTTGCGCAACAATCATGAGCTGTAACAGCTTCTTCCGTTTCTTCTGGTTCGCAACCATGAGCAACGTCAACATAAACGCCATAGAACATTCCACCATGACTACAATAATGCTTGTAGACTGTTACTCCAGTAGTGCTCACGAAAAAAAGCGCTACGAGAAATAAAAGAAAAATGTTCGTTTTTTGTTTCACGATACGAAAATAAACATTTAAGTATTCATAATAAAACAAATAACTAGGAAATAACAAATGAGACTTATATGGATGATTGGATTAATGATGAAGGATGAATTCGGGGAGGATGGGAAAGTTGATGAATGCTGGTTTTGATTGTTTGGAGTTGAATGTAGGGTGTTTTAATTTCTACTGTGTAGGAATTGAGGGGTTTTTACCGCAAAGGTCACAGAGGTTTTCGCGGAGATCGCAAAGTTTAATTTAGCTGTGGGGGAATGAGGAAGCAAAGAAAAAAGAAGTGGGATATTGAAATAATGATGAATTCGGGGAGGATGAGAAAGTTGATGAATGCTGGTTTTGATTGTTTGGAGTTGAATGTAGGGTATTTTAATTTCTACGGTGTGGAAATTGAGGGGTTTTTACCGCAAAGATTACAAAGGTTTTCGCGGAGATCGCAAAGTTTAATTCACCTGTGGTGGATAAGGAAGCAAAGAAGAAGCAAAGAAATAAAGAAATAAAGAAAGAAAGATAATTGGTTAGCTTTCTTTGGCTATAAAATCAAAGTATCTACGTAATTAATGTAGATTTTTCATTTTCTTGTTTGAGTCGAGGGAGAGCGCTTTATAAATGTTGAAAATTGTAAAATTAAGCTTACTCTTTTAAAGAATCTTAAATTATCAATTAAACAGAAAATAGAATCTTTCCATGAAATAAACATTAATCACTTATTCCTTGTTAACTTTGTAATTACAAAAACAAAGAATATGTCCAAGATACCGGTTACTATATATGCTGAAATGACACCGAATCCAAATACAATGAAATTCGTTGCCAACAATTACTTAATTGATCCTTCAGCAACAGCAGAATTCAAGACACAACAAGAAACGAAAGGTTTTTCTCCATTGGCAGATGAGCTATTCTCTTTTCCTTTTGTTAAAGGTGTTTATTTCGCTAATAATTTCGTTTCGATCACCAAAGACGATACGCTAGCGTGGGATTACGTTCTCACAGAATTACGTGATTACATTCGTAATTATATCGCTGATGGAAAAATCGTTGTGACTAAAATCCCTGAAGAAAGACCAGCTCCAGAAGCAGAGGACAAAACAATAGATACAACAAATTATTCACCATCTCAATTCGATGATGCGATTAAAGATTTATTGGATCAATATGTTAGACCAGCTGTAGAGGGCGATGGTGGAGCAATTGAATTCAGAAACTTTAAAGAAGGTGTAGTTACTGTTGTGCTTAAAGGTGCTTGTTCTGGTTGTCCTTCGTCAACAAATACTTTGAAAGGTGGGATTGAACAGATATTGAAACAACACATTCCTGAGGTTACAGAGGTAATTGCAGAGTAATGGTTAGTTTTAATGTTTAATGGCTAATTATTAATGGTTAACGGGCTTGACGGGTTAATAATTACGAATCAAAACCAAGACCATAAGTCATAGACTCGGGGATCTTGGATAAAAAAATGCGCAGTAGTTTTACTACAGCGCATTTTTTTTATTCGTAATTCGTAATTCCCTTATTCGTAATTAACTACTTTGGTGCTAATCTATAAAGGATCAAGCCCAACACAGCGAATATTATGTTAGGAATCCATACCGCAACAATACTTGGGAAGCCAACATTTTCTGCTGCTACGGAGGTTACTTTCATTGCGAAAATGTAAATAAATGCTAAGAGTAAGCCTACAGCTATGTTCACCCCTATTCCTCCTCTAGATTTCCTTGAGGAAACAGATAATCCGATTAGTGTGAGTACGTAGGTGGCAAAAGGAAAGGAAGTTCTTTGGTAGAATTCTATTTCATAATAAGCTATATCTGACGAACCTTTTTCTCTTTCTAACTTAATAAAATTCTTCAATTCAGTGTAGCCCATAGTTTGAACAACAGTGCTTCGTTGTGCCATTTCGCTTAGTTTGAATGGCAGAATGGTATCCAAATAATCCCCACTATTTTCTGGATAAATCAATTTATCATTTGGATTTCCAATGTATCTGATATGATAATCATGTAAGCGCCAAACATCTGTACTATCGGGATTAAAAACTTGATTTGCCTTCAAGATAGAAACCAACTCATCTTTCTCATTTCGGTTTTCCATGACAAAACCTAATGCACGACTTTTATCAGATCTATATGAATCAAAATAGACTACTTTCTTTCCTGGAAATTCAGCAAAATAATCTAAAACCGTCCTTACATTTCTGTAATAATCTTCTTCAAATTGCAGGCGAACTTTATTTGATTCTGGTAAAACAATATGATTCAGTCCCAATGAAATCAGCATTAAGATTGTTGCTCCAATCATATAAGGTCTCAAAATTCTACGAAACGGTCTACCGCTATTCAACATTGGAATAATCTCGCTGTTTTGGGCCATTTTAGCTGTAAACCAAATTACAGCCACGAATACAATTAAAGGAGAAAACAGGTTTCCAAAGTAGATTATAAAATTGAAATAGTAATCAAATAAGATTGCACTCAGCGGAGCATCTTTTTCTATGAATTCCCCTACACGCTCGGCTATATCAAAAACCATTGCCAAAATCATGATCACTCCCAACATAAAGAAGAAAGTAACCAAGTATTTTTTAATGATATATCGATCGAGTATTTTGAGCATAAGTACTTAAAGTCTTTGTCCTAATTTTACTACCATCTTATTTTTCCATTCTGTGAATGTTCCATCGATGATTCTTGTTCTTGCTTCTTTCATCAACGCCAAATAAAACGCTAAATTATGAATTGACGCAATTTGTAATCCTAAACTTTCTTTTGTTCTTACAAGATGTCTTAAATAAGCTTTCGTATAAAAAGTATCAACAGAAGAAGTTCCGTTTGGATCTATTGGAGAAAAATCTTTTTCCCACTTCTTATTTTTAATATTTATAATTCCTTCACTCGTAAACAACATTCCGTGTCGGGCGTTACGTGTAGGCATTACACAATCAAACATATCTATTCCGAGTGCAATACACTCTAATAAATTAATTGGTGTGCCAACTCCCATCAAATAGCGTGGTTTTTCTTTTGGCAGAATTGCTGTTACAACCTCTGTCATAGCATACAATTCCTCAGCAGGCTCTCCAACAGAAAGTCCACCAATTGCATTTCCTAAAGAATCTGTATCCGCGATATACTTCGCCGATTCTTGTCTTAAATCCGTATAAACACTTCCTTGAACAATTGGAAATAAAGCTTGTTCATAACCATATTTTGGTTCTGTGTTATTCATCTGTGTAAAACATCTATCCAACCAACGGTGCGTCATTTTCATTGAACGTTTCGCATATTGGTAATCGCATGGATAAGGTGTACATTCATCAAAAGCCATTATGATATCAGCCCCAATTGAACGCTGAATATCGATTGCTCGTTCTGGCGTAAAAAAGTGATAAGAACCATCTACATGTGATTGGAACTTCACTCCTTCTTCAGTAATTTTACGAGAACCAGACATTGAATACACTTGATAACCTCCACTATCCGTCAAAATTGGACGATTATAGTTCATGAATTTGTGCAATCCACCCGCTGCTTCTAAAACTTCTGTTCCAGGGCGAAGAAATAAATGATATGTATTTCCCAAAATGATTTGGGCTTTTATTTCGTTTTCGATTTCGTGTTGGTGAATTCCTTTTACAGAACCTACTGTTCCCACAGGCATAAAGATCGGAGTTTCAATCTCGCCATGGTCTGTAACCAACTTCCCAGCTCTTGCCTGAGAGTTTTTATCTTGATGTAATAATTCGAAGTGCATAAAAATGTTGAAAAATAAAAGCACAAAGATAACGGTATTTAAACAAGTGTGCCATATTTGCATAAAACTATAAAAAATGGATTCTATTCCTGATTTTTCTGATCTTCTACAAAGCATTGTATCTATTGTACTATGGGCAATGGCTTTTATTCAGCTTTTTTGGATATTTTTCTTTTACAGCAGGATCGCTTTTCACCGAGAAAAAGCTGCCAATATAGAGAAACTACCTCCCGTGAGCATTGTAATTTCTGCAAGAAATGAAGAGGACAATCTTTTTGAACTACTTCCATTTATTCTAGAGCAAGAATATGATAAATTTGAAGTAATTGTCGTGAATCATCAATCTATTGATAACACAGCTTACATTCTAAAAGCATTTGAAAATAAATATTCACACTTAAGAGTTATCCATCTTGAGCGCAATCATCACCTCGCAATGGGGAAAAAACTTCCATTAACGTTAGGTATTAAAGGGGCGAAGTATGATCATTTATTGCTCACAGATGCGGATTGTAAACCATCCACTAAACTTTGGCTAAAATCCATGGCAGGTCAATTTACAGAAAAAAAAGAAATCGTTTTAGGATATGGCCCTCATAATTCAGCGCCAGGATTACTCAATCGATTTATTCGTTTGGACACTTCAATGATTGCTTTGAATTACTTGTCTTATGCAAAAGCAGGCATTCCTTACATGGGAGTTGGTCGAAATTTAGCCTATTCAAAAGAGCTTTTCTTAAAAAATAGTGGCTTTAAATCTCATTACTCAATTTCATCAGGAGATGATGATTTATTTATTCAAGAAGTTGCTAGAAAGAGAAACTACAGTATTTCATTGTCTCCACTTAGTTTTTGCTATTCAGATGGGAAAGATACGTGGTCAAAATTATTTATCCAAAAATCTAGACACTACGGCACATCTAGTCGCTACTCACTTTTCAAGAAACTATTGTTAGGAATATATCCGTTAACACTGATTTTACTAGCGATAACTTTAGTTACTTTGATAGCTATTGGTGGTATGACATGGATTTCATTGGGAGTTGTTGCCCTAGTGTTCATTTCTAAGTGGATTATTTTCGGTTTGGCTATGAAAAAACTAGAACAACCTTCATTTGTTTGGACGATTCTGTTGTGGGACATAATTTATGTGCTTTTTACTCCAATATTATATTATACCTCTGAAAAAACAACAGGGACAAAATGGAAGTAGGAAACAACTTATCAGAAAAAGGTCAGAAGGATTTAATTATTGTAAATCGCGCAAAAATAGGTGATCAAGCTGCTTTTGCGGAATTGATGACCCGTTATCGTGAGCCTGTTTATTTCATGCTTTTAAAGATGATTAAAAACACTGATGATGCAGAAGATCTTACCATTGAAGCATTCGGAAAAGCCTTCAATCGCATTGAACAATATGTTCCAAATTATGCATTTAGTACTTGGTTATTCAAAATAGCTTCCAACAACTGCATTGATCATATTCGTAAGAAAAGAATCTCTTTAACTTCAATTGATCACATGTACACCAATGAAAATGGTGAATCTGTAGGCATGCAAGTTGATGGCGGATTCTTAGATCCAGAGGAAACCTTTATAAAACAACAGAAAGTAAAGGCGATGCGCGATATTGTGGATCGTTTAAAACCACGCTACAAAGAACTTATCATAAAAAGGTATTTTGAAGAATTGTCTTATGATGAAATTGCTGAGGAATTAGACTTGCCGTTGGGGACTGTGAAGGCTCAATTGTTTAGGGCCAGGGAGTTTTTGGCGAATGTTATGAAAAAGACGCGTGACACTATATGATTTCTGTTTATAAAGTCCACTATTTGCGTTACACAAAGTTTATAAAGCAGTTGTTGACAAGAGTCAACGCCTTGGATTTATAAATTATGCGTGCCTTGATAGAGAACTTTCTAATTCAGAAATTTAGCTGAAAGATTTAAGAATTCAAAGATTCAAATATTGGAGGATTCAAGGATTCAAGAAATCAAAGATTCATGTTTCGGGAAAATATTAATCGAAGTTGCAAATCGTCCGCACCACTGCAATTAGGATTCAATATGATTTAAAGATTCAAATATTGGAGGATTCAAGGATTGAAGAAATCAAAAATTCGTGTTTTGGGAAAATATTAATCGAAGTTGCAATGTAGGGACGATTTGCAAATCGTCCGCACCAATGCAATTAGAATTCAATATGATTCAAGAATTGAAAAAACATCTTTTAAAAGTTTATTTTCTAAACGCAGTAGATTACGGATATTTAATTGATGTTTGAATTAACAAGAATGCTGGATTATACTATTTTTGCATTATGGAAATGATTAAAAAATACTTCCCGAAATTAACAGAAGATCAAATCTCTAAATTTGAGCGATTAGGTCCACTTTATGAGGAATGGAATCAGCAAATCAATGTGATTAGCAGAAAAGACATGGATCAATTTTATGAGCGACATGTTTTACATTCTTTAGCGATTGCGAAGGCTATCCGTTTTAATCCAGGAACCAAAATTCTTGATGTTGGTACAGGAGGTGGATTCCCAGGGATTCCTTTGGCTATAATGTTTCCTGAATGTAAATTCCATTTGGTAGATTCAATTGGAAAGAAAATTAAGGTTGTAGAGGCAGTTGTAGAAGCTTTGGAATTAAAAAATGTTCACTTTAGTCATAAGAGAGCTGAAGAAGTTAAGGACAAGTATGATTTTATCGTGAGTAGAGCGGTTACTAAAATGCCTGTTTTCATTTCATGGGTGAGAAAGAAAATAAATAAAAAGCACAACAACGCTCTTCCAAATGGAATTCTTTATCTTAAAGGAGGTGATCTGACTGAGGAAATGAGCACAGTTCAGACTTTTCATGAGTATTTCGATATTCCTGAATATTTTGAAGAGGAGTTTTTTGAGACGAAGAAGGTTGTTTATGTTCAAGTTTATTAGGGTGGTTATGTAAGGGGTGATTTGCAAATCACCCTTACAAAATCTTCTATACAAAATCTCCCGAACACATTCACCTGTGCACATTCATACTAACCCATAAAAAAAGACCGTCCATTACAGACAGTCTTCAAGTATTTTAACCAAGATTCAATTTATATATCATCTGGCACAGACATCTTCTGTAATTTCTTTCTTTTTGGTTTCAACTTATCAATAAATACAACTCTTAGTTTCTCACGGTCTGCATTAATAATCATTTCAGAGATTCCATTAGTTACTGAAGCTGGTTCGCCATTTAAGTTGTGAAACTTTTTATCATAAAGTTCTTCACTATTATCATCATAGTAATAAAAAATAGCACTCACATATCCATTTTCAACACGCACTTTTCCACGAACACAGAATACTTCCTTCCCTTCGAAAAAAGAAATCATTACGTTTCTATAAATGTTATCTGATATTGTGTAAGCACCACGTTCCTTAAACGCTTCATCATATTTTTCAAAACAATTCAACTCTTTTTGTTCCTCTTCTTGTGCAAAAGTGTTTCCAACACTAAAAAGTAAAAAAGCTGATATCGCAAGTAATAAAGTTTTTTTCATTCTGTAAAGTTTAGCAAAGTTTTAACTCGGGTTTTCAAATATAATAAAATGCTTCAATTCAGATGATGTTTATATTTTATTTTTTCTAATTTTGAACTTAAAGCAGGAACCATGAAACAAATAGCAGACCAATTCAATGAAGCACTAGAAACTTTAAAGAAATTCAACACTGAAGAGAACTATAGTGCCATTGCATCTGCAGGTAACATATTAGTTCAAAGTTTTAAAAATGAAGGTAAAGCGATCAGTTGTGGCAATGGTGGCTCTATGTGTGATGCGATGCATTTTGCTGAAGAATTAACAGGGCGCTATCGAAACAATCGCCCATCAATCGGTGCCGTTTCTATTTCCGACCCATCTCATATAACCTGTGTTGCAAACGATTACGGTTATGAATATATTTTCTCTCGTTTTGTAGAAGGTGTAGGAAAAAAAGGAGATGTCTTATTGGCTATTTCCACCAGTGGAAACTCCGAAAACATCCTTAAAGCAATTGAAGTAGCTAAAGAAAAAGGAATAAAAGTTATAGGATTAACCGGAAAAGACGGCGGCAAAATGGCGGGGTTGTGTGATGTGGAAATTCGTGCACCACATGCGAACTATGCAGATCGCGCTCAGGAAATTCACATTAAAGTGATCCATAGCTTGATTGATTACATCGAAAGGAATTTGTAGGGCGATATAAAATCACCCATGCAAAAATCCCTCTAAAAATAAATATTTGTTCTTTATTTTGTTGCTGCCCATTTTCTAACTTCAGTTCGAAACCATTCGTCAGCGGCATCAGTCCACTTGTAATTATCTCTTACATAAGAAACTGTGTCTTTTTCGATGTCTGTGTAAGCATCACCGTCAATTACAGCTTTAAATAATTGTGCAGCATCATCTTTTGAGAGTCTACCATCTCCTGCACCAGATGTTAACTTTTCAGCTAGTTCTAATAACTCACCATCATACTTTTTTCCGTCAATTGTTTTGTAATAACCCATTTTATTTATTTAAGTTTCTTAAAATTAATAAAAAGTTTTGACTTTTAAAAGACAAATGGGCGAAGAGTTAGTGTAGGGGCGATTTACTAATCGCCCTTACACTAATCGCCCTTACACTAATTACAATTATCTTTTTACAGATTTGATCTTTTTTTTCAATTGTAACATCTGATGTCAATTATTTCACTATCTTAATTTAGAGTTATGAGGCATTTTACAGAATAAAGGCATCATAATTTTTAGAATAGTTACTTAAAACCTAAATCAATATGTTAGTCAAATCATTTGGCAGCGCCGTTTTCGGCATTGAAGCCACCACAATCACCATCGAAGTAAATATCGATAAAGGAATCAGTTTTATATTGGTCGGACTGCCAGATAGCGCAGTGAAAGAGAGTCAGCAAAGAATAAAAGCAGCACTTTCTAATAACGGCTACAAATATCCCATGAAAGAAATTACAGTGAATATGGCTCCGGCCGATATTCGTAAGGAAGGGTCTACTTTTGATCTGCCGATTGGCATTGGAATTATGGCAGCAAGCGAACAAGTTAAAACGGATTCTTTAGGAGATTATATTTTACTGGGAGAATTGTCTCTCGATGGAAGTCTACAACCCATGAAAGGAGTTTTACCCATCGCTTTAAAAGCAAAAGAAGAGGGTTTTAAAGGAATAATTTTGCCTTTAGAAAATGTTAGGGAAGCCGCCATTGTAGATGGATTAAATGTTTACGGAGCTTCAACTATTAATGAAGTCATTACTTTCTTGAATGATGGAACAGGAATGGAGCCGACTAAAATTGATATTCGTCAAGAATTCTATAATAAATTGGATGAATTCGCTGTTGATTTCAGAGATGTTAAGGGTCAACAGAACATTAAAAGATCATTTGAGATAGCTGCTTCAGGCGGACATAATGTGGTTTTAATTGGCCCTCCAGGAGCTGGAAAATCAATGTTAGCGAAACGTTTACCAACTATTTTACCTCCAATGAGTATCAATGAATCTTTGGAGACAACTAAAATTCATTCAGTAGCTGGAAAAGTTAAGGCTGGAGCTGGATTAATTACAGAACGACCATTTAGAAAACCTCATCATACGATTTCCGATGTCGCTTTAGTTGGAGGAGGAAGTTATCCTCAACCCGGAGAGATTTCTTTGGCGCACAACGGTGTTTTATTCTTGGATGAACTTCCTGAATATAAACGTTCAGTTTTAGAAGTCATGCGTCAACCGATTGAAGATAGATATGTAACGATTTCAAGGGCTAAATTCACGGTAGAGTATCCCGCAGGATTTATGTTGGTTGCAGCAATGAATCCTTGTCCGTGTGGTTATTATAATCACCCCGATAAAGATTGTGTTTGCGCCCCAGGAATTGTCCAAAACTATTTGAATAAAATTAGTGGACCACTACTCGACCGAATTGATTTACACGTTGAAGTTACTCCTGTCAGCTTTGATGAATTGGCTTATCATCAACCTGAAGAAGGAAGTAAAGACATTCGAGAACGTGTGGTAAAAGCGAGATCAATTCAAGAGGAAAGATTTGCAGAATCAGAAGAAACGCATTGTAATGCACAAATGTCTAGCAAGGAATTGCGGAAGTATTGCAATATTGATGAAGCATGCAACGCAATTTTAAAACAAGCGATGGACAGACTTGGACTTTCCGCAAGAGCCTATGATAGAATTTTGAAAGTATCAAGAACAATTGCCGATTTAGAACAAGCGGAGGGAATAACAACGGCGCACATTTCTGAGGCTATACAGTTTAGGAGTTTGGATAGGGAGGATTGGGCGAAATAATTGACAATGGACAATTGATAATTGACAATTGGTAGACTCAAGTTTAATTCATGAAACCAGAAAGTTCTGATGATTTATCAAACCTAATAATTGAAGTGTAAATCATGAATTTCTAAAGGGAAATACAAAATTATCAATTGTTAATTTTCAATTATCAATTCAAAATGAACGTTTTTCAAAGTTAGTTGTACATGGTGAAAACTAAAACAATTAATTATGAAAAAGCTTATTTTATTATCCGGAATATTTGTGACGTTGTTTATTGGTGGAGTCCATTCACAATACAATGCAGCTGCAAAACAAAATGTTATAAACGAAGAGGTGCAGGTTGAAAGATATGACGAGGACACCAAGGAATACAAAATTGTTACAGAAACAAGAGAGGTTGAATCTGATACTTATGGAAATGCTGAGGGAAATCAATATGATTTAGCTGTGGATGGTGCTTTTGAAGGTCAAACGATTGCTGTTTTGCATTTGTACACTGGAGAAGGATTTGATTTTTCTTTGCCTACCGCTTCATTAAAAGAAAAAGGATTTTCTGTTTACCGTTGGATTAATAACCCACCTTCACCTGAAGCATTAGATTCTGCATTGGCTAAATCTTGTCAATTGTGGATTATTTCCTCGAGTACTCAAAAACTTAATTTGAAACATGCTGAAGTGATTAAAAAGTATTTCGACAGTGGGAAAGGAGTTTACATTTGGGGAGATAATCAGCCTTATTATGCCGATGCAAATTTCATTGCTAATCATCTTATTGGAAATAAAATGCTAGGAAATGTAATGGGTGACCAAACAGTTGGGCTATTGCAAGACGGAAGCAAGTCTGGAATTATGCCAAATCATTTAATCACAACAGGATTACAAAATATTTACGAAGGAATTACAATTGCTACAATTGATCAACATCCAGATTTGACTCCAATAATTTATGGTTCTGACGGAAACTTGGTAACAGCGGCTTATGAAAAAGATGGGAAACGTCTTTTGGTAGATGGAGGATTTACTCGTTTATTCTTGAAATGGGATACAGCAGGAACAGGAAGATATGTTAAAAACGCTGCGGCTTGGTTGGTAAATTATGAGCGATTTGGTGATGCTGTTTTGGCGGAAAAAGAAGGTGAATAATTATGAATTAAGAGTTAAAAACTCGGGCTACGTGAAAACTAGAAACCGACTATAGCGATTAAGGACCACGAATTAAAAACTCGCAGAAGCCTAATAGCCATAGTAGCGAACTAGAGTTAACAAAGCCAAGAAAAAATAGATCAGGCTCGACAGAAAATTAAACAACTAGAATTATGAAAAAGTTAATATTATCAGGATTATTTACTTTACTATTTATTGGAGGAGTTCAATCTCAATACAATAAAAGTGCGGGTCAAAACATTGTAAACGAAGATGTAAGCAGATCAGTTTATGATGCGCAAACACAAACCCATAAAATTGTAACAGAAACAAGGGAGGTTAGTGCTGACAGCTATGGAAACGCTGCAGGAAATCAATATGATTTGGCTGTTGATGGCGCTTTTGAAGGCCAAACTATTGCAGTATTGCATTTTTACACAGGTGGAGGATTTGATTTTTCTTTGCCAACTGCTTCGTTAAAGGAAAAAGGATTCTCTGTTTACCGTTGGATTAACAACCCTCCTTCACCTGAAGCATTAGATTCTGCATTGTCCAAATCTTGTCAATTGTGGATTATTTCTTCCAGCTCACAAAGGCTGAATTTGGAACACGCCAAAGTAATTAAAAAGTTTTTTGATAGCGGAAAAGGAGTTTATCTCTGGGGCGACAATCAACCTTATTATGCTGATGCAAATTTCATTGCAGACCAATTGATAAACGCTAAAATGGATGGCGATATACCAGGGGACAAAACTGTAGGAATTCTTCAAAACGGAAGTAAATCGGGGATAATGCCGAATCATTTAATTACAACTGGACTTCAAAACATTTATGAAGGTGGTACAATTGCAACAATTGCAGATCATAAAGATTTGACACCAATTGTTTACGGATCGGCAGGTAATCTTGTTACTGCAACTTATGAAAAAGACGGAAAAAGATTAATTATTGACGGGGGATTTACACGCCTGTATTATAAATGGGACTCAGCAGGAACAGATAGATATGTTAAGAATGCAGCTGCTTGGTTGGTAAATTATGAACGATTTGGAGAAGATGTACTTGCTAAAGAAGATCTTTAATGCTAAACGTAAAAAAATGAAGCGCAGCAGTGCACAATCAATTACGAATTTGGGGAATTGCGAATTGTTGGATGGCTTATACAAGTTAGTCAATTGGGAATCTGATAGATTAGGATGGTTAAAGGAGGAGTATTGAATTAGGGCAATGATGAATTGATGTATGGATATTTATAAAGTGATCTAAAAATAAGAAAGTGTTAGGTGAGTTGGGTGAGTCGAGTGGAAAGTGATTATAGAAGCAGAAAATAGCTTAAACTATTAATAAAGCACATAAGCCTATGGCATTACAGTAATTTTTATATGTTTGTTGTAATCCGTCATTTTGTTTGATGGTTTCTTATCTTAGTAGAAACATAAAAACATTTAGCTTAATCACCAGCTTATGAAACTGATTAAATACTTCACTTTTTTAGTAATATTCATAGCTACTGCCATATCAGTAAGTGGTCAGGTGATGATAAGTCAATATATAGACACAGATTCTGGCACAACACCAAAAGGCATTGAAGTTTATAACCACAGCGCTTCAACAATTGATTTCTCTGTTCAAAATCTAGAGGTTTACCTAGGTTCAAATGGAAACCCTTGTGCAAGTCTAACAGGCGCTAAAATAACTTCTGGGACTTTAGCACCAAATGAGGTCTGGGTAATAGGTACATCAGACTTAATAACAGCAGCATCCACAGGAAGTAATTTAGGGGGATCAACAACCTACGGCTTTAACTTCAATGGCAATGATGCAATAGAGTTATATCTCGATGGGGATTTAATGGATGTAATTGGAGAGTGTGGTTCAGACCCTGGGTCAAGTTGGAGTGGAAGCGGTGTTAGCACTGCTGATCAAAATATTTCAATAAAACCTGGAATTTGTTCTGGATCAACAGCTCCATTAACTGACCCAAGCTTAAGATTTGAAAAAACTTCTAATGGAGTCATCACGACAGGTTTCGGAGACTCTCCTGCTTGCTCGCCTCTTTTTATTACAACATCATTTATACCAACAACTTTTACAGTCGCTTGTATCACAAGTTATACAGGAACAGTTTCCTTCAATTCGAATGGTGATTATAACTCTGGTAATACTTTTAGTGTTCAAATTTCTGATTTAAGTGGTTCTTTTTCGAACCCAACAGTTATCGGTTCAATTAGCCAAAGCGGAACAGACCCTGCTAATTCAATTTCCATAACAGTTCCTGCTAACTACTATTCAGGCACAGAGTACCGAATGAGAGTTGTGAGCACAGACCCAATAGTTAACGGAGCAAACAATGGACATGATATTGAAATAATAAATTCTTCTCCTTGTGATCCAACCATTCCAGATTTCGGTGGGATTATCATTAACGAATTTTCGAATGGGCCATCTAGTTCACAAGAATATTATGAATTAGTTGTTGCAGGAGAATGTGGTGAAACAACTGATATTAGAGGCTATATAATTGATGACAATAACGGAGATTTTGGATCAGGAGGTATTGCTCCAGGTCATCTAAAAATAAGCAATCATGCGCAATGGAGCAATATTGAAGTAGGTTCTATCATTGTAGTTTACAACTCTTCGACAGGTGAAAGAAATCCTCATATATCCTTGGATGATTTAACTGACTCTGACGCTGATTTAGTTTATATTATTCCATTCAACGACCCAACTTACTTAAGCTTAGCCAATGAGTTCCCTAATTCATCCGATAATTCCTACAGCCCCGATGTGAATCCTCCACCTAACTTAACTAATTTTACAAACAGAATTGGTTTTAACAACATTGCTGATGTCGCACAAACCCGTAAACCAAACGGCGATTATTTTTTCGGAATTTCTTATGGTGTCGGGAATAATGGTGGAGTTGACAATACAAAAATCAGCAATTCAGATTTAACAGAGAAAAACGTTTACTTCAATTCAGGAGATTTTAGGAATATAAATAATTGGAGCGTTGGGGACGCTACTAATGATGGAACCACAACCGATGAAACTCCAGGAGCGGCAAACAACTCAGCAAATCAAGGATGGATTGATATGCTTAGGTCTTCAACAGGAAGTTGCGGTTTAGTGGCATTGCCTGTGAAGATGTTGAGATTTGAAGGAGAATTCATTAATAGAGAAGTCGAGTTATACTGGAAAACAGCTACAGAACTCAATAATAACTATTACGAATTGTTTCACTCAAAAACAGGATATGACTTCGAGTCCATTGCCCTAATAGATGGACATGGAACTGTTAATTCACCAAAAGAATATAATTTTAAGCATAGAAACTCTAGTTCTGGGATTCATTATTATCGTTTAAAGTCTGTTGATTATAATGGTAAAATTCATGAAAACGGGACAATTTCAGTTCAAATCGAAAGAGACGAAATTCATTATGATTCCAATACACAAACTTTACATTTCCCTGGCAAAGGAGAGTATCATGTTTATTCAACTTCTGGTCAAAAAATTTTTAAAGCAGAAAACAAAGCTCAAATTTCTTTTTCTAAAAAGGGCTTTTTCTTGATTTATAATGCAGAAAGTGGTGTTGTGACGAAGATTGTTATCTAATTATTAATGTTTAAGGATTAATGTTTAACGTGTTATGTATTGAATCTCTACTGCGTATTGATTGAGGTTAGTTGGTTTCTTTCTTCGTTCTCGCACTCTTTCTAGCTCTACAAACTTCGCTCTCACACTCTTTCCCACTCTACAAACAGTGATTCATGCAATCTTATCACTACGCAGTGAAGCAAACAATTGACAATTGTTAATTATCAATTAAAACCCTAATTGGCTTTAATTCTGTGTTTGGGAAGACAATTAAATAGGTTCCTGATTGTAGATCAATTTGATTGAAATAAATTTGCTTCACTCCTTCTTCGAGCTTAATATCTTGCGATAAAACTGTTCTTCCTGTTACGTCTATTATTTCTAATTGTGTCTTTATAGGTTTTTCTGTCCAAGTAATTTCTAGAGTGAATTCTCCATTCGATGGATTTGGATATACGACTACACTATTTTCACCAACTACACATGAGACACTGATTGGATCGAAGGCTTCAATTTCTCCGTCAAAATCGAATTGTGATAAGCGATAATAAGTAATGCCATTCCATGGATTTTTATCTATTTCTTTATAATCGATGTTATGGCTTGAATTCCCAGCAGCTTCAACCTTAGAAATAGTAGCCCAATTTACCATATCACGACTTTTTTCTACCGTAAAGTGTGACGAATTTGTTTCACTTGCTGTACTCCAATTGATATCCATTTGTTTGTCATTTGCAGAGCAAACAACTTCGAAAGTAGTTAAGGTAACTGGCAATGCATTGTTGGAGCCACCTCCAAAACCAAAGTTTGACCAACCAATAATTCCCGAACGAGAAACTGTTGGCATAGCCGTAGTTCCTGATGCTGCAATATGTGTTCCTGGTGCCAGCCAATTTCCAATCCCCACACGCTTCAACAAGGTCAGGTTCGTTAAATCATTTACAGTTGCATAACCTTGACCTGTCAAACTAATAGTATAAGCTGCTAGTATCAACTTCCCAGCTTCATTATCTATTTTCCAATACCCTTGGTCTTCTGTTGTGGTGACATCAAAACCTGCCCCACCAGTATTAATAGCTAAAATGGGAAGACCAACATAACTCCCAATTGAAATCATTGGTGAATTAATGTATTCTACTGTCAAATGCCCTCCAATTGGCGCTAAGTTAAACTCAACTTTCGCATTTCTGTTTTTCAAACCTCCATCATCAAACCCCATAGGGAATAATCCTGATGCATCACCAGAGTTTGTTCCAGCAAACCAACGGCGCATTTTCCCTACAACGAATCCGCTGGTGTGGGTAAGTGTTCCTTTATTTGTTGTGCTTTCACCTAATTCAAGAAGATTCGCACCAGTTTGGATATTTCCACTTGACATTGTTAATGTATTATTTACGATTACATTTTGAGTTAAAGTAACATTATGTGTTGCTGTTTCAGTATTTATAAATAAGTTTCTTACGTCTGTTGGAAGAGCAGTCCCTGTATTTTGACTTGCTTTTCCTATGTAATGATAATCACCATAAGGAGAAGCTGAAGCAAATGTTCTGGTGCTAGTTTGAACGTTTCCTGTTGCTCCGGATGACATGATTCCAGCAGGAGAGGTAAGATACAATACACTTTGCAGTTGAGCGGTAAAAGAGTCTCCTGTTCCAATACTTAAGATTTGGTTTGCACCTCCAGAAGAATTAAAACCAAAGTCTAAGCTTGCTCCGTTTTTCACAAGTAATGAACTATTATTACCAAATGTCAAGTCATTATTTTTCAATACTCTGGATCCATCCTCAATTTCAATTGGAATATATAGAACCGAAGTTGCTATATCAATGTATTTTGAACTTCCTGCCGTTCCGCCTTTAAGGATGATTTTTTTAGTTCCATGATTCGTGAAGTTCGGCACTTGATCACCAATTTCAAAATTCCCATGAACAGTTAAGCTGCCAGTAGATGTTGTAACACCATCGTAAATTTCATGAAGTTTTAATTTATCATCACTTAAACAAACGAAATTTCCTCTAACAACATAGTTATTTGAGAAACCATTTGTACCTGAAAATTTAGTTCCAAAATTGAACCAGCCGTCATAAATGGTGAGGTTACCATTTATAATAAATCCTGAATAATTATTACTTGTTCCTGATATAAAAAAGGTAGGGGAAGTATTGAAAATTTCTAAATCATCTTCACATAAAGGCACTAATGGACTAGTACTCCCCGAAATTAAAGTCCAATTGTCTGGTAGTTCTGCTTCAATTGATAAGTTTCCAAATTTATATCCTCCTATATTGTTTGAGATTTGAGATGATCCATTACTTAACAATGATAAGTTTCCAGGAGATCCTACCGTCCAATTCCAGTTATTAATTACAACAAAAGAGCCTTGTTCGAAGTTTTCTTTTCCATTCCACAAAGGATGTGTATTATCAATCGCATCATTATTAAGTTCAAGTATTCCGCCACTGCGCACTATTAAATTAGCGTTAGAATTCAATTGAATTTCTCCATTTAAAGTTAATTTACCTCCATCCCTAATTTCTAAAGTTTTACCCGTTTTAATAAAATCAACAAATGCTCCTGGGTTATCGCTTAGAATTAAGCTTCCACCACTTTTGATAATAATATCATTATAACCACTAGATACGTTTGCACCACCATCAATAGATTGATTTTCAATAATAATTCGTCCACTAGGCACATTACTTTGTGGAGAATTAGCTCGTGCCGCCCACGTACTTCCATTAAACTCTTCCCAATCGCTATTGTAAGACAAACCAGTATAGTCAGCAGTTGTTCTCACATCTCCATTTAAATAAGCAAAAGAGGTGACATTTACTGCTACTGTTGTACTTCCAGCAATGAAATTTATACTTGCCGCTTGGTTAACAGTTAAAGTTTCTGTTCCAACAACAACTCCTGTAATTGTTGTTCCACTCAAAGTTGCATTTCCACCACCTGTGATGCTGTATGAAAAGGCTCCAGGAGATGTAGATGAAACATTTGACCCTGGTAAAACATAAGTTCCTCCAAGATTTATGCTTATTGCTGAAGTAGTGAAAACAGGAGTTGCTTTTGTGATATTAGCAGTCAGACCTGTTGGTTGATTCAGTGTGTAGTTTCCTGCACCTCCTCCGCTCAAAGACAAACTTGCTGTAACAGCTTTTGCGTTTCCTACATTCGCATTTGCAAATGTTCCGCCTCCATTAAGTGTTACAACATCTGGAGAAATTACTCCTGACAATGTTCCACCTGAAATAGTTGCAGAATTTGTTCCATCATACACTTTATTATTTGCAGTAGAGCCTGAAACGGTTAAAGCAAATGGGGTGATATTTGCAGTTAGGGTAGGTATTGTTAGGGTATAATTACCCGCATGAGTTCCAACAAGGTTATACCCTGTTACCGTTAAACTTTTTCCTGTACCTATATTTTTATTCAAGAAAGTTGCTGAAGGCATACCAGTAGCTGGTAAATAAACAAAATCTGATCCGACAACACCTACTAAAACTTCAGAACCAACACCAGATAGACTCGCAGAAGTATTGCCATCATAAACTTTATTCATCCCTGAAATCCCCGTCATTGTAAGTGGTTTTGGGGTAATTGTCCAAACTAAAGTTTTTGAATCAGTTCCACCAGCATTTGTTGCTGTTATTGTGGAAGTAACTGTACCAACATTTGCGGTTGGAGTTCCAGAAATAATACCTGTAGATGCATTAAAAAACAGTCCTGTTGGCAATCCAGTTGCACCATAAGAAGTTGGACTTTGTGAAGCAATAATTGAATAAGTAGTAGAACTTCCGTAAACAACTGATTGAGTTATTGCACTTGTTATAACCGGTGGAAAAACTGCCTGAACATCTCCTGAAAGATTAACAGTAATTGCAGTAGCAACTCCACCACCTGAAATTGAAATTACACTTGTATAGTTGGCCACCGATAATCCTGACTTTAATCGAACGTAAACTGTTTGAGCAGCTCCAGAATAAGAAGGTAAAGAAAGAGTTGTTATTGACCATGTTGAATTGTCTAAAGAGAATTCATGGTTTGTATTGCTTAATGAAAGTGTTACATCTGTATTATCTAGATTACTTCCTGTTAAATCAAATGTTTGATTAGCGGATGGTCCTGAACCAACAGTGTAGTCTAAGTTTGATAAGGTTGTTTGTGTGGTTGTTAGAGTTGGGGAAGATGGGCCGCAAAAGACTTGGACATTTTTTAAGTACCATGGCGAAGCTGTAGAGGAAACCTTTCTAAACTTAATATAAACATTAGGATTAGATGAGTACGCAGATAGATCAACTGTGCAACTTGTGGTAGATCCAGAAGTTGTAGTAGAATGATCATAAGTTGCTATAATGGTGTAAGAACCACCTTGAGTTGTTGTCGAAATCTCAATTAATAAAGATTTTGCATTTGAATTACCTGATCTTCTTAAATCAAAGGTTAATTGATTCGGATTAGATAATTGTAAAGTTGTGAGTTCTCCACTGGTGTTCCCAAAATTTGCTTCATTTGATGAATATGATATTGATGTTTCAGTCCAACCTACTGGTGTTGATGTAAAGTTAGCCTCATCCAAACAAGGCCCATTAACCACACTCAATGTTCCAACACTAGAAGTCACACTAGAACACGGGGAATTTGCCCCAACATTCACTCGATATTGATTTCCATCCATACCTAATGTAACACTTGTCAATGTTATTGAAGCAGATGTTTCCCCTGAAATATTTGCCCAACTTCCTCCGCTATTTGTAGAAACTTGCCATTGATATGAACTTGCATCACTTGCAGTAACAGAGAATGTAGCGTCTTGTCCTGCACTTTCAGATTGATTTGCTGGTTGTACTGAAATAACTGGAGCAAGAATAACAGTAGGGTTTACTGTTAAAGCATCCGACCAACATCCTTGACCAGATTGTGTTCTTAAATATATTGTTGTATTCGTAGTTACTGTTTTGGTAACATTTGCAGGGTCAGAAGTTGAAACACCTGAAGAACTTGTTTGCCAATAAGTGCTATTTGTTCCTGCATTTGGAGTAGCTGCAAAAACAGTTGAACCACAAGATTGCGTGGAAGATGGAAGTGTTGGTGTAGTGGTTAAAGTTGTGGTTTCATTAGCAGTTGCAGGAGAAGTTACATTATAACAAGTTCCTGTAGTATTGTATTCAAAAACACTAGCATGGTAAGTTTTTCCACAATCTAAACCAGTTACAGTAACTGAGTTTCCAGTGCCTTTATAAACAACAAATTCGTCTGTTGCAATTGTTGCTCCAGAACCAAATGTAGAATTTGCTGTGTATGAAGTTCCGCTTGTTGGAGAACCACTAAATGCTGATGTTTCTTTCATAACAACAATTCTTCCCGCTGTTCCATCTCCAGCAGTCCAAGATAAATTCATGGAGTTGTTGGTGATAGATGAGAAAGATGCTGCGGTTGCTTGGGTTGTTGGTTCGGTACAGGATGTGGCAGAGTATGATGTCCAAGAAATATCGTCTATTATAACTTGGGCACCTGTGGTTTGTAGTTTTAGTTCAACGCTTCCGGTAATATTCACTAATTGAGAATATATTACAGATGTATTCGACGAACTACTAACGCTTATATCTGAACCGATTTGAACTCCATTGACAAACACTTTTATCCCCCTGGCACTACTACTAGTAAAACCTCTAACATACTCAAACGTTAGTGATCCCATTCCCCCTGTATATAAATGAGATGTAACTTTTCCTGCTTTTGTACAAATTGCCCTCGAATTTAAAGTTTGGTCTGTCCTGGCATTATCTGCTGTCCAATCCACCCCATCAGTACCTGTCCATGAACGACTGCTATAACTCCCGTTATTTGCAGGTATATTTGTGAAGTTCTCGTTTCCTTGCCCAAGAGCAACCCCACTCCCCATCAAAAACAGAGACAACAAAATAAGCGAAAACCGCAGTAATTTCTTTCTAAATAAGATAGTTAACATAAGTATTTTAATATAGTTAGCACACGCAATATACTTCAAAAAAACATATCAAATATTAATTTGAAATTAAATAATTATTAATCTCTATATCATTACACTAGACTACTTGAATTCTATATACTTCACGGCTAATCAAATGGTTCTAAAATTAGAATCCATAATAAATAAGTAAACATTCGTGAACACAATTGGGAGTAACTTCATTCAATACATAGGTGAAAACATCTAATTCTTAAACAGAAAAATATGTATTCATGAAATTCTCACCTTACATCATTCTTTTTACTTTTCTATTCACACATTCGCAAAAGACTTTTTAATACTCCCGTCTCATTAACGCATAGAAATTTCTATCTTCGCCATTGAAGAAATATTTCATGGAAACACGGTGGGTAAATCAAAAAGATATAAACAGAGCGGATTGGGATAATCTAGTTGGAAAAACTGAAGATTCCAGTATTTATGTTAGCTCTTTTTATCTTGATGCAACGGCAATCGAATGGGAAGCTTATGTTGCGGATGATTTTTCGTTTGCAATTCCCGTTGGTGTTGTTAGAAAAGGAGGAATTACGAGGGTTTACCCTCCCCTATTTCAGAGATATATTGAACCGATTGGCGATATTTCGAAAATAAATTGGAATGCATTTGAGAAATCTTTGTTGAAACGTTTTCCTAAGGGAGATTTACAAGCTAAATCAGCAATTCTACCCAATACTCCATTTACCAATTACATTCATCAAGTTGTAGACAAAGAACGTTTCAAGCTAAAAACCCAAGCCAAGCGAATGATCAAACGTTTTGGTCAAACCAATTACGAAATTCGTGAGGAGAATATCAATACCGAAGAACTTTCTAAATTAATAGCAAAAGAACTTTCTAAGAAATTGCCATTATACGGTACAAAAGATGTTCAACATTTATTTGAAGTTGTAAAAAAGGCAGAAGAAAAAGGACTCCTTTACAAAGTTGGAGTTTTTGAAGGAGACATCTTGAAAGGTGGTTTAATCGGATTAAAATTCAACGGTCAATTACTCTACTTAAAAGGAACAGCATTAGAGAATCTTCAACAAGATGGCGCAATGTATGCATTGATGAATCATTTTATCAATCATGGATTAAGTCAAAACTGTACAATTGATTTTGGAGGTTCACGCGTTGAAGGAATTCAATTTTTTAATCAAAGATTTAGTGGAGAAGATGTAGATTATTATAATTACACTTGGGACGGCTCTCCACTTTGGTTTAAGCTTTTATTTTCTCTTTACAGGAAAATAAAAGGGTAAACCGAAGTGGGAAATTACGAATTACGAATTTTTTAATTACGAATTAAGAGAGATTCTCCTTCGATCAATGGTTTTGATATTTTGACTAAGAATTAAACGTTAAAAAGGAATTCTATAATTGTTGAATGGAAAGAAAACATTCGTAATTAAAGGACAAACAACAATTCGTAATTCGTAATTGTTAATTTTTGAATTAAAAACAGCACATTTAAGGAGGAAGTTTTAAAAGAGAACATCAATCTCAAATAAAATAACGACTTGAAAAGAAATCATTCTGATGATTGAGATTGCTCCATAGAAAGAAAACATCTTTAATTGAAGGAATAACGACAATTGTCATTTGTTAATTGTTAATTATCAATTGAAAAAAGCTATCTTTGCACATCGTAATAACTATCAATGAACATTAGAAATAGGCAAATTTTTAGAATTCTTTTTGGTTCCGTCATCATAGGGGGCTCCATCTATGTTTCTATTCGCTTTTTGTTTAATTCACCACCATTTATAAAGATAATGGTGCTTATTGCATTGATTGCAGTTATATATTTAACAATCGATTACATCGTAAGAAAAGGTAAAAAAGACAGGTATGGAAACTAAACAAATGGTAAGGTATGTAGCAATTGGAGCAGTCGCTTTAATTGTATTTGTAATATTTTTTAATTCGTGGACAGATGTTGAGCCAGGTGAGCAAGGATTTGTTTTTAAGCCTTTCAACACACCAAGTATCACTGAAAAGGATGCTTTTGTAGAAGGAACGTATTTTATTCTTCCATGGAATGAAATGATTACTTATGAAGTAGTTAACAAGTCAAAACAATATGTTCAAAAAGTAATGGATGTCAATGGTACAGACGTTACAGTTGAAGTTTCAGTGAACTACAACATTATTCCAGCGAAAGTTGCGAATTTGCACATAAAACACCGTGAGAATTACACAATTTTCATTGATGATAAATCAAAAGGTGCGATTAAGGACGTTATTGGACGTTATACTTATGAGCAGGTTTACTCTACAAAAAGAGAGGCATTAGAGGGAGAAATTGAAGCTATTTTAGAAAGAGATTTCGAAGGAAACTTCTTGAACTTAAACTATGTTGAGATTGCAGACGTTAATCTACCAGATAACATTGCAGCTCAAATTGAGGAAAAAGAAACTCAGAAACAAAGAAACCTTACAGCTAAGGAAAAGCAAAAAGAGCAAGAATATTTAGCGAATGCTAGAATTGAGAAAGCAAGAGGAGATTCATCTTTGATCGTTTCTGCAATCTTTAAAGCGGAAGCAATTCGTTTAGAGGCTGAGCAAATTTCTAAAAACCCACAATACATTGAATTGAAAAAATGGGAAAAATGGGATGGTGTTGGTTCTCCTTATGGAAACAGTAATGTGTTTGGAGATAAGGCAATTTCGATTTTAAAGTCAAACTAAGAAATAATTCAAGGATTGAAAGATTCAAGAATTTAATGAATATTTGAAAAGCGATTTACTTAGGTAGGTCGCTTTTTTTTTGGTTTAAGGAAAGGAAGAATTACGCAAAGATTCGCAGAGGAGCAGAGATTCGCAGAGAAAAGAAGGGAAGAAAGAAAGGAAGAATTACGCAGAGTTACGTAGAGCAGAGCACTGCATTGAGCTTGTTGAATATGATTCAGAGAGAAAAGAAAGAAGTGATAATTATCAATTCAAAAGAAATCTAACGATTATACAAGTTCATCATTCATAGTTCATCATTCATAACTACTTAAGTCACTTCTGTTACACAAATACAAACTACAATTCTGTATTTTTGTCCTTAAATAAGTTTATTTTTATCACATGAACGAGTATATAGAATTATTTTCAAAGACTTACACCAATTATGCGAACTACCTTTGGAAGACGATCAAAACTCCATTTACCGAGGGAGATTTTAATTTCTTCTATTTCGTAATTATCATTTCTTTGGTCGTTTGGGGATTAGAGTTGCTCGCTCCTTGGAGAAAAGAACAAAAGGCATTCAGGAAAGATTTCTGGTTGGATGGATTTTATATGTTCTTCAATTTCTTCATTTTCAACCTCCTACTCTACATTGCTTTGTCCTCAGTTACCGTTGAATTCCTAAATAATTTATTGGCTCCTTTGGGCTATGAAGGCGGACATTTAATTGACTTATCAAATCTACATTGGGGTTTACAACTCTTCTTGTTCTTTATAATTGCAGATTTCGTACAGTGGTGCGTTCATGTTATGTTGCATCATGTTCCGTTCCTTTGGAAAATTCACAAAGTTCACCATTCAGTTAAAGAAATGGGATTTGCTGCTCACATGCGTTACCATTTCGGTGAAACATTCGTTTATAATTCAATCAAATATATTTCTTTGTCGATGATTTTCGGTTTCCAATTAGAATTAGCATTTATCGTTTATGCATCTGCAGTTGCTATTGGACATTTGAATCACGCGAATCTAGGTTGGGATTACGGTCCGCTTAAATACATTTTCAACAATCCTAAAATGCATATTTGGCACCACGCTAAAGAATTGCCTAAGGAACATCCTTACGGAATGAATTATGGTATTTCACTAAGTATTTGGGATTATATTTTCAGAACAAACTACATTCCTTATGATGGTCGAGATATTGAAATAGGTTTTAACGATGACGAAAAATATCCTAAAGGATTCTTCCAACAACTTATTGCTCCTTTCCAAAAGGAAAAATAGTAAGTAAGCAAGGAATATTGAGTTGTGAGTATTGAGAAGTGCTTTAAACTAATTTCTGGTTACCTTATACTGAAATAAAATAAAATCATGAATAAAAAGAAGAACAACAATATCGTTTTAGCATTACTTGCCTCATTGACTCTAGGCTTGGCTCCTTTTACTCCAGAACCTCATCTTTTCGGAAAATTAAAATGGGTTTTTGGCGGAGCAAATGGAATGCAACCAATGGATTGGTTTGATTTGTTAATGCATGGTGCTCCTTGGATTTGGTTGATTGTGGAAATTATTAGATTTGGATTGAGTAAAAAAACTACTCCAGAAAGTAAGTCCAAGTAATGTGATTTCTTAAAGTTACAGCCTACCTTGGGCAAAGGTTTTTAAGATTTTATAAAATTTACCACCTAAAAAAGCAACTTTGTATTTTGATTGTCGTTTATTTACTAGCTCAGTGAACTGTATTCACAAGTTAAACAACAACAATTATGAAGCTTACTATTTTATCTTTATTTATTTTAATGTGCTCTGTTGCTTTTTCTCAGCAATACGAAACTACTCCTTCAAAATATGACAATGTTATTGATGAAGTCATGATTGAACAATCTTTTGATTTTGACGATCCAATTGTAAAAGATGCAAGAATTATTTTACATGATTTTCTTGTAGCCTTAGACCATATTTCTAAAGGTGAGGCCACAGACCCAAACCGTGAGCAATATTTTCTAGATTTCAATGAAGCTCTTAGAAAAGCAAATGAATTAAACTTAAATCTCTCCATGTTTCAATATAACATTGAGGAAATTTCTAAAATGACCCACTAATTATGAAAGCACTAATAAAAATATTTATCTCAATACTTTTAGTTGGAACAGTCAACTCTCTATCAGCGCAATGTATAATAAATGAAGTTGAAATCACACCTGAATTATTAGGAGTATGTGAAGGAACTTCTGACACTATTACCTTTGCTGGAAACGGAACTTGTCCTGGAGTTTGGGAATATCAAGTAACAACATCATCTCTGGTTGTTCTTCAACCATGGTCTATCAATGATCAATATGGATTCTCGCCTGATTCAACGGATGTACTTAGTGTGTTTGCAAGGTGTACGACATGTCCTAGTACAATCGTTTCAGACACAATTTTAATTGAAGTTATTCCTGAGCCTGTTATTGTGGCTGATACTTTCGTTTGTTATGGTACAAACGTAAATTTTTTAGCTACAGGACCTGATCCTGGAAATATGTCTTGGTGGGATAGTGAAAGCGGAGGAACACAACTTTCGGCAACACCAAGTTACACTTCTCCACCAATGACAGCGAATGATACAGTATTTATGCAAGTAGCTGGAACAGTTACCAGTAATACAACTCAGGGTTCAATTCTAATTACAGAAGCTGGATTAGAAGGATTTCCTGGGGCTACATCTGCCGATTATGTTGAAATCTCAAACCTTTATGCAAATTCTGTAAATACTACAGGATGGGTAGTCGCAATTAGTCACACCTACGGAAATATTAATACAGTAAATCCTATAATTTGGAACTTACCTTCTTCATTTTCTCCTTGTTCTATACTTTCGAAAACAGATGTGGGTGGTCAAACAAACTATTGGGGAAACAACATTATTTGGGCATCAGGACAACCTGGATGGGTTGCGGTCGTGGATGATGTTGGAAACCTCGTTGACTTTATTGCGTGGGGTTGGACAGCCGCTCAAATAGCTGCATTCAATCCAACTATTAACGGTTTCAGCGTTACAATGGGAACGCAATGGTCTGGAAATGGGTGTAACTCAGCATGTCAAACTACAGCAGGAACTCCTTATAGCCATTCACGTACAGGGAATTCAGACACAGACACTGCAGCAGACTTTATTTGTCAAGCCAGTTCTTTAAACGTACTTAACCCGCTGTTAAATTGTGGATGGACAACGGCTAATATTACTTGTCCTTATCCAGTTGCAGTAGTTATTGATTCACTTCCTTCTGCTTCTGCGCCAGACACAACATTTTTAGAATGTTATGCAGACATTCCAGTAGCTGATCCTGCAATTATTATTGATGAATTTGATGACCATACAATACCTCCTACAGTAGTTTATATAGGAGAGGTTTCTGATGGGAATTTATGTCCGGAAACTTTAACCCGCACATATAGGGTTTTAGATTCTTGCGCTAATTTTATAGAAGTAGAACATATTATTATAATTCATGACACTGTAGCTCCAATAATGGACCCTGCTCCTGCTGATGTATTCGTTTCATGTTATTCAGAAATTCCTTTAATGGTTTCGCTTAACTGGACAGATAATTGTCTCGGTTCAGGAATTGAATTAGGTATGGAAGTTTCAAGTGGTACAACATGTCCAGAAGTATTAACACGTACATGGACCGTAACAGATACTTGTGGAAACACCGCTACTGAAACGCAAGTCATTACGATATTTGACACCATTGCGCCAGTAATTCAAAAGTCGCCTGCTGATTTATCAATACAATGCTATTCTGACTTACCGGTAATGGGTCCACTTAATTGGACAGACAATTGCGACGGAAACGGCGTTCTCAACGGAGTAGAAATTTCAGATGGTCAAACTTGTCCAGAAACGATCATTAGAACTTGGTCAATAGCAGACGGATGTGGAAATACGAGTATAGAAACGCAAATGATTATCATTAACGACATTACTCCTCCAACAGCAAGTAATTTACAAACTTTACAATTGCCAGTTTTACCGCCAGCTGACATATCTGTAGTAACCGATGCTGCTGATAACTGTGGAATTCCAGTTGTGGAATGGGTAGGAGATAATACAAACAATGGATTCTGTCCAGAAAATGTGATCAGAACTTATAGTGTAACCGATGATTGTGGAAATGTAACTCTCGTTACACGTAAATTTATAATTGGCGATAATATTCCAGACGTTTCATTCACTGCTGATCCAACTATACTTGATGATTTGAGTTCAGGATTAGTTGAATTTGATAACAATACTACAGGTGCAATGTACTACAGTTGGAATTTCGGGGATAATTCTCCACCAAGTAATGATTTCAATCCTACTCACCTATTCGACAATAGCGTTACAACAAACTATATAGTTTGGCTTACTGCAACATCTGAATATGGTTGTGTAGACAGTAACTATATTAGAATAAGTGTTTTTCAGGAATTACTTTACTTCATTCCAAATGCATTTACACCAGATAATGATGAGTTAAACCAAACATTTAAACCAATATTCACATCTGGTTTTAACCCAAATGAATATCATTTCGTGGTTTATAATCGTTGGGGAGAAACTCTTTTTGAATCATACAATCATGAAGTTGGATGGGACGGAACCTTTAAGGGTGAAATCTTGAAAAAAGGAACTTTTGTTTACAAAATTGTATTTGGTTTAGAAGCTGATGACAGCCGAGAAGTGATATCAGGTAATTTCATCTTAATAAGATAAACTTTTCTATTCATAGAAAAACCTGAATTTAAAAGAAGGGGATTAAAAAAGAAGATGTATTGCATTGTCTTTTTTAATCCTTTTTTTTATGCCTAAAACTTAGATTTATGATGTCCTGAATATTTATAGCATGAAGTTTTTTGATTATGGGATGGTCAAGTAAATATGGAAAATTCCTCTGTCAACACTTTCTAAAATGAAAAAGCCTCAACAAATCGTCGAGGCTTTTCTTTATCTTAATTCCTTATATTCCCTCACTACTGTGAAAGATTATAATCTTTAATTCTTATCCTTTTTGAAGTAACTTTTTTAAGCTTACTTTTTCTTCGATAATGTCATGCAAATCTGCAATTGCTACACGCACTTGCTCCATTGTATCTCTATCACGAATAGTAACTGTATTGTCTTCCAATGATTGGTGATCCACGGTTACATGGAATGGCGTTCCAATTGCATCTTGACGACGGTAACGTTTTCCTATTGAATCTTTTTCATCATATTGACAATTGAAATCAAATTTCAATTCATCTATAATCTCTCTTGCTTTCTCAGGCAAACCATCTTTTTTCGTTAACGGCATAACCGCAACTTTATATGGAGCCAAAGCTGGTGGAATTGATAAAACAACTCTTTCAGAACCATCTTCTAAGGTTTCATTTTTCAATGAAGCACTAAAAATTGCCAAGAACATACGGTCTAATCCAACAGAAGTTTCCACTACATAAGGAACATAGCTTTGTTTCAATTCTGGGTCAAAAAACTGTAGCTTTTTACCAGAATGCTCTTCGTGTGCTTTAAGGTCAAAATCTGTTCTTGAGTGAATTCCCTCCAGCTCTTTAAAGCCCATTGGGAAATCAAATTCAATATCAGAGGCAGCATTTGCGTAATGTGCCAATTTAATATGATCATGATCTCTGTAGAATTCCTCCCCAAGACCTAATGCTTTATGCCATTTATTTCTTTTCTCTTTCCAGTGTTCGTACCATTTAAGTTCTTCTCCTGGACGCACAAAATATTGCATTTCCATTTGTTCAAACTCTCTCATACGGAAGATAAATTGACGTGCAACGATTTCGTTACGGAACGCTTTACCAATTTGCGCAATTCCAAAAGGAATCTTCATTCTACCCGTTTTCTGAACATTCAAGAAGTTTACAAAAATTCCTTGTGCAGTTTCAGGACGCAAATAAATTGTTGAAGAATCATCTGCTACAGAACCTAATTCCGTTGAGAACATCAAATTAAATTGACGTACTTCCGTCCAGTTTTTAGATCCAGAAACAGGACAGGCAATACCCAATTCATCAATCATGCTTTTCAACGCTCCTAAATCATCAGCGTCAAAAATCTTCTCCAATTGACCTTCTAATTCATCAATCTTATCTTGATTTCTTTTCACGTTTGGATTAGTAGCCAAGAATTGCTCTACATCAAAGTCATCACCGAAGCGCTTTTTACCTTTCTCGACGTCTTTTGCGATTTTCTCACGGTATTTCTCAATATATTCCTCTACGAGAACATCCGCACGGTAACGTTTTTTAGAATCTTTATTATCGATCATCGGATCGTTAAAAGCCTCAGTGTGTCCAGAAGCTTTCCAAGTTTTTGGGTGCATAAAAATGGCAGCATCCAAACCAACAATTTCCTCGTTCATTTGAACCATTGCAGCCCACCAATATTTCTTAATGTTGTTTTTCAACTCAACACCCAACTGACCGTAATCGTACGTTGCCGATAAACCGTCATATATCTCAGAAGATGGAAATACATACCCATACTCTTTTGCGTGGGAAATAACATCTTTTAGCTTGTCTTCACTCTTTTTCATGGGGCAAAATTAAACAATTTATCCTAATTATGAGTGATGAATGTTGAATGATAAACGGAACAAATTATGAATATTTAGATGCTAGACTTTTAGATGTTAGATTTTTAGATATTAGACAATAGACCTTTAGATGCTAGACTAAAAATTGTTAAGGCTTTAGGTGTTTGACTATTAGATAAGATGACTGGATTCCTCGGCATTGTTATAAAAACCAGAACTTATTAAAAGAGATTCCAGACGTTTCAATTTACTTTTACTAGTCAATTACGAAAAAGAGGAACAATAAATTAATAGTATTTCGATTGGGAATTAATCAATTACGAATTAGAGAGATTCAAAAAGAATAATACTTTTACAGAAAAATATATAAATGAAATTTCTATTACTTGTAGTCTTTACCCTTTTTATAAATTATACTTTTGCTCAACCCAAGGTTGTTACATTTGGTGGAGAGTCAGAAGACAGGAAATTTTCCTTTGTAGAATCTAATAATTTAAAATTCTCTATTCTTGAATTTGTTTCCTCAGATTACTCCTTTTATTATGAAAGAAAGATCCACAATAAATTATCATTTGAGGTGGGTGCAGGCGCTACTTATGGAGATTTTATTGGAAACTTCTTTACACCCACACCTGAGATTTCAGATAATATAGGCTTAGACAAAAGATTAGGTTACAGTTTTTCTGGAGCGCTTCGTTTTTATTTTAGTGAGGTGTTTGATGGCTTTTACGCTGCTCCAGAATTTAAGTACAGGTTATACAATTGGGAAAATGATATATCCATTCCTAGTGAAGATAATTTCAATCCTGATCAATATATAACAGTTGCAGAAAGTAGAGCCCACACTATTGCACGTATAAATTTTGGGTTTTTCACCACCACCTACAACAACTTCTCTTGGGATTTTCACTTCGGAATTGGAGTTAACAAGCGCACTGAAAATGTTTATACGTACGAAGCCAATCAAGTTAAAAATATAAATTTACCGATTATTCCTCGTGTTAGTATAGGAATAAAAGTAGGCTATCTTTTTTAAAAGACTCAAATAGTGTCCGCAAGAAAACTAAAGATTTTTAAGTCTTTGATAAGAAAAATTCAAAGACAAGGCTTGTGAAATTTTTGAATTGTCAGGAGTTTAAATTTATAAATGCGATGCCCTGCGTTGTGCAGAGCCTGTCGAAGTAAGCCTGTCGATGGGACTGCAATTAAAAACAAGCATAACCCAGTATTTGGAGTATTCTTGCAAAGACTAAATAATAACAACACTGTAAAATATGAAAACAATACTTACATTTATTTTCGCACTGTCCTTCACTTTTATACATTCTCAACCAAGAACCATAACAGTTGATTCAGAACAATTAGAAAAATCAGATTATCTAGAGTCAAATGCAATTAAACTGCACTTACTTGAATTTACTTCGTCCGATTTTTCACTTTACTACGAAAAAGCTCTTTTTAGTAAAATAAGTGCTGAAGTTGGAATAGGACTTACATTTGCAGATGATATTGGTCATATATCTTCACCAACTACAAACGGCCCAATCAATCCTGATAATAAATTAGGTTATAGTTTTACAGCTGCAATACGCTTCTATCCATCAGAGATACTTAACCAATTTTACATTGCACCGGAATACAAATTCAGAAAATACAATTGGAACAGAGAATTCTCGAACTATTTTGGATTTACGGATGTGGATGGAGTCAGAGCAGATGAAAGCAGAGTTCATTCTATTCCAAGAATAACATTTGGATATGTAGTCTATCTATTCGAGTATGTATTTGTCGACTTTCATTTTGGAATGGGAATTAATAGTCGAACTGAAACACTTTATAACCCATTCACGTCACAAATTGAGGTAAATAAGTTAAGTCCACGTCCAAAGGTAAATGGAGGATTCAAAATAGGGTTCATTTTTTAAAAGCCCTTTTCACCTTGTTCTTTTCCAATTTCAATTCAAAAATAATTACTTCTATATTTCTTAATTATGATGTTTTTAACTCAGCAATGTGACTGAAAAAATCATTCAATAACTTGAAGAAGATTAAAAAAAACCAAAATGCGTTTATGCATAAATTCAAAAAAAACGTTAATTACTTATTTCTTTTTGCTTCTTTTGTATAAAACTACATTTATGAGAACACTATTTCTTCCAAGTTTCACTTTCTACTATTGTTCAAGCGTAACTAAATGTTGTTCCATTTTAACCTGAGACAACAAGTGAGTGCAATGGAAAAGTGTTAAAAAGCGCTATTGGGTTTAATCTTTTTGAATGTATTACAAGAGAACATCCATTATATTACGAATGAGTTTTACCCAATAAGTTAACACTTGAAGCAAGTTTAGGAATAAATTATGGCTCAAAACCTTTAACAATATAGAAACAGAAAAAATAAAAGAATAAACAAACACGAAACCACTTTTTGACATTGGTTTAAAAATTGATTACGTATATTAGAGCTTGAAAATTAGAGAATAACAATAAAAACCAAATAACAATTTAACATGAAGAGAATTTTTTTAAAGACAACCCTGCTATTTATGCTTTTTTCATTTAGCAGTAATTTCTACGCACAAGAAGATATAGAAGTACTTATAGGAGAAGAAATTCGTTCTTATAGAAAAGAAACTATTGCATCAGTTCATCGTGGTGATGATGGCATAATTGTTCTTAAAGGAAAGTATTCACTTTTAGGCAGACCAGATTATTACCTAGAGATTTTTGACAACAACATGAACTTTGTGAGTCGAAATGAAATCGATCTTCCAGACCGAGATATTGAGTTTTCAGAAATGACTTACCTCAATGGTAAGATTTATTTCTTCATGGAGAAATACGATAAAAAAAGTAAAATAAATTACATCTACGGAACCATACTTTCAAAAGATGGTAAGTTCGAGAAAGACATTTTTGAAATCACCCAATTCGAAGTTGAAAAGAGAAGAAAAACAAACGATTTCTTCACAGATATTTCAGCAGATTCATCCAAGTTTGTAATTATGGTTTCTCCACCAGAAATAGGTAAGGAACAAAAAGCAAAGAGACAATTTATCGTTTTAGATTTAGACTTTAATGAAGTTGATAATATTGAATTAGATTTCCCTTTCTTAGAGAGAGATTTCAGAGTTGCTCGCTCGCACATGGACCCAATGGGAAATATCCACATGCTTTGTGAAATAGCAATTGAAGAATCAAAAAGAAGTTCGTTTTTCAGAAATGAAGAAAGAGAAGCACGTGTTTTTACACTTTACAAAGGAGCTACAGCAGTAGAAGAGTATAAAATCAATTTTTTAAATGAAGATGCTGGTTTTATCAGTCAAATAAAAATGAAAACTGATAAACTAGGCAGACTTCAATGTGCTGGATTTTACTCAGACAGAAAAGGAAATTCAACAAAAGGAGTATTTGTATTTACGATAGATCCTAGTACGAAAGAAATCAGTAATGTATCATCACAAGAATTTACAGATGAATACTTGAATCAGTTTTTGTCCGACAGACAAGTGCGAAAAAAAGACCGTAAAAGATCAAAAAACAAAGAAAAGAACCCATACGAAAGACTCTATTATTACAAAGTTAGAGATCTAGTAATGAAAGAAGGTGGTGGTTTTTATATGGTAGCTGAATTTTATCTTCATACCACAACTACCACTACAGATGCGAATGGAAACACTAGAGTAACGCATCACTACAGATATAATGACCTGATGGTGATTAATGTACTGGAGGACAATTCTATATCTTGGTTTTCAAGGGTTCCAAAATATCAATATACGACAAATGATAATGGGTACTATTCTGGAATTGTAATGGGATTAAACAACGATAACTCACTTAACATTTTGTTTAACGATGACCGTGATAATGCGAATGTGGTGGACCATGACAACAAAGGTAAAATGAAGTACAAAAGAATTAGAACCGTATTGGTTAAATTCGATAATGACGGAAATGCAACAAAAACGCCATTAATCAATGCCAAAAAATCTAGTGCATTACTTGTTCCTGGATTAAGTCCAAAAGGAAAATCTAATGATATTATACTTTACTCAAATCTTAAGAAAAAGAACAGATTTATTAATGTCAAATTGAGATAGGGTTTTTATAATTGTTAATGTTTAATTATTAATGTTTAACGGTGTAGGTACTTTAAAATGCTAATCACGAGCTTCTTAGGAAAACTAGGAATATCGTGATTAGTGTTTTTTCTAATAAATATGGTTCTACCACGAATTTAGTGGAATATCGCTTGCCATTGAGAATAAACCCCAAAGACTTTTCTAGTAATATACTTTTTTAAAATCCGCGATTATCCGAGAACACCACTGGTGAAAAAATACGCGATCATCCCGATTAAAATGCGGAACAAGTTCCGCGTTGCTTGCAGTTCTGCTGAGCTTGTCGATGCATCTGTGTCATCCGCGTTCCATTTCAGCGCAACCAAAAAGATCAATCAAAGCTCTTGGATCTTCATCTTGCATAAAGCTTATTATTTACAATAAACCATTAATATTTAACGGGGAAAACAACTGTGAATCTGTTGATTAAAGCACATTGAAAAGATTAGAAACAACTTTCTTAGGGGAATCAAAAACAGAGTATTTGATTGAAAAAAGAATAAGTTCAAAAGGATTTATCGACCGCCCAATCAAACCGTTAAAAATTAAATAACAATTAGGGTTAACCACTTAAATCTCAAAAACGTTTAACAATTAAACATCTTGCGTAGTGAATCCCAAAACAGATTTTTTGATAGAAATAAAAACAAGTCCACAACGAACTATTCACCAACAAGTCAAACCGTTATAAATCAAAAATTAATAATCAACCATTATAAAGCTTAATTTATAAGTCCGTTCAATAACTTTGTGAGATTTGGGAAAGTGAATCTTTCTGTAGCGACTTCATTAGAAACCTCTCTGGTTGAAATATTCTTTAATTTATTATTAGAAGACTTATCATCGTTAAAAACTTTCATTGGTGAAATGGTTGACTCAGTCACCTTCTTCAATCTTGCTGAATAACGACTTTCTGCCATATTTCCAATAACGACAATCATCTTCTCAGTAGATGTTTTCTTTATATCGAAATACACTTTGATTTCGCTTGCAGGATTTTCTTCAGCAAAAGCAACTTCTACTTTTGATACACCACCTGTTTCATAAAGACTTTTTCTGATGGCTGCACCGCATCCTTTTTGGCACATCATTCCTTCGACTTCAAAGGTAGCCATGTGTGTTGGCGCGATATCCTCCTTACTCACAACCTCTTGCTGCGCAGCCTCTTTGCTCTCACATCCCAAAAGAAAAGACAGTAACATGATTAAAAATATCGTTCGTCTCATAGGTAACATATTTTAACAAAAATAACAAAACATTTACAACTCAACAAATCAATTTTATTTTAGTTCAGATAAATACTAATATAATCAAAATATTTAGATACCAATTGGTTGTGAAAACGAGAAGAGGCACTAAAAAGTATTTAAAGGATTAATTGAACAAATATTAAAATCATCTACTAATTTTGCAGAATGAGAGCAAATTTAAAGTACTCGGCAATCCTTATTTTACTTTCAATTGTTTGGGGAAGCTCATTTATTTTGATGAAAAGAGGAATGATCGACAAAGAAACTGGAGATCTAATTTTCAGTAGTAATCAAGTCGGAACTTTGAGGATGTTATTTGCTTCCACCGCACTACTTCCTATGGGATTGCGCTCATTAAAGATCATCACAAGTTATAAAATCGGAATCAGTTTAGCTGTTGTGTCTTTGGCTGGAAGTTTTATACCTGCATTTCTATTCACATATGCAGAAACGGGAATTAGCTCAGGATATGCTGGAATGTTAAACAGTACTGTTCCTATTTTTACGTTGATTATTGGTGCATCATTCTTCCGTCAGCAGTTATTGAAAATGCAAGTTATAGGAGTTTTGATAGGAACAATTGGAATCATTATTTTAGTAAATGGAGTTTCAGTAGTGGACACATCCGGAACATATTTACATGTAATGGCGGTTGTTTTCGCAACGGTTTGTTATGGATTAAGCACAAACACAATGCGTTATAACTTAAGTCATTTACATCCACTTAAAGTCACCTCTGTAGCATTTGTTTTCGCCTTTATTCCAGCTGTAATTTGTTTCTTTTATTTTGACACCACGACCACGATAATAGAAAATGAACATGCATATAAAGCACTTGGATATATTTTAATACTTTCAATTGTTGGAACAGCGCTTTCATTGATATTATTCAACTACCTAATCAGTAAAACCTCAGCATTATTTGCCAGCAGTGTTACATATCTTATACCAATCGTTGCGGTCATTATAGGCTTTTCTGATGGAGAAACTTTAAGTTGGATTCAAGTTGTTGCAATGCTTATTATTTTATTGGGTATATTTACAGCGAATCGGATGAAAAAACAAAATGCAAATAAAAGCGAAGGTTTATGATTTTAATAAATAATTCATTACATTTGCAGTCCGAATTTTTATAGAATATTAATAATTAATTAAATTAGCTATGTACGCAATTGTAGAGATAGCAGGGCAACAATTCAAAGTTGAAAAAGATCAACGTTTGTTTGTTCACCGTTTAGACGCTAAAGAAGGAGACAAAATCGACTTTGACCGTGTTTTATTGACAGGTGATAATGACAAAATTAACGTTGGCGCCCCAGCTATAGATGGTGTAATTGTTTCTGCAACAGTAGAACGTCACCTGAAAGGAAATAAAGTAATTGTCTTCAAAAAGAAGAGAAGAAAAGGTTACCAGAAACAAAATGGTCACCGTCAACAATTCACAGAATTGACAATTACAGGAATTAAAGCATAAACCTTGATTAAAGAATTTTATTCTTTAATTGTAAAAAACTAAATAAGATGGCGCATAAAAAAGGAGTCGGAAGTTCGAAAAACGGTCGTGAATCGGAAAGTAAACGCCTTGGTGTAAAAATATTTGGTGGACAAGCTGCGATTGCAGGAAACATTATTGTTCGTCAGAGAGGTACTAAACACCACCCAGGTGTAAACGTTGGGATTGGTAAAGACCACACCTTGTTTGCATTAACAACAGGAGTTGTTGAATTCAGAAAGAAAAGAAATAACCGTTCTTATGTATCAGTTACACCTTTAGAGGAAACAACTGAAGCATAATTAAGGTATACATTTATTACAAATGCCATTCGAGAAATCGAATGGCATTTTTTGGTTTATCACAAACTATCATGAGATGAAATATCGTTGTAACGGAACTTCGAGATGCTGGAACGCGCGCCTTCGATGACTTCGGTGCCTTCTCGACAAGCTCAGTCACCGAAGAGTAATCCGTTGACTGTCTAAAGCAATTTAGGCAAAAGGAAAAACGTTTTGAAAAGAATGTAAAAGACATCAAAATAATTAGGTTATATCTTAGAATACTCAGTCACCGGAGCATGAAGTAGTCAAAAAACATTTCAATATTATAATAAGCTAAATTATTAACACTCAATCTTCTATCATTTATTTAATAATTCCCAAAAGAGCAATCCGTTGACTGTTGAAAGCAACAAGTTCCGAAGATATTTTCGATATCTTCGCCAGGCTGGTCAACAAAGAAAAGGCATTAAAAGCAGGCTGCGCAAATAATCTCGAATTATTTTCATAACTTTAATTTTATAAATTCCTCGAAAATGAAAAACAAGATTGCCATAATTTTATCTGGATCATTACTCTTATTAATCGTCTCTTGTAATGTTAAAAGCATAGAGAAATACAATGAAGATTTCAAAGGAGAATGGCGCACAGAAGTCTACTACTCGCCAACAAAAGCAGATTCAATTCGGAATTTTCTAAATGTAGATGGAAGAGACGGTGGTTTTGGTGTAGCATGCGATAAAAATGATCCTTTTGAAGAATGTCTGTTCTTTCAAACAGGAAGAGTGAAGATCAATAAATCAACAAAAGCTATTCAATTTGGAAATTCAGTTTCTCAAATTCATTATGTAACACAAGAACCTTTTATTAATGATTTTGGAAAATGGGAATTGAGCTTGGATAGTATTAGGTATTTTAAGTATTAATTATAATGTTTAATGGTTAATTATTAAGGGTTAACGGGGAGAGGTTTTCAATGTTTAATGGTTAATTATTAATGCTTAACGGCTTTATATCGAATTTCTACTGCGTAAAAATTGAGGTTATATTTTCCAGAAGACAAACCAGTCAAACCACATTAAGCATTAAACCTTAAACATGAATAATTATTCAATTATTCATGATGATAAGGTTCTCCTTTCAGAATGGTTAAAGCGCGATATAACTGCTCAATGAAGAACATTCTAATCATTTGGTGTGAGAAAGTGAGTTTGCTCAATGCAAGTTTGTCGTTAGCTCTTTCATAGACAGAATCACTAAAGCCATACGGTCCTCCTATTACAAACACCAAACCTTGACTTCCGGAGTTGAATTGTTTCTGGATGTATTTTGAGAATTTAACAGAGGTCATTTCCTTGCCTTTTTCATCAAGCAAGATCACAACATCATTTGGTTTAATGTTTTTGAGGATGGTTTCGGCTTCTAAGTTTTTTATTTCGTCTTCTGAACGTTTCTTGGCGTTTTTAATATCTGGCAATTCAACAGTTTCAAACGGAACGTAACGTTTTACTCTTTTCGTGTATTCTTTTTCGCCGTCTTCGAGAAACTTTTTACTTGTTTTACCAACATAAATCAACTTGATTTTCATTTCTGAGGGGTAATCGTTATAGATTCTATTTGATGTTGTGTATTTACATTCTTAAACTTAATACTCACACGAAAAACACTATTGGAATGATATTCGCCCATCGCAAAAGTGGATGCTCCGCTGTCTTTACCTTTAAAACCATAGGAAAAAGACTTGGGAGGATTATTTTTAAAAAAGTTATTTAAAACTTGAGTACCTTGAGATTTACTGTAGATTCCTTCGCTTCCTTCAATAGAAATTAGCATTTTAGTAGTTCCTAAGTTCATTATTTTCGCTGCATTTCCTTGCGCAAACGCAGATTCTACCTCCTGGTAAGGAATAGTGAAAATTGCATTAAACGCAAAGAATAAGCTTAAGATAGATGTAATTATATAATTCATTGTTTTCTATTCGTTCCTTCACCCAGCTACAAATTTTATGCCTATAAAATCACACATTGATCTATGCGCAAAGTCCGATAAGTTTTTATAGCTTTATTTGCGGCGATTGTCCAAATTCATCCCACCATTTATTAGGCAGAATCTTAGTTAATTCGTAAACTATTTTCTCGTTATCTGCCGACCAACGAACCATTCCATAACCTTTAGCGAACGTTCTTGTTATCATCACACTTTGCGCACTACTCTTTTTTGTAAAAGGATTAGCAAACAAAACTTTCACAGAATCTTCAATTATGATTGCAGGAACATTATCACCTAAAACGTTCACCATTTTATCTTCTTCTAAAACACGTCGCTTAGATTGATAAATCATAGAAATAGAATCTAAATGAGATGGGAAATCGGAAATAAACTGAGTTTTGTCTTCATTGTTTTTTGGGAAAAATGTGAAAGAACTCAATTTAGCCTGTCTCTTCAAACCATCACCATCTACAATCATGTGATCCACAACTTTAAAGTTTTCTGTAAGATCATGTGTATATCCTTCCGTAATCTTCAAATCTGAATTATAGAACTCAACAATCAATGAAGTGTCTGTAGCAGATTCTGTACGATAAATACGAAGAACTTTTTCATCCAACGGCTCATTTACATTTGAAAAAACATAAATATAAGGTATCAAACTATCAGTTGGATAGAAGAAATTGGCATAAGTTGACTCTGCGATTTGCTCTTTTTCATCAACACTAGATTCACAAGAAACAATTAACAAAAGAGCACTAATAATAAATAAAAACTGTTTCATTTAACTCATTTTTAAAAAAGAAACTTCTTTCTCTGTTAGGTGTCTAAATTGACCACGTGGCAAATCTTTTTTATCTAATCCAGCAAATTCAACACGGTCAAGCTTGACGATTTCATATCCCATCTTACCCATCATTAATTTCACTTTATTGCTCTTATTTGAGAAGATTTTAACCCCAATTTCATTGTGTCCTTTTCCATTAATGAAACTAGCTTCTTCAGCACTAAACATCATGTCATCAACAAACAAACCTTTGGTTAATTTCTCCAAATCTTCTTCTGACATTATTGTTTTCAAAACAACATGGAACAATTGTGAAACCTTAAACTTTGGATGCATCAATTTCTTCTCCATATCTGCATCATTGGTATACAAAATCAATCCACAAGCTAATCTATCCATTTTCCCAACAGGGTCAAGCATTTCTCTACTTGCTTTTTGGATTAAGTTATAAACAGACTTTTTAGCTGGATCATCGCTGTATCTAACCCCAAAATCTTTTGGCTTATTAACCAAAACATATCTTCTAACATCGCGTTTTATCGCAGCGCCATCATAACGAACAACATCAGATGGGTTCACTTTATATCCCAATTCAGTAATCACTGTTCCGTTTACACTAACAGTTCCAGATTCAATTAAAGTATCTGCCCCTCTTCGAGAACAAATTCCTGCATTGGATAAATATTTATTTAATCTTATTTTGTCATCAAACTTTGGCATAGGCTCCCCTTGGTTGTTGCGGTTCTTTTTCGGTAATCCTGCTGCACCTTCTAAAACTTTTGCCTTCCCCTTATCTTTCGATAAATATTTACTCGGTTTACCGTCGTATTTAGACTTCCCTTTTCCACGTGTATCCCTGCTTTTTGGATTTTCTCCACTAATTTTACTCATATTCTAATAATTATGGTGCAAAGATAGAGAAAGATAATTGACAATTGATAATTGTTAATTGATAATGAAGAATTGTAGTTCAATAGATTGTAATAATTCGTGGAATCGTGGTTTTGTTGATTTGTTGATTCGTTATTTTGTGGATTTGGGAATTTGTAGATCTGTGGATTTTAGTGTTGCGCCTTTAAATCAAATAACTAAGCTTTCGGAAAGGTTATATTCTTCCGAGATGCAAAAAAATGTTAGATGACAAAAGGTATTTAAGCTCTTCATTTATTAAGAATATATTTAATTTTCAGACCATTAAAAAATGGATGGCTTGCTCGAATTATTCGGGAGAGGAATGACACGCTTTTTTAACCAATTCTAGTGGCGAATAGCGAATCGCCTTAAAACGTTCGTGATATTGATATTTTCGTCCTACACAATAATGATTATTCAATAATGGAATTATAAATTCAAGGATTCAGAGATTCAGAGATTTGAGGATTTGTTAATTAGCAAATCGTATTAAAACATAGGTATCACTGTTTTTTATTTACAATCGCGGATAAAATGCTTCTTCTATGTGTTCGATAAATGTTCCATGTGAATTATGAACTATAGAAATAATATCAAATTGTGCTTCAATATCGAGATCTCGTGAAACAATATACTGATGGGCACATTTTATAATCTGGCGCTGTTTATGACGCGTTACTGATTTCCACGGCGGCCCGATTTCAGCAGTTTGTCTTGTTTTTACTTCTACGAATACAACTTTTCCAGGCAATGAGTAGATGATATCAATTTCATTTCTGTTGAATCGATAATTTGTGTCTGTAATTTTAAATCCGTTTTTTCTTAAAAACTGAAGGGCTTTTAGCTCTCCGAGGTCTCCTAATTCTTTGGTGGTCATGATATTTTGATTTAAAGTTGACATTAAGTTCGGAAACATTATCAAAAGAAACAAGGTATTTGTATTAAAATTCATTTTCTAATCTTAATTACAATTTAGCCTTTCAAACTTTAGGATTATTTTAATTTTAATCCGCTTCCAACCAATCCCCTCCAATATCTTGACAAACTCTATTATAATCTTTTGCGTCTGACCTGCTTAAGTCTTCGTGTATTTCCCAATTGCCTGATCTACCAATACTCTCAAATGAACAATAATAGTCCTTCCAACAAGAGGTCAAAGACAATCCTATTAACATCGAAAGCGGTAAAATCAATTTTTTCCTAGTGCGCTTTTAGTAAGAAAATAAACTTAGAGAAAATTACTTGATCTTCTAAATGTAAGGCTATAGAAAAGCTTCGAAGAACTCCTGAAAAATTTAAATCAAAATATATTAAAAGACATTTTAAACTAATTCTTTTGATTTGTGACCTTTATTAGAATTGAGCAGTAAGGAGAAGTTAACGGAAATACGTTATTTATCATGAATTTGTTATTTCATTTTTTTAAAAATAAAAAAAAGTCAGTTTAAAAACTGACTTTTCTCTTTATACATATTTGTAATAAATTCCTTACTATTTGATTTTACAATCAGTTGAGGTTTTATAATCTCCAGATGTAACAGATGTAGACATGTTTTCACACTGATCTTTTGCATCATCTTTTTTATCATTAATAGTCACTGAAGTTGAAGAATCTGCGATACCTTCCATGTTTGTAGAAGTTATACACTCACAAGTGTAATCTTTTTTACAAGAAGTTAAAGACATAGCACCAAATAACAACCCAACAAATAATACTTTTTTCATAATTAGTAATTTAAATTAATTTTTTAATAATGTACGAATATAATAAAAGCTAGAAACTTTAACAAATTTTAAAATGAATATCCAGAAACTTGAAAAACGGAAAGCTTTGCACGCCCCTAAGCAACTTAATTATTTGATGATCAATACATTTTGATTTTGAGTTGATATTGAGTTCGGAAATAATGGCTGATTCGACAAGACATTCGCCTCAAGCAATGTGAGATTTAAAGATATTCTTGACTATATGTGGAATGAAGTTACTTTACAGAGAAAGTACCCTGCACTAAATCACAATTTGCTTTGGCTGCAGCTTTGTCAGAATTCTTAACATTATCATAAGGGTGAGATTCAGTGATAGTCCCTCCTGATCCATTTGGATAAGAATAAACACATTCATAATCTTTCTTACAAGATGTTAAAGCCAGTCCTCCGAAAATCATTCCAATAAAAAGTATTTTTTTCATAACATCAAAACTAAATAAAGAATCTACACCAATAACAAAATCAAACAATTAACTTCTAATAATATAGTTTCATTTTTCAAAATATAAAGCACAAAAAAGAGGAACTCGCATGAGTTCCTCTTTTTTAATGCTGTAAACTAATTACTTAGTTGTCCAAGTTCCACCTGCAGCTTTACACTGAGTTTCAGCTGTATCAGCTTGACTTTTCTTAAGGTCTGGATATTCAACATCTGCGAAAAATGCAGAATCAAATTTACATACGTAATCTTTCTTACAAGAAGTTAACGCTAAACCTCCGAAAATCATTCCAATAAATAATACTTTTTTCATAACAATAGGGTATTTTTAGTAATTCAATAAATTAATTATCGGCAAATCTATATAATTTTATTTAAACATTTAACTTTTTTTAAAACAAAAAACTAATTCTCAAACAAAAAAAATCTCAAAACACTAAAAACAAAATAGTTACATTCGCTTAATTCATTCCATATACTTTATATCCAGACGATATATTATTGAAAAACATGTTTAAGTCTACTGTTTTTAGTGCTTTAGCTTTTTTTTGGGAGCTCCACCTAATTTAAAAAATATATGAAATTAAAAAGGAGCTCAAAAGAGCTCCTTAATATTTTTATCGAATGGTTTATTAAAGATCTAATGACCAAGTTCCTTTGATAATCCCAGTTTCACAATCTTTTTCCTGAGCGTCAGCCTCACTTTGAGTTAAATCTTTATATTCTGTAACAATTTTGGTGTCTCCAGAACCTACCTCACATTTATAATCTTTCTTACAAGACGTTAAAGCCATTGCTCCAAAAACCATCCCTACAAACAATACTTTTTTCATAATAATTCAGTGTATATTAAATAATATTAATCAGAGATAAAATTATATATACTTTATGTAGTCAATTGTTAAAATGATTTAAAGTCTCAAAATATAAGTTAATCATTAGTTATTATTACTGCACCAATATGGACTGAATAAAGTACCATAGGTTTAGATGAGAATAAAATTCTATAACTATCAAAATAATTAGAAGTCAGACATTAGATTCTTTGTCTTTACTCTAATATCAAAATCTAATGATTGATATGAAGGCTGTAGAAGCTAAAGCGAGATGCATTAAAGCGCAAGTTTTTAACTATTTCTGAGATCAATAAATTTAAAAATACTTCCTATTGAATGTATTTATTTTAACAATAATATCTAACTTAGATTAAAACAAACGCAGATGCTCGATAAAGTAAACTTAGAAAAGATATTGTTTCTTGATATAGAAACCGTTCCACAGACTTATGACTTCAAGGATTTAGATGAAACTACTGCTGGATTATTTAATCAAAAAACACGCTTTCAACAGAAGGATGGAAAAACGGTGGAAGAAATCTATGGTGAACGTGGAGGTATCTTGGCTGAATTCGGTAAAATCGTTTGTATTTCAGTCGGGTATATTAACAAACCTAAATCTGGTGTTATTGTTAATAAAAAGATTAAACTAAAATCATTTTATCATGATGATGAAGAAACTTTATTGAAAAATTTTGCTGACTTATTAAATGATTATTACAGTGATCCATATCATGTATTATGCGCTCACAATGGAAAAGAGTTTGACTTTCCATATATCGCTCGTCGCATGTTAATTCATGGATTAAAGTTGCCTTTGCCATTAGACATTGCAGGTAAAAAACCTTGGGAAGTAAATCACATTGATACGCTTGAATTATGGAAATTCGGAGATTACAAACACTATACTTCCCTCCCATTATTGTGTCACATTTTTAAAATTCCAACACCGAAAGATGATATTTCGGGAGCTGATGTTGCAAGAGTTTACTATGAAGAGAAGGACCTTGAAAGAATAAAAGTATATTGCGAAAAAGACGTGGTAGCGTTGATTCAGTTATTTTTAAAAATGAAGGGTGATGGTTTGGTTGAAGAAGGTGACATTATTTATTCTTAGTGCTTTGTTTATTGCTCTGACTTCATGCGAAAGTGTCCGCAGCAAATCAGAAATCGAACAAGAAAAAGCTATTTCTAAAGAAGATTTGATTTCCTCTTTTTTTATTCAGATTCAAAATTGGAATAATCAATCTATTCCTATAATAGACAGTTTAGGATTCGAAATAAGTAAAATGGATTCATCACTTACTTTCTTGCCTTATTCAAATGATTATGAACCAAGCGCTTTCGGGTTTACGGCTAAAAACAAAAGTGATTTTAAAGCTTTTGAAGAAAGCACATATTTGAGTCAGGATGAATCAACGCAAATAGCTACTTATAAAGTTTGGCGTAAAAAATTGAATGATTTGGAGATTTTAGATTTGAGTATCGAGCCTCATCCGACTTTGAATTGGTTGTTTTTAGTGCGATTGCGTGGACAAGAGTGATTTTAATTGTTAATTATAAATGTTTAATTATTAACGAAAAAAGAAGTTTTTCGAATGGCTTTTGGTCTTTGATTAATTCAATACTTCTTCTCTGTGTTATTTGACCAAAGATGAAAAAAATGCATGTAACTCCTTGATAAATCAACCTCAATTCCTGAGCAGTAGGGATTCAATTCTAAACCGCATTAACCATTGAAAAATAACAATTAATTATTAATGTAAAAAAAGGTTTTTCGATTGGCTATTGGTCTTTGATTAAGTCAATAAGGATAAGTTCTAGCAATCGTAACAAAATTGATGATTAAACTTTCACTTAGACAAGCTCGCCTCGAGCAATAAAATGCAAAAACACACCGTTCTCCAACAAGATCCTTCAATCACTAAAGTCACATATTTTTTTGATTAAAGGATGACGGGACTAAGGCGGGTTTGGGTTGTAGTGATGTCTTCCCATATTAGAATTCCTTTATCAACTTGTTGCAAATGAATTTGGTTCTACCACGAATTTAGTGGAATATCGCATGCCATTGAGAATAAACCTTAAAGACTTTTCTAGTAATATACTTTTATAAAATCCGCGATTATCAGAAAACACCACAGGTGAAAAAATCCGCGGTCATCCGCGTTCCATTACAGCGCAACCAAAAAGATCAATCAAAGCTCTTGGGTTTTTCATTTTGTATAAAGCTTGTTATTTCAATAAACCATTAAAATCAGGGTAGAACCATGAATTTTAATGAGAGATCATGCTGGTATTAAAGGATTAATCTTTTCATATTTGATCAAAGATTACAGATCCGAACTGTTATCTAAATTGAAGCCTTTTAATTCAATTATCATCTAGGTAAAATGTGACGATGATTAGAACTGAGCGCAAGAACCGTATCACATTAATAATTACAAAAGTACTTTCGCGTTAACCATTGATAATTATAAATCCCTTTCCTAAATCAACAAATTAATAGAATTTCCTCCAATCAACATAACCTTTTAATCACATTGTGTCAATTTGTTAACACAATATTAATAGTAATAAATACATTATTGATAGCTTTACTATTATATTTGCGGTAAATATAATAGACATGCAACAATTTCTTTCAAATATTCAAATCAAGGTAAACGATTACCTATTTCTAAAAGACCCTTCAAGCAGTGAGTTGGGTAAGAGAATAATTTCAGGAAGCGTAGAGTTAATGCATGAAATAGGATTTGAAGCTTTCACTTTTAAAAAATTGGCTAAAGAAATCAATTCTACCGAAGCTTCCATTTATCGATATTTTGAAAATAAAAATAAAGTCTTATTGTATTTAACGATTTGGTTCTGGGGATGGACAGAGTCTAAACTTGTGTTTGCAATTACTAATGTTGAAGACAAAGAACTAAAACTCAAAAAAGCAATTACAATAATTACTGAAGATGTTTTAGAAGACAGACGTTTTAAAGATATGAACGAGCGTAAACTTCAAAAAGTAGTTTATGACGAATCTGCAAAAGCTTACATCAACAAATTAGTTGATGATGAAAACAAGAATGGCGTTTTCGCTAACTACAAATCAGTAATACAACGTGTAAGTGACATTATTTTAGAAATCAATCCTGACTATCCTTATCCAAAAATGCTAGTTTCTACTATTATAGAAGGAACACATTTACAGCGGTTTTTTGTAGACCATCTGCCAGGATTAACGAGTCCGAAAACGAACAGTGACTCAGATGTAGTTCAGGAATTCTTTATCGATTTAGCTTTTAAAACCATTAAAACTTAAAAAATGGAAGAAAGGCTTTCAATAACGAAACGATTTTGGCAACTTATTAAAGTAGACGGTAAAGAAATTAGAAATGTTTATTACTATTCATTTTTTGCTGGATTAACCAGTCTTACTTTACCCTTAGGGATTCAATCAATTATTAACCTTATTCAAATTGGTCGAATCAATTCTGCTTGGATAGTGATGGTGATAATTGTGGTACTGGGATTTGCTGTAAAAGGAATTCTTCAAATATTGCAACTTCGAATTACGGAAAATATACAACAACGCATTTTTACAAGGGCCGCTTTTGAGTTTGCATATCGCATACCTAGAATCCGTTTAGAAGCTCTATTTAAAACATATACTCCAGAATTAGTCAATCGGTTTTTTGATGTAATGACCATTCAAAAAGGAATGTCGAAATTATTGACCTCCATTTCAACGGCAGGAATCACTGTGTTTTTGGGCTTAATTCTACTTTCTCTTTACCATCCTTTCTTTATCATATTTAGTTTTTTGCTATTGGCTATTCTGTATTTCATGTTTCAATTCATGGGAAGAAGAGGATTAAATACAAGTTTAGAAGAATCAACCCACAAATATAAATTGGCGCATTGGCTGGAAGAAGTTGGACGAACAAGCATAAGTTTCAAACTTGCAGGGAAGACAGATTATGCTTTAGAGAGATCAAATATCCATGCGGAAGATTATCTCAATGCCAGAGAAAAACATTTTAAGGTACTGGTTTCTCAATATTCATTACTGGTAATTTTCAAAGTGCTTATTGTTGCTGGATTATTGATTATTGGTGGAGTTCTAGTAATGGAGCAACAAATGAATATTGGTCAATTCGTGGCAGCAGAAATTATCATTGTAATGATTATAAACTCAGTCGAAAAATTGATTCGTGATATTGATACAATTTATGACGTACTGACAGGAATTGAGAAAGTTGCGCAAGTTACAGATATGCCACTAGAGAATGATGATGGGTTTGATCTGAGAGAGAATCTTCCTCAAGGTGGCTTGAATGTTAATATCAATAATCTAACTTTTACTTATCCTAACAACAGCATTTCGACATTAATTGATGTTGATTTTAAAGTAAAAAGCAATGAAAAAATTGCTTTAGTTGGCGGTATAAGTTCAGGAAAAGGAACAATATTGCAATTGATTGCTGGACTTTATGAAGTAGACCATGGAAATATATCATTCAATGATTTATCTATTGGAAGCTTGAATTTAGAATCATTGAGGAGCGTAATGGGTTCCTATTTACAACAAGAAGACCTTTTCTATGGGACAATTATTGAAAACATAATGGTTGGAAGAAAGTCCGCAACTCCAAAAAATGTGAGGTGGGCTATTGAAAAAGTTGGCTTAACCCAATTCATTGGAAAACTTCCTTTGGGATACAATACGATGATTTTGCCCAATGGAAAAACATTGCCTAAGGATGTAATTCAAAAATTATTAATTGCGAGAAGCATAGTTGACAAACCGCGTCTATTATTATTCGAGAATTCATTTGTTCAATTGAATGAAATAGATAAAGACAATATTATTAAGTTCCTATTTGACAAGAGCAATCAATGGACCATCATTTTCATAACTAATGATGAGGAATTGATGCAAAGTTGTGATAAAGTAGTCGTAATGGATTCAGGTCGAATAAAAGGACAAGGAAAATACGAGCAGATTAAATCATATTTAAATAATAATTAATATGCTGAACTTATCTAAAGAGTCCATCACTCAAAAAATACACAATAAGAGATTTAGTGCACTCCTCACAGTTGAGGGAAGAGTAGCCAATAGAGTTCTGCCTAGAATCCTTTCAGTTGCGTTGATCATTTTTACTATATTTCTTTTTGTTCCTTGGACGCAAAACATTCGCGGAAGTGGAAATGTGACGGCACTTTCTCCATCTTCTCGACCACAAATGTTGTATTCTATAATTCCAGGAAGAATTGATCAATGGTTTGTCCAAGAAGGAGATTTCGTAAAAAAAGGAGATACGATTATCAAGATTTCAGAGATTAAAGCTGAGTATTTTGACCCTCAATTATTAGAGCGAACATCAGACCAAGTAGAAGCATCAGAAAAGTCGGTTGAAGCCTATTCAGACAAAGTAAAAACCTTGGACGACCAAGTTGGAAATCTACGAGAAATTTTAAAGCTGAAGTTAGAACAAGCAAAAAACAAGCTTAAGCAAGCTCATCTTAAAGTACAAAGTGACAGTATAAAGTTTGAAGCTTCAAAGATGAATGAAGAAATTGCTAAAAATCAATTGGGTCGTTTTGAAACTTTGTTGAACGATGGACTAAAATCTCAAACTGATTTTGAAAATAGAAAATTAAAATATCAAAAGACTGTTGCTGAAAAAATAGGCGCAGAAAATGATTTACTTGTTTCTCGCAACGATGTGTTCAATGCAAAGATTGAATTAAACTCTATTCGCAATGATAACAATATGAGTATTGCGAAGATTAATTCAGAGAAATTCAGTACAGAATCGAATCAAATGAGTGCATTAAAAGAAGTGCGAAATTTGGAGAACAAATTGGCGAATTATAAAATACGTCAAGGATTCTATTATGTTACCGCTCCACAAGACGGTTATATTACACAATCGATTTCAACAGGAATTGGAGAATTGATCAAAGAAAGTGACCAAATTGTGAGTATCATGCCTTCCAATGCGCCTTTAGCAGTTGAAATGTATGTTGAACCAATTGATATTCCATTAATCAAAAAAGGACAACAAGTAAGAATTCAATTTGATGGATGGCCTGCAATTGTGTTTTCTGGCTGGCCCAACAAAAGTTCTGGAACATTTGGAGGAACAGTTTATGCAATTGATCGATTTGCTCAACCGAATGGTACATTTAGAATATTGGTAGAACCAGATACAACGAATGAAGAATGGCCTCCAGTACTAAGTATTGGTGGAGGAGCCAACAGCATGATTCTGCTTTCGGATGTTCCTATTTGGTATGAATTATGGCGTCAATTCAATGGTTTTCCACCAGATTATTACACCAACGGAGCTAATCAGAAAAAGGTAAAAGATCAATAATGAAAAAGTTAATTCTACTTATCGTTTTAGCTTCTCTCAGCTTTCAATGGTCAGCTGCACAAGATTCATCCCGAGTTTTGGGACTTTCTGACTTTCTTAATATCGTAAGAGCATTTCATCCTTTGGGAAAACAAGCTAATCTTAGAATTGAATACGGAGAACAAAATTTGAAAGCCAATCGTGGAGCTTTCGATCCTTATGTTTATGGAGATCTTTACCAAAAATATTTTGATGACAAACAGTATTACGATTTATTAAATGCTGGAATGAAAATACCCACTTGGTTTGGAATTGAGATTGATGCTGGATATGAACAATCGGATGGAAATTTCGTAAATCCACAAAGAGGAACACCAGCCAACGGATTGGTTTATGCCGGGATATCGATTCCAATAGGACAGGATTTATTTATAGATCAACGAAGAGCAGATTTAAGAAAAGCACAAGTTTATCAAGAAATAACAAAAGCTGAGCAGCAAATCTTGTTGAATGATTTATTTAAAGATGCTATTTCAGCGTATTGGGAATGGGTTGGAGCCGCTCGAAAATATACAATTTATCAAGAAGGAAAAGCACTTGCATTAACAAGATACAGAGCAATTACTAGAGCAGCAATGATTGGCGAAAGTCCAGCCATTGATACACTTGAAGCTTATATTGAATATCAAAACCGAACAATTTCTTTACAAGATGCAGTTTTGGATTATCGCAATGCGAATGCACAATTGGAAGTTTTTCTTTGGAATCAAGATGGTATTCCGTTGGAGTTATCTGTAAATGTTTCACCTCCACAAACTGATGATTTTGATTCTTCACTTGACGTTAACTTAATGAGAAAACACTTGGATTCTTTGTTGAGTAATCATCCTAAAATGGCAAAAAACGAATTGTATTTAGACCAATTAAATATTCAAAGAAAACTGGACTTGGAGAGATTAAAACCAAAATTCGATCTAAAATACAATGCCATAAATGAACCTTTAAATGGAGATATAGTTCAAGGTTATTCTATGAACAATTACAATTGGGGAGTTTCATTTAAAATGCCAATTTTCCTAAGAAAAGAAAGAGGTCAGCTTCAAAAAACGAATATACATATTATGGAACAGCAATACGCCAATGACCAAATGGTGAGAACTATAGGTTTAAATGTGAATGCCGCATTGAATATTTGGGAAACGACACAAGAACAATTGAGCGGTTATTCAACTATTGTGAAGAGCACAAACCGATTATTACAAGCTGAACAACAAAAATTTGAAGCAGGAGAAAGTTCATTATTCTTGGTTAATTCGAGAGAATGGAGTTACATCAACACGCAAGTGAAATTTGTAGATTTATTAATGAAATCACAAAAAGCATTTATGAATATTGAATACCAGTTGGGAAGGTTGGAATGATAATGGTTAATTAATGATTAATTATAAATGTTTAATTATTAACGCAAAAAGAGGTTTTTCGATTGGTTATTGGTTTTTGATTAAGACTATAAGGCGCAGGTGAATTTGGGTTGAAAAACGTGGAATAAAATGGTTCATTGTTAACGCAAAAAAAGGGCTTTTCAATTGGCTTATATCTTTTTCATTAAACAAATACTAGAATTTTTATATTGGGTATTAGATTTTCAATGCACGAGATTTCTGAGATGGGAATTTCGTAATCCAGTCACATTTGGTTTTACAAAATCATGGCGTTACGCATTTACAAAAACCCTAACACGTTAATAATTAATAATTTAACATTAATAATTACAAAACCCCTAACGCGTTAACCATTAATAATTAACCATTTAACATTAATAATTAGAGATTTCCATAAATATCGTTCAGGACTCCCGCTAATCTTACGCCACCTTTAAGGAGTTGATTTTTCATTGTTCCCCAGTGTGCATATTGGTATTTGTATTCCCAAGCGTAGCCACTTTCGTATTCATAAATTCCGTCACGGAAAGGCATACACTGATGTGCCCAATCATCAACGCTATCTGATTGCCAGTTTACCAATTCTTCATGTGTGGGATGATTTATAATATCAGTTAGTTCAGTATAACTGTATTTTTTACCATCGATAATTTCACTATCCCAGATTTTATGGAGATTTGAACTTCCGCCAAACCAAGACATTTTAACATCATTTCCTCCTTTATCATTTCCGTTTCCAACATGCAACGGTTGGTGAATATCTCCTACTAAATGAATCAGAATCATTAAATATTCCTTTTCTAGTTGTGGATCTAATCCTTCTTTTTTGAGTTGCTCAATTACAAAATTTATTCCTGAAATCGCATCTCCTTTTGGATTGACATTTGTTTCGCTGTATTTCATCCCGTTTGGAATTGTAACATAATGCCAAGGTTTTAAAGAATCATATTTTTTATCCGATTTAATATCATCCATCCAATTACTCACTTCAGCCAAAGTTTGATTTCCCAAAACACTTTGAATTTTATGCTTTGTTGCCTCATTCAAATGCTTACTTGCCACTTCTCCGATTACACGGTGACCTAACATTCCCCAAGCTTTTCCCTCAAATGAAATTGCAAGAGAAAGGATAACTAATACAATAGAAAATAAATGCTTCATTTTGTTTGAATTTTGTGGTAAAGTTAGGAGAAATATTAAAACTAAATCTCACTTTTCTGTCAGCTCCCTTTCATGTCAAAATTTTAACATTTAATTTAGAACTTATCTAAACAATACTCAATTCAGTCTGTTTAATGGTTAACTTTGTAAACTTTTAAAATAAAGTCAAAACAATGACCAAAATTCAGAAGCAGATAACTCCAATAGGAAGTTTGTTTGCACTTTTAACGAAAAAATACATTAGTGTCTATAGTGATAAACTTAGTTCTTTACCGATAGACAGATATTATTATGCTTTTTGGGTAATTTCTGAAAATGACGGGGAAATCACTTCCAAAAGATTAGCGGAAATTTTACATACTGACAAAGTATTGGTGGTGCGTATTTTAAAACATTTGACCGACAATAAATTTATTGAACGGATACAACATCCAAATGATAAAAGATCGTTCCTATTGCATGTTACTGAAACAGGAAAAAAATACGTTTCGGCAGTTGAAAAAGCAATAAAAGAGACTGACCAAGAATTTATAGCGTACGTTAATCCAGAAAACAAAGAGGTATTTCTTTCTGAGTTAACCAGTTTATCAAATAAGGTTGAACCAATTAATTGTGAGAGAATTTTATTGGATTACAAGAATTTAAAAAAGTTTAAATAAATAGAAAATGAAAATAAAAGCGCTTATCTTTTCACTTCCCCTATTCCTAGTCTTTTCATGTGGCGAAGAACCTGGATTAAAAAATACCGATAGACAAATCGACTACATCAATGTTGATTACTTCGTGACTAAACTTGAGTCTTTTGAGGAAATCATTACAGTTCCTGGGAAAACTATGCCTTTTGAACAGGTAAGTCTTTACAGTGAAGTTAACGGAAGAGTGAAGAAAATTCACTTTGAAGAGGGAAATCTAGTTAAAAAAGGTCAACTTTTAGTTACAGTTGATACAGATATTCTTCAAGCAGAAAGAAACAAGCTGAATGTTGATTTAGAATTGGCAAAAAAAGATGAAACGCGTAAAAAAACACTTTTAGAAAGTGAAGCAGGAACGCAAGAAGCTTTGGAACAATCTGAATCTCGCACAAATTCTTTAAAAGCACAAATTCAATCTTTGGACGTTCAAATTGGAAAAGGAAGAATCACAGCTCCTTTTGAAGGAACAGTTGGATTGAGAGGAATAAGTAAAGGAGCATTTATAACAACCAATGATTTAATCACTGTTTTAGCGCAAACAAATCAATTAAAGGTAGATTTCTCAATTGCACAGCGTTATGCTCATAAAGTTGAAAAAGGTCAAAAAGTAACTTTACGCCCGCCATCAGATTCTTTAAATCCGACTCCAGTTAGTGCAACAGTTTATGCAACGAGTCCGATTATTAATGAGAACACACAAATGTTAAACGTTAGAGCAAAAGTCAACAACGGAAAAAACATTGTTGCTGGAGGATTCGTAAATGTAGACTATAACTTAGGTGAAATACCGAACAGTATTAGTGTCCCAACTTCTGCAATTGTTTCTGTAATTGACGGACAAATTGTTTGGGCTTTTGAGAATGGAAAAGCTGTTCAACGAAAAGTGAATATTGGAAACCGTTCTAGTGATAAAGTTCAAATCTTTGGCGAAGTAAAACAGAATGATACCATTGTTTTAACAGGACTTTTAGGAATGAGAGTAGGTATGTCAATCAAAGCGAAAAACGAAATTAAATGAGTATTTCAACGTTAAGTATAAACCGTCCGGTACTGGCAATGGTGATGTCCATTGTTATTATCATTTTCGGTGCAATCGGATTTTCATCTTTAGGAGTGCGCGAGTTCCCTTCTGTAGATCCACCAATTATTACGGTAACCACCAACTATCCCGGTGCGAATGCCGATATTATTGAATCTCAAATTACTGAACCACTTGAAGAAGCGGTGAATCAAGTTCAAGGAATTCGTACCATGACTTCCGTGAGTAGCGATGGCCGTAGTACAATTACTGTCGAATTTAACTTGGATTTAGATTTAGATAATGCTGCCAATGATATTCGAGATAAAGTTTCTGGAGCAATTAGAAATTTACCAGATGATGCAGATCCTCCCATCGTAGCGAAATCGGATGCTGATGCGGAAACAATTTTCACTTTATCAGTTCAATCGGACAGTAGAAGTTTGTTGGAATTAACAGATATCGGAACCAATCTTTTCAAAGAGCGTTTACAAACCATTACTGGAATTAGTAGAATTTACCTTTGGGGAGAGAAGAAATATTCTATGAAATTGATGTTGGAGCCAAACAAAATGACGGCAAAAAACATCACAGCAACAGAAGTGAGAACTGCTTTACTGCGCGAAAACATCGAATTGCCATCTGGTAGAATTGAAGGAGATAATGTAGAAATGACCATTCGTACATTTGGTCGATTATCAACAGCTGAGGAATTCAATGACCTTATAATACGTGAAGAAAACGGTGAACTTGTTCGATTTAAAGATATCGGATCTGCAGAAATGCGTCCACAAAACGAAAGAACACTTTTACGTGGAAATGCAGGTGTACCCATGATTGGTATTGCTATTCAACCACAACCGGGAGCCAATTATATTGAAATCGTGGATAAGATTTACGAGAAAATCAACGAGATCAGTGCCGATTTACCAGATGATATTCATTTAGGTGTAGCAATGGATACGACGGAGAATATTCGTAAATCTATTGACGAAGTAAAAGAAACGGTAATCATTTCTTTCTTATTGGTTGTTTTGGTTGTATTCCTCTTTTTAAGAAACTGGAGAACAACATTGGTTCCAATTATTGCTATTCCAATTTCATTAGTTGGTACATTCTTCATCATGTATTTGATGGGATTCTCAATCAATATCTTAACACTTTTAGCAATCGTTTTAACCACAGGACTGGTCGTCGATGATGCTATTGTTGTGATGGAAAACATCTATTCCAAGATTGAGAAAGGCATGAAGCCTAAGCAAGCCGCTATTGAAGGATCAAACGAGATAATTTTCGCAATTCTAGCAACAACCATTACATTAACAGCCGTATTTATGCCGGTCATCTTCTTGGATGGATTAACGGGTCGTTTATTTAGAGAGTTTGGGGTCGTCGTCGCTGGTTCAGTAATTATTTCTTCATTCGTTTCTTTGACATTAACACCAATGATGTCGTCTAGAATGTTGAAAAAGACAGAGAATAAAAGTAAAATATTCTTAAGGTCTGAAAGATTTTTTGATGGATTAACGAGAGGTTACAAGCGTTCTTTGATTGCATTTATGAGAAGACCTTGGCAAGCGTTAATTTATATGGCAATAATCATTGCGTCAATTTTCGTCTTTGGAAGTCAGTTACAATCTGAATTGGCACCAATGGAAGACAAAGGCCGATTAATGATTATGAGTACAGCGCCTGAGGGAACTTCATTTGAAAGAATGGATGAATTTCAGAAAGAGTTGATTGCTTTAGTGGATACGCTTCCAGAAAGAAAAGATATTCTTTCAGTAACCGCTCCAGGATTTGGATCTTCAGTTTCTACAAACGGTGGTTTTGTTCGTTTGAATTTAGTACCAAAAGGTGAACGTGAAAAGAGTCAAAATGATTTAGCCAACGAAATTAGTGGTAAACTAAAAGACTTTAATTTTGCTAGAACTTTCGTGGTTCAAGAGCAAACAATTGGTGGTGGTAGAATGTCTGGACTTCCGGTTCAATATGTTCTTCAAGCGCCAACATTAGAGAAGTTAGAAGAAATTCTTCCTGACTTTATGGACAAAGCACGTCAAAGTCCGGTTTTCCAAATGGTAGACGTTAACTTGAAATTCAACAAACCAGAATTACAGGTTACAATTAACCGTGAAAAAGCGAGTACTGTTGGGGTTACTGTTTTAGATATTGCTCAAACAATGCAATTGTATTTCTCTGGTCAGCGTTATGGATATTTCATAAAGGACGGAAAACAATATGAAGTAATTGGTCAAGCACACAAGGAATTCAGAAATGAGCCGAGTGATTTACAGGAAATTAATGTACGTAGTAAAAGTGGACAGTTAATTCCATTGAGCAATTTAGTGGATATTAAGGACGAATCAAGTCCACCACAATTGTTCCGATACAACAGATATGTTTCTGCAACAGTTTCTGCAGCGCCAGTTCCAGGTATGACCATTGGCGATGGAATTACGGAAATGGATAAAATCGCTGAAGAATTATTGGACGCTTCATTTACCACATCACTTTCTGGAACATCGAAAGAGTTTATGGAAAGTGGAGGAAGTTTAATCTTCGCATTTGGATTGGCCTTAATACTTGTTTACTTAGTATTATCAGCGCAGTTCGAAAGTTTTAGAGATCCATTCACCATTATGTTAACCGTTCCTTTGGCATTGGCTGGAGCAGTTCTTACTCTTTGGTTATTTGATCAAACATTGAACATTTTTAGTCAGATTGGAATTATAGTTCTGGTCGGTTTAGTAACCAAAAACGGGATCTTGATTGTAGAGTTTGCGAATCAGCGGAAGAAGGCTGGTTTGACACTAAAATCTGCAATTATTGATGCTGCATCAGAACGTTTTAGACCGATTTTGATGACATCATTGGCAACGATTTTAGGAGCGCTACCAATTGCATTGGCTTTGGGTGACGCAGCAACAAGCCGTGTTCCAATGGGATTAGCGATCATCGGAGGATTAACTTTCTCTTTGGTATTGACGCTTTATATCATTCCAGGTCTTTACATTTATATTTCTGCAAAACAGAAGGAATCAGTAGCATCTTCAGAAACAACTGAAACTAAAGCAATAGAATCATGAGAGCACTAATTTTAAGTAGTTTATTATTACTTAGTTCATTGACAATCGCGCAAGAAAAGCTCGGTTTAGAACAAGTAGTTAATCGTGTATTGACACAAAACTTTGGGATTCAGATTGCAAAAATCGATACTGAAATAGCAAAGAACGAAAACAACATCGGAGCAGCTGGATATCTTCCAACAATTGATCTTCAAGCAACTCAAGATTTCACTGTTAGCACCGCACGACAAGAATTTATTAGTGGAGACATCAATGAAGCGACAAACGCAAATAACAGGGCTTTTAGTGCTGGTGCGATGCTGAATTGGACCTTCTTTGATGGATTCAAGATGTTTGCTACTGACGAAAAATTAGATGAATTGGAACGTTACAGCGAGTTAAATTTGCGTGCTTCAATGGAAATGAAAATTTATGAAGCGGTTGTAAATTACTACACTTTACTTTCCTTACAAGAAATGGAAGAAGTGTACACTGGCGCAATTGAATTATCAAAAATGCGTAAAAATTATACTCAAAATCGATTCAATAGTGGAGCAGCAAATAGAATTCAGTTAATGCAAGCAGAATTGGATTTAACAGCTGATAGTGCAGCATATATTGCGAATCAACAATCTCAAGCACAAGTAAAAGCTGATTTAAGTAAGATTTTACAACTTTCTGTAACGGACGACATCATCGTAGAAGGAAATTTAAGTGCAAGAGAAGAAAAGCAAGAATGGGAGGCAATTGCTGGACAATTCATGGAGCAAAACACATCCATCATGCAAGCAAAATCGAACATTGCTATTTCTAAATTATCAACGAAAGAAGCACAAAGTAGATTTTATCCTCAGTTGAGTTTTTATGCAGCTTATGATTACGGGAACTCTGTGAATGAAGTTGGTTTCTTGGCATCAAATAGAAGTCATGGACCGAGTATTGGAATCACCGCAAAGTGGAGTATTTTGAATCACTTATCACGAGCAACAGAATTGAGAAATAGCCGATTGAATGAAGAACGCTCCCAATTGGTTTTACAAAACGACTCAATTAATGCGTTGGCAGACTTGAGAAATTATTATCAAGTAATGCAATTTGCTGAGGAAAAGTTAATATTTGAACAAAGGAATATTTCTCAGACAGAATCGATTATTGAGATTTCTCAAACAGCTTTAGTTGCGGGAAGTATTACGCCTTTGGAATTAAGAGAAATTCAATACAGCGCGATTCAAGCAGAAGGAAGATTATTGCAGTCCCAGATAGAATATCAGACGGCAAGGTTGAATATTTCTTTGTTGAGCGGTGGTTTTCAGAAATTGTTTTAAGAAATAGGTTTTAACGCCACAAACGGCTAAATATTTATTTAGCCGCAAACTTATCGAAGCAGTTCAGCAACCTGAGCTGCTTTGTAATTCCAAGACATTTTTTTGAGTTCGTCGTAATCTGTTTCGAAGGGAATATTGTTTTGATAATCCATCAACGCAGATTTTAAATATGCGTAAACAGCTTCTTTTTCTGAGCGTTCGAATGCTGCTCCAGCATTACATTTTATGATTGCTTTTGCACTGTCTCCTTTTCCAATGCTGACGATTCGTCGACCTGATGCTAAATACTCAAATGTTTTCCCTGGGATAGTACCTTCTATTCCTGGTGTGATTAATAAAAGCACACGTGATTTCAACATCGCATGTACTGCCTGCTCGTGAGGAACTGGCGCATGGAATGATGCTTTATCGCCGAGATGTGAAGTAATTAATTCTTGTAATCTTTCTGATACAACTCCAGTTGCTTTAAATTGAATTGGTGCATCTGGAAAGTCTTTAGCGAGTTGGCCAAGTGCTTCAAAAAACACATCAGGTTCGTATTTATCTGAAACTGTTCCGATGTAGGAAGCCAAGAAAACATCTTTATCTGGATGAACCTCATCTTTCATTTTAAAATCATCTGGATCAAAAGCATTGGAGATTATTTCAAATTTATCTGGTGTGACTTTATTTGTTTTGGATAAGAATGATTCTTTAAAACCTTCTCCAACAGTTATAATTCGATCAGATTCTTCAACAACTTGTCTCTCCAATTTAAGATTTATGTTGTGCGAAATTTTAGAATGTTGAAGTAGATTATAATAATAAATATCTGTCCAAGGATCTCTAAAATCGACAATCCATTTTATTTTATCTTTTAATTTCCTTTTTAGTTTCAGTCCAATTAATTGCGTTGAATGTGGAGGAGAAGTTGTGATTACATTCTGAATGTTTTCATTTTGAATGATCTCCATTGCTTTTTTGTAAGCAAAGTTTTTCCAACCAATTCGCGGATCTGGAATAAATACGTTACTTCGAATTCCGCTTACGAGTTTTTGCTTCCAATGTTGATCATCGACATTCGAATAACCAGCTGTTGGAACATTCTTTTTTCCAACTAGTCGGCTGTACATATTTATAGGTTCAAAAGAATCTGATAAATGAACTTTTACATTTGGATGAATGTCTTCTTTCAAGCTTTCGTCCAAATTAAAATAGCTCGCTTTTTCTGGATCAACAGATAAAACATGTACTTCGTGTCCAAGTTTGGCTAAGTATTTTGTTAGTTTCAACCAACGTTGCACTCCTGCTCCACCGCTTGGCGGCCAGTAATACGCGATAACAAGTACTTTTTTCTTTGAATCCATTGGTTTGAATGATGTGGAGGTTCAAAAATAAGAAATGAAATGTCAATTGACAATTCATAATTGATAATTGATAATTTTTACGCTCACGAGTTACAAGCTCTCGGTAGCGTAAAACATATATTGGTCGCTTACGGGTTAGAACGTTAGCTTCGTTTCGGCTGAGGGGTAGCAGCGGCATCCTTTTTTGAAAAAAAAGATATAGCGGATGACCCGACCTAGATTTTCTTTTAAAGAAAAAGAAAATCTAGGGCAGCCCCAAAAATAGAAAATCCAGCTCCTCAGGAAAACAGTGATTACTATCTTTAAGAGAAACTGGATTCAATTTTAAACTTTCTAACTTCTACAATTCCATTCCGTAAAAACCTTTTTTCTTTAATTTCAGACTATACGCAATTCCATTGTCAACTATGTCGATTCCAGCTGGAAGGTCTTTTGGATTTACACCAAATTTCTTTAATGAGAATCCACATGCGATAAGCTTTACGCCGCTCTTATTTAATCGTTCTAAGTGTGATTCCATTTTCTTTTTGTCTGTTAAATCGCCTATGCTTTTTCCACAAAACACAACATGGAAAACCCCATAATCTGCCCCGTCTTCTTTTTTCATTTCTTCCGCGGCTAGAACTATTGGTTTAAGTTGACCAACTTTTTTGGTTAAAACAATATAGTTTTTCTTGTTTGTATCTATGTTGTCCAAGTTTTGAGCAACTGCTGTTTGCACAAAAGTAAATGCAAAAGCGAGGGTAAGTATTGTTATTATATTTTTCATAATTCTATTTATTTAAAGTTGATTCCGATTTTTTTCGGAATTGAATGTCATTCATAGCGAAGAACAATAATCCACCAGCGAGTCCGATGTTTTTAAACAAAGGTTCCATAGATTGAACTTGTCCAACTTGAATGGTTAAAGTTATTGGAATCAAAACCAAGATAAGCAATATGGCTGACCATTTGGTTTTAAAGCCAACTAAAAGCGCTAATCCTGCAATCAGCATTACTATTCCCGAGGCGATAACGGCAACCTCTGGCGAACCCAGAAGTTCACCGATCGCTCCAAAATTGGCTTGCTCTATTCTTGAAACGGTTTTCTCCACATTAAATAAATGGTTCAAACTCGCAACAATAAAGATTCCACTTAACATCATTCGCAAAATAACTACCGAAGACTTTTTTACTTCGAATGTTGTTGTTTTTTGATCCATGTTTTCTAATTATCAATCCGATAGCTATCGGATGTTAATTATCAATTGCAAATTGCCTAGTGGAAATGATAATCTGTACCTGGCAATTGAGACAATACATTATCTCCTAAATCTACTGCCTGCGCACGTCCATCTCTAACTGGTGAAATTGTTCCTTTTTCCTTAAGGTACTCTTCCAATACTTCGTGAGCTGTAAATTCTTTCACTTCAGTATCCGTTAAATTCGGCATCCTACATAACATGTGATCAGGTTCTCCTTCTCGACGACATGCAGAAACTGTGTAAATTCTCTTCAAATCTAAAAGCTCTTCACCTACTTTGATTTCAATTACACGCTCTCCTTTTTCTTTACTTGAATCGAATTTTAAAGTCATTCCAGAGAAACGAACTAACCATCCACCAAATTTCTCTTTTGGATCCTTAGCAAATACGTTGTGAATTTCTTGTTCCATCCAATCATGAATTTGTTGACCTGATGCTTTCCCTGTTTTGATGTATTCATTTACAGGAAGCATATTCCACAAGTATTCGTAAGTAATTGCTGCTTTCCCGTCTTTTCCTGGCACTAATGGTGGACTGAAACGGAATCCGTTAGAAATTGAAATATCAGCTCCAGTTTTCCATCTTGCAGCATCTGTAATGAAGTTATCCATTGGGTTTTCCACTACAAAATATCTGTACATAGGAGTTGAAGTGTATCCTAAAATACGACTAATATTCTCTTTATAAGGAGCTGTTTCTTCTTTAATTACTGCAGCTACTTTTTCGTCAGGTGCATAAATTTCAGGATCTACTTCCATCAATTCATACCCTTCATAAGTGATTTTACCATCTTTAACTACCAATTGAAGTTTTCCTACAAATGAAGCAAAAGCTCCAGGTTCAGTAACTTTAGAGAACTCCCCTTGTAATGGTTCACGAATTCTTTCGTGTGTATCATTTCCTAAAATATAATCTACTTTGCTCAACGTTGGATCGTTCGACAAATCAAATTGCTTTGAAATTCCGATGTGCGTTACCAAGAACAGGACATCTACTTTTTTATCGTCTTTTAATTCATTTACCAAAGCGGCTAAGTTTTCATGCACTTGATCAAAGCGAATTCCTTTACTGAAAGATGGATTTTGGCGAACTGGAATATCTGGATCGTTGTATGAAATGAATCCGATTTTTACTCCTTTAACATCTTTGATAAAGTACGGAGGGAAAATATATTCATTCGTTTCATCGTCATACATATTCGCTGCAATAACAGGAGTATCGTAAGCTTTTAAAACGCTAATCATTTTCTCTTTTCCATAAACTACTTCCCAGTTACCAGGAATTAAAAAGTCATAATTCATCGCTTTTACAACATTCGAGAAAGCACGTCCTTCAGAAAGTGCGGCAACCGCTCCACCTTGAATTAGATCTCCACCGTCCAAAATAATTGTTCCCTCAGGGTTTTTATTTCGCTCTGTATCAAATAGCGTTTTCATATTCGCCATTCCACCTAAACGTCTGAAAGTAATTTCTTCGTTTTCCCAGAAAAGTTCGTCATGAACTTCCATCTGACCATGTATATCTGCTGTTTGAAGAATTGTAATCGTATCTCCACTATTGTCAGGAACAACTTTTGCTTCCATTGTTTCATTTGTTGATGATCCACAAGCAGTTAAAAAACCACCTGCAATTAGGATCGAAAATATCTTTTTCATTCTAATTGTTTTTTTATTAAAATTTGAAACACTTCAATATTCAATTGAGTTATTTCAAATTATGTTGAGCTTTAATATAAGCTCTATTAATGTATTGTTTTTCTTTGAAGGGATAATCCAAATCTGGTTAATAATTCGGAAAGGTTCTTCAGACCTATATTCATGCGAAGTGAATTTCGCAATAATTAAACTGCTTGCAGGTAGACTTTAAATTGTTGATGTAAAAGATATAAAGGGGTTTTGTCTTTTACTGTAGAAGGAGATTGGTATTGACGTAAAGATAAATCTTGTTCAATTTCCCAATTTATTCGTGAGTTGTGAACTTGTGCTGTTCCAAATGAAGGGAATTCAGGAGTTGTATTGCTGATTTCGTCTGGATGATCTCCAGTAGCATCTACAATTAATGTCGAACAAAGCTCCTCAAAGTTATTTGTGGTTTTGCTCTTATTGGTAACTCCAGTTTGACTCAAGCTGAGAGAATCCTGTATAGAATTTCGCACAGAACAAGGCGAGAAAACAAGTATCAGCCCGAAAGCCAATACTTGAAAATACAGTAAATAATTATTTTCTCTCTTTTTTTGATTCACAATTCAAAGATAGGGGAACTGTTCTAGAATAAGGGTGACTAATGTTACAGTTGTAATGATTAATGGTAAATTATTAATTATTAACGTTTTTACGTCAGCGAAGCATTTATTTCCATACCTGTTGTAAGCATTTTATGAATTGGACATTTTCCCGCAATGACCATTAATCTTTTCTTCTGATCTTCGTCTAAATTCCCTTCAAGTCTAATATCGGTTTGAATTGATGGAATATCGTTTGACTTCTCTCCATCAATAAATTTTATCGAAGTATGCACAACTTGTAAATCCCACTCTTTTCTTTGCGCATACATTTCCAAGGTTGCTGAAATACATGCTGCCAATCCAGCGATAAGAAATTCGTCTGGTGCCATGCCCTTATTTTTCCCACCTGATGCTATAGGTTCGTCTGCGAGTACAGTATGTCCAGATCCAGACTTTATTTCAATTTCGTAGTTTGATTTTTTTGTTTGGGATTCTATTGAAGTCATTTTCTATTTAATTAATTCGTTATTATTTTAGCTAAACATAATCAATTAATGGTCAAATATCAATGGTTAATTTTTAATGCTAAAACAAGCTGCTTCAAGTATTAAACTCGTGGATTAGGTTTAAGAAACTTTTACATTAACGAAGAATTAATCTCCACTTCTCCAGCTAGTAATTTATGAATTGGACATTTGTTGGCGATTGTCATTAAACGTTCTTTTTGTTCTCTGTCTAAATCGCCTTCTAATTTAATGTCGCGGTGAATTGTTGGTAAGTCTCCTTTTTTATCTCCGCTAATGAATTTAATTTCCGTATGCACTTCTTTCAAATCCCATTCTTTTCTTTGGGCGTACATTTTTAATGTTGCTGAAGTACAAGCTGCCAAAGCTGCCATGATTAATTCATTTGGAGACATTCCCTTATTTTGACCTCCCAATTCTTTGGGTTCATCAGCAGTTATGGTGTGTCCAGATGCTGATTTAATTTCTATCTCGTAATTTTCGTTTTGGGTTTTTGTTTTTATGGAGCTCATGATTTTTTGTATTAAAATGAAAATCCGATAGGAATCGGATGAAGAATTAAAAAGTTAAAATGAAAAGTTATAAATATAATCTTGAAGTTAAGAATTAAATGAGATAATTAAAAAATCAGGAATAAAAGAATTATGTATTGTGTATTCCTTGAACAGGTGTCAAAGCATAAGCAAGAGAGAAGGAAGCTATTGAATCGATCGATGCACTTGGTCACTAAAGCGCTGAGATTCCTGAATGAATATAAACGATTTGTTTTATTAAATTAATTTGTTTTACATTTATTATAAATTAGAGCACACCAATACTTTTCAAGAAAAACTATGAAAGCAAAATTTATATTTCCCTTTACCTTACTTCTAATAATTGGTTCTTCATGTGCAACTTCGACTCAAAAAGACAAAGTAGCTTTTAAAGTTTACTCACAAGAGGAGACTAAAATCATGAAAGTGAAAAGAAGCGGTGCAGTAATTGTTACTGGAGAAAAAGTTGGTTTCTTAAGAAATGACGGAGTTTTGACTGATCTTAAAAACGACACACTTGCATATAAAAATGCTGAGGGTGTTGTTTATTCTAAAACTCATCAAACCATTGGAAAAATAGATAAAAACGATGCTATAGAAATAGATTCTTCAACAAAGTTGGTTTGGACAGCCGATGGAAAGCTTCAAATTAGAGACAATGAATTCATTCGTGTTGAACCTAATTTCAAAGCATTCTACCACAAAACCGCTTTTCTTTTCATCATTTATGCTTCAATCAACTCATCTGATGAAGAGATAGATATTGAGGAGAGTGAATAAGTTGAAAAGAGAGAGTGTTGAACAATGGAACTTTACCGGCAACTTGCGGTAGATTCGAATTCGTGTTTAAGATAATTACAGTGTAATTGTGATTCTTAAAATTCAATCAATGGTGAAAAATATTTTTTTAACGCACAAATGACGCTGCAAAAAAGCAAAACACTTTGGTACATCCCAAATTATAAGTAACTTAGTTAGATGATTAAGAATGAGCACTATTGATTTAGTTATTCTTTATGAGACCATTACATAAAAGTAAACTACGAGACTATGAAAATTTTTACATTATTCATTTCGCTATTTATAATTTCAACGCAAATAATTGCACAATGGGAAGAATCCAATTACGATATTAATTTTGAGAATGATTTTGGACCTTCAACACTAAATATTGACACCATTTCTAATCCTAATAATATTTGGCAAATTGGTCATCCACAAAAAACACTTTTTACAGACGCTTTTTCTGCGCCAAACGCAATTGTAACAGACACTCTAAATACATATCCTATTAATGACACATCTGTTTTTGTCATCACAAATGTTGCCGTCGGAATGGGTTTTGAATGGCCACATACTGTATCAATATCTGCTAAATACTTTGTAGATTCAGATACTTTGACTGACTATGGAAACTTTGAGTTTTCACCGGACAATGGAATTACCTGGGTTAATTTATTAGATGATACCGGTGCTTATGCATCATCAATTTATTGGAATGGGTACACACCAACCTTTACAGGAAACTCCAACGGATGGGAAACTTTCAAAGTGAATATTCAAGCCTTAGGCCCAATATTCAACATCACGTATGGCGATACTGTGTTGTACCGATTTACATTTATCAGTGATGGAGTTGAAACCAATAGAGATGGGTTAATGTTTGACAACTTCCAATTTTATGACTACGTAGAAGATTTGGATGAATATCAAAATGACAATTTTATTTCTATTTTTCCTAATCCTGCTAAAAATGAACTTTTTATAGAAATAGAAAAAGTTAGTTTTAATAAAGCCATTCAAATTACAAACTACCAAGGTCAACTTATTTATGACAATACCAACTTTGTAGGAAACTCAATAAATATTGAAAACTTTGAGAATGGAGTATATTTTTTAAGGTATTCAGATGATAAAGGATATTCTATAAAAAGATTTGTAGTGAAGAATTAAGGTTTAAAGCGTATTTAAAAATTGTTTAAATGCTATAATAGCTAACGAAAAAAGAAAATAATTCCAAATGAACCTTAAATCTCTAAAAATGTACTTCAAGAGGTAAACAATTAGATTATGCGCTATTTATTCATAACATTCTTTCTACTTCTCCTCTGCCCTATTGGTTTATCGCAAGATTCTCTGGTTAAAAATAATTATTTTAAATTGGAATCTTATCATCCATTAGGTCATGGATTTGAGCTTATTCTTGACAAAGGATATTATGGTTTGATAGATTCTAACGACAATATTGTTTGTAAACCAAAATATGATCGAATAAATCAATTTATTGGCGATTTTTCAATTGTGGAATTGGATGGAAAAATGGGATTGATTAACAAAAAAGGTCAACCAGTTACTCCAGTCAAATACGAAAGAATTCATCCATTTGAAAACAATGTTGCTTTTGCCTATTTCAATGAAAACCGAGTTTATGTTGACACAAATGGTAGAGTGTTTTCTTATAATGCTCCTGGTATAGGTTGGGATTTCAATGATGGCCTGCAACCCACTTATCGTTCTCCATGGATGGTTTATATTAACGAAAGTCATAGTATAATTCTTAACGATGGCTACAAACAAGCTTATCCTTTTGTAAATAATTATGCGATAGTTCAAAAGGATAGAAAGTTCCATATTATTGATACGCTGGGCACAATAACGAAGACTTTAAAGTACGAGTATGTTCATCAGATAAAAGATAGTTGTTATGCAATTGTGAATGATGGATCTAAAAATGGTCTGATAGATTTCAAAGGAAACGAAGTGATTCCATGTAAATATGATCAGGTTCTCATGGATACTAAAGGTATTATTTTGGTTTCGATTGGTAATAAATGGGGCGCATACGATTGGAATTTCAAAAAGATAATTCTTCCCGTTTTTGATAAAATTCGTTACGCAAAGACCGAACGTGGATATTCAGAATCACCAATTCCTGGTCATGACAAAGTGGTTGTTGAAATGAATAATAAAAAGGGAATAATTGATTATAGAGGAAAAACGATTAAAGCATGTGAATATGATGACATTCAATTCCATGATGACTTTTCAATAATCACGGTAAAACAAAATCCAAATAGAGATAATGGAATAAATGTATTTGAAAATAACTTTAAAGGCTATGAATTATCAGATAAAGATGGAAAACTATTAACCAAAAAGAAATTCGAATATCTTGTTCAATTAAATAGCAGATACTATGCTTTCAGTGAACTTTTAGGGAAATATGAACAATATGAATGGCAAAAAATCGGACTTGATAATATTAAACAAGACAATTCAATCTATTATACAAATCGATCTCTTTTCGACCTTCAGCAGAACAAGAAGATTCTTGGACAGTTCACCGATTTTCGATTGATTGGAGAAAATATTTTTGCCGTGAGAGATACAATTGCAAAACCCAGAGGAATGCTTACTAGGGAGAAGATAAAAGAATTTTATTCTAACAATCCACCTTTACCAAACGCCAATGAATGGAAGTTAATAGATAAACGTGGAAATCAAATTGCTATTCCAGACGGATTAATCATTGATGAACCTTATTATAATCACATTACTGTTAAAAAGAAAATTGAAGAATCAAAAGAATATCTTTATGGTTTAATTGATACGAATGGTATAGAAATAGTTCCTGTTCGATACGAAAAATTCATACAATTGGGGTTCAATTCTTATAAGGTGATGAAAAATGGATTATGGGGGATTTATTACTCATCAACTCAAATAGAAGTTCCTTGTCAATACGATGAAATCCTTAACCGTTTATACCAAAGTGGAATGTATCGCATAAGTCTAAACGGAAAGTGGGGTTACATTGATCCGCTTGGAAATATTGTAATTTCAATCATCCATGAAGAAAGTCAACAAACATTCACGAATGGAAAGTTGAGGGTTACTTTGGATAATGAGTTTTTTATGATTGATAAAAAAGGGGAGAGAATTGAGAATTGATCATTTTAAAAATGTGAGATCATTTGTTATTTCAGTACTGATGTTAAAGTTTAAATTAAGCAGGTTCTGCAATTATTACTTATAATTGTGACAAGATAAATAAAGACTATTACCTGAAATGTAAACTATCAGGATTATTAACAACTTTAAGAACGCTAAAAAACAATTAAAACTCAAATATCTAAAACTATGAAACTGATTTCAACACTCCTTTTAGCAGTTACTTTCCTAACACATTTTTTATACGGACAAGAGCAAAAGAACTTTGAAGAGAAACCTTACATTGAAGTAATTGGTTATGCTGAAAAGAAAATAATTCCTGATGAAATTTATGTTTCTATTACTATTCGCGAAAGGGAGTCAGGTCGTGATAAAATTTCTGTAGAACAACAAGAAAAGGAACTCAAACAAGCACTTACAGATTTGAAAATCCCTCTTGAAAATCTAACCGTATCAGACGCCCAAGCTGACTACATAAGAGTTAAATGGACAGTGAAAGATGTTATTTCTCAAAGTGAATATGAACTTAAACTAGCTTCAGCTCAGCAAGTAGCTTCCGTTTTTGAAAAGCTGGACGATTTAAAAATTGACAATGCTTATATCTCAAAAGTAAGTAATTCAAAAATCAAAGAATTCAAAAAAGAAGTCGAAATTGAAGCCATTCAAAATGCAAAATCTAAAGCAGATTATTTGTTGACGGCCATCGGACAAAAGACAGGAACAGCACTTATTATTAATGACAGAGGTTCAAATTCACCCGATTTTGCAAGTGAGTCCATTCAACTTCGAGGATCAAGAAGTTCAAACAATTACCTTTACGAAGAACCTAAGCAGGAGAAATACTTAGGAACAATTCAGTTTAGAAAAATCAAATTAGAATCAACGATTTACGTAAAGTTTGAGGTAAAATAAATGAATGAATTTTTTGAGGTTTATAGAATTGAAAAGTATTTGAATTTATAATAGCTAAAAGTTATTTTAATAATTTTTAAAAAAATAGAGCCATTTAATAACCAATAAAACATGAATAAACTAATTGTACTTACGTTTTTTGTCTCACTATTTATCGGAAGTTCCTTATCACAAGATGAACCTAATGGCTATTTTCAATTTCCAAAAAACACTTATGTTAAAACAGATTTTGATTTTAAACTTGATAATGTAAAAAAAGTAAAATGTGAGCAAATTCTCTATTATGGAGATTCACTAATAAGAAGAAGGATGGTATCAGAAACAAAATTTGATAAATCTGGAGACACCATAGAAAATACAATTTACAAGTGGGAACCTGAAACGCAAGTTTTGAACTACAAAATAAAAGGTAATAAACGACGCAATTATATTGATGGTAAACTTATATCTACATTAAAATACAATGAAAAAGGCTCAATAATCTATAAATCAATTCTGAATGGAAAGAATTTCACCCACTACATTAGAGATTCTAACGACAATATAATTGAAGAATTTACTACAGATAAATTGAACATTTTTTCAAAAAAAACTTATCATTATGTTTATCAGACTTTCAATGATAAAAACTTATTAACCAGTAGAACAAGAAAAAGAGATGAACAGATTGTTTTTAAGGCCATTTATGAATACAATGATCAAAATCAAATTGTGTTAATTGATTATCCAATACATAATTTTGGCACTCCACATAAAAAGTTTTTTCTTTACGACGAAAGAGGTAATCTCATCAGTAAATCTTTATTAAAATATTCAGAAAAAGATACTGTGGAAATTTATGCATACATCCATGATTATCATAAAGCATATTATGAAGTTACGCAAGGATACCAATCGAAAATCAGCAATGAATTGATTAATGGTTATTTTACAGCCTACGATTATAAAGGGAATTTATTAAAACATGCCGAAAATTGGTTTATTAGGGAATTCACTTATTACCCTGATAATAAATTAAAAACAACAAAGTATCACCACATAGTAAAGGGATATGTGACAAATAATTATTCTTATGAATACTTAGAAAATGGAAAACCTTTTATAGAAACAGATTTGCAAACAGGCAAAATCAGCAGATTGTGGTTTTATAAAGATGAAGGAGAAAAAGTGATTGAAAAAAAATATGAAAATGGTCTCTTAAAGGAAAAAACAAGCTACAATTATAACACAGATGATTATTTTATGGAAAAGAGAAAATATATTTTTGAAGAAAAAATAAATACCACTTTAGTTGAAAAATATGAATATACATTTTATAGGTAAGCGCTTTTGACTCGTGCTCTAATTCATAAATACCATCGCTTATTTATTCAATCATAAAAATTTTAAAAGGGTTTCATGAGCTTGCTTTGCTGCGGTTCACTCCTCTTTTTACTTTATCCTTCGTTAAAATTTTAAACCGTAACTATGGCTATGCTTGAAAATTTTGCCTTGTCTAAAGAAAAAATTTAAGCTAAATTTAAGCATCGCTATTTATGAGTTACAGCACTAGGAAAATAACCATGGCTTATTTTAATTTTTTTCATAAATTTGAATATCAATTAAATACTCATTAAAAATTTAGCTTTTGAAAAAGTTCTATTTATTTATATGTTTTGTTTTTCTCCTGTTTAACGCAAGAAGCCAATTCACTTATATTAATGTTAGCGGAGGTTATGAAGGACTTTCATTATATTCTAATGCTGGATCAACCCTGACGGGAGTGAAGTCTTTTACAGCATCAGTTTCTGCAATTAGTCGTTTTAAACGTCATTTTGGAGTTGGTTTTGAATTTTCATTACCAATAAGTCAAAACTTTGACTTTTCATTCAAAAATTCAGAAACAAGTAGCGGTGTTTTTTTTGAAAAAAAGGTTACAGATATTCTTATTAATGATGAATTTAACCGCTATTTTGCTTATCAATATAATTATAATGTTTCCTATCAAAGTATAATATCGTTGTTCGGAAGGATTTACTTTGATAGTTATTTGAATTTTTATACTGATGTAAATGTATCTAATTTAAAGGTTAGTGAAGCATTCACATTTGTTAGGCCTTATTATTCTTCTTATGGATCAGGTAACAATTTCATACCTGAAATTCCAGCAGAAAATATAAATTACACTGAAGAGTACAGCCTTATTTCACCGGGTTTAAGACTTGGTTTATCACCTCACATTACAGATCATTTATATCTCGATTTCAAAATAGGCGTAAACTTCATACTTTTTGATAAAGTTAGTTTTGAATACAGGGTTCCTTATGATTATGGCAATTATGATAATCTTCACCAATATGTGATATTTGAAAGTCAAGCGAGCGGATTAAAAACAATATTTTCTACAAGTCTAGGTATAGGTTTTTACTTTTAAATACTATTATGAAATACATTTTATCTTTTATACTCATCATTAGTTTTACTGGAGAATATTTCTCTCAATTTCGATATACTTTTGAAACTTTCCCTTCTAATGCTTCAGTAAAAATGAACAATGAAGAGATTTGTAAAACTCCTTGCGAATATGATTTCTACTGGAGGGAAGCCAAAAATAATCAATTGGTGTTTTCTGTTGAAAAAGAAGGTTTTTATCCTTGGAGCGATACGCTGACTAAGAAACCAAGAGATTTTGATTTCAGCTATAACAGTAAACTGAAAAGAATTTATCCAGAATTAAAGTTTGACACGCTTACTCCTTTGGTAATTTTCGATAAACTAATTGTGACCTTCAAAGACGGTCAGGAACTTGGAAGTTATAAAAACAGAACAGACAAAACAAAATCGATAAATTGGACTGGATCAACAAAAATTGGATCAGAAAAAGTTGAAGAACTCTTTTATGAAATTGCTAACAATGCAGGAATAAACACGCCAATTCATCAAGTTTCAAAGCTTTTTAATGATGAAAACAAAAGATTAAATCCTCGATTTATGGTAGGTGTTGAAATCATTGATTTGGATATAAAAATAATAAATGGGAAAGGATACTTTGACAACAATATTGTGATTGAATTCAATTGGAAAGTCAAAGATAGAGCGACAGATAAAATTGTATTAGATTATAAAAATACAGGAGAAATTGAAAGCAGAAGCAGATACTTTTCAATAAGTCAGGAAAATTATGCAGCGCTAGAAGATGCTACGGTTGATTTTGTGAGCAATGACGAATTTTATGAATTATTGAAAAGCACCAAACCTGAAAAAGAAATCGCTACTGTCTTAGACGAATTAACGATTGATTCTTTGGCGACAAATGAATTCTCAAGTTTTTCTGAAATGATAAAATATGCAAGTAAATCTTGTGTTACCATTGAAACAGAAAACGGACATGGAAGCGGATTTTTCATTGATAAATCTGGACTAATTATGACTTCCTATCATGTCATAGAAAATGCCAACAAACTAAAAATTCATTTAAAAAACGGAATGACTTTCGATGCTGAAGTGATTTCTAAAGATAAAGCCTTTGATGTTGCAATAATCAAAATTCCTGGGAGCGGATATCAACCTTTAAAGCTAAATAGTTTGCCTATTGAATTAGGACAAGATGTTTCAACAATCGGAACACCAACCGACATTGAGCTCGGTCAAAGTTTATCGAAAGGTGTGGTGAGTGGATTGAGAGAAATTGATGGAAAGGTTTTCAATCAACTCAATTTATCTGTGAGCCCAGGAAATAGTGGCGGACCATTACTCAATGAAAACGGAGAAGTAACTGGAATTATCTCATCAAAATTAATTGGTGAAGGAATAGAAGGAATTGCATTTGCTGTTCCTACGGAGAAGATTTTGGAGGTTTTGAGGATTGTATATTAATCAATTAGGAATTTTAAATTACGAATTACGAATTTTCAGGATGTTGATTTAGACGAAGTTCTTGTAAATTTTAATATTGAGAATTTTAAATAATGAAGTAATTCCTTCAACTAGATTACAAAAACTCAAACTAAATTCAAGGCAGAAGGCTATCAATTAATTTTATTTCATTTGAATCTGGTTGATACAACTTAAATACACCTGGAACATTATCCGGTCTCGTGAATTTCATAATACAATTACCTTTTAAAAACTCAGTTCTGGGTGAAATATCCACAATACTATCTACAAATAAAGTATTGTTTTCGGTGAAATAACATGGCTTCATTGATTCAGAATAAGAGCTTAAATAATAAGCTTCAAACATGTAATTTGTATCGGCTGTTGAATCTAAGTTGTTCGTAATCTTTTTCAATTCGAAAAGAATAAATTTATTCTCATGAGCCTCAGAATAGTATTTATTCTCAACTTTTGTCGGGCTGAATAAAATACCATATTCTAAATTGACCTTATCTTTATCCCAAATGACTTTATGAAGTGAATTTCGAAATTGAATTAAGCAAGTGGAATCCATAAATGTAATTTCCTTTTCAAAATCTATATACCCTGAAATGTTTGACTGCTTTAATTCATTTAAAACCACTTCCGTTTTATCTTTTTCAATTGAACATGAAAAAAAAGAAAAGCCAAAAATCAGTAGTAACCCTATTCTAATAATTAAACTCATATCATTTTAATATTTCTTATCTACATTCGTCCAGTAACAGTATAGCTCTTTGCGGATCATATTTCCAATACTTAACTTTACACGTTTTAACTTTTTCAATATTTGGATATAGCTCTCTAAAGTAGGGAGGTAGACTTTGCGTTTTATCGACTGTTTTCCCGTTTAAGTTAAATTCAAATCTTATACCTGAAAAATCAGAGTCTAAGCTAAAAGGATTAGAATTTATCAATTTTGTCACCTTTGCTTCTATTTCTAGAAAATCAATTTCTTCATCTTCTAATATAATAGGTCTCCATTCTATCACCTTGATCTTTTCGTAATTTTCTTTACTGTATAGTATCTCATACTTCTCTGTGTAAGTCAATCCATAGGGACTAAATGACGATGGAGCCATATACTCTTCTCCATTTACTTCGAAAGTAAAATCTGTGTAGTTTGGTCGACCCGTTTTAATACTGCTGACAGTTCCAATAGTTGAGATTCCAACTTTATCCCAGTCAGGCTCTGGATCAAAATAATTACTGAGTGATTCTGTAATGAAGTTAAAAGAAAAAGTAATTACAATAATCCAAAGTAAAATAAAAATAACTTTCCCAATATTTCGAGTTACTTTGGATGCCAAGATGCTTTTTATTCTGCTCATTATAAATAGTGTTCTGTAAAGATATAAGTTTTTGATTATGAGAATAACGGAATTCATAAGTTCTCACCCTTAATCCCTCTCCAAAAGAAGTAGACATCTACCGTTATCAAAGGCAGCTTTTCTACAATTAATTTGATAAATATTAAATTTCATAAACAAACTTAAAAACAAATTCTCTCTTAAAACAAAGATCCTAACAGTGCATTTCCTATAGGTATCAGGAGCAATGAGGCGCTATTGAATAGATTAGAATTCTCTAACTAACATTCATCTATTTTAAAAAAAATAACAATCAAAAAAAGCGTTCCCCAATCGAGAAACGCTTTTCTAAAAATATTTAAATATCTTCTATTTATTGCTTTACAATTTTGAATAATTTCTGTGATGTTTCATCATAAATACGAAGTGTATAGATTCCTTTATTAAGGTGATCGATTACTAAATTCGCATTACTTGAGTTTTTGAATACATCATTTTCAACCAATACTATTCTTCCATTCATATCTAACATTTCAACTTTTAATGAAGTTGTATTAGAAGAATTTTGAATTGTTAAAATACTTGAAGCTGGATTTGGGTAAACCGAAACATCAATCATTGATTCTGTGTTTATAGCTAGATAATCACAAGTTCCATCAACTGTAATGGTGTACGTTGCTGTATCTGCTGGACAATTACTAGAGGTATAAATAATATAACTAAACTCATAATCACCAGGAATTGAAGAAAGTGCTACTACTCCAGAAACTGGTGTATTCGTAAAATCAAACCAATTTCCTGCTGTACCTAAACTACTTAATGTATCAAAATCTATTTGCTCGTTCATACAAACAGTAAGAGAAGAGTCAACACCTGCATCATTTGAAGCGTTAATTGTTAAATCCAAAGTTACAATTGAGTCACAACCATTTACTGCTCCTGCTAAAATTGTAAAAGTTGCGTTGTTATTTGATGCAGTATAAATCGTTCCATCAATCCAAGTATAACTTCCACAAGCTGCCTGAACATCTGTTCCTGTTGCAACGTTGTTAATCGTTAAATCTAATGTTACAATTGAGTCACATCCATTTGCCGCTCCTCCAACTATTGTGTGCATTGCATTTGTGTTTGATGAAGTGTAAGTCATTCCATCAATCCAAGTATAACTTCCACATGCAGTTTGAAAATCTGTTCCAGTTACCGAATTATTGATTGTCAAATTAATTGTAATAACTGAATCGCAACCCGCAGCATTCAAGATAGTATCCATATAAGATCCGCTTGCAGTATACGTATCATTCCCACTTGGAACTGTGTAACTTCCACAATCCGATACTGAGATTGTAGATACTGAATTACAAAGCGTTGCACAAACTGCATCTTCAAATCCAGGACTTCCCAATACAGTTATTCCGTTTACTACAACAGAAGAGGAAGTAATTGAAGCATACCAATTTACTGGGTCAGTGTTATCTGAACTTGGGTCACAAAAAACAATGGAAGCCCCATTTCCATTTGCCTCTGCACCCGCCCAAGGAATAGTGTTATAATAATACACACTATCAATAGTTTGCGCTCCTCCAACTGTTGCAAGAACGATGGCTTCTCCTCCATTCGACAATGCTCCACTGTTCCATTCTATTGCAGTAGAATATCCATATACGTTTTGAATTGCCGAAGCATTTTTAGCTACAACAAGATAATCGCCTGGATTCATAATAACCGCACCAAATGTATGTGAAACACCTTGCGTAAAAGACCAACCGGTAAGATCAACTGCAACAACATCGTTGTTATAGAGTTCAATAAACTCCAAAGAATCCGTTCCTGCTTCTGGTGGATTATACATAATTTCTGTAATCACAATGTCTTGAGCATTTACTAGACTTGTAAAAGCGAGCATTAATGCTGCTAGGATAAAAAAGTAAAATTGTTTCATCTTATAAATAAGGTTGTAGTGTTTCAGTCATTTTAGAAAAAACACAAAGTATAACTTATAAGGAACAAACATAAGGTGAAAAGTTTGATTTAGTAAATTATTGGGGCTAAAATGGATGTTCTGAAGGTTTAAATCGGAAATTGGCGTTATCTGTCTAACAGTATAGCGCGTGGCTTGCTAAAAGGAACGCTGATGAAAGCATTTGAACGCCCATTCATCTACTTCCAAAAATCAACAACCAAAAAAAGCGCTCCCCAACCGAGAAGCGCTTTTCTAAAAATATTTAAATGTCTGCTATTTATTGCTTCACAATTTTGAATAATTTCTGTGATGTTTCATCATAAATACGAAGTGTATAGATTCCTTTATTAAGGTGATCGATTACTAAATTCGCATTACTTGAGTTTTTGAATACCTCATTTTCAACCAATACAACTCTTCCATTCATGTCTAACATTTCAACTTTTAATGAAGTTGTATTAGAAGAGTTTTGAATTGTTAAAATACTTGAAGCTGGATTTGGGTAAACCGAAACATCAATCATTGATTCTGTGTTTATAGCTAGATAATCACAAGTTCCATCAACTGTAATGGTGTAATTTGCAGTATCTGCTGGACAATTACTAGATGTATAAACGATATAACTAAACTCATAATCTCCTGCAATTGAAGAAAGTGTTACTACTCCAGAAACTGGGGTATTCGTAAAATCTAACCACGTTCCTGCTGTTCCTAAACTACTTAAAGTGTCAAAATCTATTGGCTCATTCATACAAACAGTAAGAGAAGAGTCAACACCCGCATCATTTGAAGCGTTAATTGTTAAATCTAAAGTCACAATTGAATCACATCCGTTTGCTGCTCCACCAACTATTGTGTGCATTGCAGTTGTGTTTGATGAAGTGTAAGTCATTCCATCAATCCACATATAAGTTCCACAAGCAACTTGCGTGTCAGTTCCTGTTGTTGAATTATTGATTGTTAAATCTAAAGTTACAATTGAATCACATCCGTTTGCTGCTCCACCAACTATTGTGTGCATTGCAGTTGTGTTTGATGAAGTGTAAGTCATTCCATCAATCCACATATAAGTTCCACAAGCAACTTGCGTGTCAGTTCCTGTTGTTGAATTATTGATTGTCAAATCTAAAGTCACAATTGAATCACACCCGTTTGCTGCTCCACCAACTATTGTGTGCATTGCAGTTGTGTTTGATGAAGTGTAAGTCATTCCATCAATCCACATATAACTTCCACAAGCAACTTGCGCGTCAGTTCCTGTTGTTGAATTGTTGATTGTTAAATCTAAAGTTACAATTGAATCACATCCGTTTGCTGCTCCACCAACTATTGTGTGCATTGCAGTTGTGTTTGATGAAGTGTAAGTCATTCCATCAATCCACATATAACTTCCACAAGCAACTTGCGTGTCTGTTCCAGTTGTTGAATTGTTGATTGTTAAATCTAAAGTTACAATTGAATCACATCCGTTTGCTGCTCCTCCTGTAATTGTATGCGTAGCTGTAGTATTTGATGAAGTGTAAGTCGTTCCATCAATCCACATATAAGTTCCACATGCTGTTTGAACATCTGTTCCTGTAGCAACTGGATTAATTGTTAAATCTAAAGTTACAATTGAATCGCATCCGTTTGCTGCTCCTCCTGTAATTGTATGCGTAGCTGTAGTATTTGATGAAATATAAGTCGTTCCATCAATCCAAGTATAACTTCCACATGCAGATTGAACATCTGTTCCTGTTGCATTAGCATTAATTGTTAAATCAATAGTAATTATAGAGTCGCATCCTGCTGCATTTGGAATAGTGTCCAAGTAAATTCCGCTCGTTGTATATGTTTCATCACCACTTGGAACAGTATAAGTACCACAAGAAGTTTCTAAAATTGATGATGAGGAATTACAAAGTGAAGCACAAACAGCATCAGCTGCTCCAGGACTAGCTAAAAGAAGTTTTCCATTAACAGTCACACCCGTCGATGTTGTAGATGCAAACCAATTTGTTGGGTCATTATTATCCGAATTTGGATCACATAACACAAGGCTAGCTCCGCCACCATCTGGTTGTCCAGCAGCTGAACCGCTCGGCCAGAATCCACTATCATCATAATCAACTATATCAATAGTAAAACCTCCGGCATCTAAGAGAACAATGTCCTCACCACCGTTAGATAAACCTCCTCCTGTCCATTCAATTGCAGTTGAATATCCAAATACATTCTGCATTGCCGCGGCATCAACTGCAACAACAAGATATTCTCCTGGATTCATCGTAACTGCTCCAAAAGTATGTGTTACACCTTGTGTAAAATACCAGCCGGTTAAATCTACTGCAACAACGTCGTTGTTATAGAGTTCAATAAATTCCAATGTATCTACTCCTGACTCAGGTGGGTTATACATTATTTCAGTAATCACAATGTTTTGTGCAGTTGTCACACTTGAAAAAGTGATCATTAATGCAGTTAGCATAAAAAAGTAAAATTTCTTCATCTTGTTTAATAGGTTTTTTTATTTCCACAGTTTCGTGAGAAATATTTAGTAATTTTTTCGTGCCGCGAATGTAAGGTGAATAACTTAGAATTCAATATTAGCTACATTATTAAATCATTAACTGCCTGAAAGCTGCAAACAATAACGTATTGTAAGTCAATAAATTAACAGATATAATGATTCGTTACTGGTTGTCACAAAACTAATATATACAGGAAGTAGAAGTGACATTAAGTTTGGTATTGTATTTTTATTGAACAAAAGTCTTCTCTCTTAATTCCTCTCTCCCGAAGCTTCATTCAGGATAGGAAACATCTACAATTATCAAAAGGAAGCTTTCAGGAATAAATTATGCAAATAATTTATTCAATCAATAAGCTCAAAATCAAACCCTTATTTTTCCATCAAGCACAATGAAACGCTGATGAAAGCATTTGAACTCTCAAACTTTCATTCAACTACTTCCAAAAATCAACAACCAAAAAAAGCGTTTCCCAATCGAGAAACGCTTTTCTAAAAACAATTATTTTCTTCTATTTATTGCTTCACAATTTTGAATAACTTCTGTGATGTTTCATCAGAAATACGAAGTGTATAGATTCCTTTATTAAGGTGATCGATTACTAAATTAGCTTTACTTGAGTTATTGAAAACATCATTTTCAACCAATACTATTCTTCCATTCATATCTAACATTTCAACTTTTAATGAAGTTGTATTACAAGAGTTTTGAATTGTTAAAATGCTTGAAGCTGGATTTGGGTAAACCGAAACATCAATCATTGATTCTGTGTTTACACTCAAATAATCACAAGTTCCATCAACTGTAATGGTGTACGTTGCTGTATCTGCTGGACAATTATTAGATGTATAAATGATATATCTAAACTCATAATCTCCTGCAATTGAAGAAAGTGTTACTACTCCAGAAACTGCGGTATTCGTAAAATCTAACCACGTTCCTGCTGTTCCTAAACTACTTAAAGTGTCAAAATCTATTGGCTCATTCATACAAACAGTAAGAGAAGAGTCAACACCCGCATCATTCAATGAGTTGATTGTTAAATCTAAAGTTACAATTGAATCACATCCGTTTGCTGCTCCTGCTACAATAGTAAAAGTTGCGGTATTATTTGATGAAGTATAAGTCATTCCATCAATCCAAGTATAACTTCCACATGCAGTTTGAACATCTGTTCCTGTCGTTGGATTGTTGATTGTTAAATCTAATGTTACAATTGAATCACATCCGTTTGCTGCTCCTCCAACTATTGTGTGCATTGCAGTTGTGTTTGATGAAGTATAAGTCATTCCATCAATCCAAGTATAACTTCCACAAGCTGATTGAATATCCGTTCCAGTTGCTCCGTTGATTATTGTTAAATCTAATGTTACAATTGAGTCACATCCATTTGCTGCTCCTCCTGTAATTGTATGATTTGCTGTGTTATTTGATGTAGTATAAGCTATTCCATCAATCCAAATATAACTTGCACAAGCTGTCTGAACATCTGTTCCAGTGGCAACAGGTTTGATTGTTAAATCTAATGTTACAATTGAATCGCAACCATTTGCCGCACCTCCTGTAACCGTATGAGTTGCTGTGTTATTTGATGAATTATAAGCTATTCCATCAATCCAAGTATAGCTTCCACATGCAGTTTGTACATCTGTTCCTGTTGTTGAATTAATGATCGTTAGATTAATTGTAATCACGGAATCACAACCAGCAGCATTTACGATAGTATCCATATATGATCCACTCATAGTATAAGATTCATCTCCACTTGGCACAGTAAAATTATCGCAACCCGTTTCTGTGATTGTAGCAGCAGTATTACAAAGTGTTCCACAAAAATCATCTGCAAATCCAGGGCTCCCAAGCGCAATTATTCCGTTAATTAAAACGGAGGAAGAAGTTGTTGAAGGATACCAATTTACTGGGTCAGTATTATCTGAACTTGGATCACACAGTACAAGTGATGCTCCGCCACCATCGGCTTCATTTCCTGACCATGCAGCGTTATCGTCAAAATCTACGACATCAATTGTTTGTGCTCCACCAGCAGTAGCAAGTGCAATATCTTCTCCTCCATTTGCCAATACTCCACCGTTCCATTGAATAGCTCCTGTATATCCATATACACTTTGAAATGCAGAATAATTTCTCACTAGAACAATATATTCACCTGGAATCATCGTTCTTGAACCAAATGTATGTGTAATTCCATCCGTAAACGTCCAGCCTGTAATATCTACTGCAACAACATCGTTGTTATAAATCTCAATAAATTCCAATGAATCAGATCCTGACTCTGGTGGGTTATACATAATTTCTGTAATGACTATGTCTTGCGCAGTTGTTACACTTGAAAAAGTAATTAGCAATGCGGTTAACATAAAAATGTTAAATTTCTTCATCTTGTTTAGGCGTTTTAAATTTATTTCCACAGTTTCGTGAGAAATATTAAGTAAGTTTTTTTGTGCCGCGAATGTAACGGGATAAACTTGGAATTAAGCATTCGTGACATTACCAAATTGTTAACTAACTAAATATTCAGAAGATTAAATCGTTAAAAGTCAATAGATTATTAAAGATATTAAATCCATTATTTGATGGCACTACTCCTTTATGAAGATACTTTTCAATTTTAAACAACGAGCACAACAGAGCATCCCGCATAGCCATCGGAAGTAGCTCAGCGTTGTTTAATAATTAATTGAATTTATATAAACTTGATGAAAAGGTTATGTTTTTCTAATTGTTAATGATAAAATATCTTCCGGTAGCCAGCGGATTGTTAACGCGATGATGGATCATGATTCAATTCCCATAACAGCAACCATAGGAGCATTAAAATAAATACTTACTTTAGGGAAAAAAATAAAACGTATGAAAAAGATACTACTTACTTCAATACTAATTATATTTCATTTACATATTAATGCACAAGACGGAAATTTAGACACTTCATTTGATCCTGATATTATTTTAAATTCTGTTGTAAATACCAGCGCAATTCAAGATGATGGTAAAATTATACTGGGAGGGCATTTTGAATCTATCAGCAGTTCCGGGAAAAATAGAATTGTTCGACTTAATTTAGATGGTACTGTAGATAATTCATTTAATATTGGCGGCGGATTCGATAATATCGTAAGAGCAATTTCTATACAAGAAGATGGGAAAATACTTGTAGGTGGAGAATTTTCTTCATACAACGGTTCTAATGTATATCGAATTGCAAGACTCAACATTAATGGCACCTTGGATACTTCATTTAATGCTGGAATTTTAGATGGTACTATTCATTGTATATTGATATTAGAAAATGGTAAAATAGTTGTCGGAGGTAATTTCTTAGAATTGAATGCTAATATTGTCAATCACATTGCACGCTTGAACGCCGATGGTAGTATCGACCAGACTTTTAACTCAGGAAGTGGTTTTGATACTAACACCAATAACGTAATGAGTTTTTCTATCCAAACTGATGGTAAAATCATTGTGGGTGGAAATTTCTCTTCTTATAATGGTTCAAATGTTAATAGAATTGCTCGTCTTAATGCAGATGGTAGCTTAGATCCAAATTTTATTTCAGGTGCGGGATTTAATTCCGTTGTTCGAACAACTTCTATTCAAAACGATGGAAAGATATTGGTAGGAGGAGCATTTAGCTACTATAATAACTTTAGAAATGAAAAAATAATTCGATTAAATATAGATGGTAGTATTGATACTAGTTTCAATTTAGGAGAAGGTTTTGATAATGATGTTTGGACAATCTCAATTCAAAATGATTATAAAATTATTGTTGGAGGTGATTTCAGTGAATTCAGTAATACTGGCATAAAAAACATAGCACGGTTAAATTCTGACGGAGTTTTGGACAATAGTTTTAATTCCGTCTTTATTTTAGGAGGTTCCATTAGAACTACTCAAATTCAAAATGATGGAAAAATAATTATTGGAGGTGAATTCCATCTTAATAACGGAGTCGAGCGCAATCGTATTGCTCGATTAAATTCCACTACTTTGGGAACGTCAAACATAAACCTAGAAGCTCAAGTTAAACTATATCCAAATCCAACAACCGAAAAGATAATGTTTAATGTTCCACAAGAATTAATTGGTAAAACCTTAACAATTACCAATACTTCTGGACAAATAATGAAGCAAAAAACAATAACCCAGTCAGACTTTAGCATTGATTTTGGTAGTTACATAAATGGTGTTTATTTTCTGAATACCAATTCTGGGAGAATAATCAAGAAAATAATAAAACAGTAGGAAAATAAATTTCACAAAAGCTTTGAAATTAAAAAACTGGAGAAACTTAAAATGCTGCGCTCGTTGTTTTTAAAAAGAAAAGCCTTCCGAAATCAATCGAAAGGCTTTTAAAATTATCAAAACAATTATCAATTGTTAATTATCAATTGTCAATTCCTTCACTCCCATATTATAAAGCGTAAATCCAAATATATCAGCATACTGATCTAGTGTTTTACTAATTGGAGTTCCTGCACCGTGACCAGCGTTAACTTCAATTCTGATCAACATTGGTGCATCCCCAGCGTTTTTCTTTTGTAATTCCGCTGCGAATTTATAAGAATGTGCTGGCACTACTCTATCATCGTGATCTCCTGTTGTGATCATTGTTGCTGGATAGGAAACTCCTTCTTTCACATTGTGAACTGGAGAATAACCCAACAAGTAATCTAACATTTCTGGAGAATCTTCTGATGTTCCGTAATCATAAGCCCAACCCGCTCCTGAAGTAAATGTATGGTAACGAATCATGTCTAAAACTCCAACTGCTGGCAAAGCTACTTTCGCTAAACCTGGCTCTTGTGTCATTGTTGCTCCAACTAATAAACCTCCATTTGATCCACCGCGAATTGCAAGAAAATCAGATGTTGTATATTTTTCATCAATTAAGTAATGAGCTGCAGAAATGAAATCGTCAAATACATTTTGCTTTTTCATTTTGATTCCTGCGTTGTGCCATTCTTTACCATATTCTCCACCTCCACGAAGGTTTGGAACTGCATAAATCCCCCCGTTTTCCATCCAAACAATGTTTGCTACAGAAAATGCAGGAGTAAGACTTACGTTAAATCCACCGTATCCATAAAGAATCGTTGGATTTTTACCGTCCTTTTTTAATCCTTTTTTGTGTGTAATAATCATCGGAACTTTCGTTCCGTCTTTTGAAGCGTAGAAAATTTGTTCTGAAACATAATCTTCTGGATTGTAATCAATTTCTGGTTTCCAGTAATCTGCTGATTCACCTGATTCAGGATTAAATTCAAAAATGCTTGAAGGAGTTACGTAATTTGTGAAAGAATAATACAAAACTTCGTCTTCTTCTTTTCCACCAAATCCACCAGCTGTACCAATTCCTGGAAGTTCGATTGAACGAATTAATTTTCCATTGTAATCATATTGTTTTACTTCAGAAATTGCATCTACCATATATTGAGCGAAGAAATATCCAGCTCCTTTAGAAATAGAAAGTACATTTTTTGTTTCTGGAATAACATCTATCCACTTGTCAGTTGTTGGATTAGCAAAAGTTGCTTTTACCAATCTTTTATTTGGCGCATTTAAGTTTGTTGAAATGTAGAAAGTTTCATCTTTCGTCGTTACAACGCCAGCATCTTGATCGTAACCTGATACTATTGTCTTGATTTCCGCATTTTCTTTCGTTAAATCTAAAACGCTCAATTCATTTCCTGAAGTTGATACAGATCCAGAAATGAATAAGTATTTTCCATCTTTAGAAACGCTTCCTCCAACATATCTTCTTTTCTCTTCTGCTGAAGCTCCATAAATTACTTTGTCCTCTTTTTGAGTTGTTCCTAATTTATGGTAGTACAATTTGTGTTGATCTGTTTTCGCAGACAATTCACTTCCTTTTGGCTTGTCATAACTACTGTAGAAGAAACCATCGTTGTTTTTCCAAGAAAGTCCAGAGAATTTAACGTCGATTAAAGTATCCTCTAAAATCTCCATTTTCAAAGCATCCATAATGATTACTTTTCTCCAGTCACTTCCACCTTCAGAAATAGCATAAGCTGCTAAAGATCCATCTTCCGTAAATGATAAATCACCTAAAGATGTTGTTCCGTCTTCTGAAAATGTATTTGGATCTAGAAATACTTCTTCTTTTCCAGCGCTGTCTTTTCTGTAAACAACATATTGATTTTGTAAACCATCATTCTTATAATAGTAAACATAATCTCCCTTTTTCGTTGGAGCAGAAACTTTTTCGTAGTTCCACAATTCCGACAAACGATCTTTCAATTGCTTGCGATAAGGAATCTCACTCAAGTAATCAAAAGTCACTTTATTTTGCGCCTTTACCCAAGAAGCAGTTTCATCACTCATGTCATCCTCTAACCAACGGTATGGATCTGCAATTACTTTATCAAAAATTGTATCAGCGTCACTGCGCTGCTCCGTTTCTGGATAAGTCAAACTTGTTTTCATTTCTTCTTTTTCTTGATTACCTTGATTACATCCGATGAGCAAACTACCAAGGATAGGTATAACTAATAGTTTTTTAAACATAATTCTCTCTTTTTTGAATTAGGCAAAGATAAGGAAAATCTAGGTATTCGAAGACCACTAGTTGGTTTAGGGGAAATAGGGATGACGGAACGCGGATAACGCGGATGCAAGCAACGCGGATTAAGGCGGATTTTTAATAGAATACGATTCAATATCTATTTTTCACAATTACTTCGCAGGATTCGAATTAGCGTTATCGTACAAGCTAAAAGTTAGCTTTAGTAATAAGTTTGTAAATTTATAATATTAAAGAGATTACATTAAAAATACCAGAAGATAAGTTTGACTTTTTTATGGAAGTTTTTAATCAATTGGGATTGGAGGTTTCCGATGATGATTTTGTAATTCCTGAATGGCAGAAAGAGGTTGTTCTAGAGAGAGTTAAAAAGAACAAAAAGGAAGATTTAATTCCGTGGGAAGAAGCTCGAAAGCAATTTAAATTTAAAAGCTAACTTCAAAAATAGCCTTCAAATTCCAGTGCCTTCGGCAAGCTCAGTCACCGGAGCGTTACCTCGTTGACTGAGCCTATCGAAGGCAACAATCATTAAAGACAAATTTCTTAGAACATCCTTTCATTTAATTAACAAAAGCAACCAAAAAAGGGTCAACCTATCGATTAACCCTATATATTTTAAAACACAATAATTTAAAAATGGAAAAGGACGGTTGCAAACCGTCCCTGCGTATTCCATTTTAAATTATTGTTTTGCGTGGATTTTGTTCCATCCCAAATTCGTAATTCGTAATTTCTAATTAAATAATTTTTCATCCACCAAATTCGGAACCGTAACCTTCAACAACGGCTCCATTTCCATAGCTCTTTTAATAGCAAAAGTAGCTCCTTCGTTCCTAGCCCAGTTTCTTCTTGCGATTCCGTTATTCACATCCCAATGCAACATCATTTTCAGGCGTCTATCCGCGTCTGCTGTACCATCGAGTAACATTCCGAAACCTCCGTTGATTACTTCTCCCCAACCTACTCCACCACCATTGTGAATAGAAACCCAAGTTGCACCACGGAATGAATCCCCGATTACGTTTTGAATTGCCATGTCAGCAGTGAATTGTGAACCATCGTAAATGTTAGAAGTTTCTCTGTATGGAGAATCTGTTCCTGAAACATCATGGTGATCTCTTCCTAAAACAATTGGTCCAATTTCTCCTCTTTCAACGGCTTTGTTGAATGCTTCAGCGATTTTCATTCTTCCCAATGCATCTGCATATAAGATTCTCGCTTGTGAACCAACAACTAATTTATTTTCTTGCGCGCCTTTTATCCATTGGATATTGTCGGCCATTTGTTGCTGAATTTCAACTGGACTATCTTTCTGTAATTCTTCTAAAACTTGACAAGCGATTTCGTCAGTTTTCAATAAATCTGCTGGATCGTTCGAAGCACAAACCCAACGGAATGGTCCAAATCCATAATCGAAACACATGGGACCCATTATGTCCTGCACATAAGATGAATATTTGAAATCAATTCCGTTTTCTGCCATGATATCTGCTCCGGCTCTGGATGCTTCTAATAAAAATGCATTTCCGTAATCGAAGAAATAGGTTCCTTTGGCTGTGTGTTTATTTACAGCATCAGCATGACGAACCAATGTTTTCTGAATTTCTATTTTAAATTGTGCTGGATCTTCAGCCATCATCTTATTCGATTCTTCTAAACTGAATCCAACAGGGTAATATCCTCCCGCCCATGGATTATGCAATGAAGTTTGGTCAGATCCTAAGTCAATTTTAACATTGGCCTCATCGAATTTCTCCCAAACGTCAACTATATTTCCTTGATAAGCGATGGAAACAACTTCCTTATTCGCTTTGGCAACTTTAACTCGGGTAACTAATTCATCCAAATCAGAAATCACCTCATCTACCCAACCTTGAGAATGACGAGTAGTTGTAGCTTTTTCGTTTATTTCTCCACAAACGGTTATACAACCAGCGATATTTCCAGCTTTTGGTTGCGCTCCTGACATTCCACCTAATCCAGAGGTCACGAACAATTTACCAGCTAAATCTTCTCCGTCAACTGCGATTTTTCTTCCTGCGTTTAATACAGTAATCGTTGTTCCATGTACAATTCCTTGCGGTCCGATGTACATAAAAGAACCTGCTGTCATTTGTCCGTATTGCGTTACGCCCAATGCATTGAATTTCTCCCAATCATCCGGTTTCGAATAATTTGGAATCATCATTCCATTGGTTACCACAACACGCGGTGCATCTTTATGCGATGGAAAAAGTCCCATCGGATGTCCAGAATACATCGCTAAAGTTTGCATATCTGTCATTTCAGACAAGTACTTCATCGTTAAACGGTATTGTGCCCAGTTTTGGAACACCGCACCATTTCCTCCATACGTAATTAATTCATGCGGATGCTGTGCTACTGCGTAATCCAAGTTATTATGGATCATCAACATTATTGCTTTTGCTTGGTCACATTTCCCAGGATATTCTTTAATATCTCTGGCGTGTAACTTATAATTTGGACGGAAACGGTACATATAAATTCTACCGTAAGTCTTTAATTCCGCTTTAAATTCAGGCAACAGTTCTGCATGTTGTTCTGAGGGAAAATAACGCAAAGCATTTTTCAACGCTAATTTCTCTTCCACTTCGGAAAGAATATGTTTTCTTTTTGGAGCATGATTTACAGATGAATCATACGGTTGAGCAGGAGGAAGTACTGATGGGATTCCTTCCTGAATGTCTTTTTGAATATCTTCTAAAACCATGTATTTTTGTTTTAATTATATTATTTAATAACCAATTCGAACATAAAAATTACACCACCCCTTCAGGGTTTCAACCAATATTTATTATTTCATAGCCAAGGATTTTATCCTTGGCTAACATACTTCATCCCTTCAGGATTTCGGTAGTAATTAAATATTGTTTTGGAGAATATCTCTAACCTAAGTTATTAATTTTCTCTTCTAAGATTTTAATCTTTTCTTGGGCATCGGCTAACTTTTTCTTTTCGATATTAACGACCTGTTCTGGTGCGCTATTTACGAATCTTTCGTTACCCAATTTCTTTTGAACAGATTTCATAAATCCTTTCGTGTATTCTAACTCTTCTTTCACTTTCTCAATCTCTCCTTCAATATCTACTGTATCTCCAAATGGAATGTAGTAAGATGAATTTTTTACGATAAATGAGAATGAATTCGCTAATTTATCCGTGATATATGAAAGTGCTGCAACGTTCCCCATTTTAACAAGAACAGGGTCCATTTGTTCGTGGTGATTACTGCTTTTTACAATTCCCAGTTCAATTTCTATCTTATTGGCAATGTTATTTTGCTTTCGGATGTTACGAATGTTAGAAATTATATCTGCTGTATCTTTAAAGTTAGCAATCAATGTTTCATCCACTTTTCCAGTTTCTGGCCAAGTAGCAACAATGATATCTTCTCCATCTTTTCTGTCTCTCAACAAATGCCAAATTTCTTCAGAAATAAATGGCGTAAATGGATGAATGATTTTCATTAACTTTTCAAAGAAAGCAATCGTTTGCTCTTTTGTTTTCGCATCAATTGGTTGTTGATACGCTGGTTTAATCATCTCTAAATACCAAGAACAGAAATCATCCCAAACCAATTTGTAAGAAGCCATCAATGCATCAGAAATTCTAAATTTATCGAATTGATCATTGATGTGAATCAACGTTTCGTTCAATTTACTTTCGAACCATTCCACTGCAATTGCAGAAGATTTTGGTTGTTCAATTTCTTGAACTTCCCATGAACTCACCAAACGGAAAGCATTCCAAACCTTATTTGTAAAGTTTCTTCCTTGCTCACATTGACTTGTATCAAACGGCAAATCATTTCCTGCAGGTGAAGAAACCAACATTCCAATACGTACACCATCTGCTCCGAAATCTTCAATCAACTTAATTGGATCTGGAGAATTCCCCAATGATTTAGACATTTTACGGCCTAATTTATCACGAACAATTCCAGTATAGTAAACGTTTTTGAATGGCTTTTCACCCATGTATTCATATCCCGCAATAATCATTCGCGCTACCCAAAAGAACATAATTTCTGGAGCGGTAACGATATCATTCGTTGGATAATAATATTCTATTTCTTTATTGTTTGGCTTCGTTAATCCATCGAAAACAGAAATTGGCCACAACCAGCTCGAGAACCAAGTATCCAAAACATCTTCGTCTTGATTTAACTCAACATCTGTGATTGTTCTTCCGGCTTTTTCATTCGCTAATTCAATTGCTTCTTCTTTCGTTTTAGCAACTACAAATTCGTTTTCTCCTTCACCATAATACCAAGCTGGGATTCTGTGTCCCCACCACAATTGTCTAGAAATACACCAATCTTTGATATTTTCCATCCAGTGACGATACGTATTTTTCATGTTGTCTGGATAGAATTTAATGTCTCCATTCATAACATGTTCCAATGCTGGTTCAGAGATGTTTTTCATGTCCACAAACCACTGCAAAGAAAGACGCGGCTCAATAACAGCATCAGTTCTTTCAGAAAAACCAAGTTTGTTGATGTGGTCTTCCACTTTTACCATGAAACCTTTTTCTTCCAACTCAACAACAATTGCTTTACGCGCTTCGAAACGATCCATTCCTTTATAATGCAATCCTTTTTCATTCAACGAACCGTCAGAGTTTAAAATATCGATTACTTCCAAGTTGTGACGCTCACCCATTTCGTGGTCATTGATGTCATGTGCTGGAGTAATTTTCAAACAACCTGTTCCAAATTCCATATCCACATAATCGTCTTGGATAATCGGAATAGCGCGGTTTGAGATAGGGACAATTGCTTTTTTACCAACTAAATTTACATAACGCACATCGTTTGGATTCACACAAATTGCTGTATCTCCTAAAATAGTTTCAGGACGCGTTGTAGCAACTGTTAACCATTGGTCCGTTCCTTCAATTTGGTAACGAACGTTGTATAATTTCGAATTCACTTCTTTGTGGATTACCTCCTCATCAGAAAGCGCCGTTTTTGCAGATGGATCCCAATTCACCATTCTTACGCCACGGTATATTTTTCCTTTTTTATATAAATCAATAAAAACATCTTTCACAGATTCAGCATAGCTTTCGTCCATGGTAAAAGAAGTACGTTCCCAGTCACATGAAGCACCTAATTTCTTCAATTGGTCCAAGATGATTCCTCCGTGTTTTTCTTTCCATTCCCATGCATGTTCCATGAATTCATCACGCGTTAAGTCGGATTTCTTAATTCCTTCTCCACGTAATTTATTCACCACTTTTGCTTCTGTAGCAATAGATGCGTGGTCTGTTCCTGGTACCCAACAAGCGTTTTTACCTTGCATACGTGCACGACGAATCAAAACATCTTGAATCGTGTTGTTCAACATGTGTCCCATGTGCAAAACTCCCGTCACGTTCGGCGGTGGAATTACAATGGTATATGGTTCTCTGTCATCTGGCTCACTGTGGAAATAATTTTTATCCATCCAGTGTTTGTACCATTTCTCTTCAGACTTCTGTGACTCGTATGTTTTAGGAATTTCCATGCTTATTTTCTTGTTTGAGACAAAGATAATTAATCAGTAGGAATTGGTAGTGGGTTGGGGAGAATAAATGTTGTTAGGGTAATTGTGAATGATATTTTTTTTTGGAATGTGGGTTTGGGTAGGTTTGAGGTTTAGAGAAAGTTGCTATATTGTGGATGGAAATCTGACAAGTAATTGTACTTTTCTGTTTATTCAAATTCATTCATAGCAGATTTGATCATTAACCAATTAAATTATGAATTATAATAATCTTATTCAAAATATAGAAATGACACATAACGTGTTGCAGTCTTCTGTTGCTAAAGCGATTAACAGAGGACTGACTGTTAGAAACTGGCTTATTGGTTTCTATATTGTTGAATTTGAACAAAAAGGGCAAGACAGAGCAAATTATGGTGACCAACTTCTTATTGAGATTTCTAAATCAACTAAGATTAATGGTTTGTCTGTTACTAATCTAAAAACATTTAGACAATTCTATAAGATATATCCATCTATAAGCCAATCCATTAGTGACTTTTTTAAAGAAAACCCAATTGGTCAGACAGTGTCTGACCAATTCAATTTATCAATTGGTCAGACACTGTCTGACCAATTCAAACTACCAATAATAAAGTCATTAACTGATGAATTCAAATCCTTCGACAAAATAGGAATTGGACCGAATAAAATAATAAGCAAGTTATCATTTTCTCATTTAGTGGAATTACTAAAAATAGAGGATGATTTAAAGCGTGCTTTCTACGAATTAGAGTGTACAAAAGGGGTTTGGTCTGTTCGCGAATTAAAAAGACAGATAGAATCACTTTACTTTGAACGATCTGGCATTTCAAAAGATAAAGCGAAATTATCGGAGTACGTAAATGAAAAAGCCACGCATTTAAAGCCGCATCATATTATTAACTCTCCATTTAGTGTAGAATTTCTAGGATTGAGTGACAGAGCAATAGTTACAGAATCTGATTTAGAACAAGCATTAATAGAAAACTTACAGCACTTCCTTTTAGAGATGGGCAATGGATTTTGCTTTGAATCAAGACAAAAACGCATTTTGATAGATGATGAGTATTACTTTGTAGACTTAGTTTTCTATAACCGAATATTAAAATGTCACGTTATCATTGAGCTCAAAACCGAAAAGTTCAAACACAACCATGCAAGCCAATTAAATTTCTACCTGAATTACTTTAAAGAGGAAATAACTCAAAAGGACGACAATCCGCCAGTTGGAATACTATTATGTACAGAAAAAGGAGAAACCACTGTAAAGTATGCTACAGCAGGAATAAAAGAGAAAATATTTGTACAAAAATATATGATAAATCTACCCAGCAAAGAGGAGTTGGCTGATTATTTAAATAATTTAGACTAATGCATGAAAAATGAGGAAAATCCTTTTGAGTATAAAATCATCGTCAACAGCCTTCTATTCAATAACTTTTCAAGTTAATTCTCAAAACTTATTGAGCAACCAAAACATCAAGCTTATTGCATTTCATGTAATCTATATACCACTTTTCATTTTCGAAAAATAAATAAATGGTTTCTAAATTTGAAAAAGTGATGGAATAATAATTCTCTTCAAGCAAGATTACTTCGGCAGTTGGCAATTCACTGACACAGCTTTTCCAGAATACCAATTGGTCATAATCAAAAATTATGTTATTTTGCTTCTTTTTCAGAAAATCCATGTAAACATCTTCATTTTTCTTTTCAATTTTAATTAGCTGATTTAGTCCTTTAAAATCATTTAATTCCATCACTTTTATAGTTGATAAAAACAAATCATTAATAGTTTCTTGACTTAAATCTAATTCCTCAGACTTTACTTTTCTCAATAACTTTTTCTGGCGTACAAAACTCTTTGCATTAGTTTCAATTTCACTACCCGACAATTCTACTTTTACCGCAAGGTTTAGAATATTACGGACACCCCAAGCCGCTTTTGCCAACTGAATCCATCTACCAGTACCTGCACCAATGACATAATATGTTCGATCTTCTTCTCTTTTCTTCTGCGAATAAGCTCCGAAAGTGATGGATGAATTTTGACAAACTTCAGCCAATGAGATTTCTCTACTTTTTGGAATACATTCAAATCCAACACAAAATCCATTCTCTGGGGCATAAATGGTATCTAAAATTTCGATCTTATTCCAACTTTGTTTTTTAATACTATCCAATTGGAAATTCTTTATCGAAATTTTTCGACCCACAGAACCTGTCTTAAGATCGTACTCATAAATTGCTGGAATAATTATGTAATCATCTTCAAAATTTAAAACATAAACCGAAATACTTTTTATTAATCCTCTATAATTTTCACTTGCGAAAATATAACTGCTCAAAACTCCACCATTTGTAAGAGAAACTCCAGCTTGACTATGATCAAACTCGTTTAAAAAAAATGTTTTAGGCGAAACAATTGACACTTCAGAAAATTCTAGCACACTCCCCGCTTTTACTAACAAAATCTCCATCAATCTCATATCTCTAATGGAGGTCGAGATCGTTTCATATTCTCCACCAGAAAATATTATTACAGAATCGTTTTCTGTTAAATAATCGATGCAAAACTTACCATCTTTATCTGAATAACTGCCTGTCTTGGTAGTGTGATTAATGACTTTCACATAAGCAATTGGCTCACCGGTTCTATCAATTAATTGATTGCATATAATTTGTGAAATTCCATTCAGACTGAAAAATAATGCTGAAATAAATAATAGAAAGTACTTTTTTGAATTTATTGTTTTTTGAATAATTTGCATATATCGGTAAAGTTGCGTTAGTGATACTCCTTTCAAAAATAGACTTATAATTGGAAAATCACAACTTCCTTACATTTTCAATTCCACCTAAACTAATATCAAATTCGCATTTTACCCCTACTTAAATTTACTATTGATTTTATCGGCATACTTACTTTGGATTGTGGTCTAAAGAAATAAAATTAGAAATATAAGGTGTTTTTTTTTTACGGATATAGCTTTATTGAATTCAAATGATCATCAGAATTCTGACCAACTACAAGACACAGAATAACAAGATATATCCAGAAATTCAATTGATCTGGAAAGAATCGGGAATCGCTTTCATAGCAGTGTTTGTCAAAACTAATTACAAAAATATATTGAGTACTTGGCTATATTAAAGCAAAAAAGAATTTCTGGGCAACTTAGACTAGTGCTAGCAAAACTTATAAAAGATAGGCTCATTGAATGGACTATTCCAGACAAACCAAAAAGGTCTAAACAGCTATATAAAAAGGACACAAAGAGGAATTCTATTTCTTCAAAGATTAAAGGACAAGAAAAGCAATAATTAATAGAAAGATTATAGTACTTTTTAAACTCAATTTTAAGGACTAAAAATTCCTTTCTCACCTATCCTTTTTTGAATGTCATCAAATTAGTCCCCAACTTGAGGACGAATTACATTTTAAGCTTCAACCCAATTGGTCAGTCACTGTCTGACCAATTCAACCTATTAACCAAATACAAATACCCGTCTCAATCAATTCAATTCCGTATCACTTTCCCCGTTCCAATAACCCTATTATCGTTGACGATATTATAAAAATACATCCCTTTTTCATTTAACTTAGGCGTTATTTGGGTGCTAATTTCATTTAATTCAAAAATCCCTACTTTTCTCCCGTTAATATCATATAACACAAATGACGAACCAACAAGACGTTTTTCAATGTCAACATTTAATTTATCATTAAACGGAACTGGGTAAATATTAAACTTAAAATCATTTGTTTTTAGTGAATTTTCAAAGGTACTTAAGTTTACACCATTTGGGTTATAAACTGCTAGACCACCTCCTCCAGTTGCCATCCAAACGTTGTCTAGATCATCAAATTCAAAATCATATACTACGCTATGTGGAAGTCCTGAATTCTCAGTTGTCAAGAAATCCCAATTCGCACCATCAAAACGAGCAACTCCTTCCCTTGTCCCAATCCACAAATCATTCTGATTATCAACTCCTAGAGCTGAAATATTATCAGAGGGTAAATTTGAATTTACTGAATTATATGTCGTCCAATTTGTACCATCAAATTTTGCAATACCATAATACATTGTTCCAACCCACAAGTTTCCTAGTTGGTCAAGTTCCAAATTCCAAATCTGATCTAAAGGACTCCCAGTGCTCGAAGTGGTGTAATTCTCCCAATTGATGCCATCAAACTTAAACAATCCATGATTGTGAGTTCCCAGCCAAATATTATTTGATGCATCAACAGCAATATCATTTATTAAGGTTTGGGGCATCATTGAATTTGATGCATCATAAACTATCCAATTTAATCCATCATATTTCACCAGTCCATAAAACGATGCAAACCACATATTCCCCAAGGAATCGACGGTTGCTGCAGTAACAGAATTTATGGGTACACCCGAGTTTGCTGTATTATAAAATGTTGTGTTTCCATTTTCAAGCTTACTTACTCCTCCATGCAGTCCCATCCAAATAATTGAATCATTTTGAATGCTCACCCACCTAGTATTTGAGTTCTGAAGATAGGTTTCCCATTCATAGTCTTTATAAGACAACAGATAACCATTCGAAGAGTTACTTTCATTATCTATCAACCACAACTTTCTATCAAAATCAAGGGCTATATCTTTAATTCTATTTGACGGCAAAGGAGAATTTGAAATATCATGATAAACAGTTGTTGAACCATTAAATTGAATAATCTGTGAGTTAGGCCACGTTCCAGTGAGCATCCATTTATCTCCGTTGGAAGTAATTTGTAAATTCCCTTGTAAACTGGATGGTAAACTTGAGTTTGTTGAATTATATTCACTCCAATTTGTTCCATCAAACTTAATCAAACCACCACCTAAACCTGTATCCTCGAGCCAAATAGCCCAGATTTCATCGTTATGAATCATCAACTGCTTAATCCTACTCCTAGGAAGTGAAGAATTAAAAACAGTATAGGTTATCCAAGTTTGTCCATCAAATTTAGAAATTCCATTATATGATGACAACCATATATTGTCATTAGTATCTATTACTATGTCTGTAATTTCATTATTAAGAATCGGTGAATTATTTGTAAGATAGTAGGCAACATTTGTCCCGTCAAAATTTAATAATCCAAGATTATAAGATCTCATCCAGATACTTCCATTACTATCAAAAACAAATTCCCCTAGGTAATCTGGCAATGATGTATTGGAAGAATTATAGACATTCCAGTTGAGTCCATCATACTTTATTAGATTTTTAAGATCTGAAGAAACCATCCAAACATCTCCATTCTCACTCTCTCTAACAAAAGCAACATTAGAATCTGGAATTGCTGAATTTGAACGGGTGAAACTTGTCCACTGCGTGCCATCAAATTTAGAGATGCCTTTTTCATAGACATCAAACCATAAATTCCCATTTCCTGCCCTGCTCAGACCGGTTAAATGCACACCTGGCAAATCTGTATTGGAACTTAAATAATGTTTAATTTCGCCTGTAGTTTGATCAATAGTGACTCCACCTCCTTCTGTAGCCACCCATAATTTATCGCCTGCTTCAGCTAAATCATAAATTTTATCATTGTTCGTAAAATTAGCCCAGTTAGTAGTCTGAGCATTTATCATATTTACAGTAAAAAACAGGAGTACTAGAATATAATTTTTCATAGTGCGGGTTTTTAATTCTTTTCTCCATAACGTGGATTTACAGTCCGAGGTTGGAAAATGACACTAAAAACCTTGCAAGAGTTTCTTTAATAATACTTTTTTTGAGGCGCAGTATTACAACTCCACAAACTCCCAAATAGGATTACCTTTTTCTCCTGTTGCTGAATAGAAATCAATAAATCTCATTTTGTAATAAATTCCTTCGTGGTCTTGAATTACGTAAGAAATATTCATATTAATTTCGTAATCATTTCCGACTAATATTTTCCAACTAAACCCTATTGTGTTTGTATTTTCTGATAATTCCAAACCAGCAACATAGTTTAAATCGATGGCTTCAAAGTCAACTTCTGTAACGACGCTAACCTTCGTTTCAATACGATTTGTTAAACATCCTGTCAATAAATAAGGTGTTACAACGGGTTCATAAAACTGGTGAACGTATTGGGTGAAAACGATATCCCAATCTTTCGTTTTTGGCGAGACATCTTGTTCAGCATCGCTCATCATGCTGAAATAAGTAAAATTGTATTCGTCTTTCTTAAGAATTGTGCGGGTAGAAGATGAAGAAGCTTCTAAACTACCAAATTCAAAAGTGTAAGTTGTTGGAGTAACTTCAATGATTTTTAGTTTATAAAATCCAAGAGGGTTTCCTGTGGAAGAATAACCCATGTCCAGAATTCTCACAAATCCATCTTCCCAATTTCCAATTCCTGTAGAATCTAAATCCCCAGTTGCATTGTCAAATTTCGGATTCACGATGTATCCATCTTTACTCATTACATGTGATAAATTCATTTTATCTGTCGTGTAAACCATCATATTTCTTGCAGTATTGATGATGACATGGCTTCCATTTTCACCTGTTTCAAATCCGATATCCCAAATGTTTTTAGAATTCTTTCCTGTCATTTGGTTGGTCGAGAAATCAAAGTAAATCTGATATTCGTAGTTTCCTCCCATGCTGACTTCACCGACTTTAATGTCTCCAGCTTCTCTTTTCGGAACAGGAAGTTCTTCTTTTAAGCATGAACTCAGTAAAACAGCGGTAATTAATAATATTATAAATCTCATCTCTTTTAAATTTATTTTGAATTAATGTTAAGTCGAATTCCAAAATGATAAACACGTCCCATTCCAATGCTCACACTTCCAGAACTTACTGAATGTGCTCCCTCGCCACTTGCAGAACCAGTGATTGAAGTCACATTGAAAAGGTTTTTAACTCCCATTGTAAATTTTAGTTTTTTGTTCCAAGCAAATTTCGAAACCGTTAAATCCGCCATGTGATAATCGCTAATTTTAGATTCGTATAATTCTCCGTCTGCATTCATGCGGATATTTGGCAAAACACCTGTGTATTTATAGAAAACAGCAGTTTGCAAACCGATTTTCTCCCAATTGTATTGTAAGTTAAATTTCACTTCAGGAGAGAATAGGAAGTCTGTTGAATTTGAATTTTCTTCTGCCAAATCATTGTATCTCCCAATGTATCCAACTCCAGCACCTGCGGTAATGTTTTTATAATTCAAGTTACTTTCTAATTGAATTCCAGTTGTCGTATATCGGTCCAAGTTGAAGTAAGAATATTCCGTTGCTGAAGCTTGTGCCAGCGTGATCAATTGGTGAATATCATTGTAGAATAAAACTGCTTTGTTTTTCAATTTCACATCTTTTAATTGAATATTTTGATGTAATGACAAGTTGAAATGATTCGCATATTCAGCTTCTAAATCTGGGTTTCCAACAATATTGTGATTGATATCCACAAAAACATAATGCAATTCCTTTATTGAAGGAGCGCGGAAACCTCTGGCATAAGATGCGCGTAAACTCAATTGTTGTTTATCATTTTGCAACAAATCATATTTAATATTTAAAGATGGCGTGACAGGAGAAGTGTATTCGGAATTGTAACCGTATCTAATTCCCGGACGAATAATCAATGATTTAAAAGGCGAATATTCTGCAGTTGCATAAATCGCATAATCTCCAATCGCTTGTTGTCCATCTAAAATTCTTTCTCCTCGCGCAATTTCATAGAGAATATCATATCCAATTTCATAATTTATCTTTTTATTCGACTTGGTTTGAATCAAACTTCCTCGTGAAATAAAACTATGGTATTGTGAAGTATCATGATCACTTGGATTTCCTGAAATTACATCAGAAATATCCGTTAAATCTCGAACTTTAGTATTCTTTTGTCTGAAATAGCCATTATAAGCTGCAATAAATGAAAGACGGTAATTGTCTTTGAAACGGTATTGGAAATTCGCGCGTTGATTGACTCTATTTGTTTTGTAATAATCATCATAAGCCGCTTGTTGATAAGGCGGACGCGGCATTCCCCGATTTATGATGTTCTCATTAAAAAGTTGTCCGCTGTAATTAAACAAGGTATTTTTTCTATTGTATCTGTAATTTATTCCTCCAAAAATCTGTTCTTTTGGATTCCATTGCAACGAACGTGAACTGTCAGCAATTGGTTTTGGATTGTAATGAAATGCCTCGTGAGAAGGATCCCAACCATCAAAAAAGTATCGACCTCCTTCTAATCGGATCTGGTGTTTTTTGATTTGCCATCCCAATGAAACAGTGTTGTTCACTTTTCCACTGCTTTCAAAATAGTTGTTGGAATTGACTTCGAATTTCTTTCCTTGATTTTTTTTCGTGATTATATTAATTGTTCCAGCCAAAGCATCCGTTCCGTAACTCACAGAAAGTGGACCTTCAACAATTTCAATACGTTCGATACTTTCTAATGGAATTTGGGATAAATCAATATTTCCGTTTAATCTTCCCGTTAATGGAACTCCATCCACAAGAATTTTAACATTTTCTCCACCAATTCCTTGGAGTTGCATGCTACTTCCTAAGATATTATCTTCTCCCAATCGAACATTTAACTCATTGGTCAAAACATCTTTTAAATCTTGGGCAGCCATCGCATCAATCTTTTGACGATCGATTACCTTAATATTATGGACTGCTTTCTCTACTAACTGCGATTTGTATTGCGCTGTAATTGCCACTTCATCAAATTGTCGAACAGCAGGAGCCAAAGCAATTGCTGTATCTTTTGAAATAACCAATCGTTCCAGTTTCTTGGTTTCATAACTCATAAATGAAATGGTCATTGTCAAAGGTTTTTGAGTTAATGCTTTGTCAATATTCAGTTCACCATTAATTGGAGTCGTAAAGTTGTATGTTTTTTCATTCAATTGAACCGTAATTCTAGCACCAGGAATGGGCTGACTATCTTCAAGAGAAATCACCGTTATGGTTTGACCAATAACGAATGGTGTAAAAAATAAAAGTAAAACGATTGTATAGAAAGTGCTTTTAAAATTCGCTTTTGTCATGATAATTTTCTTTTAATAGTCAACCCAGTTTTTTTTGGTGTAAAACCCACCCATTCCGGGCCTTAATCAGAATAGGTGGATTAAAACAAATTATGAAAAAACTATTTTTGATTTAGGTAAGCCTCGATTATAGATTGAATTTCTTTTTTCGCTTTTGCCTGGTCATAATTGTCACCAGTGTATTCGTCACCCATTCCAAATAAGTGCTCATACATTAGTTTTTTATCCACTTTTCTCTCAAATTTCATTGTTTTATTTGCAGCGATTGTTTCTCCCCAGACAGTTCTAACATCAGCCCAAAATCTATGATTTTCTTTCCACCAATCGATTGCTGGTTGACAATTGTATTCACCACGAGTGAAAATTTCATGTCCTTTTTCCCAAGTAATAAGTTGATCTTTTCCGTTTTCGTCACGGTAGATTTTCTCGTTGTCTTGTTCCAAATTCCAACCATTTTTAGTAATTTCCATTCTGCTGTGACGTTTTGTAACATTGTAATCTTGTCTTACAGATAATTCACGTCTTGGCAATGGTGCATCAGCTGTAGATTCCCAGTAGTTTTTCCCGTCTACATGAACCCAAGTTCCGTACCCTTCATAACGTGGACTATCATCAACTTGAAAAACTTTTTGTGTCCAAGTTCCTTTGGCATCTTTCTTAGAAATCTTCTTATTGTTCCAAGTTCTGTCTTTATCGAACATCAAAATTGTTTGATTTTCATACAACCAATCTTGGCGCCAGTGCTTCACTATAAAAGTGTCATTTACCACTAAAATATGTTGAAGCGATATGAAATCTGGTTCATCTTCTATTGCAAAAACATACTCAATTGCGTGCGATGAATAATCATCGTATTTCACATAACCAGTATCTGGTGAGAACGTTTCTGCGAAATCAAAAGTCACTTTATAACAACCTTCCATTTCTAAAATTGATTTGCGGTCTTGTTGTTTCTTGTCTTTTTGAGTAAAAGCAATTGTGCTTGTTAAAGCTAAAGCAATAAAGAGTATTTTTTTCATAGTTTATTATTTGTTTTAATTATTTATTAAATGTTTATCGAATACTTCGTAAATCGTTTGCTGTTTTCTTCCAACTCTTTCGTTGCCTTCGACAGGCTCAGCCAACGGATTACCCTTCGGTGACTGAGCCTGTCGAAGTTCCGACATGGCGCCATGCTAAAGTGATGGGAGAAGTAATTTACGAGTAAAGTTCCCGATGCGTATTTTATTTAATTATCAATTTCTGATTAAACTGTTGACTTCCAGAACGAACATTTACAATGTAAATCCCGCTTCTAAAAGAATGTACAGGAACATTTTTTACATCAAAACTAGAATCTCCAACAAATACTTGCTCATACATTATTTGTCCTTCCATGTTCATGATTTGAACTGTTGTAGCATTAGAATTCATGTTGTTTAAAATCAAAGAGACATTATTTGTTGCAGGATTTGGATATACAACAACTTCTGATTTTTGAATTCCGTTTTCATCAATTGATAACGCGGAAAGCTTCTCTTTTGTGAATACAAAATTTCCGTCTGTATTTCCACTAAAACCAGTAGGAATAACTTTCCAGATGTCTCCAGTTTGCGTTTTCACAAAATAAACAACGTCATCTGCTATACTATAACTCATTGTAGAAAATTGAAATTCTTTCCAATCTGCGCCAATAGTACTTATGTCATTAGTGAATGTTTCTGTTGACCAATCGTTGTAATTGGCAACATCTGAAACGCCATCAATCTGCACTACTTCAGTGTTCGGACCAGCTATAATTCCAGTTAGATTGTATGGTGTTGGAATAAAACCAGTGTATTTTCCGAAGAATAAATCCCAGTTTTCAATAGTTACAGGTTCGTGGTCAACTGCTGACTCATTTTGAATAGAATAATAGCCAAACAATTTGTCTGTATAATCCGCTTTTACAATGGAAGCTCCGATTTCATTTGTTCCATCAATGTTTGCATAAGTAAAGTTGAAAGCTCCATTTGCCATGTTATCAATGCGGAGTTTTCTGTAAGAATCATCCATTAATTTGATAATAAAAATTGAATCTCCTGAAATGATGTGTGTATTCATATTGTAAATTCCCCAACCCACATCAAAAGGGTCATTTGGGTTGATATTTTGGTCTAATGCACCGTTAAACCAGGTCTTTTCAGAATTGTAAACTGCTGTCCAGTTAAATAAACCAGTTGTGTCGGCAGTTGCCCAATCGCTAATGTCTCCATTGGGATACGGATAAAGCAATATTCCATTTCCAGAATTTATTCTAATTGATGTTCCGAACCCTGATAAATCGAAAGTTAAATCCCAATCTGCAGCTGCTTTTGTTCCTTGATCACCGTTTTCTAAACTGTACCAAGTTTCATTTGCATATCCTGCACCAATACTTACAGTTTCTGAAACTGATTGTGCGTTTGTAAATTGACTTCCTGCGAAAAGAAGTGACGTAAAAAGTAAATATTTTTTCATTGTTTTTATTTAGATTAATTATAAATAACGATTACAAAGGTATAGGCAGGATATTGAAGTGCCAATACCAGAAACTAGGTATTCACTAGGTTTGAGGTCAAAATACCTAGTTCAGGGTATTTTTATAGTTAATTGATTTCGCTCTGATAATTTATCTACTTTTGCCTTATTTAGAATTAATCTAATTAGTATGAAGACAATAATATGTACTCTTTTCTTGATCGGAATTATAAATATAAGCGCTCAAAAAAACGTATTTCTTGAGGGATCATTTTGGAATGAAACAACAACTATAGCGCAAGTCAAAAATGAAATAAAGAACGGAAACAGTCCAACTGAATTCTCTACTTTTAATTTTGATGCGACGGCTTATGCTATTTTAAACAACACTCCTTTAGCAACAATTCAATTTCTGTTGAATATTGAAGGAAATGAAGTAAGTAAAATCACCCATGATGCGAGGAACTACCTCATGTGGGCTGGATATAAAGGGAATTATGAATTGGTGAAAATTCTAATGGAATCTGGTTCTGATATTCATATAATTGATGATAAAGGAAACAATCTACAGACTTTCACAGCAATGGGAGGTATTACAGATCGCCGAATCTATGAATTGTATAAGAAATATGAATTGAAACTTGAAGCGCCCAACCGAGATGGAGGAACTGTAATTCATTATTTGGCACAACAAGCGAACGATATCAAGGCATTTGATTACTTCATTAATAACGGATTGAATATAATGTCAGTAGACAACGAAGGAAGTTCAGTCTTTCATTATGCTAGCGCGCAAGGGAATATCGAATTGCTTAATCAACTTATTGCAGCAGGTTTAGATCCAAAAGCACGCAATGAAAACAATGAAAATGCATTGTTCTTTGCAGCTAAAGGAAAACGCAGGTTTTATAATGACCTTCCTGTTTTTGAATATTTAATGAAGCTAGGATTAGATACAAAAATGAGCAATAATTCAGAAAATAATTTGCTGCATTATGTGGCATTAGGAAATAAAAGTGCTGAGGTATTTTCTTATTTAATTAAGCAGAATATTGATGTTCAAAAGATAAATAATGAAGGAAATACGCCTTTAATGAATGCAGCAGAAAGAAATAATACTGTTGCATTGTCTTCACTTTATGAATTAACGAAGGACAAAGCATTGGTTAACGAAGAAGGATATAGTTTACTGACCTATGCTTTGAGAGCAAGGAATTCAGGATTGGCCGAACGTGTTTTGAAAGCAGGTTTAGACTTTGAAATAGTAGATAAATCTGGAGATAATTTAATAACACATTTGGTTGACACCTTTGATGACAAAGACAGGGAGTTTTTCGAACATTACTTTATGGTTTTAAATGGAAAGAAAGTAGAAATTCAGAATAAGACAATCCATTTAGCTACAGCTGTTGAAAGCGAATACTTAGTAAATATTTTGCTAAAATCTGGTATTAATATTAACGCTAAGAATAAAGATGGAATCACAGCTTTGCAATTGGCTGCTATGAAAGGTAACCATACAGAATTCCTTAAATTCTTAATCAGTAAAGGAGCTGAAAAAGGTGTGAAAACTGATTTCGATGAAACTGTTTATGATTTGGCTAGAAGTAATGAGCTTTTAGAAGGTGATTTAGAATTTTTAAAACTACAGAAATGAAAAATATATTAGTATTTGGATTATTGATTTCAGCATTAACGTTGACTACGCATAATGCTAATGCACAATCCGTTGGTGGAGAATATAAATGTTTAATTCAGCTGAAAAACTACCAAGGTGAAGGCGCTTATGTGATTGTTTCTATAGTAAATTCAAAAGGAGATTACATTGAAACATTGCGCGTTTTAGGAGACGACCATGAATGGTATCCAGATTTGAAATCTTGGTATGCGTGTAGAGAAAAGGCTAGACATCAACCGAGATTAGACGGTGTAACTGGCGCTACAATTGGAAGTGGAGAACGCTCAGTTGTTGCGTTCGAAATTAACAAAAAGTACATTGATCAAGCTTATACGCTTCGTTTTGAATCGGCAGTTGAAGACAAAAGTTATCATGCTAAAGATGTTGTTGTTCAATTGACAAGCGAACAATTAAAGCTTGGTAAATATGAAGGAACAGAAGGATATATTCGTCAAGTAAGACTAATTCCTGTCAATAAATAAACGCACGGCATTCTATGTTGACTCATTTTTGGAGGTATAGTCACTTGTTTTTGGCAGTGTTTTCTAGTATTTTTTTACTCATCGCTTCAGTAACTGGAATTATCCTTTCTACTGAGCCAGTTGCCGAACACCTTAATTCTCCAAGTGATAAACTTGCCGCAGACACCATTAATTTAGCGCAACTTGTTCCTCATTTAAAAGAGGAATACATTGAGGTCTTTTCTTTGTCAGTCGATAGAGAAAAAGCGGTGAGAATTGATGTTATTGGATTTGAAGAAAATAAAGATGGAGAATTTTACATTCATCCAAGCACTCTAGAAAAACTAGCGGATATTCCACCTAAAAATGAATTGTACACTTGGGTAACCACTTTACACCGTTCACTTTTCTTGCACAATACTGGTCGAATACTTATGGGAATAACAATTTTCCTGCTTTTCTTGATGGCGGCTTCTGGAATTGCATTGGTTATAAAACGTACCAATGGTTTACGACATATTTTTACCTGGATTAAAAAACAAAGTAACGCGCAATACTATCATACTTTACTGGGAAGATTGACCTTTATCCCAATTGCAATAATGTCGCTTTCTGGAACAATTCTATTCTTAAATACCCAATTTGAAACAAGTTTAAATCCAGAAATAGAATATACTGCGCTGCAAAAAGAAACAATCAACCCAGCGTCCTTTCCCATATTTCAAGAAACTATATTATCAGAAGTTATAAAATTGGAATTCCCTTTTTCTGAAGATGAAGAAGATTATTATCATTTGGAATTACTGGAACAAAAATTGAAAATTCATCAATTTACTGGAGAAGTGGTAAGTGAACAAAATACCACTTGGATTCAAAATTTAACTGCCTTATCCATGACGCTGCATACTGGAAAAGGACAGTGGGTTTGGTCTATCGTATTGGGATTGATTTCAATAAATCTGCTTTATTTCATGTATTCAGGAACTAAGATTACATGGAAAAGACTGTCTTCTAAAACGCGGAACAAAGTGGGTCCAGAAGTAGCTGAGTTTATCATTTTGGTAGGTTCTGAGAACGGTTCAACACGAAAATTCGCTAATATTCTTCATAACGCATTATTGAAATCAGGAAAATCTGTTTTTACTACCGACATGAATTACTATCAAGTATTTCCAAAAGCGAAACATTTAATAATCATGACCTCAACTTATGGCGATGGAGAAGCGCCATTTAAAGCGAGGAACTTTCTTTCAAAAGTAAATGAATTAAAGCAATTGAATACGCTGGAAACGCATGTTATTGGGTTCGGTTCTATGATTTATCCAAAGTTTTGTCAGTTTGCTATTGATGTTTATGAAATGCTAAATCAGAATAAAGAATTTATACTAAAAGCACTGCCAACATTGATTGATGGACGCTCATACATTAGTTTTGGGTTATCGATTGAAGAATGGAAAAAGCGTCATTCTATAGATTTGGAACTTCCCAACGAAGATCAAAAGAGACCCGCTATTTTATCGACTTTTAAAGTCGAACAAAAGCAATTAGTCGATGATGGATATGTTTTAACTTTCACTTTAGAATTAAGTCCACAAGGAAATATAAACTTCCAATCAGGTGATTTATTAGCAGTCGCACCACCAGGAGATGATTTGGCCCGCTATTATTCGATTGGTAAAACAGAAGGAGGAAATATACTTCTCAGCATCAAAAAGCATGATTTAGGAGAATGTTCTTCCTATTTATTAGCTCAAGAAGTTGGTGATGATCTTTCAGCTTACGTTAAAGAAAATAAATCTTTCCATCTGCCTAAAAAAGGAGATGTTTTAATGATTGCCAACGGAACAGGAATAGCGCCTTTCTTAGGAATGACATCTATGTATTCCAAGCAAAAGAAAACATTTTTTCTGGGAGGAAGAAATCCACTAAGCTTCAAATTATACCATAAAATAATCCAGCAAAATAAATCAACAGACTTGTTCAATACCTTGCATTTCGCATTGTCCAAAGAGAAAGACAATAATCGTTATGTTCAGGATTTAGTGAACGAAAATAAGGAAGAAGTTGTCCACTTACTCCAGAACAAAGGCAGTATTATGATTTGCGGTTCTATTAAAATGAGAGACGGAGTTTTAGAGGAATTGAAAAATATTCTCGAAGAAGAAAAAATGGAACCACTTGAGAAGTTTATTGAAAAGGGCAGGATTTTAATGGATTGCTATTAAAACGATCACGTTCTGCCCTGAATTTCAAAGGAACCATTTATTGAATTTAGTTATCTAATACAAATAAGATTTCAACCTCAATACCACCAAGATTACTCACAAGGACTTAGTTCTAATCATCCTCACTTTTTGAATTGAAAGATACTATTTGAATTAAAAAACTTCAATATAAGTAACAGTTCAGATTTGTGAGGTTTGATCATACTTGAAAAGATTAACCCTCTAATATTAGCAAGAACACTCATTAAAATAAAGGCAGAAATAGAGCATTCTCAGCATATCAAAAACTTACAACTCGATGTATCTTATTACTCAAAGCTGTTTACTCCAAAAATCCTTTATACTCCATTCCTAAATTTGAAGATTCCCAAATTGAAGATTGCTCCAATAAATCATCATTAAATCTTGCTTTAGTTTGTAATCTAATTGGATAGTCTTCTAAATTTCCATTCAGAATAATTCTCCTTCCTACTGGAACATAAATTTTGACATCTACTTTTTGACCTCGGATTTTACTTTTCTTCGGGAAACCATACTTTGCTGAAACATTCAAAACATTTCCAACTTGTTCAATGTCAAAGTTGATCTCCTCAGAGTTTTCTTTGGCAGATTTTAGTGTACCTCCATTACTCCTTTTTTCAACTGAATAATAAAACAAAGAATCCGAAGCTGGTAAAATCTCAATTCTAGCATAACCCAGCTTTACTTCATTTTCCGAAATTGACAAATAGCGATCGAAATCATAATCCATCGCATTGGTAATCATCATTTCATCTTCGAAAATATTGACTTGTAATTCAGGATAATTTCCTTCGACATACGTTTTTTCTTGTGATTTATAAGTCTCCTTAAAGTCTAAACCAGTTCTAATTCCGATGAATGATAAACCAACAATAGCGACAAACCATAAGATTAATAAAGTTAAAATTAGCGCCCTAGATTTAGGTTTTTGATTAAACAATAACATTCCGCCAGCAATAATTAAAAAGATCAGAGGAATTATAGAAACTGCGAAAATTAACCATGAAGCCAGCACCGTTGTAGTGAAAAACAATCCAATTAATGAATTAACATCTCCATCGATAAACTCGTTATTTATAAAGAAGAAATTAAAGTCAGCTAGAAAAAACAATACTAAAAACACCAAACCTAAAATTCCTCCAAGGAATAATCCAAAACCTATAACACGTCCTATCGCTTTTGCAACATTTGAGATAGGATTATCTTTTTTTTTAAAAGTATTTTTAACAGATTTTGAAGCACGTTTAAAACCCGTTTTAGCTTCGTTTTTTACTGAATCTGCAAAAGCTCTTATATTATCGATATTAGCCGATTGACCTTTCATTTGCAATTTCTGAGCAGTTGTTTTCGCTTCTGGAATCGCAATCCATGCAATAATGTAAATCAAAACTCCGGAACCACCAGCGAGAACTAAGACAATCCACAAAACACGAATAATCACTGGATCTATATTGAAATAGTTTGCCATTCCAGCTGAAACTCCACCCAACATTCCTTCGTCTGTATCTCTGTACAAACGTTTTGGAATTTCTTCATAAGAAGTTTCTTGATAGGTTTGTTCCTCCTCATTTCCTTCAAAATCTTCATCAAATTGATTAGGAGAACCCATAATTGCCATGACTTCCTGAACATCAGAATAGGTAACAACCTCCTTATTTTTATTCAAACGTTCCTGAAACAATTCAGCAATTCTAAATTGAATATCGGCAACCATTTCTTCAACACCTTCTTGGTTTGAAAAAACGCGTTTAATATCGGCGATGTATTGATTTAAAACTTGGAAAGCGTCTTCCTCAATATGGTAAACCATACCTGCCAAATTTATTGTTGTTGTCTTTTTCATAGTGATTTATTTTCTAATTGGTTAACTGCTTTACTTAATAAGCCCCATGTTGTCTTTAATTCTGTTAAAAAAGAAACACCCGCTTTTGTGAGTTCATAATATTTCCGTGGTGGCCCGGCATTGGATTCCTCCCATCGGTAATCTAATAAGTCTGAATTTTTTAATCGTGTGAGCAATGGATAAAGCGTTCCTTCCACAACAATCAATTCTACTGCTTTTAATTGTTCAATGATTTCAGAAGGATAACATTCCTTTTTCGAGAGTATAGACAATACACAATACTCCAAAATTCCTTTTCTCATTTGTGCTTTTGTGTTTTCTACTTTCATGATTCATTAATTATTTTGACAAATATATAAATAATATAGTACTATGCAATACAAGGTACTGTATATTTTAAAATAAATTTCAAAATATAGAATGAGAATGAGAGAAGAAAGCGCTGGAGTGATTGCTAAAACAGAGTTTCCGATGATAAAGATGCTGGGAAAGGAGAGGGAAAACAGAGGGAAAGTGAAAAATTCTAATTCGAAGCGCCTCATTACTCCCTACTCAAAACTCTTTACTATTTTGTATTTGAAATGGGAAAAAAATATTTTTTTCCCATTTCAAATACAAAATCCGTAGTTTAGCGAAAAATTAAAAACATGAATAAGAAACACTTAATGATTGGATTGATTGCAGCAGGATTTTTTACTAGCTGTACAAATTCATCTGAAACCAATGAAGCACCTACTAACGAAATGGACACAACAGAAGTTGTAGTTGAGGAAAATGAAGAAGAAATGGTTGATCCTAACCAAACTTCTTTTGGACCAAACAAAGTAGATACGACAAATGCACTTTCTACGAAGGAGTTATTGGCTCAATTCAAAGGGAAAACAGAAATGGACGCTACTTTCAAAGCGAAAATCAATGAAACATGCTCTAAAGCTGGATGTTGGATAAACATTGAAAAAGAAAATGGCGAAACTTTCATGGTTCGATTTAAGGATCATTTCACTATTCCTGTTGATACGAAAGTTGGAACTTATGCATACATGTCCGGGAAAGCCATTCAAGATACTGTTTCTGTAGAAATGCAACGACACTTTTTAGAAGATGCAAATGCACCTCAAAAAGATATAGATGCAATTACAAAAGTAAAATATGGAATGACTTTTATTGCTGACGGAATTGAGTTGGTAAAATAATCTTTGTTTTTATGAAATATAAAAAGGGCGCAAATTGCGCCCTTTTTTTTGTTTTTTTTTGTGTGCATGCTGTATGCATGCCTAGTAGGGCAAGCCTACGTGCATGCCTAAAAATTATATTCTCCTTTTTCAATAACACGTAAAGCAATTTGCTGACGCGCTTCTTTAGAATTGAATCCTTCAATTTTCGTAAATCTTCTTAATCCCATTAACATCATTTTCGCTTCGTCTCCTCCAGCAAATGCGTTAATAGCATCTTTACCATATTTGTTGATTTTGTCTGCAACATCATAGAAATAAGTCTTTACAATTGCGATTTCATCTTTACAAGCTTCTTCACCTCGCATAGAAATCATTTTGTCTACTCTCAACAATACTGATTCCGCTTGATAAGTGTCAATTGATAAATCTGCAATATTCATTAATACTTCTTGCTCTTTAGCAAGCGTCGCCATTAATTTCTGAACTGCAGAACCTGCAACCATTAAAATTACTTTCTTGAATCCTTTCAATGCTTTGTACTCTTCAGCAAAAACCCCTTCAGGCTGCTCTCCGAAATCTGGAATACTCATTAATTCGTTCGCTACTTCTTGCGCAGGTCCCATCAAATCAAGTTCACCTTTCATTGCTCTTTTCAGCACTAAATCTACGATCAACATTCTGTTAATTTCGTTTGTTCCTTCAAATATCTTATTGATTCTTGAATCACGGTATGCTCTTTCAACAGGAGATTCTGCAGAATAACCCATTCCTCCATTGATTTGAACTGCTTCATCAACAACGAAATCTAAACAATCTGAACCTGCAACTTTTAGAATTGCACATTCTGGTGCAAACAACTCAATTCCTTTAAGTGTCGCTTCTTCTTTGTCCATTCCTCCTTCAATATAAGAAAGAATTGCATCATCTATGTTTTGTCCAGCGCGATAAGTAGCCGATTCAACAACAAAACATTTAATTACTTGCTCAGCAATTTTGTGACGAATTGCTCCATATTTAGAAATAGCACGACCAAACTGCTCACGCTCATTTGCATATTTGATAGAGTAATTAATGGCAGCTTTAGCTCCACCCAATACTGCACCACCTAATTTAATACGACCAATGTTAAGAATGTTCAATGCTATCTTAAATCCGTTTCCACGTTCAGAAAGCATGTTTTCAACTGGTACTTTTACATTATTAAAGAATACCTGACGTGTAGAGGAACCTTTAATTCCCATTTTCTTCTCCTCAGGATTTAAAGTAATTCCTTCAGAATCTGCATCAATAATAAATGCAGTTAAATTTTTATCGTCCTCGATCTTTGCAAAAACAGTCAACACATCTGCAAAACCAGCGTTGGTAATCCACATTTTCTGACCATTAACAATATAATGCTTACCGTCTTCAGTTAATTCAGCTTTTGTTTTTCCTGAGTTTGCATCCGACCCAGCAGAAGGTTCAGTTAAACAGTAAGAAGCTTTCCATTCTCCAGAAGCTAATTTTGGTATGTATTTTTCTTTTTGCGCTTGCGTTCCATAATAAAGAATTGGTAAAGTTCCGATTCCAGTATGCGCACCATAAGCTACGGAAAATGAATATCCTTTTCCTAATCTTTCTGTTGCCAAAAGAGTTGTTTTGAAATCCAATCCCATTCCACCTAGATCTTCTGGTACAGATAAACTCAATAAACCAAGTTCACCTGCTTTTTCTAGAATAGACTGCATTAAGCCTTCCTCCATTTCATCAATTCTATCTAGATTTGGTTCAACTTCAGTTGCAATAAAATCGTCGCACATTTTGGCTATCATTAATTGCTCTTCTGTCCACTCTTCTGGAATGAAAATATCTTGTGGCTTTGTATCACGAATGATAAACTCACCTCCTTTAATCGCTTTAGTTTCTGACATATTAATATAGTTTTATGATTTTCCGTTATTATTCAATTGTAAATATATAAGATTTTTCTTTATTATGCAAGCATACAAAAGTATGGTTTTCAATTTTTAATAATTTAAAGTTGAAAATTCATAAATAAAACGCTCAACACTTAGATTTCTTTATCTTTGAAAAAAAGTAATGCAATAGTGAAAGTTTTTCAAGGATTTAATGAAATGGCTAAAATTCCACATCCTGTTCTAACGATTGGAACATTTGACGGAGTTCATATTGGTCACCAAAAAATAATTAAGCAACTCAATGAAGTAGCCGAAAGAATTGGTGGTGAATCTGTTCTTTTCACATTTTATCCGCATCCAAGAATGGTTTTATTTCCAGAATCTCATGGACTAAAGCTTATTCAAACACAAGTTGAGAAATTAGATAAACTCGAAAGAATGGGTTTAAAGAACATTATTGTTCACCCTTTTACACAGGAATTCTCTCGCTTAACCGCTATTGAATTTGTCCGTGACTACTTAGTGAACAAACTCAACATCAAAACAATTGTCATTGGTTACGATCATCAATTCGGAAAAAATAGAGAAGGCAGCATAGAACTTTTAAAAGAGCTTGCTCCTATTTATGATTTTGAAGTAATTGAAATTGGAGCTAAAGATATTGATGAAGTAAATGTAAGTTCTACTAAAATTCGTGAAGCACTGAATCAAGGTGATGTTGCATTAGCAAACACGTATTTAGGTGAAGAGTTTCAAATTAATGGAATTGTGGGACATGGTCAGAAACTGGGAACAAAACTCGGCTTTCCAACTGCAAATATCGAAACTAACAACGACGTTAAACTCATTCCAAAAAATGGAGTTTATGCAACGCGCGTGGTTAGAGAAGACGATTCAGAATACTTTGGATTGGTAAGTATTGGTGAACGTCCAACAGTTGATGATTCTGGAAAAATTACAATTGAAGCTTATTTAATTGACTTTAAGGACGATTTATATGGTGAACAATTACAGTTAAAACTGCTAAAACGCATTAGAGACGAGAAAAAATTCGATAGTTTAGATGAATTAATCACAGAAATGAAAAATGATGAAGAACGCCTTCGCAATTGGATTGTTGATTATAATTGGTAGTTCTGCTTGGAGTCAAATTCCAAAAGATACCAATCGCTATTATACTTTATCGGAAGCTAAAAACGCTTTTGTCGATACAATTTATGCAATTGATCTATATAAGGAAGGATTAACAGAAGTTCCAAAAGAACTCGAACAATTCAAAAATCTGAAAGGATTAAAATTAACCAAGAACAAACTTGAGGAATTGCCGGAATTCTTTTCCAACTTTAATCAACTTGAATTCTTATATATCGACAAAAACAAGTTTACTCACTTCCCTCCAGAAATTTTTCATCTTTCCTCCCTACTCTATTTAGATATCAGCAGAAATAAAATCGGCTCCATTCCGGCGGGAATTAAAAACTTAACCAATTTAAAGTATTTAGATGTTTGGGACAATAGATTTACAAAAATCGATGAATCGTTTGCTGAACTTCAACAATTGGAATTTATAGATTTTAGAGGAACTACCTTTGCCGTATCATTTGTAGAAAAATGGACTTTGGCTTTTCCTAATACTGCAGTGGAATTTGATAATCCTTGTAGTTGTTTAGACTAAAAAGAAGACATTAGAAAGGAAGACATTAGATGTTAGACTTTAGACAATAGACAATAGACATTCAGAGTGCACTAAAGTGCTCTTCTAACTAATAACGGGTTCAATAAACATTACTTTTTTCTTTCATCTAGTAGCTTAACATATTCAGGGTCTTTACTAATATAAAATCCAACTTGTAGCAATTCAAACAATTGTTCTGTTTCTGGCTTTTCAATTTTATCGTTATGAATACTCACTTCATGCTTGTCAATATCCTTTAAAACTTTCGCTAAATCTTCGGGTTTTGTGAAATCCAAATCTCGGTCTGAAGAACGAATAAGAAGTGTAACTAACTCACCCTTGGCAACACGACAAATAGTCAATTTATCTCTCCTGCGGTGCTCTACCATTTCAGTTTTCCTCAAAACACTTTCCCAAATCACGTCACTAAACTGATCTATTATATCCTCTACTTTGTCACTGTCCTTTACTTTTAGGCGTTCCCAATCATCCGCTGGAATTCCATTAAGAACCAAAAACTCAACAAATTCCTTTTCGAGGTCTTTTAAATCTTGTAAAGAGAGACGGGTATATTTCATAGTTATAATTTTAAGAATGCAAATATCCATATTTTAAATTACAACTAAAGAAAACTTTAAAAACGATTTTGAAGTTTTGAAGTATTAAAGAAATATAATGATTGATACAATCATAGATGAGTGTTAGAATTAATCACCTTAAAAGAATTGTTTCTAACAATTTGCATGGTTTTCATTAAATAACTTAATAGGAATCCAATAATTACAAGCCAAAAGATATTCAAACATTTGGAGTAAATGACTATATCCATTATGTTTGTAGATTATTTATTCGAAAACTAAAGAATTTTGAAAAATCATAAATCACAAATATTACTACTTTCTGCTTGTCTATTTTTTATAGTCTCAAGTTCTTTTGCACAGAATTCTCCAGGGAATGTTGATCAACCACGTTTAAAAGCCTGGTTTAAAGTAGATAAATAAACTATCGGTTCTTACGATTGGTTTAACTCTGCAACAAATACAAATTTAAAACAAATAACAACGGGAAATCGACCAGGAAATGGTGAACTATGGAATTATAATCCTACGTTGAGATTTAATGGTACAGCTGGTAAGAAAGGGTTTAGAAACTATGTGGATGATCTTTCGGACATACTAACCCCAAAAGATGGTTCTATGATTGCTATTGCAACATATACTGGTGCTGGAAACGCAGATAGAGGCGTTTGTGGATATTTTAGAGCTAATAGTGATGAATTTTCAATTCTTAAAAATCTCTCCTATTTTCGGGCACACAACAACTATTGGAATGCTGCTGATGCAATTAACACCATAGAAATTGGAATTAGTCCATCTATTTACACTTCTCAATTTTCTCACAGCGAGGGAAGATTAAAAAATTATTATAATAATAAACCAAACGGTGCTGGTTCTTATAACAATAACGGCGGTGGAATATTAAGTAATTCAGGTCTTGCATACTTTTCAGTTGGGGAAGTTCCAACTGGTAACATTCAACACTTCAACGGTTCTATAGCCGAAGTCATTGTCTTTGCAAAAAACATCTCTTATGAAGAAAGGCTCCGATCAGAATCATATTTAGCAATAAAATATGGAGTAACAATGGGTTCACAATCAAATCCGGTAGACTATGCTTCATCCAATGCGCAAAATCCACAAAGAATCTGGAAGGCAGAAGCTGTATACCAAAACAACATAATAGGAATTGGTTTTGATAAAGTATCTGAGTTAAACCAAAAGCAATCTCACCAACGTGATGATACAGTACGTATTTATTTAAGAGATATAAAAGAAACAAATAAAGATAACATTGGTGTTTTTTATCAAGACAAATCTTATGTTGTGATGGGTTCAAATGAAAAAAAGCTTTACGCAACAGATAAATCAAACGCAATAATGTATGAAGGAATGGCTAAAAGTCCATGCCATTTATTTTCTAAAATAGAAAGAGAATGGAAAATTCAACGCACAAATATGCCAGATAAATTTAATATAGATATTAAGTTAGATAAGTTTGCAAAGCTAAATTTAATAGATGTAAATGATTTAAGATTACTTGTAGATAAAGATAATAATTTTGAGAATGGTTGGGAAGGATGCTACGCCAAAGGAGATGATGGATTAGATATTTCTTACGCCAATGGGATTGTTACATTTAAAGATATAAGTATAGATCATATTCCAAATGATGATATTCGTTATATTTCTATTGGTTCTGACTACAGAGGAACACCTCTTCCAGTAGGATTAACATCTTTCACTGCAGAATGTAGTCGCACAAATGTAGAACTAATTTGGGAAACTAAATCTGAAACCAACAACGATTATTTCACAATAGAAAAGTCTAATGATGGCGTAAACTTTGAAACTTTGGCCAAGTTAGAAGGGCAAGGAAATAAAAATTCAGCTTCCTTATATTCCTTAACTGATTATACAAATCAAGTTGGAATTAGCTATTATCGCTTATCACAAACAGATTTTGATGGAAAAGAAACAGCTTTGAAAACTATTTCTTCAAATTGTGAAGGAGATTTAGAAGTTGTCATTCATCCTAACCCTACAAATAATGGAGTTTATCTAACCTTAAATAATTCTGAAAAATCTTTAGAAGTTACTATATATAACTTATCAGGAAAAGTAATATCGAGAAATGAAGTTCATGGATCTGCGTGGCTTCAATTGCCAAACGAAGATGGAATTTACTTAATCAAATATGTTCTTGATGGAGAAGAACATGTTGAGAAAGTTGTGAAAATTTGATTAGAAACCAATTTAAGGTAGTTAAATTAAATTTTAACTGAACCAATAAATACGAATAGTGCCATAGGTTCATTTGAGAATAAAATTTTATACCTAGTGAAATATTTAGATACTAGACATTAGACTTATTGTCTTTTTTCTAACATCTAAAATCTAATGTTTGCCATAAAGGTTTTTGGAAGCGAAAGCTAGACACACTAAAGCTAATATTATCAACTATTTACGAAACCAATAAAGGCATCACTACTTTAAAACATAGTCAAAACAAAGACAAATCAATTCTTTTTGTTTAATCTCCTGAACCAATTAGTTAAACAAAATGTTTTATGATAGAACTAAAACTAAATATTATGAAAACAATTTTATCAAAAACAATGAAAAATGTAAGTTTAACACTTGCATTAGCCATGATGGGTGTAACAGCCTTCGGACAAACGGTTTATGGAGTAATTTCTAACAGTCCAAATCACACAACTCTTAAGGCGGCAATTGATGCAGCGGGACTTCAACCAACTTTAGATGATCCTATGGGTGACTTTACGGTTTTTGCACCTGACAACGATGCTTTCTCTACATTATTAGATTCGTTAGGGATAACAGCACCTGCATTGTTAGCGAGTGCAGATTTAGACGATATTTTAACTTATCATGTTTTAGCTGGTACTGTTAATGCTGCCGACATCATGAATGGAGATATCGTAACTCCTTTAAATGCAATGAATACTTTAAAATTAACCGTAACGTTGACTCCAGAGGTTTTTATAAATCATGCTAAGGTTGATGTTGCTGATATTAGTGCTACCAATGGTGTAGTTCATTCAATTGATGCAGTTCTTTTAGCGGACGAAACGGTAGCTGATGTAGCTATCGACAATGGATTCAGTACTCTAGTAACGGCGGTTGTTGAAGCAAGATTATTACCAGCTTTAACAAACCCTCTTTTAGAATTAACTGTTTTTGCTCCTTCTAATATGGCATTTACAACATATATTACCAATTCAGGAATTTCAGAAGCTGACTTATTAGCTAGTCCTGCACTGGCAAATATACTTTTATACCACGTTTTAGGAATGGAAGTAATGTCTAATGATTTGACAAACGGTTTGGTAACTACTCTAAATGGTGCCGACGTACTAGTTGACATCACTAGTGGAGTAATGATTAACGATGCTGCAGTTACTTTAGCAGATGTTGATGCAGACAATGGAGTTGTTCATGCTATTGATAAAATATTAGTTCCTGGAACAGCATCAGTTGAGAATTTAGAGATGAACCAAATAGCTGTTTATCCAAATCCTACAACTTCTTTAATTAAAGTTGAGAATTTTGAAAATGCAGAATACAAAATCGTTAACGCTGCAGGAATGTTGGTGCAAAATGATAAAATGAATTTGAATACTATTAACGTGGAAACACTTGATAACGGAATGTACTACTTATTCATTATGGATGGTGAAAAAACTTTTACAAGTCAATTCATCAAAGAGTAATTATTTATTTTGGTTCTACCCTTATTTTAATGGGTATTTATCATATGAGATTTCTAAGCGATTATAAACTGTAACATTGAAAAAGGAGAGATTCCTCGGCGTTTCACTTTGTCGGAATGACAAGGTTTTAGTTTTGTAAATCGGAAAAAATGCTCCTCAAGCGGAGATTGAGGAGCATTTTTTCCGAAAACCTACCCAACGTGCTGTCATTCCGACAAATTTTTCATTCTTTCGGAAGAATGAAAATGCCGAGGAATCTCTTTTAAACAATTTTTGGAACTTTTACTCATTATAGACTTCCATTAAATTCGTGGTAGAACCTTTATTTTTTAATGATTCATCTGAGTCTGCTTCTTAATTGAAGCAGACTTTTTGTTTTAGATCAATAAAATATTTCCAAATAATAAATCTATCTATTATAATCACAAATAAATTTATCTTTACAAAAGTGTACTAAACCAAAGACCATTCGTAATCCGATTTTAAATAGCATTTTATTTTGTTTTCTCAGCTTGACTGTGATTTCGCAATCTGATAGTTTAAATCACTACAGAACAACCTTCAAAGGTGAAATGACAAATCTTGATGTTGTAGATGCCAAAATCCTCCACCATAAAGGATATATCGATCAATCATTAAGAAAAGGGTTTGAAATTTTAGCTTCCAATATTCAATTATCTGCAATAGACAGTTTTCACACTTATCAAATACTGGCCTATAATTTAGATGCTTTAAGCAATTATCCATTAGCGCTAGAATATGCCGAGTATGCGATTCATACTGTGGATCGCGCTTTCGAAAAGAATGAAAAATTTCAAAATTCTAAATGGATAGCATCATACTATATTAAAGTTGGTAAATTTCAGGAAGCGATTGACTATAAAAAGCAAGGTATTGGAATTAGTAAAGACACGCTGACAATTCTAAAATTGTATAATGATATAGGATTTATTTATTACCAAGACAATCAGCTAGACTCAGCTATTCACTACTACAAAAAGATAGTTGAATACGATATTGATACCGAAAGATTTTCTGGAATAATTGGTTTAGCGATGGGGAATATAGGTGCTGTTTATATGTCCAAAAAAGATTATAAAACAGCGTTGCGTTATTTAAAAATTGATGCAGAATTAAACTGGAATAGAGATTTAACTTCCTATTATAATGCATTAAACTCACAAAGTGAATGTTATTATTTCTTAGAAGATTACAAATCATCAATTAAAACACTTGATGGGCTAAAGAAATTTAAAAGTAACGATTTCAAGAAAATTGGATCTCATTCAGTTTTGAAAACGTATAAGCTTTATATGGATAGTTACGCTAAACTAAATCAAAGTGCTTTAAGCTTGGAGTATATGAACAAGTACTTTAATCTAAAAGACAGTATTTCCTTGGATAAATTGACTTATGAAAGTCTCTATAAAGAGGTGTTAAATTATAAATTAAGTAATATTCAAAAGGATTTGGAGGTTTCTAACACCAAAATTGAACTAATAGAAGCCAAAAAACAAAGAGTGAACTTTTCTACTTACTTACTAATCATTTTCATTCTTTTAATTCTTGTAATAATTATAGCATACTTTAATAGACAAAGAAGAAATAGTCAAATCCAGCGATTAAACACTGAATTAATGGTGCTAGAAATAGCCAACAAAAAGAAAGATCTAAACAATGTAGCCAGCAACTTATCTTTTATTCGAAAGTTTATTGATGAAGCGCTAGAGAAAATTAAAAACATTCAAAAGGCTACTCCTGAAAATATAAAGTCTGAAATTATATCCTTATCTCATGAATTTAAAAGATTTAAAAATAGCGATGAAAACTTAGCTGTTTTACAGACAGACTTCGAAAAAACAAATAGCCAATTCTTTTCCAAACTAGAAAAGCAATTCCCTGAACTAACACAAAATGAAAGAGAATTATGTGGAATGCTTTTATTGAAATTATCAACAAAAGACATTGCATCTTTTAGGAATGTCACCCCTAATGCAGTCAAAAAAGCCAGACAACGCCTAAGAAAAAAACTTCCATTATCTGAAAAAGAGAGTATTACAAAATTCTTGGAAAACCTAAAATAAAAATATTTTTTTACCTAAGTACCCTTGATGTACCCCCTGCAAATAGTGTCTTTTACACAACAATAGCGTATTTTTGAAGAGTTAAACCATACACTTTAAAAACTATTTTTATGAAAAGCACACTACTTTTTCAGAAACTTTGCCTTGTTGGATTTTTGTTTGTCTCTTTAAATGTGGAGGGGCAATGTACATCAGAAGCAAGTAACGATGCTGATAGTAAAATAGACATTGTTCAATTAACCGGAAACTCGATAAACCTCAATAATAATTCATCAACTTCAGTATGTGTTACAAGAACTGAGTTTTATACAGGAGTAGATATCCCAGATTTAATAAGAGGAAATACCTACACATTAAATATTACACAAGGAACTTGCAACGGAGAATACAATAGATATGCAAATGCTTGGATTGATTACGATAATAACAATGACTTTACTGGAGGCAATGAAGCTTTAAGCAATGGAACTTCAAGTAACTCCACAGCAGATTTTATTCATTCATTTATATTTACAGTTCCTATGACAGCAACATTAGGAAATAGAAAAATGAGGATAATTCTGATTGAAGGCTCTTCTAATCTAACAGATCCATGTATAAGTTACACTTTTGGTGAGACCGAAGAGTATTGGGTTGATATTATAGACCCAATTTCTAATCCTTATTGCTCTTCTGCCCCTTCAAGCAATATCGACAGTAAAATTGATAACATAAAACTCATAGCAAATTCAATTACGCTTAACAATTCAACAATAGGAACATCATGTAATAGATACAGTGATTTCACCTCAGGTCAAAATATACCTGATTTAGTAAGAGGAGTAGCATATACTGTTGAAATCACCCAAGGAACATGTGGAACAGATTTCGATAGATTTGCAAATGCTTGGATCGACTACAATAAGGATTACGATTTTGTTGATGCATCAGAAATGTTAGGAACTGGAACAACCTTTTCTAATGTTGATGGATATACGCATACCTATACATTCACTGTCCCAACTACTGCAACATTAGGACAAACCAGAATGAGAACTACGATTTCTGAAGCTAGTATTACAGACCCATGTAGTAATGGAAGTTATCAATGGGGAGAAACAGAAGATTATACAGTAAATATTATTGCTATCGCTGCAACTCCAATGACCTACACCTCCAGCACCGTAACGCAAAACAACACATCAGATGTGCTCACATGTTCAGAAAATCAAGAAATAATTGGTATTCAAATTGTAACTAGTGGAACAACTTCACCACTTGCTGCTACAATGTTTAGAATAAAAACAAATGGAAGTACCAATAGTCGTATTTTAACTAATGTATCAAATGTTGATATTTACTATACTGGTACAAATTCAACTTTTGCACCAACAACACATTTCGGGAATAAACCACCAGAATTTACGGGGGTTGCTGTAGACATAACAGGATCGCAAACCCTGGCTGAAGGAACCAATTACTTTTGGGTGGTTTATGATATAAATACAAGTGCAAATATTGGTGATTTAATAGATGCAAGATGTAATAAAATTTCATTTGGTGGAGTAATTCCTATTCAAGATCCAACTATTCCTAATCCTTCAGTTAACAGAACTATAGTTGCTTGTGCAAAGCCAGGAGGCCTAGGAACTAAAAATCTTACTGCATGGTGGGAGCCTGACGGATTAACAAATGGGAACTTAACTTCTTGGTCAACTACACATCCAATTGGAAGCCAAATAATTTCTGTCACCGATGATGCCGCTCCTTACTCTCAAGTTACAGAAACCCCTGCTGATGGAATTTTTAACTACAGAAAAGTTATAGATTTCAATGGGAATAGCGGTAGTAATCTAAAGATTTTAAAAACCACTGCAGGAATAGACTTATTGAAAAACCAAAACGCTGGTGATAAGGGAACATTCTTTGTTGTCTATGCTCAACCATCGAGTGGCGCAAGTGATGGTGTAATAACATATAAGAATGGCTCAGATGGAGTTCAAATGAGAGGATGGGGTAGAATAGCAATTGGTGCTGGTGATGATCACAATGGAGCAAGAGACTTCACTCCATCAATTAATAGAAAACAAATGTTAGTCTCTTATAAAGGAAATAAATCATCTCCAACTTCGATGAGCGCCATGAAAGACGGTTCAATACAAAGCACCACGTTTGAATCTTCCGCCTTAATGGTTACCGGCCTAACACTTGGCGCTAAACAAATGTCTCCTAGTGTTTATGGAGAATATTTCTCCGGCTATTTATCTGAGACAATTTTCTACAATGTAGACTTATCAGATGCAGAAATTAATAGAGTTAATTCTTACCTAGCAATAAAATATGGTATAACATTAGGAACTACTGCCACACCAATCAGCTACAATTCTTCATTAGGAACTACGATTTGGGCAGGAAATTCAGCTTACCAACGCAATATTATCGGTATAGGAAAAGACCAAAACTCTAATTTATTACAAAAACAATCACACCAATTTGATGACAGTGTACGTATTTATAAAGGTAATTTAAACACTCCGAACTCAGGAAACCCAAGTACGTTTGCTAACGATAGATCTTTTGTAGTAATGGGAGCTAGCACCGGAAGACTATGTGCAACAGATAACTCCAACACAGAACTTCCTCCAGGTTTAGGTCTTTTCTCTAAACTGGAAAGAGAATGGAGAATCACACGCACCAACATGAACGAAACATTCAATATTGACATCAGATTGGCTGGTTGTGGAATCCCTGGCAGTGTTGATATTTCAGATTTAAGATTCTTAGTCGATACAGATGATAATTTCGCAAATGGAAACACAGTAGCTTATGCTCATGGAAGTTCATCAGGATTTGCAATTAGCTATGCGAGTGGAACAATTTCAGTTAAAGGAATTAGCACAACGCATATTCCTAATAATGCAACACGCTTTTTTACCATTGGATCAATTAAAAGTGCAACACCACTTCCTGTAGAATTAACAGAATTTAGTTCGAACTGTGAAAGCAGATTTGTTAATCTTAAATGGACAACAGCTTCGGAAACCAACAATGATTTCTTTACTATAGAAAAATCTACTGATGGTTATGATTTCGAAACTTCTGCTTTAATTGATGGGCAAGGTAATAAAAGCACAGCCAGCAATTACGAATATCATGCCTTTGATAGACAAATGGGCATTAGTTATTACCGACTTTCACAAACAGACTTTGATGGAACGGTAGAAATCTTAAAGACCATTTCATCTAATTGTTCTGGAGACTTTGAGATTAGCATTTATCCAAACCCAACAAAAGAAGGTGTTTTTGTTTCTTTAAATAGTAGCGCAGAAAAAGAGTTTGAAATATTCATTTATAACTTACTAGGAAAAGAAATTTCATCACATAAAATCAACGGATCAACATATGTTCCTTTGCCTTACGCAAGTGGAGTTTATTTATTCAAATACAAAATAAATGGAATTGAAAAAATAGAGAGAATCGTTAAGCAATAGAGTAAGTAGTGTTATGATGGGCTTAATGACGATCTCTGTAAATGGTCGATAGAAGAAATTCTATCGGCCTTTTTTATGAATAGGAAAATAAAATCAATTTCATAAAATCGTAATCTATAATTCCATTGTACCGTTTCTTGAAATAATAACTATTTTTAGCTCTTCTACATCTAAACTATGTTTATGAAAATGTTACCCACTAAATTAAAGCCTATTCTCAACGCACTAACTGAACAAGCTATAATTTTATTTCCCTCTATTCTAATTATCAAGTTTTTCGATCTCTTTATTTTTGAAAAAGAGCCATTTAAAACGGATGGAGAAATGCTAAGAATCTTTGCGATTATTGTTTACAAAGAGCTAATATTTATCGTTATCTATCTCTTAACGATGGGCCTTTTATTAAGTTTTATCAAATTAATATCACGACCTGTATATTGGTTCTTAACCATACTTTCCTCCCTATTGTTGCTCTTCGTTTATCTTGTTACATCACAATATTATCATACTGCCTATTTAATTTTGGATCATGTTATCTTATTTTTCACATTAGATGAATTATTAGAAATTGCTGCAAGTGAAACGGGAAGATTAGCAAATCAATATTTCTGGTATTATTTTCTTCCTATTTTAGCTTTAGTTTTGGCTTTGATATTTAACAAAGCCATCATCACAAAGATCATTTCATTAAAAATAACTAAAGCAATTTTCGCTATTTTATTGGTAGTATTGGGTGTAAATTTCATGACCAAGAATGATAAACTCACAGAAAAGCAAAAAACAATAGTCACTTCAAAACCTAAATATATATTTTCAAGCATAATATCACATTTGGGAGAGAAGAATGAACTTGAAAATTTAAATGAAAAAGAGTTTTTTACAACAGTAAGTGAATTAAGAAATTTCATGGGATGGAAAGCTTCTGCACATCAAATTGAATATCCATTCGCACGAAAATTTGAAAACGAAGAAAATAATTTAAGCGAATACTTCAACACATTTGACCAAGCTCCTAATGTTGTAATGGTATTTTGTGAAGGACTAAGCTCAACTTTCTCTGGACCAAATGCAGTTTTGGAAAGTCTCACTCCGTACCTTGATGAATTATATGCTAAAAGCCTCTATTGGCCAAATACAATTAGTAATACTGATAGAACGCATGGTGTTTTTGCAAATGCTTTATCTTCTCTACCTCATGGTAGTGTCCGCGGAATGCTTAATTTAAAGTCGACATTTCCACAACATTTATCGATTCCCAAACTATTAATTTCAAATGGTTATTCTTCTTCGTTTACTTATGGAGGTTGGGGCTATTTCGATAATTTTGAACCATATCTGCGAATGAATTACGTTAAAAGCATTCGCGATAAAGTGGTCATTATAGAGAAAGATATTGCTCAAATTGAAAAGAAAGAAGATGAATTCTCGTGGGGATTTCACGATAAAAAGATGGTAGATTTATATTTCAAATTTAAAGACACAAGTTATAATGAACCATTTCTCGATATTTTCATCACACTAAGCCTGCATAGTCCTTTCAATATTCCAGAAGAGGACAGGTACAGAGCTATTGCCAAAGAAAGATTGAAGAATATTAAAAATGGAGAAATGCTTTATGAAAATTATAAAGAAGTAATAGCTGCAATTATCTATCAAGATGAAGCTTTAGGAAACTTTATGGAGGAATATAAAAAGAGACCCGAATACGAAAATACCATCTTCGTTTTTGTTGGGGATCACAATGTAAACACACTGCCATTGAGATCTGAACTTGACTCTCATTTTGTGCCGTTGGCAATCTTTAGCCCAAATTTAAAAAAGAATAAAACTTTTAAGGATATTGTTGCGCACACAGACATTCCTCATAGTTTAACCACTTTGATTTCCCCTTATTTAAATCAAAAAGAAATTCCACAACACACCCACTGGGTAGGAAATGGATTAAGTACAAAAGACATTCTTTCCGCTTCTCAACCCAAATTTATAGGTCGATTTAATGGTGATGTTATTGGTGTAATTCAGAACGACACGCTTTTAATGAATGATAAAGTTTATAAAATTGGACAAAAACTGAGTATTTCAGAAATTAACGGTGGAGATCGTAAAACTTATTTTGATAAACAAATTAGAAATTACAAAATCTTAAATCAATATGTTGTCGATAGTCTAAAACTTATGCTCCCAGAAGACACATTAACATATCCCAACGCAGAAGCTAAGTTTTTCTTTCCCGATTATGATGAGTAAAATCTATGGCCTCAATTTTAAAGCTCTCGCAAGAATTATCAAAAAAACATTTTTAAGCCTTTGGACTGAAAGACTTATTTATTTAAACCCTATGCCCATGAAAAGGCTTGAAATACTTTAAATCTGTGCTAACTATTTAGAACCATTATTAACCACTCATCTAAGCAACAAATGTTACCGATTTTTTCTATCGGAATGACTACCTTCACCCAATAATCACAAAAAACTGATTGATGGAAGAAATGATCTTTTACGATAGAATGCAATTTGCCTTTACTATCACTTTTCACTATATATTTCCACAATTAACCATGGGACTTTCCCTGATGATTGTTTATTTCAAATGGAAATTCCTCAGAACTAAAGTTGCAAAATATAACGAAGCTGCGAAATTCTGGATGAAGATATTCGCTTTGAATTTTGCTATGGGAGTTGTGACAGGAATCCCAATGGAGTTTCAATTTGGAACCAACTGGGCAAAATTCTCAGAACTCACAGGAGGAATTATTGGTCAAACCCTTGCCATGGAAGGAATGTTTTCATTTTTCCTTGAATCATCATTCTTAGGACTTTTCTTATTCGGTGAAAAATTATTGGGTCAAAGACTTCATTTCTTAACCGGATTCTTGGTTTTCCTTGGCTCTTGGGCAAGTGGATTCTTAATCATCGCAACGCACTCATGGATGCAACATCCTGTAGGATACGAAATATTAGAAAACGGACGCTATGTTTTGACTAATTTCAGTGCATTATTCTCCAATCCATGGTTGATGCCAGCATTTTTACACAATCAAATGGGATCTGTAATCACTTCCTCTTTTGTAGTTGCTGGAATTGGAGCATTCTATTTATTGAGTAACAAACACAGTGAATTTGGAAAGCTTTTCGTGAAAACAGGAGTTATTTTCGGATTGGTTTCAAGTATTTTGGTGGCTTTCCCAACAGGAGACTGGACAGCGAAAAATGTAGCTAAATATCAACCCGCAGCTTTTGCAGGAATGGAAGGAATTTTCGAAACAGAAGAAGGTGGAGCAGAAATAATTCTAATTGGCCAGCCAGACATGGAAAATAAAAGGTTGGATAATAAAATTGCAGTTCCAAATGTGTTGAGTTTCTTAACCTACCAAAATTGGGACACACAAGTGAAAGGTTTAAATGAATTTGATGAAAGCGTTCACCCAACAAATGTCCCTGGATTATATTACGCATATCACATCATGGTTGGTCTCGGTACAATATTCATTGGGCTTATGGTATTGGCGACAATTCAATTATTCAGGAAGAAACTCTACACAACAAAATGGATTCTCTGGTCATTATTATTCATGATTCCTTTCCCATACATTGCAAATACGACAGGTTGGTACACCGCAGAATTAGGAAGACAACCTTGGTTAGTTTATGATTTATTGAGAACTGTAGATGGAATTTCACCAACTGTTTCATCCGGAAACACCTTATTCACTTTACTCGGATTTATTGGTTTGTACTTTTTACTAGGCTTACTCTTCTTATTGTTGGCTGGTAAAATCATCAATAAAGGTCCTGAACAAATAAAACTTAATTAATTATGGAAATCTTCTGGTATATCGTTTTAATGACCATTCTAACCATTTACATAATTTTAGATGGATATGATTTTGGAGCAGGAATTGTCCATTTATTTTTCGCTAAAAAGGAAAAGGACAAAAAAGCAATCACAAGTGCAATTGGACCTTTTTGGGATGCCAATGAAGTATGGTTAGTTGCAGGAGGTGGGATTTTATTCTTTGCATTCCCTACCCTTTATGCCGTTGCGTTTAGTGGATTTTATTTACCCTTAATAATGATTCTTTGGTTACTTATTTTTAGAGCCATCGGATTAGAATTACGTGGACAAATTAAAAATTCTATGTGGGAAACCATCTGGGATAAAGCTTTTGGAATCTCTAGTTTATTGTTGGCTTTATTTTTCGGTGTTGCTTTAGGAAACGTCGTGAGAGGAGTAAATTTGGGAATGGTAACAGAAGGAGCTGCTACAACCGAAGCACCCTATTTCTTTTTACCATTATGGAATTCAACATTTAGCCCTACAGCTGAACATTTAGGTGTTATTGATTGGTTCACTCTGTTTTTAGGAGTGGTTAGCGTTATAGCATTATTGATGCACGGAGCGAACTGGATTATCTTTAAAACAAATTCAGAATTAAATCCTAAATTGAGAAAGGTAGTTTTCAATTTAAACTTTGTTTTGCTAGCCTTAGTAATTATCTCTCTATCGGTTTGGCATATTATTGAGCCTAATCCCTTTCATAATTTCATGGCGCATCCTTGGATGTGGATTTTCCCAGTCATTTCTTTCATTGGAATTTTCGGAATGTTTAAAGTAAAAACATTTAAAAAAGATGGATTAGGATTCTTATTCTCGTCATTGTTCCTTTTTGGAGGATTAACTTCAACTGTAGCATCAATATTCCCAAAAGTTCTACCTTCAACCAATGATGTTGTTCCATCATTAACAATTTACAATACAGCTGCAGGAGAATATGGACTTTCTGTAGGAGTTTACTGGTTTGTAATAGCGATAGTTTTAGTAACCATATATATGTTTGTTCAATACCGCGTTTTCAAAGGAAAAATGGACGATGTTGGCTACGGAGATCATTAATTATTTTCAAAATCTATTTTTGATATGACCCTTACTCTAATTTCAATGATTAGTATTTTTGTAGGAATAGCCGGTGCAAATCTACTGGCTATCTTCAAGAAGAAATATTCTATGGGATTCACTGGAAATACGCTTGCTGGCGTTTTTGGAGGAATATTCTTTATCAAGTCATTTGGAAGGTTAGGTTTTAATCCATTCGCAATCATGGAGACTGGTGATGTTAACTATATACTTTTTACAATTAACATGTTGGTTTCTTTAATTGGCGGAGCAATTGGACTCTTCGTATTGAAGTTAGTCACCAATAAAATGAATAAAGAAAAGTCTTAGGTAACATTATTTCTAAACAAGGTGAATCTCGAATTCTTTAGATTCATTAGCATTTTGAGTTGAATCAAAAATAATAAGTTTCTTATCTTTAGCAAAAAAACAAACCATGTCAAATACAGTTCCTCAAAAAGCATTTACTTTCTTAAATAAATTAGCGAAAAACAACGATAGAGACTGGTTCAATGAAAACAAACCTGAATACAAAGCTATTGAAAGTGAAGTAAAAGAGTTCTTCAACGAACTTTTATTAAAAATGCAATCCTACGACAAACTGGAAAAACTAAAGATGTTTCGGATTTATAGAGATGTTCGTTTCTCTAAAAACAAAGAACCATACAAAATTCATATCAGTGGAAACTACATTCGTATTAAGCCAGATTTAAGAGGAAGCTATTATTTACATATCCAGCCAGGAGCAAGTTTTATAGCAACCGGATTTTGGGCACCTGAAAAGGATGACTTACTACGAATCAGAAAAGAGTTTGAAATGGATTCTTCAGAAATCAGAGAGATTCTAGCAGGTAAAAAGCTTAAATCGATTTGGGGAGAGATAGAAGGAGAAGAATTAAAAACTGCACCTAAAGGCTTTAATAAAGAACATGAAAATATTGATTTAATCAGAAAGAAGCAGTTTGTATTCACAAAAAACTTCACAGACGAAGAGGTAATATCCCCAGACTTCATCAATGAAGTAAATGAAGCCTTCAAAGCAATTAGACCTTACTTTGATTATATGACTGACGTTTTGACAACAGATGAGAACGGACTTTCATTAATTTAAAATTAAAGAAAAACAATTACGAATTCGAGAAAGTCAATTACGAATTACAAAAATTACGAATTACGAATTGGGCAGCAGCCTTTAATTATAAATCAAAAGATCTAATCCTTGACTAAGTTTTAAAAATGCGTAATTGATAATTCGTAATTACATTAATTGACTATAATTTATCTATCTCTTTCAATACTTCCGAAGCTTCATAAGTTTTTTGGTCACTCATCTTTCGATTTGTGGTAGATAAAGTATACGCTTCTTTCAAAAGTTTATCATACTTCTCTTCTAATTTTTCTCTCTCTGTTTTCTTTTTGAATAATCCGAACATGGCGATAATTTTGTTTTATACTTAACGTATTCAAAGCTTAAAAGTTCATTAAAAACTAGATTTATATATTTGCTTAGTAAATTCATTTTCATACCAATTCAATCTTAAATATTAAAGCCTCGCTAAACATTAATTCGTAATTGACTATTATCTAATTCTCTCAATTGAACCATACAGCATACTTCTGTCTTCTTAACTCAAAAGCCAATTGCTCCTCCATCTTCAATGCTTCAGCTTGAGTTTTCATCGGATTCAAATGATTGTATAAACTAGGCCGAAGATATTTACCATATTTCTCTACGATGTTAGCAGAAATTTTGTGTCCTTTCTTGCTGATATATCCAGTTTTGTGTTGTTCAAATCGTTCTGCTGGCGTTTTACTTGTCATTCCAACATAAACACATTGCATACTTCCGTTATACTGTGGATTCGCATTTCTGAACTTTGCATTGTCGGTAAAAACACGTTTCGATAATTCTATTACATAAACAGAATATTCAGCTTTGGCCATATTTATTTCATTAGAGGATATAAGACGAAGTTAAATAATAAAATGCTTATCCAAATGATTACCCTAAAAGATTACCGAGAGCAACTTGGATAAAATTACATCTCTCTTTTAAAATAGTTAATTAGATAATCGTTATTTGAAAAGAATAGACATAGATTACTAACCAATAGTCGACACCTAAAAGTAAGTTGATATAGGACATGCTTTATGTTTTTTTGAAAATGTAGCGTGCTATATAACGCTATTAATTGTTGGGAAAAAGCACTGATCTTGAAAACCAAACGATAGAGCAGAGACAAAAACTTGTCAATCTCGATTTTTCAATGCGAATATTATCGCCTTTTTAAAGTGGAGTCAAGGGCCGCAGGGAAGTAAGTTTATGAAACTAAATGAAACGTTTTAAGAATTGAATGAACAATATCTGGCGCTAGACTTTTGTATTTCTTTTCTGGGTGGACAATGAGCTCGCCGAATGTCCAATACCAACCAACGCAAAGCTAGCTAGTGGACACTATAAAGATAAACACTTTTGAATAAAAAGAAAAGACCATAATACTTTCGATAACACTTCTTTGAAAAGCTACTTTGGGTTTACAAGCGGCTAAGCATAAATATTAGAATAAACTATTACCATTCCAAATTAAATGAAGAAGTTAAATTATCAGTATCATTTCAATCTATTTCTTTCAGTATTAAATTCATCGGTTACAACGGCATATTTACTAATACTGATTTGTATTCCTTTAAATTGGCTGCCACAAAATTCTATCGTGATGTAAATAATTCTTAGGATGACAATTAATTCATGTTTTAAGATAGGCATTTTTGATTATATTTTGATGAAAGTTGTACAATAAATACAAACTATTCAAAACGATATGAACATAGACTGTTTCCCTATATCTAATAAATATCCTCATCTGGATAATAAATATTTAAAACAAGAGCAATAGTTTCAGAAAATCGACTGCATTTGTAAATTCTTATTTGACTAAATCTTTAACTAGAGTTTCTTCTTACTTTTCTTCTTCTGTGGCATTCTCTTCAATCAACCTTCTCATGAATTTGTATCAGCCTCAAAATGTTCAGCCTTCCTTCATATTAAGCAATCGTTCTAACTGAGCTGAGTGATTATCCAATTAATAACAGACTCAACATATTGTATAGAAAATATAGCTTCTGTTAGAATCTTCTCTTGTTCGTGAAATCACTTCTATACTTCCTCGACTTTTAATTCTAATTCAAAATATAATTGAATTAATTATTCTCTAGATAGCTTTGTAAGGCCTATATTAATTCTTTAAAATAAATTAAAAAGTTTAATCAATCAAATACTACATTATAGAAAGAATGTTCATGTTTAGGAAAAGCAGTAACTTGCTAATTGCAGAATGAAACATAGCATAAAAATTTAATGAACATATTATCAGGTCCCCTTTGTAGTTTGTCAATTGATATTCTTGGTAGTTGAGTTGTTTTTATTGTAAATTATTGTAGTCCTGTTAAAAATATTAACTCGACCAAGAATCGGTTTTTTACCTGTGTACAGATTATTTTTTTTTAAAATATAGATTTGATTTTCATAAATGCTCAAATCCGAGGGCTTGGGATTAAGTTAAACATGAGTTTTCAAGTAGAATTTCATTTCGTTGAAAAAGGTTCAAAGCGCATCGCCCTAATAGAAATTCTTGAAAATAAATAATCTATAATAAAAAAAGGAGCATAATTAGCAGCGAAGCTTATCTCATGGCACGCTGCTTCCGATAACTATCTAAACACTTAAGAAATCGAATTGATTTATATTTCGTTATTCATCAAGAAACCACGCAAAGCTGATTCATAAAAACCTTTAAAAGGCACTTAAGGAATTGAATAAAAAATGAAAAGAGAAGTAGGTTTAGAGTCAAATCGAACTCTGGTAAAGTAAAAACTGTTTTAATCAAACAATAGTGATTGTAAATAACAAATTTCATTTGTAGCGGAAAGTCTAGTTGGTGAATGAACTAATTTGAACATTAACAAATTTCATTGGTGGCGACTGGATGGTTTCTCTGTTTCAACAGCCCTTAATATCCAAAAACCTCCGAAGTTCAACCAAATTTTTGAAAGCAGCGAAGCCGCAGCTCCATCAAAAAACCTTTAACAAAAAAAACCTCACACAAGTTAATGTATGAGGTTCTTTATTAAAAGTGGCGGCATCTTACTCTTCCATCAGTGGACGGACAAACCCCTCCGTCACCTGACGGACAGAACAATCTGCTCGAGATTAAAAAACCATTAACCAAAAAAAACCTCACACAAGTTAATGTATGAGGTTTTTTATTAAAAGTGGCGTCGTCTTACTCTCCCACCCTTAAAAGGGCAGTACCATCAGCGCAAGCAGTCTTAACTTCTCTGTTCGGAATGGGAAGAGGTGGACCCTGCTGCAATAGACACCGAAAATCGTCGAAGATATTAGACTATCAGATAAAAGATGTTAGACAAGCAATGCTTGTTTACTCTTTTGTCTTTTTGTCTATCTTCTAATGTCTTAAGTTAGAAAATATTGGGTGATTGAAATAGTAACAGTAGATAACTATAAGTTTACGGGTTATTAGTACTACTTGGCTTTGACATTACTGTCTTTACACCTATAGCCTATCAACGTGGTAGTCTTCCACGGCC
>NZ_SETE01000003.1 GCF_004152935.1 Brumimicrobium glaciale
TCGGAGTGGTTTTTCGGGTGAAGACTTTTAGTCGCTGTTTCAATCTTTTCCATGCTTTCTTCCCTACCACCAATTGCTATTTGCCTTTATCTCCTTTCCTGTAAGTTGATTCAAATCCGAATCCCAATAGTTCAAATTGAACTGGTTTTCTAACTCCACTTTTATACTCGTTCTTTTATTTTTTTTTCAAAGGTACTCATGAGCTCATTTCAATCGGTTCACGATTTATAGTGAGTTTAAGTTTTGTTTTCAAAAACTTTTCAATGGCTTTTAGCGTTGCAGTTGCATGGCTTTTATACTGAGTATAAATACTAAAATCATCTGCGTAGCGTACAAATCGGAGTTTGCGTCTTGTCAGTTCTTTATCCAACTCGTTGAGCAGGATATTAGACAATAGCGGACTTATTGGAGAACCTTGCGGAACTCCCCTTCTTCGTTTGTGTAATTTACCATTGATTTGGATTGGAGCTCTTAACCATTTACGTATTAAACGCATGGTTATCGGGCATTTTACCTTTTGATAAAGTAGGTTTAGAAGTAAGCAATGGTCTACTTCATCAAAGAATGTTTTCAAGTCAATGTCTACGATAAACGTAAAACCCTCATGGATATGTTCCAACGCTTTACCAACTGCTTGGCGTGCGTTTTTGTTGGGTCTAAATCCGTAACTATTAACGCTGAATTCACTCTCATAATGTGGCATCAGAACTTGTGATACCGTTTGTTGCAACATTCTATCTGTTACTGTTGGTATTCCTAGAAGTCGTGTTTTACCATTTCCTTTAGGAATCTATTCATTTCTTGTCTATTTTTATTTGTATTCATGAGCTCGTTACTCGGTTCTACTCCAAGAATAGGTTGAGCAAGATATTCCATCTCCATTATGGAAGAATAAAGCTGTGTTTTTCCTTTCCGAAAACTTTCGGTCAGTTCATTTACACTTAATCTGTCCACTCCTGCACTACCTTTATTAGCAATTACTTGCTTTAGGGCTCGTTGCACATTGTGAGGATGTAATACTCGTTCTATCATTCTTTTACTTTTAATCTGTTCCGCTTTCTCAAGGCTATCCCGTTAAACGGCATTCCGTTGAGAATTTAGAACCAAAATACGTTCAGTCCTTCCTTTAGTTGTGAGACCTCCGCTTCATTCATCGGCTCGTATCTCCAAAGTACTATGACTTCTGCTGACTTCTTGGCGCATAGAAACCGAATCTATTCCAAGACCTCCCTCGGCGTTGCAGAGAGCCTGTCGAACTGTAAGGCAAATGTCCTTCCGTCTAATCCTGCGGAATCTACATAGTTGCACTTTTGTATTCGTTGGACTTCGCAATGATGTGCTTACTCATCCATACAACTATGCCTCTTATCCCGTTCCTGTTTCCCGATTAAAATGCGGGACAGGCTGTCAGTTCAGACTTTTGTAGCCTCGCTTACTTCACTGCATGGATCGCTCCAAACCAGCTTGCGACTTACTAATGTTTCCAGGCGTTACCCCAGCACATGAGAGACTTGCACTCTCTGGACTTTCTCACAACTTGTTGTGAGAATTTATTTATATTTACCATTCAAGGCACACACACAGCCTTTGACGATCAGCCTGTAAAAACCTTCGATTTTTACATTAATGTATATCTAAATGTTTGTATCTTCGATAAAACATTTAGCAAACAGGCCGCCGCAAAGTCTCAATCATTGTACACGTTGGGCTTGTAAAGTGGCGCTTTTTCTTGTGGATATTTTTGGTATCTATTTATTACTTTTTAATTCCTTCAATAAAAGTTTAGCTTCATTACTGCCTAATTTCTTAGCAAGTTTCAAATTATTTTCAGCCTCGTCCTTTTGATTCAAACAAAGGAGGAGTCTCCCTTTAATGAAATAGAAGAAACTTTCTTTTGGAAGTTCATCAATACATTGATCAATATACTGAACGGAATTTTCACAATTCCCTGTTTTTTCTTTGAGGAGACAATAATTAATTCGCGGTTTAAAATATGAATTACTGCTAATTTCAATTGATTTTTGATAATAAACAAGAGCTGAGTCAGTTTTACCAAGCATTTCGTAATTCCAAGCTATGTCATTAAATACAAACCATTTGTCAACTCTGTATTTCAAACTCTTAAATTGTATTTCAAGTGACTTTTGCCAACTCTCCATATCACTTAATATGTCAGCATAGTTTTGATAAGCTAATGTATCGTCAGGATTGAAAACCAATTTTTTTTCGCAATTCTCTATTCCTAAATTAGGTAATCCATAAAGTGAAAAAGAGCTACAACCATAATCTAATGCATACTTTTCGTATTCGTTATTAACATCAAGTTTTTCTCCCATTTTATAGAAAACACTTGGATCCATTTCAGATTGAATCGCGCGCACTTTCATTCCATAAAATTCAGTCCTTTTTTCTGGCTGTTTTATTACTTCTTGAACCAACCAAAATCCAAAATAAATACCTGGATTATTTGAGTCAATTAACCATGCTTGATTGAATCTTTTCATAGCGGTTTGCAATTGACCTCGGTAAAAAAAATCCATTCCCAACAATACTAATTCTTTAGAAGCTTTACTTTTGGGAACTCCAGCTTCTTCTATTTCCGTCATGAACTCTTCATCTGCATATTCATATTTATAAGCCTTTTCAACTAATGAATTGCCATACATTGGAATTAAATTTATTTTTCCATTTTGATGTAGCGCATCCAAATCTTCTTTGGTTTGTGTTTTTCCATTCAAAAAAGATAGTGATATCAGGATTGTCAATAAATATTTCATGTATTCTTATTTTATAATAACTGCTAACCATTAGCTTAACAAAATAGAGTTTAGCTATCACATATCAACTCAAATATAATAATTTTATGGAGCTTTAAAAAGTTCATCATTTCGAATATTTTGGTTTAAATATGCTGCTGTGAAATGTGTTCAAATGTATATTATTATAATAATGAAATAGCGCTATTTTTTGGTACAGCTTTACCGAATTTATTTAATCAGAAATAATAGTTAACTCTGTTCTTCTGTTGCATCCGTACATTTCTTCTTGTCTTTGTTTATTGTCCTCATCTTTTATAAGATCCATTGGAACTATTGGTTTAGATTCACCATATCCTTTTGTTAAAATCCGAGTTGAATCAATTTGATAATCTTGAATTAGACAATCTTTTATTGCTTTAGCTCTCTTTTAAGATGAAATAAGAAACGCCAATCGGAAACTTTATCCCTGATTGCTTTTTAAATAAAATTAGCAATAAGAATAAGTATTTTTCTTTTTCGCATTGCTCCAAAAAGAAACAAAAAGATCTAGCGCTTAATATTTTTTATTCAATCTTTAATATTTTTTCATTTGTTTTCATGAGCTTGCTTCGCTGCGGTTCTTGTCTCCACTCCTAAAAGTCGATAATGTCGGTGATCTCCTCCGCAAGCTCTGGAGCTACCGCCATTATTAACGACTTTTAGCACGCTTCACCTTCAAAAAAACATAAAGCACGTCCAAAACAAGTGAATTCCTCTAATAATTGATCATTTTGATTTCATAATAATAGCAAAGATCAGTATCACAGTATTTTAAGAACCTCTAATGAAATTTTTAGAATAAGCTTTTATTCTACAAGTAAGAAGAGAGAATAGTCGAATAAATAATTTAGGAGTAAAGAAAACGATAAGCATTAAATAAGATTTCCTTTTTCACTTCCTCTTTGATCTGTATGTGAGCCAATTTCGAATATAAAATTTTCATTACTATTAATAAAATCAGCGATTATAATTAATGAAGAATCTGAGTTTTCTTTTTGAATTCCAGGCCCACCAGACAGATTGAAGGTTATTATAGGACACAAAATCTTGTAATTCTTTTCGAATACGGTGTCGCTAAAAGATTTATATCCTAAAGGAACACATTGAGAATAAACCATACTAAAGTTTATAATAAGAAGAAGTGAAATTATATTTTTCATGCTCATTCGTATAATGTTTTATAATTCATAAACCGATACTTTTAAGCTAAACCAACTAAAAAAGCCTCAAGAAATAATCCTGAGGCTTTCCATTATATAAATTAGTTATTATTGATAGTTGATCTTTTTCTATTGTGAAAAGTTACCTATGTAAACACCATTTGTAATTGTTTTAACGTCACCTCCTCTATATACCTTGCAACTAAATTTGATATGAACTTTAACCTGAATTTCAAAACCTACTTGAACTTGTTTTCTAGAAACTATTTCGAAAGTACTGCCTGCTTGGGGACCATCATTTGAACTGTAGTTAATTCCATTTGGAGAACCAATTTCAATTGAAACTCCTTCTTCTGATAAATCTGCATAAGTGTATGTTCCAGGCATAAAGTAATCATAGAATTCAGAATCACTAAGACTACCATTAGGATAAGTTAAAACCCCCTTAGACACATCAAATATCGCATATTGCTCAACATCATCATACAAATATGAGCTCCAAACTGCGTCTGTGGTACTCTGCCCTATATTCTTACTTGCACCTGTAGCACTGAAAAAAGTCATATTTGCTTCTTGACTTACTGAAACGCCATCTATCGTATATTTAACTTTAGGATTACCATCAATCGCATTGCCTGCTGGTGGAGTTTGAGCATAAATGCAAGAACCATCGTCTTTGTCAGCTTCACTCGAATAATTTGTTGCAGCTGAATCTGTGCAACCTTCCTTTTTACAAGAAGAAATTGTAAGACCAAGAAATAGCATAGATGCTAGTGTAATAAATTTTGTTGTATTCATAATTAGTGTTTTAATTTGTTGCAATATAATGAAATAGAAAACTTCACCAATTAAACTTAGCTTAAAGAGGTTTCGAATTGAAAGGATGTTTTAAAGTTTATTTATGTACTGATATAAGGATTTATCATTTTTCCAACCCCTAATCTCCAGTAATTGTATGAAACTTATTCTTGTACCAAAAAATATATCCACCGCCACAAGATTCAAGATTATGCCCAAAGATTGCATTATATCCCAAAACTAATTTCTTGTTAGCGGGATGATTAAAATCAACATTCAGGTTTGACATTTCTTCATCTTCTGGCCATAAATTAATATTACTGGAGACTGTTTCAAACTGTTCTGTCCAGCCAAAATATAATTCTGTATCCGCTAGATTGTTTTTGGTAATTATTACAGCTTCACTTTTGTTTTCTTGTTTGTAGTTAATAAATCCTAGCGTAATCAATTTTGAGTCTTTGATTTTTATGACTAAATCATTAACGTTATCGCCAAAAAAGTCTCCGTTTAAAATGAATGGATTACTATTTCGGTCTATTTCATAAGTGTTGAATTCAGGATATGCTTTCATTAAATTTTCTAAATCTTGAATGAAAACATCTTCGTTCTCTAAAAATCCGTCAAAAACATATCCGTATTCTGCTTCTTCAGCGTAATTATAAGGATAGTTATGTGTTTTGATTTTCACCCAGTTCCCTTTTATTTCTTTACCGTTTTCATGAATTGATAATTTTTCATTTGTCTTTTCTGAAATATTTATTTTAGATCCAAAGGGAATTAATCCTATTCGTTTGCTTTCTAAACTTGGATTTTTTCTGATGATTATTCCATTTTTCGCGGTGACAATGAATGTGTTTTTTTTATCATTTTCTAATTTGGTTTCATGCGTATTATGGAAATATGAATTGTTTGCTGGAATATTCGCAAAAGAATATAGAGACATTGAAATGAGAAATAATATTGAGAGGATGTGTTTCATTTTAAAGTTTGACGTTTTTTTATTTTAAACAGATTAGTTGCATAATGTAAATTTAGGCATTCTAAAGCTTATAATCTCTTACTTCAATCCATTACCCCATTTCTTGACCAAAGTCAATGAATAAAAAAATACAAGCTTATACTTTTGAGGAAATAAAAATAAACTATGATACTCAGAAAAAAATTACTCGTTATTTTAATGTTTTCGGCATCATTTGTATTTGGACAAAAAGCCGATGCAATAGATTCTTCAAAAAGGGAAAGTCAAATTAAACACAGGAACAGTTTAGGTTCTTCATTTTTTATGTTGGGGAATTTACTAGAAGATGCTCCCGATTATGTTTTACTGACTTATGGATACCGACTCACGAAAAAAGACAGACTTTTTGTGGAATTTAATACTTGGAAATATGCTGAACCATTAGGCACTTATGGCAATTCAAAAGAAATGTACCCTGGATTTATAAGGGCATTTGGGATTGGAGTTGGTTATCAACGCTTCTTGTGGAGAGGATTATTTACAACTATTCAAGCAACTCCTTTTATGAAACAATACCATGATATTAATGATGACAAAACTCAAAAAGGTTTTCAATTATATCTTCAATTGATTGCTGGTTATCGTTTTGAATTTTTCAAAAAACGTTGGTATTTAGAACCTGCTATTGCTTTAAAATATTGGCCTGTTGACACCAATTATCCAGTTGATTTTAAACTAATTCAAAAGGGGACGCCAAAATATATATTTGAGCCTAGTTTGAATTTTGGCTTTAAGTTTTAATCATCCAATGAAACCCTTTTTCGAATTCGACTAAGGGTTTCTGGTTTAATTCCGAGATAACTTGCCAATTGATATTGTGGAACTCTTTGAATTAAATCAGGACGGTTTTTGAGTAAATTTAAATACCTTTCTTTGGGAGTTGAGTTTATAAATATGGACATTTCTTCTTGATTTGATCCCAGCATTTTCTCCATCTCTACTCGGCATACTTCACCAAAACGTGGAAACTTTTTATACAAGTCATTCTCTTTTTCAGCATTCAAAATTCCGATAGTTGTTTCTTCTGCGCAAGTAAAATAGTATTTGGAAGGCTTATTATTTGCCATACTTTCAAAATTTACAGCCGATTGAAATTCCGTATAAAAGTTTTTGGTTTTTTCTTCTCCATCATCAATGGAATACTCTCTTATACAGCCCTTAATTACCAAATAAGCATCTTTAGCAATTTGATTTTCTTTAAGTAAAACAGTTCCTTTTGAGTATGTTTTTATGGGAAAAGCATCTAAAATCCCTTGTTTTTCTTCATCACTTAAGTCAATAAAACTTGACATCATTTCTACTAAAGTATTCTCCATTGGTGTTGTGATTCGTTGATGAATTTTTATATTTCAAAATTGGTAACGTTTGACCTTTTTATTCAATAAGTTGAATAAATAATTTATCGAAGATACAAAGTTTTAGATTTACAATAGTGCAAAATCAAAAGGTTTCTTGAAAGCAGATTCCCATTAAACTTATGATCAACTATGCACCATGATTTTTCGTCTTTCATAAGGAATCAATTTCATGTTATAACTCATTACAGCGGTAGGACTTTATTTATACTATTTTGGAATTCTTGAAAACCAGGTTTAGAAACTCATTTCAAACAATGATTCATAATAAAAAATCACTCGTTTATTTCTTTAATCAAAACTGAATTATTTCCTTTCATTTTCTAGCTTAAAATGGTGCACTATTACTTTTAGCAAATAATTTCCTCTCCATACTACTCACTAAATTACCTTTTGTATATTCAATTCTATTTAATGTCCCAAGCTTGTTTAATAACGTAAGTATTTTTATAACTAAAATATATAATTATTGGTATATTTGATTCATGTATAATTACTTAAAATCAATTGAAGCACTTTCTAACAGCGCAAACATACATAAAGGAGAAATAACTGATTTCGCCAAAGAAGTTTTAATTACTGCAACAAAAACATTGGATTGTAATCGCGGCAGTGTTTGGTTGTTTGAACAAGACCAAACCAAATTAGTTTCACTCATCTCTTATGCATGTTCTGATAATATGTTCAGTAATCAAATGACATTAGACATAGCTCAATTGCCTAACTATTTTAAATTTCTTAAAAAGAATGTAATAATTGTATCAAATGATACGATGAATAATCCGATGACTTCTGAATTATTAGACAGTTATATAATCCCTAATAAAATCACTTCTATGGTTGATGTCCCTCTGCGCTCCGAGGGTAAAATGATTGGTGTAATATGTTTTGAATATATAGAAATTCAGCATTCCTGGACAGACGACGAGCAATTATTTATTCAGTCTCTGGCTCAGCTATTGTCTTTGGCATTAGAGACAAAGAAGAAAAAGGAATATCAAATTGCACTTGAAAAAATAATTATTCAAAAGGAGGTTTTGATCTCTGAAGTCAATCATAGGGTTAAAAACAATATGGCTGTTATTATTAGTTTAATCAATTTACAGAAGCAAAAAACGAAAGATATTTATCATTCTTGGTTATTCGAAGAGATCAATAATAAAGTGTATTCGATGTCGATGATTCAAGAGCAATTAAATGCGAATGGAAATGTTGAAAGTATCAATTTAGGAACATTCTTAAAAAATTTGGTTAACAATCTAAACACCTCCTATGGCGAAGACAAAAACATTGAGATTAATTTAGAATTGGAAAAAGTGGAGGTTGATATTTCTAAAGCCATACCCTGTGGATTAATTGCAAATGAAATTCTCACCAACTCATTTAAGTATGCCTTTGATTTAAGAAATGAATTTCCGAAGTTGACAATTACTTTAAAACAAAAAGACGACAATGTAGAATTAATCTTTTATGACAATGGCCCTGGATTTGACCTAAAAACTCCACAAGCTGGTATGGGATTAGAATTAATTAAAGATTTATCTGAGCAAATAGACGCAGAAATAACTGTTAATTTTGAAAAAGGTGTGGTTATAAAAATAGTATTGCCATCTTTTTAAATTGTTAATTAATGATTTATATAAAGTAGGAATTTGGTGATTAACTGTTTAATTCCTAGTTAAAATCACCACCAGTAAACCCAATCACCAAACCCCTCTTTACGCATTTATTTTGTTAAAAACGCTTACTCTTCTTCATTAAAAAATTCTATTTCCGCAGTATAATCTATCTGTCCGAAATCTTCTTTTTCAATCCATTTCTTTGAAGTAATAATTTCCATTGACTTTTCACCCGTCTTTTTAAAATTCCAAATCACTTTTTCAGCGTCAGTAAAGGCAATTTCTCCTTTTACTTGATCTTCGAAGAGTCTGTGAATTAAATTTCCATCATTTAACCCTCCACACAAAGCTTTTATTAAAATCTCCTTGGTCATTTTTGAATCTAAATCTATTCCATCAAAACTTGCTGTAATAATTGTCGCTTCAGTATCTGGAAACTTTCCATTATAAGCCTTACGCAAAAATTGATTTATGTTGTAAAGATCAAAATGCAAGGCTGGTTCGGCATATTGTTCCGCTACCTTTTCTATCAACATTTCATGCGATAAGTTTTGAATTTGACCTTCATTCAATTTGTCACTCATTTTGTAGGTCAACACAATTTCTGCAGCCTCTGCTGGTTCAAAATCTGAAATTGCCATGAATAAAAACTCCAAAACTTCAGCATCTTTCAATTTCTCCGCATCAGGATAATCGAACGCTTTCAATAGATTTTTGTAATCCTCAATTTCCCAATAAATATCTAATTCATGCACAGTTTTTACATCTTCTACCTTTACTCCTATTTTCATTGATCTTTTGATTTTAGTTTATGAAAGTCAAGTAGAGAAAATATTAATCGTATTTAATCTTTTTGACTTTTACCCCAATTTAGCAATAGAAGTGATATGATATTAATTTGAGGTGCTAAAAGATGTTATAATTGAGAGAGAATACCAATAAGACCTTCCGAATCTTCAAAATTTAAAAAATAATGCTCAAGGTAATCTTGTAGGTTAAATTATCTTCAACGTAAGGAGTAGCGTAGTTTCCATATCTATAAAAAACTCCAATTCCAAAACCTGATATACCGCTAACTAATAAATTATTTACAAGTAAACCAGACTCTGTATATCCTTTCGAATAATCTATAAATTCAATATTTGTGTGACTGGTTCTGCCATTCATTTCTCCCCAACCTAAAGCTGTGTGAATTCCGAATTGAGGTTTAGTCCAATCTAAATTCGTTTTAATTGGAAGGAAATTGAATCGAACAAATAAATCAGAGTGCATTCCGCTATAAAATTCTCCTGGCAACATTGTTTCAAAAGAATTATTAATAGATAAGTTCCAATTTCCACCAGTTCCTTTAGACGCTTGTTGATATGATAAAGGCGTATTTTGAGTTGTTGTACCTGATGACGAAAGGATACTTAAAAACCCAACTCCGCGTATCGAAACATCTTGATACACTTCTAAATTAAATCGATAATAATCATAATCACTCTCAAACAAACCTTTAATTCCTTTTGCAGCCTTTAACTTTATACGTGGAAATTTAGTTCCCCTCGAGATTCTTAAATCGCCCAACTGCATAACTCTTTCTCTGATATTCCATATAAGCTCTACTGCAGTTTCAGCTTGATCAAAAACAGTAGAAGTTGAGTAAACAGAAGGGTCAGACGATGAAAATGCATAACCATCCGTAAACCATCTTCTTTGATAATTGGCAATCAATTTCACTTGAATATTTGATTTTATTCTTCCTGATAAAACAACTTCTCCTAAGCGCTCTCTATCCATTTGATTCACATAAAACCCTGAATAAATCTCTGATTGGGTGAGGTCAAAATTGTCATCATGAAAAGTTGTACCACCTCTTTCTGTAACATCTTCTTGGTATCTAAATTTAAGATTTATTCCCAGAGGTTTAAAAATTCTTATGGTTGAATAACCTCCCCATTTCCATTCTTTATCTCTAAATCCATAAGCAAAATATCCACCAACGTTAAATACTTTACTTATTTTTTTACTCGTTTCTAAACCTAAACCAAGTCTATACCCTTCATACATGTTAAAATCTATGATTCGTTTTAATGGAATATTTACGACGCCCAAAGGAATATTCCCATTCAGTAATTCCGCTGCCAATTCTAGCCTGTATTCTAACTTATTGACATCAGAAATTGAATCTACTTTTATATAAGTAAGCGAATCTTTTTGATCAAATTCAACCGCTCTAGCTGATATTAATTCATTTTGATTTTCTAATGCATCCTCTTCCACAGAAACCTCTACGTTATTAAATTTCTTTTTGACATCAATATCAAACTTTACGTTTTTAGTGTACATGTTGTTCTTAAACAAAAGATGTGTCCCCGTATCATCAAACGTCAATCCGTCTGCTGTAATAGTTGCGCTTAATTTTGAAGGAAACCATTTTTGATTATTTAAGAATGTATATTCTTGCACAATTCGTGGAGTTAAACTGGATTCTTCAGAAGGTTCTGCAATCACTTTTTCAATTGCCCAATTATTGGTATTTATATGTAAAAACCCTTCTAAACCAGAGAAATTTTTGTTTATCCTTGGTTGAAATCGAATAATAAATGTAGAGTCAGCACCTGTGATTATAGTATCTTGTAAAATGAACAAGTAACGCCTCAGACTCCCTTGAGCAATTGGATTAATATACTCAACTCCTAAAATTTCAACTTGACTATCGTAGAAAGAAAAACTTTGCATTTGATTTCCGAAAGTAGCAAATAATGGATTTTCAAATCCTGAAGTTCTGTAAGATGATATGATATCTTCAGTGTATGTTGGTGGACTGAAAATTTTCTTTCCAACCGTTTCAGAAAGGAAAATATGTTGTTTCTCCAGCGTTTCTTTAATTTCCTTCCCTGATTCGGAGAGTGCTGAAGTGTCAATTGCCAAAATTTCATCGTTGGTGACGATAAGTTTATTGTAATATTCACTCGAAAAAGATAAATCTCTCGTTGGATGATTTTCTTTTCGCTTATCAATAGCGTTTTTTATAATTCGATGCGCTGGATTTTCGCCTGGAAGAATGACTACTTCTTCAAAGGATTGCACATCTGGAGAAAGCGTAATTTCGTCTGTTTCCTTTAGAAAATCTGAGGTATAACTTGTGTCTTTATATCCATAAAACCTAAGTTCAATTGAATTTATTCTAGTTAAATCAAGCGTTATTATACCATCAATATCTGATAACAAGACTTCGCCAGTATTGTCTATAACTTTTACAAACGGAAGAACGGTTTTGGTATCAAAATCAACGATTTTAATTTGTTTTTGCGCAAATAAAACTTGTGCAGTAAAAACAATAATCAGTAGTGCAATTAATTTCATAATAGGATAAAGGTAATTGATAATTGACAATTCACAATTGATAATTGATAGTTATGTAGATTGTTTTTAAAATGGTTGCTCTAACGAGCGGCTGGAGTATTGAGAAGTTGTTGGTTTTAATTTCTTTGCTTTAAAAACTTCATTGAAACTAGACAATGTAATCGGTTTAAGGTTATTTGAGGTGATAAAGATGTGATATCATGATCCAATTTAATCAATCTTTAGAATTCTTTGTGTAGTGATTATTTCATTTTCGTTTGATAAAACAGTAATTATATATTGTCCTGCTATTATTCCTGAAAGTGAAACCACTTGTTGATCTGTCATAAAGGATTTTAGTATTTTTCCATTGAGATTTGTTACTACGATTTTCTTACTTCCAAGAACAGGAACTGTGATAAGATTTTTTGTTGGATTAGGAAAAATAAGAAATTGATCTGCTATATCATTGTCTAAAACACTTGTTGTTGCGCCAACTTTTATAACAGACTTTGTTATGCGTTTTGACGAACCAATATCCAACCTAACAAAATAAACTCCGGCAACTAAACCGTCACCAAATAGATTTATATTATAGGAACCACTTGGTAAAACTGTTGATTGAAAAAAAGTTTTCACTGATAATCCAGAGGAATTAAAAACCTCCAAAGTTATTGTATCAGATTCAACAATGTCAAAATGAATTGTTGCAACATGCTCAAAAGGGTTCGGATATACGCTTAAACTGTCTGTGGTTTGAGAATAAATTATTCCAAAACAGAAGGTCATAAGTGATATTAAAAACGTTCGGTTTATGTTTTTCATATTAGTCAAATTTAAGAAAGGTTTTGGTTAATTGAAAATACGTGAATATCTGGTGTTTAAGGTCTGATGAATTATTAGGTTTCTTAGAAAGAAAATTAATACTATAATCCTATTTTACTCATTCTAGATTATCATCCTTTGATTTCTGACTGATTCCTTTTGCATTTGATGATGATATCACACTTTTCCCTGTTTTTTCTTCAATTTCTTTTCTCGTATTTCCAGCAATTGTGCCTCCTTGTTTGGCAATTTTTTTACTTTCTGAAAACAACTTTGGTTTTTTCTCTTTTGAAATTTCGGTTGTCGTAGCTTCTGCCAACATATTCAAAACCAATTCTAGATTCGTCATGTTGTCTCTTAGGTTTTCTTTCTTCAAGTCCTTAAGACCTTTGTACTCTTTAGATGTCAAACCTGCCCAAGCTTTTGTGATTTCATCTGTTAATATTGCATATTCCATTCCTTTTTTAACACCACGTAAATCCCATTCATCCGTTAAATCTTTGCGAACTTCAATACTTTTCAATCGTTGATTAATCCAACTTGCTGAATAACCCTTTTTCATATAGGTATCCATTGCTCGATCGAATGCTTTTTCCGGATCCTCTGTTTCCTCTATTCGTTCATAACCTACTTTGGCTAACCAAGTTTTAAAAGGTTCTGCTTTTGGAGATGGAATTGATTGGATTAATCGCAAAATCTGCTCTGTATCAGCCACATCTGTTCTGTAATACTTACCGTCTGATGAAAGCATTTTCAGTTGACTACAATTTGTAGCCAACTCACTACCCTCCTTTTTTAATCTTGTTTTTAAAACACTCCAGTATTTTCTTGGATTTGTGCTCTCCGTTAATACACCTATAATATCTACAACGGAAAAAAACCATTTCTCTTGGTCGTCATCCCATTCAACGCGAACTCTGTGGTCTTGAAATAATTTTATTGCGGTCTCTTTTTTCATGATTTCAGGTATTAATTTTATAGGCTTTAAGGCTTCAAAAGATTTAGATTTTTATTAATTCTAGTATTCAAATAAAAGGATATACTACATTTCAAATTATTCGTTAACATTTAATGAAGATACAAAATTTTAAATATAAATTTCCCAAATAAATAAACTCTATTCCAAATCACCTAAAATTTAAATCCAAAAACCTCTCCACCAAACCATTAATAATTCCCAATTTCCACCTCTAATCTCAAAGATTAATCCTACTTTTATTCTCTTATTCTAAACTGAAAAATGAAAGTAGAAGATATCGATAACATCACGCTAAAATTTTTAGACATTGATGATTATCAAGAGTTAAAAGAAGTGATGCAGTCAGCTTATCCAACGATGGGTACTTACTGGAGGGAAAATCACATTGAAAAATTATTGTCTATTTTCCCTGAAGGACAAGTGGTTGTAAAAATCAATGGTGAATTGGCTGGATGTGCGCTATCACTCATTGTGGACTACGACAAATACGATGATGCACATACTTATTCCGATATCACAGCCAATGAAACATTCACTTCTCATAACCCAGATGGTGATGTTTTGTATGGAATTGATGTTTTTATTAAGCCTGGATTTCGCGGACTGAGATTAGGTCGTCGTTTATATGATTACCGTAAGGAATTGTGTGAAAAACTAAATTTGAAAGGAATTGCATTTGGTGGAAGAATTCCGAATTACCATAAATATCAAGATCAATTATCTCCTAAAGAATATATAGCGAAGGTAAGGAACAAAGAAATCAATGATTCTGTATTGAATTTTCAGATTTCAAATGATTTTTTCCCAACTAAAGTTTTAAAAAACTATTTAAAAGGAGATGTTCATTCTAACGATTACGCTGTTTTATTAGAATGGCGAAATATATATTATGAAAAACCATCGAAAAAAGCAGGTTCAAACAAGCGTGTTGTAAGGCTAGGTTTGGTTCAATGGCAAATGCGTCCATACAAAGACACAGAAACTTTCTTTGAACAATGTGAGTTTTTCATTAGTTCGTTGTCAGGATATCGCTCTGACTTTGCGCTTTTCCCGGAGTTATTTAATGCTCCATTAATGGGGAATGACAATCACATGTCGGAAGCAAATGCTATTCGTGCTTTGGCTGAATTTACGGAAGAAATAGTTGATAAGTTCTCTGGATTCGCTATTTCATACAACATCAATATTATTACTGGAAGTATGCCAGAAATGATTGATGGAGATTTGTATAACGTTGGGTATTTATGCCGACGTGACGGAACGGTTGATCGTTATGAAAAAATCCACATTACTCCAAACGAGGTGAAGTATTGGGGTATGAAAGGTGGAGATAAGATCAAGGTTTTTGACACGGATTGTGGTAAAATTGGAATCTTGATTTGTTACGATTCAGAATTCCCAGAATTAAGTAGAATCTTGGCAGACCAAGGAATGGAAATTCTATTTGTGCCTTTCTTAACAGATACACAAAATGGATATTCACGTGTTAGACATTGCTCTCAAGCCAGAGCAATCGAAAATGAATGTTATGTTGCCATTGCTGGAAGTGTAGGTAACTTGCCGAACGTGCACAACATGGATATTCAATATGCACAATCTATGGTTTTTACGCCTTGTGACTTCGCTTTTCCAACAAATGGTGTAAAAGCAGAAGCAACGCCAAACTCAGAAATGATTTTAATTGCAGACGTAGATTTAGATTTACTTCGTGAATTGAATGAATTTGGAAGTGTTCGAAATTTAAAGGACAGAAGAACAGATTTATTTGAATTAAATTTGAAACCAAAGAAGAAGCTTTAATATTGTGAAAATATAATTAACCTTTTAAATGTTGGAGATAATTCAGCATTTGAAAGGTTGTATTGAATAGCTTTAGAATAGTAAAAGATTAAAAACTAACAACTATGTTGACATTTTTAAAAGATTACCAATATGAGATAATTTATATTATTGTCACCATTTTCTCAGTATTTGCATTGCGTTTTTTAACCACTTTTATTCAAAAGAAAGCCTTAAAAAAAGGTGCAGAAAGATTGGGCTATGAAAGCGATGGAACTACCAGAACAGTTAGAAAGATTTTAAATACCTTGTGGTTAATTTTAGGTGCAACAGCAATTGTTTTGCTTTTTGTATCTGGTGAGGTTCATGAAAAATTATTAGCCAACTCAAAATTTATCGTTTACACTACTATTGTTGCTATTGGAACAATAGTTTTTGCCTCAACAACCAACAGATGGTTCAAATGGAAGGTTACAAAAAAGAACACCGAACATGACGATCCAACGAGTTTAAAATTCTTAAGATATATAGCAATTGGTGCTATTTATACACTCGGAGTTTTGTTAATTCTATTGGTTCTACCCGGATTTAAAGGAGTAGCACAAACTGTACTAGGAGGAGCTGGTGTGATCGCTGTAATCGCGGGTATTGCTTCTCAAGAAGCTTTAGGGAATATTGTAAGTGGGCTTTTTATCGTATCCTTTAAACCTTTTAAAATTGGTGATGTGATAAAAATCGAAGGCGAAATGACTGGAAAAGTTATTGATATTACTCTAAGACATACGGTACTTCAAAATTTCGAAAACCGTATGATTGTCGTGCCAAATTCTGTTATTAACAAAGAGAAATTAATCAATTATGATTCCATCGACCAAAGGGTTTGCGAAAGATTGGGATTTAATATTTCTTATGACAGTGATATTGATTTAGCAAAAAGCATCATTCGAGATGAGTGTGAAAACCATCCATTACTCCTAGATAAAAGAACTGCCAAAGAAATTAGTGATGGGATTCCAAAAGTGAATGTAAAAGTAATTGAATTAGCTGCTTATGCAGTAGTTATTCGCGCTTGGGCATGGACAGCAAATTCCGATAACAGCTATACTTTACGCTTCGATTTATTAGAAAGTATCAAGAAAAGATTCGATAAAGAAGGCATTGTTATTCCATTTCCTAATCAAACGATTAGTTTTAAAAATCCGTTAAAAACAGAAGAATGAGATTGTTTCGAATTGCTTTAATGTCATTACTATTATTGAGTTTATCTTCTTGTAAAGTAGGCCGTTTTTTCGTTTACAATTTCGCGGGAATAAAAGATTACAAAATATTTCCAAGCCGCACAATTGAGAAAGGAGATTCTACCTTCTACTTTACTCAAGGAGTTGAGAAAAAACCAAAAACGATAAGCTATAAAGACAAAGAGTTATCATTTGAGGAATTCCTAATTGAACAGAAAACAGTTGCATTTTTAGTGATTAAAAACGACTCCATTCTCTATGAAAATTACTTTAACAAATATGAAGAAGAAGCTATTGTTGCTTCGTTTTCTATGGCAAAATCTGTCACGTCTATTCTTATTGGAATCGCAATTGATGAAGGATTAATTCTATCAGTAAACGAACCAGTCACCAAATATATTCCAGAATTAAAAGCAAATGGATTCGACAAAGTGACCCTCAAGCATTTATTACAAATGACTTCAGGATTAGACTACAATGAAGGATATGCAAATCCTTTCGGAGATGTGGCAACGTTTTATTATGGAACAAAACTACGAAAAGAAATTCCAAAAATGAAGTTGAAATACGAACCCGAGGAAAAATTTGATTATGCCAGCGGAAGCACACAAATTTTAGGTTTAGTATTAGAAAGAGCATTAAAAGACCAATCTATTTCGAGCTATTTACAGGAAAAATTATGGATCCCCTTAGAAATGGAATTCGATGCGAGCTGGAGCATTGACAGAAAAAAGAACGGATTAGAAAAGACTTTCTGCTGTTTAAATGCAAGAGCAAGAGACTTTGCAAAAATTGGAAGACTATACCTGAACAAAGGAAATTGGAACGGAAAACAAATCGTTTCGGAAGAATGGGTAGCGGAATCTACTAAATATGACGTCTCCGAAGGAAGCGCAAATCACTACCAATATCAATGGTGGATTCCCTCAGAAAATGGCGACTTCATGGCCCGAGGAATTTTAGGACAATACATTTATGTTCATCCAGAAAAAGACCTCATAATCGTAAGATTAGGAAAAAAAGAAGGAAAAGTAGATTGGTTTAGTGTTTTGCCAAAGATTGGGAAGGCTTATTGAATTACGAATATTGTAATTACGAATTACGAATTGTTGTGGACTTAATTGCCTTCACCAAGTTCTGAACAATGCGATGCAATTGCGGTTAAACTTCCTAATATTAAACTAACTTTGTATTTTAAAACACCAAAAAAATGATTCAAGAGAAACTTCAAGAAAGAAGCAACAATCAATGCGAATTGTGTACTTCGACAAGCGATTTGACGGTTTACACTGTTCCACCAAGAGATACTGAAAGCGAAGAAAATTCGATCTTAATATGTGAGAATTGCAATACTCAAATTAATGATGAGAGTAAAGTAGATCCAAATCACTGGAGATGTTTAAATGACAGTATGTGGAGCGAAGTTTCAGCGGTGAAAGTTGTGGCTTGGAGAATGTTAAACCAATTGCGTGCTGAAGGTTGGCCATCTGATTTATTGGAAATGATGTATCTTGAAGAAGAAACTTTAGCATGGGCAAAAGAAGGTGCTGCAGCTGAAGTGACAGAAGAAGCAATTATTCATAAAGACAGCTATGGAGTAGTTTTAGAAGCTGGAGATACTGTTGTTTTAATTAAAGATCTTCCAGTAAAAGGTTCTAGTTTGGTGGCCAAAAGAGGAACGGCGGTTAGGCGGATTTCACTTGATCATGAGAATGCAAATCATATTGAAGGGAAAGTTGAGGGGCAGCAAATCGTAATTTTGACCCAATTCGTAAAGAAATCCTAAATTTCTAATTTAGAAATTTGTTTTTGTGCTTTAATGGCACTTTCGGTTCTCCCCTTTTTATAATGGTTGAATGTAATTGAAACTGGATTAAAATTATTTATCCATACATAAGTTAAACGAACAAAAGAATAATCCAAGAACTCTGGATGATACTTTTTGTTGCGCTTTAATGGCACGCGGGCCCACTGCAAGAACTGTTACCACGAGATAAAATCACTGTTACCACGAGATAAAATCACTGTTACCACGAGATAAAATCACTGTTACCACGAGATAAAAACTGTTACCACGAGATAAAATCTCGCGGTAACAGTTTAGAAAAAGGATTAATAATCAAAAAAGAGGGATGAAAAATAATGGCGTTAAAACGCCAATATTTTTCATCCCTCTTTTTTGAACGCACACCACCAAAAATCAGTTACCGCGAGATTTTATCACGGTAACATTTCCTATTCACAAAGACCCATTAAAATAAGAGTAGAATCTATTTTTTCTTAAGTAAAGAAATAGACCAAACTGGTAAGAAACACAAAGCTGCTGTTGTCCCCAAAGCACCGCCAAAGCCCTCAAAATACGGAGAGGTAAAAAGATAAATAAAAGTAAACAGAAATCCGGCTATTCCGATTAATAAATAGGAGGAAAGAATTTTATTGGAAGCCATTCCAATAAATGCCGCACCATAGAAAATAACGGGTGCTTCTGTGGCTAACGTTATAGGTAAATAAGGTGCGAAAACCATAACTAATAATGCAAAAACCAATGATGGCAGTGCAGAACCAACTACAATTCCCATTTTGAAATTATTATTGAGAATAAATGCAATTAATGCACCTGCTAATCCGACGATATAAAGTGAGCCTACTATCATCTTAACATAAAGAGTAAAACAGTTGCTAAAACACCTGAAAAAGCGACGCTGCCCAGTTTTCCACCATAACCAATCAGTAATCCTCTGGTGTAGATGTAGAACAATCCAGAAATTGCGCTGGCGATAAAAATGTAATGGATTTCATCAAATAATGAAGTACTTGCCATTCCGACAAATGTTCCACAATAAATAGCAATTGCAGCAGATTTTAGAGATTCAGAAGATGGTTTTATGTAAGGCAATAATCCTCCAGCAAGTCCAACGGTAGCGGATGCTAAAACAGCTCCCCATTCTAAATAATTATTGAGATAAAAAGTGAGTAAGCTTCCTATTACAAGCGCTAGAAATTCAAAAATAGTAGCTTTTGAATTGAATTTATCACGAAGTAAGTGGATATAACTGTAGATTAATAATCCTAAAATAATCAAGAAAAGTAATGATGAAATATTGAAATCTGATGTATCAAGAAGACATTTTCCTATGAAGAAAAGATGCAAAAACAGAAATAATATATAACCAATTATGGATGAATGTTTAGTCATGGAGTGACAAAGATAAATACAAAGGTGACTTCGGCTTCGCTCAGCCACCTTTATATTATATCTTATTTGATTTATTTTTTTTAAAACTACTTTTTCAAGAAACTATACTCTTTTGCATATTCCAACATTTGTTCTTTAAATCCTGAAACGTAATCAACCTAATTACAAATAGTTAACATGCTAAAAACGAACATCAATTGATAAAAGATATTCTAATTATTTTTTTTGTAAACTTGATTAAACATATAAAAGGGTTCTATATGATTTTGTGTGGGTAGTTTTAAAATCTATGGTTTTAATTGAAGCTAAACGATTGTTAATTTGGTTCTACTTTTATTTAAATGGAAACTTTCTATTAAAAATTTAATTCACTTAATTTGATAAGCTCCTGTAATTTACAGTATTTATAATTTTAAGTCCCAGAGGGACGGCATATTAATAGGGATGGACGTAAGTCCATCCGACAAACGATACAAACCGAAACATAACCCCACAAAATCGACCTAATTGCATGCAATTAGGTCGATTTTGTGGGGTTATGTATTATATCTATTTGTTTTAAACCAAGGACTTACGTCCTTGGTTATTAATATGCCGTCCCGCCGGGACTAATCAATTGAAATACAGACCACCATGTGCTTACTTGTAAAAATGAAATGATAATTTTGAAAAATACTTTAAAATACAACTCGTTTAGGTTACAGTTAAATTCGCAGTAGAACCATTAATTTTTCGAAAGATTAAAATTGATTACCCACAGTATTTCATATAGAGCCGTTTAAAAATTATGAAATTCCAATTCTCTGGAAAAAATAAATTTTACAAGCTAAATTTTGTAAAACCAAAAAACCTACAAAACACTTCACTTTCGTTTGGCATTCCGTAGGTTTTTAGAATATTTATCAACTTAATATTACTTTTTCAAGAAACTATATTCCTTAGCGTATTCTAACATTTGCTCTTTAAATCCAGAAACGTAAGTAACTTTTACATCTGTAATGTTTCCCTCTTTGTCCATTTCCGGAACTAAAACTGGATTCACGAATCCGCTGTATGGTGGAATGTTCAAAGGTTTAACACGCTCCAACACTTCAGCGTGAATTGCCTGATCAACATTTACTGCGTAAGTTTCAATTAAAGCTTTACCCGCTTCATAATCACCTTCCGATTTTATGCGTTGGATTTCTTTTAGTAATTCTCCAAACAATCCTTGTAATGCAACATAATCGCGCACTTTGAAATATGTTTTTCCATCACGTTGAATTTTCTCAATAACCGTATCTGCTTTGCCTTTTTCATAAACCCAAGCAGCAACCAATTGACGGTTTCTCATGTGAGATTGTTCAATTTTATCACCTACTTTAAGTCTTTGTAATTGCGTCATCAAACCATTTCTGATGTAACCATCGTACTCCGCTTTTCCAACTTCCAAAGATTCCATTAGATTATAATCAATCAGTTTTTCGTTCATTAAATAGTACAATGCAACCAAATCGGCACGTGCTTCTTCCAAAGCACTAGCATAACTTTTTAAGGTTTCTTTTGGCGTCCCAACACCTGGATTCAATTGTCCACTTGCGTGACCAACCACTTCGTGAAGTGCTGTATGCAATTTAGAACCAATATCTCCATATTTTCTAGCACGTTCAGCTTCTTCTTCATCATAAGTAAATTCGTCCAGCATTGAACCTCCAGATGCTTTTCCATAAGCTTCAACAATGTTTCCAAGGCTCACAGATTTCGAACCATGTTCAGCACGAATCCAATCTGCATTTGGTAAATTAACTCCAATTGGCGTTGATGGAGAAGCGTCACCAGCCTCACCCAATACATTCACAACTTTATAAGTTACTCCTTTTACATTCTTTTTCTTGTGCTCTGCTTGAATTGAAGAATTATCCTCAAACCATTGTACATTTTCTTCAAGCACTTTCATTCTTTTTGAAGCATCAAAGTCTTTCATCTGAACAACCGTTTCATAAGTCGCTCTGTATCCTTTGGCATCGCCGTAAACTTCAATAAATCCATTGATGTAATCAATATCTCCTTCAGTTGCCTTAACCCAAGCAATGCTGTATGCATCCCAATCTTTTAAGTCTCCAGATTTGTAATATTTCACCAATAATTCTAAAGCATGTTTTTGGGCATCATTTTCTGCAACAGTTGCCGCTTTTTCTAACCAATACGCTACTTTTTCTAGTGCCGATCCATACATTCCACCAATTTTCCATGGAATCTCTTCAATTTGTCCTTTATCATTCAAAACCATTTTAGAATTCAAACCATAAGAAACGGGAAATGAATCTCCAGGAACTTTAATTTTCTTGTAATAAGCATCCACCATTTGCTCCGTTACGCCTTCTCCATAGAAGTTGTTTGCACTTCCTTTAATAAGTCCTTTTGAAGCATCCAGATTCTTCGCTTTTGCATCCACTTTAGGATCAAAAATAGCCGTCAATGCTACATCACTGATTTCAGTTTTTGTTTCTGTCAATAATTTATTGAAATAAGCTTTATCAAATTCAGGCGTAAATTTATCTTTTGAATAATGATGGTGAATTCCGTTAGCAAACCAAACTTGCTTGGTGTATTGCATGAATTTATTCCAATCCTCACTTTCATCACCTTCATGATTCGCTACAATATTGTCTAGCGCATTACGAATTTCAATATTGTGTTTATAATTTTGATCGTAAATTATATCTCTTCCGCTTAGTCCAGCTTGGGTAAGATAATACGCCAACTTTTTCTGATCCAAGGTTAACTGGTCGAAGCCATTAATCTTGTAACGAAGTACACGAATATCTGCAAATCGATCTGCTTCATATTCGAAATCTTCATTCTCATCTTGTTCTGTTTGAACGACTGGTTCTTTCTCAGTCGTTGTCTCGTTTTGTCCACATGAAAAAAGTACTCCTGCGGCAAGTGCTCCCAAAACCAATCGGGAATTTATAATTTTCTTCATTCTCTCTTTTTTTTGAAAGTCTAAGGTAGTGATAAAAATCGTTTTTGGGAGTTTTTCAGTATTGAGTAGGGAGTTTTGAGTAAGGAGAGGGAGAGGGGAGAGGGAGAAGGAGAATGAGGAAAGAAAGAAAGAGTTATAGAGGAAGAACGAATGTCAAGGGAAATAATTCATAATTCAAAATTACTTCCCCCGCGGTCTATCGCTTTTTTGAAGGACGATTTCGGAATGTAGAAACTCCGCTGCATCTGCTGAATCTTTCACTTTTGTTGAGCTTCTTTCTAACATTTCTGATTCAAATTGAGTTAAAACACTTTTTCTAATTCCATTTGCTCTCCAATTAGACATTGGTCTGCATCCTTTTGAAATTCCTCTGGCCAGTGCTAGCGCATCTAATAATGCTTGATTCGCACCTTGACCTTTAAATGGACTCATGGGGTGTGCTGCATCTCCAATTAAAGTAATATTTTGTGATTTTGCCAAGGTTTCTGAATCTAGAATTGCCCTATCATAAACAGGATAACCTGAAATTAGTTCTTCATCTGCAGCTTCTAATATTTGTGGAATAGGCATGTGCCATTGAGTTCTTCGAATTGCTTCCGTTTTTAAAGCCTGCTTTCCTTGAACGCTTAATTCTTTAGCTTCTTGTTCTGACATTGGAAAACTCAGTTGCCACATCACAGCATCAGAAGAATAAGGCATTACATAAATTCGTTCATTTCCATTTGCGGTTTGAAAAACTGTAGCTGAATCAAGCAAATCACTGTCTATATCTTTTAAATCTTCCAACGGACAAATTCCCAATATTACAATACAACCCAAATAACGCAATGGAGTTTCCTCCTCACCAATCAATAAATTCCGAACTGAACTTCTAATTCCATCAGCACCAACCAAAAGATCTGCTTTTGTAGTTTTAATTTCACCGTTTACTTTAAAATTCAAATCAACAGTTTCGTCTTTGTTTTCCTTAAAATCGACTAGTTGATGTCCCCATTCAATGGAGTCATGTCCACCCAGTTGTTGCAGCAAAGCCAATCGCAAGGACTGTCGAGCGATATGCATATTAGTTCGTTTTGGAGAAGTTTTCTCATTTTCCTCCATCCATTTTCTCATCCCCCATTCACCAATGATTTTCCCATCAGTAGTGTGAACAACATGTCTGGTTGAAATCACAGCTTCATCCAATGAGAAAATACCAAAACCCTCAATTGCTCTGCTGGCTTGTTGTAAAGTGAGTCCATAACCTTGTGATCTTTCTTCAAAACCTGTATCACGTTCATAAATAGTGAAAGGAATTCCACGGTGCAAACAAGCTACCGCCAAAGCTATTCCGCCTATTCCTCCACCAACAATTGCAACATGAGGAAGATTTTCTTTGTCAGGAATAACGGATTTTTTAGATGGAACTAATCCTGATCCTAAACAATTTAAACAAGAAATTAAATGATTTTTTGGACGAACTGGAACTGCACCTTTTCCATCCGATTTTTCAAAAAGATCTAATTCTCTTTGATATTGAAGACGTACTTTTTTGCGAAGTCTCTGACTTTTTTTCCCGAGTCCTTGACATTCCTCACAAACAGAGTAGTTATTATCCATATTTAGTATCGCCTTTTAAGAATCATTTTTTCAAAGCAAAATAATGTAAACCAAAATTTACAGAGTGAGAAAGAGAGTGAAAACGAGGATGCATTTACAATTTAAAATGACGCCTTAGTTTAACAAAAAAATTAGCTATTCTGGAATCGCTTTTTTTAGAGTAAAAACTACATAGTTAATCGACGTCACCTCAGTTCTCCTTACTCACACTCAATACTATAAATTATTTTTGTTTTATTTCTATTGCCTTTAAAGTATTCATCATCAAAGAAACAATCGTCATTGGACCAACTCCACCAGGCACCGGCGTGATATACGAAGCTTTTTCAGAAACACTTTCGAAATCTACATCTCCTACAATTCTATAACCATTTTTCCTTGATGCATCTTCTAAACGCGTAATTCCAACGTCCATAACCACCACTCCTTCTTTTACCATATCTGCGGTAAGGAAATTCGGTTTTCCAATTGCCGTGATAATAATGTCTGCTTGAAGCGTTAATTCTTTTAAGTTTGTTGTTCTAGAATGTGTTAACGTAACAGTTGAATTCCCAGGATATGCGCTTCTCCCCATCAAAATACTCATTGGAGAACCAACGATATGAGAACGACCGATAACAACACAATGTTTTCCTGAAGTTTCTATTTCATATCTTTTGAAAAGCTCTAACATTCCCGCAGGAGTTGCTGGTAAAAATCCAGGCAGATTTAAAACCATATTTCCTAAATTCGTTGGATGAAAACCATCTACGTCTTTTTTAGGATCTATTGCTAAAGTGATTTTCTTTTCGTCGATGTGTTTTGGAAGTGGCAACTGAACGATAAAACCATCAATTTCATCGTTGTTGTTCAATTCGTAAACCTTTGCCAAAAGTGCTTCTTCTGTAATGGTATCTTCAAGGTGAAACAGCGAACTTTCAAAGCCAATTTCTTTACAAGCCCTTACTTTCGCGCCTACATAAGTTAGCGATCCGCCATCATTTCCAACTAATACGGCTGCTAAATGTGGTGTCTTTTGACCTTTCGCTTTTCTTGCCTCAACTGCTTCTGCTAATTCCTGACGAATTGCTTTTGAAGTCTCTTTACCATCTAAAATCTGCATGTCAAATATGTTTTTGCAAAAATAAGATTTTAATTTTCAATTGACAATTGATAAGTGATAATTGATAATTGATAATTTTTGAACGTGAACTTTATTCCAAAAAGCAAAAAGCGCCTACCCAAAGAGAAAACGCTTTTAATAAAATGTAAATCACTTTTAATTCGTAATTCTAAATTGATAATTCGTAATTACTTCTTCACAATCTTGAAATTTTTCTGGCCTTCATTATTATGCACTCTTAAAGTGTAGATTCCTTTTTCAAGTTGATCAATCACTAAAGTAGCTTCTTTTGCATTATTCAATGCTTTATTTTCTACTAAAACTATTCGACCATTCATATCTGAAATTTCAATTTTTAACGCTGAACTATTTGATGGATTTACTACGGTTATAATACTAGAAGCAGGATTTGGAAATACTGAAACATCCATCAAAAACTCACTCTCTAGTGACACATCTTCTCCCGTAAGTACAAAACCTAAAGGATAAGACCAATCGCTTGTTCCTCCTGCTTGACAATCTGCTTGAACATAAAATTGATATTGTGTTTCCGGCGTTAAACCACTAATTGAATACGGGTTTGAATTCGCTCCATTAATAACAGTTCCTGTTCCTGGCGTAAAACCATTTAGTCCATATTCAATATTCCAAAGTGTTGCAGCTCCATTTTCAGTCCAGCTTAAATCTAAAGTCGTTCCTGTAATGTTAGCAGCTATTACATCAGTTGGAATTGCACAAACGAAACCTGGATCGAGATCAATAGTTAAATTAAAATCAATTGCAGAGCCAAACAAAACACTTCCACATGGTGAAGGATTTGCAGTTGCACCATTTTCACTGCGAATTCTCATTCTATATTCGCCAAGCGCCGTTCCAATAGGAATTGTGACACTCAAAGTTTTTGAAGGATTAGCATCCGCTAGCGTTGCAACAACTTCAGAAGCTTCAAATACATTATTCAAATTCCAATCCACCCAAATATTAACACCGTTTCCGCCGCCCATATATTCAGTGGTAATATCAAAAGTTTGTCCTTCATAAGAAGTGAAAAGCTGAGCCGTTTCATCAACATAACCTCCTGCTGGATAAGTAGTCGTAGAATAGCTTAAATCTACAAGCGCACCCATTGAATTTACGTCCGTTAGGTGATCTCCTTGGTAAGTTGTAGAAACATCACAATATCTAAATTCATAAGGACCAGCCCAATTACTTGAACTTCCAGCAGAACAAATAGAACGAACATAGAAATCATATTCTACTCCAGCAGTAATATTCATTGTGTATGAATTGGAAGTCGTTACTGATACACTTGTACCCGAGCCTTGAGGATAACCGTAAGCTCCATACTCTACCTCCCAAGCGTTAGCTGAATTCATTTCAGTCCATCCAAAATCAATCGTTGTTGGCGTTCCATTACTCACCACCAAAGCCGTTGGAGGAAGACAATTTGGTGAAGCTGTAACATCAAAGGTGTAATCTTCTGCTTCAGAATAGGTGGAACCACAAGGGCCTGGTGAAGGATCAATCCAATCTCCAATTACTCTCATTCTGTATTGACCAACTGCCTGTCCTGAAGGCACAGAAAATGAATTCGAGAAAGGAGAAACACCTTGTGCGGTTGTACCGTAAACTTTTTCGGCAGTACCAAATGTAAAATCATTATTCCAATCAATATAAATCGAATAACCATATTGGCCATTGGAAGAATTCATTGCAATTGTAAAGTTTATTGTTTGACCTTCAAACCCACCAACTGACATAGCTGTAAAATCAGAGTATCCAATAGATGTTGCGCCTATTCCTGTATTGAGATTCAGAATATTTGGTATTCCACCTGTAGTTTCAAAGGAGTTAATATATTCCTGATTGCTAGTTGATGAATAGTTACAGTATTGTGAATTGACATTCAGACTCCAAAAGGCAGCTGCAAAGATCAGCACACCATTAAGTAATGATTTTTTCATAAGCTTGTTTTAAAAAATAGTGAACTCAAATATAAAAATTAATAAATACAAAACAAATGTTAAAAGTAGCGATGGAGAGTCCTATAGCTATTTAAACACTTTATCTAATCCGTATTCTAAACGTTTATATCCTTTCTCACTTTTTGGAATTAGGCCTAATTAACTATATTTCAAATACTATGAACTTAGAATTCATTTTATTCCTTTCTACTATTCTTTCTTATTTGGGATGTTTCTTGTCTTTCTCTCAGGTAAATAATTTTTCAGTATCAGCTATTTCCGATCCCCTTTACTTTCCATCAGCAGCCCTCATTTTAAACAGTGGACAATTTGTCGACAGTTCAATTCCGTTTGATTTTCTATTTTCTTTATGCGACACCAATAATCCCGAAGCTTAACGCTTTAGGTTAAAACCTCTTGAAAATTTGTATTATTCAAAACTTAGCTGATGTAGACTAATTTTTAAAATCTGAATTTTTCTATAAATCATGATTAGACTTCAATTACCAACAAGATCCTCTAATCAGCATAAATTTTTATTGATCAAAGGATGAAATTGTAATGGGGATTAGACGTGAAAAAGTCAGAGTAAAACAATCAATCTATAACCAGTAGATAAAATCCCTATTCCTTTTTCAAATAAATAACACTTTTATCAGGATTTACTACTATTCTGGATTGATAACCTTTTTTAGAATAAGAAACTTCCAAATCTGGACAACCACCAACAGCTCCGGTCATTTCTGATCCTAAAAAATAATTCCCTGTACTGTCTGATAAAACTTCACCATACAAAACTGTTAAAGCTTTCACTAGAACACTATCGATAGGAAGCAGTGTTTCTTCATCAAGTACTTTCCCATTTGCAGATCTACTGCATTCGCATGAAATAAACAAAAATAATACTGCAGCAGAAAAGCATATTTTTAAGATTAACTTTTTCCTAAGATTCATTATTACTGGTTTTTACAATTATTACCGTAAACGAAATCAAAACTCAAAGCGTTGTCTATCAGCATAAAAAAAAGGCGATTACCTTTCGATAATCGCCTTTTTGAAAATATAATCTTAAGCTATTTGCTTATTTTCCTCCACGTTTACGCTGACCTTCAGTTAAGAATATCTTACGAATTCTTAAATTCGTTGGTGTCACCTCAACATATTCATCAGCTTGAATGTATTCTAAACATTCCTCCAAACTGAATACTCTTGGTGGAGCGATTTTCACCTTAGCATCAGTTCCTGATTTACGCATGTTCGTTAATTGTTTCGTTTTAGTAACGTTAACAACAAGATCACTCGCACGGTTATTTTCTCCAATTACTTGACCTTCATAGATCTTTTCACCTGGAGCAATAAAGAAAACACCTCTGTCCTGCAAGTTATTCAATGAGAAAGGAATTGAAGTTCCTAATTCCATTGAAATCAAAGATCCATTTAAACGACCAGGAATATCTCCTTTGTAAGGTTGGAATTCAATAAATCTGTGATTCATGATCGCTTCTCCTGCTGTTTGTGTCAACAAGTAGTTACGTAAACCGATAATTCCTCTAGAAGGAACGATAAAGTCAACAATCATACGGTCACCTTTGGCTACCATATTGGTCATTTCACCTCTTCGTTTTGTTACTGCTTCAACCGCTGTTCCAGAATGTTGTTCTGGTAAATCGATAGTCAACTCTTCAATTGGCTCACATTTCTTACCATCAATTTCCTTGATAATAACCTGTGGTTGACCAACTTGAACTTCGTAACCTTCACGACGCATTGTTTCAATTAATACAGCCAAGTGCATAACTCCCCTTCCGAAGACCATCCATTTATCAGCTTTCTCAGTTGGTTCAATACGCAACGCTAGATTTTTCTCTAACTCTTTATTCAAACGTTCCTCAATGTGACGAGAAGTAACAAGCTTCCCTTCTTGACCGAAGAATGGTGAATCATTAATTGAGAACATCATGCTCATTGTTGGCTCATCAATTGTGATAGTATCCAATGGTTCAGGATTCTCTGGATCACAAATTGAATCTCCAATTTCAAATCCTTCAATACCCGTTACTGCACAAATATCACCTGGTTGAACGCTATCTACTTTTATACGCTCTGTTCCAACATAAACAAACACGTCTTTTACACGGTGTTTCTCATGCGTTCCATCACGTTTTGCAAGAATAATAGGCATTCCTGGCTTCATAGTTCCTCTTTGTAAACGACCGATTGCGATACGTCCAACGAAAGAAGAATAATCTAAAGAAGTAATCAACATCTGAGTATTTCCTTCTTCAATTTTCACTGGAGGGAAATATTCTAAGATTGTTGCTAAAAGTGGCTCGATAGAATCAGTTTGATCTTTCCAGTCTTTCGACATCCAGCTGTTCTTTGCAGAACCATAAACTGCTTCAAAATCTAATTGATCTTCTGTCGCTTCAAGCTCGAACATCAAGTCGAAAACTTTTTCATGTACGATATCAGGTGTACAGTTTTCTTTGTCGACTTTATTAATAACTACTAAAGGCTTCAATCCTAATTGAAGTGCTTTTTGCAAAACGAAACGTGTTTGTGGCATTGGACCCTCGAAAGCATCCACTAACAAACAAACACCGTCAGCCATGTTCAATACACGTTCAACTTCACCACCGAAATCGGCGTGACCAGGAGTATCAATAATGTTGATTTTCGTTCCCTTATACATTACAGAAACGTTCTTTGATACGATAGTAATACCTCTTTCTCGTTCCTGGTCGTTACTATCCATCATTAATTCACCAGAATGTTCACGAATTCTTTCGTCAAAGGATTCTCCTGCTTCAATTATACGGTCAACCAATGTAGTTTTTCCGTGGTCAACGTGTGCTATAATCGCTATATTTCTAATTTCCATTTTTCGTTTATCTGGGTTTTAGTCTAATTTTATTATCTTCTGCGGCTGCTTGAACCACCACCGCTTCTGCTTGAACTGCTTGAGCCACCACTTCTGCTACCTCCTCCAGATCTACCTCCGCTTCTTCTGTCTCCACCAGAACGACTTCCACCACGGCTTCCTCCACCACGACTTCTACCACCTCCACCTGAAGATTTTTCTTGCGTTTTTTCAATGTTCATGCTTTTTCCTTCGAAATCTGCACCTTGAACTTGAGCAAGAATTTTATCAGCATCAGATTTATCAGCATCAAAGAATGAGAATGCTGGCATAATATCAATTCTACCAATCGTATCTGATTTCAATCCAGTAGCATCACATATAATACGTAATAATCCACCAGGATTCAAACCATCCTTATCTCCTAATGAAACAAAGAAACGTTGTTTGTTCTCATCTGTTTCACTTCTTCTTCCTCTTGATGAACCTCTGTCATCTCTGTCTCTACCTCTACCAGAATCTCTATCGTCTCCACCTCTATCAGAAGCTTTAGCGTTAAGATCTCCAGCTTTCTTGTAGTAATCTAAGAATCTGTTGAATTCAGCTGAAACGAATTTTTTAATTACTTCTTCTTTCGATAAATCTTCCAAATCCGCAAGGATATGTGGAATAAAAGGAGCAATCTCTTCTTCGTTTACTTTTGTTGCTTTTACTTTGTTAATCATCGATTCTAATTGAATCGCACAAATTGCTTCAGGTCCTGGGATCTCAGCATAAGCAAACTTTTGATTAATAATCTTTTCGATTTGATTAATCTTGTATTTTTCACGTGTGTTGATTAAAACAAGAGATTCTCCTGTATTTCCAGCACGTGCTGTACGACCACTACGGTGCGTATAGTTCTCTACCTCATCTGGTAGATTATAGTTAATTACGTGAGTAATATCATTTACATCAATTCCACGAGCAGCAACATCAGTAGCCACAAGTAATTGAATACTTCTGCTTCTGAATAAGTTCATTACTCGGTCACGTTGTGCTTGAGATAAATCTCCGTGAATTGCTTCTGCACTGTACCCTTCTTTAGCTAGTTTTTCAGCAACTTGCTGAGTCTCTCTACGTGTACGGCAAAAAACAAGTCCAAATATTTTCGGATTAAAATCGATCAAACGCTTTAATGCAGCGTAACGATCTCTTTCTTTTACTGAAAAGTAAATGTGGTCAATGTTGGCGTTACCTTCATTTTTGTTACCTATGCTCACCTCTAAAGGGTCAGTCATATATGTTTTCCCAATACGAGCAACTTCTGCTGGCATTGTAGCTGAAAACAACCACGTACTTTTTTCGTTTGGCGTAGCGCTCAATATGTAATCCAAATCTTCTTTGAATCCCATATTTAACATTTCATCTGCCTCATCAAGTACTACTACTTCAACTTCGTTAAGCTGTATCGCTTTACGTTTAATCAAATCCACCAAACGACCTGGTGTAGCTACAATAATAGCAACCCCATTTCTGATGTTTTTGATTTGTCGTTGAATGTCTGATCCACCGTAAACGGCTTCAACAGTTGCATTTCTTTCGTACTTAGAATAGTTTTCTATGTCTTTTGCAATCTGCAAACATAACTCCCGTGTTGGACAAATAATTAAGCCTTTCGGATATCTTTGGCTTTCCGTAATTCTGTTCACTAATGGTAATCCAAAAGCTGCAGTTTTCCCTGTCCCAGTTTGTGCTAATCCTACAAAATCACTCTTAGACTTGAGCAAGTGTGGGATAGCTTCTAACTGAATTGGCGTTGGCTGTTCAAACCCCATGTCTGTAACAGCTTTGACCACTTGGCTTCTCAGCCCTAAATCGTTAAAGGTCATACTTTTATTTAAAATTTGAGTGCAAAGGTACGACATTCTGAAGAGAATCAATATTTTAAGGTTTTTTTTCTTCGTTTTTTTTCATATAAACGATGGAGGTTCTTTTAATGCTAGGTTTTTAAGGTGTTGATTTTGTGACCAATAGAAGGATGTGATTGAGTTTATTGAAAATAGTTGAGGAAATGCTAAAAAAACAGAAAACAATAATGAATTGGAGCTTTGCTTGTGTTTAGAAGTTAATATATGATAGCTTTTAAAAGGAACAATACTTTACAGGGACCCAATAAATAAACGTTATTTTAAAGGCAAAAGTCCACTCACTCGAAACAAAAACTTACTTTTGATGTCTTTTGTAAATATGGAAAAACTCGACGACAACGGATTAAATAAAACTTCACGTACCTTATTACTCGTAGGAATCTTATTTGTAGCCATAAATTTAAGACCTGCACTTTCGAGTATCGGACCTTTGATTGATTTTATCCGACAAGATATTGGGCTTTCTGAAACTTTGCTTGGACTATTGACCACTCTTCCATTGATTGCTTTTGGGGTTGTTTCTACAATGACATCTTTATTTACTAAACGTTTTGGAATTGGCAATACATTAACTGGAGCTCTAATTTTATTGACTTCTGGAATTATAATTCGTTCGCTAGGTGGAATATTTCCATTGTATTTAGGAACAATTTTATTGGGAATTGCCATCGCTTTTGGGAATGTGCTTATTCCTGCCTTAATCAAAAGAAACTTTCCTCATAAAGCTGGAATTGTAACGAGTTTATATTCTGGAATAATGTCCTTAGGTGCAGCTTTTGCCGCTGGATTAAGTGTTCCTTTAGCTGTAGAAATGAATTTAGGCTGGAGAGGTTCTTTAGGAGTTTGGGCTGTTTTGGCTTTTATTGCTTTAATCATTTGGATACCGAATATAAAACGCATTAACAGAACTCCGCCACGTAGAAGTTTCAAGGAAGCCATGAAGAAATTAAGTGGTTCCTTATTGGTTTGGAAACTGGCCTTATACATGGGACTTCAATCTTTAGCATTTTACGTGATTCTCGCTTGGTTGCCTGCAATTCTTATCGACCGTGGATTTGATGCTTCTTATGCTGGCTGGATGCTTTCATTGTCTCAAGCAACGGGGATTATTGGAGCTATTCTAATTCCAATTTGGGCGGGTTCAAGAAAAGATCAACGCTTAGTTATTGTTTCCTTAATCATTGTTGAAGTCATTGCTTTAATCGGATTAATGATTCCAGGATTAGGAATGGTTGAACTTTGGGTTGGATTAATCGGAATGGTTTTGGGCGGAACATTCGGGTTGGCTTTGCTACTTATCGTTTTGCGATCCGATGATGCTGAAACAGCTGCGGAACTTTCTGGAATTGTGCAATCCATTGGATATTTTATTGCTGCCTCTGGACCATTTATCGTTGGTGTTATTTATGACTTGACGCATGTATGGAATTATGCTTTGGCTTTATTAATTGTCGTTGCAATTCTCAAACTTTTGATGGGAGTTGGCGTCGGGAAAGATCAAAAGGTTTAGTTTTTTTTTTCTGTAAGAAAACTTCAAATACTGCATTGTACTTACTTCGACAGGCTAAAGACAAAATTCTCATCAGTTTTAGAAGCTCTCTGCGAACCTCTGCTTCTCTGCGAGTCTCTGCGTAATTCTTCTCTTTTTCCTCTCTGCGAACCTCTGCCCCTTTGCGAATCTCTGCGTCATTCTCCCCTTTTTTCTTATCTTGCCTCTATGTTTAAGAAAGCTTTATCTCTTCTCATTTTAAGTCTTCTACTATATACAACAAACTGTTTCAGTCAAAATTTTAGATTGGGCATAATTGGCGGCCTAACTTCTAGTCAAATTAGTGGTGATGGAATTTATGGATTTTCCCAATTTGGAGCAATTGCTGGTGCGGATGTAAATTATAAATTCAATGAAAGCTGGTCTGCATCTTTTGGTTTACAATTCAATCAAAAAGGTGCTCGGAATTTTCAATCGCAAACAGTTTATAGTGCCTATAGATTAAGAGTGAATTACATCGAAGCTCCAGTTATGGTGAATTATCATCTTAATAAATTACAATTCAGTGCAGGATTATATCTCGGCGTAAAAGTCAATCAGAAAGAAAGGAATAGTTTTGGAGCTGTTGATCCTGTGAGAAATTTTAAGTCATTTGATTTTGGTGGACAATTGGGAGTTAATTATGAAATCAAAGAAAATTGGCAATTAGAATTGCGTTTTCAGAATTCATTAATTCCAGTTCGAGATCATTTGGCAAATCAAGTTTATCCGCCGAATCTTTTTGTCTTGGGTAATTGGCACCAGAAGATTTTGGATCAAGGACAGTATTATACGAGTTTGAGCTTGGTGGTGCGGTGGAGTATTTGAAAATAATTTCACCTGTGGTGAGAATTTTTTCCCGCAGATTTTCGCAGATCTTTTTGGTTGGGTGATTGGCACCAGAAGATTTTGGATCAAGGACAGTATTATACTAGTTTGAGTTTGGTGGTGCGGTGGAGTATTTGAAAATAATTTCACCTGTGGTGAGAATTTTTTCCCGCAGATTTTCGCAGATCTCGCAGATTTTTTTTGGTTGGTTGGTTTGGTTGTTCGGAGGGTTTAATCCCATAGGTTTTGTCAGAATTCATCATTCATCACTCATAATTCATAATTACCTCAAACCCTTTTCACGAATGAACGCGTTAACAATTAAACATTAATAATTAACCATTATTTTCACCTTCCTTTAATTCTTTCCCAAAGCTCTCCCATCAATTTTTTTCCATCAGAAACATCTTTTTTGGTTTCTTCAAAATTGATTGTTCCATCTTTATTTTCAATGATTTTATATTGGAATACAAAATTTGTTGCGTCTTCTTCTGTGCTGAGTAATCCGAATCGTAAATCGTTGTAGAATAAATCTCCGTTTTGTTCCAGAATGGTGAACCAACCTTTCGAAATATGAATCATTCTTTGCATTTTCTCATTGTCCATTAAATGGCCTATTAACTGGTGGTTTTTCGGGTAGCTGGAGAATTGAATTGCGCTTTTATCGAAGAAAGAATAATTTCCAATTAAGAAATCTTCTTCTCTTTTAATATTGGCTGTCCAAAGAATAGTATTTAAAGGAGCTGGTTTAGTATCAATTTCTTGATAAGTTATATTTTGGTTTTCCAGTGCATCTGTAAATTGAAAAAACGATAATCCTTTGAGGAGAAAAGTTAAAGCTAAATAGCTTGAACTAATTATTAATCCCGTTCGATTATATCTTTGGCGTTTCGGCGAATCCTTTTTCTGGAACATTGCCAAGATGAGAAAAAACAAAAATGGTAAAGTGTACAATGGATCAATTACAAAAATGGTTTTGAAAGCCAATCGAATATCAAACGGCCAAAAAAGTTGCGTTCCCCAAGTAGTGTGTGCATCAAGAATTGGATGTGTAAAAAGCGCCCAAAAGAATAACATTGACCAACCTTTTACGGATTTATAAGAATCTATTTTGGAGACCAGAAATCCAAATATCGGGGCAAAAACTATGGAGAAAAGTATGGAGTGCGTGAAGCCACGGTGAATTTCCAATGCTCTTACAGTATCTACAAAAAAAGACGAGATGATATCTAAATCTGGAATTGTTCCTGCTATTGCACCATAAAACATAGCTCTATTGCCAACTTTTTTTCCTAAAACAGCTTCTCCAACTGCGGCGCCCAATACAATCTGTGTCAACGAATCCATAAAACCTTATGCTGATATTAAAGTGAAATAATTTTGCAAAACTAATAATTAAAACAAGCGTTTAGATGAATGGTTCGATTGCTTTACAATTTCAAAGTGTACTGCAACATCAAAGTACGCGGCGATTCAATTTTCAATGGACGTAATGAATAACTATTGTTCAATAAATTACTGCAAATCAAAGCCAACTTGTGCTTTTTATTGAAGGCATAACTTACACGTGCATCGATAATCCAAGTTCCATTGTTATTGGCTTTAAAGTAATCCATGTAGCGAATATTTTGGATCGTTTCCACCATTTGAGTAATCTCTTCAAATTCGGCAATCACACCATCCATATTCTCCATTTTACTGAAATACTTTAATGAGCCACCAATGGAGATTTTCTCATTATAATCCCAGAAAACATCCGCTTTTACATTGTGAAGAAATCTGTATTTTAGAATTTGTCGACTCGAATCTAATGAAGTATTGTTGTATGTATATTCTTTCGGCTGAACTGGGTGTTCATCAACAGCATAAACAGCATCAGGATTCAATGTGGTTGGAAGCACATAGTTATACCCGAACATAAAAGTGATCTCATTTTTTTTATTCAACTTCGCTTTTCCGGAGAATGAAGCATCAATTCCGATTACTCTTGATTTTCCTGTATTTAAAAACTTAAATCCTGCACCAAATGGACTAGATAGATCCCAAAACCCAAATAAGTATTCTATTGTATTATCATATTCTTGCCAAAAACCTGCGATATCAATATAACCGTAAATTTTTCCAATTTTAACGCCCTGTTTTATTCCAACCTCACTGTTTGTTGATGTTTCAGGTTTTAAATTTGGATTAGCGAAAACCCCAAAATTACCTACTCCAGTTTGGATAAAGCGTTCTGTAATTGTTGGAAATCTATAGCCTTGTCCATAAGACATTCGCAAATAGGTTTCTTGATGCAGCTTTATATTTCCTCCCGCTCTAAAAACAGGTTTGATTGCTGTTTCATTTCTATTTAATTCGAAATATTCTAATCTTCCTCCAACCGAAATATTTACTATTTCCCACATTTTCTTCTCCAATTGTGCATATCCAGAAACATTTAGCAATGTGTTTTCAGGCGATCCTGACCCAGCATACATTTCTGCATAGGAATCTGTGTAAGTCGAAGAAAGTCCACCAATAAATTCAATTCCAGCTAACTTTGCATAAGAACGTTGAAATTGATAATCGAAATAATATAATTCTGATTGATTACTTTGTCCAGCGGTAATGTCATTATCTGTATATAAAAACCTTGCTCTTAATCGGTGCTTTGAGCCTGAATCTAAATTCAAATCTAAATAAGGATCTATATTGAAAATGGTTTGTTTCTGTAAAAATGTTGCACCGGGATAACCTTGGTACAATCCTGAAGTATCATTAAGCCAAGAATAAATCATTGGAGATTCACTCAACATTCCATTTCCATTTAAACCATAAGATAATCCTTTTAATTTTTTCGAACGGCGACGAATATTAAAATTGATTCTCGCACGTTTAGAAATCATTTGTTCGTTGGTGAAATTTGAAACCGTATCGGGAAATGATTGTGCAATGTATGGATCCAATCTCGGAGCTCCGATATAACCTTCGTCATAATTCAAATTCCCACCAAAAGTAATATCCCAATTCCCCATTTTTCTGGAATGTAGAAAATTAGCTCCCGAAATTAAAGAGGGTCGATTGTCTTGCCAAATTTGACTTGAATCACTCGGATAACTGTAAAATCCAGTGTAAATATTAACTTTTGTCAAAGGATCATTGGAAGGATATTTCGTTCGAATATGAATTGCGCCAGAAAGCGCAGAACTTCCAGAAAGAACAGATCCAGCACCTTTTACAACTTCAATTTGTTTGATATTTTCAACAGGAATAAATCCCCATTCTGGACGTCCAGCATCACCTGAAAGCAAAGGCATATCATCAACGATAACAGCAACTTTACTTCCCACTCCAAAAGTAAATCCACTTCCTCCTCTTATTTGTGGCTCACCATCCATGATGTTCAATCCCGGCGTTTGATCCAAAATTGTTTCAACACTTCTTGTGTTTTTACTTTCTATAATTTCTGGCCCTATGATTTCTAAAGAAACAGTAATGTCTTCGGGACGTTTATCAAATTTCCCCACACGAATTTCTACTTCATCAAGTTCTGTAAAACTTCCGTAATTTTTTAAAGTGATATTGTGTTCGACAAATTGATTGGCCACTACATCCAAAGTAAATGTATCGGTTATCTTATCTGTAAAGCGACAGATTATTTTATTTCTACCTTCAGGAAGTTTTAACTTGTAGTTCCCTTCTAAATCGGTTGAAGCACCAAGTGTAATATCACCTCGATAAATAACTGAAGCACCAATCAAAGGTTTGCCTTTTTCATCCACAACCTGACCAATAACGGTTCCTTCTTGGCTATAGCTTAGAAAAGTAAGACAACAAAATATGAATAGTAAAAACCTCATAGAAAACTGATCTATTGATAATCAATTATTGTTGAATGTAAAGTTTTTTGGTGAAGATCTCATTCTCAGTTTGGATAAGAATAAAATAAATTCCTGAATCATGATAGAAAGGAGTTTTCGCATGCGCATTTCCAGATTGAATCACTTTTCCAGTTACATCTGCAACTTGATAGGTTACTTTACTCTGGTTTTCTACATCAAAATATAAAAATCCTTTTGATCCATTTACAGCAATATCTTGTTTTGAATAAGCATCAATTCCTAGTGGATTATAAATCAACTCCAAATCGTCGATTGCTAATTTTGTTCCGGCTTTAGAAATTGTGCTATCTCCAGCGGCAATTGTAGTCAAGATATATTGAGAAATATTAGTACTTAAGTACTTGAATGGTTGTGAGAAACGCGTCCATTGGGTTTGCGGGGTTGTAAAATTATAGCGCACACTTCCTACTTCATTAGCTATTGTAGTTGCGTTTCTTGGAAGTCTTGCACTTGTACCGCTGTGTAAAATGATTTCTATCTTTCCGGAATCTCCAGCTACTGGCGCATACTTATACCAACCCACTAAACTATCTGGTCGGCTAGAAAATGCGGTGTTCCATTTTTGATTTCCTGCGTCTGTGAATACATAACCATTACTTGGAGTAAAATCTGCATGCACTCTTCCGTTGGTGATAATTCCATTGGCCTGAATTCCTGCTTGGCTTTTAACCTCCAATTCTATGGCATAATCCCCAGTTCTTCCAGAGATTTCGGTTAACACATTAGGCGCGAAAGAGGCCAATGCATCAGCTGTTTTTAATGAACTCCAATTGCTTGGTTCTGCTGTAGCAGTTCCTACATCGTCCCAGTTTTCGAATCCAGGATTTTGTAATTGTTGTTGCGATATAGAGATATTTGCAAGTAAAACTGCAGAAATAATGAGTAGTGAATTTTTCATTTTCTTACCTATTGATTTGTCTACAAAAATACATTTTATTTAGTCCAGAAGGAGCCAAAAGAAAAAAGACTCAAAAAAAACTGGATCTTTCGTGATAAACACGGGATCTAAGTCCTTTCTGAGTCAACTCTGCAAGAGAAAGTTTGCCTGTTAAAATTGAACCCCTTCAATAAAAACCCAAACAAACTATCCTATTGACGAAGCCCAAGATCAAGAGGTTGTTTCATTTTGAAAAATAATTAAATAAAGTTTGAAAGATTCAAGGATTCAAGAATTCAAAGATTGAAGAGCAATCCGATGACTATAGTGTCGAAGGCAACAATTAAAGGGTTTCACAACTTCACAAATTAACGATTTTACGATTTCACAAATTAACAAATTAACAGACCTTAGCATCTCTCACTTTACATTCTGTTTAATAAGCAATAGTTTTGGAACTTAATCAAATTAATACAATATGAAAATCACAACAATTCTATTAGCTACCGCATTAACAATTGGCGCAACAACTGCAATTGGACAAGAGCAAATGTTGCCGGCACCAGTTCAGGAAATAGCACCAAGTGTATCTGATAAAGAACTAGAAAAATTTGCAAACATATACCTTGAGGTGCAAGCTGAAAGTCAAAAAATGCAAGAAGAGGCAGTCGAGATCATCCAAACTGAAGGAATGGAATTGGAGCGATTCAATGAAATTTCTAAAGCTGAAAATGATCCAAATAAAGACATTCAAACAAGTGGAAAAGAAGAAGAGCAGATTGCTAGTATCAGCGTAAAAATTCAAGAAATACAAACTGAATTCCAAGCGTTAATCACAGAGAAGATACAAAACGAAGGTTTAACTATTCAACGTTATCAAGAAGTTTATGCCGCTGTTCAACAAGACCAAGAACTACAACAAAAGATAGGTCAAATGATTAATAGCTAAAATATTTTTTTATATTAAGGCACTTAAAAACAGAGGTAAATGTATATTTACTTCTGTTTTTTTTATTTAATCCGTAGATGTTCCCGTATGGAATAACTATATTTAATCAAAATTATAAATTATGAAAGCGCCGTTTAACTTATTCAAGTGGATTGAAGACAATAGAGGATTACTAAAACCGCCAGTCGGGAATAAAAATCTTTATGTTGAAGCGGGAGATTTTATCGTTATGATTGTTGGTGGACCCAACTCAAGAAAAGATTATCATTATAATGAATCAGAAGAATTATTCCTTCAAATTGAAGGGGATATAACCGTAAGAATTCAAGAAAAAGGGAAAGCTAAAGGTGTTCAAATTCGTGAAGGCGAATTATTTTTACTTCCTGCACGCACACCACATTCACCGATTCGTGGTGAAAACACGGTGGGATTAGTAATTGAAAGAGTTCGAAAAGGAACAAATCTTGTTGATGGTTTAATGTGGTTCTGTGAATCTTGCAATCACCCATTAAAAACGTATAAGTTCAAATTAGAAAACATTGAAAAAGATTTTCTGCCACGATTTAAAGAATTCTATAGTTCAGTAGAAAATAGAACTTGCGATAATTGTGGAAAAATAATGGAAACTGACGAACGTTTTATTTAAGTAATCGTTAATAGATTCTGGCATTGGAAATTGAGTTGATTAGTTTTTTCGATATTATGGTTGGCTCTTGTTGGCTAATACTTCTGATGATTTTCTTCTGGGTACTGCGCTTGTTAAATCAAGATCAACCACATTATAAAATTTTCTATCCAGCTATGCTTTTCAAATTAGGCTTCGCAGCTATATTTGCAATTACCTATACGCTAGTTTTGGAAGGAGGTGACACCACTGCATATTGGGCAGGTGCTGTTAAATTAAATCATTTATTCTGGGACAATCCACAGTCCTATTTCATGGAAATGATTCAGGTTCCTTCTCATGACACTGTTCGTAATTATTTCAATGAACGAACTGGATACCCTCCCTCCTGGATATATAAAGAACCCGAAAGCTTCTTTGTGAGTAAGATTATTTCATTATTCACTTTTGTGACTTTCAATAGTTATTTGGCAATGACATTAATCAGTGCTGCAATAGTTGGAATAACCTCTTGGAAGCTTTATGAATTGGTGAAAGATTTTACTTTTTGCAAACATTGGTTATTGGCTGGCGCAACCTTATTTATTCCAACAGTAGCTTTCTGGTGTTCAGGCATATCAAAGGACACCTTCGTTTTAGCAGCATTCCAAACAATAGTTTACATCGCATTTTCTTTATTACAAAAAAAGAAAAAGTTTAATTTTAAATACTTTTTACTCCTCTTCATTTCTATATTTTTCCTCTTCAAAATGCGTGATTTCATGTTAGTTGCAATCGGTGTTCCGCTAGCCGCTGTATTATTGGTGCGTATGTTAAAAAACATGCAAAACAATCCTTTAGTAATATGGACTTTTCGTATTGTTTTTACTGCGCTATCAATAGGGTTAACGCTAGTTTATTTGCAGTCTATGTCCGATCAAATTGCAGAAAGTGCCTATCTTGAAGAACTAGCTGTTGTGCAACAAGATTTTGCCCAAAATGCGCTTTACACTGGTCCAAAATATGATTTAGGAATTACCGATTATACACCTATTGGGATTCTAAGCGCTGTTCCGATTTCAGTATTGACCGCTTTTTATCGCCCATTCCTTTGGGAAGCCAGTAGTGCCTTTTTACTTCTCAGTGCTTTTGAAGGAATATTTTTAATGGCTTTAACTTACGGTTTCATATTTAGATCGGGTGGAATTAAGAAACACTTCAAGTTTATTCGAACACAAGAATTCTTGATCTTCGCAATTCTATTCTCTTTAATACTTGGGTTTTTCGCTGGATTTACTTCTGGATTATTTAATGTTCTCATCAGATTCAAAGCTCCATTTATGTCTTTTATTATTCTCTTTTTTGCGGCTCGCCGGCCTAGAGAAATAGAAGATATCAAACAGCAAGGACAAGTACCATAGGATTAGATGAGAATAAAATTCTATAGTAATAAAAATAGTGGACGTTAGATGTTAGACACAAGACTTTTTAATCTTTGTCTTGAGTCTAACATCTAACTTCTATTGTCTGATAAACGTTTTTAGAAGACATAACGAGATGCACTAATCCAGATGGCTTTTCAGGAGCGTATTTTCAACTATTTATAAACCACTTAACAATAAATTTTCTGGTTCTACCCTGATTTTAATGGTTAAACCATTAACCTTTCCATTTTTGAGTTCAAATAACTGCAATACATGGGTTTAATATTTTCAGTTCCAGAGGAACGACATATTAATAGATATGAATGAAATCCATCTCTATACAAACCCACCGAAATCGGTATAATTGCATGCAATTATACCGATTTCGGTGGGTTTGTTTTTTGTTTATTGATAACCAAGTACACTAGTGTACTTGGCTATTAATATGTCGCTCCTCTGGAGCTAGTTATTTAAGGAATGAATAATTATTGATAAATATTTTAGAATCCATATTGTATGAGTTCCCATTAAAATAGTGGTAGAACCAATCTTCTTAACGATAAAAACAGATATCTGGATTTCCTAAAGAGAAAGTAAACATTATTCCAAACATAGAATACCAGTCTTTCGTCTCCGCATTTCCACGACTTCCTGTCATTTGAATTTCAGATGACGATCTATCAGATAAATTAGCGGCAATATTCCCATTTTGTTGGGCTAGCTCTGCTGCATTTAAATAATCTCCTTTTCCAACATCATCCAAATAATCTGTAAATGTTTTTCGGATTCCATATTCTAAAGAAACAGCAGCTCTTTTACCTAAATTAACTTTAAATCCTATTCCAAATGGAATAACTAATTGCGTTAAAGGATATGCATTTTCACCTGTAAGTTCACTGTTTTGACCTTCTGTTCCGATGTTTTGCAAACTCACCATTTCCCCTTTATAATCTGTCTGTGGATCCATTTTAAAAACCCCAATATCAATAAACATATAAGGTGTGAAGAAATATTCTTTATTCCCTAATTTATAATTTACATAATTGAATTCTAATCCTCCAGCGACTTCAAAAATTGAAGATTCAAATGAAAGATTTCTCGCTATCTGATCTGCTTTTCCTGATTCTGAGTCATAGCCCTCAATGGTTCCATAGCGAAGTGTTCCACGCAATGCTAATCTAGAATTAACATGAAATCTATAAATAAGTCCAAACGATAAATTTGTATTATTGAAATGTTCGTACTTGTTCAAATCTCCAATATAATAACTTCCACCAACCATAAAGCCCAGTTCAGAGCGTGATCGAAAATTTTCGATTTGCGCATTAACAATGCTAGAGGTTAAAATAACCAATAAACTAATCAGTACTATTTTGAAAATGAATTTCATTCGGAACAACTTAACGACAAAATTAGATAATTATTGTTGAAAATCTATTAATAGTTGAAACGGCGCGTAATTTTATACTTAATTGTAAATACAGACTTAATTATAAAATGAAAATAAGGACAGTAACATTAATTACCTTATTCGATTTTTTGGATCCAATTTAGACATTTACTTTACTCATTCCGCTGATCAATTCCCCACATCATTTTCTCACGAATTGTCTTAAAGAAACCGTTTTCACTAAACTTCACAACGTTAATTGTAAAATCTGCTTTCACCAATCTAATTTCAGTACCATTTTTCACAGGTTTCGAATGTGAATCTAATGTCAGTAAGAAATTTCTATCTCTTCCTATCGCTTTCAAAGTAATTGGAATATGATCTGGAACAATCACAGGACGCACATTCAAATTATGTGCTGCAATTGGGGTTAAGAAATGAACTCCACAACTTGGGTAAATAATTGGACCACCACAACTTAAACTGTATGCAGTAGAACCCGTCGGCGTACCTACCAACAAACCGTCAGCCCAATAAGAGTTCAAATATTCTTCTCCTAAATAAGCCTCTACGGTAATCATAGAAGCAGTATCCTTTTTATGAACCGCTAATTCGTTTAATGCTAAATTGCGATCGCCAAAAATATTTTCATCTGTTTCTACTTGAATTAAAGAACGCTTTTGAAAAGAATAATCTTTCTTCTGAATCCTTTCGATTGATCTTTCAAAATCAGCAGTATTGGTGTCAGCTAAAAAACCTAATCGTCCAGTGTTTATTCCCAAAATAGGAACGCCACTTGAACGCACATAGCTTACACATTTCAAGAAAGTACCGTCTCCTCCAATACTAATTGCCATGTCAATTCCTGTAATGAAATCGGTATGACTACTGAAAGTTTGGTAACCATCCTTCAATCCAATCTGCTGTTTTAATTGCTTATAAAACTCTTCTTCGATGATAGGATTCCAATTCAAATCTTCCATCTGCTTGAAGATCCTATTGAAAAATAGAACCTCGTGTTTCATTATTTTACGAGAATATACTGCTACATTCATTGTTTAAAGATTCAAATAATTCATTAATTCGTCATAACGGTCTTTCAAATCGTCGTGGTAGCTATTGCGTTGAAAACTTGCTTTCACATGATAATCATAACGCTCCAATGCTTTGATCACTCGACCCAATTCCAGTTGATTAATTTTAAGTGTCAATTCTAAATTCTTCGACATCGCATTTGATGTAATAAAAGAACTTAAAATTTTAGCATTTTCACTTTCCACAATTTGAGAAATCTGAGCAAGGGAATAATCCGAATCGCTCATTTCTAAAACTATTATTCCACCAGCTTCTTTTATACTTCCGGTAGAAGCGATATTTTGCATTAATTTAGAAATACTGATATTTCCCAAATAATGTTCTTCGTCATCTAACACAGGAACGACTGTTAAATGATCTATCGAAGCAATGTTCAATACTTCATAAACGTGAGAAGTTCCTTTCACATAAGGGCGCGGCAAATGGCTAAACAATTCTGTGAGTGTTAATGAAAGATCGGCTTTATCCAATAAATCATCTTCGGAAACTAATCCTACAAAGCTCTCATCTTTAAGCACAGAAAGATGATTCACCTTGAATTCATCCATCCATTGTAAAGCTTTTTCCCCAGTATCCGTATGTCTTAACGGCGGGATTTCATCTGTAATTAATTCAATTCCTATCATTGTATTGACCAAAGTAGTAATTCTGCGTTAATGTATATAACTTTGTGCTAAAAATTAATTGTAACATGGCAAAATTAAGCGTTAATGTTAATAAAATAGCAACAATTCGTAATGCCCGTGGTGGCGATGTTCCTAATGTAGTTCAAGTTGCTAAAGATTGCGAACGTTTTGGTGCAGAAGGAATTACCATTCATCCACGACCAGACGAAAGACACATCACTACAAAAGATGTTTACGACTTAAAAAAAGTAGTAACAACAGAATATAATATTGAAGGATATCCTGATGAACGTTTCATGAAATTAATCGAAGAAACGCGTCCTGCGCAAGCAACCTTAGTTCCAGATGGACCAGATGTTTTGACTTCTAATGCAGGTTGGGATACTATAAAACACAAAGAATGGCTAACTAAAATTTGCAAACAATTATCTGAATGGGGAGTTAGGTCATCCATATTCGTGGATACAGATCACAAAAATATCGAAGGCGCTAAAGCAGTTGGTGTAGACAGAATTGAATTGTACACTGGACCTTATGCAGATGATTACGAAAAAGACAGAGATGCAGCGATAAAAGAGTATGTTTATGCAGCTGAATTAGCAAATGAATTAGGCTTAGGAATCAATGCTGGACATGATTTAAGCTTAGACAATTTAGCATTTTTCAAACAATCTATTCCGAATCTAAAGGAAGTGAGTATTGGTCATGCTTTAATTGCAGATGCACTCTATTTAGGATTAGAAACTACAATTAAGAAATACTTAGAATTGCTTAAATAATTAGAAAACATTAAGAAATGGAATTACATTTTAAACAATTTGGAGAAGGAAAAGCATTTGTCATTCTACATGGACTTTTTGGTTCATCAGACAATTGGCAAACACATGGAAAAAAGCTAGCTGATTATTTTGATGTTTATCTAGTAGACCAAAGAAATCATGGGGAATCGGGCTGGAGTGAAGAATTCAGTTATGATATCATGGCAGATGATTTACATGAATTTATCCTAGCAAACGACCTCAAAGAAATTATTCTGATGGGACATTCTATGGGTGGAAAAACAGCCATGCGTTATGCTCAAAAGCATCCTGAAATGATTGAAAAATTAATCATTGTAGATATGGGAGTAAAGGAATATCCGATTTCTCATGATGGAATTATCGATGGATTAAAATCAATTGATTTATCAGTTGTTGATTCTAGAAGTGGCGCCTCAGAACAATTGGCAAAATACATTAACAATAAATCTATTCGTCAGTTTTTGTTGAAGAATTTATATTGGAAAGAAAAAGGCCAATTGGCTTGGAGTATAAATCTTCCAGTTTTAGAAAACAAGCTCTCTGAGATCGTGAAGGCTCTACCAAATGAAGAAACAATGGTAGAGACATTGTTTATCGCAGGAGGACAATCAGATTACATTATACCTGAAGATCATGATAGCATCAGAATTCTCTTTCCATTGGCAGATTTCTACACAATAGAACGCGCAGGACATTGGATTCATGCAGAAGCTCCTGAGGAGTTTATCGAAGAGGTTTTGGGGTTTGCACTGAGATAGTTGGTTTCGACTACGCTAAGCCAACTAAACAACAACAACAACAACAACAGTTTTAACAATAGCAAAAATGTATTTGGTGGCTTCGGCTTCGCTCAGCCACCAAATAAAAAGCCCGCACTCAAGTTGAGTGCGGGCTTTTTTCTATATTAAAATAGAATATTTTATTCAGTCAAAGATTTATTCTCCTTCTGGATCTTCAATATTTTCTTCAACTTCTTTTTCAGTAGAATAATCCATTCTCATTACTTCACCTTCCGTACGACGGTTAAACTGGTGCAGTTGTTCAAATAATTCTTTGTTAGAAGATTTAAACTGGTTAATGTAAGTCTCTGTTAATTCCACTGCTGCAAATTCACCACTTGGTTTGTTTGCGTAGTATTTACCATCTTGTGAGTAAACAATACGAGGCGTACTTTCACCTTTTCCAACAGGTACTAATCTCGCTGGATCAACACCTTTTTCTTTCACTAAGTAATTAACACAAGCTTGCGCTCTTCTTTTTGCTAAGGCAGCATTTGAAGCTGCACCACCACGAGCATCAGAGTGTGAAACCAATCTAAGCACCATTCCTGGATACTCTTTTAGCATTTCAAACACATAGTTTAATGAGTCTTTAGAGTTAATTTCTCCTTCTATCATTTGAAGTTTGTCTGATCCTAAAGCATAACGTACTTCTGGAAGTACAATTGGCGTTTTAGGAAGAATACTCATTTCTAGAATAAAGTTTTGATCGTATGCTAGACCAACAGTAGAAAATTCTTCAACATTATCACTTGCGTGGTATCCTTCTAAAGGAAGAACTTTAATTGAATAGTCTTTTTCTTCGTTGATAAATCGATTACCATCTGGTTGCTTGTCCCAAAAGATTTCTCCTGAAGCATTTGTTGTTCCTTTAAACACAACTGGCTCTGGTTTATCTTGACCTTCTTCCACTTCTTCAGGGATCTCAGTTACTTCAACGATAGCTCCATTCACTCTTGAAGATCCACCTATTTCAGCAACAATTACTTTCAAGTCAAAGATATTTGGTGGCAATTCATACGACCAAACATCTGGCAATGAACGCGTACCTTTAGATCCTTTTCTGTTTGAAGTAAAGTAACCGAATTTTTTCGACACCTCAGTCATGTGGTAATCGTTAGCATCAGAGTTAATTGGTGTTCCCATATTTTCAGGTTTACCAAACTTCATCCCTTCTTCTTTTGCTGCAACGTAGATGTCTAATCCACCTAAACCTTTATGTCCGTCAGATGCAAATAATAAATCTCCGTTTAATGCGAAAGTTGGGAATAATTCATCTCCACTAGTGTTGATTTCTGGACCCAAGTTAATTGGCGTTGTCCAAGAATTTTCTCTTCTTTTATATTCAGAATACCAAAGATCTCTTCCACCTTCACCACCTGGCATATCAGATGCAAAAATCAAAACAGAACCATCTTCATTTGGCAAAGGGTGACCAACACTTATTGAATCATTAACACCTAAAACAACTTTTGATGGAACTCCAAATCCTCTACCTTTCTTTTCAGCTGACCAGATTTGGCAACCAAAATTCTTTTTAAATTCTGAAGGACATCTTGTAAAATAGATAGTTCTAAATCTACCATCCATAGCAATTGTTCCTTCATTAAATTCAGTATTTAAGCTGTCTGCTTCGAAAAGTTTTGGCTCACTCCAGTTTCCTGATCTATCAAGCTCAGCTTCCCAAATATTGAAATAGCCTTCACCCGTTATAGGATCTTTACCTGAAGCAACAGAAGACTGACGTGTAGACGCAAAAGCGATTGCTGTTCCACGACGATTTGAAATGATTGGTGCCATTTCTAATCCTTCTGTATTAATTTTTAATTCTGATTTCACAGTATAGCGCGTACGGTTATCTTTCATCACCTCTGCATCTTCCAATGAAGCTAAAGCATTTAGGGTTTGTTTATCACCTGGAACTAACTTTAAAAAGTTTTCATAGCTGGTTCTCGCTTTGTCATACTCTCCTTTAAGCTTGTATGCGCTTCCTAATCTGAAGTAGACATAAGGATTTTGTTCGAAGTGCTTTAAATCAATAGCACGCTGATACCAATCGATTGACTTATCTAAAAGATAAGCTTTTTCAAAAGAATAAGCAGCTTTGTAAGCCAACTCTGACTTCATAGCTAATGCTTTAGCATTTTTAGGGGATATTCGTTCGTAAGCTTTAACGGCTAGATCAGCGGCTTCGAAGTACTTTCCACTTTCAAAAGCGGCATCCGCTCTGTGCACTGCAGCTGGCTGTGCAAACGCCAAAGCTGAGATGAATATTGAAATTAGCAATAAATAGTTTTTCATAAAAGCAATATTTAACAAGTTATTTTTTCGAAAGAAACTAATTTAAAAAATTAAACACAAGTAATACGTCTAAATATATAGTCTTACTTCGAATAATCTTATAAAATTAATACTTTTTAGTTATTTAACAGACATTATACATAGTTTTAACGCAAAATAGAAACAAAACATTCATTAGCAGTACTTTGTAAAAGTAAAACAATGACTAATCTAACCTTACTTCTAATTTTTATCACGGGCCGAAAGATAGGTCTCCCATCGTTCTAAAACTGTTGTGAAATCGCTTGGTAACTCTGAATCAAAGCGCATAAATTCTTTTGTTTTTGGATGAACAAACCCTAAAGTTTTAGCATGTAAAGCTTGTCCTGTCAATAACGCAAAATTATTTTGCACGAATGATTTATATTTAGAGAATGTTGTTCCTTTTAAAACTTTATCTCCACCATATTCTAAATCATTAAATAAAGTATGTCCAATGTGTTTCATGTGCGCACGAATCTGATGTGTTCTTCCAGTTTCTAATTTACATTCAACCAAAGTCACATATCCAAAACGACGCAACACCTTATAATTAGTCACAGCGTGCTTTCCAAAATCTCCTTCAGGAAATACGGCCATCAATTTTCTATCTTTATTAGATCGTCCTAAATTTCCAGTAATCGTTCCTTCATCTTCTTCAACATCACCCCAAACCAATGCATGATAACGGCGCTCTGTTGTTCGGTCGTAAAATTGTTTAGACAAATTAGTCAAGGCATCTTCCGTTTTCGCAACAACCATTAAACCCGTTGTGTGCTTATCTAATCGGTGAACCAAACCTGGTCGTCCATAAAAATCATCTGACTTTGAAGGCAGTTGATCAAAATGATGGATTAAACCATTTACTAGAGTTCCGGAATAGTTTCCATAACCTGGATGAACAACCATATTTGGCTGCTTGTTTATCACAATTACGGTATCATCTTCATAATGAATATCCAATGGAATATCCTCAGGAATCAATTCTAGTTCGCGAACAGGATAAGGCATAACAATAGAAACCTCATCTTCTGGTTTAATCTTATAGTTCTGTTTTACTGCAACACCGTTCACTAAAATAGTACCGTTTTTAGCAGCGGTTTGAATTTTATTTCGTGACGTATTTGCTAAACGATCCAGCAAAAACTTATCAATTCGCAATACTTCTTGACCTTTATCTGCAATAAATTTATGGTGTTCGTATAACTCTTCGTTTTCTGTTTCTTCGATGTTATCGTTTTTATCTTCTTCTATCATCCTTAATGAACTACTAATTTCTTTGTTTGTATAACCTGACCTTTTTCAATTCGGCTCACAAGATAAATTCCATTGTGAACCATTGATATATCTACTTGTTCTTCGTTGGTAAAACGCGTAACAATTCTTCCATTCAAATCTCTTATTTCAAAAGCTGTTGAATTACTGAAGTTTTCTCCTTTGATATTTAAAATATTTCTTGTTGGATTTGGGTAAATAGTGAAATCCAAATTTTGCGCTGTAAGTATTCGCTCTTTTATTCCCAATTGATAATCCATTTTACTCGTAACCAAAGGTCGCATCATTACCGAACCTTCGAAATTCGAGTTATTCCAATTGCCTCCTCCATCAATACTCCAGAAAATTTTATCTGCATTATCGTGATTCATATCAAATCCAATATTTAATCTATCTTCATCAATTTGACGCATTCCAATGTAATAGGTTTCTCCTACTCCAACTCTCATTGTATCCTTAAAGAAATATGATTTGAAATTATTACGTCCATACGTATAAATAGGCTGGCGGGGATAGAAAAATTCATCTTCATATAAAATAGCTCCTGGCTGTCCGTTTTGATCGTCCCAAACTGTCAAAAGAAACAAATTATTTGAAACATCTACAACCGAAGGAACGAAATGAATTTGAATTGCCACCAATGAATCTGGCTCATAAGCATTAAATTGATAGGCTAACAATCCTTGTTCTGCTGTTACACCATAAGCTTTCTCAGCTGTTCCGTCGTCATAAGCATAATAATTCTTAAACACTTGTTGACCGAATGTCGTATCGTTTATTGGATTATTTGGAAATTGAGCACTTGCTATTCCTTCATAATCAAAAATCCCCATAGTATCATTACTTAAAGTGTGGTCATAAGCATATCCTGATGAAAAATCATGAACGCTTGAATAAGTTGTACGGGGCGAATAATTTATATTTCCTCCTGAAAGTGCTGCTGCGTTTAAAGCGTAATTTCCTTCTAAATTCCCATTATAATAAACATTAACTCTACCGTTCTGATTATTTTCTGTTAATTCACTTCCATTTCTAACAGTAACTTCCACTTCATCACTCATCTTTCCTACAGGATTATTTCTGTAATGTTTCCATGGAACGCTGATGTAATCTTTTAATAGCGTTGAAATAGGATAAACCAAAGCAAAATCTTTAAATAAAGTGTCTTGATATCCTGACAAAGTTCTGAAATCAACATAATCGATATGAAAATGATCTAAAGCACCTGCCAGAGAACCAAAATTTGAAAATCGAAATTGAAATCCTTTTTGGAAATAAATTGGATCAGTTACGGCAATATGCGCCACTTTAAAATCTGTTGTTGAACCTCCTCCAGACCTCCAAACACGTTTCCACAATTGAGTCGCTGGAGAATAAAACTCAAGGTAGATAGAGTCAGAATTGGGTCCTTCTACTCCTGGCATATCTCCGAACCCTTGTGTTTGATATAAAAAACTTAAATAAATAGAATCGCCTGGAGCGTTAGTAGATAAATCTAATGGTTTCCCAATTAGAAGATCTGCTATTCCATTGGCACTCGTTCCAAAATTATATGGATAACCAAACTCATCTAATCCATCGAAAGTAACAACACCAAGCGACCAAGGATTTACAGCGAATCTGTAATTATGATAAGCTTGATCATTTACCCATAATTTATTAGGATCATTGATTGTTGCAATAAATATTCTTGCAGAATCTTGCACAAAATCAGGATTATTGACCCAGATTGTATCCATAGGATTTGCTGTTCCATCCAACGTATCATAAATTATATATCCTGGAAAGGCATACGTTTGAATGTGATTAGGTTCGTAAGTAGACAAATCATCATAAAGGAATCGAGTAGAGTCAAAATAATCGTAAGTCGTTATATCTGATGTTGCGTTGTATTCTAAACGATAAGTTCTTGTGTTGGTTAAAATAGTTCCAGCTGCCAAAGGAACATTAGTAAATTCATCCAAGATTTTATGAAAAAGTTGTTCTGTTACATTAGCATCAGTGAAATCAGCATCATACTTCTGGAATTTATTTCTTGAGAAATCATCAAAGAAAGGCAAGCTAAGCGTATCTGTTTTATAGTAAAATGTACTATCAAAGCTATTTTTTAAAGCTTTTGTCTGCATTACTTTTTGTTTTCCAAACAAATCTGGATTAGCAGTTAATGGACTCACACCATCCTGACCGTAAACGATAGTTGCAAAAAAAGTGAGTAATAAAATTTGAACGTATTTCATGAGTATAATTTTCCTAATTGATTAACCCGCCTTCATTTGGGGATAAAAATATAGTAATCGTAGATCCTTCAGGAATTTTGCTGCTATCTGAAGCAACAGGTGTTTGACGAATCACTCTTGCATTAAGACTATCTTTTGAGGTTTCACAACCTGAATAAACAGGATAAAGTCTTAAGCTAGAACTACCTAAAAAACGCTCTTGTGCTTCATTTATTGTAAGTCCGTTTAAATTTGGGATTCCAACCATTTCTCCTTGTGTTCTTTTCCCTACTGTTAATTCAATTACAGAATTTATAGGCACTTGCTGACCAGTCGTAATATCTTTCCCTTTAAACTTTTGAGAAATCACACTTCCTTGGTCTTCATTACTCGGAACAAAGTTTACTCTCGTGCGCAAACCTTTGGTCATTAAAACAGCTTCTGCAAATCGATGGCTTTTACTTACGACAACAGGAACCATTACCAATCGAGAACGTTTAGAAACACGCACACGAATAACACGATCTGATTTTACAGATAATCCAGAAGAGTCTGTTGGCATAGGATTTTGATAAATTATTGTTCCTTCCACTAAATCTGGATTATAAATAGAATCTAAAATTTCATATTTAATGTCTCTATCCCCAATAAGTGTAGAAATATCATTTACGTTATTGTTCAATAAATTTGGCACCTCAATACTTTCTCCATGACGAGTATAGCTACCAAAATAGGTAGTTCCACCCCAAATAATTAGGAACCACACCAATCCAAATAATAGGAAATTGATAATGAATTTACGACTGATAATAAAATTTCCTAGCTTCTTAAAGAACCCCATACTTCAAATTGGAATAAATAATTAAGCAAATCTAACTAAAATGTTTAAACTCTTTTTAGTTATTTGGATTCGAATTCCAAAAAAAGTAGAATAAACCCTAATTATGAACTAAAAAAAGAAAATAACCGTGATTTCCAGAAACGCTTCGTTTTAGCCTAAAATTTAGAATATCGGTATTCCTTAAACCATTTTACATAAAAAAAAGAGGAGAAAACAATGGCTCAAATTCCCATTATATTCTCCTCTTCTAACAATACATTTTATTAATTCTCAATTATATAATTGAGTAAATGATACTCATTCACTATAGTACTGTAATTTTTCTAGTTTCATTTTTATAACGAACAATATAAACTCCTTTTGATAAAGTTATTTGTTGTGTGTTTCCTTCATAAATTTCTTTTCCTAATAAAGTGAAAACAGAATAATTTCCTTTTCCTTTTAAATCTATAGTTACGATTCCATCAGACGAAGGATTAGGATACACATTAAATGACAACATTTCTTCATTTGAAATTCCCAAAACATTAATATCGACATCTTGTTTTAAAGAATCGGATTGACAATTAGCAGAAGTATGCATTGTTACCTCATAAATCCCGTTACTCGTGTAAGTATGGATTGCATTTTCTTGTGTTGAAGTTTGTCCATCTCCAAAGTCCCATGATTCAAAATCACCATCTGTTATTGTTGGAGTAAATGTTACTTGCGAAGAATTTACAGCTGTTGCAAATGTGTTATTTGTTAAATCAGGTCGAAAATCTATTTGAACAGAATCCACAGCATATACAACATGATCTGCAACTCCTTGTAGATATGCCGTTTCATTTGAAGTCATTCCAGCAGGCAAAAAAGTATTTCCCGTAGACACTCCATTGAAAATAATATTGTTGAAAATACAAGCTGCTAAATACGATCCTTTTATAGTTGGGTGACTTTCATCACTGGTGTATAAATCATTGAAATTTACAACTGCTCCAACTCCAGCTTGTTTAACATGAGCAAATCCAATTCCAACAGGTGACAACATTCCTTCTGCATCGTTTGCCATATATGTGTATGCATCAAATAATCGGCCATTCATTTTCTCAAATGTATTAATCCCTACCCATTGTGAGTCTCCATTTTGTCTACCCCAAGTTCCATAAAACAAAGGAACTGAACATTCATTGTTAGAATAAACACTATCAGCAAGTATTTCTGCATAAGGATAAACATCTGCTTGGACCTGTGCGTCTGGAAAAGATGGTTTTTGACTTTGGTCCTGAAGTATAACGTAGTCCCAGTCTTTAGATGAAATTAAATTTAAAACCGTTGAGTTTACAGCATGTTGACTTAATTGAGAACCGCCCGGTATATGTGCCTGTGCTATAATAGAATTTCCTGCAGCTTGCGCCAAAGAATTAACTAAATCAGGTAGATTATTAGCACTGGTGTAACTATTTCCAATAAATAGCACCTTTTTCTCGGTTTGACTAAAGCCTGTTGTAGCGATTAATAAAAAAGCGAGGGATAAAATTCTTTTCATATTCGTAATATTTAATGCAAAAGACGAACATTGTAAAGAATTAGTTGTCATCAAAAGCCGAATAAATCATTGCTTAAAAGAAGTCACTCTTGGATTGCTAAAATTAGATGAATATAGTATTTAACTGTTACCACGAGATAAATCCTCGCAGTAACAGTTAAGGAATAGGGTTAAAAGTCAAAAACCAATGGTAGAAACTGATTCAAATTAATCAATTTTACTAATTCTTTTTCTAATTACTTCGCCTTTACTTGTTGTCAATTCAATTGTATAAACTCCATTTTCTCCTTTTAAGAAGAAAGAAAATTGAGGAACATCTATAACTTCGAATTCTTGAACTAGCTTTCCAGTCATATCATAAACTCGAATATCTGCTTGTTCTATTGTTTTAGAAAAGCTCATCTCTACCTTTCCTTTTGAAGGATTTGGGTAAACAGTCACTTGTTCAATAGCGTTATTTTCTAGTCCAACATTACCTATACGCAAACAATTAGATGTTACTGTACAGTTTCCTGAGGTAATTATAACTGCGTAATTTCCATTAACAGCTGGAGTATATGTAGCATTTGTAGCTCCTGAAATAGGTGCGTCTCCATTATCACAGTCTATCCATTGGTAACTTGTGTAACCAGAATAGGATGCTAAAGTGCCGCCATTTCCGCTATAACTAATTTGAGAATTAATATTTTCAATTGTTAATTCTAATGTTAGAATGGAATCACAATTGGTAGAGTTATTAATAGCATGAACGTAATTTCCTGTTTCAGAATAAGTTTGTCCGTTTTCTGCCCAAGTGTAAGAATTACAAGCCTCAACTGTAATTGTGTTTGCAGCTATGGATAAATTTGGTGGCAAATCAAAAGCTTCCATTTGATCAAATCTATTATCGCTTGAACCTTGATTTGCAGAATAACCTAATCCTCTTTTAGCAAACACATTCCAAATTAAACATTGATTGTCGCCATTGTTAAATATTTGATCTGCTTGCAAAATTGCATCTCTTCCATCTATAAAACCAGGATAACAACTTTGTAGTTTCAGTCCGTCAATCACCAATTGCATAGCAATATTGTTTCCTCCTGTTCCATTATAAATATCAGCATCAATTCCATATTGATTGATTAAGGCCCAATTCAAATCCCATAACATTGTTGCCCAAACAAATCCAATTCCATGCGGTTGAGAAATCGCTGAATTGTTTGTTGCGTCATAAGTAATGTTATTTATATTGAAATCAGTACTGTAACGTAAAGGACGAATTCCGCCACCTGTTGCGAGTTCACCACTTGCAAAAGTTCCAATACCTCTTCCGTCTGTTCCTAAATCTCCTGGTTCAATTGTTAGCATCATTCCAAACCAATCTGACCAACCTTCGCCCATTTGTTCTTCATTCGCTAAACAATTTGCTTCACTAGCACCACCCGTTAAACGAATAGAAACTCCATGACCATATTCGTGTGCAATAATTCCATTGTCAAAATCTCCATCTAAAAAATTACTCCCGTTTGGAGATGACAAAGTTCCGTTGACTTCTGTTCCATTTTGAATTTGAGTTATAATTGCTAATCCATCGGCTTGAGAAATCATAATAGAAGGAACACCTATTCCAGGATCAGTTCCACCCATCGCGATAATATTTCCAGCTACATTATTAACTACAATTACCGCAATTGCTCCAGCATTTTCAGCGTTTTCAACTTTAGTAACAAAGTTACATCCACCTCTTTTAACCAATACAATTTTACCATCCAACTCTGTTGGATTTATTGCCGTTTGACAACCATCCAAGAAATCTCCAGAGTTATCATCGTAAAGCGCAATATCTGAAGTGATAGGAGCTACAGGAACAATTGGTCCAAAACCAGCTTGTTTGGTTCCATAAACTCCACTAATTGAAGATGGAGAATTTATGGTTAACAAATCAGGATCGGCAGATGACCAAAGATACATTTGCATTCTTGGATTAAATCCATCTGGTCCAGTAGACATATTGGCATTGTTCATTCCACCACCATCTTGTGCTTGTGCGTCGACATGATCATCGTCAGCACCGCCATTTCCATAATTGTTTTGTTGGAAATTACCACTCGCTTCATCGAATCCATATTGATACCATACATCATGCATTATATTATTCATATAAAACAGATTCGTAATTGCAGCATCTTCATAGTCACTTGGAATCAAATTCATGTTTAAAGGAAAATCGAAGTTTAATGTTGTTCCTCCATTTGGTGTATATCCTAAAACATCAGCATCTGATCTGTCTTCACTTGCGTAAACATTATTTCCTTGTGTAGTAGTAAATTCAGCTCCAGCAACTCCATCTGTATCGTGCCATCCATAAGGGGAAGCAATTGGATCATCTGGATCTATTACCAATTGTCGACTTCCATGAATTGGACTTTCTACTGGGATGGGGAAAACATTATATCCTGCTCCAACTCCTGGCGGTGGAGGTGGCAGCATACCTGATTGTGTAAATTGTGATTTCTGATGATTGTGATTTGCATGAGAATCTCCGTGGTTTTCTTTTCCACCAAAATCGCAATTCAACACCCAATCCGTTTTTTCTAAAACAGCTCCTGTTTGCGCATCAACTCTAATACTCCACCAATGCTTCTGATCTAATTGATAGATATGTAAATCCCAAACTACACGAACTGTTGATTCATCTATTTTAAACAACTTGAGCTCAACAGTAATTTCTTCAACTGATAAACCTTTTGCCTCAAAAACATGCTTATTGATACCTTTCGAAGGTAATTCGATAATATCTCCACTGTTTTTAGCTGCTATATTATTTACTGCAGCGAGAATGGCATCTTTAGCAGAAATAGTTGGAGTCAAGGTTTTAACTTTGCTTTCTAAATCTGAAATAAAACCGTTTGAAGTTAAGTATCCTTGGTTGTCTTTTATTGCAATAACACTTATTGCATTGTGAACCAAAACTCCATTGTGTGATTGATGAACATAATAAAATCCAACATTCCCTCTTCTTGCATCATGGTGATTTACCAACTCCCAATTAGAAGCATCTGACTTAGTTAATTCGTATTTTTTTGCATTCGCATCCAACGTTTCTTGAAGAATCACATTCGAATTTTGTGCTAAAGAATAGAAGGGAAGAATAAAAAGGAGAAGGGTAATTTTGAGTATAAATGTTTTCATTTTTATAAGATTTTAAAAGCTTGTGTTTCCCAAAAATAACTTAAAAAGTCTTTTATAAGCTAATTAGGATTCACCAATATATAGATTATGAAGTTATGCGACAAATAATTAACAAGGTATTGGATGTAATTTATTTAAACGGAAGTGGTTGGTTGTTAAACGGAGGAATTGAAGGTGAAAAAGGGAAAGTACTGAATTGTTTATAACAGAAAATCTACGACTGTTATGTTTACCTACAATATGTTAATAAATATGCATTGTATTTTGAATGCGTTAAATTTTGAACGAAAGCGTTTGTTTTCTTACCTTTGAATTTAAGCCAATGACAAAAACACTTCACATAAAAAACATGGTTTGTCCACGGTGTATTACCGCGGTGGAAAACGTTTTTCAGGAAATGAAAATCTCTACAGATAAAGTTGAGTTGGGTCAGGTTTATCTTGGAGAAGAACTCAGTGAAAAACTGCGCAATGAATTAGACCAAAAACTGAATACTTTGGGATTTGAATTGCTCTCTTCCAGTAAATCTCAATTGATTTCAGAAATTAAAACAGCGATAATTCAGCAGATTCACCACAATCCTGAACCTTTAACGGTGAACTTCTCCGATTTTTTGAGTGAAAAACTCAATTACGATTATCCATATTTAAGTCGGTTATTTTCTGCGGTTGAAGGAATAACTATTAATCGATTTATAGTCATTCAGAAAATTGAAAAAGTGAAAGAATTACTCTTTTACGGTGAAATTTCCACCACGGAGATTGCACATCAATTGAATTATAACAGTGTTGCCTATTTATCTGGAGTTTTCAAAAAAGAAACAGGTATGACCTTGACACAGTTTAAGGAATTACGTGATCCGAATCGAAAAGGTATTGATGATTTATAGGGGTGTTTTTGTAGGGGCGATTTGGTAGGGGCGGTTTGCAGCGGTGTTTTTGTAGGGGCGATTTGCAAATCGCCCCTACAAAAAATCATAACCTTCTCTCAAAATAACATAACACACTTGGTGTTTTAATTGTCGATATTTGTATTTCAACAAAAAATCAAATTATGAGCACACAAACAATAGAAAAATCTACATTTCCAGTTACAGGAATGACTTGTGCAGGTTGTGCTTCGAGCGTTGAAAACATCCTTAAGAAAATGGATGGGGTAACTGAAGCAGGTGTGAATTTTGCTTCGAATAGCGTTTTGGTTTCTTACGATACAGGAACTGTCAGTAAAGAGGAATTAAAATCGAATTTACAAAGTGCGGGATATGATATTATCATTAGCACAGAAAATGCAACGGAGGAACAAGAAGAATTACAAGATAAAAATTATAAAGAAGTTAAGAAAAGAACACTTTGGGCAGCCCTATTGACTTTGCCAGTTTTTGTATTGGGAATGTTCTTTATGGAATGGGAACCCGGACATTATATTTCACTGGCTTTTGCAACTCCAGTACTTTTTATTTTCGGTCGTAGCTTTTATATTAATGCATGGAAACAAGCCAAGCATGGAAAAGTAAACATGGATACACTTGTAGCTTTGAGTACAGGAATCGCTTATGCGTTTAGTATATTCAGCACATTTTTCTCTGATTTCTTTATTTCTCGCGGAATGCCTGCACATGTTTATTATGAAGCGGCTACCGTAATTATCACTTTTATTCTTTTAGGAAAAGTGATGGAAGAAAAAGCGAAATCCAATACTTCCACCGCTTTAAAGAAGTTAATGGGATTGCAACCGAAATCTTTACGCGTAATCATCAATGGAGAGGAACAAGAAATTCCTATTGAATCGGTTGAAAAAGGAGATACGATTATCATTCGACCTGGAGAAAGAGTTCCTGTAGATGGAATAGTAATCAAAGGAAGTTCATTTGTAAATGAAAGCATGATAACTGGAGAACCAACAGCTGTCGAAAAATCTGAAGGGGAAAAAGTTTTTGCGGGAACAGTTAATCAGAAAGGAAGTTTTCATTTTAAAGCAGAAAAAGTAGGGAAAGATACTTTCTTGTCTCAAATTATTACGCGAGTTCAGGAGGCTCAAGGAAGTAAAGCTCCTGTTCAGAAATTGGTAGATAAAATCGCAAGTATATTTGTTCCAACCGTAATGGGAATCGCTATTTTGACTTTCATTATTTGGATGGTTGTTGGAGGTGATTTAGCATTTTCACATGGATTAACTACAGCCATTGCCGTATTAATTGTCGCTTGTCCTTGTGCACTTGGTTTGGCTACTCCAACTGCAATTATGGTGGGAATTGGAAAAGGAGCTGAAAATAATATTCTGATAAAAGATGCGGAAAGTTTAGAATTGGGACATAAAGTCGATGCTATAATTCTAGACAAAACAGGAACAATTACCAAAGGAAAACCGAATGTAACAGATGAAAAATGGCTTGTGAACGAAAATAAAGAAGTCTTGCGTTCTAAGTTATTGGCTTTAGAAGCAGATTCAGAACATCCTTTGGCAGACGCAGTAATTAGAAGATTAAAAGAAGATGGAGTTGCTCCTTCTAAAATGAAAGATTTTAACAGCATCACTGGTCAAGGAGTTCAAGCGAAAGACGAAGAGGGAAAATCTTATTTCATTGGAAATAGAGCTTTGGTTGAAGGACAAGGAATTACCATTGACAAAGCATTAAATGATACCATTCAATCTTGGCAAGCCGAAGCTAAAACAGTTGTTTTCTTTACAGATGACCAACAATTATTAGCGATTTTAGGAATTGCAGATGAAATTAAAACGAATTCTATTCAGGCAATTAAAGACTTGAAAGCTTTAGGCGTTGCAGTTTACATGTTGACAGGAGACAATCAGAAAACTGCAGCAGCGGTTGCCAAGCAAGTTGGCATTGAAGAATTCAAGGGAGATGTTATGCCTTCAGACAAATCAGATTTCGTAAAAAAATTACAGAAAGAAGGTCGAGTTGTCGCGATGGTTGGCGATGGAATTAACGATTCTGAAGCATTGGCACAAGCAGATGTAAGTATTGCAATGGCACATGGTTCTGATATTGCGATGGACGTTGCAAAAATCACTTTAACTACTTCTGATTTAGCAACTATTCCGAAAGCTTTAAAGCTGTCTTCAAAAACTGTAAAAGGAATTCGTCAGAACTTATTTTGGGCATTCTTTTATAATGTAATCAGCATTCCAATTGCTGCGGGAGCACTTTACGCAGTGAATGGATTTTTATTAGATCCAATGATTGCTGGTGCTGCAATGGCATTTAGCTCTGTCTCTGTCGTGCTCAACAGTTTAAGATTAAAAAATATTAAACTTTAGCGATTGTAATATCGAAAATATTAATTAAAATTGGGCTTCGGTATTTCGTAGCCTTCGACAAGATCAGTCACCATATGTTCTCTCGTTGACTGCGGTGATTGAGCCTGTCGAAAGCGTCGAAAGCAACAATTGAAACAAATAATTAGGTTTTATTTTAGAATCGTCAATTTCCGCTATCGTTTCTAATTAGGATTTAGTTGATGAGTATATACAAATTGAAAACACAAATTAAAACTATTAAAACATATAGACATGGAAGAACTTAGATTTAAAACAACTTTGAAATGTGGAGGATGTGAGGAAAAAATCACTCCAGGAATGAATGCAATTAATGAAGTTGAAGAATGGGATGTTGACCTAGACAGTGCAGATAAGATTTTAACTGTTGTAGTAACAAAAAACGTAGAAGATCAGATTATTGAAGTCGTAGAAAAAGTTGGTTTTGAAATCACAAAAATAGATTAATTGATTTTTTGTGGATATGTTGAATTGCAACATATCCACAAAAAAATCATTGCTTTACAATTTTATATACATTCTGTTCCTCGTTATTAAAAACCCGCAAAGTGTAAATTCCTTTTTCGAGGTGATCGATCATTAACGTTACTTCTTCGGCAGTACTCAATGCTTTATTTTCTGACAATACGATTCGTCCATTCATGTCTAGCATTTCTATTTTTAAAGCTGAAGTATTTGAAGAATTTATAATTTTCAAATGATTTGACGCTGGATTTGGTACAACGGAGATATTAACAAAATCATTTTTATCAATACTCACATCGGGCCACCAGCCACACTCCATCACTGAAACTCCTACTGCAGTAGAGTCGTTAGGACAAAGAGAGTTGCTAACCACGTATGTATATCCATAATAGCCTGGAATTGATGGTGCGGCTGTCATTGAGCCATTTAATGGATCTCCAGCATAGTCAAACCAAGTCCCATTTAAATCAACATTACCCAACAGTAAGTCAAATAGTGGAAATACTTCTCCTTCACAAACAGCATAATCATTAACAGCTGTTCCTGAAGAATTATAATCAAGTACATTAAGTATTGCTACAGTTGTATCGTAACAAACCAATCGTTCAACATAATAGGCTTCATAAGTTCCCGGAATAAGTATGGAGACATTTAAAATCGAATCTTGCGTCAAAAATCCTGAATGATATGGAAAGGCCCAATAGCCTCCGCCGTTTGGTTTTACAATAATATTACCGTTAAGATTAATTGATCCAACATCAAAACAAACATCTATTGACCCATCTTGACCCGTTGAACTTATACAATCGTCAATTCTTACTTCATCTAATAAGATATCATTGTAAATTGGTTGATTAGTTGTTAGCGTTTGATTTACCATGAAACGAACTTGAATTGTTTGATTCATAAATGCATTCAAATCATAATTTACAAAAATCCAATCTGACGAGTCTCCTTTTAAAGTATCAAGATTGGTCCAAGTTGTGCCATCAAAAACATCAATTATTAATGGAGTATTGTCTCCTGGGAAATCGGTGTTATTACTGAACCATTCGAATGATAAATAAGGTGTTGTTAGTTGAGAAAGATCAATTTCTGGAGAAATCAAAATCATACTGTCGGGATTCGGATTTGAACCATCTGATTTGGCAAATTCACCAGCGACTTTTCCATTGTTGGCAGCTCCGTAATCTCCTTGGTCATTGAAAATCCAGAAATTATCTGGACTTGTACTTGGGTCTGAAGAAAGATTCTCCCAACATAGTGGTTCTGTGCCATTATTAAATGATTCATAAAATGGAGCTGGAATTACTGGACACAATGTTTGAGCATTGAGATTTAGTCCCAAAATTAGAATAATCAACAAAAGTAGGCTATTGCATGTACTAGTTTTCATAGTGTTAGTTGTTTATCATAAGAAATAAAAATTACGGAGAAAATATGAAAACACAATAAATTGAAGCGACGCAATTAATTTCGGTAATAAATTGCATTTAAACATTTTCTATTGCTTCACAATTTTATATACATTCTGTCCTTCGTTATTAAAAATCCGTAAGGTGTAAATCCCTTTTTCGAGGTGATCAATCATTAGCGTTACTTCTTCGGCAGTACTCAATGCTTTATTTTCTGACAATACATTTCGTCCATTCATGTCTAGCATTTCTATTTTTAAAGCTGACGTATTTGAAGAATTTATAATTTTTAAATGATTTGATGCTGGGTTTGGGGAGATTGAAATGTTTTGGAAATCTTGTTTTGTTGTTGAAACTGGAGGTTCCCACCAGTCACAATCTGAAGCTACACTCACATTTACAACTGCTGAATCATCTGGACAGTTGGCGTTAAGAATCACATAGGTGTAATCATAGATGCCAGGTATTGTTTGGGCATTCGGTAAAGAATTAGGCAATGCAGTTCCTGTAAAATCATACCATGTACCGCCAGGTGAAACAAACCCTGACAACACACTAAATAATGGTATGGGTTCATTAGGACAAACCGTAGTTTCACCATCAATACCGGCTGATTCATAATTATAAAAAGAAATGGTCGCTACGGTTGTGTCATAACAAACCAACCTTTCAATATAATACACTTCGTAAGTTGCTCCGACAGTCAAACTTGAAACATTAAAGTGTGCACCACTAATTAAACCAGGCTGACTTGGATAAGACCAATAACCACCACCATTTGGTTTCACGATGATATTGTCGTTTAAATCAACCACTCCATTTAATATACAAAATGTTTTGGAACCATCTTGACCAGTTGTGCTCACGCAATCATCAATTCTTACCTCATCTAATAAAATATCATTATAAATCGGGTGATTTGTTGTCAATGTTTGATTCACCATAAAACGCACTTGAATGGTTTGATTCATGAAAGCATTCAAATCATAATTTTGGAATCTCCATGCAGAACTATCTCCTGACAAAGTATCTAAATTCGTCCAAGCAGTTCCGTCAAAAATATCAATTATTAAAGGAGTATTGTCTGCTGGGAAATCTGTGTTATTACTGAACCATTCGAATGATAAATAAGGTGTTGTTAATGAAGAAAGATCAATTTCTGGAGAAATCAAAATCATACTGTCGGGATTTGGATTTGAACCATCTGCTTTGGCAAATTTACCAGCGATTTTTCCATTGTTAGTGGCTCCATAATCTCCTTGGTCATTAAAATTCCAAAAATTGTCGGGACTTGTACTTGGGTCAGAAGAAAGATTCTCCCAACACAGTGGTTCTGTGCCGCTATTAAATGATTCATAAAATGGAGCTGGAATTACTGGACACAATGTTTGAGCGTTCAGATTTAGTCCAAAAGTTAGAATAATCAATAAAATCAGACTATTAAATATGTTAGTTTTCATAGAGTTAGTTGTAAATCATAAGAGATTAAATTTACGAAGAAAAAATGAAAACACAATAGAATTTAATTCAAGAGCAAGAAAAGAGTAGGAAATTTGGGGGTTAGATTCTAAGACAGTGGTAAAGAAAAAGCGCCTCTCAAATGAGAGGCGCTTCTAAAATAATTTTAACGAGGCAACAAATAGTACGGACGCTATAAATTACGTCGGCACCATTTTATTGCTTCACAATCTTGAAAGTTTTTTGACCATCACTATTGTATACTCTAAGTGTATAGATTCCTTTTTCAAGGTGATCGATTGCTAAAGTAGCTTCCGAAGCATTGTTCAATGCTTTGTTTTCAATTAATACTGTTCTTCCATTCATATCAAACATCTCTACTCTTAAAGCAGCGGCGCTAGACGGATTAACGATATTCAATTGACTTGTTGCAGGGTTTGGATATACTGAAATATCAGTAAATAACTCTTCACCTAGCGATAAGAAATCACAAGTATCTAAAACTTTAATAGTAACGATTGAAGAATCGGCAGGACAAACACCATTATTAGCTACATAGAAGTAGTTGTAATTACCTGGAATCGGTTCTGCTTTCGGTTGTGAGTTTGGAAGCATAGTATTTGTAAAATCAAACCAATCACCACTTGTATCAACATTTCCTGTAAGGGCACCAAACAAATTGATTGGCTCATTCTTACAAACTGTGTCTGCGCCATCAAAACCAGCAGATGAAGGTTTAAATACGTTGATTGTTGCTGTAGTTGTATCATAACATACGTAGCGCTCAACATAAAATATTTCATAAGAACCTGCTGGTAAATATGTTACCCCAAGAATAGAGTCTTGGGATATGAAACTTTGTTGACTTGGGAAAGACCATTCACCTCCGCCATTTGGCTTAACAATGATGTTATCATTTAAGTTAACATTACTGTCTAATCTACAGATATCAAATGATCCATCAACACCACCAAGACTGATACAGTCATCAATTCTTACATCATCTAATAAAATATCATTGTAATAAGAGAAACTTGTAGTGAGTGTTTTGTTAACCATGAAACGCACTTGAATAATATTACCTATAAAAGGGCTCAAATCATAATTTACAAACTCCCAGTCTGGACTATCTCCTCTCAAAGTGTCCAATAACGTCCATGAAGTCCCATCATACACTTCAATAATCAACGGAACATTATCTCCAGGGTTATTCGTATTGTTACTGAACCACTCAAAAGATAAATAAGGAGTTGCTAATTGTGAAATATCAATCTGTGGAGTAATCAACATCACACTATCACCATAAGGTGAATTTCCATCAACTTTTACAAATTCACCAGCATTTCTTCCATTGTTAGCAGCAGCATAATCTCCTTGGTCATTAAAGTTCCAGAAATTATTTACACTAGTGCTTGGATCAGCAGAAAGATTATCCCAACATTGTGGTTGTGATGCATTGTTAAATCCTTCATAAAAAGGAGCTATCATAGGTGGTGACTGTACAAAAATCGCTGTTGAAGAATCTAAAAGACTGCTATTTGAACATGTCACTTCACATTTGTAATGGGTACTCGCTGTCTGAGTTATTGTCTCATTTGGTGATGTTGCTCCAGCAATGGGTGTCCAAGGACCAGTAGCTGTTGGTGCAGATAACCATTGGTAAGTAATTCCTGCTGCAGGAGTACTTCCAGAAAGCGAAAGACCAAAAGCTCCGCAAGCTAAAGAAGGAGCAATTGCAGTTCCACCACTTGGTGTACCTGTACAAGGAGCCGGAGAGGTATAATACATCTCAACTCTACTAATCGCACCAGAACCTGGCTCCCAAGAATAATTTGGAGCGGGTCCAGCTGTAATATTCCCTTGGTAAATCAATCGGTTCAAAGTTAAAGACTGCCCCAATATAGTACTTGGATAAGGACCTCCTGTCACTGAATAACTATTACTTGTCCCAGCTTGACCCAAAATTCCAATAATATCTCCCTGATTTACCAATATGTTCACACTTTGAATAACATTATTGGGTGCTCCTTGGATATATGAAAGCGTAGTAAAATTAGTTGAACTTGTTGCATAAGTCACAGGAGTAGCATCATTAATTTTCATTATATGAATATTTTGTGTTCCTGGTCCAGCATCTGCAGGAACTCTAACTCCTGTAATGATAAAAGAAGTAGGGGCAGTAAACCAATAACCTCTAACGCTTCCTGAATAAGTATTACCAAAATTAGGTAAGGGCATCATGGTTTGTGCCGTAGTTTGTGCATGAGTAGCAAACACCAATAATACCACGAACATATAACGCCAAACAGCATAATTCTTATTATGGTTTTTTAAGCAATTGTGTAAAATTTTCATAAATAAATAGTATTAAATTAAGGTAGCTTCTAACTTATATATATTTAAACAAAGAGTAGAAGCTCCTTAGACTCTTTGAAGTCTTTTCATTATTTTATAAAGATTAATAATACACCCAAACTATAGTTAACTTTTTTTTAATTTCAATCACCAAAAGAGGCATATTTAATAAATTTATCGATCCTTTGGAGTCCATAAACCTAAAAGCTTTGTTTTGGTATATTTAAATTATAATTCGTTAAATATTAATTCAACCATCTGATTGTTCGTGTAGATACAGTGTGTCTCATTTGTAATTAGTGTTTTGTAAATAAATAGTGTTTATATCCATAAAGATATCGTGCAAATAATCAAAGACATCTATAACCAAAAGTACAATTTTTTCTTCATTAGAACAAATTGAGGAAAAACTGAATTTTGGAATCCTGAAATCCTTGTTATCAAGGCAGTATGATTATTAACCGGTAAAAGACGCATTAACTTTTTACAGCTGAAATCCTTCTATAAGAGGTATGAATCAGGGTTCCGATTTTTTTTGAACAGAACTTCGATTTTATTTCCTTTAATGAAGCGTTGATAAATTTGAATGTCAAAGTGACAATGGCTTTTACCTTTGACCCCTGTTATATTTCTAAATCTGGAAAAAATACATTTGGAACTACTTACTCTTGGAGTAGCTGTGCTGGAAAAACCATATGGGGATAGGAACTATGTGGTTTGGTAATATTGGATTTGTAAAGATCAACTCCTGACATTTAAAAACTTCACAAGCTTTGTATTTTTCTTATCAAAGACTTAAAAATATTTAGTTTTCTTGTGTACACTAATTATAAGTTAATGAAAAATAAAACATAAAAAAATAGAGATACAAATTCATGTATCTCTATTTCTATTTTAAGTAATTAATATTTTACTGTTTCACAACTTTGAAAGTCTTCTGACCATCGTTGTTGTATACTCTAAGTGTATAGATTCCTTTTTCAAGGTGATCGATTGCTAAAGTAGCTTCCGAAGCATTGTTCAATGCTTTGTTTTCAATTAATACTGTTCTTCCATTCATGTCAAACATCTCTACTCTTAAAGCAGCTGTGTTAGACGGATTCACGATATTTAATTGACTTGTTGCAGGGTTTGGATATACTGAGATATCAGTAAATAACTCTTCACCTAGCGCTAAGAAATCACAAGAATCTAAAACCTTAATAGTAACGATTGAAGAATCTGCAGGACAAACACCATTATTAGCTACATAGAAGTAGTTGTAATTACCTGGAATCGGTTCTGCCTTTGGTTGAGAATTAGGAAGTGCTGAATTTGTAAAATCATACCACTGTCCACCAAAATCAACATTTCCGCCAATTGCAGCAAACAAATCGATTGGTTCATTCTTACAAACTGTGTCTGCACCATCTGTACCAGCAGATGAAGGTCCGAATACATTGATTGTTGCTGTAGTTGTATCATAACAAACATAACGCTCAACATAATATACCTCATAAGTACCAGCTGGTAAATAAGTTACCCCAAAGATTGAATCTTGCGTTAAGAAAGCAGGCTGGCTTGGGAAAGACCATTCTCCTCCACCGTTTGGCTTAACAATAATGTTATCATTTACGTTAACATTACTGTCTAATCTACAGATATCAAATGATCCATCAACACCACCGAGACTGATACAGTCAGCAACTCTAAACTCATCCAATAAAATATCATTGTAGTAAGAGAAGCTTGTAGTGAGTGTTTTGTTAACCATAAAACGCACTTGAATAACATTACCTATGAAAGCGCTTAAATCATAATTTACAAATTCCCAATCTGGACTATCACCTCTTAAGGTATCCAATAACGTCCAAGACGTTCCATCATTTACTTCAATAATCAAAGGAACATTATCTCCAGGGTTGTTTGTATTGTTACTGAACCACTCAAAAGATAAGTAAGGAGTTGCTAATTGTGAAATATCAATTTGCGGAGAAATCAACATTACACTATCGCCATAAGGTGAATTTCCATCAACCTTTGTAAATTCTCCAGCATTTCTTCCATTGTTTGCAGCAGCATAATCTCCTTGGTCATTAAAGTTCCAGAAATTATTTACACTAGTGCTTGTATTTGAAGACAAATTCTCCCAACATTGTGGTTGAACAGCATTGTTAAATCCTTCATAAAAAGGAGCTACAGCAATTCCACAATCAGTGTAGAAAGTCAAAGGACCTCTCCAAGCACTTGAATCTCCTGCTCCACAATCAGACCTCACATAGAAGTCATAGTTTGCGCTTGGGTTCAATCCTGTAACTGTAAATGGATTTGTGTTGGCCACAACTTCAGTACCATTCCCTTGGATATATCCGTTTAAACCATATTCAATAATCCATGATGAAGCTGAATTTAATTCAGTCCAACTTAATTCTGCAGTTGTTGTAGAAACCGTTATAGTATCTAAATCTAAAGGAGGCAAGCATGATGGAGGAGTAATTACATTAATAATATAATCCTCAGCTTCGGCACTGTTTCCGCTACATGGTAGTGGATTTGCAGTAAGGTCATCTGCAATTACACGCATTCTGTGTTGTCCTACTGTAGCTCCTAATGGAATTGCGAAGGATCCTGCTGCTGGAGTATTTGTATATCCCGCAGAAGAATAAGCTTGTTCTGATACATCAAATATAAAGTCATCATTCCAATCTACATAAATAACAATTCCATAAGAGAATGTGCTACTTGTTTCGATAGAGAAATCGATTGTCTGTGTTTCATAAGCATCCATTACTATTGTAGTAAAATCTGAATAACCTGGACTTGTTGTACCAGGCCCTGACGCAGGGTTACTAATATCTACAATTGCTCCATTTGTAATAAAAGAAGTAATGAATTTAGGACTCCCATTGGTTACAGTATAATCACAATACTGATTAGAGAAAAGATAAGGTCCAGCCCAAGCACTTATATCTCCACCTCCACAATCTGTTTGCACGTAGAATTCATAATCTGTATTTGGTGTAAGTGTGATATTATAAGGATTGGTGACACCATTTTGAAGATTACCTGCAGCAGATCCAGGTGTAAACCCAGCAACACCCCATTCAAGATTCCAAATAGAAGAACCGTTGTTTTCTGTCCACGTTAAGTCAGCTGATGTTCCTGTAATATTAGTTGCAAGAAGTCCAGTTGGTTTTAAACAAGTTGGGGCTTCAAAAATCGAAACATCATCAATAGCAATATCGTCATAAAAGTCAGTACCATTTATTTCGTCTACAACAAATCTAGCCTGAATATCACCAGTAATTGTCAAGTTATTTAAATACACTTCAATTTCTTCCCAACTATTATTCATGGTATTTGAATTGCTTGTAAAGACGCCTATATTCCATGCAGCACCATCCCAAACGTCAACTGAAAAGTTTACATTTGTATAGCCTTCGTTGTCACTTATTAAGTAAAAGGTCAACATTGGAACATTTAATCCCGTAACATCAACAAAAGGAGTAATTAAAGAAGTACCTATTGAATTTGGGGATGAATCGTCAACCCATGCAAAATAACCACCACTTGCTGTTGTACCATTTAAAGTACCATTAGTTCCAATGTGATTAAATCCACCTGTATTGTCAAACTTCCAATCTTCACCATTCGACAAACCTTGTTCCCAACATGTAGGAAGAGCGCCTCCATTTTCAAAATCTGAAATCCAAGGAGCTACCTCTGTTCCACAAAGTGTCATAACACTCAATGGACCTAAAACATAATCATCATTTCCACTGTTACAGTTTTCTGTGATGATTACATGGTAAACTGAATTTGCTGTTAAACCAGTTATGTTTTCAGTATTTGAAACTCCTGTAATTAAACCAGAAGAACTAAATCCTGTACCTGGTGTAAATCCTGCCGGGCCATACTCAATTTCATAATCATCATTTCCTGAACCGTGATCCCAAGTTACATCAAAACCAGTTGAGGTAACATTAGTGAATGTAGTATTTGAAATAACACCACAAACTAAACCTAAAGGAAGTGATTGATTGTAAGTTGAGCTAATTTCACCAGCAGTTAAAGCGCGGTTGTATAAACGAAATTCATCCATCGCACCATCTACACCGTTACTGCTAGAGTTACCCTGAGTTCCTACACCAAATCCATTACCTGTGAAACTTAAATTAGTTGCTTGGGTTAAAGAATTTACTGAAACTCCATTTACATAAGCTTCACTAAGACCAGTTGACGCAGTATAAACAACTGTAATAATATTTGGCACAGTTGTTCCCAAAACGTTAGTTATTTGAAGATCTGTCCATCCAGTTCCTCTCACAACAAGTCCGTTAGCTGGAGCTACTCCACCACCAAAACATCTAAAACCTGATGCTGTTGCGTCTCCAAAAAGATAACTTGTTCCAGTAGGCTGATTCATATCAAGCCAAAAAGAAATTGTCCAATCTCCTGTTAAAGCAGTCGGCCAATTGGTATTAATATTGTTGGCTGTCCCTGATGTCCCAGTTCCAACAAGTGCAGATCCAAACTGCCCAACACCCGCTTGAGTGAAATTACCATTTATTGCTCCAGCTCCCGGGGTACCAGGATTAGCAAAATTTTGAACTGTTGTTCCTGACTGGTCGAATTTATAATATAAGACCTCTGGAAGGTTGTTTGTCCAAATGCATGTAAAGCAAAAAGCATTGTGACAAACCCCATAAATTTAATGTAGTTTGTTTTCATAATAATAGTTTTTTGCAAGATAGGGTAAATAAATAAATTGATAAAGTAAATTACTCTAAAATCAGAATATAAATTTTCAGTACACCTCTATAAACCAGTGACAACGGGCGATAAAGTCATGATAAACAATTCCGTCTCTATCAAGTTTCCGCTTACTATGCACGCACTATTTAATGCAAAAAACGCCTCCCAAATGAGAGGCGTTTCTTGTTAATTTAACAACATCTAAAGATTGCTTAAACTATTATTGTTTTACAATTTTGAAGGTTTTTTGTCCATCGTTATTGTAAACTCTTAAAGTATAAATTCCTTTCTCAAGGTGATCAATTACTAAAGTAGCAACAGATGCATTACTTAATATTTTGTTTTCAACCAATACAACACGTCCATTCATGTCTAGCATCTCTACTTTTAAAGAAGCTGTGTTAGATGGGTTAGCTATATTCAATTGACTTGATGTTGGATTAGGATATACTGAAATATCAGTAAACATCTCTTCTGCAACAGACAAAAAATCACAATCTGGTCTTACTCCTACCTCTACAGTTGCTGTATCCGCTGGACAAACACCATTATTGGCAATATAAGTAAAGTTATATTGACCTGGGATATTTGCTGCTTTTGGCTGAGAGTTTGGAAGCGGTGTATTCGTAAAATCAAACCACTGTCCACCCATATCTATGTTACCTGATAATGCTTCAAAAAGATTAATTGGTTCATTTTTACAAACAGAAAGTGATCCATCACTACCTGCAGAAGAACTTCCAAATACATTGATTGTTGCGAAAGTCGTATCATAACACACCGTTCTTTCAACATAGAAAACATCGTAAGTACCTGTTGGTAAATAAGTCACTTCTAGAATTGAATCTTGGCTAAGGAAATTTGGCTGTCCAGGGAACGACCATTCACCTCCACCGTTTGGTTTAACTATAATGTTGTTGTTTAAGTCAACAGTATTGTCTAACCTACAAACGTCTAATATACCGTCAACACCACCAAGATCGCTACAGTCATCAATTCTAACTTCATCCAGTAAAATGTCGTTGTAGTAAGAATAACTTGCAGTAACTGATTTATTAACCATGAAACGTATTTGTACTAAATTGTTTGAGTATGCACTTAGGTCATAATTAACAAACTCCCAATTAGGACTATCACCTTTAAGTGTATCAATAAAATTCCAGTTGTTACCATCGAACAACTCAATAATTAAAGGAACGTTATCCCCTGGGTTATTCGTATTGTTACTGAACCATTCAAAAGATAAAAATGGATTATTCAATTGAGAGATATCAATTTGAGGAGTAACTAACATTACACTATCAGCGTATGGTGAGTTCCCATCAACTTTGGTAAATTCTCCAGCATTTCTTCCATTATTTGCTGCTCCGAAATCTCCTTGGTCATTAAAGTTCCATGTGTTATTTACACTAGTACTCACTGTAGATGATGTATTATCCCAACACTGTGGTTGAACAGCATTGTTGAATCCTTCGTAATAAGGTGCAACAGCAATTCCACAAGCTGTATAAACAGAGAAAGGTCCTCTAAAAGCACTTAAATCTCCATTTCCACAATTAGATTGCACATAGAAATCATATTGCATACTTGGATTTAAACCTATAATTGTAAAAGGGTTACTTGTAGCAGCTGCCATTGTTCCGTTACCCGGAGTAAATCCACTTACACCATACTCTATATTCCAAGCAGTAGAACCGTTTAATTCATTCCACATTAATTCAACAGAGTTTGTAGTTGTGCTTACTGTATCAATATCTAATACAGGAAGACAGGATGGAGGCGAAACTATTTCTAAAGTATAATCTTCAGCTTCTGCACTACTTCCTGAACATGCACTAGGTGTACCTCCTAAATAATCAGAAACTACTCTCATTCTGTATTGACCAACTGGGGTTCCGGCTGGAATCATTACTGAACCAGAAGTAGGCATAGCAGTGTATCCTGAAGATGAGTAAACTTTTTCTGCTGGACTAAAAGCAAAATCATTGTTTAAGTCAACAAAAATAGAAGTACCATACGTTGAAGTATTACTTGCTTCGATTGTAAAATCAATAATTTGTGTTTCATAAGCTTGTAAAACAATTGTTGAGAAATCAGAATAACCAGAAGTAGTTATTCCAGCTCCAGAGCTTAAGTTACTAATATTCTGAACTGCACCAATTGTTGTAAAAGAACTGATATGTTGAGGAGAAGAACTTGAAATTGTGAATGCACAATAATCATTAGAGAAGAAGAAAGGACCAGCCCATCCACTTAGGTCACCATTTCCACAGTCAGATTGAACGTAAAATTCATAATCCGTCATTGGTGTAACTGTAAAAGTGTAAGGATTATTAGCCACTCCATTTACTGTAGTTCCGTTACCAGGTAAAAATCCGGCTGCACCATATTCTATATTCCAAGATGTAGCTGAGTTAATTTCAGTCCATCCAATCTCTGCAGAATTAGAAGTTAAACCTGAAGTATAAATGTTTTGTGGAGGTAAACAAGACGGAGCAGCAACTATTTCGATTGTATAATCCTCTGCTTCAGCATCAGACTGCCCACAAGGCCCAGGAGTTCCACCTCCTAAATATGCAGCAATAACTCTCATTCTGTACTGTCCCATCGCCGTTGCGGCAGGAACAGTAAATGAATTAGACAGTGGTAATGATGTATACCCTGTTGTTCCATAAACTTTTTCAGCAGGATCAAAAGTAAAATCATTATTCCAATCAATAAAAATTGACACTCCATAAGTAGAAGTGTTACTTGCTTCAATGGTAAAATCGACTGTTTGGGTCTCGTAAGACTGTAAAACAGTTGAAGTGAAGTCAGAATAGCCTGATGTTGTAGTGCCTTGACCTGATCCTATGTTATTAATATTCGTAACAGCTCCTGTCGTAACAAAGTTATTAATATGTTTAGGAGAACTTGATGTTATTATGTAATCACAATATGTTTGCGCATTAAGATTTGAGCCAAATGTAAAAGCTGTAAAAAGCATCAAACCTTTTAGTAAATTTTTCTTCATGTATTTTAGTATATAGTTTAATAATTGAACCCAAACATAGCCCTAAATCCGAATTTAGGAGTTGAAAAAATGTTAAATATTTGGAAAAGATTTACACCTCTAAATGTTAAGTATAGCTGAGGACCTAGCGGTTTTACACAATCTTTTTATTACAGAATATCACCTCCAAATTAATAACCATTTGACAACATGATCAATAGAGGGTTAAAACGTTTTAAAACGCTATGGATGTTCTAATGAAAATACTAAAATCAGAAAGAAGAAATATTTTAGTTTTATAAAAGCAAAAAAGGGAGCTCCGAAGAAACTCCCTTATTCAATTGATTATTGTCTATTATAACTTCAATAACAAACGCAACATAATATTTCTTCCAGCTTGTGGATAGTAAAAATTCTCTTGTGTTCTGTCTCCACCTACTAAATAAGAAAAGGTGTAACCATTGTTTTCGTACATTTCATTGAATAAATTATTGATTCGACCACCTATTGTGATTTCTTCGAAACCTAGAGCAGCAAAACTATAAGATAGATCTAAATGACTTACGAAATAAGCATCCATAGAACGAGATTCATTTGATGTATTGTCAAGGAATTGTTTTCCAACGAATTTATTCATCAAGCTTATTCTTAATCCTTTTACTGGAGCGTAATTTAAAGCTAAACCTGTAATTATAGAAGGTGAAAATGCTAAATCTGTTGTTCCATATTCAATAACTGTTTGTGGAATTGTGTTGAATGAAGCATCATAACTGTCCACATATTCCACAAAGTTTTTGATCTTGTTTTGACTCAATGAAAGATTAGCCGTAATACCTAATTTCTTCAGGATTTGATAACCTCCTTCTAATTCTAATCCTAAACGGTAACTTTCGTCCACATTTGTTCTTGTGTAACCACCAACATCATTGATTTCTCCTGTTAAAACCAATTGATTATCATACAACATATGGTAGATATTTGCATTTAAGAAAGCTTTCTTGTTTGTTAACCTGTAACCCGCTTCTAAATTGTATAAAACTTCAGCTGACGGTCTGTTGGCCAATGTTTTTTCACGGAAATCTTTTCTAACAGGTTCACGATTTGCAATTGCATAAGAAGCATAAACAGAGTTCTGTGCATTGAAACGGTAAGACAAACCCGCTTTTGGATTAATAAAATTATAAAATACTCTTTGATCCAACTCAGCAATTTCTCCGTTAACTTCATCAATTCCTAAAAACTGATAATCGATGTGTCTGTATTGAGCATCAGCAAAAAACGTAAACTTCTTCCATTCATAACTTGCTTTAGCAAAGAGATTACCATCATATTTTGTGGATGTATTGTCGTAATATTTATCTCCTTTTTTATTGTTCGGCATATATTCCGCCCAAATAACATCTCCAAAGTGATCTCCAACATACTTATTTAATCCTCCACCTAAAACAAGTTCAAGACCTTTATTATTAGCATAATTGAAATTAAAAACTCCACCACCAAAATGATTATCTAACCACCTTCTTCTGATTAAATCCATTCTATCAATTGAATCACCATTCACAACGATAGGTGCATAACCATATTTAGAAAACTTATCATCGGTTTCATAATTTTCATAATATCCAAGACCTCTCGTATAATGTCCTGCAACTTTCATGTTCCAATTTTTGTTGAACTGATATGCATAATGCAATTGGTAATGATCTTGCTGATAATTGTCCGTTTCGTTTTCGTAGGTGTAAGCATTATAAGTTCTTCCAGAATTCAATAAGTTTTCCAAATCTGAATCAGACAAACCGTTGCGACCTGCGTAGTCAATCATGGCTTGTTCATCACCCTCTACTCTACTCTCAGGAGTTCCATACCAAGCTTGATATGTTTTTTCTTTCCCACTGAAGATATTTAATCTTAAAGTCGATTTTTTACCGTGATATGCTCCAGAAAGAAAATAAGATTTCAAATCTGCACTAGATCGGTCAATATAACCTTCAGATTTAATTCTCGAAAGTCGCGCATCAACTGTAAACTTGTTATTAATCATTCCTGTCCCTACGTTTACAGAATTTCGGATGGTATTGAAAGAACCGCCAGAATTATCAATAACTGCGTAAGGTTTTTGCTTGAGTTTATTGGTTGCAATATTAATACTTGCACCAAATGCTCCAGCACCGTTAGAAGATGTTCCCACCCCACGTTGAACTTGCATGCTTTCAATTGAAGAGGAAAAGTCGGGCATATTCACCCAGAAAACTCCTTGTGATTCTCCATCGTTCATTGGAATTCCATCTACCGTTACGTTGGTTCTTGTTGGATCTACTCCCCGAATTCTAAATCCAGTGTAACCAACTCCAGCACCTGCGTCTGATGTTACAACAGTTGATGGCATTGACGATAACAAATATGGCAAATCTTGACCATAATTTTGCTTTTCGATGTCTTCTGCACTAATATTTGTATAAGTTGTCGGCGTTTTTTTATTTGCCCTAACTGCACGCACATCAATTCCTTCTTGCATAAAGAAAGAAGGCTTCATAGAAAAGTTAACCACTTGATTTTTGTCCAACACGATGGTTTGAGACAATGTTTCATACCCAAATAAACTTGCTTTCAGTTCGTAGGTACCATTTTTAAGATTTTTGATGACAAAATCGCCATCTGATTGAGTAATTGCTCCGGAATTCTGTCCAACAACGAAAACGGTTGCACCAGTAAGTGCTTCACCGACATCATTTTGGACTTTACCAGAGATTTGTAATTGTGCGATTGCACTTGATGACAGCAATAAAGCTGCTGTCAAAGCTTTCATAACATTTCTTGTTTTCATGTTGTAAAACATTTAACAAGAATCAGGGGCTAATTCTTGGATTTATAATAATCCGATTGTTATCGGATTCGAATTAACACTATTGTTTCTTGGTCATCTTCCCGCCGCAGGTACTAGCCTGATCCGGTTCAATGGGTATAATCTCAGTCCGTCAGTTGACGGACACCCCTTAGAGACGCGGCAAAGATATGAATGAAATTTGATTCTTAACGATAAATTTTAAATAACTCATGCCGCTTCAAATAAACTAGTTCAATCGTAGAATGAAAAATTAAAAATGAAGAATGAAAAAGGTGAAATCCTAAAATACGACGATGTGTTTTGGAATATAATTATACCCCGAAAATTTCAAGAACCTTTTTATTTCTGAATTCAAAAATTTCTTTCACTTTACTTTTGACGAACAAAGCATGAGCGATTTTTCCGAAAATTCCAAAGGGAATAACGTAAGATAAAATGTCTTCCATTTCTACTCCGCCTTCTACTTTTCTGAAATGATGTTCATGGTGCCAGATTTTGTATGGGCCTTTTCTTTGTTCATCGACGAAATAAGATAAATGCTCAACTTTGGTGATTTCTGTAATCCAATTCATCGGAATATTTAACATTGGAGTTACTGTATATTCGATCATCAGACCTTCATACATTTTCTCTGGAATTTCATTTTTCACATGAAAACCCATATAAGAAGGAGTGATTTTTTTCAAGTTATTAGGTGATGAGAAAAAGTCCCAACATGTTTCTAAATCCGTTGGAACAAATTGCTTATGTTTTAATTGATACATTTCTGTTGTGTTTTGGTATAGAACAGATAGGGAGGGATTTTGTTTTAGAAGATTAATGAAAAAAGAAAATCCATTTTTTATAATGATTAGTATTTGAGGAATAAAAGAATTAATTTTAATTTGTAGAAAACAGTACTCAGATAAATTACATAGCTAATAAATTAGATACAATGCCCCTTGTTACAATAATGACATCTGATAATAATATTGACATTCATATGATGAAAGGTAAACTCGAAAGCGAGGAAATCACATGTTATGTTTTTGATGAAAATATTGTGACCCTTAACCCTCTTTTCAATATTGCAGTAGGAGGAATTAAACTCAGGGTCCACGAATTGGATGCCGAAAAAGCAAAAGATATAATTAAAGAGATCAATTCAACTCCATCGAGAGATGAATTTCAAAATGTGATAAAATGTCCTCAATGTGGTTCTGAAAGTTTGTATACAAACTTTAGATCAATGAAAGGAATTTTCGGATTAATTTCAGCAATTATCTCTTTTATACTATCCATATTCCCGATTTACTTTAAATCAGTATATAAATGCAAGGCGTGTGATTTCGAGTTTAAAGGGTAGAGAGAGGTCTAAAAAACTGTTTTAAAACATTTCTCTCCACTATTCCTTCTCCTCCTTAGCAAACCTCACAGGGAAATCTTTTTCATTTCCATACAATTTGATTTCTTGAATATCTGCTGGCATACTGAACCCTCCTTTTTCTAATGCTTCTTTGACGTTTCTAATTACATTTCCTTTTGTGATCAATGCGCTTTTTCTGAAGTCTTTTGTGTCTACCCAAAAGTAAACTTTTAGATTTACTGTGCTAGTAGCTAGTTCGTCTTCGATTACAAAGTTTTCATGTTCTTCGTCTGAAATCACATCTGGCTCAACCCTTAAAGTGTTTAGAATTGCAATTTTTGCTTCGCTGATATTATTTTCATAAGCGATACCCACAATAAATTCCCAACGGTAAAAACCATCTTCTGTGTAATTGGTAACAGGCTTTGTAAGCACATCGCTGTTGGGTATGTAGACATCCTTTCCATCAAAGGTTTTTAGTTTTGTGTAGCGAAATTCTAATGCTTTTACTTTTCCGAAGTTTTCTCCAATTTCAACCGTATCGTTAACATCATAAGGTCTGTTGAAAGCCAAAATTACGCCTGCTATAAAGTTCTCACCAATGTCTTTAAAGGCAAATCCTAATACAACCGCACCTGCGCCCGCTGCCGTTAAAACTCCAGTAGCTATTGAGCCTAAACCAGCAGCTTTAAGTGCCAACATTATTGCAATTAAGATTAATGTTATTTTTATTGCTCTACTCAAAAAGCGACTCATTAATGGATCTTGCGTTTTTTTCGATATGCGTTTTAATGCAAATCGTCCTATGACAGAAGCTATTAAAACTCCCAAAATTATGATCAACAATCCTAAGCCAATTCCAGGCAATTGATGGACAAATTCATTAAAGAATTCAACAAACGAATCTGCAATAGATTTTGCTGAAGCTGGTTCTGTAATTATAGGTTTTGCCATATTTTTATTTTTTCTATTTAATGATTTCTATGTTTTCAGTTGAAAAAATAAAGATTTTAAACTTAATCTCAACAATTCATGATGATTTTCTTTTAAAAAGACACGGAGGTTAAAAAATCAAAGGTTTCTTTTAAAAGTAAAATCAGTCCTCTTATTCACGGGAAAACACTTTAAATTAATTGGAATAATTACAGATATCGAAATAAAACAAACTGCATAAATGTTAAGAAATCAGAAATATCATTTCCGAAAACTTGAAACGAAAGCCCCTTATTAAATGCTAATAAAAACGTTCTAAGTCTTTAAAAACAAGATGAAAAGCAGAATTTTATTACCATTTCAAAAGGTGGTTTAGCGTTAAATCTGTATGAGTACCTTACTGTAGGAATGTCATTTATTTCACTTTTTTTTATTATTTTCCGGTAAAAATAAAACAAATATCATGTCACTACTCACAATTATTTTGAACATTTTACTTCCGCCATTAGCTGTATTTTTAAATCACGGATTGAGCGGAAAACTATTAATTAGCTTATTACTCACTCTAGTTGGATGGTTACCTGGAGTAATTTATGCTTTTTATGTGAATCAATAAGTTTGGAGGTTAAATTCTCGCTTTTCGTTGAAAAGGATATTAATTGATTTAAAAACGAGATACAATTTACTCTGTAATTTTGTGATTTCGGAAAGAAAAATATCAAATAAAGAGGGCTCTGTATGAACTACTGTGGGTAAACAATTTTAATCCTTCGAAAAATTAATAGTTCGTCTACGAATTTAACTGTAACCTACAAGAGTTGTGTTTTACAAGTATTTATCAAAATTATCATTTCATTTTCATAAGAAAGCACATGAAAGCCAGTATTTCGAATGGTTATTACCGGCGGGACGGCATATTAATAGCCAAGCACGTAAGTCCTTGGCTATTAACAAATAGATATAATACAAAACCACTCAAAATCATATAGCTCCATAATAAGTTGAATTGGGATAGGAAAACACTATTGAATTCATAGAAAACCATTAATCAGAATCAACGAATTATAAGAATTATCTTATTTTTAATGAAACATCTGAACTTAGTCACAAATCCTGTGTTTTATGCAAGTAAAGTGACTCATTCAGATAAAAATGGAATGAAATAAACGCTTTAACTTTTATAGATAAGCAATAAATTATGATAAATAAAAAGACAGCATTAATTACAGGAGCCAGTAGCGGAATAGGTAAAGAATTTGCTCATATACATGCCGAAAAAGGCGGGGATTTAATCATCGTTGCGCGAAGTGAGGACAAACTGAATGCATTAAAAAACGAACTTGAAAAAGCGTTTAAAATTAATGTATTTGTAATTCAAAAGGATTTAACGGCTCCTAATTCAGCTAAAGAAATCTATGAAGAAGTTCATTCTGCCGGATTAAAAGTAGATTATTTAATTAATAACGCAGGATTCGGTGGTTTAGGGAAATTCCATGAAAGAAAGTTAGAGGATGATTTAGCCATGATTAATCTAAACATAAGTGCTTTGACTGCATTAACACATTATTTCTTACAAGATTTCACTAAAAATAATTCAGGAAAGATTCTTAATGTTTCTTCAACTGCAAGTTTAATGGCTGGTCCACTTCAAGCTGTTTATTATGCAACCAAAGCTTATGTAACGTCATTTAGCAATGCAATTGCAGAAGAATTAAGCGGAACGAAGGTTACTGTCTCCAACTTAATGCCTGGCGCAACAGAATCAGAGTTTGGTAGAATATCTGGAATGGATAAAACAGTACTTTTTAATAAAACCGCCAGTGCAAGACAAGTCGCAGAACAAGGTTATAATGGTATGCTTAAAGGAAAGCTAGATGTTATTGCTGGTCTGCCTTTTAGCCAGAAATTAATGTTTAAAATGATTCCTTTTCTTCCTAAAAAGTTGCTGTTGAAGCAGGTTAAGAAGATGCAAGATATTTGATTTCCACCATGGATTATAATCCTTGCTGGAATTCCACACTATTGCTGGATTTATATTCTAAATTTCCAATCCGTAATAAGGTGAAATCATAATGTATACCACAACTCCAGTAACGGCCACATACAGCCAAATTGGGAATGAAAAACGCGTCCATTTCTTATGTTTCTCAAATGCTCCTTGCCACGCATAGAAATACGTGAAAAGCACTAAAGGAACTACACCAACACTTAAAATAATATGTGAAATTAGAATGGTGTAATAAACAATTGGGAATTGACCTCCGTAAGATGTACTGTCTGACGTAATGTGATAAACGATGTACAATACCAAGAACATCAATGAAAAACCTAATGCTGTTTTCATGAGATTTTCATGCAGCTTGTATTTTTTGTTTCTAACTGCTAATACTGCACTTACCAACAAAATAGCTGTTATTCCATTAATTGTTGCATAAATTGAGGGTAAAAATGAAAAATCCATTCCTTCTGGCTTCACTTTAATTTCAAAAAGTAAAGCTACGGCCACAGGAATAACAATAGATAAAGCAACAATAATCTTCTTGAAAGACTTTATTTGAGCTGGGGATTTCACTTTAGTTTGCATCTAGTAATTTTTTAGCGTCTTCAATTAACTGGTTTCGACTATCTTCATCTAGTCCATCATAAACGCCTCGAATATGTTGATTCTTGTCAATTAAAACGAAATTTGGACTGTGTGCATAACCTCCAGGGGAATTCTCATCGGCATTCGCGTGAATTTGAAATCCCTCTAACCCTAATGTGTGCGTTTCGGCTTCATCACCTGTTAAGAAGAACCAATTTTCAGCTGTAATTTCATGACGTTTTCTGTACAAACGCAATCTTGCTGGTGTGTCTCTGTCTGGATCGATAGAAAATGATAGAAAATTCAGGTCTTTCTGGTAAGCACTTAATGAATCATTAACTCCTCGCATGGCTTTCGTCATAGGTGGACAAATGGTTGGACAATAAGTAAACATAAAGTCTACAATCCATACTTTATTATCAATATCATCTGAACTTAAGAAGATTGAATCTTGCGTTAAATAATTCCATTTTGGAACCTTATGAAACATAGTGTCACCAACTTCGTAACCTTCTATTGCTTCATAAACGATATCGTGATGACCAATAAATGGTAGATTTACTCTTTTCTGTTCGTCTTTAGAATCAGAACAAGCGAAAAGTAAAGTGAATAAAAAGAGAGTTGATAAAGTTAAAGATCTATTTCTCTTCGTTTTTGATTTTGTCATCTTTGTCATACTGCTTCTGTAAAAGTGCAACGTGCTGCTTATAATCACGAATTAAACCTTCTTGATTACCTCTTCTAACAAGTCGCAATTGATTTTCTTTGTCCACAATAAGCATTGTTTCAAGGAAAGATTTTCCTGCAAATGTGCTGTCTGAAGTGGTAGAATAAAGATTTATTCCATTATTTTCTATATCGTAAATTTGCTTAGGGTCTCCTGTAACTAGATTCCAGATTGTAGAGTCATAACCTTCAATCACATCATTCAATGTATACAATAATTCATCGATGTTATCTACTGGATTTCCATCTTGATCTGTTACAACAGAGATGATTTTAATATGACCTAAACTCTTCTGATTTTTTCTGTAGTCTTGATAAATTTGAAGATTAAACTTAAAAAGATCTATAGCACAGTGCTGTGGACAAGAAGTTTGAATAGTGGTAAAAAGCGTGATTTTACCTTCTTGCGTTTCATTGTTAACCAACTTTCCATTTGCTCCAACAAATTCATATTCTGGCATTTCAGAATAAATTGGTAATGTTTGGAAGTTGTGTTCGCATTTCCCCATTGTGATCAAAACCAAAGCAGATGCTGGACCGAAAACAATTATCATCATAAGAAGCGGTTTAAGAAAACCGCCTCTTTTTTTATTTTTTGTCAAAACAATATGTTTTTGAAAAATTACATTTTCATTCCTACAGCTGCACCTTCAGTCAACCCAACAAATATTAGGTAAAATATAAAAATAAGGTACGGCAAAAGAATGATCCATTTGAACGCTTTCTTCTCGTCACCAAGGTGCATAAAAGATAAGACAATGTATCCAGCTTTTACTACTGTTAGTATAATGAAGATTACTTTAATAGCATGCCAACTGAAGCTATCTCCTTGTTTAAATATCAATCCGCAAATTACTTCGAAAAGTGTAACCAAAGAAAGTATCAATGTTACTTTCCAAATCTTTTTCCTCATTTTCTTACCCTCCTCTTCAGAATGGTGATTATATAAAGAATATTCTATAATGTCGTCTCTTTGTTCCATGTTTTAAAATATACAAGTGAATAACTGCGCTTACAATTAAAATTTATATCAAGTAGAAGAATGTAAATACAAACACCCATACTAAATCGACAAAGTGCCAATAAAGTCCACCTTTTTCAACCATTTCATAATGGCCTCTTTTGTGGTAAGTACCTTTCAATACGTTTAAGAAAATAACGATGTTAAGGATAATACCAATTGTAACGTGGAATCCGTGAAATCCTGTTACGAAGAAAAAGAAGTGACCATAAGTTTGTGGTCCATATTCGTTTTCATGAAGGTTAGCTCCATAAACTACGTTTCCTTTTGAAAGTGCCTCATAATATAAAGCGACAGAACCTTCTTCTTCATGAATACGGGTTGTTTCGTCATCAGCAGAAGAAAGTGCGTGTAATGTCCCAGCTTCTTTAACAATCAACTGAAGACCTTGATCTGCATCTTTATTAACTCGAGCTACTGTTCCATCGTGCAAAGTAATCATCATAGCACCTGCAGTACCTGATAAGTTTCTTTTTGCTGCTGCATGTTGAAATGCGTGCATTAAGTCACCATCTTCTTTGGTAATGTTGTCATTGGTAATTAACTCACCGATTCCTGCATAATGCGCTCCTGGTTTAACGATTTCGAAGCTTTGGATTTTTCCAAACTCTCCTTTAGCCGTTGCAACAGAACCGTCACTTAACTCCACTCTACCAAATTTAGTTCCGTGGATGAAGTGTGACCACTCCCAAGCTTGAGAACCAACGAAAATAAGTCCACCTAAAACAGTTGCAAGCATCCATTTAGTAACTCCTTTTCTGTCCATTCTATGTCCTGCTTCAACAGCAAGTACCATAGTTACAGAACTTATAATTAGGATAAAAGTCATCAATGCTACATAAGCAAGTGGATAACTACCGTGTAAGAATGGTAAGGCATCAAATGTTTCTTCACCAATAGGCCATGATCCTCCATAAGAGTATCTTGTAAAACCATAGGCGATTAGGAATCCTCCGAATGTCAAAGCATCCGATACAAGGAAAAACCACATCATTAATTTACCGTAACCTACGCTAAAAGGGGAACCTTTTCCGTCCCATCCTACGTTAGCATTAATTTCATTAGAAGCGTGTCCCGACATTTTTCAATTAGTTTTGTGTGCGAATTTAATGAATAAAAAGTAAAAATAGTAATAAATATAACCATAAAACACCTAAAAAGTGCCAGAAGATAGATCCAGCGCCTAAAGATATGGCCATTTTATAAGCATTCTCAGCTGTATATGAACGAATTGACATCACTATCAACATTATCAATCCAGCTACAACATGCAACAGGTGCAATATAGTAATTACGTAGAAATAAGCCGTACTCATGTCTTTATTTCCTCTTAAAAGTTTATTTTGAAGATTCGCACTAAGTGGTTTCCCCTTATACATTAACGTACGTTCTTTATAATCTAGTTCGTTTCCATTATAGTACAACTTAAAATCTTTACCCATTTCACCTTGCATAAAGAAATCTGCTCTATCATCTTTTACGTTTTGAGCTAAATCTCTTAATCTTCTAAAATCTAATTCTTCTAGTCGCTCACCATTTGGACGAATAAATTCGCCATCAATGAAAGTTAAAGGTTCACTCTTATATAATAATGTAAATTCACCATAGTTGATATTCTTTCCTTTTAAATCGGATAAACTAGGAACAGTAAACTGATCAGCGAAAGCTTGTAAGTTTTTCTTATCGTCTCCTTCGATCTTTTTATCATTAAGATAAAACTGATTATTATCAACAGTTAAATATTCTCCACCTTTTTTAATCTCGTAGTAATCTCCGTAACGGCCATCATCAACAATTACATTAGTTACCCAATGCGCACCGCTTTTAACGAGTGCTTTATATCCTAAAAATTGAAAAACACCAAATCCTATCCCTAACAATAGTGTTGTAACAACCATTAGACGTGCACGAGAAACATTCCCTGCTTTTGCCGCTCTTGTAGCACCAATGAGTACAATACTACTTAAGATAATAATTGCGGTACTTACAAAAAATGCTTTTGGCAAATCAACTTTCACCCAAAAGCTATCTCCCATAGAAACAATATAAGCGGAGGTAAGTCCGGCAAACATCATACTAATACTTACACAAACTATCCAAACTAAGTTTTTTTTAGCTTTCGCCTGTACCTCTCTTGGATATGAATCGTCAAAATTCCTTTTCATGACTTTATTTATTTTTTTGCTTCTTTCTTAAAATAGGTAATTCACACTATGTAAAAAAGAAATATTTATCAATGACATAAACAAACTGGATCAAAGGTAAATAAATGAATGATGCAAACATTAATTTTCTAGCGTCTTTGTCTTCTAATGTCAAATACAGTTTATATGCATATAAAAAGAAGAGCAATCCTAAAACTGAAGCTGCCAATACACTAAAAGGTCCTACGAAATTAAGTACCCATGGAAAAAGTGAAAATGGAATCAATAATAATGCTGAGAGTGCTATTCTAAATGCTGAAGTTTTAGATTTTCCAGACATTGAGGGCAATAAATAAAAATTAGCTTTTTGATAATCGTCGTGTGCTACCCAAGCAATTGCCCAGAAATGTGGTAATTGCCAAACGAATTGAACAAAGAATAATGCGCCTGGCATTGCTGAAAACTCATTCGTTACTGCAATTGCTCCTAACATTGGAGGAATTGCTCCTGGAAATGCTCCCACAATCACAGCCCATGGTGTAACTTGTTTTAATGGAGTATATATAAATGAATAAGAAACATAAGCGATCAAACCTAGAATCATTGAATTCAAATTTAGCTGATAAAGCATCCATGAACCAATAACCAAAGAAAGTATTACAACAGTATATGCTTCAGCAAGGCTCATAGAACCACGTGGAAGTGGACGTTTTTCAGTACGCGCCATTTTTTTATCTAGGTCTCGCTCCCAAATTTGATTACTCCCGTTACTTGCTGCTGTCACTAAAAGTCCACCTACTAAAAGGTAAAAAGCTTCTAACCATGTTCCGCCACCAGCAAATAAAAATCCTGACAACGCGGAGATAATCACAGAAAATGATAACCTGAACTTTGTGAAGAGTCCGTAATCTTTAAGTTTTGAATTCTCAGCCATGACCTTTAAACAGGTTTTTTTATTTCTAAAATGTGGGACAAAATTAATGATTATTTTAGCTAAACTTAACAAATTCCAAATCAATATTGATTCCTTGTCCTATGAATTGCCCTTTGACATTGTTTATCTAGTGATTACACTACTTTTAAGCCTTCAAAAATTGATATTAAAATGCTGTTTTTCTCATGTTAAATTCAAGTTTAGATGAATCATCATTTTCCAAAACCTGATAAAACTCAATTTTATATTCACATTAAAAACTTTAGGATTGATTAGCTTTGCAAAAAACTTATAGCAGATGTATCAATATTGGGATAAAAAATCAGAGGAAGAAATTAAAGAAATTGTTTTCGGTTCTTTGGCTAAAAACATTAATTACGATGAGCAAAATGTATTGGGTGTTCCAGCATCTTACTTAGATAAAACAGTTTTTAGTCAGGATGCAGCTTTTTTAAAAGATGCTCCATTTCTTTCTACCTTGATTAAGAACCCAAACCACATTGGATGTCATACTATAGGTGCTTCAGAACCATTCTTTGCTGGAACACATGAAATAGAGAAAGATTTAATTAAAATCTGTGCTCACGATATATTACATGGAGATAAAGAAGAAGAATTTGATGGCTATGTTGCTTCTGGAGGAACAGAGGCTAACATGCAAGCCATTTGGATATACCGTAATTATTTCAAGCAAGAAAAAGGTTTAAAAAATGAGGAGATTTGTATCCTGACTTCACAAGACAATCATTACTCAATGGACAAGGCTGGAAATGTTTTCAGTCTACCCGTTCAAAAAGTTGGAGTTTCAGAAAATGGTCGTTTTATTTCAGAAGAAAGTGTTCAGGCTGCTGTTGACATTCAAAAAGCAAAAGGTGTAAAAGCCTTTATCGTTGTTGCTAATATGATGACCACAATGTTTGGTTCTATTGACGAACCAGAGTTTTATTCGACAGTTTTAGAAAGAGAAGGTTTAGACTATTTCATTCATGTAGATGGTGCTTATGGCGGTTTTTACTTTCCTTTTTCTCAAAAAGAACATCATTTAGACTTTAGAAATCCGAAAATTACATCTGTTACATTGGATGCACATAAAATGGCACAAGCTCCTTATGGGACAGGAATATTTGTGATCAGAAAAAACTATATGCGTTACGCCAACACCAAAGAAGCGAGTTATGTTGAGGGAGAAGATTCAACATTAATTGGAAGTCGATCTGGTGCAAATGCTGTTGCCGTTTGGATGATTTTATCGAAATACGGACCTTATGGTTGGATGGAGAAAATTTTCATTCTCCAGAAAAGAGCAGCTTGGATGTGTGAACAATTAGATGACTTAAAAGTTAAGTATTACCGTCATCCGTCTTCTAACATCATAACAATTAAAAGCGAATTTATCACAGCAGAAATCGCTAAAAAATACGGACTAGTCCCAGATAATCACCACGCTCCAAAATGGAATAAGATTGTGATTATGGACCATGTTACTATTGAAAGATTGAGTGAGTTGATTGAAGAGCTTAAATAATTATTAATGGTAAATTATTAATTATTAACGCGGTAAATAATTACGAATTATCAATTACGAATTTTGGTTGACTTTGAAGAATGAAAATTTTTTGTTGACTCGGAGGTAATTAATTACGAATTTTACAAATTATCAATTCAAATTCTTCGCCATAAAACATATCCCGCTCCACTAATAGCGTAGCACAAAACATCCCATGGATCATAAACGTAGATTGGACTTTTTTGAGGGAGAATGTATTCAAAAAATATGGAGAACATTATAACGCTCAATAACACTAGCGGAATAGGTAATTCTAAATTGGGTTTATTCTTAATTTTTCTGATGCTCCACAATGCAAAAGTGTTAACTAAAAAGATACTGAGTAAATCAGCGAGGTAATTGGAAACCAAAACAGGAAAAACTAAATCTGTTTGTTTTAAGCCATAATAGACTGCGTAGATAATGGCCAATACTATAAAAAGTGGATGTGTAATTGTTTTCATTACCCAACTGCTGCTGACGCTATATACATGATAATCATCACGATTCCTGCGTACACAAAATATATCCCCATTAATATATAGTAGATTACTTTTAAGAATGGATTTTTCGATGTTCTTAAATACTCCATCGCTTTTTTCAGCTTCGAAGGTGGTTTCGGTGGATTAAGTTTTTCGTATTCCTTCTGTTTAATTTCGTCTTTTATTTCCTGACTAATAATATATCCGCAATGTTCACAAATTTTTGTGTCGTTTGACCATTCTCTGCATTGCATACAAAGAGCTTTTTTCTTACTCATTATTTAACAGCTTAAAACAATTCCTAAATAATTATCCTTTTGACTCTTGTGGAGGAGTTGGCGCATAAACAATCTCACGTTTAGGAATCGCAATCTTAATTCCATTAGCATCGAGCGCCTTTTTCACATTTGCTAGTTGATCCCAATAAATTGGCCAATATTCTTCTGTATCTGACCATGCTCGACCAGTGAATCTCAAACAATATTCCTCAATTCCATCAAGAAAAGTATCTGGAGCAGGCTCTTTTAAAGCTGCTGGATTAGCGCTCATTGACTCGTGGATAATCGCGATAACTTTATCAATATCTTCGTCCAAGCCCACACGAATTGTTAAGTCAACTCTTCTGGTCAGATTTATAGTTCTGTTGTCAACATTACTATTGGCAACATTTCCGTTGGGCATCGTAATCATTCTTCCGTCATACGTTTTTAAACGGGTGTAAAGAATATCGATTTTTTGGACGAAACCTAAAGTATTATTGACCTCTATTAAATCGCCAACTCGAAATGGTTTAAAAGCTAAAATTAAAACTCCACCAGCAAAATTGGCTAAACTTCCTTGCAACGCTAAACCAACTGCAATGGCTGCACCACCAAACATAGCAATGAATGATGTGGCCTCAATTCCAATTATAATTCCAATAGTTGCGAAAAGAACTCCATATAAAACGAAAGTGGCTAAACTTTCAATAAACGAACGCAAAGAAAGTTCAGTATTGGCTCTCCTCATGAATCTTTTGAGGAGCTTTTTGAGTATACGAATTAGGAAAACCCCTACAACCAATGCTACAATAGCTTCAATCACAACTGGCCCAATCTTCCATAAAAAAGCGACAAGTTTATCTAATACTCCTACATAAAATTCTTCGTTCATCTATTTGATTACTTCTTTTTAAATGCATTTATAGCGTTAATCGTAAAATCAGAAAGAACAAGTTCTCCGCTCATTGCAGCACGATCTTGTAATAATGTATCCCAATTCTCTGTTCCTTCCCAGAAGATTCCTTTTAATAACCTCATTGCCTCTGGATTAGAAGTCGCCAATTTATTTGCTAAAGTTTCAACTGCTGCATCCATTTCCTCAACAGTATCAAAAAGTTCTGCATACAATCCTTTTTCTCTTGCCCAATCTGCTGTTTGCCATTCCGTAGCATTTGTTGCCAACTGACTCATTGCAGAAACGCCAACTTTTCTAGCGACTGCTGGCCCAACCACAAATGGTCCGATTCCAATAGCTAATTCAGATAATTTCACTGCTGAAAACTTTGTAGCATAACAATAATCAACAGCTGAAGCAAGTCCTACTCCACCTCCAACAGTTTTTCCTTGCACTCTTCCGATGATTAATTTAGGACATTTACGGCAAGCGTTAATTACATTAGCAAATCCCATAAAGAATTTCTTTCCCGTTTCTAAATCCTTGATAGAAATCAACTCATCAAAACTAGCACCAGCACAGAATGCACGATCACCTTCAGATTTCAATACGATTACTTTGGCTTCGTCTTTTTGACCTAACTCCGTAATTGTATCTGCTAATTTCTTCAATACGCGACCTGGTAAAGAATTACTTAACGGATGATTAAATATCACGGTTGCAATTCCTTTGTCATTAATTGAATACTTAACATCTCCTTGATTTATCGCGTCTGTTGTGCTCATTTTTGTCTTTTTTTGTTTGGATTCCAAAAATAGAGAATTGTCTTTACAATAGATAATTAATAATTGATAATTGTCAATTAACAGGGGGATTTGGTGAAAATAGGGCGTTTTTTGGTTGATAAATGATTGATTGGTTATTATTTTATCGGTTTTCAATCAAAATGCCTTTCTCTTTAATGTTTTGAAGTGAAGTGGTTTCTAGTAAAGCTTACATTTAAATTGATGAAATAAAAAAATCTATACGTAATTGTAGCTTGCAACGGGGTAGGAAAAACTACTGCTTCTTATGCAATGCTAAAATGGAACGCGGACCTTTGTCACGTATTTTAATCGGATTGACGCTGATCTTCGACCGCAGAATTACACGGGTTTTTTCATCTTTGGTGAAGTAGATTTGAACGGATTTTGAAACCCGAAAATTATAAAGAAAAATAGGCTCAGTTCTAATTATCGTCACATTTTGGGATGAAATTCTTTAGACCAAAAAATAAACTTAATTTCTTCAATTTTTACTTTGCTCATTTGGATAAACTGTATTTTAATAAACACAGGCTTTAACACCAAGAACCCCCAATGACTGTCATCCTTTAATTACTATAAATCTATGATTTTAGTAATTGAAGGGTCTTGTTGGAGAGCGAGGCTAAAACCTAAATAAATCTTCATTCAAACTAAAAAGCACATCCTTTCAGACATGCTTTTTAGTATAAAATTCATTAATCAAAACTAATTACCCACTGCACATTTCGCAATCATCTGGATCATCCAAAGAACAATTTACTTGCGCTTCTAATTCTAAAGCCGTTAACGGCTTGTTGGTTTCTGTTATATTTTCAGTGATGCTTTTGTCTACTGTAAATTTAATTGCATCGGCCGCTGCTTTGGTTCTGAGATAATACATTCCCGTTTTCAAACCTTTTTTCCAACCATAGAAATGCATTGAAGTCAGTTTACCAAAATTGGCGTTTTCCATGAAAATATTCAACGATTGTGACTGACAAATATATGCTCCACGGTCTGCTGCTAATTCAATAATTGCTTTTTGAGAAAGTTCCCAAGCCGTTTTGTATAAATCTTTTAAATGCTGAGGAATTTCTGGAATCGCTTGAATTGAGCCATTTGATGACATTAATTTCTGACGTATTGTGCTGTCCCAAAGTCCTTCTTTTACTAAATCTTTCAGTAAATGTTTGTTGACAATAATGAATTCTCCTGAAAGCACTCTTCTTGTGTAAACATTTGAAGTATAAGGTTCAAAACACTCGTTATTTCCTAAAATTTGAGCAGTTGAAGCAGTTGGCATTGGAGCAACTAACAATGAATTTCGTACTCCGTGTTTAATTACTTCTTCTCTCAATACATCCCATTCCCAGCGGTCTGTTGGTTTCACGTTCCACATATCGAATTGGAAAATACCTTTAGAAATTGGTGAACCCTTCCATGTTTCATAAGGTCCTTCCGCTTTTGCCAAATCTTTTGAAGCCGTCATTGCAGCGTAATAAATCGTTTCAAAGATTTCCTTGTTCAGTTGTTTAGCCTCCGGAGAATCAAAAGGCATTCTCAATAAGATAAATGCATCTGCCAATCCTTGCACTCCCAATCCAATTGGACGGTGGCGCATATTTGAATTTCTCGCTTCTTCAACAGGATAATAATTCCCATCGATAATGCGGTTCAAGTTAATTGTTGCTTGATAAGTAACTTCGAATAAAGCGTTGTGGTCAAAGCCGTCTTCTGTTACATATTTCGGCAAAGCCAGAGAAGCTAAATTACAAACTGCCACCTCATCTGGAGCAGTATATTCGATGATTTCAGTGCATAAGTTAGAGGACTTTATCGTTCCTAAATTCTGCTGATTTGATTTCTTATTCGCTGCATCTTTGTACAACATATAAGGCGTTCCAGTCTCAATTTGAGATTCTAAAACTTTAAACCATAAATCTTGTGCTTTGATTGTTTTCCGACCTTTTCCTTCGCTTTCGTATTTTGTATAAAGCGCTTCAAATTCATCTCCATAAGTATCAGAAAGTCCAGGACATTCGTTTGGACACATTAAAGTCCATTCGCCATTTTCTTCGACACGTTTCATAAATAAATCGGGGATCCATAAAGCATAGAATAAATCTCGTGCTCTGTTTTCTTCTTTTCCATGGTTCTTTTTCATGTCTAAGAAATCAAAAACATCTGCATGCCATGGCTCAAGATACATTGCGAAAGAACCTTTTCTTTTTCCTCCACCTTGATCAACATAACGAGCGGTATCGTTGAAAACACGCAACATTGGAATTAATCCATTGGACTGCCCGTTTGTTCCTCGGATATACGAACCTTTTGCGCGAATATCGTGAATCGCTAATCCAATTCCACCAGCTGATTGTGAAATTTGAGCACAATTTTTTAACGTATCGTAAATTCCCGAAATGCTGTCTTCTTTTATGGTCAATAAAAAACAAGAAGACATTTGTGGTTTTGGTGTTCCAGCATTAAACAAAGTTGGCGTAGCGTGTGTGAACCAACCTTCTGACATATAATTGTAAGTTTTTATTACAGAATCAATGTCATTTTTATGAATCCCTACACAAACTCTCATCAGCATGTGCTGCGGACGCTCAACGATATTTCCATTCAATTTCAATAAATAAGAGCGTTCTAAAGTCTTAAAACCAAAATAATCGTAGTTGAAATCACGGTCATAGATTATTGAAGAATCTAATCTATCACTATTTTCCATGATAATTTCATAAACGTCCTCAGCCAGTAATGGAGCATCTAAATTCGTTTTTGGATCAACGTATTTGAATAAATCTTCCATCGTTTCAGAGAAAGATTTCTTGGTATTCTTATGCAAATTAGAAACTGAAATTCGAGAAGCCAACAACGCATAATCAGGATGTTCTATCGTTTTTGAAGCTGCAGTTTCAGCAGCTAAGTTATCTAGCACAACTGTTGTCACACCATCATAAATCCCTTCAATCACTTTCATGGCAACCGTGTCAGGAGAAACCAAAGGATCTAGTCCATAAGCCATTTTAGAAATACGTGCTGTTATTTTATCAAATTTCACTGGCTCTCTCCTGCCGTCTCTTTTTATTACTTCCATTTATGTTTAATTCTTTTAGGTTTTTATTATTTAAACTCACAAATTAAAAATCCTCGTTAGTTGAGAATGCCTGCTGATCATTTCCACCCATCACATTAGCTTTCTGATATTCTGCTACACGTTTTTCAAAGAAATTTGTTTTTCCTTGAATTGAAATCATGTCCATAAAGTCAAACGGATTTTTTGCATTGAATACCTTCTCACATCTCAATTCAACCAATAAACGATCGGCAACGAACTCGATATATTGAGACATTAATTCAGAATTCATTCCGATTAATCTTACTGGAAGCGCTTCAAGAATGAATTCTTTTTCAATTGCTACGGCGTCCATTATTATATCTTGTACTTGCGTTTTTGGCAATTGATTCACTAAGTGATCATTGTACAATAAACAAGCGAAATCGCAATGCAGACCTTCATCTCTAGAAATTAACTCATTAGAAAAAGTTAGACCTGGCATCAAACCACGTTTTTTCAACCAGAAAATTGAACAAAAAGATCCAGAAAAGAAAATTCCTTCTACGGCAGCAAAAGCAATTAAACGCTCGGCATACGTTCCTTCATCTATCCATCGCAATGCCCAATCTGCTTTTTTCTTCACACATTCCATTGTGTCCAAGGCATTGAATAATCCTGCTTTTTCCTTATCATCTTTGATGTAAGTATCAATCAACAAAGAATACGTTTCAGAGTGAATGTTCTCCATTGCTATTTGAAATCCGTAGAAGAATTTCGCTTCTGTATACTGAACTTCTGCAAGGAAATTCTCAGCTAAGTTTTCATTTACAATTCCGTCAGAAGCTGCGAAAAATGCCAAGACATGCTTGATGAAAAAACGCTCGTCATCGTTTAATTTTGTATCCCAATCGATAAGGTCTGGAGCTAAATCAATTTCTTCCGCTGTCCAGAAACTTGCTTCTTCTTTTTTGTAAAACGCCCAAATATCATCGTGCTTTATTGGAAATAGAACAAATCGGTCTTTGTTTTCCTCTAAAATCGGTTCTGGTAATGCCATAATTCTATATTGTTTTTTTTGAATAGTTGTCTGCTCAAAGAATGTTAAATAGCTTTCTCATTCTTCTACAAAAATTGACATTTAATTTCGCTAAAACAACCTAAAGAAATACACATAAAAAAAATTTAGATGTGTATAATTTATCAACTCCTTGACTATCGCATCGAATGACGTTTATGAACAGCAAAACAAAAGATATGCACAAAAATAATTCTTGATTTATCGATTTTTTATCTTACTTTATGGAACGATGCACACTATTTATATGTAGATCAAAATCGATAAAAACCCATTATTGCTCAGTATTTTAGAGTAATCGGGGAATATAAAGAGCGTGTTTAAACGGTTTATAAATGAAAAACAAACTACTTAAATTCACAAATCAATATCTCGAAGGAGTGATGGCGTTAATCTTCCCTCATTTTTGCGTTGTTTGTGGACATGAGTTGAACCAAAAGCGAGAACATTTTTGCTTTCTGTGTGAAGAGGATTTACACTTTACTTATTTCGAAAAATACCCAGATTATACTGTTGCTGACCAAGTATTTTGGGGGCGTTTAAAAATTGAAAATGTTTATGCTTTACTTTATTATGAAGAAAAAACTTCAACAAGAAAAATCCTTCACCATATAAAATATAATGAAGGAAAAGAGTTAGCACATTTTATGGGAATAATGATGGCTAAAAAGTTAAAATCCAATCCTAAATATGCAGATATTGAAGTCTTGATTCCTGTGCCAATACATTCTAAAAAGAAATTTTCTCGTGGCTATAATCAAAGTTTATTAATTGCTCAAGGTGTTAGTGAAGAACTTGGTATTCCAATTTTAGATGTTCTGTATCGAAAAACACACGACAAATCTCAAACCCGAAAAAGCAAAGATGAAAGATACAAAAACGTAAAGGGAAAATTTGCACTAAAAAAGGGAGCCTTGATTGGAATAAAACATGTGATGATTATCGACGATGTTTTAACTACTGGGTCTACTTTGGAATTTGCTTCACGTGCAATTTATGAAGGTTGCGGAGATGTGAAGGTGAGTTTGGGAACGGTGGCTGTGGCGCATTGATTGATTTTTCCGTTTGATAATGTTCGTATCATGGTACAGCCTTGCGCTGCATTGGAACACGGAACTTGTCCCGTATTTCAATCATGACCCAGATTTCCGACCGCAGATTATCGTAGATTTTTTTTTAATTCGTAATTGGCAATTATTTAAGAACCTCTTGACATCAGTCTTTTAGATAACTCTTCTTTTTTATCTTTATCAATTGCATCACATAATTGGATATATTGATACACAATGTCAACATTATTTAAACACATTTTCATTAATCTTCCAGTAGCTAAAGAAGTGATTCCATCCTTCTCTATATTTGAAATAGTGTTTTTACTAAATACTAAAAGTAGATGCGGGGATTCTATATTGTTTTCTAAAACTAATAATCTCATTAGGTGCAGCGGCTCCTTTTGCAATATAAAAAACATTCTTTAACGCTCTCATATTACGTTTAATTTGACTTTTAGTATAATATTTAACCTTCTTTTCCCTATTGATTATCCCAGTATCTTCATCTACTTCATAATCCAAATAGTAAACCTCAGGATATTCAAGTTTCATTCCTTTATAAAATTTCACAACAGAACCAGTTATCTCATTAGTCGACTCGTTTTCTCTTGTTAATATTTTATTCGTTTTCATGATCATCAACAACTTGATGATTATTCAATAATTATGGATGCAGATATCCAGATTATCGGAGTACCTGTTTGGTTAAGTGAAAAATCTTCTGAAGTTCAAAAGTTAATTTAAAGACTCTATGCAATGATTAGAAAACAAGAGACAATATTAAAACAAAAACATTTTATCAAAATAAATCACAATAATTTTCAAATAACTAAACGATTGGTTAGTTTTGTAAAGATTTAAGTAGAGATGGCAAGACAAAAAAAATATAGTGAAGAGGAGGTTGTTGAGAAAGCAATGAATCTTTTTTGGAAAAACGGATTTGAATCTACTTCAATGCAGATGCTCGAAAAAGAGATGGGCATCAACAAATTCTCAATTTATTCAAGTTTTGGAAGTAAGAATGGTTTGTTTATAGAATGTTTAAATTCCTACAAAATCGAACTCAATCGATTAATGGACAAGTTAAGGGCTACCGAAAATGGTGCTGCAGACATTAAGCAATATTTTTACGACTTTCTTGAGTTTTCAAAAGGTTCTGATTTAGGAAAAGGTTGTTTAGTGACCAATACTTCAAATGAAATTGACATTTATACTGATGAAAAAATAACAGAAGTATTGATTAATTCCACCAATGATGTTAAGCAACTATTTGCTTCCTCATTGCGTAAAGAATTGGAGAAAGACGAGCTAATTATAGAGCAACAAGCAGATTATTTACTTTTAGCAATGTTTGGATTGTCATCAGCAAGCAGGTTGTTTACCAAAACTCAATTGCATAATTATATAGAAAACACATTTAAAAATATTTAATATTTTTTTACCCTTAAACTAAACGAACGTTTAGTTATTTTAATATATAAAACGATAAAAATTATGAGCATATCAGAAAGAAGAGAAGAATTTAAGATTCACAGTATTGAATCAGCACCAGAAGAAAGCAAAGTTTTATTAGAGCAATCTAAGAAAGCCAATGGTTATGTACCTAATCTTCATGGCGTTCTTGCTGAATCTCCAGGATTATTAAAAACATATTTAAATACGCATGAGTTATTTGCTAATTCTTCATTTAATGCAGAAGAAATTACGGTGGTTTGGCAAACAATTAACGCAGAACACGAATGTCATTATTGCGTTCCTGCACATACTGCAATTGCAAATTTCATGAAGGTGGACGAGGCTATTACGGAAGCTTTGCGTAACAGAACTGAAATGCCAACAGAAAAATTACAAGTATTACATAATATGACATTGTCATTGACAAGAAATCGTGGAAATGTAAATCAAGAAGAATTGGACACTTTTTACGGAGCAGGCTATAACCAAAGGAATTTGTTTGATATAATTCTTGGTTTATCACAAAAAGTAATAAGTAATTACACCAATCATATTGCAGAAACACCTTTAGATAAAGGTTTTGAAAAGTATGAATGGAAAAAATAATTCTAAAATTTAAAAAAATGATCAAAGTATCTGTAATGTATCCAAACGGAAAAGATGTGAAGTTTGATAAAGAATATTACCAAAACATCCATTTACCAATGGTATTAAAAACAGTTGGTGATGCAATAAAAGAATTAGAACTCGATTTTGGAATTGTAGGAAGAGTTGCTGGAGAACCGGCTCCTTATGTTGCAATCGCACATATGAAATTTGAAGATATTGCGTCTTTCAATTCTTCATTTGCTCCGCATGCTGAACTATTAGCTGCTGATTTAAAAAACTACAGCAATATAAAAGGAGAGCTTCAAATTAGTGAACTTAAAACATTTTAAAACATGAATGAGAAATTAAAAATAGACATCGTTTCTGATGTTGTTTGCCCTTGGTGTACCATTGGATACAAGCGCTTAGAAAAAGCCATTTCAGAACTAGGAATTGAAGACAAAGTTGAAATAGAATGGCATCCATTCCAACTTAACCCAAATATGCCTGTAGAAGGTCAAAACGTTAAGGAACATATCACTGAGAAATACGGTGCTACTTTAGAACAACAAAAGGGATCGGAGAAAAACATGATCGATGTTGGTGAAGAGCTTGGTTTTAAATTCGATTATTTTGATGACATGAAAATGGTAAATACCTTCGAAGCTCATATCCTTTTAGATTACGCGAAAAAATTCGGAAAACAAACCGAACTTAAAATGCGTTTAACAACCGCCTTTTTTAGCGAAAGAAAAGATGTTTCCGACAGAATGATTTTGAAACAAGCTTTACTTGATGTTGGTTTAAATGCTGAAGAAGCGCTAGCTAATCTAGATAATGAAAAGGTTCGTCAGCAGATAGCAGAAGAAGAAACGCATTGGAAAAATTTAGGGATAAATTCTGTTCCAACTATTGTTTTCAATATGAAAAGTGCTGTTACCGGCGCTCAACCTGTTGATGTATTTAAAAAGGTATTGACAGATTTAATTTCAGCTTAAAAAACACAAACTTATTAAAAGTACGGCCTTAAATCATAATAATTCAAGACCGTACTTTTAAACTTAAAAAAAGATAAAATGAATACTAAAATTAAATTATTGACTGGCGCTCTAAGTGTTTTAATAATGTCATGTAACACCGGCGAAGAAAAAAATCAGCAATCAACTTCTATAAAAGAAAACACTTCAAAAGAAGAAGCAAAGACGTTCCAAAACAAAGGACATGAATTGGTCTACAACATGGTTCAGAAAGTGGGTAATTACAGCAAATTATATAATAAAAAAGATGTTGTTTATACCTATTCTTACACTACGCCTGATGGTAAAACAGACATTACAACCGAGAAATATCTTTTTAATGGTGAGCTTTCCTACGGAGAATATAAAAAACATGAAAGAACTTTACCCGACTTAGAAGGGTCGATCGAGCAAGGATATGACGGGAATGAGTATTGGATAAAACATGATGAAAAAGTATTAACTGACGAAAAGTTGTTGGACAAAGTGAAATTTAATAGACCCACAAACTTTTACTGGTTCACAATGATGCAAAAATTATTGGATAACGGACTTCATTATGAGTATTTAGGCGAAAAAACAATAAGCGAAAATGACTATGATATCGTAAAAGTTACTTTCGATTTAAATGGAAAAGAGAATACAGATATTTATCAATTATACATTAACAAAGAGACATTATTGGTCGATCAATTCCTATTTACTGTTGTTGATTATGGTGTAATAGATGAGCCATTCTTAATGGTAATGGAGTATGAAGAAATTGATGGATTATTGATACCAACACAACGTAAATATAAGAAATCAACTTGGGATGCAGGAGTAACAGAAGGCCCTTGGATTAATGTAACATGGAGTGATATTCAATTTGGAAATGGTTTGACGATTGAAGATTTCAAAAAATAAAAATCAGCTTTTAAATAACATCTTTCGATTGACAATCCACCACAATAGGAATTTCATAATTCGTAATAGATTATGAACCCATTCCATTCTATAATGTACCATGATAAAACAAAAACATTTTATCATGAAAAAATACATTTTAGTTTCCTTTTTATTCTTTGGTTTATTTGCACAATCTCAGACCAAAATCATTGCACATAAAAGTCACAGCGGGTCGGTGAAGAACTTTTCAAAAGCTTACAAAAACAATTTGTTTGATATCAATCGTTCGAATTTTGGCGGCCCATTTATTCGACCTCTAATATATCTTGATACAGTTATTGCAGTGAATGATTCTACAACGATTTTAAAAACTAGGCATGCAAACTTCTGCAGTATAGATGGAACAATTGATCAAAGAAATGATTCTTCTAATTATACATACAGATCAGAAACAGTTTATAATCATCCATTATTTAAGCAGAAGAATTCTATTAAAAGTATAAAATCAGATAATGAAAGTCAATATTATTATGATTATTCAAATCCTGTAAAAGATGTCGTATTCATAGGCTTTAAAGAGAAATAACTCATGATGAAAAGATTGAGTTCTTCAATATATTCCATTCTGCTTTTAATTGGCTTTCTTGGCGTGATATTCATTCCTTTTTCTTTCAGAAATTTGAATTTACAAGAGGAAATAACGCGATTTATTTTTGAAGATTCACTCTTATTTTTGGCTTCACTTTTTGAGGGGATTTCCATTACGAATCCAGCAATTTCTTCTGACTCAACATCAATGTATTTATTGGTGTTGATTTTACTTTTTATTGCAATTATATTTTCACTCCTACTTCCCCTCTTTAGTTTCTGGAAAAAACATAAGAATAAAATCCTCACCATTATTCAACTGATTTTGGTCTATTACTTAGCGTTAATCATGCTAAAATATGGTTTCGACAAGGTCTTTAAAGCGCAATTCTATCTTCCAGAACCTAATTTACTTTTCACTCCTCTGGGAAAATTGGATAAAGATATATTGTATTGGAGCACGATGGGAAGTTCCTATTCTTACAATATTTTTATGGGATTGATGGAAGTAATTCCTGCTTTGCTGTTGCTCTTTAAGAGAATGAGAATCCTTGGTTTATTCATTCTTTCTGGAGTATTAATTAATGTAGTTTTTGTCAACTTTAGTTTTGATATTTCAGTCAAACTTTTCTCATCTTTTCTGTTGTTCATTAACCTGTTGTTGCTTGCTCCATCAATTAAAAAGATAATTCAGTTTTTTGTTTTGAATAAGTCAACCTCTCTTCCTTATCTCACAGGACAAAAGCTCATCGCATCTAAAACCATCCGATTTTCAATAAAAACCATTGCAATAACATTCATTTTCCTAGAAACGCTTCTACCGTATATTCAATCTGGAAATTTCAATGATGATACTGTGCCGAGAAATCCATTGCATGGTGCTTATGAAATTTCACAAACTGAATCAGAAGGATTGCCAGAAAACTTCAACATCAAACGATTCTTTATTCACCGACAGAATTATTTTATCTTTCAATACGAAGATGATTCCATGGAAGACTTTGCTTTGGAAATCAAACAAAATGAATTGATTTTAACTGATTATGAAGGAGAAATAATAAGATTGGAATATAAATATTCTGAGGATTCAAAAAGTCTAGAAATTAAATCTGATGTTTTTGGATGGACTATTTATGCGAAGGAACTTAATTGGCGAGAATTGCCTTTGATGCAACCGCTTTTTCATTGGAATGTAGATGGAATAAATGAAAAATTATAATCCGATAGAGATCGGATGAAGAATGAAAAATGTTGCGTGAGTGAGATCGTTGGAAATGAGTTTAAATAAATAGAAATAATGAAGAAATATTTGATGATTATAATTTTCACAATGGCTTTGAGTGTAACATTTGCTCAAATTGACAGCGTTGGAGTAAAATTTCAAGATTATCTAACAAAAGTTAATGAAAAAGATTCACTTGCTTTTGAGAGAATAAAAAAGGAGTTGGAGCTTCCAATAGCTCAAAGTTCGCTTGAACTAATAGAATTTGCAAATTCAATTGACCCGAATGCAAAATGGAATTTGGTAGGTCGTAAAATTGAAAGATGGGAATCCTTATCACCTTATGAATTGAAGGAGTTTTTATTGGAAGTTGATAGCAGCAAACTAAGCAAACCAATCAAAGAGGGAGAACCAGGCAATGAGAGAACTGATATATATGCTCCGATCTCAGTAGAAAATAATTCTTTCAATTCAGAATTCCTATTTGATGCGTTTAAGATCAAAGAAAAAAATGATTTTCGGGATGAAATTATAACAGCTATTCTTATACCATTATCATCCTATTCATGGACACCTTTTTACTACCAAGATTTACTTATTCTAAAAAAGCAACATGAATATATTGGTCAATTAACAAACCATTATAAAACAGTTTTTTATTATTTTAGAAAGTTGGAATAAATGAAAAATTCGGGCTTTATTCGAACCAAAACTCCATCAATCATGAACACTAAAATAATAATATTTATCCTTTCAGCTCTCCTTTTTTCCTGTAATAGGAAGGAGGAAGTAGCGCAATCAGAATCCATTTCGGAGGATATTGATACTATAAAACCAATAACGCAAAAATTCTTTACAGATGTAATTCCAACACATTTTACGGATGGTGCAAAGATTGAAGCATTTGGGGAATAAAATAGACCTTGACACAAATCTTGTGCTAAAAGAGGTTATTGATCCTTTTGGGAAAACCTATATACTTCGCCGAATTGACTCTATAGTTAAAATTGATTCTGTCGGGAAATCTAATGCGTTTTTTAGGAATGATTATTTAGTTAAATGTTTATAAGGCAGCAACCTACTGACTCTTCAAACATCCATAACCAAAATAAAAGTATCCATAGGAGGTTCGGGCGGAATGGATTCCTACAATTTCTATATAGATAAACTGATATATTTAAGTAATGAATGCAGAGGTTCTATGTCCACTGCGATGTGTAACTCGGGTTATTTTAGTTTCAACTCCTATTTTTATCAAGATAAAATAATTGACCAAATACTTGAAACGAGCGCTGGTTTTTCATCTACTAGATGTCCGTGTGGTTTTGAGTATAGTTTTAGTGAGAAGATAATGAACAGCAAAAATCCAGAATATGAGATAGATAGAATAAAAGCACTAGTAAAGAATTTATCAAATGATAAAAGTATACGAGTTCGAGTGATAGAATAACTCGAATGTTTGAAACCAGCATATATCAAATTGGATTCTAAATTATCACAGCTACTTAAATTTCAACCAAGTTGGAAATCACAACCATTTGGAGAATTAACAAAAAAAATATAACTTTATTGAAACATTAGAAACCAAACATATAAAACTACATCATGAGAAATATTCTGATTTTTACATTTATTGTGGCTATTTCAGCATTATTCTCATGTGAAAAGAACAATTATTCACCTGTAATTGAAACTATTGAACCCTTGCCCTATTTTCCTGCATTTCCTGGTTCCTATTGGATTTATGACAGTGGTGACACAATGAAGGTTGATAGTTATGTGGAATATGAATATAATACTGCTGATTACAATTCTAAACCTAACTACAAAACTTATAAATTCCCGAGATTAATTCTTAGTGGAATATATAACGACTATGTTCTTGGGGATGATATTTTCACCTATGTTAATGAATATTCTATTTTAAAATCAAGTGCTTCTGGTAATTTAAATCCTCCTTTTAAAGAACTCCTCTCATTAACTGAGGGTTCAGAATTTACAATTGGAGCAGCGTATAAAAACAGTAAAGAAACCGGAAAAACCATAAAAGTCGATACTACAATAACGATAGGGACTACCCAGTATAATGATGTAATTGTAACCATTCAGTTTAACGAAGAATGCATTTATGAGACTGGAGGAACTCCTGAAAGTTGCGCAACAATAAGAGAATATTACGCGAAAAATGTTGGATTAATAAAAAGAGAAAGGAAAGATTTCGGATCTAACACTGTTTTTGTTGATGATATTAACTTGGTAGAATACTATATAGCACCTTAAACCTTCATTGAGAATTGAGAATTACAAAGATGAACAGTTTAAATTTGAAGTGTTAAAGATGATCAATTGATAATTAGCTGAGCTGAGGGCTAAAGCCGTTCGTAATTCCTAGTTCGTAATTCCAACCGCTTTCAACATCATATTATGCAAAAATGTATTCTTGATAAAAGGAGTTAATAATTCACTTCCAGGACCAAAGGCAGCACATTCTACAAAGTCAGCGGAATGACTCATGTCTCCAAAGCCTACATTGGTATATTTTTTTTGAATTTGAGCGTATTTCTCGTAGGGCATTTTGTTGTAATCTTGAAGTTCCTTTTCGTTTAAACCTTCTACATAATCAAGAATTATTTTAGATTCTTCTTTCGAAATCGCAAAACCTTGAGCGTATTCTATCATTTCTGTCAAATTGTTTGAAGTCAAATTTGAATGAAGATTTTGCATTACATAAGTATTACTTTTTTTCATCGTTTGGAATCGTGCGAAATTCTCATCGGCTTTTCTTCCTTTGAATAAACCTGGATTTGCATTTCCGTGATCTGTTGTTACGATAATTAAAGTGTTTTTATCCTCAATTGCAAAATCTAAGGCTACTTTTAACGCTTCGTCAAAAGCGATTTGATCGTAAATTAATCCTGGAGCATCGTTCGCATGAGCCGCCCAATCCACTTTTCCACCTTCTACTTGTAAAACAAATCCTTCTTTATGATTTTTCATTTTAGCTATGGCAACAGCAGTCATTTCGGATAAAGTTGGAACTGTATTCTGTAATTCAGCATCACTATTTTGATCGATAGTGTAAGGCAAAGGATCATCAGCAAAAACTCCTAAAATCGGAGAATCAGAATTTAAAACAACATTCATTTGTGATTTTGACTTTACTACATCATAACCAGAAGCAGTAAATTTGCCATAAACATCTTTCTTATCTTCTCTTTTATCAGCAGAGAAATATTGATCTCCACCTCCCATCATGACATCAAATTTCAAATCCAAATATTGTTCAGCGATTTCTGGTTGGTTTCTTCTGCTTTTATTTACAACACAAAATGAAGCGGGCGTTGCATGTGTGATTGGAACTGTGGTAACACAACCCACTTTCTTTCCTTCGTTTTTAAACTTTTGTAGAATTGGCGTGTGCTTTTCTCCATTTGCTCCCATATTCAAAGAACCATTCGGAACACGCACTCCGCCTCCCCAAGCTGAACCTCCAGCAGCAGAATCTGTCACCAAAGAATCTGATGAAGCAGTGTCCATCATCCCTCTTTTGAAACGTCCATTTTTGTAATTCTCAACCCAAGTTGTGTGCTTTCCTGTGGTCGTCATCAAATGCATATCCGCCATTGTCAACGTTCCAATACTCATTCCGTCAGAGACTAAAAAGATAATGTTCTTGGCTTGTTTATCAAGATCTGTAAGAAGTAAAGAAGTATTGTCATCAGCAGCGAACAACATTGGAGATAATGCTAATCCAGCAGCTGTAAGTGAAGAATTTCGGAAGAAGTCGCGACGTTTCATGTTTTGGTTTGTTTTGGGTAAAGATAAAAAATTACGCAGAGATTCCCAGAGGGGCGAAGATTCGCAGAGAAAAAAAGAATTACGCAAAGATACGCGGAGGTGCAGAGTCCAGTACGACTGTCGTTACGAAAAAAGAAAAGTTACGCTAGAAACGTGGGGAAGAATTAGTCGAAATATCCAATTAAATAGAAGTTTTCATAGAGAAAAAGAATTCCGAAGTGATCTATATTCTATGCTTGAATTACTTTAAAATTCTTCTTCATCCACAAAGAAACCTTCACCAATAAAATCAATACAGGAACTTCCACCAACGGCCCAATAACTCCTGCAAAAGCTTGCCCTGAGTTGAGTCCGAAAACGGCGATGGAAACAGCAATTGCTAATTCGAAATTATTTCCTGCTGCGGTGAAAGCGACTGATGCCGTTTTATCGTAGGAAGTTCCCATTGCTTTTGTAAAGAAAAAGCTAATGAAAAACATTAACGTAAAGTAAATCAATAATGGAATGGCGATAATCACAACATCCATCGGAATTTCAACGATTAATTCTCCTTTGAGGGAAAACATAATGACAATCGTGAATAATAAAGCTATTAATGTCAGAGGAGAAATCGCTGGAATAAATTTTTCATTAAACCATTTCTCTCCTTTTTGTTTCATGAGGATTTGTCTACTTAAAATTCCCATTAAGAATGGAATTCCCAAATAAATAGCAACACTTTCTGCAATAGTAGCAATTGAAATGTCGATAATCGCTCCTTCGAATCCGAAATAAGGCGGAAGAATTGTGATAAAAAGCCATGCATAAAAGCTATAAGCAAATACTTGAAAAATACTGTTCAATGCAACTAATCCAGCGCCATACTCACTATTTCCTTCAGCTAAATCATTCCAAACCATAACCATTGCAATGCATCTGGCTAATCCGATTAAGATTAATCCAACCATGTATTCTGGATAATCTCGAAGAAAAATAATTGCTAATGCGAACATTAAAATTGGACCAACAATCCAATTCAAAAACAGTGAAATGGAAAGGATTTTTGTGTTTTTAAAAACCTTTGGTAAGAGTCTATAATTGACTTTTGCCAAAGGTGGATACATCATTACAATTAACCCAATTGCTATTGGAATATTGGTTGTTCCGCTGCTTAGAGAATTGACAAAATCAGGGAAAGTTGGAACGAAATATCCTATTCCTACACCGATTGCCATTGCAACAAAAATCCAAAGAGTTAGGTTCCTATTTAGAAAACTCATGTTTTTCATTTCCAATTTGGGACTTTTATTCGTGAGAAAACATAACTCATTTCATTCGCTATTTTCATACTGGTCAAACTGTATTCTTCCATTTTGTCTGGTGAATTATCAAACTCTTTGGGATCATTGTAATGAATTGGCACACGCTTTTCTGCACCAAAAACAATTGGACAATCAGCATCCGCTTCAGAACAAGTCATCAACGCACAAAACCCATCTTTTGGATTTGCAGCATCGTCCCAAAGTTTAGAGAAACCAATGATAGGTTGTTTCATTTCGGCATATTTGATTGCATGTTTTGGATTTTCGTCATCAGATAAGAAGTTGATATTAAATCCAGAAGCTTTCAAAGTATCAATCACAGCAGGAAATACAGCGGTTGCTTCTGTTCCGCCAGAATAACAATAAACATTCGAAATATTAAAGTAATGCGCAGCTGTTTGCGCCCAAATTTGCCCCAAATGACTTCTTCGAGAATTGTGCGTACAAATAAAATTGAGCTTAACAGCTTCTCGTTTGTCGACTTTTCCTTGAATAAATTCAATTAAAGGTTGAAGAGTGTTTTTCCTCACCTCATCAATCGATTCAAAATCTAATTGTGAAATTAAACCGTCTATCTTTCTATATAATTCCATTGGTTAATCTAAATAGTTTGTCTTGCATCTTTGGTGCTTTTTTTATTACACTGAGATGCACAGCGATGCACTGAGCTTGCCGAATGTGAGGTTTTTCACAGAGGGTCACAGAGAAGAAAAAAAGAGACATATAAAAGCAAGTTTGATTTCGTCTCAATCTGTGCCGATTTTTATCGGTAAACTCCCTACTCAAAACTCCCTACTCTCTACTGATTTCTAACAGCATCCTCCTCCTGGCGTACAAGTCCCACCTTCATCAATCCCAGTATTTACCATTTGTAATTTCGGTTCTTTACGCTGCAGTTGCACTGCTGCGTCTTCTTCAATCCCACATTTGTCCTTCGCTAAGCAATCCGTCGCTTTATTCACTAACAAAAAGTTCTTTCCATCAAATTCCAATGCGAATTTCTCGATGGTTTGACCTTGATATTCCACTTCAATTTCTTGATCTTTTAATTCTAGAACCTTTTCAGATAATTCGATAATGTTCAACAATTTCTCAGGATGCAATCTGTGATCGTAATCATCTGCATTCCATAATTGGAAATTAATTACTTCTTCATTTCTTATTGTTCCACCACAATCAATGAAATTCTTTGTGATTTTCCCCACTTCAGTTACGTGAAAATGATTCGGTACTAATTCTCCATTCGGCAATTGAAAAGCTATTGTTTCCAAGTTTGTCAATACTGTTTTAACATCTGATAATTTCATGTTCTTTATTTATTTAATCGTATTTATATAATGTTAGTGCGGCGCTGCAGTTGCACTGCTGCGCTTAGCACTAACAACAATCTGATGATATTAAATCTTGATCAAAAAACTCCCCCAACATATCTTTCATCTTAGTCCAAGTCTCATTATTTATACAATAACAAACGCTTGTCCCTTCAACAGAACCTTGGATTAAGCCGATATTTTTCAATTCTTTAAGGTGTTGAGAAATTGTAGATTGCGCCAATCCAATTTCATCAACGATATCGCCACAAACGCAAGATTTGGATTCAAATAAATACTGTAGAATTTTTACTCTCGCTGGATGTCCGAATGCTTTTGCAAATAAAGCAATCTGAGTTTGCTCTTCGGTGAATCTGTTTTCTTTGATAATTTCCATAGATGTTTTTATTCAATCGTAAAATTACGATTAAAGGATTTACTGTGCAAGGAAAAATTCAAATTAAAAGATATTTTCGTCAAATGTGGATTTGATTATGTTCTCGTAGAAATTGGCTTTTGGTTTATTAACAGCTGCGTTTTGGACTGATCATCCGTTTCACACCGCGTATGTTTTCAAAATGTAGTATTATATACTGCTTTATTCGCACGATAAACTTCACATTGTTCTGTTGGATATGGACGTCGTCCTTTAGGATATAGTCGCCAATTATAGCCATAATAAGGTGACAAACCCATTGATTTGCAATTCATGAATAACAAAAAGGGATCATTCAAATTATTACCGAAATAACTGTTAAATGGACTTACCTTTTCATTGCAATTTGACTCATCTACAAAATACCTGTCAATTGCTCTGGTCATAGCAATCGGTTCGATATTTCCTTTTTTCAATTCAATCATTAGAAAGTTATAGTTCTCAATTATCCAATCTCGGCCTAGATGCAAAACTACTCGGGAAACAGATTGATCCCAAGACCCATTCACACCAGCAGGAAAACCGTGCTTTCTCGAATATGTAATTAAATTAATTCCATTTTTAATATCTTGAGCTCTCATAAGCTTGTAATGATATTCGACCAAAGTATCATTTTCACGTAATGAATAATACGGTTCAATGGAGTCGGAGATTAATCTTCTCAATCTTTGATCATGATAAGTCAATGAATCTATAAAATCGGTATGTTTCCAGTTTAAGGCCGCTTCTTTTCCATTATATTCCATGATTTCCACTATACTATTTCGAGTATTCAAAGCCATATTCTCGAAATAAGTAGTATCGGTCAAAAAGTAGCTTGAAAAAGCTGCCTTCTTTAGTTCCTTAATTGATTTCTTTGTTTTATTTACCTCCCACAATGCCCTACAATAATTGTAATGGTGATCAGGTTTTCGAATGTCAACAATTTTAAAGGCTTTTTCGAACAAATCTAACGATTTGGGATAGTCCATTTCATAAAAATTGTATTCAGCCTCATTTACAAAGTTATAATAATCAATGTAATTGCCCTTTTTTGATTGTGAGAAAGAATAGGTTTGGGTACAAAAAATAAAAATCGATAATAGAAGAAAAGGGTTAATCATTTTCATACGTTTTTGATTTTAAACATTATTTCAATTAGACATAAACATTTACACACATCCAGCCGAAATCAAATATACTAAATTTCTCATTCCAAACAACACCCCAAACCCCCAAAGAATTAACCCCAATCCATACCCAAAAAATCACTAACATGCACATGCCTAACCCCTTCAACAGATTCCTTCCAGAAATCATCCATTGACACAACATATTTAGGATATTGGTCTTTAATTGCCAGTAAATTTCCAAATTCTCGTTTTACTGTTTGTTCGCTTTCTAGTTTATAACAAACTTGCACATAAATTTTCTCTCCTTGTTTCTCAGCTACAAAATCAATTTCTGTTTGGGCTAATTTACCTACGTACACTTTATATCCTCTTCTTTTTAATTCCAAAAACACAATGTTTTCTAATATTCCTGAAATCATTTGGTCTTTATATCCCATGGTAGCATAAATCAATGAAACATCACTAACAAAGAATTTCTCTTGTGTTTTTAGAATCTCTTTACCTTTAATATCATAACGTGAAACGCGATGAAGAATAAATGCGCCCTCCAATGCATTGAGGTAATTGTAAACCGTATTGATATCCATTTTACGCTGTTGGCTTTTAAAATAATCGGCTACATTTTTCCCTGAGAAAGTATTCCCAATATTGTCAAAAGCAAATTTTATAACCCGTTCTAATAATTCAACATCTCGTATTTTATAGCGTTGGATGGTGTCGCGCAAAATAACAGAGGAATAAATATCATAAACCACTTTATACGCTGACTCACGTGTATAATCCATCGTATGAATAACAGGGAATCCACCAAAGCGCAAGTAGTTTAAAAATGATTCTTTTGTAGATTTATTCTCGTTAAAATAATGATTTCTAAAGGTTAGACATTCTTTAAACGACAAGGTATAAATTGGAATTTCGACATATCTCCCAGCCAAATAAGTGGCCAATTCTGAAGAAAGTAAATGCGAATTAGAACCTGTCAAATAAACATCTACATCAAAATCAACCAAAAAAGAATTAATGGCTTTTTCCCAACTTTCTACTTCTTGAATTTCATCTAAGAGTAAATAATATCGCTTTTTAGATGTGATTCTTTCTTGTATATAATTATAAAGACTTCGTCCATCAGACAATTGAGAAAAATTAAAACTTTCAAAATTGACGTAAATAATTTGTGCTTCTTCAACTTTTCTATTGAGTAACTCTTTCTTTAACAGTTTTAAGACTGTAGATTTTCCTGATCTTCTAATTCCAGTGATAATCTTTACTTGTGGCTTGTCGATAAAGTCATTAATGTAAGCTGTATAAATTGGTCTTAAAATCATGAAGTGAGTTATTTTAATCCATAAATATACGACTTTAAATCAAACCATAACCATAAATACTTTTAAAATAATACTGTTTTTATGGTTATAACCCTAAAAACTTTATCAAAAACTAATTAAAACAGATTACAACTAGAAAAACTAATTCACATATAAACAATTGGCAATTCATAATAGAAGAACGAATAAGAATGATTTTCTATGTCAAATAAAAACAGTCTCTATTTCAACAAAAGCTGCAAAAACAACAAATCCAACCATCTATCAAACTTAAATCCAACTTCTTTAAAAGTACCAATCTCTTTAAATCCAAACTTTTTGTGAAATTCAATACTGCGTTCGTTTGAAGCATCTACTCCAGCAATCATTGTATGAAAACCATTTTTCTTGGCTAATGTGATAAGTTCTTGCAAAAGTTGTTTACCCATTCCGTGGGCTCTGTATTCTTTATCAACATAAATTGAATGTTCAACGCTGAAACGATAACCGTCAAAAGGTCTAAAAATTCCAAAAGTTCCATAACCAATTACTCCGATTTTACTTTCAGCGACAATCACCGGCATTCCATCTTTCTTTTTCTGTCTCAGCCAATTTAGCTGAAATTCATAAGTTCTTTCGTTGTAATCATAAACTACCGTTGAATTCAGAATTTCATAATTTATGATTTCAAGGATTTTACCCACATCACCTTCTTCTGCATCCCTAATAATTATTTCCATGGTTTAATCAACTACCTTTTTTATTTTTTATTTTCTTTTTCCTCTTGAAAAGCACTAAGTAAACGATACCTCATATTAGAATGAAAAACTTTATTAAACTCGCATTTTTCATTTATAATTTTTCACTTTTCATTTTCTTTTTCCTCTTGAAAAGCACTAAGTAAACGATACCTCAATTTAGAATGAAAAACTTTATCAAACTCGCATTTTTCATTTATAATTTTTCACTTTTCATTTTCTTTTTCCTCTTGAAAAGCACTAAGTAAACGATACCTCAATTTAGAATGAAAAACTTTATCAAACTCGCATTTTTCATTTATAATTTTTCACTTTTCATTTTCTTTTTCCTTTCCATATAACTCGACCTAGAAATCATGAAAACTCCACCGAAAATCATCAACATATACCCAATTTTTTCCAAACTAATTGCTCCAATAAAGTTTTCTGTCCAGCCGATATAAGCAAACAGAAATGTAAAGAACATCACCAGAATTGGCTGAGTATAAATGTAACTTCCACTCACACTCGGCGTAACATGCTTCAATGCAAAAGTGTTCAACAAATAAGTAAAAAACGTTGCCCCAATGATTATGTAAGCCGTTTTAGCCCAAATATCTAAAGGAAACGAACTAAAATCAGCGGCTGCAAAGTCTGTCCAAACTTTGGGGTACATCATAATAAATATAAATCCAAAAATGAAGTTGTAAGTGATGACCGTCATGGGTTTGTACTTGTTCATCAATGGTTTGACCAACACTAAATAGAGTCCAAATGAAAGTGCGTTGATAAAGATATACATGTCACCCAATGAGGAATCAAATTCAGGTTGTTTTCCGACGGTTGTCAATGCAATTGCTCCTACTGCTCCAATAAAAACACCAATTGCTTTCAGTTTGGTAATCTTTTCTTTGAGAATAAAATAGGACAAAACAACAACCAAAATTGGCGTTGAAGTCATTATGATTCCAACGTTCATAGGCGAAGTCAATGCTAATCCGTTAAAGAAAAACAATTGATTTAAACACACTCCAAAAAGTCCGGTAATGGCTAATCTAGGCAAATCTTTTTTATCTACTTTTTCACGAATAAACCCAAAAAAGATAATGAGAAAAAGCACAGTGGTAATTCCGCCACGCAACAAGATAAATCCATTTGGACCTAAATAATCTGGCGTAACTCCTTTTGCCAATAAATGATTAGCGCCGTAAATCGCATTGAGCGTGAACAGCGCAATGTGTGCGAGTACAATTTTATTCATTAGCTATTAACTGCTCTGATAAGCTTTCTTTGCTGCTTCAACAGTTGCTTTTGCATTTCCAACAAAAACTTCATCTTCAAAAATGATAAATGGCCGTTTCAAGAAAGTATATTCTTCTAACATGTACTTTTTATAATCTTCTTCAGAAAGTTTCATTTCATTGAGTCCCATCGAACGGTATTTCATTGCTCTTTTACTGAACATAGCTTCGTAAGAACCCACCTTTTTCTTGATGAAATCCAATGCTTTTTCGTCGATGTTTTCTTTCTTGATGTCTTGCAATTCAACATCATCACCCAATTCCAATTCTTTGAGGATTCTTTGATTGGTGTTGCAAGAAGAAAGATGATAAATCTTTTTCATAATCAAACGTTTGTTTTTTGAATTGCAAATATAGTGAAATGTGATGCTAAAGCAATTGAATAGCATGGTTAAGCGCTGAAATGGAACGCGGATTATACGGATCTTCGATCGCGAATTTTCACGGATTTAAAATCACAACCCTTGGAATAAAGCACACTTCGACGAATTCATCATTCATCGTTCATCATTCCTAATTAATCTTCGCTTCCTTATGCTTCAAGCAGCTCATAGATTTTTCAACCATGTCTTTTGAACCAGCATAATATCCGCAACGTTGGTGCAATTCTGTTGGCACGATGTCTAGCGTTCTTTGGTGACCATCTGTTGATAATCCTCCAGCTTGTTCAGCGATAAATGCCAATGGATTACATTCATACAACAATCTCAAACGACCTTCAGGCCAGTTGTTTGTCGTTGGGTAAATATAAACACCACCTTTTAATAAGTTACGGTGAAAATCAGCTACTAATGAACCAATATATCTTCCTGAATAAGGTCTTCCTGTTGCCGCATCATCTTCACGACAATATTGGACATATTCTTTTACTCCTGGATCACAACGGTCTAAATTCCCTTCGTTGATAGAATAAATTCTTCCTGTATCTGGAGATTTAATGTTTGGATGAGACAAGCAAAACTCACCAATTGATGGATCTAAAGTAAAGCCATTCACACCATTTCCAGTTGAATAAACCAACATTGTAGAAGAACCAAACAATACATATCCTGCCGCTACTTGGTCAGCTCCTTTTTGTAAGAAATCTTCCAAAACTGCTGGTGTTCCAGGCTCAGAAATTCTTCTATAAATTGAGAAAATTGTTCCAATAGAAACATTTACATCAATATTTGAAGAACCATCTAATGGATCAAATAAGACTACGTATTTACCATTTATTGAATTTTCATCTTCGAAAGCGACGAAATCATCATTTTCTTCTGAAGCAATTCCACAAACTTCACCTCCAGATTTAAAAGCTCTAATAAAAGCTTCGTCTGCAATTACATCTAATTTTTGTTGTTCTTCTCCTTGAATATTCGTTTCACCTTTGGCTCCCAAAATATCAACAAGTCCAGCTCTATTTACATCGCGATTCACAATTTTTGAAGCAACTGCGATGTCACTTAATAGGTTGGTAAGCTCTCCGGTTGCATAAGCAAAATCCTTTTGACGCTCTAAAACAAAATCATTCAGTGTGGTAATCTTCGACATAATACTTTATTTATTTTGCAAATATCGTGATTTGTAATGACATCTCAACTAAGAATCGTAAAAAGGGTCTTGAAATCATATCAAAGATGTCTAAAATTCGCTTATTTTTGAGACATGGAAATTCTTGAAAAATTCAAACATACTTTCGAACCAAAACTTTTGGAGGAATTTAAAAGTGTCGCTAAAGAAGTATCAGTTAAAGCTGGTGATGTAATTTTAGACTATGGTCAAATTGTAAGAAGCATGCCGATTATCGCTTCAGGAACTGCAAAGGTTTCGCGAATGGATGATCAAGGGAGGGAAATCTTGCTTTATTATGTGAATGCTAAAGAAAGTTGCGCCATGACTTTCACTTGTTGTATGGAGCAATTTCCTAGTGAAATAAAAGCTGTAGCCGAAGATGATGTTGTCATGCTAACTGTTCCTATCGATGTGATGGATGAATGGCTGATGAAATATTCTTCTTGGAAAAGCTTCGTAATGGGAACAATTCGTGATCGTTTTAATGAAATGTTGAATACGATTGATCAAATTGCATTTCAGAAATTAGATGAACGCCTAAAATATTACTTGCAACAAAAAGCAAAACATACAGGATCAAAATTATTGAATTTATCACACGAAGAAATCGCGAGAGATTTGGCGACTTCGAGAGTTGTGATTTCAAGATTATTGAAGAAATTGGAAAACGATGATTTACTCTTATTGTACCGCAATCAGATTAAATTGTTGAATGCTTTTGAAATAGAGGAAAAGTAATTTTTAATGGTTAATTATTATCCGATAGAGATCGGATGGTTAACGCGAGCAGAATTCGTAATTCGTAATTTTATAATTCGTAATTAATTTATGATTAGTGTAGAAAACATATCAAAGTACTTTAATCGAGAAACGATATTGCATGATATTTCATTTTCGTTGGAAAAAGGTGAGATTTTAGGTCTTTTAGGCCCAAATGGAGCTGGAAAAACAACTTTAATGCGAATTATCAACCAAATCATCTCTGCTGACAAAGGCTATGTTTCCTATGGTGGTGATTTGATCAAAGAAAAACATTTAATCAATATCGGTTATCTTCCTGAAGAAAGAGGATTGTATCAATCTATGTCGGTTGAAAAACAAATACTTTTTCTTGGAAAGCTGAGAGGTTTATCTTCAACAGAAGCCAAAGACCAAATGGAATATTGGTTAAAAAGATTCGGGATTCAAGCATGGAGAAAAAAGAGGATTGAGGAACTTTCTAAAGGAATGGCACAAAAAGTTCAATTTATTTGCACCGTTCTTCATGAGCCTGATGTGTTAATTCTCGATGAACCTTTTAGCGGATTTGATCCAATAAATATTGAATTGATTAGAAAAGAATTACTGAATTTCAAAAAGAAAGGAAAGTCGATTATCATTTCTACGCACAACATGAATAATGTAGAAGAAATCTGTGACCGAGCAATTTTAATTAATGAAGGTCACATGGTTTTGCAAGGAACTATTCACGATTTACGTCAACAATTTAAAGAAGACTTATTCAAAATATCTTTCACTGGAAATATGATTTCTTTTGCAAATGCACTTTGGACGGGTTATGAAATTATAGACAAGGAAGTTCACAGTGAAGATTCTTTTACCATTTATTTAAAAATGCGAGAAGGAAATAAAATCAATGATTTACTGAATGCCGTTATTGGCCAAGTAAATATAACTGGCGTTGAAGAAGTTTTACCAAGTATGGAAAATGTTTTTGTAAAATCTATTAACGCTCAAAACGAAGTCCTCAGTGAATAAAATTATTTTAATAGCGCAGAGAGAAATTGCTGAACGTTTCCAAAATCGATCTTTCAAATGGTTGATGTTCCTTGGGCCGTTGGCTGTTTTGGGGTTAGTTTATTTGTTCCTTTCCACAACAACTTCCACAAATAAAGATTGGAAGATTTTGATGATGGATAAAAAGGAAGTTTTTGACGGAAAATTAGCGACCAATCCACCTTCCAATTTAGAATTCGACTTCATCAATGCTTTTATTGATTATGAAGATTTCGCATACCAAGAAAAGTATCAAGATTATGACATTTCTGTTTGGATCAATGAGAAAATTGTAAGTAACAAAAAAGTAATCATCTCCTACAGAGAAAGGCCTCCAGAAAACATTCAACGTCAAATTATTTATTTGGTTGAACGCAGAATGGAAGAAATTATGGTGGATCAATTCACTGAATTATCGGTGAGTAAATTTCGAGAAATCAAGCAATCTTTAAACTTCAGCTTTAAGGATGTTTACGATCCTAAAAACGAGAAATCTACGACAGCAAGTTGGGTTGGATTTAGCTTTGGAACGTTGATTATTCTCTTCGTCTTTATGTTTGGAATGACAATCTTGAGAAGTGTTTCAAGAGAAAAATCCAATAGAATTGTTGAAGTTTTATTGTCAAGTGTAAATCCTAGACAATTACTCACAGGAAAAATATTGGGAGTTGGATTCTCAGCATTAGTCCAGTTTACCGTTTGGGCAGTAATCGTGGGAACAGGATTGTATTTGTTCCGATTGACTTTATTCCCTGATATGTTTAGTGCTGGATTTGTTGCAGATGAAGTGGCAAAAACAGATTTTAGTTATGAATTGGCAAATCAAAGTCCATTTGTAGAATTAATTTACAATCAAATTCAATACATGAACATGCTGATTTTCTTCGGATTGTTCTTTATCGGTGGTTATTTATTCTACGGTTCATTCTTCGCTATGATTGGCTCTTCGATGGGCTCAGAATCGGATGGACAGCAATTTATTATTCCATTGACATTGCTTTTATTCTCAGCGATTTTATCAGGCTATTATGTGGTTTATTATCCATCTACAACGTTAAGCACATGGCTTGGATTCATTCCATTTACCTCGCCAATGGTGATGATGGTAGATTTGTCCAATGGTTTTGCAGATGGAAGCGCATGGAAATTAATTCTATCCATAATTATACTTTTCGGTTCCGCATTTCTAATGATGATTATTGCAGGAAGAATCTATAAAAACGGAATTCTTCGCTTTAATCACAGATTGAAATTAAGAATGTTAATTAAATGGACTAAAAAATAACCAATGAGAGGCGCAGTCATAGATTTAGGAACAAACACCTTTGGACTCATCGTCTTTGAAACGAAAGCAGACAAAACAGAGATTTTAATTACCGACAAATCATTTGTGAATTTAGGTGAAGGTGGAATAAATTCAAATATCCTTACTCCACGAGCAATGGAACGCGCCTACTTTGCAATCGATCATTTCGTTGAAACCTGTCGATCTTTTGGTGTTTATCCAGATAAAATTCATGGATTTGGAACTTCTGCTCTTCGTGACGCAACGAACGCGAAAGAATTCCTTGATAAAATTGAAAAATTACATCAATTAAAAATCAGACTCATCAACGGAAAAAAAGAAGCTGAACTTGTTTACGCAGGTGTGAGCAGCATTCATCCATTTTCGGAAGAATCTTCTTGCATTATGGATATTGGAGGAGGAAGTACAGAATTTACGGTTACAAAATCCGACATAGTTCAAGAACAAAAGAGTTTCAATATTGGAATTTCAAGAATTACACAATTATTTGAACTATCTGACCCATTGACAAAAGATGATATAAATCGAATTGAAATCTTTCTAGAATATCAAACCAAAAGTTACTTCGAAACACTTTCTGTTGATAGTTTAATTGGAGCAGCAGGAAGCTTTGAGACGTTCTTCAGCATGATTAATAAAACGGCATCTTACGACAACAATACAACCCATTTATTACCTTTCGACAAGTTAAAAACCATTTTAGATGAATTAATTCATTCGACCCGAGCAGAAAGAGATGCAAATTATTGGATCATAGATTACAGAAAAGAAATGATCAACGTAGCGGCATTAAAAACCAAATGGGTCTTAGACTTTGTTGGAGCTACAAGTTGTTATTTTTCTCCTTCGGGATTGAAAGAAGGGATTATTGCTACGGCTTTTAAGAAGAAGTGAAAGAATGACGCAAAGTTACGCGGAGGCGCAAAAATACGCAGAGAAAAAGAAGAGTTTTCTTTATGTTGCCTTCGACCGGCTAAGTCAACGATACGAGCGGATCCAATATTAAAAACTTAACCGCAAAGACGGAAAGAAATCGCAAAGTTCGCAAAGGTTTTAATTTTTTAAAGCTACCGCGAGATTACATTAATCTCCGAAACGATGCTTTCGGTAACTAGCTTGTCAAAGGTATGGATTATTCCTTCAAAAACTTTCCATTATACATCCTTCCGCTCTCGCCTTGCAATCAAACAACATAAATTCCTTTATTCAATTTTTCTACATCTATTTGATTGATAGATTGACCATTCTTTTCAATAATCAATTCCCCTAAACAATTATGAGCTAACCCAATTTTTGAATTAGAATTTTCAGTAACAAGGCGCAATTGTTTTGGAAATCCAAGGAGTTGACAATTGTCAATGACTGCTTTCCAAAACATTTGCAACGCAGGTAATGGAATTTCTAAACAAAAATCATCGTATTTCCGCTCCGACTTCCATACCTTCACCCGGTGCAATGAAACTCAAATTCCCTAACTTATCCTCTGCCATTAAAATCATTCCGTTGGAAACTACTCCACGTAATTTTCTTGGCGGTAGATTCATCAAAACAGAAACTTTCTTTCCAACGATTTCTTCTATATCAAACTGTTCTGCAATTCCAGAAACGATTGTTCTTTGGTCTAATCCGGTGTCGACAAGTAATTCCAATAATTTATCGGCTTTCTTTACTTTTTTAGCTGAAAGAATTTTTCCTACGCGAATATCGATTTTCAAAAATTCATCAAATTCGATGTCTTCTTTTTGAGGTGCTGTAGGCTTTTCTTCTTCCTCTGCTTCTGCTTCTTTTGCAGATTCATTGTCTTTTTGTGAAGCTATTAAAATTGCTTTTTCATTCTCCACAAACTCATCATCTATCTTTTGAAAAAGAATTGAAGGTGGATTCGTTTTCGTTCTAGCAGAAAGTAAATTAATTGATCCCGCTTGTGCCCAATTGAAAGTTTCCATGTTGAGGAAGTTTCTCATTTTCGCTGCAGTTGCTGGAATAAATGGATCAAAAAGTATTGCCAAATTCGCTGTAATCTGCAATGCAATGTGTAAAATCGTTTCTACACGCTTTGGATCCGTTTTAACTACTTTCCAAGGTTCAGTTTCCGCTAAGTAACGGTTACCAATTCTTGCCAAGCCCATTACTTCTCCTTGTGCTTCTCTGATTTTATAATTGTATAATAATTCTTCAACCTTCGCTGGAATCTCTTTAATCGCATCAATTACTTTTTGATCTTCTGCTGTTAATTCTCCTAAGGTTGGAACAGCTCCGTCGTAATATTTGTTGTTCAAAACCAATGCACGGTTCACAAAGTTTCCAAGCACATCCGCTAATTCGTTATTTACACGCGATTGGAAATCCAACCAAGTAAATTCACTGTCTTTGCTTTCTGGTGCAATTGATGTCAATGTATATTTCAATTCATCCACTTTTTCAGGATGTCTTTCAAGGTATTCGTGTAACCAAACCGCCCAATTTCTAGAAGTTGAAAACTTAGCACCTTCAAGGTTTAGGAATTCTGACGCTGGAACGTTATCTGGCAATATAAATTCGCCATGTTCTTTTAATAGAATTGGGAAAATAACGGCATGAAAAACGATATTGTCTTTTCCGATAAAGTGAACCAGTTTACGGTCACCTGTCCAGTAGTCTTTCCAATCTTTCCCTACTGACTTCGCCCAATCTTTGGTTGCGGAAATGTATCCAATTGGTGCATCTAGCCAAACATAGAGTACTTTTCCGTCAGCTCCTTCAACTGGAACAGGAATTCCCCAATCCAAATCTCTGGTCATTGCACGTGGATGCAAACCACCATCAATCCAAGACAAACATTGTCCGTTCACTTGGTTTCTCCATTTCTTAGGATCATGTTGTTGAACTCCGTCCAAAGTTCCTTCTTTAATCCATTCTCTCAACCAATCTTCATGGCGCTCCATTGGCAAAAACCAATGAGAAGTTTCTCTTAAAACTGGAGTTTTTCCACTTAAAGTCGAAACAGGATTAATCAAATCTGTTGGACTCAAAGCACTACCACATTTCTCACACTGATCTCCGTATGCTTCAGCATATCCACACTTTGGACATTCACCACTAATGTAGCGATCAGCTAAAAACTGCTCGTGGTCTTGATCGTAATATTGTTCGGTTGTTTTTTGTGTAAAAGCACCTTTCTTATCTAAAACCTTAAAGAAATCTTGTGCTGTTTCTTTATGTGTTTCAGCTGTTGTACGGTGAAAAATATCGAATTTAATGTCGAATTTCTTAAAAGCATTTCCAATGATGTCATGGTATTTATCCACGATCTCTTGAGGTGAAATCCCTTCTTTTTTTGCTCGTAAAGTAATTGCAGCACCGTGTTCATCGCTACCACTAATAAACGCTACATCATGTTCTTTGTGTCTTAAGAATCGCACAAAAATATCAGCAGGTAAATAAACTCCTGCAACGTGTCCAAGATGTAAAGGTCCATTTGCATAAGGTAGTGCGGCTGTTACGGTATATTGCTTTTTCTCCATCGATTCGAATTTTTTCTAAATGCAAAGATAGTTATTCAATTACGAATTGTTTAATTACGAATTACGAATTTTCACTTATCCGCCAATAGTCTAAAAACTTGAGATACGAATGATGTAATGTTGAATTAAAAACGGCTCTCTTAATACAAGGTGAATTTAGAATAAACAAACTTCTTTTAAAAAAAAAGACTCCTCATTCGTTTCCATTTTTGAATTCGTAATTCGTAATTATTTTAATTCGTAATTGTTTAGTCCGTATTTCTTCCCTTTATCCAAAGCTGGAACACCATTAATTAACCATTCTGGTGCTGGTTTTCCTTGTAAATAGTAATCAAAGAACTGACGCATTCGAATACTTAAGTCCATGCGGTTTGCGTTTTTCATTAAATTATGTTCGTCTCCGTTATAATTCAGCATCCAAACTGGTTTGTTCAATCGTTTCATTCCAGTAAACATTTCAATTCCTTGGTACCATGGAACCGCTCCGTCACCGTCATTGTGCATAATTAGTAAAGGTGTTGTGATATTCGGAATTCCAAATAAAGGGGAATTTTCAATATATAATTCTGGCGCTTCCCAAATTGTTTTACCAATTCTACTTTGAGTATGCTCATATTGAAATGCACGGCTGTAGCCACTTCCCCAACGAATTCCTCCGTAGGCAGAGAACATATTACTTACAGGCGCTCCAGCCATTGCGGCAGCATATCTTTCCGTCATTGTAATTAATTGTGCAGTTTGATAACCACCCCAAGACTGACCTTGAAGTCCCATTCTTGTGCTGTCCACATTTGGATACATTTCGAGAACTTTATCCGTTCCACTCATGATGCTATTGTATGCGCCTCTTGCTGGATAACCCGGCTCATATCTAATGTCTGGAATAAATACCAAATATCCTGCAGAAGCATATTCCGTAGCGAAAATAATAGAAGCTGTTGGCCTAGGAATATAGTGGTAGTTCTTTTTATCGCTGTACATTTCATAGAAATAAACCATCAAAGGATAAGATTTTGTTGAATCAAAGTCTTCAGGTTTGTACAATAATCCTTTTAACTTTTCTCCGTTGTAAGATTCCCATTCCATTTGCTCCACTGTTGCCCAGTTGTATTCTGATTGTTGTGGATTCGTTTTAGAAATCTTCTGTGTATTTTCAAATTTAGAATTTGTTAAATACACCTCTGGATAATCTTCAATCGACATTTGACGGAAAATCAACTTGTCTCCATTACTTGCTTTTTCTATTGAAGTAATTTTGTGATCCGTTTCAAACCATTTTACCAAATGTGGACTTAATCTATCATCAACATAAGTATAAATATATTCATTCATTGATTCTTGATCTATACCTATTATATAGGAATCGGATAAATTCATGAATGTACTATCATAATCTAATTGTTTCAAACGATAAATCATGTTTATTGGATTACCTTCTTTCTTTGTAATTGGCGTCAAAACTGATGTCACATAATTATACGTCCAAATATCAAATTCAGAATACAAAACTATTTCATCGTTACTTAAATAACCTGGCGAACCTTCTGGATTGGCCTCGAATGGCATTCCATTAATATCACTTTTCCAATTGATAGGATCTTTGATAAAGCAAGTCATGCAATTTTCAACTTTCGTTTCTACATCTAAGTAATAGTAATTGTTTTCAGCACTATTAAAGTAAGTGAAGCGAGATCCATTTGGATTTAATCCTATACTGTAATCGATATTTGCTTTAATCAATTCGTTTTTTCCAGTTTTCACATTCACTCTGTAGAAATCATCTGGCCAAGGATACCTCCAATTATTAGCATAAGCATATTGCTCATTTGATACACCCATTGCATAATCGCTATTTCCTTGATCCAAAATCCTAACCGATAAAGTATCCGATTCCAATTGTAAAAGGATATTTTCTTTCAGGTGTAAAACAGTTAATAAATTTTCATTTTGATCACGTTTTAATTCATTCAATTGCTGTGGCTGCAAACGATTATTTTTATAATGCCATACATCAAGAACAGCTTTCTCATTGTCTAGCAAAGTATCTTTTTCTTCCTTAATAGGCATAGTTCTTAATCCAAAGAAAAGTTTTGACTCATCTAAAGAGAAATATACTCTTCCTTTGGGCGCTGGCGTAAGACCATCTGGCAAATCAGAACGTCCATCTGTTACCAAAACTTCTGGTAATTCACTGTGTAATGACCATTGATAAACATCATAACTGCGCAGTGCTTTTGAAGTATCGGTTGAAGCCATAAAGACAAATTCATTTCCTCTATCACTGAATCCGTAATTCCCCAACTCTGTAAATTGAGTCGATAACTTTTTTACCTTTTGATTAACAAAATCGTATAATTGAACAGTTGAAAGCTCATCACCTCCTTTTTTAATCACTTTTACAAAAAACAAATGCGTTCCTTGGTCATTAAATTTAAAATCAGTTACATTTTCAATTTTTTTACGTTCACCAGTTTCTGTATTCAACAAGAATAATGTATTTCCTTCTTTGTTTGTTTCAATTTCTTTTTTGCTCCTAAACCAGCGTTTCTTTTTCTTTGGTTTATTCTTTTTGATATCCTTTATAGTATAAGCGAGAATATTTCCTTTTTTTGCGATTGCGTAATCTACAAGATTCGAAACTTTCACTAAACTATCTTTCTTAGTAAAATAAATCCCTAAGGTATCCTTAACCCATTTGTCTTTTTCAATATCATTAAGCTTCATATAACGCAATGTGTCGAAACCTGCATCAATTGAAAACGCAACAATTTTCTCATTATCACTAAAAACTGCGTTTTTCGCCTTAGCTATTTCAACTTTGGTTTTACTCTTTGCTGTATATACAATGAGTTTACCATCTCCACGGTGCGGATTAATTTCATAAGTCACATAACTTCCTAAAGAAGATACATTTTGATTTCTCAGAGAATTCCAGCTATTATATACTGTATGGTCAATGATTTTCTTTTGTGCAAAAACGGTTGTTACACTAACGAATAAGAGAATTAGAGAAATAAATAATTTCTGAATAGAGATCATAAAAATTTAATTTTTGTTAAAATGTAGCTATAAATACATTTTTCGACGAAAATATACATTTTTTAACTTAGTTAAGCCCCATTTCATTATTTAGATTCCTAAAAATTATGTATATTTGTTAAAAATTAAAAGATAATATTATGAAAAAGATTTACGTAATGGCAGCTTTTTTAGGGGCAACGTCATTTGCTTTTAACCAAAAAGCAATGAACAGTCCTTTACCAACAAAAGCACAAAATTCAAAAGCTATAGCTCAAACAGGTAATGTAGAGAAAGCACTTGGAGCGTCTTTATACACTAACGATTTCAGTACAGTTACTGATTGGACAGTGGGGACAGATGAAATCCAAGGTAGCTGGGTTCTTGGTGTTGCGGCTGATTTGCCAAATGCACCTCAGTACTATGCAGCAATTAATTCAACGACTAAAGCAAACGGTTTTGCATTCTTTGAAGGAGTTCAGCATTTATTAAATGATCCAAATCCACCAGTAGCGAATCAAAACGCGTGGGTAGAGATGACGACATCAATTGATTTATCAGGTGAAAGTTTCGTTACTTTTACATTCCAACAACGTTATAGATCATTCAACTCTGACATTACTTATGTTGAAGTAAGTTTAGATGGTGGTGTAACTTGGGAACAAGAAATCGATGTTAATGATGGTGTTATTGAAGCGGGAGCTCCAAACATTTCAGTTGATTTTGCTGTAAACAATTCTTCTACAGTTAAATTTAGATTTAGATGGAACAGTATGTCAGCTAATGCTGGTTATGCTTGGCAAGTTGATGATGTTGAGATTTTCGCATTGTCTGATAACGATGTTGAGATAACTGCAAATTACAAAGGAACGGACGGTATGTATTACCACCAAATTCCTTTAGCTCAAGCTTCTCCTATCGCTTTCGAAGCAGATGTAAAAGGTAAAGGTATTGCAGCACAAACTAACGTTAAACTTCAAGTTTCACAAGTTGGTGGTGCTTATGTAGGAACATCTCAAGCAGTTTCTTTAGACTATGGTATCGCAGATACATTAAAAGTAACTCCACCATTTACTCCAAATGCTATTGGAGCATATGAAATGGAATTTGAATTACTTAATGATGCTACTGATGATATGCCAACTAACAACATGATTGCTAATTATGAATTCGAAGTTGGACAAAATATCTATGCACGTGATAACGGTATCGTAAACAGTCAAGTTGATGGTTTAGGATATTCTACACCTTTAACTGTAGAGCCTGGTGTTTTATATAAAGTTTTTGCTGATGCTGAATTAACAGCTATCAATGTAACTTTTGGTGATGCATTAGACAACGGAATTCAAGTATTCGGTAAAATTTATTTAGCAACTGATGTAATCGGACCTGGTGAAATAGCTGAAACTCTTCCTTATGTTACAACTGCAGCTGATGTTGAAGGAACAGAAGTTACTTTAATATTCGAAACTCCAGTTCAGTTAACTGCTGGTCAAGAATATGTAATTAGTGCTAAAGCTTTTGAAGTGAACTTCTCTGTACTTTGTGCAGGTGAAAGCCCACTAGGAACAGCATTTAAATTTGGTGCTTTAGGAGCAGGTGGAACTGAAGGTTGGTTTGTTCAACCATTCACTCCAATGATCCGCATGAACTTTGATCCTTCATTAGGAGTAGAAAACAATGAGTTATCTAACCTTAATGTTTCTGCAAACTTCCCAAATCCTTTTGCTAACGAAACTACAGTTCAATTTAACTTGAAAGAAGCATCTACTGTTTCTTACAAAGTTATTGACATGACTGGTAAAGTTATGACAGAAGTTTCTGAAGGAAACACTATGGCTGGTGATCACCAAATCACTATCGATGGTACTTCTTTCGCTAACGGAGTTTATTACTTAAACATTACAGCTGGTGAAACATCTGTTACACGTAAAATGATCGTGAACAAATAATCATCAATTGATTACAATATAGAAAAGAGGAGCCAATTGGCTCCTCTTTTTTTTTAACTATAATTTAATAAACATACTAAAACATATTTGAAACTGGTGCGTTATATAGATGTTAGGTTTCATAAGTAGTAGTGTTAAACAAGAGAGAAGGCGCCCGCTTTCTCTCTTGTTGTTTGTACGAGAATTTAAAATATGAATCTAATCATCCCAATTAATCAATTAAGTTTCCAATTCATTAATTTGAATTAGATTCACTATTGCCCGATTGAACTATACTCCAAACTTCTAGAGTGAAGTCTACATACAAACTTGCCTTTCTTTTATTCAATTCTTATTTATTCTTATTGCCCAACAAGCTAATTCGTAATTCTATAAAAAGAGATTCCATTCAATGCGTTTCAAATGTCATGCGCTGCACTGAGCCAACCAATGCGAGCTGTTCAATGATTATGCAGTAAATAGTTCTAGTTGGTTTTACGGGAAAGAGATTGCGTTCTAAATCACAACCACTATTTGGAATATCACTCCCTTCTAGGAAAAGTAAAAAAGGGATTCCTAAATGCTATGTGTTATCGCAATAATGGCTCACTAGGTTTCATTTCTGCTAAATGTAATTCCACAAGAGAATTCATATTTCACATAAAAACCAAAAGCTTACGATATTTACATTTACGAAACCAAACCAATAGTTTCTAAATTCATCTGTAATCAATTTATGAAATAGAGATGAATTACTCAGAGAGAAAAGTTATGGACATTAGAAATTAATAAAATTAAATCAGATCAAAAATATGTTAGTTTAATCATTAACATATTTTGTCACTTTAAAAATACGAAAACAAAAAACGAGGGGTTTATACCATTGTTAGGTTTCATAAGTAGTAGTGTTAAACAAGAGAGAAAACGCCCGTTTTCTCTCTTGTTGTTTATTAGAACTTCTATCATGATAGCTTGTCCAATTAAATAATCAATAGTTCCATTCAAGAGAGTGACTTGAGCTTGAACAATAAAGAATTTTGAAGTATAAATAAGTACAGATTAGACAAAGCAGAGAATAGTATATTCATTAACATATTTTGCCAATTCAAAAATACTAAAACAAAATATAAGAGGTTTATAGCATTGTTAGGTTTCATAAGTAGTAGTGTTAAATAAGAGAGAAAGCGCCCGCTTTCTCTCTTGTTGCTTATTAGAACTTCTATCATGATGGCTTGTCCAATTAAACAATCAATAGTCCTATTCCAGAGGGTACTTTGAACTTGATCGATAAAGAATTTTGGTTCTATATGATTTTGTGTGGGTTGATTTAAAATCCATGGTTTTAATTGAAGCTAAACGATTGTTAATTTGGTTCTACTTTTATTTAAATGGAAACTTTCTATTAAAATACATTTCGCTTAATTTTATAAATTCCTGTTATTTAAGTCTTTATTATTCGAAAACCTCCAACTAGCGGACTAACCAACTGAAATACAGACAACCATATTCTTGTTTGTAAAAATAAAATGGTGACTTGGATAATTACTTTAAAATACAACTCATGTAGGTTACAGTTAAATTCGTAATAGAACTATTAATTTTTCAAAGGATTAAAATTGATTACCCACAGTATTTCATCTAGAGCCAGAATTTTGAAGTATAAATAAGTACAGATTAGACAAAGCAGAGAATAATATATTCATTAACATATTTTGCCAATTCAAAAATACTAAAACAAAAAACAAGGAGTTAATAGCACTGTTAGGTTTCATAAGTAGTAGTGTTAAACAAGAGAGAAAACGCCCGTTTTCTCTCTTGTTGTTTATTGGAATACTTATCTAATAATCATTAACATTTTTTCACGAATTTATTACAACAAAAGAAATGAATTGCAGTTATAAGGAAAGTAGTAGTTAAGTTTCATAAATAGTAGTGATAGTTTTAGAGAGGAGGGAATTAAATTTTCTTCCTCTCTTTTTGTTGATAGAGATTTAAAGACAAAAACGATTCATAAAGCAAATTACAATATCAAATAATCGAAAAATAATTTCATTGAATAGAGATAAAATATATTATAATGAGGGGTGATTATTCTAGAAGCCTACTAATAAGATAAACCGATTGCTATTTCGCTATCGTTAACGTCTATTTTATTTCCAAATGAATTTGAGCTAACAGTAAACTACTCTTCCTCCTGCTTTTTGTTTGGAATAATAATCCAAACAGCTACTAACAAAGCTCCCATTAACAAAAGGTATTTTGCATTAGGAATTCCTAAAGAACTTAATGAGAATCCGAAAATAATCGACAAAACGCTGGTGAGCAATAAAAGCGCAGAACCATTTAGAGTATCAGATTTTAATAATGAAAACAAATGAATCATTACTCCTAAGCTTCCAAAAACAAGTGCAATCAAAGGAAAAAAAGGACTACTGCTAATATCAGTAGCTTCAAAAGCGATTAGTATAAAAGGAAGTAACATTGCGAGCAATGCAACAAAAATTGAATATGTCCCCCATTTTGTCATGTTTCAAAAGTACAGTTTTAATCGAAAACAACATCTCTTCGTGAATTTAGATTCTCAAACTCAAAAAAATCACCCAATAATATAATTCAGTATCTTCTTTTTTGTCTACAGATTAGTTCTTACATTTGAGAAGTTCTTTTAATGAATGCAGTAATACTTATAAAGAAAGGTGGAGGGACAGGCCCTACGAAACCTTGGCAACCTTTTATTCGATTTATGTCGTTTATTTCCGGTGCCAATTCCTTCCCCAATAAATTGGGGATTGATAAGTTGAAAACTGAGTCGATTCTGACTTTTTTCTCCAAATTTCTTTTCTATTACGTAATACAAATACTTTCTATCAACTTTTAATGTTGCATAGTAATTTGTTGTGATCATTAATGAAATTAAAATTGAGAAGATGAAGAAAAGAGATATACGTGAATTAGTGAAGGAAAGAATCTTAGTGCTCGACGGTGCTATGGGAACAATGATTCAACAATACGACTTAGAAGAAGAAGATTTTCGTAAAGGTTGGTTTGAAGACCATGTAAAACCTTTAAAAGGAAACAATGATTTACTTTCATTGACCCGTCCAGAAATCATTAAAGAAATTCACGCTAAGTATTTCGAAGCTGGAGCAGATATTTGTGAAACCAATACATTTTCTGGAACTACAGTCGCTCAGGCAGATTATGATTTAGAAAAAGCGGTTTACGATATCAACTTTCAATCGGCTAAAATAGCCAAAGAAGTTGCAGATGAATTTTCAGCGAGAGAACCCAACAAACCAAGATATGTTGCAGGTGCAATTGGACCAACCAACAGAACATGTTCAATTTCTCCAGATGTAAATGACCCAGCTTTTAGAGCAATAACTTTCGATGAATTGGTTGAAGCATATAGTTTGCAAGTCAAAGCTCTAATTGAAGGAGGAGTTGATCTATTACTTGTCGAAACAATCTTTGATACGCTGAATGCCAAAGCTGCTCTTTATGCAATTGATGTGGTGCAAGAAGAAATGAAAACTGATTTACCGATTATGATTTCTGGAACAATTACAGATGCTTCAGGAAGAACTTTAACCGGTCAAACGACAGAAGCTTTCTTGATTTCAATTTCACATCTTCCAGTATTTAGTGTTGGATTAAATTGTGCTTTGGGTGCAAAAGAATTAAGACAATATCTTAAAATAATGGACGATAAGGCTCCGTTTTATGTTTCAGCTCATCCCAATGCAGGATTACCCAACTCATTCGGAGAATATGAAGAAACTCCGGAAATAATGGGTGAACAAATTGAAGAGTTTTTAAAAGAAGGCTTGGTAAATATAATTGGCGGTTGTTGCGGAACAACTCCAGCTCATATTAGAGTGATTGCCGATTTAGCGAAGAAACACGAAGTGAGAAAAATAAAATCACAGTAAATTTCAGAGCGTCCTCCCCCTTTATCCCTCCCGATTATTTCGGGACAAGCTCTCCAAAGGGGAAAATAAAAAACATCTTTGAAAAACTGATATAATATTTAGAAAATGAACAAAAAGAAAATACTTCCTCCATTAAAATTATCAGGATTAGAACCTTTGATTGTTACTCCAGAATCGAATTTCATCAATGTTGGAGAACGTACAAATATGACGGGTTCTAAAAAATTCTTGCGTTTAATCAAAGAAGATAAATACGAAGAAGCTTTAGAAGTTGCCTTAGACCAAGTGCAAGGCGGAGCACAAATCATCGATGTAAACATGGATGAAGGAATGCTTGACGGAAAGGTTGCTATGGTTCGTTTCTTGAATTTAATCGCTTCTGAACCAGACATTGCAAGAGTTCCTATTATGGTCGATTCTTCGAAATGGGAAATTATTGAAGCAGGTCTTAAATGTGTTCAAGGAAAAGGTGTTGTGAACTCAATTTCTTTAAAGGATGGAGAAGATTTATTTATTGAAAGAGCAAAAATTGTTCGAAGATTAGGTGCAGCTGTAATTGTCATGGCATTTGACGAAACAGGTCAGGCAGATAATTACGAACGCAGAATTGAAATTTGTAAACGTTCGTATGACATTCTAGTGGACAAAGTAAAATTCCCACCGCAAGACATCATTTTCGATCCTAATATTTTCCCTGTTGCAACGGGAATGGAAGAACACCGAAACAATGCCTTAGATTTCTTTAATGCGACAGAATGGATTCGTAAAAACCTTCCTGGAGCAAGTGTTTCTGGTGGAGTTTCTAACGTTTCTTTCTCTTTCCGTGGTAATGATTCTGTGCGAGAAGCAATGCACTCTGCATTCTTGTATCACGCGATTAAGCGAGGAATGAATATGGGAATTGTTAATCCAGCTTTATTGGGAGTTTATGATGATATCGACAAAGATTTATTAGAACGTGTTGAAGATGTTTTGTTGAACAGAAGAGATGATGCTACGGAAAGATTACTTGAATTTGCAGAGAATTTCTCAAGCGAAAGAAAAGAGAGAGTTGTTGACTTGGCTTGGAGAGAGAAACCCGTTCAAGAGAGATTAGCACATGCTTTAGTAAAAGGAATTACAGAATTCATTGATGAAGACACAGAAGAATGTCGCCACAACTATAAACGTCCAATTGAGGTGATTGAAGGCCCTTTAATGGATGGAATGAACATCGTTGGGGATTTGTTCGGAAGTGGTAAAATGTTCTTGCCGCAAGTAGTTAAATCGGCACGTGTAATGAAAAAGGCGGTTGCCTACTTATTGCCTTACATTGAGGACGACAAGCAAGAAGACGATAAACCGAATGGGAAAATCGTGATGGCAACTGTAAAAGGAGATGTTCACGATATTGGGAAAAACATTGTGGGTGTTGTGTTGGGTTGTAATAATTACGATGTTATTGATCTAGGAGTAATGGTTCCTGCCGAGAAAATCATCCAAACAGCAATTGAAGTAAATGCAGATGCAATTGGATTGAGTGGATTGATAACACCTTCCTTAGACGAAATGGTAACTGTTGCCAAAGAAATGGAACGTGCCAATATCAGTATTCCATTATTGATTGGTGGAGCAACAACTTCGCGCGTTCACACAGCGGTTAAAATCGAGCAGTTTTACACAAAAAACCAAACAGTTCATATCTTAGATGCTTCTCGATCTGTTACGGCTGTTGAGAGTTTATTAGGAAATAAACGTGATGTTTTTGTAGCGAATATTAAAGAAGAATACAAAAAACTGCGTGATCACCACGAGAAAAACAATGCAAGGAAAACTTATATATCATTAAAAGAAGCGCGAGAAAATAAATTCCCTATTGAATGGAAACAAAGCGATATCAAGGTTCCAAATCAGCTTGGTGTTTACAACTTTGAAGATTATAGTTTAGAAGAAATATTACAATACACAGACTGGACACCATTCTTCCAAGCATGGGAATTAGCAGGTAGATATCCAGCCATTTTAAAAGACGAAGTTGTTGGTGAAGCTGCAACGAAATTGTTTCAAGAAGCGCAAGAATTACTCAAAACAATCATTGAAGAAAAGTGGTTAACAGCCAAAGGAGTTTATGGATTATTTCCAGCGAACTCTATCAACGATGACGATATTGAGATCTATAAAGACGAAAGCAGAACGGAAGTTTTGTATACGCAACTTTCTATGCGTTCGCAATTAAAGAAATCAAAAAAAGCACATAATATAGCATTAGCGGACTTTATTGCACCAAAAGAAAGCGGAATCAAGGATTATATCGGAGGATTTGTGGTGACCACTGGAATTGGAATTGACGAACACCTCAAGAAATTTAGAGATGATCATGACGACTACAATGCGATTATGTTACAAGCACTAGCTGATCGTTTAGCAGAATCTTTTGCCGAATTATTACATGCGAGAGTAAGAAAAGAATTCTGGGGTTATTCACCAGATGAAGAGTTAGACAACGAATCTTTGATTAGAGAAAAATACAAAGGAATTCGTCCAGCTCCAGGTTATCCTGCGTGTCCAGACCATACAGAAAAGCCAGGTTTGTTCGAAATTTTAAACGCAACAGAACATACCACAATTAAACTGACTGAACACATGGCGATGTATCCAACGGCAGCAGTTGCAGGTTGGTACTTCGGACATCCAGAAGCGAAATACTTTGGAGTTGGAAAAATTACCAAAGAACAAGTTGAAAGCATTGCAGAACGCAAAGGGAAAAGCTTTGAAGAAATGGAAAAATGGCTGGGATCGAATTTGAGTTATTAAGAGTGGGGTTTGGTAAGTTCACAAATTGAAAACTGATTATTTGGCGCTGAATTGACGATTTTGCATATTTGGATGTGTAATATTTAACAATTACTGCACTTCTTAATGTGCAATTAGTGCGAATACTTGCACAACAAGATGTGCAATATGAAAGAATTAAGTAAACAAGTTGTGATTTATGAATTACTATGGCTTTCATACTGAAGATACATGGCACAATATGATTAATAATTATCAATTAAAGAAATAGTTAAAACCTGATTAACACTGGAAAAATCATCAATTCAAAACAGTTGTTTTCGTATTTGACAATTAACACTTGGTAAACACCCCTTACTTTAGTCAGTTTTTCATAGTATTTAACCCTTACTTTACTCTAAAATATTGTTAAATTAACCGTTACTTATAACAACATATTGAGTTAATTAACCCTTACCCGAAATAATTTCCGTATATTTGTACTATAGAATACCTAAAAAAGCACAAGACACTAAATTCAAAAGAATATGTTTTACCGAAGAATGATAAAAGAATTAGAGCGTTGGCGAACAGATAGTTTCCGCAAACCACTTGTTATTCGTGGCGCTCGACAAGTAGGTAAAACAACCTTGGTAGATGAATTTGGGAAACAATTTAAACAATATATCCATCTCAACCTCGAATCTGCACAGGACCGTTCTTTTTTCGAAAACTTTCGCGATATCCATCAATTATTTGCAAAAATTCTTCTACACCATAGAATGAAAAAAGAACTTGTAAATGATACCTTACTTTTCATTGATGAAATTCAAGAGATGCCAGAAGCAGTAAATATCTTGCGTTATTTTAAAGAAGATTTGCCAGAACTAGCAGTAATTTCAGCAGGAAGCATGTTAGAAACTTTACTAGGTAAGAACGTTACCTTTCCAGTGGGAAGAGTAGAATACAAAGTACTGCGTCCCGTTTCATTTGAAGAATATTTAACTGCAATGGGAGAAGAACAATTATTAGAAGAATATGCAAAATTACCAATTGAAAATTACGCCCATTCAAGTTTGCTCGAATCTTTCCACATTTACGCACTAATTGGCGGAATGCCAGAGATAATTCAGCATTATCGAAAAAACAAAGATATAACAGCACTTGGTCCACTATACGATAGTTTGATTCAATCATATATTCAAGATGCAGAGAAATATGCGAAATCAGATCATCAATTACAATTGATTAGATTTTGTATATACCAAACCCTTAAAAAAGCAGGAAGTAGAACATCCCTCACCGGTTTTGGAAATTCGAATTACAGTTCCAAAGAAATTGGAGAAGTACTGCGTGCATTAGAAAAAACGTATTTAATGCATATATTGTATCCAGTAACTGGCACCACATTACCATTGGAACCAGATCAAAAGAAAACACCACGAATTCAATTTCTAGACACTGGTTTAATCAACTATTTTTTAGGATTACAAAAAGACATTATTGGCACACAAGACCTGCACAATGTTTATAAAGGCACATTAATAGAACATTTAACAGGACAAGAATTACTTGCGCAAAAGACCCTCAGTTTAGATAAACTCCATTTTTGGATTCGTCAAAAAAAACAGTCTGATGCTGAAATTGATTTCTTACACGTATATCAAGGAAAAATCATTCCAATTGAGGTGAAATCTGGAGCAAAAGGCACATTAAAATCACTTCAGGTTTTTATGGACAAATCGCCACTTCATTTTGCAATACGACTTTACGCAGGTCAAATTCAATTAGATGAATTAAAAACTCAGAATGGAAAGTCTTTTCATTTATTAAGCCTCCCATATTATCTTACTGGCAAGTTAGACAAATATATAGAATGGCTTTTTGATAAATTAGGAGACATTCCAGAAACTCAATTTATAGTTGAGGAAAAAAAGGAAAGGTACGGCAAGAAAAAAAGTGTAAATAAAACATGGAAAATTGATGAATTGGGTAAAAAACACGTCCAAGTTTTAGTGTCCTGTATGAAATCACCTCAAAAAGGAAGAGTTCTTATTGAAGAGACATTGGGATTGAGCTACCAATCAGTTAATAAACGAAAATACCTTAATTCTTTGCGAGATTTAGAACTATTAGAATTTACCGATAAAGAAAATGAAAAAAGCAAAAAACAACGTTATCAATTAACTGAAAAAGGAAGAAGGTATTTAGAAGAGAAATAGTTAAGCGCTTCAGAATATTTCTTCATAAATATAAATCACAACAAACTAAAGTAAGAGAGTGAAAAAGAGAATGAGAGCGAAGGATGGGATTCGAATTTACACATAGAGCAAACCTCAATCCAACAAAATTTACTTATCTTTCTTTCATGTTTTCAGATAAAACCAGAAAATATCACTTAGCGGATACTCGAGAAGAGTTTTTAAAAAACTTTCCTGAGAGTAAAGAACTGACCAAAACTTTTCCTTTTGGTGAAGTGCTTTTTGTATTGAAAGAAGATGAAATTTATGCGTTTATTAATAATTGTCCGCACCAAGATCAAAAAATGCAAGGCTGCACTATTCATGATGGACGTGTAACTTGTCCAGTTCATAAGTATAAATTTGATGTAGAAACTGGTCGCGGACACGGCCTGTATCTGGACTTTTACCCTCTGGAAGAAGACGAAGATGGCTTTTTCCTTTTGCGTACTTATTTCAGTTGGTTTGGAGAATGATTGAAATCAATTTCTAACTAAACAATTCCTTTAAAACCTCTTCTATTCTTGTACAACCAATAATCTCAATTTTGAAATTCTCTTGCTTGATTCCTTTATTGTCTTTTGAAATTATAATTTTGTCGAAGCCTAATTTTTCTGCTTCTGAAATACGTTGATCAACGCGATTCACCGGTCGAATTTCTCCAGACAAACCAACTTCAGCCGAAAGACACACATTTTTTTCAATTGCCAAGTCAGCATTAGAAGATAATATTGATGCTACAACAGCTAAATCAATTGCTGGGTCGCTCACTTTTATTCCTCCCGCGATATTCAAAAAGACATCTTTTGCTCCAAGTTTAAATCCACATCTTTTTTCCATTACAGCTAAAAGCATATTCAATCTACGTAAGTCAAAACCTGTGGCACTTCTTTGAGGAGTTCCATAAGCTGCTGTACTCACCAAGGCTTGTACTTCAATCAACATCGGTCGCAATCCTTCTAGTGTTGCAGCAATTGCACTTCCTGAAAGCTTATCCTTGTTGTCTGAGATTAAAATTTCTGATGGATTTTCAACTTGACGTAATCCTGTTCCTAACATTTCGTAGATTCCTAACTCGTTTGTCGAACCAAATCTATTTTTGATGCTTCTCAATAATCTATAAACGTGATTTCGATCTCCTTCAAATTGTAAAACAGTATCTACCATGTGCTCCAAAACCTTTGGTCCAGCCAATGATCCTTCTTTTGTAATGTGTCCAATTAAAAATACTGGTGTATCAGTTTGTTTGGCAAAACGCAATAATTGCGCAGTACTTTCTCGAATTTGAGAAATACTTCCCGGAGAACTTTCTATGATATCTGTATGAATTGTTTGGATAGAATCAATCACCAACATGGTCGGTTGCAATTCTTCAGCATGTTTAAAAATACTTTCCAATTGCGTTTCAGTCAACAAATAACAAGTTTCATTCAACTCCCCTATTCTACTGGCGCGCATTTTAATTTGTTGCTCGCTTTCTTCTCCAGAAACGTATAATATTTTATGATTGGTTTCTTGCATTGCTACCTGCAACATCAGAGTTGATTTTCCAATTCCAGGTTCTCCTCCAAAGAGAATCAATGATCCAGGGACCAAACCTCCTCCTAAAACTCGATTCATTTCTAAATCGACCATTTGAATGCGTTGTTGTGGAATATCTTGAATTTCATGAATGGCACGTGGAACGGCAGTACGCTTCGTACTTTTAGAAAAAATAGTGACTTCATTTTTTCCTTTACTGATTACTTCTTCCACAAACGTATTCCACTCATTACAAGATGGACAACGCCCTAACCATTTAGCAGATTCGTGACCACAATTTTGACAGAAATGCGCTGTTTTTACCTTTGCCATGCTATAAATTTTTAGAAAAATACAAGTTATGATTTTACTCTATTTAAAGCGAAACCAACAAGAAATAAAAGTACGGTTTTCTAATGAATTAGTTCATTGAAAATTCAAAATACGTTAATTAATCAACATCATCTATTTCTCTTTCAAATCTAAATTGACCTATTATCAATTTAATTAGAACACTCAATATCACTAGATTTAATTACATAAAAACCAATAATATTTATATTTTTGGTTGAACAAACAAATCAAAAGTTCATGCTAAAAAGAATTTCACTTCTCGTCTTTTTACTTTTTGGATCAATGATTCATTCCCAAACTGAATTTTTCAAAGAATTTGATCAGCACTTATTGAAACTAAATTCCACTCAGCAAATTGACACTATTATTGCCATTCCATTTGAAATAATGAACAGTCAAGGTCAAAAGACTATTGAGAAATATAAACTTGCCCTTAAACTTGCAAAGGAAATAAAGGATGAAAACCGAATAGGCAATGTCTATGCGAAAATGGGGTTAGCCTTTTATTATTCAGGAGATTATGAGACTTCAGTTCTATCTATGACCAAGGCAATTCAAGCTTTCGAAAAAAGCGGAAATCAAGTAGGAATTGGTTCTACCTATGCATCAATGGGTTATCAAATGAAAAGAAGAAACTTGCCTAAAGCGATGGAGTATATGCATCAAGGTATTGAAGTTTTGAAAACCACGGATGACGAAATAGCTTTGTCTGCTGCTTATAATAATATCGGCGTTTTGTATCAGTATAATGATGAAATGGATCGGGCTCTCGAGTATTTCTATTTAGGTTATGAAATTGTAAAAGCAAACAAAGATAGTTTAGGAATTCCTTACAGCTTGAATAATATTGGACAAGCATTTTTCGCAAAAGAAAATTATGAAAAAGCATTAGATTACTATCTAAAAGCTTTTGAAATTCGGAAAATCAAGAATGATCTCAACGGTTTAGCAGAGAATTACGGATTTATTGGCTCAGTATATTTCGAGCAAAATAAAGTTGATAAAGCAATAGAAAACTACCTTGCATCTTTGGCAATAAGTGAGGAAATAAAATACACTTATCTCTGTCAAGTCAATTGTGATCAACTGGCAATTGCTTATGAGAAAATCGGCAATTATCAACAAGCATTATTCTACAGAAATAAACATCAGAATATAAAAGATCAAATAATTGATGAGCAAAACTATTGCACAATTAGAAGTTCAATTTGATACTGAAAAGAAAGAAAAAGATTTAGTGATTGAAACAGCTAATGTGCTGCTAGAAAAAACCAAAGTAAGGCGACGGACTTCTATTTTAATCGGCGTTTTACTGACGGTTGCTTTACTCTTATTTATCGCAATATTGATTTATAGACAGTTAAAAACGAAGCAACAACACCTTCAAAAAGAAAATCAACTGAAAGATATTATTGCCGAAGAAGAAACGAAAAACAAAGTCTATAAAGAAAGAATGCGAATTTCAAGAGATTTACATGACAACATTGGATCGCAATTGACCTTTTTAATTTCTTCTATGGACAATATGAAATACATCGCTAAAGAAGATAAATTAAAATATAAACTCACAGATCTTTCTACTTTTGCACGTGTTACCATTTCTCAATTACGCGATACTATATGGGCCATGAACAAGGATAAATTATCCATAGAAGATATGCAAATACGGATTTTAAGCTTTTTAGAAATAGCCAAAGAAAACACCAAGGATATTGAATTTATTTTTGAGAATCAAGTTGAAAATATTGAATTTATATTCTCACCTGCTGACGGAATAAATTTATTTAGAATCCTACAAGAATCTGTAAATAACGCACTTAAATATGCCTCTCCGACACGTATTGAGATCAACATGAAAGAGGAGCGCAATGTGATAATTTTTACGGTGAAAGACAATGGAGTTGGCTTTGATTTGTCTTCCATAAAACATGGTTTTGGTTTGCAAAATATGAAAACCAGATCTGAGGAAATCAATGCTATTTATGAATTGAAATCTGAAGTAGGAAAAGGCACACAGATTAAAATTGAATTTCTAAAAAATAGGTAATTTGACTTATTACAAACTATATTAGAAACCTCTATATTTACAAAAACTCCTGATTATGATAAGAATAGCAGTTGCAGAAGACAATTCATTTTTAGCCAAAGCCATCACTGAAAAGATTGCTCTTTTTGATGAATTAAAATTGAAATTCATTGCCCAAAATGGAACAGAATTAATTAAAATGCTAGGCGATGATCTCAATGTAGATGTTATTTTAATGGACATTCAAATGCCTCAGATGGATGGAATAGAAGCAACTGAAATTGTTCGTTCAAAATATCCTCAAATTAAAATTGTGATGCTTACGGTTTTTGACGACGATGAAAATATTTACAATGCGATTAAAGCTGGAGCAAATGGCTATTTACTTAAAGATACTGATCCTGAAACGCTTTTTAATGGACTAAAAGAAGTATTAAATGGCGGAGCGTCAATGAATCCATCAATTGCTTTAAAAGCTTTGAACTTATTAAGAAATCCTATTCAAAATCAGTCAGAAAGTGATACGGAAGAAATTATTTTAACGAAGAGAGAAAAAGAAGTATTAGAACAAATTGCCAAAGGATTAAATCACCACCAAATTGCAGAAAACTTAGTAATTAGTTCCTCAACAGTGAGAAAGCATATTGAGAATGTTTACAAAAAAATGCAAGTTCACAATAAAGTTGAAGCCATTCAAAAAGGTTTAAAGAACAATTTGATTTAGTAGATTTTGTTCGTTCGGAACTTCCTTGAATTAAAGAAAAGGTTCTACCTTCGTTTGAATGAAATGAAAAGAGGGAAATAGAAATCATTCAAAAAAGGCCCTGTGATTAGAGTTGATTTACTCAGTTTAATAGTCCAAAATTATGACTTTGGTATTCGTTTATCAATAAGACGTATATTGAAGTAGAATGAAATGCTCTAAAAAAGTCAATCTACTTTAGTAAATAACATTTCAGATAAGACCGTGAAAGAACAAAGTAAAAAAGCCTACAGCTTAAAGCTTATTGCATAAAGCATATAGCCTAATGCTCACCCAAAAACTCACCCAAAGCTTCAATTGCTCTTCCTCTGTGACTGCGTTCATTTTTCTCGGCTAAAGTCATTTCTGCAAAGGTTTTTCCGTAATTTTCTGGTTCGAAAATCGGGTCATAGCCAAAGCCTTTTTCTCCGCTGCGTTCATGTCGAATTTCACCCATTACTTTTCCTTCGAAGAGATATTCTTTTCCATCTAAGATCAATGCAATTGCTGTTCTGAATTGTGCTTTTCTAGATGATTTATCTTCTAACTTATCTAAAACTAAGTCCATGTTTTTCTCACTGTCTCTTTCTGGGCCAGCATAGCGCGCACTGTAAACTCCTGGTTCATTGTTTAACGCTTCAATTTCTAATCCTGTATCATCAGCAAAACAATTCACATTGAATTTTCCATAAACATAGCGTGCTTTCTGCAACGCATTTCCAGCTAAATCGGGTTGATCTTCAGGAATATCATCACCACATCCAATATCTTGCAAAGTTTTTACAATTATATTTGAAGGTAAAAGTCCTTGAATTTCGTAAGCTTTATTCTTATTTTGAGTTGCAAAAACGAGTTCAATTTTTTGTGATGTCATGGTGTTTAATTTTTGGTAAAGATTGATAAACTATATTTATTCAACGCTTTCAATAAAATTCCTTAAAGCCTTATTAAAGTCTTTGGGTTGTTCTGAGGGCAAACCATGTCCCGCCTTTGGAATAATTATCAATTGAGCGCCTAGCTGCTCTTGAAGTTGTTTAGCATCTTCGATTAAGAATACTTCATCGTCTTCTCCCCAAAGAATTAAAACTGGTTTTTCAATTTTTAATTCTTGAAATTGCTTGCGGTTTTCTGGCAGATTATTGAGCATTTTCCTTTGTTCAATTGGATTTTTACTCATGTAAATTCCTAAAGTTTGCTTTCTAATAAATCCTGGAAGTTTTGGCGGTTTTCTAAAAGCAAAATCCAACATTCTTTTTACCTCATCGCTATTTTGAGGAATAAAAGCATCAGAAATGCTATCCACTCCTATTTTATCACAAAATGCCTGGGATTCTGCATCTGTGAAATGTATTCCCGGAGAATCGACAATAGTAAGAGAAGCCAGTTTACCTCCGTTTTTCTGGGCAACACCTAAGCCGATGAAACCTCCATAAGAAATCCCAACCAGATGAATTTTTTCAACTTTAAGGTATTCAATTAAGTCAATAATTGCATCCACTTGAGTTTGTAGTTCTGGAGTAGCTGTACTTTTACTCTTTCCAAACCAAAGAATATCTGGAATTATAACACGGTAATCATCTTCAAAAGCTTTTGCTTGGTCTTTCCAAGAAATCTTCCCGTCCCCTCCAAAACCATGAACCAACAACAAAACGGGAGCATTCTCCCGCTTGTTGTCGTAATAAAATATATTGTGATTACCGAGTTCAACAGTTTGACTTGAAAAATCTTTTCGTTGATACGATTTGTGTACACGTGTATCGTATTTTCTAACGATGTTTTTACAACTTACTAGACTAAATAAACCAAGCAAGAGGACAGCCAAAAATCTAAACATTATAGCGTATGATTTTTATTTATTGCCCCATTTTTTTCATTTCCTCAGTCGTCTTCAAAGTAAATCCTTCTGGAATTTTTGTACTAAAAATCTCATCCGTTTTCTTTAATTTTCCTTTAAATTCAAAAGCAACCATTTTTAGGTTCATTTTTCCCCATGTAGAATACATTTCCAAAGGAGTTCCAGGAATTTCCTCAAAAAGATATTGTCCATCTCTGAAAGTTGGAAGAATTTCCTCCGTATACCAAACTATTGATTCCGCAGCATCACCAGCTGTTAAAATAGCTTTTTTACAAGTATAACCCATGATTTCTTTAGTTTCATCAGTCAAGTCGATTTCTCTATTTTCAAAAGCCAATCGTTCCTCTTCATCCATGTCATTTTTGGTCACCTTCATTGCGATTTTACCCATCATTCCATCCAAAAGAACCAACGAAGTATCTTGCCCCTTTATGCTAACCGCTGTGGTTGTCATCATTTGACCAACATACATATCAGATCTTATTTTTCCATCAACGAAAGTCAAGTCTAATGTGCTTCCTTCCATTTGATCAACATACGCTGAAATAGCTGGATCATCAGAGGAAACATATACATCGTAAGAAATCTTTCCTTTCGTAACTTGCGAAATTGCAGTAAACGATAACATCATTACTGCTAAACCTAAAATTGCTTTAATTTTCATTTGTGTGTTTTTATTGATTAGCGACTAATTGACGCTTGAATTATTAGTTACTGTCCAGACATATTACTGATTTCTTTAAAAGATTTCTCTGTATAACCAGCTGGTACATTAAGATTAAATAAACCTTTTACATCGTTTAAACTTGTTTTCAATTCCACAGCAACAAATTTCATTGTTACATCAGACTGCTCAATTCCATATTCAAGCGCTACTCCTGGAATTCCAAATTTTGAATATTCTCCTAAATAAGCTTTAGAAGTTTTCAAGTTTTCAGTGTACCAAAATGTCATTTCAACATTGTCTTCTTCCATATACATAACTGCTTTCTTACACTTATATCCTAAGATTACTCTTGTTTCGTCAGTGTACTCAATTTTTGAATCATTCTCTTTAGATTTATATTTATCAAAATCTGTTCCTCCAAAAGGTGCTGCTTGTTTTCCAAGCATTCCGTCCATGAGCATGAGTCCTTTCTTCTTTTCGACATCCAGAATAGTGGTTGTTTTCATTAGCCCTCCCATGTTCATTTCTGTCCTAGAAAGAGCGTCTTTAACAAAAACCGTTAGTGATGAACCTTCAATCATTTGCAATTGGGCTTGCATTTCAGGATCATTAGATTTCATAGAAATATCATACTTAATCTTCATTTCCTGAGCGAATGAAAAGTTAAGTAAAAGTAAGAAAGTGATAAAAAGTGCAGTAACTTTCATAATTATGGATTTAATAGAATCAAATTTACGTCTTTAAACTCATTCTTGAGGTTAAAAATTGATTTTTTTGGCTATTAAATGTGATTATTCCTATTTTATTACCTATTTATCTGAAATCTCACTTTTCTACTGAAGTGTTTTTTGAGATTGAAAATTTATAAATTAAACCTAGAGTTAAATCAAAGCTAACGACATTCTTTACGTTTTTAAAATTGATTGGTTTCGAGATCTCTATTTCTGGTTGTCTATCAAATGGATCACCTAAAAATAGCTCCTCGTCATCTATACTCCAAGATGTTTTCTGCGCCTTAAAAGCACGAAAGTATGCTCCTAATCCAAGATTAATACTCAGACTTTTGGAAACCTTAAATTCATTTTCTATCGCAAGTCTTCCTATTAATGGAGAAGAAATATAGTATATTCCTGAGTAAACAGTATAATTTTTACCATATTCATGAACCCTTTTAGTGAAATATTTTGGTCTAGGATGGTAATCTTCATTAACAAATTCCCCTCTGTAATCAGAAGCTATTTCTGTTTGAAAAGACAAAGATATCGATGGGCTATAAAACGTATTTTCATTGAACATTCTATGTTTTAAACCGAATCCTAAAAAGTGAGAAGTCATTGTGTAAGCTGGAATGTACTGACCTGTGTTCGTCATCTTTGAATTTCCATTATAAGAATAATGAATAAGAATTGAAAAGCTCTCATCTGCCTTTGGAAATGTAATTCCAGCTTTTAGGTTCGTCTCCGTAAAATTGTCTGTATGAATGGACTGAGAAACCTCAGCAAATCCTTGAAGATTGTTTTGAGAGAAGGAGGTAAAACACAATATAATTGCTAAAAATGTAATTTGAATCTTTTTCATAATAAAGCTATTTTCGAATCAATAGAAATCAATTATTTACTGCCTTTAAAACCAAATGAATATTTTAATCCAAGCTGTAACTCAAGCATATTAGGACGACTTTCAATTGTAGGGTAATTATTCAAGTCATCGAATACTTTATCAGCATTATTGCTATTCCAAGATTTGGTTCTATATAACATTTTTCTTTTCGTAAATCCAACAGCCACACCTAAGTTTAGGTTTCTGGAAAGTCTGACATCCATACCAACAAGGTATTTACCAAGGAAAGGAGTTGAATCATAAAAATTAGAGCTATAACCTCCATTATAGTTATTATAATTATTATCATAAGCTTTATCGGTGGGGGTTAATTGATAAAGTCTCAAATAACCATCTTTATAATTTGTAGCTATTTCTGTGAACAAATTGATTTCAATAAATGGTCTGAATCTTTTATCTTTATTCATGATGACGTATTTTATAGCACCTCCTAAAAAATGACTTTGAAATTGTATAAAATTATTAGGCCAATCAGCAGTAGACATTATATAACTAGCTTTAATTTCTATACTCCCCCATTGTTTTTCAAATTGTGGTCCTACTGCTAAATTAAAAGAACGATATAGCTGATCTGAATCATCAGTAAAAATCTCTTTGGATATTGACTTATTAATTTCAATTATCATCTTCGTTTGAGATTGAGCAAAACTAGAAATGCTAAATCCAAATAATAAGCTTATGCAAAGTAGTTGTTTCATAAAAGTATTTTTTTCACTATAATATTAAACCGTTAAACCAAATCAAAATTTTTAAACTTTTCATAAAATTTAAACAAACTAAGAAGTCATTCTTTTTCCGACCAGGCACTATTTAATCATGACTTGTAATGTGTCAATTTTTTGATTTAAAAAGTAATACATTTGACCGCCATTTGCTTGAACATCGTATTTCATAGAAACCGCACGAATTACCGCATTACCTCTACCAAGCGATTCTATTTCGTTTTGACTAAAAGTATGATTTGATAAATCAGCAGAAATTACTTTTGACAATTTATTTCTTTGTCCATAAATATCTAAGGCAATAGAATCGGCGGTTGGAGCTGGACTAACATCAAAAATGTAATTCTGTCCATAAAGTGGGGCGGCAGATTGAATTAAACTTCTTTCTGAAAAACCTACTGAAGTAGACAAGTTAAAAGCTGGCCATTGACTCCCTGTAGCTTCCCAAACAATCGTATCAGGAAAGAACTTTGGAAATCCAACGCCCAACCACCCATGACCGTCATAAAAATTGTTTTCATCTTGCTTTAATTTTTCCGTGAATGGAGGTAGATTAATGAAAATCATAAAAACATCGCCCGCTGAGATTAGTTGGTTTTTATTATTACCATAAAAAACGGCTTTCTTATCGCAGTCCCACTTCTCAGTCCACCCACTAGAGTGTAAAAACACTTCATAAAACCCTCTATCAATAGCTGTTAAAGTGGTTGTATTTGGTCCATGATAAGGTATGTAATCGCCTGCTATTGGAGTTTTATAAAAGCAAAAACCTTCAATTTCTTTTTTGGCTGAAGCATCATAGTTCGCTGCATACTCATCCATGCATCCTTGTTTTTTGCAACTAAAAGCAAAACAAGTTGTAATTAAAATAAGAATTAATTTTACTCTTTTTTTCATGATGTTCTAGTTAATAAAAACTTCTTTCGAAGTTCTTTTTTGGTTTAACATGAAATACGTCTTTCCTCCTACACTTTGCTTTTCATACCTCACAGAAACAACACGAAGAACTGAGTTTCCTCTTCCAACAGATTCAATTTCTTGTTGACTAAAAACATAAGAAGATAAGTTTGAAGGAATTACTTTTGTGATGTGTTTTCTTTGTCCAATTATTTCAAGAACTAATGAATCTGCTGAGCTCATTGGTTTTACTTCGAAAGTATAGGCCGTTGATGTACTTGGATCATCAGATATTACATTACTTTTTCCTGAAAAACCACTCGAATTAGTAGTATTAAATAATGGCCAATCATCTCCTGTTCCTTTCCATTCTATAGGATTAGGAAAATAAGATGGAGGTAAAAAAACCTGGTTGGTATGACTTTTTTGATAATAATTATTTAAGTTCTTGTTAAGTGGCATAAAGTATTTATTATAGGGTGTAACCGGTTCTTGCGAATAAACACTCGCCGAAACATTACCAGCTGAAACCAACTTTTCTCCATTTAAAGAAAAACCAGCGTATAAACTAAACATCCATGACGATAACTCAGGTCCGTATTTATTGTATTCATATTTAGTCCCCCTGTCAATAGCAACTAAGGTTGCAGTATTCGCTCCGTAATTTGGAAGATACTCACTAATTTCAGGTGTCTTATAAAGGCAAAATTTGTTGTCTTCTTTTTTGGCAGAAACATCATAATTCAATGCATATTCATCCATACAACCTTGTTTTTTACAACTAAAAGTCATTAAAGAAGTGACGAGTATTAATAAAGTTATTGATTTAATTTTCATCTTTCATAACATTAATTGGTCTTTATTTTATCTCTCATTTTTATATGAAAAATTGTAATTCAAACCTATCCGCAATCCCAACCTATCAACCACAACAGTTTTTAATTCTTGATCATTAATTACTTCATCTAATGTTCTGCCATCAAAATCTTCTATTGCTAAAGTGGTCGATCTCATCTTAAGAATTCTAAAATTATTTTCGATTGAAATATTCAAATGAAGCGATTTATATATTTTTACATCAGCGCCTAAATAGACACTGTTTGCAAATGGTGTAGAATGGTAAAAATTGTTTACCTCACCTAAAGTAGGATAAGATGGATAAGCTCCACGCATATAACCATTTTCAAAGTTTGAAGCTATCTCAGTCAGCAAGTTTGCACCAATAAATAAGGATACTCTTTTCGTTTTGCTTATTCGCTGTTCTACTCCTACACCAAGAAGGTGACTGGCAAATAGATAATTCGAAAATTCCTTGCTATTCACATTTCCAAACAATTGGTAGATTCCATAAGCATTTAAAGTACTTGATTCTAATTCAAATTGCATTCCTATTTGAACATCTGTTTTAGAATAAGCATCCAAGTTTCTAAATATTGATTCTTGCAGATATACTCCTTCGGTTATTCCAACATGGATTGCATTCTTATTTTGGGAAACAGCTAAAAGTGAAAAAAAGGTCAAAAAGATTAAAGATATATGTTTCATAATTTGTGTTTAAACAATTTAAAAACCTAGTAAAGAAAGGTTTAAAACCTGATCCATTTAGAATCTAATTGTAATAGTGTTCTTTAAAACTACAATTTATATTTCTAAATAAAAAGCTTTTTGGGATTATAGTTCGGTGAGTAGAAGGACAATCAATTACGAATAAGAGTAATTAAATTAATAAAAAAAAGCATTTGTACTCCATAGAATTTTACAGTGATACCATCAGAGGTCAAGTTCAAGTTGGAAGCACTGGAAACACTAAACTAATTACCCATTTTTGTTATTTGACCAAGATCCATTTGATGAAATTGTTAAAATCCCAAACCCCAATAATGGTATCTTCACTTTATATTTCAGATCCTAATTTTACAGAACAATTCACTTTACATTGCGATTCCGCTAAGATTTATTTTGATGATACTGCAATAAATCCATTAAAAACTAATAAATTAGACATGAATGACTTTACAGTTAATTTGTACCCCAACCCGGGAAGAGAGGATTTCACAATTTCATTTAGTCAATCAGAAATTGTAAATAATATTACTATCTATTCCTCAGATGGAAAAATAATAACTGAATTACCACCCAAAGGCAATACTTTAAACGTTAAAGTAAACAGTTGGGCAAAAGGAGTGTATTACATTAAATTGAATGGCGATTCTTTAAATTGAATGGCGATTCTTTTTCTAAAACTTTAAAATACTTAAAACAATGAAAAACTTATTCTACATTTTACTCATATTCGTTTCTTTTCCTTTGCATTCACAATGGATTACTATTAAAGGAGAAAACTATCATAATCACTCGGCTTTTAACCATTTTTCCATTGATCCTTACACCAATAACATCTGGTTGGTGAGTCCTTTTCTTGCTTCAGTTTTTGAACCAAATGGAACTGTTATTACCTTTGGAGAAAATGAACTAGGGGACAGAGAACCCGGTGATGAATTTAATTTTGGTTTTACCGAAGGACATACGTTCTTTACAAAAAATATTTATGGCTTGTTTTCGTTTGACAATTATCAAAAACAACTATTATATTCAAGTGTTAGTTTTAATGAAATAACAACTGATAAAGATACTCTTTTTATAACGGGCATAAGTGGTTATGTTTTGAAGTATAGATTAATTTCTGGTATCGAAAATACCAATCTAAACGCAACACAATGTGCTGCTAAAAATGGATTTTTGTACACAAATAGAGGGTCATACTTTTATGTTGATAATAATGGAATTGACAGTCCAATTTGGCAAGATTCTTTCTCGCTGGGGGCGCCAACAGATTTAATGGAATTTGATAATGAAACTGATACGGTGTTTTTAGGTTTTAATAATGGCATTACAAAGTTTTACGATGGAATTGGTTACGACACCATCACCCCAAACAACACTACCAACATGCCTTCACCCAACATTCTAGAAATAGAATTTGACAAAGACAATAATTTATGGGTTGCTTTTGGAGATGTTAATGATGATTTTATTGCGCTTGGAAAATTAGAAAATTCAGATTGGTCAGAGGTTTATACAGCTGCAAATAGTCCAATCAATTTTGATGAGTTTTATGGTTTTGAGTTTGATACTTTAGGAAATATTTGGGTGGCATCTGGCAAAGACTTGCACACATTAGAAAATAGTAATTCGCCTGCTTGGTTGTCAAATATTGAGTATGCGATGGATGAACCTCAGATAAGTGTTTATCCCAATCCTGCGAGTGATGCTTTAAATATTCAGCTTCCTGCATCTGTTCAAAAAGCAGAAGTTTTGATTGGTGATATTAATGGGAAAGTTGTTTTAAAGCAAATATTAAATTCACAGGGAATTAATTCAATAAATATTGAAAAACTAGAAAAAGGAATTTATATTTTAAATGTAATTGCTGAGGATAATCAATGGCAGGAGAAATTTATTAAAAAATAAATTTAATTAGGGATTAGGTAATTACGAATTGAAAAGAGATTGGCTTGATGAGAAGGATCAAACCCCAACCAAAGGAAACACTATAAACGTCAAAGTAAACAGTTGGTCAAAAGGAGTGTATTACATTAAATTGAATGGCGATTCTTTTTCTAAAACTTTAAAATACTTAAAACAATGAAGAATTTACTCTATATATTAATCATAGTAATTTCATTACCTCTCCATTCACAATGGATTACTATTAAAGGAGAAAACTATCATAATCACTCGGCTTTTAACCATTTTTCCATTGATCCTTACACCAATAACATCTGGTTGGTGAGTCCTTTTCTTGCTACAGTTTTTGAACCAGACGGAAATATCATCACATTTGGCGAAAATGAATTGGGAGATAGAGAACCAGGCGATGAACTTAACTTTGGCTTTACCAATGGACATACATTTTTTACAAAAAAACTCTATGGTTTGTATTCATTTGATAATTTTCAAAAGCAATTATTGTATTCAAGTACTAGTTTTAATGAAATAACAAATGATAATGACACTATTTTTGTCACAAGTAGTAATAACTATTTGATTAAATATATAATTGGAACAGGCGTTTTAAATACAAATATCACTTCTAGGCAATGTGCTGCTAAAAATGGTCAACTTTACACCAACAGAGGTCCCTATTTGTTTGTTGAAAACAATACTGATAATCCGTTATCAATTGACCCTTATTATCTTTGGGGCCCAACAGACGTAATGCAGTTTGATAAAGAATCTGATACAGTTTATCTAGGTTTCATTCACGGAATCACAAAATTCTACGATGGAATTGGCTACGACACCATCACCCCGAACAACACCACCAACATGCCATCGCCCAACGTTCTAGAAATAGAATTTGATAAAGACAACAACTTATGGGTGGCTTTTGGAGATGTTAATGATGAATTTATTGCGTTTGGAAAATTAGAAAATTCAGATTGGTCAGAGGTTTATACAGCTGCCAATAGTCCAATTAATTTTGAAGAGTTTTATGGTTTTGAGTTTGATACTTTAGGAAATATTTGGGTGGCATCAGGCAAAGATTTACATACTTTAGATAATATCAATTCTCCTGCTTGGTTGTCTAATCATGAATATGTGATGGATGAGCCTGAGATAAGTTTTTACCCTAATCCAGTAACTGATGTTTTGAATGTTCAGCTTCCAGCATCTGTTCAAAAAGCAGAAGTTTTGATTAGTGATATCAATGGAAAAGTCGTTAAAAACCAAATATTGAACTCACAGGAAATTTATCAATTAGACGTCGGGAAACTAGAAAAAGGGATTTATATTTTGAATGTAGTTGGTGAGGAGCATCGATGGCAGGAGAAATTGGTGAAGGAATAGAATTGAATAATTACGAATGTTTTAATTATGAATTGAAAAGAAATTGCCTTAATGAAATCACTCAAATCCCAACCAATGGAGCAAGTTTAAACGTTAATGTGAATAGCTGGGCAAAAGGTGTGTATTATATCAAAGTAAATGGCTCATCATTTTCTAAAACCTTAAAATATTTAAAACAATGAAAAATTTTCTCTACATATTGGTCATAGTATTTTCTCTTCCCTTGCATTCTCAATGGATTACTGTGCAAGGCGAAAATTATCACAATCATTCAGCTTACGACCAATTCACCATAGACCCTTACACAAATAGTATGTGGTGCGTGAGTCTTTATTTTACATCAGTTTTTGATTCTAATGGTACTTTTACAACTTTTGACGAAAATGAATTAGGAGATAGAGAGGCTGGAGATGAAATTAACTTTGGCTTCACTCAAGGGAATATATTTTTCACGAAAAAGCTTTTTGGCTTGTATTCTTTTAATAATTATCAAAAGCAATTATTGTATCAAAGTAATAGTTTTAATGAAATAACAAATGATATTGATACCCTATTTGTAACAAGTAGTAATGATTATTTATTAAAGTATAGATTAGGATTTGGAGCAGAAAACACAACTCTAAATGCTACACAATGCGCTGCTAAAAACGGTCAGCTTTACACGAATAGAGGCCCATATTTTCATGTTGAAAATAGTATTGATAATTGGTTGGGGAACGACTCATTTTATCTCACTGGCGCAACTGACATCATGGAATTCGACAATGAATCAGACACAATTTATCTAGGTTTCGTTTTTGGTATTTCAAAGTTCCACAACGGAATTGGTTACGACACCATCACCCCAAACAACACCACCAACATGCCTTCTCCTAACGTTCTAGAAATAGAATTCGATAAAAACAACAACTTATGGGTTGCTTTTGGAGATGTTAATGATGATTTTATTGCGCTTGGCAAGTTAGAGAATTCAGATTGGTCAGAGGTTTACACAGCTGCCAATAGTCCAATCAATTTTGATGAGTTTTATGGTTTTGAGTTTGATACTTCAGGTAATATTTGGGTGGCATCTCGCAAAGACTTGCACACTTTAGAAAATAGTAATTCTCCAGCGTGGTTGTCAAATGTTGAGTATGCGATGGATGCTCCGCAAATTAGTGTTTATCCAAATCCAGTAATTGATGTTTTGAATGTTCAGCTTCCTGCATCAGTTCAAAAAGCAGAAGTATTGATTAGTGATATTAATGGGAAAGTTGTTTTAAAGCAAATATTAAATTCACAGGAAATTAATCAATTAGACATTAGGAAATTAGAAAAAGGGATTTATATTTTGAATGTAGTTGGTGAGGAGAATCAATGGCAGGAGAAATTTATTAAAAAATAAATTTAATTACGAAAGGTGAAGCCCTCAGCGCAATGTCGAGAGCTTGTTGAACTGAAGTTAATTTCGAATTGAATAAGGAAAGATAATTATGAATTCACAGTTAAGTGACAAATTGATGAATGAAACCAAAAAAGCACCTAAGCACGTTCAGAAAACGATTGCCTAGGTGCTTAATATTTTATATGACAGCATTTAAAAACGCTATTTACTGAAAAAATGCCCGATAAACATCGTTTCCATTGGCGTACAAGAACAAGGTCATCAAGACTACAAATCCTATCAATTGAGCGTATTCTAAAACCTTTTGTGGTGCTTCTTTTCCTGTGATCATTTCATACAACAGGAACATAATGTGTCCACCATCCAATGCTGGAATTGGGAGGATATTCATAATTGCTAAAACCAAAGAAATGAATGCGGTATTTGCCCAGAAAACTTGCCAGTCCCATGCTGGAGGAAAAAGACTTCCTATCGCACCAAAACCACCAACACTTTGCGCTCCTTTTGCTGTTAAAATCAAGGGTAATTGTGCTAGATAATCGTGCATTGTCCAGCCGGCTTTCTCCATCCCTTTTGTGATTGATTCTCCGAAAGTATAATCTGTATGTGTTGCTTCTAACCATTCAGGTCGATTTGGTTGGAAACCTATAGTTTTATTTGCATCCGTGTAAACATCCAATTCCTTGTATTCACCATTTCTGTATAATCCAACAGTTGCCAAGGTAGAATCGCCTTCTTGTTTAGCTAATTGCGCTTGTAGGTCATGGAAGAAAGGTGTTGCGACTCCATTAATACTTACGATGCTGTCTCCTTTACTTAATCCTTTTTTGAAAGCATCTCTGTTTTGCATTACAGAATCAACAATTGTTGGCATTCTAGCAGTGAAAGCCATTACCGCATCATTTTCCCACATCCAGTCATTGATGTCCTTATCTAAAATAATGATTTTCTTTTCTCCAGAAGGCTTCAGTACTTCTAATTCTCTGTAACCTCGCAAGAAAACTTGCAGATTTACGAGTTGTGCGTTTTCTACAGTTTCTCCATCAACAGCAGTAATGAGATCTCCATCTTCAATTCCTAAATTTAATTCATTGAAATTTTTGTTGACTGCAATTCCATATTTTAGAGAATCATTTGTTAGAGAATCTGTTCCCCAAGCAGAAACAACTAAAATATAAATAAGGAAACCAGCTATTATGTTTACGACAACCCCTGCAACCATTACAATCAATCGTTGCCAGGCAGGTTTTGAACGAAATTCATCGTCTTTTGGAGGCAAAGCCATTTGGTCTTTGTCCATTGATTCATCAACCATTCCTGCAATTTTTACATAACCACCCAATGGAAGCCAACCAATTCCCCATTCTGTATCTCCAATTTTCTTTTTCAATAAAGAAAACCAAGGATCAAAGAATAGATAGAATTTCTCAACGCGAATTTTGAATGCACGAGCGGCCAAATAATGACCAAATTCGTGAATCGTAACAAGAATTGCAAGTGAAAGTAAAAGTTGTGCGGCTTTAATCCAAAAATCCATAATCTGCTTAAAAATTTAAAGTACAAATATGAGGATTAGTAATTGATAATTCACAATTGAAAATGGATAATTAGATCCTCTTAGTGGTTTAATTAACATTTATGGATTTTTTAACTGAATTATAAAAAATACCCCCTTTTTATTTGTTGCATTATAATCAACTTCTACTGCGCTAATCATGATATTTCATAATTATCGAACGATCAACTTTAAGGTTTCTATTTTTCCGTTTTCTTGATTCACTTTCACAAAATAGACTCCTGAGTTAAGTTCTAAATCAATGAATTTTGAATTCACTTCTCCAGGCAATAAAGTGATTTCTTTGACGAATCTTCCCATTGAACTATAAATTGATACAGCTGTATTGCCTTCGGTAGGAATCGCACTTTTCAATTTAAAAATGCCATTTGTTGGATTAGGAACTAGAACAAAAGATTGATCTTGTTTTCTATTCACTGAAATTGGCGCATAATTCGTTGTTCTTCCATCAAAATCAACTTGCGTTAATTGGTAATATGAAATACCTGAATATGGAGTTTCGTCTCTCTCTTTATAATTGGAAATAGTAGATTTTGTACCATTGGCTTTTACTTGAGCGAAATTTTCAAATGATTTTCCTTCTTTACTTTTTGAAAGAAGGAAATAATCAGCATTTAACTCAGAAGCTGTTGTCCAAAGTACATCAACATTTTTTGCATTGGACCTTAAATAAAAATCTGTGAGTTCTACAGGCAGTGGTGTTTGATTAAAATTAATAGAGCCTAAAGTGAACCTATCTTTATCTGAAAATTTGACTCCACTAAAAGTGATTGTTGTTCCGGAAACGGTTCCAGGGATAGGCACAACATCGTTATCAGAAAAGCCGTTTCCATTTCTATCAATTAATAATCTCACATCGGAAGCTGTTAAAGGATCAAAACCAGAAAGGTCAAATATCACATTTACGGTTCCCAAGTCATTGGTTTTGGTCACTGCCCAAACTCTTGACATACGTGATTCGATTATTAAACCATCAACATCTATACTATTATTCGTATCAAGTGAAGATTCGTTGTGTCCCCAAATCATGAAGTCACCATCATTTAAACTTGAAGGAGTATTTATTCGAACCATTGCTGAACCTTGCGCATCATTATGAGAATTTGAAGCATCATCTTGACCTATTCCTGCAACTTCGCCAGCATAAGCAGCTTGAAATTCATATAAGTCAGTGGCAATTGGAATGGCGTATTTAGCTCCTAAATAGTTTTCTACGATTTTTCTTTCTGCAGTGTTTAAAGAACGATTATAGTGAATGACTTCGGCATAATCTCCTCCTAAACGTTTTTGACCACCATTGTTATAGTCTTTATTTAATCCTCCAAGAACCAAAGGCTCTTTTGACGTTGGTAAAATTATTGAACTTTCAGAAGATTGCTTTATGACATTCCCTGCATTTATTATTCTAGATCTATCATTCGTTGCTCTAGCACCATCAAAATCGAATCCCAACATGTAATTAGTATTATTAAAAAAGGCGGTTGGAGATGTACTGAACCTATTATTTTGTCGATCTAAATCGAGATTCAAATAATCAGAAGAAAAGAAGAAAAAAGTATAAGCGTAATCCGAGGAAGTACCCTGATTCGTTCTTTTTCCTAAAACACCTCTTGGAGCTGAGTCTAAATTATCAGGACGAATAACAGTAAGGAAAGTTATTCCACTCGTTCCATCTAAAATGTCATCATCTGCAATAATCATTTGATCTAAAGCTCCATCAAAATAAACAGAGGGTCTCCCATTGATTGAACTACTAGATCTAAACACTGGCTGCTCAGCTATATCAGAGTTTATCGCATGATTATTATTCCCAGAGCGATCGTCCCATCTTTCCACCAAGGTTCCATGGCTCAAATTAATGTCATCCGCCTTAAGCCAAAGTCCATTATTTGAAGAATTTCCTACACCTCCTGGACCAAATTGAGAAAAAAGGACAGTAGGAATTAAAAATAGTATTAAAATAACTGAGTTTCTCATCTTTGTTCTGGGAATTTAATGAGCTCAAAAATAAACATTACTCTCGTCTAAGTCAACATTATTGTAGATAAACTTACGTTTTGTCTCGACGAATGAATTCTTTCGTTAACCATTCTAGCACGATTCGTTTATTTCACCACCAATTTTAAAGACGAGTAAAATTCAATTTCTCCAAACAATTTTATATAGTAAACTCCAGATTCTAAGCCTAAATCGATATACTTAGAATTCACTTCTCCAGGCAATAAAGTGATTTCCTTGACGAATCTTCCCATTGAACTATAAATTGATACAGTTGTACTGCCTTCGGTAGGAATCGCACTTTTCAATTTAAAAATGCCATTTGTTGGATTCGGCACCAATACAAAAGATTGGTCTTGTTGTCTGTTTACTGAGATTGGTCCGTAAACTGTTGTTCTTCCATCAAAATCAACTTGCGTTAATTGGTAATATGAAATACCTGAATATGGAGTTTCGTCTCTCTCCTTATAGTTGGAAATAGTAGATTTTGTGCCATTGGCTTTTACTTGAGCGAAATTTTCAAATGATTTCCCAGATTTACTTTTTGAAAGAAGGTAGTAATCTGCATTTAACTCCGATGCCGTTGTCCAAAGTACATCTACAGTTCTTTCTTTAGATTTCAAATGGAAGTCTGTGAGTTCTACTGGAAGTGGTGTTTGATTAAAATTAATAGAGCCTAAGGTAAATTTATCATTATCATTAAGTTTTACACCTGAAAATGTAATTCTTGGTCCCGATACTGCTCCCACAATTGGAGCCACATCATTGACTACAAAACCATTATTATTTCTGTCGATTAATAAACGAACATCAGTTGGTGTAATTGGAGAAAAACTTGAAAGATCAAAAGTAATGTCAATACTTCCTAATTCTTTAGTTGCGGTAACTGCCCAAACTCTCTCCATACGCGATTGAATAATCGCACCATCAACATCTATGATATTATTAACAGTTTGCGGCTTTTCATTATGTCCCCAGATCAAATAACTTCCATCAACTAAATTTGAAGGATTATTAATTCTAACAATCGCGGATCCTTGCGCATCATTATGAGAATTTGAATCATCATCCTGCCCTATTCCCGCAACTTCTCCTGCGTAATCAGCTTGGTGAGTGTATAAGTCGTTTGCAATGGTTATTCCATATTTAGCACCTAGATAGTTTTCTACGATTTTTCTTTCTGCGGTGTTTAATGCACGGTTATAGTGAATTACCTCAGAGAAATCGCCTCCAAGACGTGTAGTATAATTCCTATTCAATCCTCCCAATACAAGTTCCGCACTACTATTATTTAAAATATCTGAAAATTCATCAGATTGTTTTACAAGGTTCCCAGCATTAAAAATTCTTGATCTTTCACCTTCAATCAAACTTCCATTAAAATCAAATCCTAGCATGTATGCCTTATTGTTTGAATATGCACTCGGACTGGTTGTGAATCGATTATTTTGAGTGTTTATATCAAGGTTTAAAAAATTGCTTTTCCAGAAGAAAAATGTATATGAATAATCTAAATTACCAGTCTGACTATCTCTTTTTCCCAAAATTCCACGAGGGCTTCCATTCAAATTATTTGGTTTAACCACAGTATAATAAGTTATTCCAACAGAGCCATCCAGAATGGGATGATCAGCAATAATCATCTGATCATTGCTCCCATCAAATAGCAAACTTGGTCTTCCATTAATACCATTTATTTGATATTTAGGCTGTTCACTGAGAGTTGCAATTGCATGGTTCCCATTCCCAGAGTCATCACCCCATTTCACAACAGGAGCTCCATCAGCTAAACCTTTAATGGCATCAGCTTTTAGCCACAACCCATTATCAGATGAATTCCCAACACCACCTGGCCCCGTTTGAGAAAAGAGTGCAATTGGAATAAAAAAGGCGAATAAAAAGGATTTAAGGTTCATTTCAGTGATTTTGATTTCTTGGTCAGACAAAAGTAAGCATTAAATACAATTTACCAAATTATTTTGCCTATTCAATTGACACACCAACAATCAAAGCACTGATTTACAACACTAAATACAATACGACTCAGGGAATACCCTTAAAGTTTTGTTTTGAGAACAAAAAGAAACTAGTTTACTACTAATTTCAGTGAAGTACTGTATCCATTTTCTTGATTCACTTTCACAAAATAGACTCCTAATTTAAGATCTAAATCGATGAATTTATTGTTTATATCTTCTGGTATTAAAGTCAATTGGTTCATCAATTTCCCCACCGAACTAAAAATGGTTAAATTGGTATTTCCATCTGTTGAAATTGCGCTTTTCAATTGGAAAGCTCCAGTTGTTGGATTCGGTACCAATACAAAAGATTGCCCTTGTTGCCTATTCACTGAGATTGGCGCATATTCTGTTGCTCTCCCATCAAAATCTACTTGCGTTAATTGGTAATATGAAATACCTGAAAATGGAGTTTCATCTCTCTCCTTATAATTAGAAACAGTTGATTTTGTGCCATTGGCTTTTACTTGAGCGAAATTTTCAAATGATTTTCCTTCTTTACTTTTTGAAAGAAGGTAGTAATCTGCATTTAACTCCGAAGCAGTTGTCCAAAGTACATCTACAGTTCTTTCTTTAGATTTCAAATGGAAGTCTGTGAGTTCTACTGGAAGTGGTGTCTGGGCAAAATTAATTGAGCCTAAAGTAAATTTATCATTGTTTACAAAAGTAACACCTGTAAAAGTAATTGTTGAACCAGAAACAGTTCCTGCTAATGGAGCAACATCATTATCGGCAAAGCCATCACCATCACGGTCTATTAATAGTCTAACATCGGAAGCTATTATAGGATCAAAGTCCGAAAGATCAAATGTTACGTTTACAGTTCCCACATCATTTGTTTTGGTCACTGCCCAAACTCTTGACATACGTGATTCAATTATTGTTTTGTCCACATCTAGGGTGTCATAAACATCAAGTGAAGATTCATTGTGGCCCCAAATCATGAAGTCACCATCACTTAAACTTGAAGGATTATTAATTCTAACAATCGCGGATCCTTGCGCATCATTATGAGAATTTGAACCATCATCTTGTCCTATTCCAGCGACCTCGCCGGCATAAACTGCTTGATGCGTGTATAAATCATTAGCAATGGTTATTCCATATTTAGCACCTAGATAATTTTCTACGATTTTTCTTTCTGCTGTATTTAAGGCTCTGTTATAATGTATCAACTCTGACATATCACCACTATATCTTCTAGGACCACTAGGATTATAATCTAAATTCAATCCTCCTAAAATAAGATCTTGATTACTATTTAATATCGCTGTGGAAGTTTCCTTAACTTCCTTAATCACATTTCCTGCACTCAAAAACCTAGACCTTATTGCTTCGGGTCGACTTCCATCAAAATCAAAGCCTAACATATAATTTGTGTTGTTTGAAAAAGTGATTGGAGATGAACTAATTCGGTCATTCAAATTTTGAACATCAAGCCAAACATATCTACTTGTGTAAAAGAAAAAAGTATAAGCGTAATTTGCGGCATTATTGAAATCGATCCTTTTACCTATAATCGCTCTAGCCTGACCATCCATCTTATTGGGTCTAACAACAGAATAATAAGTAATACCGCTACTACCATCTAAAATATCTGCATCCGCGACAATCATTTGGTCAATATTTCCATCGAAATAAACACTTGGTCTAGAATTTATAGAGCTATTGAGATTAAAAGTAGTTTGTTCAGCAATAACAGGATTTGTTGCATGATTATTATTCCCAGAACGATCATTCCAGTTTACCACTGGAGTCCCATCGCTTAATGTTATGTCATCAGCTTTTAACCAAAGTCCGTTATTGGATGAATTACCCACGCCACCTGGTCCAAATTGAGAAAACAGTAAAGTAGGAAATAAAAATAGTATTGAAACAATTGTGTTTCTTATCATAGTTCTGGTCTTTTAGCGAATTCAAAAATAAAAATTCTCTAAGACCAATCCTACATAATTAAAGCTTAAATGCTATAATTCTTCGACTAACGATTAATTAAAGCATTCCCTCAGTTAAATAGTCATCAAATTAATGGACAAGTAAAAATGATTTTCTCTGTAAAACTTAACATTGTAAGCACCTGGTTGAAGTCTAAATCAATATACTTTTATTTTACTTCTTACTTACGAACTCAAAAGAAAACTGAACCACTATGGACTAAAAGTGCCTTAGAACCATTTGAGAATATAATTCTATAGCTATTGATATATTTAGATAGTAGACTTTTTGTCCTTTTTCTAACATTAAAAATCTAATGTTTGATATAAAAGGTATTAGAAGGCAAAGTGCTTATTTCTAACTATTTTCGAGACCAATAAAATCTATTACTCCTCCTCGAAACCAGAGAAATACACTTGCTTATCATCAACATTTACTCTTAAAAGTCGCATAAACTCTTCTTGCCTATCTTGTGGAATAGTATTGAGTTGAAAATCTAACACTAAGTCATTGTTGTATTCAAAAAAAAGTTGATCTTTTGTAATCGAGATGCGTTTTAAGCCTTTGAAATAAATAGCAACAACCTCTCTATCAACAGAAACAATTGCTTTCTTAGTCATTCCAACACGGTATTTTTTACCTAAAATTCCACGTAAACTATTAATTATTGAATCAACAATGAAAATAACGAAAATCAAAGAGATGAAAACAGCGTCTTTTGAGAATATAATAAAAACTGTTCCTATCAGAAAAAAACCAAGCACCTCAATGCTGTTATTCAAAATAACACGTTGTTTCCGTTCTGAACTAATAGTAGTATTGAACTGAAAACGATCAAGTTGGTTTACAATTTTAATTCCTGACCATTTTCTTGAAGAGCGAGTTGCTCCGAGTAAGAAAATCAAACCTGCTGAAATTCCGAAGACCAGTTCTTTATATTCGAACCGATCTCCGTGAATTTTAAGCCCAAAAATACCAAAGACCTCATTTAACCCAACTGCGAATGCAAAAGGCAGTGTTAACAGTGAGATGATGAAAATCCAAGTATTGTATATTTTATTCATTTGGTATCATTTTAAGCCTTGCTTTAAGTGCTATCAACTTATCTTGCTCTGCTTTAATATTATTCTCAACCTGATCTTTCAGTGCATTTGCACCTTTAGAGTTGGCAAAGAAACCAAGGTTATTCTCAAATTGAATAATCTCTTGTTGAATTGTATTGATGTCGTTGCGAATTGCTTGTTTTTCTTTTTCAAACAATTCCGCAGCATTTCCACTCCCTTGTAAAGTCTTGATGCGCGCTTCGAACATAACCGTTTCTTTCTCTTCACCTTTCATATCAAGAGAATCGTAATGTTTGTCTAGCGCTGCTTTATAAGCTTTAAAAATACCATCTTTTTGTTTACCTGGAACAAATCCAATTGCTGAAAAACGTTCAGAGAAACCGTGTAAAACTTCAATTGCTTCTTTTTTATCTGTTGGAAGTTCGAAAGCCGAAATTTCTACAATCAGTGCTTCTTTGTCTTTTAAGTTGTCTTCAAAAGCTTTGTCTTTCTCGTCGAAATGAGCTTGTTTAGCATCAAAAAATGAATCGCAAGCTGCACGGAATTCTTTCCATAAACTTTGTTCGTTTTTTTGACCAGCGCTCCCTGCATTCTTCCATTGTTTTTGAAGTTCAATAATGGATTTTGTTGTTGGCCCCCAATCCATATTCTCTCTGATTGCATTTACTTTATCAATCAACTTCTTTTTGCCTTCAGCAATTTTATCATACTCTTGTTGAATGTCTTTAAAGAAATCACTTTTTAGAGCAAAGAAATCGTCACATAAACCACGGAATTTCTTCCATACCTCATCGTTTTCTTTCTTAGGACCAAAACCAATAGTTTTCCATTCTTTTTGAAGTTCAAGAACATCTTTCGTTTGGTTAGACCAAGATTTTACAGAATCGCGTTCTAATCCTAGAATAGCCTCAGCTCTTTGGATTAATTCGTTTTTCTTCACGATATTCTCCTGCATTTTCTCACGTCTTTCGTCGTAAAAAGAACGAATTCGGTCATAAATTTTATTTACAGTAGACCAATATTCATTTTTTTGCTCTTCCCAATGCTCTTGTTTGGTTGGACCAACGTCTTCCCATTCATTTTGCAATTGTTTGATTGCAGCTTCCACTTCTTTGATTTTCTCAATCTTGCTCAGCTCTTTTATTTGCTCAATCAGAATTTTCTTCGCTTCATAATTCTTTTTGAAATCATAATCTTTGATCTCTTTATAGATATTCATGTTATAGAAGAACTGCTCTAACAAACGGCTGTATTCTTGTTGAATATCGTTGCGTTTTTCACGAGGAATGTCACCAACTTTTTTCCATTTCTCATTAATTTCTTTGTGAGCAGAAAAAGCAGCACCAATGTTTTCTTCATTCGTGATGACAGTTTGCAATTGTGTAATCAATGCTCTTTTCTTCTTAAGATTTTCATCCTCTTCTAAGCGTTTAGCATCAATAACAGCTTTGCGTTTTTCTTTATATGGAGAAAATATTTCATAAAACTCTTCTTTCAATGCGTTCATCCACTCTTCTTGAGTAAATTCTTCATTTCTATCTTTAGCTTCTAATTCAGCAATTTGAAATTGTCTTGTTGCTTCAATTAAATAGTCTTCGAATTGCCCACGCAGTTCATTTACTTCTCTTCCTGTACTTAAGACATTTTCTTTTTCCGTAAGCACTATAAGCGCTTCAATAAATTCTCTTTTCTCCATAATAGTAGGGTTTAAACAGATTTAACCATGTCAAAATTTGTCAATTGTACAAATTCTTGAATACGGTCTTCTATTTCACTTTTTGATAAATTTTCTAATCTTTCTGTTCCAAATTTCTCTACACAAAAAGATGCCATTGCAGATCCTGCGATAATTCCTCTTTTCATATTTTCAAAAGAAATGTCATCAGTTGAAGCTAAATAACCCATAAATCCACCTGCGAAAGTATCTCCAGCTCCTGTTGGATCGAAAACATCTTCTAATGGTAATGCTGGTGCGAAAAATGCATTTTCACCATGGAACAATAAAGCTCCGTGCTCACCCTTCTTAATGATTAAATATTTTGGTCCCATTTCACGAATTTTCTTCGCTGCCCTAACCAATGAATATTCACCTGAAAGTTGACGTGCTTCTTCGTCGTTGATAATTAAAATATCGATTGCTGCGATTGCTTTTATTAAATCATCCATTGCAATATCCATCCAGAAATTCATGGTATCCATTGCAACTAATTTAGGGCGCTTTTCCATTCTGTTGATTACTTTCAACTGAACATCTGGACTTAAGTTACCTAACATTAAATATTCACATCCTTGGTAAGACGCTGGAATAATTGGATCAAAATGCTCTAAAACATTAAGTTCAGTCACTAAAGTGTCTCTTGAATTCATGTCGTTGTGGTACTTACCTGACCAAAAGAAAGATTTCTCTCCTTTTATAATTTGAAGTCCTTCTAGGTTAACCCCTTTGTTACTTAATTTGTCAAGCATTTCTTGCGGAAAATCTTCTCCAACAACAGAAACGATGTTTTGATTTTTCATAAAATAAGAAGATGAAAAAGCGATATATGTTCCTGCTCCTCCAATTATTTTATCTGTTTTACCAAAAGGTGTTTCAATAGCATCAAACGCGACACTTCCAACTGTTACTAAACTCATAATCTATAATTTTGATGCAAATATATTGTTAAATATACAGATACGCCATTTAGTAGGCTTCTTTCGTCATCTTTTTATACACAAAGTTGAAAGTAATTTTAATTTTAGAGTTTTTCCCATACCTCTAGGGCCAATTTTTTGGCGATTAGAATATTGGTTTCGGTATCCATTTCGGTTTCAATAAAAACAGAAAAGGACAAGGTTCCGAAACGCACACCCAAAGATTTATTTTGGTGGTCATAAAAAGCTTGATCTCCCACGCCATAAACTTCTGTAAGTCTTAAACCGACTTTAGATGTAACTTGGAAATCATCACTTAAATTCTTTAATTTTTCATTTAGTACATCACGGCTTTCTTCACTATTTAAAGCAACACCTCCTTTTTTAACATTCTCATTTGAAGTAACCCAGTATGTTTTTTTGAAATCACTAGCTGCTGAAATAATATCATCGTATGTTCTAAAATTTCCGATTTTAATGTGATTGTTTTTAGATTTCCGATTGGTGTGAAAAGTATTTCCTGCATCATTTACATTTGACTTCTTCCAACTGTATCCACATTGAGCAGTGATATTACTTGATTCATTGTTGAGATCTTGAAATTTCAATTTTGTATTGGACATACCGAAATGACATACAATCATTTGTTTATCAATATAATCACATGGACTTATTGATTTACTGATGCTTTTGGAGAATTGAGAATTATCTGAATTGTTACTTTTATTACATGAAGTAAAGGATAAAACTATGACTGTAATGATTAAAATTAGGTTTTTCATATCTGATTTGACTTAGGATCGCAACAAATATAAGTCAAAAAACTGTAACAGCAATAGAAATTCACATTATAATATATTAACATACAGCTAAATAAGATCTGAAAACTCAAAGGATGAAGCACACCTAGGCATGTTAACATTTCGGAAAAATCAGTAATATTTAACTTTGATGAACGAAATTCACAATTAAAACTCATGATTTTAACAAGCTAGTTCGCAAACAACTCACTAATTCACTAATATCATCAATCCATTTTTAGATAACTGAGTCTTGCAACTGAACCACTATGGACTAAAGTGCCATAGGTTCATTTAAGAATAAAATTCAATATATAGCGCAATATTTAGATATTAGACGTTAGACATTTTTGTCTTTCTTTTAACATCAAAATCTAATGTTGGATATAAAGGTTTTTAGAAGCTAAAGCTAGATGCACTAATCCCGATGGCTTATCGGGAGCATAGTTTTAACTATTTCTGAGACCAAAAAAAACAACATTTTTCTGGAGCCAAAATTATAGATTTAAACAATTGGATTAAGTAACTATTGCTTTAATGCAGTCCAGTGTTAGCTTCAATACCAAACTTTAACATCTCCATAAATCATTCAATTCGAAGCCCTCAAAACTCACTACTAAAAACTCATTACTGCCTTCATGTACCATTATAAAACATTCCACGTTAATAAGTATAGCTGTCCGACAGATGTCTGTCCAAAATTGCTGTTATTTTTGTTTTATGAATTGGAGAAAAGCTTTTAAAATATTCAAATGGGTTGCAGGGATTGTGGTTTCCTTGATGCTCTTGATCAGTGCTTTGCTCTTGGTTTTTAAAGATGATATTAAATCCTACGCGCTAGAAGAAGCGAATAAATACCTCAATAAACGTGTGCATATTGGATTTATTGACGTTGGAATTTGGAAAAGCTTTCCAGATTTAACCCTCTCTTTTGATGATGTTCTAGTTTACAGTAAATTTGATTCAATCCAAACCAGTGACACGGCAATTTTTGCTAAGAAAATTGATTTGAGACTAAATCCTTTGGACTTTTTTGGAAGTAAATTAGATGTTCATAGAATTGATATTGAACAAGCGAAACTCAATTTGAAAATCCTAAAAAATGGAAGCGTCAATTATGATTTTCTAAAACCAAGTGAAGACAACACGGTAACTCCATTTGAATTCAACTTAAAGAAAATCAATCTTAAAACTACAGATTTTACTTACCAAAACGAATCGACAGAACAATTCTATTCAGCTTTTTTTAACACCTTAGAATTTCAAGGTTCATTCAATGAAAAACAATTTATATTAAATGCTCAAACGCAATTTGATATTAAATCAATTCAGTCAAAATCTGTTAGATTAATTGAAAATAAGAAGGCAAAATGCGATATTTCCATTCAAATGGATCAAATTAATGATGTTTTTGAAATTATTTCGGCGGATTTAACTATTAATAAACTCCCTTTCTTGATTAAAGGAAAAGTGAGCAGTAAAACTTTGGACTTTTATATTGGAGCAAAGAATCTTGACTTAGCTGATGTTGCCAAGAATTTCACTTTGGAAGAACTTAATGTTGTAGATGAAATAAATGGTCAAGGAAAAGTGAATTTTGAGTTGTTCATTAAAGGTTCCAATGAAAAAACAGCTTCTCCAGCCATTAATGCCACTTTTGACGTGAAAAACGGAAGTTTAGCTGACCAAGGATTTTCTTTGTCTCAAATTAATCTAGAAGGAAAATATTCGAATGGAGTAATTGATGGAAAAGAACAACTCTCACTTTCAACTTTAGAATTTTATACGTTAAATGAAAAATTCACAGGAAATTTATTAGTTGCTGATTTCGACAAACCTCGCTTAACAGGAAAAGCAGATGGTTTATTAGATTTGAAAGCTATTCACCGTTTATTTGGTCCTTTTTCATTGCAAGAACTCTCTGGAAGTATCGCATTGAAAGGCGATTTTGATTTGAGATTAAACAATCCAAAAACAAATCAAAAAGACATCACCATTTATGATTTAAGAGCAACTTTGGATCTTCAAAATATAAGCGCTCAATTTATTGACGATCAACGAAAATTGAATATTAGCAATGGAGCTATCACCATCAGAAATCAATATGCTGGAATTACAGATTTAGCATTGTCGTTGGACAATTCATCTTTGGTTTTGGATGGTCAATTTAATAATCTAGCAGATTACTTTAAAGGAGCTGGAAATTTGTCTGTCGATGCCAATGTGACTAGCGAAGCTTTAAACTTGGATGATCTTTCAACAACAAACGTTGAAGAAGTAAAAACTAAATCATGGATTTTACCGAATGATATCGATGGGAAAATAATTTTATCGTTGAATAAAGTTCAATACAGTGGACATCAATATACAGACATAAAGGGAAGAATGGATTTTGGGAGACGTCAATTGTCCTTCCCACTTATTGAAGGAATAAGCGCGACTTCTAAAATAAATGGGAACTTAAAAATTACGGAAGAACAACCAATGTATTTAGTGGTTGAAACATCCTTAAGCTCCGATGCTGTAAATTTCAAACCTTTATTTGAAGAGTGGAACAACTTTGATCAAACAGTAATTACTTCGGAAAACATAAGGGGGAGAGCAGCTATTCAACTTAATCTCAAAGGTCCGTTTGACATTTACGAAGAGAAAATATTGAAAGAAGAATTTGATGTAAGCGCTCGCCTTAAAATCACAGATGGAGCTTTAATAAATGTCTTGCCATTCAAAGAAATCACAAAAAGCCTGAAAGCTTCTGGTGGGAAATTAGTTATCGCAAGATCAAAAATAGATGAATTTGAAAAGCGATTATTGAACTTGCAATTTGATTCTTTTGAGAATGAATTTACAGTGAAAAATGGAATAATTACCATTCCAAAAATGACGATTAATTCCAATGCTTTGGATGTTAATCTTTCAGGAACACATTCATTCGACAATGACATTGATTACTCATTTGATTTTAGATTTAGAGAAATAAAAGGATCAGAAAGCTCAGAGTTTGGAGATGTTTTAGATGATGGAACAGGATTTAGAATCTTCTTGAGAATGTTTGGAACCATTGATGAACCAAAATTCTCGTGGGACAAAGAAGCTAAAAAAGTGGTAAAGGAAGAGCAAAGAGAACAAGCCAAAGACGACTTAAAAAGCGCCCTAAAAACAGGTTTTGGTTTCAACAAAAAAGACTCAACAATTCAAGATTTAAAAGCAAAAGATAAGCAAGAAGAAAAGATAATTATGGACTTCGGAAAAGATACAATCCAAGATGAATTCTCTCCTGAAACCAAGAAGAAGAAAAAGAATGCTTTGCAAAGAAAAATTGACGCTTGGAAGAAAGAAAACGAAGAAGAGAAATCTACATTTGAGATTGAATGAATCACGCCCTTTTAGCTCGTGATTCATTCAATTTCAAATGTAGATAATTACGAATTAGGGAAATTACGAATTACGAATTGGTGGGAAATCACAAGTAACTTAGACTAACTAAGTAAAGTTGTGATTGTAATTCGTCAATTAGAAAGTTCTTGTAATACTATTCACGAATGATTCGACTATTTATTAATCATAACCTATTTCCGAAAGTGCTTCGTAATTCGTAATTAATTTAAAATATAAATTAAAGAAAATATGGAAATGAAAACCCACAGTATTGTAGAAAACAAAATCGGTTTTATTCCCGTTTCTTTTAGGTCTTTTATTGTTAGCGTTGTTCCTACCAAAAATAAAGTAATCACCAAAAGTCTTTTAGAAATATCAACTATGGTGAGTGAAACAGTTTCAGGAACAAATCCTGTGCTATTGAGTAACATTGCTCCAATAAACCCAAGAATAAATAGTGGAAACTTGATTTTTTGACCTTTATTTTTGAAGACAAACATTGCAAAAATCGACAGAGGAATAATCCACAAAGTTCTGGCTAGTTTTACGGTTGTTGCTACTTGAAGTGCTTCGTCACCATAAACCAAAGCTGCTCCTACAACCGAACTTGTGTCATGAATGGCAATTGCCGCCCAAATTCCAAATTGATTTTGTGTTAATTCGAAGAAATGTCCGATGGATGGAAATATAAATAGCGCAACGGAATTCAGTAAAAACACAACTCCGATAGCAATACTTATGGTTTTGCTGTTGGCTTTAATTACTGGAGCGACTGCGGCAATTGCGCTTCCTCCACAAATTGCAGTTCCGGAAGTCATTAAGAAACCAAGCTTTTTGTCGATTTTCAATGCTTTAATTAGCAATAAACCGATGGAAACTGTCAGAAATATAGAAAGCATCGTGATCACAAAACCTTCTTTACTTGTTTTGATAGTTTCTGTGAGTGACATTCCAAAACCAAGGCCAATAACTGCAGCTTTCAACAAATAACTGATGGCTTTTTTGGTGAATGTAGGAAAAGGGTTTCCTAAAGTTAAGGTAAAGACAAATCCAAGAATTAAAGCTACTGGACTTGTAATTAGGTTGAATGCTCCTAAAGCTATAATCGCGACATAAGCTGCGATTTGGATGTTTCTTTTCATTGTAAATTTCTTCTTAAATAATTACAAATTAGTAATTGCTAATTGACTAATTCGGAATTGATTATTCTTCTTCTAGATAACCTTCAACAATTGAAACTATTTCTTGTTCTTCTGCCATTTCTAATAATGATCTGTTGATTTCATAAACCAAATCAGACTTAAATGGAAACGCAAATCCATATCCTTGTTTGTAATATTCTGCTTGGGCAATATGGAAATCCTCTTTTTGATTACCTGACAAATAATACAACAACTGAGGTCTATCATAAACAACTGCATCGACCTCTTTACTTTTTAATAGTTCCATTGCTTCCCCCAAAGAATTCACTCCGACTGTTTTCACTTTACTTTCTTTTAAAAATCCTGCGGAAGGTGAGGAAGAAATCGTTGCTGCTTTTTTTCCTGACAACTCTTCAATATTTGAAATTGTAGAAGATCCAAGTGAAGAAAGCGTCAATGTACTGGCAATTCCTGCGACCATGGAAGTAGCGAAAATAATGGAGATTATCATCCAAGAACCAGCTATAATTCTACCCGGCAATGTGATTGGAGCTTTGTCACCGTAACCAACAGTTGTCATGGTCACAATCGCAAGCCACATTCCATTTCCTATTCCGTTTAAAGGGTCTTGGGGAAATTGATCAGGCGATGCCTTTCGTTCTGCAAGCCATAAAAAAGTTCCTACAATAGCTAAAATGAAGACAAAAACGAAAACTGCATAGATTAAGTTTAGGCTAAAAAACGGTTTTATTTTATCCCATAAGTTCAATTTATCTGCACGAGAAACGATGGCTAAACTTGAATTATAAAACGGTTGAGAAAAGCGCAAATATTCCACTCGTTGGGAAGTAATACTAATTGGGCCAACCACCACATCAAGTCCTTCACTATCCAAAGCGTGAATGGCTTCATCAACAGTTTCAAAATATTTATAAGTGTAAATCCAATCCTTTTTATCAGCCAAAGTCTCCCAAATCTCAACTGCTATTCCTTTTTCATCGCTGTCTTCGCCATAAACAAAAGGCGCACTTCCGGCGATACCAACCAACAAAGTATCCACTTCTGGAACATTCTGTAGATCCTGAGCCTTTGAAATTGAAGTGAAAAATAAAAATGATAAAATGGTTAAGAAAGTAAAAAGGTACTTATTAGACATAAAATGATGCTTTTTTTGAATTTAAATGAATAAAACCCTAATATAATCAATTACGAATTAAAAAAAACAACAATTCGTAATTCGTAATTAAACCATTCTTAATTGTATCAATTGTTTATTTTCGCGCTGTGGAAATAATAAATGAAGTAGTTCAAGGGTTAATTGATACATCAGCATTGGAGTGGGCTGGCGTAATTATCGGTACATTTTACTTAATATTCATAGCTAAGAAAAACAGATTTGGTTGGTTTTTCGCGATGGTTAGCACCTCAATTTATATTTATCTTTGTTATCACGCCGGACTTTACATTGAATCTGCATTACAAGTTTTCTATTTTGTAATGGCAATTTATGGTTGGTTCTCATGGAATAAAGTTTCATCCAAAGAAAGATTCATTATTCGCTGGCCATTAAAATATCATTTGATTAATATTCTCGTTAGTTCGATAATTACCGTTTTATTGGGTTACATAATGGTGGTTTTTACCGACCAGAAAAACCCATATTTAGATGCTTTTAGCACCGTTTTTAGTTTGGTAGCGACATTTATGGTGACCCAGCGTGTTTTAGAAAACTGGATTTATTGGATTGTTATTGACGCAGCATTAATCTTCCTTTATAGTGCCCGCGGATTACATCTGACAGGATTCCATTATTTAGTTTATACCATTATTGCTATTTTTGCTTTTTTCTCATGGTATAAATTGTATAAAGCTCAAAAAATTGAAAATCACATTCACAGGACCTGAAAGTTCAGGTAAATCGACAATTTCTAAAGCTGTTGCCAATCATTTTGATGCGCACTGGTTTGCTGAACATGCTAGAGTTTATCTTTTGGAGCGTGACGGAAAATATGATTTCGAAGACATTGAAAAAATTGCAATTGAACAGGATCAAATTAGAATCTCTGATGAAAAAAGTGGAATTAAAATTTACGATACTGACAATACAGTACTCTATATTTGGTCGACTTTCAAATACAAAAAATGTGCTGACAGTATTCAATCCTTAATGGAAAGTCAGCGTTTTGCCCATTATTTCTTGTGTAGCCCGGAAGGTATTCCATGGGAAGAAGATCCCTTGAGAGAAAGTCCAAATCACAGAGAAGAATTATTTGAATTGTATTTGGATGAATTAAAAAAACAGAAGGTTGATTTTACCATCCTTGAAGGAGGCTTTGAAGAACGCAAAGAAAAAGCGATTGAAATTATAGAGGAGATTATGCTTTCGAAAGGTGGGTTTTGTGTTTAGGTTTTGTAAGGAAATCAGCACCGTAAACATTCAGCTACCGCGAGATTTTATTTCGCGACAACAGTTAGTCTTCAACTGATCAAAATCACTTTTTATTTTATGGTTTGACGCACTTATTCCCTATCTTTGCATTATGAAAAAATGGCTTCCTTTTATTATATTATTAGTTGCTTTTATTTTTTTCTTCACCGGAGATGTAGAAGCACAATGTTCACAATGTAAATTACTGGCTGAACAAAGTGGTGACTCAGTTGATGACAGTATTCTTGATAACACAAACGGAAACAACATCAATTCGGCGATTTTATATATCATGGCCTCCCCTTATATTCTGCTGGCTGTTCTTGCGGTTTTATTCCGTAAGAAAATTAAGTTAATGTTTAAGAAGAAATTTGGTTAGACAATTACGAATTGTAAATTACGAATTACGAATTGGGGTGACTAAGAAATTGATGCTGCTTTAATAAAATCTTTGCTCTCAAAAAAGATCCTTCCATCTGTAAAATCAATAATTTTAAAGATGTTCAGGATGACGTTCTTATATAGTGATTAAGTGAAAAAAGTGGGGTTAAAAACACCCCACTAACGACTTGTCATCCTTCGAAAATTGCTTCCAACAACTCGTTGTAAAGCAATTCTTCGGAGAATCTTTTTGGTATTAAAACCCAAATTTAAATTGTCTCTCAAGTAATGATTACATCTTCTATTGTGGTAGAATTAGTTTTGATTATTAATGTTCATCTAAGCATAATGTGCTATTGATTAGAACTAAGTCTTAAGAATTAAAAAAAAATAATCATTACTTAAGCGCTTCTTTATAAGTATCTATTGCGTTTTGCCTCGCTTTTTTATGTTCTACTATTGGTTCAGGATATTTACTGGTTCCGTATTCTGGAATCCATTTTTTGATGTATTTATCTTCTGGATCAAATTTTTCATGCTGACTTGTTGGATTGAAAACCCGGAAATACGGTTGTGCATCTACTCCAGATGAAGCTGCCCATTGCCATCCGCCAACATTGCTAGCCATTTCATAATCAAGGAGTTTTTCTGCGAAATAGGCTTCTCCTAATCGCCAATCGGTCATTAAATGCTTGGTTAAGAAACTCGCAACAACCATTCTTACTCTATTGTGCATAAATCCTGTGGCGTTGAGTTCACGCATTCCTGCATCAACAATCGGATAGCCTGTTTTCCCTTCGCGCCATGCTTCAAAATGCGCTTCATTGTTTTCCCACGGAATATTATCGTATTTTGGTTTAAATGATTTATCTGCTGTTTCTGGAAAGTGTTCTAAAATCATCTGGTAGAAATCTCTCCAAATTAATTCATTGTAATATTTTTCGTTTTTACTTCCTTGTCGGCACAATTCTCTAATGGAAACTGTTCCAAAACGAAGGTGTAAACTCATTCTTGTTGTTCCTCGAATTGAAGGAATATCTCTTGTTTTCTCGTAATCTTTTATGATTTTATCACTTGCTTCTATTGGAGGAAAATCTTGTGTTTGTTCGTCAGAAAAGCCCATTTCTTTCAATGAAATCAATTCCGAAATTTCTTTCGATTGATTCAAATTATTGAAATACTTTTCAGTTGGATAGGACTTCAAATGAAAAGGAGCCAATTCTTTTTTCCATTGATTCATATAAGGCGTAAAAACACGGTAAGGAGTTCCATCCCCTTTCAAAACTTCATTTCTTTCGAAAATCACATGGTCTTTTAAGGTGCGGAAAGAAATGTCTTGAGTTGCTAATAATTTCTCGATTTCCTCATCTCGTAATTTTGCATAAGGTTCGTAATCACGATTTGTAAAAACGGCGTTAACTTTATGCTCTTTAGTTAATTGTTGAAAAACATTTATTGGCTGATCAAAAAAGACCCATAAATCACTTCCTTGCTCATTGTAAGCTTTTTTCAGTGCTTGAATGTGCTGATAAATATATAAAACTCGTTGGTCGCCAGAATTGAGATCTTCAAGAATGTTTTTATCGAATATAAAAATTGGTTGAACATCTTTTTCCTTGCGCAAAGCCGCAAATAATCCAGCGTTATCGTTAGTGCGTAAGTCTCTTCTGTGCCAAAAAATTGTCATACTTTTTTAATTATTAATGGTAAATTATTAATGGTTAACGCGATAGGGGTGGAAATAATGGTTAATGTTTAATTATTAACGAGGTTTCTAATGACAATATTCATAATTCATAATTCATAATTCATAATTATTTCCATAATTATTGTCAAATTTTCTCCAAAGGAAGGTCTGGTTTTGCGTAGCTGTATCTTCCAATTTCGTTAGTAGATAAATAACTATCTAAGCCTGTTCCTCCTACTACTCCTTGGTCGTGTAAGGATAAGAAACCGTCAGATTTGAGAAATTCTTCATTCAATTGAATCAGCTTTACTTTTCCAATTATTAGTTGTGTATTATTGATTGGAATGGGAATCACTTCCACACATTCTAAACCGATTTTCAAAGGAGACTTCGCTACAAATGGGGCATAAAAATCATTAATATATGCTGTTTCTAAAGATGTTTCATCAAATTCACTTTCTTCTCTTTCATATCGAGCTGCAGTTTGATGTGCTTGTTTATGAATTTCCTCTGTGACAGAATTTATAGTGAAATAAGAAGTTTCCTTTATATTTTCAAAAGTATGTCTTTCCACAGATGCTGGACGTTGAATAAAACCCATTAAAGCAGGGTGAGCACCCAAATGAATCACGGAATTAAAAATTGCAAGATTGGTTTGACCTTTTTTATTTTTCGTCCCGATCAAATTCATGCTTTTTATTCCACTCAAACAATTGATTAAATTCGTTCGGTAGCGTTTATCAAGATCATTAATTTCTTCTAAGGTGAAAGTTCTCATATTTAATTACGAATTACGAATGATCAATTACGAATTATATCCAATTCAAAATTATCAATTATCAATTGTCAATTATCAATTACCCCGTGTATTCTACAATATTGTTTTGCGTTTCGTACAATCTAATCGTCAATTCGTATTGTTTCAATCTTGGTTTTAATTTTTCATAAATCACTTTAGCTATATTTTCAGCTGTTGGATTTAGATTTTTGAAAGCAGGAACATCTAAATTTAAATTTCTATGATCAAACTCATCCTCTATTTCTTCTTTGATGATTTTTTTAAGATCAGTAAGGTTAATCACAAATCCGGTATCTGGATCAATATCACCTTTCACCCAAGTTTCCATAACGTAATTGTGACCGTGGAAATTTGGAGAATTACATTTTCCAAAAACTTCATTGTTTTTATCCTCTGACCATTTTGCATTGTGCAAGCGATGGGCTGCATTAAAAGTCGTTCTACGTCCTATTTTAATCATATTCAATTAATTCTTACAATAATAATATTTTGTCCGCTACCCAATGATAGTCTACACATTCCAACCCACGTAATCTGCGACAATTTTTTTAAACCAAACTGTATAATTCTGTGGTGATTTTTCAATATCTAACTTAAGTTCATCGATTCCAATATATTTAAAATCCTCAACCTCTTCAGGGTTTGGTTTTGGCTCTCCATTAAACTTACCCATAAAAAGATGATCTAGTTCATGTTCAATCAATCCATTTTCGAATTCAGTTTTATAAATAAATTGTCCAATATATTCGATTGAAGTTGTGAAACCCATTTCTTCTTGCATTCTTCGCAAAGCTGCGTCCTTTACAGCTTCATTTAATCGTGGATGTGAGCAACAAGCATTCGTCCACAAACCTCCACAATGGTACTTATCGCTGGCTCTTTTATGAATCAGCATTTCATCGTTATCATTGAAAATAATCACAGAAAAAGCACGGTGCAGCCTACCTTCTTGGTGTGCTTGCAGCTTTTCCATCGTTCCAAGAACGTGATCGTTTTCATCAACGAGCACTACATTTTTTGTACCTGTCAACTCCATTATATCATATTGAGTTTATGTCGAACTAAAGAAGAAAAGAACAACATATATTTCTTGTTATTCGGGATTCTTACACGCTCATTTAAGATAGATTCTGCTTTAGTATTTTTGATTTTTACAAACAACTTATAGTAATAAATATACGCCATATAAGTTCCAAATCGAGCTTTTTTCGGTAGTTTTTTAATTCCTTCTAATCCTTTTTGGAAATCTATTTCAATGTCTTTTTCAATTTCCTTTTTGATCTCATCATTGAAATTAGACAAATCTACGCCCGGAAAATATGTTCTGTCTAATTCTTTAAAATCGGCTTGTAGATCTCTCAAGAAATTAATTTTTTGAAATGCTGAACCTAAGCTCATCGCATCTGGCTTTAATCTTTGAAATTCTTTTTCATTTCCATCTAAAAATATTTTCAAACACATTAGCCCAACTACTTCAGCAGAACCTAATATATATTTTTCATATTCTTTTTGACTGTATTCACATTTTTTGAGATCCATTTCCATGCTATCAAGGAAACAATCAATTAAATCTGGGGTAATATTGTAACGGTGAACGGTTTCTTGAAAAGAATTTAAAATTGGATTTAAAGAGATTTTTCTATCAATAGCCAATTTTGTGCTTACTCTAAATTCTTTTAATAATTCACTTTTTTCAAAATCGTGGAAAGAATCTACTATCTCGTCAGCTAACCTAACAAAACCATAAACATTGTAAATTGGCTGTTGAATTTCTTTACTTAAGAATCTAATTCCCATAGAAAAACTAGTGCTATAGGCGCGTGTAGTACGCTTGCTTATATCCTTCGAAAGATTGTCATAGAGTAGTTTCATTTATATTTTGTTAGCGTAAATTCGTTTATTTATTTCTTCAGCAACGACTTTCCCAGAAATTATACTCGGCGGTACACCTGGACCAGGAGTTGTCAACTGTCCTGTATAAAACAAGTTTTTTATATGTTTGTTTATAATTTTCGGTTTAAAAAATGCCGTTTGCTTTAAAGTATTTGCTAAACCGTAGGCATTTCCTTTATATGCATGATAATCTGATTTAAAATCTTTTAAACAATAACTTCTTTTATAAACAATGTGCGATTTAATTTCAGAACCAGTTTTCTCTTCCAGTCGCTTCATTATAATATCAAAATATTCTTCTCTCAATTCTTCTGTGTCCTCTAAATCTGGAGCTATTGGAATCAACAAAAACAAATTCTCTTTTCCCTCTGGAGCTACCGAATCGTCAGTTTTTGAAGGACAACAAGCGTAAAACAAAGGTTGTGATGGCCATTGAGGATCTTTGTAAATTTCCTCAGCATGAATTTTGAAATCTGTATCAAAAAACAAGTTATGATGAAGCAAATTATCGATTTTTTTATCAATACCCAAATAAAACAATAAAGAAGAAGGCGCCATTAAACGTTTGTCCCAATATTCTTCTGAATAATTAGAGCTTCCTGTGGCTAATTGACGATCGGTATGGTGATAATCTGCACCTGAAACAACAATATCGGATTGAATTGTACCGTTGTTTTCAGTATTCACTTCATAAATTAATCCGTCTTTATAGGTAAAGCTTTTTGCTTCGCAGTCAGTGATGATTCTTACACCTTGTGAAATGGCAACTTTTTCAAAAGCTTCAATTATCTTGTACATTCCTCCCATTGGATACCACGTTCCCAATTTAATGTCAGCATAGTTCATCAAAGAATATAGTGCTGGAGTATCTTTCGGCATTGCACCTAAAAACAGAATCGGGAACTCTAGTAATTCGATAATTTTAGGATGAGAAAAATAAGACCTAATATATTTCGAGAACGAAGAAAACAAATGCAATTTAATTGTGCCTTTAACAATGCGCATATCCGCAAACTCCGTAATTTTTAGACTTGGTTTGTGCACCAAATCATTCATCCCAACATCATACTTATAAGCGGCTTCTTTTAAAAATTTATCTAACTTTTTTGATGAACCAGGTTCTAAATCTTCAAACCATTTATAGAATTCATCAATATTTGCTGGAACATCATCCTGTGTATTGTCTTGCCAAAAAACACGGTAACTTGGATCTAACCTTTCCAGTTGATAAAAATCTTTTGTTGTAAATCCGAAAGCATTGTAAAATTGCTCAAAAACATCTGGCATCCAATACCAGCTTGGCCCCATATCAAAGGAGAAACCATCCACACTAAAGCTTCTGGCACGCCCACCTATGGTTGTGTTTTTTTCAATAAGTGTAACATCATGTCCTTCTTTGGCTAAATAACTAGCCGCTGATAAACCTGCTACCCCACTTCCTATCACTGTGACTTTCTTCTTTTCCATTAATTGTTGTAATGCTTATATTCTGGTAGTAAATCCATTAATTTTTTACGTGCAATAAAGATTCTACTTTTAACTGTTCCTAAAGGGATATCCAATTTCTCAGCGATTTCTTTGTACTTATAACCTTTGTAATGCATTTCAAAAGGCTCTTTGTATTCATCACTTAAAGTATCCAATTTCGCATTAACTTCGTTATCTGCAATGTAATTATAAGGAGAATCTCTGTTTTCTGTTGAATTATTCAATAAATATAAATCTGTTGAATTATCAAAGATAGTTTTTGACCTCACTTTTCTTCTGTACTGATTAATAAAAGTGTTTTTCATAATCGTAAAGATCCAAGCTTTGAAATTGGTCTTTGGCTTGTAATAATCTTTGTATCGGATTGCTTTTAACATAGTTTCCTGAGTTAAATCTTTAGCATCCTCAAGATTTTTAGTGTAATTCATCGCAAAAGCCAATAAATAGGACTCCATCGATGTTAGTGTATTATTAAATTCTATTGTAGACATTTTATTTTTGTTTAGAGTTATGTCAATATTGTTAAACAGAACTGTGCCAAAGATACGTCTTTTTTAATAATACGCAATAAAATCAAGAAAAATAGGTCATTAAAATGACTAAAGGAAGAGGTTGTGTATAACTATGGACAAATTAAAATCAATATTGTGTATAATAATCCCTAAAAACGTAGAACATATTACACGATTATAGCTGAAATTAAAAAATTAACAATTTACTTTAAACAATAAGAACATTGGGAAATTAAAGAATCGTACTGATCAAGAATGGTTAATGCTGATTTAGGTTAACAGAACCACTATAGAATAAAAGCGCCAAAGCTTCATTTGAGAATGAAATTCTATAACTAGTGCTCTAATTCATAAATTCCATCGCTCATTTCACTCCTCTTTTTACTTTATACTTCGTTAAAATTTTAAACCGTAGATATACTTCGGCAGGCTCTGCACAGGTGGCCTATGCTTGAAATTTTAGCCTTGTCCAAAGTAAAGATCTAAGCACCATTATTAATGAGTTACAGCATTAGTGTTCGCAAAAAAAACTATATAGGGGAACAATAAAAAAGTGGTATTACACCTTAAAAGCTATTGATGTTGCATTTTAGTTGCCGATCCAATCTTGAATTGGAAAAACTCTTTCAGATTTTGGCAAACCATAACTGTCAATCATTCCTCCGCCCAAGAAAATTGGAAGATTAACTTGCTCCAATAGCTGATCCATATAATCCTTGTAATAAGACTCGCTAATATTTGCAATCATTGAAACAATAAGATTCTTTGGGTTCATGGTAGGTATAGAATTTTTCAAATCACCTATTGGAAGATTTACGCCAAGATACAGAGTACGATAGTTCCTTTTCTTTAATATGTAATTGTAATAAAGTAAACTGATTTCATGAAATTCACCTTCTGGAGTAAATAGAACTGCATCAAACCTTCTTTTTTCAACATTAGGAAGCTTATCCGTTTCAACAATAATTTTTTGGCGAATAATATTAGAAACGAAATGCTCTTGAACGGGACTTATGGTTCCAACAACCCAAAGCACTCCAATTCTATTTAAAAAAGAAACCAGGTAATTTTTATAAACCACTTCCAAACCTTCTTTTTCAATTGTTTTGGTAATTACACGCTCAAAAGTATCGTAATCAATTTCTACCATTGACTGAATCAATAAGCTAACAACCGCACTAAAAGTATGGGTGGTGTCGCATATTTCTCGAACTTGTGTACGTATTTCGCCTTCTGAACATTCTGCAATTTTGGATATTTTCAATCCACTATCATAAAGAATAGCTATGTTTAAAAGCTTCACCAGGTCTTCATCCGAATAGCTTCTGATTTTAGTTTCAGTTCGGGCAGGAGACAATAACCCATAACGCTTTTCCCAAACCCGCAATGTGTGGGCCTTGATCCCTGTTAAGGTTTCTAAATCTTTAATTTTGTATTCTGCCATAAGGGATAAACATCTTGCTAGTGGTTTGGTTCAGTTTTAAGTCTATTTCTGTATTTTTTTATGCATTTAATTGAAATTTTTCCAAAGATAGCTTTTCAAATATAAGGCATCTAAATTATTCTATTTTAGTATTACAGTTTGTAAATATAAAACACCCGTTCCAGAGAAGTGAAATATGATTGACTCCACTTATAGTTGCCAGCAGCCTCAATTTACAACTGAGAAGCTTTCAAATCCATAGCTAGATCTTCTTATTGGTTAACTATCATTACAGACTTTGATTTGAGCGCTAATGAACATTTACTTTTCAGAAAACGAAAAATGGGGATTCCTCCTCCGATTATTTCATAAGGACGAGGAATGACATTCGGTTGATTTTTATAACAATGCCGAGGAATCCATTCAGAGAAGGAGAACGCACTTCTTTTCAATCAATAAAACTTATTCTTATCTGTTTTGATAATGGAAATAGGGATAATAAAAAGGGATCAAAAATATAATTAATCAAGGATACAATTCTCGATACAAAACACTGTGGACTAAAAGCATCATAGGTTCGAATGAGAATAAAATTCTACAACTATCAGAATATTTAGATACTTAATGTTAGACATTAGACAGTTAGACGTTAGACAAAAGACGAAAAGTCTAATGTCTAATATCTATTGTTTGATTTAAACTTTTTAGAAGCTAGAGTTAGATGCACTAATCCCGATGGCTTATCGGGAGCATAGTTTTAACTATTTCTGAGACCAATAAACCTTACAAATTATTCAATTCCTTATATACAGGCGAATTGATTACTTTTTCGATTCCTTCTTTTAATGGTAAAAACTCTCTATCCAATAGGCTTCTAACTTTTTCAGTACTTGGCTGTCTTCTTGTCATATCACCTTCTTTTAGTGGTGGCAAGAAAATGATTTTAGATTTTGAATTGGTTTGTTTGATAACCAATTTCGCTAACTCGAGAATAGTCGTTTCTATGTCATTCCCAACATTAATAACGTCATTAACGAATTTATCATCCTCAAATGCTGTCATACAAGCTGAAACATTATCATCAATATAACAGAAAGTACGTGTTTGAGATCCATCACCATAAATAGTAATGTCTTTATTATTTAACGCTTGTTTTATAAATTTACTCATCACGAAATCTGGACTTTGCTTTGGCCCGAACGTATTAAAGAAACGGAAAACAGTATACTTTAAGCCAAACTCGTGGAAATAAGATCTACAATATGCTTCACCAAGATTCTTTACGATTGCGTAAGGCAATTTAGAATTTAATGGTGTTGTTTGTTCGTGTTGCGGCAACTCTACCGGCTCTCCATAAACCTCAGAAGAAGAAGAAAAGAAAATACGTTTTACTTTAGAGTTTGCACTTAATTTAAAAATATGATTCATTCCATCGATGTCCTCTAACACCTGCAATGGATGATCAGTTGTTCTTTTGACACCAACAACAGCAGCATAATGAAAAACATAATCAAATTGATTGTCATCAAAAATCGCTTTCATTTGATCATAATTATTACAATCTGCTTCTATGAACTGAAAGTTATCAAATTCGCTTGTTGAAATTTTAAGTTTGTGACCTGTTAGAAAATTATCTACAGCTACAACTTTATAATTCGGGTTTTTAACCATCTCACTTGTTAAGCAGCTTGGAATAAAGCCTGCACCACCAGTAACTAGAATATTTATCATATATGTTGGATTCACGAATGATTAAAAGGTATTAAAAGACAAATTTAAAATTTTTATGTAATAAAAGGAGACATATCATAATTAATACTTTTAAATCATGCGATTTTGCGTGATTCGTAGTGTAAATAAAGCGTTTGGTCTATTTTTCGATGATTGAATATGGCTATGGAGTGTATAAAAACGCGAAACCTCTAAATGATCTTTTTGGAAGCAACATGTTTTAAATCTATCTATAGTAATGATATAATACATTCATTGAAAAATAGACTAAACGCCGGGCCCTAAATTACTCCTTAACAAATCGCTCTACAAGAACATTCCCGGAAGTTGTTGAAATTCTTACGAAATAAACACCTTTATTTAAAGTGCTTAAATCTAATTGAGTGGAAATACTTTTTTGAATTGAGGTCAATAAAGATTGTCCAAAAGTATTGTAAACTTCAACTTTATTTATCATTCCATTATCCAATTGAATATTTAATTTATTAGCAGTTGGATTTGGGAAGATTGATGCAAATAACTCCTCCTTTTCAATTGAAGCTGGATTGTTGTAAACTAGATCATAACGCTGATTCTCCAAAACGCCATGCATCAATTCAACCTGACCTTTTGTAAATGAATTTTGACATGTTTCATTTGAATAATCCATGTAGTTTTCAAGCATATCAGGCAAATAAAATCCCTGAATATTGTCTGTACAAGTGTTTGCTGTAGTGTCGCATCCTACAGATTGTTCCAATGCATTTGGCGTGTCATCAATTCCATCTTGGTTTGTACAATCTCCGTCGCCCCAGATATGACGCAATCCTAAGTAGTGTCCAACTTGGTGAGTTAAAGTTCTTCCCAAAACATCATGAGAACCACCACCTAAAAGTAAATCATTAGGATTATTTGAACCAAAAGCCTGGTATTGAATTACGACACCATCACTCATTCCAGCGGTAGCACCACCTGGCCAATTCGGCAGATTCGCAGGTGGTGTTGCATATCCCAACAAAGAAGTAAAACCAAGTATTTCCATGTTCCCAACCCAAATATTCATGTAACGAGTTTGATCATTTCTATGAAAAGCTTGATGAACTCTCACGAATGTTATTTTCTATGATTAAGCAAGGTTGATTTCAGTAGTGAGTGCCGAGTATTGAGTAAAGAGGCGAATTGAACAAGTGAATTGCTAAACTCCAAACTCTCGAAAAAACTAAAACTTGAAAATACCAGTTCATCATTAAAAGCTAACGTCAGCTCAATACTCACTACTCGAGACTGGCTACTGATTATGCTAAACATAATCCGCCATATCCCCTTCTACTTTCCTAAAGTAAAACAAGCCACTCACAAATATCACCAAGATCATAATTATTGAAACGAACATCAATGGTCCAGGAGCATCACCTCCAAACATTGACCAACGGAAACCTTGAACAACTCCAGCCATTGGATTCAAATAATAAAGTGTAGCTGCCCATTCTGGAAGTTGCTTTACGGCAAATTCTGCTGGATAAGCAACAGGAGTGATGTACAAACCAATCTGCACCATAAAAGGAACAATGTGCTGAAAATCTCTATAACGAACTGTTAAAGCACTTAACCAAATACCAACCGCTAAAGCTGCAATCACTCCGATTAAAATAAATACTGGTGCCAACCAAACATTTGCTGATGGTGGAACTTGAAAATAAATCATTAAGACTATCATGATTAATAAAGCCACTCCGAAATCAATGAAACCAACAACTGCTTTGGACAATGGTATAATTAATCGTGGAAAATAAATTTTCTTAATCATATTCTGACTCGCAATTATCGAGCTTCCCGAGTTCGTCATTACATAAGAAAAATAACTCCACACGCTTAATCCCGCAACAGTAAATAGAATATGAGGAACTTCTCCAGTTTCTACTCCAACAAAGCGTCCAAATACCAAAGAAAGAATTAACAGAGTAATTATAGGCTGTAAAATTGCCCAAAGAAAACCAATGGTGGTTTGTGCATAGCGCACTCTAAAATCTCTCCACGCTAAAGTGACAAATAAATCTTTGTATTGGTATAATTCCTTGAAATCTGGAATGATGGATTTCTTGTCGGCGTCTATTATTGTTTTGTGGACTGGTTTGCTCATAGGTGAGTTAAATTTTTAAGCCTTTTATGTATTGGAAGGCAAAAGTAAGCATTTTTAAAGTTTAAAGTTGAGTTCTTCATGAATTGGTTTTTCCTATAAATCATCTTAATAATTCAAATCATCATCAGAGAAAACGAGGCTTACCTTTTCTGGAGGAATTCCCTTGAATGGAAGATAGTAAACTCGTTTATCTACCGCTTTCTTGAAACACTTGAATCTCTTTGATATAATCTCAGAATAAATTTCCTCTAGTCCGAAAAACATAAGTGAATTAAAACCAAAGTGCTTTAATTCATTTAAAGCAGCATTTATCAAAGAGTAAGTTATTTCAGATCTATTATTAACAGTGGTTTGAATATCACTTATAATAAACCTTTTATAGTCTCTCACTTTTTTCAAAACTATACTTCCGACTATTTGATTCTCCTCATAACAACAAATGTGAATTACCTCATTTTCTTTAATATTCGTTCTATTTGCATTTAACTTATTTGAGAACTTATTTTTTAAAAGTTCTTGTGTCCAATCAACAACAAACAAATCCGAGTTCCGTGCTTTATAATCGATCTCAATTCTTGAATAATCATTATTGAAATTAATCATTAATTTTGATTTTAACTTGGACTTATTTGTAGTATTTTTATAAATCAAGTTGAATAATACAGCAATAGGTAACACCACCAACTTAAGAACTCGTCTATTTTTAAAAAGTTCTCTTGAAAAGCTCAAGTAATCCTGAACAATATAATTGTTGCTCTTAAATCGTTTTGTATCTACTTCGACAAAACCCATTTTCTCAAATGAATTAAAAATCTTCGGAACAGGAAATATTGTGAATATTGGTACGTTCTTATTTGTCTCTATAAAATGCTTGACCAGTTTCTTAAAGTTACCAGGGTATTCCTTATTCACAAAAGCGGAAGAAGTTTGAACGCAAAAATAGTTTTTAGACTTATAGCTAGCAGGTAGAGCTAGCGTACCCAAAAAACCAACTATCTTAGATTTACCGTTTAACATCACTGAACCTCTAATTTGTCCGAAATTATTGGTCTTGTTTTGATATTCTAAAATACTAGCAATAACACTATCAGCAGAACTAGCTGATTTAGGCATGAAATCATCAGTGCTCAAAAACTCAATTAACGCTTCGTTATTTTCACCAGTATAACTTTCTATTTTAACCATCTTCTGATCTTATTGTGAAAGTTATTTATTCTAAAAATATTTTTATAATGATTATTAGAATAAATAAGAATTCGGTCTAATACTTTTAATTCTTTTTTGTGCTTGAACTCTGCAATATCGTTATCTACCAATAAAAGATACTTATACCCTGCTTCTTTTGCTAATTCCAAACCTAATTCAGAATACATACCGTTTGGAAATGCAAATACCTCAACTGGTTTATTTAATATCTTTTCTAATTGGGTCTTACTTTCTGAAAGTTCCTGTTTTAAGAATTCAGATTGATTATCTTCAATCTTTAAATTTGGGTGAGATAAACTGTGACTACCAATTAAAATTCCAGCATCAGAAACTTCTTTTAGCTGTTTAGTGTTCATCATTTTAGTTCTGTTTATTTTAGTGGGAGCCTCCTCTTCTAATTTAAAAACTATTAATTCTCTTTTTTCAGTCGTTAAAGATAACAGTTTTTTAAATATTTCTAAAGCAAGCTTTTCAGCATTTTCTATATTAATATTATATTCAAAAGTGTCTTCTCCTATCTGAATTTCAAAACCTTTGCTTTCTTTAGCATAAGCGTCTAAAGTGTCATTCAATTGTTGTGTCCAGATTTGATAATCAGTCTTTATGCAATTAACGACTACATTTAATACCGCAGGAATATTATGCTTTTTTAATAGAGGAAATGCATTATAATAAAAATCTTCAAACCCATCATCAAAAGTCAGAATCAACTGTTTTTTGATTACATTTTCTTTAACATCGCTGGGCAAGCATATTTCGTAGTTTTTAGAGATAAATTTCAGTAGTTTTTCAAAAGTTTTTATTGACATTCCTGGCCATGATGGGAAATGTTCATCTGTGATTTTATGAAGACATAGAATGGTAACTTTTGACATGGTTAATTATTTTTGTTGCAAACATCTAAAATTATCTTTGAAAGCTTCTCAACTTGAAATTTACGTGAATAAATTTCTGTATTTGTAGTTTCACATTTTATTTGCCCTGTGTTTCTAAACTCTTCTGACAAAGATATAAGTGTTTCTAAAAGATGCTTTTGATTTTTAACAATAGTTCCAGAATTTGTTAAGCTTAATATTTCTTCTTGCACTTTGAAGTTTACTTTATTTACATCTTCGTCTTGATAAAGAAAATTGAAGTATTCATCTCCTTTTTCTTCACTAAAGCAAAATAATATCTTACGCTGTAATGCCATGTAGTCAAACATTTTACTACCTACTATACAATAATCATTAAACAATAACATAACATTGTGTTTCGCTAATATTTTAAATAAATCTTGGTTATTTAATTTTGGATAAATATTTACTAATGAATTTAAAGAGGGAAACTCTGAATTAATTAATCTTTGAACTTCTTTTTTCTTATTTATACCATAAAAATTCAATTCAAATGAAAAGTCGTTATATAACAAGACAAAGTCATTAAATTGGCTTAAGACTACTTTCAATGGGTGCCAAGGATATACCGTACCAACAAAAGCAAACTTTAGAACCTCATTGTTCTGTTTTAAGTTCTTTATTGCTTCTTTGTTATCAGGATTATAACCGTTTGATATAATCTCGATATTTTTGTCTAGAATTAGACTTGATATCTTATTGGAATGAAAATCAGAAACAGCAACAATTCTTAAAGCACTTTTTATATATCTTTTCTCAAAAAACTCATTCCATTTTCTAAGGAAAGTGTTTACACTGCGTGATTTGCTTTGAGACCAGGGATCTCTATAATCAGCAATCCACGGAGGATTGTTTTTTTTACTCAGCTTCGATGCATATTTAAACAAGATGTGCGGAGCACCGGTTGCAATTATTAAATCTACATCATTATCTTTCAAATACTCTTTAGCTCCAAAATACAATCCAGATTTAGTACCTACAAAACACAAAAACTGCATCATCTCATAATAAGCAGTAATTGCTTTGCGAATGATTCTAAACTTACCTTCTCCGTATTTTAACAGTAAACGATTTGATAAATTTGGTTTGTAGGGCGTACGAATAACTGTACCATATTCCGTCTCTTCAATAATTGTTTTATCTGATTCTCCTGGTGCAATATAATCTAAATGATTCCCATATTTATTCCCCCACTGACGAGTAACGACCACAGGGTGAATTCCAAATTCATTAAAGTATTTATACCAGGAATATGGACGCAGACCCCCTACAGAGACATAAGGCGGAAAATCATAGGCGAGGATAAGGACTTTTTTCATAATTGGCGTAAATATAGAAAAATGTAAAACTAATGAATTCATTATCTTTCATTAACTTTAAACTCTCAATTGAAACAATGAAAAAAAGATTAGTCTTAATAAGCTCTGGCTTTCCTTATGGGAAAAGCGAAACCTTCCTTGAAAGTGAAATCAAGTATTTGGCTAATGTTTTTGAAGAGATAAATATTCTATGCCCAGAACCAAAGGATACTCATTTGCGAAGCTTACCTTCAAACTGTTCTGTAGCATTTTATTCCAAAGAAATTTCAAATTTAGATAAACTAAAAGCTCTTCTAGGATTATTTTCTTCAACAGTTAGAAAAGAGTTAAATATCATAAAAAACACTTATCAACTTAGACTATCCAAAGGAATTCTCTCTACACTTCTAATTTCAATTTATCAAGCAAAAAAAATAGCGGAAACGTGTCGAAATAAATATTTAAAGGAACAACAAAAAGATAGTGAAACAGTTTTTTACTCCTATTGGTGCGATGATACCGCTTTGGCATTGGCACTTTTAAAACAAGAGTATCCGGAAATTAAATGTGTTTCGAGAACTCATGGGTGGGATGTCTATTTTGGGGTGCATGAACTAAACTATTTACCTTTTAGACATTTTATAGCAGATAATCTCAATTCAATATTTACTATTTCTAATAAAGGGAAAGAGGAGATTAGAGAGACTTGGAAAGTAAAAGATTTAAGCACAATACAAGTCTCGAGATTAGGTGTAGAAAGACAAGAGATACAAACGAACCAGAACTCATCAGTTTTTACTTTGGTAAGTTGCTCTAATGTAATCCCCCTAAAACGTGTGAATCTAATTGCAGAAGCAGTTTTATCATCTCAAGAACCTGTGCATTGGATTCACTTTGGTGATGGAGTAGAATTGAATAAAATTCAAAAGTATTGTGAGGAAAACAAACAAGTTCATCATGACATTTCATTTCGAGGGAGATTAGCTAATGAAGAAGTATTAGACTTTTACAAGACAAATTGGATTGATGCATTTATTAATGTGAGTTCTTCTGAAGGAGTGCCTGTTTCTATAATGGAAACAATGAGTTTTGGAATTCCATGTATTGCAACGGATGTTGGCGGGAATAGTGAAATTGTAAATGATGAAAACGGGGCTTTATTAGATTCTAATCCTAGTTTTAAAGCTATTCAAACGGCATTTAAACAGGTTTTAAACGATAGTAAGAAACGAGAAGCCGCTTATAAGACATGGGAAGAAAAGTATAATGCCGAGAAGAACTATAAAACGTTTGTTGAGAATTTGATGGAAAACTGACACTTCGATTGATGCCTTCGACAGGCTCAGTCAACTGGTTAAATTGGTGAATAGCCTGTCGAAGGCACCGTGTTACTTTGATTCCTCCCAAAACCACCTTTTCAACCAACTTATAAAATAGACTTATAAAAATTAATCAACTCTTCATTTTTTATAGAAACGTCAAATTGTTTTGCATATTCTTGTGCAAATTTAGACATAGCCGTATATTTTTCCTTATCTTGAGCGTATTCGATAATCTTATCGGCAAATTGCACTGCGTTGGATTCATCCAATAAATAGCCGTTTTTATCATTTTCTATAATATCTCGATTACCTTTTCCATCTAAAGTGATAGTAGGTAAACCCGCAGACATAGCTTCTAAAAATACCAACCCGAAAGGTTCATAAGTGGCAGCGTGAACATAAATGTCAGACTCAGCATACCACTTTTCTACATTATGTTGAATTCCTCGAACTTTTATGAATCCCTCTAGTTTCTTAGAAGAAATTTCTTCTTCTACACTTTTACGTAACCCTCCATCACCTATTAAGTTAATCTCAAAATCAATACCCCGTGATATCAATTCTTCAGCAACGTCAATAAAAAAGCGTTGATTTTTTTTCTTTTGATAAGAACCTACATTAATCATTCTTATTTTTCCATGAGAAGAAATTGACTTAGGTTTTTCTATCTTGTATTTATTATAATCAAAGCCGTATTGAATTAATTTCACGTTTCCTCTTTGTCTTCGAGGCAGTATGTTTGTATAATAATCAAAAGTATGGGTTGAATTTGCAATAAAATGCGTTGGTACTTTCTTGTATTTTTTAAAGTACAACCATTGTCGTTCAAAATAGTTTAGTGTCTTTTCCTTACTTGCAAATGTTTGAGCATCTAAACGCTTTAATTGAACCATATTATCATGCCCATGACAAACGTACTTAATTGATGGATCTACATAATAGCTACTCAAGAATTCCCCTAAAAAACGATTTGAATGGATGATGTCGGGTTGAAAGTCGGCTAATAGCTTTTTGTATTTAGGACATTCATTTTTACCTTTAAAACTAAATGATTGATAGTTGAGTTGTTCGACACGAATACGTTGATCAAGCTCTGGAAATAAATTGGCAGGGAACAAAGACCCAATACAGATTTCAAACTCAGGATTATTGATTAGATCATTGCATAAATCAACCAAAAAGCGTTCTGCTCCTCCCTTGGCTAAGTCGGTAATTAAAAATAGTATATTGATTTTTTTCATGTTATTTTAAAAATAAACTTTTACTTCTCAGTCTAGGGAGAATACGGTACATTAATTTGACAAAAATATAATTAATATTTCGGATGTTTTTTCTCCATTTCACTTCATACTTTAGAAAAATCTCTTCTCCAGTTAATTTATACATTACAGCCATCTGTGGCACATGGACATTCTTTTGGTAATAATATCGCACCAATTCTTTATATTGTAAATCGTAGTAAGACCAGTATCCCGAATCAAATTTAGGTAAGTTGTTTTTTAAGGTTTTTACACATAAATCAATGTTCTTTTTCACCTCTTCATCTTGGGTTACACGGTATAAATCATATAAACCAAATAAGGTGTAAATAAAACCATTCAATACATAAGAAGCAGGTTCAGACGGATATTCTTCATACCACAAATCGCCATTTTTATCTATTCTCTTTACACCTCCTTCGGCAACAGGAACTGAAAGAAAATGATAAGCCTTATCTGATAAATGTAAATATTTTTCTTCTCCACTGATTTGATAATAACGAAGAAACAGTGAAATGATTTCTCCTTGTGCCATTGAACAAGCCCATGGTGCTTTAATATGGTATCTTTGGTTGTCGTAATCATGCCACCAAACACAATGCTCTTTTGTAATGACAGCCATTTCTTCAAGTTTTTCAATACATTTTTTTAATGTTTGGAGCAAGGCTTTATTTTCACTTTCTAAATATTGAGCATGAATAATAAATCCGTATTGTGCAATGTTTACTGGAACATAAACTAAGCCATTTGAACCTCCGCACATCGGCACACCATTATCATCAAATTGACCTTTGTAAAAGTTTTGTGTATAATGAATCTCAGCAGGACGCATATCAATATAATAAGCTCCTAAATTTGAATCTAAATTTACTGTTCCCAGTTTTAATTCAATGGTTTTACTTTCTTCTGAATGTTTATTGATTTTACCCATTATAAATCCCTTTAGTATTAATAAAAATCTTGTTCTTTATATTATCAACTGCGTAAAAAACATCTTTCTCCTCCCAAGGCGCTTTTGTTCCATCATGTCTCCATTGACTCGATTTAAAATTCATAAAGTGAATGTACATAAACTCTCTATCATCTCTATTGTTTGTAACACTCCCATTTTTATAATACCATTCTTCTGGTTGATCGCTATTGATGGTGCCGTCTAACCATGGAATAGGAGTAAAAGGAGTGGAATATTGTTCTACAAAATAATAACGCTTCATTTTTTGTATCCGTTTCCAACTAAACAAACTGGCAATCCATGGCATTTTCAACTTCTCGCTCAATTTATCCCAAACAGTCATTGTTAAAGCATTGGTCATTCCGTGTTCATCGATTCCTACAAAGTTAGGATTGTTAACCACTGCTGCCCAATTATAAACTTTATACCCCATGTTTCTAAATTCTTCTTTATTTCTCAACAAGGCACAATGCCCAGCCAAACGAATAGCATGAGAAGAAATTACATCATGATTAGATAAAACCTCTTCAGTATAAAAACTACGTATATCTCCAAAGAGTAAATCTACATCTGTCCAACCAAAAAAGTCATAACCTTTTATGATATCAGCATGGATAATTCCAAAGAATGGTCTTAAATCACAGATCTTATAAGGGTTTGGAATATTGATGGGAACATCTAGTTTTTGTTGAGCGTTATTTACATATTCTTCAAAGGTTGATTTGTGAAAGAAAATGTTTGGAGCTTTACTTACTGTTGTATCACAATCAGTAATAAAATGAAAGTCAATGGTCTTGTTCCGTTCTATGCTGTCGATAAACAGTTCCATCCATTCAGGCCATTTGCCGAAGTAGGGGATTATGAAGGTTATTTTAAGCATGATTTATTAATCCCTATTGTTAATTCTCCTGAATAAAAAAGTGTGAAGTTATTCTTTTTTAAAATTGCCTCAATATCTTCACGACAATGAAACTCATCATGAATTTCAATTGCAAAGACTTTAACTTTATCAAGCCATTTTAATTCATCTTCATTTTGAAAAAGTTCTTTCTCTCCTCCTTCAATATCAATTTTAAAAAGATCTATAGTTTCCCATTTATGGGTCTCAATTAAACTTTCTACTGAAATTGTTTCAAAAAGCTTCTCTGCTTCATTATTAGTTTCTTCTAACCTGAAAGACCAATCTTGTTTATCTCTAAAAGAATAATCTGCTTTTAAATAAGTGTCCTTACTCCAAAGTCCTTTTTGAATACAACTAACATTTTTTTTTAATTCGTTACTATCTATATTATGAGTTAGCCGCTTAAAAGTATTTTTGTTTGGCTCTAACGCTAGGATAGTTGCATCAGGATAAAAGTGAGATAAATAAATACTTGTGTATCCAACATTTGCACCTCCGTCTATAACATTTAACACCTCAATTTTGTGCTTAAGCATCAACTCTCTAACATGTTTATATTCTTCTTCGAGGATGATCTGTTTAAAGACATCTGAATCAGAGGAAGTTTCTTCGATTGAAAAAGAATAGTTCGTTTTTTCTATTGGAAAATCGAATTGAATTAAGCCATTTTTTTTAATAAAAGAGATGTTTTGTGATTTTAGCCATCTTATAAATTCGTAGGAATGTTTAAGTCCTTTGGGAACAGAGTTGATTAATCTAGAGCCAATACTATATTTTATAATTTTAAATTTGTGTTTATAATTAAACACTTGAAATGGTTTTGCTTTCATTTGGTGGAAGAGGTTATATTCAAAAGTCGAAAGATCGTTTCTTGAAGTTATTTACGAATGTATTCAAAATATGTGTTTTAATATGTATTTGATTCATTTCAACAGTTTTCTCTAAAGTTAAAAATGGAGAAAGTAATTTAGTGTATATATTGTTATGCTATTACCTGCGAATTTAATATTTTTAGTGAAGAAGTAAACAATTCCTCTAATTTTAAAGTAAAGATCTCTTATTTTTCTGAATTTTGATAAGTTTAGAGTGAACTAAGTTATTCGAGCGGACTAGGCAACTTTCATTATTTTATCTATTTTTGACTACTTATTCAAAAATCACTTCACTTAAAAATATATACTTTCACCTCATATCAATATTAAAATGGTTAAAAAATATTCAGAAATAAAATTTGAAAAACTTGAAGACGGCTATAAACACAATTTAGACGCGGACTTCGGGTGTTTTGTTTTATGGGAAAGTACTTTTGAATACAGAAGTAGGGTTAGAAATTTATTAAATGAACAATTTGAGATCCTTTTAGAAGTTGAAATAGAATGGAGCGAAAAACATCTTTATCAGAATGCATGTAGATTATACGAAGCTCCTTTTTCCTCTAAGGAAAATTTAGACTCTAATATGGATAGTATAATGGGAAAAATAGGAGGAACCAATTTTATTTTATTTGTAATAAAAGACAATAACCCAATTTATACTTATGCTCAATCAGTCTCTAAAAAAGTAGAGCTTTCTAATCTGAATATTGTAGAAGCAAAATATAAAGTTAGAGGTTGGATAGAGAATGACTTAGGTCTTAAAAATGCTGTTCATTCAACAAATAATATCTATGAGTTTTACTTTCAAGCTCCTCTCCTTTTGAATTATGACTTATTTGAGAGATTAGTTTCAGGAGAACATCTAAAAATTGAAAAGTTAAGTAAAGATTTAGAAGGAGCAAATGGATGGAAGGATTATGACGAGTTTTTTAGAATGTTAAATCTAACAAGTAATTATCTAATTCAAAGAGGCTTTGAAGATCTTTTTAATATTGATAATGACGAAAAGGAATTAGATATACTAACTGATTCCTATCAAAGATTAGCTTCTGTTTTAGGCGCTGAACAAATATGGCTAGAAAAACCCCATAATGGCGTTGTTTCAATTGCGAACAAGGACATTATTCTAGACATTAGATATATTGGTGATTTTTATTACGACACATCTTGGCAGAGAGATATGCTCAATAATAAAGTTTTAAAAAATAAAATATTTATACCAAGAGAGGATGATTATTTCTTTAGTCTATTATATCACTGCAAGGCTCAAAAACCAAATGTGAAGAAAGAATATATTGGAGTCTTAAATGAATTAGCTAAAAAATTAAGATTTGAATGGTTCTATACGGATTTATTGACAAATGATGAAACAATAGGGAAGGCATTGGGCGGTTATTATATAGCTAATGATTACTACTTCTCTAACCCTGTTGATCAAAAAGTTTATAGAAATCTAAACATAATAAAACATCTCCCTAGCAATACACCTTTAGATATTAAAGAAAATAAATCTAATATTCAAGTATTAAAAAGCTTTACAAAGAAGTTTATACCTCAAAAAATAAAAACAGTTATCAAAAAAATGTTTCCTAAGAGGTACGGCGAAATCGCTTAGATTAGATGTTTGAAAATTACTTTAAAGATGAGCTAAACGTGTCATTAAATATTTCCAATGCTTGTTCTTTTGAATAGACTTTTGATAATACTTGAGGCCAATTTTCAACATCTTTACTATTAATTATATTCGTGTTGGTGTTTAAAACAGTTGGAATTGAATCCGTCTCAATAGCGAATAATATAGCTGATCTGTGCCAAGCTCCTTCAAGCGTTACTTTATACTCATTATCTTTTATATAAATTTCAATAAAAGGAAAACCGAATTTCTCAATATATCCATGTTTTAGAATTGATTCATAAATATTTATTATTCGATTATATTCCATTTCAATTAATCTATTAGATGCAGGACCAAATCCTTTCCATCCGTCTTCAGCAATATATGCTTTACCATGGTGTTCTTCAAACTCCTTTTTCATAAAACCTAAATACATATTATACTCTTCATCAGGCGATTGATCAACCCACGGAAATGTGGTGTAAAGGGGAGGTTTAGAAAAATATTCTTTTTGATGCTCATTTAATGATTTTATTTCAAGCTCTAATCTTTCCATTACTGTTTTAGGCTGATAGGTATCAAAATAGTTTTTAAAAAACAAAAAAGATGGTCTTTCTTCTATTTTTAAATCAATGTTCTCATTAGCCCTTATCTCTAACATTTCAATCCAAACTTCCATTATTTTCCTAAGAATAATCTTGTCTTTAGGAATATTCAAAATATAATTTATGTCACGCTGCTTAGACTTAAATTCTAAAACATTTGTTGGGGTTAAAGAGGAACCAGAAAATCTTAAATCTATTTCTATAGGAATTGTAAATAAACTTTCTTTTTTCATTACCGTTAAATGAAAAATATCAAATAATCTTTTTATCAATTTAGTTAAAAAATCCTTCATCGTAAATACTTATATTTCTTGTAATTCGACCATTTTCTCAAATCGTTTCGAGCTTTTTATTAACTCACTAAAACTACCTTCTGCGGCAATTTCTCCTTTTTCCATTAAATATATTTTGTCTGCATTTTTAATGGTAGAAAGTCGATGTGCAATGATAATAATAGTGTATTCTCCTTTAAGAAGGTCAATGTTTTTTTGAATTTCAGTCTCGGTTTCAGAGTCTAAGGCTGAGGTTGCTTCGTCTAAGATGAGGATATCTATATCCTTATACAATTCTCTGGCGATTGAGATGCGTTGTTTTTGTCCACCAGATAGATTGACACCATTATTACCCAAAACCGTTTGTTCCCTTTCAAATAATTCCTCAATATAATTTTTGATAGAAGCTTGTTCAACAGCTTTTTCAAAACGAATAATATTTTCGGGAGTTGGGTCTGCCCAAAAACTAATATTATTAAAAATGGTATCATTGAAAATAATTGGCTCTTGTGCTATATACCCAATCCTCTGTTGATAATCACTTCTCTTCAAACTCGTTATGTCATTATTGTCAATTAATATATTTCCTTCATTGGTATCCAAGAGTCCACAAATGAGATTAACAATTGTCGTTTTTCCACTACCACTCTCTCCAGCAAATGCAATTGTTTTATTCTTTGGTATATTTAAATTAATATTATTAATAACTTGTTTTTCTCCAAAACTAAAATGAATGCTTTTTAAAGATATGTCGCTCCTAAATCTAGGAAAAGGAATAGTACCATCTTTTTCAGCTACGTCATAAAGTTCTTTTTCAAAGGATGAAATGTTTTTCAAAGAGCCGGAATTTCCTAAAAAAGTATTGTAACTTGTTTGGAAATTAAATAACTGAGTTAAAGCTCTATAAAAAAGTATTAAACTTATTAAAATAGTCGCTAATTCCCCATCAAATAAATTTACTTGAATTAAAATAACAGAACAAACTACCAAGATGAGAAGAGGCTCTCTTGAGCCTAATAATTGCGCATTTAATTTGCCCATAATCTTATTGGTGCTTTCAATACTTTTAACTCTATGGATTAATTTTTCAGAATATATATTTATTGTTCCTGTAGCTTTTAAATATTTATAATTATTGATGTACTGAATTATATAGTTTTGATAATAACTATTTTTTTGTGATAAGTCATCCGACTCTTGTTTGGTCTTTTTGTAAATAGCACCAAAAACTAAATTAGTTAGCAAACCTCCTACACAAACCAAAATTGCGAACTTCCAATCAATCATGAATACAAAAATTATATAGACGAGTGCCATCAGTAATTGTTGAATCCCATTAATATAATTCTGATAAGCACTTGACACTCTCGAAGCTTCTAATGTGAAAGTATTTTGAATATGCCCTACATCTGCACTTACAAAATTTTTAAATGGATACAATCCCAATAAACTGATTAGACGAATTCGAATTTTGGAAATAAAAGACTGATTTACGTTTACTTTATAAACTTCTGAAAAATAAACAGATACACCTTTAAAAATAAAAAAAATGAAGAGTATACTTACAGCAACAATTAGATTAAGTTGTATACCAATCGCGCTGAGCCCATCTATGACAATAGACATACCACCAAGGCTTTCACCAGTAATTTCGTTATTATTACTAGTGAGTTCTAGAATAGGTAGAAACATAGTTAACCCAAAAGCGTCTAAAACACCCACCAAAACCCCAAAACCAATAACAATAAAAAGCCTGTATTTTAAGTATTTATAAAAATAAATAAAATTGGTGAAGTGTTTTTTTAAAAGGTTTTTGATTGAATTCATTCTTAAGTAAATAAATTGAGGAACAATATTAATGAATTTTTAAAAAGAATAGGTTCATTTATGGAAATAGTATTGATAATGATTTTATTGTTGAGCTTATGTAATGAAAGTTGTAAATGAAAAACCAATTTTTAAACTACGCACATTTTTTTTCTCAAAACTTATCTTTTTCCCTACTTTAGCCTTAAAAATATTTTGGATTATTATGTTAAACATAAAATATATAATTCTTGCACTTTTACTTTGTTTAATAAATGGAGCTATTCTTGGGCAAGAGCAACCCATATTCCCTAAGAATGATCATGTATTTGAAAATGAGGAAATACAGTTTGAGTGGAACAGTAGTTTAGGAGCGATTGATTATCATATACAAATAGCGGATGATCTAAATTTCACTGCAATTACTACAGATGTTAACAACATAAACTCTCTCTCCTATTTATCCCAAAGCTTAGTAGGTAATAACATCTATTATTGGCGTGTAAAAGCTGATAATGGCAATTGGTCTGCTCCTAGAAGCTTTACAATTGTAGACTATAGTTCTTGGACAGACTTAAAAGTGTGGTTGAAGGCAGACAGCGTAGAGGTAGAGCCTAATAATTATATTTCTGCTTGGTATGATTATTTAGGCAATCATGATTTTACTATGCCCACCGCTTCAAGACAACCCCTAATTAAGGATAATGTAAAAAGATTAAACAGCCATAGTGTTATTGAGTTTCCGAGTGAAGAAAAAGCCTTTTTTAGTTCTTCAGGCTTTGCTTTTTTTTCTGAGGGGGATATTTTTTCTTTATTGAAAATTGATAAGGCAGTACCAATTAACTCATTATATTCAGGTCTATGGTCCTTTGGGAAATCCTTTCAAGAAGATTATTATCCTTTTACTGATGGCCTTATTTATTCTGATTGGGGAAGGACGGAATCATTTGCTATAAACAACAATACCGTTAATCTAGATAGTTTTCATATCTTAAACATCAGCACTGGTACTGATTTTGATTTGCGAATTAATAATAGTTCATTATTCAACTCAAGCAATGGATCTGCGTTATTTAAAAATGGGGTTTCTATAGGGAAGTCTAGAGGAAACTCTTATTTCAATGGTTTAATGGCCGAAGTTTTGATTTTTGACATTGTACTGAATGATTCATTGAGAGAACTAACTCATGAGTATTTACGTTATAAGTTTGCTCCCCCTGTTAATTTAGGGCGGAATATATCTTATTCATTGTGTGACTCAGTTCTATTTGCTGGGGCTCATTTTGATTCTTACCTCTGGTCGGATGGCTCAATAGCTGATAGCTTAATCGTAAATACATCTGGTACATATTGGGTGGAAGTCGAAGATATTTTTGGACTTATTTCTCGAGATACAATTGAAGTACTAACCAAAAAATTTGAATATCCGAATCAGCAAAACTTCTGTTCAGGAGATTCTATAATTTGGCAAACTAATTTAGGATCAAACTACACCTACTCATGGAAAGATGGCTCAACCGCAGATACGCTGATTATAGATTCCCCTGGAAATGTACATGTTTCAGTAACTGACATTTATGGTTGTGTTTTTGAATCAGATACATTAAGTTTTATAATTGATGAATTTGCTTTAAATGCAACTTTAGGCGCAGACACTAATTTATGTTCTGGGAATAATATAGGTTTAACAATAGGCGCTAATGATGCTGTCAACTATATATGGAGTACAGGAGAAAATACTCCAGAAATCGTTATCAACACAACAGGAACATATAGTGTAATTACTGAAAGTTCTATTGGATGTGTTCTTAAAGACACCATCAACGTCACCATCCTCGGCGACGCCCCAACAATAAACACACAGCTCCCAACCACCATCTGCGTAAACGAAACTTTCAATTTCCAAGACCTCTCCACAACAACAGACGGCTCAACAATCATAGGATGGGATTGGGATTTAGGAGACGGGACAACTTCACTACTCAACCAAGGAAACCATTCTTATTCCACAGGAGGAATCTATACCATAGATCTAACAATAGAAACTTCCGTAGGCTGTTTTAACAACCAAACAGCAACAATAGAAGTTAAGGAAAATCCAATTCTTACTTACGCTGCATCGAACCAATGTCAAGATGAAAGCATACAGTTCAACGGAGGACAAATGAGTCCACAAACCATCACCAATTGGGAGTGGAATTTTGATGATCCAACGAGTGGAATTGATAATATTGCCAATGGTCAAAACGTAGCACATACCTATACTGCATACGGAGATTATGATGTTATGCTCATTGGAACCGACATTTTCGGATGTGTTGATACATTGATCCAGACCAAAACAATTGAACCTACTCCAGTTGCAGATTTTACATTTATTGAAGTTTGTGCAGGAAATATAGTGAGCTATCAAAACACTTCAACAGTGGCTACTCCTTCAGTAATTAGCAATAATCAATGGAGCTTTGGTGACGGTACAAATTCGAATCAAGCTAATCCACAAAAACCTTATAGTTCGCATGGTATATATACAGTGGAATTAATTACAACGGCAAATAATGGATGCAGTAATAGTATCAGTAAGGACATTAAAATTCATGCAATACCTCAAGTAGAAAGCACTATCGATCAAGATTGTGCTGGACTTGAAACTTCATTTACAGATGCTTCTTTTGTGCCCGATGGAAGTGTTGCGCAAGTGGAATGGATCTTTAACAATCAAAATCCTCTGAATGGATTTAATGTCACAAAGAATTTTGCAAACAGTGGAATTTATACTTTAGAACAAAAAGTAAGTTCTGGTTTTGGATGTGAGAATTCTAAAATCTCAAGTGTTACGATCAATTCCTATTTAAATGCAGATTTCATTTTTACTCCAAGTGCTTTTATCGCTGAATACCCGATTGCATTTGAAAGTACAAGTTCAGGTGAAAATGAATATTTATGGTCTTTTGGGAATTTCGCTACTACTCAACAAGCAGATACCAGTGTTGTATTTGAGGAAAGTCAAATAGGAACAGAACAAACGGTTGAATTAAGAGTGAAAAATGAATGGGATTGTTTGGACAGTATAAGCGTGAAGTTACCTGTTATGGATCAACGTACAGATTTAGAAATTTCTCAATTATTTAGTCAAGACATCAACGGATTTTTAACGATTGGTGTGCGATTGAAGAATATCGGGAGTACACCAATCTCGGAAGTAGATTTGGTTTTAAATAGTCCAAGCACGGGATTCATCAAAGAAACTTGGTCTGGAATGTTACAAGCCGATGAAGAAGAAATTTATATTTTCTCAGCCAATCCAAGTGCGAAGATTTCAGCGGAAGATACTTTACAGAATTTCTTATGTATTGAAGGAATTATCATTCAACCAGCGCAATTCATGGAAGAAGAAATCAGCAATAACGAGGTTTGTAAAACAATGACGGATAATCAAACGGTAATCGTATTTCCCTATCCAAATCCAGTAAAAGATGAATTAACAATAAAAGTAGTAATGCCGAAAAAAGGTGTGATTGCTTTAAGTGTTTATGATGATAGAGGGAAGTTGATTTATATGATCACTGAAAAGCAAGAGTTAGAGAAAGGATTGAATGAATTTGTGATTGAAACGAGTACTTGGAGCAGTGGAAGGTATAGTATTGTTTTTGAAGGGGAAGGGCAAGTTCCGACGGTTGGGTTTGTTAAGATTTAGATGCGGTAGGCTATAGGCTTTATGCTGTTGGCTTTTATCTACTTTATGGAATGGGGGTTTTCTTTTCAATTTTTACATTTAGAAAGAATGTAAACCCTCACCTCTAATCATCAAAATAAGAAAAAAAAGATCCTTCAATCGGAAAACCATAGATTTTCTCGATTTTCAGGATGACAGATACAGGGAGGGACATTGTCAAAAAAAGGGGTAAAAATAGTGGCGCGTTGCGTCACTATTTTTACCCCTTTTTTTGAACCCATAAACCCACAAACCCAACAACATGTCATCCTGAAGTAAAGCAATAAAAACTTGTTTTTATGCTTTGCGAAGGATCTTTTACGAAGTCTTTTAGTAACTTTAAAACAAAAATAAAAGGTGATGTCAAACTCAGTCAGCTGACGGAGAGATAAAGAAGGAGAACTTTACCAAGAATACTAACATAAAATCAATTCTTAATTACCTTACTCTGTTTCCCCGCAAAATTCAAAATATAAATTCCTTTTTCAACATTCAGATGAATTTGGTTTTGTCCTTTAGTCAACTCACCTTTCCAAACTTGTTTTCCGTTGAGATCATAAATTATGGCAGTTCCGTTATTCTTTACTTCATCAATTATTAAGTGGTCATTAAATGGGTTTGGATAAACAACAAGCTTCTCTAGATCTTGATTTATCGTATTGGCAACATCTGTGATTTTCACTGGAATATAGTTCGTATAGTACAAGTTTTCATTTCGTAAATCGTAATAATTTACAGTGATGCTATCGTCTATAATACTTTGTGGATAACCAACAACACCGAAGCGTTCACCGGGGAACATTTGTAAGGTATCTGTGAAGAAACTATTGACTTCTCTACCATCACTTCCGAAAACTTTCACCTCGAGATTTTCTGGGAAAACAGTTTCTATTCTTCCATATCCGGTATTTGCCAAACGAATTCCAATTGAATCTGCTGTATTTCCGATTATTGATTGATTTTTAAGTTGAATTTCTGAACCTGCCCAGCCATTTACCATTCCATAATCTGCTTCGTATAAATAAAATGGACCAGGTGAAAGAGGATTCAAATTCCAATTTGTATTCATTTCAGAAAGTAAATAATTGTAGTCTTTTGTGTATTTTCCTGCGTTATTGTAAATCTGATTTTCTACTTCAGAATCAATAATGAAGAGTCCATACATTCCCATTGACAAATGCAAAGTTGTTAAAACATGGCAATGATAAATGAACGACCCAGGTTCTTTACAAACAAAAGTATAGGAAAATTCAGCTCCACCTCCATTCACTGGAGCACTTGTATGAGGCACGCCGTCATTGGCTTGATCAACATCTAAACCATGCCAGTGAATGGTATGATCTTCGGGAGAATCATTTTTCAAATTTATAATTACAGTATCGCCAACATCAAACCTTAGCAATGGTCCAGGCAAAAATATTTTATCATTTTGCGATAGTGTATCATCGTATCCATAGCCCCAAAAAATAATATCTTGACCATCGAGGAGTGTTTTCTGTCCATCCATTCTTGAAACAAGTGAAACTTCTTTTACTTGTCCATAAAGTGAAAAGATACAGCATATAAAAGTGACTATTAATGTATATTTCTTCATCATGGATTAATTTTTAACATGGTCATCATCCCCGAAGGATAATTATTATTGAATATTATGGCTACCAAATTATGATTGTGAACTGGATAAGTGCCCGGCTGGTCTGGAACAAGTCGTAAGGTCATTGTTTCGCCTTCATAAATTGGAAAACTGTCTTTTGACCAACCTATTCGATTGGTTTGCATAGAAGCTCCGATTATTGTAATATGATAACCGTGAAAGTGAATATTATGGGTCATATTCCCAGAATTGAGTACAGAAATAATAATCGTATCACCCACATTTCCATAAATAATGGCGTTGCTGGTGTCCATTGGTGCCAAAGGATTTGCGTTAATTGAAAATACATCCGGCCTATAATTAGCAGGAATACTTGTTGCATTTGCCGCTGCAATATCTTGAGATAAACCAGTATTCATTTCCCAAAAATCCCAACTGTAAAGATAATCACCTTGTAAATCGACTCTCAAAATACAAGCGGTTCCCAATAATTCTCCCTCGGTTGTCGAGGACAAAATTGCATGTGTACCCGAAGATAAAACAGGAATATTTACAGTAATTGTATCTTCAGCTCCTATTGTCCAAGTCAAAGATGAGTTTGTGTTTAGATAAAAATCATAAGAAATGGTATCTGTGTTGATCAGTAAAAATGTATTTGTGTTTCCACCAGTCAAATCTAAAACCGCATTATCAAATTGAACAGGACTCAGGCTATCAGAGATTACCCCTTTTTGAAAATTCGTTCCGTTGAAAGTAACATTTACCTTCAGCACATACAAAGTATCGACATTTGCCGCATAAGAAGAAATACTGAATACAATTAAAGAAATGGCAACTAAGAACTTTATTTTCATTGCGTTGAATGAGTTTTGTGTATTTGTAAGTTTATAGATGTGAAATTACGGAAAAAAATTAATTCATAATTATCGGGATTTAGAAAAAAGAAAAATAAGATCCCTCGCAAATTTATAAAAGAAAATTTACTTCAGGATGACGATGGCTGGAGGGAATAGTTCAAAAACGAGGATGAGAAAATAATCACAAATATTTCCACCCTTATCGCGTTAACCAACTTGCCCAACCAATGGCGGATTTATCCTTAAACAATTAAACATTGATTTTAAGGTTTAATTATTAACGGGGTTTGTGCTGTACACCAATTTCAAAGCTCGTTAAACCTTAATAATTAAACATTAAAAAATCTATTTCATCATCCTCTCCGTAACAACTTCATTTTTATTTGCCAATTGTCCACATGCCGCGTCGATATCTTTACCTCTGCTTCGGCGAACATTCACAATTATATTTTTTTCTTCTAGGAAAGCCGCAAAACGATCTACTTTACTAGCATCAGCTTGTTGGAAAATCCCATCATCAATGGTGTTGTATTCAATAATATTCACTTTACACGGAACAATTTTACAGAATTCAGCAAGTTCTTGCGCGTCTTCTAATTCATCATTAAAATCTTTAAAGATGATGTATTCGTAAGTAACACGCGTTCCTGTTTTACCATAAAAATAGCCTATAGCTTCTGCCAATGCCGCAAGATTATTTGTCTCGTTGATGGCCATAATTTTATCTCGCTTTTTATCATTAGCGGCGTGCAAGGAAACAGCAAGGTTGAATTTCACTTCATCATCACCTAATTTCTTGATCATTTTAGCAATTCCTGCCGTTGATACAGTGATTCGCTTTGGAGACATTCCTAAACCATCTTCAGAAGTGATTTTTTCAATGCTGTCCATCATATTTTTATAGTTCAAAAGCGGTTCGCCCATTCCCATATAAACAATATTACTTAAGTTTTGTGAGTATTTTTCTTCAGCAAGATTTTTAAGATGGACTACTTGGTCAACAATTTCACCAGCAGATAAATTCTTTAATAGTTTCAACTTTCCAGTAGCGCAGAACTCACAGGCTAAACTACAACCAACTTGGGATGATATGCATGCGGTCATTCTCGTCTTACTAGGAATCAAAACTCCTTCAACAACTTTTCCTACGCCAACATTAAATGCACATTTAATAGTACGGTCTTTAGAAATCTGTTGTTCGTCCAAAGAAATGTGGTCAATAAAAAACTGGTCTTTTAACTGATCACGTAATTTTACACTCAAATTTGTCATTTCATCGAATGAAGCAGCGTTTTTTTGCCACAACCATTCATAAACCTGTGTTGCACGAAATGATTTCTCACCTAACTCAGTGAATTCTGCCTTTAATTCTGCTTTTGATAAAGCACGTATGTTTTTCTTGTCTTCCATATTTTGAGGTGCAAAGTTCGATGATATTTTTAGAATAGACAAGTAAGGAATGACTTATGTCTAAAATTGGTTGTAGAAACACAGTTTTCAACCCTGAATTGTGATAAAAGTCACTATTTTATCACTGCTTTTCTTTGTATCTTTGCAATATGGGTTGGAACGAAAGTAGAGTTAAAAGTGTGTTAACGAATACCTGTCCTAGTTGTCATAAAGGGAAAGTATTTAAGTACAATACTATATTCAATTTAAGGAAGTTCGACAAAATGTATGAGCGTTGCAGTGAGTGTGGCCACAAATACGAAAGAGAAACTGCCTTTTTCATCGGTGCAATGTATGCATCTTATGGAATTACTGTAGCGATATCAGTAGCTACATTTGTTTTGACCTACTTAATTTATCAAGAAACTCCGTATTGGGTTTATATGATAAACATCTTAATTGTGCTTATAATTTTTGCACCATTAAGTTTCCGATTGGGTCGTTTGGCTTGGATAAACATCTTTACTGGTTATGATCCAAAAGCAATAGAAAAGCACCAACAACAGACCAACGAGAGTTCAACGGCTGTCCCGAAAAATCGGGAAACACAAATAAATGAACAAGAGTAAATAAAAAAGATCATGAGTAGTTTTAATGATATAATTAAAGGAAAAACACCTGTTTTAGTAGATTTCCATGCAGATTGGTGTGGACCTTGTCAAACGATGAATCCAATTATTGACGAAATCAAAAATTTGTATGGAGAAAAAATCCGTGTGATTAAAATCAATGTGGATAAGAACCAAGCAGCTGCTCAGAAATATAAAGTGCGTGGAGTTCCAACATTTTTATTGTTTAAAGAAGGTGAAATCAATTGGCGTTCAGCAGGGATTCATTCTCGAGCAGATTTGAAAGGAGTGATTGATAAGGCGTTGTAATTGATAATTGATAATTTTTCTAAGAGTAAACCTTTGAATGTAGTGCCTTCGACAGTCACCGAGGAGCAATCCGTTGACTTAGCCTGTCGAAGGCAACATCGAAGTCTTTATCGTCAAAACGAATTCACCAAATCAACGAATTCACAGATTAACGAATTCACAGATCAATAAATTTACATTTTAACAAATCAACGAAAAACAATTACTTTTACGCCATGGACGAAAGTTTCGGTAAGGAATATAAACTGTGCAGTAAAAAAGTGATGACTTCCATCTTTGAAGACGGAAAACAAGAAAAAGTTTATCCTTTTTTATTGCGTTATCTTGCTGTAGATTTAAAAACAAATACCCGTTTCCAAATTGTAATTGCCGTACCTAAACGAAAGTTCAAAAGAGCCGTAGACCGCAATAGAATCAAGCGATTAATCCGTGAGGCAGTGCGCAAGAAAAAGCACATTATTGAACAATCAATGACTGCTGAGGAACCACAATTAGCACTCTTTTTGATCTACACTTCAAATGAAGAAGAGACCTATCAACGAATCATTAATAAAATAGAAGCGCTTTTTCTGCGTTTAGTGGAGAGTAAGGCTTAATTTTGCCCTTTTTCATTACATTAGAAGATTAAAATCAGAATTTATATGCGATATATTTATGGAATCGTCTTTTTATTTCTTTTTGGAATAAATAACAATAGTTTTTCACAATCAAACGGTTTTGAGGTCATCAAAAACCTTGAGCTTATTGATTTGATTTACATGAATTTAGATAAATATTATGTAGATGAACCAAAAACGGGTGAGATTTCTAAAGCTGCAATTGACGCAATGTTGCAGGAATTGGATCCTTACACTGTTTATTATCACGAATCAAATATTGAAGATTATCGTTTAATGACAACTGGTCAATACGGTGGAATTGGTGCTTTAATTAGAAAATCTGGCGAATATGTTTTTATTGCTGAACCGTATGAAAATATGCCAGCTCAAAAAGCAGGTTTAAAGGCGGGAGATAAAATTATATCAATCGACGGAAGAACTATGAAAAGTGTAGCTTCTGATGTTGTTTCAGATGCTTTAAAGGGATCGAAAGGTTCTTCTTTTATGCTGGAATATGAACGTCCGAATCAAGGCGTAAAAAAAATAAAAGTAGATCGTGACGAAATTAAAGTACCAGATGTTCCGTATTTTGGAATGGTGGATGATAAAGGAAAAATCGGCTATATCAAATTGAGTTCTTTTACCCAAACAGCTTCCAAAAATGTAAAAAGTGCTTTTGAAGATTTGAGTAGTCAAGGAATGGAAAAAATCATTTTGGATTTACGTGGAAATGGAGGTGGATTATTAATTGAATCTATTGACATCGTAAACTTTTTCGTTGCACAAAATGAAGAAATTGTAAAGACGAAAGGAAGAATCTCAGATGAGAACAGAAGTTATAAAACCAGAAATAATCCGCTAGATTTAGAAATTCCAATTGTTGTTTTAGTAGATGGATTTTCAGCTTCAGCATCTGAAATTGTTTCCGGATCGCTTCAAGATTTAGACAGAGGAGTTATAATTGGAAGCACCACTTTTGGGAAAGGATTGGTGCAAAGAACAATCGATTTGAAGTATGGCGCAAAAATGAAATTAACGATTGCTAAATACTATACGCCATCGGGAAGATGTGTTCAGAAATTGGATTATTATCACAAGAATGACGGAAAAGTAGATGAGATTCCTGATTCATTAATTAAGATTTTCCATACCAAAAATGGAAGAGAAGTGATTGACGGTAGAGGAATAGAGCCAGATATTAGCATCGAAGAAGAAAATTTGGCAAGAATTACGGCTGTTTTAATGGTTGAAAATATCGTTTTTGATTTCGCAACTGAATTCGCACAGAATAATCCTGAAATTGCCCCAGCAAAAGAATTTAGAATTACAGATAAAATATACAAGGATTTCAAAGGCTATGTTTTAAAAAAGGAATTTGAATACAAAACAGCAACTCAAGAATACTTGGAAAGAGTTTTAGAAGCTGCAAAACATGAAGGATACGACAAGAAAATTGATGGAGAATTTAAAGCACTTCAAAAAGTAGTGAGCGCTTCAAAAGAAGATGATTTAGATTTATTCGAAAGTCAAATTAAAGAATTACTATCCAATGAAATTGTTTCTCGTTATTACTATCAAGAAGGCCGAGTTTTAAACGCTTTTCAAGATGATCAGCCACTAAAAAAAGCCATTGAAGTGTTAAATAACAAGTCAGAATACGAGTCACTTTTAAAACCTTAAAATAACTGCATGCTTAACCGTTTCTTCGGTCCTAAAACACACGACAACATTAATATGTTTGCCGTTTTTGCTCTTGCTGTTGGAATTCCAGTGAGCAAAGTTGTGATGTCTTTAGCGACGCTGATTTTGGCGGTAAACTTTTTGCTTAATGCGGATTTTAAAGGAGCTTGGGAAAGATGTAAAAAGAATTTCGTTTTCTGGTTTGTAATCCTTGTTTTAGCGTTTCATCTTTTGGGCTTGCTGTACACAACAGATATGTCCTACGCCTTACGAGATTTGAATACCAAGCTTCCATTTTTAGCGATTCCAATCGTTTTGATCGCTTATCCAATTAAAGAGCGGTTTTTAAACTACGTTTTTTATGGTTTCTTAATCGCTTTATTGATTACCTCATTTGTGAATATCAAGTTCATGTTGGGCAATGAAGCAGAAGACTATAGAGATTTCTCTCTTTTCGGCTCACATATCCGATATGGTTTGCTCATTGTAACAGGTACATTACTGTCGATTTATTTGCTTTTACAAAACAGGAAAATGTGGATTATTTATGTGATTCTAATTTCTTGGTTTTCCTACTACACTATTACAAGTCAGGTTTTTAGTGGTTACGTAGCGCTTTTATTTCTTCTCTTGGGTTGCTTTATTTATTTTATCAAAACAGTTAAATCCAATTCTATAAAAGTGATTACTGCCGTTTGCTTTCTAAGTATTTTAGGAATTGGAGTATTCAAATTGTATGATTATTTAGTTCCTGATGAACCTTTCGCAGCGTTTAAAAACCTTCCGGAATATAGTGAAAATGGAGAAAAATATTTTAACGATACAACTTCTTTGTGGTTTGAAAATGGACATCATGTTTTATCTTTAATTGCTGGAAATGAATTAGAAAAAGCATGGAATAAGCGTTCAGAAATAGATTTTCGCGAAAAGTTAGATACCGGATATGATTTAAAAGGAATTTTACTCCGCTACATGACGTCAAAAGGACTAACCAAAGACAAAGCAGGAATGGCATCTATGTCGGATCAAGACATCAAGAATGTAGAACAAAGTATGTCATCGATTCGCCATACTTACGGCACTTTTGAATCTAGATTAGCAGGATTAAGAAATGAAGTTTTTCATTATTCAATAGGTGGAGATCCCGACGGAAATTCATTATTACAAAGGTTTGAACATTGGAAAACAGGGAAATTAATCATCAAAAACAATTGGTTAATTGGAGTTGGAACTGGCGATTTACAAGAAGAATTTAATCAAGCTTACATTCTGTCTAACTCGCAATTGGATGAAGTACATTGGAACCGAGCACACAATCAATTCATGACTTTTTGGATCAGCTTTGGAATCTTTGGATTTGTTGTCTTTACCGGATTTTGGCTTTGGTTTTTATGGAGAAATATCAAGCTAAACAACCTTATTGGTATATGTTTTACTTTAATAGCAATTGGTTCATTCTTATCCGAAGACACCATCGAAACGCAACAAGGAGTAACTTATATTGCTTTTTTCTTAGGTATTTCGGCTTTGATGAATTTTTGGAAAAAGAACAAAGAACAAATAATTAAAAATGAATAATTAAAAATGAAAAATGCGTGGTCAACGTAATTTTTCACTTTTCATTTAAAATTATCATTTTCCAATTCACTTTAGTTTGACTATAATTAGATTTTAAAAACAAATCAGATTTTTAAAGTGAAAAAATAATTAAAAATGCTTATCCTCTTCTTTACCCCAAAACATTTACAAACTGAACAATTGGTAATACATAAGAGATCCTTCATCCGATGGATATCGGATCGAAAAATTAAAGATTTGTGATTAGCACAGTTTTCCATTTTTCATTTATCATTTTTCACTTTTCATTTAAAAACTTTCATTTTTCATTTAAAAACTATCATTTGTCAATTCCTCCCTGATTAACTATATTTAGATTTTAAAAACAACTCAGACTTATAAAAATTCAAAAAGAAAAACACAAACATGGCAACGGTATTTGAGACAAGATTAATAGGTAATTTAGGTAAAGACGCAACAGTTAGAAAAATGGACAGAGGAGTGGTTGCAATTAACTTTCCAGTAGCTCATAATAAAAATTGGAGGGACAAAAGAACTGGAGAATCGCGCACAAAAACTACTTGGGTGAATTGCACCATCTGGAAGAAAGAAGGCTCTAATATGAGAATTCTAGATTTTCTAAAAAGTGGAGCTTTAGTCGAAATCGTTGGGACACCTTATGCTAAAGCATTTCAACAAGAAGATGGAACAATCAAAACTGAAATTCGATTAAATATTGCCAGAACTAATATTCTAAGATCAAGTAAAAATACCACCGCTTCATCGGATGATGATTTCAATGAGGAAAATGATAATAATGACGATTTGTATGGTGGAATGGATGAGTTTACGCTTAATGAAGATGATTTTTAGGCTTTTATAAAAGGAACCAAACCATTTATGGAACGGAAATTGATTATTTGAAATTAGTTTAAAAAAATTCTATATTTACTTAAAAAATAAGACGATGAAAAAATCAATGATATTATTAGGAGCTTTTGCATTATTGTTAGCTGCTCCATCTTTTGCTCAAGAAAAAAAACGAGAATTGTCTAGAACTGTGAAAGCAGAACCTATGAAAGAAGAGACGGTTAAGTTAAAGAAAGCACGATCTTCAAACGAAGAACTTATTGCGAAACCTCAAGCTGAAACTAAAGAGGTTACTGAGCCAAAAGTTGTAAAGAAAAAAGCAAGAAACATTGAGCCTGTAAAAAGCGAAAAATTGAAAAAAGCTGAACCAATACGAAAAGAAGAGAGTAATTAATTCTCACTAAAATATTTAATTTATAAAGAGCAGTTCCCGAAAAGGACTGCTTTTTTTATATCTTCAAACCCATTTTCAGAAATTGGTATCACACAGAATTGCATTATTGATATGAGAACAAGGTTTTATTATTTAATGGAAATTCAATACTTGGGATTTCGTTATCATGGTTGGCAAAAACAACCCAACGTAATCACAGTACAAGAAATGATCACTAAAACCCTTAATTGGGTGCTGCCAGACACAGCAAGCAAAGTTTTAGCTTCCGGAAGAACAGATGCAAAAGTTTCCGTTAATCATACATTTATTGAGGTTTTTACTGATCAAAAAATTGAGGATTTAGATTTTTTTTTAAAGGATTTTAATAACAATTTGCCTGCCGATGTAAAAGCGCTTTCCGTTGAACCAACGAATGCAGAATTCAATATTATTCAATCAGAAAAAGTAAAGGAATATCATTATTATTTCGCTTACGGAGAAAAGTTCCATCCGTATTGTGCGGCTTTTATGTGTAATATCTTAAGTGATTTAGATATAGAAATAATGCAAAAAGCAGCAGTGTTATTTGTGGGTAAACGAGATTTCTATTCCTATACGTTTCGACCTAATCCTGAAACAAAAACAATTGGTGAAGTACTTTCTTGCGAACTCATAGAAAATACAGAACTCACAGCATCATTTTTCCCAGAGAAAAGTTTCGTAGTAAAAGTCCGAGGAATAGGGTTTAAGAGAAATCAAATAAGATTAATGATGGGAATGCTCTTCGAACTAGGTCAGCATGAAAAGACTTGGGAAGAGTTTTTGGAGACGCTTGACGGAGAGAATCGAGTTAAATTGTCTTATAATGCTCCGGCTTCGGGCTTGCAGTTGCATGAAGTTGAGTTCCTAAAGTAAGGTGAAAAGGTGACGCGGAGTTACGCAAAGTTTTCGCAGAGGCTCGCAAAGGTAGAGGAGTTATGAAGGTAAGGTAGCGCAGAGTTTAGCAAAGAAAAAAGGAGAACGTTTGTAAAATATAAATTTATAGTTTTAAAAAGAGATCCCTCAATCATCAAAATCGAAGATTTTAAATGCTTTTCGGGATGACAAGTTACATAGTTTTAAAGTCAAAAAAGAGGAGGAAGACATTGAAGCATAGCTTCAATGTCTTCCTCCTCTTTTTTGATACCCCACCTCCTAACCTGTCCTTCCGGATGAAGTGAAACGACTGAGGAATCTCTTTAACTTTCTTTCTCTGTGCCTTCTTTGCGAAAACTCACAGTAACGCTGCGTAATTCTTTTCTTTCTTTGCGAATCTCTGCACCTTTGCGAATCTCCGCGTAATTCTTCTAATCCTTAAATCAACGCTTTCACTTCCGCAATAGCATCTTTCAGTCCCTCCGGCTTCTTTCCACCCGCAGTTGCAAAGAATGGTTGTCCACCACCTCCACCTTGGATATGTTTCGCTGCTGAACGAATAATATTTCCGGCATGTAAATCTTTGGCTTTCACTAATGCTTCATCAATAATGACAGTCAAAGTGCATTTTCCGTCACTTTCCCCACCAATTACAGCAAATAAGTTCGCAACTTCTCCTTTTAATTGGAACAGCACATCTTTAATCGCTCCACCATCCAATGGAACAATTGCTTCTATGAAATTCATTCCGTCTTTCTCAACGATGCTTTTCTTTAAATCTGCTTTAATGTCTTTTGCACGCTCTTTTTCAATTTTTTCTAATTGCTTTTGCATGCGGTTATTGCTTTCCAAGATCTCTTCCACCGATTGAACAACGTTCTTTGTGTTCTTAAATAATGCATTCACATTACTCAATTGCTCCAATTTATTATTGATGTATTGCTCCGCAGTTTGACTTGAAATCGCTTCAATTCTTCTAATTCCAGATGCAACAGAACCTTCAGAAATGATTTTAAACCATCCAATATTTCCTGTTCCTTGAACGTGAGTTCCTCCACATAATTCCATGGAATCACCAAATTGAATTACACGAACTGTATCGCCATATTTTTCACCAAATAACATAGTCGCTCCAAGCTCTTGTGCTTCTTTTATTGGTGTGTCACGCATTTCATTTAATGGCGCGTTCTGACGAATTAAATCATTTACGATTTGCTCAATTTGAATCAATTCCTCCTCTGAAACTCTTGAAAAGTGTGAGAAGTCAAAACGTAAATATTCTGGATTCACCAAAGAACCTTTTTGAACTACGTGATCTCCTAAAACAGTGCGCAATGCATGATGCAAAAGGTGAGTAGCACTGTGATTTGCTGCTGAAAGTGCTCTATTTCCAGAATTCACAACTGCTTTAAATGTCGCGCTTGGATTTTTTGGTAAGCCTTTTACTAAATGAACGATCAGATTGTTTTCTTTTTTAGTGTCGAAAACTGAAATCTTTTCTCCATCAAATTCAATGTGTCCTTTATCTCCAACTTGTCCACCTCCTTCCGGATAAAATGGAGTCAAGTTAAATACCAATTGATAAAAAGTTTTCTTGTTTTGTTCTACTTTTCTGTAACGCGTAATTTTCACATCCGCTTCCAAATGGTCGTACCCAATAAACTCTTCTTTATCGTCTTTTTGAACTTCTGTCCAATCATCAGTTTTTAGAGAAGTCGCCGAACGAGAACGGTCTTTCTGAACTTTTAAAGCTTTATCAAATCCTGCTTGATCTAATGTCATTCCAGCTTCTCTAGCCATCAATTCTGTTAAATCATAAGGGAATCCGAAAGTGTCATACAATTCAAAAACTTGTTCTCCAGGAATTTGTTTGATCCCTTCAGCTTTTTGATTTTCTAAGATTATTTCAATGCGTTTAATTCCTTGTTCTAAAGTCTTGAAAAAACTCAATTCTTCTTCACGAATTACATTTTCAATCAATGTTTTATTGTCAACCAATTCTGGGAAAGCTTCACCCATTTCTTGAATTAAAACTTTACTTAAAGGAGCCAAGAATGGTTCATTCATTTTCAAAGTTTGATATCCGTAACGCACAGCTCTTCTCAAAATACGACGAATTACATATCCAGCTCCAGTATTTGACGGCAATTGTCCATCAGAAATAGAGAATGCAATCGCCCGCACGTGATCTGCAATTACGCGTAAAGCGATGTCTGTTGTTTCGGTTTTTCCGTATTCAAAACCAGACTGTTTCACGATTTGCCCAATCAATTTTTGAAATAAATCAATATCATAATTCGATTGAACTCCTTGCAGAACCATAGCTAAACGCTCTAATCCCATTCCAGTATCAATGTGCGTCTCTGGTAATTTCTCTAAACTAGCATCTGCTTTTCTATTGAATTGAATAAATACTAAATTCCATACTTCAATTACTTGAGGATGATCTTTATTCACCAATGTTTTACCATCAACTTTTTTCTTTTCTTCATCGGAACGAATATCTACGTGAATTTCAGAACAAGGTCCACAAGGTCCCATTTCGCCCATTTCCCAGAAGTTATCGTCTTTATTTGCTTCAATAATTCTATCCTCAGCAATCCATTTTTTCCAGAAATCATAAGATTCAGTATCTCTTGGAACACCGTCTTTTTCGTCTCCTTCAAAGATGGTAACGTAAAGATTGTTCTTGTCAATTCCGTAGACTTCTGTCAGTAATTCCCAAGCCCAAGCAATAGATTCTTCTTTGAAATAATCTCCGAAAGACCAGTTTCCTAGCATTTCGAACATGGTGTGGTGATAAGTATCGACACCCACTTCATCCAAGTCATTGTGCTTTCCTGAAACACGCAAACATTTTTGAGTATCAGTCACACGTTTGTCCTTGGCAATGGCATTTCCCAAGAAAAATTCTTTAAATGGAACCATACCTGCGTTCGTAAACATCAAGGTCGGATCATCTTTTATTACCATCGGTGCGGAAGGCACAATTGTGTGTCCTTTCTCTTCAAAAAAAGAGAGGAATTTATTTCTGATTTCTTCGAGTATCATTGGGATTCCTTTAAAAAATTATGGTCTTAAATGTGTTAATCAAAGTTAACGATTTTGCAAAGTTAGATTATTTACATAATTTTGCGATGTTTTACAAGTTAAATAATGTCAAAGACAAAGTTCAGGTACAATCAAAAAACGCTTTCTTACGAAAAAGTTAAGCGATCAATAGGGGAACGTGTCCTACGTGGGTTTATATTTATTGCTCCAACAATCGTTTTGAGTTTAATATTTGCTTTCTTCATTGCTTACAGAATAGATTCTCCAAAAGAAAAAGCACTTCAAAAAGAAATCCTTGAATTAAAAGGAGAATTTGAAAACGTTCAAAAAAGATTAGAATTAGTTGATCGCGTTACGGAAGTAATTAAAAAACGTGACGAAGAATTATACAGAACTGCTTTGGGAGCAAGTGAATTTCCTGAAGAATTGAGATTGATGGGAGTTGGAGGGAGTGATGCCTACAATTCATACAAGAAAATGTCAAACAGTGAACTGCTCATCGAATCCATTTCTAAATTAGATGAGGTAGAAAGAAAATTACACGCACAAAGTTTATCCTTCAAAGAATTGGTTTCATTGGCAAAAGAACGCGAAAGTAGATTAGCGTCTTTACCAGCGATTCAACCAGTTAACAATAAAGAATTAAAGAAAATGGCATCTGGTTATGGCTGGAGAATTGACCCCGTTTATGGAACACGTAAAATGCATTGGGGTGTTGATTTCTCTGCGCCCGTAGGAACAGATGTTTATGCAACAGGAAAAGGTGTGGTTGAAGAAACCCGCGTTAACAGCTGGGGTTATGGTAAGGAAATCGTGATCAATCATGGATTTGGATACAAAACGCGTTATGCGCATTTAAGTTCTTTTCTAGTGAAGGAAGGTGATGCTGTAAAGCGTGGTGACCTTATTGGATTGGTTGGAAGTACTGGTAAATCTACTGGGTCTCACTTGCATTATGAAGTTGAAAAAGATGGACATAAAGTAAGTCCTATCGATTATTTCCACTCTGATTTAACACCAGAGCAGTATGAGAAAATCGTTGAGATTTCTAAGAATGCGATGAAGTCGATGGACTAGATTAATTACGAATTGTTAATTACGAATTATCAATTACCGTAGTATAGCTTTTGGAATATCAGTTTCCGAATCTTCATGCGAACGCAATTGTAAAATTATTTATCTAAAGTTGTAGATTACTAACTAAACTTTCTCATTAGATTGCTTTATTTTCATTAATTTAGCCTGAACTATCTTAAGCTATGATTAAAGCGTCTGAATTAACGAAATTGTATTATTCCATTGGTGAAGTGGCTGAAATGTTTGATGTAAACACTTCATTGATACGTTTCTGGGAAAAAGAATTTCCATCAATTAAACCTAAGAAAAACAACAAAGGAAATCGCTTGTTCTCTCCAAAAAGTGTCTTAGAACTTCAGAATATTTATCAATTGGTTAAAGTTGATGGACATACACTTGAAGGTGCTAAAAAAGCATTGAAAAGTGGAGAAGTAATCCTTACCCAGCCAGAATTGAATAAAGAAGAATTGATTGGGAGATTGGAAGGGATCAGGGAGAAACTGAGGGCTTTGAGGTAAATAAGAGTAAGAAGAAGAATAACGCAGAGATTCGCAGAGGAGCAGAGATTCGCAAAGAAGAAAAAAGGGAGAGGTCGGAATGGTTCAACCTTATTATTATAATTGTGTCCTTTTAATCTTCTGACTTGATCCATCATTAGTTTGTTCAAACAAATCAGTTCCAATTTTGTTAAATTTATAAGAGAAACGCTCATCCAAAATTTGACATCGTTCGCTTTAAACATGCGACAACTTTCGGATAACAGTTCACCAATATCAATTAAAAGAAAAAAAATGAAATCTATAGAAGCAGGAGATAAATGTCCATTGTTCACATTGAAGAACCAAGACGGAAAAGCATTCAACATTGAAGATGCTATCGGGAAAGATAATTTAGTGATTTATTTTTATCCAAAAGATGAAACTGCTGGCTGTACTAAGCAAGCCTGTTCTTTTAGGGATGCTTATGAAGATTTTATTTCTGCTGGTGCTAAAGTGATTGGTATTTCAAGTGATGATGAAAAAAGTCACAAGAAATTCGCTGAGAAACACAAATTACCGTTTACTTTATTGGCCGATTCTGATAAGCAAGTAAGAAAGGCATTTGGTGTACCAACGAATTTATTAGGATTGATTCCTGGTAGAGTGACCTACGTGATTGATAAAAAAGGTGTTGTGAAAGGTGTTTTTAATTCACAATTGAAATTTGATCAGCACGTGAGTGAGGCTTTGGCAATTTTAGGTGAACTAAAATAACCAAAGCCTCACAGTAAGGAGTATTGAGTAGGGAGAGAAATCCACTTCTTTCTTAATCTAATTTCTTACTTTTATAAACATACAAAATAGCGAACTTTGGGACGAACTAAAAGCCTCAAGACTCCCTACTAAATACTGAATTATGATTTTTGTAGAAAACCAAGGCATCACAGATCCTCATTTAAATCTTGCGTTAGAAGAATATATCGTTCGAAATTTTAGTGCAGAAAACGATTATTTATTGTTTTACATCAACGAACCTTCAATTATAATTGGGAAAAATCAAATCACAATTGAAGAGGTCAATCAAGATTATATCGACAACAATAATATCCATGTTGTGAGAAGAGTAAGCGGAGGTGGTGCAGTTTATCATGATTTTGGGAACTTGAATTTTAGTTTTATCACCAATCATGATATTACGCAAATGCACAATTTTAAAAAATTCACCGAACCTGTTATTAAGGTGTTGAACGATTTAGGATTGGATGCAGAACTTAAAGGTCGAAATGATATTTTGGTTGGAGAAAAGAAAATTTCTGGAACAGCTCAATTTTCTACAGGAAAAAGAATGATTAGCCACGGAACATTATTGTACAATACCGATCTTGGAGAAGTAGCGAATGCATTGAATGTGAAGCCAAGTAAGTTAGAATCCAAAGGACATAAATCGGTGCGAAGTCGTGTGGCTAACATCAGTGAGTTTCTAAAAGAACCACTGTCAATTGAAGAATTCAGAGCTTTATTACTCAAAGGATTATTTTCAGAATCAGAAGATTTTGAAACTTATCGCCTTACAGATGAAGAGTGGAAAGCGGTTCACAAACTCAAAGAAGAAAAATACGATACTTGGAAATGGAATTACGGCAGAGCTCCAAAGTTCAATATCCAGAATAATAAGCGCTTTTCGGTAGGAGAAATTGATGTCCGAATTTTCGTTGAAAAAGGCTTGATCAAAGAGGTTAATATTTTCGGAGATTTCTTTGGGAGAGATTCTGTTGAGGAATTAGAGAAATTATTGATTGGAATTCCTTATGATAAGCCCTCAATTGAAAAAGCATTGAAAGATGTTGATGTGAACAATTATTTTGGCGCTTTCGAGAAAGAGGAACTTGTAGACTTAATTATTAATTTTTAAGGATTGATTTAATATTTAATTCCCAATATCTAACAGATTGATAATAACTCAATAACACATAGAAACTAAGGTTATTTCTTCCAGTAAACGCTCCAGAAAAAACAGCCTTTATCATTAAAAACTAATGGTTAATGGCTGGTTATTAATCCTCCATGGGTCGGAGAAGTTCTTTAACGAATTGATATTGTGTCGCTAATGCGTAGAAATTGAGGCTGTCTTTTCCACAAAGAAGTAAAACGCAAACCACAATAGTCACAACACCTTAAACAACTAACTAATCATGAAAAAAGTCTGTCCAGCGCAAACACACGTTAATCATTCAACCTTAAAAAATAATGTTTAATGGTTAATTCTTAATGTTTAACGAGCGTTGAAATTGGTATCCAGCGCAAACCCCGTTAATCATTAAACCTTAAACTTTAATAATTAATCACTATCTTTTTGCCATGCAAATCAATATAAACGCGGATTTAGGAGAAATGGCTGGACAAGACGAAGAGATCATGCCTTATTTGAGTTCATGTAATATTGCAACTGGTGGACACGTTGGAGATATTGATTCGATGCAAAGGGCCATTTCATTAGCGAAAAAGCACAATGTTAAAATTGGTGCACATCCCTCCTATCCAGACTTAGAAAACTTTGGAAGAATTCGACCTAAAATTAGTGATGAAGATTTAAAGGAAAGCTTAACTCATCAATTGTCTACTTTTTATGAAATCGCAGTAAAAAACAATGTTGATGTTCATCATATAAAACCTCATGGCGCTTTGTATCATGATGTGATAAATGACAGAAATAAAGCCGAGCTATTTTTAAACGTTTTGGATGATTTAGGCCTGAAAACATCTATTTACACCATGAAAAATGAATTTTTAGACCAATTAGGAAAGAAAAATCATATAATTCATAACGAAGCTTTTATTGATCGACGATACACTATAGACTTGCGTTTGGTGAGTCGAAAACATCCAAATGCACTTATCGAAAATCCCGAAGAAGTTTGGGAACAACTTTATTCAATATTGTATTTAAATAAAATTAATGTAATTTCGGGAGAGGTGATGGACATAAAAGCAGATACATTTTGTATTCATGGAGACCATCCGAATGCGGTAAAAATTTTAAAATACATTAAATTTAAACTAGAAAAATTGAAGCCATGAAGAAGAAACCCACAATTTCACAATTTGGAGACCATGGGATTCTCTTGCGCTATCCTGAAAAAATTGATCATAAAATTCATAAGGCTTTAACACAATACACTCATTTTTTATCTAATTCATTTTCAGAAATTATAGATGGATTTACAATTGCCTATCATGAAAGTGCATTTTACTTGAAACCAGATGTTTCTGTTGACATCGCTATTGAATTATTTGTGAGAAAATTTAATGAGGCGAATCTTCTAGAGGAATTTAAAGAAAGTTCTACCCTATATACTGTACCCGTTTGTTACGAAGCTCCTTTCGCACTAGATATTGATGAAATTGCTCAAAGTAAGAACATAAGCGTTTCAAAAATTATAAAAATTCACACTAAGCCTATTTATCCCGTTTATTTTATCGGTTTTTTACCTGGCTTTCCATACTTAGGTGGAATGAGCAAGAAAATATCTCACCCTAGAAAAGCCAGCCCAAGAGTTAAGGTTAGTTCTGGTTCAGTAGGAATTGCTGGAACACAAACAGGAATTTATTCCAGTGAATCGCCAGGAGGTTGGAATATTATTGGCAGAAGTCCTTTGAACTTTTTTAATACTGAAATTGAAAATCCATCTTTGTTTAAAGCTGGAGATCATATTCGTTTTGAATCTATTGATTATGCTACCTATAAAAATATAGAAGAAGAAGTAAAATCTGGAAGTTATTCCATTCAAAAAAAGACTTACAAATGATTGAAGTTATACATCCGGGAATACACAGCACCATTCAAGATGCAGGTCGACTAAGTTACCGCGAACAAGGTGTTCCTGTAAGTGGAGCGATGGATCAACACGCTTATATTTTGGCCAATCATTTATTGCAGCATGAGGAATTGGCGCCTGTAATCGAGTTTACTATTAATGGACCAACATTGTATTTCTATGCAGAAACTTTTATTGTATTAACTGGTGCAGAATTCCATTGTAAATTGAATGGGAAAATAATTTCTCATGCCTCACCAATTTATGTTCCAGCAGAAAGTACTTTAGAAATTGGACATGTTTTTAAAGGAAATTATGGGTATTTGGGCATATTAGGAGGGTTTTCGACCGAAAAAATACTCAATAGTTCTAGTTTTCATCCAATTTTACTTCCTCAAGCAAAGTTGTTTAAAGGAATGCATTTAGTTTATGTAAAGACGAAATTTAAAGACACAAATTTCAATGCACGAGTGATTCCTGTTCACGATAAATTTTGCAGAACAAAAATGGATGTTTATCCAGGACCAGATTTCAATTTATTAAGCAAGGAGCAAAAAGAAAAGCTATTGAATCAAAAATACTTTGTAGATCCAAGTAGTAACAGAATGGCTATTCAAATGGGAAATACACCCGAAATCAGCGCCCCAGAAATTATTACAGCACCCGTTCAGCCTGGAACAGTTCAACTCACGCCTTCTGGACAATTGATTGTTTTAATGCGCGATGCCCAAACGACAGGTGGATATTCTCGTGTGCTTCAACTTACAGATTATGCAATGAATAGCTTATCTCAATGTGAAATTGGAGAGGGTTATGAAGCGACTTTTCACTTGATATAACAGCTAATAATTATTAATGTTTAATTATTAATTGTTAACGCGGGTTTGTATTGAATTTCTACTTCGTCGAAATTGTGGTTGGCTCTTTAGGGAAACGTCGGTACGCATGCCAACTAATGGCGGATAAATAACTATCCAATAAGTGTATTCCCGACTAGCGCTAATGGCGTTAACAATTAAACATTGACAATTAACCATTAATAATTATTTCCTACCTTTGCAACTGGAAAAAATACGATAATCGAGCGTTTGCTCACAAAACAAAATAAGGTATGGCACCGATTAAATCAAACATCATTTACACGCTGACGGATGAAGCTCCAATGTTGGCTACACATTCTTTATTGCCGGTAATTCGTGCATTTGGAAGTCAGGCTGGAATTGAATTTGAAACAAGAGATATTTCCTTAGCGGGAAGAATCCTTTCTAAATTCCCAGAATTATTAACAAAAGAACAGCAAGTAGCTGATGATTTGGCGGAGCTTGGGGAATTGGTAAAAAGGCCTGAGGCAAATATTATCAAATTACCAAACGTTTCAGCTTCTGTAACGCAAATCAAGAAAGCAATTAGCGAATTACAATCTCACGGATATCCTTTACCAGATTATCCTGAGGAGCCTAAAAACGACGACGAAAAAGCGATTAAGGCCAAATACGATACGGCAAAAGGTAGTGCGGTGAATCCTGTTTTACGTGAAGGTAACTCAGACAGACGTGCACCAAGAGCAGTGAAGGAATTTGCTAAGCAGAATCCACACAGAATGGGTGCTTGGAGTTCAGATTCTAAAACACATGTTTCTACAATGACGGAAGGTGACTTCATGTCTAACGAGAAATCTGTAACTTTAAATGATGCTACAAAAGTGCGTATCGAACTAGATGCAAACGGAAGCAAAACGGTTTTAAAAGACAATTTAGATTTACTTAAAGGGGAAGTGATTGACGCTACCATAATGAGTAAAAAAGCTTTGATTAAATTCTTAGATGAACAAATTAAAGACGCAAAAGCTAAGGGAGTTCTGTTCTCATTGCACATGAAAGCAACAATGATGAAGGTTTCAGACCCTATCATTTTTGGTCATGCAGTGCGTACTTTCTTCAAGCCTGTTTTTGATAAACATGCGGCAACATTTGAAAAAATTGGTGTAGATGTTACCAACGGTTTAGGAGATTTATTGAGTAGAATCGAAGATTTACCAGATTACGAAAAAGCAGATATTCAAAAAGATTTGAATGCAGCAATGGAGAACGGTCCAGCTATCGCAATGGTAAATTCTGACAAAGGAATTACAAATTTACACGTTCCTAGTGACGTAATTATTGATGCTTCAATGCCAGCAATGATTCGTACATCAGGACAAATGTGGAACAAAGACGGAAATCCGCAAGATACAAAAGCGGTTATTCCAGACAGTTCTTATGCTAGTATTTACCAAGCAACAATCGATTTCTGTATCGAGCATGGAGCTTTTGACCCAGCAAAAATGGGAAGTGTTTCAAACATTGGTTTAATGGCACAAAAAGCGGAAGAATATGGTTCTCACGATAAAACATTCGAAATCCCTTCAAACGGAACAGTTCGTGTAATCGATGCAAACGACAAAGTTTTGTTAGAGCACACGGTTGAAGAAGGAGATATTTGGAGAATGTGTCAAGCCAAAGACGAACCAATTAAGGATTGGGTAAAATTGGCTATTAATCGTGCAAAAGCAAGTGGACTTCCAGCAGTATTTTGGTTGGATGAAAACCGTGCGCATGACCGCGAGTTAATCAAGAAAGTAAACTTGTATTTGAAAGATTACGACACATCAAAATTAGCTATTCAAATCATGTCGCCATTTGACGCTACAATGTTCTCATTGAAACGCGTTAAAGAAGGAAAAGACACAATTTCTGTAACAGGAAACGTATTGCGTGACTATTTAACAGACTTATTCCCAATTTTAGAAGTTGGAACAAGTGCGAAAATGTTATCTATCGTTCCATTAATGAACGGAGGTGGTCTTTTCGAAACTGGAGCTGGAGGATCTGCACCGAAACACGTTGAACAATTACTAGAAGAAAACCATTTACGTTGGGATTCATTAGGTGAATTCTTAGCATTGGCTGTTTCTTTAGAGCATTATTCTGAATTTACTGACAATCCAAAAGCGAAAGTTTTAGCGACTTGTTTAGATGACGCAACTGTGAAATTGTTAATGTCAGGAAAATCTCCTTCACGTAAAGTGAATGAATTGGACAACAGAGGAAGTCACTTCTACTTGGCAATGTATTGGGCACAAGAATTAGCGAATCAATCAGAAGATGCTGAATTGAAAGCGAAATTTGAACCAATCGCAGCGAAATTGGCTGTAAACGAAGATAAAATCGTTAAAGAATTGAACGCAGTTCAAGGAAGTCCAGCACCAATTGGAGGTTATTATAACGCACCAGAAGCGAACATTAACAAAGTTATGCGTCCAAGTGCTACTTTCAATGAAGTGTTGAAGTTTTAGGAAATAGGTATAGAAATATGTTGGTTTGTGCATATGTAGGCATGCTCTAGAGCAAACATACAAGGCAAACCACAACATACCATAACATTTAAAACACCTCGTGGATTCAGTTCTGCGGGGTGTTTTTTTTTGGTAGGAAGCTTTTTTAATCGTTAAAAACGGCTATTCATGAACTCTTGAGTTTACTAAGTTGAAGAGGTGATAAAGAATCCTTGAACTACTAAAATCTCTGACAATTCAGAAGCTCTTATTCTCACGCTTTCACTAACGGTTAAAAACGACTAGCGTTAAAACCTTAATTCCACAGAGATACAGAGGATGATATCACTAGAAAACCGCTAAAAATCATAACCGATAGTGGTGAATTTTCATTAACCGTTAAAAACGGCTATTCATGAACCGTTGATTTCGTTGAGTTGAACAAGAGATAAAAAACCCTTGAATGACGGAAATCTCTGACAAATCACAAACGACTATTCTCTAATTTCTGCTAACGGTTAAAAACGACTAGCGTTAAAACCTTAATTCCACAGAGATACAGAGGATGATATCACTAGAAAACCGCTAAAAATCATAACCGATAGTGGTGAATTTTCATTAACCGTTAAAAACGGCTATTCAAGAACCGTTGATTTCATTGAGTTGATCAAGAGATAAAAAACCCCTGAATGACGGAAATTTCTAACAAATCACAAACGGCTATTCTTTAATCTCTGCTAACGGTTAAAAACGACTAGCGCTCAAACCCTAATTCTACAGAGATACAGAGGATAATATCACTCGAAAACCGCTAAAAATTATAACCGATAGTGGTGAGTTTTCATTAACCGTTAAAAACGGCTATTCAAGAACCGTTGATTTCATTGAGTTGATCAAGAGATAAAAAACCCCTGAATGACGGAAATTTCTGACAAATAACAAACGACTATTCTTTAATCTCTGCTAACGGTTAAAAACGACTAGCGTTAAAACCCAAATTCTACAGAGATACAGAGGATGATATCACTAGAAAACCGCTAAAAATCATAACCGATAGTGGTGAATTTTCATTATCCATTAAAAACGGATATTCATGAACCGTTGATTTCATTGAGTTGAACAAGAGAAAAAAAACCCTGAATGACGGAAATTTCTAACAAATCACAAACGGCTATTCTCTAAATTCTGTTAACGGTTAAAAACGACTAATTTGAGAAGAATAAATACCAATCTTTAAGCAAATAATTCGCGCACACAGCCTACTGCTTGCAGCTTAAAACCCTCTAGAACAAAGAAATACTAACCCCCATAGAAATAGGAGTTAAATCAGCACTTCCACTATCAGTAAACAATGGTGAGAAATAATATGCACCATAAATTGCCCAATTACGAATTCCAATTCTCACTGTTGCACCATACCTTAATGGATTGGAGTCAGCGAAATTGTATTGTTTTGTCGAGTAGTTTTTTCCATCAACACGATTAGTTTCTTTTGAGTAAGCGTTTAATTGATAACCGATTTTACCTCCAATCATAAACTTGAAATGACTGTGTCCTTTGGTTCTAAATCTTAATTCTAACGGGATTTCGATGTAATTAGCTCCAAACTTTGAACTTTTTGGTTCTAAACCCACTGGGAAATCAGAAGTTAAAGTGGTTTTATTCACTAAATCTCTAAAAAATTGTAAGTTACTTTTATTACTGTAATGACTATAGCCAACTCCCCAACCAAAGCTCATTGTGTTTCCTTTGGTCAAAACGACATCAAACATTAAGGCAGCATTGAAGCCAATTGAAGTTGGTGGACTTGCAAAATAATCTTTGTCACCATACCAATCATTATAAACTACATCCAATATTAGGCGATCGTATTTATGGAGTTTCCCTTCTTCAAAAGGTTTTAATCCACTGTAGAACCATCCAATTCCAGGACGAAATCTAGAATACAATCCTTCATTTTCTACCTCATATTGAGCAGAAAGTGAAGAAGAATATATAAAAAGTACAAGTATTAAACTAAATCTTATCATTCATTTTTTCTTAATTCTCGGATGTATTTTTCAAAAGTCCAAGCGGAGGAAATAGCATCTGTGATGGTCTTTTTAGACTTCCAGTTCAACTCCTTATTGACTTTATCAGTATTAGCAAAAATCTCCTTGATGTCTCCATCTCTTCGCGGACCGATTGTATATGGCAATTTTATTCCTGTAATGTTTTCAAATGTTTGAATCATTTCAAGAACACTAGTTCCTGTTCCTGTTCCAACATTATAAACCATTGGATTAACGTCACTATTATCTGTGTTTTCTAAAGCTGCAACGTGTGCCTCAGCCAAATCAACTACATGAATATAATCACGAATACACGTTCCATCTGGTGTATCATAATCATCTCCAAAAACAGTTAATTCTTTCCTTACGCCAGCTGCTGTTTGCGTGATAAAAGGCAGTAAATTATTTGGTTTCCCATCTGGTTCTTCACCAATAATTCCGCTTTCATGAGCTCCAACCGGATTAAAATAACGCAATAAAGTTGATCTTACAAAAGGAGAACTTGCAACAAATTGTTGAATCATTTCTTCACAAACCTTCTTTGTAAATCCATAAGGAGAACTATAAGAAACAGGACTTTGCTCATTTACAGGAATATTTTCTGGTTCTCCATAAACAGTGCAGCTAGAAGAAAATACGAATCGTTTTATTTCAAACTCTTTCGCTAATTCAAGCATACTGATTAAACTTCCGAAATTATTATTGAAGTATTTTAATGGTTCTTCCATAGATTCCCCCACCGCTTTATCAGCAGCAAAATGAATAATTCCATACACTGGAAACTGACTAAAAATCCCTTTGAGTCGCATAGCATCCTGACATGCGGCATCAAAGAAAATGATTTCTTCTTTTGTAATTTTTTCCAGACGGTAAATCACATCTCTATTGGAATTTCTAAAATCGTCGATAATGATAGGGGTATATCCTTTTTCAACTAATGCAACAACGGTATGTGAACCAATATAACCCGCTCCGCCAGTAACTAAAATGTATTTCTTATTAGAATCCATATTTGATTTTAAGTTAGATATAAAGTCGCTAAAATAAGAATTTGAATCGAGTAAACTACCTTATTTTACTCAACATCTTCCATTTCTACAATATGAATTTGATTGTCAAAAGACGTCTTATATCCAACTTCATAAACCATTGTATATCTATCTCCTGATGGAGCATTAAACAAATGGGTGTGAAAACGTGAATTAAAACCATGCGCTTCAAGAATTGTTAGTGGAATCGCTGAACTTCTGTAGACTTTAAAAAGGTCTTTTAAAATTACGCGGTTCTTTTGAAGCGTTTTATTCAAATTAATAACTGTGTGGTTAGCGTTACGGTATTCTTCGTTGTGAAATTGATTTTTACAAGCGACTGAACAAAATTTCTTGTTCCTTCTTCCTTCAAATTCTTCCTGACAACTAGGACAGTTTTTTAAACTCATAATTATAGCTTTGTAGTGTATAATAAAGAAATACGTTAATTTTGACGTAAGGTTACTAAAAATTACCATAAAAGTGATGAAAACTCCTGAATTCGACTTTAAAAAGCATCAAAACTTTTCTAGAAATAGGAAAATGATTGTTCGTTTTCTAATTTATTCAGTCGTTATATCAATGCTCATGTATTTGATTTATGATAGTGAAGACACAAAAGAAAACACCGAAAACGAAGAGAAAATAGACCAGATTGATGTGGAAAGGGATGAAATAATCAATTACGAATTAGAGAATTAACAATTACGCATTTAGAAATGATGAAATTATTGGGTTATTCAACAAAGATTTTCTAAGGAATGTTTTGGTAGTCTTCATGGTTTGTTAATCCACATATAAAATTTACTTTTGAGGACAATATTTTTATCCAAAAACTAAGAACTAGACATGATTACTCCCTTCGACGATACTTATTTTATGCGAAAAGCTTTGGACGAAGCTAAACGTGCATTTGATTTAGATGAAGTTCCTGTTGGAGCGGTAATTGTCGCAAATAATCAGATTATTGCTAAAGGTCATAATTTAACAGAGCAACTCAACGATGTAACGGCTCATGCGGAAATGCAAAGTATAACATCAGCGGCAGAATATTTAGGAGGGAAATACTTAAAGAAATGCACTCTTTATGTTACGCTGGAACCTTGTGTAATGTGTGCTGGAGCATTAAATTGGTCGCAAATTAGTAAAGTGGTTTACGGTGCCAAAGACGAAAGACGTGGCGCATTGCGTTATGATAATATTCTCCATCCTACAACAGAAATTGTTGGAGGAATTTTAGCAGATGAATGCAGTGAACTAATGAAAGTTTTCTTTAAAAGTAAGCGTTAGAGTCAGTTTAAAACCTACTTGTTCTTCTGTTCTTCCATATAGCGTTTGTCAATAATATTAACATCTACAGGAGGGCATCTGTCAGGGTCTCGGTTGAATAACCAAACAAACTTCAGCCTTAACATTGCTGGATAATATTTACTAGAAAACCAGTGAATTGCTGGCGAACCTCCATTCCATTCCTGAACTCCCAGAAAAGGTATTTCAATACTGGGAACAAAGAAAAATCCTTTGTCTGCTCTAGGCTTTATTCCCAACCCAAGAGAATAGTGCAATTGACCTATTAAATCTCCTTGAAATTTTTCTTCTGTTGGAACACGAAAACCATCGTAGACCATATTGCCATTCATTAGGGCGTAATCTACATTAAATCCAAGTGCATTGTCTAGGAAGAAATTAGGATTGATTTGAAATACATTGTGCGCACTAAATCTTCCGTATAAATATCCATTATAGAACTTACCTTCGCCATCTAGTTTACCAATTAGTGTGTCTCTGTTGTCATAAAATTTTGATTCTGTAATTTCTCTTCCACCATATAATTTAAAGCCTATTCCCCAATCATAATAATGAATAATCTTTCTTGGTTTTCTGGTGATGTGAACCATTCCTAATTCAGCAAAAATTCCAATTCGACTTTTCGCTTCTTGTGAATATCGAATAAGTGAATCTGCTCCAAAATTGTCTGATTTTATTGTAAACTCCCCTTCTTTAGCTTTGGCATTTGTAAAAGTATAGGTTGGTCCAAAAGAAAATTGAATTCCATGTTTCGCATAATCGCCAGTTACCCATCTAAAAAGTGGTTGCTGCAACCTTTGATTACCATAAAATTGATTTTTTTTCTTTTTCGGCTTATATTGTGCATTAAGTCCCGAACTAAAGAAAAAACCAATAAAAATTAGGAACACTAAATTTTTCATTTAATTAAAGATAAAATTTTGTCAATTACTTTTTGATCATCCCAATTCTCATGGATATTATTCATTCCCATGACCTCATCCATAATTTTTCTTTGTCTATTTCCTGCTGCTAATGCTTCAGAATAGCGAATATGACTAAAAGTTACTTGTGAATATAATGGCATCCAGTTATCTGGGTACATGTCACTGAATTTACGTTCAATTTTCTTTCTCAATAAAAAGTCTTTATCGCCAGCCAAATCACGCATTTCAATATAGTTATACAATGCTAAATCTGCAATTGCATTTCCATCTGGTACACGTTGTTTACTGAAAGCTTCAAACAATGCATTAACATCATCTTTGTGTTCATCATACATTTCAAAGAATACAGAACAGTCTTCAAGACCAGAGTTCATTCCTTGTCCATAAAATGGAACTATTGCATGAGATGCGTCTCCTAACAACATTACTTTGTCTTCATAATTCCAAGGACTACAACGAATTGTGACTAAGGTTGATGTTGGATTTGAGAAATAATCATCAACCAAAGTTGGCATGTGCGGAACTGCATCTGCAAAAGTACTATTGAAGAAATCAACTACTTTTTCTTCTGTATCTATACTTTCAAAAGAAACTTCTCCTTTCATAGGGAAAAACAAAGTCACTGTGAAACTACCATCTAAATTTGGAAGGGCAATCATCATGAATTCTCCTCGCGGCCAAATGTGCAAGCAGTTTTTGTCCATGCAATGCGTTCCATCAGGATTTGCAGGAAAATTTAATTCCTTATAGCCATGTGGTAAATAATCTTGTGAATAATTGAACATTGGCGTCTTTTGCAAAACTCCTCGCACTGAAGAAAAAGCGCCGTCCGTACCAAAGATTTGATCATATGAATAATGGTTTTTTTCTTTGGACTCACCATTGGCAAAAGTGATTTTGTTACTCGGTAAATCAATATCTTCACAAGCGTGATCAAAGCGATACTTAACGTTTTCAAAATCATCCGCTAAATTCATTAACTTTTGATTCAATTGTCCACGAGAAACTGAATAAATCGCTTCATTGTCCTTTCCGTAAGCTTGATATGTAAGATTTCCTTTTAAATCGTGCATTTTACGACCATACATTGGAATTGAAATATCTCTAATTTCTTGATCGAATCCAGCCAGTGAAAGCGCTTTAAATCCACGGTTAGAAAGTGCTAAATTGATAGATCTTCCACCAATAGCTTTTGCTTTTCTCAAATCTGGTCGACGTTCAAAAACATCTACTTGCATTCCTTTTTTCGCCAATAGAACAGCCAATAAACTTCCTACTAATCCTGCTCCTACAACTGCAACTTTCTTTTCTTCCATGATTTTTCTTCCTCTTAAATGATCTTGATGGATATACCGTTTACTATTTCTAGTGAATGTAACAACATCCGCTTACTTTGGTTTAATGTGAATTTATTTTCTCCAACTTTTAGAGAAAGTATTATCAAAATATGCACTTGGCTTACGTTTGGCTTTTTTCTTTCGATGAAAAACAACCATTATTCTCCAGAGCAATAGCCCTAAAATAAGAACAGCAAAAACTTGTACCAAAAGCTCAATATATTCAGCTTCATTGTTGAGTTCCCCCGTAAATCTGCGTTGAATTAACTCTTGTATATCCATTGTTCAAAAATACAAATTATTGAAGAATAAGAAGTGATTTAGAACTTTGGTTATAAGATAATGCCAATTAGACGATAATATTGATGTTTTGAGTCCAATTCTAAGTTAATATCTCAACTGATGCAACAACATCGATTCATTCCACAGTTATTGGATATGAACTTATCTTAAATTTAAGTACTTTTATATCATCAGTTGGTAAAATATGAAAAAACAAATCGATAAATCTTTATCATTTCGAGAGAAGGAATTCAAACTAAGACCGTGGCAATTAAAAATACAGGAAGTAATTTACGGAACGTATACGCGACCAGGTAAGGTTTTCGATATCCTATTATTGATTATCATTTTACTTTCTGTTGTAGTAATAATGCTGGAAAGCGTTTCTTACTTAAATCTAAAATATAATTTCGCTTTTCTTACAATTGAATGGATTGTAACAGGTTTATTTACCATTGAATATATTTTAAGAATTGTCAGTCTTAGAAAACCGTTTTCTTACATATTTTCTTTCATGGGACTGGTCGATTTGTTCTCACTCCTTCCATCTTATTTAAGTCTCTTCATCGACGGAGCAGCTTCTTTAATGATTGTACGCTCAATTCGTTTCTTAAGAATTTTCAGAATATTGAGACTCAGCAGATACATGATAGGCGCCGATGTTTTGGGTGATGCCTTAAAAAACAGTCGCCACAAAATCGCTGTCTTCTTAATTTCAATGTTAACAATTGTAATTATTCTAGGTGGTTTAATGTATGTGATTGAACCCAAAGAAGCTGGTTTTACGAGTATTCCCCGAAGTGTTTATTGGGCAATTATCACAATAACAACGGTTGGTTATGGAGACATAGCACCCGTCACACCGCTAGGGCAAGCTTTGGCATCTTTCATAATGCTTTTTGGATATGCAATTATTGCCGTCCCCACAGGAATTGTATCATCTGAATTTACTTCATTAAAATCAAATGAAATCAAACCATTTGAATGTCAGAATTGCGGAGAAGTAGGCCATGAGAAGTCAGCTCATTTCTGTAAAAGTTGTGGTTATGAATTTTGAAAATAAAGGATAATTAATGATTAATTGTAAATGGTTAATTGTTAACGCGATTGGCGTGGATTTGAAATAATTCCTAATTCGTAATTGAAAATTCGTAATTCTTTTAATGGCTTACCCTATATTATTTTAGTAAAAGAATTTAAGCACATTCAAAGCGATCAACAGATAGAACAAGGTATTAGGAATCCATTTTCGTTTTACGTTTAGAAAAGCATAAGGCAGAATAAAGGGTAAGATTACAAGTACAACTGTAAAGTAAAAATAAGTATCATATATCAGCAGAATTAAAGTACTTATACCCGCACCGAATAAAAGCGAAACCAATGTCACTGAAATAATTCTTTTGTAACGAATAGAGCTTTTTATTCTGCGTTCTAATATTTTTTTATTGGCCAATAAAGCCATTATTACAACAATCAAATAAGCTACATAAATCACAAAATCACCAACATGTGTATGACTGAGGTAGGAATTAAAGGAAAACATTTCTTCAAAAAAGAATGGATTAACCAATACTACCCAAAGAAATGGGAAAATAAATCCAAAAAGAGGTAAAATATATTCCCTAAAAACAAATGGTCGAATAGTATATAATCCAAACCAAATAATAAGGAAAAATATACTGTACATAGGCAGGAATGTGGCTGCAGCACCTAAAAACAATGCACTCAAAAAAGCATTATTACGTGCGTCTTCATTTTGTTGAATGCTCAATAATTGATAAAAGGAAAGTATAAAAAACAAATGTCCAACTAAATCCTCCCCAAAACGCAAACTGATTGGAAATAAGAAAACCATGAGTACATACAATATACTTGGGAGATAAATAAATTTATCAAAAAATGATAAACTGTTAAACACGAAATTGAGCAAAATAGCATTAACACAGATAAAAATAACTGCCAATATCCTTGAATTCATAGTTCCTATGGCGTAAAAATCTAAATTCCATAGATTTTCCTGACCAATGATTGACGTAGTGAAAGTAGGGAAATAATAATCCAACATCATGTGAAGAACTACAAATACAGGGATCAGTAGAACTATGAACGAATTATTATTTGAAAAATATTTTATCATGTATTTTACAAGGTTTTTATAAACTGACAACAAATGTATCTATTCATTAAGATAAATATAGAGTTTTTAAAGATTCAATTGGAAAAATATTATATTTGTGTTTTAAATATTTGTTATGACTTATACAGAACTTGTTGTTGAATTAGGAGATTGGACTTTGTGGACAACAGAATTGTTATTCGAAACTGTAGGTAATGTTTTTAACTATGCAGTTATCGTACTTGGTTTTGTTGGTTTGTTTATCTGGTTGCGTTTGCAAGCAAAATATAACAGACAAGCTGCAAATGATCCAAACAAGCTTAAGTAAATCTGATCTCGTTTGATTATAATCTCTCTTTTAAATTGGGAGTATTACTATAATAGTTGCTTTTTTAAAAGGTAACTATTTTCTTTTTACAGCTAACTCTCAATAATTTGCACTATGCGATCGACTACAATACTATAAATATCTTCAAGTTTTGGATCTCCACTACTGTTGGCAGTAATTGCAATACTCTTCGCTCCAATTGGTGCCCATCTTCCAGGATGCATCGGACGTAAATCGGTATATAATCCAATTGCTTTCTTCCCTAAAACAGCTGCCAAATGTAAAGGTCCAGTGCTACAAGCGACTAGTACATCACACTTATCAATAAAGGTTATTAGTTCTGCCAAACTGCTTTTTCCCGAAATATCAATAATCTGCGGATGATTTGGTAAAGCACCACGAAATTGTAATCCTTCTTTTTCTGTTCCTGAAAAATAGACTGTATAATTTTTCGCTGCTAATTCAATTGCGAGTTGCACATATTTCTCCATTGGCCATTCTACTGCCGAACCTTGAGATTTTGTATGTAGAATTACTCGTTTTCCACTCTTTAACACTTCCTTCAGTTGATTTGGTAATTCAACCTGTGGTTTAAATTTGCCAATATATTCTACTAACTCTTCTATTTTGGGTAACGATTTAACACCAAAGCTTCTCAGTAATTCAAAATTCAATTGTGCTTCATGGAAATTAGAATTCTTACGGGTGAAATTTGGTCGGAAATTACATGTAAATAAATGAAACATTCTGTGAGATGTTCCAATTCTCATCGGGATTTTAGCAGCTCTGCCCAGTTTCGCTAAGTGTTTATTAGGGAAAACATGAACGAAAGCATAAATATCTAGTGTTTTCACTATTTCGATTTGTTCATTAAAGGAAACTTTATCCCAATCTTCTAATCGAATAATTTCATCAATATAAGGCGAGCATTTTAGCACATCAACAGTATAAGACTTTCCAAGAAAAATGATTTTAACAGTCGGAAACTGCTTTTTAAGCCAACCACATAATGGCAGCGTTAAAATTACATCACCGATACTGTCTGTTCGACTGATTACAATCGTTTTTCCAGATAAATCAACTATTTTCATGCTGTAATCTTCTTAGTTCTTTGTATTTATAAATGTTAGACAAAGCGGAAATTCTTGCAATTGTAAATCCTGCTTTTCCATCTAAAAATCCTTTTTTGATGAAAAACATAGCTACAAATCGTCCAACTGCACTAATATATGGTTTTAGCGGTCCAACACGTTTTCCTTTTTCATGCATTTTTATTGCTGTCAATTCAGAATATTTATCTGCCCGTTGCCTATGGTCTTTTTGAGAATAATAGGAATAATGCAATAAATGTCCAGCTAGGTTTTTCGCAACAGGATTTCCTTCAACAACCAATTCTTCATGCACATAAGCACCTTCCCATTGACTTGTAGACTTTGGGAATATTCGGATTTTCACATCAGGATACCAGCCCGAATGCTTAATCCATTTCCCACAATAATTGGTTAAGCGATTCACTTCATAAACACCAATTAATCCTTCTTTTTTAATGAAAAAAATAGCGTTTTGTAAAATCTCATCAGGAGCTTCGTCGGCATCTACAGAAAAAATATATTCGTGTGTTGCCAATTGGTTCAAATGATTTTTAGCATTAGAATATCCTTTCCATTCTCGTTGTTCAATGCGAACGTTTTTACTTCTGCAAATTTCAATTGTTCGGTCAGTTGAAAAAGAATCAAGCACAATTATCTCATCAGAAATTGGAGCCAAAGCATCAATACAGCGGGCTATATTCCGCTCCTCATTAAAAGTGATAATTGTAGATGTAATTTTGTGTTCCATTTATTTTCTTCAAAAACAAATATAATGGTTATTGCTGTATAGGGAAGATTATTCAGATTATAGTGAAAAGAAAAAACCACATCCCGGTGGATGTGGTTTTAAATAAGTTTCACAAATTGCAAGCTGTGAGGTTTTAAATTAGTTAATAATTAAATTCTACCCTAAATATATAAAATAAAAGGAGAGTTTCAATAAAAAAGATAAACTTTAGAGTATTCACTGTGAGAAAAAAATCTTCCGAAATTGCAGATGGTTGCAAAACAGCCCCTCACCACCCCGTTAAACAAATTGTCCGACCACTGACGGATTAACAATTACTTTTCAATAACCCAATTCTCTCCTAACTCTATACAACGTTTGATGCGCAACTTTCCTTGCTTTCTCCGCTCCTTCGCTCAAAATGCTATCAATTTCATCTTTATTTTCAATGAAATAATTGAATTTTTCACGTTCAACTTTAAATTTTTCAATAATTAATTCGAAAAGTGCTTGTTTTGCATGACCATATCCGAAATTACCAGCACGGTATTGATCTCCCAATGCTTTTATTTGCTCCTCTGAACCTAATAATTTATAGAGCGTATAAACATTACACGTTTCTGGATCTTTTGGATCTTCCATCGGTGTGCTGTCTGTTTCAATTTTCATCACTTGTTTTCTTAATGCTTTTTCTGGCAAAAATATATTGATGAAATTATTTCTTGATTTACTCATTTTCCCACCATCCGTTCCAGGAATAAGTGTTGTGTTTTCTTCAATTTTTGATTCTGGAAGGACTAAAACATCTTTTCCAACGCTAGCATTTAATTTTTGAGCAACATCGCGTGTCATTTCAATGTGTTGCAATTGGTCTTTCCCTACTGGTACTTCCGTTGCATCGTACAATAAAATATCAGCAGCCATCAACATCGGATAATTAAATAATCCAGCATTAATATCGCTTGTTCTTCCTGCTTTATCTTTAAAGGAGTGTGCTAATGTTAACCTTTGATATTGAAAATGACACATTAAATACCAAGCCAATTCCGTCACTTCTGGAACATCACTTTGACGATAAAACACCATTTTCTCAGGATTCAAACCAAAAGCAAGCCAAGCAGCAGCAACACCATAAGTGTTATTTCTTAAAGTTTCTCCATCTCTAACGGTCGTTAATGAATGTAAATCAGCAATAAATAAAAATGATTCTTCCTCATTGCTATCTGCCATTTTAATTGCTGGCATAATTGCTCCCAAAAGATTTCCTAAATGAGGAACTCCCGTACTTTGTATTCCTGTTAAAACACGTGTCATAATAAAACTGATTTTTGTGTATAAAAAATAGTTGATTACAAAAATAATCTTTTGTTGAAGACCTAAGCAAATTATTTACCTTTGGTGGACATTAATAATTAAAATGAAATATATTCTTGGATTAATTTACTATTCATGGAAACTTTATATTGGATTGGTGTTTGGACTTACCTTGCTCCTTTTTTATCCTGCGTTGTTATTCGTCCTTTCATTTGAAAGGCTAAAACCATACAGTTTTGATATTAATGTCGCTTGGTCAAGATGTGTTCGTATTTTTTGTTTTTATGCTGTAGAAAGCAATAGAAAAGTAGAATCAAGTGATGAACCTTATGTCATTATCGCTAATCATACTTCTTACTTAGACATTTTTATTTTGTACAGTGTTTTGCCCAAACAAAGATTCATTTTTATGGGGAAAAGCGAAATTCTAAAATATCCATTAGTCAAAACTTTCTTTAAAAAATTAAATATCCCTGTGGACAGGAGCAGCAGTATTCGTTCTGCAAAAGCCTTTATTCAAGCAAAAAACGCTTTAAAAAATGGATGGAGCATTGTTATTTTTCCGGAAGGAGGTATTCCAGATTGCGCGCCACAATTGGCGCCATTTAAAGACGGTGCTTTTCAATTGGCAAAATCAACCTCTTGCGCTATTCTTCCCATTACTTTTATTAATCATTTTAAACTCTTTTCTGATCCAGAAAATTTTTGTGCTCCAGCAATGCCCGGAATAGCAAAATTACACTTTCATGAAATGATTGATAAAGAAGAAATCAAACGAGAAGAGCTCAATACAATTAAAGAAAAAACATATCAAGTCATTCATTCTTATATACCGCAAAAAAATGATTAATTTTGCAGATATAATTTTGATTCAATATGGAAATTAAGGACGAATTAATCGATCACATTGCACATTTGGCAAGACTTTCTTTTACAGGAGAAGACAAAGAAGCTATTAAAAATGACATGAATAATATTATTGATTTCATGGGGAAACTCAACGAAATCGATACTGATCATGTTGAACCGCTTGTTTTTATGTCTGAAGGTGTAAATGTTTTGCGTGAAGATATTCCTCAACAATCAATTACACATGAAGAAGCATTGAGAAATGCTCCTAAAAAAGATTCTGATTACTTTAGAATTCCAAAAGTATTGGACAAAACTGCAGAATAATGAAAACATTTAGTCTATTACTTCTCCTCACGTTACTTGTATCATGCAACAATAGTCAGTCACTTTGTGATTGCGTTGAAGCAGGCGATGAAGTAAATAAAATTTCAGCTACATTTTTTAACCGTGCTCCAACACAAGCAGGTGAAGATAGTTTGAATGTAGCAAAAGACAAACGTGATGAATTGTGTGAACCATTTCAAGAAATGATGCCAAAAGAGTTGCATGAGCGAGCTGCAGATTGCAAATCTTTAGAGAATACTCCAGAAATGTAATTTTGATTTTATTATTTACTTTTAATCACTAATCATCATGAAAATCTTTAAAAAAACAGGATTAGCGTTTATATTTCTACTTATTTTCTGGATTCTTGTTTTTGATTTTCAAAGAATACTGTTCTCCATACACAATTTACCGAAACTCTCCGACAGCTCATTTTGGGACTGGATTCAGGTTTTCTTCCATTCAATTCGTTTAGATATTGCTATGGGAAGTTACTTAAGTGCTGTTCCTATTATTTTCATTTTGAGTTACATTGTCTTTAAGAAGAAATTCCTTTTTATCATTTTTAAAGTTGTTTTAATTACCGAATTGCTTCTTGTTGCTATGATTCATGCAGGTGAAATTAATGCCTATGGCGAATGGAATCATAAATTGACTTCACGTGTTTTTATGCACTTAGGAAATCCTGATGAAGTTTTTAGAACGGCAGATTACAGCATGACTTTTTGGTTTATTTTCTACCTTATTTTAGAAGTTGCTTTTGGATGGAAAATAATGAAATGGCTTTTCAAAAAAGATCGATTTACTGTATTAAAGAGTCAACTTTGGGTGAAAATCGTGCTGTTTATTCCTGTTCTACCACTTTTAATAGGATTTTACTTCATTTTTGCTCGTGGTGGACTACAACAAATTCCGATCAATATCGATGCAGCCTATTTCTCAAAAAAGTATATTGTTAATGACATCTCTGTGAATTCCCCTTACTTTTTTGGAAAAAGTTACCTTCTGTTTAAACGCTCTAATATTGGAGAATTCCTGAGTAACTATGAAGAGGAAGAAATCGAAGAGTTACTAAGTGATTTCTTGACATACGAAAAAAAACACGATAATTATATCCTAGAAAATACTTCTCCGAATTTAGTTTTTGTCATTTTGGAAAGTTGGACTTCTACAATAAGTAATCGTCTTTCGGGAAAACCTGGAGGAACACCAGAATTCGATAAACTCTCAAAAGAAGGGGTTTTATTTACCAATATATATTCTACAGGAAGTACATCAGAGATTGGGAATTCAAGCATTTTCTCAGGATATCCAGCATTACCGGAGATTTCAATTTCAATGCAACCATTCAAACACCGTAAACTGAAGTCACTCAACCAAAGTTTAAAACCAAGGGGCTATACGGCTGGTTATTTGTTTAGTGGAGATTTGAAATACGGAAATATCGATAGCTATTTTACAGATCATGGATTCGAGCGCATTCAAGATGAATCTGATTTCCCGAAAAATCTTCAAAAAGGTAAACTCAATTACTATGACGAAGATTTATTCCAAATATTTCTAGAAAAAATCAATCGTCAAGAACAGCCATTTATAGAGTGTGCATTTACTGGAAGTACGCATTCTCCGTATGATTTCCCTGGACATGAAAAATCAAATTGGAAAGGGGAAGAAAAGAGTTTTATGAATTCTGTTATTTATGCAGATCAATGTTTAAGTGATTTTATTGAATCAACTAAAAAGCAAGATTGGCATAAAAACACTTTGTTTGTGATTGTTGCTGATCATGGTCATGCTTCTCCCTACGTTTCTAATCCAAATGATTCAGAATTTTACCGTATTCCGTTGTTGTTATATGGCCCAGCATTAAAAGATTCTGCCAGAGGAATGGTAATTGATAAAGTAGGATCTCAAGCCGATATTGCACAAACTTTAATGTATCAAATGAAAGTAGATACAGGAAATGATTATCCTTGGAGTAAAGACCTTTTAAATCCAAATGTGCCAGAATTTGCATTGCATACAACGACTAGAGGTTTTGGTTGGGTAACTCCAAAAGGGCAATTTACTTTTCACTTGGACTATCAAAGATACGTTGAAAACACATTTGATCCAGACGTGTTAAGCGTGGAAAGAAAAAGATGTAATGCGTTTATGCAGCTGTTGTATGAGCAGTATGAAGAGCTTTGATTCAATTACGAATTAGGAAATTACGAATTACGAATTTCTTTAGATTTTGACTTCGTTTGGATGGATTGCCCAATCTTAAATCGAATACAAAGAAAACCAATTCATTAAAGAGAAATCTCAATTTTGTAAACCCAATTCGTAATCATTTAATCTTTCCTCAATTTCCGAGGTGGATTCGCCTGAAAAGCAATTTTAGGATCAACTAATCTTTGTTCTCCCTTAATATCGCGCATAGCTTCAGAAACGCTTGGGAAGAAATTATCTTCTCCAATGATTTTAAACATATTTGTTTTCTCGAATTTATCACGAACAGGCCCTTTGAGACAAGCAATCATCATTCGAATATCTTTTTCCTTGTATTCTTCTGCAATCTCCTTTATTGAATCCAATGACGTTGTATCAATTGAATCTATTGAAGTCGCATTGATCACAACGAATTTCAGGTTCTTTTTTTGTGATTCAAACCTTCTTAATTTTTTAATAAAATGAGGGATATTTGCAAATGATAAAGCGGCATCAAAGCGATAAATTAGAATTTCATCTTGAACATCTGTCTCAGAATAACGATCAACGTTTCTAAATGTATGTAAAGAACCCCTTACCAATCCAACTTCGGCTGTATGTGGAAATGAAACTGCATAGACCAAAGACATGATCGACAAAACGACTCCTGTGATAATTCCTTCTTGAACTCCAATTAGGAAAGTAACTAAAGTTGTTACTGCAAGCATCAAGAAATCACGCTTATCTATCCTCCATAAAGTCTTATAGTATTGGAAGTCCATTAAACCTATAATAGCAACAATAATGATTGCAGCAAGAGCTGCTTTAGGTAAGAAATAAAAATACGGGGTCAAGAACAACAATGTCATAACTACTAAACCAACGGTGAAAATCGTTGCAACATTCGTTTTTGTTCCACCTTGTTTATTAACGGCTGAACGAGAGAAACTAGAGGAAGTTGGATAAGCCATAAAAAAGGAACCAATAAATTTAGACAATCCCAACGCGATTAATTCTTGATTTGGCTTTAGATTCCCATGATCTTCTTTGTCTTCCAAAGAAACACCAATTGCATATACTTCAACAAAAGAAATAAAGGCAATTGTTATACTTGCTGGAAGGATTAACTTAATCAAATCCCAATCCATATAAGGTATAGAAAAACTTGGTAAACCTTCAGGAATCGTCCCTAAAATAGAAACTCCAGAATCATCTGTATTGAAGAAGAAGATGATCAATAATGAAACCAACATCACTATTAATTGATTTGGAATTCGCTTACTGAAACGTTTCATGTAGAACAGGAAAGCGATTGATATTCCTGAAATCAAAATAGTATAAAAACTAAACGTAGAAATATTTGAAATTAATGCGACAAGTGTTTCTATAGAACCGTGGGCGTCTACATTAATTCCTGTAGCGCTCTTCAATTGACTCAAAAATATGGTCAAAGCAGCTCCAAATATGAAACCTTTAAGCACTGGTTTAGAAATGAAATTTACAATCAGTCCTAATTTTAAAATCCCCATTAAAAACTGAATTAAACCGGATAAGAGCGCGATTAATATAACAGCATTAAGGAATTTATCAGGATCAGTAATCCCAGCGTGATTTAAGCCTGAAAACGCCAATAGAGAAGTCAATGCCGCAGGTCCAATTGCCGCATAGATTGAGGTTCCCATTAACATATACACAAGCAAAGGAACGATAGAAGCATACAATCCGTAAACAGGTGGAATTTCAGCTAAATAAGCATAAGCCATCCCTTGTGGAATAAGCATTACTCCTACTGTGAGCCCACCTATTAAATCTTGCGTAAATGTTTTTCCGTTATAAGTTTTTAGCTGTTGAAAAAAAGGAAGTTTAAACTGCATCTATGATTTTTTGTCTGTGTTGTAAAATTAACAATCTACAAAGATAAGAAGTATATTAAAAATTCAATGTGATAAAAATCACACAAATCAATTACGAATTATGAATTAACAATTACGAATTAGTGATACGTTGTTGCTTTTTTGCAAGCAAAAAAGTGGTGAAAAGCTTTTAAAATTCAAAAATGGGGTAGAAAAATTAATGACGCAATGCACCATTAATTTTTCTACCCCATTTTTGAATGAGTTCTTGAAGTGACCGTATGCTTGCCCTAGTAGGGCAAGCATACTTGGCACGAAAACAATACCAAAAAAAAAGAGGTCCTTCTTTCGAAAAACCTCCTTTTTAAAATCTTATGTTTTCACGTACTACAAAAATTCGTAATTCGTAATTTTTAATTCTTAATTGACTACCCGTTCAATGCTTCAGCACCACCAACGATCTCTAAAATCTCGTTCGTAATTGCAGCTTGACGTGCTTTATTGTAAACCAATTTCAAGTCACGTTGTAAGTCAGATGCGTTATCTGTTGCTTTGTGCATCGCTGTCATTCTAGCTCCTTGTTCTGATGCCCAAGAATCTAAAACAGCTTTAAACAATTGCAATTTCAATGACTTAGGAATTAAGTCTCCGATGATTTCTAATTTAGAAGGTTCGAAGATGTAATCACCAATTTCACTTCCACTGTCTTCAACTGCTGATGGAATAATCGGCAACAATTGTTGGTCACGAATAATTTGAACTGCTGCGTTCTTAAATTCGTTATATACAACTATTACTTTGTCATATTTTCCATCGATGAAGCTATCCATTGCGTATTGAGCGTACTCAGAAGCATGATCAAAAGTTAAATCATCAAATAAAGCCGTTTCGTCACTTAAATTTTCAGGACGTTTAATTAAACCTCCGTTTTTAAAAGCGTCATTAACTTTCTTACCGATTGTTAGCAATTCAACGTTTTTACCTTGTAAATCATTTGCTAAAAGCTCATTGATTTTCTTAGTAATATTATTGTTAAATCCACCACACAAACCTCTGTTTGATGATACCCCTATGATCAATACGTTTTCAACATCACGTTGTTCTGCGTATCTATTTTCAGAAAGATCAAGCGTAGCACTTACGTTTCCAAGAATCTCTTGAATCTTTTCAGCATAAGGGCGCAATTGTGTAATTGCATCCAATGCTCTCTTTAATTTTGCAGCAGAAACCAATTTCATGGCTTGTGTAATCTGCATCGTTGAAGAGATAGAAGTAATACGGTTTTTAATTTCCTTTAAATTCGCCATTCCTTACAATTCACTTTCTAAAAGAAAGATTAATATTTTGAAGCAATCTCTTTAGCTACTTTAGTTAAAGTATCTGTAATTTCTTCAGTTAATTTACCTGATTTAAGGTTGTTCATTAAATCTTTGTGCTTAGCATCTAAGAAATCTAAATATTCAATCTCGAAAGCTTTAACTTTGTCAACTGGAACATTTTGAATCAATCCTTTTGTACCCACGTAAATAATTGCTACTTGTCTTTCTACTGTAAATGGATCTCCCTCATTTTGTTTAAGGATTTCCACGTTACGGATACCTTTATCCAAAACGTTTTTAGTTACTGCATCAAGGTCAGAACCAAACTTAGAGAAAGCTTCAAGCTCTCTGTATTGTGCTTGGTCTAATTTCAATGTTCCTGCAACTTTCTTCATTGATTTAATCTGTGCGTTACCTCCAACACGTGATACAGAAATACCTACGTTAATTGCTGGACGGATACCTGCGTTAAATAAATCAGACTCTAAGAAAATCTGTCCATCCGTAATCGAAATTACGTTTGTTGGAATATATGCAGAAACGTCACCTGCTTGTGTTTCAATAATTGGAAGCGCAGTTAAAGAACCACCACCTTTTACCATTGGTCTTAAAACATCTGGCAAATCGTTCATTTGTGCAGCAATTGAATCATCATTAATGATTTTTGCAGCACGCTCTAACAATCTTGAGTGAAGGTAGAAAACGTCACCTGGATACGCCTCACGTCCTGGAGGACGACGTAACAACAATGAAACCTCACGGTAAGCAACAGCTTGTTTTGATAAATCATCAAAAACGATTAGAGCAGGACGTCCAGTATCACGGAAGAACTCTCCAATAGTTGCTCCTGTCATCGGTGCAAAATATTGCATCGGTGCAGGGTCAGAAGCGTTTGAAGCAACAACAGTCGTATAGGCCATTGCACCTGCTTCTTCTAATTTCTGAACGATTCCTGCAACAGTTGATCCTTTTTGACCAATTGCTACATATATACAGTACACAGGTTTTCCTGCGTCATAAAATTCTTTTTGGTTGATGATCGCATCAATAGCAACAGTTGTTTTACCTGTTTGACGGTCACCAATAATCAACTCACGTTGTCCACGACCAATTGGAATCATCGAGTCAATTGACTTAATTCCAGTTTGCATTGGCTCAGTAACTGGCTCACGGAAAATTACACCGGGTGCTTTACGTTCAATTGGCAATTCGAACAATTCACCTTCAATTTTTCCTTTACCATCGATAGGTTGACCAAGTGTGTTAACAACACGTCCAATAATGCCTTCACCTACTTTTACAGAGGCAATTCTCCCTAAACGTTTAACAGTATCACCTTCTTTAACCTTAGTTGAAGTACCCAAAAGTACAGCTCCTACGTTGTCTTCCTCTAAGTTAAGAGCAATTCCTTGAAGTCCACCGTCGAACTCAATAAGTTCTCCATATTGAACACCACCTAATCCGTAAATACGTGCGATACCATCTCCTACTGTAAGAACGGTACCCACTTCTTGAAGTTCAGCTTCAGTTTTAAATCCTGATAACTCTTCTCTTAAGATTGCAGAAACCTCTGCTGGTTTTATATTTGCCATATTTTCAAACTTTATATTAACGACGGGCGTTAAAATTATCGTATTAAACGTTGTTTCATTTCATTCAATTGATGAGCAATACTCGCATCAATACGTGTATCTCCCATCCTTACTACAAATCCTCCAATGAGTGATTCGTCAACTTTTTCTGTTAGTTCAATCGAACCTTTAATGCTTTTATTCAATCTTTCAAGAATTGTTGCTTTAACAGTTTCATCTAACTTTACAGCAGATGTTAATGTCATAGGAACAATTCCACGAATTACATTCAATTTAGCAACAAACTCTTCTGCAATAATAGGCAAAATCATTTCACGCTTATTCTTTGTCAATAAATGAATAAACTTTTTACTAATTTCTTGAAATTCACCGAATAATTTATCAAATACATTATTCTTTTTATCCGCATTAATTAACGGACTATTCAAAAACACGTGGAAGTCTCTGTTATCATTTGTAGTCGCTAGTAAATACTCCATGTCTTTCAACACAGCATCTGTTACTTGCTTTTCATCTGCCAACTCAATAAGAGACTGCGCATAACGACTTGCTACCTTCAATCCTTCCATTGTTCTTAATTTAAATTGATGTCTTTAGCAAAACTCTCTGCCAGTTGCTTTTGTTTTTCATCAGTTGAAAGTTCTTGACGAAGAATTTTTTCAGCAATTTCTAAAGCGATTGTAGCCACTTGATTTTTCAATTCAGCAACTGCTGCATTTTTCTCAGCTTGAATAGATACTCTTGCATTTTCAACAATTTTATCCGCTTCAATTTGTGCTTTGCTTTTTGCAGAATCAATCATACTATCGCTAGTAATCTTCGCTTCTTTGATCATCTCATCACGTTCGATTCTCGCTTCTTTTAACAAGTTAGCATTTTGAGTCTGTAACTTCTCCATTTCTGCTTTGGTCTTTTTAGCCATGTCCAAAGCTTCCTGAATGTTATTCTCACGGTTGTTTACAGCCGCCATAATTGGCTTCCAAATAAACTTCGTCAAAATGAACATCAGAATGATAAAAGTCAATCCTGTCCAAAATACTAATCCTAAATCTGGTGTAATTAAATCCATTTCTTAATAATTTCTCTTTAAAATAATCTTTTTAAATAATTTCCGCACAACCAACCGTTGCGCGGAAATTAAGCTTCTTAATACTATCCTTGAAGCAAACCAACAACAACACCAAACAAAGCAACACCCTCAATAAGGGCAGCAGAGATGATCATTCCAGTTTGAATCTTAGAAGCAGCTTCAGGTTGGCGAGCCATAGCGTCCATTGCTGAACTTCCGATTCTTCCAATTCCTAATCCTGCACCTAGTACAGCGATTCCAGCTCCAATAGCAGCTATTCCAGTGATACCCATAACTATTTGTTTTATATAAAGATTACTAAATTAATGTTCCTCAGCAACTGCTTCTCCGATGAAGAGCGCTGATAACATGGTAAAAATGAAGGCTTGTAAAAAAGCAACCAACAACTCAAGTACGCCAATAAATAGCGACATTGGAATTGATAGTCCTGCCCACGCCACACTTCCGAACGTGAAAATTATTCCTGTTAATGCTAATACGATAATATGTCCAGCAGTAATATTTGCAAACAAACGTACCATTAAGGCAAAAGGTTTAGCAATAATTCCAACAAGCTCAACAGGAATCATGATTGGCAATAAAGCAACCGGAACTCCTGGTGTGGAGAAAATATGTTTCCAATAATTTTTATTTCCAGAGAATACTGTAACAAGCATTGTCATTGCAGCTAGTGTTAAAGTAAAACTAATGTTACCTGTCAAGTTAGCTCCGCCAGGAATAATTGGAATTAATCCCAACATGTTGTTGATCCAAATAAAGAAAAATGCTGTTAACAAGAAAGGCATGAATTTTTTATATTTTGCTTCTCCAATGTTTGCTTTAGCGATATCATCACGTACAAAGACAACGATTGGTTCAACAAATCTTGCGATTCCTCTTGGTGGATGCAATCCATCACTCTTATATGACTTCACTGCCGCCTTCAACAAAACAAACAGTAATAATGATGAAAAGAACAATGTAAATACGTTCTTAGTAATTGAGAAATCGTAAGGCTTTGCATTAGTTACGTGACCTTCGACATCAAAATCTAATAAACCAGCTTCATTAAGCTTGTAGATTTCTTCATGGAAAATTCCGTATCCTAATTCTTGATTTACTAGGTAGTGATCTGTTTCACCTTCTGGAGTTAGGATTTCAATCGCTTCCTCTTCATGGTAAAATCTTTTAGATGAGAAAACTTTTATTCCTCCGTCAATCAAAATGATTGGTAAATGAACAGAAACGTGTTGCTTCCCATCATTATCATCAGTGTACGTTAAAACGTGCCACTCATGTGCATCCTTAATGTGATGCATAATCATTTCTGCAACATCTACTGGCTCACCCTCTGCAGATGAACTTGAAAAAACTGGTGCTGATAGTAAGAGTACTACCATCCAAACAAATGCTTTAAGCGTCGTATTCAACATTATAATCACTTTAAAAATGAATCGTTCTGTTCAAATTTGGGTGCAAAGGTATATATTCTTTTCCAAAAGTCAATGGCTTTTTTTAGCTTTTGAAAAAAAATTGAATAATGTGACCGAATAATTCGATGGGCGCGCCGAATGGCGCATAGGTTGTTGGGGTGAACGATCTGATCGGATGTTGGGTGAATGTGGTGTATCGGTTGTTGGGCGATTTACTAATCGCCCCTACAACCGATCACACCGAATAAATGTTATCTATTTTAATAATTCCGGGAATTTTGCTTTGAATTTATTTAATCTTGGAACGGATACTGCTTTCACATATCCATTGTCCGGATTTTTATGCTCATAATTTTGGTGATAATCTTCGGCGGCATAAAATGCTTCAAAGGGAACTATCTCTGTTGTGATTTTTGAGAATGTTCCTTGCTTTAATAATTCTGCGACATATTGTTCAGACAAATCTTTTTCTTTTGCATTGCGGTAAAAAATTGAACTGCGGTATTGCTTTCCTCTGTCTGGACCTTGTTGATTTAATGTTGTTGGATCTTGAGAACCAAAAAACACCTTTAATAAGGTAGTGTAATCGATTTTTGTACTATCATAATGAACAGCAACTGCTTCTGCATGATTTGTTCTACCAGCACTCACCAATTCATATTTTGCGTCAGAGGCTTTTCCACCACTGTATCCTGAAATAACATCCCCTACTCCTATTACAGATTCAAATACTGCTTCGACGCACCAGAAACAACCCGATGCGAAATAGGCGATGGAGTTTGATTGGATTGCAGGGTCGGTTTGATTGGCGTCTATACGGACGGTTTGCAAACCGTCCGTACTACCGCCATTTGAAACTGGATTATCGTTTGCAGCATTTGAACAGCTTGATAATGTAAATATAAAGGACAGAAATAATATTGTTGTTTTCATTGGTTTTGTTTTTTATATAACGTTTTGGAATACGTTTTTGTTTGGTAAGGGCGATTTGCAAATCGCCCTTACCAAATCGCCCTTACCAAATCACCCCTACCAAAATCCCACAAAAACCAAAAGCGTAGCCGTTAAGTTCAATCTTCTTTCTATTTTTGCAGCTATAAATTGAATATTATGTATAGAACGCACACCTGTGGTGAATTACGCCTGTCTGATGTTGGAAATCAAGTTACTTTGAGTGGTTGGGTACAACGAACTCGTGAAATGGGAGGAATGACTTTCGTTGATCTTCGTGATCGATATGGAATTACGCAATTGGCTTTCAGTACAGAGGATAATGAAGAATTAAATCAAAAAGCACGTAAATTAGGTCGTGAGTTTGTAATTCAAGTTAAGGGTAAAGTTATTGAGCGTTCTAGCAAAAACAATATTATTCCTACTGGTGAAGTGGAAATTATTGTTTCTGAATTGAATATTTTGAATTCTGCTAAAACTCCTCCGTTTACGATTGAAAATGAAACAGACGGTGGTGATGAGCTAAGAATGAAATACCGTTATTTAGACATTCGCCGTAAAGCGATTCTAGATAAATTGCGTTTACGTAATAAGGTATCATTGGAAACAAGAAAATACTTAGACGGTGTTGATTTTATGGATATCGAAACTCCATATTTAATTAAATCAACTCCTGAAGGGGCGAGAGATTTCGTTGTGCCGAGTAGAATGAATCAAGGTGAATTTTATGCTTTGCCGCAATCTCCTCAAACTTTCAAACAATTGTTGATGGTTTCGGGAATTGATAAATATTACCAAATCGTTCGTTGTTTTAGAGACGAAGATTTGCGTGCCGATCGTCAACCTGAGTTTACACAAATTGACTGTGAAATGTCTTTTGTTGAACAAGAAGATATCTTGAATACTTTTGAAGGAATGATCAAACACCTTTTCAAATCTTGCAGAGATGTTGAGTTTAAAGGTGACTTCCCAAGAATGACTTATGCTGATGCAATGGAAATGTATGGTTCTGATAAGCCAGATATCCGTTTTGGAATGGAATTCAAGGATATGAACTCTGTAACGAAAGACAAAGGTTTTAAAATCTTTGATGATGCAGAATTGGTTTTAGGAATTGTAGCTGAAGATTGTGCAATTTACACACGTAAACAATTAGATGCATTAACGAAATGGGTTCAACGTCCACAAGTTGGTGCGAAAGGTTTGGTTTATGCGAAATATAACGATGACGGAACTTTCAAAAGTTCAGTTGATAAGTTTTATAGTCAAGAAGATTTACAAGAATGGGCAGATTTAACAGGAGCAAAACCTGGAGACTTAATGTTCATTATGAGTGGAGATACTGACAAAGTACGCAGTCAAATGAGTGACTTGCGTTTGCACATGGGAGATGAATTGGGATTAAGAAATCCGAATGTATTCAAACCATTGTGGGTAATGGACTTTCCGTTATTGGAATGGGATGAAGAGGCGAATCGTTTCCATGCAATGCATCACCCGTTTACTTCGCCAAAAGCAGAAGATATTGCTTTATTGGAAACTGATCCAGGAAAAGTACGTGCAAATGCTTATGATTTAGCGATGAATGGTGTTGAATTAGGTGGAGGTTCAATCCGAATCCATGACAAAACACTTCAGGCAACGATGTTAAAGCTCCTTGGATTTACTGAAGAAGAAGCAAACAAACAATTTGGATTCTTAATGGATGCCTTTGAATTTGGAGCGCCACCACACGGAGGTATTGCTTTCGGATTAGACCGTTTGGTAGCAACAATGGGTGGTTCAGATTCGATACGTGATTATATTGCATTCCCAAAAAACAATTCTGGTCGTGATGTTATGATTGATGCTCCGGCAACAATTGATAATGAACAGCTGAAGGAATTGGGATTATTGGTTAATTTGCAGTAAAGACGTTTTGCAAAACTTCCGTACATCAAATCATTTAAGAAAATATATTTTAAACAAAAAAGAAGCGCTAATGGCGCTTCTTTTTTGTTGTACAGATTTCCATAGGCGATTATTCAACTCAACGAACAGTTCCTTATATTAAAATTTTTTAAAAGATCTCTTTATTAGAAACCAGCAATCCAATTGAAAGTTAGGTATGAATAATAAAACACAATTATTCGTATATCAATTGTGAAAACAAATATTCTATAACTTCCAATGTGCATCAATTTCTTTGTTTTTTACCATTTCTTGTAAAAGTCTGGCATTCCAATTGCTTAACTTGCCACAAATTCTTTGAAATGAAGTGAATTTCAAAATCGAATAAACAATACTAATTTGAACATATTATTATTTACTTTTGCATAAAATATTTATCTCATGAAATTAATTGTTGTACTTTTTTTGATGGCCATGACGCCAATTGCTATTTCTCAAAATGAATGGTGGAAAACTGGAAAGAATTCTGAATCAAAGAACAAAACTGAAGAGGCAAAAGAGAAAGAGACCATAAAAGCAGTAGAAAAAGTTTCGCCGGAAATTTCACCAAAAGTGTCTGATGATGTTTGGATAAATGACAGTATCATCGAACCTAAGACCATTAAGCCGGGGAAAATTAATGTGGTTAAAAGTGGATCGGTAGATAAAATAATTAAATTCAAATCTGCAACTATTCCGCCGAATATGGGACCATTGATGGATGGATTCCGAATTCAATTATTTTTTGATCAAAACAGAACTGCAGTTGACAAAGCAAGAGCTACAATTCTTCAAATGGATGATGAATCTCCAACTTACGTTAAATATAAAGCTCCGAACTACTTCTTAATGCAAGGTGACTATAGAACACAATTAGAGGCTGAGAAAACACGTGCAGCCTTAATTTCTGAATTTCCAGAAGCAATTGTTGTTGAGGATAAAATTTATTTGCCAAAAATAAAAGAAGAGATTATTGAAGAAGATTAATTAAGTTGATGAGTTATCAAGTTTTCAAGTTAAAGAGTTGTCAAGTTATCAAGTTATGCTGTGGGTTGTTGTAAGGCAACTTATTTCACCACCATAACTTGAAAACTACCCAACTTGATAACTTGATAACTACCTAACTTGATAACTACCCAACTTAATAACTCGCTACCTCCTTCAAATAAAATCAAAACCTGTAATATAAGTCGGACTATTAAACACAGTTTTCGGTTGTCCTTTCGGCGTTCGAATAACCAAGTCAACATCCTGAACACCATTTACTTTATTCAAAAGTCCCCAATTGACTTTATCCTTATTCGATTTATAAAGCGGTTCCTTTTCATCGACCCACCAAATTATAGTATTCGTTTTTTCTTGAAATAGAATTCCTTCAAATAGTTTTTCGAGATAATCTGATTTACCTTCCTTACACCAAATTGAATCTACAACTGTGAAAACATGCGAATTGGGACGAATAACTTTTCTTAATCCAGGAACAAAAGGAATAATATTTCTCATTAAAGTACCATTTCTGCCTGGCAGTCTAGTAATTTTCCATTCTGCACTGTGCGTTTTTGCTAAAGCAACTACTTCCCCATTTATAGTTAATGTATAAAATGGATCGTCATTAAAAGTGTGCTTTGTGAAAAACAATGGATGCTTTCCATAAGTTTCTTCAATTTTTTCACGAATAAAATCATTGACTTTAGTTGGCGCTACTTCTGCGATGTTTTTTGGTTTTACGCGACTAAAGCTTTGCGTAGCAATTTTAGCAACGGTGTAAAAATCAAAATTTTGACTCATCCAAAGTGATCGCTCATTTCTAGGATCTATATAAGCATAAAATAAATCTGGATTATCATCTTCCAGTTCAAAAGCACTTTCAAAAAAGCCACCAATTCGAGATTTAAGTCCCGAATTAGTGGCTTTGGATTTTGGTTGTTTATTTGTCGCCTGCATTCCTAAATCGAAAGCAAAGTAACGAACATACCAATTTTTTGGTCTTCTACAAAAAGTAATGTTACCTAAAACTTTTCCATTCCGTTCCAAATTTAGAAACAACGGACGATAAACTTGCTTGATGCGTTTCTCTAATCTTTGGTGTTGATAACGTGCTCCATTTGATCCCAATGTAACGGATTTCAACAACTCTAATACGTCGTCGTTATAGCTTTCACGCAATACAAATGGAGGATTTATTTTCATTTTTGTAAAATTATAAAATAATTAGAAACTCATTTCAATTATTTTTTCTGCTTCACTCGGTGTCAAATCTTTACGCTCACCTAATGCTTCCCAACCACGCTCTTCAAAACGTTTTCTAATCGTTTTAGGTGTAGATTTGTAGTCGTCTGTATAATCAGAAAGCTTTGTTTGAACTCCTAAAGACTCAAAGAAAGTTTTTGTTCTGTGAATTGCTTCTTCACCGCAAGATCCTTCTAGTCCAAAAATTCTTTGACCGTATTGAATCAGTTTTTCTTTCTTATTTTCAAATTTAACTTTGTACAAATTCGGAGCAATAATCGCCAACGTTCTTGCATGATCTATCCCGTGCAAAGCTGTTAATTCGTGACCAATCATGTGCGTTGCCCAATCATAAGCTACACCTGCTCTCAAAGTTCCATTTAATGCCATTGTAGCGCACCACATTAAATTACTTGCTGCTTTATAATCTGCTGGATTATCCATTACTTTTGGCCCAACTTCAATTAAAGTAGAAAGGATTCCTTCTGCGATTCTTTCCTGCAATAAATTATCAGATGGATACGTCATGTATTGCTCCAAAGTGTGCATGTAGGCATCAACAATTCCGTTAGCGATTTGCTTTTTCGGTAATGTTTTAACGACAGTTGGATCTAAAAATGAGAATTTAGGAAAACCTTGTGGCCCGCCCATTGTTCTCTTTTCTTTTAATCTGCTGTTTGAAATCACAGCACCAGAATTCATTTCTGAACCTGTTGCAGGTAAGGTTAAAACTGTTCCAAAAGGAATTGCATATTCAAACTTACATCCTTCTTTCATCGTTAAAACGTCCCAAGGATTACCATCGTATTTTGCTGCTGAAACGATAAATTTTGTTCCATCAATAACAGAACCTCCACCAATTGCTAAAACAAAATCAACGGGATTTTCTTTTATTTGTTCAACTGCCTTCATTAAGGTATCATATTCTGGGTTTGCTTCGATTCCTGAGAATTCAACAACTTCATAGTCTTTTAAAGATTCCATTACTGAATCATAAACACCATTTTTCTTGATGCTTCCACCGCCATAAGTAATCATAATTCGATTTCCTGCAGTTGCATCTTTTATTCTAGCCGGAATTTGATCATAAGTATCTTTTCCGAAGATAATTTTTGTAGGGTTGTAATATTCAAAATTGTTCATTTGGTATATTTTTATTGTGTTTTATTCTGCATCATTAAGCAGACTTATAATACAAGTTAAAGTGATATTAGTTTTGTACAGCTACTAAAATAAGAATATTGAAGGTAGTATAGTGTTAAAATATACGAAGAGTTGGGAGGGGATGTTTGCGCTGTAATGGAACGCGGATGACGCGGATCTTCGAACGCGGATTATTGCGGATTTTTTTGGTATGGATAGTTGATTGGTTGCTCTTTGTTAACTGGTATTTTCGAAACCTCACAATGCCTTCGACAGGCTCAGTCAACGGGATAACTCTCCGGCGCTAGCTTGTCGAAGGTGACGGAATCCTAAAAGCAACCCTAAACCCAGCAAGTAGACAAAAACCTACCGCATATTGCTTACAGCCTCCTGGCCTAAAAACTCAGATCGTCTCAAACAAATCATCCATCGGCCTACGCACTTTTTTGAATTGCAAACGGTAATCTTCTTCTGATCTGTAACCTAATGCAAAAATAACTACGGCATCAAGATTTTGAGCTGTAAAACCTAAATCTTCGTTCAGTTTTTTGCGGTTAAATCCTTCCATCGGACAGGCATCAACTCCTTCGATAGCACAAACTGTCATTAGGTTTCCTAAAGCGATATACACTTGATTGTCCATCCAAATTTTTTGTTGTTCTTCTGGAATCGATAAACTAACACGTAATGATTTATCATAATCTTGCATGGCCTTGTGAGTAACTTCCAATTCATTGGTTTGTGCAGCCGTTTCAATAAAAGAATCAATATCCTCTGGCTTGACATCCGTTTTACGGCACATAATCATTAAGTGCGAGGCATCCTCGATTTGAGGTTGATTATAGGCTATTGGTGTAATCTTCTTTTTCACCTCGTCGGATTCCACCATTACGAACTTCATCAATTGCAATCCCATTGAAGTTGGCGTTAATTGCAAGGCCTTTTTTATTCTATTAATTTTTTGTTCTGACAATTTCTTTGAGGAGTCGAATTTTTTAACTGCATACCTCCATTTTAAAGCTTCAATTACATCCATATTTTGTTGCATTTCCTGATTATTTACAAAAATACTTTTTCACAATCGATAAAAGCACTTGATTGAAAACGAAATTCGATTATATTTGTTCATTCACATTTTTAATATCTAAACTATTATAAGAAATGGCAAACGAAAAGACAAGATTCTCAGATGAAGAATTAAAAGAGTTTAAAGACATAATTGACAATAAACTGATTGAAGCAGACGAAGATTTACAAATCTTAAAAAACTCACTTTCACACAAAGACGACCACGGGACTGATGATACAGGACGTTCATTCAACATGATGGAGGACGGATCTGATACATTATCACGCGAAGAAATGTCTCAATTGGCTTTACGTCAAGAGAAGTTTATTACAGCTTTGAGAAATGCTTTGATCAGAATTGAAAATAAAACTTATGGTATTTGTAGAGCAACTGGAAAATTAATTCGCAAGGAAAGATTGAAATTAGTTCCACATGCTACTTTAAGTATTGAAGCTAAAAATGCACAAGACTCCTAAAAGAATTAAGGTTTGAGAAAACGGTATTTAATTACATTTGGTATAGTTCTATTCATTTTGGTTATTGACCAGGTTATCAAATTCTGGATCAAAACAAGTTTTGCGTTCGATGACCCGAGTGTTCCACTTATTGGTGAATGGTTACAATTGAACTTTGTAGAAAACCAAGGAATGGCTTTTGGAACTCAGTTGGGTGGTGGAATGTGGGGTAAACTCACACTTTCTATCTTTCGGGTTGTGATGATTGGTGCAATTATTTATTACATTCTCAAACAAATTAAAAAACCAGATGTAAAACTAGAATTTCTGATCGTCTCAGCTATGGTGCTCGCGGGTGCTGCTGGAAATCTATTTGATTCAATGTTTTACGATTTCATTTTTAGGGATTATTTTGATCCTTGTATTTCTTATAACCAAGTGGAGGGATCTGGAATTTTTTCAGAATGCTCCTATTTTGGCTATACAGAAATGGTTGAAGTGCGTCACCGTGGATTCCTCTTTGGTAATGTGGTTGACATGTTTCAATTCAATGTAATATGGCCTTCTTGGGTTCCATGGCTTGGAGGCGGACAAGTGTTTCCAGCAATTTGGAACGTGGCAGATTTTGCAATTTCTTGTGGGATGATTTTGGTGTTATTACGCCAAAAGATTTATTTCCCAAAGGAAAAAACAAGTAAAGAGTAAGTTGAGGTTCATTTTAAATCTCTCAATAGTTAGAGGTTAACTCAAAATTGAGAGATTTAAATATAAGATTCACAAAAATGGTGAGTAACTATTTTCTTGATTTAACTTTACTTTCATATTACAGAAAATTTAAATAATGAAACAAATATTTTTATACCTTAGTCTAATTTCTTTAAGTCTAATTTTTACAAACTGTAAAAGTGATGATTATTTAGACTCTAATAATGAGTCTTCCGAAAATGGCACTTCTCCAGAGAATACAGATGATTACGTAGAATTCGATTTGCGTCCCTACGAAATCAATGCATCCTTACTCGTCCCAAAAAACGAAAGAGCGACAATAAAACATCAGCTGGATACTTATGTTTGGGATCTTAAAATGGGAAAACAAACTTACATTACCATCCTAGATTGGGGAACAGTTAATGGTTTTGAGAAATACCTTGAAAAATTAGAAAACCACTCTGAAACTGTCGATTTTATAGAAAAAGAAAAGAATTTTGCTATCTATAAACTTACTACAGGAACGAGTAAAGTAACTTACCATACTGTTGCACAACACGAAATTGATGGAATAAACTATCTTTTTGAATCAAGCAGTAATGGACTTTCACAAGATGGTGTTGAACATGCTGTTTTTTCTGTGAAAAGCGTTGAGTAAATAATTATTAAGGTTTAATTATTAATGGTTAACGCTAAGTGGTTTGAGATAGTTATTAATGGTTAATTTTTAATTATTAACGCTCAGTAGTTGGGTACAATTATAATGATTAATGATGTAGTAACTTGAAATTCAGTTTATTAACCACCAAACCCCACCCCATTAGACTTCTTGTCCGACAACTGGCGGATTAATCATTAGGTTTTTCCACCTCATTTTCTTTAAAAGCAGAAGGAATTAAATCTGGAATTATTTTTAAAATCAGAGGCAATAAAATCAATCCACCAGGCAGCATAAAAATTGCTAAGGCAGGTAAAGATTTCGCTAAATCCTTAAATTGGGCTTTCACTTTCTCTTTTTCTTCTGCATCTAGCTCATGGTTGAAAGACTTATTTACCAAAAAGATTAATTCTTTACTTTCTCTTAATTCTTCAATGAATTTATCTTTATTTCTTCCTAAAATCTTTATCCAGCGTTTAGAAAAATTTCCATAGAGTTGTTCATACGAAGAGCGTTCTTGCAGAAACGTAATTTGATGATTATTCTCCATCACAAATCTCTCAATCATTATAATTGAACGTTCCTTTTGCTCGTTATTTACGTTTAAATGCTTGCATAATCTATTGAGATAAACAATCTCTTCTCTCATTTCAGATAAGTCAGAATGAACAGTCAAAACTGCCATATCAACCAGGTAAAACTTATACAAATCATCATTTTCATCAGGTAAAACAATGTCCTCAATGTATAATTCCTCGTCTTCTAATTTTTGTTTAAATTCTTTTCTGCTCTTGTCGTCCATGTTTGCCGAAGCAAGGTAAACGGTTAAAATTTGATCTTCAATTTCTTGAATCTTATGATCCACTCTAGACATTATACCAATCGTATTTAAAGCGCCTAAGACAAAAGAATCATAACTCTCTTTAAGTTCTTTTTTGTTGATTATAAATGAACGAAACGCCAACACATCTAAGTAAACCAGACTATTGTTTAAGTAATTAACCCACAATTGATTTCCAATAGTTTTCTTTAGGTGAACGCGTCTTTTGAGAATACTTTCCAACTTGATCCCATCGTTTTCCTTAAATAAAAGTTTAAGTACGTTCAAGGAAGCTTTGTTGTTATATTGCTCATAAAACTCCAATAAAGAAGTGACAAATTCTTCTTTAATTACAGTTTCCTTCTCAGAAAGGTAAACCAAGAGTAAACATTCAAACAGTAGGAAAGTGGTTTTTTCATCGGTTGTCCATTTCTTTGAAATGTCGCTTTTAAAAAACAAGAACTCGCTTGGAAAGCCAAAAACAATTCCGGAATTAAAAAACACACTGTGCAGAAAGTTTTCTTTTGACACATAATCAGGCCTAGCAATCGACTCAAAATCAATCACGCCATCATTAATCAATGAAAAATACTTATCAATCCAATTTTTGGAACCCGGTTGCATCATTTTTGAGCTATTCTGTAAATTAAAAGATAAAGATAGATAATTCTCCACTTTAATTTAAAAGTTTGACAAAATAAAAAATGTTGTCTAAACCTCTATCTTTTCTTATAATTGCAGTAATTCACTAAATTCCAAACAAACTAAGATGTATAGATTCTGGATTATCATTGTTTTCTTACTTTTTACAATAAATGGACATTCACAGAAGAAAATTGCTTCTTTACCTCCTGCTTTAGTAGAAAGTTCTGCTCTAATTAAATACAAATGCTCATTTCTTACTTTAAATGATTCTGGAAATAAGGCAAAAATATTCGTTTTCAATAATAAAGGAAAAATCAAACACTCTTGCGTAATTAATAACGCTACAAATATAGATTGGGAAGCTTTGGCTTATGATGGTGAAACTTTTCTGTATATCGGAGACATTGGAAACAACGAAAACAAACGAAAAGACCTGGTTATTTATAAAGTTAAAATGAAAGATGTTCTTGAGAAAAACAGTGTCGAAGCCGTTAAAATTTCATTTAGTTATCCAGAACAAAATAGATTTCCACCTAATCAACCTGCGTTGTATTACGATGCAGAAGCGCTGATTGTAAAAGATAATCAATTAATGATTTTCACTAAAAACAGAACAGTTCCTTTTGATGGGATTTCTAAGGTTTATACGCTCCCAACAAAAGCGGGGACTTATGAAGCTTATTTAAATGACGATTTAAAACTTTTACCAACCAATTGGAAAGAGGAGAGTATTACTGATGCGACATATTTTGAGGGGGAATTATTTATTCTTACTTATTCTAAAATCTATAAGTTAGTTTGGAAAAATGGCAATTGGATTCAGAAAAAGGAATATCTCCACGATTCTTGGACGCAAAAAGAGGGAATTGCGGTTGATAAGAAATTTATCTATTTGACAGATGAAAATGAATCTGGCATATTTACAGGGAATTACCTCTACAAATTAAAGAAATGATAGATTTCAAGAATATCGACACAGTAATTTTTGATATGGATGGAGTTTTAATTGACTCTGAACCGATGTGGAAAGCTGCTGAAATTAAAGTCTTTGCTACCATTGGAATTGATTTCATCAAAGTAGGAGGAGAAAAAACTGTCGGATTACGCATCGACGAAGTTATAGATTATTGGTATTCTAAATATCCATGGAAAAACAAATCCAAAGCACAAGTCGTTGATGAAATCATGGAGGAAATGGTTAATGGAATTAAAGCCACTGGTCAACCCATGAAAGGTGTTGTTGAAATTCTTGAATACTTTAAATCGAAAGGGTTAAAGATAGGATTAGCGAGTTCATCCCTACAGATTCTTATCGACACCAGCTTAGAAAAATTGGGAATAACTCATTACTTCGACAAAACATTTTCTGCTCAATATTGCACTTATGGCAAACCACATCCTGAAGTTTACATTAAAGCAGCCAATGAACTTGGAAGCGAACCACAAAACTGTTTGGTGATTGAAGATTCTTTGAATGGAGTAATCGCAGGAAAAGCAGCGAAAATGAATGTTGTGGCGGTTCCAGATGGATCACATACCATTTCTGAGCAATTAAAAGTGGCGGATTTACGGGTGGATAGTCTGGAGGAATTGTTGGTTATATTTTTATAACACCGTAGCGGCGCAATGCATTGCGCCGCTACGGTGTTATAAAAATAATTTATCGATAAATTTTACCCAAAAACCTCATCCAAAGCATTCTTAAACTGCTGTGCTGCATTTTCAAGAATCTCTTTTGTATGCACGTAAGAAATAAATCCTACTTCATATCCACTTGGTCCAACGTAAACATTACGCTCTAAAAGTGCTTTGTGTAATTTTTTAAATGGCGTCATATCAGTATCAATCTGAGAAGCACTTCTGATGGTTGTTTTATCAGAAAAAGCGATCCAGAAAATTGAACCAATGGTAACCAATGCAAAGTTATATCCTTTCTCTTTGGCGTGAGAGTTTATGCTATTCACCATAGTTTGTGTGCGCTGTTCTTGGTCTTCGTAAAAACCAGGACGACTACAAACTGTAAGTTGTGCTATTCCTGCTGACATTGCAACTGGATTTCCGCTTAATGTTCCCGCTTGATAAACTGGACCATCTGGAGACACACTTTTCATGATGTGATTTTTTGCACCATACGCTCCAACTGGTAAACCACCACCGATGATTTTTCCGTAAGAAACGATATCTGGAGCAATATCATAATATTCCGCAGCACCAGAAAATGCTACACGGAATCCAGAAATTACCTCATCAAAAAATAAGAGAACATTGTGTGCTGTACAAATTTCGCGAAGTTTCAACAAGAAAGATCTTTCTTGTAATAAAAGCCCGTTGTTGGCTGGAATTGGCTCTATAATAACACAAGCTAATTCATGAGCATACGTTGCAAAAGCGGTTTCTAATGCTTCAACATCATTCAATGGAATTACAATTGTATCTGCAACTACATTTTCAGGTACACCTGCGCTTGAACTCAATCCTGTTGTTACCAAGCCAGAACCTGCATTCACCAATAATGAATCTACGTGTCCATGGTAACATCCTTCAAATTTCAATATTTTGTTTCTTCCTGTATACCCACGTGCCAGACGAATTCCTGACATTACCGCTTCAGTTCCAGAACTTACGAAACGAATTTTATCGATATAAGGATTACGAGATATAATAATTTCAGCAAGATCATTTTCTAATCTTGTTGGTGCACCAAAACTGGTTCCATTGGCTAAATTATCAACGATGTTTTGGTGTACGTCTGGATAATTATGTCCTAAAATATGCGGACCAAAACTACAACAGAAATCTATGAATTGATTTTCATCTTCATCCCATATATAAGGGCCTTTTCCTTTTTTTATAAATAAAGGAGCACCTTCTACCGCCTTAAAAGCACGAACTGGAGAGTTTACTCCACCAGGGAAATAGTTAAGCGCTTTTTCGTATAATTTTTCAGAATTCGAACGTTTCATTGACAACAATTTTTATTTACTACAAATTTAGTGATTACTTAGGAGATTTGTGAGATTTTTCAATGAATAATACCAGATTGAATACTTAAATTAAAGTTTAGATAAATACAATTATAACTTTCTTTAATTGTATTTATCTCTGTTTTAAAGATAGATAAATACAGATATAGTTTTTCCTATTTGTATTTATCTCCGTTTCAAAGACGATAAATACAGATATAAAATTGTATATTTGTATTTATGTGGTAAATTCTCTTGATAAATACAGATATGATAGGAAGAAAAGAACAGAAAAAACTGATGAATGGATTTCTTGATAAAAAGAAATCTGCTTTTTTAGCTGTAACAGGCAGACGAAGGGTTGGAAAAACATATCTTATAGATGAAGTATATGACAATCATTTATGTCTGAGAATAACAGGGATACAAGACGCCGACATACAAACGCAAATATATAATTTTACACAAAAAATAGCAGAATACTCAAAGCTGCCCATTGTGACTCCTCCTAACAACTGGCAAGAAGTATTTTCACTGTTGAAAATTTATTTAGGGTCACTGCCAAAAACTAAAAAGCAGGTAATTTTCATTGACGAATTACCTTGGATAGCCACAAAGCGTTCTGGATTCATACAATTGTTAGCGCACTTATGGAATGATTATTTATCCAAAGAGAAACATTTTATCTTGGTGGTTTGTGGTTCTGCAACTTCTTGGATTACGGAAAAAATAGTAAATGATAAAGGTGGTTTTCACAACCGATTAGACCAAGCGATCCAACTAAAGCCATTTACTTTAAAAGAAACTAAAGATTTCTTGATGAAAAAAGAAATTAAGCTTACAGATCAAGCCATAACAGAAATATATATGGTCATGGGTGGTATTCCGTATTATTTAGATCAAATAAAAAAAGGAGAATCAGTAAGACAAATAATAGCGAGACTTTGTTTTGCTGAAAATGGAATTTTAAAAAATGAATACGTAAATCTATATAAAGCCCTGTTTGAAAACTCGGACAATCATGAAGCTATAGTAGCAGCATTGGCAACTTCTCAAAGTGGTTTAACAAGAATACAAATCATTAGCAAATCCAAGGTGAAAGAAGGTGGCCCCTATACAAGAGCAATAAACGACTTATTGGTTTCGGGCTTTGTGGAAGAAGTGCTGCCTTATGGAAGAAGTAAGAGAGGAGCTTTATACCGATTGATAGACGAGTACTCAGTCTTTTACCATAAATTTATTACCAAAAACAAGAAAAAAGGAAAAGAGATCTGGGCAACCTTGCACCAATCTCAGCAATATAAAATTTGGACAGGCTATGCTTTTGAAAACTTATGCCAACGCCATATTGATGAAATAAAAAATGTCTTGGGAATTTCAAGTGTTTACACCGAGCATTATTCTTTTAACAGTAAAACAGATGGAAGCACACAATCCAATTACCAAATTGATTTGATAATTGATCGAAAAGACGACTGCATCAATTTGTGTGAATGTAAGTTTCACAATGGCGAATTCACAATAACTAAAGAATATGCCGCAAAACTTAGAAACAGAAAACAAGCATTTATAGAAAGTACAAAAACAAAAAAGACAGTTTTCAATACCTTAATTACTAATCACGGGGTTAAGGAAAACGAACATTTCTTGGATGTGATAGATGTGAGTTTCACAGTGAGTGATTTGATGAAGGGATAAAAGGGATAAATTTACTCGCTAGTTTTCCGCTAATACTCAACTCTCGTCCACATTTTCATAACTTTTATATCTATGACTACTAATATTTTTCCTATTTTCGGATTCTTTAATTAAAACACTCCAATAATGTCAGAATATAAAAACACACTTGCTTTTGCACAAGAAAAAGACCAAAATGATCCATTAAGAAAATGGCGTGATGAATTCTTTATTCCTGACTTTCATGAAAAGCCTGTGGTTTACCTTACCGGAAACTCCTTAGGATTACAACCTAAAAGAACGCAAAAATACATTCAACAAGAATTAAATGATTGGGCGAAATATGGAGTTGAAGGGCATTTTGATGCTAAGAACCCATGGTTTTCTTACCATGAATTACTCACAGAAAAAGCAGCGAAAGTTGTTGGAGCAACTAGTAAAGAAGTTGTCATCACACATTCTTTAACTACGAACTTGCATTTATTGATGGTTTCATTTTATAAACCAGAAGGAAAACGCATCAAGATATTATGTGAAGGAAAAGCATTTCCATCTGATCAATATGCATTACAATCGCAAGTAAAATTCCACGGTTATTCAATTGATGAGTCAATCGTTGAAATCTTCCCAAGAGAAGGAGAACATTTAATCAGAAATGAGGATGTTATTGCCAAAATAAATGAAATAGGTGATGAATTAGCAATGGTCATGATTGGTGGAATGAACTATTACACTGGTCAACTTTTCGACATGAAATCCATCACTGAAGCAGGACATCAAGTCGGTGCAAAAGTTGGTTTTGATTTAGCACACGCAGCAGGAAATGTTGAACTTTCGCTTCACGATTGGAATGTCGATTTCGCAGCTTGGTGTACTTATAAATATATGAATTCTAGCCCAGGTGGAGTTGCCGGATTATTCGTTCACGAAAAACACGTAACCAACGACGACTTACCTCGTTTTGCAGGTTGGTGGGGACACGACAAAGAAACACGATTCAAAATGCAACCTGAATTTCAACCCATTCAAAGTGCAGAATCTTGGCAATTGAGTAACGCTCCAATTTTAGGAATGGCGGCTCACATGGCTTCTTTGGATATTTTTGAAGAAGTTGGAATGGAAGCCATCAGCAAAAAACGTGATGATTTAACCGCGTATTTAGAGTTTGTTATTCATGAAGTTTCAAAAGAATCAGAAAATGCAGATTTCGAAATAATTACGCCTAAGAATCCTGCAGAAAGAGGTTCTCAGCTGAGTATTTTAGCACACGGACAAGGAAAAGATTTATTTGACGCAATGGCAAAAGAAGGAGTCGTAGCAGATTGGCGAGAGCCAAACGTGATTAGAATCGCTCCAGTTCCATTGTATAATTCTTATGAAGATGTTTATCGTTTTGGAGAAATCTTGAAGAATTCAATCAAGAATTAATTAGGCGCTGTAATGGAACGCGGATGAAGCGGATCTCCGAACGCGGATTAACACGGATTTTTATTTTATTCGAAACAGTAAGTGTATTTATTCACCTGTGGTGAATCAGATACAAAAAGATCTGTGAAAACCCATGCTGCTTTAGCATCCGTGTCATTCGTGTTCCATTGCGCAAACCATACCTTGCAATAGAAAATAAATATTTTTTAACTTCGATATTTAATATCAATTTTTACTATTACTTTTCATCTTTACTTGAATGAAACATAATACGTTCTACACGTTAATAATTAAACATTTATAATTAACAATTAAAAGAACCATGATAAAGAAAATTGGTGTTTTAGGCTTAGGAAAAGTGGGTAGTTTAGTTGCTACTTTATTGAGTTCAAAGTATGAAGTAGAAGGAATGGATCAGGCGAAATCTGATGAGGAATTTTCTTTTGAAGTTAAAATTGGCGATGTTTCTAAAGACGAGACTATTCGTGAATTTTTGAAAGACAAGCAAGCAATCGTTTCCTGTTTGCCTTACTTTTTGAATATTAAAATTGCTCAAACGGCTGCAAATATGGGCGTTCATTACTTCGATTTAACGGAAGATGTGCCGACACTGAATGCTATTCAAGAAATGGCGAAAGACAGTAAAGCAGTTATGGCGCCACAATGCGGACTAGCTCCTGGATTTATTGGAATTTTAGGTGCTGGATTGTACAATCAATTCTCTGAAATTCGTTCTGTTAAACTGAGAGTTGGTGCTTTGCCTCTTCATCCTATGGGACAATTGGGGTACAGTTTTACTTGGAGTGCGGATGGAGTTATCAATGAATACCTCAACGATGCTGAAGTAATTCACAATGGTGATCGAAAAATGGTGAGTTCACTTGACGATGTGGAATCTATCAACATCAACGGACGCCAATATGAAGCATTTTCTACTTCTGGTGGTTTAGGAACAATGTGCGCAACTTTAGACGGAAAAGTAGACACTTTGAACTACAAAACCATGAGGTACCCTGGTCACCGCGATGGAATGAAATTATTCCTTTATGATCTTGGAATGAAAAACGACAGAAAAATAGCCAAAGAAATCTTGATGAACGCTTTGCCATTAGTAGACGATGATATCGTTTTGGTTTACGCCGCTGTAGAAGGAAAAATCGATGGTCAGTTAAGAAGAAAAGAATTCAGCGAATCATACAGAAACATCGAGATAGAAGGTAAAGACTGGCGAGCAATTAGCTGGACTACAGCTTGTAGTATTTCTGCGGTAGTTGATTTAGTTTCAGAAGGAAAATTGAAAAATCAAGGTTTTATTAAGCAAGAAGAAATTCCTTTGGAATTATTTTTGGAATCGCATTTTGGATCTATGTATGAAAAACATAAGGACAAAAATAATTAATTACGAAAAGAACATTTGCTGAAATGTAACGAGGATATCGCATATCAACTAACCCGGATTTTAGGGATCTTTTTTCTTGAGAATAGATAACTCGGGATTAATTTTAAAAAAGAGATCCGATAGCTATCGGATCCTCAGTCGTTGCACTTCATCGGAATGACAGATATCGATTGTTGTAGGATGAAAAAAAAGTTACTCAAGCTTCGCTTGAGTAACTTTTTTTTCAATAAACTGTCTGTCCAATTGTCATCCCGAACAGAATTTAAAATTTTTGATTTTAATGATGGAGGGATCTCTTTTTGAAAGGCTAAATTAATTCATAACTAACCGATTTATGAACTTAGAGAGATTCTCAGACACTGAGAAACACTTAAAATTAAGTATTCAAAATTATCAATTGTCCATTATCAATTGTTAATTGTCATCCGGTTTCAACAATCTCTCCGCCTTCCTCATTCCTAAGATTTTCTCTAAATCATTTATATCCGCAACTTCTTTGTCCAATAATAAACTTGCCAGTTTTTTAAGTTCTACTTCATGTTGGGATAGAATTTCCTTTGCTCTTTTGTATTGCGTGATGATGAGTTTGTGGACTTGTTTGTCGATTTCTTTTCCCATTTCTTCGCTATATGGTTTACCCATCATGCTTTGATATTGTCCAGAGGAATCATAATAACTAATTGGACCAATATTTATATCCAAACCATAAAATGCGACCATACTGTACGCTTGTTTGGTTACTTTTTCAAGATCGTCCAAAGCTCCTGAAGATATTTCATTGAATATAATTTCTTCCGCTGCTCTACCACCTAACATTGCACAAATTTGATCCGTAAATTGTGCTTTGGTAATTATATTTCGTTCTTCAGGTAAATACCATGCAGCGCCTAATGATTGTCCTCTTGGAATGATAGAAACTTTTACCAGAGAATCGACATTTTCCAAATACCAACTTGCTACCGCATGTCCTGCTTCATGGTGTGCAACAATCATTTTCTCGTTTGGAGAAATTATTTTACTGCTCCTTTCTAAACCACCAACCACTCGGTCACGCGCTTCTGTGAAATCAATTTGACTCACAACTTCTTTCTTTTTACGAGCTGCTAATAATGCCGCTTCATTACAAATATTTGCGATATCCGCTCCTGAAAAACCAGGCGTTAAAGAAGCCAATAAATCAACATCTATTGTATCGTCCTTTTTAATACGTTTTAAATGGACATTGAAAATTTCTTCTCTTTCAATTTTTGTTGGTAATTCTAGATAGATATGACGGTCAAATCTTCCCGCTCTTAACAATGCCTTATCTAGAATATCTACTCTGTTGGTTGCTGCCAAAACAATTACCCCCGTATTGGTACCAAAACCATCTAATTCAGATAGCAATTGGTTTAATGTGTTTTCTCTTTCGTCATTGGATTGAAAAGATTTTGCTTTATCACGGCTTCGTCCTACAGCATCTATTTCATCAATAAAAATGATACTCGGCGCCTTTTCTTTTGCTTGTTTAAACAAATCTCTGACCCTTGAAGCTCCTACTCCCACAAACATTTCTACGAACTCTGAACCCGACATAGAAAAGAAAGGAACTTGCGCCTCTCCAGCAACCGCTCTTGCCAACAATGTTTTACCTGTTCCCGGAGGTCCTGTCAATAAAATACCTTTTGGGATTTTTGCTCCAAGATTAGTATATTCTTCAGGGTTTTTAAGAAAATCAACAAGCTCCATTATTTCAACTTTGGCTTCTTTCAAACCAGCAACATCTTCAAATGTCACCTTACTTTCGATATCTATGTCTACAGGTTTTGCAGTGGTCTTTCCAAAATTACTCATTGCGCCACCTATTCCACCGGATGATTTCATTCTGCGCATTATGAATAACCAAAAAACCAGGATTAAAAAGATAGGAAAAAGCCATGAAATGATGCTTGTCCATTCAAATCGATCTTCATATAAAACTCCAACTTTATCTTCTGGAAGAAAGCTATCCTGAACTTTTTCCAGTTTGTTTTCGAAGCTTTCTACAGAACCAATCTCCATAATAAAATGTGGTCCTACTTCATTCGTAACATCCTTATATTTATCTTCAGAAAGTAGGTCCTTCTTTATATAAATCTCTGCTGTTTCTCTGTTTATAACTACGATTTTCTCAACCTCAGTTTGACTCAGCATTTCCTGCTCAAATTTTAACCAACTAATTTCATTCTTCTCGGTGAAAGGATTGAAAAAGAAGCTGAAGATTAGAATTAAAAACAATCCATATATAAAATATTGATTATACCTTTTTAGGGATTTATTTTGGTCACCATTTTTCTTTGTACTCACAAATAATATTTTTATAAATCATGTAAACAATTAGGCTTATACCCATTGCATTTAAATAAAAACAACTGGATTCTTATTTAGTTGATAGGAAAGCCTATCGTCAACACAATATACCATATTTAAAAATGCAAAAGCAATTCTACTTCCTAATGTAATGCTTAAAATGACGAATATCATTTACTTAAATGATATTATAAAATAATCTGAGAATTAATCAATTTGAATAGGTACTGAATAGAAATTAGGAGCTATATTGATAATATCTGGAAATTATTCATTACCAAGTTTTTTTTACCACCCCTAGCGCGTTAACCATTTACAACTAATAATTAATCATTAAAAACCCTATCTTTGAATTCAATTCAAAATCTCACGTTATGTTGACTCCAAAAACGGAAAAAAAACTTTTTTTACTTGATGCATTTGCCTTAATTTATAGGTCTTATTTTGCATTTTTCAAGAATCCACGTATAAATTCTAGAGGAGAAAATACTTCCGCTGCTTTTGGATTCACCAATGCGATGTTGGATGTAATTAAGAAAGAAGAGCCAACACATATAGCAGTGGTTTTTGATCCTCCGGGTGGAGCAACAAATCGAATTGAGGAATATTCTGAATACAAAGCACAACGTGAGCAAATGCCTGAGGATATTCGCAGTATGATTGAGCCAATTAAACGTATTATTGAAGCTTTCAAGATTCCTATTCTGATGAAAATGGGTTTTGAAGCAGATGATGTGATTGGAACTTTGGCTAAAATGGCTGAAAAAGAAGGTTTCACCACTTATATGATGACTCCAGACAAGGATTTTGGTCAATTGGTTTCGGAGAATATCTTTATGTACAAACCTGGTCGTGGTAAAAAGCCAGCGGAGGTTTGGGGTGTTCCAGAAATTCAAGAAAAGTTTGAAGTTGAGGATCCTTTGCAAGTGATTGATATTCTCGGAATGTGGGGTGACGCTTCAGATAACATCCCGGGAATTCCTGGAATTGGAGAAAAGACAGCAAAGAAACTCGTAAAAGAATACGGTTCGATGGAAGGTCTTTTTGAAAATGTTGACAAACTAAAAGGAAAACAAAAAGAGAATGTCATCAACTTTAAAGAGCAAGGAATTCTTTCGAAAAAACTAGCTACAATTATTTTAGATGTTGATGTAGTTTTCGATGCGGATGACCTAATCATTTGTCCACCAGATGAAGATAAAATACGTGAGATTTTTACCGAACTAGAATTTAGAGGAATTGCTAAACGTGTTTTGGATGAAGAATTGGTAATTACTGCTCCAACTAGCCCTTCGACTGACGGGCAATTAGATTTATTTGGCACGACAACTGTTTCGACTTCTCAAGAACCGGCTCAAGTTGAAGTTACAGAAATGAAAACCTTAGATACTGAAAAAGCGACTTATCATTTTGTAGAATCAGAAAAAGAACAACAAGATTTAATCGAATTATTATTAAAACAGAAGTCAGTTTGTTTTGATACTGAAACGAACAGTTTAGAAGCAAGAAATGCAGATTTAGTTGGAATAGCATTTTCCTTTAAAGCGAAGGAAGCTTATTATGTTCCATTCCCAGAAGATTTTGATGAAGCAAAAACGTTATTAGATGTCTTCGCTCCTTTCTTTACTTCAGAGAAAGTCGAGAAAGTAGCACACAATATAAAGTATGACGAACAAGTAATTAACCGTTACGGTATTAAATTACGTGGCCCGAGATTCGATACGATGATTGCGCATTATTTGCTATCACCGGACAGTCGACACAGTATGGATTCTTTGGCGGAGTATTATTTAAAATACACGACTTTCCCTATTGAAGATTTGATTGGTAAGAAAGGAAAGAATCAAAAAACAATGCGTGATATTGAGCAAAAAGATATCGTGAATTACGCTTGTGAAGATGCAGACATCACCTGGCAATTGAAAGAGATTTTCGAACCTGAAATTCAGAAAGATCATTTGAAAGATTTGTTCTATGATATGGAAATGCCTTTGACTTCTGTGCTGAAAGCAATGGAGCAAGAAGGAATTCAGCTGGACATTGAGAGTTTGAAGACGTTCTCAGCCGAATTAGAAATTACTTTAAATGAGATTTCAGAAAAAGTACTAGAATTAGCTGGAGTTGAATTCAATTTAGATTCACCAAAGCAATTGGGTGAGGTTCTATTCGAAAAATTAGAGATTTCTAAAAAACCAAAGAAAACCAAAACAGGACAATATTCTACATCAGAGGATACGCTTCAAAAACACGTAAATGACCATGAAATTATTCCTTTGATTTTGGATTACCGTTCATTGCGTAAATTAAAAAGCACTTATGTTGATCCTTTGCCAACGCTTGTTGATGAACAAGATGGTAGATTACATACGCATTACATGCAAACCGTTGCAGCAACAGGAAGATTAAGCTCTACGAATCCAAACTTGCAGAACATTCCGATTCGTACACCAAAAGGACGAGAAATTAGAAAAGCATTTGTTGCAAAGAATGATGATTACTTCTTGATGGCTGCCGATTATTCTCAAATAGAATTGCGTATTATCGCGGCATTGAGCGGTGATGAAAACATGATTAATGCATTCCAAAACGGTTTAGATATTCACGCAGCAACAGCAGCAAAAGTTTACGGAATTGAAATAGATGAAGTAACCAGAGACCAAAGGAGTAATGCAAAAGCAGTCAACTTTGGAATAATCTATGGTCAATCAGCATTTGGATTATCTCAAAATTTAGGAATTTCTCGAAAAGAAGCAAAATCAATCATCGACAGTTATTTTGAGCAATATCCTACAATTAAATCCTACATGGAAAAAGCGAAGGAAGAAGCCAAAGAAAAAGGATATGTTGAAACCATAATGAAACGCCGTCGTTATTTGCCAGACATTCATTCTTCGAATGCAATTGTAAGAGGTTTCGCAGAAAGAAATGCCATTAACGCTCCAATTCAAGGAAGCGCTGCTGACATTATCAAAGTTGCAATGATCAATATTTACAACAAGATGAAAGAGCAAAATCTAACCTCAAGAATGTTACTTCAAGTACATGATGAGTTGGTTTTTGATGTTTTAAAATCAGAAAAAGACATTGTAGCGAAAATCGTAAAAGAGGAAATGGAGGGCGCTGTTAAATTGGTTGTTCCGTTGGATATTGAAATGGAATTTGCTACGAATTGGTTGGAAGCTCACTAGGCATGTTTTGTGGGTGATTTGTAGGGGCGATTTGCAAATCGCCCCTACAAATCACCCACAAAACGCCTATGCAAAGCGTAGTTTTAATCAAAAGGAAACATTTCTAAATTTCTTCCGACATCAATCGGTCATCGTTGGACATCGTTCAGTCACCTCTCCGGCTTTCTTCCGTCATCGTTTGGTTATTCTCTTTTAAAATTAAACAACCAAATGAGATTTACAAGTCAAGTAAATGAAACAAAATACTTGACCATTAGGTTGTCAATTATCTTGTTATTGATACTCAAAATCATTGTTTAATCACCCAGTAACCAGCTTTAGTTGATCCTTTTCGCTCAATAATATTAGCGTTTTTAAGCTTTTCAATATAGTTCTCAACCGTTCTAGCTGTCTTGCCAATCTGTTCTGCAATCTCTTTAGCTGTAGTGTATGGTTCCTCAACAATAATTAAGAAAGTATCTTCTGTCGCCTTTCCAAAATCATTCCGAATTCGTTCCGAAATCATTCCAAATTTCTTCCGAATTTCTTCCGAAATATCCCTGTCAGATTCAACATCTATTTCTTCAACAATCTCGGTTATCAATTTCACAATAGTTGAATCGAAAGTAATATCATAAATAGGATCAGAATTATTGTACTCTTTCCATTTAGAATCAATTTTATCGAATCCAAAACCAGCATTTTCAGCCAAGCGAACCATTCTAAATAATTTAGAAATGATTGGGTTACGCGGGATAGATAAATCTTTCTCTTTTAACTCTTCGATAGGTTTGGGCAGTCCACCAGGATTATAAAATTCAATGCTGTCTTCAAAAATTCGGATACGAGAATATGCAGGCGAAAAATAATCGGCATGCATTAATAAATTCACTAATGCTTCTCTCATGGCCAAAAGACCAGGTGAAAGTTCTTCTCCAAATCCTTCGCTATTGACTATGAATTCAACATCAATGTTTTTTTTAAGTCTCGTGAAACACTCAAAGTAGCATTCCCATAAATTTTGATAATCATCTTCATTTAAGCGAAATGTATAGCGAGATCTAGCGTCCTCGTATGAAGTACCTGGAATCTCTAATAAATCAATTCTAAAATCGGGGAAATGAGTTTCAATAGAATCCCGCTTACCAAAAAATAGCAAACCTCCATAAGTACATTGTCCACTTGCTTTATCAATCACTCGCATTTTTGAAAGTAGCTCGCCTTCATCGTAACGATTGTAACTAATCCCTGGATTGAAACGCGACATGTAATCACGGTATTGACGAATGGACCTGTCATCTAAATCTGCTCTTGAACTATCTTTAGCCACTTCAGACGTTTTAGTTCCAAAAGTTTGATCACGGTACATAGCGTCTCTTTCTTCAGGAGTAGCTTTTTGATCCGCACTTCCTCTCCTTATGAATGTATTCGTTTGACTATTGAAGTAAATGGGCTTCTTATCAGACGCAGGAATATAAAAAGCTATAATGTTTTTGTCATCAATTTTATACTTTGCAGCTTGTGGATTAAGGGTCTGTGAAGAAATAAGTAGTGCATAGTTGACATAGATATTTTTTTCTTTATCAAGACAAAATTTTCAAACATAGCCTTAGCTACGTTTTAAAATTTTAACGCAGAGAAAGGAAAAAAGAACAAGTCAAAATGGATTAGTTATTTCCTCATAGACCCTAGGTATCGCATTAAACTTCTGACCATTTCGAAGAGTTGCAAGAAAATCTTGCTCTATCTTTTCGGGATTTGTAACTCCTTGAATTTCGAATCTTTTTCCAATTTCCTTAACGCCGAAAACAAGCCAACCTCCAACTGAATTTGAAAAAGCACTTACAGTTTCCCAAGAAGATTTAGGTATTTCAGCTTTCGCCTCTTTGACCTCAAAGTCTTCCCATTCTAAGTCATTTAATTTATCTATTAACTCCTCTTTATTCATGCTAAGGTAATTCTTCGGTTTTCTTTATAAGCTTTAAGGTATTCTAAACTGATATACTCTCAAATATAATAATTTATTGTTGTTGGAAAATTATTGTTGAAATAGGGTTTCGATTTTTATCCTCTTCCTTAACCACAAACATTTTTATCTTCAATCCACCCTCAAAATCCCCAAAAGAAACTTATATTTAGTTCCCAAAAGATAAAATACAATTATGCAACAAATAAAAAGCTACATCTGTGGTGAGTGGAAAAGTGGAGAAGGTTCTGAAACCGAATTACACAACGCTATTACGGGTGAGAAAATAGGAAGTGTTTCCAGTAAAGGATTTGATTTTGCTGAGATTTTAAACTATGGTCGCACAACCGGAGGAAAGAAATTAAGAAAAATGACTTTCCATGAGCGTGGTCGAATGTTGAAAGCACTTGCACTCTATCTTTTAGATAATAAAAAGAAATATTACGAAGTGAGTGCTTGGACAGGAGCAACAAAATCAGATTCATGGGTAGATATCGAGGGTGGAATTGGGAACTTATTTGCCAATGCCTCATTGAGAAGACAATTCCCAGATTTACCTTATTATGTTGATGGAGACCCAGCAATGTTATCAAAAAACGGAACTTTCATTGGTCACCACATTATGGTACCAAAAGAAGGAGTTGCTATTCACATTAACGCATTCAACTTTCCTGTTTGGGGAATGTTAGAAAAAGTTGCGGTGAATTTAATGGCTGGAGTTCCTGCTGTGGTTAAACCTTCAAGTGTGACAAGCTATTTAACGCAAGTTGTAGTTGAAGATATTATTGCTTCTAAAATATTACCAGAAGGTTCTTTACAACTGGTTTTAGGTTCTGCAAGAGAACTTATTGACAGTGTAACATCTTCTGATATCGTAACATTCACAGGAAGTGCAAGCACAGGATTGAAATTAAAATCTAATCCAGTAATTACACAAAATAACGTTCCTTTTAACTTAGAGGCAGATTCGCTAAACGCTATCGTTTTAGGTAAAAAAGCAACTCCAGACACACCAGAATTCGCAATCTTCGTAAAAGAAGTTGTACGTGAAATGACAACAAAAGCAGGTCAAAAATGTACCGCAATTCGTAGAATTTTCGTTCCAGAAGAATTAATGGATGAAGTGCAAGCAGCTATTTCTGCTCGTTTAGCTACAACAACAATTGGTGATCCATCTGTGGAAGGAGTTAGAATGGGATCTTTGGCTTCTCCAGACCAAGTAAAAGAAGTACGTGAGAAAGTTGAGGAACTTATGAAATCACAGAAAATCGTTTATGGTGATATGGATGAATTTGATGTTACTGGAGCAGAAAAACACATTGGAGCATTTTTCCCACCGATACTTTTCAGAAATGATAGTCCGTTCGAAAAACTAGATGTGCATTCTATTGAAGCATTTGGACCAGTTTCGACAATGATGCCTTATAAAACAATAGAAGACGCAATCGAATTAACCAAATTAGGGAAAGGTTCATTGGTTTCGTCAATCGTTACGCCTTGCAATGACGAAGCGACTCAATATGTACTCGGAGCAGCGTGTATGAATGGACGAATTTTGGTACTGAACGAAGAATGTGCTAGAGAAAGTACAGGACATGGTTCTCCACTTCCTTTATTGGCTCACGGTGGTCCAGGAAGAGCTGGAGGTGGTGAAGAAATGGGTGGAATGCGTGGAGTTATGCATTATCTACAGAGAACAGCAATCCAAGGTCACCCAACGACAATAACAGCGATAACGCAAGTTTATCAACAAGGAGCAAAAGGAACTGAATTGGATGAACATCCTTTCAAAAAGTACTACGAAGAATTAAATGTAGGTGATCAATTGATTACAGAAGCACGTGAAATTACGGCTGATGACATAGATCAATTTGCCGCTTTATCAGGAGATAACTTCTACGCTCACAAAAGAGATACAGATTTTACAGGAACAATGTTCGACGAACAAGTTGCGCATGGTTATTTCTTAATGAGTGCTTCTGCAGGATTGTTTGTAGACAGTTACGAAATGAATCCAGTTTTATTGAACTACGGAATCGATAATTTACGCTTTACAAAACCAGTTTATGCAGGTTCAAAAATGCACATTCGATTCACTTGTAAAGAAATGGTTCCAAATGATACAACACCAAAAGAAGATGATCCAAAAACGCTAATCAAACGAGGTATCGTTAAATGGCTCGTTGAAATGTTGGATGAAGATACAGAAGAACCATTGGTTGGATTCGCTACGATTTTGACGATGGTGAAATTGAAAGATCAATCGGAGAAATAAAAGGTGGCTTCGGCTCCGCTCAGCCAACTTTTATTCCCTCGGCCAAGTTTTATTCGCTCAGTCTGATTTAAATCTACATATTTCGAATAAGGGATTTGTATTTTAAGGTTGAGTAAATTGAAACTAAAGAAATACATAATATGCAAAAAGCGACTTTCTTTCGAGAGTCGCTTTTTTATTATCGTTTATTTAATTCTGTAAATCTAATTCTAGTATGAAATTTATTATTAAAAACTCCCTACTCAATACTGATTTATGACATTATCCGCGCATAGACCGAAGTACCAGGGAATTTCTCCATGATTTTTTTGATTAATGCTGTAAGTGGGATAGACAGAATAAGTCCCGGAATTCCCCAAATGAAGCCCCAAAGCGCTAACATTATTAGAACGGTGACTGTATTTATTGAGAATGATTTTCCCATTAAAATTGGTTCTATAATTCCTCCAAATAATGCCTGAACACCTGTAATGATGATAATGAAGAACAAGAGCGTTCCTGTTACATTTAATTCTACAAGCGCGAAAATTGTTAATACAACTACTGAAATCACAGATCCAATCATCTGGATGAAGTTGATTAAGAAAGCGAAAACACCCCAGAATATTGGGAAACTCACATCGAATGCGTAACAAGCCAAACTGAATCCTAATCCGGTGAAGAAGCTCAAAATGAATTTCACTACGATAAACTTAAATATGTCTTTTTCAATTTGTCGGAACGTCTTGACAGAGGCGTGTTTTTGCCTAAAAATCAGTAATTCCATGACTTTTTGCATATTCATGGAGCCTGCTAACAGCAAAACCATAAAAAACAAGGTCATTAATAGCATGGTTATGAAGTTCTTCGCCATGTTTAAACCATTTCCAACATTCCCAAAAATGTTAGCACTGATTTTTTCGTCATTCATTAAAGCTTGAAATTTTGTTTCATCTTCGGCAGGATGAATACCCATGAAATCAACTACAGGAGACACTACATCATTGATCCTATCTTCGAATTTATTTACAAAATCATCATCGGCACTCGTTAATTCTTTACCCGTAAGTTGAACCATTTCATAAGCTCCTTTAAAACCTGTTGAAACGATTAAAAGAACAATGATTACTCCAATAAAATTTGGAACACCCTTTTTTCTAAACCATCTCATTAATGGAGAAAAAAGTAAGGCAGCAAAAAGCGCAAATGTAAATGGGATAAAAATTACTGAAAGTAAATTTAACAAATACAAAATCAACGGAACTACTATGATTAATAGTAGCTTTCTGATGGCTAATAATTCTTTTCGCATTTCTATTCTTTAGAGAGGTCAATATTAAGAAATAAAAACATAAGATTCCTTATTTATAAAGTAGCAAATTTACAATTATTGATAAAAAACAGAAAAGTTATTTAGTACTAAAATGGTAAACGGCTTTCAAAGTTTTAACTTGGAGTAATAGAATTGAATATTTTCGAAATCTTTACTCGGGGATTTACGAATGAAAAAAACTAAGTGCGAATTAAAAAAATATTAGCAAATACTATTTCATTAAAATACTTATCTTTAAAATCTTAAATTAGACAACTTGAACCACAAAGTATTATACCTTTCTTACGATGGAATGACCGACTCTCTTGGTCAATCTCAAGTTCTACCTTATCTTTTTGGTTTGGCAGATAAAGGTATTTGTGTTCATTTAGTAAGTTTTGAGAAGAAAGAATTCTCCAAAGATATTCCGCGGATTAAGGAACTTTGTGCAGAAAATGGAATTCTTTGGTATCCGCAACAATACACTAAAAAACCACCATTAATTTCTACTGTTAAGGACATCAGGCGAATGAAAAAAGTTGCCCTTAATCTTCATAAGGCAGTAGATTTTGATTTGGTACATTGCCGAAGTTACATTCCAGCAATTATTGGGCGATTTCTCCAGAGAAAGAAGAACCTAAAATTGGTTTTTGATATGCGAGGGTTCTGGGCAGATGAACGTATTGAAGGTGGAATTTGGGACGTTAAAAGTCCTGTTTTTAAGACTGCTTATCAATTTTTCAAACGCAAAGAAATAGAATTCTTTAATGAAGCTGATGCTGTTGTTTCGCTGACTAACAATGGTAAAAAAGAAATAGAATCCTGGGACAATATTCCTAAGTTACCCAAAATAGAAGTGATTCCATGTTGCGTAGATTTAGATCATTTTCGTTCTGAAAAAGTGGATAAAAATGCTTTGGAAGAGAAACGTATTCAACTTGGGATTTCAAAAGACGACTTTGTTTTAGGTTATGTTGGTTCAATTGGAACTTGGTACATGTTGCCAGAAATGCTAGACTATTATGCTGTTTTACGTCATCAAAAGCAAAAGAGTAAATTTCTATTCATTTCAAGAGAACCAAAAGAGAATATCGTCAATCTTGCTAAAGAAAAAGGCATTCCAGAAGATGAAATTATCGTTACAGGAACGACTCATAATGAAGTTCCATTGCATGTATCTTTATTTGATTTTTCAATCTTCTTTATTCGTCCTACTTTCTCTAAAAGAGCATCTTCTCCTACAAAACAAGGTGAATTAATGGCATTAGGAATTCCAATTATTTGCAATGCAGGTGTTGGAGACACGGATATGATTATTAAAGATGCAAATGCTGGAATTGTTTTAGAAAAACTAGATTCAGAAAGTTACCAAGCTTGTAATTTAGATCCATCTGATTATAATGTAGCGGAAATTAGGGCCGGAGCGGAGAAATGGTACAGTTTGAAAAATGGTGTAGAAAAGTATTTTGGAATTTATGAGTCGCTTCTTGGTTCAAAAAAGGACTGAATTAAGTGAAATTAGATTGAATAACTTACTCTCTAATTTCAATTCTAGTATACTCAGACTCATCTAAATTGAAATAATTAGCATTCAAATTTGAAAGATCATAGATTTCCCATCTTCTAAACATATATTCCGTTGGCTTTATTATATTATTGTTATTTGAGAAATAATAATCGTCATCTATAACTATTGAAACACACTTTTCGTTATGAATAGAACTAAAAATGAGCGATTCAACCGGATAAGACCAATTGGCATCATACATCAACTTTTCTTGATTAACAATGAATTTAGTTCCATCTCTCTCCTGTGAAATATCGATTATATTTTTCATTTCATCTAAACGATAAGTGAACTGTTTTCCAGTATCCCAAATTGAATAAAACCTAAACATAAATACCACAGAAATTAATCCGAGGAGAGTGTATTTATAAAAGTTTGTAGAAAAAAGAGAAATGCAATAGACAAAAGTAAATCCGGAAATAAACATAAGTGAGAAATTCACTTGTTCTTTATAACGAGACAAACCAAATCCATAGGACGAAACATTCACCATTATAATAAGTCCAATAAGGAAAAGTGTATAGCCTAATAAAAGCATATATTTCCTTTTTAAAATCATTACGGTGATTGTAGAAAAAACCAGAAGCGCCCAATCCCAATAGTTGATTGCAATGTATGATAACCAAGATTTTAAATATTTGAAATCATAAACATTGTTGCTCAAACTGCTTAGAAAGTCTGCAGATTTTGCTTTTTCATAATCACTTATTACGAAAGGTTTGAGAACGATAAACAATACAATCATGATGATGTAAGGTAAATATTTTTTAATCTTAAAATCCTTCTTTTCAAATGCGTAAATCAATAGCGTATAGACAAGTAAGATAATCGCATAGAAGTGAGCTGTTATAATAAAGAAAGCTAAAATGATTAATATAAAATGTCTGAATTTATGCTTGGAATTATTGAAAATCACATAAAACAGCACCAATAGTCCCATTGCATAATAGAATTCGAAAATCGGAACGAAAAACCCTGACGAGATGCCTAAGAACTGAATAGAAAGCAGGATGAGACCGGCATAAACATCATTAAAAACATAGCGTGTTATGAGATACAAACTATAAAAAAACAAGACATGTCCGATGGAAGAAATCAAAACTACGGTTTCCATTTTAAGTCCAAGATTACTTCCAATCCAAGGAGCGACTTGGGATAGAATTAAAATATATCGATCATGTTCAACCCAAAAAGATTCATTGTTTACAACCCTAAAGAAATAGTAGGAAGCATCTGCCATCAATCTTTCTTCTCTATAAAAGACGGCCAAAATGATCAATAAGAAGAAGAATAAATGAGTGATGATATCAATGACCTCAACATCAGTACTTTTATTTTGTATAGATTTCAACATGACTTTCCGTAAGGATTTATAAGGTGGTAAAACTATGAAATTAAATCATATTAAATTTTAGGTTGATAAAGGGAAGAGAAGGTTTTATAAAGCAAGAGAAATAATCACTTTTCACAAAAACACCTTGAAAATAACTATTTTTCACAGGAAATAATCGTTTTTCACAGAATTGATTAATTTATGACTATCTTTGAATAATCGTTTTTCATAAAAACCACCGTAAAATAACTGTTTTTCACAAGTAATAATCATTTTTCACAAAAACACATGAATTATAATCACATTTCACAAAAGGTGAAAATTTTCCATGGTAGAACTGCTCCAGAAGAAGGGGTTTTAGTTGGTTATGGAGCCTTAATGGAGCGTTTTAATTTAAGCGTCCCTTTACCTGATATATTATCATTAATTAGTTTCAAAAACAGGAAGTACAACGAAAGGAATTGGCAAGTTTTTACCGCGCGACACCAACCTGAAGACACATTATTTAAGCACCTTGTATTTGCACTAAAATATGAAGGAGTGAATTTGTTATTATTAAAAATATTATTCGAAAATCTAAGTGAAAAAGATGCCATAAAATTATTCCAAGAAGAGCCTACAGGCCAATACAGTAAAAGATTGTGGTTTTTATATGAATGGTTACTTAATAAAGAATTACCAATTGAAGATTTGACAATTGGAAACTATGTCAACGCAGTAGATTCGTCTTTACAATACTCCATTCCAAAAGGAGAAAAAACGAGCCGGTTTAGAGTTATGAACAACCTACCAGGTACTATTGATTTTTGTCCATTAATTAGAAAAACTGAAAAATTAGAAAACTATTTTTCCGCTGATTTCTCTAGTCAGAATAGTAAATATCTAAAAGAAATAAGAAAGGACGTTCTTCAGAGAGCTTCTGCATTTATGTTATTAAAAGATTCAAAAGCTTCTTTTTCAATTGAAGGAGAAAGTCCTAAAAGTAAAAGAGCCGCTCGTTGGGGTCAAGCCATAGGTCAAGCTGGTGTAAACGAACTCACAAAGGAAGAGTTGGTCAGATTACAGCAGGTTGTTATTGAAAGTTCCAGATTTACTAAAATGGGATTTAGAGAAAAAGGAGGTTTTATAGGCGATCATGATAGACTTACCGGAGAACCATTACCAGATCATATTTCTGCAAAATGGAGTGATTTAAATCAATTAATGAATGGTTTAACTGATACAAACAAATTATTTATAAATAATAAGTTTGATGCTGTATTGGCTGCTGCATCCGTAGCTTTTGGTTTCGTGTTTATTCATCCATTTTTCGATGGAAACGGCAGAATTCATCGGTATTTGATTCATCATTTGTTGGCCACAAAAAAGTTTACTCCCCAGGGTATTGTTTTCCCCGTATCAGCAGCTATTTTAAACAATATAGTTGACTACAGAAATGTGCTTGAATCTTATTCACATCCAGTATTAGGATTTATTAAATGGGAAATCACAAAAGATAACAATGTTGAAGTTATTAATGATACGATTGACTATTATAGATATTTCGATGCAACACAAGTAGCTGAATTTCTATATAAATGCGTTGAAGAAACAATTGAAATCATTATTCCAAATGAGGTTTCTTACCTCACAAAATATGACGAATTTAAAAGAATACTGGATGATGAGTTTGAGATGCCTGATAAAATTGTGGCCTTACTCGTAAGGTTTTTAGAACAAAATGAAGGTAGGTTATCAAATCGAGCGAAAGAAAATGACTTTGACAATTTAACCGATTCAGAAGTTAAGCAAATAGAAGAATTATTTCTATCGATAATGCAAACGAATTAAATCCTTATTAAATCAAAGGTTTAACCCTTCAAAAAAGTCTCAATCTGTGCTTTTATCCCCACAATATCTTGGTCTACCATACATTTAAAATGTTTTTTCGGACATTTTGAAAATCCAATTTTCGAACACGGTCGGCAAGACAATCCTTTTACTTCATGAATTGAATAAGAATTTGGTGATTGAGGTCTGTAAGGATACATTCCAAAGTCTGGAACTGTATTTCCCCAAATACTCACAATTGGCAATTCAAAAGCAGATGCAATGTGCATCATTCCTGTGTCGTTGGTGATCAACAATTGCGCGTCTTTTACCACTTGTGCTGATTCATGAATTGAAAGTCCACCACAAGTATTGTTGATATTTTGATTCGGTAATAATTGCTTGATTTTTTCTGCTTCTTCACGATCTCCTGGACCTCCTACTATTACAATTGGAAGAGAAATATCGCGTAAAACTTCACTCATTTGTTCAGCAGGCATTCTTTTGGTCGCAAACTGAGCACCAATAGCTACTGCAAGGTATTTTCCTTTCGTTGGAAAGCGTTTAGAAAACGAAATAAAGTCGATTTTTATACGGAAATCTAAACCTTTGTTATCATTCTTTACTCCTATTGGTTTGACCGCTTCAAAATAACGATCTACAATGTGAATATCGGGCATTAAATTCCATTTGAAATTCACATATAGCCATTTTTGCACATTCAGTTTTGGGAAAGAAAAACTCTCTTTTCGTAAATTACTCTTGATTTTTGAAGTCCGTAAGTTTTTATGTAAATCGATTACGTAATCAAACCCAGCAACTTTCAAATCTGCTAAAACAAGATGATTATCCTCTCCCCATTCGTGCACAAAATCAACATGTGGATTGGTAGAATAAAGATCTGAGAATTGTTTTTTTGTTAAAACATGCAATTCCACATTCGGAAGCTGTTCCTTAATGCAACGCAAAACTGGACTTGTTAGAACAATGTCGCCAATAGAACTGAAACGAATGACAAGAATTTTGGTCATGTGCAAATGTAATTAGAAATTACGAATGGATGAATTACGAATTACGAATTGTTTGACTTAGTAAAGTTCGGATTCAATAAAACAAAATGTATGGATTTGGACGGTTTGCAATTTATAGGGGCGGTTACAAACCGCCCCTACGTACAAACTGCTTTGCGTACCATATTCGACAAGCTCAATGCAGCGCTCTGTTCCTCTGCGAATCTTTGCGTCTTTCTTCCAATCATCTCCACGTCATTCTTCCTCCCAAAAAACTTTTATTTTCAAAAACACTTGCATTCTAATTAACTTTTTCACTATCTTAATTTAGAATAGTCAGAATTAGACAGAGTTAATCTTGCTGTATCTCTGACCAACCACTAACTTAGCATTCTCAAATTACGAGGGCAGAAATTTTAAGATCATGAAGCAAATTACAATCGACATTCAGTCACCGGCAGATTTTACAGAAAGGTTCATTAACCAAACCAATCATTCTGTGTTTCTTACAGGAAAAGCGGGGACAGGAAAAACTACCTTACTCAAGAAAATTATTGATTCTACACACAAAAACACTGTAGTCGTTGCACCTACGGGAATTGCTGCTCTAAATGCTGGTGGTGTTACAATTCACTCGTTTTTTCAATTGCCTTTTGCTGCTTTTATTCCAGATTTTGGTCAGCCTCCATTTGTTGGACAACGAACGCAATTCAATACCAAAACGACTTTGCAACAGCATTTCAATATGAACAAAAAGAAGAAAGTTATCTTTCTGAAATTGGAATTATTGATTATCGATGAAGTAAGTATGTTGCGTTCAGATCTATTGGATGCTATGGATTTTATGTTGCGTAAAGTCAGAAGAAATGACACACCATTTGGAGGAGTTCAAGTTTTATTCATTGGAGACTTAATGCAACTTCCACCAATTGTAAAAAGAGAAGAAAAACCAACTTTAGATAAATACTATAGAGGAAGTTTCTTTTTTAATGCTCAAGTTATTCAAGAACAACCACCACTTTACATTGAATTAGAGAAGATTTACCGTCAAAATGATCCAGAATTCATCGAATTATTGAATAATTTGCGAAATAATCACATTTCTGATGAAAATGTAGCTTTATTAAACAATTACGTAAAACCAGATTTCGATTCAACAAAGCATGAAGGATTTATTACTTTGACGACGCACAATGCAAAAGCGGATGAAATAAATGACAAAGCTTTAAGAGCATTAAGCGGTAAAACGAGAGATTATGATGCTAAGGTAGCTAAGAAGTTTCCAGATCACATGTTCCCTATTCCAAAGACAATGGAATTAAAAATTGGTGCTCAAGTGATGTTCATCAAAAATGACATGTCTCATGAAAAGCGCTACTATAATGGTAAAATTGGACGCGTAACAGAACTTTCAGCAGACGAAATTCGGGTAACTTTCCCAGAAGAAAAACTGACTATTACTGTTGAACCTTATGAATGGGAAAATGTAAAATTCACATTAGATGAAGCATCTGGAGAAATAAAAGAAGAGGTGATTGGAACTTTTGTTCATTTCCCACTAAAATTAGCTTGGGCAATTACGGTTCATAAAAGTCAAGGTTTAACTTTTGAAAAAGCTGTTCTGGATTTGTCTAATGTTTTTGCATCAGGTCAAGCTTATGTTGGACTATCGCGTTTAGTTTCATTAAAAGGATTGGTATTGATGAGTCCAATTCGTTTAAATGGATTGCGAAATGACCAAAACGTAGTCGATTATGCTAAAAACAAAGCGGATGAAAAACTTTTAACGCGAAAACTAGAATTAGGAACGGTTTTATATTTGCAAAAACGATTACAAAAAACCTTCAATTGGGATGCTATGGTGAGTCGTTGGTTGGCACATGAGGTAGCTCATAAAACTGCTGGTCCAAGAAGTGAAATGGCAAAAAACAAAGTTTGGTTTGAAGATCAAATCAATGCATTGATGAGTACTTTGGAGCCTTCTCGAAAATTCAGGTCTCAATTGATTAAGATTTGTCAGCCAGATCAAATGGATATTGAAGTTTTATATGAGCGTTATGAAGCGGCATATAATTATTTTATGAAGACATTAGAGCCAATATTTAGAGGAAATATCAAACAACTTTTGTTGCTAGGTAAAAAATCAAGTGTAAAACAATATTCAGAGGATTTAGGAGAATTAGACGATTTATTGACGGATGTGATCATCGATTTAAAGAAATCAAGAAAACTGGTTCAAAACCTCTACAACGGAAAAGAATTGTCGAAAGAAAACATTTGGGACGATCAGATTCGTAACTTTAAGATTGCAAAAATTCAAGTAGTAAAAGAAGAAATTCGCCGTGAAAATCCAACTTTGGGAGAATTAGAAGATTTCTTTGAAGAAAAAGTTGAAGCCAAGAAAAAGACAAAATCTAAAACACCTAAAGAAAGTACATTTGACAAAACCTTAGTAATGTTCGAAAAAGGTTGGGCAGTTAAAGAAATTGCGGACAAAAGAGTGCTAACAGAGCAAACAATTTACAATCATTTGGCTAGACTTGTAAAAGATGAGAAGATCGAAATAGACGCCGTCATTGATCAAGAGAAAATTGAAATTTTGAAAGACAAACTGGGAACAGAAATTGAAACTACATTATCAGAAGCTAAAGAACTTGTCGGGGAAAGTATTTCATGGGAGGAATTGAGAATTTATTATGGTGGAAACTTGAAGTAGTAAAGCTTTATAACTACTTTAGGCGATTTAAGAATTGAATTTTATAGATTAAGTAAATTAAAGGACTAACCAGCTAAATAGCAATTATTTGAAAGGGCTACCTGTTTAATTCACAGGATTTACCACAACTTTAATGTAAATATCTTAACCCATATAATCACTTGTTATTAAGTGTATTAAAATAAATTCTTCAATCCAAAAATCAAAAATTTTATAGGTTTTTAGAATGACGATTTCATGGATTTATACGTTCAAAAAGGGGGAGTTTAGCAAGAGGAATCACTTCTTCTATTTTAAAAGCATCAATGTAGCAGTGTTATTCGATAAAAAAAACCGTGAGACCTCGGAGAGAATAACCCCTCCAAAATCTCACGGAAACTACACTACTACTATGCACCTTTAATATTTTATCTTGTCACATGAATATATCCATGCCCCTCTATGTTTTCACCGTTTTTGCCTTTGGCAGAATATTTTATGAAGTAAACTCCATCGCTAACATTGTCACCATTCCATTTAAAATCTATTGAATCGAAAGTATATACCTCAACTCCCCAACGGTTGAGTATAAATCCTTCAATTGAAACAACATTTTCAGAAGTTACCTTATAGAAGTCGTTGTCTCCATCTCCATTTGGAGTAAATATATTTGGAAGAACAACATAAATATCTCCTGATTCTAAATTAATGATTCGTGAAACGGTGTCAGTACAAATTCCATTTTGCACAACCAATGTTACCGGATAAACGCCTCCATTTTCATACGTTTGATTTTCATCACCTGGGAAATCTGAAGTGTTTCCATTTCCAAAATCCCAAAAATAATCTATCGCATTGCTGCTATTGTCTTCAAAATTAATTGTCATGGGAGCAACTCCTGAAGTTGTATCTGGTATAAAATCAGCTATTGGTGAAGGATAAACAAAAATTGAAGTCGTTAATGTATCTTTACAACCATTAACATCTGTTCCAATTACCTGAAAATTGATAGTTCCTTCGGTAGCTGGAAATGGCACTCCATTAGTGACAATTGGTGACCATTCATAAGTTGCTGCCCCATCAGCAGTAAAAGCAATCATATCTCCAACACAAGCTTCATTTACCTCATCAATTAAAGAAATTGTAGGATTTGGATTCACTTCAATTAAGGTATCTAAAGTGTTTTCACAACCAAATGCAGAAATAACAGTTACTTGATAAGTTGCAGTTGTATTTATCATAAATGGAACTCCATTCGTCACACCATTATCCCAAGAATAAGTATCTCCGCCACTTGCCGTCAAAGTGATTGAATCTCCTTCACATGGTGTATTGTCAAAAGCATCCAATGTTATTGATGGTAAAGGATTCACCACTTGATTGAATACTTGTGGATTGTTTGCACCACAACAATTTATGATATTCGAGAAAGGAGTAAATGAGTAATTCGTTGTTGTATTTGGCGAGAAAAACAAAGTATCACCTGTGGAAATATTTGTTGCGGTAAATTGATTTGCACCCTCGGTATAATTTATATCCACTGGATTTGTTGCATTTAAAACTTCGAAAATTACCCAAGCATCTTCTCCTTCACATACAGGACCACTAGATTCAATAATTTGATAGCTTTCGTCTAAGTAACCAATCGTTATATAACGTGTACTGTTCATCGGAATCTGAGCTGTAGAAATCCCCGAAACACTTAATCTTCCATTGTTTTCACTAAATACAATTCCACTGGCTTGAGAATAAAGATCAGCGTCAGAAAAATCTCCATCTAAATCAACCATTAATCTGATTTTTGACAAATCTATGTTGGCAATGGGAGTACAAGGTTCTAAAAGAATATCTACATTAAAATTTTGATTAAAATCAGAGTTTGTTACTTTATATTCACGTGCTAAACGTGAAGAAATTGGACTTGGAGCCTCTGTATTTGATGCAACGGAACCACATAAATTAGCAGCATTATGCCCTACAGTCACATAAGAAATATCAGTATTAATAACACCAATGTTACCTTCATTTGATATCGCAAGTGCATCAACATAAATTCTAAATTTATCATCAAAACTATGAGATTGTTTTTGGTATAAATCTTCAATATCATCTCTTCCGATTCCTACAACATCATTATGATAAACTGGGTTAACGCTGGCATCCCAAATCAAAGTTCCATCAGTGGCAACATAATCTCCATTTGTTCCTCCACCTTGATTTTTTAAAGTAACTCCATATATTATCGCCAAATAAGTATGAACTTTACTCATTTCTAAATCTGTAAGATCTCTATTAAAAAATAAAACTTCATGCATATATCCGTTGTAGGCAGAAGTTCCTTCTCCAGGGTTATATCCTAAATACAAACCTGTTGCTCCAGTAGATTGAGATGCCACATTATTAGTAATTAGCCCTCCTTTATTATATGCTTTCAAACTTGATGCATTTGAGCGATTTCCTTTGTATGAAATAATATTAGGCGTATTGGTTTCAGTCCAGTCTCTTGCTGCATTTAATGAATTAAACGAACCTAATCCAATTGCTATTCTTCCATTGGCATTAAGATTTCTACACTGTATTCCTGTGGTTCCAGAATTATAAAGTGTAAAATGACCATTAGCTGATAGAGGTGCTGGCATATAATAAGAACAAAAATAAGTTCCTTGATCATTGGCATTTATATTCGCTAATAAAGTTGGTGGGTTGGGGTTATTTAATCCTTGAACCGTTCCAATATTTTGACCTGCATAAGAATTTCCTAAAAAAGCGATTGTTCTATTATAATTAGAAATATTTCCCGTTGGTGTAATTTCTAATTGTGGATATGGTGCTTGTGCATCCGTTACGGAAACAGCTCCTGCTCCAGTTGGAAATTGTGTTGTCCAAGTGGTTACATTTCCAGCGGCCAAATCATCTGCCCTAAACCAAGATGTTAGTCCAACTGTTCCAACACCTCCTGGAGAGATTTGTGCTTCTAAAAAGGAGGAAGAAGCAATCAACAATAAACAAAGTAATTTATTCATAGCTTTCATAGTAATTTTGTTTCACCAAAGTTGAACAAATATATAACCTCTACTATTATTAGTGAAATTAATTAGGACTACAAATGGACTACAGCATTAGACATACTATTGATTAACATTGAGATATGTAGGACAATAAGGGTACAAAAAGTAATAAAAACTCCTTATTAGGATTTGCTTATTTTGGTTTAAAATGCATAAGGAAGGATAAAAACTCGATCTTTGGATTAGAAAAACCTTTATTAAACATTAAAGATGCTCAACAAAATCTACAAGTAGTTTCACAATATTATTATAAGCAGCAAAAGTCAATTCTTCATAAGTATCATGAACATCATGATAGTTTATATTAGGACCCATCGTATAAATAAAAAACGAAGGAACTCCTTTAACATGGAAATGATAATGATCACTATTGGCTGTTTCAGCTCTGGATTTTACTTGACTTAAATAATTTTTCTCCTCATTAATGGCTTTCAATTGATCGAACTCTTTTTTATGAATTCGTCCATTTACGGCAGTAATCCCATCCTCACCGCTTCCCATAATATCGAGGTTTAGCAGGAATTTAATCTTGGAGAAGTTCATAGATTTACTATCCACGAAATATTTTGAACCAACAAGACCAGCTTCTTCACCTGCAAATGCAATGAACACGATGTTATATTGACTTGGATTCTCAACAAAATAATCTGCCATAGAAATCAACATCGCTGTTCCACTGGCATTGTCATTTGCACCGGGAAAATACGTTTCAGGAGAAGTTCCCATTCCACCTAAATGATCATAATGTGCAGTGAAAACAATTGTTTCTGCTTTTCTCGATTTCTTTTTTGCTGGAAGATATCCAACCACATTTTTACTTTCGAAATTTTTGATGAATTCAGCTTCTATTTTGACATTTAATACCGTTTTAGCATCAATTTTGCCCGACTTAACATGTAAAACAGGATTTTTCAACTGAGTTCTTCCTACCGACCAAGTAAATTTCTGATCCGTTGAATAAACAACAGCTCCCAAAACAGCTAAAGAATTAAATTGATGAACAGCAGAGTAAGTTGCTTGAGGTGACATTCCCGTGAGGTCAATATAAAATCCGTTTTTTTCACCGTTTCTTACTTGCTCAACCAAAGGATCTAGTAAATGAGATTGTGATAAAACACTCGTATCCACCTCAACTAAATTTAATTCACCTTCAAAAGACCCTGATGCATCATCAACTAAATAATCGATTCCTGGCTTTAAAATTTCACCATCTGCTTTTACTTCTACATTTCCTGGAAAAGTATTGACATCAAGTTGGAAAGATTGGAAATAAGAATCATTCCTAAAATAAGGTTGTAGTCCCGCTTTTTGAAATTCAGCTGAAAGAAAATCGGCTGCTTTATTGACTCCGTTATTTACATAACCTCTTCCATAGAGTGAATCGCTGCACAGCACTTCTGTAATCCGTCTTGCTTTTTCTTCTTGACCAAATGTCAAAAATGAAATTAAAATCCCCAGAAAAAGCAAAACCGTTTTAGTCAACATATCTTCTTGTTATAAAATGTCCAAATTCATCAACCGAAGAGTCTTCTTTATTCCAGTTGTTATGCGCTGCAATTTCACTCAGTTTTTTTAATGATGCTTCGTTACTTTCAAGTCGATCTAATTGATCAATTGTATCGTTGTATAAATTGGAGTCACCATCAAAAAGCTCATTGATAAACTGCAAACGGTCATTTAAACCAATAGCCCCTTTTAAAGAGCTTATTTTTGAAGTTCCTAATCTATCACCTCTTGCTTCTTTATTTGCTTTTGAAAAACGTGCATAAAAAGAAGCTGTTTTATCATCACCTCCTTGCAACACTTCATGCAAAGAAGTACTTGGCTTTTCTTGAATTAAGGTCTCTTCTTTTTGAGCTATCGACTCATTAATCTTTTCTTCTTTTGGCGCTTCCTTTTCAGTTATTGGTTCAGAAATTTCAGCTTTTTTTACTTCAACCTTTGGTTCTACTTCCTGAATATCTTCAACGATCTCATTAATTGACTCTTCCTTCTTGTTATTCAGGTTCTCAGCAACTGTTTCTGATTCATGAGCAGACTTCTCTGCTACTTTCGCAGTATCAAATCCTCCAGAAAAATCAAATTGAACTCTACCATCATCTTTAACCACCGCCTTTTCAGGTGTTGATTCCTCGTGAATATCAGAATCTACTTCCTCAGATTTATATTCTTCTATGATCTCCTCCTCTTCTTCAACTATTTCATGCTGCTCCACTATTGCTTCCATATAATTTTCAGCAAGAGGTTGTTTGGTTTCAATAGGCTCGACCTCTTCTTCTTTATTTAAAAAAGGTAAAATCGGATTCGCTACTTTATCCGTCGATTTTCCGTAAACACTTTCTTCCTTTGCTTTGTAATTCAAAATAACAGCTCTTTCATAGAGTTTTCTGGAAAGTGTTTCAAATTCTACTAATTCTTCCTTAGATAACTTAGAAGTTGAAAGTTGACTTGTTAGCTCATTTAATCGAGAACTAATGGACTGAAGGGTATCGAATGAAGTCATATAATGATAAAATAAATTGTGTCTCAAAAATAGTCATACCGATTATTATTTTAGTACGATTTAGACTAAAAAGTCTTAAATCTTCAAAATATATGTCGGCTTTATATCAAAACCATTCCCAATTAAGAATAAGGTCTTTGAATGGTATAAAAATAAACACCTCCTTCCAAAACATGAAAGAAGGTGTTTAAAACATTAAATAACAAGGATTATAAAGTTCCTCTCAATTCTTGTTCACGCTCGATAGATTCGAACAATGCTTTAAAGTTACCAGCTCCAAATCCTTTCGCTCCCATTCTCTGAATTACTTCAAAGAATAAAGTTGGACGATCTTCAATTGGCTTAGTAAATATCTGTAATAAATAACCCTCTTCGTCAGCATCAATCATAATTCCAAGACTTCTCAATTGATCGATATCTTCCTGTAATTTGTGATCGTGTTTGTCCAAACGAACTGGCACATCATCATAATATGATTTTGGAGGCGTACTCAAAAACTCAATTCCTCTTGCACGCATTTCACTAACCGTTTTCAAAATATCATCAGTTGCAACAGCAATATGTTGAACTCCTGATCCTTCATAGAAATCTAAATACTCTTCAATTTGAGATTTTTTCTTTCCTTCAGCTGGCTCGTTAATTGGGAATTTAATTCGACCATTACCATTTGACATTACTTTAGACATCAAAGCAGAATATTCAGTGGTAATTTGCTTGTCATCAAACGAAAGGAAGTTAACAAACCCCATTACATCTTCATACCATTTTACCCAAACGTTCATTTCATTCCAACCAACGTTACCCACCATGTGGTCAATAAATTTCAATCCAACAGGCTCTGGGTTATAATCAGATTCCCATTTTCTAAATCCAGGAAGGAAGTCACCTTTGTAGTTTTTACGCTCAACAAACATGTGAACAGTTTCTCCGTAAGTATAAATACCAGCACGAACAACTTCACCATGCTCATCAGATTCCACTTTTGGCTCCATGAAAGATTTAGCACCTCTTTTTATCGTTTCTTCGTATGATTTACGTGCATCTTCAACCCATAAAGCAACGATTTTAACTCCGTCACCATGCTTTTTTACATGCTCTCCAATTTCTGAATCGCTTTTCAAAGCTGTTGTCAATACAATTCTAATTTTGTCTTGCTTCAAAACATAAGATGCTCTGTCTTTTACTCCAGTTTCTAATCCTGCATAAGCATGTGATTGAAATCCGAAAGCTGTTTTATAAAAATGAGCTGCTTGCTTTGCATTCCCTACATAAAACTCAACATAATCAGTCCCTAATAAAGGTAGGAAATCTTGTGCTCCTTCAAATATTTTCTCTAATCCGTACTCTACATTTTTAATATCTTTTGCCATTGCAATATTTTTATGATTGTTTATATTTTTCCTTATTTATTAATCTTCTAACCAACTGTAAGCATAATCTTTGTCACTAATATCCAATGCTGTTTGCGTCAATTTAAGTGGTTTAAAAGTATCCACCATAACTGCTGTTTCGCCCGTTTCTTTTTTACCAATACTTCTTTCCATCGCTCCAGGGTGCGGCCCATGAGGAATCCCCATCGGGTGTAAAGAAATAAATCCTCTTTCCACATGATTTCTTGACATAAAATCACCGTCAACATAGTAAAGCAATTCATCTGAATCGATATTACTGTGGTTGTACGGAGCTGGAACTGCCTCTGGATGGTAATCGTACATACGCGGAACGAATGAACAAATTACAAAATTATGCGCTTCAAATTGTTGATGAATTGGTGGCGGCAAATGAACTCGACCTGTGATGGGTTCGAAATCTTTTATATTGATTGCATAAGGGAAATTATAACCATCCCAACCAACGACATCAAACGGATGAGAGGCATAAGTTAAATGATGAAGAACGTTTTGCTTTTTGATTTTCATCAAGAATTCACCCTTCTCATCATTGGTTTCTAGTTCGCTTGGCGCTCTAAAATCACGCTCACAATATGGAGAATGTTCTAGTAATTGACCAAACTCATTTCTGTATCTTTTAGGCGTGTACATTGGAGAAAAAGATTCCACTATAAATAAGCGGTTTTCTTTTCCGTCAAAGTGAATTTGATAAATAATTCCTCTAGGCACAATTAAATAATCTCCAGGTCCAAAAGGAATATTTCCGAGCATTGTTTTCAATGTTCCTGTTCCTTCATGCACAAAAATCATTTCATCTGCATCTGCATTTTTATAGAAATAATTTTTCATTGACTCTTGAGGAGAAGCTAATGCAATGTTTAAGTCATCGTTAAACATTACTATTTTTCTACTGTCCAAGAAGTCTTCTTCTGATCTTACATTAAAACCATTTAGCATTTGACTTCTTACAGACTTTTCTACTGCTGCATAAGGCGTAAGATCTATGGTTTCACCTATTTCTTTCACCATTGTTGGACGGTGAACGTGATAAATTAGTGATGCTGTTCCGCTGAAACCTTCTGTTCCAAAAAGCTGCTCATAATAATATCCACCCTCTTCTTTTTTGAAAGTGGTGTGTCTTTTATGAGGAATTTTACCAAGTTTTGAATAAAACGGCATAAAATTGAAATTTAAAATGAATTGATATGATTTTTAGGTAGACAAGTAATTAAGAACGAAATCATTCTGGATTGCGCTTCAACAATGCTTTTCTTTTGTTACTTAAACTTCCGAATACATTCATAAAAGTAAAATTCTTAATTCACACAAATATATAAAAATCAAACGGCTTAAAAAAGTATTCTTTTGATGTTCTTAGAATTCACATTTTAAACATTTCTTGCGACTAGACAAAAAAGAGAATTCTCCGACTCTAACACATCATGTGATGAAAGAATTCCTTGAGTGTCTCAAATAGCACAAAAGGGTTTCCTCATGAGTTACTATCGAATTAAACAGTCACATTAGCTACTAGTATGAAAAATATTTAAATGACTGATATTCAAAAGTAAAGCACGGAATTATTTAGTTTTTAAATTAATAAGAAAGAAAAAGTCAGTAATAGTGTGATTGAAACCGGCATCATTTGCTGAAATAATAAATCAATATTATCTCAAAGGAGGATTACACTTTTTATAAGCAATATTAAAGTGTTTTTTTGTATATTTATACGAAAGGTATAACAAACGTGCCCAACAATCTATTGTCTGGTTCAATAAATACGCATTTGACAAAAATGCTATAGATTAACGCTTAACAGCAATAAATTAAAATAAAGTTTCAACTTTCTGGGTTGAAATATTATGAATAATAAACACTATACTGCAAAAGAAGATGAAGATACTCATTATCGAAGACAATAGGAATGCACGCGAAAACATTACCGAAATTCTAGAACTTGCCAACTTCAAAGTTTATACGGCCGAAAACGGTGAAATTGGTCTTGAAAAAGCAAAAAAAATACATCCTGATGTTATAATATGTGATATTATGATGCCTGGAATAGATGGTTATGAAGTTCTGAGCCAATTAGGTAAAAAGAGTGATACGGCAAGTATTCCTTTTATTTTTCTCACGGCAAAAGCAGAAAAAACCGACAGGCGTAAAGGAATGCGTTTGGGCGCAGATGATTATTTGACGAAGCCTTTTAGTGACACCGATTTAATTGAAGCTATAGAAAGTAGATTTAAAAAGCATGACTTTTTAAAAAAGGAGTATTCTCAAACCATTGAAGGAGTTTCGCAATTTATAGAAGCTGCCTCCAACTATTTAGATTTAGATCACTTGACTAAAAACTATTCACTGAAAGAATATAAGAAGAGAGATGTAATCTATATGGAAGGCAACTCTGCCAATTTCATGTATTTTATAAAAAGTGGTGCACTAAAAACATATAAGACAACAGAAAAAGGAAAAGAATTTGTAACAGGATTGTACAGTATTGGGAATTTTGTAGGTCAACTTTCGTTATTATCAAATAATGGAAGCTATATTGAGTCTGCGGCAGTTTTAGAAGATGTTGAACTTTACGAAATTCCTAAATTAAATTTCACAACACTGATTCATGCAAATAAAGATATTGCCAATAAATTTGTGAGTTTAGTTTCTAATAATTTAGTGGACGTTCAAGAACAACTTCTTCATGTAGCTTATTCAACAGTTAGACAGCGTTTAGCAAAAATAATATTAAAGATACATAGCAAACGTATTTTAACCATGAACGAAGGAAATGACATTAGTATAACCAGAGAAGATCTTGCAGGACTTATTGGTACCGCAACTGAAACTGCCATACGAAGACTAACGGATTTTAAGGAAGAAGGTTTAATAACTATTGACCACAGCAGTAAAATAAGAGTAGAAGATAAAAAATCACTTAAACACATTGCGTTATATGGATAAAGTGTGAATAATCTGTTTTTAACTCAAGATATTTACAAATGGAATTCCACTGAGTCGCGTTTTGCTTGACGCTCCATTATGGCTGGGAGAAATTCTTGTGTAACTGCAATCAGTTCAGATGTTGTAATAGTTAATGCTATGTTGTTTTCAGACTGCAACAACCATGGTTTTCGTTGATCAAAGGGATATTTACCAAATATAACTACAGGAGTTCCATAAACTAAGATATTGGACTGATCGAGAATCCATTCATCAGCCCAATTATAGAGCCAGTATGCATCTTCATTGTACAAACGAATGCATGCATGTGAAGCAGGATAACCCGGAAGTGCATATTGGTGCATTGAAACTCCTTGAAAATTGGCTATGTTAAAATACCAATCCATCACCCATGATTTGTTTACTGTTGAGATTGTCCTCTTGGATTTCCAATTTGTGGAAAACAGACCTGTTGGTGTAGGGGTAGCTTGCTTACCAAGACTTGCTGGTCCCCACTTTATTCGACTACCGTTTTCATAAACAGCAAATGCCTGGGCATAATAGGAAATGAAGAGGATTTTATGAATAGTGCTAAGTTCAGCCACATTTTTTGGAAAGGGAGAATATAATGCAATTCCAACTCCAACTGTATCTGGAAAAACAAGCGTATCAAGTTTTAGCAAACTCTTTCGGTCAATTCTATTAAGTACAAGTAGTGCTTGAAGTGTATCTCCAGGTGGCAAAGACATAAGCCAATCGTTTGAATCTTTTGTAGAAATCAGGTGATAATTTACCTGAGGCAACAACGGAATTTTCACGGCTGTGGTATCCGATTGTGTTTCTAATTTTTTCTTCTCTAATAAATGAATTGCTTTTGGGGACTCCGAAGTACATTGTATTAAAATAAATAGACTCAATACAACGAATATTTTATATCGTAGGTGATTAAAAAATTGTTTTCTAGTCTTTATCATTTTCTGATTTATGTACTTTGTGTTTCTCTCGTAAACTTATGGATTATTCACAACAATAATGATAGAAACCTATAAGGTAGCTAAAAAAGAGATTCCTCTTCGTTCCAATTAATTCATTGGTACGAAGAGGAAATCTGTCTTGTTTTATTTTCAGAACATCGGCAGAAACAACTTTTACAAATAGGATGTTTTGACTTTATCTAACTGAACTATTCTAAAAACTGAATAAATCAACAGAAAATCTTATTTCTTTATGATTCTAAAGGTTTTAAAGGATTGTTCATTATTATTTTTTACAACCAATAGATAAGTTCCATTATTATAATTCTCTAAATTCAACCGTTGCGTATTTGTTTGATCTGTTTTAATTGTGAAAACTTGTTTTCCGTTAATATTGTATAAGCTGATTTCGTATATATCTGATTTTTTAAAATCTATATTTACAAAATTAGTTGTTGGATTAGGGTAAATGTTCAATCCTTCCAATGGCGAATAATTATCTAAATCTGAGGTTCCAATTATATTTGGGCCTAAAAACCCTTCGGAAATGTGAATGTTTCCAATAGTTGTTTCCTGCACTGCAACCTCTCCTAAGGTATAAATTACAGTTTTAGTTCCGTTGATTACCGAGGCGCCACCACTGTCTAAACTACTTTTAATTATAGTGGTTTGACTAAAACCTACTGTTACAACGAACGATGTTATTATTGTGACTAATTTTTTCATAATTTATTTTTTAAATACTACAAAATCAAACGCTCTGTTTTCGACTGCACCAGAAATGTTATACGTTGTTATACGAAACTCATGTGCAAATTTATCAACAGTAATAAACCCAATAAATCCATCTCTCATGGTCGCTATTACTGTGTAGGATACTAAACCCGTTGAAGAGACTTTGAAATCTCCTGTACCCATTAGCATTGAAGTAAACCCATCTGAAGAAGATGCCGCAAAAGTAACACCATTAGTTCCCACTGAACCAAATAAATAGGCTTTCATATCTGCAGTTCCTGAATGTGTTGCCGTTATGTTTCCATCAACATTACCAATAACATCACCTGTTAAATCACCTGTTACATCACCCGCAACATTTCCTGTAACATTTCCTGTAACATTAAGTGCTCCGTTAATAGTTACTTGGTTCGCACTAAAATCTCCTCCTATTAAAGGGATTCCACTATCTGAATTTTCGATGTATAATTTGTTGCTTCCTAATTCGTTATAACCCGATCTGTGACCAATAAAAATATTTCCATTGCCTAAAGTTTCAAAACCCGCTTTGTGACCAATGCTAATGTTTTCATTTCCATTGACATTAAAACGTAGCGCTTCGTTGCCTATGGCCACGTTACTATTTCCATTTTGGTTCTGCAATAAAGTTTGAGTACCAATTGCTACATTACTTAAACCTGCAGTATTATAATACAAAGCACCATAACCTATGGCAGAGTTTCCTATACCTGAAGTATTAGATGTTAATGTACTATTTCCTACTGCTGTATTCCAATTATCACCATCGTCTGCATCACCAGATTGATTTCCTAAAAACACTGAATAGGTATCTGTTTTACCGTTAGACAAATCGTTAATTTGACCAACTGAACTTGTACTTAACACTTCCCATGTTGCTTTTCCGTTAGCATCAGAAGTTAAAACTTTAGCAGCTCCTTCTGTTCCATCTATAATGGCAATAGAACCGTTAATAGTTACTTCGTTTGTGTTAAAATCTCCTCCTATTAGAGGCGTGTTGCTATCTGTGTTTTCAATGTAAAGTTTGCTGCTTCCTGTTTCGTTGTATCCTGATCTGTAGCCAATAAAAACATTGCTATCACCTATGCTATTATGGCCCGAATAGGCACCTAAAGAGGTGTTTCTAGTACCAGATATATTATTATAAAGAGTCCCTGCTCCATTTGCTGTGTTATAACTTCCTGTTGTATTGTTTTGTAGCGAAAATACGCCTATAGCATTATTACCACTTCCATTAAGATTTTCTTTAAGTGAGTAATTACCAAGAGCTGAATTATCTAAATTACCACCAATTTCTGATGTTCCGGAATAATTACCTAAATACAAAGATGTGAGATCGCCGTTAACATCTGCTAGTTGATTTAGTTTTTTCGCACCATTACCGTTTTCGGCATATATAGCATAGGGAACAGTCTTAAATGCAGTAGTTCCAAAATCTTCATATCCACTCCCTGTATCTATTTCTACTTTTAAGAACAGTTCATTATACCAACCGATGTCGTCATATAATCCGCTTACAGGAGTACCTTCACCAATACTTAAAATGATAATTCCATTGGCATCTGTTGTTGCGCTTTGCGTTTCTTTGTATTCTAGGATTGTACCGTTTTCAAGAACACTAAACTGTACTTGAACCACTTGGTTTTGCAATACAGTGCCGTTGTCCAGAATAATGGCTTTATAGTTTATACCTTGCTGAGCAAATAAACTACTTGTAACTAAAAATAAGGCTAAATAAAATAATATATTTTTCATGGTATTTGTTTTAATTGTTAATCATCTGAATTGTTCTTTGCGTTAAAAATCAAGCTAGTGCTGTAATTCATAAATAGCGATGCTTAAATTTTGCTTCATTTTTTCTTTAGACAAGGCAAAATTTTCAATCATAGCATTAGTTATGGTTTAAAATTTTAACGAAGTATAAAGGGAAAAAGGAGTGAAATAAGCGATGGAATTTATGAATTACAGCACTAGTATGTTCCTATTATTTTTTAATAATCTTTTTAATACTGTTCCCTTTATTGGTTTCAACTTCTAAAAAATAAATACCAGATCGTAAATCACTTACGTCTATAGTTTTAGCATCACTTTGTAATATCAATTGTCCAAAACAATTATAGATAACCGCTTTTTTATATTCTAAATTATCTGTGAATTGCATTTGCAAAAGGTTATCTACTGGATTGGGAAATACGGTGAAGTTTTCGGATAAATAGTGATCCGAAACATTTAAATAAAGTTCGGTTAAATCATAGACAGCTAGCCTACCTCTATTGCTACTATTAGAAGGTGTGCCAATCGCTATTGTATTTGCGTTGGATGACAAACTAACACTATATCCAAAACCACCAACGTTACTTCCAGCGACATAAATATCAACACCTATTTGTGTCCAAACATTTGAAATATTCATATACACATTCACATAACCTGGCTCATATCCTATGGTTTGAATTGCTCCAATAGCAACTATTTTTCCATCCGACGATAAACTTACACTATGTCCTGATTTATCACCTGCTGCTTTTCCATTAATATCATCACCCACTTGAGCCCATACTCCTGAACCGAATTCATAAACACGGACATGACCAGAACTATTTCCATTCTCGTCATTTAAAGTTGCTCCGATTGCAACTGTTGCTCCATCTGATGATAAACTAACACTCCATCCTGAATAATCACCTGCGGCTTCGCCATCAATGTCATCGCCCATTTGAATCCATACTCCTGAAATATTTTTATAAACGCGAACATGCCCAGCGTTAATTCCATTTTCGCCATTACCTCTTGCTCCGATAGCTACTATAGATCCGTCGGATGATAAACTAACACTCCATCCTGAATAATCGCTGCCCGCTTCGCCATCAATGTCATCCCCCATTTGAATCCATACTCCTGAAACATTTTTATAAACACGCACATGTCCCGACCAAAAAACACTCCCGCTTTTATGATTGTTAGGAGCTCCAACAGCGAGAATGCTGCCATCAGCAGACAAACTTACACTCCATCCGAAATCATTAGCTATTGCTTCTGCATTAATATCTGCGCCAATTTGAACCCAATCTCCTAATTCAAATTTATAAATTCTCACTTGACCTGCCGAATTACCATTTTCATCATTTCCAGGTGCTCCGATAGCTAATGTTGTTCCGTCAGATGATAAACTAACACTACTTCCAAACCTATCAATTTCTGCTTCACCTATAATATCATTTCCCATTTGAACCCAATCTCCTGCACTTTTTTTGTAAACACGTGTAAGACCTGTATCTGAATTGTAACCAGTTGCTCCAACTGCAACTGTTTCTCCGTCAGACGACAAACTTACACTTCCTCCTAAACCATCTCCAATTTCTCCATTGATATCAGCACCAATTTGAGTTTGTGAATGAATTGTGATTGAGCTTAATAGCACTAAATAAATTATTATTGTTTTCATAATATCTTGTTTTATATATGTTGTTTTATATGTGTTGTTTAATCTAACTTTTAGATTATTTTATCTCTACTAATTCAATTATTGAATATTCTAACTCATCAAAATGGCCTATTTCCTCGCGAATTATTTTTGCGTAAATACCCGGTTTGTCAAGAATCATCCAATATTTAACTTTAGCTTCTCCATCGAAACCTTCAAAAACTTTACAGTTAAATTCGCCAGCAGGAACAGTTATGCTTTCAGTTGTTGCCATTCTATAAGGGTCAGGTTCTTCTTGTGGAAAAAAGTCGTTGTACATATTATACATTTCGTCTTTATAGCTTTCAGAAAATTGAACAGTATCATTTTGAGAAATGCTTAAATTGACTAAACTGATGCTTCTCTCTTCTAAATTTATGTCGATTTTAGACAACAAGGTAGTGTATCTAAAAGATGAAGTATTCGGTATTAACTCACTTTGTTTATACTTTAAATAAGTAGTGTTTTCTAGTTCATTTAACAAAGCATCTAAGTTTGTCCAGGGTGAATTTTCGTTAGATTCTTCTGTGAAATCTTCAAAACTGAAAGATAATTTTTCAATATCCATTGTTGAAGTTTCTTTTTGGCCAATTATTTCTTCTCCATTTTTAACTAGGATAAATCCATTTTCTGAAAGCTCTTTTATTGTACTTTTCCCTTTCAATAATCTTGATTTACCAATGAATAACACTGATTTTTCTTCTGAATTATAAACCCAAGTTCCTTTAGTTGTTGTTAAAGCATCACTAATAGGAGAAACCTCAGTTAATGTAAAGACGTCTGGAAGTTCAATTTTCAGTAATTGTGTTTCATCAAATTCATTTTCTAATTTCCATGATCCTGCTAATTTTGAAACTTTATTTTGCTCAACTATTTTTTTAAAATCTAGTTTTAGATAGGTTACTTTTACACCCTCTTTTTCAACAATCAGCTCTTTATCCGTAAGAATTAAAATTTTATCGTTTCCATTAAAATCTTTGTCAATATCAGATTTCATTTCAATTTCATTGCTTTTTTTGTTGTAATTCCAGGTTCCTATTTCCATTCCCATCATTAGCATTTTTCCGTCTTTGTTGTATTCTTTAATCACGAATGGATTTTGAGTCTCATCAGCAGTTTCAACTTTGGTTACAAGCCAACTTCCAATAATTTTAGCTTCTTGCGCTTTTGAAGAAAAGCTACAAAGAATAATAATAACTGTGATTGCCAATGTTTTCATAATAATCTATTTAGTACAACTGTTAAATTCTTTTATCGTTAATGTTTTGTTCTGCTTGGTTTTAATAAAATAATGGTGCTGGTCATCAATCCATAACTGCCTAGCTATTTTAACTTTAATAAGAAGGCGTTTCCCTCATCATTACTTTTAAAGTCTTGCAGATACCCAAGGGTTTTGCAGAAAAAAATGATGCGATTATCCAATTTTTCAGAGCAGTTTTTTTATTATTCCTTTTGTTGCATTTTTATCATTTTTTGAATCATATCATAAGTTTGTCGTAGTTCTTCTTCGCTCATTTCGCTCATTTCCTCATCATTGGCGATGGCCCCTTTTTTCCATTCCTCATAACTCATTTTTGATAACTTTTCCATTTCTTTATCCATCTCACCATTCATTTCATCGTCCATCATACTCCCATTGAAATCATCATTATTCATTTGATTGGCAGATTCTTGAATTTTATAATTTGGTAATTTGAAATTGTCTTCTGGCACAGATACATTGAACTTAATAGAAACTGCTTCTGTTAAAGTTTTTATCCCTAAAAGATTAGATTCAAGTTTTAAAAGCACACCTTTATGCAACCATTGTTTTGCACCTAGGAGTGTCCAAACTTCGCAGTCATACCCCATAAAGGTTTCGTCAGCAATTTTTTCTCCGCCCATTGCTATCATCATTTCTTTTCCTGTTTGTTGGGCATCGGCATTGTCCTCCATTGACATCATTGCCGCACTTTCAGTTGATATTATAAGCTCATTTTTAAAGTCAACAGTGTAAATTAGACCATTCTCAATTTTGGTCATATTGTGTGTTTCTGTTGTTTCATTTTGTTCTTTGTCGAAAAGTTTAATGTATGTCGTTTGCGAAGATTTCAGTTCTTTTAATTCAATGGATCCATATTCTTTAAAATACAGTTCTTCAACTCCACTTCCTGATATTTTGCTCCCCATAATTTCACCATTAACGGTTGTTTTATAGTTTACTATTCCTGATTTTACATCATATCGTTTTATGGTGTTTTGACTGGTTCCGTTGCAACTAATTAAAATAATTGCTAAAGAAATTATGATGCTTAATTTTTTCATGATTAAAAGACTTAAAATTTTATTTATTCTTTTTAAAATTTAGAAACACTTCATTTATTTAAAGAGCAGAAGTGCATACTATTTTATGCTTTAAATATGCTTTAAATATGCACTCCTGTATTGTTCTGCTCAATAAACGTCTTGTACTATTCACTCCAAAAGAGAGATTGGTTTATTACTTTATCACCTCCCAAGCTTTAGATTCTACAAATCCTGTTATCGCATAATCTTGTGAGCTCATGAAATTGGTGCAGGTACCTTCAAATGAAATTTTTCTTACTGATGTACGCGTCATTGTCCCTGAAATTGTTCCGTAATAATCTGTTCCTGATGTAATACTAACCCCTGGATCGCTATCGGAATCATTATTTTCTACACCATTAACTGCTCTTGGAAAACCAGAAACAACGATACTGAAATTACTGCCCATACCAATATTGACGGTATTTACATAATTACCTTGGGCATCTTTAATTAACCCAACCTCCGCATTTGTTGCTTCTTTAAACAACACCCCATCCAAATAAACTTCATAGCTTCCTTTTACTTCTACTGTTGGAGGAAGTACAGCTTCAACTTCATCCTTTTTGCAAGAACTAGTGGCGAAAACAAAAACTCCTAATAAAACTGTGAGTACTAAAATTGACTTTTTCATAATTTATTTTTTATTAATTTAAAATTTTACGAATTCGACACGTCTGTTATTCGCTTTTCCTTCTGGAGTGTTATTATTATCAATAGGCTTGCTTTCTCCAAAACCATCAGATTTAAGTCTTTTTTTATCAATTCCCATTTCAATTAATTTATCCATAACAGCTTTTCCTCGGGCTTTAGATAATGTCATATTGAGTTCATCTCCTCCATCACTGTCGGTATGTCCTTCAACACTAAAATTTAGGTCTGATTCTTTTTGCATTAACTGATGAATTTCATTGATTGGCCCCATACTTTCGGCTTTTAAAGTCGCTTTGTTTACATCGAATTTTATTCCGTTTACAATGATTTTTCCTTCTGATAAAACCCTGTCGTAATATTTTACACCTCCTTTGGCAATGCGAATGTTTTTAAAATAAAAAGGCTTATCCTCTTCCAATTCTGCCCAATATGCTTGCAAGCTAAGACCAGTTGGATTTCCTTGATAGTGAGGAACATTTATTACTCGCGTATCATCCATATACACTTTGAATTTACCTTTTGTAAAAGCAATGGAAACGTGAATCCAACGGGCATCTTTAACGTTTTTGTAATCTATCTCTGGAACTTCACCTTTTACCTTACTTAATTTTTCATCCACACCACCCGAACTGACATCCATATACATATCATATTGATCTCTCTTTTGATTTTTCGTGTCATACAAGTAAACTGTTATTCTATTTCCATTAAAAGGTTTGTAAAAATCAAATTCTATGGTAAAGATTTCAGGTAAGTAATCTTCTTTGGAATTTTTTATATAGGGCACAATTTCAGGAGACCCATCAATAAACATTATTACATTTTCGCCATCAATGCTTGCGATTTCAACTTGTCCTTTTACTAAATCCCACCTACTCGGAAATTCACCATTTTCTTCATCCTTACTTGGTCCGTCTTCAAAAATTACAGTTTCGCCAGGAATAAAATCAAACTTGCTCCAAACAACGTTTGGTTTTTTTAAGGTATCCTCAAATTCTTCTGAAGTTTCTTCACCTTTTTTAACTTCTTTTTTATTGGTTTGCTTCTTGCCATCTAATACATCTTCTGCCTTATTAAATTGTTCATCAATTTTTTCATTTATTCGGCGTTCGCTGCGTTTTTCGGCTTCACTTTCAACTTTCTTTTCGGCTTTCTTTTTTAAATTATTTAAAATTTGACCTTCAGAATAGTTAGGTGTTAAAAAAAATAATCCAAAAAATAAAAGGACTTTAGGAAATAATAGTTTCATGTTTAGTGATTTTTAAAAAAAATGTTTTTTGAATTCTTATCAAAGTAACCGCTACTTTTTCGCCTTTGAAATGACATAGGTCAGTCCACTGAATTTTATTTATGAAAATATAGACTCTAGGATATTCTGATTTAATGATTAAACCAAATATTAAAACCGCTTAAAAAAACACCCATTTATTCAATAATCAATTCTTGAAACCCCAATTCTCAATTCCATAAAAAAAACACATGGTTTAATTCTATAGTCGTGCCAAGTCATTATATTCGCACTTATAAATAAAGTAAGCTATGAAAAAGATTTTAGTTATCGGTGCGGGAGGTCAAATTGGGACAGAGCTTGTGCTATTATTGGAAGAGAAATTTGGTAAAGATGCTGTTTGGGCTTCTGACATCAAAGACGATTGCCCGAAAGCATTAAAACACTCCAATTATGTTGCCCTGAATGTGCTTGATAACGATAAATTATCTTCTATTGTAAAAGACAAAGAAATCACTGATGTTTATTTATTAGCTGCTTTATTGTCTGCAACAGCTGAAAAAGATCCGAAATTTGCATGGAAATTAAACATGGATGGACTTTTCAATGTTTTGGATTTAGCAAAAGACGGTCATATCAAGAAAGTATTTTGGCCAAGTTCTATCGCTGTTTTTGGTCCAACGACTCCGAAGAGAAACACACCGCAACATACGATCATGGAGCCAAGTACGGTTTACGGAATCTCTAAACAAGCGGGCGAACAATGGTGTGCTTGGTACCACGAAAAATATGGTGTTGATGTACGCAGTATTCGTTACCCAGGATTAATTTCCTACAGCACGCTTCCTGGAGGTGGAACTACAGACTACGCAGTTGACATTTTCTATCATGCTAAACAAAATTCAGAATACACATGTTTTGTGAATGAAGAAACAACTCTTCCAATGATGTATATGGACGATGCAGTTCGTGCAACGGTTGAATTAATGGAAGCGCCTGCAAGTAAAATCAAAATTCGCAGTTCTTATAACTTAGGAGGAGTAAGTTTTACGCCAGAAGATTTGAAGGAAGAAATCAAAAAGCAAATTCCAGATTTTAAAATTGGATACGAACCAGATTTTAGACAAAAAATTGCTGATTCTTGGCCAGAATCTATCAATGATGAAAGTGCTCAAAAAGACTGGGGATGGAAACATGAGTATGACTTAAAAAAATTGGTTGGTGTGATGTTGGAAAATGTCGACACAGAACTCATGTTCAATAAGTAGTCTTTGCAAGAAAACTTCAAAGACATGGCTTGTGAAGTTTTCTTATAAAAGACTTGAAAATGATTAGTTTTCTTGCGGACACTAAGTAATATTATATTGAACATTTATTTTTCACTTCAGTATCTTTTTTAATTTATTGAAGAATTTCAAGCATCGAATCACGCACTTTTATTATGCTAATTTTCGTATTTTAGCATTTGTATTTTTCAAACAAATATTTCATGAATTATAAAACAAACGAACTCAAAATAAGCAACACTTTAACGGGTGAAAAAGAAATCTTTAATTCCATTTTAGATGGTTTTGTTGGACTCTATGTTTGTGGACCAACTGTATACAGTGACGTTCATTTGGGGAACTGTCGTACGTTTATTTCCTTTGATGTAATCTATCGTTATCTATTGCATTTAGGTTACAAAGTTCGTTACGTTAGAAATATTACTGATGCTGGTCACCTTGAAAATGACGCGGAAGAAGGAGAAGATAAAATTGCTAAAAAAGCGAGATTAGAACAGTTGGAACCGATGGAAATCGTTCAACGTTATACTTTAGATTTTCATAAAGTATTGAATCAATTTAATAATCTTCCGCCAAGTATTGAACCAACAGCAACTGGTCATATTATCGAGCAAATCGAAATGATTCTCGATATTATAGAAAATGGATTTGCTTATGAAGTGAATGGATCTGTTTATTTTGATGTTGAAAAATACAATGAAACAAATAATTACGGTGAACTTTCAAAACGAAAAATTGAAGATCTAGTTGCTGGAACACGCTCATTAGATGGTCAAGAAGAGAAAAAATCTCCACTTGATTTTGCTTTATGGAAAGATGCAAAACCAGAACACATCATGAAATGGCCTTCACCTTGGGGATTAGGTTTTCCAGGATGGCACTTGGAATGTTCTGCAATGAGCACAAAATATTTAGGAGAACAATTTGATATTCATGGAGGTGGAATGGACTTAAAATTCCCACATCACGAATGTGAAATCGCACAAGGAACAGCCGCAAATGGGAGTAAACCAGTAAATTACTGGATGCACGCCAACATGCTGACTTTGAACGGTAAAAAAATGAGTAAATCGACAGGAAACACTTTGCTTCCTGAGGAATTATTCTCTGGAGATAACGAAACTTTAGGTCGTGCTTATCATCCGATAGTTGTGCGCTTCTTTATGATGCAAGCGCATTATGCAAGTGTTTTAGATTTCAGTGCAGAAGCTTTAAATTCCTCTGAAAAAGGATTCCTTCGTTTAATGGAAGCGATGAAAGTATTGGAGGAAATCGGAACCAGCGAAAAATCATCTATTGATGTTGAAGGTTTAATTCAGAAATTCTACAACGCAATGAATGATGACTTTAACACACCAGTTTTAGTTGCTCATTTATTTGATGCGGCTAAATTCATTCAGTCTGTAAATTCAGGAAAAGAAACTATTTCTGCTCCAGATAAAAAGATTTTGACTTTTGCAATGAATGAATTCGTATTCGACGTGCTAGGTTTAACAGTTGTTTCAGAAGAGAAAGGAGCAAACAATGAGAGTCTTGACACTGTTATGGAATTAGTACTTCAAATGCGTCAACAAGCAAGAGAAAATAAAGATTGGACAACTGCTGATGCGATTAGAGACAAACTGAATGAAGCAAAAATCGTTGTAAAAGACGATAAAGAAGGTGCAACATGGAAAATTCAATAGAATCAATAACAGAACAGCTTAAAAAATTAGAAGAACAAGTCAAAGAGATTTCTCCGGATGCTGAAAAAAGAAAAGAAATTTTTAGTTCTTATCACGCATTAACGGAAAGGCATTTAGAAAGTCTCGAAGATCAAAAAGCGTATGACGGAAGTCCATCTGATCTTGATTTATATACCTTAAAAGACACGCCGGAAGATACTTCAAAAACCATAGCTACAATTGAAAATGACATGCTTCCGAAAGGAATCGTTGCAGCTTCAGGTGGACACATGGGATATATTCCAGGCGGAGGAATTTACACTTCTGCGATTGGCGATTATTTAGCAGCAATCAGCAATGCATATAGCGGAGTAAATTATGCTTCTCCCGGAGCCGTGGCAATGGAACACGCATGTTTAGATTGGTTGAAATCTGTTTATGGTTTTCCAAAATCTGCTGTTGGAAATCTAACTTCTGGCGGCTCAATTGCTAATTTAATTGCATTGGGAGCAGCGAGAGATCACAAAGAAATTCTCGATAATATAAAACATTCGGTAGTTTACATGTCCGCCCAAACACATCATTCTGCTCACAAAGCGCTAAGAATTTTGGGTTTACATCAAATGGTTTTAAGAGCAATTCCGACTGATGAATTTCATAGAATGAATCTTTCGGAATTGAAGCTTCAAATTGAGAAAGATAAAGCAGAAGGATTAACGCCTTCAATTTTAATTGGAAGCGCTGGAACAACAGATACTGGAGCAGTTGATCCCTTAGATGAAATGGCTGGAATTGCCAAAAGAAATAAGCTGTGGTTTCATGTCGATGCGGCTTATGGCGGATTTTTCATTTTAACAGATACTGCAAAAGTTAAATTCAAAGGCATCGAAAAAGCAGATTCTATTATTACTGATCCGCACAAAGGAATGTTTTTGCCTTATGGAATTGGAGCAGTCTTGGTGAAAAATGCTGAAGCTGTTTTTGAATCCAATAGAATTACAGCAAACTATATGCAAGACAGTTTAGCCGAGGAATCACCTTTAGATCCGTCCGATGTTTCTCCAGAGTTAACAAAGCATTTCAGGGCTTTAAGAATGTGGCTTCCACTAAAAACGCATGGAGTTGCTCCATTTAAAGCCGCACTTGAAGAAAAACTTTTATTGACGACTTATTTCAGAACCGAAGTAGAGAAGCTAGGTTTCAAAACTGGACCAACTCCCGATTTATCGGTGAGTTATTTCTGGTATCCATTTGGCGAAAATGAAAACGAACTCAATCGAAAACTGATGTCGCTTTGTCACAATGATGGTAGAGTATTCATGTCTTCCACTAAAATTGAAAATAAATTCGTAATCCGTATGGCGATTCTCTCTTTCAGAACGCATAAAGCCGAAATTGACAAAGCCTTGGACATGTTATTAGAAAATTTATCAAAGATAAGAAGCTAACAATCTTTAATTTACAATTTATTTTGAAATTATTATTTTAAAATGTTTTGAAATCAATTAAATCTAAGTATCTTTGCAACCCGTTTGGATACGGAAAGCGTTACGCAATAGCGCTCAAAATTAGATAATAAGTTACATAAAGATATATTGCGGGGTGGAGCAGTTGGTAGCTCGTCGGGCTCATAACCCGAAGGTCATAGGTTCGAGTCCTGTCCCCGCTACCATTAAAACGGCAATTGAGAAATCAATTGCCGTTTTTGGTTTTGTTAGGTTTGCTTGTCGGACTCTTTATCCGTCAGCTGACTGACATAGGTTATCCTGTCCACCGTTACTTCGAGCAGAATGAGAAACAAAGCGAAAGCCAAGTTTTGGACTATACCTTATTCTTGGCCTGACTACTCTTTTTCAATCTCTTAAACCAATACAGAAACCCGTTGCCATTTTTGATCTTACAGTTTTTTTTTCGAATAACACTAGATGAGAAGTTTATCGATGTGAAACAGTTGCGTATTAGTTGAATTTTGAAAAATCAGAATGCAGTCCCCCCTTATTTACAAAACGGAAGTCAACCAAAAAATATATTATAGTAAATTACCACTAGCTATTAAAATAACTAGAGCACTTACTCCAAACACAGAGGACTGACTGTAAATGTATTGACACGAATCCACCCCTCAAAAGGGCAGAAACACTATACAATACAGAAAATACCAGACCAACAAAACTTGTCAATTAAGACAACTAATGTAACTTTACAGCGTTAACTAAATATTAATATAAAATTAATATACTAATTGACTCGAAATTATATGAACAAGCTTTATAAAGCAAGAACAGTAATTCTAATTCCACATTATAATAACTTAAAAGGTCTTGAAAAATCAATTGAATCAGTCAATCATTCCCAAGCTATTGATATTCTTATAATAGATGATGGTAGTACATCATCTCAGGTTCCAGACCTGTTAAAATTACAAAAAATTTCAACAAAAAACTCTAAAATAATTCTTTTTTTATCAAAAAAAAATGAAGGGATCTCATCTGCTCTAAATCGAGGTCTAGATATTATTCTAGAATTAAACCAATATGAATTCATAGCACGTCTTGATTGCGGCGATACCTGCGTGGTAAATAGATTTTTTCTACAAGAAAAATACTTTGATAAGAACGATACAACAATGTTAGTTGGTTCGTGGGCAAAATGGATCGATCAAGCTTCAAATAATGAAGTGTTTAAGTTTAAACCCGCAGTAGATCATAAAAAAATCATGAAGATGATGTCTGTCCGTTGTAACTTTATACATCCAACTGTTATGTTCAGAACTTCTGTAGTTAAAGAATTAGGAAAGTATCCTGACCAATATACGGATGCTGAGGATTATGCCTACTTCTTTAATATTTCCAAAAACTATAAAACCGCAAACATTCCAAAGTATTTAACTAATGTAGATTATAATATTGAGGGAATTTCTGTAAAAAATAGAAAAAGTCAAAATAGAAGTAAAATAAAAGTCATCAATGCATATGGTAAAAAGGATATTTACCAGCTTTACGGCTTCTTATACAACTTCCTGCTACTTGTAGCTCCTGCTAAACTTGTTTTTTTATTAAAGAAAAAAGTTTTTTCATAGATGACTATAATTCACGTCGTAGAACCATTTGCTACAGGAATAAATACATTCATTCGTGAATTAGTAACAGGCATGCCCAATGATCAGCATATAATAATTCATGGTGAAAGAGATGACAATCGAAAACTGAAATCTATTATTGATGAGTACGGTAGCAATGTGAAATTTGTTCGTTGGGAACATGCACAAAGAGAAATAAGGATTTTTAAGGACTTAAAAAGTTATTTTAGTTTAAAAAAGCTATTAAAACAGTATTCATTTGACATTTTACATTTGCACTCATCTAAAGCCGGAACGATTGGAAGTTTTTGGAGTTTTATCAATGGGAAATCAAATGTTGTATATACCCCAAATGCCGTTTCTTTCTTAAGAACCGACGTGTCAAAAATAAAAATTAAACTATTCAAAATAATTGAGAAGTGCATCTATCGATCTGGAGTAAACATTGTAAGTTGTTCTCCATCAGAATACGATGCGTACAAAGATATTTCTGTAAACACCGGAGTGATAAGAAATGGGATAACCATTGACGCAAGTGTGAAGAAAAATTTACCTAGGGAAAAGAGACAATTAAGCGTAGTTATAAATGGAAAAATTACAACACAAAAAAATCCGGAAGTAATTAATAGAATCGCCAAACACTTTGTAGGTGATTCGTCTATCGAATTTAACTGGATAGGCGACGGGGAATTGAAAAACGTTTTAAAAGCTAACAATATTAACATATTAGGTTGGCGCACAAAAGAAGAGGTATTCGAGCATTTACAAAGTGCAGACCTCTATTTATCCGCTTCCTTATGGGAGGGACTGCCTTTGTCTGGTATTGAAGCAATGTCTTTCAAACTACCTTTAATTTTAAGCGATTGCTCTGGAAATGTGGATCTAGTGGAAGACGGAACGAATGGTTACACTTTTCATTCTGAAAAACAAGCGATTAAATACATAGAAGAGCTCAAGAATAATCCACAAAAGATTAAAAGAATGTCTGATAATTCTCAAAAAATGTACGAAAACTACAACAATTACATTTGTGCTAAGAATTATAGAGAATTATATAAGAAATTGACAAAAATTAAAGCAAAATAATGTCAAAGTCTAGATTAGTCACTCTTTTATTAATTGCCCTATTGGCAATACATCTTTCAAATGCGATGTATTTCACTGGAATATTTACGTTAATTATTTTTGTCGTTGTATTATTCTTGGGGAACTTGGCTTCTCGTCTAAAAGTACTTTTAAGTAATAAACTATTCTGGATTCTTATCATCCCTTTTCTCGTTTACACTGTATCAATTATATATTCAGAGGATCTACATTTTGCTTGGAAAAAACTGGAAATCGGATTATCAATTCTAATTTTCCCGATAATGATTGGCTTAACTAACATTGAGCGAAAGGACATAATCCTTTTCCTAAAATGTATGATTCTGCTTGTTGCCTTCTTACCTGTTATTGGGTTTGTAAACCAATACTCAAGCTACCTAGTGTTTAATGATACTGGAGCTTTTTATAATGATAACTTAGTCTCCATTTTAGGCAAACAGGCGGTATACTATGGATTCTTTATAAATGTAGCACTGTTAACACTGTTTGCACTCTTGAAAAAAGGTGAAATTAAGAGCAATACAGCACGTATTATAGGTTCAGTATCATTTATACTTCTCATTTGCACACAGTACTTATTAGCCAGTAGAATTGCTATTGCTCTTACTGCATTAATGATTGTAACTTTCGCAATAGCGTATATGGCCAAACACCTTCGAAGGAGTCAGCTTATATTATTTTCAACAGGGTTTGTTCTAATGGGTGTAGTACTGTTATTTTCATTTCCTAAAGTTCTCAAAAGGTTTCAAAGTATTAAGCATATCGAATACAAATTCGATAACCCAAACCCGATAAATCATTTTAACGGAGAAATTAAAAAAGAAAACTGGAACGGTTTAAATACTCGGCTTGCCATTTGGGAATGTACCCTTGACGCAATCAAAATAAAGCCGCTGTTTGGTTATGGAATTGGTGACGGACAAAAGGAATTACAAGAAATATATAAAGAAAAAAACTTCATTCTCGCTAAATCAAACTATTATAATACACACAACCAATACCTCCACTTTACTTTAATAGGAGGGGTTTTAGGACTTCTTGCTTACACCTTACACTTGCTCTATTTTGTACGTTATTCCATTCAAAAAAAGCATTGGTTGCTATTTGGATTTTTATTGATTTATATGACCACAAGCCTAACGGAAAATATACTCGGGCGTAATCAAGGAGTGGTTTTTATCAGTCTATTATTGAGTATATTGGTGTATTTCAGCGGTAAAATAAAAAATAACACATTCAGTTTATGAAAATATTCTATCAACATACAAGATTAATAATACTGACTCTATCAGTCTTAAACATAATAGTACACATCACTGGTTTCTATTATGGAATAGATTTATTTAATCTCTTTTCTACTCTAGTTATTTCTGAGTTACTATTAATAATACTATACTTAATCATAACAGTTTACAAATGGATTAATGATGGCTTCATAAAAACAGAAACAGAGCAAATAAACTTTTCGAAACAAGTGTCAAGATCAATTTCTAAAAATCTTGAAAGGATTGAGAAATTTGAAAATACCATTATTGATGAAATAAAAAACTCACATAAGAAAAATATAGCCCCTCTTTTCAGTCAAAGTGAAGCAATTTTAGATTCAGTTAACTTACTCAGGGAGCAGACAAATCACAATAATGATGAGAATTTAAGAAAGCACAAAATAATAGGATCTGCTCTTGAAAAAACCGAGAAGCTATCAGAAAATTCCATCGAAAAAATGGATGAAAATAATGATTATCTTAAAAATTTAGAGGAAGTAGTTAATGAAAAGACAAGTAAGCTTTTTACTAGATTTACTCAAATCGATACAAATAATAATTCAATGATTCTAAAGCTAGAGCAAATAGGTCAGGCAATAGCTAAGAACAATGAAAAACTAAACACGATAAAGGCAACGGTTAGCGAAGAGGTAAATAAAAGTAATGAAAAAATTTCACAGCTGATAACAACTAAAAATCTCGATTTAAACAATATTGTAAATGAAATATTTACAACGATAGCTCAAGAGAGCACGAAAACCTCAAGTGAAATCAAAGATTTAGAAGAAGTAATTCTACCAAAAATAGATACGGTACTGAGTAAAATAGATACTTCAAGGCTTGAAAGTAGTACAGCGCTGGTTGAAATAGGTGCCAAAATGAAACAAAGTAAATCTGAACTGAATAGTTTTATTCAGGAAGAAATGGGGAACTTTTTAGACAAACAAAGAAAGAATATTTCTTCCATTGAAATAATTTTGAAAAATGAAATTTTAAGGACCTCAAACGATCAATATTATGCAATAAGAAAGGAATTAAATAATACATATATCCGATTGGATGCGTTGCACTCTATTTACCATTTGTTAAAGTTTGAGGGCCGTTTACCCATCATGCATGATTGGACCGTAAGTTCAGATTATGCGTCGGAAGTCGTGAACAGCATACTTTTAAATAATGGTGGAACCATTCTGGATATTGGTTCAGGTATATCTACAGTGCTCTACGGAGCAGCAATTAAAAAGTGCGGTAAAGGAAGAGTAATTTCACTTGAACACTCTAAAGAATATTATGATAAAACGATAAGTTTAATTCGTGAACATAAGTTAGAGGATATTTGTGAAATACACTACTGTCCTTTAAAAGAGTACGTTATAGCTGGGAAAAAATGGCTTTGGTATGACATTGAGAAGGTTAAACTCCCGAAGGAATTAGCAATCATATCAGTTGACGGCCCTCCAGGTGATACTCAGCATCTTGCCCGTTATCCTGTATTACCAATACTAATATCAACAGTTTCTTTAAACACTATTATTTATTTAGATGATGCTAATAGAGATGAAGAACAAGAAATTGCAAAACAATGGAAGAATCAATTTAACTTGAATCTTGATTATAATAATTCAAACAAAGGGTTTGTAAAATTTACAAAAAAAAATAAAACGTTACGGTAATGCAAATAAGTGTCATAATTCCAATTTATAATGTAGAGCAGTATTTATCCGAATGTCTTGAGTCATTGTTATTACATAATGACGCAGCATTCTTAAACGAAATTGAAATCATTGGCATTGATGACTGTTCGCCAGATAATTCCGCTTCAATATTTAATAACTTCATAGAAAACTTCCCCGATTACAATATCAAGTTAATTAGGCATAAAAAAAATAAAGGCTTAGGTGGTGCAAGAAATACAGGAATACGAGCTTCTAAAGGAAAATATATCCTGTTCTTAGACTCTGATGATACCTTAACTGAGAAATCACTTGATTATTTAATTCCCCACACAAGGAAAAATAATAGAATTCTTGTATTTGGTTTAGCAGCAAAAAAGAACGGATCAACGGTATGGAATTATACACCATCAAAAAATGAAATAATCCAAAAAGACAAAGCTCTTGAAATGTTTGCCAAAGATGAAATTATTCCTTCAGCTTGCAATAAGCTTTTTCCGCGTGAAATGCTGCGTAACCTAAAGTTTAAAGAAGATTTATATTATGAGGATTTGGAATTTACTCCTCAGGCAATTAACTATTTTTCCGAAATAGAATTTACAACTAAAACACTTTACAATTACAGACTTGACGGAGCCTCAATCACAAGACAAACTACAACTTCTAAACATATAAAGGACTTAACAAAAGTACTTGTTAGTTTGAGTGAAAAAATAAGTAATCCAAAAATATTTTCAACGCTTTTGTTGAATAGATGGGGACATATGTTGAGATCATGGAATCTTAGTAATAATCTTAAGTCAGTTGCCCTAAAAGAATTTTTACATTTTTTACAGGCTGAAGAATTCAAACTAGATTTTACTGAAGGTAAAAAAGCAGCGACATTTATTAATGAAAACCTGGAATCCTTTGAATACGATCTTCATTTTGCTGAACTAAAAAAGAAAGTTCTTAAACTATTAAAATTTGATTTTGCCAATCATACTCACATCGCTAACCTTAAATTTGATAAAATATATGTTATTAATCTTCCTTTTTATGAAAAGCGGAAGTACACAATTTCAAAAAAACTCATTGATGAAAACATAAATTTTCAAGTTTGGGAAGCTACAAATGGGTATTCAGAATCAAATAAAAAGAAATATAATGATTACTTAAAACGTGGTATAGGTTCGTTTAAACATTTCCATGAATATGATAACATAGAAAAAAATAGAGGAAGTAAGTTCATCGAGTCACCCGGGGCTTTAGGTGTTATACAGTCCTATATTTCGATTCTGTTAGACGCAAAAAGTAAGGGATATGAATCTATACTTGTTTTTGAGGACGACGCTATTTTAGTTGATAATTTTGAATCAAAACTTAAAGATTTCTTTGAGGCTATTGATTCTAATTGGAAATTACTCCTTTTAGGAGCATCCCAATATAGTTGGGATAAAATCCCTGAAAATTCCGAAAGAAAAGGATATTATCACCCTATAAATCTTGAGACCTGTGGTGCTTTTGCATTAGGTATTCATAAAAGTGTTTACGACGAACTGATTGAAGTTCAAAGTTATTTTGATGCACCTTTTGACCATATACCAATAGGTAGTCTCTATAAAAAATATCAAAAACAATGCTTTGTTTCATTTCCAAATATTTGCGTGCCTAATGTAACCAGCAGTACAATTCGTGAAGAGCGTGATCAATTTAAGCACAGTTTGAAAATGAAATGGAATTTATCTGATTACGAATTTCCACCCCAGAAATTCTCGGTATCAATAATCATCAATTCAAAACGAAATCTCAAATACATCAATGTTACAACTTCTAAATTAAATGAAGTATTTGATGTGCGTTGGTTCATAAATTCAAGTTCTGGACTCAGACCTATTCATCAAAACTTATATTTAGACGAAAACAAAATAGCGTTTACGAAGGAAGTTAATTCTAATACAGGTTTAACCAGTGATTTTGTTTTTTCTCTTTCTAATGATTTAGTGCTAACAGATGAGCTTATATACGACAAAATATCTTCTTTCCTTCATACGGACTCTTTTCAGATTGAAAATGAAAGTTTAGAAACAAACGGTTTAAAAAAAATAACTAGTCTTTACAGCAATGTCGAAAGAAGTAGGGTTGAAAACAATGGATTAGTCACTGTAATCATTCCAACCCACGGTAGGAGCACCAACTTATCGAATGCCTTAAACTCAATAGTTTCTCAATCATACGAGAAAATTGAAATAATAGTAGTGGATGATAACCCTGCAAATTCTTTAATAAAAAAAGAGACGGCGAAAATTGTTCAAGAATTTCAAAGTAAGCATTTGATTAAATACATTTCTCATGAAAAGAACTTAAACGGGGCAGCCGCAAGAAATACTGGATTTTTGCATTCTTCAGGTGAGTATATATGCTTCTTAGATGATGATGACATCTACTTAACCGAGAAAATTAAAAAATCTTTGGAAAACCTTAAATCCTTAGAGAAAAAATTTGGTGGAGTCTATTGTGGTTATTTTGGTTGGAATGCAAAAGAAGCTGATTTAACAAGGTTCAAACCCGGCAAACTTACCTTTGAACTTCTTTCTTTGGACTTTAAATCTCATTACCTACATACAAATACAGCATTATATCGCAGATCAGCATTAGAAAAAATAAATGGATTTGATGAGACGTTTAACAGACATCAAGATTTAGAATTCAATATTCGATTTTTCCGACATTTTGAAATTGGCGTTGTTGAAGAAGTTTTAGTGCACTTAAATCCCGTTACATCTGAAACAACCAATAGAGTGTTTAATGAAGATATTGCAAAATTAAAAGAAAAATTTCTGTCAAGGTTTGTGCCAGACATTAAAAAATTCTCGTTTCAAGAACAAAAATTGATTTATTCCCGCAACTGGCATGAAGCTAAAAATCTATTTGATAGTGATGAGAATTTCTTAAACTATTTTGAATCAAAAGCCGATTTTAAGTACTCAGTAGTAGAAGTTATTGATAAACTTGACGTCGAGAAAAAAACACAAAACAAAAAGAATTATAGCCCGGACTTATCAAAAATTAATGAAATTGGAAAAACTTCACCTATTGCTGCACATTCTAAAAAGAATGACGAGGATTTAGAAATAAATAAATGTAAAGCGGAGTTAGCAAGATTAGATGGCCTATTTCATCTAGAGAGCTTAGCCCTTAGGGAGATGAAAGAAAAAGCAGAGGAACTTAAAGAAGTCATTAAAGACCTAGAACAACAGAAATCATGGTACTCTAGAACTTACGACCATCTTCCAAATTTGTATTTAAAAGTTGGTGGTATCTTTAGAAGAATCAAAATTAAAAAAAGTTTTTAGTGAAGCATTTTATACTAGCCATAACAACTTTCAACCGTATTGAGTACCTCATTGAGTGCCTGAACACATGGAACAGAACAAAGTCAAACGACGTTGCTTGGCAACTTGTTATTGCCGATGATGGTTCAGACGATGGTACACTAGAATACCTTGATCAGCTAGAATTTGAGAATTGTGAAATCATTATCCTGAAAAACAATCGCATAGGTGTGCATCAACAAATGAACACTATTTTGAGTCACTTAAAGAACGTCGATTTTAACTTTTGCTTTAAAGTAGATGATGATGTTACTTTTTTGAAATCTGGCTGGGATCATTTATACCATGATGCTGCCTTGAATTTAGGAAATGATCATCTGGTTTTCTGTGATGAAAAATGGAGCACCGAGCAATTTTTAGAAAAACCTATTTTAGAAAAAGGTAGTGCGCTTATCGGCAGAGTACCAACGATGCATGCACATGGTTTCTTTTACACGCTAAGCCCTCAGATAATTGAAAAAGTAGGCTTTATGGATGTTCATTCCTTTGGTTTTAGAGGTATGGGACATGTAGATTTCACTACCCGATGTGCAAGAGCTGGATTTACAAACGAAGAAACTCCTTGGGATGTAGTTGATAGTAATGCTTATATTTCGGCTACAAAAGACGAATATCACAGTGTTCTTCCTAACACTACAACGGGTGTTTACGACTCCTTTAACAGGGATAAAAAAGAAAAGGTTATTCTTCAAAGAAATCGTATCTATGTCAAAAATCAAGATATTGATTTAGATCTTTACTCAAAATTTAAAGAAGAACTAATTATTGCACTTTCTAATAAAGTAACTCATTTTGATAACGAAAAAAGAGAACTTGTTACATGGTACGATTCTGAAATGAAGAAAACTTCCATGTGGTATTCATCTCAATATAAAAACTTACCAAATTGGTATTTGAAACTTGGTAAAGTATTCAAAATATTAAAATTAAAATAATGAGTCCTAAAAATCTAAAACCAGTTGTTAGACTAAAAGAAAAACATGTTCAAAACTGTAGAGTTTTAACAGATAGATATCATCTTTTAAAACATCTTCCAAAAAACAGCAAAGGTGTTGAAGTTGGAGTTTTAGGAGGAGATTGGTCTGAACATCTTTTAGCGGTTACAGAGCCTTCTGAACTGGTTTTAATTGACACCTTTTACTCTAATGACTATGATCATATGAAGCGATTTACTAAAAAGAATCATGAATCATATATCAAAGATAAATTCAGCTCCCACGGAGAAAAAGTAAAGGTCATGAAAGGGCTTTCTTGGAACATGTTAAATACATTTGATGAAAATTATTTCGATTGGATCTATATTGACGCTGCTCATGATTATAATTCTGTGGTAAAAGACCTCCAAGAAGCTTATAGAGTACTAAAATCTGGCGGGATTATTATCATGAATGATTATATTGAATATGATCATTTCACGAAAGAAGATTACGGTGTAGTTCAAGCGACTAATGAGTTTATGACAAATAATAATTTTGAAATGCTCTTTTTTGCACTCCACCCAAATATGTTTTGCGATGTAATGTTGCAACAAATTAAAGACTGAATATGAAGTATTGGTTAATTACTACTGAGTTCCCTCCTATTCATGGCGGAGGAATTAGCACTTATTGTTGGCACACAGCAAAAATGTTTAGTGAAAAGAAGCACGAAGTAACCGTGTTTGTTAATGATTACTCAGTAAATAAAGTTTCGAAAGAAAAAGTTGAAGAGAATATTACGCTCATTCGTTTTAACCCTAATCAGGTGAAGATTGGAAGCGCTCTTGGTCATGATGCCAGGTTAGGACTTGAGTTCGCCAATATTGTAGAATTAGAAATGCAACAGTCTGGAGTTCCTGACATTCTAGAAACGCAAGATTATTTGGGTATTGGATACTATATTCTTCAAAAAAAAGCACTGTTCTACCCTTTATTTAAAGCCCTAAAGGTGGTATTAACCATGCATGCGCCAAGCTTTTTGTATTTAGACTATAACCAGGTTCCCTATTACAATTTCCCTGAGTATTGGACGGGCGAGTTTGAAAAGGCATCTATTCGAATGGCAGATTTGGTACTGTCCCCTTCACAATACCTGATTGACCAACTTGATTCACGAATGAATCTTAAGGAAAAAAATCCTATACGCGTTTTTAATCCATACAGAAACAACTGGTCTTCTGGTGAAATCCCAACATATGATGAAGGAGATTTAGTCTTCTTTGGAAAGCTAACTCCTCAAAAAGGATGTCTCGAAATGCTTTCTTATCTAAAAGAAATGTGGGATAATGGTTTCAATAAGCCATTGACGATTATAGGAGGAGGACTCCATTTCTTCTATCCTTTTCAAGAGGATATGATTGATTATGTGAAAAAACGATATTCAACCTATATCAAAAAGGATCTAATTAAATTTGAGGGGAATATGCCACCAGAAAAATTAAAGGAGAGACTCAAAAAAGCACATGTCATAATAACACCGAGTATCGTAGATAATTTACCTTATGCCGTATTAGAATCGATGGCATTAGGGAAAATAATTTTAGCTTCTGAGAATGGTGGTCATACTGAAATTATCAATCATGATAAAAATGGTTTCATTTTCCAACATGGTTTAAATGGTGACTTTACTAAAACACTTGAAAAAATATTACAACTCCCTAAGGAACAAGTTCAGGAAATAGGTGTTCAAGCACAAAATGCTATTGAGGTGAACACTAATTATGAAACAGTATACATTGAAAAATTAGAATTACTTTCTGAATTAATGAGTAACGATAAGCAGGAGGATAGTTTCTATTTTATTGAAACAGTTCAACGATCACAACATAATCAAGAACTCTTCGAAAACTCAAAAATGAGTATTGTTATTCCATATTATAATTTGGGAGAGTTTATAATGGACACTATACATTCACTCAAGAAAATTACAGTTGAAGACGTTGAAATAATCATCGTTAATGATGGTTCTACAGATCCCAACAGCATTAAAGTTCTTGAAAAATTAAAGGAAGATAAATCAATAACAATATACAACAAACCAAATCAAGGTTTGTCGCTTGCTCGTAATTTTGGAGCGAAGAAGTCTACAGGTGATTATTTAGCATTTTTAGACGCTGATGATACAGTCAGTCCAGAATACTATGAAAGAGCTATTGAGGTACTAAAGCACTATAATAATGTCAGTTTCATAGGTTGTTGGGCTCAGTATTTTGGAGAAAGTACCGATATCTGGCCAACATTTAATCCTGAACCACCCTATTTACTGACTCACAACATGATTAATAGCAGTGCCTTAGTGTATAAGAAAGAAGATTTCCTTTCCTTTGGTCAAAACGATCCAAATCTTGTGTATGGTATGGAAGATTATGACAGTGTAATTTCAATGGTGAAAAATGGAGCTCGAGGACTTTCATTTCCTGAATTATGGTGGCAATATCGCATTAGAAAAAACTCAATGGCCCAGTCATTTACAAAAAATAAAGAATTGTATCTTTACCGAAAAATAAGCGAAAAGCACAAAGATTTATTCGGGAGATACGGAACTGAAATATCCAACCTGCTGAATCACAATGGTACTGGTATACATTTCAACAATCCAACATGGCCATTGAATTTATCGAAAGGATCAAAACTTTCTTCTTTGAGATTAGCACAAATAGTTAAGAAAAATCCTACAATGCGATTTTTGGCAAAGAAAATTTATAACAAATTAAACAAATAATATATAGTTTATTATGGGAAGCAATGCAGCTAATGCACAATTGACAAAGAAAAATCGTTGGGAACGAATTTGGCTTCTGGCAAAAATTGAATTTAAACTCAGGTATTATGAAAATAGACTGGGACTATTGTGGGCCTTACTCAAACCACTAATGCAATTGGCAATATATTTTATTGCCTTTAAAATAGTCATGCGAAATAATATCGAAAATTTCGCTATTTATTTGTTTGCAGGTATCATTGTATGGCAGTTTTTTGTTGAAACTACTGGAGGGTTAATCAATATTCTTAAGACGAAAAAGTATTTATACGAATACTCCAATATGTCTAAAATAGAAATTTATCTAGCGAGTTTAATTAGTGCTTCTTTAGGGTTTGCTTTTAATTTCTTCATACTAATCCTTTTCTTAATTATTGGAGGAATTGATTTAGGTTGGAACTTAATTTACTTTCCTTTAATATTCATATCCTTATTTATTTTTTGCTTTGGTGTAGCCTTAATTCTCTCAAATCTTTACTTAAAGGTTAAAGACATCAATCAGTTCTGGCCATTAATTTCACAGTTTTTAATGTGGCTTTCCCCTATCTTTTTAAGCTTCGAGGCTTTGAAAAACAACATCCCATACATCAGCTACTTAAATCCTTTGTTTGGCTATATATCAACCTTCAGAGATGTAGTAATGTATAATATCAAACCTGATTTTACACTGGTATTAATAAACTTTGCACATGCAATTATCGCATTATTTTTAGGTTTAATTTTATTAAGAGTTTTTGGTAAACGAGCGTCTGAATTATTATAATAATATGAATAAAGAAATATCTATACAACTATCAAACGTTAGTAAAACATTTAGAACTTCTAGCAAATCGTTCTCAACTTTAAGAGATCGATTAATCAATTTTTACAAAAAGAATGAGGTAAAAACAATAAAGGCATTAAAGGAAATCAATTTAGAAATACACGCTGGTGAAACCATTGGTGTAATCGGTAGAAACGGAAGTGGAAAATCAACACTAACAAAAATAATGTCAGGGACTTTTATTCCTGATCGAGGAGGTCAAGTCATTAAAAACGGTACATCCTTATTATTGAATTTGGGTGTTGGATTTAGCCACGAATTAACGGCACGCGAAAATATTTATGTCAATGGTTCAACTCTAGGATTGCGAATCAGTGAAATTGATGAACTTTTTTATGAAATACTAGAGTTTTCAGAATTAGAAGATTTTAAGGACACTAAAATCAAATACTTTTCAAGTGGTATGATTCAGCGTTTATCTTTTTCTATTGCAATTTTTGCTAAAGCTGATATCATCTTTTTAGATGAGGTTTTTGCTGTAGGTGATAATAAATTTAGAAAGAAAGCAACAGAAGCGTTAAAACAAAACTGGCTAAAAAATAGAACCTCAATTATCGTTTCACACAGTACAGGTGTCATTAAGGAACATTGTGATCGTACAATTTTATTACACAAAGGAGAATTGATATTTTTCGGTGAAACAGAAAAAGCCTTAGCAATGTATGAAGAACTAGAATGACTAAAGATGAATGAATTTCATTCAATGACCCTCTCCTAACTCGTCCCCATCGCAGTCAACACTAGTCTTCTTGTTCCTCCATGATTTCTGTGTTCACGAAAATAAATGTCTTGCCAGGTTCCTAAGTTTAAAGCGCCATTCCTAGTTGGTATTTGAACAGAACGCACCTATAAAGATGATTTTATATGCGCTTACAAATCGCCACTCCATTCATAATCACGTTTATTTGACAGGTGCATTTTATGGAACAAATTTGTTAAAGTGTCTCACAAAGTCCACACGAACTGTTGGATCTGCATTTTCATTAATTGCTAATCCTGCTGACGTATGCTTAATGAACACCTGTAAAGCTCTAGTTTTGTATTTGCGCAAAACCCATGCATTAGCATGTATGCTTTGCAAAGCGTCCCTAACAACTCTCAATGAAGTACTTTCTTTAAACTACATCCAACAATCCCAAATCGAGTAGGAAGCTAGGGATTATTTCCCTAGCTGTCCTCTCACACCACCGTGCATACCGTTCGGTACACGGCGGTTCTTCAATTTACAATCCTCACTTTTAGGTAATAATCAGAGAGAAAGACATAACCCGATACTTTCAGACGCTCTCTTGTAATCGTAGTTGACAAGATAAAACTCTTGGACGTATGCCAATAACTTTTCCTTGTGTTTGCCCACTCATACGCTTTCGATTTCTTAACTCCGAGCTTGATGAGATTGGCTATTTTGGTTCTTATTCGTTTCCATTGTTTCCAAATTACCATCCGCAGTCGCCTGCGATACCATTCATCTATACGAAGTAGAATACTCTTCATATCAGCCCACTTAAAATAATTAATCCAACCCTTAATATATTGGGATAAAGACTCCTTACGTCTCTCATTTCCCCATCCGTTACTCCTTGATGTTAGCTCTTTTAACTTGGCTTTCATCTTGGCGATACTTTTAGGATGAACTCTTAATCTACACTCACCTCTAAATTTATAAAAGGAATACCCAAGAAATTTAACCCCTCGGATTGATGTAGTTTGGCTCTTTTCACGATTGACTTTCAAGAATAGCTTGTTTTCTATGAAGTTTGTAATGCTTTCCATTACTCGATTACTACTTCGCTTACTCTTACATAAAATCAGAAAATCATCTGCATATCGAACAAATTTATGTCCTCTATGCTCTAACTCTTTGTCCAATTCATTGAGCATAATATTGCTCAACAATGGACTCAATGGTCCGCCCTGTCGTACTCCCTCTTTAGTTGGCTCAAAAGTTTGACCTACTCGAACACCACCATTTAGATAATGATGTATCAACGACACAACTCGATTATCTTTAACTGCTCGTGAAAGCAGTTCTATCAGCTTGCTATGATTTACTGTGTCAAAGAACTTTTCTAAGTCCATATCTACAACGTAATTATAACCTTTTGATATGTACTTCTTACACTTTTCCAGTGCTTGATGAGCATTGCGTTTTGGTCTAAACCCAAAACTATGAGCCGAAAATTGGGGTTCGTAAAGTTTACTTAGTTCTTGAGATATGGCCTGCTGGATTACTCTGTCCACTACCGTGGGAATACCCAGATTTCGCTTCTTACCTCCATCTTTCGGTATCTCTACTCTGCGTACCGCATCGGGGCGGTATTTACCGTTCAGTATACTTTCTATTAGACTATCTTTATGTTGGACAAGATAATCGCTAAGCGATTCGACTTTCATCTCGTCAACTCCTGAGGCTCCATTATTTTGCTTTACCTTTTTGTAAGCTAAATTAAGATTCGTAGGAGATAGTATCATTTCTAATAAATCATATCCTGTTTCATTTGGATTGTTGATGCGGTTGTTTTCGGTTATCCACATGAAAGTCTGCCCTCCAACATAGCCTTCGGATTCCGTCCTATTCTTTTGTTTAGAGGTCTTTGATTTTTCAAAGATTTTCTGCTTTCTTCCTTTCATTAAGTAACTGTCATTTACTACACATCTAATCGAGTTCTACCCTTCCTAAATGTAGTCGACACTTAGTACTATGGCTTCTGCTGACTCCTGACAGCAACTGTTGTCCGTGCTTCATACTTTGTTTTCACACGTCTATCAGACCTCCCGTGGTAAGGTAATTCACTTTCACTCCATGTCCCCGCCATATTTACATCCCGTTGTCTGTGCAATCTTTGGACTTTGACATGTGTTGGAGTCTCATCCCAACGGTTATGCCTAATATGATTCGTATTCCTCGGGGCAGAGTTTTGCTTCCAACTTCCTTCAGATTCCACCTCGCGATGGACACCCTTGTCTTCAGCTAATGGTTGGCGATCACAAACCCCCATAGTGAACTTTCATCACCTAGTTAATTACCATGCACGGCACACAACAAAAAAGCCTGCATTGATTTACAACACAGGCTCATTCATTACCTCTCTAAATTCCAAAATCTTACTTCTGTAATTTTGCGTTTTTCTTTTTTAATTCTTCAAGTTTTATTTCTAACGAAGTAATCAGATCTTCAATGATTTATACGAAAAGAATAAAACCATAACAGCACAATTTGATAGGCAATCATCAAGGTTTAAACACAGATGGATGGACAAACGTTGGGGAAGTTGTGATAAAAAATGGCGGAATACATCTTAATCTAGAGCTCATTAAAGCACCGAAAAAGTGTATCGAATATGTTTTGGTGCATGAACTATGTCACTTGGTGCATCATGACCATAGTAAAGCATTTTATGAGTTGTTGGAGAAGCTTTATCCTGATTGGAGAAAGACGAAGATTAGGTTAGAGAAATTGATGGTGTGATTGGACTTTAACTCCACCTCTTTCTCACTCTGAAATAATATATTCCTCAAAAAACAAAAAAAACATTTTATCTCTTTGAATAACATTAATGATGTCAGTTACATCCATCATTAACACCCCGTAAGTAAGCTGATGATAGATAAAAATATCATATATTCTACTCTGGTTTTTTTCTTCTGCTCTCCTCTCTTTTTCTCACTTTGAAAAACCTTCACCTCTTTTGTGTTTGCAAAACGTCCCTACCCGTACTCATGAGAAATTAATTAAAACCATTTTCCTAAAAAGCAAAAAAGGCACGTTATTTCTAACGTGCCTTTTACAATTAGTAAAAATATTCTAATGCTCTACCACAGTATTCCCTTCTAGGCTCACAGCTGCTATTCTTGCCAATAATCTACCATCAACTGTTGCTCCAGTCTTTAATGATATAGATTGATCTGCTAGAATACTACCTTTAAAAACAGATGTTGTTCCTAAAGTTGCTGAAGTACCTACTTGCCAAAAAATATTAGAAGCCAATGCTCCTCCACTCAAAATAACTTGTCTACCTGATGTTACGTTAAGCGCAGATGCTATCTGTATAATAAACACCGCATTTGGATTACCTAATGCGTCTATAGTTAAGTCACCTGAGGAAATTTCAAGAGAACCACTAGATTTATAAAGACCTGGTGTAAGTGTTAATCCACCAATATTTCCTGCTAAAAGCACCATATCTGTAGCTGTTCTTCCCGCTGCGTCATTATAAGCTGTCGTTAAATCTCCTTTTGCTGATGTTAAAACAGATGGCGTTGGACTTGTATAATTTGATGCGTACAAAGAACCTGTTACCTCAGCAGCTGTTGACGATGTTCCATCAGTAGATAAAACCAAAGAGAACCCTGTAAGAAATGAACCCGCTGCTGGACTTAATCCTATGTCTCCTGTAATAGCCGATGTTGGTACATTTGAAACTTGAGATCCTGCTAGTATTACATAGTTCCCTGCCGATGCAAGATTCACAGGAAGATGCTCTGTCGTTTGTGCTGTAATTACATTCGTGTTAGACCCACCTCCTGAAGGTTCGGAAGGATTTGGTTTATTGTCATCTTTTGAACAACCTGCAATAACAACAGCCGTTAAAGCAATTGTTGTCAATATTGTTTTCATTTTCATATCTGTAAAAATTTAACTTGCGCTACTGGCGTTCAGTTGTGAATCATTTCACATAGTAAAGTTGAATCTTTTTAAATTAGCAAACACTAATAGTAAAATCTATTTATACTTTAATAACATTAAAATCTATAATCTAGTTTACTAAAAATCAAAAGCACAAACCATTAGTTTGTGCTTCTGCAATAATATAAACAATTACTTATTTCCCCACCGGCGGTTCCAGTAGCTTAAAGAACTGATCTAACTTCGGTAAAATAATTATTTCTGTTCTTCTATTCGTAGCTTTTCCTTTGGCTGTTTCGTTTGTTGTTTTTGGCACGAACTCAGAACGTCCTCCTGCTGTCATTCTCGCTGGGTCAACTGCAAATCTAGTTTGCATTAGTCTCACAATTGAAGTCGCTCTTTTTGCACTTAAATCCCAGTTGTCAGTCATACAGTCTGTAGCAATTGGAACATTATCAGTATGTCCTTCCACAAGAATATCTAATTCTTTGTGATCATTGATAATTTTAGCAATTTTTCCCAATACTTCTTCAGCTTGTGTACTTACTTTATAACTTCCAGATTTGAAAAGCATTTTATCTGAAATAGAAACATAAACGACTCCTTTTTTCACTTCGATAGAAATATCTTCATCATCAAAATTATCTAAAGAACGTTTAAGATTCATCACCAACGCCAAGTTGATGGAATCTTTTCTTTGCATAGAACTCGTTAAATCTTTAATGTACTTATTCTGTTCATTTAAAGCCTCTAAAGATTTTTTGATACTTTCAGCTCCAGATTTACTTACCACCGAAAGCACAGACAATTGATCTAATAGATTGGTGTTTGTACTTTTAAAGTACTCCATTTGCTGGTTGAGATTTTGGCTTTTGTTTCGTTCATTGGATAAATCAGATTCCAACACCAACCGCTGATTGTTACTCTCTTTTAACTCATCATTACAATTGTTTAATTTAGTTTCGAGAGATTCTGTTTGGTTCAAAGCTGCAGTGTATTTCTTCTGACTTACACAAGAGGAAAGCAACACGCCAAATAGTAGAAAAGATACAAATTTTAGTTTTTTCATAGTTTTAAATTTTAATACCAATCTAGACATATTAAACCGATATTAGTGTTAATAATTACTAATCAAATGTCGAGACAAAATAGTTATCTCAAAAACTAAAAGTTACAATTTAAAATTCATAAAAGCAATACTATTTACTGAACCTGAACAATGTAGACCAGTTCTAAATTATTGAGGCAATAATACAAACGATAAAACAACTATCTGAAGCAGATTGCAGAAAAATCTAAAAACATAAAGTTCACATAATGACATCTATCATTTTTTAATCTAGCATAAAGTTGTAAGTTTAAAGAATAGGATTAAACATTTTAAAATCAAATCAGATGAATTCAGAACTTTCACATACTCAAAATCAGAAAATCTTACGCTCACGTGTTGAGATAACTTTTCGTCAACTTGTTAAACTAAAAAAGGAAAACAACAAGGAATCTTTCAATGAAGAATTACTAAAAATTCTTCCAGAAGTTAAGAATTACATCAATGGAAGAATCACTTCTGCGATGAAAAAAGGGAATCTTCCGAAAGGTAAATATAAGGCGGGTGACTTCTATAATCAGCTTTTCATTGAAGTTTATGACCATATTGAAGAGCTCAAAGATGACAAGGATTTCTATTTATGGATCTTTAAAAAAACCAATGAATTACTCGAAGACGTAATAGTTGAAGAAGAATTTAATGACTTTTTCTTTAAGAATATCGACGACTACTCAAAGCCTGAATGGGACGCCATGGAGGAAGAGTTTAGTACTGACGGTGATGGAGATTTAATGATGATTGAAGAATTGGACGACATCTCCTACAAGAAAAATGACTACACCTTAAACCATGTGTTTATTGAAGGTGGTAAGAATGAATTTGTTGAGAAAATTGATAGAAATTTAAATCAAGAGTCCATTGATAAACATATACAAATGGTGTTGCATAATTTGACTTTACCAATGCAAACTGTATTTGAGCTTTCAACGCAACAGATGTTAAGTTTACATGAAATTGCGCAAGTAAGAAGTTGCACAGAGAAAGAGGTTGCCAACCTTTTAAATGATGCTAGAGAAACATTGCAAAAGAGTTTATTGAACAGGTATTCATTAAGTTAAATAGTGAACATTCATTAAGGATCAGAACAAATGTAATCCGCCAAAACTCAATTTAAAATTGAGTTTTGGCGGATTTTAAATATCGTTAAAAACCGACTAATTCATCTGTTTAAAACTATTTATCACTTCCAAAAGCAAGTAATAAGAGAAATAGTAGCTGTTTCAGTAAGCTGAAAAACAAAATTATTATTCACGTCAAGAGTTCAGTTATAATTTATTCGAAAAGAGGATTAAAAACAACCCTTTTACCCTAAATTTAAAGCTCCGGAAAGAGAGATTTTAGGTCTATACTTTTAAGTGCTTTAATCATATCATTGTATCCTATTTCAAAAATTTCATCAATATTATTTTTATCAAATAACCCAAATTGAGTCAATTTTTTTGGAGCAATTACAATATCACAATCTGCAAACTTTGCTTCATCACTTTTGGCGATGTTAATATTTATAGCGCGTTCTATAACATTGTAAAAGTGCTTGAAATCGTTAGTAGATGCCGAACCATAAAGATTTACGTAAACACCGATTACCACATCACAATCTTCTTTTATAAGATCAACAGGGAAATTATTGAGTACGCCACCATCAATATATAACGCTTCATTGAAATTTATTGGTGAGATTAATCCAGGAAAAGCGGAGGAAGCCAACACAGGTTTTATGAGCTCGCCCTTACTAAAAACTTCAAGTTTTCCTTCAGTAATATTGGTGGCGGTAATGAATAACTTTTTTTTAAGTGCACTAAAGTTATCATCAGGTAGTTTTTCCTTGAAAACATCATAAAACTTTTCAGCATCTATAAATCCAGGCTTATTTAATGCATACTTTTTGTAATCCAATAATTTTACCGATTTAAAAAGTTCTAACATTTCATCAAAAGCGTATCCGTGAGCATATAATGCACCTACAATTGCACCAGCACTTGCGCCAGCGATATGAGTGGGGTAAATATTGTGCTCCTCAAGGGCCTTAATTGCGCCTAAATGTGCAACACCTCTCATTCCACCTCCAGAGAGAACTAATCCAATATTCATTTTATGCTATTTTTTAATGAAAACGAATTTAACATTAAAAGTTTAAAAATCATAAAACTACGATTTCAGGATTAATCTTAAAATGACTGTGGTCATTTAACAGTTGAATGATTCGAAACAACTCCTGTACTTTCATTCTTACCACTTTTCGATTGTTGAAAATAAGGAAAGTTTCTTTCCAAAATTCAAGAAAAACAATAGACATTAAACAGCTTTTTAAACCTTAAAAGTTGTTCTATATTAATTCTTAGTTTTGTTGTTTGAAAGAGCGGACTGTTGATTCGCCCATTATGACTATTTTAGTTTACCTTAATAGAAAATAAATTATAATGACTTTAGATTTATCTCGCTTAATTATAGATTTTGGTTTATTCATTCTAATATGGATAGTTCAATTGATTATTTACCCAAGTTTTGGCTATTATTCTAAAGAAAACTTATACAAATGGCACAGAAAATACACGAAGCGATTCTCCATAGTTGTGATGCCTTTGATGTGTTCGCAAATCATTATCGCAATTATTCAACTTTTCCAAGCACAAAACTGGTACACCATTTTAAGCATGCTAATTATTGTTTCACTTTGGATAATGACTTTTAAAATATTTGTTCCCTTGCATTTTAGTATCGATAATAATAAACCAATTGAAAATGCATGTTCCAAATTAGTGACTAAAAATTGGATGAGAACAGCTTTATGGTCGATACTCTTAATTTCATCAGTAATTTATTACATCTATTAACGAGGTACTAATATTAGAACGAATGGACAAAAAGAAAAAAGTAAATTATAGACAAAAGACCTCTTTAATTATATTGATTTGTGCGTCTTTACTCTACTTATATTGGTACAATCAGGATTTTTCGAAAGAAATTATCAAGAAACAGGATGTTAAATCACTTAGCTTAGAAGGCAAGCTTTTAATTGCCGCATCAAATAGTCCTTTTAAGGATTCGATTAAAGGACTAATCATAGATCATTATAAATCGACTTCTGTTATAGTTGAGGTAATTCCTATTAAGAATTTAACGACAAAAGACATTACTGACTTTGATGCAATCCTTATTCTGCACAGATGGGAAGCTGGCAAACCAACAGAAATTGTTCAATCGTTTATTGAGAATAATATAAGTTTAAAAGACAGAATGGTGATGCTAACTACATCGTGGAATGGACTAGAGAAAATGAAAAACGCAGACGCAATCACTGGAGCTTCAATAATAGAAAATGTACCGAGTTTTTCCGATAGGATTATTAAGAAATTAAACCCGTTGTTACGTTAAACAAAAAGTCGTCATTAACTTATTATAACCCGCCAAAACTCATTTTAAAACGTAGTTTTGGCGGGTTATAAACGACAATCATACTTCAGAAACAAATAAATATCAACCATCACCACGTTAATCATTAAAAATTAATATTGGGCCACCAATATAGGTCCTTAATCCCTAATTTTAACGATGTGTTTTTTCAATAATACAGCCGATAATTGCATTGATTAATTTTATCTAGAGTTAAACTTTAGCAAAAAGGAAGAAGGGATTCCTCAGTTGTTAAAATCTAAGATTTTCTCAACTATCGGAATGACAGTTCGTAGAGAAGTCTTTGGGGTAAAATTTGCTCAAGCTTCGCTTGAGCAAATTTTACCCCACCCAAGCCAACGAAAACCTGTCATTCCGATGGAGTGAAACGACGAGGAATCTCTTTTTAAATAATTAGGAGTTAGCTTGATAACCCAAAATTAATAATTAACCATTATCCACCAGTTCTATCAAAGTAATCTCAGGTCGCATTCCAATTCTAGCTGGAAATCCTAACCAACCTAAACCTCTATTCACATACAAATATTGCTCGTTGTGTTTGTACAATCCAGCCCAATGTTTAAACTTATATTTTATCGGACTCCATTTCAAATTTTTATATTGAAAGCCAGCTTGCATTCCGTGCGTATGTCCTGCTAGCATTAAAGAAATGTCCGTTTTATCAATCACTTCTTCTGTCCAATGTGTGGGATCGTGAGACAACAAGATTTTGAACGGAATATCTTTTACTTTGAGTAAAGCCCTTCTTAGATTTCCGTATTGTTTAAAAGGTGGTTTCCCCCAATTTTCAACACCAATTAATGCTATTTCTTCACCATTTTTGGAAATAACTTCTGCTTCATTCATCAATAATTTGAAATCAATCTTTTTATAAAAGTGCTGAATTAACTCAAAGTTTTTCTGCTTTGCTTTGGGAGTTTTCCATTCACTATAATCTCCATAATCATGATTTCCTAAAATGGCATATTTACCTTCTTTAGATTTTAAACGATTAAAAACGTTATCCCAACCCCTTAATTCTACAGCGTAATTATTAACTAAATCTCCGGTCATAACGATATAATCTGGTTGTAAAGCATTTATTTTTTCAATTGCGGAATCTAGTTTTTTGTATTTATAATTAAAACTACCAAGATGTAAATCAGAGATTTGAACAATTCTTAATCCATCAAAAGATTTCGGCAATAATTTGGAGGATATAATCTCATGATAAACTTTAAACCTATAAAGCGCTTTAAGAATTCCATAAAGAATAACGAAAAATGGAAGGAATCCTGAAAGTAGTCCAACAATCGCTATAAAAAGAAAAGATTCACTTTTTGAAAATAGAAAATTAGTGAAATAAAGAATTGAGATCACGATTACGAAAATTAATTTTGGAGCAAAGGACAAAATACCCAAGCCATAAAATCTTGAAATAAGCTTTTGTTTTCGTATTGGATTAATATTATCCAAAGTGATTTTCAACACAAGAATCGAGGTAATTAGACCAAAAGTAAAAAGCCAAAACAGAACATTAATGACTGTCCTTAAAATTGGTGAATCTATAAGTCGCGTTATCGATTGCAACCAATAAAAAGCTGTAATGTCAATCAATAAAATTGCCAAACACAACAAGATAATCTGGAAAAGAGAAACTTTTTTCATTGCGCTTAGTTTTTTTACCCCAAATACAAACCCTACCAAAATGTTAATTTAAAAAAGACCTCCACTTTGCGACCTCCGTGATTCATCCCAAGCCTTTGCGGTTAAAACCACATCAAACCTTCAAGTCAAACTCGTTAATAATTAAACCTTAAAAATTAATCATTAATCAACGTTTTTTCCAACCAATTCTCATAGCATTTTGTCAAGAAATCCGCTCCATCTTTCTTATACTCTTCTGTGAAAATGGTAAAATGGTCACCTGGATAATATTCAAATTCCATTTTGGCATCCAATTCTTTCATTTCTTTTTCTAATAACCTCACCGAATGGTGCAAATGAAAGTTATCACTTGTTCCAATTGAAATTCTAATTTTTCCATTCACAGCGTCTTTATATTCACTCCAATTTTCTCTCAATAGAAGTGAAATATCATATCTTTTCCATAATGGTAGCGCCGCTTTATTGATTTCACCCGTTGGGTTTTTCAATAGTCTAATTCTATCTCCATTCTCATCATATCCACCAAAAACTGCATCGAAAGAACGCATTTGAGAACCTCTGTAAATTACATTTTCGGTGAGATAAAAGTCTTTTGCGCTGATCACAGGGAATCTTCCCGCTAGGGTTACATCAGCTAATAACCTGCCTGTTTCATCATAAAATAGATTCTTAGCTTCATAAATATTTTTGTTTTGATAATTTCTAAAATCTACCTGATCTGGAGCACTTGCCCAAGCACCCGAAAAGACATCAGGATAATTGATTTGAAGCCATAAACTTGTCCAACCTCCACTGCTGTGACCAAATAAAAAATTAGCTTTATTGGTTCTGTAATTCTTATTGAGCGCCGGGATAAATTCTTTCACAAGTGCGTCTCCCCAAGGACCATTAACATCGCTGTTGGCATAAGTTGAATGTCCTTCAGAACAAACACCATCTAATTTTACAACGATGGCAGACTGATCACCGAATTGGTATTTTTCTTTACCATTAGCATATTTGTAACTCCCTCCAAATCCAGAAGTAGAAAAAACAACAGGGTATTTTGCTTTCGGATTTTCGTAATAATCGGCAGGCAATGTGACCGCAGCATTTACGTAAATATCCTTACCGTGAAACTTGCTGAGTAATTTTGATTTTACACTTAACTCCTTTATAAACTCTGTCTCCATGAGTTTTGTAGGTTGAATAACTTGGTCAGCTTTAATAGTAAAAACCTTATCAAAATCCTTTGTCAAATTGACTTTAATAGGATTAGAATAGATATTTCCTGAGCTTGAACCAATATTTGCTTCACCAATAGCTAAGTCAAAAACTGCTTGAACATAATATTCACCTCTTTCGATATTGGATAATTCAACAGGATAAGAAACAGCATTATCATTAAATATTGCGTTTTCATTCGCTTTTAAACTCTTAACGTCAACCCTAAAAATTGGCGTTAATTCAAGTCCAACAAAAATATCTTTTGGAGATTTGTTTTCTTTAGAAAGATAAAGCAAAATACTCCCTGAAAAATCTTTCTCAATTAATTCAGAAGCATAGCTCACTTCAAAAACTTGTGATTTCGATTGCAAGCCAAAAATTAGAAATAGAATGCTGAAAAAATATTTAATCTTCATAAGTATAAATTTTAAAAATAAACAATCAAAAACAACCTCACAACCATACCATTAACCTCAACCAAATAATCAATTCAACCCACGTTAACCAACTTGTCCGACAACTGGCGGATTAATAATTAACTGTAAAAAAATACCTATCGCAATATCCACTTACAATTAACCAATTCTCAAAACCCCAACCAAATAATCAATTCAACCCACGTTAACCATTAATAATTAACAATTAAAAAATACGCTTGTTTAGTAATTTCAATCTCTTCATTAGTTGGAACAACCAACACCTTCACTTTAGAATCTTCACTATTAATTTCTCTTATTGCATTTGATTTAATTTGGTTTTTAGAATCATCAAAGTTAATTCCAAAGAAATCCAACTCTTCACAAACCATTTTTCTAATCAGATTTGCGTTTTCACCAATTCCTGCAGTAAAAACAATAGCATCTACTCCGTTCATGGCTGAAATGTATGAACCAATATATTTCTTAATGCGATACGTATTCATTTCCAACGCTAAAATACAATCTTTATCCCCTTTTTCAGCTTCTGCAATAATGTCTCTTAAATCGCTGAAACCTGTTAAGCCTAACATACCGCTCTTTTTGGTGAGTAAAGTGTTGACCTCATCCAAACTGTACCCTAAATAATTTACTAAATAAAAGATAATGGAATGATCAATATCTCCACTTCGGGTTCCCATTATTAGTCCATTTGCAGGAGCAAAACCGAGACTATGATCAATACTGATTCCGTCTTTAATTGCTGTCATACTGCATCCATTTCCTAAGTGAATGCTGATAATTTTAGAAGTTTTAAGTTTTAAAAACTCAATTGCTTTTTCAGAAACATATTTGTGACTTATTCCATGAAAACCATATAATTGAATTTCTGCTTTTTCAGTTAACTCTTTTGGAATAGCGTATTTTTTTGATTTCTCAGGGATAGTTTGATGAAAAGCAGTGTCGAAAACCGCAACTTGTTTTGCCAACGGAAAGAGTTCTTCCGATACAATAATCCCTTCTAAATTCGCAGGATTATGCAAAGGCGCTAAAGGACAAAACTCTTTGATTTTCTCTTTAACTTCTGCTGTAATTAAAGTGGTATCAGAAAATGAATTTCCTCCATGCACCACACGGTGTCCCACTATTTTAATTTCATCAGTGCTTGTAATTACTCCTTTTTCACTGTCCAATAATAAATCTACAATCTTTTGAAGGCCTTGGTTATAAGTTTCTATTGCTAGAATCTTTTTAAAATCAATATCCTTTGATTTATAATTGATAATCGCATCTTCTGAACCAATTTTCTCTAACAATCCACTGCACAATAATGCTTCGGAAGGCATTTCTATCAACTGAAATTTTATAGAAGAACTTCCTGAGTTAAGTACTAAAATCTTCATCCTTATCTTTTAAATATCTTGTGCTTGAATAGCCGTTACGACAACCGTATTGAAAATATCATCCACCGTACAACCTCTACTTAAATCATTTACTGGTTTATTCAATCCTTGAATTATTGGACCAATTGCCAAAGCTTTTGTTTCTCTTTGAACAGCTTTGTAAGTGTTGTTTCCAGTGTTCAAATCTGGGAAAATAAACACATTGGCTTGACCCGCAACTTCAGATTCTGGAAGCTTCAATTTCCCTACTCGCATATCTACTGCAGCATCATATTGAATTGGTCCTTCTACTTTTAAATCGGGTCTTTTCAGCTTCACAATTTCTGTAGCTTTTCTCACTCTCTCCACATCTTCACCTACTCCAGAAGTTCCTGAAGAATAAGAAAGCATTGCAATTTTTGGATCAATATCAAACGCTACACTTGTGGCAGCGGATGAAATAGCTATTTCCGCCAATTCCTCTGAATTTGGATTTGGGTTAATTGCACAATCTCCATAAACTGAAACGCGGTCTTCTAAACACATAAAAAATACCGAAGAAACTATGGAAGCTTCAGGCTTTGTTTTAATGAACTGAAGTGCTGGTCGAATTGTATGCTGAGTGGTATGAATTGCACCCGAAACCATTCCGTCGGCATCGCCCATGTAAACCATCATTGATCCAAAATAAGAAACATCTTCCATCAAGTCTTTCGCCATTACGAGATTGACATTCTTATGTTTACGCAATTCATAAAGCGTTGTGGCATACTTTTCAAAATGAATAGATTCAACGGGGTCAATAATATTTACCTTGTTAAGATCTAATGCAATATCAAGCGCTATTAATTTTTCTTCAATCGCTTTTTTGTCTCCAAGCAAAGTTATTTCTGCTGCGTCTACTTCAATTAATTGTTTAGTTGCTCTTAAAATACGTTCATCTAATCCTTCCGGTAAAACAATATGTTTTTTATTAGATTTTGCTTTTTTCAATAAATTATATTGAAACATTCTTGGAGTAATTCCTTTAGTTTCAAAAGTGATCAATCGTTCAATTAATTCATCAACTTTGACATATTTCTCAAAATCTTTAATCGAAGTGCTAATTTTCTGTGTGTTTTCAGCATAAATTTGAGATTTTATTGCTCCAATCGCATTTACCACAGCAAAAGTTCCTCCATCCACTGCAATAATTGGAACGACATCTGAAAGTCCTTCAATCAATTTATTTATAGATTCTTCTGGAACTAATCCTCCCGTTAAAACAATACCAGAAACACTTGGATAATTATCAGAAACGTTAGCTTGTAAAGCACCTAAGATAAGATCGGCTCTATCTCCGGGAGTTATCACTAGACTATCTTCCACCAATAAATGATTCAAATAATTAGGCAATTGCATCGCTCCAACACTAAAATATCCAGCTTGATTATTGATGAAAGCTTCACCAAATAGAACTTTCGCATTCAATACTTTTACAATTTCTTTAATCGATGGATTTGCTAATAAAGGATTCAAAGGAATAGCATTCACAATTACATCAGAAGGAAAGTGTTTTTCTAATTCAGAAACCACTAATTCAATGTTTTGCTGTTCTACTTTATTTCCAATAATTGATAAAACTTCAACGCCTTTATCTCTAAAAGTATCGTAAGCCATGTGTAAATTACTTACTAATTCATTTAGAGTTTTGCCCACACCACTTTCTAAAATAATGGCTGGAACACCAAGATTTTTGGCAATTAAAACATTGATATCAAATTCACCAATCGATCCTTCGCCAGAAAAGCTAGTTCCTTCAATTAAAATGAAATCGAAACGCTCTTCAACGGCTTTATATTTATCAATAATTTTACTGATAATTTCATCGTCTTTGTTCTCGTTTTTCTTTCTAATCACTTCACTCCGTGTAAATGCATAAGCATCTTCGAACTTCAAGTCTAAGTTGAAATAACTAATAACTGTATTGATATGGTTATCGATTTTCCCTTCTTTTGGATCGTCAATTATTGGTCTGAAATATCCTACTTTTGAGGCTCTTCCTAACAACAATTGCATCAATCCCAAAGAGACAATTGATTTCCCGCTATTTGGTTCTGTTGTTGCAATATAAATTGCTTTATTGGCTGCTTTCTTCATCTTTAGCTTACCTAGCTTTAATTTTAATAATCACCTTAAATTGGTTAACAAATTTAACAATTAAGCTGCGTAAAGCAAAGTGGAAAAAATTATAAATGGTAGAACCTGACATCAATCATTTAATGCTAAATAGTCATTACAAGCAGGCTCAAAATCGGAGGTTTTTATCGAAAACTAAATAGCTTAATCTTTTAGCTTTCACCCCTTAATTAAGAAGGAATCACTAAAAATGGAATTGCTAACTGAAAACCAATTTCGTTAATCTTATTCTTAAAGAACAAATTTTCAAAGAAAGTGTGCTTATTATTAATCATCACCAATAGATCAATATTATTTTCTGACTGAAATTTTTCAACTGCTTCAGGAATTTTCTGGTCTTCAACGTTATGAATTTCAAATGCGATGTCCTCTAAGATTTCTTCAAGGAGATTTCTGTTGTCTAGTTGTTCTTCTGATAATCTCCTCTCGTTATAGACATGCAAACTATGGATTGTTGATTGATATTCTTTCGCAATTTCAAGAATTGGCTTTACATGTTTTTCGTCAAAAGCAATGCTATAATCTGATGGAAATAATATTTCGCGAGGCACTTCGAACTTAAATTCATCTGGAATAGCCAAAACCGGACATTTTGAATTATTCAAAACATCAACCGTGTTTGATCCAAACAAAACCTTCATTGCTCCGGTTGCTCCTTTTGTTCCCATTACAATTAAATCCATACCATGTTCCTTGTCCAAATCTTCCATCGCTCCAGTTAATGTCCCGAAAGATGAAACTGATTTAATTTTATGTTTTGGATTACTAAGCTCTTTTTCAAAGCGCTGACTTATTTTCTCTAAACCATTCTTAGACGCATTCTTGATTGTTTCCGTTAGCTCAATTCTAGAGGGATTTGGAACGGCATATTCTGTCCCATAAACTACTAACTTGTATGTGTTCAACAAATAGAAAGTGCAATTTTCATTTTTGACCAATTGTGATGCATAGGAAATAGCATTCCAAGAATTCTCAGAAAAATCTGTAGGTAATAATATATTCTTCATAATGACTTTTTATTCAAAAATAACTCATATTGAATGCATCAGCAAATAATATAACAGTGATTATTGTCAGTTTTCGAATGATAATTGATAATTGATAATTGATAATTGATAATTGATAATTGATAATTGATAATTGATAATTGATAATTGATAATTGAAGAGACGGAAAGTTTTTTTCAGGCCAAAGAAAAGCGGAATTATTTTATCATTTTTAATCAACAACCACAGTCGCTACCGAGAGTTTCCAATTCGTGGTAGCGTTAATAATTAAACGATTGATAATTAACCATTAAGAAGGTTACCATTGTTACACACATTTATACTACTATTAGTTAACTTGCGCTGTTGACCAAGTCATAAAATAATTTCACTCACAGCAAAGTAATGAAACAAGATATCACGATACCACATGAAGTAAGTTCAAGAGCAGAATTCAAACGTAAATTTAGCTTTGGACAAATGTATTTCTCCTTTATTTATGCGGCTAGGGCATTTTCTGTATTGTCCAAAAACAAAAAGAGAGGCTTACTTCATCCAGATTTTGTAGAGCGTTTACAGCTAGCAGTAACCGAAGTAAATGGTTGTGCTGCATGTTCATACCAGCACACTAAAATGGCGCTAAAACAAGGAATGAGTAATGAAGAAATTAGCAGTTTTTTGAGTGGTGGAGACAGTTTTATTCTTCCAGAAGAAGCAAAAGCAATAGTTTTTGCGCAACACTTCGCTGATGAAACTGGTCGTCCAAAAAAATACGCCTTCGATTCAATTGTAAAAGAATATGGAGAAGAGAAAGCAGAGATTATCTTGGCCGCTTGTCAAGTTATGATTGCTGGAAACATGTATGGAATTCCTTTCAGTGCTTTTCAATCAAGATTAAAAGGAAAACCGTTTAAAGACAGTTCGCTTTTCTATGAATTAGGAATGATGATTTCAGGATTGCTAGCGCTTCCATTTGTTATTATTCACCACCTTATTCGAAAATTGTTTGGATTTTCGAATAAGAAATTTGCGAAAGACTAGCTGATAATTGATAATTGATAATTGATAATTGATAATTGATAATTGATAATTGATAATTGAAGAGACGCAAAGCTTTTGTCAGCCCAAAGAAAAATGGAATGATTTTATCATTATTAATCAACATTCTAATCCAACAACGTCGCTTATTAACGACAAAATCACTATTTTTGGTGGAAATAAGCGACAAATGAGTTCTAAAAAAGTAAATCTTCTTCCCAAGTATCAACAAATTTTTGATGAAATAGGGGAAAACATCAAACTTGCACGAAAACGACGAAAGCTAACTACTGAACAAGTTTCAGAACGTGCTGGAGTTCACCGTTCTACTTTAAATCGCATCGAAAAGGGAGATCCTTCTGTCGCTATTGGAATATATTTCAATGTGCTAAAAGTCCTTAGCTTAGAAGGAGACTTTAAGAACATAGCAAAAGATGATGTCTTTGGCAGAAAACTTCAAGATCTTGATTTATTATAGAATATGGGAAAAGGAAAATTTGATATTTATGTTTATGCGGATTGGGAAGAATTAAATGGCCCTGCTGAAATAGGAATACTCTCTGCTCATTTTGCAAAAGGAAAAAAGACATTCAGTTTCGAGTACAATAAAGAATGGTTGAAGAGAGGCGTATTTCAATTATTAGACCCAGAAATTTCATTCTTTACTGGGCCACAATATCCAGATAATAAAGAAAATTTTGGTATATTCTTGGATAGCATGCCAGACACTTGGGGTAAAACTTTAATGAAACGACGTGAAGCACAAAAAGCAAGACTTGAAAATAAAAAAAGTAAAACGCTATACGAAATTGATTATTTATTAGGCGTTTACGATGAAAGTCGTATGGGAGCGATTCGATTTAAAACTAATCGAAAAGAAGATTTTCTAGATAATGATAATTCGAACCCAACTCCACCATGGTCATCAATTGGTGATTTACAGAATGCTGTTAAACATCTTGAAGAAGATTCTAATAATGAAAATATAAATCATTGGCTCTCTATTCTTATAGCGCCTGGATCATCACTTGGTGGCGCTAGGCCAAAAGCCAATATTCTTGGAATAGATAAAAGTCTATGGATTGCTAAATTCCCTTCAAAAACAGATATTGTAGATAAAGCGGCATGGGAATTTCTAACTTACGAACTAGCGATTGCTTGTGGTATAGAAATGTCAGAATCGAAAATAGAAAAGATTTCAGGATTACATCACACATTTTTAACTAAAAGATTCGACCGAAAAAACAAAAATAGAATTCACTTTGCATCAGCCATGACAATGACAGGAAACACGGAAGAAACTCTTAAAACCAAACATCCAAGCTATTTAGACATAGTTGATGTTATTGAGAACTATGGAGCAAATGTCAATATGAATTTAAAAAAGCTCTGGCGCAGAATTGTTTTTAACATTGCAGTTTCAAATACTGATGATCATCTAAGAAATCACGGTTTTATATTGACCGAAAAGGGATGGGAACTTTCTCCTGCATATGACATAAATCCTTCAACTGATAAGAATGGACTTTCTTTAAATATTGATATGGATGACAATGCACTAAGTTTTGAACTTGCAAAAAGCGTTGGAGAATTTTTCCGATTAAATGAAAAAGAAATGAACGAAATAATCGAAGAAATTATTAAAGTAGTGAAAAATTGGAAAAATATTGCTAAGAAAATTGGTATTTCAAACAAGGAACAAAGTATCATGGAATCAGCATTCAAATTGATAATTGATAATTGATAATTGATAATTGATAATTGATAATTGATAATTGATAATTGAAGAGACGGAAAGCTTTTGTCAGCCCAAAGAAAAATGGAATGATTTCATCATTTTTAATCAACACTTATCCAACTGTTACCTGCTGAAAATCAAATATTAAAACCAACTCTATCGCGTTAACAATTACCCATTAATAATTAATCATTAAAAAAACACTACCTTTGCAACTTATATATAATACATGACATTTAAACAACTCGGCTTAGCCGAACCCATATTAAAAGCCCTCGAAGAAGAAGGCTACGAAAATCCAACCCCAATTCAAGAACAATCTATTCCAATCTTATTGAAAGGAAAAGACCTTTTGGGTGTTGCACAAACAGGTACTGGTAAAACAGCTGCTTTTGGAATTCCAATCTTACATCATTTGTACAATTCGAATAATAATTCGAACGGTAGACGCAGAATTCGTGCTTTGGTGGTAACGCCAACACGTGAATTAGCTATTCAAATTGATGAGAGTTTTACTGCTTACGGTAGACACACTGGTTTAAGAACTACTGTTATTTACGGTGGTGTAAAACAAACCAAACAAGTAGCGCGCCTTAAACAAGGTGTTGATATTTTAGTTGCAACTCCAGGTCGTTTACTCGATTTAGTGAACCAAGGTTATATTACTTTCCGTGATTTGGAATTTGTAGTTTTGGATGAAGCGGATCAAATGCTCGACATGGGCTTTATTCACGATATCAAAAAGATTATCGCTCAGCTTCCACCAAAAAGACAATCCCTTTTCTTTTCTGCTACCATGCCGAAATCAATTGTTGAATTGTCTAAAAAGATTTTAGGTGAATTTGAACAAGTAACAATTAAACCACAACAAGCAACTGCTGAAAAAGTAGAGCAAGGGGTTTATTTTGTAAGTAAAGGAAACAAAGTTGATCTATTAGCAAACCTCATTAAAGACCGTCCAGGAGAATCTGTTTTAGTATTTTCTCGCACGAAACACGGAGCTAATAAAATCGTTAAGAAATTAGATCAAGTAGATATTAAATCTGCTGCTATTCACGGAAATAAATCTCAACCACAGCGTGAAGCTGCTTTGGGAGGATTTAAAGAAGGAAGGATTCAAGTTTTAATTGCTACTGATATTGCAGCGCGAGGAATCGATGTTGACCAATTGTCTTTAGTAGTAAACTACGATTTACCAAATGTTGCTGAAACTTATGTTCACCGAATTGGTAGAACTGGTCGTGCACATGCAAGTGGAATCGCTTTGTCTTTTTGTGAAAACGAAGAACGTGCTTATTTAAGAGACATTGAAAAACTCATCAAGCAGAAAATTCCAGTAATGGATCCACATCCTGAAGTTGAGGAAGAAATTGAAGATAAAAACGCAAAACCACCAAAACAGCAACAAAGAGGTAGAGGCGGCGGAGGCGGTGGTCAAAGAAAACCACAAAACAAAAAAGGTAATAATAACAACAGAAGTCGCGCTCCAAGGAGAGACTGATTTCTAGATTTTTCAAAACATAAACTTAAAGCAGTGAATAGAACAATGAAAATTGGGAATTCGCTGCTTTTTTGCTTCTACAACAATGGAGAAACCAACCTCACGGTTTTTTCAATTAACTTGGATCTCTTAGAGCGATTAAACCATTGCTCTGGATTAATTTGATCAGCTTCTTGAATATCTTGATAAAATGCCGCGCTTAATTCGGCAGCGGTTTCTTCATCATAAACAATGGCATTGACCTCAAAATTGAGGTCGAAACTTCTATAATCCATGTTTGCTGTTCCTACAATTGCAATTCTACCATCGACAACCATTGTTTTGGCGTGCACAAACCCTTTTTGATAAACATAAATCTCAACTCCAGCTCTCAATATTTCAGCGTAATAAGAACGTGATGCAGCATTTACGATGTTCGAATCAGATACTCCAGGAACAAGCAATTTAATTTTCACCCCTCCTAAAGCTGCTACGACAAGGGCTTCTATCATACTTTCTCCAGGAATAAAATAGGGTGTTGTGATCAATACTTCTTCTTTTGCTAAGTTAATAGCTTGCAATAAAGAATATAAAATAGTGGGTACTGGAGAATCCGGTCCACTGGCAACAATTTGTACAATCTTATTGTCTTTGATCTCGAAACTTTCTGGTGGTGGAAAATAATCATCAGTTGGAACAAGGTTGTCTTGGGCACAAAAATTCCAGTCACACATAAAGGTATGTTGCAAGAAAAAAACTGCATGACCTTTAATTTGGATATGTGTATCTCTCCAATACATGTGAGGAGCATCGGGATAATTAATGTATTTATCACTCACATTTATTCCGCCAACAAAAGCTTCTTGGCCATCAATAATTATAATTTTCCTGTGATTTCTATAATTTAATCGGTTGGCGAAATAAATGAATATTACTCTATGAAAAGGAAACACCTTTACTCCGGCTGCTGCCAATCGTTTGTGCATTTTACCTCTTACGGCCTTACTACCAAAATCATCATAAATAAACCTCACTTTAACTCCTTCTCGTGCTTTTTCTATTAAAATGTCTACAATTTGATTTCCAATTACATCATTTTCGAAAATGTAAAATTGAATATGAATGTGATGTTTTGCACGTTTTAAAGCTTTAATTGCTTCAGGAAACATTTTTTCACCATTAAACAATAATTTCACTTCATTATTGGCCGAAATACTGCTCAATGAATCACTCGTTATCATGTTAATAAGCTTCTTGTAATCCTTTAAAATCGCCTTCGCTCCCATGTAAGTCGTTTGTGAATACGCTAAAACCTGTTTTCTTAATTGCTTTGAAAGCTCTTCATCTTTGACTAATTTTTTGGTGTACATTTTCCTTTTTCTATAATTGATTCCAAAGGACAAATAGAAAATGACTCCAACAACTGGAACCATCACCACAAACAGCAGATAAGCCAAGGTTTTGGAAAAGCTCTGTGTATCATAAATAATTCGCAAGCAAACTAATATTACCAAAAGCGCGTAAAGAATTTGCAAAATCCACCAGCTAATTACCATACTATTTTCGTTTTAAATTCGTTATAGTGTTTGTATGCCTTATTTATACAACGCTTGAAATTAATCAAAAAATCAAGTCTATTGAAGGATTAAAACGATAATTTAAAGACTTGAATTCGATGTTCTTGATACAATGGCAAGTTTTTTGTATTCTCAATACCAAACAAAATTATAAAGCTATGAAAACAATCATTTCAATATTTATCATAACTGCTGTACTAGTTGGAATGACTAGTTCAACAAATATATCTTACCCAAAAATCCAAAGTAAAAGCTTTACAAGTGGAGAGAAATTAACTTACCGTATCAGTTACGGAATAATGGATGCTGGGGAAGCAGTTTTAACTGTAAAGGAAACCAAGAAAAAAGGAGCAAACGGAAGACCACTTTATCACGTGAAAGGAGAAGGTAAAACACTTGGAGCATTTAATTGGTTCTATAAAGTTGAAGATGTTTATGAATCTTATGTCGACAAAACAGGTGTTTTTCCTTGGTTATTCTTACGTGATATTAACGAAGGTGGTTATGAAAAAGAACAAGAATATGTTTTTGCTCAGGACAAACAAAAAGTTGTATCAAAAGGAAAAGAATACAAAGTTCCTTTAGGAGTTCAAGACATGATTTCATCTTTCTATTATGCAAGAACATTGGATTTCAAGAACATGAAAGTGGGTGATGTATCTGAGTTTAAAGTTTTCATGGATGAAGATGTTTGGCCTTTAAAAGTTAGATATGTTGGAAAAGAAGATATTAAAATTCGTAAAGGAACATTCGAATGTCTTAAATTTCAACCTGTTGTTCAACAAGGAAGATACTTTGAAAAAGAAGACGATGTTGAATTTTGGGTAACCAATGATGCCAACAGAATTCCAGTTCTAGTGAAAGCCAAAATTCCAGTAGGAAGCATTAAAATGCACCTTGTAGATTGGGAAGGTTTAGTTGGTGACATTGCAATAAAGTAAAATAAGATAGTTCTAATTTAGGAAACGCACTGTAGAAATACTGTGCGTTTTTTTGGTTAATATGGTTTTAATGGCGCAGTTCTAACTATCATCGCAAAATTGATAATTCAATTTAAAGAAACAAAAGGGCTTCGCTCTCCGAGAAGATCCTTCAATCACTAAAATCTCAGATTTTTTTGATTAAAGGATGACAGCGCTAAGTTGGGTGGGGTTAAAAAACGTGGAATAATGCTCAAAAATTCGAACAATCTATATTGAAGTATATAATAACAATATGTGGTGATGATTAGAACTAAGCCGTTTTAACTTATTAGAAGAAGGAAGAGAAAAAGAGGTTAAAACACCATCCGTTTTTCCATTTACACACTGTTTTGTCTCCAAAAGCTTAACTATTGAATACACTTTCGTAAATTTGTAACATGGTAGTATATAATGTAACAATTAGTCTTGATGTAAACGTGGCCGAAGATTGGCTAACATGGATGCGCGACACCCACGTTCCTGATGTAATGGCAACTGGACATTTTAGAGACAGTAAAATTTGTCGTGTTCACGGCGAAGAAGAAGGTGGAATTACTTATGCAATTATGTACACCGCTATTTCTCAAGAAGATTTAGATACTTATCATGAGCAACATTCTCCGCGTTTACAACAAGAACATACAGAAAAGTTCTCAGGAAAATTCGCTTCATTTAGAACACTACTTTCTGTAGTTCAAGAATACAAATAACCATGAGCGTACAACCAAAAAAACATTTAGGTCAACATTTTTTGACTGACGAAAATACGTGCAGAAAAATTGTTCAGCAATACACGAATTTTCAAGGCGCTAATAACATTTTAGAGATTGGTCCAGGAATGGGTGCAATCACGAAATACCTTTTGGATATTGAAGGAACAGATTTACATGTGATGGAAATCGATAGAGATTCTGTAGCATTTTTGAATGAAGCCTATCCTGCTCTTCATGATAAAATTCATTCAAATGATTTTCTAAAAACAGATCTTTCACAATTCTTTGATGGAAAACCTTATGCTGTAGTTGGAAATTTCCCATATAATATCTCTTCCCAAATTCTTTTTCATTGTATAGAATACAGAAACCAAATTCCTGAAATAATGGGAATGTTTCAAAAAGAAGTAGCGGAAAGAATTGCTGAGCCTCCAGGATCTAAGAAATATGGAATTCTAAGCGTTTTAATGCAAACCTATTACGATATTTCGTATTGTTTTACGGTACATGAAAACGTTTTTAATCCTCCACCAAAAGTAAAATCGGGTGTAATTAGCTGTTTGAGAAATCAACGCACACATTTACCGGTTGACGAGGATTTGTATAAAAGAATTATAAAATCTACTTTTAATCAACGCAGAAAAACCGTTAAGAATGGCTTAAAAGTAGTTCTTGATGTGACTTTGCTTCCAGAACATCCGTTTTTGAAACAACGTGCAGAGACATTAAGTGTCGATGACTTTATTGAGTTAACGCAGATTGTTGAAAAAGCGATGGTGTAGTATTAATGTCGCCACTCTGTGGCTTTGAATCTCGTGGTGTTAGTGTTTTTATTAACACTTCATCACTCTGTGGCGATGGATTGTAGATTCTAAAGCTACTGTAATCCAAAAAAACCACACGAAATTTCAATCCAAAATACCAAGTTAAAACTGTTTTAGTTTTATATTTATCGGTTCCTCACTATTACGCTAACTAGCCCACGGAGTGGGTGATATGTGAATAAAAAAAACGTTAGACGTTTTTTTAAAAGCCACAGAGTGGTGACGTGCTACTCAATCATCAATCTGTTTTCTGAATTGGTAAGCGTTTAGGATGAAATCACATTCATATGTCGCCACTCTGTGGCTTTGTAAACTCTTAGTGTAGCTAAAGCTACTAACACTTCACCACTCTGCGGCGATGGATTGTAGATTAAAAAACTACTGTAATCCAAAAAGAAAACACACGAAGTTTCAATCTAGAACATCAAGCTAAAACTGATTTTATTTTGCATTTATCTGCTTCTCTTTATCTAGCCCACGGAGTGGGTGATATGTTAATAAAAAACTTCTAAAGTTTTTTATTAACATATCACAGAGTGGTGACGCACTATGCACACATCACCGCTATTCTCTAAGGTTATGTGGGTTTTAATACTTTTGGTATTGCTGAATCAAAACACATAACGTTCGTCATATTCCACTTCACAAGTATCTAAAAACTCTAGGTATTCTTCTTCGAAAGTTTTCCTACTATGATGCTTTTCTTGATTTTTGATATAGTTTGTTACCATTGGTACTTGAGAATATCCAATAGTAAAAACACTATATCCTTTTTGCCAAGTAAATTTCTTACTCGTAAAGTGATTTTCATTAATCCATTTTGTTGAACTTGATTTAATATCTCTAACTAGATCAGGTATGAAGCAATTTGGATTACTACTTAATAGAATATGAAGATGATTTGGCATTCCGTTAATAATCATCATTTTTTGTTTTGGAGCCTTAACAATTCCGGTTATGTACTTGTTTAAGTCTTCTTTCCAAGATTTATCTATGTGGTTTTTTCTGTTTCTCACAGCAAAGATTATGTGATAATACATTTTTGAATAAGTGTCGCCCATGATTTAAGTTTTTAAGATTTACTAAATTAAGATAGTGAAATAATTGAGATTAAGCGATATAGATTAGGATTATTTTTTTTATTTCTGGATTTTGCGTTTGTGGTGTCCTGCTATTCAATCATCAATCTGTTTTCTGAAGTGGTTAGCGTTTAGGATGAAAGCACATTCACATGTCGCCACTCTGTGGCTTGGGACCCCATGGCTTTAGGATTTTTATTAACACTTCACCACTCTGTGGCAATGGATTGTAGATTTAGAAACTACTGTACTCCAAAAAAACCACACGAAACTTCAATTCAAAAACAATTCTTGTCTATAATTTCTTATTTCTCGTTATTAAGCCCACAGAGTGGGTGACATGTTAATAAAAAAACGTCTTACGTTTTTTTAAAAGCCACAGAGTGGCGACACGCTATTCAATCATCAATCTGTTTTCTGAAGTGGTTAGCGTTTAGGATGAAAGCACATTCACATGTCGCCACTCTGTGGCTTGGGATCTCATGGTTTTAGGGTTTTTATTAACACTTCACCACTCTGTGGCGATAAATGATGACTAAAAACGACTGTACTCCAAAAAAACCACACGAAATTTCAATCTAGAACATCAAGCTAAAACTGTTTTTGTTTTGCATTTATTGGTTTCTCACTATTACGCTAACTAGCCCACGGAGTGGGTGATGTGTTAATAAAAAAAACGTTAGACGTTTTTTTTAAAGCCACAGAGTGGCGACACGCTATTTAATCATCAATCTGTTTTCTGAAGTAGTTAGCGTTTAGGATGAAAGCACATTCGTATGTCACCACTCTGTGGCTTGGGATCTCATGGTTTTAGGGTTTTTATTAACACTTCACCACTCTGTGGCGATAAATAATGATTAAAAACGACTGTAGTCCAAAAAAAACACACGAAACTTCAATTCAAAAACACCAAGCTAAATGATTCTTGTCCCTTATTTACGAGTTCCTCACTATTACGCTATCCACCCCACAGAGTAGGTGATATGTTAATAAAAAAAACGGCTAGCGTTTTTTAGCCCGTCAGCTGCCGAATGACGCAACTATGCACACATCTTGTAAACAAATCGTTACTATTCTCTTAAACAAAACGCATAGCAATCGAAAAATTAAAACACATTCACGTGTCGCCACTCCTGTGGCTTTATGGCATTACTGAGTAGCTAAAGCTATTAACATTTCATCACTCTGTGGCGATCGATAATAGATTGAAACGCTATTTCAATCAAAAAACTCAAGGATTTATTTATATGAAGAAAAATTCTAGATTTTTCTTTCGTAAATTTGCAAAAATCTTATCCAGATGCAGTACGAATTAACTAGAGAATATTTAGATGAAATCAGAGATTTAATTGCTGAGAACGAAAGCGATTTTATTGAGAAAGAAATCATCATACTTCACCCAGCAGATATTGCTGAAATTCTAGACGAACTAAATAGAGATGAGGCCAAGTATATTTATGACCATTTAGATCATGATTTACAAGGTGATGTTTTAATGGAATTGGATGACGATGTACGTCAACGTTTCGTTGAAACATTCAATTCTGATCAACTTGCACTTCAATTAGAGAATTTAGATTCTGATGATGCGGTGGATATTCTTGGTGAGATGTCTGTTGCAAAGCAGCTGGAGGTAATCTCTAAGATGGACAGCGAAAACGCTTCTGAATTAGTTGATCTTTTAAATTATGACGAAGATTCGGCTGGGGGATTAATGCAAACGGAATTTATTCGTGCAAAACTCGAATGGCCAATTAATCGTTGTGTAATTGAGTTGCGAAGACAAGCCGAAGAAGTTGACAAAGTCCATACCATTTATGTAGTCGATAATGATGACAAACTTGTGGGAACATTATCGCTTCGTGCTTTATTAGTTGCCAATGCAAAATCGGTAGTTAGAGATGTTTACGAGAATACAAACATGGCTTATGTTTATACCAATGAAGACGCCGAGGAAGTAGCGAGAGTCATGGATAAATATGATTTGGTTTCTGTTCCTGTGCTTGATTTACAAAAGAAATTAGTCGGACGAATTACCATTGATGATATCGTTGATGTTATTCGTGAGGAGGCAGATAAAGATTTCCAGATGGCTTCGGGTATTTCTGAGAATGTAGAACACAATGCTGGAATCATAAAGATGTCACGTGCCCGGCTTCCTTGGTTGATGATTGGTTTAATGGGAGGAGTTTTAGGTTCTCAAGTAATTGGAAATTTCGAAACACAAATTGGTGCAATTCCTTCATTGGCATTTTTTATTCCGCTGGTAGCAGCAATGGGAGGAAATGTTGGAGTGCAGTCAAGTGCTATCGTTGTTCAGTCAATTGCTAATGGAACAAGTCAATTCAGTAGTATTTTATCCCGAGTAAAAAGAGAAGCTCTTCTAGGGCTTTTAAATGGTCTTATTTGTGGGATTTTCATTTTTGGAATCACATGGTTATTACAAGACATAAGATTGGGAATCTCTGTAAGTATCGCCTTATTTATTGTGATCTTTTTCGCAGCGATTTTCGGGACGTTAATTCCTTTGATTTTACACAAGTACAAAGTTGATCCCGCGGTGGCAACAGGTCCGTTTATTACAACTCTAAATGATGTTGTTGGACTGTTTATTTACTTTGCTGTGGGAATGATGGTGTTTGATTTGTAAACATGCAATGGTATTTTGGTTTGTGTTAACGAGCAATGGTTTTTGATTTGTGTTAACATGTAATGGTATTTTGGTTTGTGTTAACGAGCAATGGTTTTGGTTTGTGTTCACATGCAATGTTTTTGATTTGTGTTAATGTGCAATGGTTTTGGTTTGTGTTAACGTGTAATGGTATTTTGGTTTGTGTTAACGTGCAATGTTTTTTATTGTGGAGACGCAATGCATTGCGTCTCTACAATAAAAAAACAAATCAAACATTATCTTAACGGTGCAAATGACGTACCTGATTTCGATCCTTCGATTACCTGAATACCATTTTTAAAGGTCTGTTCTTTTACCACTTTTCCGTTTTCATCGTAAATTTTAACCTTCCCGTCTTTTACACCGTTTTTATATTCGGCTTCAGAGATAATTCTATTTCCTCTGAATTCATAATTTTTCATTTTACCATGGAGTTCTCCATTTTTATAATTTGAAATTACTGCCGGCAAAACACCTCCTGGATGATAAACTGTCCACGTTCCATGCTTTTCACCATTCTTGTATTTTCCTTCCTGCGTTTTTGAATAATCTTTTTGAGAATACTCAATTGATTTTCCATGAGGAACGGATATGCGTACTACTCTGTCTTTTGTTGGACCGTATTTTACCTTCGATTTCTTTTCAACTACTTTAAAATTCTCAACATCTTTTGGCATTCCATTTCTAAAAAAAGTTATCCATTCGCCAGATTTTTGACCATGATCATAAAATCCTTTCGAAAGTGGTTTTCCATCATTAAAAAACGACAACCATTCGCCATTTAGTTTTCCTTTTGAGAAATCAGATTGGTTTTTTAACTGACCATTTTCCCAGTAATTTTTCCAAGTTCCTTCTTCAAGGTCGTCTTTGTAATCACCTTCCATCAGTAATGTTCCATCCTCATACCAAGTAGTCCAGCTTCCGTTTTTTAAATCATTTTCGAAATGACCTACTTTAAACTTTTTACCATTTCTGTAATTATAAGTCCATTTCCCATCCTTCTTGCCTGCTTTGTATTTGGCGCGATAAGAAAGTTCTCCCGATGGAAAATTGTAAATCCACGAGCCATTTTGCAATCCATTCTTGAAAGACCCTTTCATGTCAATAACTCCAGAATTAGTATACCAAAACCATTCTCCTGTTTTTTCTCCTTCTGAAAATTCACCTTCAACATTCACCTGACCATTGTCGAAATAATAAATGTAAGAACCTTCTAACTTACCGTTTTTATAATGTGATATCTTTTCTAAATCTCCTGTGTAGTAGTAATATTCCCATTTCCCTTCGGGTTTATTGTCAATAAAAGATCCTTTCATTAAATAGTATCCATTCACAGAAGCTTCTTCAAAAACTCCGTGTCGTAATCCATCTTTGTAATTGTACCAAGATTCTAAGCGACCATTACCAAAGTATGTCGCCATTGAACCATTACCGTCTGTTATAGATTGTGTATGCGCGGTATCTGCTCCGTAAAACTGCCAAACATAAGAGGTTTCATCTATGATTTCTTCCACCATTTTTAAAGCACCATCCGTATAAAAATAACGCCATTTTCCTGTTGGTTCTCCTAAATTGAAATACCCGACTTGCGTTGTATCTCCAGTTAAAGAAAAATCAATAAATATACTGTCTTGCTCATCTTGATAAAAATAGCCTATGCTTTGTGTTTTTTCTTTTCCATAGTACTTTATCACTTCTCCATTTAGCTTATTTCTGTCGTAGTGACGTTCTTCAACCAATGTTCCTTCTCTATTAAAAAATGACCATTTACCATGTCTTTCAGTGGTTTCACCTAAATCATCTGAATAATAATAGCCATGACTTTCTACTTGAACCCTTGTTGCTGGATCGTAATAAAAAGTTTGACGCTTAGAAAGATTTCTTTCTTTTCTGGTTTGGCTATATCCATTAAAGAAAAGGAATACAAATAAAAAAAGTAAAATTGTTTTGTACATCATAGAAACTATATTAACATATCAGTATAACAAAAATATCAGAAAAGTTACATTTTATTTGAGCCACATAACGATGCTATTGATTACCAAAAACACACCAAAAACCATCAATATAGATCCTGTAATTCTATTTAATGAACGCAAAAGAGTTACTGTAATAAATGGACGTAATTTTTTAGCACCAACTATTTTCACCACATCAATGGCGAAAAATGTAAATAAAACAATTGAAAGATAGAGAATCATTTCACCTCCGGTAAGTACGTCATTTGATCGCGTGTGTCCCAATGCCATGACAGAAAACCAATAAAAAACGACCAAAGGGTTTGCTAAATTCAACAACAATCCTTTGATGAATAAAATCCAATAATCTTTAGGATCAGCATTAACTTTCTTTGTTTTGGCGACCTCAACAGTATCTACTTTTTTGACAAAGGTAAGGTAACCATAAACGAAAAAAAGTACACCTCCAATGGCGCGAATTAACGCATTATCACCTCCACTGGAAAGATCTTCGATTTGCTGAATAAAGACATAAGCGATAACAATATAAATAATATCACTGACTAAAACACCAGCATCAAAAGACAAAGCAGCGCGAATCCCTCTTTTAATACTTGTCTCTAAAAGCACAAAAAATGCAGGACCAAGCATAACGCTTAAGATTAATCCTGTAACAATCGCTTTTAGAAGTAATTCGCTCAATTTACTTTAGTTCTATTTAGTCGTTCAATTTCAATACCGCTAAAAATGCTTCTTGTGGAACTTCAACTCTACCCACTTGTCGCATACGTTTCTTACCTTCTTTTTGTTTCTCTAAAAGCTTTCTTTTACGAGAAATATCTCCACCATAACATTTGGCAGTTACATCTTTACGTAAAGCTTTAATTGTTTCTCTGGCAATAACTTTCGCTCCAATACTCGCTTGAATAGGAATCTCAAATTGTTGTCTCGGAATTAATTCCTTCAATTTTAAACAAATTTTCTTTCCTAATTCAAAAGCATTACTTCTGTGAACCAATGCCGAAAGAGCATCTACTTGTTCGTGGTTTAATAAGATATCCAGCTTCACTAAATCAGACGCTTGATAACCAATTGGGTGATAATCGAAAGAAGCATAACCTCTAGAAACAGATTTTAAACGATCATAAAAATCAAATACAATCTCTGCCATTGGCATTTTGAAAGTGATCTCAACCCTGTCTTGGGTTAAATAGATTTGATTCTGTAATTCCCCACGTTTTTCAACACATAATGTCATTACTTGTCCAACATATTCAGATTTTGTAATTACTTGTGCTTTAATATAAGGCTCTTCAATTGTTTCAATAGTCGATGGATCTGGTAAATCAGATGGATTATTTACAATTTGCTTATCTGTAGGATTTTTTCTTGTATAGCAATAGTAAGAAACGTTTGGAACAGTAGTAATTACTGTCATATTGAACTCTCGTTCTAAACGCTCTTGGATAATTTCCATGTGTAACATTCCTAAGAATCCACAGCGAAAACCGAAACCTAATGCAGCAGAAGATTCAGGTTCAAAAACCAGCGATGAATCATTCAATTGTAATTTCTCCATTGAATAACGCAATTCCTCAAAATCATCTGTATCAACAGGGTAAATTCCGGCAAATACCATTGGTTTTACATCCTCAAACCCTTTTACAGCAGTTAAGCAAGGATTGTCAAAAGTTGTAATTGTTTCTCCTACTTTAACTTCTTTGGCATTTTTAATCCCTGAAATAATATATCCAACATCTCCTGTTTTAACAATATCTCTGGGTTGAGGCGTCATTTTCAAAATTCCAATTTCATCTGCATGGTAATCTTCTCCAGTATTTAAAAATAGAATTTTCTCACCTTTTTTAAGAGAACCATTCATTATTCTGTAATAAGCAATAATTCCTCTAAATGGGTTGAAAACAGAATCAAATACCATCGCTTGTAACGGTCCATCAGGATCTCCTTTTGGAGCTGGAATTCGACTTAAAATTGCAGCTAATATTTCATCAACTCCTAATCCTGTCTTTCCAGAAGCTGGAATAACATCAGAAGGATCACAACCTATTAATTCTACAATTTGGTCTGTCACTTCCTCTGGCTCCGCACCAGGTAAGTCCATTTTATTTAAAATTGGAATAATTTCCAAGTCATTTTCTAAAGCCAAATATAAATTCGAAATCGTTTGTGCTTCGATTCCTTGTGATGCATCAACAATTAATAATGCACCTTCACAAGCTGCGATAGAACGAGAAACTTCGTAAGAAAAATCAACGTGTCCAGGTGTGTCAATAAGGTTTAAAGTATATTTCTCGCCATCCTTTTCATAATCCATTTGAATTGCATGACTCTTAATAGTGATTCCACGTTCGCGTTCCAAATCCATACTATCAAGCGCTTGATTTTGCATGTCACGATCTGAAATCGTTCCTGTAGCTTGTAATAATCTATCAGCCAAGGTGCTTTTTCCATGGTCAATATGTGCGATGATGCAGAAATTTCGAATATTTTTCATTTAAATCCTTTTGTTCTTGTGTTTTTGGTCTGACCTTAAAAAACCGATAATGATTTTATAATCGGTAAAAGATAAGAAATCGTATGCGAATTTAAGGGATTTTAGTCAGTTTTCAAGCTATTTGACTGCAAGAATGATAAATGATTAAACAGAAAATTCAATTATTGACAAAATAGAGCTGTTTTGTCCTGCAAAATTGACGATTTAATACCTGTCAAGGACTTATAATAGATGAAATAAAGAGATATGATTAAAGGCGTGCATAAATAAAGTGTCTTAAATTAATAATTGGAGATAGAGACGGGCGTCTCTATCTCCAATCAAACACTACTACTTATGAAACCTAACGGTACAAAGATACTAAACTTTTCTACCTTGGAATCACTTACCATGGTATTTATTCTTAAAAAAATGTTAAAAAAAATTTACCCCCTAATTTTAAAGGGAACTGGTGTTGAAAATTTGATTGAAGAATAAAATAATTGGGTGATCAAGATAGATTGCTAATTGAAAAATATGATTAGTATGAACTGTCATACGCTTCATCCACGCAGTGAATAAGATGTAATTAGTATCTGCTGACGGATGAAGCGCTCAACATACATGGACGCTTTTCTCTTAGACAAATCGCAGAGTAATCGAAAATTAAAACACAATCACATTTCGCCACGCTGTGGCTTTATCGCATTAATGAATAGCTAAAACTACTAACATTTCACCACTCTGTGGAGACAGACAAGAGATTGAAAGGTTGTTGACGTTCGTAAAACCAATGTAAAAATCCTAAAAAAACAATCTCCCATTAATCCATTCAGGATCTAGTGTGGCTCCAATTTTCTTGTAAAACTGAATAGCAGAGTCATTCCAATCCAAAACTTGCCAATCCATGCGTTTTACACCCATTTCTTTGGCTTCATCTACTAAAGTTTGAAACAGTTTTTGACCTATTCCTCCTCTGCGGAAATCAGGTTGAATGTATAAATCCTCAAGGTATAAACATCTTCCTCGCCAAGTAGAGTAAGAAATATAATATAAAGCCATTCCTCGAATTATACCCTCTATTTCATATACAAAACAATCACAAATCTTATCATCGAATATATCGATGGCCAGCTGCTCTGGGGTATTTATGACTTCATCTGGCGCTTTTTCAAATTCTGCAAGTTCATGAACAAGTCCCATTAGTGCCAGTTCGTCTCCTCTTTTGGCTTTTCTAATGTTTGTTCCTTCCATCATTATTGTGTTATTTATAGTCCTCCTAAATTGATTCTTATTCTAAGTCCAGCGGCAATGTTTCCTGTAACGTAAGACGTTGCAACCGTTGGATCTGTTAACTGCTGATCGTAAAATAACGAAAGCGTTAGGTTTTTTCCAACCAGATAATCTGCACTTGATCTGATAGAGAATACACGCTGTCCAGCTGTTGCTTGTGTCGTGTTTTCAATTACTTTTCTAATTACAGTGATGTTATCTCTGATTGATAAATCGATTCGGATATTCAAATCAGAGGCTTTCAATTTATTTCCTTGGAAGGTTAACGGGAGTCTGAAATTCGTGAACTTATATCCTGTTCCTACCACATACTCCGTTCCTATCATCTCTGTTAATTGATTATTTGCTAGAGACAAAGAAGAAGAACGTTCTTTACTGATTTCAAATTTAGTTAAAAGTCCATTTCCATTGACTTTCCAAGTTGCATCAAATCCAAATAATGGAGAGAAGCGCTCTGAAATAGTAACGTTTTGAACTTGTTGTTGAGAAATAAAATTGTCATTGATATCTCTGGCAGATAAGAATCCGTCATCATCTATTTCTGAATTCAAATTGGTTTGCATTCCTGCAACGGTTACAGATGAATTATAACCATGTCTTAAAGTGAAATTCTGTACATATTTTTTAAAGAATTTAAACTTGGTTAATCCATTATAGGAAACCTGCCAATTTGGAAGTGGAACATTTCGAACTGGAGAAATTGATTTCTTAGAAGTTTTCTTTCCAGAGAATGTGTTCAAGAAAGCACCAATAATTACATCTTGCTGACTTGGACCATATCCATCTTTATATCCTGCACTATCTGACAAACTATAAGGATTTCCTTCTCCTAAAACTTGAGAAACTTCTGTCCTTTTCGATCTTAGATTGTCAAAAGAAGGGGATCGGAAATCACTATCCATAGCTTCAAATGCCGAACGAATAGAAATTGTAGAATAACTTACCGTCGTTGATTTGAATTCACTTTGATTTTCAAAAGCTTGTAAACTATCTGAGAATCTATAATATTGAGATGAGCTTTCTGTGAAATTACGTTTCATTGTTAAATCAACCTTCAAATCTTTAATTGGCTCAATACTGGCCCTCAAATTATAATTTTGAGCATGCATTATTGTATGTTGTGTATTCAATCCACTTGTATCAACAACAAATCCATTAGCTCCAGCATAAGGTGCAAACTCAAATCCTGTTTCTTTTCCGAAAACATTTCGTTGTTGTTCACCAATTGCAAATCCTCTAATTTTACTGTCACCAATCATCGCGTTGTTCATTCCAAAGAACTTAGCCTCCTGATTAAATCCTGGCAATAACATCCCATCATTTTGAGTGTATGTTCCTGAAATTGTTCTCACACTCATCAATGCTCTAGCTCCAAAACCAGTAATTGGATGATATGGTTTTCCAAATTTATCTTGATACTTTTCTTCTCTTTCTTCTTGAGTGGCTATTCTTTCATTTTGATTTTCTAATCTTGGCTCTTTACTTCCTAATTTTCGTTCAACTTTTGCAAGCTCTTTTTGGTGCTCAACAAGTTCGTCTGTCTCAAGTTGATCTACCTTAATTTTTTCTAGTTTCTCTAGTTTTTCATTAAGTTCTTTTACCTTCTTGGCTAAACGGCTGTCGTTATTTGTGTTTCCTAAGTTCCTATTCACTCCACCTCTGGTATTTAATCCGCCATCACCCATTGCGCTGCGCATAGTTGCTCTTCCACCTCTACCATCGTCAATAATCTTCTTTAAGAAATCAGACTTCTTATATAAGGTCAACATATTCAATTGTGCCGTTGTATTTATCGTTCGGCTATTTTGAATTGTATTCCCAAAGGCTTCTTGACCTAAATTTGGCCTTGTCCATTCATAAGAACCACTGTAACGCACATTTGAATTAATGAAATCTAAAGCAGGTATCTTATTAAATGGAAGATTGTAAGTTAGATTATAAGTTTGATCATAGCGCATTGTTTTTCCTAAAGTCCTCAATTGAGTTCTTACAGAATCTTGAAATTCTCTGTATAATTCTGGATTTTCATTTTTATCAACTTGTCCTCCTGGCTCATCTATAATTGAACTATTATTTGCTGAAAAGTCGAATTTTAGATTTCTTGTTAAATCATACTTAAAGTCAAATCTTCTGTTCCATGTAAAGTTTTTCAAATAGATTGGTTGGAATTCAAAAGCAGTATTGGGAATATTATTTCTGATTTGTCTTTCGTTATAATTACGAATCAAGTTGTTTTTAACACTAATGTTCTTTGGTCCAAGATACAAATTCGTTGATTTCACTAAATCCCACCATTTAGATTTACGCATCAATTTGGAGTTTTTGAATGGCTCCCAAAGGGTTGGTGCTCCATTATAAACATAGTTCACACCCCCTTTCCAAATTTTAGTTCTATCATAATTCGTAGTGAAATCTCGGTGTAAATCTTCACTGTAAGCAAAGTTTAATGAGAAATTACTAATGTCCCAGAGATTGGCTTCTGAACCAGGCTTTCTTTGACGTCTAACATTTGTAAAGTTGAATGATTTACGTTGTGTAAAATCTCGTCCATCTTTTAATTTTCGTTTTCGCTCTTCTGCTTCATAAGAAGAAAGTTCTATATCCGGATTGTAAGGATCGAAGCGTGGATTTATTGCTCCAACGGAATAAGTATATAAGAAAGGAATGTCAATTTTAGCATTTTCTCCTAATAATTGTCCCAATTGTGCATTTGCAGAAATATCTAAACTTAAACGCGTATCTCTCTGACGGTCTGAAACTTTACTATCTATACTTCCCCAGTTTAAACCACTGTATGCACCCGCAACTTGAACAGTAGCAAAGTCAGCAATTTGCAGTTGAGCTTGTGCCAAAGCAGCAGATCCTCCTTCGTTTTGGAACTCTGTTAAACGCAGCTCATTCACCCAAACCTGAACACATTTCGCTAATCCATCATCTGGTTTCCAAGGGTTTTTGGCATCCAGTTTCGGATTCCTAACTCCAATCATGATGGTTTTCACATCTGTTAAGCTTGGATTTCCTTTCACCTTCATCATTCTTTTTGAATAACTAACGCTGTTGTTATCGGATTTCCCAGGTTTATGATTCACTTCTTTCGAATACTCAACATTAAAAGCAGCTCCAGAACCGGGTTGATCCAAGGCGTTATTTCTTTCTTTCTTCAAAGCAATTAAATCATCAAATACAATTCTTAAATTGTTTTCCTCTGGCCAAATTTGAAGATCTTGTGTTACGCCCCATTGACTAATTTTCATGGGCACCTCATACTCATAATAGTTTTCCTTAAAGTCGGTTCCTAGCCTAATGAAAACGGTTACATCTTCATCGTTGAGTGGATTTATGGCATCTACTTCTTCGGCATGAAGGTACATTTCTAAATTCTTGTACATAATCATGTCCATTCCAACATTCTTGGTGGCGGCCCTTGCATCACCATCTTTAAGGTTACACACCTCAATGGTCATCGATTGCTCATTCAATTGTCTTTGGAACTGCTGAGATGGATCAACTTCACGCAGAATCCCTGGTGGAATAACATATTTAATTGGCTCGCGTTGATCGTGTTCTTCAACGTTTACTGCACCAATATTGAAAGCTGTTGAATTTGGATCTTCTTGAACCCCTTCTCCTGGCTGTGTTAAACTTTCTCTGAATTTTCTCCATTCACCTCTTACCAATTCTAATTTGGCAAAACGCAATGTTGTTTCTTCTTCAAATGCCTTCATAAACATTCTCATGAATCGTATGGAACGGAAATCTGAAATTCCATTGACTGCTTTTTCAGGATTTCTAACCGGAATACGGAATTGATACCATTTATATTCCTTTTGTCCTTTTGAATACTCTCTTGAGTTAACAATGTAGTTCTTCCCAACTTGCAAATCAGGTTGACGCAAAGAAACTTTATATTGATAATAGCTTTCAGATTCACTCAGGTTATTGTCACGGTTAACATCCTCCATGTCAGGAGTATTTGTTGCCTGCGTAGGATAACCATCATTATTGATTGTTGCAGACATTTCTGGAGTTGGAGAGTTTCCTTCGTGTCCATTCCAGTATTTATACCTGCGAATTATACCTTGTTCATCTGAATCGTAGCGATCATCTCGGTAATAATTGTAATTGTCTTTTGATACATCGGCTAAGATTTTATCCTTTGCTGCTTGTGAAAGTGTTCCATTATTCTGAACCCAACTCACATAATTTGCAAAAGCCAAACGTTCTTTTTCATCATCGTATCCATCCAACCCAACATCTTGTGCTGCTCTGGTGTCTGGATCATTATCAAATGCATTTACTACAACTTGTTGCGTAGAAACACGTGCCCAATTCGTTAAATCTGTATTGTCTGTATTTGAAAATTCTCTTGGTAATCCATTTTCAAAACTCTTTCTTGAATCAGGAAGTACATCTTCCGATAAGTTACCAATGTTGAAATATAAATCTCCTCCAGAATGATTCGTATTGGGATCTTGTAATTCTTGGTCCTCATTAAATGGATCTAACATCCAGAACTGGATATATTCTACGTTCGTTTCTTCAAAATTTGTTGTTGTTAAAGAACGCATAATTCCATTCCATCTTTCTTGTGGATCATTGAATTCACCATCAATGTTAACCGTGTTAGTTGTATCATAATTATACATTCCTCTTTCCTTAGGATAGTAAGTCATGTTGAAAACTGGCAGGTTTGTAATTTCACCTGTTGCGGGTTGCGTATTCGGGAAAATGTCTGTTTTATTTATAATAGAAACATTCATGTTTTCCGTTTCATCTGGATTGTCAGCAATGTGTTGAGGTGTTATCGCTCGGTTTTCATGAAACATTGGATCAATAGAATACCATGATAAATGAGAACGTTTAAATCCTGCAGCTAAATTGTTTTTCAATGCTGCTTCTGGAAATAAATTACTTTGTCCTTGTGGAATAGAAGCTAATCTCCATGAAGAGAAGTTCTTTAAATCTATTGTAGATTGACTTCCTTCAAAATCATCAACATAAGAAATTCCTTCTTTTGAAATAGCACGTGGAGTTCCAGGAATCAAGTGCGCTACCTCTGCATTTAATGTCAAAGTAGACATTTGCTTTGTTGAAATAGTCGGAATAAAGTTGATCAATTTTGTTAAGAAAGGAATATCCTTTCTGTAAGATAAATTAGCTCCAACAATATTATTTTTAAATGGCTCATCTCCGATATCCACTTTTTGTGTAATTGGCTTTTCGGTCATTCTCATCCATGTTGCTCCAACATTAAAGTCTGGATTAATCATGTAATTCAAATGCGTTCCCATGAGGGATTTATTTTGAAATCCAAAGACAGAATTACTCTCAATCGAAATCTTGATATCTGCATTTGATTCTAAAACTGCACTGTTTAAAATCTTCACTCGACCAAGATTATAATCTACCGTAAAGTCTGAACCTTCTGTTAAACGAATTCCTCCTGCAGTTACTACAACTGCACCTTCAGGAACGTTCAATGCGTTTAATGGAATTTCATCACTCACAGAAGATTCATATTTCCCTACAAAGTAGAATCTGTTTTTCTTCGGTATTTGCTGTGCTGCAATTTTAGTAGAATCATATAATTCATCATAAGCTACTTTATCTGCAAATTGTGCAAGATCAGTACTCGTAGCAATCATTTCTTGTCTTATCGTTTCTCCAAACGGTTCAATTGTACTGAAATAAATTCTACCATTCCTGGTGTTAATAGTTCCACCATTTGTGGCTTGATTTCCATTAAATGTAATCGGTAAAAAGTCAAAAACACCATCTTGTTGTGCACGGTTGTTTTGATTTAACCTGTCCATTCCCACAACATCAATCACTTGTCTGTCATCCATTTTTTCAAAAGGAAGGAAATTCACCAATAAACTATTGTCTGGATTATTGTATAAAATATCTAATCTAAATCCTTCTTGACTTACTTGATAAGCACCAATAGAATAAACGTTTTTCATCATCAAATCCCAAAGTTTATTCTTAGGGTTTAAGATTGTAGGCTTCAATAATTTCAAGAAAAGTGCGTCAGTTCCAACAATACCATCAGTTGAAAATTCCCCAACTTGATATGTTCTTCCTGCATAAGTATATTCATAAGAAACGGCTAAAACCTCATCATTATTTAAAGGAAGATTTACCGAGATAAAACCCAGTTGGGCATTATAAGTAAATTCTTGGTCTGTTAATCTTCTTGCGTTCTCAACTTTTTCGTAATCATTTGCTTGTTGGAAAGGTCCTGGCTCTGTTAATTCAGATTCTAAGGCAACAACCGCATTATTGAATCCACGAATGGTTGGATTGTTTTTTGCGAATTCATATAATCCGTTGGCATTATTTCTTGGAAATTGATTACTCGATGCATTTCCTGGATTTCCTGACCAATTTTCAGGTTTTGCTTCCCCTAAATCGGTAAATCCAATAATATTTCTAGTGTCTTCAACTTTATTGGTTTGATTGGTTACCCAAACTTCAATACGTGTAATGTTTACCAAAGAACTTACAACAGGCACAGTTTTCATTGCCTCATCATAGTGATCTCTGTGGTAATAGTTCAAGAAATAGTGACGATTGGCTTCGTAATCATCTGCTTTCAATTTAAAGTCTTGTACTTGCGCACCTCCTTTAATATTGATTTCTTGTTTTTGCCCTCTTGATGTTGAAGCAATTGCATCAACGGTCAAACGACCAAACTTCATTCTTGTTTTTACCCCAAATAATGTTTGAGATCCTTCAATTAAAGAAGTTTCTAATGGCATGGAAACGTTACCTGCCTCAATTTTTTGAAGAATTTGATCTTCGTTTCCTGTCCACTCTAGTTTTGTAACATTGTCAAAGTTAAAAGCGGCTTCGGTATTGTAAGAAACTCCTAATTTCAATTTTGTACCAATTTGACCAACTAAGTTCAATTGAATTTGCTGTTGGAAATCAAATCGTGTAATACGGCGTTGATTTTCTGGTAAACTCGGATTATCGTATCGAGAAGAGTTTACACCTAAAGAAAGTTCAACACTTCCCTCTGGGCGAATTTGAATCTCATCTGATCCAAAAATATTCGCAAATCCTGGATTATCAATTGTAATAGGTGGAATTAATCCTTGCTCTTCTTCTGTTTGAGAATCGATTTTCTCTTTCCAGTAGCTTTGCATTTTTTGCTGACGTTCATACTCGATATATTCATCAAGGGTCATCATGGATGATCTTCTATAATCGAGACCACCAATAACTTCTTTAAAAACGTACTTCCCCGTTTTCGGATCGTAGACAATTGTTTTTTGAACGCTTTTAGGATCGCCCAAGTCAAAGCTTTGCCTTCCGTTTCCTGTTGGATCGTAAGGATTATTTATTGGATATGGTAACTTTGTTGAATCAGGATCATTCTGACCGTAAACTGATGTTGCGGCAGAAAGAATTAGAGTTAACAAAAACCCATTCCATAACGTATTTAGTGTTTGTATATTCACAGTTGAATTTTCCCGTTAGAGCACTTTCAAAGCGTTCTTGATTAAAATTTCTACAGAATCTTGCTCATTCATTACTTTATTTATGGCTTTTTCCGCTGATTTTTTATCAAAACCAAGTGAAACCAATGCAGTTAACGCATCAAATCGAAGTGTATTGTTTGAAGATGAAATATTATCACCAGAAACCTCGAATTTTAACATTTTGTCCTTTAAATCTACGATTACACGTTGCGCAGTTTTAGTTCCTATTCCTTTGACTCCCTTTATCGTATCAACATCTCCTGAAGTAATTGCGTATGCTATTTCAGCTGGAGAAAGTCCAGACAACATCACCATTGCTGTATTTGGTCCAATACCAGAAACAGAAACTAAGAAGTTGAACATTTCTCTTTCGACTGTATCATTAAATCCATACAAGATTTGCGCATCTTCTCTTACCACAAATTGAGTAAATATTTTAATCGATTCATCAGTTCCGATTGCCGAAAAAGTGTTCAATGAAATCTTTACCTCATAACCTATTCCTCCACATTCAATGACCAATACAGTTGGAGTTTTCTCTATCAGTCTTCCATTTAGGTATGTAATCATATCTATTTGTTTTGAGCGTCTACTACAGCAACTTTCACCATGTTTACTATTTCTCGTACAGACGCACCCAATTGCAATACATGAATTGACTTTCTCAATCCTACCAATACTGGTCCGATTGCTTCAGCATCCGTCATTTCTTGCAATAATTTATAAGCTATATTTCCCGATGATAAATTAGGGAAAATAAATGTATTTACCTCTTTATTCGCTAATTCAGAGAATGGGAATTTTTCATTCATCAACTCGTTGTTCAAAGCGAAGTTTGCTTGAACCTCTCCATCTACAACTAAAGTTGGATATTTTTCATGAATAATCTCAACTGCTCTAGCCATTTTCTTAGCATCTTTTCCTTCTGCTGAACCGTAGTTAGAATAAGACAATAATGCGATTTTTGGATTTACTTTAAACTTACGAATCATTTTCGCAACGTTGTTTGTCATATCCGCAATTTCTTCTGCTGTTGGATCAAAATTAACCGTTGTATCAGCTAAGAAAATTGGGCCACGTTTCGTAATCAAAACATACATTCCAGCAACTCGGTTCACATCTTTTTGTGTTCCAATAACTTGTAAAGCAGGACGCAACACATCACTGTATTTTCTTGTAGTTCCAGAAATCATTGCATCAGCATCACCTGATTGAACCATCATTGCACCGAAATAATTACGTTCACGCATTATTTTCATTGCTTCATACTCAGTGAATCCTTTTCTTTTTCTCAATTCAAAGAATTCTTTAGCATAACGTGTTAGTCTCTCTTTTTCCTCAGGAGCTTTAGGGTCTAGAATTTCAACGTCTGGAAGCTCCATGTTGTATTCCTTAATCATTCCTAAAACTTTTTCCTTACGACCTAATAGAATTGGAATAACAACTCCTTCTTCATAAGCTGTTTGTGCAGCTTTTAAAGTTTTATAATGATCCGCTTCTGCAAAAACAACACGTTTTGGATTGCGTTCCGCTTTCTCAGTTAAACCTCTAACAAGCTTATTATCAATCCCTAAACGTCTTTTTAAGTTAGCGTCATACTCATCCCAATCCTTAATCGGAATTCTAGCTACACCAGATTCCATTGCTGCTCTTGCTACTGCTGGTGCAACATGATAAATCAATCGTGGATCTAATGGTTTTGGAATAAAGTTCTCACGTCCAAAAGAAATACTTCTTTCTCCATACGCTTCACTTACTTCCTCTGGAACAGTTTCTTTGGCCAAATTAGCAATTGCAAATACAGCTGCTAATTTCATTTCCTCATTAATACATTTAGCACGAACATCTAATGCTCCTCTAAAAATGAAAGGGAAACCCAACACGTTATTCACCTGATTAGGATGATCTGAACGACCTGTTGCCATAATTAAATCCTTACGCACAGACATTGCATCTTTATAAGGAATCTCTGGATCTGGATTTGCCAAAGCGAAAACAATTGGATTGTCTGCCATTGATTTCACCATCGCTTTTGAAACCACACCACCTCGTGAAAGTCCAACCAATACATCAGCTCCTTTTAATTCGGTAGCCATATCAGAAGTTTTCTTGTGGTGTTCTCCAAAGAATTTTTTATTTCCGTCAAGATCTCTATCTCTGCTCAACAATCCTTTACTGTCAAACATGAAGATATTCTCCATTTTTGCGCCTAATGAATTGTACAATTTAGCACAACTCATTGCTGAAGCTCCTGCTCCTGAAACAACTATCTTAACATCTTCTATTTTCTTATCCGCCAACTCTAAAGCGTTGAGTAATCCAGCAGAAGAAATAATTGCTGTTCCGTGCTGATCATCATGCATTACAGGAATGTCTAATTCAGCTTTTAATCTTTCTTCTATTAAAAATGCCTCTGGGGCTTTAATATCTTCTAAGTTAATTCCTCCGAATGTTGGAGCAATTGCTTTTACCGTTTGAATAAATAATTCTGGATCATTGGCATCAACTTCAATATCGAAAACATCGATATCTGCAAAGATTTTAAACAACAACCCTTTTCCTTCCATAACAGGTTTTGAAGCTGCTGGACCAATATCTCCTAAACCTAAAACAGCTGTTCCGTTAGTAATAACAGCAACTAAATTAGATTTTGCAGTGTATTTATATACATCCTCCGGGTTTTCTGCAATTTTTAAACAAGGCTCTGCAACCCCTGGCGAATAAGCCAATGATAAATCACGCTGCGAACTGTATGGTTTTGTTGGTACAACCTCAATTTTACCTGGTTTACCCTGTGAGTGATAGTCTAGTGCGTCTTGTTTTCTTATCTTAGCCATATTGATGCGTTTTTGTAATTCTTTAGCAAGGCTGTAAATTTAACAAAAACCAACACATCAAAAGAATTAATAACTTCAAAGTATGACTAAACAGAAAATAATTGTTTTCACTGGTGCTGGAATCAGCGCTGAATCAGGACTTGGGACATTTCGTGACAACGGTGGATTGTGGGAGAAATTCAATATTGAAGAGGTGGCAACACCAGAAGCTTGGCATGCAGACCCTGAAATGGTAACTGAATTCTACAATATGCGCCGCAAACAATGTTATGAATCTAAACCCAACGCGGCTCATTATGCAATTGCGAAATTGGAAGACAAATTTGATGTTGAAGTAATTACGCAAAACATCGATGATTTACATGAAAGAGGCGGAAGTTCGAAAGTGGTGCATCTTCATGGAGAAATAAACAAAGTAAAAAGTTCTGGACCCAATGCAGAAAAGAAGTATTTCCTTCAAAAAGATTGGGAAGTAAAAATTGGAGACAAATGTGAAGAAGGTTTTCAAATGCGACCACATGTGGTATGGTTTGGTGAAGCGGTTCCAATGATAGACGAAGCCATTTCAATTATAAATGATGCAGATATCGTTATTGTTGTGGGAACATCTTTAAACGTTTATCCCGCTGCTGGAATTCTAAATTACGCTCCGCACAATGCAAAATATTATTTGATTGATCCAAGTGAAGTGAGTGTTCCGAGTTATTTTAACGTGATTCGTTCTTCGGCTTCGAAAGGAGTTCCGGAGTTGGTGGAGCAGTTGATGATGGAACACGGACTTTAGTCCCGTATTTTAATCGGGATGACACGGATGCATCGACAAGCTCACTTCGACAAGCTCTGTACAACGCTGCAGAACTGCAAGCAACGCGGATAATAACGGATTTTTGTCGAAATGTTTTAGAAATATTTAAATTGTTTTTCGGTAAAATCTAGTTAGATACCATAATTAGATTTAATGAAATTGATATCCCTCACAAATGTCAATTATCAAAAAGTTGCTAAGTATCATTTACAAAAGATGATAGGGTTTTTAGTGTTAGTTTATAACCGATAGGGGCTAGTGCTTACTTACGAAATAGTGTCTGGTCGGAAACGCAACAAATTCATTGATTACAATATTAGTTTTTACCTATAAGTAGTCTTTGAAGTTTTCCTACAGACATTTAATAACAACAAAAAAACCCTGATCGATAAGACCAGGGTTTAAATATTTATAAATAATGTTCGAGTGACTATTGAATAATCAATCGTTGAACATTACTTTTCGTTCCGTTATTTCCGTTGATGTTAACAAAATAGACACCTCTTTTTAAATCGCTAACTGATAACTTTGTGTTTATTCCTTTTACAGATGCACGTTTAACTTCTTTTCCTAAAGCATCCAAGAAGATAACTGTTCCGCCATCTTTAAGTCCATCACCTTTTATAGTAAGGAAATCTTGTGCTGGGTTAGGGAAAATACTCAAAGGAGTTTCTTTCATATTTTTATCAACACTCAAGTTACAATCTGCATTAGTTGTTTTAAAAATCACATTAATTGAATCGTAAACCGTACCGAATTCACCTACTACATAGTATTTGTGAACAGCACAAGATTCCATTCCATCAGGACGAATCTGAGGTTTAAAAATTGAAGAATCTCCTGGATTAATTTGATTTAAAGTAGGCGAAATATAAGTATAAGCATCATCAGCGGCATAACATTGAGAGTTGTCACAAATTTCGTCTACTCTATTGCTGTTAAAATCTCTAACTCTTTTGTACTTAACTTTTATTGGTTGCGCACCAGAATTAATAACTTTAAAGTCAGAATATATGGTAATTTCATTTTTATCATCTACTACTTCAACAGTAGTTCCGCTCAAATCTGTCGTTAAATCATTAACAGAAACTATTTGGACGCTTTGTCCAAACAATTGGGCTGCAGACAATAAAAGGGTTGTTGCAAGTATAGTTATCTTCATATGCTTAAATTTTTAATTACAATTAAGTAAATATAAATAAAAATAAAGTGAATTCAATAGGATTTAAGAAACTTTCGTATTTAAATCAATTTAGGATTACAATAATTAAACAATATTTTAGAATTAATTTTATTAAAATTTAACAAAATAGTTTACTTTTGGAAACATAAACCAAATTAAAACTAATAATTATGAAAACATTTTTACGTTCAGTAGCTGTATTTATAGCAGCTTCATTTACGATGAATGCCTCTGCACAAATTCCTGACAACGGAATTTGGCCTGCTGGAGTTACATTCACAGACATTAACGGTACAACTCATGACATGGATGCTATTTTAGATGCAGGTAAAACTGTTATCATAGATGCATTTGCAGATTGGTGTGCTCCATGTTGGTCTTACCACCAAGGACATGCATTAGAAAATCTTTATACTCAATATGGACCAAACGGTACAGATGAGCTAATGGTTTTTGGAATTGAAGCTGATGGTGCAGTACCTGAAAGCAACATTTCTGATGCTAATACAGGTATGGGAGATTGGACGGTAGGTGTTACTTACCCGCAAGCAAATGACGATCTTATATCAGGTATCATAAACCTTTCTTACTACCCAACAGTTATTATGGTTTGTCCAGACAGATCTGTTACTGAAGTTGGTCAAAAAACAACGGCAGTTTTATATTCTGGAATAAGTACTTGTGGAGCACCTTCTTCAAATGCAAATGACCCAAGATTAGTAGCAAGTGAGTCAGATGAAACATTCTGTGCTGGTTCTTCTGCTAATATGTCGGTAGTTCTACAAAACTTTAGTACTGCACCTTTAACTTCAGCTACAATTAAAGTAATGAATGGTTCAACTACAGTTGCAACTGAAAACTGGACAGGTAACTTAGCTTCTTATGATGTTACTACTGTTAATTTAGGTTCTGTTACTCCATCTGGAGCTACAAACTATACAATCAAAATTACATCTTCAAATGATGACACTTCGAATGACCAAATTATGGCTTCAGTTGCTCCAGCTCCAGTTTTAAGAGTAGGTAGTACAACGAAAAACATTAATTTCGTTATTGCAGGAGATCCATTTAAAGAAGAAATTGGAATTATTTTCGACGAAGGTGATGTTCCAGCAGTTTCTTTTGTGCAACTGCACAACGATGCTCAAGCAGGAACAACTTCACCATTAGGATTCACTCAAGTGGGTTCACTTGCGCAAGGAGCTGCGGCTGAGACTGTAACATACAACGCAGTTAACGAAGGTTGTCATTATGTAGTATTTGTTGATTCTTATGGAGATGGTATCACTTACCAAATGCCAGAAGCTAAACTTTCTATTATTGGTGATGGTAGTGCGAAAATTGATGTTAACCCAGACTTCGGTGATGGAATAGCAGTTATTTTTGATGTGAAATTCCAAACTGAGGTAAGTGTAAACACTGAAGAATTCGCTTCTTCATTCAAAGTTTATCCTAACCCAACAAGCAGCGTTGTAAACGTTGAGTTTGAATTGCAAAACCAAGAAGATGTAACAGTTTCTATCATGAACACTGTTGGTCAGACTGTAACAACAAACAATTTAGGTTCAGTTTCAGGAGTTCAAGCAACACAATTAGATGTTTCTTCTCTTGAGTCAGGAATGTACATTGTTAGAGTTAAAACGGCTAACGGAGAGCAGACAAAACGTATCTCAGTTATCAAATAATTTTGATTCTAAAGCTCGCTATCGTCGTTGTGAGTGAATTTTAAAACAGTTATTGACATAAAGTCAACGCCTTGGATTTAAAATTAACTCACGCCTAGATAACAAACTTTATAATTCAAAATGAGAACTTAGTTATAACGACTAATGTTTCAATAAAAATTTTAGAAGAAAGGGAGGCAGAAATGTCTCCCCTTCTTTTTTGCATTTAAATAGTACATCTAAAGCACTGTATTGTTGCTGTGAGTCAATTTTAAAACAGTTATTGACATAAAGTCAACGCCTTGGATTTAAAATTAACTCACGCCTAGATAACAAACTTTATAACTCAAAATGAGACCTTAGTTATAACGACTAATGTTTCAATAAAAATTTTAGAAGAAAGGGAGGCGAAATCGTCTCCCTTTCTCTTTTGCATTTAAATAGTACATCTAAAGCACTGTATCGTTGCTGTTAGTCAATTTTAAAGCAGTTCCTTCGACAGGCTCTGGACAACACACTGGCATAAAGTTAATTCCTTAGATTTAAAATTAATTCACGCCTAGATAACAAACTTTATAACTCAAAATGAGACCTTAGTTATAGCGACTAATGTTTCAATAAAAATTTTAGAAGAAAGGGAGGCAGAAATGTCTCCCTTTCTTTTTTGCATTTAAATAGTACATCTAAAGCACTGTATTGTTGCTGTGAGTCAATTTTAAAGCAGTTCCTTCGACAGCCTTTGGACAACGCATTGACATAAAGTCAACGCCTTGGATTTAAAATTAACTCACGCCTAGATAATAAACTTTATAAATCAAAATGAGAACTTGGTTATAACGACTAATGTTTCAATAAAAATTTTAGAAGAAAAGGAGCGCAAAAACCTTTCATTTTCTTTTTTGGATTCCAAGAGTAAGACCATCATTTTTATTCTGTTTTTCACTTTTATATCTATATTTGAAGATTAAGCGTTATATGGTACGAAGTATGCATATATGTTGCTGAACTAAAAACTAAATAAACATGAAAAAATTATCCTTTTTAATCGTTTCTACTTTTCTATTCTTATCTGCAAACTCTTATGCACAAGACGGAGGCAAAGGGCTTTTGGAAAAAACCATTCCTGAAATGCAATTAAAGAACACGGTTGGAGAAATGATTAATACTGCTCAACTTGAAAACGATGGGAAACCAATCATTATCTCTTTTTGGGCAACATGGTGTACACCTTGTAAAAAAGAATTAAATGCAATTCATGATTTGTATATTGATTGGCAAGATGAAACTGGTGTTCGTCTAGTAGCCGTTTCGGTTGATGATCAACGTACAGCTTCTCGAGTTGTTCCTTATGTAGATTCAAAAGCTTGGGAATATGAAGTTTTATTGGATCCTAACGGAGACTTTAAACGTGCAATGGGTGTAAACAATGTTCCACATACTTTCTTGGTTGATGGAAATGGAAATATTGTTTATTCACACAACAATTATGCGCCTGGTGATGAGTACGAATTGTATGATCATATTTTAAAACTTTCTGAGAAAAAGGATTAAATTCACGCTGCCGAATAGGGTTTTAAATCTTGAAGTAATTACAAGATTTAAGCCTATGTCGGCATTATACTCTAATTAATGAGCAGCATTACATTTTAAATTTGGTATAATTTACCGTACACAAATACATTATGAAAATTACAAAATTACTCGCTGGTTCAGCATTTCTTTTTATCGGTCTAAATGGAATGTCTCAAGGGACAATATCTGGAAATATGGAAAGCAATTTTCAATATTTGAACGATGATGAGAAAATCAACGCTATACAACCAGATGAGAAAGCACTTCTCAATTCCTACATAAATGTAAACTATCGCAATAGTGGATTTAAAGCAGGAATGAGATTAGAAGCTTATTTACCCTCAATTTTGGGTTATCCAGATCGTTTTGATGGAGCTGGATTAGGATACAGATACGTTGGGTATGAAAACGAACTTGTTGATGTAACTGTAGGTAACTTTTATGATCAATTTGGTTCTGGTCTAATTTTCCGTTCTTATGAAGACAGAGCACTCGGGTTTGATAACATGATGAATGGTATAAGTTTGAAACTACGTCCTTACAAAGGTGTAACGATTAAAACTGTTTATGGTCGCCAACGGTATTCATTTACGGATGGAAAAAACCAATACGGAGCTGGAATTGTTAGAGGAGCAGATTTAGAGATTAACTTTAGTCAGTGGTTTCCTAAGCTAGCTGAAAGTGACTTTAGGGTTACAGGAGGTGGTTCATTCGTTTCTAGGTATCAAGAAGACGACAATACTCAATTTGTATTGCCAGAAAACACAGGGGCTTATGGAGGTAGATTAAATTTAGCCTACAAAAAGTTCTTTATTAATGGAGAATACACAATTAAAGAACAAGATCCATCTCAAGACAATGGTTATATCTATAATTACGGAAAAGGTATTATAGTGAATGCAGGTTATTCGCAAAAAGGATTGGGAATTTTACTTTCTGCAAAATCAATTGATAATATGAGTTTTAGAAGTGATAGAAATGCTATTCTTCAAGATCTCACAATAGGTTTTGTTCCACCTTTAACAAAGACACATACTTATAATTTAGCGGCAACACTATATCCTTATGCTTCTCAGCCAAATGGTGAAGTGGCTTTTCAAGCAGATATCATTTACAATATTAAAAGAGGATCACTTTTAGGGGGGAAATATGGAACTGACATTGCGTTGAACTTTTCTACAGCTTACGAACCTTTAAAACGTTTGTCAGGAATTAATCCGGGTGACTCAACACGTGTTACCTACGAATCTAAGATTTTTGACAAAAGTGATTTGTTATACTGGAGAGACATAAACGTTAACATAAAAAGAAAATTGACTAAAAAATGGACTGTTGAAGGAAGTTACTTTAACATTTCTATGAACAATGATGTTTTAAAATTAACGAACGAAAAGGGAATTATTCAATCACATATTGGGGTTTTAGACGTTCAATATAAGATCAATAGAAAACATACGGTTAGAGCTGAACTTCAAGGCTTATGGACTGTTGATAATAAAGACAGAGGATCTTGGGCAACAGCATTAATTGAATACACTATTTCACCAGACTGGTTCTTTAGTGCGATTCTTCAATCAAATTATGGAAACCCAATAGAGGAAGATCGTATTAATTATCCTATGGTGTTTGTTGGTAAAATTTGGGGCGCAACACGTGTTCAAGTGGGTTACGGTCGTCAAAACGAAGGATTATTTTGTGTAGGAGGAATTTGTCGTTTCGTTCCAGCATCAAATGGTTTAACGGCATCATTTACACATAGCTTCTAAAAAATAAAACCATGAAAAAATTACATCAATACATCTTCTTTTTATTCGGATCAGCAATGCTTTTCACGAGTTGCGATAAAGTTGATCATCCTTACGAAAAAATAGCTACAATTAATTTAGATACTACCCTGTATAATGGTTTATGGAGTGATTATCTAGAGAATGAATACCCAACGTTTACGAGCAATACAAATACGAAAGTTAATGTATTGGTTGAAGACTACACAGGGCATACATGCTTCAATTGTCCTCCAGCAGCAGATCTTGCTCATGCTATGCATGGGAATAACCCTAATCGCGTTTTTGTAGCTTCGATTCATACAGGACCAGGGTCACTTAATTATCAAAAAGCATATCCTCAAAGTCCGAAATTCTTCACAGATCATACCAATCCAGATGGAGTTGAATATGGTGAAACATTTAAAAGCGGCTTCAATTTCTTAGGAAATCCTCAAGGAACAATAAATAGAAAATTTGTGGGTGGAGAAATGTTCACAATTACTGGAACATGGCAAAGTAGAACTGATGCTATTATAAATGCAAATGACTTAAAAGTTAATATACAATCTGTATTTAACTATTATTCAGATGCTAACGGGGGATATTTGCACGTTGAAGTAGAAAAGAAAACTTCTGATGCAATTGAAATGAATACCGTAGTTTACGTGATAAAAGATTCATTGGTGGATTGGCAAAAAATGCCAGACAATTCTGACTTTGAGTTTTATGTTCACCGTGATATGCATTTGGGAAGTATTGACAATAATCCATTCGGAATACCAACGTTTAAAGCTGAAGCAGCGGCAGGAGATAAAAAGATTTTAGATTACTCCTATGTTTTACCAGCAGATCTTGATATAACGAATATGCATTTCTTAGTGTATGTTTATGATAAAGACACTTATGAGGTTTTGCAGGTGATTAAGCAGAAAATTGAAGATTAAGAATGACGCTGGTGACTTATTAAGAATGACGCTGGTGACTTATTAAGAATGAAGCAGAGTTTCGCGGAGAGGCAGAGATACGCGGAGAAAAAAAAGATAAAGAAGAATGACGCAGAGTTTTGCGGGGCAGAGTCCCATGCAGCTGTCGGGACGCGGAGAAAAAAAGTATATTAATAGTTACGCCGAATTTTAGTCGAGAGATTTAAAATTCGGCGTAACTATTTCTTGTTTTTCCTCTTTTACACTTCTTTCTTTGCGAACCTCTGCGAAAACTTTGCATGTCTTTGCGTTATTCTTTCTATTTTTGAATAAATAACACAAATAATTCCTCCATGGGCAAGATTTTAGTCATAGACGACGAGAAAAGTATACGCAGAGCACTGAAAGAAATTTTAGAGTTTGAAGATTTTGAGGTTGATGAAGCAGAAGACGGAAAACAAGGTTTCGAGAAAGCGACAGCTCAGTATTATGATCTTATTTTTTGCGATATCAAGATGCCTAAAATGGATGGAATGGAAGTTCTCGCTGCGCTACAAAAAGAGAAAGTGGACAGTCCAGTAATTATGATTTCTGGACATGGAAATATCGAAACGGCGGTTGAAGCCATTAAACTAGGTGCTTTTGATTTCATTGAAAAACCATTGGACTTAAACCGTATTTTGGTAACCATCAGAAATGCGAGTGACAAAACCAATCTGGTTGAAGAAAAAAAAGCGTTAAGGAAAACAGTTCAACGTTTTAAAGGTTCCTCTATTATCGGAGAAACAGATGGCATCATTCAGATCAAGGAAATGATTGAGAAAGTGGGTCCAAGCGAAGCACGTGTTTTAGTCACTGGAGAAAATGGAACAGGAAAAGAATTGGTTGCAAGATCACTTCATGATAACAGCCCAAGAAAAGATGAATCATTTGTTGAAGTGAATTGTGCGGCTATTCCTGCAGAATTGATAGAGAGTGAACTTTTCGGACATGAGAAAGGTGCTTTTACATCTGCAATTAAACAGAAAAAAGGTAAGTTTGAATTGGCAAAAACTGGAACTTTATTTCTAGACGAAATTGGCGATATGAGTGCATCTGCACAAGCCAAAGTTTTACGAGCATTACAAGAAAACGTGATTCAAAGAGTGGGTGGTGAGAAAAACATCAATGTAAATCCACGCATCATTGCCGCAACGAATAAAAACTTACGTAAGGAAATCGAAGAAGGAAACTTTAGAGAGGATTTATACCATAGATTAAGTGTTATTTTAATTCATGTTCCTACATTAAACGAAAGAGAAGAAGATATTCCGTTATTGGCTGAGCACTTCTTATCGATGACGTGTGCTGAACATGGAATACCAAGAAAGAAGTTTACAGAAGATGCTTTAGAAGCGCTTAAAAACACCAATTGGAGCGGAAATATCCGTGAGTTGAGAAATATTATTGAACGTATGGTGATTTTATGTGACCATGAGATAACTGGGTTTGATGTGAATACTTTTTCGAATCCTAGAGGATGAGAATAATTATGAATTATGAATGATTAATTATGAATGGGCAGGGTGTTGAATCTCTTCTGCGAAGTGATTGTTGTTTGTAATTAGTTTGAAGCTAAAGCTTTGGGTTAAAATAAAAAAATAGATGTTTTTTAGATCATTATTTGGTAAAAAAAAGGAAGAAGAACAAAATATTCCAACAGAAATGAAGTATTTGATTGTAGGATTGGGAAATCCTGGTGCAAAGTATGAAAACACACGTCACAATATAGGTTTTAAGATTGTGGAGGCTTTTGCAGAAGAGCGTAAAGCAATTTTTGAAACGATAAAATTAGGTGACGTTGCGAAAGCGAAATGGAAAGGTCGCCAAGTGATTCTTTTGAAGCCATCTACATTCATGAATTTGAGTGGTAAAGCGGTGAATTACTATTTGCAGAAAGAGAAAATTCTTCCTGAGAATTTATTGGTGATTACTGATGACCTGGCGCTTCCTTTTGGAAAACTGCGCATGAAAGGAAAAGGAAGTGATGGTGGTCACAATGGATTAAAAGATATTCAGGCGGTATTAAATACGACCAGCTATGCTAGATTGAGATTTGGTGTTGGAAGTGAGTTTGGAAGCGGTCAGCAAGTAGATTATGTGCTAGGAGAATGGGATGCTGCGGAAGCCAAACAAATGGATGAACGAAAAAAAACAGCTACGGAGTTTATTAAAGGGTTTACGACAATTGGACTGAATCAAACGATGTCGAATTGGAATAATAAATAGGTTCATTTGAGAATGAAATTATATATCTAGCGAAATAATTAGCGGTTAGACATTATTAGATGTTAGACAGTTAGACGTTAGATATTAGACAAACTAGATGTTTGTCTTTTTCTAAGGTTTGGTGTTTGCTATTAAGGTTTTTAGAAGCTAAAGTTAAATGCACTAAAGTGCATGTTTTATCTCTTTGGACATTCTTACCAGCTCTTTAACTTTCGCCTTTAAAACCTTTGTTTCAATATTTAAATTTTCTATTGAAGTCAGTGTATTTCAAATAACACCATTCTTAATAAATACAGATCCTACTCCTCTTCGAAAGTAATTACAATGACAGTATTCCAATCTTTTTCAGAACCATAGACCACTTCTCCTTCATAATTTGAAATTATAGTATCAATTAATTCCATTCCAAAACTAGATTTATAGTTTCCCTCAGAAAAACCGACTCCGTTGTCTTTATACTTTAATTCAAAGTTCTTATCTTTTATTTTACGTAATGAAATATTGATTTTTGGTTGAGTTATACCTTCATTGAATGCATGTTTAAAAGAATTAGTAATCAACTCATTTAGAGCGATCCCAAGATTAATTAGGGTCTCTATTTTAAATGGAATTTCTTCAGATTCAATAGTAATGATGATTCGGCTATCACCTGTTTTATGAAGGTTTTCTACCAGTTTTTCAAGATAGTTTTTAGCATCGATATCTCTAAACTTTTCTTGACGATAAATAACATTATGAACAATTGCCATGGCATTAATTCGATTCACAGCTTCTTCGAAATTTTGACGTAAAACCTCATCTTCAAAACTATAAGATTGAAGACGTAACATACTTGATACAATTTGAAAATTATTCTTTACTCTGTGATGAACTTCTTGTAAGAGTATTTTTCTCTCTTCACTTTGCTTGGTAATATATTTATTGTGCGCTCTTGTTGTTCTTAGCCTAAAGTATATGATTAGTGAAAAAGTAAGTAGAATTACAAAAAGACTAGCTATAAGTAAGTAAAAATAATTGCGTTCTTGATCTTCATGTTCTTGATCGAGTTTATGTTTATCCTGATTATTTTCTGCAATAATTTTTTGTTTATCAAGCTTAAACCTGACTGTTTCCAGCTGATTTATTTGTTCATTTAATTGGTCTTTATGTTCATTTAAATGCTCAATTACTCTTTTTTGATATAGTGCTAGTTTATCTGTATCCTCTAATTTTTCATAAATTTTTAGTAAAATATTAAGGATAATATACTCTGCACGCTTATTTTTTATTTTCTCACTTAAACTCAAAGCTTTATTTGCAAATAAAATAGCTTGTTGATAGTCAGCTTTTAAATAATAATAATCGGAGTAATTAATAAACATAAAAGACCGCTTATAATCTGAATCGGCTTTATCAATTAACACAATTGCTTTATCAAAGTATATCTTAGCATTATCAAAATCGCCAGTGTTTTTATAAAACTCTCCAAAATTACTATAGACGTTTGCTTTAACTAATTCATCTTCTGTTAACTCAGACAACTTAAGAGCCTCCTGGTAAAACGGTAGCGCCTCTTCTAAATTATCATTAAAGTAATGCATTACAGCAATAGATATGAGTAAATAAATTGAAGCATCCACGTCGTCAGTCTCCTTACTTATCTTTAAAGCTTTGTTCAGGTACTCATGCGACCTCACATAGTCTTTCTGCCGTTTATACAACAACCCTATACTCCGGTAACCAATTATTATTCCCTCTGAATCGTTAAGATCTATAAAAATTGAGGTTGCTTTATGCATTAACTCCAAAGCTTTAGGTTCTTGACCTACTTTCGAAAAATTAGTAGCTAAATTTGTGAGACAATCTGCATACTTATTTTTGATATCATATTTTTTGAAAATCTCAATCGCCTTTTCATAACCATTGATAGACTCAAAAATTTCATTTCTAAAATAATTAGTTCCACCATAATAATAGTATATCTCTGCAATAGTAAGCTGTACCTTTTTTGAATCAACGGTATTTAAATCAAGTTCGTTACACATCGAATAACCATAGTCAACGTAGTAAAATAAACTATCCTTAATTTCTAATGAATCAAAATACAAGATTTTGTAGTAAACATCATATATATGTTGAATATCAACCTTTAATTCGGGTTGATTTTTCTCATTGGCAGCTAAGGAGCTAGAGCTTATCGCTAGAACGCACAGCAACCAGTACAAAGCAATTCCTCTGAATTTTTGCATAAAAGTATTATTTATTAATAATGAAAAATCACCTTCAATCTGATTCGTAAGGAGAATCACAAATGCTTTTTAATTGTAGTAATATTTTATCTTTTCAATTCGCATTTATAGTAAAAGCCACCTTAGGCACATGAGTAGTTTTCGTATTTATTTTACGAAAATTGAATTTGATTATCATTATTTATTTAGATCTTCAATGTAAATATAATAAAATCTACACATAGTTAGTTGCATAAGTTCTATCGATTAAAAAAAAATATGTGTATCAAAAAATAGCTTTTTTATCGTAATTCAAAGACTAATTAAGGATTGAATACTGTCCAGAATATGAACAGTAAATAACTCAATAACAGATAATTCAATCTTCCGTAAAGGTTATCTTGATCAAGGTATTCCAATTCATTTCTGGGGCAAAAGTAACCTCACCATCAAAATTAGAGATTATTGTTTCGATTAATTCCATTCCGAAACTTGATTTATAATCATCTTGATTTATACCAATTCCATTGTCTTTGTAGATCAATTCATAAGTTTTATGATCTATTGTTTTTAATGAAATACTAATTTTTGGTTGAAATATTGTATCATTAAAAGCGTGTTTGAACGAATTTGTTATTAGTTCATTCAAGGCTATTCCTAGGTTTATTAATGTCTCAATTTTGAATGGAATTTCTTCTGATTCAATAGCTATTAAAATTCGGCTATCTCCAGACCTGTGAAGATTTTTCACAAGTTTCTCTAGGTATGTTTTGGAGTCGATGTCACTAAATTTCTCTTGACGATAAATAACATCGCGAACGATCGCCATGGCGTTAATTCTATTCACCGCCTCTTCAAAATTTTGGCGTAATATCTCATTGTCGAAATTATAGGACTGAAGACGCAACATACTTGAGACAATTTGAAAATTGTTTTTAACCCTGTGGTGAACCTCCTGCAGTAGAAGTTTACGCTCTTCACTTTGCTTTGTAATGTTCTTATTTGCTTCCCTTGAAGACCTTAAACGAGAATAAATGATCAATGAGAAAGTTATTAATACAATAAAGATCATGACTAATATGATGTAGTAGAAATTCAATCTTTGCATCTCTTTCTCACTATTAAGCTGGGCTTGAACTTCTTTATTATTAGATATGATTTTATCTTTTTCTAATTTATACCGAATGGTTTCTTGATTAGAAATTTGTTCTATAATTTGCTTTTCGTTTTTTTCATTATACTTTATCAATATTTTTTGATAAAAAGCAGTGCGCTCCCAATCTTTCTGTTCTTCACTGATTTTAATTAAAAGAAGAACTGATTTGTACTTCCCTTCATTATTGGCTGTATGCTCACTTATCTCAAATGCTTGCTTGCTAAATTCTAAAGCCTTGAAATAATTTTGAGATAGATAATAATAATCTGCTAAATTGATCAATGTAAACACCTTTCCAAAAGTAGAATTATTATCAATAGAAATTTTATAAGCACGTTCAAAATATGCCTTGGCCTCCTCTAATTCACCCATTTCTTTGTGAATTACTCCTAGATTATTTAAAATCAAGGCGGATTTCATTTCATTTTCAGCATTTTTAGCAAATGAGAGTGCTTCACTATACATTGATAAAGCACCTTCTACATCACCTAATTCTTTTTTTAGTCCGGCAGTTGAGTTTAAAACGCTCGACAAAACATCAGAATTATTTAACTTTCGAGCTATATATAAAGCCTTATCTAAATACTCTTGCGTTCGTGGAAGATCAACTTGATCTCTATAGATTTTAGCAATACTATTATAACCTAAGGCAGTTGCGATAGAATCTTTTGTATCAATAAATATAGAAGTTGATCTATGTAAGTATTTTAATGCTTTGGTCTGATTTCCTATTTTTAAATAGATAATGGCCAAATTATTTAAAGACCTTGCTAATTCATTTTTTATGTCAAGTAAATGAAAGATATTCACAGCTTTCTCAAAGAAAATTAATGCTTCTGCTAATTCATTCTTTCTGTAATAACCTGAACCGACTAATGAATATATTTGACCCACAGAATAATGTAAATCACTCTTTTCAGTTCTTGAAAGTTTTGTTTTTTCACATAATCGCTCTCCTATCTCTAAGTAAAAATCTAAGCTGTCGACATTTTTAATAGAATCAAAATAGATGATCTTTTTTAAATTAGATTCAATTGATTTTTTGATTTGAGCTTGTGATTCTTCTTTGTCGTTATTATTTGCAGCCGCTAAAGAAGTCCAAGTTATTAGACACAATACAGACAACAAAAAGTATTTAGTCGTTTTTTGAATCATAAGCACGTTTATTGTCAAAAGTTTAAGCAAAGATCACTTCAAAAAAATAATGGTATTAATTAACTATTCTTCAACCTCAATTTCTTCATCAGTTGGCATTTTCACAACCTTAATTGGCAATGTCGTTTTGACTTCCCAATTCGCTCTAATTGTAGATTTGGACGAAAACCATTCAATAACCTCTGCTTCAACATCATTAAATATAGATCCGGTTGTCCATTTACCATCCCTATTTAAGTCATAAATGTAGTGAAAACTATATTCACCCGGTTGCATATACTCTATTCTATGGTCTGTTTTTTCAACACCATCAAAAACAACCCTTTTTTCGTATTTCGCTGCTTTGTTACTGATAACCAATACTCCATACTCAGGAATAGTATCAAACTCAACTATCATAACTCCAGTTTCCTTCTCCTTTTGCACTGAAAAATTGAAGTTTATGCTATCATTTAAAGCATAATTCTGACCTTGAACAGCAGCTGGTGGAATACTAATGAATACTTTTTCTATATTTTTCTTATCGAAATAGATGTGCTTTTCAATCGAACTGTGGTTTATTACTTCAAAATCTAAAGAAGACTTCACAGTATCTTTTATTTTAATCGCCTCAAAAACAATTGGTGCTTGATCAAAGTAAACAAAAGGTTCATTCGCTTTTAATTTCAAGGTATCATTTGCCCACAATTGATTTTTAGACAAGTTGTTTGATATTTTCAATACCAACTCCTTTTTATCCTTAATAAAATACTTTTTGATTATTGTATCACTTTTTTCTGATGATTGCAATACACCTGAGAATGATCCAGAATTTGAAGAAGATTCATAAAAAGCACTTAAAGAATCTTTTGTTTTATTCCAAATTACATGAGCAGGTTGTGGAGCTATAAAACTGAAGTTTTCTTCTTCGCTTAAAGGCCTATTAAAGCTTAAACACCACGTAGATGTTGGGATGACTTCATTACTTATGATATTTAATTCATTCGCTTCTGGTGCCATTAGTCGGATAGTTGGAACTGTTTCGAAAACAGTATCTAATTCAACAAGCCTGTTTAAAATCGCTCGTTTTTCAGTAGCATCTAATCGATTGTTTAAGTTATCGTCTTCAAATGCATAAATGAAAAAAGTGGTGTCTTTTATGTATTGAAAGAATGCGATTCCTTCTTCATTTGTTGAAGCATAGTAACGCGGTTCAACTTTACTTGTATCGTTAATTAGTTTTTGCGTGAACAAACCAACCGTAACTCCAGAAACTGGTTTTCCAGAATAAGCGTCTTGAACTTGTACTGCTGTTTTTAAAGAATCTAGAAAGTTTCCTGTTGAAAAAACATAAGCTATTATTGAATCATTGGCCTCGGTAATGTCCTTAACGGCACGATTTAAATAAACTGTATATGTTGTATTTGGTTTCCACTCTCCTGTTTTAACAGCTAAAACTACAGATTTTTTATTGATGGTATAATCTAGTTTTACATCTGCGGGAGTAACACGAATATTTTCAGCTGGTTTATTAAACTCAATAAATTCGTCAAAAGGAATTGTGATTTCTTGAGGAGATGTATTAATACTTCCCATAGGTGGATTCACTCTTTCCTGAATAATTCCTGGAGCTGTTATGTCTTTTTCACCACCTGTTATTGAGCCCACTTGTCCACAAGCAACGAGCAATAAAGAGAGAATTCCCCAGATTATATAATTGAAGCGAGCCATGAACAAATTTCGTTTAAATATTTATGATCTACTTCATCAAATGCTTTAACGTGGTCATGGTCTAAATCAAAAACACCAATTACTTCATTGTTTTTAATTAATGGAACAACGATTTCAGACTTCGATAGACTACTGCAAGCGATATGTCCAGGAAATTCATCAACATTATCTACTAAAATAGTTTCAGCTTTTTCCCAAGCAGTTCCACAAACACCTCTTCCTTTTTTGATTCGGGTACAAGCAATTGGACCTTGGAAAGGAGCGAGAACCAATTCATCATTATCAGATTTTTTATCAACAAGGTAAAAACCTACCCAATAATAATCAAAAGTTTGTTTGATGGCGGCTGCAACATTTGCAAGATTAGCCACACGATTAGGTTCCCCCTCACACAAGGCTTTCAATTGAGGAATAAGGGTTCTGTACTTTTCCTCTTTTGAACCCACAACTATGCTGAGATCCTCTGCCATTCTTACCTTTTTCTTGGAGTTTTCTTTCTTCCTTTGTGCATTTGAGCTTGGCGCATCTGGTTAGGAGAAGCGACCATTCCCATTTGTTTCTTCATCGTAGCAAGTTGCTCTTTCAGCATATTTTTAGTATCTAATTTCTTAGCTTCTGCCAACAACATTTTAGCCTCATTTTTACGGCCAGTTTGCATACAAATCCCTGCTAATTGCATGTGTGCAACGGCTTGATCTTGTTTAGTCCTCAAACCCATGTTTAGTCCTTTACGGATCATTTGCTCACATTGTGCGTAACCTAAATCATGTTGTAAACCCAACATTCCTTTTAAATAAAGAACATAAGCGTGTTGCTTTTTAGGTAAGAATTGTAGTGCTTTGATTCTATTTAATGCATTCCAAGCTTTATCTATTTTTCCCAAACGCATTTGATAAAGAGCGATAATCACATTTTCATTTCGCCAAAAAGTCACCCAAATAATAGCCAAAGGAAGAATCATTGTAATTCCCCATCCCCAAGATCCAGAGTAAAATAAATAAACATTAAAAGCCAATGCCGATACGGCGATAATAACTCTAAGAATAAATCCAATCATAATTTTAATTAATCAATTGTTGCAATACATTTTAATTCAATAGCAATAGGAGTTGGCAATGAAGACACTTCTACTGTTGTTCTACATGGCTGATTATCTTTAAAATACTCAGCATATATTTTATTGTAAGTATGAAAATCTCTCTTCATATTTACCAAGAAAACTTGAACGTCAATCAATTCATTCCAGCTTGAACCTGATGCATCCAAAATGGCACGTACGTTATCAAATACTTGACGACATTGTGCTTCGAAATCGAACTTAATAAAGTTTCCGTTTTTATCTAATTCTAATCCTGGAACATGAGAGTCTGTAGCGTCCGAACCAGCTGTTCTTGGTCCAACTCCAGATAAGAAAAGTAAATTTCCTGCTCTTCTTGCATGCGGGTATAAACCCACTGGTTTTGGTGCGTTATTCGTACTGAATTTTTCTTGATTTGACATATCCAATTTCTTTAATTGCACAAATATACGGAATTGAAGTGGGTTGAATCAAATTTATTGAAAGGTAAAATATTTTCTTATCCTTGCTCCTGAATATACTTTTCTACTTCTTCTGAAAAATGTTTATGCTCTACTACCAATACTTTCTTCTGAATTGTATTTACATCATCTTTTGGAGATAGTTCAACTTTGTATTGTGCAAGAATTTTGCCTTCGTCGTAGATATCATTTACTAGGTGTATTGTGATACCCGATTCTGTTTCTTTATTGTCTAGAACTGCTTGATGAACTTTCATTCCATACATTCCTTTGCCACCATATTTTGGTAATAATGCAGGATGGATATTGATGATTTGTGTTGGGTATGCTTTGATTAATTCGTTCGGTATTTTTCTTAAATAGCCTGCTAATATGATGTAATCTATGCGTTCTTCTTGCATTAATTCTGTTAGGAAAGATCCATCATTTGCTCCGTCATTATTGATGACTACTTGATCTATGAATTCTTCTGTTTTTTCTAAGACTCCTGCGTTTTCATTATTTGTTAATAGTAAAACTGCATTAATTTCAGGTGATTTATCAAAGTGCTCGATGAGTTTGATTGCGTTGCTCCCTGATCCAGAAGCGAAGATAGCGATGCGTTTTGTGTTCATAGGGGTAAAAATAAGCTTATTTTGGTAAATCGGCTCGCAGATTTCTTTTTCCCGCAGATTTTTCGGTGGTTGGTTTTTTGTTTCCCGCAGATTTTCGCAGATTTCGCAGATTTTTTTTGGTTGGGGTTTGGTTTGGTAAAAATTTGAATTAAATAAATAATCCTCTGCGGGAAAACTTTCCACCATAACACGCCCCCACATCTGCGGTAATCTGCGAGATCTGCGGGAGACTTACCCCTTACAACCCACTCACTTTCCTATAAATCCCTGAATTAATATTTTCTACATTAAAGTTAACCAGTATTGCTAGTTTTAGATTTGTAATCTTGAGGTAGGTCAATACTTGTTTGTGATGAACTCCTGCTAAGCGTTCTACCGATTTAATTTCAATAATTACTTTCTTTTCTACTAGTAGATCTAATCTGAAGCCTAATTCTAGTCTTTCTCCTTCGTAATAAACAGGGACTGGCACTTCTTTTTTTACTTTTAATCCTGCCTTTTTTAATTCGTACACTAATGCTGCTGAGTAGACTGATTCTAGTAATCCTGGGCCGAGATTGTTATAGATGTTGAATATCGCTCCTCTAATCTTGTATGAGATGTCGTTTTCTGTCATGATTAATTCTTTTGTTAATGTTGATTTATATTGATTTTGGTGGTAGAATGTATTAACAGAAAATTTTGAGGTTTTTTCGTTTTATAATCCTAGCTTAAATTAAGTTACGTAGAATAATTGGTTAAATGGTGGATTGGGGGGGTGTTTTTTTTGGGGGTGGGGATTTTTTTGGGTGGTTGGATGGTTTTTCCCGCAGATTATCGCGGATTTCGCAGATTTTAGTTGCGTGTTTTTATTGGGTTTAGAGTTATTCGTGGTTGGGTGGGGATGTTGCAATGGTTGGGTGGTGGGTGGTTTTTCCCGCAGATTATCGCGGATTTTGCAGATTTTAGTTGCGTGTTTTTATTGGGTTTAGAGTTATTCGTGGTTGGGTGGGGATGTTGCAATGGTTGGGTGGTTGGGTGGTTTTCCCGCAGATTAATGCAGATTTTAGTCGCGTGTTTATATTGGTTTTTTTGGGGTGGGGTGAAGTTTGGTGGTTGGTTTGGGTGGTGCTTTTGTTAGGAAGTTGGTTAGGAGATTATTGTATTTAACATACCGCTACTGGGTTTTTCTCATCGTCTACAGCTACCATTGTGAAAGTTCCGTGAACTGCTTGTTCTCTTTTTTCTGAATACATTTCTTCAACAAATATTTCTACAGAAACGACAATACTTGTTTTTCCTACCTTGTGAACATTCGCGACAAGTTCTACTAGGGTTCCACTTGGAATTGGTTTTTTGAAATCTACTCGATCAGAACTTACTGTTACTACCTTTTGTCTGCTAAATCTTGTGGCACAAATAAAAGCTACCTCATCCATTAATTGTAGGGCTGTTCCTCCAAATAAAGTATCGTAGTGATTGGTTGTGTTTGGGAAAACTGCTTTAAAAATCCTTGTTTCAGCGGCTGCCTTTCTTTCTTCTAGGGTTTTACTCATTTTCTAATTTTTCTAAAGGTTCTAAATTTTCAACTTTTGGGTTTTGTTTTAAATCCAATTCTTCTCTTTTAGCGTACTTTGTGCGGATCATTTTATAGTAAGCAAAACTTACCAAAGCCGCTCCAACATCAGCAATAGGAAATGCCATCCAAATTCCATTTAAACCAAAATACAGAGGTAAAATTAAAACAAGTGGGATGAGAAATATTCCTTGTTTCGTTAAGGCTAAAAACAGTGCTGGACCAGCTTTACCAATCGCTTGGAAGTAGGCACTAATAATTAAACTCACCGCTAATAAAGGTGTGGCTAAGAATACCGTACGAATAACTGGAGTTGTGTCTTTAATTAAATCGAGGTCAGAAGTAAATAGTTCCGAGATATTTGCAGCAAAAGTCATAAGTACTATGAACAAAACCACTGAAATCCCTGATGCCCAACCAATAGATATTTTTACAATTTGTTGAACACGGTCTTTCAATTTCGCTCCATAATTATATCCAACAATTGGTACAAAACCTTGTGTGATGCCTAGTACAGGGAAATTAGCAAACATTAAAACCCGATTTATTATTCCATAAACGGACAAACCTTGTTCTCCTCCATAAAAATAAAGTGAGTTATTGAGTACGACTGCCAAAACACTTATTACACCTTGTCGGGCCAATGTAACCGAACCTAAGGATGCAATTTCTTTTATGATTGGGAAGGATGGTTTACAATTTTCTATTGAGATTTTTAATGCTGACTTACCATAAATAAAGTGACGTAAAGTAAAGGCAGCGCTTCCTATATAGGAAATTGTTGTTGCCCATGCAGCTCCTTTTATTCCCATATCAAAAACAATAATAAAGATAGGATCTAAAATTAAATTTATAATCGCTGGGACAATCATCGCATACATCGCTACCCTTGGATAACCTTCTGCACGAATAACGTTAATACTCATCATAGCCCACGCCAGAAAGGGAACACCAAATAAGAGAATAGTAAAATATTCTATTGCTGGAGTTTCAATATCCCCCATTCCACCAAATACATGGATGATGTCATCTGTGAAAAACGCACCTAAAATAACGAAGAAGACAGCCAAAAATAAGGTCATCACTACTTGGTTTCCGAAAGTTTTAAATGCTTTCTTGCGCTTATCATTTCCTAATGCTCTTGAAAGAACCGAAGAGCCTCCCACACCAATTGCCATTCCTATACTCGAAATCAAAAAAGTAATGGGTAAAACAACTGTGATTGCACCAATTCCTTCTGGACCGACGAAATGACCAACATAAATAGTATCAACAATGGCATAAATCGACATGGTAAGAATCCCAACTGATGCTGGAATAGCTTGCTCTGCCAATAATTTCCCTAAAGGAGCGGTACCAAATTTATCTGTCGACTTCATTCTTGTATGCTAACACATGGATTTTAAAAATGTTGACGAAGGTAATTTATTTTTGAATTGAAAAACAATGATATTCCGCTTATTCTGCCAATAATACCTAAGAAATGAACCACTATGGACTGAAAGTACCATAGGTTCAAATGAGAATAAAATTCTACAGCTCTCCAAACATTTAGATGTTAGACATTCGATTTTTTGTCTGTTGTCTAATATCTATTTTTTAATTTGAAACTTTTTAGAAGCTAAAGCTAGATGCACCAAAGTACATAGCTTTAACTATTTCTGAGACCAATAAAATGACTGCTTTATGAGCAGTATGGTTTGCATAACAAAAGATATATTTCGAGGAACAAATTCAACTCTATTTAAATCCGTATGAAGTTTGTAGAAAAACACGAAGATTTAACAACCTTTCTCTTGGCTGATACGTTTGAAAAAAAACAGAAATGTGTTTTTACTTTGAATTATAAATATTAGAAAAAAATAGTCTGCATCCTCCTTTTTACTTTGAATTCCTGCCGTACAATTAGCGGGGATTTCATCATTATCATTCGATGTCATCCTCCGTTAAAGTGAAATAATAGTAGGTTCCAGTATCATTATTTTCACGTTTATAGGTTCCTTCCAATTGCTCTGTAAAAACCTCAATTAATTGTGTACCGAAGGTTTGTTCACCGTTTTCTTTCCATTTACCGTCATCAAAATAAGTCATATTAAAGCTTCGTCCTTCGCCTGGACTTAAAGTTAACTCGATTCTGCCAGATTTAACAAAAGCGTGTTTCATTGTATTGCTCACCAGCTCATTTATTATCAAGCCGAGAGGAACTATATTTTTAGCACTTACACTTTTTAAACTTGAATTAACACTGAATTGAACATCTTTATCTACTGCTCCTGATTCAATAAGATTTTTAATTAAAGTACTCAGGTAATCCTTAATATCTATATCAATCAAAGACTCTTTTTCATACATTTTTTGATGAATTAAAGACATCGTCATAATTCTGGTTATCGCATCTTCAAAACTTTCTTTAGCTTCTTCTGATACTATTTCTCTCGATTGCATTCTCAAAAGACTCACGATCACTTGCATGTTGTTCTTTACACGGTGATGAATCTCTTGGAGTAAAACAGTGTTTTCTTTATTTTGATGCTCTACTATTTGTTTTTCCGAGTTCAATTCTTCATACGCTTCAGAAGCACGTTTGTAGGCATATTTATTAATCAATCCATATTGAAACATCACATAACCAATCAGAAACATAGCAATTGTAAACTCAATAGACAGCAAAAGAAGTGCATCTGGTCTTATGGTGAGGCTAATATGCGCTGTTCCTGCAAATTGAAAATTATAATATATTCCGTAAAATATTGAGTTGATAAGCAAGTAGAAGCTTCCCCAACCATTTCCTAATGTAAAAAATGTAGAAAGGATTAATACAACCATCCACAATGCTTCTTGGAGATGCAAAGACTCAGGAACAGTAAAAATTGCCAAGCCCAAAACTATAGAAATTGTGAAATAAAGGACTTTGGCTACTTGTCTATAGGACCTTAAATATTTTAAGAAAAAAAGACTGCCTACGGTAATAAAAAAGACTATGGCATAGTATACAAAAAATCGATCTTCAATGATATAAGTAAAAACCGTCATTACAAATCCCACAATCGTAAAGACGAAATTTATACGCCATACAAAATTGAATCTTGCTTTTTCTTGAAAACTAGAAAGTATGTTGTCCGGTGTCATTAATAGACTCATAAACGGATAGTTGGTTATTTAAACTGTTGAATTTCAAACGCTTTTAATTTGAAATTTAATTTCGACATAAATATACAGTTTTTACTTTTAGCACATCAGTAAAGCAATGTTTCATTTTACATAATTGCTGTTTTTTTTGAAATTACATAATCACTTCATCAGTGAGTTCAAAATGATAATATGTTCCAATAGTTGCAATTTCTCTTTCATAAGATCCATCTAGTTGTTCTGTAAAAACATCAATTAATTGTGTACCAAAAGTTTTTTCTATATTTTCTTTCCAAATACCATCGTCAAAATACGTCATTTTAAAGTCGCCTCCTTCTCCCGGAGTTAAGGTTAGTTCTATTCGCCCTGACTTCTCAAAAGCATGTTTAATCGTATTACTCACCAATTCATTTATTATTAATCCCAAGGGCACTATGCTTTTAGCGCTCACACTTTTCAGCGTAGAATTAACAACAAAAATGATGTTTTTATCTACCGAGCCTGTATCAATTAAATTTTTAATCAAGGTATTCAAGTAATCTTTAATATCAATATTCATTAAAGATTCATTCTGATATAGTTTTTGATGAATAAGTGACATTGTTAAAATTCGAGTGATGGCATCTTCAAAAGTTTCCTTTGCTTCTTCCGATTTTAATTCTCTTGATTGCAGTCTCAATAAACTCACTATCACTTGAAGATTGTTTTTTACGCGGTGATGAATTTCTTGAAGTAAAATTGTTTTTTCTTTATTTTGAAACTCCACAATCTGCTTTTCTGCTTTCAATTCATCATAAGCGTCTGAAGTCTTTTTTACAGCCTGATTTATTAAAACCCCATATTGAATCATCACGAATCCGATTAGAAACATTGCTATTGCAAATTCGATGGATAAAACAAAAAGCTCATTTGAACTTATTTCGGCAATGAAATGCGCGTTAGGCTTAAAGACGTAATTATAGTAAAAGAAATAAACGATCGTATTGACAATCAAGTAAAAAATTCCCCAGCGATTTCCTAAGGTAAAAAAGGAGGTGAGAATTATAACGACCATCCACAATGCTTCTTGAAGGTGCAAATACTCAGGTAGGGCGAAAATGGCAAAAGAAACTATAGCCGCGAGTGTGAAATAAAATACAATAGCGACCTCTTTATAGGCTTTTAGAGACCTTAGCAAATACGATCCTATTAAGCTGATTAGAAAAGCTACTAAATAGTAGTTAAAAAGACTATTGTCCTGTATGAAAGTGAATACAGACAGGAGCAAGCCAATGAATGCATAACCAATAGTTATTCTCCAAACAAAGACAAACTGCGCCCGTTCTTGAAAACTGGGAAACTTATTTTCAGGTATTTTAAAAAAACTCATTAATGTTGTCTTTTTTAGCTTAAAATATAATATCCATGTGAAAAATAATTTGCTCTATACTATAGAAGGCATATTCCCACTTTTCAAATATAATGATTTTACAACCACAATAATGATAAATAGATTCAGGTTTATAAAATGAAAGTGGTTTGAAAGCTGTATTCAACGCTAATCCAACCTTTAAAACTATTTCGCAATTATTAAAGCACTTCAGTTGGCGAGTAAGTTGTCATAGAGACTTGTTTTCTTTTTCAACCCTAATGTTAATAGTCGATACCTTCAGCTTTCTGTTCGAATTTTCTTACATTTGTATGTATTAAAAATCAAATGCAAGAAAAAACTTACAAGTTCGCAACTAAAGCTATTCACGCTGGAGTTGAACCTGATCCCACCACGGGAGCAATTATGACTCCCATCTACCAAACCAGTACTTACAAACAAGAAAAAGTTGGTCAACACAAGGGATATGCATATTCTAGAACATTAAATCCTACTCGTCACGCTTTAGAAAATGCACTGGCAGAATTAGAAAACGCTAAATATGGCGCTTGTTTTGGAAGTGGAGTTGCTGCAATTGATGCTGTATTGAAAATGCTCAATCCAGGAGATGAAGTAATTACAACGGATGATCTTTACGGTGGTTCTTACAGAATTTTCACAACGATTTTTGCGAAATTTGGAATCAAGTTTCACTTCATTAAGATGGGTGAATTATCTGAATTAGAGAATACAATAAATGAAAACACAAAGTTAATTTGGATTGAAACCCCTACCAATCCAATGATGAATATTATAGATATTGAAGCGGTTGCAAAGATTACTAAGAAATCAAATATCTTGTTGGCAGTAGACAATACTTTTGCAACACCTTATTTACAGAATCCTATCGATTTAGGTGCAGATTTGGTAATGCATTCTGTAACGAAATACCTTGGAGGACATTCTGACGTTGTTATGGGAGCAATTGTTACCGACAATAAAAAAATTGCAGACGAAATTTACCGCATTCAAAATAGTTCGGGAGCAATCACTGGACCAATGGATTCTTTTTTGGTGTTGCGTGGATTAAAAACATTGCATTTACGTATGCAAAGACATTGTGAAAACGGTGAAATACTCGCTTACTTCTTGAAAGATCATCCGAAAGTGGACAAGGTTTATTGGCCTGGTTTTGAAGATCATCCAAATCATGAAATTGCGAAAAAACAAATGCGTGGTTTTGGTGGAATGATTTCTTTTTCTTTGAAAGGAAACGATAGGAAAGAAGCACATTCAATTATGGAGAAATTTGAAATATTTACGCTTGCAGAGTCACTTGGTGGTGTTGAATCATTAACTTGTCACCCTGCGACGATGACACATGCTGCTCTTCCAGAAAAAGACAGACAAGAAGCAGGAATAGTAGATTCTTTGATTCGACTAAGTGTTGGAGTTGAAGATTCAGAAGATTTAATAAACGATTTAAAACAAGCTTTAGCTTAAAATACACAAATGGGATTTAACAAATTTGCAGTAATTGGAGTTGGGAAATATGGTTCAAACATCGCCCGACGTCTTGCCGAAAAAGGAGCACAAGTTTTCGCTTTCGACAATAATGAAGAAAAAATTGAAAACATCAAGGATGATGTTGCATTTGCTGTGACGTTAAACAGTACAGATTTTAAGATCTTATCCTCTCAGAAATTGGAAGAAATGGATGCCGCTGTGGTAGCCATAGGTGAGAATTTTGAAGCTACAATTCTAACTGCAGTTCATTTAATGGATTTAGGTGTTAAGAGAATTATTGCACGTGCAAACGGAGCAGATCAAAGATTAATTCTAGAAAAAATCGGTATTAAAGAAATCTTAACTCCAGAGGATGAGGTTGCTTTCGTTATTCGAGAGAAATTGCTGAACCCTTCAATTTTATCTTTCCTTCAGTTATCTGAGGAATATGAAATTGCTGAAATAAAACCTCCAAAAGGAGTACTCAATAGAACAATTCAAGATATTGATTTTAGAAATAAATATCAATTGACATTAGTAACCATGAGGCGCGAATATGACATTAAAAAGAAAGGTCAGTACGAGGTAGAACAACATGTTATTGGTGTTCCGAAAGGAGATACCGTAATTGAATCTCGTGATACTTTGGTGGTTTTCGGAACTGCAAAACACGTTCAGCGCTTTATTGACGTAAATGAATCATGATTTATATAATAACAGGAACATCATCGGGAATAGGAAAAGCCTTAGCCCATTTTTACTTAGAAAAAGGAGAAAAAGTAATCGGAATTTCGAGAAACAATTCCATTACAGACGATAATTTCACGCATGTAATGTGTGATTTATCAGACAAACACCAATTGCATGATCTTGCACTTTTAGATCTTGTCTCAAAAGACAACTTCCCAATTCGTTTAATTAACAATGCAGGAATCATCGGAGATATTAAAAGATCGCATGAATTAACGTTGACGCATTATGTGGATATGGCAATGGTTAATCTTGTTGCTCCACAATATCTTTGTAGCTATGCTTTATCGACGTTTGGTTTTGAAAATGTAGATACAATTGTAAACATAACTTCTGGTGCAGCTCAGCGCCCTGTTCCATCTTGGGGTTCTTATTGTGCCACCAAAGCAGCGATGGATATATTTGCTGAAACCCTAAATGAAGAAATCAAAGAATTAGGCAAATCAACGAAAATTTTCAATATAGCGCCAGGTGTTGTAGACACGCGTATGCAAGAAGCTATTCGCGGAAGTGGAGCACAAAACTTTTCTGGTCACCAAAATTTTGTTGATTTAAAAGAAAATAATGAGCTGAGAAGTCCAGAGGAAGTGGCGGTTTTAATTGATGCATTTATCAATGAAGAACACCCGGAAGAAGAAGGAGTGATTTGGAGAATTTGAAAATTAATGGTTAACGTGAAATAATGGTTAATGTTTAATTGTTAATGTTTAACGAGGTTTTGTTTGAAAATTAGATGGTTACATGTTGTTTTAAAACGAATTTTGTGGAATCATTTTTTTGGTTTTGATCTGTTTTTAATACAAAAGAGATCCTCTGTCAACTAACGAGATCCCTTGTTAAAATTCTTTTCCAACAAGTTGAAAAAAGAATTTTAACAAGGGATGACAGTCGGAGGTGGGTTATTTTGAAAAAAGGGGAGAAAAAGTTGATGCTCTGCATCAACTTTTTCTCCCCTTTTTTCACTCCAAAACTACTATAGACTGTCATCCTACCTATTTGTGAAATCATTGATTTTACAAATGGGTAGGATCTTGTTGGAGAGCGAAGCCTAGTGCCATTATTGAAATTTTTCAATTTAAAAATCCATAAGCAATGGTTGAGTTCTGGTCTACCACTTTTGGAGAACTAAAACATAATCAAACCATTGATGAACTAAATCTAAAACACCAAGCACACAATCTGATAATTATCAATTGTCCATTGTTAATTATCAATTATATTTAAAGCTTACTCTTTTTACCGGAACTTTTCTCAAAGTGTCATCTGCGTTGAAAAAATTAAGTTCACTTGGAAGAAAATTCTTGTACTTTATAATTCCTAAATCACTGTGTAGAAATTCATCGCTGGCAGAAACTAAACTGTCTTTGATACTCATTAAAACTCCAGTAGAATCATAATCAAAACATCTTTTAGTGGTAAAATCTTTCGTGTGAAAACTTTGACTTTTTAAAGCTTTTGATGGATAATAAATACGGGATTGTTTCAGGGATTTTTCTACTAGATTCACCAATGAAAAAGAGGAAAGATAATCTGTTGGAGAACCATAATAAAATAGGTGTTTTCCTTCTGGATTAAAGTTATGATCTATGTAGGAGACATTCCAATTTGCTGTGTCCAAGATGAAATAATGATAGATTTCTTTTTTACTGCTTTTGTCAACATATTTAAGTAGTTTTTCATCTGATTCTTCTAAAACTAATCTTTGATATTGCTGCAGTTCCTGTAAAGTATTCAATAATGAAATCATACTTTTTTCGCGGTATTTTACATTGCTAGAAACTGCTGGAGTTGAATACCCCAAAGAATCTGTTCCTGATTTGTAACTAAAAATGTGCTGCGCCAATTGAATTCCGTCAATAAATTCTGCCATGACAACCTTTTTCACACTTCCTTTTTGATCAAAATTAATTTCTAAAGTTCTATAAGGCATTGTATCGGTAATGTTGACAATACTGTCTGTAAAATTGAAATTTGTAAATCCAATCAATATGGTTTTAATATCATTTGAATCGATTAATTCTTTGGAAAACCAAGTTGGAAAACTCATGTTTTTCCATCCATCAGCATTCATAACACTCCAGTTTATCAATTGCGAAGTTAGCGGTGGCTCAATTAGAATCTCCTCTTTTTTTACTTCTTCCTGACCACAAGAATACAATAATGCGATTGAAAAAATCAAAAGATATTTTATGCGAAATTTCATGTTTCAAAGGTCATGTTTTTATCAGGAATAACCACATTATGGTAGCCATTTTCTTTTAAATGTTTTTTGAAGTGAACGGCAACTTCTTCCTCACCATGAACTAAGAACAAACGTTTTAATTTCCCTGAATTATTTCCTGACAAATAACGAATCATTTCGTTGTAGTCTGCATGGGCACTCAAGGATTTAATGTATTCTATTTCGGCATTCACTTTTCTTTCATCTCCAAAAATAGTGACTACTTTATCGCCTCTTTGTAAACGTCCAGCCAATGAATTTGGCTCAGCATATCCAACAAAAAGAATGGTGTTTTTAGCTTTTTCTAGTGCATGATAAATATGGTGTTTCACCCTTCCTGCGTCTGCCATTCCTGAAGCAGAAATTACAATACAAGGCTCATCCAATTCATTTATACGCCGAGAATATTTTTGTTCTTTAACGTAAATCAATTTTTTAAAACCAAATGGGTCGTGTCGGGTTCCTTTCTTAAAACGTGTAACCTCTCGGTTTAAAAGATGCGAATAACGGCGCATAATATCTGTTGCGTCAATTGCCAACGGACTATCTACAAATATTTTTACATCTGGAAGTAATCCATATAGATCCAATTTATTCAAAGCAAACACTAACTCTTGGGTTCGTCCCAAACTAAAAGCTGGAATTATTAATTTTCCTTTTTTATCTTTTAAAGTATGCAAAACAGCATTCAATAAACCTTGTTCTGCATCAACGGTATTGTCATGTAATCGATCTCCGTAAGTAGATTCACAAATCACGTAATCTGCTTGAGGTGGAAGTTCAGGATTTCGCATTAAAGTAGCGTCGTATCTTCCAATATCCGCTGTGTAAAGTAAAGTATGTTTTTCGCTTACTTCGTCAATATTCAAATAAATGGCAGCACTTCCTAGGATATGTCCATTCGGAATAAATGTTGCTTTAATTCCTGAAGTTATTGCAGTAATTTCATTTTCCTTAACAATCACAAACTGATGTAAAGCTTGCTCAACATCTTCAAAACGATAAAGTGGTTCATAAGCAGCATCACCTTCTCTTTGGTGTCTTTTATTAGAATAAAGCACATCTGCTTCTTGAATATGCGCACTGTCCCGCAGCATAATTTCACATAATGCATGTGTGGCTTCGGTACAAAATATTGGCCCTCTGTAACCATCTTTTACAAATTTTGGAATTAATCCAGAGTGATCAATGTGCGCATGGGAAAGTAAAATAGCTGAAACGGAAAGCGGATCTGCAAAATCCTCCGAATTTAAAGAGTGCGTATCTTTTCCCATTCCTTGGTACATTCCACAATCCAACAATACCTTTGTATTGTCCCACAATTGAACAATGTGCTTACTTCCTGTAACTGTTTTGGCGGCTCCTGCAAATGTAATTTTCATTTGTTGTGTTGTTTAGTAGTTCTTGTCTAGTGTCCATAAGAAAACTAGGCCTTTTCTAGTATTTGATAAGAAGATTCCAAAGACAAGGCTTGTGATTCCGATAGCTATCGGAATTTTAATTGTCAGGAGTCCCCAATAATAGATTGGGGATGACTGCAATTTAAAACAAGCATAACGCAGTATTTGTAGTTTTCTTGCAAAGACTATCTAAGGTAACACAAATGAATGAATAAAGGAAGGGAAATGTGGGGAATAAAAAAAAGTGCAGCTCTTTCAAACTACACTTTTAACACACCTTCTTATTTTACTTTAACTTTTCGGCACTTCTTTTTATTTTAGCTGCTCTCCACAAGTCGTAATAACTTTTCGTTTCTATGATAATTACGCCACCTGTTGTATCTCCATATTTTGCTGGAATTGCGCTAGAATAAATAGTAATTGCTCCGATAGCAGCACTGGGAATTGATTTCACTTCATCCATTTTTACTCCATCGATATAAGAAACGAGGTTATTCCCTCTAGATCCACGGATCATCATTTGTCCATTGTCGTCAATCTTTATATCAGAATTTCTGCTGCTGATTAAAGCTTTCATGTCAGATCGAACAGCACTTTGGGCGATATCTAAACTATTGATTCTTTCTTGACCAAAGTCGAAGCTAATTAAAGGATCTTGGTAATATCCGATTTTATCAAAACCTTCTATTTCCATTACCTTGTCTTTAAAGTTAATTCGACCTAAATTTTCTATTCCATCTGCCACCACTTTAGCATAAATGGTTTGAGAAATAGTGTCCGATAAGTAGTTCACTTTTAGCACATACATTCCTGTTGGAATAGAATTAATTTTAAATCTTCCATTTTCATCTGTGTCGGCCCCAAATTTTGTGGCACCTCTTTCCACCCAAACTTTGGCGAAAATTGCTGGTTTTTCTGTATCTGGATCTTCAAAAATTTGTCCTTGAATATCTCCAACCGCTCCTTGAGCAACTGCAAAATTCACAAAGAACATTGCTGCGATAACTTTCATTATTGTTTTCATCATTTCTATGTTTATATACCAACTCAACATTCTAATAACTCATTAAAAAGATAAATTGGTATTGGTTCAACATTGAGATGCGGAAGGAGTAAAAATTCCATAAATTAATTTGAAATAGTTGTGAAACAGCTTGACTGAATAACTATAGACTATAAGTGTCATCGGTTCATTTGAGAATAAAATTCTATATCTAGCGAAATATTTAGATGTTAGATTTTAGATGTTTGTCAAAAGACAAAAAGTCTAACATACAAAATCTATTGTTTGGTTTAAAAATTTTTAGAAGCTAAAGCTAGATGCATTAAAGCGCATATTTTCAACTATTTATGAGATCAATAAAGGGCGTATTGGACTTCGACGCTGTTCAGCCACTTCCATCCATACATTCAAGCTTTTAAAAAAAAACATTAGCTAATTTTCTTTTTCCCCCTAACTTTCATCAAGAGTTTAGAGAAATTAATATTATCGAAAATCAATCCTACCACTATAAAAATAAGACCTGCAATTGTGGAAACGAGGATGGTTTCGCCGAGAACAAAATAAATTACGATTAGAGAAAGGAAAGGAACCAAGTAGATGAATTTACTCACTTTAGCGGTGTGTGTTGACTTTTTTAAGGCCAGTGACCAAATAACGAAGGTAATTCCCATTTCAAAAAAACCAACATAAGCAGCAGCAGAAAAGTATTTTAGAGAGAATTTAGGGAACTCAGAAAAAACAAAAAGAAAAATTGTAATGTACACCATTCCAAAAAGGAAATTAAGAAACAGTTTCCCGATTTCGTCTCGTTTATCCTTAATATTATAAATCCAAAAAAGAGCCCAAATTACCGCTGAAAGTAAACCAAGCAAAGCGCCAAAAGGATTACTAAATGTAAATCCTAGAATATCTCCTTTTGTTGAAATCACGAGTACACCAATGAAACTGATGAATATTGCAACGAAATTCTTTACTGTTATTTTCTGTCCTAAAATAGGAATAGAGAGTAAAGTCATCATGATAGGCCAAGTATAATTTAAAGGTTGCGCTTCTTGCGCTGGCAATAGTGAATAGGCTTTAAAAAGAACGATATAATACAAAAATGGATTGACCAGCCCGAAAACGGCCGATTTTAAATAAGCTTTTCTTTCATATTGGAATACATCCTTTAGCTTATTCTGAAAAACCAGAATAAAAAACAAAGAGATTAAAGAACAGGAAATAGCCAGAAAAAGCAATTGCAAATAATCAAAATAGCCCAATGACAACTTCATTGCTGAAGCGACGGTACTCCATAAAATTACAGCAATTATGGCGTATAGATATGCTTTGTTTTGATCTTTCATATTATAGTTTTAAGAAGCATAAGCAAGGGCGTTTTGCAAAACGCCCATACTTAATACTTCTTAAAAAGTACTCCGATGAAATGAGTTCAGTAACCTCTCACTACCCCTCACCTTTTTCTCTTTTCTTTCTGTTCTCCTCATCAACTCTTTTCATTGTTTCACCAATTTGGTTTGACGCTGTAAACGAAGCCACCATATTGTTCAACATATCACTACCCGCTTGTGGCGAGTTTGGAAGTAAGATAAGATTAGAATTTGTTTCTTCTCCAAGAGATTGTAGCGTATCGTAATGTTGTGTTACCACGATTAAAGCCGAAGCTTCTTGAGAATTAATTCCCACTTTGTTTAAGACATCAACACTTTCAACTAAACCTCTTGCGATTTCTCTTCTTTGATCTGCAATACCTTGACCTTGTAATCTTTTACTTTCTGCTTCTGCACGTGCTTTAGCTACAATTTTAATTCTTTCTGCTTCTGCTTCAAATTCAGCCGCTACTTTTTCACGTTCCGAAGCATTAATTCTGTTCATTGAAATTTTAACTTGCTCGTCTGGATCAATGTCTGTTACCAAAGTTTTGATAATATCGAATCCATAATCCTGCATCGCTTCGTTTAATTCTGATTTTACAGCATTTGCAACGTCGTCTTTACGCTCAAATACATTGTCTAATACCATTTTTGGAACTTCAGCACGTACAACATCAAAAACGTAAGATGTAATTTGAGATTGTGGATTTTCAAGCTTGTAGAAAGCTTCATAAACCTTGTCTTTCATTACTTGAAATTGAACAGAAACTTTTAAACGTACAAAAACATCATCTTTGGTTTTTGTTTCAATGATTACATCCAACTGCTGGATTTTTAAATTGATTCGTCCAGCTACTTTATCTATCAAAGGAATTTTGAGTTGTAAACCTGAATCTCTAACCGATTGAAATTTACCAAAACGCTCCATAATTGCAGCAGTTTGTTGTTTTACGAGGAAAAATATGCCGTAAATCAAGAAAATGACAATGGCAAGGATGATCACATTGGAAATTGGAAATTCGTTCATAGCTATTAGTTTTGAACGAATTTACAATAAAGAAGTTAATAAACGATTAAAACAAATAGGTTTGGTTAGATATGGACCTAACTTTTACATTTCAATAATTCCGTGTAATTAAATCACCTATAATGTTCCCGAAACATTAAGTCATTTATATGACATTACAGTAAGCGCTGTATTGAAACGCTGACATTAGTCCCTTATTTTAATCGGAATGACGCTGATCTCTTCCCTCAGATTTTGCGCAGATTCAAATAATGAAAAGTCTTGCAGGTCGATTGTCGGAGAAACTATAGATAATTCAATAAGATTATAAAAATAAGAACCTCCCTCTCGTTCTCGCTCCAAAGCAAGAAATGAAAAAAAATATTACAAACCTTGCATGGTACTCAACTTGTGATACAAACCATTTTTAGCAAAAAGTTCTTCATGCGTTCCGCGTTCGGCAATTTCACCTTTACTCAAAACCAAGATTAAATCGGCATTTTTAATGGTGCTTAAACGGTGAGCAATAACCAAGGAAGTTCGATTTTTCATTAAATTATCTAAAGCATCTTGAACCAATTTTTCGCTTTCTGTATCTAAAGCAGAAGTTGCTTCATCCAAAATCATGATGGGTGGATTTTTCAAAACTGCACGGGCAATACTCACTCGTTGTTTTTGACCTCCAGATAATTTGTTTCCACGTTCACCAATGTTCGTGTGGTAGCCATCTTCCATTGCAGAGATAAAATCATGCGCATTGGCTATTTTGGCTGCTTCCATCACTTCCTCTTCAGTTACATTGTTCATCCCAAAAGCGATGTTATTGAAAACCGTATCGTTAAACAGAATAGATTCTTGATTTACAATTCCTACTTGATCACGTAAATCATGTACTGTAAATTGATTGATATTGGTTCCGTCATAAGTGATTTCACCCGAAGTAACATCATAGAATCGTGGAAGTAAATCAGCGATAGTTGACTTCCCACTTCCAGATTCACCCACTAATGCAACAGTTTTTCCTTTCAGTAATTCGAAGTTCAAATGCTGCAAAACCATTTCTGTTTGATAAGAAAAAGATACGTTTTTAAATACAATCCCTTTTTCTAATGGATGAATAGCTGCTGGATGAACTGGATCAAGAATTTTCTCATCCGCTGATAAAATCTCTTCTATTCTTTCCTGACTCGCTTTTGCTTTACTCAGGTTCGCGCTATTCTTAGCTATATTCTGAACTGGAACTAACAATTGAGAGAATACGATAATGAATCCGATAAACTCTTTCCCTGTGAAACCATCTCCAGCTGCTCCATCAAGAATCATTGAACCACCGTACCACACAATACCAATCATAACCAAAGCACCCAAAAACTCATTTAATGGCGAAGAAACATCTCTTTTTCTAAATGCACGCGTAGTTAATCTTTGGTGGTGTAAATTTATTGCTGCGAATTTTCTCACTGACTCATCCGTTGCATTGAATGCTTTTACAATTCTAATTCCTCCAAGGTATTCATCTAAAAATGAAAACAAAACACCCAATTGCTTTTGTCCTTTACTAGCAGTTCTTTTTAAACTTTTCCCTATTTGAGTAATGATTAAAGCAGAAACGGGCAGTAAAATAAAAGAGAAAAGTGTTAAAGCTGGACTCCAATAAACCAATACACTTACTGTAATGATTACAGATAAAGGATCTCTAAAAATCAATTCTAAAACAGCTACAACTGCAACTTCGATTTCATTGACATCGTTATTCATTCGTGACATCAAATCTCCTTTTTTCTCTTCTGTAAAGAATGAAATTGGCAATCCCATTGATTTTTTAAAGAGTTGATCTCGGTAATCTCTTACCACTGCCATTCTTAATTGGGATTGATGGTAAATGGCCAGGTAACGGAATAAACTTTTAAAGAAAAACGCAATAACGACAGTTACACAAACAAAAAACAAAGCATGTTTTGGATCATTTTGCGCCATTGAAGTCATGAAATAATTGTAATAATTACTTAAAAACTCAATATAAGCTGAAATCCCGTCGTTTTCTAAAATTGGCTTACTCACTATTTCAACTTCTTCAGAAGGGAAAATAACTTGTAAAAAAGGTACAAAAAGCACCAATGAAAGAAGATTGAAAATGACATATAAGAAGTTAAAAACAATAGTAGCTATTGCTCTCGCTTTGTAAATAAATGTCGCTCTGAATATAGTCGATAATTGTTTCATTCATCGCAAATATAGGATTTTTTCAAGTTTAAAGAGTAGACAAAAAGTTATTAATGATAAACGTAGAAACGCAATGCATTGCGTCTCTACGTTTATCATAAAATGCATTCATACAATATCTAAATTATCACTACTTTTGCACTATGGGTACAATAAGACAAAACAAAATTGAGAAAGTCATTCAGGAGGAAGTTTCTAAAGTTTTCCAACAGAATGCGCGCGAATTGTGCATGGGAGCAATGGTTACAGCAACTGTGGTTCGTGTAACTCCGGATTTGAGCTTGGCTCGTGTATATTTAAGTATTTTTGCTGGTCCACCAAAGGAGGAAGTATTGCAAAACATACAGATTAACAAAGGAAAAATTCGTGGTGACGTTGGAAGAAGATTAAAAGATATGCGTCATATTCCTGATTTAGAATTCTTCATTGATGATTCATTGGATTACGCTGAAAAAATCGATGAATTGTTAAAGAAATAAGTCTATGAATGTTGCTCGATTCATAGCACGAAGGTACTTTAAAGCTAAAAAATCTCGAAATGTAATTAACCTCATCACTATGATTAGTGTTGTGGGAATTGCTATTTCTACTGCTGCTTTGGTGATTTTACTTTCTGCATTTAATGGAATTGAGCAAATGGTTATAAAATTGTACAGCGATTTTGATCCATCGATCAGTATTCGTTCTGCAAAAGCAAAAACCTTTAATCAAGGCTTTATAGATTTAGAGAAAATTAAAGCGGTTGAAGGGGTTCAAAATACATCGCGTGCCATTGAGGAAGTCATCATTTTAAAACATGAAGACAAATGGGTTCATGCTGAAATGGTTGGTGTAGACACCAGTTTTTTAACCATGTCTAAGATGAAAGACCACCTTGTGGATGGTATTCCAACTTTGTATATCAACAATAAACCGCAAGCCATTTTTGGAGCATATTTGTTAGATAAATTGGGCGGTTACATTCCGATGTCTGATCATATTCAAGAACAAATCACGTTTAATGTTCCTTTACGAGAAGCAAAACTACGCCCAGGAAAAAACCCTTTGAATGTGCGTGTTGTTAGTGTTTCCTCTCGCATGAATTTCAACAGAGAAGTCAACGCTGAAAAAGCAGTTATTCCTTATGAATTGGCCAATGAACTGCTAGAATACGGAGAAGATATTACGGCAATGTATGTTGATGTGAATGACGATTACAATCTAAATTCGGTCAAAAAAGAGATCCAAAATGTTGTAGGAGATGATTTTGAAGTAAAAACTAACTTTGAAAAGAATGAGTTGATTTTCAAAACAAGTCAATCCGAACGCCTAATAGTTTACTTCATTTTGGTGTTTATTTTTATTCTGGCTTCTTTCAATCTCATTGCTTCTATTGCGATGCTTTTTGTTGAGAAAAAGTCAGACATTACCACACTTTATGGATTAGGAGCAACAAAAAGCACCATTTTCAACATCTTCTTCTTTGAAGGATTAATGATTGTGGGAAGAGGAATTGTTTTCGGATTAATAATCGGTTATTTTGTGACCTTCTCACAAATCTATCTCGGCTTAGTAGCAATGCCAAGCGCACCTGGAGAAAGTTTCCCGATGGTGACCACTTGGTCTGATGCATTTATGATTATTTCATCAGTGACTGTTTTAGGACTGATCGTTTCTTATTTCCCAACGAAGGTTTTGATTCGTAGACACGAATGATTTAATGTTTAATGGTTAATTATTAATGTTTAACGAGGGTTGTTTTTAATTGTTAATTTTTAGCGAAGGTTCGTATTGAATTTCTACTGTTTAGAAATTGAGGTTGTTACTCAATTGTGGAGTTTTAATCTAATTGATTTCACCTTCGCGTACGCGTTGAATAATGGTCTCCTCCAACTGAAGGATGACACGACTATGATGGGTTTGGGTTGAAAAACGTGGATTAAAAAATCCTCTCCCTCAGTCCCTCTCCAAAGAGGGAAGTGCTTCGAATCAAGCTTTTGCCATATAAGAAGAGACTCCTCAATCTTATAGTTGTAAGCAATTAGCGGCTTAACTCAGCAATCCAATGAGAAACAATATCAATGATTTTATCAGTAGCCCAAAATTATCAATTGTCAATTAACTGAACGAATCCAGATTTATCAACATCTTCGCCAGTAATAGTTTTGGCTTTTATGACATAGAAAAATGTTCCGTTGGTAATTTTATTGCCTTTTTTATCTGTTCCATCCCATTTGAAATCAGGAGTATCGAATTCACGAACTAAATTTCCCCAGCGATTTACGATCACACATTCTAGTTGTTGAATTCCTTCGAAAGAGATCAGTTTAAAGTAATCGTTAATACCATCAGAATTTGGTGTAAAAACGTTGGGTACTTCAACATCACAATTGGGATTCACTGAGATAAAAACAGAATCTAAATCTGATTTACATCCTCCAACATTTGCTTGTACATAAAAGTAGCTAGATTCTGAAGGTGACAACATCTGACTCGCCCCAATCAAATTATTTGGAAACCATGTGAATTCAGAATTGGGAATCGATGAAACAGCCACTAAGTTTGCTTCATCACCTAAGCATAAGTTAACACTGTCTGGTAAAGAAACAAGTGGCTTTTCGCCTAAAACGAGTTGAATGGAATCTATTTCCGTTCCACAAACTGGATGTGTTCCTTCAAGATATACCCAGCCAATATCAGCAATGGTAGTACTTAAAACTGGAGTTGTTTCGTTTCTTGGTAACCATAAAAAATCAGTTTCAGTTAGATTAGAGATGGCTTGTAAACTGTTTTGGTCGCCTTCACAAAAAACGGTATTTCCTTCAATTTCAACTTCTAATTCCTCCAGTACAGTCATTTCAAATTCAGCTGTTGCTACACATCCTTGTGGACTAGTTGCTGTTACTTCATAAATTGTTGTTGTACTTGGCGCAACTGTAATTGTAGCTAGTGTTAAATTATTATTCGTCCATAAAAAATCTGTTTGTGGAATTGAAGAAATAACTTTAATTAATCCTGCTGTACCCTCACATATAACCGAATCACCTTCAAATGTAAGAACCGGTAAAGGATTAACATTTACGACAACCGTTCCTGTGTTCGATATACAACCGTTTGCATCTTCTCCCACTACAGTATAAGACGTTGTTGCGTTTGGAGAAACATTAATTGTAGCTCCTGCTCCACCTGGCGTCCAAGTATAAGTCATATTTGAAGACACAGAACTTGCTGTAATATCAACATTATCTCCCTCACAAATGGTTTGTGCTGAATTCACTTGAATTACAGGGTTTGGTGGAATTGTAACAGTAACTTGATCAGTATAAGTACAAACTGGTCGAAAAGAGATATCATCAATTGAAAAGTCATTTCCACCTCCAGAACTATTCAAATTAGTAATACAAATATCAATTGATGTATTGGCTCCGGAATTCCATACTTCAAAAAATTGATTCCATGTACATGCATTCGTTGCCGTTGAAAATGGTGTTCCTAATGTGGTTCCGTTTATAGAAAATTGAAGTTGTGCAACATTTGGATCATTTAAAGCATTGGCTGCCCAAGTACTAAACTGATAGTTCGTATTGGGGGAGACATTTACAGTCTGACACCAAACATTTGTTCCTGGAATATCAGCACCGTTAACAACCATCATATTTCCAGTTCCGGTAGTATGGTCTGGACAAGAGCTAAAGTTATTGTGAGCATTGCTTGGAGAAGTAGTTATGGCATAAGTACCAGGATTTGAAAGCAATCCATAAGTACCGCCTGGAACACCAAGTGTATAACCAGTTGTAAAACCAGTATTTCCTGCTGAAAAATCTCCATTTACTACTATTTCTGGTCCCAAATCAGTCGCAAAACAGCTATACGTTCCTGATGTAGAAACTGTAATAGAAGATTGAGAAGATCCTGTACTCCAAGCATAACTATCTAGTCCTTGATTGGCTTGAAGTGTATACGTTTGACCACAAAGTAATGTTGAATCATTTCCGATAGAGAAGTTAATGTTACAAGGACTTTGGGCTTGCAGTGTAAAAACACAAAACAATAGGGCGACTAAAAGGAATATTGATTTCATAATTTTTAAAATATCTGGTTATTAAAATTAATTTAATAGTTATTGTTAGACGAGATGAAAGGCTAAATAGTTGTTTTGCTTTTCACATTAATATGCCAAATTCTAACTAATAAAGAACAGTTTAAACTATTGAAAGTAAAGGCATCTCGATAAACATAATCAGCTTTAGTTTCATAATCTAAGGTATAAAAAAAGTGATGGATGAAATGCATCCACCACTTTTAAAAAATTTATTGAACAATCAGTTTTACAACTTCAGTTTTATTTGCATCTGTAATATGAGCAAAGAATACACCTTTACTCCAATTGTTTACATCTATTTTCACAGTTGAATTAATTTCTCCTAAATCAGAAACAACTTTTCCGTTTACATCAAATATTACAACATTTGCTTTAGCAGTATTCCCTAATTCGATAGTGATAAAATCGCTACTTGGATTAGGATAAATTCTCAAAGCTTCTTCGCTGTTTTCATCTGTTAGACCAACAGTTGTCGTAATATTCACTGAATTTGTAATGGTTGTATCTCCACAATCGTTTGAAACAACAACTGTAGCTGTATACACTCCTTTATCATCGTAAATATGACTTATGTTTCCTGATGTATTTGAATCGGTATTTCCATCTCCAAAGTCCCAAGCATAAGCATACCCATTTTGAGCATTTTGAACATTGAATAACGTAACTCCAGATGGGTGATAAACTACTTCTAACATTCCCACATTTGGAACGTCATTTACAGTAACAATTGTTGAACCCAAACCTGTACATCCTAACGTATCGGTAACTTGAACAACATAAGCACCTGACTGATTAACAGCATAAGTTTGCGTTACAACACTTGTTCCATTCCATACATAAGTTGAAGTTACATTTCCAGCATCTAAAACTACAGAATCACCTTCACAAATTGTATAATCACCTCCTAAGTCTACAATTGGATTAGTGTTATTTAAAACAATAGTCTGAACCATTTTCTGACAGTTACTTGTAGAATCCTTTCTCATCCACAAATAGTAAGTTCCAGGAGCTAAACTATCAAATTCTTTACCCGCTTGCCATTTTGTTGGTTGATTTGTTGAAGATGTTGTAATACCAAACTCATATTGTCCAGCAGAGATTTTTAAGTTTTTAAGCGCATGTCTATTTGCATCACCACCCGTTTGAGCACTAAAACAATGTTTCCAATTGCTAACATCTTCAGTTATATAAGCAGCAGGCAATGCAACATTATCAAAAATAAGAACACCATTCACCATCAAAGAAAGTGCGCCATTTTCAATACTAATATCAACAGGAACATCAGCTTGATTTTTCCAACTACTCAGGTCAGCATTATAAGCTAATGTAGTCAGATCTCCAGGAGCAGGAGCATTAGTATTTTGTTTTCCATAAACTAAATAAACACCTGCTGAATTCGAGCCGTTATCCGCAGAGTCAAAGCTCAATCTTAATTTAGAACCACGTCCATTATTTATGTTACTGTTCGAAACATTAATGTCATCTGCAAAAGAATAAGCAATACCATCTGCTCCACCTGTTCCGTATGTGTTAATTGGTAAATCAACAGTCAGGTCAAAAGAGATTTGCATTGAATTATCACTTCCTAAAACTTGATTCGTTGGTGAAATAACCAAAGATCCATTATTTCCAGTTGCAGAAGGTGTAATTACAGCCATTCCATTTGTCAAACTTGTGTTTCCTACAACAACAAGGTCAGCTGTATTAGAAGGATCAGAAAAATCATTTTCGAAAATTATTGAACCAGTACTTTGACCGAAATCATTATTTGCTTGAATTGATCCACCTAAATTTACACAGTTGTAATCTACTACATTTACTTCTGTACCGAAACCAACAGTTATAGTTTTAACCGTAGATTCATTTTCAACAGAAGAACACTCAGTTGATCTGATTTTATATTTGATTTTATAAACTGAATCTACTGGAGCATTAATTGCATAAGTATTAGTAGTACCCCAAGCAGCTAATGTAACGTTGTTTTCATCCAAGAAAGTATATTCCCAAGCAGCTGTACCTGCTAAACTTGGTAGATTTATAACTTCAAAATTAATAATCGCTGGAGCACTGCATAAACCACTCGCATTGTAAGTGAAATCTGTAATTACTTTATCAATAGGACTTACTATTACTGTTTCAACGGCTGTACATCCGTTTATTGAAGTTCCTGTCACTTCATACGTTGTAACATCAGTAGGAGAAGCAGTAACAATTGCAGTATTAGAATTTGATAATCCAGCACTTGGTGACCAAGAATATGTATTTGCACCACTAGCCATTATAGCAGCAGGATTACCTCCACAGAATGCGATATCTTGAAAATTCACGGTTAAAGGTGGCGCAGAACTAACTGTTATTGTCTCCACTCCTGTTAGGATTTCAGTATTATTAGCTAAACATGTTGCTTTTACTCTAATATCAGTCGTTTGAGCCAAACTAGACTCGTAATATGTTGAATCTGAATTTGCGAAATCAACCCAATTACCATTGTCTAGTTTTTGCCATTGATATACTAATCCATTCACATAAAACAATTCATCAAAAGTTCCATTAAACAACTCATTATCACAAAGCGAAGATTGTGCTAATGTCATGTTATAAGGTCCTGTAAAAGCTTGACTTTGACAGTCAACATAATTGATGTGTTGAAATTTAATTTTTGGTACACTTTGATATAAATTTTGTGCCACCGGTGGAGTTTGTAAACTTGGAATGTTAAAATCATTATAGGTTCTCATAGAACGATTTCCTGTAACAGGGTATGTACCCCATTGAATTTGGCTGCCGGTATAACCAGGAGACTGATCACGGACTCCTACTACAATATTAGAAACACCATCCCATAAAAAAGTAGAATCTAATTCTATTTCCATCCATCCATTTGCACCATTTGCAGTAACCGTTCCGTTATAAAGCGTTTCTAGATTAGCAAAAGCTTCCCAATCATTTCCATCTTGAAAAGCTGTTTTACTCGTTTGTCCAATTAAAATTGTCCAATTATCAGTGCTAACAACGTTTCCCGACACATTTAAAAAACTTAATTTACTTATTTCAGTGGGAACACCTTGAACTGCGGGTAAAAATTCTGAGGCTAAGTAAATACTTTGACTATAACTATAGCCATAATATGAATATACTGGAATATTGGCGTTCTGACCTGTTCCTTGATCCAGAGAGGTTTCATAAACTTGTGATTGAGCACTATTAAAAAAGAGCGCTGAAATAAAAATGATGAGTGAATAATGTTTAAGTTTCATATTGCGTGTTTAATAATTAATATTAAACCAAAAATAACTACAGCGCTTTTATATATCGAAAATTTAGCGAGACAAAAACAAGACAACTAGGAATTAAAAATCAACTATACCTTTCAGTTCTTAAAGATTGAGTTGGATTAAACGGTTTTTATAAATTGAATTAATTCCTTTTGAGACTCTATCGAGAGTTTTTTTCTAAGTCTTAAATTAGATTTCCGCACTGAATCTTGAGATATTCCTAAAATTCTAGACATTTCAAGACTTGAAAGATTCAACTTGATTAGCATAGCCAATCTTGTCTCAGAATTTGTTAAATCATCCTGTTTTTGTATCAAAGAATCATAAAAACTAGGATGTATTTTATCGAATAAATGCTTAAACTCCAATAAATCATTCTCTGTCAGTAATGTAAAAGTGTTGATTTTCTCATATATAACTTCTTTCTCTTTTTGCAAAGTGAGATTTTCATCCGATACTTCTCTTTTATTAATCTCCTGATTTAAGGTGTCAATAATATCGTTTTTCACAACTAAGTTTTCTAAAATCTTATTCAACTCTTCCTCGTTCTTTTTAAGCTCTGTTCGTATTTTTTCTTTTTCTAATTCTAAAATTTTATGCTCATAAATTTTCCTTTTTCGCATCAAATAAATGATGTAAATACAAGCTAAAATGATCACAGATAATATAATTGCAATTCCATAATAGAGTTGACCTGTTCGTTTCTCTTTTTCAATTAATAATTCAGACTCATTTCTGTTTTTCTGAAATTTTATTTGAAAAATCATGTTTTGAAGATTCAATTGATCGTATTCCCTTCCTGATGAATCTTTATATAAAACACTTTGTTGATAAGATTCATAAGCCAATTTATACTCTTTAAGATGTTCCCAGTAAATTGTTTTTATATAATGATAGCGCATTACCGAATAATAGTCAGTCACTTGAGGAATCAAAGAATCAAGGGTTTTCATATAAGTTTCAACCAAATCAAAACGCCCTCCATTTAACTCTATTTCTATAAGTAGCGCAAGGGCATTTAAGGCGCTTTCTGTTTGCTCGTTTTTCAGACTTAATTCTTTATCTAAAATCAAACATTTTCTTGCACTGATTAAATCTCCATTGAGATAGTAGATGAACCCCAAGTTCCCATTGATTATACCAATCCATTCATTGTTATCTATCTTCGTTGCTAGCTTTAAACCTTTATTGAAATAATAAATCGAAGAGTCAATATCACCTAATTTTTTGTGAATTAATCCCAACGTATTAATCATACTAATTTTCAAAGTACTCTCTTCTTTCTGTTGTTTTAAAGCTTTTAAAAGTAATATCCTTGATTCCTCATATCTTCTAAAATCATAGAAATAAGTTCCTTTCATTTCATAAAACTCAGCTGCAAAAGAAATTTCTGAAATATCGTTCTCTTTTAAAATATTACTCACAACATCTAAATACTCATAAGCTTGATAAGGTTCATTGTCCTTAGTGAGTTTCTTGGCTATTTCAAAACAAATTTCTGCATAAACGATGGTGTTTGAACCTTTAAATAATGCTGCTTTTTTAGTAATGAAACTTACGTATGCGTTATTACTTTCAAAGACATCTTTGTTTCCTACTTTTATGAAGTCTAAAAGTTCTTTCTCTTTATGAATACTTGGTTGTTCAGTCTTTTCTAAAGCTGATAAATTGGTGATTTCTTCACTTTCTTGCGTAATTGCATGTGAATTGGATACCAAATAAAAGATATAGAACAATATCAATAATAATCTTTTTTGCCTCAAAACCTCATCTCTTTTTTCATGTAAAATTGATAGTCAATTACGAATTCCCAACTTTTTAATTAAACAATTGAATTAAAGCTTTATCAATAAATTCAAAATGCAGATTCGTAACTTCTGAAAGTTATCTAAAATATTGAAACTAAAAAGTAAGTCCTTGTAAAAAATCACCGAATTCGTAATTGACAATTATAAATGATCAATTGGTTTCTATCTTATCAAAACAACAGTCCCCGTCTTTATAACTACATTTTCATTTTTTAATTCATTGAAAGTTATCTTCCAAGAATACATACCTGCTTTTACTATTTGACTCCCATAAGTTCCATCCCAACCTACACTGTAATCATTTGATTCAAATATTTTTTCTCCCCAACGATTATATACTTCAAACTTATACTGCTGCGGATCTACTCCGACAGTCATTATTGGAAGAAAAACATTGTTATTGTCATCACCATTTGGCGTAAAAGCATTGGGCACATAAAAAATTGTTTGGTCTTTTACTGGAACAATTCTCGTTGTTGAGTCAATACAGCCTTTATCCGAAGTAACGATTAACTTAACCTCATAGTTGCTTTCTTTACCAAACGGGAAAGTGAAAATTGGATGAGCTTCTGTGCTTTGACCTAATCCATCAAAATTCCATTGATTTTGAGCGTTCAACTCTGATTGATTTTCAAAATTAACTACAGGGTTATCAGAAAATATACTTTTTGGTTTAAAATCAAAAGCCGCAACAGGATCTGGGTTAATACAGATAAGCTTGTTTTCTGTCAAACTTGAGGTACAAAAATTGTCTGTTACAATTCTTAAACCGATGTTATAACATTTCACTTCTTCAAAAGTATAACTCATGGTGTTGTTCACTCCCACTTGGTTTCCATCAACAAACCAAGTATAATCTGTGCTTCCATTCACAACTGTTAAATCCGTAAAATCAACAGTTAATGGACTACAACCTTCATATAAATTAGCAGAGAATTGAATATCTGCTATTTCACTTAACTCTATACTTACAAATGCTGTATCTGCTTCACACGGAAAATCATTGCTGACCACAAATTGGAAATTATAGCTATTTTTCGATAAATTATCTAACTGTAAAATTCCAGATGAAGGATTAAATATTGAATTTGGCAACCCATCCAAAGAGGACCAAACACCAGCATTATTGACGGTTAAAAAGTTATTTAAGTTTGTTGTTCCATCACTACAAAAACGTTCAGAAATATCATTTCCTGCGCTTTTAAAAACCTTAATGTCCAGTTCAAAAACAGCAGTATCTGATGGACAAAATGTACTGGTTAAGACATAGTCATAATTATTAACCCCTAACAATTGGCTAATATCTAATTGTCCGCCATTTATCAATATCCCAAGTTCAGTATACCATGCTCCTGATGTAGAAATTGAAGGATCTAATAAACTAAATAGATCAACATTTAGATCCGTATCACAAAAAGAAAACGAGTCATCCATTCCAGCGTCTGGAGGCGTGTGAAAAGTGACAATAAAATCTTGTTGTTCATCACAATAACCGTCATCAGAAACAGTCACTGTAAAAGTTCCAGAAGTATCTACTTGAATTGTTTGGGTGGTTTCATTTGTAATCCACTCATAATCAAAACCAGGGTTTTCTGCATTCAAGGTTAAAATTTCTCCTTCACAGTCATTTAAAATAGTTGGTAGAGAAAATACTGGACTCGAATTATAAGTAACATCAATGGTATCATTAAAAACACAAATCGGAGAAAATGAAATATCATCAAGTGAAAAGTCATTTCCACCACCAGTACTATTCAAATTGGTAATACAAATTTCAGCCGTTGTTGCTGTTCCAGAATTCCAAATTTCAAAAAACTGATTCCATGTACATGCAGTCGGAGAGGCAGCAAAAGGTATTCCTATATTCACCCCATTTATGGTAAATTGAAGTTGCGCAACATTTAGATCATTCAAAGCATTGGCTACCCAAGTACTAAATTCATAATCAGTATTTGGAGAGACATTTACTGTTTGACACCAAACACTCGTTCCGGGAATATTTGCTCCATTCACAATCATCATACTTCCAACTCCTGTTGTATGGTCTCCACAAAAGCTAAAATTATTGTGCACATTGCTGGGTGAGGTATTGATGGCATAAGTTCCAGGATTTGACAAAATTCCCCAAGAACCACCTGTACCCACAATATAATCTGTTAGAAAGCTTGTGTTTCCCTGTGAAAAATCACCATTTATCACCAAGTTAGTAGATAAATATTTTACTTCAACGAAATAAATCCCAGTTGCTGAAACTGTCCTTGTAGCTGAATTTGATCCATTATCCCAAGTAATTGAAGGATTATTTGTTAAACCCGATAAATCAAATTGTAAGGTATTGTTTGGACAAAGTATGGTGTCGTTTCCAAGGTCTGGACCAGTAAATTGAGTGCATTGGGTTTGTGCATGAACTATAAAAATAGCGAACATACCCAATTGTATAAATATATTTTTGAAATGAGCTTTCATAAAATAATTTGAAAATAGAAATTTAACATCAAGTTAAAGGCGAAAATTAAGCGTTAAAGCACATAATCATTCAAATATAAAAAGATTATTTCTGGAATTTTATTAGTCGTGGGACAAAAACAAGACAACTCTCAAAAAACAAGCATTTATTACCAGTTCATTAGGATGTATACAAAGAATACACTTGTTTTTGAAAAGTAATAATCAATTTTTATCATACCTTTTCAATTATATAGTTTTCCAAAAAAGAAATCTCAACCAAGACAGCAATATTCAATCAATAACTATTAAATTTGCGCTTTCTAAAATGATACATTATGTTGGAAATTACAAGGATTAGAGCAGAGAAAGATATCCTAATTGAAGGATTGAAAAAACGAGGCGTAGATTTTAGCCCACAATTAAACGAAATAACATCACTTGATGAGTCATGGCGTGCTAAAAAATCTGAATTAGAATCAGTTCAATCCGACAGTAATAAAATCTCAAAAGAGATTGGAAAACTAATGGGAGCAGGAAAAACAGAGGAAGCGAATGCTGCCAAAGAACAAACTGCTAAACTTAAAAAACAAGAGCAAACGCTCAAGGATGAAGTAAGTCAATTAGAGGATAAAATTCAGGTATTACTTTACGAAGTTCCTAACGTTCCATTGGCAATAGTTCCTTCAGGCAAATCTGAAAATGATAACATAACAGTTGAAGAAGTAGGACAAAAAGTTCAGTTTTCTGGAACACCATTACCGCATTGGGAATTGGCTAAAAAATATGACATCATCGACTTTGAGTTGGGTGTTAAAGTTACAGGAGCAGGATTTCCATTCTATAAAGGAAAAGGAGCGAAAATTCAACGTGCTTTAATTAACTTCTTTTTAGCTGAAGCAGATAAAGCAGGTTATACTGAATATATTCCGCCATTAATGGTGAACGAAGCAAGTGGAATTGGCACTGGACAATTGCCAGACAAAGAAGGTCAAATGTATCATGATGCAAAGGACAATTTGTATTTGATTCCTACCTCTGAAGTTCCTTTAACGAATATTTACCGAGATGTCATTCTTCCAGATGAAAATTTCTCAATCAAAATGACAGGATACACGCCAAACTTTAGAAGGGAAGCTGGATCTTATGGAAGTGATGTGCGTGGATTAAATCGTTTACATCAATTTGATAAAGTTGAATTGGTGCGTATTGAGCATCCAGACCGTTCTGAAAAAGCATTGGAAGAAATGGTAAACCACGTAAAAGGTTTACTTGAAAAACTAGGTTTACAATACCGTGTTTTACGTCTTTGTGGTGGTGATTTAGGATTTACATCTGCTATCACTTATGATTTTGAAGTATTTTCAGCAGCACAAGAAAAATGGTTAGAAGTGAGTTCTGTTTCATTATTCGAAACTTTCCAAGCCAACCGTTTAAAATTGCGTTTCAGAAATGAAAGTAAGAAAACACAATTGTGTCACACTTTAAATGGAAGTGCTTTGGCATTACCAAGAATTTTGGCTGCGTTGCTTGAGAATTATCAAACGCCAGAAGGAATTGAAATTCCAGAAGTATTAGAGAAGTATGTGAATTTTAAGATGATAAATTAATCAGCTCCACAGGAGCGACACATTAATAGCCAAGAATGTAAATCCTTGGTATAAAAAATAGTGATAAAATAATCCCAAAAAAAAACCGACGTAATTGCATGCAATTACGTCGGTTTTTTTTTGGGATTATAGATTTGTGTGGTTCTATCGGATGGACTCACGTCCATTCCTATTAATATGTCGTCACTCTGTGACTGTAAACTATAATAAAGAGTTTAGCATAATTTAAATACTGTATTATACATCCAGAACAACTCTCGGGAGTATAAGACAGTATTTAAGATTATTCATTAATTTCGTCCCTCAATATTTTATGTGACAAATGTAACGGTGAAAACGCTCATCTGTTTGTAAATTTGCACTGTAATTGAAACTTAAAACAAAAACAATGAGCAATAATAGAAAGGTTATAGACGTACGTTCAGAAATGGAATTCATGGGTGGAAATGTTGCAGGAAGCATAAATATTCCTTTGCAAGAGGTTCCTGATCGTTTAGATGAATTTAAGGCGATGGATAACCCTATTCTTTGTTGTGCATCAGGAAATAGAAGTGGACAAGCAGTTCAGTTTTTAAAAGCAAATGGCATCGAATGTGAAAACGGCGGTGGCTGGATGGAAGTAAATTATCAAATGGCACAACAATAATAGTTATGGGATTTTTAAGTAGATTGTTTGGAGGAGGACCTAAAGTTGATTTAGCTGAATTGAAGAAAAATGGAGCGCTCATCCTTGATGTGCGTAACCCAGGAGAATTCAAAAGCGGCCATATCAAAGGTTCTAAAAACATTCCTTTACAAGAGTTAAATAGCAAAATGAAAGGTTTAAAAAAGGACCAAGTAATCATCACCTGTTGTATGTCAGGAATGCGTAGTGGAAGTGCTAAAAACATTTTAAAAAATGCGGGTTTTGAAGTTTACAATGGCGGCGGATGGTCAAGCCTAAAGAATAAGATATAATAGTAGTGAATTATAATTAGTAGTAGTGTTTTTAATAAAAAGTCACTCCTTTGGGAGTGACTTTTTTGTTTTGATTCGTTTAAATAAATTACCTTTGTTTTTAATAAATGATCAAAAATGGAATTATATACTTTACATATTATTGAAACTATTGTTCTTCTTGTTGCTTACTTTATTTTAAAGTATATCACAAAAAAAGCAACGAATAAAGCAGCATTAAAATTCTCAAAATCAAAGACACGTGTAAAGATCATTAAGAAAATCATTCAACTGATGTTGATTACAATAACCTTAACTTTTCTATTGCTCATCTGGGGAGTTGAACAATCAGAACTAATGTTCTTCATTACCTCACTACTTACTGTATTAGGAATTGCTTTTTTCGCGCAATGGTCTATTATATCAAACATTACTGCTACGTTGATTATTTTCTTCAATCACCCCGCAAAAATTGGTGACGAAATTGAAATATTTGATGTAGATCACCCTGTTCTAGGGAGAATTAGCGATGTGGGTATTTTCTTTGTTACAGTTAGAAATAAAGAAGGTGCATTAATTACCATCCCAAGTAATCTATTCATTCAAAAAATGATAATTAAAAGAGATAATCAAGCGTCTTCTATAACTTCAAAACTCCTCTAAATCCCCTAGAAATATAATAAGATATTGCACTGTTGTGATAGATAAAAACTTCATCATATCTATAGTCACCAAAAATCGCACCCCCTAGTTTTCTTATTCTCTCAGGTGTTTTTAACCAACTAGAAGTTTTGGAATCGAAGGTCCCAAATTCTTGAAGTCTCCTGTATCCGATATGGTCAAGGATATCAATTCCCATCTCTTCGGCAACATCTACAATATTATTTTTAGGTTTTGCTTTAGGTCTAGAAAGCCATGCTTCCTTGTCATAACATAAGCTTCTGCGTCCTTTTGGGCTTTCAATTGAACAGTCGTAAAAATAGTAGGTATCTGTTTGGGAATCATAATCAATCACATCAGGTTCACCGCCTGTTTCCTCCATTTTATGAAGAGACCACAGTTTTTCTGGATATGACTTTAATTTTTCTAATATATTCTCCCATTTTAATGACTCGTGTCTCATTAAATTTTTTTCAAATCTTTCTTTAAGTGTTTTGATTAAGCGATCGCTTTCACGAGGGGTTATCGTCTGATTCATAATTGTAAGAGTTAGTTTAGTATAGCTTAGCATTGCTATAATGTACAAAAAGCACATAAATTGTTAACAAAGCTAATCGTTTTTTAAAGCTAATCGTTGTTTTCTAATTTCTTTTTAAGTTTTTCATTCATTAAGACAAATCCGTTTTTTGTGTTTAATTCGAAGTTTTTACCAAAAAAAAGCAATAAAAAACCTTTAAAAACCTCACTATGTAAGAAAGTTGTGGATCCACCTCCATTGTCAATTAGTTCAAACTGATGTGTTCAATCAAATAATCCTCTAAATAAAAAATGTCACAACCAACAGAGTTTTGTACCTTTTTCTAGCGCCAAAACTGTAGGATTAAAAATCATTCCCTTTGAATTAGGTGGAACTATTTTCACTTTTAGCTTTTCTCCTATTTCAATTTTTCCAGTGATCGATTGAATAAAAGGGTTCCAAACAGGATATTCTTTAAAATTAGTAAGTACTTCCCAGATTCTCTCTTTACTTGAATTAATTACAATCTCTGTTTTAATCTCTTTTGTCATTTGATTTTGTTTTTATTTATTACATCACAAAGATCTGGAAGGATAGTAACTTTCCTCTTGACAAATATGAAGACATTTAGATTTTAGAGGTTAGACATTAGACATTTTTAGTCTTCTGTCTTTCGTCTAACTTCTAAAATCTATTTTTTGAAATGAAAATTTTAGAAGCTAAAGCTAGCTGCACTAATCCCGATGGCTTATCGGGAGCATAGTTTTAACTATTTCTGAGACCAATAAAAAGTATTGATTGTTAGAATTAAGCCAAATTTATAAAGTTGTTTTTTTTCTAATTCTACTAAATATTTAGAGGTTAGATTTTAGAGGTTAGACATTAGACATTTTTCAGTCTTTTGTCTTTTGTCTAACCTCTAAAATCTATTGTTTGATATGAAAATTTTTAGAAGCCAAAACCAACTGCACTAATCCCGATGGCTTATCGGGAGCATAGTTTTAACTATTTCTGAGACCAATAAAAAGTATTGATTGTTAGAGTTAAGCCGAATTTATAAAAGTTGTTTTTTTCTAATTCTACTGAAAGTCTCTGGTGTCATTCCTAACATCGAAGCAATATATTGCAGCGGAACTTCATTAAATAACGCTTTATTTGATTCAAAAAACATTTTATACCTCTGTTCTGCCGACATTGATAAATGACTAAAAACACGGTCTTCTAAAGTGATGAAACAATTAATCAAAAACTGCTTTTCCAAGGAGTGCCATTGGGAAACAATTTCTCCAATTTTATCATAATTTTCTTTGGTAATAGAAAACACTTCTGTGTCTACCAAAGCTTGAATAGAGAGTCGAGAAGATTCCTCATAAATAAAACTCGCCAAATCAGTTGAAAAATATCCTTTTGTGGAGATCCATTGCGTCACTTCATTTCCATCCACTAATGCGAACATGCGTAATAATCCAGATTGAACAAAACTGAGTTTATTACACTTTTTACCTGATTCTAATAGAAAATCACCCTTTTTAAGCTCAGAATATTCAAAAAGCTTACTGATTTTGTTTAAATCCTCTTTTTCGAGAATTCCAAAACTGGCTTCAATATATTTTTCGAGTTCTGTCATGATTTGTGATAATGTGAAATAATAAAACCTCGCCAATTGACGAGGTTTTGAAATGTAAAATTATAGTCTATTATTTAGAAGTATCTCCTTTTGGTTTATCATCTTTAACATCAGCCTTCTTGTTTGAATTATCATCAGCGTCTTCCAATTCTTCACCTTTTAAGTAGTTCGGTAATTGCATTCCCGCCATATTAAACATTTCCTGTAATGGCGGAACAGCTTTATACATTCCCGAAATAAAGTTAGAAGTAGCTGTTTTTCCATCTTTTCCTCCACCATTTTCCCAAACAGTAATTTTGTCAATTTTGATATTTTTAATCGCCTCAGCTTGTGTTTTAACTAATTCAGGTAATTTATCTGCAATTAATAACAGAACAGCATCTTTTGAGTTGTTCCCAGCTGCTTTTACAATCATATCTAAACCTTGTGCTTGCTTAGTTAGTATTTCATAAAGTCCTTTAGCTTCTGCTTCTTTCTTTAAGAATATTGCATCCGCTTCACCTTTTGCAATTCTTCTGATTTGTTCTGCCAGTGCCTCTGCATCAATTTCAATTTTCTGTTTAGAAATTCTTGCTGGAACGATAATATCTGCTCCTTGCTCAGCTTCCTTTCGTTTTGCTCTGGCTTCTTCAGCGATTTTCTCCGCTGCATAAGCTTCCTCTAATGCTTGTGCTGCTTGAACTTTCTCAGAAGCATTTGCGATTTTTTCCGCTTCCGCTTCTCGCGCTCTTCTATCAGCATCAGAATTTGCTACTTGGATTTTTGCAGTATTTTCTCCTTCGACAGCATGCGCATTTGCCGCCGCTACTTGAATTCGTTGATCTTGCATTGCTTGTGCCTCACCAATTGCACCATCTCTCACTTTCTGAGATACGGAAATTTTAGCATCGTTAATTGCTTTGGCTGCAGCTTCTTTTCCTAAAGCCTCAATATATCCTGACTCATCATGAATATCTGTAATATTCACGTTGATTAATTTCAATCCAACTTTCTTTAATTCAGATTCAACACCAATTGTAATGTGAGATAAAAATTGATCTCTGTCAGAATTGATTTCTTCAATATCCATTGATGCAACGACCATACGTAATTGACCGAAGATAATTTCTTGTGCTAAATCTTTAACAGCATCTAAAGTCAATCCTAAAAGTCTTTCAGCTGCATTTTGCATTATACTCGGCTCAGTAGAAATACCAATTGTAAATCTTGAAGGTACATTCACACGAATATTTTGCTTACTCAATGCTTTGGTTAAATTCACCTCAATAGACATTGGAGTCAGGTCCAAGAATTCGTAATCTTGAATAATTGGCCAAATAAATGCGGCTCCACCATGGATACATTTCGCTGATTGACCTCCGCCGGTTTTTCCGTAAACAACTAAAATGCTATCAGAAGGACAACGTTTGTACCTGCGCATCATAGAAAACAGGAAAACAAATAAGATCAATACAACAGCGGCGACTAAATAAATCCCGCTAAAGATTTCAACTTGTGCAATTAATAAATTCATTTTTATTTGATTTTTGAAAGAGTTTCTACCAGTAATATTTCAGCACTCACGACGCCAACGACTTTAATGACAGTACCTGTGGACAATACATTATCCTCGTCAGTAAGAGCGTCCAATTCTCGAAATGAACCTTGTACACTAATTTGAATTTTTCCTGTTTTGGAACGATGAGGCCCAATAGGTAAATACACTTCTCCAACAGTACCAATTGCATTTTTAATTTTCAGAGTACCATCTTCTGCAAGTCGGCTCATAAAGTAAAACATTGAAGAAGTAACAAGCATCATTAATAAACCAGCAATGACAGAAATCAATAAAACGACACCATTAGAAAGATTTAAATCGTTACAAACTACGCCTGTCCAACCAAAAATAGTAAAGAAGGCAATTAGGTTTTTGAAAGTAAAAAACTCAAATCCAACACCTCCATCATCTGTTTCAAAGTCTGTGCTATCTGCTAACATATCACTATCCATGCCTCCGCCAACGAAAGTCATCACCAACAAAATACCAAATATTAAAGAACCAATAATGGCAATAATCCAATACGTTTGTGCGTAAACTGTTAATCCGTTAAATAATTCTTGCATTTATAATAGTTTTGAAATTCTTTGAGTTAAGAAGATTTCAGAAAACAAAATAAACATATTTTTTGGTATTGGACCCTTTTTTCAGAATGACAATTTTTAAACCATAGATATTGAAGCACATTACCCACAGTTTAATTGGCAACACTTATTTGCTCCAAATGGACTCATTTTTATCATAATCCAGCCATTTGATTCAAATAGCATTAAAAAACTTGGAAAATTCATGTATTTATGATAGATTCTGCGATCAAAAAAAATTAACAATAATATATGTCAATTAAAGTCTCAAGAAAAGACAGTACTTCAACATTTTTAGGATTAGTCGTAAATAAAACAGTGTTTTTTGCAACAATCGCAGTAATTATATTTAGTGTTGGATTTACGCTTATTTTCGAACAACAGGCAGACCATTATTTTGGAATTGCACAAACTTATGTTTCTGAACACGGAGGATGGATTTATACTTTAGCCGTTAATTTATTCATTGTTTTTTGCCTATACATGGCTTTCAGTAAATACGGATCTATTCGCATTGGCGGACGAAAAGCTAAACCGGAATTTAGCCGTTGGGCTTGGTTTGCTATGCTTTTTAGCGCTGGAATTGGAAACGGATTGGTGCTTTTTAGTATCGCAGATCCTGTACGTGACTTTCTTAATCCACCACGATTGGCTGGAGAAGATCCTGTATTAATTGCACAAGAAGCGATTAACTTTTCATTTTTACACCACGGAATTCACGGTTGGGCAATTTATTCGGTAGTCGGATTATCTCTCGCTTATTTTACCTTCAACCGAAAGATGCCGCTCACATTACGTTCTGCTTTTTATCCTATTCTTGGAAATAAAATTTACGGTTGGATGGGAGATTTAATAGATATAATGGCCGTGATTACCACCTTGTTTGGATTGGCAACAACTATTGGTTTTGGAGTTGGACAAATCAACTCAGGTTTAACCCATGTATTTGGTATTCCAAGTTCTCTGTACTATCAAATTATTATTATTCTAGCAGTAACTCTAGCAGCTACAATTTCAGCATTTAGTGGAGTAAATAAGGGAGTTCAAATGCTAAGCAAACTCAATATTAGAGTAGCTTCTGCCATATTTTTATTGGTACTTATTTTAGGTCCAACAACATATATTTTAAGTGCATACATTCAAAACTTGGGTAGTTATTTGGTGAATTTTGTAGATATGTCAACATGGACAGAATCATTACGTGGAACAGATTGGCAAAAAACACGAACAATAATGTATTGGGGTTGGTGGATTTCATGGTCTCCTTTTGTGGGAACCTTTATCGCTCGAATTTCAAAAGGAAGAACCTTCAAAGAATTTATTTTATGCGTTCTCATTCTACCTGCATTGGTAACTTTCTTATGGTTTAGTGCTTTTGGAGGAATAACAATGCGCGATATTCTCTCGGGTGATACAGCCATGATTGTTGCGGTTGGAGACGATATTTCTACGGCTGTTTTTGTATTCTTTGACAAGTTTCCAATTGCAATGGTATTAAAGGTTCTTGGCCTTGTTCTCATCAGTAGCTTCATCATCACTTCTGCAGATTCTGGTGCTTTGGTAGTAGACAGCATAACATCAGGAGGGAAATTGAAAACACCTAAATACCAAAGGGTTATTTGGGCTGTAGCAACTGGACTAATTGCGGCAGTCTTAATGTACGGTGGTGGTTTAAATGCCCTGCAAACCGTCTTCACTATTTCTGGACTTCCCTTCGCTATTCTATTGGTCATCATGTGTTTTTCGTTGTATTCAGGTGTCAAAGAAGATTACAATAAAGCTGAAAGAAAAGAAAAACTCGTTGAACGGGAGGATTACAAACAAAACATTCTTCAATTGGTAAATAAAGACCGAGAGGAACGGAGTTTAGATAAAATTGATCCGGAAGATAAAGATGATTCACAAACATTAAGTGATTAAAATAAGGTAAAACAAATCACAGGTATTAATAATTAATTGCGTTAAAATAGATTCAAAATAATGGGGAGAAAGATAAATTTAAACTCGAATTTAAAAATAATGGTAGCGATGGATCTAACTAAAATGGATGCCATTCTCTTGAATTACGTGAGTTTTTTGTGTTCGGTTTGGGGAACGGAACACATTTACTTCACGCACAACATTAAACAATATAAATTAGAAAGTCTACAGGATAGTTTTTTGGAAGAAGGAATTTCCATTGAAAATATCATTGATAAAGAATTACAAAGATCAATAAAAGAAAATTACACAGCTGATATTCCTTACACTATTTTACTCACAGCAGACGATTACACCGAAAGTATTCTCACACATTTGTCTAAAGAGTATAAGATAGATATTATGATTACAGGGAATAAAAACGAATTGCAAGGAACGGGTGCATTGAACCAAAAGCTTGTGCGAATGTTAGACGCAAATGTTTTACTAGTACCAGAAAAAACAAGAAATCAACTAAAAAAAGTATTGATCCCTACAGATTTTAGTTCAGCTTCAGCAAATTCTTTTGAAGAAACACAAATCTTAATAGCAAGCTCAAAAGGTGAAATTGAAGCTTTGCATGTTTACAATATTCCATCATTTTTCTTTCCATATATCAACACTGAAAAAGCAATTGATAAAACCAAAAAGCAACTGAAAGAAAAAGTTCAACAGTTCAAAAAACGCTATAAACTTACAGAAGATATTGATTTCAAATATATGGACAGAAAAGAATTCTCGGTAGTAGAAGCCATTGAAGAACATGCAGAAAAGGGTGATTTTGATATTATAGTCGTTTCTGCTAGAGGTGGAAACAAAATCGCTTCGTTGTTTATTGGAAGTGTGACGAATGATTTATTGATTAGGAATAGGAGAATGCCATTGTTAGTGATTAATTAATCTGTTCTACAGGGTTGGTGTAGGTCCGGTTTGCAACCGACTTTGCCTAACCACCCCTGCAAACCGTCCTTAACGAACAGCCCCTGCAAAACCTTCTCTATTTAGTACTCACAACCTGCAATCCAACAATAGAAATAACCAATGTCATCAGGAAGAATAATCTCCAAAAACTAACCGGTTCTTTAAATAGAATAATACCTGCGATTACTGTTCCGATGGCGCCAATTGCACCCCAAACAGCATAAGCTGTGCCAACAGGAATCGCGTTTTCTCCACCCATCGCTTTAAAAAGTAAATACATACTCACACTCACGCAAATTGCAAAAGCTATGAGCCACATCCATAATTCTTTTCCTGAGGTTTGTTGTGCTTTTCCTAAGCTAATGGCAAATCCCGTTTCAAATAATCCTCCAATAATTAATAAAATCCAATTGATACTCATGTTTTTATTTTCTGTCTTTAAAGTGTTATTAAAAAAATGTTTCGCTGTGTTAAAAGCCGCGGAAAAGATACACTTTGTTTTAGTGAATTACCAATAAATACATCTTTGAGTGAATGATTTTGATTAAATTGAACAGCTCAATGTAAGCAGAAACCTTACATAAACTTTAAGCTTCAAACAGTTAAAATTCTTTTTCAAAATAATTCCCTATTTTTGTATTACATTTTATTTAAAACCAAAACTTATGCAACATCTAACATCTAAGCTTTTAATTGCAGTCATTACTTGCTTTTTCCTTTTTACAAGCTGTAAAAAATTTGGTTTTGACAAAATAGCTGAGGGCAGCTGGAATCCAAACTTTGCTGTTCCAGTAGCACATGCCAATTTCGGTGTCTACGATATTTTGGCTTCTCAAGACAGTTCTGATTTAGTTGTAATAGATCCTAATACTGGTGCAATTGCGCTCGTTTATAAAGGAGAAATTTTAACGATTGATGCTGGAGTTTTGTTAAATATTCAAGACGAGAATGAAAGTTTAAACCTTGATGCTACTGACTTGAATGCTATTCCTGCGCCTATTTTCAACGGTTCGGTGACTTCGAATAACAATCAAAACTTTGTTTTTGACGCTGGAACTTCGGAGCTCCATCAAGTTACTTTCAAATCTGGAAACCTAGACATTAATGTTTCTACAGATTTAGCACATGATATTACATGCATTATTACTTTTCCAGAACTAAAAAAGAACGGAATTCCAATTTCAACTACAGTTTCACTCAATTATTCTGGAAATGTTCCACAAAGTGACAATGCTTCGGTTAATCTTTTAGAGGCGATTGGAGATTTTACTTTAGGAAATACCACTTTTAATCAACTCGATGCTGAGATATCTATAACGATAAACGGAACTGGTCAACCAATAACAGGAACGGAGGATATAGACATTGAATTTGCTTTTAGTAATCTCGATTTTAAAAATGCGAACGGATATTTCGGTCAGAATAATTTAGGGATTTCCGGAGATTCAGTTCTTTTAAGATTGTTCCAAAATGCCAATAATGGATATTTTGAATTAATTGATCCTAAGATTACGTTTTTTGCAGAAAACACATTCGGTTTTCCAATACGTATGAATTTTTCAAATTTAAAGACTGTTAATGTCAACAATGGAAATGAAATTTTTCTATCTGGATTTCCTAGTGTATTTGATATTCCTAGCGCTATTTCAATTGGACAATCATCATTTTCTCAATTTGATTTGAATACTACAAACACAACTAATTTATCAACTATAGTCTCTTCTGTACCGAAGTTTTTTGTTTATACAGCCAATGTAGTATCGAATCCTGATGGAAATATTCCACCATTAAACTTTATCTCCGAAAAAAGTCAAATGAAAATTCGAACTGAGGTTGAATTGCCTATGGAAGGTTTAGCTTATGGATTTGAGTTAAGAGATACAGTTGATTTTAACTTTAATGAAGATCTTTCACAGTTGGAATCTGTAATGTTTAGATTAAATATAGACAACGGTTTCCCTGTAGAATTAAAGTCTCAAATAACATTTTTAGATGATAATTATAATCCTATTTTCTCAACATTTAATACACCCGAATCTGTTGTTTCTCCAGCCTTGGTAGATAATAATGGACGTGTGAATCAGCGCATAAAAAAAATCACTGATATTAATCTGACTCAGGATCAAATTTTACTTCTTTCTGGTGTAAAATATATTCTTTTAAATGCTGTAGCTCAAACGCTAGATGGGACTAATGGACAAGTTATAAAACTATTTGATGACTATACCTTAGATTTTAAATTAGGACTTCAGGTTCAAGGAAAAATTAACTTATAAATATTTAAATCACCAATTATGAAAAATTTAGACTTAAATATTAATTTTCTTTGGATAACGATTATAGCTTTATTCATTGGAGGAAATGCAATTGCACAAAAGAATTACACATTTTATGCTCTCGAAAACACAGCCCAATCTCATTATTTTAATCCTGCTTTTAAACCTTCTGCAAAGGTTTCAGTGAGTATTCCTGGATTATCGATGCACAGTTTTGGTGCTTCCAATAGCGGATTTAACTTGAGTAATCTTTTTAATGAAAGACCTCAAGACGATTCCTTACAGATCGATCCGCAGAAAGCGCTTAGTAAAATGAAGGATAAGAATTTCTTAACTTTTGAATCTTACAACGAGATTTTTGCTTTCGGAATAAAAGTAAATAAAAACTATTTCAGTTTTGGAATTACCAACCGATTAAATGCCAGTTTTATCTATACTAAAGACCTATTTACAATCGCTATAGAAGGAAACGGTAAATCACTTTTGGGTGAGCGTGCAAGCTTTGATGGAACAGGAATAAACCTAAATTCTTATGTGGAATACGCTTTAGGTTTCAATAGGGAAATAAATGATAAACTTGATGTTGGGGTAAGAATGAAAATTCTTTCTGGTATTGCTAACGTAAACACACGAAAAAGCGAATTCGGAATACACACCAATAAAACTACGTTTGATCTAACGTTTGATGGTTCTGCTATCATTAACACTTCTGGGATTAAGCCATTTTATGATACGCTTGCAACAGACGATTATATGCCATCCGATAACGCTTATAATTTTAAAAACTTTGGTCTGGCCTTCGATTTAGGTGCTTCTTACAAATTGACAGAGAAAATAAAAGTATCAGCGAGCTTACTTGATTTAGGTTTTATTACTTGGAAAACTGAAAATGCTACTTTTGAAATTGACGAAATCAATTACAGATTTGAAGGTGTGTATTTGAATCAATTTTTAACAGACTCAACGGAAGCCGTTTTTCAACAATTGCAAGACACTTTAAAAGATGTTTTTTCACAAGAAGAAAGCAGCGAAAATTACAGAACAGGATTAGCTACTCGTTTTTATTTAGGTGGGACTTATGAGTTAACTGAAAAATTTAAAGTTGGAGCTACATTATATAATGAAATAATTAAATCAAATTATCGTGTCGCAGCAATTGTTTCAGGAACTATTCAATTAAAAAATTGGTTAAGCGCAACCATAAATTATTCACAATATGCTAGATCTTTTGGAAGTATTGGCGCTGGAGTTTCTTTGCGAGGTGGACCTATTCAATTCTTTGTTGCCTCAGACAATATACTTGGTTTTATTGCTCCACAAAATTCAAAAAATGTGCATTTAAGTTTTGGTTTAAATCTTTTGTTTGGGAAACCAGATAAGCCAATTAATAAAAAAAGATACGGATAAGAAAGTGAAAAGCTATTAAAAAAATGACGCTTTAGGCGTTAGAGAAATGACTTTTTTTCAAACATTTGTTTTCTGATGCTGTCTCCATAAAAAATCACAAAAAGTCAATTTTGGGGATTAAATCAGCTAAAAAATGCGATATTAACGCTATTGTAAGGTATTTCACACCAAAATCTCAAAAAATAACTAGATGAAAATTAAAAAAGTACTTGTTGCCAATCGTGGAGAAATTGCGATTAGAATATTTCGATCATGTACAGAAATTGGCTTAAGAACCGTTGGAATTTACACATTTGAAGACCGTTATTCTTTGCACCGATATAAAGCGGATGAAGCTTATCAAATTGGTGAAGATGATGATCCTATCAAACCTTACCTTGACATCAACAAAATTATTCAGGTTGCGAAAGAAAATGGTATAGATGCTATTCACCCTGGATATGGGTTTCTATCAGAAAATGCAGCATTTGCTCAAGCGTGTGAAGACAATGGAATAATTTTCATTGGTCCAGATGTTTCAGTTTTAAAATCTTTGGGAGATAAAGTAATGGCGAAAAAAGTAGCCATTGAAAACGGAATTCCAATTATTGAAAGTAATAAAAACGACCTTACAACAGTAGAAATAGCTATTGAAGAAGCTGAAAAAATTGGCTACCCTGTAATGCTAAAAGCTGCCTCAGGAGGTGGTGGACGCGGAATGCGTGTGATCAAAAACAGAGATGAGCTGAAAAAAGCTTATCCTGAATCAAAAAGAGAAGCGTTAGGTGCTTTTGGAGATGATACTGTTTTCTTAGAAAAATACGTTCAGAATCCGAAGCATATTGAAGTTCAAATTCTAGGTGACAAACACGGAAATTTAGTGCACATGTTTGAGCGTGATTGTTCTGTGCAACGCCGTTACCAAAAAGTAATTGAAATTGCTCCTTCTATTCATTTGCCGCAAGAAGTAAAAGATAAACTATATAAATATGCCTTAGATATCGGTAAAGCTGTGAATTACAGCAATGCCGGAACGGTAGAATTTTTGGTTGACGAAGACCAAAGTATTTACTTTATTGAGGTAAATCCGCGTATTCAAGTGGAGCATACAGTAACGGAAGTTGTGACTGGAATTGACATTGTGAAATCACAAATATTTATTGCTGGTGGTTATAAATTGGCCGACGAACAAATCAAAATTACAAGTCAAGATTCAATTACCACCAATGGATTTGCTGTTCAATGTAGAATAACAACAGAAGATCCTAAAAACGATTTCAAACCAGATTACGGAACAATTACTACTTACAGAAGTGGAAGTGGTTTTGGTATTCGTCTAGATGCTGGAAGTGTTTACCAAGGTGTTACTGTTTCGCCATTTTTCGATTCAATGTTAACGAAAATCACTGCCAACAGTAGAACTTTGGATGGTGCTTGTCGTAAAATGAGACGTGCTTTAGCAGAATTTAGAGTCCGTGGTGTAAAAACCAATATGGCGTTTCTAGACAATATTCTAAACGACCCAACTTTTAGAGAAGGAAAAGTTACTGTAAATTATATTGCAAATACACCTGAGCTTTTCAATATTAGAGAACCACGTAACAGAGCAACAAAATTGCTTAATTTCTTAGGAGATGTAATTGTGAATGGAAATCCAGATGTGAAAATCATCGATCCAAATAAAAAATTAATTAAACCACATATTCCGAAATTTGATAAGCAAGCAGCTTATCCAAAAGGAACAAAAGATTTACTCACCGAATTAGGTCCAGAAGGATTCTCAAAATGGTTGAGTAATGAAAAGAAAATTCATTACACAGATACCACAATGCGTGATGCGCACCAGAGTTTATTGGCGACACGTATGCGTACTTATGATTTAGAAAAAGTGGCCAAAGGATTCGCAATGAATCACCCAGAAGTTTTCAGTATGGAAGTTTGGGGTGGAGCGACATTCGATGTTTGTATGCGTTTCTTAAAGGAAAATCCTTGGGAACGTCTACGTGTTTTGAGAGCTGCAATGCCAAATGTATTATTCCAAATGTTATTGCGTGGTTCAAACGGTGTGGGTTATACTGCTTATCCAGATAATTTAATCGAACGTTTTGTTTCTGAAGCTTGGGAAAACGGAGTTGATATTTTCAGAATTTTCGATTCTCAAAACTGGATGAAATCTATCGGACCTGCAATTGAACATGTGCGCAAGAATACCAAAGGATTGGCAGAAGGTGCGATGTGTTACACGGGAGATATTTTAAACCCAAATGAGCAAAAATATAATCTAAAATACTATTTAGATCTTGCCAAAGAAATTGAAAATGCTGGAGCTCATATTTTAGCCATTAAAGACATGGCAGGTTTATTAAAGCCTTATGCAGCAACGGAATTAATTACGGCTTTGAAGTCGGAAATTAAGATTCCAATTCATTTGCATACACACGATACCTCATCCATTCAATCTGCAACTTACATTAAGGCAATTGAAGCTGGTGTTGATGTTGTAGATGTTGCTTTGGGCGGATTAAGTGGATTAACTTCACAACCCAACTTCAACTCTATCGTGGAATCTATGCGTTTTCAAGAGCGTGAGAATAAAATGGACATTCAAAAATTGAATGAATATTCTACCTATTGGTCAGATGTGCGTGATTACTATTATCCATTCGAATCTGGATTAAAATCTGGAACTGGAGAAGTATTTACACACGAAATTCCGGGTGGACAATATTCTAACTTAATTCCACAAGCAGAATCTTTAGGATTAAGAGATCGTTTTTCTGAAATTACAGAAATGTATACGAAAGTGAATAAACTTTTCGGAAACATAATTAAGGTAACACCAAGTTCGAAAGTTGTGGGTGACATGGCGCAATACTTAGTAAGTAACAACTTGACGATTGAAGATTTCATGGAAAAAGGAGAGACATTGTCTTTCCCAGAATCTGTGATCAGTTTCTTTCGTGGTGATTTAGGTCAACCCGTTGGTGGATTCCCAAAGGACATTCAAAAAATCATTTTACGTGATGAAAAACCATACACGGATCGTCCAAATGCGCACCTGGAACCAATTGATTTTGATAAAGAATTCGCTGAGTTTAAAAAGGAATTCGATGCTGGAATGGACAGGGAATTAGAGATTACTGATTTCTTATCTTACAAACTGTATCCAAAAGTATTTACTGATTTGTATAATCACTATCTCAAGTTTGGTAAAGTGATGCAAATTCCAACTAAAAACTTCTTCTACGGAATAAAGCCAGGGGAAGAAATTATTATTGAATTAGACAAAGGAAAAACTTTATTGATTGAGTTGATTTCTGTTACAGAAGCCAATGATGACGGTGAAAGAACAGTATTCTTCAAAATCAATGGACAAACAAGAAGTACTGATATTAAAGACAATACCATCTTAGTTGAAAAAATAGTTCACCAAAAAGTGGACAAAAATAACGTCAATGAAATAGGTGCTCCATTGCAAGGATCTTTATCTTCCATCTTGGTAAAAGAAGGAGATACAGTTGAGAAAAACCAAGGTTTATTTGTAATCGAAGCCATGAAAATGGGAACAACGATTTGTGCAAATGCCGAAGGAAAAATCAAGAGAATTTATCTGAAAGAAGGAACGATGGTGCACAGTGATGATTTGATTGTGGAAATGGAGTGAGACAGTGTTGAGTATTGAGTAGGGACGGTTTGCAAGCTGTCCCTACCCAAGTAAACTCGATTAAAATCGGCAGGAAGAAAAAAGGTGAATATGGGCTCGGAGTGAGGGCTTCTAACGTGAATTTTGTGAGTTGGTGTTGTTAGGTGTTTTTTCTCCCGCAGATTATCGCAGATTTCGCAGATTTTTTTTGGTGCGTGACTTCTGTAGACTTTAAAACTAGTTTCCTTTCTATCCAATCTCGGTGAATCACTGTACTTTCTCAGTGCCCTCTGTGCAAAACCTTTCTTCTCTCCCCTCTCTCTGCGAATCTCTGCCCCTCCGCGCATCTCTGCGTCATTCTTTTTCTCTTCTCTTTGAGACCTCCGCGGTTAAATTTTATCTTTGTCCTCCATGAGAATTGATCCATTTGTAATTGCCATCACGTTAAGTATAGTCTTGGCGTATTTCTTTCCGCAACTCGGTGCTTCTGGAAGTCCTATTCCTCTAAACATCATTGCAAGTTTGGGGATTTCACTCATCTTCTTTTTCTATGGATTAAAACTCTCCACCGAAGCCATTAAAAGCAGTTTAAAGAACTGGAAACTTCACGTTGTTGTTCAAGCAAGCACATTCGTCCTATTCCCTTTGATTGTCGTTGTATTCTATCCGCTAGTTAAAGACACAACTCACGAGATGCTTTGGCTTTCCTTACTTTTTATGGCTGCTTTGCCTTCTACCGTTTCTTCATCTGTTGTGATGGTTTCTTTGGCCAAAGGAAATATTCCTGCAGCTATTTTTAATGCCAGTATTTCGGGAATCATTGGAATAATAATTACTCCATTGTGGATGACGACTTTCATTCAACAAACCGATATCGCTTATGATTTCTCCGCTATTTATTTGCAACTGGGAATGGAAATCTTGCTGCCACTTATCTTGGGATTATTGTTGCGAAAATACCTTGGAGCTTTCGCACAAAAGAACAAGCGTGGATTAAGTCTATTCGATAAATCTATAATTCTCCTTATCATTTACAAAAGTTTTGTTCATTCCTTTGAAGAAAAGGTTTTCAGCAGCGTGAGTATCTTCGATTTATTAATCATGTTTGTTCTTGTGATTGCGCTTTTCTTCCTCGTATTTTTCATTACTGGATGGATAGGAAAACGTTTACACTTCAACCGTGAAGATAGAATTACCGCTCAATTTTGCGGAACTAAAAAATCGCTTGTCCATGGAACCGTTTTTTCTGAAGCTTTGTTTGGTCAAACGAGTATTATGGGATTGATGCTATTGCCGTTAATGCTTTTCCATGCGGTACAGATTTTAATTATTAGTGTTTTGGCTACTAAAATGGGGAAAGAGGAAACGGAACGGGAGATTGCAGAATCACGAAGTTCCCATCAAAATAACTAGTTTAAAAACAGCTTTTTTTCAGGTCGTTTTTTAAGGAAAATTACTTTTTTAACAATTGGTTACGAACTAAAAGGGTATAATTGTTAATTAATTATGCAGTTACATGATACATTAGAACATATTCTCTTAAATATAATTTTCCGTAATTAAGAAGAAAAAAATGACTCGAACACTACTAAAAAACAAAGGCGAAATTATTTATATCTACTATGAAAGAATCTATTTTTAAATCCACATTACAATCTTATGTATCAAAAACAGCTGTATTGGCAATACTTTTGTTGATTGGAACAACACTAAACGCTCAAGTTGCATTCTATTTGAGACCGACGGTGAATATGAAGACAAACCAAAGTAGTTTTGGAACTGAATATCAAATGAACACTTATAATTCCGTCACCAACGAACATTTTACGTTTGTAAACAGACCAATGTTTTTGGATGGCCATATTGACTTAGGAATTAACGTAGGAATTCAGATAAAAGAAAAGCACTTTATAGAACTAGGTATATCCTCCGATCATTCTAGTATTGGAAGAAGTCTATTAACGCATTCAAATTTCAACGATTATGAAACAGGAGAAAACTACACAAGCAATAGTTATTCACATACTACGGTAAGCCCTTTTTATGCAAGGATATCTGCTGATTACCACAATAATTTTTGGAACAACAAGAAAGGAACTATAGGTTTTCGAAGTATTGCAGGAATAGGATTTTTATTTAGTGGAAATAGTAAACTTCAAATTAATGGAAGTGGACATGGAAACGGAAATTTAATCATGGGCAATGATGATTATGGAACTGGAATAACAGGTGATAATGATATTCAACAAATAGCCCCTGATGTTTTCATAACTGATTACGTAAGTAAAATTGAAACTTATGATGGTGTTACAGCATCCGTTAAGCTTGGACTAGGAATAGATTTCAGTACCAAAAAAGATTTTCATTTATTCTCATTTGATGTTTCCTATCTTCTAAGCACCAGACCTGTCCAGTTTCAAGAAACTAAAATCACAGTAATTGATAATGGTTTTGAAACAAATTATAGATATAATCAATCCAGTAGAGGTTCAGGATTATACTTTACATTATCGAGAAGATTCCAATTTTACCCTTGGAAACCTATAATTAAGAAACAGCAACTTTAGAAATAAGGATACTGTTTTTAGTTAAACCATTTTTAATTAAAAATACACCTTTATTATTAAATTATTGGCACCTATTTTGAAGAGCAAATATTTAAGCAAGAATTAATTTTTTAACAAATACATATCTGTTTTAGAGTTAATATTGCAAGTTGTTTTGAAAAATAAAAGGAGATGATTTTACCTGAACGCTCCTAGATTAAAAGTAAGGCCCACTACATTTTATATGAACATGAAAAAATCTGCATTTGAACCATTACTGTTTTTGTTGAAAACGGATAAATTAATCAACCTGAAAAAATCAACATTACTCTCCATATTTTTATTGTTTGGAATTACCTTAAACGCACAAGTTGCGTTTTATTTGAGACCGACAATTATTGCTAAAACCAACCAAGGTAAATTTGGAAGTTTTAGCGGTAAGGCGTCATTTAATACGATAACCAATGAGCATTTTACGTTTGCGAATCAACCTGTTTTATTCAGTGGATATCTCGATATAGGTTTTAATATTGGAATCCAAATAAAGGAAAAGCATTTCATTGAATTGGGTTTATCATCTGATTACTCTAGTATTGGAAACAATATTTTGATTAATTCAACTTATACTGATTTTCAAACAGGTAAAGAATACATAACGAACAATTATTCTATGGGCACTACAAGTATATATTATCCGCGACTTTCTGTAGATTACCACAATAATTTCTGGAGTAATCCAAAAGAGACATTGCGAATTCGAAGCGTTGCAGGAGTAGGAGTTTTAATAGGTGGGAAAAGTATTGCTAGCAATGGAGGAGATTCTCCAGATCAACCAAATTCTCCCGAGGACTACCGTGAAATAGGACCAAATATTTTCATCACAAATGAATACTCTACAAGTACTAACAACGGAGGAAATACTGCTTACTTTAAACTAGGTTTTGGAATGGATTTCAACACGAAAAAAGACAGACATTTATTCTCTTTGGATGCATCTTATCTGCTTAGCGCAAGACCTGTACAATATGAAGAAACAAGAATTCATGTGCTTGACAATGGAAATGAAGTAAACTATTTATTCGATCAATCAAGCAGAGGATCTGGTTTTTACTTCCAAATTTCTAGAAAGTTCCAGGTTTATCCTTGGATTCCTATAAGAAAAGATAAAATATAAATTGGAGCTTCGACTCCAGTATTATGTCATTCCCAACTGGGGCTTCGACTGCGCTCAGCCGCCAGTTGATAATTGATAATTGATAATTGATAACTATGAAACGGCAACTTTAGAAATAAGGTTGCTGTTTTTGTTTTTTGTAGGATAATATTGAATTGAAACACTTTTTCTAAAGAATTAATTCATCACAATAGAATTGATTTATCAAACAAGGACTATTAAATAGATGTGAAATTTCAACAAATTAAAAACACATCAACAAAATCCCTATCGGGTGAACAATTTACAATTAAAATTTAACCATTAAAATATTAACTTTAGCCCTGCTAATGAAAGAAACCCAGTTCATCAATCAGAATAAAAACAAGTGGAACAAATTTGAAAAACACTTGGCTTCCTCTTCGACTGATCCCGAAGAGATTCGTGAACTGTACACCGAACTCAACAATGACTTGAGTTACGCGCAAACGTTTTATGAAAAAAGAACTGTTCGGGCTTATCTCAATTACTTGGCTCAAAGTGTTCACCGACAATTGTACAAACAGAAAAAAGAACCTTTTTCGGCAGTATGGAAAGCTTGGACAATCGAATTACCACTAGAAATTTATAGAGCACGTAAAAACTTACTTTTTGCATTGATTTTGTTTGTTATTTATGCAGCAATTGGAGCTTTTTCAACACATCAGGACATTGATTTTGCGAAAACTATTCTTGGAACTGGTTATGTGAATTTAACAGAAGAAAATATCGCAGCAGGAAATCCTTTGGGAATTTATGGCGATTCTTCGCAAGGAACAATGTTTGTTCAAATCACACTCAACAACATTAAAGTAGCCTTGTTGTGCTTTTTTGGTGGAATTTTATTCTCTCTCGGAACACATGTTATTTTGTTTAATAACGCCGTAATGGTTGGTGTTTTTCAATACTTTTTTAAGGTTAAAGGATTGTTATTGACTTCATTTTTAACGATTTGGATTCACGGAGCTTTTGAAATTTCTGCAATTGTTATTGCGTCAGGAGCCGGATTTACGCTTGGACATGGATTATTATTCCCTGGAAGCTATACCCGACTCCAAGCTTTACAAATGAGCGGTATGAGAGGAATCCGCATTATGCTTTCTTTGATTCCTATATTTGTTATTGCTGGATTTTTGGAAAGTTATGTCACAAGAAACTACCAAGTGCTACCTGATTGGTCAAAATGGATGATTGTAATATTTTCTTTTGCAATGATTCTATTTTATTATGTCGTTTATCCAATTTTAGTCGCTCGGAAATATCCAGAGAAAGTGCACGCAACACCACAAACAACTGCATTTGAAAAGGTAAAATTTGAACCTTTTAAAATCAGAAAAAATCTTGAAATATTTAGAGAAAGCTTTCAATTGTACAGTATAAAATTCATTTTCTTTTGGAAAGGAATCATGCGTAGCGCGGTTCCTATGATTTCGGCACTCCTTATTTATCAGTTTTTCATGCATTATTCTGATTTAACGAGTTCGTATTCTGTTGACTGGAAAGCACAACTCTCTATTTTATTCGGAAATTCATGGTCAGAAACTTATAATGGAATCTCTGATACATTGATCTCCATTTTGTGGATTTTACCGATAGTTTTTATCGCCTTATCCCTGTTTTTTAGTTTTTATTCAAAAGAAGAAATATTCAAAATGCCAAGTTTCGTTTCTTATGTTAGCAAACGATTTTTAAAAATGTTATTGGCTGTTTTACCCCTATATTTCTTAATGATTGTCCTCCCTTTTTATATTTTAATTCCGATGATATTCTTATTTCCATTTTTCATATTAGGTCTACCAAGTGCCGGATTAGAAGAGAAATCGTCAATTAAGTCGGTATTTAAACTGGCTTCTCAAAAGTGGTCTGCGAGTTTGATTATTCTGATCGTTTTATCACTTACCACATTCTTCTTTGCACAACCCTTTGCTTTTGTTATCTCAGGAATGGGTGATTTACTGGATTGGTTTACCGATTTCTTACTTCCAATTTTTGCTGAAATCTCATCAGATCCTATCGTTTGGGTTAATGTCATTCGACAAATAGTTTATGTATTATTTATGATTTTATTACTTCCTTTATTCTTCATTGCATTTACATTATTGTTCTATTCTGCGAAAGAAGAAAATGAAGCTTTAGGATTAAAGTCAGAATTTCAGAAATTTGGTAAACGCAGTAGAATTAAAGAAACAATAGTCGATTTTGAATAAATTTCAACTCAAATATAATCTGATTTGGCTCTTGTTTGCCGTTTTTCCTTTCGTGCTTTTTGGACAGGAGAATGATGCTTTTGAAAAGCGTTGGGAGGAAATCAATAAAGGAATTGAATACAAAAAATCAGCACGTCCAAAAGGCCCTGAAAAAGAATACATCGCTCCTCAAAGTTTAAATGAAGAGCGCAAGAACGAAGAAAATTACGATGCTCGACCTAACAGTGAAGATATTATTTATTCGAGAGAAAAGCGATATGAAAATGGCGAAAATCAAGGAATAAAAAAGCACATTAAAGATGGAGAAAATCAAAATATAGATGATTTATCAACTCCAAAAAGCGAAGCACCAAAATCGGAAAATTCTTATAATAATCGTGATTTCGGTGATGGTACCGTTTTTAAATATATTATCATCATTGGTATCGTCTTGGTCGTTTTTCTAATCTATTATTTCTTCTTCAAAAATGCGGTAAAGTCCGACAAGGAAATCGTGAATATCGATTATGAAAAAGTAAATGACATCAATCCAGAAACCATTAATAAAAGTCAGCTGGAAACTGATTTAGAAAAAGCTATTTCAGAAGAAAATTACCGTGCTGCAATTCGTATTTATTACATTCTTTTATTAAAAGCCTTAATCAATAGAAACTTGATAAAATGGGCGAACAGAAAGACAAACACACATTATTTGGCAGAAATGACCACGCAAAAGGAGTTTGAAAACTTCAATAAATCGGTTAATATTTACGAATGGACTTGGTATGGGAAAAACAATCCAAGTAAGGACGTTTTTGAGCGCTTCGCAGCATTTTATGATGACTTTTTAAAACGATTAAAGGATGAATAATAAAAGAATCCTTTACCTCATCATTGCGGTTGTGCTTGTTGGCGCATTGTTCGTTCTGTTCCTAAATTCAGGTTCGGAGGAACCCACAGCAGCAAAACGTAAAAAAGTTGATTACTCTTCTCACGATTGGAAGGTTGACTTATCACTCGATAATAAAAATCCTTATGGTTTATATGCTTTCCGAGAGTTAACAATTGCTGATGGTCGATTTACTGAATTCAATGCTGTTTCTGACTATAATTTACTCGATTCTATTGTCCAATTAGATTCATCGATGTTGATGTTCATTGGAATGGATTTAATGCTGACAGATGAAGAAATCGACTTGGTTTTAGAAAGTATTGATTACGGAAATGACTTCTTTATATCAGCTGAGAAAATACCTTCTTATTTGTTAGATCAATTAATGAGTGAAAAAGCGTTAACCTATTATCCGAATAAAAAAGCGCCTCATAAAATCAATAAAAAGGTTTACGATATGTATTATTTCTACGAGAATGATACACTGACTGAAATTTGGGATCTATTCAATCCTAAGAAATTGGACACGCTGACCAATGTATTGTCTACAATCTACGGAAGACCTAATTATATTGAGATTGAATATGGTTTAGGGAAGGTTTTTATCCATTTGAATCCTTTGGTTTTTACAAATGTTCAGCTCTTAAAAAGTGATGGTAAATCGTATTTTAAAGAAGTTTTATTGACGCTTGAACAACCAAAAATTCAATGGCTTACTTTTGCTAATTTCGAAGCTAAACCTTACAGCGATAAGTCAACAAGCTTTGAGAATAATAAGAGTTTATTGAGTGAATTATTCAAACATCCAGCTTTCCGTTGGGGATTTATTCTAGCCGTTTTTGGTGTACTTTTATTCTTGCTTTTTAGAAGTAAAAGAAGACAGCCAATTATTCCTGCAGTTGAAGACAATAAAAATACTGGCTTTAGTTATGTAGATACTTTGGCGGGAATTTATTACAACAAAGAACATGGAGATAAAATCTTAAAAATCATGCGCCGTAATTTTTACAGCGCTGTTTACGACCATTTCTATATTGATTTGGCCAAACGAGAGGATTCAAAACCAATAATAGCACTTTCAAAAAAGTCAAATATTCCTACATCTGAAATAGAGCAATTAATAAAGTACCTCGAAGTTACCACTAAAGTGAGCGATATTTTCTTGAGTAATACTTACAAAATTCAGCGTTCCTTCTATTTAAAATCTGGAATCTGGAACGAAGAAATCAGACAAAAACAAATCAACAGTTCGGTTTCAATTTACCGTCAAAAAGAGCGGGCTTTGGGAACAATTGGTTTAGGTATTTTCATTATTGTACTTGGATTCATTTTCTTATCCGTTTCTTTAGGAGTTGGAGTTTTGTTCTGGCCATTGGGAATTGTAGGAATTGTGATTGGAACAAGAATGCTCAATACTCCAGCGATAATATTAAATCCTGGTCAAATTGAGTTAAATCCATTATTTGGTAAAAAAGTTATCATTTTGCATGAAAATATTAAGTTTATTGAAGAAAAAGGTCTAAATTCTCTCATTTACTTTAAAAATGGAGGAAAGGCTACTTTAAATAATTCACAATTAGATCAAAAGAAAATTAAAGCATTAGATCATTTAAAACAACGGTTTAAACAAACTTAGCAATGGAAGAAAACGAAAAATATTTACCGAAAAACGAAGAGAATGCTTCAAGCAATAATGAAGAAAACCCTCTTTCATCAGGGGAGAATGTGGAAGTAAATCCACTTGAAAAAATGCCTTTTGAAGAAGAAAATCCAGAGATGATTTGGCTCTCACAAAAGGTCAATGAAATCAGAGCAAAAATGGGTGAATTCATTATTGGTCAACACGTAATGGTAGATTTATTAATGACAGGAATTTTCTCTGCCGGACATATTCTGTTGGAAGGAGTTCCTGGAGTCGCAAAAACATTATCGGCAAAAGTATTGTCTAAATCATTGGATATTGATTTCTCTAGAATTCAATTTACTCCTGATTTAATGCCTTCAGATGTCATCGGAACTTCGGTTTTCAACATGAAGAATTCAGAGTTTATTTTCAAGAAAGGACCTATATTTTCTAACATAGTTTTGATTGATGAAATCAACCGTGCTCCAGCAAAAACGCAAGCTGCTTTGTTTGAAGTAATGGAAGAACGTCAAATTACTTATGATGGAGATTTATACAAAATGGAGTTTCCATTCATTGTAATAGCGACACAAAATCCAATTGAACAAGAAGGAACTTATGCTTTACCAGAAGCTCAGTTGGACAGATTTCTATTCAAAATCACAATGGGTTATCCAGATTTAGAAGACGAAATAAAAATTCTTTACCGCTATAGAAATAATATTAAACCACCAGAATTAGATGACGTAAAAGCGGTCATTTCCACTGCTGATATTCATAAAATTCAGGAGTTGATAAAGAAGGTTGTCATTACAGATGAGTTGATTCAATACATCGCTTCAATTGTTGATAAAACGAGAAATCACGGGAAGATTTATTTAGGAGCTTCTCCACGTGCATCGCTTTCAATTCTTAAAAGTGCAAAAGCAGCCGCAGGAATTCGAGGAAGAGCATTTGTAACGCCAGACGATATTCAATTTGTTTCTCCTTATGTGTTGAATCACCGTTTAATTTTAACGCCAGATGCTGAAATGGAAGGAACTTCAACGAATGAAGTTGTCGCTTCAATTATTCAAGAAATCGAAGTACCAAGATAATAAATGTTGAAATCGCTTTACATATCGCGCTTCTTTTTCATTGCTTTTGGAATGAGCATTGTTCTTATAGTAACAGGATTTTATTTGCCTGTTTTGCTCTATTTTGGACAATTTTCACTTATTGTGCTGCTAATTCTAACAATTTTGGACGGTTTTCTGCTGTTTAATCATAAAAACCCAATTGCTGCAAAAAGGAACATAGAAGCACGTTTAAATTTAGGTGATGAAACATTAATTAATATTTCGATTAAAAATAAAGGAAATCAACCTTACAGAATAACGGTTTTTGATGAGCCGCCATTTGAAATGCAAGCCAGAGATTTGACATTCAACGGATATATCAAAGCAGGAAGCGAAGAGCAATTCAGCTATACATTTAAACCCACAGAACGTGGAGAATATGAATGGAAAAACTTGCATGTTTTCATTCGTTCTTTTATCAATCTATTGGAACGAAGAATCATTATTGAAGCTCCAGAAAAGGTCTTGGTTTATCCTTCTATTTTGCAAATGAAGAATTTTGAATTCCTTATTTTTAACCAACAAACACAGCAAAGAGGAATCAAAAAAATCCGAAGATTGGGTCACAACAATGAATTCGAACAAATTAAAAATTACATTCAAGGAGACGATATCCGAACTGTCAATTGGAAAGCTACCTCTCGTCGTTCAGAATTAATGGTGAATCAATTCCAAGCACAAAGATCTCAATCTGTCTATGCGGTTATTGATAAATCACGCTCAATGGAACACCGATTTGAAGGATTAACACTATTGGATCATGCGATTAACAGCACACTTATATTTTCAAATATAGCATTAAAAAAAGGTGATAAAATTGGCTTGGTTACTTTCTCTCATAAGTTAGGAACTCAAATTGCGCCAAATCTAGGAAAGAGACAATTGCAAAGAATCTTAGATGCACTTTTTGCTCAAAAAACAGAGTTTAAAGAGTCAAATTACTCGCTTTTGTACCAATCTTTGCGAAAAACCATCCCTTTTCGTTCACTTTTGATGTTGTACACCAACTTTGAAACAGAACTCGCAATGCACCGCGCTTTACCCATGCTGAAAAGCATCAATAAGAGACATGTTTTGGTAGTGATTTTCTTTAAGAACACAGACTTAAATGAAGAACTCACGAAAAGTCCGACGACTGCTAGAGAATTGTATGTTTCAACGCTTGCAGAGGATGTAATTAACACCAAAAAGCGCATCGCAAAAGAATTGAATCGACATGGAATTCAAACTGTTTTAACAGCGCCAAATGAGTTGAATGTCGATACTTTAAATAAGTATTTGGAATTGAAATCTAGAGGGTTGATTTGATGTGTCTGTTTTCGTGCGGACTTGCGGTACGGACGATTTGCAAATCATGCACACATGGACTAGTACGGTCGATTTGCAAATCGTCCCTACAAAGTCCTTCTCACCAACCCCAAAGTCTTCTGCCCTTGGTCACTATAATAAATCGTCTTGTTTTTATTCTCTAAATCGGGAACAAACTCTTTATTCAAATGCAATTGAGCTTTTGAAAACACCTCTTCAACAGTAATCAATTTCATACAAACATTATCGCCGTTACAAGGAGAAATATTGAAATCATGCACACATGGACTACAGAAAACTTTTTTGTAAATCACCGTTGTATATTCGTTTCCTCCATATTGATCAGGCGAACACGGTCCAAATAGACAAACTGTCGGTGTTTTGCAAGCGAACGCAATGTGCATTGGTCCTGTATCATTCGTAATGACCAATGTCGCCTTGTGAATCAAAGCTATCAACTCATCAATTGTAGTTTTACCCGCTACATTTTTAACGCTAGGATGATTGATTCCTTCAACTGTTTTTACGCTGTATGGACGCTCATCTTTACTTCCAACAACAAGTATTTCCATTAAAGGATATTCTTCAACCAATTTTAAAATTAATTGATTAAACTTATCTGAACCCCATCTTCTTTCTAACCTTAAATCTGAAGCATTAGGATTAATGATAATGTATTCACTTTTTGGAATTCCGTCATAATCATGGGTGTTTTCAAATAAAGGATACAAAACGTTTTTCGTGTGATTTACGCCAAAAAGACGTGAAATCTGTAAATAAACCTCCGAAATCGGCACATTATTGTTGAAAAACATCATGTGCGTATAAATCCCCATATTAAACGAACTTGATCTCAAGTAGAATCCAACTCTATTTTTCGAGAAAGTAAACAACGTAAATAATGTGCTGAAATTGGAATAGATTTCTAAGTCAATATAAACATCTGGTCTTTTTCGCATTAATTTAAAAAGCGAAGAAAACATCGTAGAAATAAGCTTAAAAACGTTTTTGTCATCTAAGCAAATTATGGAGTCAATGTGCTCTATTTTTTCTAAAACAGTCCGATTGGCTTTCGTAGAAACAAATGTAATTTCAGCATCTGGAAATTGAGTTCGTAAAGCTTCAATCATTGGAGTCGCTTGAATAATGCTGCCCATTCCTTTGAATTTACAAACCACAATATGCTTGAAATCATTGTCTAAACTGTGATCAATTCGTAAAATTTGCCCAACGATTCGCACCAAAAAGTTCATCAAAAACGCAATGGGTTTGATGAGATAATTGTCTATTGCTAATTGATGTTTAGTTTTCAAATCGTGTGTCTTTATATAGAGTAACGCTTTTTAAAGCACTTGAGTTACCATTTTCTAATTCAAAGAAAGTTGCATTTCCGTTGTGCCAATGGTAACTGTTTGAAATTCGAATCATGTATTTATTTCCCAACTCTTTATTGATTTCAAACTTAAACAAGTCTAGTTTATTTCCCAAGGAATCTTGTAAAATTAAGCTTTTCGTTGTCTTATCGAAATCATCATTAAATTCAAATAATAAATACGCATGTGAATTATTATTCGCTAAATCTCTAATTGAAATTGGATCTGCTAATTGTGTTTTCCATTCTTGAATTGTTTCTAAATCTTCAAAGCTATTTCGCTGATAAAAGTCATGAATATAATGTGCTGTTTTCTTATAATTATAAACTTCTGGAGATTTAGAAACAGAATCTTTTAATGCCAAATAATCGTTTTTAATTTTAAAATCTTTCGCTATCCAAATGCGTTTTTCACTAATGATTGAATAAGGTTCGTAATTTTTATAAATGTATTCAGCGACCAGATAATAGCGCATACTGTTAGGTATTCCATCCGTTTCATCAAACCATGATTTTGGATAAGAAGAAAACACCACCACAGGAACATCTTGAGGATTTACAGCATTCAATAAGTGCAATTGTGAAAAATCATCTACACTATTTTGAAGATTCTGACAAAAATATCCAGGCACTTCTTTCCCTGAATAATAGTACAACATTGGTGTATTTGAAAAATCTAAGAAGGTTTCTTTCCCCGTTAAGTTATCCTCTAAAAAGTTTTTAAAATCTCTAAGCTCACTAGCATAAAAGCCATGGTTTGGTTTCGTTCTGCGTAATTCTGTTTTTGCAGCAATATCAACGTTTAATGTGATGAAAGCATTTTTCTTAATTGCCTTATCAAAAGTTCCAAATTCTGGTTGATAAGGGAAAAATCTGAATATTAAAAACAAAGAGAAACAACCAATATAAAAAAGTGTTAATCGATTTTTTACTACATAATTTCGAAGCAAAAACACAATCAATAATGTCAGCGCAAAATAAAATGTAGTAATCACTGCGCCATCATTATTTTCTGCATAACCATGCCGAACGATTCCTCTTTGTGCATTGGCTAAAGAAATCAAAAAGAAAAACAATGAAGTATGTAAAATCAATACATCACTTTTACTGATGTTCAATAATTCCACTTTTTTCCATAAACGAAAAACAATATAAAGTATAGAAATCACGGATATCAGCGGCAAGAAGAAATAAGAAATATAAAACTGATGTGGATATTTGTAGGCAATTTCAGAATATCCATGGGCTTGATTTCCGCTCACATAATGCAACGCAACTCTAAAGTTTTCTAAAATAGTACCTCCACCTCTCAATAAAATAGCGACAATAAGAAGTCCTAAAATTATGGCAATCGCAATGAAAAACCCCTTAAAAAGATGCTTCCACTGAATTGAAATAGTTTTGGTAATAGTTAAGAAAAGGAAATAGAAAAAACTTGAAATTAAGGCAGCATAACCGGCGTCAATTTTCCAAACAATCAAAAGAATTACAGAAGCAAATAAGAAGAAATAAAGTTTCGTTTTTGATTCTTTTAAAATCTGTTGAATAATAAAAAACGGAAGTATACAATAGATTAAATCATTGGAAAAAACCTCTGTTAAAAATGGAAAGGCCAGAACAAATAAGAGAGAAAACGCTGGTCTTTTAAACAACTTGTTCAATACAAAATAAACGACTAAAAGGAACATCAATCGATTAAAGAAGAAGTAAATCTGAAAATCTAATTCATTATTGTACCCAAAAATAAGTGAGTAAATAATGCCGTACCATTGTTCTGCAAACATGTGAGAACTCATGAAATCAACAAATGGAATTTCACCAAACCTAAAGATTCGCATTATGGCATTCGCTGGATTCCCTAATTCAAAAAGCTCTGTGTTTTGTTGAATAATTGGAAAGTAATAAATCAATAAACAATATGCGATGATGATGGAAGGCGATAAATATCTTCTAAAAATGAATGTTGTGTTTTTTAATTTTTTCTTTTTAAAGTAAATGAAACCATAAAACACAATTAGAGAAAGAGTGAAAAGTAATAAGTACAGTTTTCGATACCCTAAAAAATCATATCCTTTTTGATATTGGAGAATTACCAATTCTATAGCTAAAAATGAAAGTAAGGAGAGAAATATCAGCGGAATAAACAGATGATTTATTTGTCTAAAAGTGAGTTTTGAAAATTGATTAATTATGAGAAAGACTATCGTCAAAAAGAATACGGAAAAGACATAAACTAATAAAAAATGTTCTGTTCCTGTTAAATACAAAACGGCAAAATAGACTAAAAATCCATAAGATAAAATGGAATTACTCAGTACCTCGGCTTTGAATATTTTAAAGGATTTTATACCGCTATTTGCAAATCCATAAATGATTATTTTGTAGAACAACAGAAAGGAAATCAAATAAATAAGCATTTCTGTTTCTACTCCGATTACTTGAATTAAGGTAATTGAAATCCCAATACTACTCAATAACAACAATACAGATTCTTGTTGTTTTTGAATTTTTATGCGCTGAAAAACAAAATGAAATATTGATAAATTAATCAACAAGAGAGCAATCAATTTAAAGATCAAACCGTAAAATAAATCTACCCGACTTTGAATAGAAATCCCATCTGCCGTGGCTTGACTAATGATGAGCTTGTGCATTTCAACCAACTCAAAACTACTATTTTGATAAAGCAGTTGCAACAAAAAAATACTTACAAAAAGCGCTGTAAAAAACGTAAAGCTTTTAATTTGTAGTAGATATGAAAAAGGGTTTCTCATTTAATTAATTTGTTGAACTAAATTATGTAATTCTCCTCAAAATTAAGTTTTCGTGTGAAAAGATGGTTAATTCTTTCAAAAAATGAACTAATAATAAAAAATAGAAAACGGATTTCGGTTAATTTACAAATTAAAATCCGTTACTATCCGCGTTGCTAACGGTAATTGAGCCTGTGGAAGGCCCGCATAATCCGCGTTCCATCATCCCAGAAAACACCTGTTTCTACATTTATTGTTTACCTTTATACTTTTAAATTATGCAAAAGCTTAAACTCACAACAGATCAAAATGTACCCATCGAAGTAGAGTTGGCAGGAATCGAACAACGACTTCTGGCTGTACTTCTTGATTTGGTTATCCTGATGAGCTACTTTGTTTTGATGTTGGCGCTTATCAATATTATTTTTACAACGAGTTATAGCAATTTCAGTGAGCAAGATTTTAGTTTTTGGTTTATTCTTTTTATACTCCTTGTTTACTTACCTTTTTCTCTTTACACCCCCTTAATGGAGTATTTCACAAAGGGTCAAACCATCGGAAAAATGGCTTTAGGAATTCGTGTAACCAAGGTAAATGGAGAGAATGCAAAATTTAAAGACTACTTTACACGTTGGCTTTTTCGCCCTTATGAAGTATACATTTTAATGTTTGCACTTGGCGGAGTATTAGCATTTTTAGCCTCATTTTTTTTTGATACTTTGATCAGTGCTATTTCAAGTAAAAACCAAAGAATTGGTGATTTTATGGCAAATACTGTTGTGGTAAGGAAAAAACCAAAGAAAGTTTACTCTATAAATGATATCTTAGCCATCCGAAATAACGAAAACTATACCCCTACTTATACAGGAGTTTCGATGTACACAGACGAAGATATGATGTTGGTTAAAAATGTCATTTCTCGTGTTGAAACATATAAAAACAAAGAAACAAAAGCATTAGCAATTGAACTCGCAGATCAAATTGCAGAAGAATTAAAGTTGGAAGAAAAACCAGAGAAAAAATTGACTTTTTTAAAAACAGTATTGAGCGATTATATCGTTTTAACAAGATAAATTATGAGTGTATTATACGTTGTTCCCACACCAATTGGAAATCTAGAAGACATCACCTTGCGTGCACTTCGCGTGCTAAAAGAGGCTGACTTTATTTTGGCTGAAGACACCCGAACTACGGGACAATTGCTAAAGCATTATGAAATTTCGAATCAATTGGTTTCGCACCATATCCACAATGAACACAAATCTATTGAGCGATTAATTGACCAAATTAAAGCTTCCAAATCAGCTGCAATTGTGTCTGATGCTGGAACACCATCAATTTCTGATCCTGGATTTTTATTGGTTAGGGCTTGTATTGAAAATGATATCAATGTGGTTTGTTTACCTGGAGCTTCTGCAATTATTCCAGCAATTGTAGGTTGTGGTTTCCCTTGCGATAGTTTCATTTTTGAAGGATTTCTTCCGCATAAAAAAGGTCGTCAAACAAAATGGAAAGCAATTGCTGAAGAACCTAGATCTGTTGTTTTGTATGAATCTCCACACCGTTTAGTGAAAGCATTAAAAGAAATGGTTGAGTATTTAGCTCCAGACAGACAGATTTGTGTAGCTAGAGAAATCTCAAAAATGTTTGAAACTTTCCACCGTGGAACTGCAGCAGAATTACTTGCATATTTCGAAGAAACTCCACCAAAAGGAGAAATTGTAGTCGTTATTAGCGCAAAAGGAAAAGAAAATAAGGATGACTAAATTATCTATACAACTCACCAAGTTTGGCGGACCAAAAGAAGCTTTTTCTTTTACTGAATTGACCATTCCAGAACCTTTAAATGACGAAGTTCAAATTTCTGTCGAACGTTTTGGAATCAACTATGCCGATGTTATGGCGAGAGAAGGAAATTATAAAGAAGCTCCTCCACTTCCATGTGTTTTAGGGTACGAAGTCGTGGGTGAAGTAACTAAAGTTGGGAAAGATGCACCACAAGATTTAATTGGAAAACGTGTCGTTGCTTTTACGCGATTTGGAGGATATAGTCAATGCGTAAATACCAAGCATTTTGGAGTAGCAGAAATTGGAGATTACGACGGAAATAAAGCCTTGTGTTTGGCTACGCAATATGTTACGGCTTATTATATGGCTTTTGTAGCAACAACTGTTCAAAAAGGCGATAATGTTCTAATTCATGCCGCAGCTGGTGGTGTTGGAACGGCATTAATTCAATTGTTGCGCAATAAACAAGTGCGAGTTATTGCTAAAATTGGTAATGATTCAAAAGTGAAATACTTGAAAGATTTAGGTGTAGATTATATTGTCAATTATAACAAAAGTGATTACGCTCTTCAAATAAGACAAATTCTCAATACAGAACCAATTCATATTTCATTTAACCCTGTTGGTGGTTCAACATTTAAGAAAGATTGGAAACTTTTAGGCTTAACCGGAACGCTCGTTCTTTTTGGTGGAAGTGAACGCTCAGGTAAAAAATGGGGAATCCTTTCAACTTTAAATTTCGTTCGCAAAATGGGAATTGTTGTTCCTATTGGACTAATGATGCAGTCAAAAAGTATCATCGGAATAAACATGTTGAAAGTTGCCGATTTAAAGCCTTTAGTTCTTCAAAATTGCCTTAAAGAAGTTGTTCAGATGGCTATAAAAGGTAAATTAGACCCAAAAGTTGGTAAAGTTTATAACGCCAAAAATATAAGCGAAGCACATGAATTTTTAGCTTCTGGAAAATCGACTGGTAAGGTTGTTTTAGAATGGTAATTTGAACTTATGAAACCCAGAATCGTCATATTTGCTCCTTATCCAAAAGGGACAGCTCCTTCTCAACGTTTTCGTTTTGAACAGTATTTACCTTTGTTAGAAAAAGATGGTTACGAAATCGTTTACAATAGTTTTTTAACTGAAAAAACATGGAAATTACTTTATCTTGAAGGTAATTTCGTAAAAAAAGGAATGGGAATGTTCAATAGTTTTTTTAAACGCGCCCTTTCAATTCTAAAATTAAAAAAATCAGATATTCTTTTTGTTCACCGAGAAATGTCTCACGTTGGACCTCCTGTTTTTGAATGGTTTGTGGCCAAAGTCATGCGTAAAAAATTTATTTATGATTTCGACGATGCGATATGGTTGCCCAATTATAGTGAGGTCAACGCTAAAGTACATTGGTTAAAAGCCTATTGGAAAGTAAAATACTGCATTAAATGGGCAAATCAATTGAGTGTTGGAAATGATTATTTAGCGGAATATGCTAGGCCATTAAATCCAAACATAACGGTTGTACCTACGACAATCGATTTAGTAAATCACCATAATCTTATAACAGATTATGATCATTTACCAGTTATAATTGGTTGGACAGGAACCCAAACAACATTGCGTTATTTAGATGAACTGGTTCCAATTTTAGCAGAATTAGAAAAAGAATATGATTTTGTTTTCCGCGTAATTTCCAATGAAGAACCTCAATTTAATTTAAAATCATTGGAGTTTATTCCATGGAACAAAGAAACTGAAATTAAAGATTTAGCAGCCATTCAAATTGGCGTGATGCCTTTGGTTGAAGATCAATGGTCGAATGGAAAATGTGGTTTCAAAGCATTGCAATACATGGCGCTTGGAATCCCCTCTATTTTATCTCCAGTAGGAGTTAACACCAAAATCGTGAAAGATGGTCAAAATGGCTATTTATGCACTTCTCCAACGGAATGGAAAGAGCGTTTGGTAGAGTTATTATCAAATACAGAACAAAGAAAAGTAATTGGTCAAGCAGGAAGAAAAACAATTAATGAAGCGTATTCTGTAAAGGCTAATTATGCCAAGTATTTGGAAGTTTTAGGGAAAAGTTAATTCTTATTCGTTTCAATACTATAACTCAAATTTTGTAAACCAAAATTTTAACTAAACCAATTTACATTGCAGACTTCATTCGTTAGATAGTTTCCTAACTAAGCCCTGTAATCCCAAATTTTATCTAAACCTCAGGACTTAAGTCTATTTTCAATTGAGTACAAGCGCCTTGCTCATCATACAACTCTATTGAACCATCTAGTTGTTCTATCAGCCCATTTATGATAGCTATCCCGAAAGAATTACCTTCTAGAATTGAGCTCAAAGCTTCACCATAACCAACACCATTGTCACAGAAAGTTAAGTTAAGCATGTTCTCCTCTTTTTCAATTTTAAGAGAAATAATCATTGAATCAGAACTTGACCTTCCATGTTTCATTGAATTATTAACCAATTCTGTAATTATGAGTCCAATTGGAATTAAAAAATCAATATTTTGTTTGTAATCAACTGAATCAATACTGAATTCTATATTTTGTTGTTGAATTAATGGTCTAACAATTTGCTCTATGTAAGTATCTATATTTACAATTCCTAAGTCTTCAGTTTTATAAATGGCTTCATATGCCATGGCAATTGAATTTATTGAATCTTCTATTTCGTGGGTTTCAATCTTACCATTTTTGTCTTTTAACCTAGATAAACTGAGTAATAATTGAAGGTTGTTTTTAACCCGATGATGCACTTCTTTAAGCAGAATATCACGTTCCTTAATGGCTTTTTTAAGCTGAAACTCATGGTTCTTTTCTTCTGTAATATCAACATGACAGCCTATTACGCGAAGTGGTTCTCCTTTTTCATTCCATTTAACAACTTTACCATTGCACCTAACCCAAATAGTTTCACCATTTTTATGGTAATAACGAATTACAATATTAAATGCGGTTTTGCCTTTTGAATTTATATGATTTTCTAATGACGTAAACATAGCAGGCAAATCTTCCTGAAATGCTATTTTTTGCCAAGCAGCAGGCGAACTCTCCATCTCTGAATCTAAATAACCAAACATCTCTTTAAAGCGAGGACTAAGATACTCCTCATTGGTTACTATATTCCAATCCCAAAAACCAGCTAACGAACTTTCTAAAGCACTTTCGCTTAACAATCTAAGGTCTTCTATCGAGTTATATCTTTCCATTTACTTTATTTACGTCTTCGTTATAAATTAAAAAGGTGATTAAAAGTAGTCTATTTCAATTTAGTTCTCAATCAAAAACTTTTTTTTAATTTAATCATTTTATATGACTAAATATAATAAACTGAAGTGTTTGTTAAAAGCAGTTTTAATGAAAACCTAAAAACATCCTATTTAATATATATGGCAAAAGATAAATAAGAGTTTTAAATTACTGACCTAAATTGATTTTTTTTTATAATTGTTTAGCTATAATAGAAGGGTCCCACTCTACTTGGGCAGACATTATTTTGCCATTATTATTAATTTTAAATACTTCGATACCATTAAATAAAATCTCTTTGCCATTGAAGCTCTTTGCTTTGGCTTTCCAAATTATTTTTACTGAATCTTCTTCCAGATGTTTACTCTCAATTGTCATACTGAGTTCTGAGAAAAAGCGTATAACTCCTTTAAAGAAAATAGCCAATTGTTGGTGACCAATGTAAGGTCTACTTCCTACAGGGTCTTCCATATATCCATTTTCGGAAAAAAGATCAACCCATTTTTCTTGATCAAAACTACTAATTGCATCAAAATAGCCATTTACTGCCGTATTTATAGCGTCAATTTTAGTGGTGTGAACTTCAGTATTTTCAGGAGTAGGACCTTCTTTATCTAGAATTAAAATTCCAGAAATATTACCGTATTGATAGTTTGTTTTTAATGTCAAGTCGTATTTCGCTTGATCAATTTCTTTGAAAATAGGTTCAACAAATTTATCCGCAAGTGATACGATATCCAAACCTATAGAGCCAAATGATTGTGAGCCAATAATATTTGATGTGAGTACATAATGCTGAAAGAAAAAATTCTTTAATGAGCGCTCAAAATTCGTAAAATGATTGACAATAGGAAGTAGAACAGCGTTATCTTTAGGGTTTTCTAATATCTGAACTATGTTTATATTATCGCTTTCAATATGCTTTAAAAACTTTTCAAAAAGCTTTTTTGAAATATAAAATAACTCGTAAGCTTGTTGAGATTGCCCACCACTGGCTCCTCTAAGCGCTACCCTTAAAGGATGGTAGTCAGCTAAGATCATATGTTCTAAGAGGAGAATATTGTCTGCAAGGTAAAGAAGTGTTTCATAAACAACCTTAAAATGATGTCCAATTTTATCGTCACTAATAGCTGAATTTTCAAAAATATTATCGATAGTTTTCAACTCATTGATTGCTATATTAAACCAACATTCGGAAACTTGATGCGTTATCATAAACATTTCATCTTCTGAATTGAAATACTCTAATTCATCCAGTTTAAGCTCTTTTATAATGTTGGGATATTCTATTTGATCCGCAATATCAAGACGCTTAACAGGTAGTTTCACTAAAAAGAAATAATCTCTTATCTTATTTATTTGATCGTCAAGTCCAATTTTTACTTTCTCAGAAAGCTCGAAATATGATGTGGTAATTCTGTCTATTACACCGGAGTAACTGTGATCTAGTAATTTGAGGTTTTCAATGTTTTTAGAATAACTTTCTTTAAAACCTTTTTCTTCCAAAATAAAATCACAAGAATTTAATAACTTAAACTGTGTTTCTATTCCTTGAAGGATATGTGATATTTTATCTCTATTGTTTTTTTCTTTTGTTTTAAGAATACTGCCCATTAGATAGGTGGACAATTCTACTGAAACAAATCCGCAGATCAAAAAATTTTCCTTTCTATTTGTATTTCCTTTGAAAAAGGAACTTAGTTCATCAAAATGGATATATAAATTGTAAGGTATTTTTTTCATAACTAGCGTTGGTTAACAAAGTATTGGAATCTTTTTTATTATAAATTATAAAAAATTCACATTCAAATACATTTTACCTCAAATCTAACATTTTCAACTGACTTTTAAAACCCTTTATTTCATGTGCGAATGTTTTTTTTGAAATTAATACCGCAACACTTAAAATTGTCGTTATGTGTTTGGTTGAAGGAGGGTGGTTGAGTTGGATGTTTGGGTTTGTAGAATTACAGTATATAGTCTCTGGAATCCTATCTCTTTTTAGAGTTAGTGTAAAATGATGAAATTTGAGGGAAATGGGTGTCTAATTTATACTTTTCTGTGTTTTTCATGGGGTTACGTTTATGGACGTTTGGGTATATAGCAATAAAGACAGAAAGACACAGATTAACTTCCAAATTCCCACTGAACCAAATCGTTGTGTTTGATTTTATCTTATTATTTTAAAAGCCTGTCGGGATCTTTTCCAGTAAATTCATTCTTTTAGTATTATTTTCGATAAAATGGTTATACGCTCCAATGGCACGCGGATGACACTGATACTTCGGCGGGCTCAGCAGAACTGCAAGCAACGCGGATACTCACGGATTTTTCACTTATGGTGAATTCGGATAAACGCGGATTGCTTTGGTCCGTAATAGTAACTATTTCCTTACCATTAAATAAAATCATATCTAATTTCTCAAGAGAACCTAGTGTGCTGTTAAATAATTAAATTATAATTCTAGACTTACTAGTAAAGTATCCGATAAGCATTTTATTTTAAAAGCCAAATCAACGATTTGGCGGTGTTAGTTAAAGGTAATGAACTTTCGGAAACCGTAAAGTGCTCTATTTGCTGTATACCATGTTATCTTCTTTTTATTCAAATACATGTTTGCCCAAACAAAATTCTTTAGTTAAAGTATAAAATAAGCTATCCGTTTTCTCATTTGGTTGTAAATGTCGACTGTAGTCATTTACAATGATGTCATATTCATTTGGATTTGGACCAGTGAAAGTACATGAATTTTGATATTCTCTTTTGGGGTCATGAGTTTCAAGTGCTTCGTTGAAAAATAATCTAAAATTGGATAATTGAATCGAATCAATCAAAATATAGGTTTGAAATTGAGTGTCTTCATCTCGAATTAATATCCAGTCAATATTTTCTGGGAAGTATCCACTCCTTTTTAGAATGTATTTTATTTCCCCAGAACCTCCAATCCCACCATGAAATGTTTCAGTTATTTCTATTCGTTCAGCTTTATCTATTTCTTTCACAAACTCATTGTCCGAGATGCTACACGAACTCAAAATAAGTAGTAAGGAAAAGAATATATGAAATTTTAAGTTCATCCTGTTTTCAATTGAAGATAACGAAGGAGGCTTTGCGGCTGCCTGTTTGCTAAATGTTTTATCGAAGATACAAACTTTTAGATTTACATGAATGTAAAAATCGGAGGTTTTTACAGGCTGATCGTCAAAGGCTGTGTTATCTATATTTTATTTAGGTTTATATTCGTATGTAAGCCTTTTTGATTTTTCTCGAATTGATTTTCGTTCTCGCTCAAGCTTTTCGATTTCTTTTTCGATTTCAATAATTTCAGTCTCAGTTAATTCATTATTCGATTCAAGTTCTTTTTTCAAAAACACCAATCTTTCTATATTCTCAAATGTTTCCGCCATAATAGCTTTTCTTGATTGATAAATTTCCTCAAAATATATCTCCGCTTCTTCAGGGATGACAATATCAAAGATTACAACCCTGCTTGTTTCAGGATAATAAAGTTTATAAACTTCATTCATTATAGTTTCCATAGAATCTCTTTGAGAAACCCATAAATCGTACAATTCGAACTGTCCGAGCGAATGAATAATTGTGTCTTTAATTTGCTTCTGCAATGAATCAGTAGGGAGATCAGGGATGACTTTATTAAAATAATAGACGTTGAACCAAATAATTGCATCTGAATCAAATTTAGATTTCACAGTTATTGATAAATCATCGGATTTTAACTTTTCGTTAGTCCTAAGATTGAAGGCACTAAAATAATTTTTAAATTCATTCTTTTCGATAGTCTCAACTCGGTCACTATTCCCTACTTCACTTTCTATTATTTTTCTCCAATTTTCAGAAACTCCGATTTTCAAAACTTCTAAGTTTTTTAGCTCAATTTCACTTTCCATTTTTGGGCCAATAGAATCTATCATTTTAACTAAATCAGAAATAGTGTTTTCATCGGCTATTTTAGCTATCTCTTCACCTAATCTCTTATTTATAAAATTTATTTTAGACTGGTCTGAAGCTGTTTTTTCGGGAACTTGATAACTAAAATAGAAGTATGCGTCTGTCCCATTTCTATCCATAACTCCAATCTCATACAACTGTTTTTTTGATTGGTTTTTGAGAGAACCATTCTGAACAATTGTATTTTTTTGATCACTGGTTTGATATTTAGAGTCAACTATTCTTTCCAATCTAATTTTGAATACGTTATCACTTTTCATCTCAATGTACATTCCAAAACTATCCTGACTTTCTGATTCGGTATTCATCATGGCAGTCATTATGATATGTATATCCGCACCGACATAACAATGATTATCAATATCAAAATAATACGAGGCATTTCCAGTTGTTGCGCTTTTATATTCCCCTTTTAATTCTTCAGGCTTTTCGAGTTTTGAAATATCAATAATCCCTTCGAGAACTGCACATTTTCGGTCTTGGATAGTTTTAAAACCTACAAAAGTTAAAGTATTGAATCCTTTAGAAAATAACACTGAGCCATTTGCATTAAAGGGGATTTTCATTGGAATTTTATCAGACTGTCCTTCTTTCAAATCTATAGATGGAAGAGGAAAAACAATATTGAATAATGTATTGGAATTGGGCTCGTCAAAACTTCCATTTGGCCTCATGTCTTGAGCAACAGTTGGCGCTGTTTCATTTGTCATTGTATCTCTTGGTGTACCATCCTTATTAAACATTATCATGCTTAATTTTAAATTAGTCAAACTTAAATCCGCCAAATTATTTGGTTTGACTTGAACATTAAGGTTTCCTTTCCCGGTCATAAATGTTTTAGTGGTTGCCTCACTTTTTGACATTTTATTCTCGGTCTCTACTGCTTGTGTGTATGAATAAACATATATTTTTTCTTTACTAAAATCCCAAATGAATTGTTTGTTCTTTGAATCGACAGCGACTTTTTCTTTAGGTATACTTCCACAGCTTGATAGCAATATGATTACTGTAGCAAAGATTATTTTTTCGATTGTATTTTTCATTATAGATAACAATTGGCTTAACGCAGTTGCGTTAAGCCATCTTGTATGTTTTAGCCCAAATTTAATCATTATTTTGAATCAACTAAGCTTTAAAAAAGTTTAAAACCCAACATAACTAAATGTATATCAATTACAATCCGTCTTTCGAAGAGTCAAAATAATTCTCAATAGCAAGCGATGCACTAGCTTGTCGAATGAACTGTTTTAAAAAAAATGTGGAACGTAAATAACGGACATTAATTAAACGACCAATCAAAAGTATCAATCTCCGTCACACACCTTATCAACAAATCAATACTTCCTTGAATATCTTCCTTGTGCGCCATCTCAATCACTTGATGTAAGTGTCTCGTAGGAATTGAAATTGCTCCTGCTATTGAACCTCCAGCAGTCATTCTTTGAATTCCAGCGGTATCTGTACCTCCAGCGGTCAAAATCTCTGGTTGCCATTTAATATTGTGACGATCAGCTGTTTTCCTCATGTATTCTACCATGCGGTAATCTGCAATCGTTGAAGCATCCATAATTTTAATGGCTGTCCCTTCTCCTAAAGAAGTGATTTTTTCATGCGCTGCAGCTCCTGGTAAATCGTATGCAATTGTGGTGTCTAATCCAAATCCGAAATCTGGGTTTATTTTTAATGCAGCAACATTTGCTCCTCTAATTCCCACTTCTTCTTGAACGGTAAATACACCGTAAATGTCATAAGGAACTTCTTTATCTTTCAAGTGTTTTAATGTTTCTATCAATATAAAAACAGCCAAACGATTGTCTAAAGATTTAGAGTTTACACAATCTCCCATTTCAATAAATGAGCGTTCTCTTGTGATTGGATCACCAATGCGAACCAATTGTTCAACTTCTTCTTTTGAACGGCCTGTATCGATGAAGAAATCTGTTGTTTTTGGAATTTTCTGACGTTCCTCTGTGGTCATTACGTGAATTGGTTTTGCGGCCATTACACCCATAACATCTTCTCTTCCGTGAATAATAACACGTTGAGCAGTTAACGTCTTTGGATCAAATCCTCCCAAAGTATGAAAACGAATAAATCCTTTGTCATCAATGTGGGTTACAATGAAACCAATTTCATCCATGTGCGCGCCAATCATGATTTTTTTATCCGATTTTCCGCGTTTTATCGCATAGATATTTCCCATGTTGTCAAGTTCTACCTCATCAACAAGCGGACGTACTTCTTCTAAGATTAATGCTCTAATTTTTTGTTCGTAACCTGGTGCTCCAGGTGCTTCGCAAATGGCACTTAATAATTCAAGGTTTAAACTCATATCTTAATGTTTATGGTGTTCAAATAATCAATAGAATATTAATAATCTGAATTATTAATATAAACTTTAAATATTGGGTTTAGAAAATCAACGTGTGTCGGTTAAAATAACACAATGTATAATTTAAAAAATCATAAATATTTTTTTAAAACGTTGCAATGCTTTGTTTTTTGAAACGGCGCAATGCATTGCGACGTTTAGAAATACTTTGATTTCTTTTCTTCTCTAATCACTCTTTTTGGCAACGGATCTTCATTTATTTCCTTGATGAATTTACGTTTTCTGTAAATATCCACTGCAAGGTAAATTGCACTTCTCATTGATTGTTCGCTCGCTACACCTTTCCCTGCTATATCGAACGCTGTTCCGTGATCTGGAGATGTTCTTACGATTGGTAAACCTGCTGTGAAGTTTACTCCATCATCGAAAGCCAATGATTTGAATCCTGTTAATCCTTGGTCGTGATACATTGCTAAAACTGCATCGAAGTTGGCATATTGACGACTTCCGAAAAATCCATCTGCTGGATAAGGTCCAAAAGTTACAATTCCTTCTTCCATTGCTTTTTGAATTGCTGGAGTAATTTGTTCAGATTCCTCTGTTCCCATTTCTCCTTTTTCTCCTGCATGTGGGTTTAGTCCCAATACCGCAATTTTTGGACGAATAATTCCAAAATCTTTCTTTAAACTCTTATTTAATTCATGGATTTTAGCAAGAATTCGCTCTTGCGTAACGTCTTCAATAACTTGCTTTAAAGGAATATGACTGGTAACAAGGGCAACACGTAAATCTCCTGAAACCATCATCATTAATGCATCTTCTTTACCTGATAAATCAGCTAAATATTCTGTATGTCCGGGAAATTTGAATCCTGCCTGGTGAATTGTTTCTTTAGAAATTGGTGCTGTTACCAACACATCAATTTTTCCGGCAGCTAAATCTTGGGTCGCTTTTTCTAATGATAGAAAAGCATATTTTCCTCCGGTTTCATTTGCTTTTCCCAATTGAATATCTACCACTTCGTCCCAACAGGAAACGATATTTACCTTTCTATCTTGTGCATCCTGCGCATCAGTAACTCTTTGATAATTAAATAAATCATCGCCAATGGCTTTTTTATGAAAAGCCATTGTTTTTGTAGAACCGTAAATTATTGGAGTACAATCCATTAATATTTCAGTATTATTCAATGCTTTAATAATTACCTCTGGACCAATTCCGTTGATATCACCTATAGATATTCCTACGCGAATAGGTGTTCTGTCTGACTTTAAGGTTAAGGTTTCTTTTGCTCTCTTTTTTTGCATACTGCTTTATTTTTACACCTAATTATAAAATAGAATGGTGTTTATAGTAAATGGATGGAAACATAATCATTAATTCCGATAACTATCGAAATGATTCTTTTGAGCTTATTTCACATTATTTCTTGTCGGTTTATACAGCCAACGAGCACTAAGTAACACATCTCCTAAAGAATGAAAAGTAAAATAATTCTCAAAATTTATACAAATTTTAAAAATCGTCTGTTTCCGACCAGACACTATACACAAAAATAACAAATGTTCGGAGATTATGTTGTATAAAAGAGTTTGAAGAATAAAGTACTACATTTTCCTTGATCGTGGTTTTTTATAACGCGGCGTTTTGAAACCCCATTGGTACTTTCTCTTTGTAAATGATTTGCTTTTTTTCTTATCTAAATCTTGAACCTTATAGACCAACCCAAAATGCGCATGTCCATAACTTGAGTCACCAGATGAAAAGCCCATGTTTCCTGAAGCTCTAAATTGAACTCCTAATCCACCTATTAACATAAGGTTAAAACCAGCTCCAAATGTTCCACCAATCATACTTTTTGGACTAATTGCTTCTCTTCCTGTGTAACCTACCCCAGCAAAGAAAAATGGATCAAACCATTGTTGGTCCATTATATAACCTAAACTATATTTGAAATGTGCATCTAGTGAAAAGAATTGACCATAGACAGTGGTATCTTTGTCTACCGTTTTTCCTAATTTATAATTATTTACAGATCCTACAAAATCAATACTCATACCTTTCATAAGGTAAATATCTAGATTAATTGCTGAAGGATATACGGGTAAATTCCATGATTTTTCAGGGTTTAAAAGATGTTTTGATCCATATCCATCATCTATTACGTTATTCCAATAAACGCCAAGCATCCATTTATAGGGCTTAACCATTCTGAAATTTCGATTTTGAGAAAACGAAAACGCACTAATCGATAAAAATAAGAGAGCAAAAATTACTTTTTTCATACAGGGTTTACAGATGCTTTATAAATTAAAAGACTGCTACCAAATTAATAAAATTATAGCAAATAACACTTTTAAAGACTATTTGAATGATAAATTTAATAGGTCAATTCTTGTTTTATAGGGTATCTGAAATTAAAAATCTAGATTAAGCATAAATACTATTCATGCAAATACCCTTATTTAATTCCTCGTCGTTGTGCCGAAGGAATTATTTTAGCTGAAGTCTTCTATTATATTTTCGGTAGAACCCTTTTTATTACTGAACAGTTGAAAACAGTTTGTATTAATCAGTTTTAACATTTCTAGTTTATATCCAGAAACTATTTAGCGTTGTAGTCGCAATTGCTGATATTTATTAATCGTATTTCCAGACTCATCCTCCGCTACAATAATATAAAAATAAGTTCCTTCCTTGACAGGTTGTCCACTCATATCAAATCCATTCCATCGGAAATCAACATCATTTGTTGAGAAAATAATATTTTGTTGATTGTCTATAATTGTCAATTGGAAACTCTTAATATTCTTGCAGTTCACAAAGAATTCGTCATTGTTTCCATCTCCGTTTGGAGTAAAAACGTTTGGTAAATCACCTATCTCACCTGAAATCTTAATTTCAACTTTTATATTTTTAGTAAGTTCTTCTTTATCTGTTTTTACAGTACATTTTACATCATACTCTCCAGCTTCAGTGTAAAAATGTTCTGGATTTAATGTACGATCAATAGTTCCATCACCAAAATCCCAAACTACATAAGCATCATTAGGAATTTCTTCCACTTTAAAAGCAATGTATTGATTGTTTTGATTAACTATTTGAATATTGAAATTAGCTAATTCAGAAACTAGTGCATCCTTTGGTGTGGGTAATATCAACAATGGAGCTGATCTAGATTTATTTATATCATCTTTAACTATTTCGATTTTGTCTTTACTTTCTACTTTTTGAGATACAACTTTACTTTCTTGAGTAGTTAAATTGTTCGAAGAATTCTTAGATTCATTTTGTAAATCATTAATTTCATTTTGTAATTTTTCTTCTGTGGAATTAGATTTAGTTTCAATTTTTGATTCTTCTTTCTCAACTGAACTTATTTCATTATTCGAAGAATCAATTGTTATTTCTTCTTTTAATTCTATTTGATTTGAAGATTCTTTACTTACTGAATCTTCAACTTTTAAATCTGAAATTAACTCCTGATTTTGAGGTGTTTTTTCTTCATTATTCACAACCAATAATGTTCCAACAGTAACCGCAGCAGCAATTGAAACACCAATAACTATTTTACCTACAAGACCCAAAGATGTAGCTGCTCCAGTTGCAGCACCTGCGCTACCTAGACCAGCTTGTATTCCATTCCATAGATTAGGATTTACCTTTGCTTGGTAGTTTCCTAATTCCTTTTGGAATAATTCTTTTATTTCGTCTTTATCGTTCAATATTATATTTTTTTAAAGTTTTTCGAAGTACAGATTTAGCACGTGAATATTGTGATTTAGAAGTACTTTCTGATATTTTTAATGCTTCAGCAATCTCTTTATGACTGTACCCTTCAATAGCAAACATGTTAAAAACAACACGGTAACCATCTGGTAATTGCTGAATAATTTCCATTAATATTTCAGCTTCTAATATTCCTATTGCATCACTTTTTTGAACAATCTCAAAATTTGAATCATCTAAATGTAAATCATTTATATTCTTCTTGTTTTTTCTTAATTGATCTAAAGCCGTGTTAACAATAATTCGTCTAATCCATCCTTCCAAAGAACCCTTATGCTCAAATCGATGAAGATTCTTGTATACCTTGATAAATCCATCTTGAAGAACATCTTCAGATCTTTCTTTATCCTTTATATATCGCATTGCAACCCCTAACATTAACGGGGAAAAACGATCAAATAACTCACGTTGAGCTTCACCGTTTCCAGAAACACATTTCTGTACAAGAGTTTCATCATCCATTTTTTTACTTCGAATTAAAGACTACAATATTACATAAAAGGTTGCAGCAAAAAATAAACCTGTTATTTTTGGGGAACTTAAAAAAAATAATGAAACACTACACATTTATATTATTGCTCTTTTTTATGATCACACATTTCTTTGGAAAAACACAAGAATTAAGTGAAGGCTATTGGAAAGGTGAACTTAAACTACAGGAAAATAACATTTTATCTTTTATTTTTACAGTAGACAAAAATCAAAGAATTACAATTCAAAATGCAGAAGAACGTATTTTATTGAAGGAATCTATCAAAGAAAATGACAGTCTTCAGTATTATTTTTCAAGTTTTCCTAACTATTTAATTTTTAAAATTAATTCTAAAAAACGAATATCTGGATTTTTTGTTAATCCTGATCGAAAAATAAATCAGGCTAGATTAGCATTTAATGCTAAATATTATGGAGACAATGAACCAACTTATTTAGGCAAAAATGATACTCTTTTAGATGCCAAATGGGAGGTTTATTTTAATTCAAATTCTGAAGATAAATTTCCTTCTATCGGAAAATTTAAGCAAGAAAAAAGTAAATTAACTGGAACTTTTTTAACAGAATCAGGCGATTTTAGATTCTTGAGTGGAAGCTTTAAAAAAAATAAATTAATACTTTTTAGCTTCGACGGTGCACATGTTTTCTTATTCACCGCAACATTAAAAAATGATACTTTAAAAGGTGAATTTTTCTCTGGAAGTCATTATCAAACAAATTGGATAGGATACAAGAATGAAGCCTTCGAATTAGAAAATCCTGATTCATTAACTTACATGGTAAAAGATACTTTTGCTTTTAATTTTAAAACTACAAATGATGATGAATATACTTACCCAAATGAAGCATTAAAAAATAAAGTAGTCATTATTCAAATTCTAGGTACTTGGTGTCCAAATTGTTTGGATGAAACAGTATTTTACAAAGAACTGTACAAAGAATACAATCATTTAGGATTAGAAATTATCGCAATTGCTTATGAAACTCCAGAATCATTTGATGGAAAAGTTAAACGCATCAATCGTTACATTGAAAATAAAGAAATTGAATATCCAATTTTAGTCGGTGGAAACGCATCTAAAAAAGAATGTTCTGAAGATTTTCACATGCTAAATGACATCACTTCTTTTCCAACTTCAATATTTATAAATAAAGAAGGCAAAGTAATTAAAATTCATACCGGATTTAATGGCCCTGGAACTGGAAAAATTTATACTGATTATAAAAAGAAAACTAAAAATTTGATTGAACGTTTGCTGAAAGAATAGGTTTTTAATTGATGATTTTATAAATAGATTACCAAGATAGATTGTTAATTACTATCAAGTTGAAAAGGTGAGTTCATCATCTTTGATCGAATTAATCAGTGATAGGATAACCTCTACATTTTAAAAATTATCTTTATAAATGCTCTGCCCTGCGTTGTACAGAGCTTGTCGAAGTAAGCTTTCTGTAGTATGCATAACGAAGTATTTGAAGTTTTCTTGCAAAGAATAAATAGGGTAAAATTCTGCTTATAAGAATTAACAATTTGATAAAATACTTATCGAAATGTTTTTCAGAAAGTTGATAAATAATTGAAGTACTACAAAAGCTGAAACCTCTAATTTCAAGCAAAGCTGACAAATAATTTACCTTCAATTTGCGATATCAAATAGAACAAGTACATAATTGTTAATTATCAATTATTAATTCCCTTCTCTTTCCCCTCAAAAATGTAACTAACACCCACTCTAAAAGAGTTAGCAATTAAACTTGCATTTATTGAATGAGCTGTTCTTGATGAAGTTATATTGTGATTTATAGAATAATTTATAGTGCCCATATTTGAATAAATCATCCATCTATTTTTAATAAAATAAGTCAATCCTGGAGAAATACCTATGCTTCCATTAAGACTTGTCGAATTACCGCTTGATTCTACACCTGCAAAACCTGTCTTAAATTTATCGAATCCATAACCTAAATTAACATTAGCACCCAGAGTGAAAAATAATTTATCTACAATAGAATAAAAACGAGTGACTCCAAAATTAAGACTGATTCCGTTACTTATTGATTCATTAAAACTTTGATTGCTTGATTCATTATAATCTTTTCTGTATGAATAGCCTAAGCCTCCGGATATTAGAAATTTTTCAGAAATAAATTTTCCTAAACTTGGTGCAATTGAAAAACTTAAACTTTGTCTTTTATTTAAACCAACTGGAGCATTAGTTAAGTTAAATCCTAATGATCCACCAAGAATATAATCACCTTGTGTAGGTTGAGCAAAAGAAGAAAATACTAAAGAAATTGAAAAAATAGTAGTTAATAGTATAGCTTTCATAATGTTATTTTAATGCAAGATTAAGCAAAAAAATGATTTCCTTGACTAAACTAAAAATTTAATCGTTAAACATTTATAATTAACACTTTATCTTTAAACCAAATTTATTTTATTTACCAATTTATCTTTATAAGAACCACCAATTGGAATCAATTTTTTATCATTTTCTAATTGAAGATTTGGATATTCGATCACTGAAATTTTATCTAAACGAACAATGAAAGAACGGTGAACACGAATAAAATCTGTGTCTCCTAATTTTCGATCAATATCCTTCATTGTGGAATGAATCGTATATCTTTTATCAAGCGTATTGATGACTACGTAATCTTTTAAAGCTTCAACAAAAAAGATATCCTTGGTATTGAGTTTTACTAATTTTGAATTTGATTTAACGAAAATAAAATCCTGTGTACTTTTATTTTCAACAATTGAATAGAGTAAATCACGCTCTTTTTCAACCTCCTTTTCTTTTTGATGTTTGTATAAAGCCATTTCAATAGAAGTATGTAAATCTATTTCTTTAAATGGTTTTATGATGTATCCATAAGGCTCCGTAATTTTTGCTTTCGCTAAAGTAGCCTCATCAGCATAAGCAGTTAGAAAGATAACAGGAATGCCATGTTCTCGCTTAATAACTTCGGCTGCTTCTATACCATTCATGTCTCCTTTAAGCATGATATCCATCAAAACAATACTCGGACGCTCTTCAGCGGCAAGCGTAATGGCTTTTTCTCCAGTTGCAGAAGCGCCAGAAATAATATATCCTAACCTTTTTAAACTATGTTGGATGTCTTTCGAAACTATCGACTCATCCTCAACGACTAAAACTTTAATTTTTGACATACTATTCTATTGTTTTTTTAAGACAGATTTAAATATACAAATTCTATTTTTATAAATATCAATTCAATGAATAATAAGTACTTTTTTTAATCTGTATATATATTCAAAACCTTTGTATAGCAGTTGATTGAAGGTTTATTAAGTGAATTAAAAAGAAGATAGGAATTTTTTCTTGATTTTCAAAACGAATATTTTTTTCTTAAAGAGTATATAATTAGAATAAAGAAAAATTTTTTAAAAATCTATTTACTATTATTATAGTACTGTTAATACGGTGCATTACTTTTTTGTGTTTTACTTGTTTACTAAGTTGTAAACATAATATCCATAGTTATACACATGATAAGTTTGTTTAATCTATTATTAAATAAGGATTTATAGACTTGTTAACAATACTGTTTATTCTAGTAAATTGTATAAATAGTTTTCATTTTCTAAAAATATTGACTCATTTCACGTGTTCATAATTAAATGTAAAAACTAACAACTTACTATTGTTTTTGTCGATTGTGTTTTGGTTTGGAATAATATTTAGATTTAACTAGTAAAAGTTGTTGAAAGTAGTTAACAAAGAATTATCATATTGTTAATAACTGTGTCGATAACTCCATTTTAAGAACCTAGCATAATCAAGGGGTAAAGAATTCTAAAAAAAGTCATTGTTAATAAGTAGCACCGATTGTTAATTACGTAATATTGTAAAAAACTCTTGATTATGACAAATTCTAAAATTATACCCATTGGAGCGGATCATGCTGGTTTTCAGCTGAAAGAAGCAATTATAAAGCATTTCACAGAACGTGGATACAAATTTAAGGATTATGGTGCATATTCCGAGGAAAGTATAGATTATCCTGATTATGGTCATCCAGTTGCTAATCATGTCCAAGAAAATGAAGGAACGTTAGGTATTGTTATTTGTGGAAGTGGAAACGGAATCAATATGACCGTGAACAAGCACCAAGGTATTAGAAGTGCATTAACATGGACAGAAGAATTGGCAGAATTAGCAAGACAACATAACGACGCAAATATAATAGCACTTCCAGCAAGATTCATCTCAGTGGAAAATGGAATTAAAATGGTAGAGAAATTTTTAACTACAGATTTTGAAGGCGGAAGGCATCAGAAGAGAGTGAATAAAATTGCTTGTGGTGGTTTCTAAAAACGATTTGTAAGAACGATTTGCAAATCGTTCTTACAAAAACGATACTTTTTTGGGATAGGTACGGACGATTTATTTTGGGATAGTAGGGACGATTTGCAAATCGTCCCTACACTAACTCTAAATCAACTTGTTTTTTCAACATATCAACTCCAATTACTTTAACCTTTACTTGGTCTCCGAAATTGAAAACGGATTCTTTTCTTCTTCCAACAATTTGAAAACTATCATTATCAAAACGATAACTATCATTTGGTAAAGACTGTATCGTAATCATTCCTTCACAGTAATTATCATTCATTCTTACAAACATTCCAAAATCAGCTAAACCAGAAATTGTTCCTTCAAATTCCTCACCTACTTTATCTTGTAGATATTTTGCTTGGAAGAATTTATTAGATTCTCTTTCCGAATCAATTGCTTTTCTTTCTTGTGCTGAAATATGCTCAGAAATTTCATTGAGTCTATTACCGTAGTTTTTCTGTTTGTTATCCAATTTATCTTGAAGCAAACGGTGAACAACTAAATCGGCATATCTTCTAATTGGCGAAGTGAAATGCGTGTAATAATCAAACGCCAATCCGTAGTGACCTATATTATTGGTTTGGTAAACGGCTTTTGCCATAGAACGAATTGCCATTGTTTGAATCAATCCATATTCTGGTGTATCTTTTATTTTTTCTAGTAAACCATTGATCTTTTGAGCTACATTTTCAACGTTTTCAAATTCTAAATCGTAATCAAATTTTTCAATGAAAACAGAGAATGTCTTTAACTTTTCCAATGATGGCTTATCGTGACAACGGTAAATGAATTGATTGTTTGAACCTTTATCTCCTGGTAATTTCCCAACAAAAAGTGCAACTCTTTTATTGGCCAAAAGCATGAATTCTTCAATTAACTTATTGGCATCTTTTGATACTTTTTTAACTACTCCATTCGGTGTTCCTTCATCATCAAAAACAAAACTAACCTCTTCAGATTCTATGGATAATGCGCCATGCTTCATTCTGTCCTTACGAATCGTTTTAGCAATCTTGTCCATCGCTAAAATTTCTTCTTTTAAAGTATCGCTTTTTCCTTCGATAACTTGTTGTGCATCTTCATAAGCAAAACGATAATCTGAATGAATAACAGTTTTTCCAAACCATTCCTTTAATACATTCCCTTTTTCGTCGAGTTCAAAAACAGCAGAAAAAGCGTATTTATCTTCATTAGGACGCAGTGAACAAGCAATATTTGACAATTGTTCAGGAAGCATTGGAATAACACGGTCTTCTAAATAAACAGAATTACCACGTTTTACCGCTTCCTCATCCATTGCAGTTCCTGGTTGCACGTATTGACTTACATCAGCAATGTGAACACCTACTTCAATATTTCCATTTTCTAAAACTTCATAAGATAAAGCATCATCAAAATCTTTGGCATCAAAAGGGTCAATTGTAAAAGTTAATTTTCCACGTAAATCTTTACGTTTCTTTACTTCTTCTGGATCCAATTCAATTCCAACTTTTTCTGCTTCTTCAATAACTTCTTGCGGAAATTTGATTTCAAATTCATTTTTGAATAAAATAGAATACATTTCTGCATCGTTATCTCCGGGTTGACCTATAACCTCAAGCACTTCACCATAAGGACTATCAACACCTTTTGGCCATGAAGTCATTTTTGCAATAACTTTTTGACCTGTTTTAGCGCCTTTAAGCTTTTCTAAAGGAATATAGAGATCAACATTGATTTTATTGTTGTCTAGAATTAAAAATGCAAATTTGGTTTTTACATCTAAAGTTCCAACAAATTGCGTAGTTTTTCTAGTGATAATTCGGGTAATTTTACCTTCTGTCTTATTCTTTTTCTGTCGTGTTACCTCTACTTCCACTTCATCTCCATGAAATGCTTTGTTGATGTTTTCAGGTGAAACATATATATCACCATCTCTATCTTTTATAATAATGTAAGCAGCTCCCCTAGTTGTTGAGTCAACAGTACCTACAAATTGATTTGTGAAATTATCATTAATAATGAAATAACCTTTTTGAAATTCATTAAGGAAACTTTCATTTTTTAAATCATTTAATATTGACAAAACTAGCTTACGCATGTTTTTATCCGTAATCTGTAGAATTGCACTTATTTCCTTTGTGTTATATTTTTGATCTGGTTGGCGTTCAAATATCTTTCGTATTGCTGACTCTAATCCTTTTTTTCTGATTTTTTTTCCTGACATGTATTGTATTTTACCTCAAATATAAATGAATTTAACGTTTATAAGTGACTTCTCTTATTATGTAAAAGTTAAGACTTAATTATAATTAGAACAATTGCATTCTTTTAGGGTTCTGTATAGTTGTGAATAATTCGTATTTTTGTTTAAAACCTTTTGAAAATGAATGAAAAAATAGAAAAATTATTAAACGACCAAATAGAAAAAGAATATTCTTCAAGTCAACTTTATTTATCGATGGCTTCTTGGTCTGAAAATCAAGGATTCAATGGAACTGCATCGTTTTTATATGCACACAGTGATGAAGAACGTGAACACATGTTGAAATTGGTAAAGTTTATCAATGAACGTGGTGGAAAAGCTGTTATTCCTGCAATCTATAAACCAGATGTAAGTTTTGATTCTATGGAATCTATCTTTAAATCTTTATTGCACCATGAAGTTTTAGTTACAGAAAGTATCAATAATATTGTTGATGCATGTTTAACTGAAAAAGATTATACAACACACAATTTTATTCAATGGTATGTTTCAGAGCAATTAGAAGAAGAAGCTTTGGCGCGTAATATTCTTGATAAATTAAACATGATTGGAACAGACAAAGGAGGTCTTTATTTATTTGATAGAGATATGCTAAGCTCTAGTGTTTCGGCAGCTACTCCAAACTAGTCATTGTTATTAGACGTCAAATACTGCATTATGCTATATTTTATAGTCTTCTTACTAAGACTTAAAATGTGCAGTTTTATACACTGACTAAATGAACAACAAATTACTTTTTAAATATTTTTTACTGTATGTGATTTTTTTGAGCCCTTATTTATCCCTTAGGGCTCAGGATCACATACAGTTTAAAAACTATACCATAAATGATGGTCTTTCTCAAAGTTCTGTTTCCTGTATAATACAAGATAAATTAGGCGCTTTATGGTTAGGAACGCAAGATGGAATTAATAGATTTAATGGAAAAGATTTTGAAGTTTTTTCAGGTGATAAGGGATATGATATTTCGAATGAATACATAAACACAAGTTTTACGGATAGAAATGGGAACATGTGGTTTGGTACCTATAATGGACTGACCAAATACAATCCGCGTTCAGTAAAATTTTCATCTTATCAAATTAAGGAATATCAAAGACTAGAAATTAATTCTATTACAGAAGATGCAAAAGGAAATATTTGGATAGGGACAGCATTTGGACGTATTTTTAATTTTGATACACAAACCAATAAATTTACACTTATTGATGATAACACTTTTAGTTCTAAAATTATTGATATTCGTTTTAAAAGGAATACCCTTATTTTTGTAAGTGAATTTGAAGGTGTTTTATTAACAGATACTCATTTTAAGAACAGAAAACTAGTTCAACCTAAAGCTAAAAACGAAAGTGAATTCACTATTAATGGATTTATAGAGTCACCAAATCATGAAATCGTTATTGCTACAAATGAAGGTGTTTTATTTTTAGATGATACCTACAGTTTTTTCTCTCCGTTAAACGAATTATTTTCTTCATTAAAAGATATTAATGTTGTAGATGCAATTTATCTTTCTAATGATAGAATACTTGTGGCTTCTGAAAATTCTGGTTTATTTCAAGTTAGAAAAAACAAAAATGACAGCATAAATGTAATCAATTATTCAGCTGATATTTTTCAAAAAGGAGCTATCGTATCAAACAAATTAACCAGTTTATTTAAAGATAATCAAGGGGTTATTTGGATAACTTCTCAAAGAGGATTAAGTAGTTTTAATCCAGAGTTCGTTGGTTTTAAAGGAGTTGGAATTTCTGTAGACTTAAATAAAGGACTGCCTTCACAGAATGTTTGGGGTTTTGCGGAATCAGCAAATCAAAAATACCTTTATATCGCTGCAGATCATGGAGTTTCCGCCTTTGATCGAACAAATCACAAATATTATCATTATTACAGAGGAGTTAATAACAACGAAAATTTAACCACATTAACAATCAAAGTTATTTCGGATAATGAACTTTTGGTTGGGTGTTTAGATGGACTTTTTATTCTTTCAATTGATAAAAACGATCCAAGTAAATATAGCTTTACTAAAATGAAGCATAGCTCAGATGTTCCACGTGAATTTGATATGAGTTATTCTATAGTTTCATATAAGAATGATCATCAGTTCTTGATTGGAACACGTGCAGGAGTTGCACTTTTTGATTATAAAAAACGAACGTTTAACTATTTGTTTAATGACGAAGAAAAGAAAAATACGATTGGTCCAGGTCCATGCAGGCTAATATTTAAGAAAGACAATAACTATTATGCTGCTCCATCTTCGGGTGGATTATTTTTAATTCAATCAAAAGACAATATACTTACAGCTTCTGTTCAGCATGAATTTTCATTATTAAACGCTATTACTAAGGATTATTTTTCAGACTTTTTTCAATCCAATGAAAATGAATTTTGGTTTGGAACTATGGGCGATGGACTTTTTAAAGTCAATTTATCTACAAAAGAAATTATTCAATTCAATAAGACGAAAGGTTTACCCAATAATGTAATTTATGGTATTGAAGCAATTGAGAAAAACCCAGAATACATTTGGCTTTCTACCAATAAAGGAGTGATTGCTTTGAACGTTAAAACAGAAGAATTTTATACGTTTTCTGAAAAAGATGGTTTAATGAGTAATGAATTAAACTCAGGCGCTAGTTTTGTTTCTAAAAATGGAGAAATATACTTTGGAGGAATTCAAGGTTTTAATTATGTGAAACCTTCTGAAGCCTTTCAAGTAAATAAAAACATTAGGGTTTATTTTTCTGGAATTGAATTAGAAAATGAAGCTCTTTTCCCTGAAGAAAATGGGATTCTAACACAAAGTATTGCTTTTACAGATCACATTAAAATTCCATACAATCAAAGAAGTTTAAAATTGCGCTTTTTTGCCAATGATTTGAGTAATCCTGATCGTATAGAATATAAGTACGTGATGTCTGGAGATGATGAGGTAGAAGAAGAATTAGGTGCTTCAAATGAATTGCGTTTTACAAGTATTGCTCCTGGCGTTTACCAACTTTATATTTATGCAAGAAGCACAAATGGGAGTTGGACAAAATATCCTGCAAAATTAACTATTGAAGTAGAAAGACCTTTCTGGTTGAAGTGGTGGTTTTTTACAATTATTATTGTTTTTGTTGGACTATTTGTTCTTTATAGAGTAAGAAAAAGTATAGATAAAGAACGAAGACAGCAGGTGCGATTAGAAATGAAAATTGCTGAACGCACACGTGAATTGCGTAAAATGAATGAACAAGTTTTACAACAAAAAGAGCGATTAGTTTTACAGACTGAGGAATTAGAAAGAGAAAAGGATAAATCTGAGCGTTTATTGAATAATATTTTGCCAAAGGAAACAGCAAGTCAATTGAAGAAAGATGGACGCTCTGCTGCAAGAGATTTTAGTAAGGTTTCAATCATGTTTACGGATTTTGTAGGCTTTTCCAAAATAGCCGAAAACATGGATGCTAAAGATTTAGTTTCTATTCTAGATAAGCATTTTAGAAAGTTTGATGACATTATTGAAAAAAACGATTTAGAGAAAATAAAGACCATTGGTGATGCTTACATGTGTGCCGGTGGAGTTCCTATCAGAAACAAAACCAATCCCATTAATACTACACTTGCTGCTGTTCAAATTAAGTATTACATGCTTGATTTTAAAGAACAACAAATAAAAGAAGGTAAACCTTATTGGAAGCTGCGTATTGGAATAAATACGGGTGCTGTTTCTGCAGGAGTAATTGGAACAAAGCGTTATGCTTATGATGTATGGGGAAATGCTGTAAATAGAGCGCAACGAATGGAGCAAGTGTGCGAACCTGAGAAAATAGCAGTTTCTGAGGATACTTTTGATCATATTGAGCCCTATTTTGAATGTAACAAAGTCGGAAAAATTGAAACCAAAAGTGGAGTAAAAATAATGATGTATGAAGTGATTTCCATTAAACCGGAATTATCAATCGATGGATTAGGAATAGAGCCCAATAAATCATTTCATAAGTTGGTTAATTTACATTTTTTCAGTAAAATTAATTACTACAAAGCCGAACGTTTTATCTTGGCTAAATTGAAAAAAGAATTAAGTCCAAAACTACATTATCATTCTTTCGATCACTCAAAAGATGTAACCCGTCAAGCTGAAAGAATTGCAATTGGAGAAGGAATTACGGATGAGGATTTATTTTTACTAAAATCTGCGGCCTCCTATCACGATGCTGGTTTCGTGGAACAATATGAAAGAAATGAACCTATTGGGGCAAGAATGGCAGCCGAAATTCTTCCAAAATTTGGGTACACCGAAGCACACATTGAAAGAATCAAAGAATTAATTTTTGTTACTCAAGTGCCGCATAAACCAAAAAACAATTTGGAAGAAATTATATGTGATGCAGATTTGGATTATTTAGGAAGAGAAGATTTCCACGAAATAGCAGACCGATTAAGAAAAGAATTGAGAGAGCACGGTAAAATAGACAGTGATAGAAAATGGGATCAAATGCAGGTTGCTTTCCTAACCAAGCACAGATACTTTACCAGAACATCAATTGAGACGCGTTTAGACAAGAAAAGAATGAACCTGGAAGATGTTAAGAAGAAGTTGTTGGAGGATAAGTATGTGGACTAGATTTTAATTCTACTATCGCGGTTTTTAGTTTCTGCTACCGCTAGTTTGCAACTCGTGGTAGTAGAAACTAAAACTCACAAACAAAAAAAGACCGCACAAGGCGGTCTTTATTATTTCAAATATATTCTAATCTTTAAGAAAACAATACACTACTTCCATAAGGAGTTTCGATAGGATTAACTACCAAAGTTGGAATTTGTGCGTCGTTTGTAATCATATATTGCTCGTAGTTTGATCCAAAAGCACCTAAATAGTTACTTTTATTTTGGTTCATGATTGCAATTAAATCAGCATCTTTTTCAATAGCTAATTTTACCACTTCTTTATCAAAACCACTACTCGGAGCTAATGTAGCTGTCATTTCAATACCTCTTTCTTCAAAGAAACGTTTCGAAAATAAGATATTAGCACTTACTTTATTCTTTAAGAATTCATCTGTTTCATTTGGTGTAATCACATGAACTCTTGATTTAAAGAATTTTGCCATTGATGCAACGATTGCTAATTTTTGTTTCGTCTCTTTGTGTAAATCGAGAGGAACAACTATATCGTCATAACCGTTTTCACCAACACTTTTTTGTTGTACAATTATAAAAGGTACAGTTGAGTGTGTGATTACTTTTAATGCATGTGATCCAGCAATGTGTTGCCATCCTGAAGCTCCGTGAGTTCCCATGAAAATTAATTCTGCATGATGTTCAGCAGCAAAATCTCCAATATCTTCAAAGATTGTTCCTACCCTAACTTTAGGAATAAGTTCAATATTTTTCGATGCGTGTTTGGCAGCAACTTCTTTTAGTTTTGCTTCAGCTTCGGGAATTTCTTTGTTTTTTGAAACAACATGTAGAATGTAAACTTTAGCACCAACAACTTTTGCTGTTGTAATTGCATGGTTTAGTGCACAATCTGCTACCTCTGAAAAATCGTGAGGAACGATAAAACTTTTGTCGGACATAATTAGTATATGGTTTTTATAGCTCTCAGCAAAAATAAGCAATTGTTTGCTATCACTAACATTAATTTAGTAGATCAATATAATTATTAATTCTGAAAAAGAACTAAAATCATTGTTTATTTAATAAAAAAAGCTCTTAACCTGTTAAGATTAAGAGCTTTTAATTCAAGAGGTCCCGAGCAGATTCGAACTGCTGTGGATGGTTTTGCAGACCACTACCTAACCGCTCGGTCACAGGACCATTTATTGGATTGCAAATATAAGAATATATTCTGATACTCTAGAAAGATTTCTAAGAAAATCATTGCACTCAATAAATGAATTATTTAAAAATATTATCCTTCAATAATTATCGCCACATCATCCACATCGCCGCCTATTGGCGGACAATGCTTTATGACTTTTACACTTGATTTTATTAAACCTTTAATTTCATTCTTTAATCTTTCACTAATTCGGAATCCAACATGCTCAATTAATTTTGATCGAATGGCCATCTCATCACGAACCACTTGATTAATTTTTACGTAATCAACTGTGTCTACTAATTCATCTGAAAGGAAAGAGGCCGAAAAATCTGTTGTTATTGAAACATTCACGGTGTAATGTCCACCAATTTTTTCTTCCTCCACCAAACATCCATGAAAAGCATAGAGTTTAATTCCGTTAACTTCAATAGTATGTTGCATTTATTCTTTCAATTTTACAATTGCTGGAATGTTATTTTCCATGCGTTTCAAAGTTTCTTTCTTACCTAATAAATCAGAAATTTCAAACATGCTTGGTCCCATTCCTTTTCCAGTAAGCACCAATCTAAACAATGGAAGAACTTTTCCAATGCCCATTTCTTTAGCTTCTAAAAATGCTTTAAATGAAGTTTCAATATTTGCAGCATTAAAATCAGAAATTGTTTCTAATTCTTTTGACCATTCATTCATTAATTCCTCAGCTTCATCTTTCCATTTTTTACTTACTGTTTTATCGTCAAATTCAGTAGGGTTGGCGAAAAGATAATGGCCTTCAGAGTAAATGTCTTCTACGAATGTTGCGCGCTCTTTCATCAAATAACAGGCTTGCTCAACATAAGTATCATCAAAATTTGAAATTGCATCTCCAACTTCTTCACGCAGCATTTTAGCTAAAGATTTTTCAGTCTCTGCACGTAAATATTGTTGTTGGAACCATTTTGTTTTATCTGCATCAAACTTTGCTCCTGCTTTACTTACTCTTTCCAATGAGAAAGCTTCAACCATTTCTTCCAGTGAAAAAATCTCTTGTGTAGTTCCTGGATTCCATCCTAAAAACGCCAACATGTTGATAAATGCGCCAGGTAAATATCCTTGTTCTCTATATCCTGAAAATTTCTCACCCTCTTTAGATAACCAATCAATTGGGAAAACTGGGAATCCTAAACGGTCACCATCTCGTTTAGATAGTTTACCATTTCCATCAGGACGCAATAATAACGGACAGTGTGCAAATTTTGGAGCTTCCCATTCAAATGCTTCATACAATAAAACATGCAATGGAGCTGACGGCAGCCATTCTTCACCACGTATAACATGCGTGATTTTCATTGTGTGATCATCCACAATATTCGCCAAGTGATAAGTTGGCATTCCGTCGCTTTTAAATAAAACTTTATCGTCAACGTTATTTGTGTTCACAACAACCCATCCTCTAATTTCATCTTCAAAACGCACATCAATATTACGTGGCATTTTAAAACGAATCACATAAGGATCTCCGTTGTCTAATCTTTTTTGAACTTCATCTTCTGGCAAAGTCAAAGAGTTTTGCATTGAAGATCGCGTTACAGAATTATATTGCCAGTTCGGCATTTTCATCTGAATGGCTTGCTTTCGCATTCTGTCTAAATCTTCTGATGTATCAAATGCATAATATGCTTTTCCAGACGCTATCAATTGATCAGCATATGGTTTATACATTGCTTGTCTTTCAGATTGTTTGTAAGGACCGTAATCTCCACCAACTCCTTGACCTTCATCAACATTGATTCCGCACCATTTTAATGCTTCAATAATATATTCCTCAGCACCTTCAACAAAACGTGCTTGATCTGTATCTTCTATTCTAAGGATAAATGTACCATTGTGCTTTTTAGCAAATAAATAATTATACAATGCAGTACGAACTCCCCCCATGTGTAGAGGTCCCGTTGGTGATGGCGCAAACCTTACGCGAACTGATTTATCTGACATAAATTCTAAATTTTTATGCAAAGATAATTGATTCCTCTGCGTTTAAGTCTTTTCGCTTTAAAAAAGTGGATTTTTTTGTTTTTTTGTTTTTTTTTGTAAATGTGCGTATTTATGGATTTGTTCTTTTAGAACGTATTTATTATAAACATAATCACACAATGAATAAATTCTTCTGCATTTCGTAGTTTTATGCCTAATATTACTTTCAAATCGATTATTATACAATACAATGGGAACTTTTGATGATTTAATTAGCCAAGTAGATGCGTTTATTCGCAAGTACTACAAGAATCTTATGATTAAAGGCTTGTTCCTTTTTCTTATCATTTTTCTAGCTACATTTTTATTGGTGAGCGGACTTGAATTCATTGGTAGGTTCAATTCCTTTATTCGTGCATTTTTGTTTTTCTCTTTCATCCTTTTAAATGGTTATGTGCTGATCAAATATTTTATTGTTCCTCTTTCGAAATTATTTTCATTCGGAAAACGCATCAGTAGATTCCAAGCAGCAAACATTATTGGTAATTTCTTCCCATCGGTAAATGACCGACTTTTAAATACTTTACAGTTACAAGAAACAACAGTTTCAAATCCAAAGAATATTGATTTTCTAAAAGCGAGTATTCAACAAAATTCAAAACAATTAAATACCTTGAGTTTTGCTTCTGCAATCGATTATTCTGCGAACAAGAAATTCTTGCGTTATTTTATTCCTGTTTTAACTACAGTAGTTTTGATAGGAATTATGGCACCCAATTTTTTTAGTGACAGCACGCAACGCATAATTCAATACAATCAAGTTTTTGAATTAGCTCCTGATTTCACTTTTGAATTGGACAATCAAAAACTAATCGTTGAGGAAGGAAGTTCAATTAAGGTTGAAGTAACATTAACTCCAAATCCCGGAAAAGCACTTCCAGATCGTGTTTATCTAGAAAGTGATGAAGGAACTTTTTTAATGGAGAAAACAGCAAATAATAAAGCGGCTTATACTTTAAGCAATCTGAATAATAATTTACCATTTCGATTCAAAGCGGCTAAAGCTGTTTCTAAAACGTTCACAGTTGATGTTGTTAAACGCACTTCATTAGGCCACTTAAAAGTGGATATTGATTATCCGAATTACTTGAATCGGGTTTCTGAAACAATTGAAAATCCTGGAGATTTAATTCTACCAGAAGGTTCGCAAATTACTTGGAATGGAATTACGAAGAACACAAAGTCTTTAACAATAGTTTCTTCTGATACCACAATTCAATATGAAGGAAAATCAGGATTTAGGTTTATTCAAAAGGCAAAGAAATCTTCTTCTCTATCGTTTATTTTAGAGAATAAAGAATTGGCGACTTTTGATTCAACTACATATAATATTGATGTTATAAAAGATGAATACCCATCTATATCTTTGACCAATAGAAATGATTCTGTTCAAAAAAACAAAATTTACTTTTCTGGAAATGTAAAAGATGATCATGGTCTTACGCGGGTTGTTTTTCATTATTCAATTCTAAAGAAAGATGGAAGTGAATTCAAAGAAGTTATTTCTGTTCCTGGAATTATTGGCAGCCAGTCTCCATTTTCTATGACTTTTAATATTGACCAATTACCATTGGAGTTAGAAGATAACGTGACTTATTATTTCACTGTTTATGATAACGATGGAGTTCATGGACCCAAAGCAACGAAGTCAAGTGTGTTCCAACACAAAACTCCTTCTTTAGATGAATTACAGGAACAACGCAAATCTGATAAAGACGACGCTAAAGAAGAATTAAAAGAATTGATTCGAGAAAGTCAAGAATTCAAGGAGCAGATTAATCGCTTGAAGAAGGAAATGGCAAACACTAAAAACTCATCTTGGCAACAGCAAAAGCAAGTGGAGAGTTTGCAAAAACAACAGGAGTCTTTGAAGAGTAAATTAGAGCAATTAAAAGACAAGATGAAATCTTCATTTGAAGAAAAGTCTAAGTTGAGTCCGATGGATGAGAAGCTCATGGAAAAGCAAAAAGAGATAGAGAATTTATTAGAATCTATAATGGATGATGAATTAAAGAAATTGCTTGAGGAGTTGGAAGAGATGATGAAGCAAAATGATTCTAAAGATCTCATGGAAAAAATGGAAGAGGGTGAAATGACTGCCGAAGAAATGGATAGGCAATTAGATCGAACTATGGAAATGTTGAAGACAATGGACGTTGAAGAACGTGTTGAAGATCTTCAAAAGTCATTAGAGGAATTAGCAAAAGACCAAGATAAATTAAAAGAAGATATTGAGGATGGAATGAATAAAGAGGACGCTGCTAAAAAACAAGAAGACCTCAATAAGAAGTTTTATGAAGTAAAGAAAGATTTGGAAGAAATGCTGAAAAAGAACGAGGAATTAGAACGTCCACTTTCTTTTGAAGATTTAGATAAGGTGGCGGAAGAGGTGGAAGAAGAAATGAAAGATGCAAAAGAAGACATCGAGAATGATAAGAAATCTTCTGCAGGAGAAAAGCAAAAGAAGGCCAGTGAAAAAATGGAGGAAATGGCTTCGCAAATGGCAGCACAAATGCAAGAGAGTCAAGAAGAGCAGCAAGAAGAAGATTTGGAGTCTTTAAGGGCTTTATTGGAGAATCTAATGCGTTTAAGTTTCGACCAAGAAGCGAACATGGAAGCATTTAAAAGTACAGATATCTATGATCCAATGTTTGTGGAGTTAGGAAAAAAACAACGCAGCATTATAGATAACCTTAAACCAGTAAAAGATAGTTTACGTGCTTTAGCAGATCGAATTCCTAAAATTGCTTCTTTCATTGAACAAGAATTGGGTGAGATAGAAAAGCAATACAAATATATTCCATCGCATATTGGTGAACGCGAAAAGCGTCAATTGGGAGTTAAACAACAATTCGCAATGACGAGTATTAACAACCTCGCTTTGTTTTTGAATGAAACTCTAGAAAGCGCACAACAAAGTCTGGCTAAAATGCAGGGAGATAAAAGTTGTGATAAACCAGGTCAGGGTAAACCGGGAAAAGGGAAGCCGGGTCAAGGTAAACCAGGAGACATGGAGAGCATGAAAGAGATGCTGAAAAAGCAACTGAAAGACATGAAGAAAGGTGCTAATTCTGGAGGGTCAAAACCGGGTAGTAAACCAGGTGGAATGCTTCCAATGAATTCTCAACAAGCTGCAAAAATGGCTGCGCAACAAAATGCAATGCAAAAGAAGCTTCAGGAGTTGCGTGAACAAATGAATAAAGATGGAAGTGGTGACGGAAATAAATTGAATGACTTACTTAAAGAGTTGGAAAAGCAAGAAGAAAAATTGATTAATAAAGAATGGACTACTGAATTGATTGATCGTCAGCAAGAGATATTAACACGTCTTCTTGAAAGCGAAAAAGCTATGCAGGAAAGAGGTTTGGATGAGCAGCGAGAAAGTAATTCAGGAAAAGATCAAAAAATTGGTAACCAAATTGAGTTTCTAGAGTATAAGAATCAGAAAGAAAAACAAATTGAATTACTAAGAACACTAGATCCATCATTTAGCAAGTACTACAAAGAGAAAGCGAATGCATACTTTTTGAATGTGAACTAATTTTTGGTTGTGGTGTTTGATATAAATTAATTGATGGAAGCAAGTTATAAAGAAATTGAATCTGTATCCTTTACGTCGGATATTAAAAATATTAGTGTTGCTGAATCACTAGTTGATGCTGTGTGTAAAAACAATAGTGTTCACGAAGATCATTATGGTAATATTTTAATTGCGGTCACAGAGGCTGTTAATAATGCTATTCAACACGGAAATTTAGAAGATCACAATAAGAAAGTTCTCATCTCTGTTAAACAGAATTCAGATGAACTTTGTTTTACTGTTAAAGATGCAGGTCAAGGTTTTGCTTTTGATAATCTACCCGATCCTACAGCTCCGGAAAATATCGAAAAAGAAAGTGGACGAGGAATTTTCCTTATGAAATCACTAGCTGACAAAGTCACGTTTGAAGAAAACGGTGCTAAAGTTATACTTACATTTGGTCGCATATAATGATAGATTTTCAAGTATTAGATGTTGACGCTCCTGACCTAAATCATGTAGATGATTGGTTTCAGAAAGTAGTAGAACAAGAAGAAAAAACCCTAGCTGAATTATTAATAGTTTTAGGAAACGATGAGTGGTTGCTAGATCAAAATATCCGTTTTCTTGAACACGATTTTTATACCGATATTATTACTTTTGATTATTGTGTTCATGATATAATAAGCGGTGATTTACTTATCTCCCTAGACCGAGTTGAAGAGAATGCGAAAGACTATAATGTTTCACGTGAAACAGAGTTGAATCGTGTTTTAGTCCACGGATTACTTCATTTGTGTGGTTATGGAGATAAAAGCCCAAAAGAAATCGAGATAATGCGAAAAAAAGAGGATTACTATCTATCACTGTTGTAATTTTGTTCCACGTGAAACAAGATAGTTATGCTGAAAGAATATGATGTTATTGTTGTAGGTGCTGGACATGCAGGTTGTGAAGCCGCAAATTCAGCTGGAAAACTGGGGGCTTCTACCCTAGTGGTTACAATGAATATGAATACGATTGCGCAAATGTCCTGCAATCCTGCCATGGGTGGAGTTGCAAAAGGACAAATTCTGCGTGAAATTGATGCCTTAGGCGGAGGTTCTGGAATTATTTCAGACAAAACCGCTATCCAATTCCGAATGTTAAACATGAGTAAAGGTCCTGCGATGTGGTCTCCACGTACGCAAAATGACCGTATGCGTTTTGCTGAGGAATGGAGGTTGATGTTAGAGCGAAATCTCAATGTCGATTTTTGGCAAGATATGGTTGTTGGGATCACTACTAAAGATGGTGTGGTTACTGGAGTTAAAACCCGAATGGGAATGGAGATTTCTGGTAAAACTGTCGTGCTTACAAGCGGTACTTTTATGAATGGAATGATTCATTTAGGTGAGAACAACTACGGAGGTGGTCGAGCAGGTGAAAGTGCTTCAACTGGGATTACGGAGGATTTAGTTAATCTAGGTTTTGAATCAGGAAGAATGAAAACAGGAACCCCTCCAAGGGTTGATGGTCGTTCTTTAGATTATTCCAAAATGGAAGTTCAAGCAGGTGATGAGGTGACGAGTAAATTTAGTTTTACAGATGAAACTCAACCTTTGGCCACTCAAAGACCTTGTCATGTTACTTACACAAATCAAGAAACACACGATATATTAAGAACAGGTTTTGATCGTTCACCAATGTTTAATGGTGCTATTAAATCTAAAGGCCCGAGATATTGTCCAAGTATAGAGGATAAGATTTCTCGTTTTGCGGAACGTGAAAGACATCAAATTTTCGTAGAACCAGAAGGATGGAATACTGTTGAAATTTATGTGAATGGATTCAGTACAAGTTTACCTGAGGAAGTTCAGTTGAAAGCTTTGAGAACAATTCCAGGTTTTGAAGAAGTGAAAATGTTTAGACCGGGTTATGCAATCGAATATGATTACTTCCCTCCTACGCAATTGAAACATACTTTAGAAACGAAATTGATCTGTGGATTATATTTTGCGGGTCAAATTAACGGTACGACAGGTTACGAAGAAGCAGCTTGTCAAGGTTTAATGGCGGGTATAAATGCGGCTAGAAAAGTACAAGGTAAAGAGAGTTTTATATTGAATCGTTCTGATGCGTATATTGCGGTTTTGATTGATGATTTAATCACAAAAGGTACAGACGAACCATACAGAATGTTTACTTCTCGTGCGGAATACCGTATTCTTTTACGTCAAGATAATGCTGATTTAAGACTATCACCAATTGCTCATGTCATCGGAATGATTTCGGATGAACGTATGGAATTGGTTAAACAAAAAATGGATGACGTTAAGGATTTGAAAAGAAAACTTTCAAAAATTGGTATTACGCCAGATGAAGCGAATCCTATTTTAGAGTCATTAAGCTCCTCTCCTATTAATCAACAAGTGAAATTGGCGCAACTGATTACACGTCCAAACTTAGGGATGGATCAAATGCTTGAGATGAGTGAACAATTAAGAGACTTCACAAGTGGTTTTAGTAAAGAAGTATTAGAGCAAGTTGAGATTCAATTGAAGTATGATGGTTACATTAGCCGTGAGCAAGATGTAGCCAATAAATTGAATAGATTGGAAGATGTAACTATTCCAGAAGGGATTGAATATGCCAAATTAAGCAGTTTAAGTGCAGAGGCGGTAAATAAATTATCCGATATTACACCGAATACTATTGGACAAGCTTCACGTATTAGCGGTATTTCACCAAGTGATGTGAATGTTTTATTAATTCATTTGGGACGATAGTTTCACGTGAAACATTTATAAATTAAGTATAGAATGAATACCATTAGAAATTGTCCTGTTTGCGAGGAGACTTATTTTAAAGATTTTCTTGAAGTAAAGGATCATATGATCACGCAGGAAAAGTTTAAAATTGTTGAATGTGATGCTTGTGGATTTCACTTCACTAATCCAATTCCAGAAGCTGATAAGATTGGTGAATATTATAAGTCTGAAAAATATATTTCGCACAGTTCAAACAAGAAAGGATTGATTAACTTTTTGTACAATACTGTTAGAAGTATAACGTTAAAAGAAAAAGTTAAATGGGTTCGTAATGTTACGGAAGGGAAATGCTTGTTGGATATTGGGTCCGGAACTGGACACTTTTTAAAAGCTGCAAATGATAATGGTTTTAATGGAATTGGGTTAGAGCCCGATGCTGATGCAAGAGATTTTGCACATAAAAACAACCATGTTAGAAGTAGTTCGCAAGAGGAACTTTACAATATTGAAGCAAAAAGTTTTGACGTGGTTACAATGTGGCATGTTTTAGAACATGTTTATGACTTAAGAAAAGACTTAAAACGCATTGAAGAGATTTTAAATAGCAACGGTAAATTATTTATCGCTGTTCCAAATATGAATTCTTACGATGCAAGATTTTATAAAAAAAATTGGGCATCTTATGATGTTCCTCGTCACCTCTACCATTTCAAACAAAACGATATTTCACGTTTACTTTTAGATTTTGGTTTCGATCTGAAAAAAGTAATTCCAATGCGTTATGATGCGTATTATATTTCTATGCTTTCCGAAAAATATAAAAATCGATTTATATTATTTGGAGTTTTCCGAGGACTAATTTCAAACATGAAAGCAAAAAAATATGGTTACTCTAGTCAAGTCTATGTTTTTGAAAAAAGAAACTAAAAACATGATTTCTATTAGAGTTTACTCTTCAGAATAAAAAATTTATTTTGTCCTGACATAAAAACGAGCTTGAGCTCGTTTTTTTTACGTTTTAAAGGTGTTTAAAGTGATTGTTTTTACTTCACGCATAGATTGTGTTGGAAAAAATCCGAAACAAGGATTAAGAGCGTGTGTTTTTGGTCGTTTTTCCTCTGTTTTGAGAAAAATGAGCTCAGATTTGTAAAATTTAGAAAATCACGAACATTCCACACAAATCAATTTGTATCTTTGAATATCAATTTTTAGTTTTTGAATTTATCGAAATAGAAAATTGAATTGAGTAAACCGAGTTTAAATATCTTCCAAATTAAAATACTTGATGTTAAGCCAACACGAATTAATTACCGACAAGCTAAGACAGTTTATAAATGAAAATGGAAAGTTTGAAGTTATTAAACGTTCTTATAGTTATTATCCGTCTTTGATTTCTAATAATGATAATGTATTGTTATTTGAATGTAGCGGATCACAAATTGAACCTTACGATGTACTTATTGATATTCGCAATTATTATAATATAAAGTCATCTTGCGATTGTCCTTATAATGGACCAGGGATTTGTAAACATCAAGTTGCCTCTTTTAGCAAATTGGTTGAATTAGTAGAGGATGAAGATGTTGATTTAAACAGAATAATAGAGAAGAAAACCTTCATCTCCCCTACTACGGCTATTCCACACGAAAATGGAATTATTGATGTTGACGAGCTCAACAAAATAGATTTTTCTAGTCGAACAAATTATTATAGCCCGTTAACTTTTATTTCGATCAACAAGAACCGAATAGAAGGCGTTTATCAAGATTACCGAAATGACTATCAGTTGTCAATGACTTTCAATAGGTCAAATGAACTGTTGGCCTTAAAATGTTCTTGTAAAAGCGCTACTAATTGTTCTCATAAAATGATTTTCTTAAAAGACTTCTTTAAGAAATTTGGTAAAGACTACTTTACAGAAAACTTTGAAGAACGCTTTAAGCAAAGGACCATGGAAGCGTCCAAATTTGATGGTCTACTTGACTTTGATGACATTTTTGAAATGGAAATTTCTACTAATGGAGTAAAAGTTACAGAGAAAATCAACAATATTGTTGGAACAGATGATTCATTATTTGGTCTTTTTAAAGAGAACAGAAAGAATTTTTATCTACCTGACAATGCCATAGATAATACCGGTTTTGGTGTGGCGATTGGACTAGAAGTAGCTAAGAATAGTATTTCAAATATATTTCCTTTTATTGGGAAGTTGGATAAATCGAAAACCAGATTAAATACAAAATTCAAGGTAATTACGGATTATAACTTTTCTGAATCTCTATCTCGTGTCGATAAAACATTGTATAAAGATTTGATTTTAAAAGGGATTCAGTTAGCTGAAGTATTTGGTAGTCAAAGATATAAAGATCATAGTTTAGAGAATGTAAAAAAGCAAATCAAGATATTTACATCTATTATAGAGAGTAATCCAGAACAAGTTATTTATCTTTATAAAGGGCATAAATCATTTGTGAAAAAACATACTACCGAGTTAACTATCAGTGAAGATGAAATAACTCCCGTGCTAAAAATCATAGATAAGAAGCCCTTTTATCAGCTTGATTTTAAGGTTAAAATAGATAATCATACTTATGGAGTAAGCTCTTCTAAAATATTAATTGCTCCATTTGGAATAGCTTTCAATGAGTCATTTTATCCATTTAAAAATTCTGAAGTAGCCTATTCTCTCTTGAAAGCTTTAGAAAAACCTCAAATGAATGTTGTTCATAAAGGAATAGATGAATTGATGAGCAACGTTATCGATCCATTATCGAGAGTATTTGAAATTGATTTTTCTGGAATTAAGCCTTCAAAAAATCAAGACGAAGCGGAAATCGAAAAACATGTTTATTTATCGGATGAAGATGGCGAATATGTGGTGCTTCAACCTTTGGTTCAGTATGGAGAAACCTTGGTATCTCCAGGCAGTAAAGAAAAAGTTTGGGAAGATAAAGATACTTTGACTTTTAAAGACAGAGATGAAGAAATAGAAAATGAATTTCTTGCAGATTTTAAAAAACTACACCCTCTTTTTGAAAGGCAATCGAACTATTTCTATTTAACTGTTGAGGATGCCTTAGAATCTATGTGGTTGATGGAGGTCCTCGATAAATTGAAGACTAAAAAAATTCGAATATTCGGATTAAATGATTTAAAATCAATTCGTTATAACTTAAATAAGCCTTCTTTTTCTATTGGCTTAAGCTCTGGAACTGATTGGTTTGACATGGATATTAAGATAGATTTTGGAGGTCAAACAGCAGATTTGAAACAGATTCAAAAATCTATTATCAAGCAAACGAATTACGTGGAACTAAAAGATGGTTCCATTGGGATTTTGCCTAAAGAATGGATAGAAAAATACAAGAAGTACTTTAAACTTGGGAACGTAAAAAAGGACAAGATTGAGATTTCGAACTTTCAATTTAACATCATTGATGAGTTGTATGAGGAAGAAACCAACACGCCGAAGTTTTTAGAGGAATTGTACGAGAAGAAAAAGCGTTTGTCGAATCTCAAAGAATTAAAAGCCATTCCTAAACCAAAAGGAATTAAAGCGACCCTACGTGATTATCAACACGAAGGATTAAATTGGTTGGTGTTTTTAGATGAAAATAAACTAGGTGGTTGTTTAGCGGATGATATGGGATTGGGGAAAACCCTACAAACGATTGCGTTTATGCAATACCTTAAAAATACTAATACCAAAGGCACTTCCCTACCCCATTTGGTGGTTGCTCCAACTTCGTTAATGTTTAATTGGCTTGCTGAATTGGAAAAATTTGCACCTAAATTGAAAGTACTGAGTTTTATTGGACCGAATAGACATGAATTGATTTCTGAAATTCCAAAACATGATGTTGTATTAACTACTTATGGTTCAATTATTAAAGACGTAGAATCACATATTAAAATTGAATATAATTATGTAATTCTTGATGAAAGTCAAGCAATTAAGAATCCGCAATCTCAAAGATTCAAAGCTGTTCGTTTATTAAAAAGTAAGAACAGATTGGCGCTTACTGGAACACCAATTGAAAACAATACTTTTGATTTATACAGTCAGTTTAGCTTTTTGAATCCAGGAATTTTTGGAAGTATTAAGCATTTTAAATCGACGTTCTCAGAAGCGATAGATAAAGATCAAGACGAATATACTTCGGATTTATTGGCCAGAATGATTAATCCTTTCCTCCTGCGCAGAACCAAAACGCAAGTAGCAAAAGAGCTTCCAACGAAAACAGAAGTTGTAATTTACTGTGAAATGGGGAAAGCACAACGAAAGGTTTATGATCACTTCAAGGAATATTTCAGACAGAAATTGCAAGAGCAAATTGCAGAGGACGGAATCAATAAATCTCAAATGTATATTCTTCAAGGATTAACCAAGTTGCGTCAGATTTGTAATTCAACAGCACTTGCCGATAAAGAAAAAGACTACGGAAATGAATCTGCAAAACTGGATGAACTCGTGCGTCATTTAACGGAGAAAGTAAATAACCACAAGATTTTGGTTTTTTCTCAGTTTGTGGGAATGTTACACCTCGTTAAGGAGCGATTAGAGCAAGAAGGAATCCTTTTCGAGTACTTGGATGGTAAAACACAAAACAGAGAGCAAAGGGTTAATAATTTCCAAAATAACGACAAGATTCGTGTATTTCTGATCAGTTTGAAAGCTGGAGGAACAGGATTAAACCTAACCGAAGCTGATTATGTATATTTAATTGATCCGTGGTGGAATCCTGCTGTTGAAAGTCAAGCAATAGACCGTTGTTATAGAATCGGTCAAGACAAAAAAGTAATGGCTTATCGAATGATTTGTAAAGACACGATTGAGGAGAAAATTGTTCAATTACAAGACAAAAAGAAAACGGTTGCCGCGGATGTTATTCGTGTGGATAAAGAGAAAAAATCTTTTAATAAAAGTGATGTGGAATTATTGTTTGGGATGTAGGGACGATTTGCAAACCGTCCCTACCACAATCCCAAGCCTTACCTATATACCAAAAGCCATCATTCATAATTATAATTTGTAACATAATGGGGGTAATTTTCATTAATTCTTGTAAAGGAATGGGGGTAATATTGGAGTTATCATGTAGAGAAATGGGGGTAAATAGATAAATAAGGAAAAAAATTCTTTATGGATCAGCGTAGAGACGATTTGGACTTCGACCTTGATCAGCCACCTTCGTTCGTACAACATCCAAAATAATCATGATTTTTAACATAATAGAGGTGATTTTCATCAATTCCTATTATTCAATAATTATCATTTTCAGAATGTTTAAATTGTGGAATGCTTTCTTTAATTTTAGGTTTAGAGTCCAAGAATGAATAGAAAAATGTCCTCTGAAAACAATGAGAAATCTTTTCTTAATAACATTCCTTTTTGCTTCCTTCTTCTTCTATTCAAATGAGGTAAAACTTGAGTTACCAAATTCTATTCAAAATACAGACACGCTTTCACTTCAAAAAGACACTTCAATTGTGATTTACCCAGATGTGGAAGCTGAATTTCTTGGAGGATCAAGTAGAATGATGAAATATTTTATTGAAAATTTAGAATATCACAAAATGGAAACCAGCAAAACATTACAATGAATTCTCTGAAGATAGAAGGAACATTAATTCACCTGATTTTTAAATATATATCTCAGAGATGTTTACTTATTCACGAAAAGATAAACTTAAATTCTTCTATTCGATATTTATTTTATAAGTTTATATCTGAAAAACAGTGATATAGATTAATAGTCTACAAATCATTTATCTAAACTATTACATTTGTATTAAGCTACTAACATTATTATAAACCAAAAACAACGAACAATGAAAGCAATTTTAAGTGTATTATTATTTATCCCTGTGATGCTTTTTTCACAAGTACCAATAACTGTTGCGAGTCAAGAAGGAGCTCAAAATAAGGGTGAAATTTTTGAAGAAGTGGATGTAGAAGCAAACTTTCCAGGAGGGGCTGCTGAAATGATGCAATATATCGCTCATAACGTAAAGTATCCAGAAATTTCAATGGAAAATGGAGAACAAGGTAAAGTATTCGTTGAGTTTGTTGTCAATAAAGACGGCTCTGTTAGCAATATTAAAATTTTAAGAGGCGTTTCTAAAGATATTGATGTGGAAGCTATGGGAGTAGTGAAAAATATGCCAAAATGGACGCCAGCAGAAATCGAAGGGAAGAAAGTAAGATCAATTGCTAGAATACCAATTAATTTTATCCTTACCGATTAAGATAAAATATTAAGCATAAAAAAAATCGAGCCTTGGCTCGATTTTTTTGTTTTGTATAGTTTTTAATTTTTAGGAAGCTAACTAGAAATACTTAATACTCCTTTTTAGGTTCCACCCAATCTCCATTTTCTTTAATCAACTGAATCAAAGCATCAACAGCTTCTGCTTCAGGAACATTTTTCTTAACAACGGTCTTCTCTTTGTACAAGTGAATTTTCCCCGGACGTGTCCCAACATATCCGTAATCTGCATCTGCCATTTCTCCTGGCCCATTTACAATACAGCCCATAATTCCAATCTTCAAACCTTTCAAATGAGAAGTGTGTTTTCTGATTTTAGCTGTTGTTTCTTGTAAATCAAATAGTGTTCTACCACATGAAGGACAAGAAATATATTCAGTTTTAGAAATACGTGTTCTCGTTGCTTGAAGTATTCCAAAACTCGTTGTATTTACCAATTGTGGAGATACTTTTTCTGTTGAATTTACCCATACTCCATCTCCGAATCCATCAATTAAAACACTTCCTATTTTAGCAGATTGCCACAATTGAAATGATTCTAAATCCTTCGTTTCAGTGGTATGTTTTAGAATTACAGGTAAATCGATATTGTGTAAAACCAATGTACGGTAAAAATTACGCATTACTTGTGTGTAATTTTCTGAAGGCGCTTCAATAACCAAAACCACATCATTTAAAAATTGAATCTTATCAATTTCCGCTGTGTTTTTAGGATCCCAATTCAAGAAATTTAATTTTTTATGTTTGAATCCGTTTATTGGAATTGATTTATATAAAGGATAGAAATGTTTCTTATTCGAATAGTTTTTCTCCCAATGTTCAGCATTCGCAACAACTCCTAACATTCCTGGAATTTCAAAATCTACAGTTTGATTACCAATAAAAACATAATCAGCGGCCAAGTCTTGCATTGTCCACTTATCTAATGTTTTAGAATAATTGTAACCAAATCCAAAGAAATTAGCTTCAGAAATTGATTCTTTTTCACTTAAATCTGCAAAGACAATCGGATGATTTTTCTCACCAATATTAGTGATTTCCATCGCTTCCCTTCTTTTGTAAACTAGAGGATCGTAAGGCAATTGAAGATCGTTTTTGAATTCTTCAACCCCATCTTCTTTATAATTTTGTGCTAGTTTTTCAGCCACAGGGATTTCCGCTTCAGGAGCTTCGGTTAAAGAAACACGAATAGTATCACCCAATCCGTCTTCCAACAAAGCACCAATTCCAACAGCAGATTTAATTCTACCATCTTCACCATCTCCAGCTTCTGTAACCCCTAAATGCAAAGGATAAATCTTCCCTTCGTCCAGCATTCTCGCCACCAAGAAGCGATAAGCTTGAACCATCACTAAGGTATTACTCGCTTTCATCGAAATTACAATTTCATGGAAATCATGTTTCTGACAAATATGAATAAACTCCATAGCTGATTCGACCATTCCTTCTGGCGTATCACCAAATCGACTTAGAATTCGATCAGAAAGGGAACCGTGATTCGTTCCAATACGCATTGCAGTTCCGTTTTTCTTGCATAAAAGAACCAAAGGCGTAAATTTCTCTTCGATTCTTAGCAATTCCTCACGGTAACTTGCATCTGTATAATCGATTTCTTCGAACTTCTTCTTATCAGCATAATTTCCAGGATTCACGCGTACTTTTTCTACGATTCCTGCAGCAATTTCCGCAGCATTTGGTGTAAAATGAATATCAGCAACCAAAGGAGTATCATATCCACGCTCCATTAATCCCTTCTTAATTTCAGCCAAATTATAAGCTTCTTTCTTCGAAGGTGCAGTCAATCGAACCAATTCACAACCCACATCAATCATGCGAATAGATTCCTCAATAGAACCTTCCGTGTCCATTGTGTCTCGGGTCGTCATGGATTGGATTCTAATCGGATGCTCTCCTCCTATTCCTAGTTTTCCTACAGTTACCTCATGTGTTTTTAATCGCGTACGATTAAATGGATCATTGCAATATTTCATTCTTGGTGCGTTTGACAAGCAAAAATAATACATCTCCGCTGCTATTGTAACAAATGGTGAAAAGAAATGTTGGCTTCGTCTGCGCTCCGCCAAAGAAAATGGCTCTACTCAGCCAACACGAAAGGCACTGCTCAGCCAACGAAAATGGCTACCATATTAATGAACAGGAAAATGTTTAGGGTTAATCTTAATATAATATAACTTCTTAAACGGTGACTGAGCGTAATCGAAGGCAGCATTCAAGAAGTAATATTTTGATTTGCTCAATTATTTGATTGCCTTAAATCTTGTTTTCACCTGATTCACAGATGAATGCCACTTTACTAAAACAAAAAAAACACCTCATGCCAAAAGGATATATGTACATATTAGAATGCTCCAATGGGAGTTATTATACCGGAAGTACAAAGTATTTGAAATTCAGAATTAAACAACACCAAAGTGGTGAAGGAGCAAATCATACCTCCAAATATTTGCCCGTCAAATTGGTTTATTTTGAGGAATTCGATCGAATAGATCACGCTTTTTACCGTGAAAAACAAGTTCAAGGATGGAGTCGGAAGAAGAAAGAGGGGCTGATATATGGTGATTTCGATAAATTACATATCGAGGCTGAGTGTAAAAACGATTCGCATTATAGGGGCTTCGACTACGCTCAGCCCTCTGAATAGAAATCCTCTCAGCCTTCTGAATAAATTTTCGCTTAGCCCCAAACAAAAAAGAGACCATCAATTAGTTTTGACAGTCTCTTTTTTAATTTTAATTGAATATTATTATTTAATAAACTTTCTACTCAGAATCATACCGTTTTCCCCTGTGATTTGAACGAAGTAAACTCCATTTTCTAAATCTGAAACATTTATTTTGGTGTCATTTAAAATCATATTATTTTGAGTATTCTTTATCATGATTTCTCCAAGACTATTAACAATCTTTACTTCAGTTATTTCTAAGTTATTCAAACTTTTGAAGTTGATGTTTTCAGTTGCTGGATTTGGATAAATTTCAAATGATTTACTTTCTTCTGATAACAGAGCTAAAGAACTGTTTGTGCTATAAAATCCATTAGAACCTGCTGGTTGTCCATCTACACTTATTTCTGTAATTGCAGCTACTGGATCTGGGTATCCAGCTAAATACCAAGTATAAGCGTCAACAACATAAGTAATTGTACCACCTTGATAAACATCGCTATATTCTTGGTGAAGAGCCACACGAATGACATCGTTATATGTTCCATTTGGTGTAATTACTGTACCGTAACCATCATACGTAACTTCATCTGTTCCCGCACGAGTAAAGTTCATCCCTGAGAAAAATGTAGCTTCAAATGTATTTGTTTCGCTGGCGTTGTAAGTTAAAGGGTAAAATAATATTTTACTTGGATCGGTGTATGTAATTATTGTACCACCTGCATCAATTCCCCATAAATACTTCCCTGTAGCATCCTCTTGATAGTAAGCTTCAGAATTAGCTTGTGAACTACCTGTGATAGTTGTGTTTGGAAAACTTGGATTAGCTGCTGTAATTGTGTTAACATTAGTTCCAGAGGAAGTGAAAGCACTAAAGTCCCAAGTAACGTTTGCTCCTCCAGGTCCTGGGTTTATGTATTGAGCAGTAGAACTTTCATAGCTCATTCCAATTTGATAATTTAAGTCACTGGAATTTAAAACTGGTTGGGCTAAAGTTGAAGCAGATATTAATACCCCAAATAAATTAAGTAAAGATTTTTTCATAATATAATAGTTTAAGTTAAAAGCATGAAAGTAACATAAATATATTAGTCTTTTGATCTACTTATCACTAAAACAACCCCTCAACCTTCTGAAAAAGAATTGTAATTGAAGTGTCTTTCTAAACTTAGTTCGTTCAGAAAATAATTATTTATGATGAAAACAACTCCTTTTATATCTGTATTTAATGATACTTTTCGTTTATGTTAATAATGATTCTGACAATAAATAGTTTTAAAGAAACTGGTCAATCGCTAATGCATCATATATTATTGATGGAAGTGCAATTCTACCTAATTTTAAAGCGTTGAATATTGGTAGCGCTGTGGGAGTCCAATTAAAATCGAGTTGACTTACCATTTTTTAGTTCGAGTTCTTAGTCTGAATAAGTTTAATTCGAAGTAGCTGTGCTCGAAATCAACTCCTTCAATTCGCAATAAATTCCTCCAAATATTAAATAAATTATTATTTTTAGTCTATGAAACCTCTGTATGTTAGACATTACTGTCCGTTTTTCAGGATAAATAATCAACTTATAAAGGATTTCTAAAGCTTTGATAAAGCGCTGGTAATTATCATAAATATTTAACTAAAATCAATTAAAATGAAGGAATTTAAGAAGTTTATCGCCAAAGGAAATGTGATTGATATGGCTGTGGGTTTGATCATGGCAACTTATTTTGGAGCAATTGTCAAATCACTAGTAAATGATATATTAATGCCACCAATTGGGAAATTATTAGGAGGTGTTGACTTTTCAAAATTAAAGTATGTAATTCAATCAGGAACTGCTGAGTCTGCAGAAGGAGCTGGTGATGGAATTGCAGAAGTAGCGATTACTTATGGTGCATTTATAAATACGATCATCACATTTTTAATCGTAGCATTCGCAATTTTTATGGTTGTGAAAATGTACAATAAAATGAAAGAAAGAATGGAGAAGAAAGAAGAGGTTGTTGCAGCTGCTCCAGAAGCTCTTTCGAAACAAGAAACGCTTTTAATTGAGATTAGAGATTTGTTGAAAAAACAATAAAACGAAAATATTTATAAGAAAAGCCTCGTTGATTCGGGGCTTTTTTGGCGCTTAGGATTAGATAAATGTCTGATTTTTATCTGGAGAAACTTTTTGCGGTGAATAAAATCTCTATTCGCCTTAAATATGCGGTGAATAAGTTATATATTTACTGCATTATGACAAAATATATTTACCAATATGATCAATGGCCTGATTTCACTTGGGATGAAAGGCAGATTAATTCAACCTTAGGAAAGGTAAGGCATTTGCAAGGAAAAATTTTCGGGCAAATGGATAATATTGGATTTACTTTGAAGGAAGAGGCTATTTTATCTAATCTAACAATAGACGTTCTTAAATCATCTGAAATAGAAGGAGAAAATTTAAACTATGATCAAGTTCGTTCATCCATTGCAAGAAGATTAGGAGTTAACTTTGCAGGAATGGTTCCTTCAGAAAGAGATGTAGATGGAGTCGTAGAGATGATATTGGATGCAACACAAAATTTCAAAAAACCATTAACCGAAGAAAGAATTTTTAGTTGGCATGCTTCATTATTCCCAACAGGCTGGAGTGGTATGCATAGAATTGAAGTCGGACGCTATCGAAAAGAAGAAATGCAAATTGTTTCTGGAGCAATGGGAAGAGAGAAAGTTCATTTTCAAGCACCTTCTCCTGAAGTTGTTAAATCAGAAATGGATGTTTTTCTAAAATGGTTTGAAGAAGATAATAGTTTAGACGCAGTATTAAAATCTGCAATTGCACATTTTTGGTTTATTATAATTCATCCTTTTGACGATGGGAATGGTCGAGTTGCTAGAGCAATATCTGATTTGTTATTAGCACGTTCTGAGGAAAGCGCTCAAAGATTTTACAGTCTTTCTAGCCAAATTCTGATTGAAAGAAAGGTGTATTATGAAGTTTTACAAAATGTTCAAAATAATAGTGGAGACATCACAGAATGGTTAGATTGGTTTTTAAATTGTCTCTTTCGTGCATTGAAATCTACCGAAGAAACCATTACAAGAACACTTGGAAAAGCTGGTTTTTGGGAAAAACATAAGGAAACAGAATTGAATAGCAGACAAAGATTGATGTTGAATAAATTATTGGATGGTTTTACGGGAAAACTAAAAACATCAAAATGGGCGAAAATCACTAAATGTTCTGTTGATACTGCTTTGAGAGATATCAAGGATTTGATGAATAAAGGAATTTTAAAGCAAGAGGAATCTGGAGGAAGAAGTACAAATTATGAAATGATTGAAGTATAATTATTAGTGTTTTAAATCAACCAACTGTCATTCAAAAAATGATTGATTTTCCTTAATTACCTCAAAATTCCCAATTCTTTCTATATTTCAATCTTATACTTGCGAAGTATTAAATTTACAATATGAAAATTCTAATCATTGAGGACGAGGGAGATTTACGCGAAACGATTAAAGAATCGCTGTTAAAAGAGAAATACATTGTGGAGACAGCTGCAGATTTTACTTCGGCTTTTGAAAAGATTTCTATTTATGATTACGATTGTATTTTATTGGATATTATGCTTCCAAATGGCAATGGATTAGATTTACTCGAAGAACTTAAAAAGAACGGGAAATCGGAAAATGTGATCATCATTTCGGCGAAAAATTCTTTAGATGACAAAGTAAAAGGTTTGGCTTTAGGAGCCGATGATTATTTGACAAAACCATTTCATCTAGCTGAACTTAATGCCAGAATAAATGCAGTATTGCGCAGAAAGAACTTCAAAGGAAAAGACTGTATTGAAGTTGAAAATGTTGTTTTAGATATCCAAGAAAGAACGCTAACAATCGATAATAGAAATATTCATTTGAACAAGAAGGAATTTGACATCTTGAACTACTTTTTGAGTAATAAAAACCGTTTAATTACCAAAACGGCTTTGGCTGAATATGTTTGGGGAGACCACATTGACCAAGCAGATAATTTTGATTTTATTTATTATCAAATCAAGAATCTAAGAAAGAAATTAGAGGAATCTAATGCGCAAATAATTATAGAAATGATTTATGGAATTGGATATAAATTAACTGAAAAATGAAACTTTTAAATCGGTCGTTAATTTATCTTTCTGCGGTGTTTTTTATCATCATCGGAGTTTGGTCAGTCATTTTTTATTTTAATCTAAAAGATGAAATTCGGGACAGTATAGATGACGGAATAGATAATAATCGATTGCTGATTTTAATAAAAGTACACAGTGATTCAACGCTTCTTACCCAAAATGAATTTGGAGGAAATAACTTTAAAATTCATCCTGTTTCAAAAGAAAAAGCGCTTGCATACAGAGATGTTTTTAAGGATACGATGATGTATCGACTTAATGAAAATGATTTAGAACCTGTTCGACTTTTGAATTCAGCATTTGAACACAATGACCAATATTACCGCATTACAGTAATTTCCTCTTTGGTGGAAGAAGATGATTTGATTGAAGACTCTTTTTGGAGTGTTGTTTCGTTATTTATTATACTGGTTGTCAGTATTATAATTGTAAATAATTTTGTTTTAAGAAAGATTTGGAATCCATTTTATGACATTCTGAATCAACTCAAAACCTACCGATTAGACAAAAATGAAAAGTCAATTGAAATCAACTCAAATATTAAAGAATTTATTCAACTGCAGGAAGCTGCCAACACATTAATTAACCGTTCAAAAGAAGCTTTTCTTTCCCAAAAGGAATTTACAGAAAATGCTTCTCATGAACTCCAAACTCCTATTGCTATTATCATAGGAAAATTAGAATTATTGCTGGAATCTAAAGATTTGAAAGACGAAGATGCAAATACAATTGCTAATGTAATTAACATTGCGGACAGATTAAAAAGATTGAATAATTCGCTTTTACTCCTCGCAAAAATTGAAAATAAACAGTTTTTAGAGGAAGAAACTATTTCACTAAATGAGACCGCTAAAAATCTCTTATCAAATTATGATGAATTATTAGCGTTCAAGCAAATTGAATATGAACTAGATGAAACCAAAGATTTAAAAGTAAAAATGAATCCAGCTTTAGCTGATATACTGCTTTCGAACTTGATTAAAAACGCAATATTCCACAATAAGAAGGATGGAAATATTAGATTAACCTTTACATCAGAAGAGTTTATTGTTTGTAACACAGGGAATCCATTCTCATTAAATCCTGATACTATTTTCAATCGTTTTGAGAAAGACCAAACTAAAAAAGACAGTACAGGTTTGGGTTTGTCGATCAGCATTGCGATTTGTAATTCATATAATCTGAAAATCAATTATGGATTTGCAGAAAATCAACATTGTTTTAAAATAAATTTCAATAATATTCTTGCTCAGGTTTAAATTCCAAATTGTTTCCAGAATCGTGCTTTAAGTTTGTAGTATAAAAATTAAAAACAAATAAAAATGAGAACAAGAGCAATTCAATTATTAGCAGTATTTATTATCGGGGCAGGAACAATTTTTGCCCAAGACATTCCAGAAAGTCAAGTACCTTCTGTTATTCTAAACAACTTTAAGAAACAGTTTTCTGAAGCTAGTGACATAGAGTGGGAGAAAAAAGGTGATCTGTACAATGTAGAATTTGAAATCGGATGGTTTACAGATTACGAAGCTTGGTATAACGCAGATGGAAAAATGACGCGTTACACACAAGAAATTACAGACAAAGATTTTCCAAAAGCAGTGAGCAATGCAATCAAAAAACAATACAGTGGTTACCGCATTGATGATGTGAAGAAAATCGTAGAAAACGGTGTAGAAACTTACAAAGTTGAGTTAGAGAAAGGTCATGAAGAAATCGATGTTTTGTTTTCAAAAGACGGGAAGGTAATTTCATTTTAATTGGTCATTGAAATAATTTAAATATTATGAAAAAGATACTAGGAACCATAGCCGTTGTCGCAGTATTAATAAGCTGTGAAAAAGAAAAAATCGTTCCGTCAACAGATTTACCGAGCGAGATTACAGATTATACAGCAACTCACTTTCCGAACAATTTGATTGTTCAAAGTATAGAAGATAAAGATGGTTTCACAAAGACCTATGACGTGTTACTTGAAGGAAGTTTTTCCCTTGAGTTTAATAGGAAAAAGGAAATCATTGATATCGATGGGGTTTCTGAACTTCCAAGTAGCGTTATTCCTACGAAAATCAACGACTATGTAGTTACTAATTATCCTGACAATGTAATTACAGATTGGGAATTAGATGACAAAAATCAACAAGTAGAATTGGATAATGAAGTTGGTTTAGTGTTTAATATGAATGGAGATTTCCTTAGAATCGAGAATTAAAATTCGATTTTACTACTATGAAAACGGTTTGGGGTAATTCCTAAACCGTTTTTTGTTTTAATGTACTTTTAGAATTAATAATTCATTTTTCTGTTAATTGAAACTTTACGATTAAAAGGTAATTTTCTTCTTAAATTTGAAAATTACAATGCATTTTTAATGAAAAGCATAAAAAACTCGTCAAAAGCTTCCAAAAAGAATGGATTTTCTAACAATCTACATTTTATCAATTCTATTTATCGCCACTTTGGTGCGTTCTACATTTGGATTTGGGGAATCTTTAATTGCTGTTCCTTTACTGGCTTTCTTAATTCCAGTTGAAGTAGCGGTTCCACTTTCTGTTCTGGTTTCTATATTCATTGCAGCTTTCGTGATGACACAAGACCGAAAAAAAGTTCACTTTTACAGTGCTCAATGGCTAATAATTTTTGCAGCTTTAGGAATTCCAATTGGTTTACTTCTGCTTATTTACGGAAATGAAATAGTTGTCAAATTTGGATTGGGAATTTTTATTATTCTATATTCGGTTTATTCTCTGTTGGCTAAAAACTCTTTTAAGTTAGAAACAGACAATAAACTTTGGTTATTCATATGTGGCTTTTTCTCAGGAATTCTTGGAGGTGCCTATGGTTTCAATGGACCACCAATTGTAATTTATGGTAATCTACGCAACTGGTCAGCCAAACAATTTAGAGCCACATTACAAGCATACTTTCTTCCCGCAGGACTCATTGGAATGTTAGGTTTTTGGTACAATGAACTTTGGACTTCAACAGTAACTTATTACTTTTTAATTGCGCTTCCGGTAATTATTCCAGCCATTTTAGTGGGTAGATTTATTAACCAACGATTAAAAGATGATACTTTTTTGAAATATATTTATGTTGGTTTACTTTGTGTCGGTGCGCTGTTGCTGGGACAGTCTATATTTTAATTTATCAAATAAACTTCAGTTGTTTTTCTAGAAAATAAAATCCTAGATCCTTAATTCTCTTCCACAAAAAGTTCTACCAAATTGATATTCTTAAAAAGTGAAACTTATATTTGTCAGATTAAGTTATTAAAGAGATTAAAAAGTAGAGCAGTAGCTTTCGTTTTTTATTAAACACGGTAACTTATGTAATTTTGTAGCGTATGCTTTTTAACACAATTGACTTTGTTATTTTCTTACCGATAGCAATCTTTTTGTATTATCTGATTCCTCAGAAATACAGGTGGATTATGCTGCTTACGGCAAGTTACTACTTCTACATGAGTTGGAAAGTGGAATACATTTTCCTTATCGCATTTTCCACATTGATTGATTATTCTACTGGTATTTTAATGGAAAAATCTTCCACTAAAAGAAAACGACGATTACTATTGATATTGAGTCTCACCACCAATCTTGGACTTTTATTTTTCTTTAAATATTTCAATTTTGCAGCAAATAATTTGAACGAATTTTTAGATCAATTTAGTGTAAAACAGAATGTTCCATTGATGAATTTTCTCTTGCCTGTAGGAATTTCATTTTATACTTTCCAAACATTAAGTTATTCAATTGACGTTTATTATGGACGTCAAAAAGCCGAAAAACATTTAGGATATTTTGCTTTGTATGTTTCGTTTTTTCCACAATTAGTCGCTGGACCAATTGAACGTTTTTCAAAATTAACACCGCAATTTAAAGTAAAACATGTCTTCACTTACGATAATTTGGCCAACGGATTAAGACTGATATTGTATGGATTATTCATCAAAATGGTGATTGCAGATAACTTAGCAATTCTTGTTGATGAGGTTTATTCTGCTCCGGAAAACTTCTCTTCTTTCGATATTTTTAAAGGATTGATGTTGTATTCCTTCCAAATTTATAGCGATTTCTATGGCTATTCAATAATTGCCATTGGAAGTGCACAATTGATGGGAATTAAACTGATGGATAATTTTAGAACACCCTATTTAGCCAAAAATATTTCTGAATTCTGGCAAAGGTGGCATATTTCACTTTCTACTTGGTTTAGAGATTATTTGTACTTCCCGTTAGGAGGAAATCGCGTATCAAAACAAAGGTGGATTTTCAATATTCTGATTGTTTTTGTGGTAAGTGGATTATGGCACGGAGCCAGCTGGACTTTCCTTATTTGGGGAGCATTATTTGGAATCGTTTATATGATTGAGCACTTTTTTAATAAGTCAATGAAAATTACCAAAGAGTTCAAACCTTATTCATTCGGACACTTTGCTTTAGCGCTTAAAACATTCATAATCGTTACCTTGATTTGGGTATTTTTCAGAAGTGATAGCTTCGAAAGTGCTATGAATATCTTTAAATTATTGTTTGAAAATATTGGAATGTCAGGAGCAGAATTAGTCATTCCAAATTTCTTAATTGTATTCTTTTCATTGTTTATCATCAGTGATTTACTTTTGTATAATAAACGCTTTGACAATTGGCTAGGAAATTTTCCTGCGATAGGAAGATGGACGGTTTATGGCGTTTTAATATTTGCAATTATCGTCTTTGCGGGAGTCGAAGATTTTCCATTCATCTATTTTCAATTTTAACAATTAAGATATGCTGAAAAAGATATTTATAAGATTGATTATCCTGGCAACCATGTTAGTTGTGTTTAATTTTATTTACGCCAAATGGTTTTATGAAAATGATCTTAAAAAACATGCTAAGATTATAAATTTAGTGAGCGTTATTCCTAATAACGCAGACATTATTTACATTGGAGAATCTTCAAACATTACTTATCGTGAAGATGATTTAGATAAAAGAGCCATTTCTGAATTTGTAGGTGATTTTTATCAAGAGTTAAAACTTTACGATATCACAAAACCTGCTAGTCATGCTGGAGTTTATAAAAAACTTTTAGAATTAATTCCGCAAGAAAATCATGTTGAGTCGATTGTTGTAACGCTAAACTTGAGATCTTTTAATGCACAATGGATTAATTCAGATTTAGAGGCTGCATTGCAGAAAAGCTTTGTTTTAATTCAATCGTATCCACCATTATTTAATCGTTTTATGTTGTCATTTAAGAATTATGACAATAGATCAGAGACTATGAGAAGTGACGATATTCACAAGAAATGGTCGAAAGATAAGTTCATAATGCCTGATAATTTTCAATTTAGAAATGTTATTGAATGGGATTACTGGATGGCAAATAATGATATGTACGACAAAGTGAAATCTGATTTGGCTTGTCATTACATTAAAACCTATGGATTTCAAATTGACTTTGAAAATAATCCTAGAATTAAAGATTTCAATGCTATTGTAACTTTGGCAAAAGAACGAAATTGGAACCTGGTATTTAATTTGTTGGCCGAGAATACGCAAAAAGCGGATGATTTAGTAGGAGAAGACTTGATTTTTATGATGAATCAAAATGCAGAGAAACTGATTAATTATTACGAAGACAAAGGAGTAACTGTCATAAATAATTTGAACAATGTGGATGATGAGCAATTCATTGATCAAGATTGGACAACGGAACATTATGCCGAAAAGGGACGAAAAATTGTAGCAAAAAACGTGGCAGAAGGATTGAAAAAATGGCACAGAAAAGATTTTAAATCAGTCGAATAAATTGAAGTTAAAATGAGTCAAGAACCACACAATTATTATCTAAAAAAGGAAGAGCCCAATAAGAGTTGTTTACTTGTATTGCGTGATATTATTCTGGAACAAGATGAAAATATTTCTGAATCTCTGAAATGGAACTCTCCATGTTTTAGCTATAAAAATAAGATGTTTTGCTTTCTGATGATTGATAAAAAACTAAAAGAACCTTACATTTTAATGGTTGAAGGAGCTCGTATAGATTTCCCAGAATTAGACCAAGGAACGCGCACCAGAATGAAGGTTTTGAATATTGATCCGAATACAGATTTGCCAATTGATTTGATTGAAAATATTTTACAAAGTGCTCTTGATTTGTATCGAAATGGAGTGATAAAGACGAAGAATTAATTGTAATACTTCTATATTCCAAACAAATGTCTTATATTTATGGACAAATGTCTTGTCATGATAATTAAGGAAAATAAAAATTCATCAAAAGATTTCAACGCTTTAGATAAAGCTATTCGATTATATGTTCGAAATATAAGTAAATCATCACGATTTGAATTCGATAGCGATAAGATTACCTATTTGAATTTCTTTGAGAATAAATTGCTTTTAGTTCATGCAATTAGACATGGCTTGCCTTATCAGTTATTCAATAGAATAAAGGAACTAACACCATTTTTAGAAGATGACTGGACAGAATACTTGAACATTTCCAAAAAGACATTACAAAGATACAGTAGCGATGAAAATCATTTTTTCAAGTCAATTCACACAGAGAAAATTATTGAAATAGCAGAAGTTACAATTTTCGGAAATAAGGTGTTTGATTCTACAGAGCAATTCTACCTCTGGTTAAAAACTCCTTCACATGCGCTTGGAAATCTGAAACCTTTAGAACTTTTAAAAGATTCTTACGGAAAAGAAATGGTGATGGCAGAATTAAATAGAATTGAACACGGAATTTTCGCCTAATGAAAGTTTATCGATTGTCAAAGCGAAAATATGCGAAAGAACTAAATGGAAAGGGTGCTGCGAAATATGGAAATCGCTGGAATTCAAAAGGAACTGAAATTATTTATACTGCAGATAGCAGAGCACTTGCAATGGCAGAAGTTGCCGTTCATTTGTCTCTTGCCACTTTACCAGGCGATTTTGTGATGATAGAAATTGACATTCCAGCAATAGTTAAAGTGAATATTTTAAAACTAGAAAAACTTAATAAAAATTGGAATAGCAACCCGCCGATGCTATCTACTCAAATTATTGGAGACCAATTTATTGACTCATCTAGTAGTTGTGTCTTAAAGGTTCCATCAGCTGTTGTGCAAGGAGATTATAATTACCTAATTAATCCTCATCATCCTGAATTCAATCAAATTAAAATAATCGATATAGTTAGTTTCCCTTTTGACAAGCGAATTTTTAAATAGTTTATTCGATTCAAATTTCTCAGATTATATTTTTCTCAATAAATATTCAAGCGATAAAACAGTAGACCTAAATCTACTAATTTTTATTGTGTTATTTAAAAAATTGATAATGAGTTGGTGATGTTCTAATATTTTGATAGCTTTGGTCTACAAAGAAGTTTAGATTTTTTGTATGAACCAACCAAATCAACTATGAAACAGTTACCTATTTATGTTTTAAGCCTATTTTTTATCCTCGCTTGCTCTTCGGAAAGAAAAGAGCTTTTTAAAGAGACGGATGCTTTTATAAAATCTTTAGAAGTTTTTAACGAAAGTTATGGTGTTATTGGAGGAGGTAATTACTCAATTACTACCACTGATGGAAGATATAAAATCACACCTTTTGGAAGATTAATTAAAATAAAAATCCAAGAAAATCCAAATCAAAAAAAATACGAAGAACTTAAAATTGATTTCGCAAACTACTATCAAAACGATGATAGAGTAAAAAAAATTTTTATTGAAAAAAACGGACCTTTATTGATTGACTGTGGGAGGTGAGAATTAAATGTAATATTCCAAATGACTAACAATTGCTCCCGATCAATAATTCACTTCAGTTTTTAATTCATTCAATTAAATCTCTCCAAAATCCCTCTCACGTTTACCTTTTACCAACTTGTCCGACCTCTGGCAGATTAACAATTAATCATTATTTTCCTATTCTAAAGAAAATTCCGATATTTAACGCCTACCAAGAAAGTACAGAAAAAAGGAATTATGGAAGACATCAATAAAAGATTAGAAGAAAAACGCGCTGAAGCAATGTTAGGTGGTGGTCAAAAACGAATTGACAGTCAACACAAGAAAGGGAAACTAACTGCTCGTGAGCGAATCACACTTTTGTTGGATGAAAAATCTTTTCAAGAAATGGGAATGTTTGTTGAACACCGCTCAAAGGATTTTGGATTAGACAAAGAAAAATATCCTGGAGATGGAGTGGTAACAGGTTACGGAACAATTCATGGTCGACCAATTTATGTATTTTCTCAAGATTTTACAGTTTTAGGAGGTTCACTCTCTGAAACGTATGCAGAGAAAATTTGTAAAATAATGGATTTGGCAATGAAGAGTCAAACACCAATTATTGGATTAAATGATTCTGGTGGAGCGAGAATTCAAGAAGGAGTAGTTTCATTGGCTGGTTACGCTGATATTTTCTATAGAAACACAAGAGCGTCTGGTGTAATTCCACAATTGAGTGTAATTATGGGACCTTGTGCAGGTGGAGCAGTTTATTCTCCAGCATTGACAGATTTCGTTTTCATGGTAGAAGACACTTCTTATATGTTTGTAACAGGACCAAACGTTGTGAAAACTGTAACACACGAAGAAGTAACTTCAGAAGATTTAGGTGGAGCAAAAGCCCATGCTGAAAAATATGGAGTAAACCACTTTACAAGTCCAAACGATGTAACGGTTTTAAAGGAAGTACGTGATTTAATGACGTATTTACCGCAAAACTGGCAATCATTGGCGCCACACAAAAAGAATTTTGAGTTCAACGGGAAAAAAATTGAAACAATCGGTTCAATTTTACCAGAGAACAACAATATGCCTTACGATATTCGTGAGGTGATAGAACACGTGATTGATGATGAATCTTTCCGTGAAGTACACAAAGATTTCGCAACTAATATCGTTGTAGGTTTCGCCCGAGTTGAAGGAAGAACAATTGGTGTAGTTGCCAATCAACCGATTTCTTTAGCCGGAGTTTTAGACATCGACTCATCAAGAAAAGGAGCAAGATTTGTTCGTTTCTGTGATGCTTTTAATATTCCATTATTGACATTTGAAGATGTACCTGGATTCTTACCAGGAACAGACCAAGAATGGAATGGAATTATCGCTCACGGAGCAAAATTGTTGTACGCATTTAGTGAAGCTACTGTGCCAAGAGTAACTGTTATCACACGTAAAGCTTACGGAGGAGCATTTGATGTAATGAATTCTAAGAACATTGGAGCTGATTTTAACTTTGCATGGCCAACAGCAGAAATTGCAGTAATGGGAGCAAAAGGTGCAGCAGAAATTATCTTTAGAAGAGAAATTGCCGCAGCAGCAGATCCAGTTGCAAAATTGGCAGAAAAAGAAGCAGAATATGCTGAAATGTTCGCTAATCCTTACAGAGCAGCTGAACGTGGATTTATTGATGATGTAATCAAACCTTCAGAAACAAGAAATCGCGTTGCCAATGCATTCAAAATTTTAGAAAATAAAAAAGAGGAATTGCCGAATAAAAAGCATGGGAATATACCAATGTAAATATTTTCCACATTCTGTAGAGGCGCAATGCATTGCGCCTCCACATAATGTGGAAATAACACCAGATAAAACCACCAACCGAAAAGATTTTATTACTTTAATGCTCCATTAAAGTATATAAAAATGAGTGAATTCAAATCGAAACTACCGCATATTGGAACCAGTGTTTTTAGTGTGATGTCGAAAATGGCAGCACAATACAACGCTATAAATTTATCACAAGGTTTTCCAAATTTCCCTGTGGCACCAGAACTCGTTAAAAATTACGAGGAAGTCATCAAAGGAGATCATCATCAATACCTGCCAATGGCTGGTTCGCCAAGATTATTGGTCGAAATTAGTCAGAAAATTTCTACGCATTACGGTCGAAATGTTAATCCAGAGGAAGAACTTTTGGTAACTGCTGGAGCAACGCAAGCTATATTTACAGCAATTCAAGCTACAATTCACCGTGGAGATGAAGCCATCGTTTTGGATCCTTCTTATGATTGTTATGCGCCTTCTGTGGAATTAGCAGGAGGAAAACCAATTCATATTAATATGGAAGCTGACTTTTCTGTGGATTGGAATAAAGTGGAAGATGCTATTTCAGCAGCTACAAAATTATTGATTATAAATAATCCGCATAATCCTGGAGGAACAGTATTTTCCGAAGAAGACATGTTAGCGATAGAACAAATCATGCAACGCAATCCACATATTTATTTAATGTCAGATGAGGTGTATGAGTTTATTCATTTTGAACAAAAGCACATCTCTGTCAATACCCGTAAAGCTATTCGTGATCGTTCGTTTATCGTTTCTTCATTTGGAAAAACGTTTCACGTAACAGGATGGAAAATTGGTTATCTCGTGGCTCCAAAATACTTAATGGACGAAGTAAAGAAGATTCACCAATATGTTGTTTTTTGTGTGAACAGCACAGCTCAAATGACTTTAGCCAATTATTTACCACAAGCAGATTTATCTCAATTGGGTGAGTTTTATCAAAAAAAACGTGATTTCTTCCGTGGATTGATGAAAAATAGCCGATTTGAACTCTTGGATTGCCAAGGAACGTATTTTCAGGTGGCACGTTACAGTGAAATTAGTAAATTAGGCGATGTTGACTTTGCTACAGAAATGACCCAAAAACATGGAGTTGCAGTAATTCCAGTTTCTGGATTTAACAAAGACCAACACGACGATCATTTGATTCGTTTTTGTTTCGCAAAAGATGAAGAAACAATCATTAAAGCAACAGAAAAATTATGCAAGATTTAAAAGTAAGTTTGATACAATGTGACCAAGTTTGGGAAGATAAGAAAGCCAACTTAGCACATTTTGAAACCATGTTGAAAGAAGTGCAATTACCTACAGATATTGTGGTGTTTCCTGAAATGTTCCAAACTGCATTTACGATGAATGCTGCAGAAATGGCGGAATCTATCAACGGTGAAAGTGTTCAATGGTTAAAGAAAATGGCAGCCAAATACGAATGTGCAATGGTGGCTTCTTTGATTATTCAAGATGGAAATGAGTTTAACAATCGCATGGTATTTATCCAAGCGGATGGTTCAATGCAACAATACAATAAACGCAAGTTGTTTGGGTTAGCGAAAGAAGACAAAACTTTCACGCCAGGAAAAGAAAACACGATTTTCGAATACAAAGGCTGGAAGATATTCTTGCAAGTTTGTTATGACCTTCGTTTTCCAGAAATAGCAAGAAATTCGGTTAAAAATGACATTTATGAATATGATTTACTCATAAATGTAGCCAATTGGCCAGAAAAACGCAATTTACATTGGAGTACTTTATTGCAAGCCAGAGCAATCGAAAACCAAGTGTATGTGATCGGCGTAAATAGAGTAGGAGAAGACAGTAATGGATTAACTTATTCTGGTGATTCATGTATCATAGCTCCTTCTGGAATGATTGTCAGCTCGGTTTCTTATGATGAACATGTCGTAAATGAAGAATTGGAACATGAAACATTGAAAGAAGTGAGGAAAGTGATGCCATTTCTGAAGGATAGGTGAGGTCACCTGCGGTGAAAGAAGAATTACGCAGAGTTGCGCGGAGGAGCGGAGGTTCGCAGAGAAAAAAAAAAAGAGGAAAAGTTTGAGTTAAGTCCTCCCCCTTTATCCCCCTCCAAAAGGTGGAGGTGCACAAATTAGCCGTTTTCTTTAGAGTATATAATAGCTTTTGCTAATAAATATTTAGGACGAATTTATTTAATCCTTAAAAGACACTTGCAATAAAACCTTAGTAAATGATTATGTGTTTTTCCTTTTACTAAAAGGAAGTTGATTGCGTCTCCCCCTTTGGAGGAGGCAGGGGGAGGAAATCTAAAGAATCGTTTTAAAAGATGATACAATTAAACCAATTAAAAAAAGCAAGATAAATAACAATGATCCGTTATAATAACAGAAAATCCAACAAATGAAACTGTATTCAAATAAACAAAAATGGAAAATTGCGCTTTTATTCCTCGCAATTTTATTGGTTGGAGCTTCATTGTTTGCTTCCAATAAAATTGTTAATGAAGTAGCAAAACGTGAGCGCGAACGTGTAACACAATGGGCTGATGCAATTAAAAAACGTGCTGAACTCGTGCGTTTAACCAATAATTCTTTTGAGGAATTGCGGAAGAAGGAACTCAGTGAAATGCAATTATGGATTGATGCAACGAAAGAAATTTCGCGTAAAACTTCATTGGACAGTCAGCAATCTTATGATTTTCCGCTAAAAATAATTAACAGAAATGATGATATTCCTGTGATTGTTTTGGATCAAGAAGATGAAGTTTCAACTTATATCAATATTGAACTCACAAAAGAGGAATTACAAAATGTTTTTCCTGAAAAAGATAGCCTTGAAATTGTACATTTATTCGCAGATTCTTTGGTTAAATTAGCCTACAGTTGGGAACAATTCAATCCATCATTCACAATTGAGATCTACGATGATTTATTCATGTCCTATTTCTATAATGACTCTCGAAATATATTGCGCTTAGAGGAAGAAAGAGATTTGCTTTTTAAAGCTTTTAATAAAGAATTAATTGAGAATGCCGAATTAGTTCCTGTTGTGTTAACAGATAATTTAAAACAAAAAGTTATCGCTTCAAATCTTTTGAAAGATGATCTCGATAGTTTACAATTGACGCAGCGATTGAAAGAATTATCGAATGCCAATGATCCTATTGAAATTCGCTTTTCTGAAAACGAAGTGAGTTATGTGTTTTATGCAACAAGTCCAGAATTAGTTCAACTACAGTATTTTCCATACATTCAATTTGTAATTATCGGTCTCTTTATTTTAATTGGATACATTATTTTTAGCACATTCAGAAAAGCCGAACAAAACAAAGTTTGGGCGGGAATGGCGAAGGAAACTGCGCACCAATTGGGAACACCAATATCGTCTTTAATGGCTTGGGTTCAATTGTTAGAAGGCATGGACAATATGGAAGAAATTGCCAAAGAGATGAATAAAGATGTGGAACGACTGACACAAGTTACAGATCGCTTTTCAAAAATTGGCGCAAGTACACAATTGAAACATGAAGATATTGTTCACACAACGACGCATTTCTTAGAATACTTAAGAACTCGTTTTCCTAAAAAAGTTGAACTGAATTTCACTACTTCTGACGATGAAATTGTCACTCCACATAATGCCGCACTTTTTGAATGGGTGATTGAAAATATATGCAAAAACGCAATAGATGCAATGGATGGAATAGGTAAAATTGACATCGATATTTCAAGAAATAATGGTCAAATCATCATGGACATAGCCGATAATGGAAAAGGAATGACACCGGCACAACAACGCCAAGTTTTCCAACCAGGATTCACCACCAAAAAGCGAGGTTGGGGATTAGGTTTGCCATTAGCAAAGAGAATTATTCACGAATACCACAAAGGAAGATTAAAGATAATTTATTCGGAAATTGGCAAAGGAACTACGTTTAGGATTATTTTAACGCCTTAAATGATATCATATTTAACGTATAATTTCATTGAAAACTATATTAAGACAATACTATTTAAATGGATAATCCATACATATATTTCATAATCGGTTACGGGGTAAGCTTTATATTTTGGTTAGGTCACAAATTTTTACTAAAAAAGTGGATTTTGATAAGTGCCATATTAATCAGTTTGTTCTTGGCTTTTATTGCATTTAAATATCAGGGAATAGAGTCTCTTCAAATGAAAGGCGGATATGCAGCAAACCATTTCTTTTCTCCTGCTTTGTTTCTCATTATTTACTTTTTATCCAGATACTTATTCAAACTCATTTATAAATATGAGCCAATTATAACGTCATATTGGTCAACAAGTTGGGGTCAAGGATATCACCGGAAATTACACGTGGGGGATTCATTGTTTACAGTTATTACATTAGTCCTTCCAATTCTAATTCCAATGCTTATTTGATTAAAAAAGAATCATGAAAAATTTAGAAAACATACATCCTGGAGAGATATTAAAAGAGGAATTTCTACTTCCCTTGGAATAACAGCCTATAAGCTAGTAAAAGAAACTTTCATGCCTCAAACAAGAATTAGCGAAATTCTGAAAGGGCGAAGAAGGATTACTGCAGATACAGCTTTGAGACTTTCGAAATATTTTGGAACTACACCGAAATTTTGGCTTGGATTACAGGACGATTTTGATTTAGAAATAGAACAACTGGAATTACAGAATCAACTTGAAAAAATCAAACCAATAACAGAAAATGCAGCTTAATGCATGTACGGTGATTTATCATTGCAGTGTACTGACGATTTGTAAATCGTCCCTACTGTAATGCCTTTATAGCCGTATTGATTTCATTATCATTCTTATTAAAAATATAATAAGCACCCAATTCCAACCATCTTTGACGCGCAATTTCAGCTTTAACACTCGTTTTTATACGCTCCAATGATAACTGATATTCTCTTTCATTAAAAGCAATATCATGTTTGTCAGCAGCATACTTTTTGAAATCATTTAAGATTTTCTCAGTTAATTTAAATTCACGATCAAAAGCCTGAACATTTCTATATTTAGTTAAGTCATTGAAACGCGCATAATGATACGAAAACTCATTGAAGACATTCGCATATTGCAATCTTCTGTAGTACATTGAACTTCCTGTTGTGTCTAATGGAACAAAGATATCTGGCATAATTCCACCACCACCATAAACGATTTTTCCTTTTGGAGTGGTATATTTAAGTGAATCCGCCAATAAAGAACTGTCTAACTCATATAATTCACCATTTTCGTAGCGATTCAATTCATCCATCATGTAATCCTCATAGTTTTCCATGTATGGTTTCTGAATACTTCTCCCTGTTGGTGTATAATAACGTGAAACTGTTAAACGCAAATTACTTCCGTCTTTTAATTGAATATCTTGTTGAACCAATCCTTTTCCAAATGAACGACGGCCAATTATTGTTCCTCGGTCATTGTCTTGAATTGCACCCGCCACAATTTCACTTGCAGAAGCTGAACTACTGTTAATTAAAACAGCCATATCAACGTGTCCTAAAAATGGTTTACTTTCAGAATAAATAATTCTCTCTGGATTATTCTTCCCTTTCGTTGAAACAATGGGAGTTCCTTTTTCAAGAATTGCATCTAAAATAGAAACAGCACTTCCTAAAACTCCACCACCATTGTAACGTAAGTCAAAAACCATTTTTTTCATGCCTTGGCCTTTTAAAGCAATTGCAGCAACATAAAACTCGTTCGCTGATTGCATACTGAATTGACCTAAACGAATATATCCAATGTCATCGGTCAACATATAGGAAGCGCTAATAGATTCAATAGGGACAGCGCCACGAATGACTTTTTTATTTAGTTTTTCTCCTTTGCGCAGAATAGTAATATTTACCGGTGTTCCTTCTTCGCCTTTCAACAATTCTCTCACATGTTCATTAGATAATCCAACATTCGCAATGTCTTCACCATCTACGTTAATAATCTGATCAAATTTCTGAATTCCAACTTTAAAAGCAGGAGATTGATCTATCACATTTACAACGCTCAAAGTATCATCATAAATAGTAAAACGTATTCCTACACCACCAAATTTACCCTGAATACTTTCACTCATTGCCGCTAAATCTTCTGCCGCGATATAATTTGAATGTGGATCTAATCCATGTAATAAATCAGAAATAGTTTTCTCAAACAACTGCTTTTTATCAATCGTATCAACATATTCCCTATCCAATACTTGAATAATATCAGCCAATTTTTGTTCGTATTTTCCTTCAATTGAAGAAGAAGAACTAGAAGTTTTTCCATCCGTCAAGAATATTCCTAAAAATATTCCTACTGCAACAAGTAAACTTCCTATTAAAGGATATAATGCTTTATTTGAGCTATTCATTCTCGATATTTGTTATTTGCTCGATATTAATTCCAGCTGTTTTTAAAAAATGTACACCAGAATCATCTTTGTAATGATTGATGTAAACAACACGCGTTATTCCTGCTTGCAAAATCATTTTACTACAATCCTTGCAAGGTGACATTGTTAAGTATAACGTTGCACCTTTCGCATTATTGGTCGACTTCGCTACTTTTAAAATAGCATTTGCTTCTGCATGAAGCACATACCAATGCGTTTTGTTCTCCTCGTTTTCGCAACAATTATCAAAACCAGATGGAGTTCCGTTGTATCCATCCGAAATAATCATATCATCTTTAACAATCAAAGCGCCCACTTGTTTACGCGCACAATGCGAGAGCTGAGCCCAAGTCTTTGCCATGCGTAAATACGCTTTATCATATCGAAGTTGCTTTGCTTTATTCATGTTCCTTAATTATGCTGACAAAAATAGGGTTAATTTTATTTTGAGCGTCAATTGTACGATAAGTGTTTAGAGAATTGGGGAACTGGGTTTAGAATTTGTGTTTTTTTGAGGCTATTTGAGTCGATTTATTAACTTTTAGCTTTGAAGATAGAGGTGTGTTTTTTTTGGCTCCCGCATTTCTATCGAGAACCCTGATGATTCAATTTTAAAAGGTGTGATTCTTTTTTTGGGCATTACCCTGACTTTCTTTTCCGTAAACTCCAAAGAATATCAGGGTCGGGCTTTCCGCTGTATCTTTTTATTAAAGCGAGTTTTCAACTCGTTGTAATAAAAAGGATGCCGCTGCTATCCTTAATGCGGTCGATGGGTTGATTGTATTAGTTGCAAAATAAACAATTATAGATTGCATGAATGTTTGAGATAAGAGTTGTTGGATTGTCTTGAAAATAAACGAAGTATTTGGAATTAATTATTAGCTTTGGATTTGAGCTAATTGTTGTATTTCTTGCGGAAAACTGAACATCAAATAGCTTAGAATACTTTTGTTAACTATATTTGGCTGGTTAGTCACAATCGATGAAATGATCTATTAATTTAATTTGTTTAAAAAAAACGTGTGAATTCTTCAAAACATCAAATACTTAATAAGTCAGAAGACACCGTTGAATTACCTCAAGGATGGATTTGGACTACAATTGGTGAAATTGGTATTATTCAAAGTGGAGGTACTCCTTCAACCAGAAACAAAGAGTTTTGGGGAGGTGAGATTGCATGGATAACACCTGCCGATTTATCTGGCTACAATGACAAATTCATTTCAAGAGGGAAGAGAAATATTACACAAGTGGGTTTAGATTATTCTTCTGCAAAATTATTACCCGCTGGGAGTATTTGTTTCTCCTCTCGTGCTCCTATTGGTTATACGGTAATTACTAAAAATGAACTAGCAACTAATCAAGGATTTAAGAACCTGATTCCAACAAAATCATTAAACAGTGAGTATGTATATTACTATTTTAAAACCCTAAAATCAAAAGCTGAAAAAGTAGCAAGTGGAACAACATTTCTTGAGTTATCAGCCTCTAAGTTTTCTCAATTACCATTTCCGTTACCTCCCCTAAAAGAACAAGCTAGAATAGTTTCAAAAATAGAAACAATCTTCACTGAACTTGATCAATCAGAAAAAGGATTGCGAAAAGCAAAGCAGCAATTGGAACTCTACAGACAAGTTATATTAAAAAAATCTGTTACTAATTCAGATGTTAAGGAGTCTAAATTAGGTGATTATATTTCTAAAATTGGTATTAACATTAAACCAGATAAGAAATCAAAATATAACTTTATAAGTTTAAGTTCTATAAATCCTAATAGTTTGAAATTACACCAAATATATGAGTATAATAACTTTTCAAGTTCTGGAATTCGCTTTAGTAAAGGAGATATTCTTTATTCAAGAATGCGGCCAAATCTAAATAAAGTTTATAAAGCTGAATTTGAAGGTGTATGTTCAGGTGAATTTTTTGTGCTTAAATGCTCGGACTCATTAAATACTGATTTTTTGAAATACTTATTGCATTCTGATGATTTTGTTGAATATGCAACCAATAAAGCAAAAGGCGATAGACCACGGCTATCATATGATGATTTCAGTTTATATAAAACTAGCTTAATACCAATAAGTGAGCAAGAAAAAATTGTCCAAGATATTGATTCAAAATTTTCTTTAATAGATAATCTTGAAAGCACAATCAACAAGAGTATTCAAGTTATTGAATTAACTAGAAACTCTATTTTAAAGCAAGCCTTTGAAGGTAGATTGGTATTACAAGACCCCACATATGAACCTGCCAGTAGACTCCTAAAGCAAATAAAAATTGAAAAGGAAAAATATTTAACTAAACAGGTAGAGTTCAAAAAAAATAGACCTAAAAAAATAATTAAAATGAGGAAATCATTAAGTATCGAGGAAGTTCTTAAATCTTCTGACAAACCAATATTAGCTAAAATAGTTTGGCAAGAAAGTAAACATAATGAGGATATTGTAGAGTTCTATGCTCAATTAAAAGAGTTAGGCGAAAAAGTAGTCGAAACTAGAAAAGGATTAAACTCATTGTTAAGTTTGAAAAAATGAGGATTGACAAAGTATATATAGAAGATTTCAAGAATCTTAAAAAGTTCTGTATTGATCTGGATGAAAATCAAATGAACACAGTACTACTTGGTCAAAATGCTACTGGAAAATCAAATTTTATTGAAGCTCTTGTTAAGATTTTTAAATTTCTTGACTTATCCAACTCGAGTACAAGAAGATTTCCAGAATTCAAATATTGGATTAGATATCAATGTCATGGTAAAACTATTACAATTGAGCACCTTGAAGTTAAAAACTATATAATTAATATTGAAGGAGAAACAAAAAGTCCCTCCTTAAAATATTTTTTTAGCGATGAAGGAAAGAAAAAATATCTTCCCAAATATATTTTTACCTACTATTCGGGTACTAGCAATCGTTTAGATGAAATTTTCTGGGAGCACCAACGAAATTTTTATAAAGAAATAATAAAAAAGGATTTTGACACCAGGCGGTTAGATAGCTTACGAAGACTTTTTTATGTAAAGCCTATTCATAGTTTTTTCGTGTTAATGGCATTTTTTTCGTTACAACGAATGGAAAAGAAATCTAAAGTATTTTTAAAGGATATACTAGGTATAGAAGACCTTGACTCTATTCTGTTTGTTCTCAAAGAAGCAAAATGGGATAATGAAAAAGGCGACCCTAAATTTTGGGGAGCTGAAGGTTTAGTTAAAGACTTTTTGGATGCTGTTTGGGATTATTCATATTCACCAATTTATCACAAAGCAACAGTTTACCCTGATTTTAGAAGTAAAGGCGTGAAAGAGAATCATCTCTATTTATATCTAAAGGATAAGGAGTCACTTAAAAATTTTGCAAGCAAGTACTTTGACATTATTAATCAGAAACCCAATAATACATCTTTATTTAAAGCACTTGAAAGCTGCTATATTTCAGATATGCTAAAAGAAGCAAAAGTGGTCGTCAAAAAAAAGAAAGATGGTAAGGTAACATTTAAAGAGCTCAGTGAAGGTGAACAACAATTACTGACAGTTATTGGATTATTGATTTTTACTAGGGAAGATGAATCATTAGTGCTTTTAGATGAGCCAGATACGCACCTAAATCCAGTATGGAAATATGATTATTTACATTATCTAAAAACACTTGTTAAATCTAAGAACAAACTTGAATCTGGTGAAGAAATTGATGAATTAGAAGAGGACAAAACAACACAAATAATAATAAATACACATGACCCTTTGGTAATTGGAAGCATGGTTAAATCCCAAGTACGTTTGTTTGGCAAGGAAATAGAAACTCAACATCTCAATGCAGGAAAATCAAAAGGTAAATTTGAAGAATTAAAACAGCAAGCTTTAAATTTTGCTATTGAGCCAGATATTGACCCGCAGGGATTAGGGGTTGCTGGAATATTAACAAGCGAATTGTTTGGCCTACCTAGTATTCTTGATAAAACCACTCAAATAAAACTAAACAGAAAAAGATATTTGCAAGGGAAATTGATGAGAAATGAATTATTTGGCAGTGAGCAAGATGAATATTCTGATTTAAAATCAGAAATGGAAAAACTTGGATTTTATGAAGAATCCGAAGATTACTGGTTTAAACAATATTTGAAAGAAATGTCAAAAGTTGAATCATTTCAAAATATTCAATTTTCAAAAGAAGAGAAAAGTAATTTAAATAAAAGAAGCCAGGAAATCGCAAAGAAAATCGCAAAGCAAAAAAAGGAAGAAAGAAAATGAGGCTTATATCTATTAGTGATTTAAAGGAAACTTTTGATAGGATTAAGGGTACAGGCTCTTTTTCTAATTGGGAAAAGAATGCCAAGATTCACCTTGAAGCAATAGAAGGGAGAAACAAAAAAGAACGCGCTGCGTATTGGCATAAAAACAATATTTGGACAGAATTATATGCAGCGTTTTCCGAGTTATCAGGTGATAAATGTTGGTACACGGAATCAAAAGAAAATTCTGGAGAATGGCAATTTGACCATTTCAGACCTAAAGGTAAGTCTATTGATGAAGATGGCAAAGAAATATTAAAAGAAGGTTATTGGTGGATGTCTTACGATTGGAGAAATTTTCGATTATCAGGTTCTTTGTCTAACCTCTTAAGAAAAGGTCGATTTGAAGAGGGTGAAGAAACTCATGGAAAAGGAAATTATTTTCCTTTGAAAGATAGGTCGAAAGTAGCGAAGGAGAAAGACATCAAATGTAGAGGTGAAAAACCTCTCCTACTTGACCCTATTAATGCTAGAGATGTTAATCTCCTTTCGTTTGATAAAGATGGAATGCCTTATGAAACATATAATTCAGATGATAATTCACTTAACCATTTAAGGGCTGCTCTCTCGATAAAATGTTATGGACTGCTACATAAACCCTTAGTTAGAGGTCGGGCGCGTGTATGGAATACATGCATTGAAATTGTAGAAGATGCCCAAAATGACTTATTTGTATATAAGGATAATGATGAAAAAATTGATGAGATATTTGAAGAATGTTTTAATAAATTAGCTAATCTGGCCAATAAAAAAATGCCACATTCAATAGTAGTATTTAACTATATAAAAGATAAAAAATCAGAAGAAAGCTTTGAATGGCTAGAGGATGCATTGATAGCAATTGTATAAATTATGGCAACAAATATATTAGTAGCAAAAATATGGTCGTTTTGCGACACTTTAAGAGATGATGGTCTTGGATATGGTGATTATTTAGAACAATTAACTTATTTGTTATTTCTTAAAATGGCAGATGAGAATAAAGAACAATACAGTATTCCGAAAGGATGTGATTGGCAATTTCTAAAATCAACCAACCAAATTGTTGAAACTTATGAAGAAGTTCTGAAAACACTTTCTAAATCAGGAGGTATGCTCAATAAAATATTTGCTGGGGCATTAAATAAGATACATGATTCAGTTAAGCTAAAGAAACTTATAAAGCTAATAGATGAAGAAGATTGGACTTCTAAAGAATTTGATGTTAAGGGAGAAATATATGAGTCCCTATTACAAAAAAATGCAGAAAACAGTGGCGCAGGACAGTATTTTACTCCAAGGTCTGTAATTACCACTATGGTTGAATGTATCCAACCGAAACCTAAAGAGACCATTTCCGATCCTTCGTGTGGAACGGGTGGTTTTTTCTTAGGAGCATTGAATTATCTAAATAAAAAAAAGTTATCCAAATCTGATGCTGATTTCCTGAAATTTAAAACATTTCATGGTTGGGAAATTGAAAAATCAACTGCCCGTTTGTGTCTCATGAATCTATTTTTACATGGAGTTGGTGATTTAAAAGAAACACCTGAAATAGAAGTTACAGACAGTTTAAAACGATGTGAAAAAGGAGAAGTTGAAGATTTTGAAAAAGTTAATATTATTTTAGCAAACCCTCCTTTTGGCGTAAGTAGTAGTGATATTCCAACTATTGATTTAAAGCAGTCAAAAAAGGACGGATACTTTTTGAGAAAAGATTTTTGGGTAACAACCAGTAACAAACAATTAGCCTTTTTGCAACATATTGTAACAATGCTAAAAGATGATGGGCGTGCAGCTGTTGTCTTACCTGATAATGTATTATTTGAAGGAGGTGCAGGAGAAACTATTCGAAAAAAACTTCTTGAAGAGACTAGCTTACATACAATTTTAAGGCTACCTACTGGAATATTTTATGCACAAGGTGTAAAAGCAAATGTTCTATTTTTTGATAAAGGAAATGCTACAAAAGAAATCTGGTATTATGATTATAGAACCAACATAAGACATACGCCTAAGAGGAATCCTCTTCAATTAGAACATCTTTCGGATTTTATCGAATGCTTTTCTGCTGGAAATAAGAAAAAAAGGAAAGAAACATGGAGTCCTGAAAATGAAATTGGTCGTTGGAGGAAATATACTTACAAAGAGTTAATAGCAAGAGATAAAACCAACTTAGATATATTTTGGTTAAGAGACGATAGTTTAATTGATTTAGATAATCTTCCAGAGCCAGAAATTTTACTTGACGAGATAATTGAAAATATTGAAAGCGCATTAGTTAGTTTCAAATCAATAAAGGAGAATTTAGAATGATGCCAGTCCAAGGCAACTATGCTCATTATAATTTTGTTCAAATGTCGACTACCCAGCTACCGCGAGCTTTTTTGCTTGTGGACTGGTTATAAAACAGAAGTCTAAAAAAAACCTATAAGATAATCGAGAATAGAAAATGTATTTCGTAGTTTTTTAATTAGCAAGAATTTGAAATATGAAAGCTGCAGATATAAATAAAACTTTGATAGACAACTATTTTTCGTTATTGGAAAATTTAAGTTCTGATAATAAATTGGAAATTATAGCTCGACTTTCAAAATCATTAAAAAGTTCAAAAAAGGCCAAAAAGGAAGTTTCACTTAATTCTTTGTATGGTTCTTGGGTTTCAGACAAATCAGCTGACGAAATCACTACTGAGTTGAAAGATGCAAAAAACTTTAATCGTGAAAGAGAGAGTCTGTAAAAAAATTACATAAAGGTTCGGTAATTCGGAAATATCGAATAATGATTCAAAGCTATCATTACAAAAATAAATAATTATGCTTCGTATCACAATAATAAGTATTAGGCTGACTTTATTACTGCGAAAAGTTCAAAATTCGTTATACTGACTACTGCATGAATTGAATTCACCACAGATAAAAAATCCGTGAAAATCCGTGTTGCTTGCATCCGCGTCATCCGCGTGCCATTACAGCGCAACTACCCCGTAAACTTATACCCAACCCCGCGAATACTATGAAACAACTCAGGATTCTTAGCATCCACCTCAAACAACTTTCTAAACGATAAAATATAATTATCAATCGTTCTTGTGGTTGGATAAGTATCTTTTCCCCACAATTGGTCTAAAATGAAATCACGTGACAAAACCTCTCCTTCATGTTCAACAAAAAGATGTAAAAGTTCAATTTCTCGTTTTGACAATTCAGTGATGAGGTCTTCCTCGTTCTTTACTTCGAAAGTGAGCAGGTTCACATTAAAATCTCCTATTTCTAAATGCTGTTCTTTAGGTTTTTTGCCTTGGTGTCTTAAGATCAAAACCTGAACACGTAACAGTAATTCCTCTAGATCAAATGGTTTTGCAAGAAAATCATCAGCTCCTAAGCGAAGTCCTTTGATTTTATCTGAAGAAGTTCCTTTGGCAGAAACGAATAAAATTGGGGTGTCGGCAACACTTTTAAACATGGAGCAAATATCCCAACCACTTACTTCTGGCAACATAACATCCAAAATAACCAAATCATATTCTCCAACTTTGTGGGCGTGTTCAATTGCGGTTCTTCCATTGGAAATACAAACCACTTGAAAGCCTTCAAGCTTTAAGTTTAATTCAACCACGTTGCTTAAACTTTGCTCATCCTCTATGAGTAATATTTTTTTAGAACTGTTTGGCATTATGCTTTATTATTCGCTTGTTTTATTTTATAAATGTTTTACCGAAATGAGATCATGAATTTATAATTTCCAAAACTCAAATACGAGAAGATGGAGAAAATGTTTAAAATCAATTAATCGTAACTTACAAAAATACAATTCACAGTGAGTTTAACGGCAGAAATACATTTTATAATCCATGCATTTTCACCAAAGTTAACAGAGGTTATTAGAATTTCTAAAATTTATATGGGAACAAGTAAGTTTAATCGTCTTTTTTTCGTTTATTTTACAGAAAATTAGAGTCAATTAATTACCGACAGGGTATTTGATTTTGCTCTTTTGAGAATAAAACAACAAATATTAATGGATAAACTGGTTGCTCAATTTCCAAAACAAATTGCGGATGCTATAGAAATAGCTTCACGCAGTGATCTTTCTTTTTATAAAAACAAAACCTTTAACAATGTAGTTATTTGTGGAATGGGAGGGTCTGGAATAGGCGGAAAAATGGTTTCACAGCTGTTTGCCGATCAGTCGAGTCTTCCAATTGTTCTGGTTCAGAGCTACAGTGTTCCCTCATTTGTAAATGAGCATTCATTGGTGATTGGTTCTTCGTATTCAGGAAATACCGAAGAAACATTAACTGCTGTGAAAATGGCTAACGAAAAAGGTGCAACAATTGTTGGTGTAAGCTCTGGAGGTGAAATGGCTCGTTTTTGTAAAGAAAATCATTACGATTTTATAAAGTTACCTGGCGGAAATCCACCACGTAGCATGCTGGCTTTCTCTGCTGTTCAGTTGATTAATATTTTAGCTGTTGCAGGAATTATTGATACAAATGCGATTGATACAATTGCAAAATGTCGTCATTTGTTGAATGATGAATTAATTACGATTAAAGACGAAGCTAAAAAATTAGCAAAACACCTTTTCAAAAAGCAATGTATGTTTTATACAGATGCCGATTTAGAATTTGTGGCTATTCGTGCACGTCAGCAAATCAACGAAAACAGTAAGCGTTTATGTTGGCACCACGTTATTCCTGAAATGAACCACAACGAACTTGTGGGTTGGGCAGGAGGAGATAATAGTTTTGCTGCAGTATTCTTTATTTCTCAATTTTTAACGGATAGAAATATCAAAAGAACAGAATTGAGTCAAGAAATTATTGGTGGAAAAACAGAAAATATACTTTCTATTCATGGTAGAGGGAAATCTCTTATTGAAGAATCATTTTATTTCATTCACATTATTGATTGGGCATCTTTGTTTTTGGCAGATATGAACGAAGTTGATGCTGTTGAAGTGAAAGTGATTGATTATTTAAAAGGAACATTAGACAAAGCATAATTTATGTTGGCTGAGGTGATATTGGAAGATTTAGGTTCTATCGACTATAAAAAGGCGTGGGATTATCAAGAGAAACTCTTTAAATCTGCAGTAGATCTTAAAATAGAAATCCGTAGAAATGAAACTACAGAACAAACAAAAAACTATTTGTTGTTTTGTGAGCATCCTCATGTTTATACTTTAGGAAAAAGTGGAGATCAATCCCATTTATTACTTTCTGAAGACCGTTTAGAGGAAATCAATGCAACTTATTATAAAATCAATCGGGGAGGTGACATCACTTATCATGGTCCTGGACAATTGGTAATGTATCCGATTTTTGATTTAGAGTCTTATTTCTTTACGGATATTCACAAATACATGCGCTTTCTGGAAGAAGCTGTCATTAGAACCTTAGCTGAATACGGAATTGATTCTGGAAGAGTTGAAGGCTATACAGGTGTTTGGTTAGATGGTGGAACAAACAACGAGCGCAAGATTTGTGCTATGGGAGTAAAGTCCTCTCGTTGGGTTACCATGCATGGTATTGGGTTTAATGTGAATACAGACCTAAATTATTTTAATTTCATTGTTCCTTGCGGCATTGAAGATAAAAGTGTAACTTCACTTGAGAAGGAGTTGGGTCATCCAGTAGATATGGGTGAGATAAAAACCAAACTTCAAAATCACGTAGCTTCACTTTTTAATGCAAAATACATCAACACATAAAAGAGGTTTTTGGAAAAAGGTAAAACGCCTTCTTCTCTTCTTTTTGTTGTTTTTTGTGTTAATTAATCTCATCATTTTTATTTCTGGTAAAACATATCTTTACAAAGGAATCACAGCAACATATCTACAAGGAAAATCTGGCCCAGGAATTTATGATTCTATACTTTTCCCAGTGCGTGTTGCCAGTCATGATAAATCTCCAGAAGAATGGAAGTCGGAACCGACAAATGTTACTTTATCCAAAGAGTCAATCGATTTTCTAAATGAAATAAAAACCACTTCATTTTTAATTGTAAAAGATGAAAAAATCATTCATGAATCTTATTACGGAGAGCATTCGGAAAGCGTAAAAAGCAATTCTTTTTCGATGGCTAAAAGTTTTATTGGACTACTCATCGGAATTGCTGTGGATAAAGGTGAAATAGATGGGTTTGATGCGCCAATAACCGAATATCTTCCCTTCGAACTACCACACGATGAAGAAATCACTATTCGACATCTTTTGGGCATGTCAAGCGGTTTAGATTGGTCAGAAAGTGGAAGTAATCCATTATCTGATAATGCAGAAGCATATTACACTTCAGAATTAACTGAATTCATGAAAAAAGAAGCGTTTGTAGATGCTCCAGGTTTTGAATTCAAATACGCAAGTGGAAACAGTCAGTTGCTTGGCCTTATTTTAGAAAATGCTACCGGGAAGAATGCAACAGAATACTTTCAAGAAAATATATGGTCTAAGATTGGTTCCGAAAATGATTTGTTATGGAGTTTAGACAATGAAAATGGCGTTGAAAAAACATTTTGCTGTGCTTATGCTACAACACGCGATTATGCCCGAATTGGACAACTTATTTTGAACAACGGAAAGTGGGGAGAAGAGCAAATAATTACTGAGAAAACTTTAACCACACTCACCTCGCCATTTAATTTGAAGTCTGCACATTACGGATTGCATTTTTGGATTTTCAATCACCCAAAAAATCCTGCTATTTATGCACGCGGAATATTAGGTCAGTATATTATTATCATTCCTTCTTTGAATGTTATAATGGTAAGAACTGGTCACGACAGGAAAGAAAAATATTTTATTCCCAAAAAGAAAAAGGATGATTTCGACTTTGTGCTTAAAAACAGTTACAAAGAATACCACACATTAGATCTTTTTAATTATTTTTCCATTCTTGATGAAGTTATAGCCCAATAAAGATTAGAATATGAAAGAGGAGTTGAAAGGTCCAGAAGTAGAAAACGTATATGTTGCAATAGTACAGGAATTAGGAGAAGACAACGTGATTGTTTACGACGTTTATTTCATCAATGAAAGCGAAGATATTTTAGAACAAGTTTTAATTACTTCTAAAGGATACGCAACTCCCAAAGAGAACGGAGACAAAGTAGAAACTACAACCTTGAGAAAGGATTTGGGTGGTCTTATTCCATTTTCTGCCCAAAAAGTAGAACCTATTATGGAAGATGTAATGGCCTTAACAAATGAATATTGGGTTTGCTTCTGGATTGGAAATAAAATGTATGATAAGAAATATGTTTTCCACTCTGATTTAATAAAAGAAGAGAATTTCGAGTATATTCCTTTGTTGAACTTGAAAGGGGTAATGATTGGATGAAAATTTTAACCGCGAAGGCGCTGAGTTTTCGCTGAGATTAGCAGATAAAAAACAGCAATTTAGCCTCGCTCTCTTCTCTCTTTCTCGCTCTCCTTATTTACCACTTAGGGCATGTTCCACAATCATTTTGTGATCGTGCAAAAATATTGAATCCTAAATGAACAGATGGAGATACAAATCCAACAACTTGTTCACCTGTTGCAGATCCATTGGCTGTTAATTTGATTTTGTTTTGATTCAAAATTCCTCCGTCGAGTTCTAATTGAAGATAAATGTATTGGGCAAATTCGAAACGAACTCCAATATTAGCCGCCGCACCAATTCCGCTCAATGAAGAAACACGAGGCGATGTATTTGCGTCAAAAGTATAGTCTACTTGTGTTAGGAGCGGTCCAACTTGAATTCCATAAAGCGTTTGAAATGCAAATTCTGCCTTTCTGGCCTTAAAAAATTGGTCATTGCGCTGAACACCAATTGAAATAAAATTTATTCCACCACTTTGTTCAATATTGAATTGATCTCTAGTGAATAAAATATCTTGATTATAACTTCCAGAATAATCTGAATGTGATTCAGGCGCAAAAGTTCCTTCTAGTCCAACAGTTTGGTTGTTTTCGAAATAAGTATTGTAGCGATCAAAACCAATTGTAATGGCCCATTTTGGTTTAATAAAATAGCCCAGTTTTATATTGAATTGTGGAGAAGAGCTTGATAAAAATGAGCCCATTCCTTTTCCTTCCGCATTGTCTTGGATACTGGTATTGTTGAGGACGAAATCATATTGGTTTCCATTCAATACAACATTTGAATTATTGTATGCACTTCTGTTATACCCTATTTGAGCAAATAATGTTCCTTGCCCATTTGTATTCAATTTACTTTTTCGTTGCGCAAAGATGGGCTGATAAACAGCAGTCAATAAAATGAAACTAAGAAGTATTTTAATTTTCATAAAGTTTTAAAAAGCAAAAAAAGGCATGAAACTCACACCTTGTTATATCCTTCACACTATCGAATATGATTGAGCATTGTCATCAATATCGATAAGTTTGAATTATAAAATATTGATAGCCAAGATTATCAAGTCAATAATAACAGTAAGTACAGCAAGGTTCAAAATTATTTTCAATGGACCAACAGCTATAAGAAACGATAATGTCATCATTGTTGGAAGTACAATTAAAAATAATTGCCAAGTGTGATGAACAGCTCCCATACCAACAGTTATTCCGCCCAAACAACCAGTTACTAGTAATACTACACTGATGATTCCAAGACGGTTTACTTCCAAATCTTCGCCTAAAAATTTATTCCAAATAGTTGCATTTGCATTTCCCATAACTAGTAAAATTTAATATTTTAAAACAAATATAGGGAATTATAAAGTATATTGTTTTGGGTCTTGTTGAAAACTACTATTATTTTTAAAAAGAGATCATTTAATTACTGAAGAATTTTAGTTTTAATCACTTTAAAACAGTCGTCATTATGGAAGTTGTACTAAAAAAATCTTTGGGTTTCGTTGATATAGTTATTTATGATAATGCAATTTTTCATTCGCATATTTTAAGTAAAACACCCCTCACACTAAGCCAAGTAAAAGAAGTTTATGAGTTTAGACTTTCCGTTATGGGAGACAAAAAAGCATTGATGTTGTCAACCGGTGCAGACAGATACATTGTTCCTACTCAAGATGCAATTGATTATATTCAATCTAAAGACAGAACTTTATCTATAAAAGCAGATGCTTTTGTTATTAAAAGTTTTTCTCAACGATTATTTATAAAAACAGCAACTGGATTAAAAAAGATGGCAACTCCAATCTCTTTTTTCTCTACTGATTCAAGAGCTATAGAATGGCTTTTGAGTATAAAAGACTAGTGGCAAACATTCATTGTATAATTTAATATGATTTTATAACTCCAAAATTTCATGTTCATCAAATTATTTTTTCAAATGAATAATTATTTCGGTATCTTTATTCATTAATACATAAGTAGAAATACATTCATTTCATGAAAATTGTGGTAAAAAAGGAATTGGGTTTTGCAAATATAATTATCTATGATAATGATGTTTTTCATATTCATATTTTAGATAGAACCCCTATAACTCTTGATCAAGCGCAACAAATTGAGGCTTTGAGGTTTTCTCTTACAAAACTTCCTCTGGGCTTAACTTTATCAACGAGTAATGATGATTTTGTTTTACCTACTCAGGAAACTATAAAATATATACAGTCTGACAAAAGGAGTTTAACGATTAGAGCCAATGCTTATGTGGTCAAGAGTTTTTCTCATCGTTTGGCTATGAAAGCCGCAACTAAAATAAATAAGAAATCTTACAGTTGTGGTTACTTCGAATCAAATGACAAAGCGATTGCTTGGCTTATGAGTTTAAAAACTTAATTAAGCTTAATTAAGCTTAATTAAGCTTTATGAATATAGCGCATCACTTCAAAAGTAATATTAGTAAACAATATTTTACTGTGCGCATTACGTTCAATATTGTAATGTGCTTCGTTAAATAAATCATTAAATTCCAAAACATTATTTCCAGTGATGAAACGTGCAAATTTAGCTAAGAATGTTGCTTCATCAGTTGAAGTACGCATTAATTGATCTTCAGTATAATTCTTCATTAAACTTTGTCTCACCATATATAAAGCGTACTTAATGAAGTGTTTTTGTTCTTCCCGACTTATTTTGGACATATTTTCAGCCCAAAACATCATGGGTAGCACTTCTTTTTTGTAGCAAACTCTCATTAGTTCAACAAAACGTTGGTAGTTCATATTAGAGTTTCCTCCTGCTTTGATCATTTCTAAAGCTGAAGAAACATCTCCTTCCGCACGAGAGGAAACACTTCTTAACAAGTCTTCGTTTGAATGACCTTGATTTCTCAGAAAACCAACCAACTCATCGTCATTTAATTGCTTTATTTTGGTAATTTGAGTTCTACTTAAAATTGTTGGCAATACCGTATCTTCATTTTCAACAATCAAAATAAACAAAGTATCTTTTGGTGGCTCCTCAATTATCTTTAATAATTTATTAGCGCAAGCAGTATTCATTTCTTCTGCCAACCAGATAATACTGATTTTATATCCTCCTTCAAAAGACTTTAAAGTCAGTTTTTTAATAATTTCCTCACTTTGATGAACGGAAATTATAGGTTTTCTTCCCTTGTCATCTGAAGCATTAATCCATTCATTTAGTCCAGTGTAAGGATTATTCAGTACTAATTTTTTCCATAAAGGGAAGAGAGGATCGGAAGTTTTAGAAATTGCTTGAGCAGTTGGAAATGAAAAATGAATGTCTGGATGTTCTAATTTTTGAACTTTTTTGCATGCTGAACATTCGCCACAACTATCATTTTCACGTTGATTTTCGCACATCAAATATTGTGACAGGGCCAAAGCGATTGATAAGCCGCCATATCCAATATTACCCAATAACAAATGGGCGTGAGAAACCTGCTGACTTCTTACATCATTGATAAACTTTTCCTTGAGGTCGTTATGTCCTAATACATCTTTAAAAAGCATTGGATAAAGATAAATAATTCTAATTGGTTATACTTTAAATCTTCAAAGAAAGCTTGTCATAAGTTTAGAAGTATAAAAGATAGGTTTGAATTTTGATTGAATGAAATTTTAAAATCACTAATTCGGAAGCGATAAACTTACCTTGACAAGATAAATAGTGTCCGAAAGAAAACGAAAGATTTTTAAATTTATGATAAGAAAACTTCAAAAAAGCATAACGCAGTATTTAGAGTTTTATAGTAAAGACTTGAAAATATGATTTAAGTCATTTAGTATGGTTCATTTACAAGGTTTTTAGAAAAGTTGTGAACTTGCTGTAGGATATGACTTAACAATTATGTACATTCATAGTACAATTAATAAAGAACGATAATGAAAAATAAAAACATTGCACTACTCGCTACATTTACATTAGGTTTAATGGTAACTCCATTGACTTATGCTTCCACAAATACAAATTTTTCGATTGAAAAAACAGTTCAAGATGGAAAATCAGTTAGCTTTAAAGTTAAGGTTACTTATTTAGGTAAACCAGTTGAGGGTGCTTCTGTTTCTGTAATGAAAGACGGAAAATCATTAGCACAATCTACCTCTGATAAAAATGGAAACGTATCTTTAAAAGTTGATGGCTATTCTGGCGGAGCAACAACTCTACAAATCACAAAAGACGGATACAAAACTCAGTCTTTAACTGGATTTATATTAAAAGAAGGAAGTGATTATAAATTTGCAATGGTTCGCGGTACTGGAGTAATAACGACTGCAGTAGCGAGTGATATTGATAAAATCACAGATAAAAGTGAAGAGGAACTAAAAAAACAAGCAGAAAAAGAGGAGAAAGCTAGAAAAGAGGCTGAAAAAGCAAATGAAGCTGCAAAGTCATCTCAAGAAAACGCAGCTGAATATGCAGAAAAAACTAAAGCAGAGCAAGAGAAGCTAAAAGAAGCCGAAGCTGCTGCAGCTGCAAAAAGAGCAACATCTAAGCAAACTGCTGAAGAAGCGGCAGAAATGGAAAAGAAGCTGGGCAATACGGTGGTTGACGAAAAAACACGTGAACAACAAGCAGCAGAAAGAGACCAACGCATCAATGAATTAGAAAAACAACGTGCAGCGGAGGAAGCAGCAGTTGCAACTTTAGCAGCAAAAAAAGTAGCAGAAAAAGCAGCAAGATCAGCTGAGGATGATGCCAAAGATAAAGCAAAGGCTCAAAAAGAGGTAGCAAAAGAGAAAGCTAATGCTGAAAAGGAACGTGCTAAGGAGGCAAAAGTAGCCGCGGCGGAAGAGAAAGATAAAGCTAAAGCTGAAAAAGCGGCTGCTAAAGAGGCTAAAAGTGCTAGAAAAGAAGCTGAACAAGAAGCTAAAGTAGCCGGTAAAGCAGCAAAAGCAGAGGAAAAGTACACAAAAAGTCTTGCTAAGCTCGTAAGAAGCCAAGAGAATATTCAGGGTAAAAGAGCTAAACTTGATAAGTCTCAGGAGAAATTAGATAAAAAAATCAAGAAAGGTAAAATTGATGTAGAAGATGCACGTAAAGAGCAAGAGAAAATCACAGCTTCTCATAAAGCGCTAGATAAAGACCTTAGAGAAATTGGTGAAGACTTAGATGAATTAAAGAAAAAGTATAAAAAATAATTTATTCATATCACACTTGATAAAGGGTTGTCTTAACAAAGACAACCCTTTTTTGATGTTGTTTAATTTAGGAACCTTTTCACAGGATTTAGAAGTATTCGTATTGTGAAAAAAAGAAAACCATTTAGGCACGTTAATTAAACGCTAGATTGTTGATATTTGTAAAAATTTAATTTATGAAATATCTTCTATTATTACTACTGGTAGCTGGTCAATATGCTACTGCACAAAACGTAGAGCCTTTCCAATTGTACAATAAAAAAGGAAAGAAAATAAGTGTAAATAAATTTTTTAAGCAAATAGAGAGTAGCGAAATCATATTGTTTGGTGAATTACACGATAATCCAATTGCACATTGGTTACAATTGAAAACTACCCAAAAAATGCATTCAAAGCACAACATTTCTCTTGGTGCTGAGATGCTAGAAGCCAATAATCAAAAACAAGTTAATGCTTATATATCTGGTGAGATTTCCCAAAAACATTTAGATTCTGTGGCGTCTCTATGGATAAATTATAAAACGGATTACAAACCTTTGGTTGATTTCGCTAAAGAAAATAATTTGTCATTTATTGCTACTAATGTTCCTCGGAAATTTGCAAGTCAAGTGTATAGAAATGGTCTGGAATCCCTAGAAACCGAATTGACAGATGAGGAGAAATCATGTGTTGCACCACTTCCTATTGCCTATGATCCTGAATTACCAGGATATAAATCGATGTTGACTTTGATGAGTGACCATGCAAACCCAAACTTCCCAAAAGCCCAAGCAATAAAGGACGCTACGATGGCTCATTTTATCTATGAAGAATATCAATCAAATAAAAATCAATTCATTCATTTTAATGGCGACTACCACAGTAAGAATTTTGAAGGTATTTACTGGTATTTGAAACGTAAAGACAATACGCTAAATATCATCACCATTTCAACTGTTGAGCAGTCAAATGTTTCTAAATTGGAGGATGAATTTAAAGGTCAAGCCGATTATATATTGGTGATTGATAAAGAAATGACAAAAACTTACTAGCGACAATGTTACCAAAAAATCTTCAAAAAGGCGATACTATTGCGATTGTTGCACCCGCCAAAGGAATTGAAAAACAGTATGTTGATTTCGCTGTAAAAACTATCGAAGAAAATGGTTTCAAAGCTGTTGTTTCTAAACATTGCTTAGGTCAGCATAATTATTTTTCTGGAACTTTAAAAGAACGCTCAGAAGACTTACAGTGGGCAATTGATAATGATGACGTAAAAGCCATTCTATGTGCCCGTGGCGGTTATGGTTGTATTCAAATAATTGACAGAATAAGTTGGGCAGGTTTTATTGATGACCCAAAATGGTTGCTTGGTTTTTCTGATGTTACGGTGTTTCATCAGCATTTGGCAAAGCTTGGAGCGGCTTCAATTCATTCAACAATGCCCTTAAATTTTGAAACCAATTCAGCAGCTGCTTTGGAGAGTTTATTTGCTGGAATTCAAAACAAAAGTTTACATTACGAATGGCAAACAAATACCAAGAACATTGAAGGTAAAGTCTCTGGTAAAGTAATAGGAGGGAACCTTACTGTTTTAACGGGTTTAATAGGGACAAAGCACCAACCAGATTATCAGAATACAATTTTGTTTTTGGAAGACGTTGGAGAACATTTGTATGCGATAGACAGACACTTTTATCAATTGAGTAAAGTCGGAATATTAGATCAAATTCGGGGATTAATTATAGGCGATTTTAGCGGAATTAAAGATACCAATCCGCCTTATGGGAGTGATTTATTCGAAATCATAAAGTCTCACTTTACTTATCACTCAATTCCTATTGCATTTGATTTTCCAGCTGGACATTTAGATGATAACCGCGCACTAGTTTTTGGTAAAGAAGCTACGTTTATCTCTAGTTCTAATTCTGGTGAACTTATTTTCGAATAGGGTAGAAGTGCGCTTCTAAAACATCTTTTAATTCATCAAAAGAAGAGTAGGTGAGCGTTTGATCTGCTTTTATGCCGTTTTTATTCAAGAAAGCTTCTGTGGTTTTTCCCCAAGCAATTACTTTTTGATCCTCTGTAACTTTATTGACTAGCAAATATGATTCAACATTTGTTGGGCTCGTAAAGACTAAAACAGTAGGTTTTTCTTTAAGATGAACCGGTGTTAGCGCTGTTTCATAAACGACTAAATCTGTAATTTGTTGATTTTCTAAACGCTCTTGCATCGAACGTTGCGAATAATTGGATTGCGGAAATAATACTTTTCTATTCCCTACAAAGTCTTTAAACTCTTTACTGACCAAAGCGGGAATTCCACTTGTTACTCCAGTAAAAGCTATCGAATAACCTTGTGCTGAAACATAATCTGAAGTTACTTTTCCTATCGTTGCAATATCAACATTTGAAGGAATGGAACAACGCTCTAAATAGAATTTTGCTGAACGTGGACTGGTGAAGAAAATAACATCAAAACTTATTGTTGGACAATCAAAAGGAGCTTCAATAAAGGAAATCATTGAAGTGTCATTGATATTTATCTCCGCAGCCTTAACATAAGCTAAAAATTCAGGCTGTGTTACATTTTTGGAGATGAATAACATTGATTATTTCGGTTGTATTTCATTGAGAATCTCGTTGATGATATCAGGATTATCAACAGCAGAATACGTACTGAATTTAGCGCCATTTTCCCATTTTTCAGCGAATGCTACATGAACAGTCTTGTCCTCGTCACAAAAGATCCCTAATGGCAGTTGACAACCTCCGTCTAACTTTCTCAAAACTCCTCTTTCTATTTCAATTCTCTCTTGAACAGCTTCGTCATTCATTGCTTTAAGAATCTTGGCTAAATCAGTATCTTCTTCTCTGATTTGAAGTCCTAAAACGCCTTGTGCAGGACAAGGAATGAACAATGTTGGATCTAAAGTACTTATTGTTAAATCTGATAAATCTAAATCTAAACGTTTAATACCCGCCATTGCTAAAACGATAGCGTCGTATTGACCATCTCTTAGTTTATTTACGCGCGTTCCAACGTTTCCTCTTAAATCTTTTATTTCAAAATCGTCACGGAAGGTAATCAATTGTGATTTTCTTCTCGCTGAAGAAGTTCCGATAACAGGGTTTTTCTTAATTCCGAAAACTTCATTGTCATCAACAGATTCATTTCTGATCAATAATAATTCTGAAGGATCTTCTCTGTAGGAAACTGCTGCAATTTGCAATCCTGCTGGAGAAGTTGTTTCTAAATCTTTGTGTGAATGAACCGCTAAATCAATGGATTTGTCAAGCAAAGCAGCTTCAATTTCTTTTGTGAAAAATCCTTTTCCTTCCATTTTGTCAAAACTCAAGTGCTGAATTCTGTCTCCTTGTGTAGAGATTACTTTGATTTCAACTTCTTGACCTAATTTCAGTAGCTCATCTTTTACAAAATTTGCTTGCCACAATGCAAGATCACTTCCACGTGATCCAATGATTATTTTCTTCATCTTTTAAGTAATATTTCTTTCGCCATTTTCATGGGAACGCTCATGTATTTCTTTTCGAAATAAGCGATGATTTTTTCAACTGTTTCTTTTGATTGATCGTCAAGACTTTCCATTTCCTTGGCAAAAACATGTTTTATTGCAGTTGCTTTAATTTCTTTTACTGTTTCTGGAACAATTCTCATTGCTCTTTCCACTTCACGTTCGTGAGCTAATAATTTAAAAACTCCAACTGCTTCTTCAACGATTGTTTCAACATGAATAATCTCTCTAGCTCTTTTTTCTAAGTTTTTAGAAGAAATCTTTTGCAAGTAATCAATTGAAATATAGTCTAGTGGAAAATCCTGTGTTACTTGAGGGTGCAAGTCGCTTGGGATAGCTAAATCTATCACCACTTTTGAATCGGTGTCTCCTTGTAATAAATGTTCGTACAGCGCAGGACTTATAATAGAAGAATCTGATCCTGTACAAGTAATTATAATGTCAAATCCTTTTTTGTAAAGTGGTAATTCGTTTAGAGAAAAAGCCTCACCATTTAATTGTTGAGCCAATAGTTGAGCTTTACTTAATGTACGGTTAAATACCGAAAAATTAGTAAATCCATGTTTCTTCAAAAAACGACTCATGTTGGTGTTGGTTACCCCAGCACCAATAATAAGGATTCTAGCATCTAGCGGAATGTCTTTTACACGTAAAGTGTGATATGCCAATGAAACAACTGATACCGGACTGTGTGCAATGTTTGTCTGAGTATAAATACGTTTCGCAGTTTCGATGGTGTGTCTAATCATTAATCGAATAGAATCTCCCGTAAGATTATACTCTTTACAAATATCAAAAGACTTTCTAATTTGAGTTATGATTTCTCGTTCACCAATCACCATAGAATCAATAGAAGAAGTCACTTTAATTAGGTGTTCCACCCCATGAAAATCTCTATATCTTTCGACTTGGTGACCAAATAAATTGATTTGATCTTGGTCGAAATCTGGAAATAAGAATTGTAAATATTGTTGGAATTCAGGAATTTCTATCTCTTCTTTTTTAGAAATGATAAACTCAACGCGGTTACATGTTGAAACATACATCAATTCGTCTAACTGAAATTTTTCTTTCAGTAAAGTAAGCTTTTCTTTCTGGTGATCAGGGGCAATATGCAACCTACCAATCTGATTAACCTCAAGTTGGCGGTGTGTAAATGCAAATATGTGGATCCCTTTCACTCTCTTTTCCCTTATTTTGCTGTAAATATCGTGATAACGCCTGTTTTTATTGTCATAGCTTTGTCAGAATTTCTTATTTAGAATGTTTATAAACTAAATAGGATGATATTGTCTTTTTTAGACAAAAATGGTTCTATATGATTTTGTTGGGTAGATTTAAAATTAATATTTTTAATTGAAGCTAAACGGTTGTTAAATTGGTTCTACTTTTATTTAAATGTAAACTTTCTATTAAAATACATTTCGCTTAATTTGGTAAGTTCATGCTATTTAAGTATTTATTATTCTAAGTCCCATAGGGACGGCATGTTAATAGGGATGGACGTAAGTCCATCCGTCAAACGATACAAACCGAAACAAAACCCAACAAAATCGACCTAATTGCATGCAATTAGGTCGATTTTGTTGGGTTTTGTATTATATCTATTTGTTTTAAACCAAGGACTGATGTCCTTGGCTATTAATATGCCGTCCCGACGGGACTAATCAACTGAAATACAGACCGCCATATGCTTGCTTGTGAATATGAAATAATGATTTTGATAAATACTTTGAAATACAACTCGTGTAGGTTACAGTTAAATTCGTAGTAGAACCATTAATTTTTCGAAGGATTAAAATTGATTAACCACAGTATTTCATATGGAGGCACAAAAATTTATATTTTAAATCCAATGAGGAAAAGGGATTATTTGAAACTGTACTTTAATCCAATTCCACTTTTACTCAACGAAAGTTGGTCAAAGAATATAGTGTTTGATTTTTTTCTATGATTGCGGTGTCGGAGGTATTGAACTAAATCAAAAACCAATAAAAACCCTCCTTGTAAGATCAAAGAGTTTCCATAACCTTCAAAACGGAGTTGATTATCTGGATAAGTATCTGCTATCGATTTTAATAGAAATCCTGATCCAATATAGAAAATATTTAAACCATCGTTAATTAAATAAAGTTGTTCGTTAGCATATTGCTCTTCAATAAGTTTTCCATTGCTTATTTTTTCTTTACCATATTTTCTCGATTGAAATAAACCTGGAACTGCAATTCCTAAATTCACAATGTTCCAAAAAACATTCATTTGATGGAAGTATTTCATAGCGCCTTTATCATACGCCCAGCCGATTGATCCAACAGCTATGTTTGTGGAAGCCCAAGAAGTCAAAACAACCATCCCTGTTTTATTGATGCGTAATCTTTCGTTGTTGAAATCATTATTCGTGGCCAATTGTGCATTAGTTTGAAATGCACAAGCGATAAAGATTAAAAAGGAGATTAATTGTTGTTTAAACATCGTTTAAATTTATTTGAGTTGAATAAATATACATAAAACGAGTGAGTTCTTTGGTTTTCTTGCGGACACTATTTAATTCCAAAGCGCTCAAATTTATTTTAAAAACAAAAAGTCCGCCTTATTGAAAAAGCGGACTTTGAAATATATTTAAAATTTTAGATGCTAGTAAAGCTCTTCTTTTAAAGCTGTACGGTAATCTTTAATTTCTTCTCTGTTAATTTTATGATCTGATTTTAACATCAAATTCAAAAGGTTTAAAAGGTTTTCTTTGTCTTCAATTTCTAAAGGAAACTCTCCACCTTCTTCGTCTTCTTCCCATAATGCTTGCACATCATAAGCCTCTTTTTCTTTAAGGTATTCGAAAGTTAAACGTGTAACTTTAGCCAATAGTGGATCTACTTCTTTAAGCGCAAGTTCTCTTAATTCAGTTAGTTCTTGAATTAATCCTTCTGCAAGTACACCTTCTTTTTCAACTAAAGCGATGATCTTATCTATTTTCTGATTTGCTATACCTGTCTTCATACCCTATTAAAATTTAGAACACAAATTTAATACCTTAATACAATTAACAACCTGTTTTCATCTTTTTTTAATTGAACTTGTAAATCAAACCAACATTAGCTCCGAAAATAGTGGTATTCTTCTGCTCTATTAGCAATGGCATGTCATATATGTTTTCGGATTCGTTGAAGTTTTTGTTTTTGTCATTTTTATCAAATACAAGATGATACTTTACAGTAGCGTCAATTGAGATTTTATTGGTTAAATCAACGCTAATTCCAACTTTGGGAGATACTCCTAAGTAGGCTTCTGACCCTGAATATTCAGCAATGAAATCCGCATATTCGTATGTAAAGTTGTATATTCCTAAATTCAAACCTACGTAAGGTTGAATCTTTTCTGTTAGAAATCTATATTCAACACCAACCGTAATTGGCATAATTTTTCTTTTAAGAATGTAGTTTTTTTCTTTAAACATAAGCGATTCAAATAAAACTTCAGCTTGTACTTTTTCTGATATTTCATAGGTAATTCCAAAGTCAAACCCTAAATACAAATCAGATGTAGCTTTGTTTAGTGGATTTCCTATTGCAAAGCCAGCCTTAACACCAAATTGTGAAAATGCTGCTGAGGACAAGAACAACATTGTTACTGTAATAAATAAAATATTTTTCATGAGTATACTTTTAGTTAAACAGAGTTCAAACATAATCAATTCTAGTTTAGATCTCAAATTATCCCCTTTCTGAATAGGATTGACTTACTGATTAGGAAACAATTTTAATCAATTTTTTAGCCTTACTAAAACCGAATAAGAACTTGTTTTAAAAGTTATACTGAACTCCTAAATTACCAGCGATTATTGGGTTATTAACACTACCATTACTCGCTTGTCGGACAATTACATGATGTTTGAATGTAAAATCAATTACAATATTCTCCGTTAACGCGTAGTTTACCCCAACTTTTGGATGAAATGTGAAATAATGGCTGTAGTAACTTTCTCCTTTGAGTCTAGTGCCCAGTGTCATCACTCCTAGATTTAACCCAACAAATGGTTTTAGCTTTCCTTTAAAGAAACTATAATCTACTCCAACTGTAATGGGAATAAAACTAGAAAGAGTTTTATTATCTTCTAATTTTTGTCCTAATGCATAATCATTTGGATCATAAAGTGTTAAAACATTGTTTCTAAACATTCCTTCAAATAAAACCTCTGCTCGAAATCTTTCCGTTACTTCATAAGTGAACCCTAAATCTAATCCATAGTGCAATAATCCTTTACTTTGAAGTGTTTTTCCTACTGCCAAACCTCCTTTTACGCCTAATTGCGAAAATGATTCATTGGGTAGTGATAGAATTAGAATTATAGTAAATAGTAAGCTTCTCATAGGACCAATTTTTTATTTAAATTAATAATTCCGTTATCAATTTATGATTAGTTTCTAGTGTCGTAATTTGATAATATTCTTTATGCCTTAGTATGCTATAAAAGGCGTGAAATATTTTTTTTAGAATAGATAATTTATCCCAATATTTATCCCAAACACATTAGAATAACTGGTGTTAGAATTGGTTCCGTAAATGATAAAATGGCTTTTTAAAGCAAAATCAAATAATAAACTTTCTGAAATTGCTACATTCATACCTATTTTTGGATGTATTGTTAAGTTTTGATTACTGCCTCTACTGTGATCATTTTTATATCCTAATGAAATAATTCCAACATTTAGTCCTGCGTAAGGCTGGATTTTTCCTTTTAGAAATCGGTAATCAATACCTAAAGTTACTGGAATATTACTTGAAATTATAACGTCTTCTTTTTTTGTTCCGTCCAAAGTGTTAGATTCCAAATAGGTAATCCTTTGTTTGTTAAATACTCCCTCAATAATTAGTTCCCCTCGAAGTCTGTCATTGATGTCGTAAGTCATTCCTAAATAGCCACCAGCATGCATAAAAGAAGCATTTTTTGGGTTTCCGTAGAGTGCAAAACCTCCTTTTAAACCGAGCTGAGAAAATGCTGCAGTAGACAAGAATAACGTTGTTATTGTAATAAATAAAATACTTTTCATGATAAATTCTTTAGTTAATTAGAAGTTCAGGATCTTAAATTTTATAACCTTTAAATACCCAATGTGTTGTATTAAAAAGGATTAGAATAAATAATTAATCCCAATGCTAGCCCCGAAAAATTGACTTTTAAATCCATTTGTTAATTTTTGATGACCAAGGAAATGATACTTTAATGTTAGATCAAGGAGCAAGTTTTCTGTGAGAACAATATTTGCCCCGATTTTTGGTTGAAATGTAAAAAACTGTGTACTGTAACTATCATTTGGATACCTTACTTCATCAGAAAAAACGCCAAGGTTTAATCCAACAAATGGTTGTATTTTTCCTGTAAGAATTCTGTAATCTGCCCCTATAGTGATTGGGATTCTACTGGAAGTTGCGTCACCCTCTTCATATTTAAAGCCATTCATTGATCCATTTGATGTAACATAAATCACCCTCTCTTTACCGAACATACCCTCAACAAGTATTTCTCCACGAAATCTTTCACTGAAGTCGTAAGTTATTCCAAGATGACCTCCAATGTTCAAATTATAGCCGGGCCCCACAAATTGTCCAAAAGACAGGCCGCCTTTAACGCCTAATTGAGAGAATACAGGGGCAATTGCTAAGGAAATAAAGATGACTATTAATGATATTGTAGTTTTCATATTGTAGGATTAGTTTTAATAGTTTAATTCAAGTGATTTATATTGAGTGCATTACCCTTTAAATTGTGTGGGTTGATGCAGCGAAGATAATTTAAAATTAGTTATTAAACCAAAAAAAGTCCAGACGATACTGTCTGGACTTTTAAAATTGTGTGGATTTTAAATCTTAAAATTTAAAAGTATCCATGAAAGCTGTTGTAAAATCTCCAGCATTAAATTTCTCATCTACCATTAATTTTTGGTGGAAAGGAATTGTGCTTTTTACACCTTCAATTATATATTCATCTAAAGCACGACGCATTTTAAGAATTGCTTCTTCACGTGTTTGTGCAACAGTAATCAATTTTGCAATCATTGAATCGTAGTGAGAAGGAATTGTGTATCCTGCATAAACATGCGTATCGATACGAATTCCATGTCCACCTGGTTCATGATATTCAGTAATTTTTCCTGGAGAAGGACGGAAGTTGTTATAAGGATCCTCAGCATTAATACGACATTGAATCGCGTGCATGATTGGCTCATAATTTTTACCGCTGATCTTACTTCCAGCTGCTAATTTAATTTGCTCTTTTACCAAGTCAAAGTTAATTACCTCTTCAGTAATTGTGTGTTCAACTTGAATACGCGTGTTCATTTCCATGAAATAAAAATCCCTATTTTTATCTACAAGGAATTCTACCGTACCAACACCTTCATATTTTACAGCTTTTGCTGCTTTAATAGCTGCTGCTCCCATTTCCTTACGCAACTTTTTAGTCATGAATGGAGAAGGAGTTTCTTCTACTAATTTCTGGTGTCTACGTTGAATTGAACAGTCACGCTCTGAAAGGTGACATACGTTTCCGTATTGATCTCCTGCGATTTGAATTTCAATATGGCGAGGCATTTCGATGTACTTCTCCATATATAAACCATCATTTCCAAATGCTGCTTTAGATTCCTGACGAGCAGAATTCCAAGCATCTTCCATTTCTTCTGGTTTAGAAACTATACGCATTCCTTTTCCACCACCACCGGCAGTTGCTTTAAGGATGACAGGATATTTAATTTTGTCTGCTATTTTGTAAGTTTCTTCTAAGTTTTTTAGAAGACCTTTCGAACCAGGAATACAAGGAACGCCAGCTTTAATCATTGTCGCTTTCGCGTTGGCTTTGTCTCCCATTCCATCAATTTGTTCTGGGGTAGCACCAATGAATTTAATATTGTGTTCTTGACAAACTCTTGAAAACTTAGCGTTTTCAGAGAGGAAACCATATCCTGGGTGAATTGCATCAGCATTAGTAATTTCTGCTGCAGCAATAATATTAGGTATTTGTAAATAGGATAATGAGCTAGCTGCTGGTCCTATACATACAGCCTCATCGGCGAAACGAACATGCAAACTTTCCTTGTCGGCTATACTGTATACAGCGACAGTTTTAATTCCCATTTCCTTACATGTTCTGATAACACGTAAGGCGATCTCGCCCCTATTAGCAATCAATATTTTCTTGAACATGCCTTTTGGGTATTTAATTTTTCTTAAAGTTATAATAATGCACCAATTTTATGATGGATCAACTAAGAACAAAGGTTGGTCATACTCTACTGGAGAAGCATCATCAACTAGTACTTTTATAATTTTACCTTGAATCTCTGATTCAATTTCATTGAACAATTTCATTGCCTCAATGATACAAACAGGATCACCATTTTTGATTGTGCTACCTACTTCAACAAATACTGGTTTTTCAGGAGATGGAGAACGGTAGAATGTTCCAATCATTGGAGATTTAACAGTGATGTATTTACTGTCATCGTCCTCTGCAGCATTTGCGTCTGGTGCTGGAGCTACTGGAGCAACTGCTTGTGGCATTTGTGCCTGCATCTGTTGTTGCATTGGCTGCTGCATCTGCTGCATTGGTTGTTGAATGTAAACTGTTTTCTCTTCAGATTCATTCTTTCTTTTTGGCTCAGACTTAATTGTAATTTTAAAGTCTTTTTCTTCGATTTCTACTTCTGTTACTCCAGATTTAGAAACGAATTTAATCAGTTCTTGGATTTCTTTTTGATTCATCATGTGTGAATATTTATAGGATAAATGTACGTATTTTTTTTAAGAATTATAAGCCCACCTGAGGTAAATTGCTCCCCAAGTAAAACCTCCACCGAATGCAGAAAGCACGATGTTGTCACCTTTTTTCAACTTCTTCTCCCAATCCCAAAGGCATAAAGGAAGCGTTCCAGCTGTGGTGTTACCATATTTTTGAATATTGATCATTACCTTTTCTTTTGGTAAGCCCATGCGATTTGCTGTAGCATCAATAATTCGTAAATTGGCTTGGTGTGGTACCAACCAATCTACAGTTTCCGCTGTTAAATTATTGCGTTCCATTATTTCAGCAGAAACATCCGCCATGTTTGTTACCGCAAATTTAAATACTGCTTTTCCTTCCTGATAAACATAATGTAAACGTTCATCTACAGTCTTATGACTTGCTGGTAGTTTTGAACCTCCAGCAGGTTGTACTAAATATTTTCTTCCTTCACCGTCACTTTTCAGGACACTGTCAACGATACCATAACCTTCTTCGTTTGGTTCTAACAAAACTGCACCACCACCATCTCCAAAAATCACACAAGTTGCGCGATCTTCATAATCGATGATCGAAGACATTTTATCTGCTCCAATGACAATAACTTTTTTGTATTTACCTGTCTCAATAAACTGAGAACCGGTAGTTAATGCATATATAAATCCAGAACAAGCAGCGTTAACGTCAAAACTCCAAGCATTTTTCATTCCTGTTTTATCAGAAATTATATTTGCAGTTGCAGGAAACGGATGATCAGGAGTAACAGTAGCACATATAACTAAATCGATTTCTTCTGGAGAAATTCCCTTTTTGGCCAGTAATTTATTTACTGCGGCTACTCCAATGTCTGAAGTAGGATTACCATCTCCAAGCATACGCCTTTCATGAATACCTGTTCGTGAAACTATCCACTCATCAGTTGTGTCAATCATTTTCTCAAGGTCCTTATTTGTAAGAACATTGTCAGGGACGTACCCTTGAACACCTGTAATTGCTGCTGTTATTTTTTTCATTATGTAAAAGCTTCTTTTATCTTTTTAGTCAATTCAGAGCTGGCAACATCATACGCCAAGCACATCATGTTCTTCACAGCAATATCATTAGAGATCCCGTGACCAATAATAACATCTGAATTAACGCCCAATATAGGAGTTCCGCCGTAATTTTCATAATTAAAGCGTTCAAAGTAGCTGTCTTTTATTCCCAAATCCTTTGCAATAGAATAAATTCCTTCGGCTTGTTTTAAAACAATATTACCTGTGAATCCATCACATACAACTACATCTGCTTTGCCATTAAATAAATCACGACCTTCGATATTTCCAATAAAATTGAAATCATCTGAATCCTTCATTAATTTGAAAGCAGATTGCGTAAGTAAGTTTCCTTTTCCTTCTTCTTCACCAATGTTTAATAATCCAACACGTGGATTTTCAATGTTCATTACGTTTTTGGCGTAAAGTGAACCTAAACTAGCGAATTGGTATAAAACATCTGGTTTACAATCTGCGTTTGCACCTACATCTAAAATGATGGAATTTTTTCCACCAACTATAGGCAAAACAGAAGTAATACACGGACGAATTACACCTGGAATGGCATTTACTTTATATATAGAACCAACAAGCATAGCACCGGTATTACCTGTACTAGCAAATGAATCTATTTTTTTATGGGCTAAAAGCTCAAAACCAACAGAAATTGAACTGTTTGGTTTTTGGGGAATTGCTCGTGTAGGATGATCCTCCATCGTAATGATGTCAGGAGCATTAACCACAGAGATACGTTCAGAAACTACACCTTTTTCTTTCAAAATAGGCATAATCTCGTCCTCTCGACCGATGAGAACTAATTCTACATCTTCGGGCAGTTGCTCGAGGGCTAAAATAGCGCCAAGAACATTTGCTCTTGGCGCAAAATCGCCACCGCTAATATCTAATCCAAGTTTCATAAGTGTATTTACACTTTGTTGTGCTGGATCAGCAAATTATACTGCTACTTCTTTCTCAGCAATTACTTGACCTTTGTAGTAAAGTTTACCTTCGTACCAGTGTGCACGGTGAAATAAATGTGGTTGTCCTGTTGTTGGACAAGTTGAGATATTTCCAGCTATTGCTTTTTTGTGTGTACGTCTTTTATCTCTTCTTGTAGTCGACGTTCTTCTTTTTGGATGTGCCATTTTACTTTATATTTAAGGTTTTTAATTCAAATTTCTTAATGCGTCCCAACGCGGATCTGTATCGTCCTCTTCGTCGGAATCATCTTCATCAGGTTCTGATGAATCAACATATTTATCTATTAAATCTAACATTTCTTCATTGCAATCGTCTTCTTCATGTACTGTTCGACTTGGCAATGCCACAGTTAACAGTTCATATAAAGTTGACGCGAGATCAATTGTAAATGCTGATATAGGAAGGACAATTAAATTTTCATCCACACTTTCCTCTTCGCCAAACTTATAAATAATTTGATGCGAAACCTCCACTGGGACGTCCATTAAATCTGTACATCGATCGCATGATTTTTGAATTGTACCAGACATTTCAAAATCACCAATCAACATGGTGTCTTTCTTATTCAGTTGGAAATCGACTTTTACATCGCCTCCTAGAATAATAGAATACGCTAACTCTTCAAAGAACGCTGTCGTTATTTCAAACTCAAATGAATGTTTTCCATTCTTTAAGCCCTCAAACGGTATAATAAACTCTTTATTCGAAGCCATAATGTCCAAAAAATTTGGAGTGCAAATGTATAAAAATATATAGACATCGCAATTCTTCTTACAAAAGAATCTACAAAGTTACTCTTTTTTGTACGAAACAAGTTATGAACACATGTTAACTTTTATTTTTTTACCCATTTCTGAGACTTATTTTTACTCCTTTTTTACTTTCTCGGGCGTGATTGTTATTTTTACCCTAATGTTTCATACTGAAAAAATAAATTACGGACCTGTCTCGGTTTTTTTACTCTATTACGATGATTTCGTAACGGAGGAACATCTGCATAATTTATTACCGGCAGAACATCAAAAACTAGAAACACTTAAACATCCCTCCAGAAGAAGGGAGTATGTGGCAACACGTGTTTTGAGAACAATGCATTTTGGGAATGAACCAATTCTTTATTCTGAAATTGGTGCTCCTTATGTAGAGGGGGAAGGATTTATTTCAATTTCACATGCAAATCATGTGGTTGGAATGGCTTATTGTAAATCTTTTCAAGTAGGACTAGACTTAGAACCAATTCACGAAAAAGTGATGCGGGTGAAACACAAGTTTCTAAGTGCCGAAGAAAAAGAATTGACCGACACCTCATCTGTTGAAGAAATGATAAAAGTTTGGTCGGGTAAAGAAGCTTTGTATAAATTAGCTGGACGAAAAGAAATTATCTTTGCTGAAAATTTATTGCTCACAAGGATCGATGACCTCAAATGGAAAGGTAGAATTTATTTCTCTAACAATAGGAAGGAAGTGGAACTCACTTTGGATACTAAAAACAATTTTGTAATTTCAATTAATGCATCTCCAGTTTATGAAGTTAAGTAAAGAAATATTCAATAAGTTAAATTCGAAAACTGGTCAAATTGCTGTTTTAATTGATCCAGAAGAGACAAATTCCGTTGAAAAACTTCAAATAATCGTTGAAAAAGCAAAATTCGCCAGTGTGGATTACTTCTTTATCGGAGGAAGCACAGTCACGAGATCAGATTTTCAAAAGACAACTTCTATTTTGAAATCTTTGACGGATATTCCTCTGGTTATTTTCCCTGGAGATCATCAACAATTATCAAATGACGCAGATGCATTGCTGTATTTGAGTTTGCTGTCAGGTAGAAATCCGGAGTATTTAATTGGTCAGCATGTGAAAAGTGCCCAAGAAGTGATTCAACTGGATTTAGAAATAATTCCAACCGCTTATATTTTAATTGACGGAGGAAAACAATCGACTGTTGCGTATGTGAGCCAAACTACCCCAATTCCTAGAGACAACACACAAATAGCTTTGAATACTGCCATTGCAGGAACGCTTCAAGGAAATAAAGTGGTGTATTTTGATGCTGGAAGTGGAGCGAACCAACCTGTAGATGCGCAATTAATTAAACAAGTGAAAGCGCAATTAGAAACGGTGACGATTGTTGGCGGTGGAGTGCGTTCTATTGAGCAAATTGAAGCCCTAAAGTCTGTTGGAACAAATGTGATTGTGATTGGGAATAAAATAGAGGAAGACATTGATTTTTTGTTGGATATTCAGAATTACAAATCTAAAGTGTTGTCATGAAATTCATTAGTGTTAGAAGGTTAGCAGCTGTTTTAAAGCTGGAAGTTTCACGCACAAATGATGAATTAATTCATAAATTAAAACAGTCGGTTGATCAACATTTCCTTAAAAATCAAATTCTAAATGCTTTTGGACAAGATTTCGCTCAACAAGAGCTGATCTTTATTTTAAATCAACTAAAAGAGGAGAATATTCCTGTTTTCCATGAATGGATTGAAGAAGATCGTCTCTTGGTTGAATATTTATTTAGTTCTGGAGAAATTATTTTGGAAAATGAAGATGTGATTTTATCTAAGGAAAATGACTTATTTGAAACATATCAAAATTTCCTTGAAACTTATCTAGCTCCAATTTTATCAAAGAAACTTTCTGAATTCATAAAGGAAGGAAACTTAACAGAATTGGGTAATCATTTAAGATTTAGTCCACTTTTGGCTAAGAAGAAACGCATTGAAATTCAGCAGGCGGTAGTTTCCTACTTGCGACAATCGATTGCTCAATTAAAAGTAAGTCATGACCAAGAATTACAAAAGCAACTTAAACTCGTTTTTTCGATAGAGTTCGTTCAGTTACTGAATGAATTAGATGAAAGTTTCTACGCTGATTCTATAAAATATTTTGACACAGCAAGACTAGTCGTTCAAAGGAATGATTTAAGTCTGTTGGTTCTGGACAGAATTAAATCTGCTATTTTAAGTTTAAATTTGAACAAAGAAGACCATCAAAAGGTGGTAGATTTCAGTAGTTCAAATGCTTTTAGAGCAAGAGTTAAAAAACCAAACTCAAGAATCAATGAGATGGTGAAATCACCTTTCTTTATTGTAGCGGTGATAGTGGTTTTGGTGAATTTTATTTTTTTGGATTCGGAGGGGGAAGTGGAAATTAATAATAGTGAAGAGAACGTATTTGTAACTTCATATTTAGATGATAATGAAATTAGAGACTTTCCATTCCTGATAGACACGTTTAACCTTGAGATAACTTACAAAATTCTTCAAGAAGCGAGTGTTGCCAATTATCGCCCGCTTTATATTGGTGTTAAAAATGACACTTTAGATGTTAATTATAATCTTTCGAAATACTATGCACCACCACCTGACATTGAAGTTATTGAGATAGATTCAACAATTCCACCAAAAAGTGAGATTGAGAAAAATAAAATAAGACAAAATCACGATAAGATCTCTGAATATTTTAAGGATTTATCTTTTGAAAAGAAATGTCCGGATTGGTACGATTCAAAAATAAAAATTACAATAGGCACAACTCAGAAGATTAGAAATGTTGGCTCAAAGAAGTATGAAGACACAGATTTTATTTATGAAGCTTATCCAGTTATTTTAGAAAACACTTCTGACAGCACTATTATAATTGGTTATGGTTCTCAGATTCCATTGATTTTAGAATTGAAAGATGAAAGTGGAGAATGGAAAGCTACCGAAACTATGTTTACTTACATGTGTGGGAATGGACTTCCTTCAATTTTATTACCCAAAGGAGAGATCGTTCTGACTTCAGTTCCTGTTATGAAAGACGAGAAGAAAATTCGATTTAGGTTGAAAATTGGTGGGAATTATTCTAGGGAATTTGGTGGGGTTTTAAGTAATGAGTGATGCGTTTTTCCGGAAAATGAGTAAGTTTGGAAAAAGACACTTTTTAAGCTAATACTTGAAGTAATAAAATGAATACTTTCAACGACATAAAGGAATTGGTATCTGCTCTAAAAAGAGAAGAGAAATTGATTTCTGAAATGTTTAGTAAGCGGAAATCCATTGACTATAAATATAGTGATGCTATTGAATTAGTCGATACTGACGAAAATCGAATTGACTTCTTGATTGCAAGAGCTGTAATTCGGGAAAACGGAGGTTATTTAGAACTTGATGATCAATATTTAGACTTTTTCGAGCAGATATTGGATGTAAATGAGGAAATCAATCTTTCTTATATTGATGAGAATATTAAAAACATCAAAGAAAATATTGGTTACTTTCTCAATGAAAATAGTGAAACGCGAAAGTATGGTTATCTAAAGTTTATTAAAAAAACACTTAGAAAAATTGGAAGTATAACAATCAGAAGTGTAGTTGATATTCGACGAAATATTGAGAATACTTTCAAAAATGAGGCGAACTATAAGAACAAGCAACTAAAACTTGAAAATCTGGATCAAAAACGGAGTTTAGTTGAGAAACTGATTGTCCAAACATTGCTTTTAATTGATAAAGAAGAACTGACTTTTTTCAATAGGGCTTTAGATGAAGAATTAAAAAGAGTAATTGTCGATTTGAAATTTCAGCTTAGAGAATGTTCACACAACTTAATTGAAATAGAAAAACAGATTATTGATTATCTGAATCAAATCAAACATCAAGGAAAGTTCTTAGAAAAACTGAGAAAGCTAAAGTATTTGAAAGACCACTTTACGATTGAAGCTGAAACAGATATTAAGCAGATTTTAGCCAATAAGAATCAGGTCATTTTTGAAAAGAGAATTCCTGAACCTTTGAATTTGTCGCTTGATTTTATCCGAGAAAATGAAAAAGCGTTTGAAGCGATTAAAAGAATTGCTGAAAATCATAAAGACAGAAAACTGTTCAAACCTGAAATAGCTGATTATATCTCTTCGGAATTTCTTGAGAATACAATAGAAGAAGAGATAATGATTAACTTGGATGAGTTGCGAAATCAATTTATTGCAACAAGTGATAATTTATTCAATTTCATTATGAATTATGACTTTTTGAGACAAGTTGATTTTGATGAAAGAGTAACAATATTCTGTCAAATCACTTCACAATATGAAAAAGATTTAAGAATTGAAGATGATTTTGAAATAGCAAACGGAGTCGAATTTGCTCTGGTTTATCCAAAATAAGTAATATGATTACAAAATATACTTCCGAAATATTTGATGTTCTTCGTAGAGGACAATTTATTTGTTCCAATAGTCCGAACGAACATATTCAAACACTTTACAGGGTTTTAGAATACGATAAAACCTTCGAGGATTTGTATGCTTATTTTTATCAAATCAATTATATTTTAGAGCATGGAAATGAGTATTTCTATTTCAGTCGAGATGAAAAAAATGTTGATTTGGATAGAAAGCTTAGAAAGGCATTTGAATGGATTGATGTTTTAGATTTCTTTAAAACTTTTGATTCATCTTTTGATGTTGGATATAGATTTTCACCTTCCGATATTATTAATCAACTAAAAAACAACGCTGATTTAACTTCAAAGTTTGATTATCTTAAGAAAGTCAGTGGTGATAAAACGAGTCATTCAGATAGGGTTAAAAAGATAATTGGCAAATTAGTAGATGATAATTTCATAATGCTTGAAGACGAAATATCTGAAACATATAAAGTAATGACTTCTTTCAATTATTTAAAAGAAATCATTACAGCTATTAATATTCCAGAAGAAGTAGAAAATGAGATACCTGAATAAGATTGTATTTATAAACAGTGCATCAGTAAGCTATGCTGAAATTGAACTAGATGGAAATGTTCATTTAATCGGAACTCAAGGAGTAGGTAAGAGTACTTTATTACGTGCCATTCTGTTCTTCTACAATGCGAATAAATCCAAATTAGGAATTCCAAGAGAAAAGAAAGGATTTGATGATTATTACTTTCAATATCAAAACTCATATATCATTTATGAAGTTGAAAAAGAGGGTGTACCTTTCTGTGTTTTGGCTTATAAGGTAAATGGAAAAGTTGCGTTTAGATTCTTTAATTCTAGATATGAAAGAGAGCTATTTATTGATGAAAATAATAGAGCTTTTGAAAGTTGGGATAAAATAAGAAATGCTTTAGGTAAAGAAATTCATTACAGTACAATTGTATCCAGTTATGAGGATTTCCGAAGGATAATTTATGGAGACAATAAAGGACTGAAACCTGATTTTAGGAAATACGCATTGATAGAGAGTAAGCAATATCAAAATATTCCTAGAACAATTCAAAATGTTCTTTTGAACTCAAACCTAGAGGCTAAATTTATCAAAGACACGATTATAAACTCTATAAATGAAGATGAAACTACGATAGATATAGAAAACTATTCGAAAGTTCATTTAATAGATTTTGAAAGAGAAATCAATGACATAAGAATATGGTTTAAAGCCAATAAAAAAGGTGAAATTGTTATTCGGAATCAAGCAGAAAGAGTCATTGATAAATACCGTATTCATAATTTTTTGATTGGGGAAAAGAAACAATTGGCCCATGCTTTAGGATTTAGGATGGATTTTATTGAGAAAGAAAAACCACTTTTGATTTCTAATTCTTCCAAAGAAAACAATGTATTAATCGAGCTTTTTAATAAGAGGGAAAACTTAAAAGACCTTCATTTAAAAAGAGAACAAAAATTAGTTTCTGATATTGATTATGTAAAGAAAGAATTAATCAAAGCGGCAAAAAAGCAAACTGAATACGACAATCAAAATATAGATGAAGTAATTCGGAAAGTAATTCAGAGAGACACTTTAGAAAGAGAACTCAGAACTTTAGGAGAAGAAAAGAGCTTATTAAAATCTGCTTTTGGTCAAATTAGTCAAAAGTATGAATCTTTAATTTCGCAAGTTCAAAATCAACAACAAGAGTTTACTAATCACCGAAGTGCTGAGGTTAATAACATTAAGAGTGAGTCTGGCGAGAGCAGGGAAAAACTTTTTGAGACCTACGTAAAGCTTATTGTTCAAGTTGAAAATGATAATCAAACTGAAAAAGAAACGGCATTTAATGAATTAAATAGTGTAGTTGAAAGAGAAAACACCTTAAAAAGGAAGAAATCCGAGTTGAAATATCAGGTCTTTTATGATGTTGAAATTAATAAATGTAAAATAGAGATCAACGAAATTAAAGAAAAAGTTGCGGGTGCGAATAGCACTATTCTTAATTCAAAAAATGAGGTAAATATACTGCGAAAAGAATGGGAGCTTGAAGAAAAAGAAATCGTGAGATCAACAGGGTTAAAAGTAGACTCAATCAATAGCAAAAAAACTAAATTTACTGATCAAATTCAATTGTTAGAGAATAAGATTGCCCAAAGTAAATCTTCACTTTACGGTTGGTTAAATGATTACGTTCCGAATTGGGAAAATACTATTGGAAAAGTAATTGATGAAGACAATGTTCTTTTTAATTCTGAATTGAATCCTAAATTAATCAATGAGCGTTCAGATACCTTTTTTGGTGTTGAATTGAATTTAAACGGATTAAATAACCGTACTAAAACTTTAACAGAGTACAATGATGAGATTACAGAATTTAAAATAGAAAATGCTAATCTACATAAATCACTTCTTCAACTAAATGAGGATAAGGAAGATGATTTACAAAAGCTTAAAACAAAATTCAGGAAAAAGCTTAAAGGTTTTAAAGATGTTATTGCAGAGAATGAATATTTTATTGAGCAATCTGACCAAAAATTAAAGAAGATTCAAGTTGAATTGAGTGAATGGCTTGAAAAATCTAAATCAGAGAAAATTAAGATTTCAAATGAGATTGAAAATAAGCTGAATGAAGTTACTTCTGACAAAGTAAAAGCACAAGATAAGCTAGGGAAAATTAAAATTGGAATAAAGCGTAAAATCACTTTAAAAGAAAACGAAAGAGATTCCGCGATTTTAAGTTTACAGACTTTGAATCAAACTAGAATTGATGAAATTCAACTTAATATTTCTAATAATAAAGAAGAATCTGAAAAACGAGTTCAAGAGTTAAGAAAAGAAGAAACTTCTGAACTTGATATTAAAGGAGCTGATATCAAAAGGATTACTCTAATTGAAAACAGATTATTGGAAGTTGAAAAAGCAATCGAATACATTAGAAATAATGAAGCTATTGTAATTGAATACAAGAAAGATAAAAGAGAGCTTTTTGACCGAATTCCTGAGTTTAGGGCTGAAAAAATAACTTTGGAAAAAAGACAAAATTTAATTCTAGAAGAACATAAAGATGAAATTGTTAAACTAGATAAAAAGTATTTTGATCAGAAAACGGTTGTTGATGGTATACAATCAGAAGTCGACGAATTTAATACAGACGAAAAAGAATTTGCGGAATTCAAAAAACTTGATGCCTTCATAAATATTCAAACTTATTTTTCTGATGCAATTTCAGAAGATAAAGACTTGAAAACTGCTCACTCTATTATTTCAGAGATCAAGGGGAGGTATTATAAAGGAATTGAGAATTTCAAAGAGTTACAACAAAATATCAATGCTTTTAACGGTAATTTCACCTATAAAAACATTTTCTCTTTTAAAACTGACTTAAACAATGATGAAGACTTTTTAAGTTTTGCATCAGATTTAAAGGAGTTTACGGAAGAAGATAAAATCAATGAGTTTGAGAAAAGGGTGAATTCACGATTTGCTCATATTATTCAATTGATTGGACGCGAAACAGCAGAATTAAACTCCAAAAAAGGAGATATTGAGAAGATTATTAAAAAAATCAATGATGATTTCAGCAGTAAAAACTTTGTGGAAGCCATCAAAGAAATGGAAATACGCACATTAGCAAGTTCAAACCCAGTCGTTAGATTACTGATTAAGATTCAAGAGTTTAATGATGAAAACAGTTTCCTTTTAGGAGAAACCAACCTTTTCACTTCCACTGATAGTAATTCTAAAAATCAAAAGGCTGTAGAACTTTTAAAGGAACTGGTAAAAGCGATAGAAAAACACAAAAGTCCAACGTTAACCTTGTCTGAATCCTTTGAATTACAATTCAAAATTGTAGAAAATGACAACAATTCTGGTTGGGTTGAGAAACTATCAAATGTGGGGAGTGAAGGAACAGATGTTCTGGTAAAAGCGATGATAAATATCCTTCTCTTAAATGTTTTCAAAGACAGTGCTTCTAAGAAATTTAAAGATTTCAAATTGCATTGCATGATGGATGAAATTGGAAGATTACACCCTAATAACGTTAAAGGTATTTTAAGATTTGCGAACGAAAGAAATATCTTGTTGATTAACGGTTCGCCGACAAGTCAAAACGCTACCGATTACAAGTACACATATAAATTGGCAAAAGTTCAATCAGAATCAGATGCTAAGAAGTACATCACGAAGATTAATCGATTGGTTAAAATCAATACAAAGGTTCCTAATAAATGAAACTAACATTAAAAATAGCTAAGGTATTGGTTCAACTTATCGATGGTGAAGCAATTCCTGCAAGTTCAGCAAAAAGTAAATTAATTGACGATTTAGTATCCGAAAACATCATTTTTCGTAAAGGTAAACAGCGCAAGACTTTAGAACTTTTAAATGAAGAAGCCTTACATATATACTTAGCTAATCAACTGCAAATTAATGATTTGAAAAAGTATATTTCTGCTGTGGAAAATACTGAATCCTCTCGTACAGATTTTGTAAAAATCACCACTGATTCTAAACATTCGAAAGAAAGAGCATTTAAAGGGTTTCTAATTAACTGTTATCACCCTATAGTTGGGAAGTTAAATGGACAAGAATTCATTGTTAATCCTAGTCCTGGTAGCTTTGTTTTTATATATGACTTCGAGACTTTTAAGATTCCAAAAAACGTGACAGTAGTTGGAGTGGAAAATGCCAAAAACTTCAGTCAGATTGAAGAGCAGAAACAACTTTTTAAAGACATAAATCCTCTGTTTGTATCACGTTATCCGCAAAATCAAAACAAAGATTTTATTCAATGGATGAAATCAATTCCTAATGACTACCTACATTTTGGAGACTTTGATTTTGCTGGGATTGGTATTTATTTGAATGAATATAAAAAGAAAATTATAGGAAAATCATCGTTTTTCATTCCTAAAAATATTGATATTATTTTGTCCAAATACGGAAATAGAAAACGTTATGATATTCAAAAAATGAATTTTAATCAAGAAGATATTAAAGATGAGAAACTTCTAGGTCTGGTTTACTTAATCGCTTTAGAGAAGAAAGGATTGGATCAAGAGTTTTTTATTGGGAAGTGATAGATGGTTTAAATATAAACCCTCTTTACTCCAACCATTTTCACTAAGTTTAAATTCCATTCTAGACAAAAAGCCTAATCAAATGATTCAAGTAGTTTGTGCTGTAATTTTAAGAGACAAAAAAATGCTCATTGCCCAACGCAGTGAGAAAATGAAGCTACCTTTGAAATGGGAGTTCCCTGGAGGGAAGTTAGAAGAAGGTGAAAGTGAAGAGCAAGCTATTGTTAGAGAAATCAAAGAAGAACTAAACATTGAAATCCTTCCAGTAAAAAAGATATCTTCTCATGTTCATGATTATGGTGATTTTAAAATAAACTTGATTGCTTATTTATGTGATTATGTTGCTGGAGAAATTAAGCTTTTGGAACATCAAGATTATAAATTCGTTGAGTTTGATAAATTATTAGATTTTGATTTGGCGGATGCGGATATTCCAATTATAGAAAAATTGAAAATACTTTTGTAATGATAGAAGGAATTTACGAACAGCTGATCACAAAATTATTCGCTTCTAAATTAGAGGAACTTGATAGCGATTTAATAGAAGGTGATCTCGTTAAATCAGTAGAATATTTTTCTCCAACTACAAGGTATAATGATTACGCAGTTAGTGATACGCTTTTTCACTGGCAATCTCAAAATCAAACACGTTCAGACAGGGGTGAAGGGTTGACTTATGTTACTCATCAAGATCTAAACAAAAAAAATTCTACTTTTCACCAGTGAGAAAGCAAAAGATATATTTGGAAACACAATAGGATATGTTTTTATTGGTGAAGGAAATATTCAAGATTATTATGGAACTAAGCCTATGAGTATAAATTGGCTTTTGAATGAACCAATTCCTCAATATTTATGGAATGCTTCTGCTAAAATGTCCGTTGGATAAGGTTATATTAACATCTACTCTATTGCAAAATCCATAACTTTTAATTAATTTAAAGGAAAATCAAACAATGTCAAAAAGCGTAAAAATTATAGGTACAGGAAGTTATATTCCGGGAAATGTGACTAAAAATGAGTCTTTTAGTTCTCACCGTTTCTTTAATATTGATGGTTCTAAAATTAAGGAGTCGAATACCGATATAATTGAGAAATTTAAAGCCATAACAGGGATTGAGGAAAGAAAATACTTCGATAATAACTTGGTGACATCAGATATGGCATTTTTTGCTGCGAATGAAGCAATAAAGGATGCTAAAGTGAATCCTGAAGAAATCGATTACATTGTTGTAGCGCATAATTATGGCGATGTAAAATACAATTCCATTCAAAGTGATATGGTTCCTAGTTTAGCTTCGCGGGTCAAACATTTGTTGCAAATAGAAAATCCCAATTGTGTAGCTTATGATATACTTTTTGGTTGTCCAGGATGGTTGGAAGGGATAATTCAGATGAATGCATATATCAAAGCTGGAATGGCGAAAACATGTTTAGTAATAGGTGCTGAAGGACTTTCTAGAGTCATCGACCAACATGACAGAGATTCTATGATTTATAGTGATGGTGCAGGAGCTGCTGTTATTCAATTAACAGAATCTACGGGAGGAATCATTGCACATTCAACAGAAACACACACAAAAGAAGAAGCCCATTTTATTCACTTCGATAAGAGTTATGAAAAACTTGAAAATAGTGCCAGACATTATATTAAAATGTATGGGAGGAAAGTCTATAATTTTGCTTTGAAAAATGTGCCTGTAGCCATGAAATCTTGTTTAGATAAAAGCGGTGTTTCAATTGATCAAATTAAAAAAATAATTATTCATCAAGCCAATGAAAAGATGGATGAAGCTATTTGCGAACGTTTCTTTAAACTTTGCAATCGCGAAGTTCCAAATAACATAATGCCCATGAGTATTGGTGAGCTTGGAAATAGCAGTGTTGCTACAATTCCAACGTTATTGGATCTCATTTTGAAATTAAAAATGAAGGGTCATAAAATAGAGAAAGGCGATCATGTGATGTTTGCCAGTGTTGGTGCTGGAATGAATATTAATGCTGTGGTTTATCAGTTCTAAGCACTCTACTCTCTTTTTCTTTCTCATTCTGTTTCTCTTTCTCACTCTTTCATAACGTAAAAGATTAAGCAGCGCTGCGTTGATTTTTCGCACTTGTACAGAGCTTTCCGAAGTAAAGGTTCGCAAAGAACAACGTAAATTCTCACGCTGCAAAAACCGAAGGCGAATGTGATTTGTCTTCAAAAAATATCTCGTTTTTAACAGTAAAAAATAAAAATCCCGTAATATTTTATTCTACATTTGGAATAAAATAATGTCGATAGAACGAAGAGTACAATTGGTTGAAATGTTATTTTATGATTTAGAGTTAGAAGGCGCTCAGTTTAAAAAAGAATCAGGATTGGGATGCGTTGCCGGCTGCGGAAAATGCTGTACACATCCAGATTTAGATGCTTCACCATTAGAGTTTTTACCTTGGGCATTTCATTTGTTTTTGAATGGAGAAGCCGAAAATACACTTGATATTATCAACGAAACCGACACTAGAACCTGTCACATTTATAAATCACTATCAGTTTTAGGTAAAGGCCGATGTACCGACTATAAATACCGTGGATTAATTTGTCGCCTATTTGGATTTGGTGCCAGTAGAGATAAATACGGTAATTTAAGATTAGCCACTTGCAAAATCATTAAAGAAGGTCAAGCCGAAAACTACAATGCTACTGTGGAGGCTATTTCAAATGGAATGCAAGTTCCAATATTTACTGAGTATTACATGAAATTGAATCAGATAGATCATCACATGGGAAATAAAATTCTACCTGTTAACAAAGCACTTAAGTTAGCTTTGGAAGAGGTTTTACAATATTATCATTATCGACCTGATGCTATTAATGGATTGAATTGTGGGTAGATAATTCATTACTCTAAACTATATTTCATTCCTATCCATAAATCTGAGAGTAATCATTGAGGTCTTATAATTATAATTATAATCTTTTTTATGGGGCAAAAAATCATGCATAAAGCAGTTGATACGCTGTTTTAAATTTGTTTTCTAAATTTATTTGATATGGTTTTTTTGAATTAAGATTGATTAATTTCCAACGTATTTGTAAGAGTGTACGTTACTATTTTTCAAACACTTAATTCTACAAATTATGAAAAATTATATTCTATTACTGACAATTATTTGCTCTTCCTTTTTCTTAAAAGCACAGATGGTTCAATTCGAGCAAGTTGGTCCGCTTCCTCCAGAACTACCAAACATAACCAATTTTAAAGGTGTTTGGAATGGAGATGCTAAAGCTATTGACGTTGATGGGGACAATGATGAGGACCTCTTGATCCTTGGTTCGATTGGGTCGAACACAGGAATAACAGAGCTTTATTTAAACGACGGAAATGGTGAATATACTTTATCTACTGGATCATCTTTTACAGGAGTCTATCATGGAGAAGCCGCCTTTGCAGATATTGATGGGGACAATGATCCTGATTTAATACTTATGGGTGGTGATATGATTAGTCAATCATCAGAAATATATATCAATGATGGATTGGGTAATTTTACACTAGATGGCACGACCTCTTTTCAATTATTATTTAATAGTTTTTTGGGAGTTTCAGATATAGACGGTGACGGAGATTTGGATTTACTAATGTCAGGATATGCAAACTTTAATACTCCGGTTACCAACCTATACATTAATGACGGATCAGGTAGCTTTGCGCTTTCAACTACAAATTCTATTTCTGGTTTTGCAGATGGTGCAGTTGATTTCGCAGATATTGATGGCGATAATGATCAAGATTTATTTATTTCTGGAAGAAAGGACGGTTCCTTAACAGGGCTTTCAGAGCTTTATATTAATGATGGAACAGGAGTTTTTTCACTTGCTTCAGGGGTTTTATTTCCACCAACTTCTTATGGTACCGTTGATTTTGGAGATGTTAATGGAGATAATCATCAAGATTTATTAATCACAGGTGCAAACGTAATTGACTATTATTCTAATCTTTACATAAATGACGGTCTAGGAAACTTTAGCTTGGTTCCAGGAAATCCGTTACCCGAAACTGGTAGGGGAGATGTCGCATTAGTAGATATTGATGGAGATAATGACTTAGATATATGTATGACAGGTATTGGTTATTTAGGTCAAGGTTTTTTTGTACAATATTACAATGATGGCTTGGGAAATTATACCAACGGATTAGGGAATAATGTTTATGGGACAACTAACGGAGCAATTGTCTTTTCAGATATTGATGGAGATAATGATAAAGATTTTTTTATTACAGGACAAACTGGTGAAGGACTTAAAACGCAACTCTATACCAACGATGCATTGGGTAACTTTACTCATGTATCGGGAACTTCATTTCTAAATACAGAGTTCGCTAAGATTTATTTTGGAGATATTGATGGCGATAGTGACCAAGATGTCCTAATTCTTGGAGAGCCTTCTAGAATTTACAAGAATGATGGAATTGGGAATTATGATTACGTTACTGGAACTTCCATTTCAAACTTAAGATTCAATGATGCTGTTTTGCAAGATATGGACAGTGATAATGATCTTGATTTATTAATTTCAGGATGGAGTAGTAATGTAATGGTTTGTGAATACTACACCAATGATGGTACAGGTAATTTTACTTTGGTTTCATCATCACCTCTTAATCAGGTTTATAGTTCTAGGACTTCCTTTTCAGATATTGATGGAGATGGAGATATTGACCTTCTTCAAACAGGTATTATTATGAGTGGAGAAATAATTACAGAAACTTATAATAACGATGGATTTGGAAATTTAAGTCTTTCTTTTGGTTTTCCAACTAACTCAGGAGTGGGGTCATCCCCATCAGGCCCAGGGACAATTACTTTTGGAGATATCGACGGAGATAATGACCAAGATGTTTTATTAACAGGACGTGATAGCACCCTTGCATTAGTTTCTCAGCTTTATAGAAATGATGGGTCTGGAAACTTTAGTCTTATTGCGGGAACCTCATTTATTGGTGTAAAAGGTTGTTCTGTAGCCTTTGCTGATGTTGATGGAGACAATGACCAAGACATTATATTATCTGGCGAAGTCTCAAATTATAATTACATTACTTATCTCTACAAGAATGATGGAGCTGGAAACTATAGTCTTGATCCGGGAACAACCTTTACAGGTGTGGAAAAGGGTTCTATTGCCTTTGCTGATGTTGATGGAGACGCTGATTTAGACCTAATAATTACTGGAGTTGATGCCGGTAATTCGCGGGTTGCTGAATTATACATCAATGATGGATTAGGTAATTTTACTATTCTCTTAGGAATGCCATTTACAGAAGTGAAAATGAGTTCTATTGCATTTTCTGATATCGACGGAGACAATGATCCTGATTTACTGTTGACAGGAAATGCATCAAGTGGTTTGGTTACGCGACTTTATAGAAATAAACCTTGTTATCCTAATTCAGGCCAAGACGTTCAAATTGCTTGTGGATCCTATACTTGGATAGACAGTATTACCTATACCGCTTCCAATAACACCGCTACTTTTTCACTTGTAAATAGTGCGAATTGTGATTCGATTGTAACATTAGATTTAACGATAAATCCAGTTCCAACAAGAGATACAACGGTTGTCGCTTGTCAAGAGTTTGAATGGTATGGAAACTTCTATACTTCGTCGAATATTTACACATATACCAAAGTAAATCCCATTGGTTGTGACTCTATTATCATTTTAGATTTAGTGATTACTCAACCCACAACAAGCAATTTAACCGTTGTTGATTGTGAGCAGTTTATATGGTTTGGAAACATTTATACAAGCTCAAATTTATATACGCATACTCTTATCAATAATGCTGGTTGTGATTCAATTATCACCTTAGATTTAACAATCAATCAACCAACAACAAGAGATACAATTGCTGTGGAATGTGAGCAATTTACTTGGTATGGAAACACATATACGAACTCAGATTTTTACACACATACACTTCTAAATAGTGTAGGTTGTGACTCAGTGATTATATTAGATTTAACAATTAATCAACCAACGACTAAAGACACCATAGCGTTAGCATGTGGTCAATTTACATGGTATGGAAATATATACACATCTTCAAATTTTTATACGCATACGCTCTTAAATAGTGTGGGCTGTGATTCCATAATTACGTTGGATTTAACCATTGGTAATCCATCAGTCGGAGATACTATTGCAAATGCTTGTGAACAGTTTACTTGGTATGGAAATACATATTATACATCAAACTTTTACACGCATATACTCACTAATATGTATGGATGTGATTCAACCGTTTACTTAGATTTAACAATCGGTAATTCAAACGTTGGAGATACAACTGCAACTGCTTGTGTGGAATTCACATGGTATGGAAATACTTACAGTTCAAGCAATACCTACACCCATACATTAACCAATGCTTCTGGTTGTGATTCCTTGGTAACACTTGATTTAACGATTAATGAGGTAAATATTGGAGTTGCATTGGATGTTGGGGTGTTTACAAGTCAGGCCAATGGAGCTACTTATCAATGGTACAATTGTGAGCCGTTGAATGAAGAGATTTCAGGAGAAACAAATCAATCTTATACACCAAGAGAAAATGGAAGGTATTCTGTGATTGTTACCCAAGGTGGTTGTGTAGATACTTCAGATTGTATTACTTTAAATAACGTTGGAGCAGCATCTTATGCTAAACTAGATTATAAATTATATCCTAACCCTGTGGTTAACCAGTTGACTATTGAAAGTCAAGGAAATATATATGAAATAGAAATATATAGTATAACAGGACAAAGACTTATCGCTTTTCGACCTCAAACTAAAGACATAAAAATAGATTTTTCAACTTACGGAAAAGGGGTGTATTTAGTAAAAATGCATTCTGAAGGTCAGGTAACAACCTCAAGGGTAATAAAACAATAAATTCGTTCAAGGCTACAAAAAAAATAACTGTTCATGAATGTAATTATTCATGAGCAGTTTTTTTGTCGAAAACGCTATAAAAATTTTCCGAAATATTATCACTACCTATCAGATGCAGCCGTTGGATTCATTTGAGGTGGGTTAATTATTCTTATCAAAACACAGTGATTGTTCAATAAAAGCCGTAGTTTTCTCCTTTATAATGGTGATTACACAACCTCTAATTAAATTCTTGAAAATATGAAGACTTCAAAATCTGTTTTAACCCTTTTATTTACAGTGTTATTTATGTTAACCATAAGCAGTTGTAAAAAATGTAAAAATGAAAATCCAAGTGCTCGAATTATAAATAACGGTACAGAAAAGGTGAGTGTTCAAATTAAAACCTCTGGTGGAAATACGGTAAATATTAATAATGTTCAGGCCAATACTTCTTCAAAATATGAAAGCTATGCGCCAGGTAATGTAACTTTTACAATTGCTGTTGATAATAACGGCAACTTTGTTGAGAAAGTACACATGGACGATTGCTATGATTACGATATTGCTATTGATAAAGATAACAATATATCGACTTTTGTTATTGATAGAAATGATTAATACTCGACTAGGAGCTTCGAATGATATAGATGGAATTCTATCTCTTCAGGAAAAATATCTATACCGCAATCTAAATGAATTTGAACGAAAAAAAGGATTTGTAACTACTCCTTTTACTACAGCTCAAATTGAAGAAATTATTCTTCAAAATGGAATGTTTGTGGCAATTAATGATACGCACAAAGTGATTGCTTATGCATTTGCTGGAAGCTGGAAATATTTTGAACAATGGGAAATCTTTAATTATATGGTTTCTCGTTTTCCAGATTTAACATTTAAAGGAAATAAAATAACCACCAAAAATAGCTTTCAGTATGGTCCTGTTTGCATTGACGAAAAATACCGTGGAAGTGGTTTGTTGAATCAACTTTTTGAGGAAATGAGAGTCGAACTTTTAAAGAAATATCCAATCTCCATTACTTTTATCAATAATATCAATAAAATTTCTGAAAGCGCGCATACAAGAAAGTTGGGTTGGGAAACGATTGATGAGTTTAAATTCAACGACAATAGTTACATCTGTTTGGCTTTAGATATGGAAGTTTCAGTCCTGCCGGAAACAGTGAAATAGTTAATTTTTTATAAATCACCCTGTTAATAATTGCTTAAATATCAAACGGCTATCATTTTTTTGTATCTTAGATTTGTCATTGTGAATAATGATAGTTTAGGAATCTTTCAAAGATGAATTTAGGAACTATATATGAGCTCTAAAATTCATTGTTAGATTTTGGGGGGAATTAATATAATTAATCATTTAAAAAAAACAAAAAAATGGATTCAGGTAAAGTAGTAATTGGAGTAGTAGCAGGAATGGCAGTAGGAGCAATTTTAGGAGTATTGTTTGCACCACATAAAGGTACAGATACAAGAGATTTAATTTCAAGCAAAAGCTCAGACACGATCAATGATTTAAAATTGAAAGTTACTGGTGTTATGGACTCCCTTGCAAACAAATTGCACAGTGAAGAGAAAGAACTTTCTGAAAAGATAAAGAAAGCATAGGTTTTTATAAGCATAAGTTTTTGATGACAACTCACATAAAAACATTCTTTTAAAAGAGGAATTGGATTATGTGAGTTGTTTTTTTTTTTGGATAGAATTTGATAATCTCTACTTGAATGCAATTGTAACAAATGTTACACTTTCTTAAATGATAGTGAATTAATTTAATAGAAAATTAAACGCTATGAACGGGAAAAACAACATTGCCATCGGGTTTCTAACTATGGGGCTATTTATGGCCTATGGATTTTTATTAATTTATCTCCGTGACTTTGCTCCCGGGAAAGAAGACTGGGTAGATTCCTATTCTTATGGAAAGCATTTTGAAACCCGTCTAGCTCACGTCCATGGAAATTTATTCGCATTCTTAAATATACTTATTGGATATTTACTGCTAAGATTTAGCAATCAATTGAAAAACGTTAAAACGATTTCTTGGTTGGCTTTAATTGGACTTCTTATGCCTGTTGGTATTTTGCTAGAAGTGTATTTTGGACTTTCCCCAATTTTTGTTCTAATAGGAGCAATCTCAATGACTATTTCTGTGATTTGGTTAGGATTTTCATTCTTGAAAATGAAAAACATAAAAGTCAACTAATATGAAAACTAAAAAAGTATTTCGAAATGTATCAGCCATAATTCTGGCAGGATTTGGACTGTTGACTTTGTTTTTAAGTTTCTCTGTTATTTTTGATTTCTTTGGGATCAGAGAAAAGGAAGGAAACTATGTTTTGCTTGTTGTTTGGGCAAATTTCATCGCGAGTCTACTCTATTTGTTCGCTGCTTTTGGTTTCGTCAAACTTAAACGATGGACAACTTTACTTTTGGGATTGGCTTCTATCATTTTAATTACTGCTTTCATTTTATTAAGAATTCATATTCATAATGGAGGTATTTATGAATTAAAAACTGTCAACGCAATGATTTTCAGAATTGGATTGACTGTTCTATTCATGATAATCGCTTATCTCACCATTACTAAAGGAAGCAGAAGGAATTGAATAGTATATTGGTCTCAGAAAAAGTTAAAACTATGCACTTCTGTGCATCTCGCTTTAGCTTCTAAAAAAACTTTTATATCAATCAATTAGATTTTGATAGTTACAGCATTTTATGCTCATATGAACCGTTGGTACTTTAAGTTCATAGTGGTTCTGTTTGAGGCCTATTGAGGGTTAGGTTTGACATGTAGAATTTATTGATTAGGCAATGATTCAGTGCGTTACTTAAATCATAAAAATCTCACAAACAAATATTGATGATTTATTTCATTATATTTATTTAACTTTTTTACAGGTTCAATATACTGAGTTTTTCAAAAATCATTATTAAATTTAGCTACTACTAACTATTTTGAAAATTATTAGAATTTAAACTAAAACTAAAAATATGAAAAAAACAGCAATTACTATTTTCGCAGCATTTTCTCTTTTATTAGTCCCTACAGCATTAAATGCACAGGAAAATGATAAAAATATTGACAAACCTTTAACAGAGCGATTAAAAGATAAGGTCATAATAGAAAAAACAGAACGTTCTAATGAAATAGAGTCAAGACTAAACGAAATCTATGAAATGGATAAGTCTGATATGAGCTTTGGAGAAAAAAGAGCTTTAAGAAAAGAAGTACGTTCAATAGAAAAAACGACATCTGGTGGAGGTGGAGGAATATATATATCAGTAGGAGGTTTACTGCTAATCATTATTCTATTAATTATCTTGTTGTAAGAATAAGTAGTCTTAAACAGATGATTTAAAAAGTATTACTTAAATAATCACTTAGCATTAAATGTTAAGTGATTATTTTTTTGTGGTGGTTTAAAGTTGATAGGCTCTTTTGGTTTATGGCGTATAACTAGAGAGTGGTTTTTTCATAAATTAATAATAGTTAAAAAACCAACAGTTAGTAGTATAGTTAATATTCATAATGTATTTTTAGTTTTACTTCTTTTCTTTGCTGTAGCTTGTGATAAAGACAAGAATAAAACAAATGGTGTTTGCTATTGTGATTTTGCAGACGAAGAGAAGCAAGAAAATGATGAGACATATTTATCAAAATCAGAACAATTAGACACATGCAATATACACGTTAATAATGCTGGCCCATTTGGAGGTGAGTGTGAATTGAAACAGTAGTTTTTTGATTGAAATAATCACTAATCTATAACATTGCATCGCTTTAGAGCGGTGCTTTTTTATTGGTCTCAGAAATAGCTAAAAGTATGCTCCCGATAAGCCATCGGGATTAGTGCATCTAGCTTTAGCTTCTAAAAACCTTTATATCCAACATTAGATTTTGATGTTAGAAAAAAGACAAAAAGTCTAACATCTAATATCTAAATTTTTCGCTAGATATAGAATTTTATTCTCAAACCTATGGCACTCTTAGTCCTTAGTGGTTAAGTTTTTAAGACTCACTAAAACTTTCCTCAACTTTTCGTATATTGTATCCAACAAACTAATTATGGAACAAGCAATTAAGATTTTCATCATTATCCACGCCGGCTTTGGTGGGATAGCATTTGTCGCAGGACTGATTGCGATGATCAGTAAAAAAGGACAACGTACACATAGAAAAACAGGCTTAATTTTCTTTTATTCAATGGTGATTTCAGCCGTTAGCGCCATGTTTATATCTGTTCTTCCAAATCACGAAAGTCCGTTTCTTTTTGCAGTTGGTTTATTTAGTCTCTACTTTGTTTTAATCGGAAAAAGAGCTATGAGATTTAAGCATAAGAACCCGAATTTAATTTTCGATAAGTGGATGGCGTGGGTCATGATTTTAACAGGTATTCTAATGATTTTTTTACCCATTGTTCTCACGCAAAAATTCAATATTGTTCTTGGAGTTTTTGCTGTTGTAGGAATTCTTTCTGCAATCAAAAATTTACGCTTATACAAAAACCCTGAAAAACTAAGGAAAGGTTGGCTGAAAATGCATTTAGGAAACATTATGGGTGGATATATTGCCGCAGTTACTGCTTTTGTAGTGGTAAATCAAATTTTTCCTAGTTTCTATGGTTGGTTTATTCCTGGAATAATTGGCGGATTATTCATTATCTTTTGGATGAAAAGAGTCGAGAATAATTCGGTTGTAAAAGTAGTTGCTAAAGAAGATAAATAGTATTTTAGCACAAGAACAACAGAAAACAACCCAAAATGCCAATAGAAAATATTCCTGAAATTTATATCAACGACGAAAATAGTAAGCCAGATTTGTTTGTTTATGATTTTAAAATGGCAAGCGATGTCGTGAGAAGTAAAGTTAATTTAGGAATGAATATGTTTAGTTTTTTACAAGTGGGTAAAAAGCAAGTTCATTTTGCAGGGACTTCTGTAGCGGTCAATAAAGACCAATCCTTAATACTCAAAAAAGGAAATTGGCTCTGGACAGAATTACTAGATACAGATGCTACTTATTATTGTAAACTCTTATTTTTTTCCGAGAATATCCTCAAAAAATTTATAGAGAAACATATAAAAAATAAGTATAAAATAGATGACGAAGTTCCTTGCTTCACTATTGGAAACGACGCTTATATAGCTTCTTACATTAATTCATTAACTACTATTGGTGAAGCGCCAAAAGAATTCATGAAGAGTTTGCTTTCTATAAAATTTGAAGAATTAATGCTTTATCTCGTTCACAAATATGGCAAGAGCTTCGAACGTTATTTGCAATCTTTAATCATAGATAGCACTACTCCATTAAAGAGAATGGTTGAAAGTAAAGTTCATTCAAATTTAAAATTAGAAGAAATTGCGTTTTTATGTAACATGAGTTTATCTACATTTAAACGTAAATTTTTAAGTGAATTTAAAGTTTCTCCCGGAAAATGGTTAAAAGATCAACGCTTGCTAAAAGCTAAAGAAACATTGGCACAAGGAACTTTAAAACCTTCTGATATCTATCTGGATTTTGGTTATAATAACCTTTCTAATTTCAGCATCGCTTTTAAAAACAAGTTTGGTGTAAGTCCAAGTGAGGTTCCTACCTCATAAGTATATTTCAATTTTGACCTTATTTCATAACAAACTGACCTTTTTTAGTAACTACAAAAGCTTTTACTCTCTGTATATTTGCATCATAATTAGAAACTTAAAAAATAAAATATTATGAATATCACATTAGAACAAGCAGAAAAAGCGATCGCAGTAGCAAAATCAAAAGCAGTTGAAATCGATACAAAAATGAATATTGCAATTGTTGATGCAGGTGCAAATTTAGTAGCTTTCGGACGTATGGACGGAGCATGGTTAGGTTCATTAGATATCTCAATCAAAAAAGCGAAAACAGCTCGTTTCTTTGACATGAATACAGGAATCGTTGGTGAATTATCTCAGCCAGGTCAACCGTTATATAATATCGAACATTCAAACAACGGATTGATTACTTTCCCAGGAGGTATTCCAATTAAAAATGCAGCTGGTGAAATTATCGGAGCTATTGGAGTGAGTGGAAGTGCTGTTGAAAATGACCATATCGTTGCTGAAGCAGGTGCGATGTCATTATAAGAATAAATTAATTTTGAGAGAGGGTAAGTAGTTCGCTACTTACCCTCTTTTTTTTGACCTTTTTTTTAATGTTGTCTATTCTTGGAGTGACTTCTAACAAGGAAACCGTTAATTTATCTTGAGTAGTTATTGGATCTATGGTTGCCGGAATGATATTTTTCTCAGGACCACATTTCAGGTGGTTCATTTAATCCAGCAAGAAGTTTTGTTCCAGCGCTTATTTCTGGAAACTTAACATCGCTTTGGATCTATATTGCAGCTCTAATAGTAGGCGCTGTTTTAGCAGTTTTTACTTGGAGACTATTTAGGAAAGTGGATTAAAATCACTAATTCATCTAAATTAATCTACAATCTTCTCATGAAAAATTTCAACTGTTCTTTCGTCTTCAATCTTAAATATCTGAATTGATTTTATATTGCTATTTTCGTTATAACGAACTGATAATGGAAGTTCTTTTACGTCATCATTTTGAAGCTCTATTTTTCCTCCAGAATCATTTTCCTCTATGATTTGTAAATATGGTTTTTTAATAACCAGTTCTTCTATTATTTTATTGTTCTCATCTAAAAGGTGAACGACCAACTTGCCGAGTTCTCTTGGCGGATAAATAAGTTCACTCTCTTCTAATCTGCCGGGAATAAGTTCTGTATTCGCTAATGAAATTTCCGTTTTATTGTTTTTGCTTTTTACGATTTCAAAATTTAGAACAACAATCTTTGTAGATAGATCTTCATCAGGAATTTCAACGTCTGGCACAGAATAAGTGATTGTGTTTTGAGGTGAACTACAACTTGCAGTAAACAATAGAAGACCGATGGACAATAAATTAGCTAAGCGCATAAGTGAAGTTTATTTTCAATAAATCTATAAATAAACCCGTTAAAATCATAATTTATTTTTAACATTTCATCATTTCCTTTTAAAATAACCTAAATACCTGTTTGCGTTTTTTGTCTTTACCACAAACCTTTATTGCTTGGTATTTGTAACAATTGTTACACTTTTTTCTCACCTATTATTTTAATTTTATAAGCTAAAGTTGAGAAACTATTTTCAGCTAAACCATTACTTATGAATACGATAAAATATTTTCTGCTTATCTCTAGCTTTTTTTTTACAACTTATAATTATTCCCAAACAGCTCCTTTTGAAATTTCAATTGAACCAATGAATATTACCGGTTTAGGAGGAATTCAATCTTATGCTTTTGGTCAACACAATGGGAAATGGCTTATTATCGGTGGTCGATTAGACGGATTGCACAGAAGACAACCTAACGCTGCGTTTGATATTGCAGGACACAATAATCAATTGATTGTTGTTGATCCAGTTACACAAACGAAATGGTCTGCTCCTTTGACTTCTTTACCGATTTCGATTCAAGAACAATTGAGTTCCACAAATATGGAGTTTTCCCAAGATGGAGAATATTTATACTGCGTTGGTGGATATGGATATAGCGGAACTGAAGGAGACCACACAACATTCAAAAATTTAACTGCTATTAAAGTTCCGGATGTAATTAATGCAGTGATTAACAACACGAATTTCACCAGTTTTTTCCGTCAAATTACAGATCCACAATTTCAAGTTACTGGTGGAATCTTGAGAAAAATGGGTTCAACTCATTATCTTATGGGAGGACAAAAATTCATTGGTAGATATAATCCTATGGGTCCAAATAACGGTCCTGGTTTCATTCAAGAATATACAGATGCTATTCGGAAATTTGACTTAGTGGATGATGGAACGAATATTACAATAACACATTTACCTTCTCATTTTGATGCAGCTAATTTACACAGAAGAGACTATAATGCAGAACATCAAATAATGCCAGATGGAAGTCAAGCAATAACAATGTTTTCAGGTGTTTTTCAACATGCTGTAGATTTGCCTTTTTTAAATTCTGTGACAGTTGATAACAATGGATACACTGTGAATAACACTTTTCAACAATATTATAACCATTATCATTGCTCAACCATACCATTGTATTCTGAATCAGAGAACGAAATGCACACTGTGTTTTTTGGAGGAATTGCTCAGTTTTATGACAATGCAGGAACGCTTGTACAAGACGACAATGTTCCTTTTGTGAATACAATTGCAAGGGTAACTAGAGATGCCGCTGGAGATATGGCGGAGTATAAACTACCTATTGAAATGCCAGCACTTCTAGGAGCAGGGTCAGAGTTTATCCCTAATTTGAATTTACCTCATTTTACGAATGACGTATTCAAATTAGACAGTGTTACTACAGATAGTGTTTTAATCGGATATATTTTTGGAGGAATAAGCAGTACGCAGCCCAATATATTCTTCATCAATGACGGAACACAAAGTGATGCGCATAGCCAGATTTTCAAAGTTTATATTAAAAAACCTGAGCCTTTGTCTGTAGATCAATTAAATGATGCAAGTATAAGTTTACTTAACTTGATGATTTACCCAAATCCTAATGATGGCGTATTGAATATTTCCTTTAATCTGACTAAAAAGGAAGAAGTGACAATATCAATTTTAGATTCAAAAGGGGCTTTAATGGATAAGATTTTACTTCAAAATCTAACTGCTGGGAAAAACGTATATTCAAAAAACATCAGCAAATTAACGGGTGGAAATGTTTACTTTATTTCCCTAGAAACCGCTACTGAGAAAGCTACGCATAAATTGATTGTAGGAAAATAAAAAAGAGATTCCTCTGGTGTCGAAAATTATAGATTTTGTCACCAGAGGAATCCCTCTTAAAAAATTCCGACTAAGTTTGATAATTCCTTTGCTTGAATTTACAACGTCATTTAATTCCTTATTTCTTTACAATTCGATGGGTATATAATTTAATTCCATTGTCATCATAAATGTTCAATAGATAAGTTTGCGACTCAATATCTCCCATTTTGAATAAATAAGTCTGTGAAGCATCAGAACTTAAAGTTTCAGTTTTAATGATTTGTCCCGTTGTTGAAAGCAATTCAAAAGTCAATTTCCTTGTAGATTTTTTATTGGATTTTAAATAAATCACATCAGTACTTGGATTTGGATAAATCACAAAACTCGATTCTTTGGCTTGAATTTCCTCAATTCCTAATCCACTCTTATTGATTTGCCAGGTCACCGTATTCAAGTGAATTGTTTCATGATTATCTGTTCGCACCAATGGAGTATTGTCAACTACACTGAAATTTAAAGTATTTAATCCGTCAACTAAATCAATTGAAGCGATAGAAATATTTGTATTTAAAATGTCAATTTCAACGCCATTTAATTCCCACGAAAATTCAAGTGTATTCGGATTCGGTAAGATCAATGAAACTTCAAAATCTAAATCGATTGACCCCATTTGAAGTGACGTTTGCGTTGGATTGAAGTCATCTATTGGTCCTTGAATTTGATGTATCCTTTCAATAGTAGCTTCCTTGCAAACTGCACAATATTCATTGTTTAAAAAGCGCATTTCACAACTTTGATGAGGTCTATTCCATGATGCATCTTCTGGAAAAGGAAAAATATCAACGTTATCAGTTCCTATCCAATTTTTCCATTTGTTAGTTGAAGGATTATCATCTTGCGTTTTATTTGGCCTTTCGCCAGTGCTTGCAAACCAATATTCATCCGCCAAGTTGGCAAAAGAATGCCCTATTTCATGAATGAAAATTTCTTTTGCATTCGTATGTGCTGAAAAATAAGCGTAATCTCCTGCGCAACCTCCATATTCGGGAGTATTTACAACCACAACTGCAATGTCAAAGTTGGGAACATTAGCCGCTAACACTTGAGTCGTTAAGTTTGTATTTGAAGTATAAATACACCTGTGAATATCTTGATAATCGAAAGCAGTTTCTAAATATGTATCTGGATTGCTTATTGGAAATACTGGTTCCGCAACATCAGTGGCTGTGGCCGGATGCTTAATTCCGCTCTCATTTGAAATCACTTTAATTGCGATAACATTAAAGTATTCACTGTAGTTTGAATAGGGCACTTTAGTAAACAAATAATCTTTCAAACCAGTTGCATCCGTAATGAATTTCCCTTGATCAGCAGAAGTATAACCATCTCCTAAAATCACGAGATTTATGCGTTTGTCTGACGGACCGCTATTGTGTAAAACAATGGTATCAAAAACTTGAGAAAAAGTCACTCCACAGAATAGCAGAACAAACGGCAATAGAATTATTTTTTTCATAATTAAATAGTAATATTTTCTTGGTATAATTCAAGATCTCCTGATGGAAGAATATTCAGAATCTTAATGGATTTTATATTGTTTTTTCGATTAAATCTTAAGTAAAATTGACTTTTTTCTAATCGGTTATTTTGCGTGTTCATTTCACCTTCATTTCCATATTGTTCGATGGTTTGAATGAGCGGATTTTTTATAATCATTTCTTCTTGAACCACTTTTTTATCATCCAGAAGTTGAATAATTAAATTATCGGTCTGTCTTGGTGCATTAATAATTGTGTTTTCCTTTATCGTTCCCGGAACAACTTGTGTTTCTGTTAAAGTTATTATCGTTTTTTTGTCACCACGTTTTTCAATATCAAAATATAGAAAAACGATTTTTGAAACATCTTCTATCTCTGGAGTTTCAACTTCTTCTTCCATGGAAATATTTGAATCGTGGGTGGTTCCACAAGCAGAAATAAATAGTAAACCAAGTATCAGAAATAAATAAGATAATCGCATAATTAGCGTGAATTTTCAATAAAAATATGGATTAACTAACTGTTATCATAACTAATTCTTGAGTTTCGTTAAAAAGTCTCTTCAAAAAAAGAGAAAATATCTTTCACGACTTCCTATCAAAGATTTAAAGTTGTATTCATCTTAAAGGATATGTTTGCAAATAAACGGCTCTAAATGAAATACTGTGGGTAATCAATTTTAATCCTTCGAAAAATTAATGGTTCTACTACGAATTTAACTGTAGCCTACATGAGTTGTATTTTAAAGTATTTATCAATATTATCATTTCATTTTTACAAGCAAGCATATGGTGGTCTGTATTTCAATTGATTAGTCCCGGCGGGACGGCATATTAATAGCCAAGGACGTAAGTCCTTGGTTTAAAACAAATAGATATAATACAAATCCCCACAAAATCGACCTAATTGCATGCAATTAGGTCGATTTTGTGGGGATTTGTTTCGGTTTGTATCGTTTGGCGGATGGACTTACGTCCATCCCTATTAACATGCCGTCCCGCCGGGACTTCGGACAGTAAGTACTTAAATAACAGGGGTTTATCAAATTAAGCGAATTAGATTTTTAATAGAAAGTTTCCATTTAAATAAAAGTAGAACCAAATTAACAATCGTTTAGCTTCAATTAAAACCATAGATTTTAAAACTACCCACACAAAATCATATAGAACCAAATAAACAATTACATTTGAATTAAGAATTCTATTTTAAAATGAATTCTACAAAACTTGATGTTATGGATGACAAATCAGTTAACCTCGATACTTATTTAGACAATCATTTCATAAACCGCAGTAATTGGTTGAGAGCAGCCGTACTTGGCGCAAATGATGGAATATTATCCACTGCAAGTTTAGCCATTGGTGTTGCTGCGGCAAGTGATTCAAGAGAAGCGATTGTGCTAGCAACGCTGGCGGGATTGGTTGCAGGAGCTTTATCGATGGCAGCTGGAGAATATGTTTCTGTAAGTTCACAAACCGATTTAGAAAAAGCGGATATCGAGAGAGAGCGCATAGAATTAGAAGAAACACCTGAACAGGAATTACAGTTTTTAGCCGAAATTTATGAAGGCAGAGGACTTAAAAAGGAAACTGCAATGATTGTAGCACTCGAGCTCACCGAAAAAGATGCTTTAAGAGCACATGTGAGAGACGAGTTGGGAATCAATGAATCGAATAAAGCTAAACCTATTCAGGCTGCCTTTGCTTCAGGTGCGTCATTTACAGTGGGCGGAATGTTGCCATTTTTAGTCACGCTCTTTCTTTCTCTAGAAGGCATGGAATATTCCCTTTATGCTTTTGCTATTTTCTTTTTAATTCTTCTTGGAGCATTGTCAGCAAGAGCAGGCGGTTCAAGTATATGGAAAGCAGTGGTGAGAATTACTTTTTGGGGAACCGTGGCTATGGGATTAACTGCATTTGTAGGGTATTTGTTTAATGTGAATGTGGGGTAGTTTTGCTAACCATCATGTTGGTTAATGACTGTCACATCTTTTCTTTCAAAAGAAGCCAAAATGAAATATCCTGAGATTTTGAATAAGAATTTTGAGCAAATGTTTTAAGTAATGTCCGTGTTTCTTAATAAGAATCCATGAAGAAACAAGCAAATATAAAATTAGATTTATCGGAAAATGAACGTAAAAAGCTATGCTCAAATAAAGATGAAACACCGATTTTAATTTGTCTCACTCTGATTTATAAAACCCTTGAAGTCAATCACTAAAATTAAATGTTAGTATAATCCCAAAGTCTAACCTCTAACCTCTAACCTCTAACCTCTAAAAGTCTAATGTCTAATATCTAACTTCTAATGTCTCTAAATCGCGAGTTAATACAACAAATCACCATAACCCCAAATTAGAGTTCCCACCAATCCTGTAATTCCAGAGGTCAATGACAAGACTTCATGTCTCACATCTTTGATTTTTATAGTATTTATTTTTTCTTTCAGTCCAATATTAGATCGAAATAAATTTTCTAGTTCTGACTTTTTCAAATTCGAAAGTAAAAACTGAACCACTACAGATACAAAACTTAAAATAGCGCCAGATCTTGCAAACCAATCTCCTTCTGAATCTAGAGAAGCGTAAGCGGATATTAAGCTGAAAGCAATTCCAAAAGTTAATAAAATGATGGGTTGTCGGTATTTCTTTTTATCAATAATCATTTGAATGGTGTTTTTTGAGAAGCAAATTAAAAACTATTTACCGAATTACTCTACTAAAGGTTAAACATTTCTAACGTTAAGATTTTGTTCCTAAATTGATGGTTTAAATCACGAAATTAAAGAAATGATTAAAGATAATTTCTTGAAGCCACTTTCAACCTTCGCTTTGACCGGAGAATGGATCAAAGATGATTAATCTCATTTGAATAATACACTCTTTTGGAATACCGCAGAACCTTACATTTATTTCCGCACCACAGATGACAGTCGCCTGCTGATTGTTGGAGAAGATGAAGATTTTAAATACTTTATTTCATGTGTAAATTTGAGTATTATTCAAAACACATATTGATTCTATTATTATAGTCAATTTGAGATTACAATTCTTTGAAGAAAAAGTAAATCTATTGCCCACTAAACCCAAATCCATACATCTTCACCAACACCAATCCAAAAAGATCTGCGAGATCTGAGAAAGAACTTCTTCTCAACCCATCTCTTAACGATTAATGTGAGACATTCAGTCAACATACGATCCCTAAGTTCCGCTATTCCTTTACATTCTCCTAAAAAGTCCTTACTTTTGCATGAATCAAAAAATCAAAGAATACATGTCAGGAATTGATATCAAAGAGGTACTTAGTCAATTAGGAGTTAAAAACGAAGTCAACAGAGGAGCATCAACAGGTAAAAATTGGATCGATACTAAAGGCGATGTTATTGATTCATTTACACCAGTAGATGGTTCAAAAATCGGACAAGTAAAATTAGCATCAGTAGCAGATTATAACGAAGCAGTTGATGTAGCAACATCAGCATTTCATGAGTGGAGACAATGGACAGCGCCAGCGCGTGGAGAAGTTGTTCGTCAAATTGGAAATGCTTTAAGAGAATATAAAGAGCCACTTGGTAAACTTGTTTCTTACGAAATGGGGAAATCTTACCAAGAAGGTTTAGGTGAAGTTCAAGAAATGATTGATATCTGTGATTTCGCAGTAGGTCTTTCTCGTCAACTTTACGGATTAACAATGCACTCTGAGCGTCCAGGACACAGAATGTATGAGCAATATCACCCACTAGGAGTTGTTGGAGTAATTTCAGCATTTAACTTCCCAGTTGCAGTTTGGAGTTGGAATACAGCTTTGGCATGGGTTTGTGGAGACTCATGTGTATGGAAACCATCTGAAAAAACACCTTTAACATCTATCGCTTGTCAAAATATCGCACAAGAAGTATTTGCTAAAAACAATGTTCCAGAAGGAGTTTCTACAATGGTAATTGGTGGTCCAGAAATTGGAAAAGCATTAGCTGAAGACAAAAGAATCGCTTTGGTTTCTGCAACAGGATCAACAAGAATGGGTCGTTCTGTTTCTGAAGCAGTAGCGAAACGTTTAGGAAAATCATTATTAGAGTTAGGAGGAAACAACGCAATGATCATCACACAAGATGCAGACTTGAAAATTGTTGTTCCAGGTGCTGTATTTGGTGCTGTTGGAACTGCAGGACAACGTTGTACTTCTACACGTCGTTTGATTATTCACGATAGCATTTACGACAAAGTAATGAAAACTATCGTTGGAGCTTACGGTCAAATTAAGATTGGTAATCCATTAGATGAAAACATGCATGTTGGACCGCTTATCGATAAAGATGCTGTAAACAATTACTTAAACGCAATTGCATCAGCTAAGAAAGAAGGTGGAAAAGAATTGGTTGAAAGTGGAGTATTAGAAGGAAAAGGATACGAATCAGGATGCTACGTTAGACCAGCAATTATCGAAGTTGAGAATCACTACGAAACGGTACAAAACGAAACATTCGCACCGATTCTTTATGTGATGAAATATTCAGGAGATGTTACCGAAGCACTTAAACTTCAAAATGGAGTTGTTCAAGGTTTATCTTCTGCAATCATGACTACAAACTTACGTGAAGCAGAGCATTTCTTATCAGCATTAGGTTCTGATTGTGGAATTGCAAACGTTAATATCGGTACTTCAGGTGCTGAGATTGGTGGAGCTTTCGGAGGTGAAAAAGAAACAGGAGGTGGACGTGAGTCTGGTTCTGATGCTTGGAAAGTTTACATGAGAAGACAAACAAATACGATCAACTATACAACTGAATTGCCATTGGCGCAAGGTATCAAGTTCGATTTGTAATCGTTAAAATTATATTTTTCAAAAGTCTCGGCGGTAACGTCGGGACTTTTTTGCTTTTGTTAGATTGTTGGGTGCTTGATAGGGATGATGGAACGCGGATGACGCGGATGCAAGCAGCGCGGATTAGCACGGATTTTTTACATCTGGTTAATGCAGAATTTAGTCCCGTTTTTTTAATAGGAATCACGAATTACTCTCTTTTTTCACTGTGATATCTGTGGAAATAAATTAAGTACCAAAGGCGCTTTAACTTAACCCTTCTTCCTTTTTTTTCTTCTCTGCGGATCTCTGCACCTCTGCGGAACTCTGCGTAATTTTTCTTTTTTATCTCCTTTCATGATTTACATCATATTTTAATCAATCCCCACCCCTTATATTTGTCCCATATTAGAATAGCAATTGAGCTGCTAGTGAATATAAAAACTGAAACGATTCTCAATATCACATTTTTTCATCTCTCTAAATGTCCTTGGGAATTGTTTCTTTTTTTTCATAAAACTTACAATTCCATCTTAAAAATAATAAAAGACTAATTTATCTCTTATTAAAAAGTGACTTAGGTCATATTTTTTCTGTTCCTGTGGAATTACATTTGGGCGTTAATCATTGAAGAGAATTATGGCCTCCGTTTTTATGAAATTTCGGACAGTATTCTACACTTCAATTATCGAATATTCAAAATGAAAACTTTAAATAAAGAAGATCTAAAAAAGGCATTAATCTCTCTGAAAAAGAAGAAAAACGCTGTGATTCTAGCACATTATTATCAAGAAAAAGATATTCAAGATGTGGCAGATTATATTGGAGACAGTTTAGGATTGGCTATAGAAGCTTCCAAAACTGATGCTGATATTATTGTTTTTGCTGGAGTTCATTTCATGGCAGAAACAGCTAAATTATTGAACCCAACACGAAAAGTTGTACTTCCAGATTTAGCAGCAGGTTGTTCTTTGGCCGATTCTTGTCCTCCTGATCAATTCAAAGCATTTATTGACGCGCATCCAGATCATAAAGTTGTGACTTATGTGAATTGCACCGCCGAAGTAAAAGCATTGAGCGATATCGTTTGTACTTCTTCAAATGCGGTTGATATTATCAATTCATTTCCAATTGATCAGAAAATAATTTTTGCTCCAGATAAAAACTTGGGGAAATACCTGCAAAAAGAAACGGGTCGTGATTTAGTTTTATGGGAAGGCGCTTGTATCGTTCATGAAGCTTTTTCATTCGATAAATTATTGAAATTAAAACTCGAATATCCTAAAGCGAAAGTTGTTGCTCATCCTGAATCTGAACCTCATATTTTAGAAGTCGCAGATTATGTTGGGTCGACCAGTAAAATGATCAATTACATAAAAACTTCCGAAGCTGATACTTTTATCGTGGGAACAGAAGCTGGAATTTTACACGAATTGAGTAAACAAGCACCAGGCAAAAATTTGATTCCTTTACCGATTCACGAGGACAATACGTGTGCTTGCAGTGAATGTGCTTTTATGAAAGTAAACACATTAGAAAAAGTCTACAATTGCTTATTGCATGAAACACCAGAAGTTAAAATTGATCCTGAAATTTTCGATAGAGCGAAAGCACCGATTGTAAAAATGATAGAATTCTCAAATCTAGTTCCCCTTGAAAACTAAATTCGATATATTGATTGTTGGGGCCGGAATAGCTGGATTATCTCAAGCCATTGTCTTAGCAGAAAAAGATAATTCTCTTTCAATTGGAGTGGTCAGTAAATCTAAATTGCAAGAAACCAATACACGTTTGGCGCAAGGTGGAATTGCTGCGGTAATGTCAACACAAAGTGATAGTTATTTAGCGCATATTGAAGACACTTTAAACGCTTCTCAGCATAAAGCGAATAAAGAAGTGGTTAATTATGTGGTGGAACATGCGCATGAGGGAATTCACCAACTTGAAAATTGGGGAGTTCAGTTTGATCACATTCAGAACCAATATCATTATGGTTTAGAAGGTGGACATTCACAAGCCAGAGTTCTTCATGTAAAAGACCAAACAGGAGCTGCAGTTCATGATCAATTGATAAGTCAAATTAAGAATCACGATTCAATTTCTGTTATAGAATACAGCGAGATCGTTGAATTATTATTGAACAATAACGGAGAAGTTGGTGGCGCTTTAATTTACAATCACAAAGATAAAACTACGCTTCAGTACTCCGCAAAAATTGTAGTAATGGCCACAGGTGGAATGGGACAATTGTTTCAATACACTACCAATTCGGCCATTGCAACAGGAGACGGAATAGCTTTAGCCAATCATATTGGTGCTGAGATCTGTAATTTACATTCGATTCAGTTTCACCCAACAGCTTTTAGAGAAGCTGGGAAAAGTCAATTATTCCTGATATCGGAAGCGGTGAGAGGAGCAGGAGCACACATCATCAATAAAAAGGGAGAACGCTTTCTTTTTGCTTATGATATTAGAGGAGAACTCGCGACACGTGATGTGATTTCTGCTGCTATTTATCAAGAATTGAAAACTTCTGGAGAAGAAGAAGTGTACTTGGATTGTCGACATATTCCAAAAGAAGAATTAGCTCATGAATTTCCATATATCTTAGAAAATTGCTTGAAAGGAGGATTTGATTTATCATTTCAACCTGTTCCAATTACTCCAGCAGCACATTACAGTTGCGGCGGAATTCAAGTGAATATGAATGGAGAAAGTAACGTTCCAAATTTTTATGCAATTGGAGAATGTGCAAATACTGGTTTGCATGGAAACAATAGATTAGCTTCAAATTCTTTACTCGAAGCAATTGTTTTTACCCAAAATGTGGCCAATAATATTCTAGAAAAAGTTAAACAAAAGGAATTCAAATCTATACTACCTGAAGAATTAATTGAATTTTCAAACGATGAACCTGATTTCTGTAAAGCGGAAACGAATGTATTGAAAACTGTTTTGACGGCTTACTTTATCTCGAAAAGCGAAAATGATAAAGTCGAATTGTTGGAGATGGTAAGTTATTTTAATCAACAACTAAAAAATATTGATTCAAGCGAGTTGTCAGTTCTTCATTTTAGATGGAAATTAACACTTGTAGACCTCTTGTTAAAAGAGGAATTAAATCTTGAGAAAAACACAGATAACTTTATCCTAAATAAAAGTATATAATCATAGTAATCAAGTTGACTATGCCCTATATTTGTGGACTCTAAACTCTTTATTTTTGTGACACCGCATTGATAAAGGATTTAGGATAATACCATTTTGATTTATGAAGTTCGTCAACAAACGGATTTTAACTTCTCTCGTAATTTACTTCGGGTTTTTGAATCATAATCGGTATACATTTAGGGAATAACGAAGGGATGATAAAAGATAAGCTCAAGCAATTTTATAAGAATTTCAAATACTTTAGTCGAACACTAAAAACATATACCCTCAAAAAGTACAATCTCGCTGAGATTTTGATCATTTGGTCGAAACGACAATTGTCTCGTTTTCAATTTTTGGTGCTTTCTGGAATTATCGTGGGAGCTTTGGGTGGACTAGCGGGAATTACCCTAAAAACAATCGTCCATTATATTCAGTTTTTCTTAAGTAACAATCTTCCAATTACTCAAAAAATTGTTGCTCATGCTGTCTTTCCATTGATTGGAATTCTTCTGACAACATTAGTCGCTCGCTATTTATACAAAAGTAAAAAAGAGGTAAAGCTTTCTCAAGTATTAAACGACATAGCGCAAAATGATAGTGTTGTGGATAAAAGAGAAACACATTCTCAAATGATTCAAAGTGCTATCACTGTTGGGTTTGGTGGTTCAGCAGGACTGGAAACCCCAATGGCAATCACAGGTGCTGCGATTGGTTCCAACTTCGCACAACGTTATCGTTTAGGATACAAAGAAAAAACTTTATTACTGGCTGGAGGAGCCGCTGCTGGAATTGCTGCTGCTTTTAATGCACCCATTGCAGGAATCATGTTTGCATTTGAACTCTTGCTAACAGGAATTGTATTTTCAGATTTTATTCCCTTGGTAATTGCTTCAATCTGCGGAAGTTTATTGGCGAAAATTGTATTGAATGATGACATTCTTTTTAGTTTATCTGCCCGAGATCCATTTGATTATATGAACACTGTTTATTATTTGGGATTAGGAATTATAGCTGGATTTTATGCACGGTATTTTATCGTAATCAATGAAAAGGTAAAACATTTTTTTGACCGTTTTCCTCATGGAAGTATCAAAAAAGCATTGATTGGAGGTACATTACTTTCTATACTTTGTGTCGCATTTCCGGCTCTTTTCGGTGAAGGTTATGTGAATATTAAAATGCTGCATCAAGGTAAAATTGAATACTTAGTTTATGATGAAGTAATTAACTTTTTCAATTTTCCCAATACAACAATTGTAGTAATGTTGATTCTAACATTGCTCTTAAAAGCAGTAGCAACAAGTATTACGTTAAATTCTGGTGGTGTAGGAGGAAACTTTGCACCTTCATTAATCGCAGGTGGACTTTTGGGATATATTTTTGGATTCATCCTTATTTTAATTGGTTTTGAAAATGTTCCAATCACTAATCTCATGTTGGTTGGAATGGCCGGCGTTCTTTCGGGCGTTTTGTATGCGCCGTTAACAGCAATCTTTCTAATTGCGGAATCAAGTTCAGGATATGACTTATTTATTCCACTAATGATTGTTGCTGTAATTGCATTTTTAATCAACAAATACTTTTCTCCGATAAATCCGGAATTGACTAAATTAGCAGAGGAAGGAAAGATCTTTACCACCCGACATGATCAAAATATATTGACGCAAATTAGCATCACAGAATGTTTGGATGAAGAAGGAATTAGAGTCGACAGTAAAGCGAATTTGAAGACCATTAATGATTTGTTTAACAATACCAATAAAGCTATTCTGGCAGTTGTTGATGATAAAGGCCGTTTTTGGGGAATGATCAATAAAGAACACATGAGTAAGGTTCACTTGAAAGGAGAAGGCTATGAAGATCTTTTGGCCTCCGAGATCGCAATAAATCCAAGTAATCTTGTTTACATCGATGAAAAAATTGAAAGCGTAGTTCGGAAATTTGAAGAATCTGACACTTGGTATTTACCTTTGGTTGATGCGAATCACAAATACTTAGGATTTGTAAGTCGTTTTAAAGTCTTGAAAAAATACCGTCAGTTATTGAAAGAACTTTCATAATCGTAAATTTCTAAACATAAATATACGCCCAATAAATCAATACAAACTGAAGAGGAAGTCGAACATACGAAATCCAAGCGTTCTTGCTTTGCTTTTGATACATGCGTTTGGACATATAAATATTCGCAGGAAAAACGGCTATTAATAAAAGAATAAGTCCAATTGCTGCATAAGATCTTGTGGATTCAAACAACAATGCAATTCCAAAAAGCAGTTCAAAAAAACCAGAAATGTAAACCATCATTTTTGGGTAAGGAATAGACCTCGGCACTATTTTGATGTATGGTTTTGGAGCAATAAAATGCAGTAATCCTGCGATTATGTAGATTCCTGCCATTATATAAAGTCCGATATCTTGCATTGTTTGAGTTTTGAGGTTTTATTATTTGAATAATAAATCATATAATTATTTTCAATAAAAAATATAATAATGCAATCCAGAATAGTTTAGCTATAAATAATTTCCAGTTTTTATAGATTAATTCATACTCGCCTTTCTTTTTAATAAACGGATTAAATACACTAATGACTTGGACTACTAAAAAGTATGATATCAATTTAGCATACCAAGGGATGTGAAAATATTTAGTGTATAAGTCCAAAGCAATAGAGTCAGCTTTAAAAATAAATACAGGAATTAATAGGATTATAATCAAACCAAAAATGACATCTACTATGTTTGGAATTTTAGATTTTAATATGTTTTTGGTTTTCTCATTTTCATAGATGTAGGTAAGGTTTATGTTTTTAATTGAACTACAATCTACCACTAGTATGGTTCCGGGAATTGAGACAGCGATTTTGGTATTATCTCTTATTGAGTATCGATCTGCATTTTGTAAAATAACCTTATTTAAAACTGTACAATCGTTTTCATTTAATTCGTAATCCACAATAATGCCTGAGTACAATAAAGTTTTACTATTTGAATCTATAAGAATATCTGCTTTAGTAAATAGATGTTTTTTGTTCTTTCTTTCAAGATGTTTCATTTTTTTAAATTTGGCGTGATGCCCATTAAATAAATAAAACCAATGATTTTTAAAACGGAGAATTTTAAACTTTATATCTATTCTTGTTATTCTTACAAGCCTTCCCGTTAGAGTTCCAAGAAATAAACTACTTAGATACAAGAACCCAATAAATGGGAAAACCTCCTGCTTTATTAAGTTGTTTATAGAAACGCCGCTATTTTTGTTTTGTCGATGTTCAGGATTATTTATATCCTTTAATTTATTGATTATTCCATCAATATCAATCTTACTGAAAAAAGTATCGTAGAACCAATAAAAGGAACTTAAAACTATAATTCCTGGTATAATTGCTGATGCAATCAAACGTACTAAATTAAGACCTGAATTAAATTGTTTTGAGAATTCACCATAGTAATAAAATCTCCTAAAAATAAGACCTGGAAATAAAATTAAGATTATTACAACTACAAAACCAAGAGAAAAATTCATAAAAGTTAGGGGTTAAACGAAAACCTCATTACTTCCAGATTCTAATATTTTCTTGTTAATCTCTTTCATTCTAATATCATCAGAGAGAAGCCTTCTACCTTTTTCAGAGACAATTTTACTATTGTCGTTATCAAAAATTGATTTTATAGAAAGAACAGCTATAGCTCCTATGGAGATAGAAATTATATTATCTAATAAAGTATTCTTTTCCGTTTTCATATCTAAAAGGTAATGATATTTTTACAATATTATTGTTTTTTTTGAATTAATAATAGATTTGTTGACTTATTTTAGGATTATTGAAGTTGATTTTTTCATTCCACTACCGTTCCAAAATATTCGCCTTTTCAATGAATCGATTGCTTTTATCCCTATCATCTTTGGTGAAAAAGCTAATTACAACATATAAAATCAATGATATTGAAATTCCAATTATGGCTTGTTTGGCCGAAGCCACTTCCCAAGCAATTGGCAAATCCACTCCTAATGCAACAATCAAATTATAAGTGGAAAAACCGATTCCGAACAACATAGAGATTACCGCAGCTTTGCTTGTTCCTCGCGCCCATAGAAATCCTAATACCAAAGGAATGAATGCTCCTGTGGTAAGGAAATCTGAACCTATCCAAGAAATCTTAAGCACAGATTGAATACGCAAGGCGATGAGTAAAGCCAATAATGCCATTAAAAACGTCGAAAGTCTTGCAATTACAACACTTTTCTTCGGACTTACCTTTGGGTTGATGTATTTCTGGTAAATATCAACTGTCAAAGAAAGTGCTCCCGTGTTGATTAATGAATCCATTGTTGACATTATCGCAGCGCTTAATCCTACAAATAAAATAGCGCTCAAAACTGGACTTGAAACTTCGCTGATCATATTCGGAACGATTCCTCCTTCAGGAACAGTTTCGTAAAATACGGAAGAAAACATTCCAGTGTAAGTCACCATTAGATAGAGTGGGATGAAGGCGATAAAGCTAAACAACATCATTTTCCGAGCATCTGTAGCCTTCTTCGCTGCTGAAATTCTTTGCCAAACATTGGCTTGAATCATCCAAGAAGTTCCAAAAGTGATGACGTAAGCTAAATTATCTCCCACATTATTGAAAAAAGAGGTGTAGCCATCTTTTCCATTTATTTCAGCAACTGATTTCACAGCTTCCATTCCTCCGGCTTTTGTGTAAGCCAAATAAAACAAGAATATACCTGTAAATAGAAAGAATACGAATTGTAATAAATCAGTAATTACGACTCCTTTAAATCCTCCGAATAAGGAATAAGTCAACACAATTGCAGTTCCTAAAATGGCGCCGTTTTCGTAACTCATGTCAAAAAATGCATTAAAAAATCTTCCCATTACAATTACCTGGACAGTGGCAGCGAGCACCATAAAAATCACAATGAAAATGGTCAGCATTAAAGCTACTTTACTGTTGTAGCGTTGATTCATTAATTGTGGTTGCGAAATCGTTCCGACATTCCGGATTCCTTTTGCGAAAAGTAACATCAAAGCTGTGGCAACCAAAACTGGAACTCCATAAATCCAAAAAGAACTCAAACCATTTTGATGCGCATGATCCACAACATCAATCGCTGAACCTCCTCCCCACCAAGAAGCAATAAATGTAATTGCCAATAACCAAGCAGGAAGTTTTCTTGAAGCTAGAAAGTAATCTTCACTGTTTTCACTTTTTCTGTTCCAGATTCCAACAATAATCATTGCCAAAACATAGATAACTAGAAATAATACGGTGATCTGGGTTCTTGACATTGAGGACTTTCTTTTAAACAGTATTCTAAACCAACCAAGGAAATAGGGATTTGTTATTTTATTTCAACATTCAACTTTTTTAATTCTTCACTTTTTATTCACCACTTTTCACTTACCACTTTTAATTCTTCATTTTTCACTTTTAATTCATAATTCCTCCGTATTCAACCTCATTTTGATCAAATCTGGGTGAAAACCAATCTTTTTATACGCTTGTAATGCACTTTGATTTTCAGCGTAAAGTTCCAAAACGATCTCTATCAAGTTGTGTTTTTTAGACCAGTCAATTAAATATTCAACGATTTTACCATTCACACCTTTACCTCTAAATTCAGGAACCACATACATAAAACCTAAATAGGCATGGAAACGCTCCTTTTTTGTTGGTTCAGATTCTTCAATCGATGCATAGCCAGAAGCGACTAATTTATTGTCCACTTCCGCAACAACAAAGCAAGAATTCTCGTTTTTGATGAGGTCTTCAATAGCATAATAATGAATAGGGTCTGGTTTCAATTGCGGGGCAAAAGGACGTTCATATTGAATTACACCTTGCTCAAATTCCTCCAATGCACTAAGGTCGTCCATGGTAGCTGGTCTAAGTTTTATCTCCTGCATATCTCGTATAGATTTTTCAGATATTAAAACTAATCAATTATTCTAATTAGAAATTATGGAAAACTAAAATTCTTTAGATTATTGATCAAAATGTCAACTATTTTAAGGTAAGATTATATCTTTTTCTGCGTATTATATTCGACAAGCTCAATGCAGCGCTCCGCTCCTCAGTATATCCCATACAGTTGTGGGGATTGCGTAATTTTTCCATTGTAAACCTTCACTTCTCTACCCAACCCCACGTACTTCAATTCCTCTTTTTTCTCTGCGAACCTTTGCCCCTCAGCGCATCTCTGCGTAATTCTTTCACGAAACTGACAAAAGTCATACAATATATAAAGACAAAAACATCCTTTATTTAAATTCCTTCCGTAGATTTGTTCTAAATAGTAAAACAAACAGTTATGGAAACATTAGATGTAACGAAAATAGAACCAAGATTTAAGCACCCAGCTATATTTGACAAATTTGCAGAATTAGCGAATAAGGAGCACTTTATTATTCACAATGATCACGATCCAAAGCCATTGTATTATCAAATGTTGGCTGAGTTAGGAGAAGTCTTTACTTGGGAATATATTCTTGAAGGCCCTGAATTTTGGGAAGTAAAGATCACTAAAGTAACGAAAGAAGAAAAAATCGCTACGATGGGTGAGATGGTAGCCGAAGATTTCCGTAAAGCGGAAGTATTTAGAAAATACGGTCTAGACTTTTGTTGTGGAGGTAAGATTTCTGTTCAAAGAGCATGTGAGAAAAAAGGAATTGACCACAAAGAAGTGCAAAGAGATCTTGATGCATTAAATAATGATAAAGGATCTAGAAATGAAAATTTCAATGATTGGGAATTGGATTTCCTTTGTGACTTCATCGTTAATAATCACCATAAATATGTAACTGATTCTCTTCCAATGTTGTTAGAATACAGTGCGAAAGTAGCACGTGTTCATGGAGAAGCGCATCCTGAAACGATTGATATCGCTCATTACTTTAAGAATGTCGCAGATGAATTAACAAGTCACATGCCGAAAGAGGAGAATGTTCTATTCCCTTATATTAAAGAAATGGTGGCTGCAAAAAAAGCAGGAACGAAAGTCCCAAAACCAGAATTCGGAACTATCGTAAATCCTATCAATATGATGGAAGCTGAACATTTAGCTGCTGGAGATGATTTGGAAAAAGTGAACGGCTTAAGTGATAATTATACACCTCCTGCAAGTGCATGTAATACGTATCGTGTATTGTATGCTAAGCTCGCAGAATTTGAAAAAGATTTACACCAACACATTCATTTAGAAAATAATATATTGTTTAAAAAAGCGATTGAATTGGAGAAAGAAGTGATGGCTTAAACTGATATTAAAGAGTAACTTATGAAAATCAACGGAAATACTAAAGTATCCAAGGTGATTAAAGAAAACAAGGAGGCGATTGAAGTGATTGCCTCTTTGAATTCTCATTTTACGAAGTTAAGAAATCCAATTTTACGCAGACTTATGGTTCCGCGTTATACTTTGGAGAAATTAGCGACAGAAGTACAATGTGAAACACAATTTTTACTGGATCAACTAAATAAAATTGGTTTTGAAATTGAGGGTAAAAAGGAAATCTATGAGGATCCAAAACAACTCATTCTTTTTAATTCAAGATTAGAATTTATAGAAGACAAAATGGTAAAACCATTAGATCTAATTCCTATTCTAGCTCAGAGTAAAGAAACTTTGTTTGATGTGATAGAAAAGGCATTAAAAAACCTTCGATCAAATGAAGTGTTGGAGGCTCAGTTGGACTTAAATCCAGTATTTCTAACCAAACTATTTCAGAAAACTGGCTATAAAGCATTGACAGTATTTATTGAAGGAAATTATCATATCTATTTTAAAGCGGACATTACCAAGTTTCATAAAATTAATGAACGCTTTTTTATTAAATCAGTGAATTTCAAATAAAATATTTTGGTACAAAATCAAAAACCATGAAAATCAACGGAAATACAAAAGTATCCAAAGTGATTAAAGAAAATATGGATGCGATTGAAGTAATTGCCTCTTTGAATTCTCATTTTACCAAGCTAAGAAATCCGATTTTACGTCGGCTTTTGGCACCTCGTGTAAGCATTGCTGAAGCAGCGAAAATAGGAAAATGTGATGCACAAGTAATGCTCGATGCTTTGGTTGCTATCGGATTTGAATTGGAGAGTGAGACGGTTGACCAGAAAGTAAAAAGTGATCTCGCAGAAGATAATTACAAAAATGAATTTCTTGAAGGTCAAAAAATCACTTTACTTGATGTGCGTCCATTTTTAGCAAAAGGCGAAGATCCGTTCAATATCTTACAAAAATCATTAAAAAAGCTTCGAATTGGTGAGGTTTTGGAGGTTTTAATCGATTTTGAGCCTATTCCATTAATTAGAATTCAAGAGAAAAAAGGATATTTAACTCTAACTGTTGTTGAAGAAGGAGTTTTTCATACTTATTTTAAAGCAGGAGAATTAATTAAAGAAGAAGCTCCAATTTCTAATGACGGCATTAAAACTATTAGTGAATCGGATTACAATAACTTAGTCAATACTTATCCTGGCGAAATAATAAACTTAGATGTTCGAAATTTAGAAATGCCTGAACCTTTGGTGAAAATTCTTGAAGCAATTGAAATTCTTGATGAAAGCACAGGTTTGAAAATATTTCACAAGAAAATTCCGCAGCATTTATTGCCAGAGTTAGTGGCTAAAAATTTGAACACCTTTATTTGTCCAATCTCAGAAGGAAATGTGATGATGTTTATTACCAAAAAACATGTTTAACCAAGGAACAAATAGAGCCCCTTCTGCAAATTCTGTAATTCCATTTTTTGTTTTATCCGCCGTAAGTTGGTTGATAGGAATCGTTTTTATATCATTCAATCCAGATTCGGTCTTAACATCTGTTTACTTCAATGAAGTAATGCTCACCATTACACACATTTTGGTGCTAGGATTTGTAACTTCTGTGATTTTTGGTGCACTTTTTCAACTTTTACCCGTTATTTTTCTACAAAACATCTATTCAGAAAAGCTAACCAAATCTATTTTCTATCTGCTGCTCTTTGGAACAATCGGACTCTGTTTTTCATTCTATTTTGATAGCAACGGAATTGGGCTCACAGTTTTCGGGAGTTTACTCAACATTGCGGTGATATTATTCATTTTCAATGTCTGGAAAACAATCGGGAAATCTAAAGAAAATAAAGTCGCAAAACTCTTCATTAAAACAAGTGTAGTTTGGCTGGCTTTAACCGCAATAGCAGGATTACTTTTGGCCATTAATTTCTTAATACCTTTTCTTCCATTTGCACATTTAGAATTGCTAAAAGTTCATGCTCATTTTGGAATAATTGGCTGGTTCGTATTTTTAATTATTGGCGTTTCAAGTGTACTCATTCCGATGTTTTTATTGGTGCATAACTTGGAAAGCAGACCACTTTATTTTGCTTATGTTTTACTCCTTTCAAGTTTGATTTTAGGTGGAATAAGTAAAGTAATTAGCATCCCAACATTAATGTATATCAGCTATGGTTTAGGAGTTCTCGGATTCATTTATTATTTGAATTTCATACATGTTGTATATAAAATGCGATTGCGTAGGAAATTGGATTTTGGACTCAAAAAAACCATGATTGCTTTTCCATCTTTAATCGTTGTGATTATCGGTTCAATTTTCTTTATCGCTGGATTTCACACAGATTTTAACCTTAGCGCTTTCTATGTAATTGTTCTAATTATTGGATTTATTGCCACTCTGATTTTAGGACAATTCTATAAAACATTGCCATTCATAGTTTGGCTGAAAATCTACAAACCATTCGTTGGAAAAGAGAAAACACTTTTGCCCAAAGATTTATATAATTACACAATTTTGAAGTATCAATTTTATTCCCACGTAAGCGGATTTATTCTGTTTTTCGCCAGTTTATTACTCAATCTTATTAGTTTATTCTATATCGGAATAGGACTATTGATGATTGGAGCCGTTTTATTCTTAATCAATGTAATGCAAATTGTATTTCATCAAAAGCAAACATTATGACAAGTCAAAACATAGAAAACATCTCTGAAATGGGAATTTTCCAAAGTCTAAAAGAAGTTATAGATCCAGAATTATATGTAAACATTGTCGATTTAGGTTTGGTGTATGGAGTTATCCTAACAAAAGATCCATTATCAGTAAAAATTGAATTGACTTTGACTTCAAAAGGTTGTCCGATGGGTGATGCAATTATTCAAGATGTTGAACAAACGTTAATGCGTTTATATCCTGGATTAACCGTCAATGTTGAATTGGTTTGGGAACCATCATGGAGCATGGACATGGTGACAGATGAAGGGCATGCAGCTTTGAACGGTTTTTAATTCTCTTCATCACTCTATTTTTCTCCGCTGTAGTAGCGCTGCTGAATTCTCCTCACTCTTTCTCCGCTGCAGTTGTACTGCTGCGTTGTAACTTTTGTAACACTCACCAAAAACTCACTTTCATCACGCCTAAAAATGATTTCCATCATATTTTTTGCACCTATGAACCCTTTTCTTTGCCGAGTATGATAATTCATTAGAGATTAATGCATTTTATAAAATAAAAAACAGAATGAAATATATAATTATTGGTGCCGTAGCAGGCGGAGCAAGCACTGCTGCTAGAATTAGAAGATTAGACGAAACAGCTGAAATCATTATGATTGAAAAAGGTGAATATGTTTCTTATGCGAATTGTGGGTTGCCATATTATATTGGAGATGTCATCAAAGACCGAAATAAATTATTCATTCAAGATGCTGCTTCTTTTAAAAGAAGATTCAACATAGATGTGAAAGTGAGAACAGAAGCCATTGAAATTCATCCTTCTGAAAAGAAAGTGACTTTATTGGATTTATATACTCAGAAAACATACACTGAATCGTATGATAAATTAGTGCTTTCAACAGGTGCTGTTCCAATTAAACCACCAATTCCGGGAATTCATTCTGCGAACGTTTTTACGATTAGAGATGTACATGACACAGATTTAGTAAAAGCAGTAATCCAAAATCAAAAAGTAAAACACGCTACCGTTGTGGGTGGAGGATTTATTGGAATTGAAATGATGGAGAATTTAACGCATTTAGGAATTAAAACCCGAGTGATTGAACGTGCTCCGCAACTTTTAGCTTTCCTTGATGAAGATATGGCGCTATTGGCTAAATCCGAAATTGAAGCAAACGGTGTTGTCGTAGATGTGAACAATGGATTATCCGAAATTCGTGATAATGCAGATGGTTCGAAAACCATAAAACTTGAAAACGGAGATGAATTTCAAACAGATATGGTGATTCTTTCTATTGGTGTTTTACCAAATAATTTCTTAGCAAAAGCCGCTGGATTAGAAATAGGGCAAAAAGGAGGGGTTTTGGTTGATGAATACATGCAAACTTCCAATTCAGATATTTATGCTGTTGGTGATGTTATTGAATTTCATCACCCTATTTGTAATGCATCTTATCCAATTTATTTAGCAGGGCCAGCAAACAAACAAGGTCGAATTTGCGCCAACAATATTGTCAACGGAAATACAAAGAAATTCAATGGTTCTGTTTCAACTACAATTGTAAAAGTATTCGGAAAAACAATCGCTGCAACAGGTTCAAATAGCCGTTTATTGAAGAACCACAATATAAAACACATCACTTCAATTACACACAGTTCTTCCAATGCGGGTTATTATCCAGGTTCAACACCAATGGTAATTAAAATCGCTTTTGATCCAGAATCAGGTGTTTTATTAGGAGCGCAAATTATCGGTGAAGAAGGAGTAGACAAGCGTGTTGATGTTTTCTCAACTTACGTTCAAAATAAACAAACGATTGATGATTTAATGGAATTTGAACAAGCTTATGCTCCGCCATTTTCATCTGCAAAAGATCCTGTAAATATGGCTGGATTCGTAGCCAATAATATCATGGATAAAGTGATGCAAATTTATAATCCTGAAGATGCAATTGAAATTAGTAAAAAAGAGTTTTTAATAGACGTTCGAACTCCAGAAGAATTTGAAGCGGGTACAATTCCAAATGCCAGAAATATTGAATTAGATGAATTGAGAAATCACTTAACGGAAATCCCAAAAGACAAAACGATTTATGTTTTCTGCGAAGTAGGTTTAAGAGGTTATCTTGCATCACGTATTTTAGTGCAACACGGTTTTGAAGTTAGAAACTTGAGCGGGGGTTACCGTTTCTGGAAGAATACTTATGGGTTAACTGTTGGTGAATCAGAAAAAGCATTTACCTACAACTAAAGTCTCTAGTCCACAGGTAATAATCTTTATCTGTGGACTTTTAATTTTCTTCAAAAACTGATTTAACTCATATCTCACATTGTGTTCATTAACTATCATTTACATAACTTCGTTCATAATTTGAATAAAGATTTTGTCTATGAAAAATGTAACATTTCCGAGTTGTGAAAACTGTGAGTTAACAGAAGGTTTTCTCTGTGCATTTTCTAAAGATGTGAAAAAAGACATCGGCCTAGATAAAAAACATTTGAGCATCGAAAAAGGAGATCAAATATTTTCTCAAGGAACACATCCTGTTGGTTTATATTGTCTCTATAAAGGAAAGGTGAAACTGACTAAAATTGGCAAAGACGGCAAAGAACAAATCTTACGTTTCTACAAACCAGGCGATATTATTGGTTACCGTTCACTTTTAAATCAAGAAGCGTATCAAGTGAATGCTGTTGCAATTGAAGAAGTGCATATTTGTTTAATCCTAAAACAGTCCTTTTTAGATATGGTAGACAATAACCGCGCTTTCTCTAAAAACATTATCAATTTATTAGGAGACGATTTAAAAACCGCTGAAGAAAGCATAGTAGGATTATCTCAGAAAAGCGTCCAAGAAAGAATCGCCGAAGCATTGGTTTTATTGATAAATACCTACGGATTTAAAGCAGATAAAGTAACAATTGATGTAAAACTCTCTAGATTAGAAATAGCAAATCTTGCCGCTACAACGCAAGAAACTGCAATTCGCACATTGGCTAAAATGGAAAAAGAAGGCTATCTTATACTAAACAAAAAAGAAATTCAAATTCCCGATTTTAATAAATTAATGTCTGGAACAACTTTGTTTGATTAATTATCTTTATAGTTATTTGATTTGGGGAATGTACGGACGATTCGCAAATCGTCTCTGCAGTAAAGAGGAATCGTCTGTACTTCCATTGCAAATCGTGGATACTAAGATTTGATTATTGAATCTAAATCTCTTATTCTCCTTTGCAGAACTTTGCTACTCTATGAAACTCTACGAATAATTCTTTTTTTTCACCCAACCACTTTTCTTTCTCTGTGACCCTCTACTTCGACAAGCTCTGCACAAGTGTGAAAACCCTCCTCTATCTCTGTGTAAAAACTATTACCACAGGAGCTCTCTGCGAACCTCTGCCCCTTCGCGAATCTTTGCGTAATTCTTCTCTTTCTCTCTCCCCTCTACTTTAACTTAAAATTCTTAAATGGCTTCACAGTCAGCATAACATAAGCCCAACCGCTCGTATTATCATTATCAACCCCTTTCAATTCTCTCATTGTTCTAGTTCCAAACAAATGAGAATATCCAGCCTGAATAGTTACTTCATCAGCAAACTGATATTTAACAGTAAAATCAACCTCATAACCCAAATAAGGATCCATCGCAACAAACGTTCCTCCAAATGGAATTGTCGGCAACTTTACATCAGCAGCAGTATAAAAAACATGATTAGCCAAACCAAACGTATATTTTCCCTTACTGTATTTAGCCTTTAAATACCCATCCATCAATCCAACATTATTCCCATGATTACCCACATAGAAATAATCCATAAATCCGTTGAAAGCATGATTCGTTCCATATAAAGGAGTAAAAGATTCATTTCTGTCATTTATAGTTGCTTCATCAGAAGTTCCAGAAAGTATTTCACCTCCTAATGTAATTCCCCAGCTTTTATTAGGTTTAAATGTCCCCTCCAAGCTTACGTTGTAAGCACTTAATGTTTGATTGTTTTTTGCAAATCCCATTTGATAATAACCATAAGCCATAATCTCAAATTTGTTTCTTTTATATTCTAAATGAGTTCCCATTGTTTGAGAAAAGTTAGTTCTGTTTTTCTGAACACTGTCTTCAATATAAAATTGCTGCATTCCATTATTTAAGAAAAGTACACTTGCATTGAAATTTTTCCACGATTTATTCGCCCATAGATATTGGAATGTCTTGTAATCGTTGATTCCATAAGGTATTTGAATATTTGAAGCACTTTCCTGATTATAAGTTGCGCCAATATCTAAACTCCAAGTACTGTCTTTGAATTGCAATATTGCACCATCATGTCTACGTCCTTGCATCGCCCAGTCCAATGCTCCAAAGATTCTCTGATTGTCATAAGAAATAGGTTGTCTTCCCACTTTTAACGTCCATTTTTTATTTAAGAATAAAGAAACATTCGCTTCATAAACAGATAGTAAACCGTTATTATCAATTGCTAAATGGGAGGTCTCTCCCCAAGTACGAATATCTTGAGCTGTAAAATCAAATTGAAATTTCTCATGTTTATAAATAACTCCGAGCCTAGCTCTTTGACTTATAAAAAATCCTGGATCTTGATTGGACATCAATGGTTGTTGAAATCCATTTGTATATTCTGCTCGTGCCTTATACTGTCCCGTGATGTCTAATTGTGAGTAGCCATAAAAGGAACTCAATATAAGTACGCTAATCAATACTGCTCTTTCGATATGTTTCATAATTACTATTTTGTTGTAAAAGTGTTGGTTCTAAGATAAAATAGAAATGACATTTATCAATTTTTATCATGTCTTATGGCATTAAATGGATAATTAAAGGATTATTTAGTCTTTTATACCCCTTCTTTCTGCTCTCACCTTCTCAATCGTATAGCTCCAGTTACAATGCTGCGCCTCCGCTCTCACACTACACGCTCACTCTATTATTGCACTGCTGCGCTCCCTCTGTTTTTCCTGACTTAAATCAGTAACCCCACTTTTTTATCTCGATTTAACTTTAACTCTCCAATATTTCATTCACCTTTGTTTTTATACTAAATATTGACGTATGAATAGAAACATCCTCAGAGTTACCAAAAGATTCACTTTTGAAATGGCACATGCTTTATATAACTATGATGGCAATTGTCAATACATCCATGGACACTCCTATAAACTTTACGTAACAGTTTTAGGGTTGGTAAATAATACTCCAGGTTCTCCAAAAGATGGAATGGTTTGTGATTTTTCTGTTCTAAAGAAAATTGTCAACGAAAAAATAGTAGAACCTTATGATCACACTTTGGTGTTAAGCGAAAAAGACGAAAGTAAAAAACACCTTGCTGATTCTGGTCAACGCACTATATTGTTTCCTGTTCAACCTACTTGCGAAAACCTATTACTCCATTTCAAAAACGAAATATTAAATGTGTTGCCTAATAATTTAACACTAGCCAATATCAAGTTATATGAAACCGAAGGTTCGTTTGCAGAATGGGATATTAGAGATCAAGATTTTTAAGCATTTGTTTCAATATATGAACTCATTTTAATTTCCTAAATTGTTAATAACAAATTTCTATTTTTTTTAAAGCCCTTGATTTTAATAATAAATCCTGATAAAAAGATATTCACATTCTTGAATCTCTGACTTTATTAAACAATTTCAGAAAGGCCCTTTTCTTATTTATTGCCCAAAAACCCGCGTTACTCAGTATTTTAACAAACTTTTGTAATTTGATAATGAATAACCTAAGGGTTTATTTATTGTCTTTTGCTTAACAAATGGGATTTGTAGTAGCTCATTCGAGGTATTTAGAATGATTCTAAATTAATTTTAAAACGGGTATTAATGTCATGAAACTGTCATTGAATATGGATATTCTGCTAATTTTGCTTCCAATAAGTATTGCGAATTATCACACATATTTGTGAAATTATAAATCAAAATATCTAAGAATCAGATGTTTAATAAGGGAAATAAAGGATTGTTTGCGTTGGTTTTAACGCTATTCATGTTGACTAATTTTGTGTCAAACGCACAAGAGGGTGAGTCAATATTTAATTCAAAATGTGCCACTTGTCACGCTCCACATAAGGACATGACAGGGCCTAAATTGTTTGAAGTTCGTCAAAAATGGGAAGAAGGTGGAGCCATGGAAGGTTCACTTCACCAATGGGTGAAAAATTGGCAAGTTGCTGCAGCGACTGATCCATATGCGAAAGAAGTTTCGGATTGGGCACCTTCTGCAATGACATTGTTTGCTGATTTGACCGATGAGCAAATAGAAGCAGTTTTCGATTATGTTGATGAACAACCTAAAGGAGGTGCTGTAGCTGATGCTGCTGGTGCAGCTGGAGGTGGAGTAGCTTCTAACATTGCGACTGAAGAAAATGATTTCGGTTGGATATGGTACATATTAGGTGCTGTATTCTTAGTTATTATATTCTCTGTCGGTGGCGTTAAACGTCAACTACAAGAATTAGACGAAGATGCTGACAAACAAGTTAAAGTTGGTTCGAAAGTTTGGGTATTCAAAAATAGAAAATACGTAGGTATTGGAGTGCTTGTTCTAGTTATGGCAGGAGTTGTTTGGTTATTCTTAGGACTTTACCAAATTGGTGTAGTTTCATCATACCAACCAAGTCAACCAATTGCATTCCCTCATGATATTCATGCTGGAATAAATGGAATTGACTGTAAGTATTGTCACAACTCTGCTGATAAGTCTAAATCTGCTGGTATCCCAACAACAAATGTTTGTATGAACTGTCACAAGCAGATTCAGGGTGCAGGTGATCAAGTAGAAAAAATTAAGAACATTTACGCATCTGCAGGATTCTCACCAGAAGGTGGAGGGAAATACAGCGGTGAAACAGAACCTATTATTTGGAATAAAGTTCACAATTTACCAGATCACGTTTATTTCAACCACTCTCAACACGTTGAAATCGGTGGGATTGATTGTAAACAATGTCACGGTGATATGACCAAACAAAATGAGTTACCTCGTGTAGTTCCTGTTGAAGAATTGAATATGGTAGAAGGTAACATTCAATTAACGCGTCCAACATTAACAATGGGTTGGTGTATCGAATGTCACAATGTTAAAGAAGTATCTACTGGTACCTTAGAAGGAAAAGGTGGGTATTATGATGAAATACATAAGCGTCTACTTGAAAATGACGAGTCATTATACGAGGAATACCTTGAGGATGGCAAAGTAACAGTTAATGAACTTGGCGGATGGGAATGTGCTAAGTGTCACTACTAATTAAAAGTTGATAGCTAAATAAGATATGGCAATGAGCAAAAAATATTGGAAAGGTCTTGAAGAGTTGAATCAAACTCCTGAATTTATCGAGAACAGAGACCAAGAGTTTAGTCAAGATATAAGTATTGATGAGTTTTTAGCGGATGAAAAGTTAAGTGAGTCATCAACTCCTAGAAGGGATTTCTTGAAATTCTTAGGGTTTAGTGTTGCAGCTGCTACAATTGCAGCATGTGAGGCGCCTGTAACAAAAGCTATTCCTTACGTTAACAAACCAGTTGATGTTACTCCAGGTGTTGCAACTTGGTACGCGTCTACTTATTATGATGGGAATTCTTACGCTAACATTCTTGTTAAAACGAGAGAAGGGCGACCTATTTATATTAAAGGAAACAAAGATTTTGGTTTTACAAACGGTAACGTAACTCCACAAATCATTGCTTCTGTTCTTTCTTTGTATAATGAAGCAAGATTACAATACGCATTTAAAGATGGGCAAGGAGTTTCTACAGCTGATGCTGATAGTGAAATTATTGCTGAACTAAATAAAATTAAAAGCAAGGGCGGTAAAGTTGTTCTTGTGTCAAATACACTTGCATCTCCTTCTAGTTACAAAGCTGTTGAGGAACTTGAAAGATCTGTTACAGGTCGTGTGGCTCCAAAATCAACATCAGTTGTTACTGAAGATGAAAATGGTGTTATTGGTAAAGTAGTTGATAAAGTAAAAGGTGTATTTAATAAAGAAGAATTAGCAGTTGCTGCGGCGGTTACTTCAGGTTCTGCAACTGGAGCTCAATTTGAGCACATTCAGTATGATTCTGTTTCTTACGCTGGTATCAGAAAAGCAAATGAACTTTCTTTCGGAAAATCTGTAATTCCAGATTACGATTTCTCTAAAGCAAAAACAATTGTAAGTTTCGGTGCCGACTTTTTAAGCACTTGGTTGATGTCAACGCAGTATACTGGTCAGTATGCTAAAAGACGTAATCCTGACGGTGATTGGATGAACAAGCATTACCAGATTGAATCTAATATGTCAATCACTGGTTCTAATGCTGATGTTAGAATGATGATCAAGCCTTCTGAGGAAGCTGGATTATTGGCTGCATTAGTTAAAGATTTAGGTGGATCAATTAGCGGAGTTTCTGCTTCTATTCCAGAAAGAATAGGTGCTGATAACGTTAAAAGAATGGCAAAAGACTTGATGAAAGGAAACGGATTAGTTGTTTCTGCATCAAATAACGTTGCAATTCAAGTATTGGTTAATAAAGCAAACCATTTAATTGGAGCTTATAACTCTACAATCAACTTGAATAATCCAGTTCAGATGTTTGCATCTGAAGATGATAAAATGATGAAACTTGTTGCTGATGTTCTTGCAGGTAAAGGACCAGATGCAGTATTCTTTTATGGTGTAAACCCAGTTTATTCAGCTCCAAACGGAGTAGCTTTAGCTGATGCACTTGGAAATACTACATTGACAGTTTCTTTATCAGGTGTAATGGATGAAACGGCTACTAAATGTAAGTTTGTTGTACCAGATCACCACGCATTAGAATCATGGAATGATTTTTCACCAAAAGCAAATGAATATTCTTTAGCTCAACCAACTATTCGTCCTTTATACGATACGGTTTCAGCATTAGAATCTTTCTTGGTTTGGTCTGGAAAAGCTGAACGTGACGGAAAAGACAGTAAAGTATACTTCAATTATATTAAAGAAAACTGGACGAATACAGGATTTGCAGATGCATCAAACTTTGATACTTTCTGGAATACAACTATTCACAATTCAGTATTCTCTAAAACAATGGCTTCACCATCATCGCCAAGCTTTAATGATGGAGCTCTTTCTAAAGTAGCTAAACAATTACCTGAAGCGGGTGAATTGGAGGTTGTTTTATATCAAAAAGCAGCTATTGGTCGCGGAGATCAAGCAGCTAACCCTTGGTTGCAAGAAACACCAGATCCAATTACTAAAGTAACTTGGGATAACTACATCACAATGAACCCAACGATCATGAAAGATCAGGGGTACAACGAACATATTGACCAAGAGCACGGATGTACACTTGCTTCAATTACTGTGGGTGATGTAACTTATGAATTACCAGTTTATCCTTCACCAGGACAAGCACCTGGAACGGTTGGTATCGCACTTGGATACGGTCGTGGAGAAGGAAATGCTAATATTGGTAAAGCTGCTTTCCAAACGAAAGAATATGGTGGACTGGTTACTGATGAAAATGGTAATCCAAAACCAATTGGTAAGAACGCATTTAGAATGATTCAAACTGCTAGCGGTACTATGGAGTACACTGCTGCAGCAACAATCGAAAATAAAAATACAAATTATCCAATAGCAACAACTCAAATTCACAGAACAGTGATGGCGAGAAATTCTATTATTAGAGAAACAACTTTAGATACTTATTCAAGTCACTCTAAAGACGCATACAACCCAGCTTGGACATTACAAAAAATGGATGAGCATGGTAAACACGTTGAGGCTCCTTTGTCAGAGTTTAACTTGTGGGATGAACATCCTGTAGAAAATGTTGGTCACCGTTGGGGAATGACAATTGACTTGAGTGCATGTATCGGTTGTGGGTCTTGTCTTGTAGCTTGTCAAGCTGAAAACAACGTTCCAGTTGTTGGTAAAGACGAAGTAAGAAGAGGGCGTGAAATGCATTGGATACGTATCGACCGTTACTACGCTTCAAATGATGAAGCAACAGTTGGTCAACGTAAGGATAAAGATGATTTCACTTACAAAGAATTAGAGATTGCTGCGGAGAATCCAAAAGTGGTTCACCAACCAATGATGTGTCACCACTGTAATCACGCACCTTGTGAAACGGTTTGTCCTGTTTCGGCAACGACACACTCAAACGAAGGGCTAAACCAAATGGTGTATAACCGTTGTATTGGTACACGTTATTGTGCTAACAACTGTCCTTATAAAGTTAGACGTTTCAACTGGTTTAATTATCCTTCTTACAAGAAATTCGGTGAAGTGAACCCAGCGCAAGATGAATTAGGACGTATGGTATTGAATCCTGATGTTACTGTTAGAACACGTGGAGTTATGGAGAAATGTTCATTCTGTGTACAACGTATCCAAGAGGGTAAGTTGAATGCTAAGAAAGATTCTCGACCTGTTGCAGATGGAGATATTACTACAGCATGTGGTGACGCTTGTCCAACAAACGCAATAATCGTAGGTGACTGGAATGATGTGAATTCTAAAGTTAGAAAATCAGCAGATAACAAACGTTCTTACCAAGCACTTGAAGAAATAGGTGTTAAGCCAAACATGTGGTATAAAGTTAAAGTACGTAACGAGGAAAATGATATTCTTGCAGGCATCCAATTAGCAAAAGAACATGCTGGTGATCATGCTGAAAAAGAAGAGAAAAGTCATTAATTGAATTAGAAGTATTAAAACAATAAATATATTGTAATGCATAAGGAAGCAACAATTAGAGAACCCTTAGTTTTAGGTCACAAGACTTATCATCAAGTAACTGAGGATGTTTGTAAACCAATAGAAGGTAAGGCACCAAAAACTTGGTACATTCTTTTCGCTATCGCAGCAATTATTGGTGTGTATGGAATTGGATGTATCTTGTATCTTTTGGGTACGGGTATTGGAACTTGGGGATTGAATAAGACCATTAACTGGGCTTGGGATATTACTAACTTCGTTTGGTGGGTTGGTATTGGTCACGCAGGAACGCTTATTTCTGCAGTACTTTTATTGTTCCGTCAAAAATGGAGGATGGCGATTAACCGTTCTGCTGAGGCGATGACAATTTTCGCGGTATTTATGGCAGGGATATTTCCTCTAATTCATATGGGACGTATTTGGGTTGCTTACTGGGTAATGCCATTACCAAACCAATTTGGTTCTCTTTGGCCTAACTTTAACTCTCCTTTACTTTGGGACGTTTTCGCAATTTCTACTTATCTATCAGTTTCTTTAGTATTCTGGTATATTGGATTAATTCCAGATTTCTCTACTATTAGAGACCGTGCTAAAAAACCAGTCGCTAAAAAGATATATTCAATGCTCTCTTTTGGTTGGTCTGGTCGTGCTAAACAATGGAGTCGTTTTGAAACGGTTTCATTAGTACTTGCTGGTTTAGCAACTCCTCTTGTATTCTCTGTTCACTCTATTGTATCTTTTGACTTTGCTACTTCAGTAATTCCTGGTTGGCATACCACTATTTTTCCACCATACTTTGTGGCTGGAGCGGTATTCTCAGGATTTGCGATGGTACAAACACTGATGCTTGTAATGAGAAAGGCTTATAATCTTGAAGCTTATATACATACAAAGCATATAGAATACATGAACATTGTAATTATGGCAACGGGTTCTATCGTTGGTACAGCTTATATAACTGAGTTATTTATTTCATGGTATTCTGGTGTAGAATATGAATCGTATGCCTTTTTTAACCGTGCTACGGGACCATACTGGTGGGCTTATGCAACTATGATGACCTGTAATGTTCTTTCTCCTCAATTGATGTGGTTTAAGAAATTGAGAACAAGTTTATCATTTACATTTGTTATTGCAATTGTTGTTAATATTGGAATGTGGTTTGAGCGTTTTGTAATTATTACAACCTCTCTACACAGAGATTATCTTCCATCTTCTTGGAGTATGTTCTACCCAACACACATTGATATCGGAATTTTCGTTGGAACAATTGGTTTATTCTTTGTGTTCTTCTTATTGTTTACAAGATACTTCCCAGTTTTAGCATTGAATGAGGTGAAAACAATCTTGAAATCTTCAGGTCAATCTTATAAAGATGGAACTGCTAAAACTCCTGCCTTCTCAATTGAGGAACAACACTTGGCAGATGTAAAAGTGAAGCCGTCTATAACTAATGAAACTATAGTTTCTTCAGTTCAGGAAGAAACCAAAACGGCTCCAGTTCAAAAGGCAGTTGATCCAATCACTGACCCAGTAATCGATCCAGCATTAGCGAAAATTGTTACTAGTTTAGGTTCGACTGATGCAACTAAGAAAGATGATTTGAAAGAATTGACAGGATTAGATGCTGCATTAGAAGATAAATTGAATAAAATTGGAATTCTCACTTTCTCACAAATTGCGAATATCAATCCAACAGCTGATCTTGGTTTATTAACTGCTTACTTAGGTAATGCGGGAAGTCAAGCTAATTTATTAGCATGGAAATTAGAAGCAGAAGAAAAATTAAAAAACGATAATAATTAAGACATGGGATCGAACGTAGTTTTTTATGCAATGTATAACGATGATGATGTGCTGAAAGATGGTGCAAAAAAGTTAGTTGCAAAAGGAGTTAAAGTATCAGAGGTTTTTTCACCATTTCCAATACACGGATTAGATCCAATCATTGGTTTGAAAGAAACTAGACTTGGTATCATGGCTTTTATTTATGGATTAACTGGTCTTGCACTTGCTTTGATAGGAATGAGATACATTATGATCACAGATTGGCCAATGAATATAGGTGGGAAGCCTAACTTCTCGTTCTTGGAGAATATGTTAGCTTTTGTTCCAATTATATTTGAGTTGACTGTATTGTTTGCCGCTCACGCCATGGTAATCACTTATTTCTTAGTAAATAAAACGATTCCTGGAATGCCAGCTCAAAACCCTGATCCACGCACAACAGATGATCGTTTTGTAATGGAATTAAGATTAAGCGAAAACAGTAAGTTTTCTGAAAAGGAACTTGAAGAAATGCTTATGGAAACAGGAATTGTAGAATTAGATCTAAAACACATTAAATAAGTCATGAAGAAGAAATTTAAGGCAATATCAACAAAAGCTTTGGTGCTAACCTTTGGAATCGGAACGCTTGCATCTTGTGTTTCAGATCCAGACTCTCCAGGATTAGAATTTATGCCAGATATGTATCGCTCGCCAGCGATTGAAACTTATGTGGATTATGGTTGGGTTAAAGAAACACCGAATGTTGATGCAATGATGACGCAGTCGGCAAAGCACCCACCTGTAAATACTATTCCTTATATGGGGAAGGTAGAAGATTTAGAGTTCTATTTACCATATCACCGTCAAGTAACGAGCTTTGCTCCAATAACGCATGGTTTACAAGCTAAGCACGGTTGGAATATTAGTGAGGAGCCTGCTGGAGATTATTTTAAGTCAGCTGAGGATAAAAACCCAATTGAATTAACTGAAGAAAATCAGAAAGCTATATTTAATCAAGGAAAGAAACTTTTCGGAATTAACTGTGCTCACTGTCATGGTGAAAAAGGGAATGGAAAAGGACCAATGGTTGAAAGTGGAGCTTATTTAGGAGTTCCAGATTTCGCTAACCTTACAGAATTGGCTGATGGTCAAATGTTTTATTCTATTTACTATGGTAAAGGAATGATGGGAGCTCACGCACCATTATTGAAGAATAAAGAAATTTGGACTGTTGTTCATTACATCAATAAACTTCAATCAGAAGATTATGGTGTAGGTTCTGCAACTGAAGGAGTGGTGTCTGATTCGACTAACGTTGAAGCAGCTGAACAATAGAAGTTTTTATAATTAAGAAAATTAATAGATAAAATGGATTATCAAGTTTCAAATAAAGCTAAAATATGGACCACAGTCTTGATGGTTGTTGGAATCGTATTTACAGGTATCGGAATAATTGCGGCGGCAGGTGACGGTCATCTTGGTCAGAAATTCATAGGAAACCTATTATCGAATAGCTTCTTCTTTTTCTCTATTGCTATTACAGCGATGTTTTTCTTAGCATTGCAATACGCAACAGAATCGGGTTGGTATGTATATATCAAACGTGTAATTGAAGCAGTTACAGGATTCCTGCCAATGGGTATGGGTTTGTTAATCATAACTTTCCTTTCTTTAACATTCACGAATGGATCTCACATTTACATGTGGATGGATCCTGAAATAATGCAAGAAGGTGGATCTCATTATGATGCATTGTCTGCGGGTAAAGGTGCTTATTTAAATAAACCATTCTTCTGGATCAGAACATTGGCTTATTTAGGGATTTATTATATCATGTGGAAAGGATTTATGAAGCGTTCTATTTTACAAGACAATAATCCTGCTGAAGCTGAAGCAATTCACTTTAAAAATTATCGTCGTGGAGCTCTTTTCCTAGTATTTTTCGCTGTATTTAGTTCAACAAGTTCTTGGGATTGGTTGATGTCAATTGATATTCACTGGTTCTCTACATTATTCGGTTGGTATGTATTCGCTGGTTCTTGGACTAGTGCAATGGTGGTTATCATTATTCTTTTATTGTATCTAAAGAAATTAGGATACCTTCCAAAAGTAAATGAAAGTCACATCCACGATATTGGAAAATGGGTGTTCGCAACATCTTTCTTGTGGGCTTATCTTTGGTTCTCTCAATACATGTTGATATGGTATGCAAATATCCCTGAGGAGACAACTTACTATTTAATGCGTATAGAACATTACAAATTGCTTTATTTTGGAATGTTTATCGTTAACTTTGCATTTCCTATGTTAATTTTGATGTCAAGAGATGCTAAAAGACACGCTGGTATACTTACTTTTGTAGGATTAGTTATTTTGGCTGGACACTGGTTAGATGTTTGGATCATGGTTATGGGTGGATCTATGGGACCAACTGCAAGTATCGGTTTTATGGAAATCGGAATGGCAGTATTGTTCTGTGGTCTATTTGTTAGAGTGATTTTGGTTAAATTATCGCAGTCTCCTCTGGTTAGTAAAAATCATCCATTCTTGGATGAATCTTTACATCACGAGATATAATTTTTAAATTTAGAATAAGTTAATTTTAGAGAGATGGGTAGTAAGTTAATTATAATATTGGTGATCATTTTTGGCGTACTTGCGATAGCGCAATTAGTACGTGTAAGTGAGCTAACGGCTAAACACACCAAACGAAAGGAGGAAGATATTCCTGAAAATGAAAACAAGTTTAACGCTAACATGATGCTGATCTTTATGATTGCGCTTTATGCTGGTTTCATTTACTTGATGTTACAATATGGTTATGTTGGTTTAGGACCTGCTGCATCTGCTCATGGTCAAGAAATTGACTTCTTATTTGATCTAAACTGGATAATAATTACAGCAGTATTTTTTCTTACAAATACGCTTCTTTTTGTTTTCTCATGGAAATATGCAAGAAAGCCGGGTGTTAAAGCATATTACTATGCGCACAACAACAAACTAGAGATGGTTTGGACTGTTATTCCTGCTGCTGTACTTTCAGTGATCATTATTCTTGGACTAAGAACTTGGAATGATACTACTGCAAAAGCAGGTGCAGAATATGAAAATATTGAGATTTTTGCTTATCAATTTGCATGGACAGCGCGTTATTCTGGAATGAATAATGAGTTGGGTAAGTTTGATTACAAATTAACAACTGCTGAGAATCCTTATGCAGTGATGACCAAAGCCAATATCGAGCGTTCATTATCTTTAATGAAAGTTGGAGAGCCTGGTCAAAATGGGATTAAAAGAATAGAGGATAAGCTGAATGATCGTTCAATAATACTTTCTTCAAAAGAACGCAAAGACTTAGAGGTAGAGTTAGGACGTAAAGAACGCATGTCTCGTTTGCTTGAAGCAATGTCAATTACGTATGCAGATTCACTAGACAATCTTGCAAATGATGATGTTATTGTTGAAGACAGTTTGGTTTTATTGAAAGGTCAAAACTATAACTTGTCTTTCCGTTCTAAAGACGTTATTCACAGTGCTTATTTCCCTCAATTCAGAATGCAAATGAATACTGTGCCTGGAATGTTAACTTACTTTAAATTTCAACCTATCTTTTCAACAGATGAGATGAAAAGAAAGATGAATAATCCAGAATATGAATACGCTTTATTGTGTAACAAGATTTGTGGAGGTTCTCACTACAGAATGAAAATGTCAGTGAAGGTATTAGAACCTAAAGAATTCCTTGAATGGCAGAAAACTAAAGCTACTTATGACGGGACTCCTTGGATTGATGGTAACGAAGCAAAATTGCTAGAGTACTATGAGTCTATAGCAAGTAGAGTTAACGAAAATTAATCATTTATCAATATTTAAATATTTTATAACATGGCAGCTGCAGCTCAAGAAGCAATTCACGAACACGATCACCACGAAGAGAGCTTTGTATCAAAGTATATCTTTAGCTACGACCATAAAATGATTGGTAAGCAATTTTTGCTTGCTGCAATATTTATGGGTGTAGTAGGAATGATGTTGTCTGTATTTTTTAGAATACAACTAGCATGGCCTGGTGAATCATCGGATTTTTTAAATATGTTCCTTGGTGACCGTTGGGCTCCAGAAGGAATTTTGAACCAAGACATGTACCTTGGACTTGTAACAATTCACGGAACCATAATGGTTTTCTTTGTATTAACAGGTGGATTAAGTGGTACTTTCTCTAATGTCTTGATTCCACTACAGATTGGTGCGCGAGATATGGCTTCTGGTTTTATTAACCTTATGTCTTTCTGGTTATTCTGTATTTCATCAATAATTATGTTGGCTTCCTTATTTGTAGAGTCAGGACCAGCAATGTCCGGATGGACAGTTTACCCTCCGCTTTCAGCCCTGCCGCAAGCCGTTTCAGGCTCCGGATTAGGAATGACACTTTGGTTGATTTCATTAACAATATTTATTGCGTCTTCATTAATTGGTTCTCTAAATTACATCTCTACGATTGTAAACCTTAGAACTAAAGGAATGAAAATGACAAGAATGCCACTTACAATTTGGGCGTTTTTAGTTACTGCAATTGTTGGTGTACTTTCGTTTCCAGTTTTACTATCAGCAGCATTGTTGTTGTTTATGGATAGAGTAATGGGTACTTCATTCTACCTTAGTGATATTATTATCGGTGGAGAAATGTTAGATAATGTTGGTGGTTCGCCAATTCTTTATCAACACCTATTCTGGTTCTTAGGACACCCTGAGGTTTACATTGTACTTTTACCAGCACTAGGTATTTCATCAGAAGTTATATCAACCAATTCACGAAAACCTATTTTTGGTTACCGCGCCATGATTGGGTCATTATTAGCAATTGGTTTCCTCTCATTTATTGTATGGGCTCACCACATGTTTGTGTCTGGAATGGATCCTTTCTTAGGAAGTGTCTTTGTATTTACAACCCTATTGATTGCAATTCCTTCTGCTGTAAAAGTATTTAACTACTTAACAACTTTATGGAGAGGTTCAATTATATTCACTCCGGCAATGTTGTTCGCAATTGGATTGGTATCTACATTTATTTCTGGAGGGGTTACGGGTATTATTCTTGCCGATTCAGCATTAGATATTCAAGTACATGATACTTATTTTGTTGTTGCTCACTTCCACGTAGTAATGGGACTGTCAGCAATATTTGGAATGTTTGCTGGTGTTTACCATTGGTTCCCTAAAATGTATGGGAAAATGATGAACAATAGATTAGGATATGCCCATTTCTGGACCACAATAGTGAGTGGTTACGGTGTTTTCTTGCCTATGCACTTTGTTGGACTTGGTGGAGCTCCAAGAAGATATTACGATAACTCAATATTTGATACATTTAATCCTACTGCAGGAGAAATGATATTGGATTTGAATATCATCATTACTGTTTTCGCTATTATTGGTGCATTTGGTCAATGTTTCTTCTTCTTTAACTTCTTCTATAGTATTTTTAGAGGTCCTAAAGCACCATTGAATCCTTGGAGATCAAATACATTAGAGTGGACAACTCCAACTGCAATGCCTGGACATGGAAACTGGCCTGGAGATTTACCAGAAGTTCACCGTTGGCCTTATGATTATTCTAAGCCTGGCGCAGATGAGGATTTCATTCCTCAAACTGTACCATTGAAACCGGGTGAAGTAGAACATTAATCTGATTATATAATATTTTGGAAGCCCAGTACATTTAATGTGCTGGGCTTTTCCTATATTTGAGTATTGCTGCTGATGTGGTTAATATCTTAGTTTATTACTTAACGCCTTGGGAATGTTTGAATACATACTCAAATTTTAGGTATTGATTTAAAGCAGGTATGATTACCTTTATAATTCCGATTCAAGTCGGATAGTATAACAACAAAAAAACAACGTGGAAGAAGAGGATTTTGATTATAAAGTAGAGAGCGTAAACCCCGATTCTGAATTTGATCGTGTATTGCGGCCAAAAACTTTAGAGGATTTTACAGGACAAAAGAAAATTGTAGAAAACCTCCAGATTTTTGTTCAAGCGACAAAACAACGAAATGAGCCTTTGGATCACGTTTTATTGCATGGACCTCCGGGTCTAGGTAAAACAACGTTGGCCAATATTATTGCTAACGAATTAGCAGTTGGATTTAAAGTAACTTCAGGTCCTGTTCTTGATAAACCAGGTGATTTAGCTGGATTATTGACTAATCTAGAAGAGGGCGATGTGCTATTTATTGATGAAATTCATAGATTATCGCCAGTTATTGAGGAGTATTTATATTCTGCAATGGAAGACTTCGTGATTGACATTATGATCGATTCTGGTCCAAATGCAAGAACAGTACAAATAGCTTTGAATCCATTCACCCTGATTGGTGCTACAACACGTTCAGGGTTGCTTACCGCTCCATTGAGAGCTCGTTTTGGGATCAATGCCCGTTTACAATATTACAACGCTAAAACACTCACAACAATCGTGAATCGTTCTTCTGATTTATTGAATATACCAATTTCTCATGAGGCGGCTTTTGAAATTGCAAGCAGAAGTAGAGGTACACCTAGAATTGCCAATGCATTATTGCGACGTGTTAGAGATTTCGCACAAATTAAAGGGGATGGAACAATCAATATTGAAATTACAAACATTGCTTTAACGGCATTAAATGTAGATCAAAATGGATTGGATGAAATGGACAATCGATTGCTTTCTGCATTAATTGATAAATTTAGTGGAGGACCTGTTGGAATAACAACTTTAGCTACAGCAGTAGGGGAAAATGCCGGAACAATTGAAGAAGTTTATGAACCATTTTTAATTCAAGAAGGATTCCTAGTGAGAACACAAAGGGGGAGAAAGGTGACAGCAAAAGCTTATGAACATCTAGGTAAGAAGCCAAGTACTTCACAAGGTGATTTATTCTAGTATTAAATGAGTGTATTTATTAAAATTAAAAAGGAGCTATGAAGCTCCTTTTTTGATTATTTCTTATAAAATACTGTTTTTAACACTGAAGGGTATAGATGACCAAACTCGATCATACACCATTCTTTTAAAGAATGTAGATCTTCGGATTTGCTAATCCATTTGATAGATTTTTCTAGTTCTTTTTGAAATAATTGTCTATCAAAACTAACTTTCGTTAGTATGTTTTTACTTAATTCAAGCATTATTAAACTCTTTTTGTTCACTTACAAGGTACTATAATAGTTTAATATAAAGCTAATTTTCATTGTTAAAAAGTAGATAAATAATTGTTGATAACTATGTAACTCGCTGTTAGGTAGTTATTAAGGTCTTAAAAAGTTCTTGCCATTTTAATTGTTAACATATTTCTCTAGGTTATTATTCTAACTTGTTGATATATAAAAGAATATGTTAACAACTTTCCTAAAACTAGCATTGTTAAAGGGTATTTATTAACTTTTTTAGATTTGATTTCATTCATTTTTTATCGAATCACAGCGAATGATCTATTAAAATCAACGAATAATTATAAGTTGAAAGATTGTGCTATATGATTTTTTTTGGTTTTGTACTATAACTAATTGTTTTGAACCAAGGATTTACGTCCTTGGCTGTTAATATGCCGTCGCTCCTGGACTAAATAATTGAAATACAGTCCGCTATGTTCTCGATTGAAAAGATTAAATGATAATTTTGATAAATACCTTAAAATACAACTTGTGTAGGTTACAGTTAAATTCTTAGTAGAACTATTAATTTTTCGAATGATTAAAATTGATTACCCAAAGTATTTCATATGGAGCCTTAAAAATGTTACATTTGGTTTGTATAAATGAATCAATATTATGGGTAGAGCATTTGAGGTAAGAAGAGCATCTAAAGAGAAAAGAAGTGGTGCAATGTCAAAATTATTTCCAAAATTATTGAAGGTAATTACAATGGCGGCTAAAGAAGGTGGGGAGGATCCTGCCATGAATTCCACTTTACGTTCAGCAATTCAAAATGCTAAAGCTAAAAACGTTCCTAAGGACAATATAGAAAAAGCAATCAAAAGGGCACAATCGAAAGATGTTGAAAACTATGAGTTGGTTAATTATGAAGGAAAAGCACCACATGGAGTTTTGATGTATGTTGAATGTGCTACAGACAATACAACCAGAACGGTTGCCAATGTGAAATCATATTTCAATAAAGCGGGCGGACAAATTGTTCCAAATGGTTCAATTGAATTTATGTTTGACCGTAAGGCTGTTTTCGAAATTGAAAAATCTGAGGGATTAGATATCGAAGAACTTGAATTAGAATTTATTGATGCTGGATTAGCCGAAATTGAGCAAGATGAAGAGGGTTTAATCACAATTTATGGTGACTATACCAGCTTTGGAACGCTACAAACTGCATTGGAGGAAAAGAATATCGAAGTTTCAACATCTGGCTTAAAGAGATTTTCAACCGCACCAATTCATTTAGATGAAGACGAAACTTTAGAAATTGAGAAGTTGTTGGATAAAATTGAAGATGATGACGATATCCAGCAGGTTTTTACAAATATCGAATAGTAAGAACGTTCTGATTTTTTGGTTTTTACTGAATATTTATAGGGCTCATAATTAGTTAAAGCTATACGCTTTAGTGCAATTAGCTTTTGTTTCTAACTATATTTACAGCTAACATCTAGATATTTGGATAGTAATAGTATTTTATACTCTTTTAAACCTAAAATGCTTATAGTTTGGAGCTGTTCAATTTTTAATAAATATCTAAAAAAAAGTCTAGAGTCAAGGTAAAACAGAACGAATCAAAGGTCTATTGTTAGCAACATTTTAAAGTAAGGTTTACAGTTATTTTAATGTATTGTAAATTAGCGTTATGAATTTTGTTGATATTGTCATTGTAGTGCCTTTGCTTTATGCCGCTTGGATAGGGTTTAGGAAAGGATTAATCATTGAGGTTTTTACTTTACTGGCTTTATTGGTTGGGATTTATGCCGGCATTCATTTTTCTGATTGGACATCAAACTTAATCAAAGATAAAATCAATATTGAAGGAAGATATTTGCCTGTGGTAGCATTTACTTTGACCTTTTTAGCTGTTGGAGCAATGGTTTACTTTGCTGGAAAAATGATCGAACGCATGCTGAAAGTCGTTAATCTTAGCCCAGTCAATAAAATTTTAGGTCTGTTTTTTGGTGTAATCAAAATGCTTTACACGTTATCTATTTTGATTATACTCATTGAAACTTATGACGAAAGAGGAAGCTTTATTCCACTTGATGTAAAGGAAGAGTCATATTTATATAATCCGGTAAAATTAACAGCATCTGCTACGATTCCAGCCATTGAAGAAAGTACGATTTGGCTTAAGAATAGCGTAAATGACAAACTTTTTGATGAATACGATATGAATTTAGACGATATTCAGGAACTCAAAAGAAATGCAGATAGTTTAGGATTATCAATTGAAGATTTGAAAATGCTAAAAGAGCAGTACAAGGATTCTTTGAAAACGAATGAATTACAAAATTGAAAAGAACATTTCATCTATTAATATTGCTTGGCTTAATGATTTTAAGCGTCCCTGTTTCCGCTCAAAGATCAGATAAGAAACCGCTACTGGAACCAAGCGTTAGAAAAATGGGACCATATATCGGACTTCAAAGAGGACTTTATACTGTTGGAGAAATTGGAATGGAATTTCAATACAAAGACATTAATTTCAGAAAACCAAAAACACACGGATTGCATGCTGGACTAGAGTATAACATTCCAAATAATGCTTTAGGTTTCAATGCAGGCTATTTCCACAAACCAAGTCGTTTAGATTTAACTTATGGATTTGATGTGGCGCTGCGGTCCAATTTTAAAGCAGAACGTTATGGTATTTCTCCAGTTATCGGTTATAAACTTTTTGGACTTCACATCAGAGCGGGATATATGTTTTTAACACCATCAAAAATATTCACTGAGACCAATCAGCTATTTGTTAATGTTAGATTTATTATGGTGAATAACAGAAAGTTTAAATGGAATAAAAGGAAGTAGTTAGGTTTAATCCTTGGCCTATTCTTTTGTTTTTAATCGTTGTAACCCATGGATGTCCAAGAGGTCTTTCTAAGCTCTTCTTTTTGTGCTAATTCGTAGAATTTTAAAATACTATTACTCCAGTCCTCCATCTTTGTTCTGATTTAAAACAATTACGAAATTACCATTTTTTTCCTCACATACTTGGAGTGAAATTGCTCAAAATAGGACATAGAGTTGATAAATTCCATTAGCCTTTCCGAAGGAGTTAAAGCTAAAAATCGCTCCTCTTTGGTTTTTTTGGATTCCTCTTTTGTAGTAAACGAAATATTCATAACTTTAATTATACGAAAATAGACTGATGTTGCAATTTAGCTTTCGTAAAATAAACATCAAAAAACCAAAGTAATTGTGATTGACCAATACAAAGTACTAACAGAATCTTTCAAAGGTGCGCAATTACAGCATCAGGAATCCAAGGTTAAAGTCATTGGAACTGGGGTGTTTATCACAGTCAGTAAATTTACAGTCACTGTTCCTTATAAAAATCATCACATTGTGGTGTTTAACGAATATGGAACAAGTAATGTGGCTACTGTAAAAATGAAAATCAAAAAAGGGTTTATTCCTGAATTTGAAATTACTGCACGCAATCACTGGAAAAACCTGTTTTCCAGAAGGAAAAATTATTTTGATATAGCTTGTAGCAATAGCCAATTTAAAAACTATTTGCAAGAAGAGTTAATCAAATCAGGAATGGAACAAATAGCCAAAGAGAATCTTTTCGAACCCACCATTAAAGTCGAAAGAATTGTAGGAGCTCAATGTATAAATACAGAATACCATTTACAACTAAATGATAAAATAGGAGCTGTAAAGGCGCTGATAGATTTTTACACGGAGATTGTGGATCAGTTATAATGTAACTTTCATCATAAATTACCGTTACAATCAGCGTCCTTAGAATTGATCTTGACACTTGAAATTAATTTAAATAGAATAATGAAAATCATAACGCTACTTATTATTTTGAGTCACACCGTTTGCTTCTCTCATGGACAAACACTGGATGTTTTAAAATCTGTTTTTGGAACTGATTACAATATTCAATCAAATGAAAGAGGTTTTGAATTTCAAAAGAAAGACTTTATTTCAGTCAAAGATTATCAAAAATACCAAAAAGATGTCCGTGATTCAGTAGCATTTGAGCTTATATTTTTGAACATAGAAAAAGATACTGATGCGCTTGATTATTTGAAGCTAACAAATCAACAAAGAAAAACCACAAATGGATCAGAGCGAAAAAAGTTGAGAAATGAATACAGTCTTAATCGAAGTGATGAAAAGTTAAAAGAAGTTTTATATCAAAACAAGCTTCTCGAACCTCTTTTATTTCCTATCATAGTTCCTTTTTGGAAAAGGTATCTGCAATATGCTCCTTACACTTTTGATGATAGAAGTTTATTTTATCGGTCTCCCGAATCTCAGAATATTTATTCCACTCTTTTAAATCATTGGATAATCGCTGAAAATTCCCTACATCCAAATGACGTGATAAATGTTATTGCAAAAAGATATTTGGATTTTAATACGAACAATCCAGCGGTAGGTTTATCAAATCAAAATATTGATGGTTATTTAAGCTGGGAAAAGAATAGATTAACGACTCTTTTAAAATCAAATGGAATTGATTCAAAAGTCAAAATTGAACCAATCGAAAAGAATTTGAATATCGATTATGCTATTAAAAAGGAAGATTTAATAGGACAATGGGAGATTTTAAATAACGAATATCAATCCTTTTTGGAATATGTTGAAGATTCCTTATTGAGGGAATATTTGTATTTTAACCTTTATGATATTAAAGAAGCTTTTCGGTATTTAGATGACAAAAAGTATGCTTTCGATTATTTCTATTTCAGTCAAATTCATGGTGAACCTTATTCTTTAGACAGAATCCGCAATAGATATTATCGTAATCTAAATTATACTTCTCGTATTAAAAAGAATAATTCTGAAGTTGAAAACTTAATTGAAACATTCAATGATGGATTGATTATGGCTGGAATACCTCATATTTTGATTGAAATGGATGCTAAAAGGCAAAGTTCGAACTTTTCTAATGACGATTATTCAGCGGATTACTACAATTCAAAAAAAGATGATTTATATGATTTGGATACAATCGATGTTATGCTTCCCATAATTTCAATAAAAAATAAGAATTACAATATCGTCTCACTGCTCAGTTACCATCAAGCTATCGCCTTTTATCATTGGAAATATCCAATCAACAAATCATTCAAAAATAATGATTGGAAAAATTATGTTTTTTCATCAGAAGAGGAGTTTAATCTTTTGAAAAAAGGAATTGTACGGGATATGGTAGTTAGTATTCCAATTAAAGCTTTCAGTTATCATTTGATTTTAATAAATTAAATTGTATTGATCCGTAGTGAAGTATGGTAATACGTCCGCGTTAATCCATAGGGAATAAGTATTTATGATTTGAAAACGTATGAAAATACGCTCGTATAATTTAAAAAAATCAGTATTATTTAAAATGCTTATCGGATACTTTACCAGTAAGTCTAGAATTACAATTTAATTCTTTAACAGCACACTAGGTTCTCTTAAGAAATTAGATATGATATTATTTAATGGTAAGGAAATAGTTACTATTACGGACCAAAGCAATCCGCGTTTATCCGAATTCACCATAAGTGAAAAATCCGTGAGTATCCGCGTTGCTTGCAGTTCTGCTGAGCCCGCCGAAGTATCAGTGTCATCCGCGTGCCATTACAGCGTATAACTATTTTATCGGAAATAACACTAAAATAATGAATTTACTGGTAAAGATCGCGACAGGCATTTTATTTAAATTTTTAAATCATCCAGAAGCCCCCAAATCATATTATAACCCCATTCTTAAAAAAACGGTTTCATTTCCTTTGAAATAGAATCTCTTAATTTCGTCAAAGTCTGAGCGTATTCACAAAACTTCTTCTCCACTTCAGTTTTAGGAATCCAAGGTTTTACATGTTGTGGTTTTCCATTTTGATCAACTGAAACAAATACAATTACGCAATGTGTGGTCTTTTTATATTCAGGGTCCGCAATATGGCGAGAAAACACATCCACTGCGATATGAATACTTGTGTTACCCGTATGAATAACGGTTGCATCCACCTTTACTATATCTCCAATACTAACTGGTTTTATAAACCGAATTCCTCCAACATAAACGGTCACGCAATAAGTTCAGGAATAGGTTCTTGCACAAGTATAGGCTGTTTGGTCAATCCATTTCATAACCGCTCCACCATGCACTTTTCCTCCAAAATTTACATCTGAAGGCTCACTGATAAATTGAAAAGTTACCTTATTGTTTTCCATAGTATTGATTTTTACTAAATGTAGTAAATAATTAAATCCAAAGAAAAACGAGGAGCAAATTGTGCTCCTCGTTTTATATTTTAAATGATTTGTTTTAAATCTTATTTTCCGCTTACTAACTGAATAAATCCTTGTTTTTCTGCGGCTTGATCTCCACTTCCAACAACTTTAAATTGGTAGAAATAAGTTCCGTCAGAACAATCAGCTCCAGAGTTATTCACCTTACCATTCCAAGCAAAATTAATGTCTGTACTTTCGAATACAACATTACCCCATCTGTTAACGATAACGATTTCTACTGAAAGTGCATACTCTGCATTGATAGTAAATAAATCGTTTTCTCCATCACCATTTGGTGTAAATACATTTGGTTCATCAAAAGTCATAGGCAAGAAAACCTTAATTTCTCTTGTTGTTTCATCAGTACAAGCTCCTTCAGTAATTTCAAGAGTTGCTGTGTAGACACCTTCATCCACATAAGTTGAATTTTGATCGCTTAAATCATTAACAGTATTTCCTGTACCATTTCCGAAATCCCAATCATAAGTTGTTCCAGGATCAGAATTGTTAACGAAAGTTACATAAAGTGGCGACGCACCTTGATTTGGAGTCGCTGTGAAGTCTGCTACTGGAGGCGGATTCTGCTCTAAGAATATACTGTCTTTAACAATACAAACATTATCTTTAATTGTAAAGTAATACCATCCTGTTGGTTTGTTTGCCCAAACCGAAGCAGTAATACTGTCTTGTGTTGTTCCAGGTCCTTTCCATTTATATTTTGGAGTTCCTGTAAATCCGCTACCCATTCCTGAGACGGCTCCATTATCCATACCACAGTCGGCAATATATTGAATCAAGCTGTCTATATTTAAGGTTTGATTCATTGTTAAGACGACGGTATCCTCTACAGAGAAACCACAACCATCTGTTACAGTAACCAAGTAATTAAACACGCCGTTGGTTTGTGCATTGTAATAAGCTGTATCAGCCATAACTGAATCAGTTCCTTGTCCACCTTGCCAAGCAAAATCAAAAGGAGAAACAGTTCCTGTAGCCTTAGCTCTTAACATAACACTGTCTGTCTTACAAACTAATGATTTATCAAAAGTTGTTACATTAATTATAGTATCCAATACATGCAAAGTTAAAGTTGTATCGTAAGAACAACCGAAATCATCAGTTGCATTAAAAGTATATAAGTAATCACCAATTCCTGGAGGTTCAACGAAAACAACTGTATCATTAGCAGGATTAGAAACCATTGTTGGATCTGGTGTCCAGAATGCATCTACAATTGAATTTTGATAAGTTTCGTTATTTGGATATAAAGATGGTTCAAAGTAAATCCCCCATTCGAAAATATATCCATCATCACCACCCCAGCTGTCTAAAACGTGAAGCGTCCAAGCACCGTTTAAAGGACAACCAGCAAATCCAGCAAATGATGCCTCTGGAGCATAAATCCCATTAGGATCTACAGTAGTACCTGGTGATGGTGCACCTGGTGGAGTAGGGATTTCATTTGCTTGATAGTCAGTCGCAAATGTTCCCCAGTTATTATTTACAGAGGAGAAACAGTATTCATATCCATTACCTGGGCCAGTTCCAAAATCTTGCGGTTCTCCAAGATAAGTACCTCCTCCTCCAAAACCGCCAGGATATACTCCACCAGCAGCGTAAGAATTAAATATAAGTACCTCTGTTCCGTTAGGACATTCCAACCACATTTCTAAATCACCTAAAAAACTGTGCTCCATAGTCACACACATTTGTTGAACGTCTGCTGATGTTGTTACAACAGATCCTGGAGGGAACCCGCTCATGTTAATGTCTGTTGTGTATTCATTATTGGATCCATCGGGTAAGAATGTTAATCCTGCAAAGTTACCTCCTAATTGGAAGCTATTTGGTGGAATATTCACACCTGAAGTATCAGTGTTTGTTACTCCTCCTGTAAGTTCTGTCGTTAAACCAAAACAGACAGAATCTTCCATAGGTCCAGATGTATTAAAAATAGGAGTAGTACTAATTCTAACTTTCGCACTCATAGATGCATTGTGTGGGAATAAATCTGTAATGTTTAATCCAACAAAAATTCCATTTTCTCCGTTGGGAACATACCAAACACTATCGTTATCTGGACCTACTGTTCCATCACTAAACTCCCATAAATATGTCACGTTAGTTAGGGTTTGAGAATATCCAGCTCCAGAATATGGAAAAATTGGTTTTGCTACAAATAGAACAGAGTCACCTTGACAAATATCCACATATCCAGTATCTAGAGGGAATAAATCGTTTGTTGAAGAGGTGTTTATAAACCCTTCAATGTGTAATATCATATCTTGAGGTGGTGAGACGCAAGAAATATTTGCTTGCCATCCAGCTGCTTGATTTGCACCATCAGTTTTAAATTGAAAAGTTAAACAACCCGAAGTATTGCTCCATGAAGCCACTGCTCCAAAACCTGTTGGTGCATTAGCGTTATTGTATTTTCCAAGAACAGGAGAGTTGATATTAGGCCCATCATAAACAATTAATGTATCACTTGCGTGAACATCCCAAGGGAAGCCTGTACCTCCAAATGAACCTTGAATCTTTGGTGTTCCACTGCCGGTTTGTGGACATATGGTTACAACATTATTTTGGCCAGGTGCGTAATTTGCTCCTGCGCCTCCATCATCAAAAAAGTTTACCGCAGTAATATCATTGGTGGTTGCACAGTTTACTGGATTGGCTGGTGGGTAATTAGGACCTGTAATATTAAATTGTCCAAACGTTAAAGTTGTGGACAATAATAGGATTAAAAGAGTATATATTGTTTTCATCTTTACTTGATTTGAGTGATTAAATTCTTTGGACGAACAATTACCATTTTATTTGTTCCTTTGAACTTATAATATTGGTAAGCATTATCTTTCAATTCTAAGCCCAAACTAATATAAGTATGCTCTAGATTTGGGTCCTTGTCGATTTCTCCGTTGTAAATAATCTCTTTTCCCTTTCCTTCTTGTATATCACCAATAGAAATCCCCACTTTTAAAGCATGGACAATGATTTCATATTCTTCAGGATTGTTGTTTTGCAGACTTGTTAATTCTTCGTTAGAATATCTTTCAAGTAGTCGCTTGTCGTGGTTTTCCTGTGAATAACCATAGAAGGTTACAGAAATAAGGAAAAACATAATGATTTTTTTTAACATAATGTATATTTTTAGTTTAGACGCTATTGCTCAAAATAAGGTTGCATGGCAAGCAAATATAGCTTTAGGCGATGTTAATAAATTTAAAATTTGAGTACGAATATATGAAAATTTTTAACAAATAAAAAAGAGACCTGTTAGGATCTCTTAATTTCCAATTGAAGGATTTATTGGTCTCAGAAATAGTTAAAACTATTCATCTTAGTGCATCTCTCTTTAGCTTCTAAATATTTTTAAACCAAACAATAGATTTTGGATGTTAGATTTTAGACTTTTTGTCTTTTGTCTAACGTCTAAAAATCTAACGTCTAAAACATTTCGCTAGATATAGAATTTTATTTTCAAATGAACCTATGGTACTTTCAGTCCATAGTGGTTCAGTTTATAATTACTAAATTGCTCCTCTCCTCCTAGGGACTACTATTTTATTGTTTTCTGTATTTGGAGTGGTCGCTCCTCCTTCAGAACCTTCTGTATTTATAGTCGGTTTTTGCCTAGTGTTTGGTTTGCTTCTGGTATTTGGTTTCTCAAAATTAGGTTTTCCTGTCTCAGGTTTTTCTCTAACATTGGGTCTTGGCTTAACAATTTCTGGTTTGGTAATCTCAGGTTTAGCACATGGATTCTGTGGTTTAGTGCTTCCTTTTCCAGATAATGGTGTTCTAACTGATTCTACACAAACATTCCATTTTCCATTAGATCCAGATTTGTTTTTTGAGATGTCAACTGTTATAATTCCAGCAAAATGATAATAGTTTCCATTCACTAAATTGTATGTTTTACCATTAACAATTGCTTTACCGTTTTTATTTGCTTTAAAATATAAAGAAGAAGCTTTCCCTTTATAACTAAAGTTTTGATTTGAAATTAAATCACCGCTTAAAACAGTTCCTGTTGGTGTAATTAAACAAAATTCAGAACTTGCATTAATCATTTCTATGTCCACTCCACAAATTTCAACAGATTCATACATGAAAATAAATTGTTTCTCTGTTGTTCCACATTCATTAGTTAATTTAATGAGATAAATACTTTTAGCTTCATACAGTTTTATTGGATGCGTAAAAGATTTTGATGTTTCATTAAATGTATATCCATCCATCTTGCTTCCGTTAATGAAAACCTCAATTTGGTTGTATTTATTGATGTTTTCCAAATAACCACGGACAATGAATTGATTCTTCACCAATTTAGTGAATTCATTTTTTGGTGCAGTGTTGCGCATTACGGGTTTGATGCAAGGTTCTGCTTCTTCAATTATTTTTCGTCCTCTTTCAATCTTTCCTGTAGCTTGATGATTTCCGTCAGTGTTTGTTGCTTTTACAATAAAGGTGTTAATTCCAAATTTCAGATTGCTTAAATAATTTACAGTTTTTAATTGCGTATTGAAGTTATAATCATTTGGATTTACAACCGTTCCATTGAAAAACACTTCGACATCATTTTTAGAGCTAATGTTTTCAACCTGTGCAATCATTTTAAATTCAGCTAGAATAACTGATTTTTGACCAGCTGAAGGAGACATAAAAGTCACTACAGGAGGTTTCGGATCTGCCTTTTTTCTGTAGATGATTATCGTTTCATCAAAAGCATTTCCATAATTATTGGTCGCTAACACACGAACAGTATTCGTTCCTGGATTTAGTCCAGCGCTGAAAAGTACATTACTCGTTACCGCTTCAAGTATAAAACTATTGGTTGAAACTCCGTTAATTAGCACTTCAATTTGTTGGACGCTGTTGATGTTATCTACATGAGCAACAATGTTCTCGCTTATTTGCGTTGTTGTAAATGGATTCACACTTGGCGTAAGAATATCAACTGTTGGAATTTTTCCAGTTTGAGTTCCACCATTGCTATAAATAATCTGAGTTTCATCAAAATCATTTCCGAAAGGGTTATTTACACTTATGCGAATTGTATTTGATCCCGCATTTAATCCCGCTGTTAACTGAATTGTTCCATTATAGAAAGTAAAATTATTTGTTTGAACACCATTCACGAGCACTCCAACTTGTTGTTTTGTAGTTACGAAATTAGTATTTGCAACAATCGTTTCACTTGCTTGATTGGTTGTGAACGGATTCACATTTGGCGTAATGATTAGAACAGTTGGAGGAGTTGATTCCACTTTCTTTCTGTAAATTATTTGTGTTTCATCAAAATCATTTCCAAAAGTATTATTTACACTTATGCGAATTGTATTTGTTCCCACATTTAATCCAGCTGTTAACTGAACTTGTTTTGTTCCATTATAGAAAGTAAAATTATTTGTTTGAACACCATTCACGCGCACTTCAACTTGTTGTTTTGTAGTTATGAAATTAGTATTGGCAATAACTGTTTCACTTGCTTGATTGGTTGTGAACGGATTCACATTTGGCGTTACAATTTGAACAGTTGGAGGAGTTGATTCCACTTTCTTTCTGTAAATTATTTGCGTTTCATCAAAATCATTTCCAAAGTTATTGCTTGCACTAATTCTAATTGTATTGCTTCCTAAGTTTAAAACCGCATTGAATTGAACTTGGTGCGTTGTGCTGTTTTGTAAACGATTAAAAGCATAATTATTAGTCAAAACACCATTTACACGTACTTCAACTTGTTGTTTGCTTTCAATGTTGTTGATGCTTGCAGTTATGTTTTCAAAAGCTTGAACAGTTGTGTATGGACTTGAGCTTGGTGTGATAATATCCACAATTGGAGGCAAGTTATTTCCTTGTTCTCCGCGGCGATAAATTATTTGTGTTTCATCAAAAGCATTTCCAAATTCATTGTTGGCACTTATTCGAATTGTATTTGTTCCAGCGTTTAGTCCAGCATTAAATTGAACACGACCATTCGTATTGTTAAAAGAAAAGCTAGATGTCTGAACGCCATTAATACGCACTTCAATATTTTGCTTAGCGATAATATTTTCCACTTTAGCAACAATATTTTCATTCAATTGACTTGTCGTATAAGGATTAGCATTCGGAATTAGGATGTTTACCACTGGTGGAAAACCTGTATTTCCAATATTTTCGCGCTCATAAATAATGACCGTTTCATCGCTGTCCATTCCAAAATTATTTCTTGCTTCAATTCTTATCGTGTTTGTTCCACCTCTTAAATTTAATGGAATAGAAAAATTATTACTTCCTGTTTCACTGAAATTAAAGTTCGATACATTTTGTCCATTAAAAGTTACTGTAATTTGATTTCTAGCTTTGATATTTCTAATGTCCGCTTTCAAATTATACGTTAACTGATTTATGATGTATGGATTTGCAGAAGGATTTGTGATCTTAACTATTGGTGGATTTTCACGCACTTCCACATCATAATAAATCTCTACCAAATCTCTAGCTTTTCCAAATTGATTTTCTCCTTTAATAAAGAAAGTGTTTAAACCAGGAACCAATCTTACATTGGCTTGAAAAACATTCGATTGCGGGTTAAAATTAAATGAAGTAGATCTGTTTTGATTTTGAGTGAAAGTAATCCAATCTGCACTGCTTACATTTCTCACATTTGCTCTTAAATCAAAAGTGGGTACGTTCGTTCTATGCGGTGTGTTTTGCGGATTTGAAAAATCTACAATTGGTTTATCTCTTCGAACTGGATCAATATCTGGGTTTTGAGGCTGTGGATCAACAGGTGTATCACCTCTTGGATTAGTATACGTATTTTTACTGCCACGGAGGTACCATTTGAAATAGATACTTGTATAATGATAAAGATCGTTTTCAAATAATTTACTTGATTGGCCATCTTGATTTACCGTTGTTCCATCAAAATAGTCATCCATCACGAAAGTTGTTTTGTGCTCAATTCCCATAGAGAATCTATTGTTGAAATAATAACCTATTCCAACTCCAAGACTTGGGAGTACTTTAACATCAAAAGCATCTTTTGTATATGCGTCTCCGGCTTTATTAATGTCTAAAAGTGTTTCATATTTTTCATCAATAATACTTCCGTTTTGTGTTTGATCGTAAGGATAAATTCCTTGCTCATCAACTCCGCCAGTACTTTTTAATAGATCTCCTTTTGTTGTAGAAGCAGTAAATCCAATTCCACCAAAAATATAAGGATCAAATCCTGTTCTTTCTTTGAATCGATTGGCATGCATAGAAAGCTCTAAAGCAAATCGATGTTGGGCTGCTCTAAAATTTTGAACAGTATATCCCAAAGTATCATACAGTGGTTTTACGGCATAGTTATTTTGAATAGTGCTAGTAGTATCACTGTCTTTTCCATACCAAGTCCCACCTAAATACCTAAAGCGGATATCAAAAGATACTGCATTACCGTAGTTTTGATTGATAGAACCTCCAAATACTAGACCTGCGCCTAATGGGAAACGGTTTTTTGCATTTTCAACATCTGATGTATGCCAAACGCTACCAATGTTTAATCCGAAGAATATTTTAGAAGTATTTTCGTAATCGAATCTTTGCGCGTATCCTTGGAAAAGGACAAAGATTAATAGTGCCGATGTGAGTAAAATCTTTTTCATAGTGATAATTTTGAATTCTCATTTCATAATTTATGCCAAACTATTTTTTGGAATTGCCACAAAAGTAAGTTTTTAAATAATGTTTAATGATTAAGTGTAATTATTAACGTGTTTGCGCTGGATTTTTTTTTAATTATTAAGGTTTAATGATTAACGGGATTTCTCGCTGGACGCTTTTTAATTATTAATGTTTAATGTTTATCCGATAGGGATCGGATGGTTAACGTGTTTGCGCTGGACTTTTTTTAATGTTTAATTGATTAACGCCTTGCGCTAGATGCTTTTTTTTAGAAAAATTAATCTCAATCTCTACTGCGTTAAAATTCCAATTGTCAAACAGTTAATAATTAATCATTATATTCGAATTTAAACGTTTACATCCGATAACAATCGAAAGTAAATAATTAATGACCAAATAGATTTTCATTGCGATTGCATCTTTGATAATCAGAACACATTAAAGGGTTTGCGCTAGACTTTTTTAATTATTAATGTTTAAGGTGTAATGATTAACGCGTTTGCGCTGGACGTTTTTTTTAGAAAAAACAACCTCAATTTCGACACACTAGAAATTCAATATCAAACCGATTACATTAATAATTATAACCAACGCTCGTTAAACATTAATAATTTACCATTAAACATTATTTGAAAATATGATTACAAAAGAAAAAATCCTATCGCATTTAAAGTCCTATTTTGGTTATGACAGTTTTCGTCTTAATCAAGAAAAAATAATTGATGATATTCTTGCCAAAAAAGACCTCTTAGCTATTATGCCGACGGGAGGAGGAAAGTCTTTGTGTTTTCAATTACCTGCTCTTTTATTGGAAGGAACAGCAATTGTAATTTCGCCCTTAATCGCATTGATGAAAGATCAAGTAGATGCCTTAAAAGCAAATGGTATTGCTGCCGAATTTTATAACAGCACCCAAGAACAAAGCGAGCGAGAAAAAGTGCTGTCTGAATTAGTCAAAGGAGAAATAAAACTATTGTACATTTCCCCTGAAACCTTACCGATTATTCAGTCTTACTTTAGCAAAATAACAATAAGTCTCATCGCTATTGATGAAGCACATTGTATATCTTCTTGGGGACACGATTTCAGACCTGCATATACAGAATTAGGAACGCTGAAAGCATTGTTTCCAGCATCACCTATTCTTGGATTTACTGCAACGGCAGACCATGCAACACAGGATGATATTCTCAATCAATTGAATATTCCAAATGCAAAAAAGCATGTGTCTTCTTTTGACCGAAAAAATCTTTACCTCGAAGTTCGTCCAGGACAAGACAGATTGAAGCAAATCTTGGAATTTTTAGAATCGAAACCAGATGAAAGTGGAATAATTTATTGTTTAAGTCGAAAAGGAACTGAAACTGTTGCGAAAAAATTAATAGACAAGGGATATAAAGCACAAGCTTACCATGCGGGAATACAAACTGCGGAACGCAATCAAATACAGGATGATTTTGTGAATGATAGAACACCGATTATCGTGGCGACAATAGCGTTCGGAATGGGAATTGACAAAAGCAATGTGCGTTGGGTAATTCATTATAATATGCCCAAAAATATAGAAAGTTATTATCAAGAAATTGGACGAAGCGGACGGGATGGTTTACCAGCGCATACACTTTTGTTCTACAGTTTTGCTGATGTTATTCAATTGCGTCAATTTCTAAAAGACACACCTACCGAAAAGTTTCAATTGGCGAAATTAGAGCGGATGCAACAGTTTTCTGAAGCTTTAAGTTGCAGAAGAATGGTCTTGCTGGGTTATTTTGGTGAATATATTTCTGAAGATTGCGGCAATTGCGATATTTGTAAAACCCCTCCTAAATATTTTGATGGAACTATCTTGGCTAAAAAAGTTTGTTCAGCTGTTGCAAGACTAAAAGAAAATGAAGCTTTGGGTATGGTCGTAGATGTTTTAAGAGGAGCAAAAACTTCTGCTGTTTTTAATAAGAGTTATCAAAATATAAAAACTTACGGACAAGCAAGCGATGTTTCTTGGATAGAGTTGCAACAATATATTATTCAAATGATTAACCAAGGGATTTTAGAGATTCGTTTTCATGAAAATGGACGTTTGTTACTCACTCCTTTGGCAAAGAAAGTTCTTTTTGAGGACGAACAAGTGAAGCTAGCAAAACAAAAACCTAAAGAAGAAAGGACTAAAAAAGCACGTGTTGCAGCCACCAAATCTTATGGTTTATTTGAAAAACTAAGAACACTGAGACAACAAATAGCTACAGAAGAAAATGTGCCTGCTTATATTGTTTTTAGTGATGCAGCGCTCAAAGATATGGAAGTGATTCTACCAAAAAATAATGTTGAATTTATGCAAGTTAGCGGTGTTGGAGAAGCGAAAAAATCTAAATATGGCGAACGCTTTTTAACTGCGATTAAAACACATCTGGAAGAAGACAATAAGAATAAACAAAATCAAAAAGTACCCACTCAAGATCAAACATATATGCTTTTTGAAAAAGGGTTGTCTATCTCAGAAATAGCTTTGCAGCGCAATCTAAAAGAAGATACTATTTATGGACATCTGATGAAGAAACACCAAGAAGGAGAAAATATTGATGTAGAAAAATACATTTCGGAAAATGAAATTAATGCCATTAAACAAGCCAAACTAAAATTCCCAGAGGAAGAAGGACTAAAACCTTATTTTGAATTTTTTGAGGAAAAAATGCCTTATTGGAAAATTCGGTTGGGATTGTATTTGATAGGAGAATAGATTTGATTTTTTAGGGTTTTTGATTTGATAAGGGTTTTAAGATTTGCGTGCTGTCTGTTTGCTAAATGTTAACTCGAAGATACAAACATTTAGATTTGCATGAATGTAAAAATCGAAGGTTTTTACAGGCTGACCGTCAAAGGCTGTGTTACCCACTTTTTTATTTTTTCACGAGTTTTATTTCATCTAATAATTCAGAATTTAAGGACAATATTTTCAATATATAATAACCTGATTTCAAGTTTGGTAATTCCATTTTCATATTATCGGTATTCAGTTTTGATGTCTTGATATGTTTCCCATTTATATCAAATACTTTAAAAATGTAAGGTGCTTTTTCAGATAATTCGATTGTTATATTGTCAGTGAATGGGTTTGGATATACTTTTTTAATCAATACTATTTCTGTCATTATTTGATTCTCTGATTTAGGAATTAGGGTGTCCTTTTCAGAATAATCAAGTTCGTATGAAATCAACTTTTCAGGCTCAAGTTGTTCAATAACAAATCTAAATATTTCTTTTCCATCTTTTTTCTTTGCTTGAATGGTATTTACTCCAACTGTGTCAGCAATCAGTTTTACATACTGACCGCTATCAAGTCTACTTTTAATAATGCTTGATTGTAGCCATTCAGTTTCAAGTCCTGTAACAGTTGAGTCAGTGAATAGTAGAGCGTGAATGGCGAATTTCTCATTTTTGAGAGGTCGATTAAGTAGGAAAAGTTCATTTCTCTTTGTTACTGTTCCAATAAATACTGTGTCTGTGTCCGATTTAACTAAATAATTGTAATCAGTTGATTTGTCGAAATATAAGGAATATTTAATAGTGTCATTTCCCCTAACTATTTGGAAAGATTCGCCAACTTTATTAGACAAATTGATTGTCCGACCTTTAATTGGCTCAGCGAAATCAACATTTGGTTCGAATTCTCCGCAACCAAATAAAATGGAAGCGACAAAAATAGAAGACAATATGTTTTTAATCTTTATCATTTTTCTAATTGTGTGATAACGTTCGAGCCTTTGCGGCGGCCTGTTTTTTAAATGTTTTATCGAAGATACAAACATTTAGATATACATTAATGTAAAAATCGGAGGTTTTTACAGGCTGACGCAAAACCTGTGTTAGCTAAAGTTTTTTCCCTTTTTTGACTATGTTTCCCTCTTTGTCATAAACGGTTGTATAGTCGTCATTGTAAACCCGACTTGTTACGCCAAGTTTTTCAAGTAGAGTATTTGCTTTTTGCCTTGTTACAACCCAAATCTCATGATTGTCAATTAATTCCCATTCCCAAATTTCAGAAGGAATGTCGTCTATCCATTTTTTAAATGATAGCAATTCGTTTTTAAAAGATTTATTTATAATTTCATTACGAAAAACCATGTCAAAACAAACCGGCGTAAAAGCATAGTCAATTTCAGCTTCGAGTTCAGTCATTGGATTAAAAACGGGTCCAGAGAGTTTCTCCAACTCTTTTGATGTCAGCGAAAAAAGAATTAACGAATTTATCAAGTTTGTATAGTAAAAGTCAACGTACTTGTCATATTCAATTTCGTCCTTGTCGACTGATGATTTGTCTGTCGATTTCGGTTTAATTCCAAATATTGATTTCAAATTTATCTTCATTACTGTCGGTATTCAAAATTGTAGCTAACGTTTGGGGCTTTGCGGCGGTCTGTTTGCTAAATGTTTAACGAAGATACAAACTTTTAGATATACATTAATGTAAAAATCGAAGGGTTGCACAGGCTGACCGTTAAAGGCTGTGTTACCAAACGTATTTAAAAGTGCATTACTTTAAATGGACTCCTCTGAGGTGCTATATAGAAAAGTCTCAAGTCTAAATTATTTTTGGTTATAGCGGTATATCTAAGAGTAAGAATTTGTTTTTTTCCATCGATATCAACCAAGTAGTTTTTTAGATAGATCATTTCTGCACCCAAAAGAAAATCTGTGTTAAGGAATTGATATGTTGATGATATCGTCCCAAAATCATTTAAGTATTCTTTTATTTCATGTCTATGTTTTTCATCAATGTGTTTAATTGATAAAAATCTATCAACATCTTTATGTTTTAGAATATCGATCACTTCTGTTATTTTATTGTCAGGTATTAATTCGTTAGAAACTGGTTTAATTCCAAACCCTTGTCCTATCAGGTTTCCAGTTGAGTCTTTTATAATTAGTAATGAAGTCCTGAGTTTAATGTCCTCATAATTGAATATCATTTGAGCTCTCAAATCTTCTCGTTTATTATAAGAGTCAAATACATTAGTTATTTCAATAATTTCGATAGAATTTAAACGACCGAATTGACTTGTTAAAATTCTGAATTCAGTTTTATAGTTATTGTAAGAATTTAAAAAAGATTGAAGGTTATCGTAATCATTTAGGAGAATCAAAGATTTTATTTTTTCAAATATTTGTTCATCATTGATAGTTACTTTCTTCTCATTGTTTGTTTCTCGCCATTGTCTCTGACCATTTTTATATCCAAAATCTATTTGAATTGTTTTATGTCCATTCTTGTAAAGGCGATATTCTGTAGTATCTCCATTATTATTTAATCGGAGAAAGTCTCCATCCATTTTTCCGTTTTTAAACTGAACAGTTACATTATCATTTTTTGATTTACTTATATAAATTCCCGAATACGGAGTTTCCGAGCCAACTTCATAATAAGTATCATATCGTTTCTGCCATCCAGTTTCTTGCTCAATACTAACGTTCGTGCCTTGATAACCGCAAGAGATGAATAGAAATAGAATTATAAAGAGTTTTATGAGTTTCATAATGTTTGGTAACGTTTGGGTATATGGCAAGTAGGGCAGAAAGATACAGATTAACTTCCAAGTACCCACTGAGCCAAAGCGTTGTGTTTGTTTTTATTTTTATTCAATTAGCCAAATCAACGATTTGGCGGTGTTAGTTAAAGGTAATAAACTTTCGGAAACCCGTGAAATGCCCTATTTGTTATATGCCATGTGTGTGCCTTGAATGGTAAATATAAATAAATTCTCACAACTTGTTGTGAGAAAGTCCAGAGAGTGTAAGTCTCTCATGTGCTGGGGTAACGCCTGGAAACATTAGTAAGTCGCAAGCTGGTTTGGAGCGATCCATGCAGTGAAGTAAGCGAGACTACAAAAGTCTGAACTGACGAACAGGAACGGGATAAGAGGCATAGTTGTATGGATGAGTAAGCACATCATTGCGAAGTCCAACGAATACAAAAGTACAGCTATGTAGATTCCGCAGGGTTAGACGGAAGGACATTTACCTTACCGAGGGAGGTCTCCGAAGTCACGAGTTGGCAAAACGGAGAAGTCAGCAGAGGTCATATTACTTTGGAGATACGAGCCGATGAATGAAGCGGAGGTCTCACAACCAAAGGAAGGACTGAACGTATTTTGGTTCCTAATTCTCAACGGAATGCCGTTTAACGGGATAGCCTTGAGAAAGCGGAACAGGTTAAAAGTAAAAGAATGATAGAACGAGTATTACATCCTCACAATGTGCAACGAGCCTTGAAGCAAGTAATTGCTAATAAAGGTAGTGCAGGAGTGGACAGAATGAGTGTTAATGAACTGACCGAAAGTTTTCGGAAAGGAAAAACACAGTTTTATTCTTCCATAATGGAGATGGAATACCTTGCTCAACCCATTCTTGGAGTAAAGATTCCCAAAGGAAATGGTAAAACACGACTTTTAGGAATACCAACAGTAACAGATAGAATGTTGCAACAAGCGGTATCACAAGTTCTGATGCCACATTATGAGAGTGAATTCAGCGTTAATAGCTACGGATTTAGACCCAACAAAAACGCACGCCAAGCAGTTGGTAAAGCGTTGGAACATATCCATGAGGGTTTTACGTTTATCGTAGACATTGACTTGAAAACATTCTTTGATGAAGTAGACCATTGCTTACTTCTAAACCTACTTTATCAAAAGGTAAAATGCCCGATAACCATGCGTTTAATACGTAAATGGTTAAGAGCTCCAATCCAAATCAATGGTAAATTAC